>NZ_LT629734.1:0-2773210 GCF_900104705.1 Agrococcus carbonis | reverse complement strand
GCCATCGCCCGGCCGAGCCGGTTCATGACGCCGAGACGCGGAACAATAGTCAGCATGCAATGACTATACAGTTATCGGTGAATTCAGGTCGCACCTCTTCGGTCACGCGACGGCAGCGGTGTCGATCCGATCACCGTCGACGTCCTGCCACGTCCACAAACGATGGCGGTGGAAGTGGCCGCGGGCGGAGTCGGGTCACGTGTCATCGAGGTCCGCTGTCGCGGCGGCGCGGCTCTTCTACTCAGGTGATGTCGATGAACACCGGTGCTGAACCTCCGATGTCGACACCGGCGATCACGGTGTTGAAGCCTGACCAACCGCCATGTACGGCGCGTCCACCGCCGATGTAGATGCCGATGTGCGCGCGACCCACCCGCCGTCTGCGTAGTAGATGACGTCGCCGGGCGAAGCAGCTGACATCGGGATCGTCGGACCGAGATTGAACAGCGAGCTCATTCCCGAGTACGGCAGTCCCGCGGCCCGATTGCGCGGCGCACCATGGCGACGCAGTCCTGGGAGACGCCGACCTGCGCGATTGCGGCATCCGCGATGACGCTGCCGGTGGCTCCGGCTGCAGTCACGGGCTCCGCCTGCGTGGCGCTCGGAGCTCCGGCACCGTTGCCTGCGGTACGGTCGCGGCCGCCTGTCCTGCCCGTTCCTGTCGCTCCAGCGCTTCCTCGCGTTCTAGCGTTTCCTCGCGTTCCAGCGCTGCTTCCAGTTCTGCCCGGATCTGGGAAAGCTCTTCGGCGGTCGTGGCCTGGACATCGAGGCGGTCGTCGCTGAGGCCGTTGTCGCCGGCGGTCACGACGCCCGACACCGCCTGTGCGTCGATAACCATGTTCGGGAGCGGCTGCCCGGAGCCGGGGTCGGCGGCGAGGGCCGGCGCCGCGAGAGGTGTTGCGAGGCAGCGGCGATGGCGATCACGCCGACGCGGCGTACGCCCAGACCGATGGAGGCTCGGGTCATGCGCGGCCCGTTGCGCGAGTCGGTGGAATTGGTGTTGTGGATCGGGCTTGGCACAGGCAGTTTCTCCGTAGGTTCGGGTGCCAGCGCACAGAAGTCGACGTTACCAATCCGTTACCTACCTGTCACCTTCCGCGCAGAGTTGGCGGCGTGCCGCATGCGATAGCTTGCTCGCACCATTCATAGGAGCGACCAGTACGCTCCAAGTGATGCTCACCCGTACTCCATGGCTGGCGCTGCCGAGCGCGCTGATCGATCCCAGCGTGGGTCCAAGCTCTCGACACAGAGCTTCCCTGGCCGCAGCAGCCGCTCCACGGTCCGTGGTCTCTTGATCCCGGCGGTCACGGTGAGTGCGCTGGTGCTCACCGGCTGCGGCAGCGCAGCAGGTGTCGACGGCCAGGGCGGCGATGCCGGCTACATCGCGGGCGACGGTATCGTCACGGAGATCGCGCCGGAAGCGCGCGCCGCTCCCGGATCGTTCACCGGCCCCTTGGCCACCGGCGGCGAGTTCGACTCCGCAACGCTCGACGGGGTCGCGCTCGTCAACTTCTGGTACGCCGCCTGCCCGCCCTGCCGCGTCGAGGCGCCCGTGCTCGCGGACCTGCACGCCGAGTATGGTGACCGAGTCGACTTCATCGGGATCAACGTGCGCGATGGCGCCGCCCAGGCGCTGGCCTTCGAGGAGGAGTTCGGCATCGAATACCCTTCGGTGCTCGACGACCAATCCGCTCAGGGCCAGCTTGCGTTCGCAGGCATCGTCGCCCCCAACGCGGTGCCATCGACGATCATCCTCGACGCCGAGGGTCGTGTCGCTGCGCGCGTCTCCGGTGCCGTCACGGACACCAGCATTCTCGCGACCCTGCTGCAGGAGGAACTGGAGCGATGAGCCGGCTGCTCGTGCTGAGCGGTGCCCTGGACCCAGGCGGGGCCGTGCTCAGCGGGCAACTGCTGCTCTCCGTCCCGATCGCGCTGCTTGCGGGCATCGTCTCCTTCGCGAGTCCCTGCATCCTGCCGCTGGTCCCGGGTTATCTGGGCCTGATGGGATCGCTGGTCGGGGAGGAGGGCGGCCGTGCCAGGCTCATCACCGGCGTGGCGCTCTTCGTCGGCGGCTTGACCGCCGTGTTTCGTGCTCGGCACCGCCCTCGTCGGCACCATCAGCTCGTTCCTGCTCGTTTGGTCCGCGGTGCTCGTGCGCGTTCTCGGCGTGCTGCTGATCCTGCTGGGGATGGTGTTCGTCGGGCAGTTCCGGGTCCTCCAACGCGTATGGAAGCCGCCGCAACTGAAGGGCGGCGGAATGTGGACAGCGCCAATTGTGGGGATCATCTTCGCGCTCGGCTGGACCCCGTGCTCGGGCCCGACCCTAGCCGCCATCAGCGCTCTCACCGTCACCACCGTAGCGCCTGGCAAGGCGCCCTCCTCGGCTTCGCCTACGCCCTGGGGCTGGGCATACCGTTCCTGCTGCTCGCGATGGGGCTTGGCTGGATGGGCTCGGCGATGGCGTGGATGCGACGGCACATCCGGGCAATCAACATCGGCGGAGGTGTCACTCTGATGATCATCGGCCTACTGATGGTGACCGGTGTCTGGGACGCGATCATGAACGAGATGCAGGGGTGGATCCCCTCGTATGTCACGATCATCTAGCCGCGATCACGCGGCCGCCACCGACCCGCTGCGCCCGGTCGACCACGTCGATGAGCCAGAGCGCGACGAGCTCGCCTTCGGTAGCGGGCCGAAGCTCGGCGTCCTCGGCTGGCTGCGGTTCATGTGGCGGCAGCTCACCTCGATGCGCACCGCGATCGTGCTGCTGCTGCTGCTCGCCGTGGCAGCGATTCCTGGCAGCCTCGTGCCGCAGCGCTCGAGCGACCCGAACGGCGTCATCCAGGTGCGCGCCGACAACCCCGAGCTCGTCTGGTTCTACGACGCGCTCTCGTTGCACGACGTCTACTCGAGCCCGTGGTTCTCGGCCATCTACATCCTGCTGTTCACCTCCTTGGTCGGCTGCGTCATCCCGCGCCTCATGCACCACTGGAAGGCCATGCGCGCGCTGCCGCCGCGCACGCCCGCCCGCCTGTCTCGCCTCGTCGGCTTCCAGACCGTGGCGGGCGACGCATCCGACCTCGACCGTGCGGATGGGGTGCTCAAGAAGCTCGGGTACCGCACGACGCGCTACGGCGACTCGGTCTCTGCCGAGCGCGGCTACCTGCGCGAGACGGGCAACCTGCTGTTCCACATCGCGATGCTCGCGCTGATCCTGGTGGTGGGGCTCGGCTCGGGCTTCGGCTACAACGGCCAGCGGCTGCTGGTGGAGGGGCGCGGGTTCGCGAACACGCTCTCGAGCTACGACACGTTCACGGAAGGGCAGTGGTTCGACGACGCGACCCTGCCGCCGTTCGCGGTGCAGCTCGATGACCTCGATGTCGTCTACGAGACGAGGAATCCGAACGCCGTGGGCGCGCCGCTCGATTTCACGGCACACGTGTCGGTCACTGAGGGCGGGGAGGCGCGCGACGCGCAGATCAAGGTGAACGAGCCGCTGGACGTCGCGGGCGCTGACCTCTACCTGATCTCCAACGGCTATGCACCGCGCATCTCGGTGCGCGATGCCGAGGGTGAGCTCGTCTACGACGAGTACACCCCATTCCTGGCGCAGGACGACCTGATGACGAGCCTGGGCGTGATGAAGTTGCCGGACGGCCTGGAGGAGCAGCTGGGGCTGCGTGGCTTCTTCTACCCGACCGCCGTGGAGCTCGACACCGGTGCGCTCGCGTCCGCGTACCCAGACATCGCCAACCCCGTGCTGTCGCTGCAGGCGTTTACGGGCGACCTTGGGCTCGACGCGGGCATCCCGCGCTCGGTGTACGCGCTGGAGACCGACGAGATGACGCAGATCGCGGGTGGGGAGTCGGGCACCGATGCGCTGACGATCGCGCCGGGGCAGACGGTGGGGTGGACATCCCCGGTGGGCTCGGCACGATCACGTTCGAGGATGTGCGGCGCTACGGCGTGATTGAAGTGCACGTCGACCACACGCAGACGCCGGTGCTCTGGATTACGGTGGTGCTGTTCCTCTCCATGCTGGGTTCGCTGCTCATCCCGCGCCGCCGCATGTGGGTGAAGGCTGCGGAAGGGCGGCTCGAGCTCGCTGGGCTCGCGCGCGGCGAGGACCCGACGCTCGAGCGGGCGGTCGAAGACCTCGCAAGACGCATTGGGGGCGACGCTGTCGCCGGTGTTGGCCGGAGGATCGACTAACTGTACGAATTGACCGGTGGGCGGGCGGGCATCGCCAAAGGTTCCCGGACGACCGCTGTGCACCGGGTCAAGCGCGAAAGTGCCGCGGTCTCGGGGGCCTCTTGAAGCCTTGGAGTCGGAGACTGTTGCGAACCACCAGCGCCGAGGAGACATCGGCCGCAATGCTCGGATTGAGGAGACGAAGAGGCCTCGAGCTCGGATTGGACGTAGTCCGGCAGCGTCGAGCGATGGGCACGGGGTCAGCACGACTGCTGACGCACTGGCGCGCCGCTCGAGCGCAGGCTTGGCGGCAGTGCGGTGGCGATCGCTCCCGAGCTGGGCTGTTCAGCTCTGCCGGTCCGCGTCGCTGCCCTGGGCCCGCTGCTGCAGCCGCCGCAGGTACTCGTTGTATGCCTCCGCGTCTTCATCGGCGCGGCGCTGGTCCCGCCCGGCTTGCCTCGTGTCTTGGCGTCGCCATCGTGCGAGCGTCACGATCAGCATCGCGAGCAGCGGCAACTCTCCGAACGTCCATGCCAGAATCCCGGCAATCCCCTGGTCGCGAACCGGGTCGACCTCCCACGCTTCCGGAGCAGCGGCGGCGAAGTAGGGGACGACCGGCGTCGCCGAGAACAGCATCACGAGCCCGAACGCGGCATGAACCTGCATCTCGAGAAACACATCGAACATCCGGCTCGGATACGAGGTCCGGCGCGGGAGCGGATCCGAAGACACCAGCGGCGCGGTGATCAGGATCCCCACGATGAGGAACACGACTTCAAGAAGGATGTGGCCGAACCAGAATCGCAGCACCACATCCGCGACGCCACCGAAGTAGAGTCCGAAAAAGGACAGCAGCATCAACGGGATGACGAGCGCCGGATGCAGCGCGAATCGAGCCGCTCTCGAACGCAATCCACACAGCGCGACTCGGAGCACGGTGTTGCCCAGGCCACGATGCGGTGTGGCGCGCAGGAGCAGGGTTCCCGGGGATCCGAGAACGAGCAACGGGGCGATCACCACCATCAAGGCGAGCTGCTGGAACATGAATATGGAGAACATCAGCCGGCCATAGGCGTCGACGCCTGCGCCCGTGACCACCGCCACCAGCAGGCAGGCGAGCAGGAAGCAGGCGGTGCGCAGCCACGGCCAACGATGTCCGTGCCGTAGCAATCGCACGACCCCCGCCACGTAAACGATGGCGAGCAGAATGGAGATCGTCGGCAACACAAGCGCGGACGAAGAGACCGGGAGCAGGAACTGGTCGAAGCTCGGGGGCGTCAGACCGACGGCGTCGGCGGCGCTCATCGCCGAAGGTCGCGATCTGCTGCGACGGCCCGGCGATCACACGCAGTTCGATGCCGGTGCTGAGTGCATCGTGGGTGGCTCACGACACCCACCACAACTGCGACATGGTCCACTCCTGGTTCGCTGGCCGCGTGTTGCCGCAGCACTGTCCCGGTGCGCCTTCACGAGCGCACCGAGCGCGCGCTGCTGTCCATCCGCGGCTGATCTCACGCAGCTGGCAGCAGGTCTGCGCGCTTCTGGGCCCAGCGTAGTCGGCTCAGGCAAGCCGTCGCCGCGAGGCATCCATCTGACGACCGCGCACTCTCCTGACGAGAGGCAGCGAACTCCGATAGCTGGGGGACTGGACGGCACCAGATTGCGCCGAGAGCCGCTCTCGCTGGGTCTCAAGTCGCGGCTGCGGTCGTGGCGGCTGGTCCGGCGTGACCGCCATCGTCCGTCCCAAGCAGGATTGGAGACGCTCCACGATGCGTCGCTGCAAGTGTTGGGGTTCATGGGGCCCTCAACACGGAAGGGTACAATCGACCCGTGCCCGTAGCTGATCTCGACTCCTACTCGCTGCTGCTCGTCTACTCAGCGATGGCGGTGTACACGCTCGCGTTCATCGCCTACGCGATCGACGTCGCGCGCCGCTCGGCGACAAAGATCGTGCCCGCCGAAGCGCGCATGCCCGTCGGCGCTGGCGCGCCAACGTCCGCGGCCGAGCCGACGGTGGCCGGCACCCCGGCGCGGCAGCCGGGCGCGGCGCCCGCATCGGTTTCACGCTGACCGTGCTCGCATGGGCGCTCCACCTGGGCGCGACACTGCTGCGCGGGCTGGCTGCCGGACGGGTGCCGTGGGCGAACATGTACGAGTTCGCCCTCACCGGCGTCGCCGTCATCGTCGGCGTGTTCGTGCTGTCGCGGCTGTGGAAAGACCTGAACTTCCTAGGGGTGTTCTTCACCGGGCTTGCGACCGTGTTTCCTGGGCGTTGCGACGGTCAACTACTACGTAGCGCCCACACCGCTACCGCCCGCCCTGCAGACGTACTGGCTCGTCATTCACGTCTTCGTCGCGACGCTCGCGACCGGCTTCATGGGCCTCGGCACGGGCCTGAGCATCCTGCAGCTCATCAAGGAGAAGCGCGACAACGGCTTCCTGCGGTCGCTGCCGAGCCCGGTGCAGCTCGAGGATCTCGCCTACCGGGTCGGCGTGATCGGGTTCATCTTCTGGACCTTCACGCTCATCGCGGGCGCGATCTGGGCGGAGCACGCCTGGGGCCGCTACTGGGGCTGGGACACGAAGGAGGTGTGGACCTTCGTGATCTGGGTCGTGTACGCGGGCTACATCCACGCGCGTGCGACGCGCGGCTGGCGCGGCTCTCGTTCGGCGTGGCTGCAGATCATCGGCTTCGCAGCGATCATCTTCAACTTCACGATCGTCAACCAATTCTTCACCGGCCTGCACGCGTATAGCGGGCTTTGACGGTCAGCAATCACCTCCACCGCGAGCTGATCTGTGTCGTGTCCTGGGGGCCAGCGTGGCCAGGCAGGGAGCGGTAGGCAGCTTCGACTAGGCGTTGCAGGCTTTGGCCGATTTCCGCGTCTTCGTCGGCGTGGCGCCGAGGCGTGCTGAGGGACGCGAGCAGCGTCCATGCGCTGTCGATGAGCGACGGCACGCGGCGGCAAGGTAGAGTCGAGGAAGCACAACGTGGTACTCGACCCGTTCGCTTGCTTCTCGATCTATCGCTGCAGCCCGCGAGCTCGTCGTCATCAGCGCTATGGCGCTGCTGGTCGTATCGGCCCTGGGTAGGGGAACGGCTCGCCGGTCGCACGCGAAGACGCGAAATCGGCCAAGCCTGCAACGCCTAGTCGAAGCTGCCTACCGCTCCCTGCCTGGCCACGCTGGCCCCCAGGACACGACACAGATCAGCTCGCGTGGAGGTGATTGCTGACCGTCAAAGCCCGCTATACGCGTGCAGGCCGGTGAAGAATTGGTTGACGATCGTGAAGTTGAAGATGATCGCTGCGAAGCCGATGATCTGCAGCCACGCCGAACGAGAGCCGCGCCAGCCGCGCGTCGCACGCGCGTGGATGTAGCCCGCGTACACGACCCAGATCACGAAGGTCCACACCTCCTTCGTGTCCCAGCCCCAGTAGCGGCCCCAGGCGTGCTCCGCCCAGATCGCGCCCGCGATGAGCGTGAAGGTCCAGAAGATGAACCCGATCACGCCGACCCGGTAGGCGAGATCCTCGAGCTGCACCGGGCTCGGCAGCGACCGCAGGAAGCCGTTGTCGCGCTTCTCCTTGATGAGCTGCAGGATGCTCAGGCCCGTGCCGAGGCCCATGAAGCCGGTCGCGAGCGTCGCGACGAAGACGTGAATGACGAGCCAGTACGTCTGCAGGGCGGGCGGTAGCGGTGTGGGCGCTACGTAGTAGTTGACCGTCGCAACGCCCAGGAACACGGTCGCAAGCCCGGTGAAGAACACCCCTAGGAAGTTCAGGTCTTTCCACAGCCGCGACAGCACGAACACGCCGACGATGACGGCGACGCCGGTGAGGGCGAACTCGTACATGTTCGCCCACGGCACCCGTCCGGCAGCCAGCCCGCGCAGCAGTGTCGCGCCCAGGTGGAGCGCCCATGCGAGCACGGTCAGCGTGAAACCGATGCGGGCGCCGCGCCCGGCTGCCGCGCCCGGGGTGCCGGCCACCGTCGGCTCGGCCGCGGACGTTGGCGCGCCAGCGCCGACGGGCATGCGCGCTTCGGCGGGCACGATCTTTGTCGCCGAGCGGCGCGCGACGTCGATCGCGTAGGCGATGAACGCGAGCGTGTACACCGCCATCGCTGAGTAGACGAGCAGCAGCGAGTAGGAGTCGAGATCAGCTACGGGCACGGGTCGATTGTACCCTTCCGTGTTGAGGGCCCCATGAACCCCAACACTTGCAGCGACGCATCGTGGAGCGTCTCCAATCCTGCTTGGGACGGACGATGGCGGTCACGCCGGACCAGCCGCCACGACCGCAGCCGCGACTTGAGACCCAGCGAGAGCGGCTCTCGGCGCAATCTGGTGCCGTCCAGTCCCCCAGCTATCGGAGTTCGCTGCCTCTCGTCAGGAGAGTGCGCGGTCGTCAGATGGATGCCTCGCGGCGACGGCTTGCCTGAGCCGACTACGCTGGGCCCAGAAGCGCGCAGACCTGCTGCCAGCTGCGTGAGATCAGCCGCGGATGGACAGCAGCGCGCGCTCGGTGCGCTCGTGAAGGCGCACCGGGACAGTGCTGCGGCAACACGCGGCCAGCGAACCAGGAGTGGACCATGTCGCAGTTGTGGTGGGTGTCGTGAGCCACCCACGATGCACTCAGCACCGGCATCGAACTGCGTGTGATCGCCGGGCCGTCGCAGCAGATCGCGACCTTCGGCGATGAGCGCCGCCGACGCCGTCGGTCTGACGCCCCCGAGCTTCGACCAGTTCCTGCTCCCGGTCTCTTCGTCCGCGCTTGTGTTGCCGACGATCTCCATTCTGCTCGCCATCGTTTACGTGGCGGGGGTCGTGCGATTGCTACGGCACGGACATCGTTGGCCGTGGCTGCGCACCGCCTGCTTCCTGCTCGCCTGCCTGCTGGTGGCGGTGGTCACGGGCGCAGGCGTCGACGCCTATGGCCGGCTGATGTTCTCCATATTCATGTTCCAGCAGCTCGCCTTGATGGTGGTGATCGCCCCGTTGCTCGTTCTCGGATCCCCGGGAACCCTGCTCCTGCGCGCCACACCGCATCGTGGCCTGGGCAACACCGTGCTCCGAGTCGCGCTGTGTGGATTGCGTTCGAGAGCGGCTCGATTCGCGCTGCATCCGGCGCTCGTCATCCCGTTGATGCTGCTGTCCTTTTTCGGACTCTACTTCGGTGGCGTCGCGGATGTGGTGCTGCGATTCTGGTTCGGCCACATCCTTCTTGAAGTCGTGTTCCTCATCGTGGGGATCCTGATCACCGCGCCGCTGGTGTCTTCGGATCCGCTCCCGCGCCGGACCTCGTATCCGAGCCGGATGTTCGATGTGTTTCTCGAGATGCAGGTTCATGCCGCGTTCGGGCTCGTGATGCTGTTCTCGGCGACGCCGGTCGTCCCCTACTTCGCCGCCGCTGCTCCGGAAGCGTGGGAGGTCGACCCGGTTCGCGACCAGGGGATTGCCGGGATTCTGGCATGGACGTTCGGAGAGTTGCCGCTGCTCGCGATGCTGATCGTGACGCTCGCACGATGGCGACGCCAAGACACGAGGCAAGCCGGGCGGGACCAGCGCCGCGCCGATGAAGACGCGGAGGCATACAACGAGTACCTGCGGCGGCTGCAGCAGCGGGCCCAGGGCAGCGACGCGGACCGGCAGAGCTGAACAGCCCAGCTCGGGAGCGATCGCCACCGCACTGCCGCCAAGCCTGCGCTCGAGCGGCGCGCCAGTGCGTCAGCAGTCGTGCTGACCCCGTGCCCATCGCTCGACGCTGCCGGACTACGTCCAATCCGAGCTCGAGGCCTCTTCGTCTCCTCAATCCGAGCATTGCGGCCGATGTCTCCTCGGCGCTGGTGGTTCGCAACAGTCTCCGACTCCAAGGCTTCAAGAGGCCCCGAGACCGCGGCACTTTCGCGCTTGACCCGGTGCACAGCGGTCGTCCGGGAACCTTTGGCGATGCCCGCCCGCCCACGGTCAATTCGTACAGTTAGTCGATCCTCCGGCCAACACCGGCGACAGCGTCGCCCCAATGCGTCTTGCGAGGTCTTCGACCGCCCGCTCGAGCGTCGGGTCCTCGCGCGCGCGAGCCCAGCGAGCTCGAGCCGCCCTTCCGCAGCCTTCACCCACATGCGGCGGCGCGGGATGAGCAGCGAACCCAGCATGGAGAGGAACAGCACCACCGTAATCCAGAGCACCGGCGTCTGCGTGTGGTCGACGTGCACTTCAATCACGCCGTAGCGCCGCACATCCTCGAACGTGATCGTGCCGAGCCCACCGGGGATGTCCACCGTCTGCCCCGGCGCGATCGTCAGCGCATCGGTGCCCGACTCCCCACCCGCGATCTGCGTCATCTCGTCGGTCTCCAGCGCGTACACCGAGCGCGGGATGCCCGCGTCGAGCCCAAGGTCGCCCGTAAAACGCCTGCAGCGACAGCACGGGGTTGGCGATGTCTGGTACGCGGACGCGAGCGCACCGGTGTCGAGCTCCACGGCGGTCGGGTAGAAGAAGCCACGCAGCCCCAGCTGCTCCTCCAGGCCGTCCGGCAACTTCATCACGCCCAGCTCGTCATCAGGTCGTCCTGCGCCAGGAATGGGGTGTACTCGTCGTAGACGAGCTCACCCTCGGCATCGCGCACCGAGATGCGCGGTGCATAGCCGTTGGAGATCAGGTAGAGGTCAGCGCCCGCGACGTCCACGGCTCGTTCACCTTGATCTGCGCGTCGCGCGCCTCCCCGCCCTCAGTGACCGACACGTGTGCCGTGAAATCGAGCGGCGCGCCCACGGCGTTCGGATTCCTCGTCTCGTAGACGACATCGAGGTCATCGAGCTGCACCGCGAACGGCGGCAGGGTCGCGTCGTCGAACCACTGCCCTTCCGTGAACGTGTCGTAGCTCGAGAGCGTGTTCGCGAACCCGCGCCCTCCACCAGCAGCCGCTGGCCGTTGTAGCCGAAGCCCGAGCCGAGCCCCACCACCAGGATCAGCGCGAGCATCGCGATGTGGAACAGCAGGTTGCCCGTCTCGCGCAGGTAGCCGCGCTCGGCAGAGACCGAGTCGCCGTAGCGCGTCGTGCGGTACCCGAGCTTCTTGAGCACCCCATCCGCACGGTCGAGGTCGGATGCGTCGCCCGCCACGGTCTGGAAGCCGACGAGGCGAGACAGGCGGGCGGGCGTGCGCGGCGGCAGCGCGCGCATGGCCTTCCAGTGGTGCATGAGGCGCGGGATGACGCAGCCGACCAAGGAGGTGAACAGCAGGATGTAGATGGCCGAGAACCACGGGCTCGAGTAGACGTCGTGCAACGAGAGCGCGTCGTAGAACCAGACGAGCTCGGGTTGTCGGCGCGCACCTGGATGACGCCGTTCGGGTCGCTCGAGCGCTGCGGCACGAGGCTGCCAGGAATCGCTGCCACGGCGAGCAGCAGCAGCAGCACGATCGCGGTGCGCATCGAGGTGAGCTGCCGCCACATGAACCGCAGCCAGCCGAGGACGCCGAGCTTCGGCCCGCTACCGAAGGCGAGCTCGTCGCGCTCTGGCTCATCGACGTGGTCGACCGGGCGCAGCGGGTCGGTGGCGGCCGCGTGATCGCGGCTAGATGATCGTGACATACGAGGGGATCCACCCCTGCATCTCGTTCATGATCGCGTCCCAGACACCGGTCACCATCAGTAGGCCGATGATCATCAGAGTGACACCTCCGCCGATGTTGATTGCCCGGATGTGCCGTCGCATCCACGCCATCGCCGAGCCCATCCAGCCAAGCCCCATCGCGAGCAGCAGGAACGGTATGCCCAGCCCCAGGGCGTAGGCGAAGCCGAGGAGGGCGCCTTGCCAGGCGCTACCGGTGGTGACGGTGAGAGCGCTGATGGCGGCTAGGGTCGGGCCCGAGCACGGGGTCCAGCCGAGCGCGAAGATGATCCCCACAATTGGCGCTGTCCACATTCCGCCGCCCTTCAGTTGCGGCGGCTTCCATACGCGTTGGAGGACCCGGAACTGCCCGACGAACACCATCCCCAGCAGGATCAGCAGCACGCCGAGAACGCGCACGAGCACCGCGGACCAAACGAGCAGGAACGAGCTGATGGTGCCGACGAGGGCGGTGCCGAGCACGAACACGGCGGTCAAGCCGCCGACGAAGAGCGCCACGCCGGTGATGAGCCTGGCACGGCCGCCCTCCTCCCCGACCAGCGATCCCATCAGGCCCAGATAACCCGGGACCAGCGGCAGGATGCAGGGACTCGCGAAGGAGACGATGCCCGCAAGCAGCGCGATCGGGACGGAGAGCAGCAGTTGCCCGCTGAGCACGGCCCCGCCTGGGTCCAGGGCACCGCTCAGCACGAGCAGCCGGCTCATCGCTCCAGTTCCTCCTGCAGCAGGGTCGCGAGAATGCTGGTGTCCGTGACGGCACCGGAGACGCGCGCAGCGACACGACCCTCGGCGTCGAGGATGATCGTCGATGGCACCGCGTTGGGGGCGACGATGCCTGCGAACGCAAGCTGGCCCTGAGCGGATTGGTCGTCGAGCACCGAAGGGTATTCGATGCCGAACTCCTCCTCGAAGGCCAGCGCCTGGGCGGCGCCATCGCGCACGTTGATCCCGATGAAGTCGACTCGGTCACCATACTCGGCGTGCAGGTCCGCGAGCACGGGCGCCTCGACGCGGCAGGGCGGGCAGGCGGCGTACCAGAAGTTGACGAGCGCGACCCCGTCGAGCGTTGCGGAGTCGAACTCGCCGCCGGTGGCCAAGGGGCCGGTGAACGATCCGGGAGCGGCGCGCGCTTCCGGCGCGATCTCCGTGACGATACCGTCGCCCGCGATGTAGCCGGCATCGCCGCCCTGGCCGTCGACACCTGCTGCGCTGCCGCAGCCGGTGAGCACCAGCGCACTCACCGTGACCGCCGGGATCAAGAGACCACGGACCGTGGAGCGGCTGCTGCGGCCAGGGAAGCTCTGTGTCGAGAGCTTGGACCCACGCTGGGATCGATCAGCGCGCTCGGCAGCGCCAGCCATGGAGTACCGGGTGAGCATCACTTGGAGCGTACTGGTCGCTCCTATGAATGGTGCGAGCAAGCTATCGCATGCGGCACGCCGCCAACTCTGCGCGGAAGGTGACAGGTAGGTAACGGATTGGTAACGTCGACTTCTGTGCCGCTGGCACCCGAACCTACGGAGAAACTGCCTGTGCCAAGCCCGATCCACAACACCAATTCCACCGACTCGCGCAACGGGCCGCGCATGACCCGAGCCTCCATCGGTCTGGGCGTACGCCGCGTCGGCGTGATCGCCATCGCCGCTGCCCTCGCAACACCTCTCGCGGCGCCGGCCCTCGCCGCCGACCCCGGCTCCGGGCAGCCGCTCCCGAACATGGTTATCGACGCACAGGCGGTGTCGGGCGTCGTGACCGCCGGCGACAACGGCCTCAGCGACGACCGCCTCGATGTCCAGGCCACGACCGCCGAAGAGCTTTCCCAGATCCGGGCAGAACTGGAAGCAGCGCTGGAACGCGAGGAAACGCTAGAACGCGAGGAAGCGCTGGAGCGACAGGAACGGGCAGGACAGGCGGCCGCGACCGGTACCGCAGGCAACGGTGCCGGAGCTCCGAGCGCCACGCAGGCGGAGCCCGTGACTGCAGCCGGAGCCACCGGCAGCGTCATCGCGGATGCCGCAATCGCGCAGGTCGGCGTCTCCCAGGACTGCGTCGCCATGGTGCGCCGCGCAATCGGGGCCGCGGGACTGCCGTACTCGGGAATGAGCTCGCTGTTCAATCTCGGTCCGACGATCCCGATGTCAGCTGCTTCGCCCGGCGACGTCATCTACTACGCAGACGGCGGGGTGGGTCGCGCGCACATCGGCATCTACATCGGCGGTGGACGCGCCGTACATGGCGGTTGGTCAGGCTTCAACACCGTGATCGCCGGTGTCGACATCGGAGGTTCAGCACCGGTGTTCATCGACATCACCTGAGTAGAAGAGCCCGCGCCGCCGCGACAGCGGACCTCGATGACACGTGACCCGACTCCACGCCGCGGCCACTTCCACCGCCATCGTTTGTGGACGTGGCAGGACGTCGACGGTGATCGGATCGACACCGCTGCCGTCGCGTGACCCGAAGAGGTGCGACCTGAATTCACCGATAACTGTATAGTCATTGCATGCTGACTATTGTTCCGCGTCTCGGCGTCATGAACCGGCTCGGCCGGGCGATGGCCGATCCGACGCGCTCCCGGATTTTGATGGCGCTGCTCGAGGGCCCGAACTACCCCGCCGAGCTCTCGCGACAGTTGGAGTTGACGCGGTCGAACGTGTCGAACCACCTGACGTGTCTGCGCGACTGCGGCATCGTGGTCGCCGAGCCCGAGGGCAGGCAGACCCGCTACGAGATCACCGACCCTCACCTTGCGGCGGCGCTGACCTCGCTCGTGGACGTGACGCTGGCCGTGAATGAAAAAGCGCCGTGCGTGGACGCCTCGTGCACCGTGCCGGGCTGCTGCGCGCGAGCGGACGCATGAGGTCCGTGACGAAGTCCCGAGTGGATGGGCCCGCAATCGACGAGGATGACGACCACAACGGGCCTTGGTGGACGGATCGAGGGATCCTCGTCCCAGTCTTATCCGGCCTCGCGTTCCTCGCAGGGCTGCTCTGCGAATGGTCGGGGGCGACGATCCCGGCCCTGGTGCTGTTCTGGATCGGCTTGCTGCTGGGCGCGTCGACGTTCACCCCCGGCGCGATCCGGAAGCTGCTCAAAGGCAAGCTCGGTATCGGGCTTCTGATGACGATCAGCGCGGTCGGCGCGGTCATCCTCGGATACGTCGAGGAAGCCGCAGCGCTGGCGTTCCTGTACTCGATCGCGGAGGCGCTGGAGGACAAGGCGATGGACCGTGCCCGCGGCGGGTTGCGGGCACTGCTGAAGCTCATCCCCGACACCGCGACCATCCGCCGCGGTGGGGCCTCTGCCGAGATCGCGGCGCAGGACCTGACCGTCGGGCAGATCTTGCTGGTCCGTCCAGGGGAGCGGATCGCGACGGACGGGATCGTCCGCTCGGGACGCAGCAGCCTGGATGCCTCCGCGATCACCGGCGAGTCGATCCCGGTCGAGGTCGAGCCCGGCGACGCCGTGTCGGCCGGGGCGATCAACACCGCTGGTGCGCTCGAGGTGGAGACGACCGCGGCGGGGACGGACAACTCGCTGACCACGATCGTGGGACTGGTCGAGCAAGCGCAGGCCGAGAAGGGCGACCGTGCCCGCCTCGCCGATCGGATCGCCCGCCCGCTGGTTCCCGGTGTGCTGATCCTCGCCGCCCTGGTCGCACTCCTCGGCTCCCTGCTCGGCGACCCCGAGCTGTGGATCACCCGCGCCCTCGTCGTGCTCGTCGCCGCTTCCCCGTGCGCGCTGGCCATCTCCGTACCGCTCACGGTTGTCGCCGCGATCGGTGCTGCCAGCAAGTTCGGCGTGATCATCAAGTCCGGCGCGGCCTTCGAGCGCTTCGGCACGATCCGCCACGTCGCCGTCGACAAGACCGGCACCCTTACCCGCAACGAGCCCGCCGTCACCGCGGTCCTCACCGCCGACGGCGTGTCAGAGGACCAGGCGCTGGAGTGGGCGGCCGCGCTGGAGCAGCGCAGCACGCACCCCCTCGCCGCAGCGATCACCGCCGCAGCGCCCGGAGCCCGCGCGGCGCTCGATGTGACCGAGCAAGCCGGACACGGCATCGAAGGCACCGTCGAAGGGGCGAGGATCACCGTCGGCAGCCCCCGCTGGCTCAATGCGGGCCCGCTCGCCAGCCGGGTCGCTGGACTGGAGGAGCAGGGCATGACGGTCGTGATCGTCCACCGCGACGGGACGCCGGTCGCCGCAATCGGCGTCCGCGACGAGCTGCGCCCCGAAGTTCCAGAGGCCGTCCGCACGCTCGCCGGCCAGGCCGTCGGCGTGACCATGCTCACCGGCGACAACGCCCGAACCGCGCACGCCCTCGCCGCGCACGCTGGAATCGACGACGTACGCGCCGAGCTCCGCCCCGAAGACAAGACGACGGCGATCCGCGAGCTGTCCCGCAAGGCAAGCACAGCGATGATCGGCGACGGCATCAACGATGCCCCCGCCCTCGCCGCCGCAGACATCGGAATCGCGATGGGAGCGACCGGGTCAGACGCTGCGATCGAGTCCGCGGATGTCGCCTTCACCGGCCACGACCTGCGCCTCATCCCGCGCGCGTTCGACCACGCTCGCCGTGGGCGCCACATCATCAATCAGAACATCATCCTGTCGCTGCTGATCATCGCCGCTCTGCTCCCACTCGCACTCTTCGGCGTTCTCGGACTCGCCGCCGTCGTCCTGGTGCACGAGATCGCAGAGGTCATAGTGATCCTCAACGGGCTCCGCGCCGCGCGCACACGGAAGGCGGCCTAATGATCGCGCGAGAGGACGGGACAAGCGCCGCGAAGTCAACCGTGGCGCACGACGGACCGCCAGCTCGGGACAGGTCCAGGGCCACCCCGCCGCGCGCGCTCGGCATCGCCGTCGCCGTCGCTGGAGCCGGGCTGATCCTCGACCAGGGGACGAAAGCGCTCGCATTGGCCCAGTTGCAGCCGGGCCATCGCGTCCCGCTCGTCGGCGACCTGTTGGGCCTGTCGTTGGTCTCCAACCCCGGAGCCGCGTTCTCGATCGGCTCCGGCGCCACATGGGTGTTCACCGTCGCCGCCGTCATCGCGGTTATCGTGACGCTCGGTTTCGCCACGCGACTGCGCGGCGCTCGATGGGGCATCACCCTGGGGCTGATCCTCGGCGGTGCGGCCGGCAATCTCGTCGACCGGCTCGTGAACCCGCCCTCCTTCGGGCACGGGCACGTCACGGACTTCATCGCGTACGGGAACCTCTTCGTCGGGAACGTCGCAGACATCCTCGTCCTCGCCGGGGTCGCACTGCTCTGCCTGCTTCTCGTGAATTCGGACGAGGCAGGAATCCCGCAGCAGCGGGAACGCCGGAGCCGCCCTCAGCTCGCCGCCCACGAAGGGCGGCCATTCCCGAGGAACGAGCGGGAGGCTTGACTGCGTGAAAGTGCAGCTGCTGCATCTCGACGACTGCCCGAACACTGCGGACGCCGAAGCACGTACGCGCAGGGCGTTGGACACGCTAGCTGTCACCGACGTACCCGTCGAGTCGGTGACGATTCGCACCGAAGCAGAGGCTACGAGCAACCGGTTTGGAGGCTCTCCCACGATCCAGGTCAATGAGGCCGATCTGTTCCCGGCGACACCGGTCCGCGGGTTGGCGTGCCAGATCTACGCGACGGAGAAGGGCTTCGCTGGGGCACCGACGCAAGAGCAGCTCGAGGAGGCAATGCGCGATCGTCTCTAGGCGCGAGTTCGTCGGCTCCGCGCACATCAGACGACCCACTTGTCGAAGAACCCGCCGCAGCCACGGACCAAGCCCGGTCAGGCAGCCATGCCAACGTGGCCGCAGCGCCTACATCTCAGCGCAGGGAGACGCCGCGCGAGTTCAAGAACGACTCCGGGTTGGTGAGCGTGCCGCCGACGCGCAGCTGGAAGTGCAGGTGACAGCCTGTCGAGTAGCCCGTCGAGCCCTCGTAGGCGACCACCTGTCCAGCGCTCACGCGCTGCCCGGGGTAGACGTTCGCGGGGCGGATCATGTGGAAGTACTCGCTCTGCACGCCGCCGCCGTGGTTGATGTAGAGCATGTTCGCGCCATAGGTGTCGCGCGAGCGCAGCGCGACGGTGCCGTCGGCGACCGCGTAGATCGGGGTACCGCAGCCGGCGGCGATATCCACGCCGGCGTGCAACTTGCGGCCCAGCTGTCCGAGCGGGTCGTTACGCCAACCATACGCAGAAGTGAAGCGGCCGTAGTGCGGCGTAACCCAGCCGCTGCTGCTCGGGCCAGTCGGCGGCACGGAGCTGCCGCCACCGGACCCGCCACCGTTCTGAGCGGCCTGCTCGGCGAGCCGTCGCTGCTCCTCGAGCGCGCGTTGGCGGGCCTCCTCGCGCTCACGCGCCTCACGTTCAAGCCGCAGCTGCTCCTGCTCGGCTAGCCACGCGCGGTGGCGCTGCCCTGCCTGGTAGTCGTCCTCGGTCGCGGCACGGTCCTCGACCAGCACCTCGAGCTGCGCTTCGAGCTCGACCCGCCGCTCCTGCTGGGCCTCGACGGCCTCTTGCGCCGCGATCGCCGAAGCCTGTGCCACTGCGTAGGCCTCATCAGCGGTGACCTTGAGCGCCTGGAGCTCGTCGCGGGCGACCGCGGCCTGGTCCTGCAGCGCCTGCGCGGCGTTGGCATCTTGCTGCGCCTGCTCGTAGAGCGTGTCTGCAGTGCCGGCGGCACGATCCATCATGTCGAGGCGGTGGAGCCAGGTGTCGGCGGAGCCGGGGTTGGCGAAGAGTTCGGCGCTCATGTCGCCCGTGCCACCGGAGCGCGCGAGCTGCGCAGCGAGCTGGCCAGCAGCGAGCTGTGACTGTTCGGCACTCACCGTGGCCTCGTCGGCCTGGCCCTGCAGCCGCTCGGCGACCGCGACGGCCTCGTCGTAGACGCGCTGGGCCTCGATCGCCTCGGCAGCGCGCTGGTCGGAGAGGGCCTGCGCATCCACCGCGTCAGTCTCCAATTGCGCGATGAGGGCGCGGATCTCGCTGATTTGCTGGTTCTTGGCGCTCACACTGCCGCGGGCGGCCTCGACCTCCGCCCAGGTCGGGAAGCCGTACTCGTCGACAGCATCGGCCTGCGGCACACCCGGCACGATCAACGTCGCAAGCATGGCACCGACGGCGACGGTCGCGGCCATGCCGAATCGGAGGCTGCTCCAGCGCGAACGCGCGCCGAGTGCCCGCCCATCAGACTGTGCCATCTCTTCCCGTCCGGCAGCACTAGCGCTGCACTACCCGCTGACTCAAGCCAAGCCCGGCCAAGCCGAGCCTGGCCAAGGTATCAACATTCATGTTCCACCTGAGAGTCGAGATCGGCGGAGGCCTGCGGGGCGTGTCTGGAATCAGCCCTGGCGCCGGCGCCTCCCTTGCAGGCGCGCAGTCAAGACTTGCCCGTCCGTTACCGTTCCGTTACTTTAGAAGGAGGATTGCGCTGGCGACACTGGTTGCACGCGCGACGACGGCATGAGCATGACCTGCTACATGCCTTGTCTCGAATGTCGACACTTATCGTTCCCAACCCAAGGACCAAGCTACGCGTGACACCAGAACCCGACCGGTCAGCTGGCGCACTCCATGAAAGCGCGTCGCCAGACACGCCTCAGGTCTTGACTCGTAAGTCGATGCGCGAGCGCGAGCGTGCTGCTGCGAAGATCGCGCAGACCGCGGCGGAAGCTCGCGCTAGCGCGCGTGCCACCGTGGCGGAGGGCTCGCCACCGATCTACACGAGCCGCCGCGCCATCCGCGAAGCCGCCACGCGCACGGCGCGCGCCATCCCTGTCCGGCTGGCCGAGCCGACGCGCGCATCTTCGCACATCGTCGTCGACGCCGCGGCGCTGGGCAATGGCGGCGAGCATGTTCCCACCATTCGGGCCGCTCGCGTATCGCCGCTCCGGCCCGCCCCTCCTGCCTCGCCCACGCGCCCATCCGACACGGCGACCCGACGCCTCCGCCGAATCGCGCGGAAGACGACCGCCGGTGCCGCCCTGCTGTTCATCGGCTCGCTCGTCGTCGTCACGTCCTTGCCCGCTCAAGCGATGCAACTGCCCGCCGAGTCAGACCCCGCGGTCGCGCAGATCGAACCGGATGTGCAAGCGCTGGATCCCGTCACCGCGGAGGCGACGACCCTCTTCGCCCGCGACGAGATCGTCGTCAACGACCCCCTCGAAGCGGCGCTGATGTCGCCCGAGGAACGAGCCGCAGTCCAGGTGGTCGCGGACAGGGAGCGCGGCGGGACTTACTACGGCGGGAGCCCCGCCTTTCCCAATGCCTGGTCGATGCTCGAGACCGACTATGTGCAGACTCCGTTTCCGCAGATTTCTCAGCTACCGATCTCGAGTGGCTTCGGATACCGGCCCGGTGGGATGCACGGTGGCACCGACATCCCGCTTCCCCCTGGGCAGGAGATCCGCCCGATTGCTAACGGCGTCGTCTCAGCCGTCTGGCAGGGCAACAACCCGGGCGGCGGCGGCTATGCCGTCTTCGTCGACCACAACATCAACGGTCAATTCGTGCAGTCCTGGTACCCGCACATGCAGGCGGGGTCCATCCGAGTCGAAGTCGGTCAGGTCGTCGATGTGTCGACTGTCGTCGGTCAGGTCGGCAGCACCGGCAGATCCACCGGACCGCACCTGCACCTCGAGTTGAAGAACAGCGACTATGTGTCCTTCGACCCCCTGCTCTGGTTGCAGACCCGCGAAACGCGGCTCGAGATCCCTTAGCTCGGGTCGGCTCCGCCGGCCTCGGCGCCAGAGCGGCGCTTGATCGCGAAGACGATCCCCGCGGCCAAGACGACGGCCGCGACCCCTCCGGCGACCAACAGCGGCAGGTTGCCTCCCTCTGCCGTCTGGTCCTCAGCACCCGTATCAGGCGCCGCGATAGCCTCCGGCGAGCTCGATGAACTACTGTCGCCCGTCTCCCGTGAAGCGGGCGCCGACGACGCGGGAGCGCTTTCTCCACACACTGGTGCGGCTTCACCGCCCCTCGCACCTTCAGCACCCGATGCCGGTTCGAACGCGAACTCGATGACACCGTCGACCGCGTGTCCGTCGGCCGACACGAGCTGATACGTCAAGGCGTAGTCGCCAGCTCCACCGAGTTCGGCGTCGAGCGCGATGGTTCCGCCCTCTACGGCGATGCAGCCATCGCCGTAGAACAACCCGTCGGCGTCCGTCAACTGCATCACGTTGGCTCCGCTCGCCCCTTCGATCGCAAGGATCTCCTCGTTCATCACGACGCTGAACGTGCCCGGCTGCTCCACGACCACGTCTCCGTTGGCCGGAGTCGAGCCGGTGACGGATGCGTGGGAAGGCAGGAGGATGACAGCCGCAGCGGCGGCAACGATAAGCAGCATGCTCCCATGCTAGGCCGACACCAGGATGCTGCAGCGCGAGTCGGCGTCGCCACCACCTACGGATGCCTGACGCCAGTCGCCTCCTGCTCACTGATCCGCGCGGTCTCAATCTGGAAGGTCGAATGCGGCACCGCGATCGGAAAGTGCCCGGCGACACACTGTTGGATGTCCTGTAGGACTTCGGCTGCGTGCCCGTCGGTAAAGCACTCGTCGTCGACCACCACGTGCGCGCTGATCGTCGGCAATCCTGTCGCAACGGTGGAGGCGTGCAGGTCGTGGACAGCGACCACGTGCTCGAGCTCGAGGATGTGGCGACGGACCTCGTCCAGGTCGAGCCCCTTCGGGGTGAACTCCATGAGTACACCCGCGGTCTCCTTCATCAGGAGGAACGCTCGCGGCGCGATGAGCGCGGCGATGAAGAGGCCGGCGATCGCGTCCGCCTGCTGGAAGCCGGTCGTCCAGATGATGATTGCCGCGGCGATGACGCCGAGGGAACCGAGCGCATCGTTCAGCACCTCTAGGAACGCGGCCCGCATGTTGAAGTTCGCGCCGCGATTCGCGGAGAGCACCACGATCGCGATGATGTTCACGACGAGTCCGACCACGCCGAACACGATCAACTCGGATGCTGGGATCTCGGGAGGCTCGAAGAGCCGACGAACCCCTTCGACAGCCGCATACACGCCTACGGCGAGCAGCAGCGTTGCCTGCCCTAGTGCAGCGATTACCTCGACGCGCCTGAATCCCCATGTTCGCTTTGACGTTGACGGTTGCCGCATGAGGGTCGCCGCGATCAGCGCGACCAACAGCCCTGAGGCGTCAGTAAAGGCGTGCGCCGTGTCGGTGAGAAGCGCGAGGCTCCCCGTCACGATAGAGCCGATCAACTGCGCAATAACGATAGTGACTGTGAGTCCGAAAGCGATGCCGAGCCGCACTCGGAAGTCACCCGCCTCCCCAGTGCCACCACTTGACCCGTGGCTATGCGTCGTTTCCATGCATATCCTCCTGAACCGTCCCCGGTTCTCTGCCGCTCCTATGCGGGTGCCAGCACCGGGTGTGATGGCGTTTCGAGGTCAGCGTAGTACGCGGCCTCGAACTCCTCGGGAGGGACGTCGCCGAGGGTGGAATGCAGGCGCCTGGCGTTGTACCAGTCGACCCATTCAGCGGTGACCCATTCGACGTCCTCCAGCTGCTTGAGCGGACCGGTCCGGAAGGGCGAGTCGTCGCGAATCGCTTCGGTCTTGAACAGCCCGATCGTCGACTCGGCGAGGGCATTGTCATACGCGTCGCCGATCGAGCCGATCGACGCAGCGATGCCCTCCAGGGCGAGCGTCTCGGCGAAGCTCACGGACGTGAATTGAGACCCGGCATCGCTGTGATGGACCAGTCCGTCGAGCGCCGGGCGGCCGGCTCGGTCGCGCCGCCACAGGCCCATCCGCAGCGCCGTGGTCACCAACGGCGTCGTCTTCGTGGTCGCGGCCTGCCAGCCGACGATCGCGCGTGAGAAGCAGTCGATCACGAACGACACGTACGCGAACCCGGCCCAGGTGCGCACGTAGGTGAAGTCCGCCACCCAGCGCTGGTTCGGCGCGGGCGCGGTGAAGTCCCGCTCGAGCAGATCCGGTGCGCGCTCGGCGTTCCGATCCGGGACGGTCGTGCGCACGCCACGCCCGCGCACCCGGCCGTTGAGGCCGAGATCCCGCATCAGCCGGTCCACCGCCGCTGGGACACGTCGTGGCCGGCACGTCGCAGATGCGTGGTCATCTTCCGCCGCCCGTACATGCCCTCCGGCGTGCCGACGGTCGCCAGCAGCGCGTCGATGATCACCGCGTCATCCACAGCGCGGTTGCTGGGCTGGGCGCGCTTCCACGCCCGGTAGGTTCGCGCGGCGACCTCCACGCCCTGCTCCCGCAGGACCTGGCAGACCGACTCGACCGCGCGGCCCTTGGCCCGCTGCTCGTCGATGAAGCCGACGATCAGCGGCGTCGGGGGTCGAGTTCCCCGGCGAAGAAAACCGCCGCGTCGCGCAGGATCGCGTTCGCCTCACGCAGCTCACGGTTCTCCCGCTCAAGCCGCCGCACCCGCTCCGACTCGCTCGTCGAGGCGCCCTGCCGTTCGCCGGCGTCGATCTGAGCCTGCCGCACCCATCGGCGCAGCGACTCGGCCCCGAAGCCGAGCCGTTTCGAGACCGTCTCGCACGCGGTCGTCAGGTTCGGGTACTCATCGAGATGGTCGAGCACGAGCCGGATCGCTCGCTGCTTCGTCTCCTCCGGGATCTGCTTCGGCATGATGACTATCTTCCTTCCAGACTCGAAAGGAACCGGCATCAAACCGGGGACGGTTCACTTCCAGAGGCGTCCGACCTTGTGGGCGGGCATGGCCTTCTCGGCGATCCAGGTGTAGACGGTGTCTTTGGTGACCCCGAGGTGGGCGGCGATGTCGTCTGCGGACAGCCACGGCTCAGCCACGTTGGTCCTCCCTCGCTCTATGGCCCAGGCAGGCCAACACTCACGATGATACCGGCGGAGGTACGGCTTGAGTTGGGTTTCTCCGGGCGTGGCCGAACAAGATCGGTGCCGAGGGTGGTCGCTCCGTTCTGCCGATCAGCGTGGGACACGCGCCTTGAGCCAGGTGGTCACTGACTTATGCCACCGGTCGGGGTCGGTGTTCCAGCAGAGGGTGTGGCCAGCGTCGAAGGTCGCCAGATCAACAAGGTCTGGGCGGGCGTCTCGGAGTGCTTGTGAGAGCTGGACGGGGACGGAGTCGTCTCGGGTGCCGTGGAGGATCAGGGTCGGCGTGGTGAGGTCTGCGGCTCGGGAGGTCCAGTCGAAGGAGCGGAGCGGGATACTTCCCGGCAAGCCCACAGTGCGAGCCGGTGGGGCGAGGGTGAGCCACGGGATCGCGAGGTGTCCGGCTGCTGCGGGTAGTCCACTGCGGGCGCAGTTCGTCTTGATGACTTCGGCCCAGTCGAGGACCGGCGAGTCGAGTACGAGTGCGGCGATCAGTCCCTTGTGGCGCGGGTGGTCGGCGAGCTGGAGGGCGATCGCGGCTCCCATCGACCAGCCGAAGATCACGATTCGTTGGGCTCCGCGGCGGACGGCGTATCCGATGGCCTCGTCAACGTCGGCCATCTCCGTACAGCCGAGGGTTGAGCGGCCAGTGCCGACTCGGGGCCCTTCTGCTGTGTTGCGGTAGCTGATGACGAGGGAGATGTAGCCAAGCTCGGTTGCGGCGAGGACGCCGCGCAGCGTGCCGGCGCGGGTGCTACCGAGTCCGTGGATGTGAATCGCCCACGTCGCGGGGTCGCCGTCAACGCGCCACGCCCGGCATCGTCCTGCGGGGGTCGTGATGGTGATGTCGCGTGCATGGAACCCGGCGTCGGCTGGGGTGGCGTAGTAGACGCCGCTCCACGAGACACAATTGCCAGCCTTCGGAGTGAAGTCAGGTGTGGTGCCCGTGATCCTGCGGGCGACGCGAGTAGCCCCGCGATCGACGATCTCGGTGGAGAGTTGTGCCCAGCCGCCGTTCTCGAACCAGAGGTTGTAGATGCCGGGCGCGGTGGTCTGCTCGGTGCGGTCGAGCACGATCAGGTCGCCATTGTCGTCGTGCTCAACGCTGCGGATCGTGAGGTCGAACGTGCGTGGGCCGACGGGTGCCGTGAGTCGCCGCGCGACGGCCCACCCGGCCCCGGCGGCCGCTGCTGCGGCGATCCCTCCACCGAGGGCGATGCGGCCGATCATGGCTCCCGTTCCTCGATGTTCGGAACGGTCAGGGTCGTTGTGAGGGCGCTGTCGCTTCCGACGAGGTGGCTCTCGGCGCGTTCGAGTAGGTCGCGGTCGTCGGTGCTGATGTCGAAGGTGATGCGGGGGTCGATCATCGCGTCGCGGATTTCGACGATCACTCGGTGCAGGTGCCCTTCGGGGTCTTCGCTGTTGGCGGCGAGGGGGTCGGCCTGGCTCAGTCCGGGTCGCGCGTACGTCGCCCGGTGCCAGAGCGGCTCCAACTGCGCCGTGAACGAGATGGTGTGCCGACGTCGGGCATGGTGCTGGGCGCGGCGAACGGCGGGCTGGACCGCGAACCCGGCGCAGAGGAACAGGAAAGTAAGGGCGGAGAGCGGATCGTAGGCGGCCTGGATTACGTGCATGAGATCGAGGTGGCCGGTGGCGTGGGCAATATCCATGACGATCACGGCGAGGCAGAGGGCAACGCCGAACGCCGATCCCAGGCCGAGCAGCGCGGCGGGCAGGCGCTGGATGCCGGTGCTGTCGCGAGACTGCCGTGCGGCGAGGAGGAGCATCGTTGCGATGACGAGTGCTCCGTAACTGAAGTTGATGATCGAGTAGACCGCTGCTGCTGGCTGCGCGCCGAGATCGCTCATGAATCGTGCCGTGGTGGTGCCGCGGTCGATGAACAGGAACGATGCGGTGATCGCGAGCAGCGCGATGAGCAGGACGGGCGCGCTGACGGCGACGCGGACGAGCCTGGGCCGGTACTCGCCGGACTTCATGACGCCGCGCCCGAGGAAGAAGAGTCCGGTCATCAGCACGGCGTCTGCGATCAGCGTCGCGATGTTGGTGCCGCCGAGGAGCGGATCGATGACCGCGTAGATGCGATCGACGTTCAGCGTCATCGCGATGGCGATGGTGAGGGCGGCGTAGGTGATGCTGCGGTCGGCGCGTTTACGACGAAAGATGAGCAGGCTCGCCACGAGCGCCCACATGAGCGTCGCGACGAGCGTCTGGATCATCCGAAGACCTCCGAGTATCTGGACTCGGCGAACACCGATCCTCGGATGCTTGCGGCGAGCCGGTCGGCGAGGGACTCGGCGGCGATTTCGGTTTTGCTGTCGAGGTCTTGCCGCCGGAGCAGGCGTCCTCGGGTGTAAGGCGGGATGTTAGGCAGCAGCGCCTCGTCGACGGTGCAGTCATCGCCGTCGCAATGGCCGAGGATCATGTGGGCGAGTTCGTGGAGGATGAACTGCTGTCGGTGGAGTGTCGAGTCGGTGCGGGCGTGGAGCACGAGGTCGTCGGTCTCGGTTGCCAGCCAGAGCGCGCAGAGGCCGTCGTGGGTGTCGAGATCAGCCAGTTCGATGACCCGAAGCCTGCGGTGCCGCCGGTCCTGGACAGAGCGGAGGAGCTCGTCGAAGGTGAAGGTGCCACCGAGCTGAAGGCCCGCCACGGCCGCCGATACGGTCTGTTCGGTATTCACGGTTCGCCCCTCTCAGTGGGGAGCAGCGACCGGTATCGGCTTCGCCTTGCGCGACACCCAGTCAGTGCTCAGGCATTGGTGTCATTTCCTCGTCCAGGAACTTGGTGATGGCGTGGAGTGCTTTCGGCGAGATGTCGCCGAGGGTGCGCGCTGCGTAGGACTTCACCTTCGCGGCCCGCATGGACCGAACAAGATCGAGCTGCGCTGAGACCTTCTCGGGCGTGGCCGCACCGTCCTCGCCGAGCAGGAACGCGGCGTCCACGTCGAAGAACGCCGCCAGCCCCTCGAACACGGCGGGGTCTTGGACGTAGCGGTGGCCGTTGACCATGTACGTCCAGCGCGACCGCGACAGGTTGGTGCCTCGCTCTTGGAGGTAGCCTGCGATCTGCGAGTAGGTCGGCTCAGTGCCGGACTCGGCCACGGCAACGTCCATCAGGAGCCGCAGACGCTTGGCGAGGTCTTCGGCCGCAGCCTGGCTCTCGTCTTCGGTCATGACGCTGACCTCCTTCCCTTCGCGACGGGCAAGGCATCGATGTAGTCCACCCGGAGGGTGGTTGTGCATGCTCAACCGTAGTCGTTGAGCATGCACAAATCAAGGCTTGCGCATGCTCAACGGTCGGTGCTAGAACAGGACTCCGGGACATTTTGAGCATGCTCAATGCCGCGTCCCTGTCTCGGCTCGGGCTGCCTCAAGGAGGTGAACGATGTCCAGCTCACGGTCCGGGCGCGGGTGTTCGCGCCTACCTGCCAGGTGTACCGCCGCGCGCAGTCGCGTCGCGGCCCGCCGAAGAGGAGGCCGGAGCATGGCATCGAACGAGGACGCCCGCGCGGCGCGAGAGGCGAAGCTCGACGAGCTGCACGAGAAGCTGACCGGAGCGGTCGAGTCGCTGGTCTCGGGTGACGACTGGCGGCAGGCGCTGGCCTTCGCGGCGCGGTTCCGGTCGCGGTCGTTCAACAACACGATGCTGATCTGGGTGCAGCACGAGGCCGCGTTCGAGGCAGGCCGCGTGCCCGAACCCTTCCCCACTCTGGTCGCCGGGTATCGGCAGTGGCAGGGGCTGGGGCGGCAGGTGATGAAGGGACAGCCGGGATACATGATCTTCGCGCCGGTGACGGGCAGGTTCGCCACTGCGACCCCTGCCGATGCGGGATCGTGGCGACGGCTCGGGCCGCGGGAGAAGCCGAAGGCCGGCGAGGTGGTGCGCTCGCGGATGGTCGGTGCGCGGCCGGCCTACGTGTGGGATGCCTCCCAGACCGAGGGCGAACCGTTGCCGGTGCCGCCCGCTCCGGCGCTGCTGGAAGGTGAAGCGCCGTCGGGGTTGTGGGAAGGGCTGGCTGGGCAGATTCGCGGCGCGGGGTTCGAGGTGCTGCGGGTGCCGCACGAGGGGATGAACTCCGGCGCGAACGGCCTCACGGACTACGAGGCGCGCACGGTCGCGGTGCGGGAGAACATGGACCCGGCCGCGCAGGTCAAGACGCTCGCGCACGAGCTGGCGCATGTTGTGATGCACGATCCCGACGACGAGGAGGCGCGGCAGCATCGCGGCATCCGCGAGGTCGAGGCCGAGTCCGTGGCGTTGATGATCGGGGCGGCGCACGGCATGGACACCGCCGGGTACACAATCCCGTACGTCTCGACCTGGGCCGCCCGCGTGGACGGCCAAGAGCCCGTCCAGGTGGTGCAAGCCACCGGTGAACGGGTACGGAACACCGCGCTGGCGATCCTCGACCAGCTCGACCCGGCCCAGGTCGGCGACGGCACCCCGCCCGGCCTCGAACGCGACACCCCCAGTTCGCGCACCTCCCGCGCGGCCGCGAACTCGGTGGAGCCCGATCGTCCGCGTGCTGCGTCGGCGCCAGCTCTGGCGGGGCGAGGGCTGTGATGCCCGAACCATTCGATGTCCTTGCGACGATCATTCGCGTGGATCGCTCACCAAACCTGGCGCTGGCGGCGCGGAGTCTCGCGGCGGCGGGAGTGCCCGTGTTCCCGTGCGTCGTCGAGGGAAAGCGTCCGCTGACCCGCCGCGGGTTCCTCGACGCAGACAGCGACCCGGACCAGGTTGCCGCGTGGTGGTCGCGCACACCGAACGCGAACATCGGCATCCCGACCGGCGCTCCATCGGGCGTGGTCGTCGTCGATGTCGATGTCCACGGCCCCCACGACGGCCGCACGGCATACCAGCGCGCCGCCGACGCGGGACTCGTCGATGGAGCGGGTCTGCTGGTGCGCACACCCACCGGAGGCGCGCACGTGTACTTCCCGGCGACACCAGGCAGCGAGCAGCGGTCGTGGCAGGCGGCTGACGTGGGCGTCGATTTCCGGGGCGACGGCGGCTACATCATCGCGCCACCTTCCAAGCGGATCATCGACGGCCACGTCCGCCGCTACGAGGTCGCCGACATTGCCGCTCACTCGGTCGGCACCGTGGACGCGGCCCGGCTGCGGAACTTCCTCGACCCGCGCCCCGTGGCACCGCCACGCGCCGGCAGCGGCTCGACGGACGTGGATGTCGAGCGGTTGGCGGCGTGGGTCGCCGGGCGGGGCGAGGGCGAGCGGAACAGGGGCCTGTTCTGGGCCGCCTGCCGCCTCGCCGAGAACGACGTCTCGCCCGCCGACGCGCTCGATGCACTGGGGGCTGCGGCACAGGCGGCAGGTCTCGGCGATCGCGAGATCACCACGACCGTGCGCTCCGCCTACCGAGCCACCCAGCCCCCATCCGAGGTCACGTCCGATCGGCGGAGCCAGGGCGCGGATCGCTGGTTCGGTCGCACGGCGAGCCCACCGTCCGCAGCTTTGGGGAGGGCTGGGCTGTGAGGCGTGAATCGGACGGGCGGCGATGGGCCGCGATGACGGCGGTAGCAGGGACGGTGTTCATCGCCGCCGGGGCATTCTGGCTGTCGTTCACGTCCCTGGCCGACCTGGCCGCTCGCTCCGGGATCGGGACGGGTCAGGCGTGGGCGTGGCCACTGATCGTAGACGGCATCATCGTCGTCGCCACGGTCGCCGTCGTCGCCCTCGCCGGGCAACGCTCGGCCTGGTACCCGTGGGCGCTGCTGGTCGGCGGCGCCCTCGTCTCGGTGACGGCGAACGCGATCCATGCTGTCGTCGCCGCAGACGTCGACGTGCCACGGATGCTCGCGGCCTCGGTCGCCGCAGTTCCGCCCGTCGTGCTGCTGGCGATCACGCACCTGACCGTGATCCTCACCCGCACCACCGACCCGGCCACCGCACTTGCCGCCGCTGCGGAGTCGATACCGGCTCTGCCGTCTGGCGAGCCGGAACCGCCCCGTCGCGACGACGGTGTGGCGGATCGGCGGGCTCTGGGGTGGGAGCTGCGGGAGGCGGGCTGGTCGAACAAGCGGATCGCCCGCGAGCTCGGGGTGCATCCCTCGACCGTGGGTCGCTGGTTCGCCGTCGCGCACCTCACTGACACCACCGACACCGCCGACGAGCGGGAGGAGACGACGCCATGAACACCACCGACAATCCCCAGCACAACGATCCCGCCAGGCCCGATCCAGCACGGCTGGTGCGCGATGAGCCGAGGGAGCGCCCCGAGCCCGTCGAGGCGATGAGCACGCCGGAGGCGGTGCGGGCCGCGCAGGTCGCCCGCGACGACAAGCAGCACGCCCTCGTACGCGGGCGCGGCGTGGAGTGGGTGCGCCCAACGGACCTGATCGCCCGGCACTCGGCGCACGCGGCCGGCCGCGGTCTCGACTTCCAGGCCGAGCTGGCACGCCGCACCCGCAACCCAATAGGGGCCGGGGTTCGTCGTCTTGGGGACCGCGCCCGTCGGCTGCCGCCGATCTCGGCGTTCGGGCGCAGCACCGCTCTTGCCTCGCAGGTGTCTCGCTCCGGGGTCTCGATGAGTTGACGGCGGTGACAGGTCATGGTTGCGACGGCACCGGCATGCAGGACGCACTCGTGGGAGCGAGTGCGCACCTGCCTGCCAGGAGGTGCCGACACCATGACCACACCAACCCGCACCAGCAGGAACACCAGGGCCGAGCCGACGGCCTTCGGGACTGAGGACTTCACCACCGGAGAGGGCCTGCGCGCCCTGCTCAACCGTCTCGCCGAGGGCGGCGAGGATGCCTGGGTTCACGACCCGGTGGCCCGCGACCTGATGGAGTTCGCCGCCGACAAGTACCGCGCTCTCGCGAGGAAGCACAAGCTCGACACCTGGGAAGCGGTCACGGCGGCGTTCGACGCGATGCAGTACCACTCGACCCGCGAGGCCAACGATCCGTGGGCGATCATCACCCACGCCGTGCGGATCACCTGCGTCTACGAGGAACGCGCCCAGGGATTGCTCTGCTCGGTGCACCAGGCTCGTCGCGCGCACGTCTCGGCGTTCCACGACCCTGAACGGTTCTCCGAACGCGACACCGCGCTGGCCGACTACCATCCCGCGTTCCACACCACCGACCTGCGCCCTAGCGACCTCGAGCCGGAGCCCCGCGACAGTCTCGGGTCGGCGCAGGCGTGCATGTCCGCTGGATCGGCGGCCGAGGGCGCCATCGCGATGCTGTGCCTGCTCGACTGGCCGACCGACACGGCACGGGCTGCGGTCGAGCACGTCTGCGGGGCCTTGATGAAAGCGGGCACCCGCCAGTCCGCCTACGAGACGCTGCGCCGCGACCGGTACGCGCGGGCACTGCTCGACCTGCCGCGCCGCTCCTGGGCCGCGCTGCTGAAGGCACTGCTCGGGAACCCTCACCCGGCCTATTTGGCCACCAGCAGCGGTCGCGGCATCCTGCTCCGGCTCCTGCTGGGCGAGACCCTCGACCTGCTGCTCCGCGACGACGACCTGATCCTCGCCCTCGCACTTGCCGCGCCGAGCGGCGGAGGCGGTGAGTCGTCGTGACCGAGCCACAGATCGGCAGCATCCAGCTCGACCGCACCGTCGATTCGATCCTCGTCGGCACCCGGCACCGCGCAGACCTCGGCGACATCGACGCACTCGCGGCATCCATCGACCGCGACGGACTGCTACAACCTGTCACCATCACCATCGACGGCGTGCTCGTGTGCGGGGCACGACGCCTGGCCGCGATCAAGAAGCTCGGCTGGCGCACCGTCAACGTGTGGGTTCGCAGTGGCCTGTCTGATCGGCTCGGGCAGCTCCTCGCCGAGCAGGACGACAACATGCTCCACAAGCCCTACACCCAGCTCGAAGCCGCCGGCCTCTACCGCGAAATCAAGCAAATGATGGCGGAGGACGCGGCCCGACGGAAGTCCGCCACGCAGTTCAGCAGCGAGAACCAGCCGGGAAACGACGGTGGTGCAAACTTTGCACCACCGTCGAGCGGGCCACTCGGGAAGGCCCGTGAGCAAGCGGCGGCGATGATTCCCGGCGGTGCCTCGCACACGACGCTGGAGAAGATCGGCTACCTCGAAGACATCGCCAACAACCCCACCCAGCCCGAGACGTTGCGCGCCGAGGCTGCCGCCGGGCTGGAGCGGATTGAGGCCGGTGACCCGGTGCATCCGATCTACCAGGCGATCCGCGATGCCGACACCACCGCGCGGGAGCGACGTGAGGCCGAGCTGCACGCTCGCGCCGAAGCAGCCGTGGCCCACGCGAAGTCGATCAAGAAGGGCAAGCGCACGCCACCGCGGCCCCTACCGGTTGTCACGGACAACGGCCAACCCGTCCGCTACCCGCTGCGCGCGTTCATCCAGACCTGGGGCGAACTGACGAAATGGTGGACCCACTACGACGCCGACACCCTCGCAGCCGAGCTGACCGATGAGCAACTCGAGAACTTCCTCGCCACCGCCGACGGCACCGTCCGGTTCGCCGATGCCCTCCGAGCCGCCCGTGAGGCCACGGCGGAGAGGCCACGCCTCCGCGCGCTCTGACCACAGTCCTCGGTGGCGGGTGTGCACCTGCTCGGCATGAGCCCTGCACCCACTGACACCCGGAACCGCCGCCGACTCGTCGCCCTCATCGCCGCCGGCATCGTCCTGCTACTCCTCGCAGGCGTTGGCGTCTACGGACTTCTCGCCGGCCCCCGCAGCAGCACCAGCACCGATGATGGCCCGGAGCCCGGCCCGGTCACCACGGCCCCGCCGACGGTGGCACCGAGCACACCTCGGCCGCCGCGGGTGCCAGCGGTTCCGCGTTCGGCCGATCCCACGACCTTCGCGCAGGGTCTGGCGTCCACGCTGTTCGCATGGGACACGGCTTCGGGGTTGTGGCCGCTGGACTACACCTCGGCGATCCTCGCGGTCGGTGACCCCAGCGGGGATGAACAGGCGGGGCTCGCTTCCGACGTGGCCGCGTACCTGCCGACCCGTGACGCCTGGATCGAGCTGCGGCAGTACGCCACCCGCCAGCACCTCACCATCGACACCGCATACGTCCCCGACGCCTGGGCCGACGCGATAGCGCGGGCACAGCCAGGGCAGCTCGCGCCTGGAACGACGGCCATCACGATTGAGGGCACTCGCCACCGTGCCGGGGTCTGGAACGGGCAGGCGGTCACCAGCGAGCATCCGGTCGCTTTCACCGTATTCGTCGTCTGCGCACCGACCTATCCGACCTGCCACCTGCTGCGGCTGTCTCAGCTCGACAATCCGCTGCGTTGAAGGGGTTGGCGTCGTGTTCCGCAAAGCCGCCATCGCGGCCCTGGCGCTGCTGTTCTTCGCCCCCGCCGCAGCACTGCTCGGGGTTGGGGTGCTGATGAACCCCGCCGCGGCCTACTGTGCAACCCCTGCCGGGATGGTGAACCTCGGCCCGATCCCGGACTCGCTCACCGTCACGACCGCGAACGGCGAGACCTTCACCCTGAATCGTCAACAGCTCACGCACGCGGCCACCATCATCTCTGTCGGCAACGGCATCACCGACGTGGGCCGGCCCGGGATCAAGATCGCGCTGATGGCCGCGCTCACCGAGTCCACGCTGCGGATGCTCACCAACACGAGCGCCTACCCCGAGTCGGCAAACTACCCGAACGACGGCAACGGCGGCGACCACGACTCCCTCGGCCTGTTCCAGATGCGCCCACAGTCCGGGTGGGGTTCGGTCGCCGAACTCATGGACCCCGACTATCAGGCGCGAGCGTTCTTCGGCGGGCCGACCGGACCGAACTACCCCTCGCCGCGCGGCCTGCTCGACATCCCCGGCTGGCAACAGATGGACCCCGGCGAAGCCGCCCAAGCCGTCGAGGTCTCCGCCTACCCCGACCGCTACCGCAACTACGCGCCCGTCGCCGACAGCATCCTCGCCACCCTCACCAGAAGCGGCAGCGCGACTGGCGGCGTTGGTGGCCCGGCAGTGTCGTCGTCGCGGGTGGTGTTCCCGCTGCCCGAGGGCACCTGGGTGCTGACCTCGCCGTTCGGGATGCGCGTGCACCCGATCACCGGCGAACGGAAACTGCACACCGGCACCGACTTCGCAGCGGCCGACGGCACGCCGATCCTCGCCGCCGCGGACGGCACCGTCACCTTCGCCGAGTTCTCCGGTGGATACGGCGGCCTCATCGTCATCGAGCACGCCATCGACGGCAAGACCGTCGCGACCGCCTACGCGCACATGTGGCAGAGCGGCATCCACGTCCGTCCCGGAGACCGCGTGAGCGCCGGGCAGCACATCGGCGATGTCGGCTCCTCGGGCATGAGCACCGGCGCACATCTGCACTTCGAGGTCCGGCCCGGCGGCGCGAACGGCGAGGCCATCGACGCCGCCGCCTGGCTCAACGAGCACGGGGCCGCGAACCTGCCCACGGCGACCAGCGGATCACCTGCCGCCTGCAACACGACCACCGCGGGCACGCCCACCGGCGTCGATGGAGACCCCGACCGGCTCGTCGACGATCCCACCAGCTCGGGCAAGATCACCGCCCGCATGCTCCACCTCTACCAGCAGACCCTCGCCGCGTTCCCCGACACCGGCTGGGGCTGCTACTCACCGCGCCCCGGCACCAAGTCCGAGCACCCCCTCGGGCGGGCGTGCGACATCACCTTCGGCAACCGCATCGGCCAGCGACCCACCCCGGCCCAACTCGACGCCGGCTGGAAGGTCACCAACTGGATGAAGGACAACGCCGACGTGCTCGGCGTCGAGTACCTGATCTGGCAAGGGAAAATCTGGTCCCTCGGCCGCGACGCCGACGGCTGGCGACCCTACAACGGCGGCGGCATGCACGACCCCGCCTCCATCACCGGAGGCCACTACGATCACCTCCACGTCACCGTCAAGGCAGGTTGATCGGCGATGGGTGTCTTCCCCGACTTCGACGGGCTCGGCGGCATCGGAGACCTCCGCGCCGTGGTCGGCGCTCTCCTGACCTTCGTCCTCATCGTCGCCGTCCTCATGCTGATCGTCTCGGCGATCGTGTGGGCCATCGCGACAGCGCACGGCAACTACGCCACCGCCAGCAAGGGCCGCATCGGAGTCCTCGTCGCCGTCGGTGCCGCCGTCCTCGCCGGAGGCGGCGTCGCCTGGATGAACTGGCTACTCACAGTCGGGTCGAGTTTGTAGCGTTGCGGTCATTGATCCGATTCCTCCGCGTCGGCGCTCGCTGTTTCGCACCGGTCGAGCAGGCGCGCGAGGTAGCTGTACGCCGCGAGGCGCTCCATCGCTTCCTGCTCGGACAGTTCGGTGCGCGTGTGGGTCGTCACGTTGCGGACCGTGAGGTTCAGACCAGTGGCCAGCGCGTTGAGTGCCTTCGCGAGCGGCTCAAGACCACCGCGCATGCTCTTCACCGTCTTGTCATCCGACCCTCCCGGCCAGGTGAGCTTCGGCTTGCCCGGTTCAGGTGCGCCTGGCGACAACGTCTGCTGCCAGAAGACCGTGTCATCGACATCGTTCCTGCCGAGACGTTCCTTCCAGTGGACCGTGAGGCCTTCGGCCGCTTCACGAACTGCAACTCGGTACTGATGCGTCGTCCAATGGGCGGAGGCACCAGCCCAGACCACGGGGTGAAACTGTGCGGGAGCGAAGGTCGGAAGGTCAGAGTCCGTACGTGACTCGGCATCGACGATCATCGCGTCGAGCCTGCCCTTGACGTTGGCGGTAGTAGTCCGAATATCCCGAGGCGCGATGGGGGCCTTGGGTGCAGACATAAATGACCAGTTGGAGATTGGGTCGATCGCTCCGAGACCCGCGATCCCAATGTAGGCACCGGTCACTGACACTGCGCTCGCTGCCAGGCCAGCAGCCTCGGCGACACCGAGTTCGAGACGTTGAACCTCGTTCTGTTCCTGACCTTCCTTTGTCCACACAGTAGGAAAGAGGCCGCGCGCCGACATGTGATCTGACTCGACCTGAGTGCTCATCCAAGCGTCGAAGGCTTCCTCGAACTTCTCAACGGCGGCACGCAATCGCTGGAGGTAGTTCACCCCGTACTGACTCATATTCCTTGCACCTCTCGATCCGGCGGTCCCTTGCGGGCGCGCGACGCACAGATGCTCCAAGGCTACGGGCGGCCACCGACGGGGACGGCGACGAGAGCGCACCTGTCGCGTGTACCCCGTCTGCGAGTTCGCGGGCGGACCGCCCGTCGCCAAGGAGACCTACTGTGTTCGATCTGCTCACCAACGTCATGTCCGCGCCCCTACTGGTGCCGATGGACATCAACATCGACCCCAACACCGACGGCCTGCCGGGGATCAATCAGCTGCGCACCATCGTCGGCGCGGTGATGACCGTCGGCCTCATCCTGTCCGTGCTCGCGCTGATCGTGTCCGCGATCGTGTGGGGCTTCGGTGCGAACTCCTCGAACCCGCACCTCGCCTCGCGCGGGAAGATCGGCGTCCTCGTCTCCTGCGGCGCAGCGGTGATCTGCGGCGCGAGCGTAACGCTGATCAACTTCTTCTGGAACGTCGGCCAGTCCGTCTGACCCGCCCCGTCGTCGAGAGCTGGTGTTCGTGATGGGCGTGTGCGACGCTCCCGTGATCTCCTCGGTCTGCGATGCCGTCGGCGAAGGAGCCGCGTCTCTGGTCGCGGCCCCGTTCGACTGGCTCGCCCAGGCGATGGGTGCCGCCGCCGGGTGGCTGTTCGAGGCCGTCTGGTCGGTCTTCGACACCACGACTCTCGTGGATGTCACCAAGCCCGGTTACATCGCCGTCTACAACCTGCTGTTCGGCATCGCGGTCTTCGTCATGCTGATCTTCTTCTGCCTCCAACTCATCACCGGGCTGATCCGCCGCGACCCCACCGCCCTCACCCGAGCCGCGCTGGGGCTGGCGAAGTCCGTCCTCGGATCGTTCGTGGTCATCGCGCTGACAGCGCTGCTGCTCGAAGTCGTCGATCAGCTATGCATCGGGATCGTGCAGGCCGCCGGAGAGACCACTGAGTCGATGGGCGACAAGATCGCCCTCCTCGCCGCAGGGCTGGTCGGGATCAACATCGCCGCACCCGGTGTCGGAGCGATCATCACGATCTTCATGGCCGGCCTCGCGATCACCGCCGCCGCGATCGTGTGGCTGTCCCTCCTCGTCAGGAAAGCGCTCCTTCTGGTGGCGGTCGTGTTCGCGCCGCTCGCGTTCAGCGGCGCATCCTGGGACGCCTCTCGGGGGTGGATCGGGAAGTGGGCGATGTTCGTCGTCGCCCTGATCTGCTCCAAGCTCGTCCTCGTCGTGATGTTCCTCGTCGCGATCACCCAGGTCTCGGCACCGATCGACGCCGACCTCGCCTCGGTCAGTGATCCCATCGCGGGGATCGTGCTGATGGCGATGGCCGCGTTCGCGCCGTACCTCACCTACAAGTTCATCGCGTTCGTCGGGTTCGACATGTACCACGCCATCGGTTCCGAGCAGGACGCCAAGAGCGCACTCAACCGGCCGATCCCCGTCCCGACCAAGCCGCAATCAGGCGGAGAGCCAAAGAAGGTGCTCGACGGAACCAGCGGCGGCGGGAACCCGGGCGGAGGCTCCGCCGGTGGAGGTAGCGCTCCACCGTCGCCGAAGACCCCGGCACCGGCACCCGCCGCGAGCGGCGGAGGGGCCGCCGGTGGTGGGGCTGCAGCAAGCGGAGGCAGTGCAGCCGCGGCCGGTCCCGTCGTGGCAGGCGTCGTGGTCGGGGCGAGTGTCGCCAAGGGTGCCGCGACCGCCGGGCCGGAGGCCGGAACCGCGTTGGGAGCCCAGGGTGAGCACGCCGCAGACGCAGCCGTGCAGACCCCGCCGCCGCCCGCCGCCTCACCTGCGGCACCGCCGTCGAGCCCGGCACCACGACCGCCGAGCACCGACCCGTCACCGCCGCCGAAGCAGCCCCCGCCGCCCGCGCCACGCCCACCGAAGGAGTAGACGATGAGCAGCACGAACCACGACCACCCGACCGCGGGCGAACTCGTGCCGGTGAAGTTCTCCCGCCTCACCCGCCGTGGTGTCCTTCTCGGCCTGTCGCTGACCCAGCTCATCACGCTTGCCATCGGCGGAGCCACGCTCATCGGCGCGTTCTACGCCGGCGGCGGGATGCTCCTCGCCTACACCGCGCCCATCTGGGTACTCGCCGCAGCCCTGACCTGGATACCCATCGCAGGCCGTCCCATCGTGGAGTGGCTACCCATCGCCTGCTGGTGGCTGTGGCGCACCACCGGCGGCCAACTGCTGTACCGGCTCAGGATCGTCGTCCCGCGCCCCGTCGGCACCCTCGCACTGCCCGGCGACATGGCGCGACTGCGCGAGTACACCGACCCCGACACCAGCGCCGGCATGATCCACGACCCCCACGCCGCCACGTTGACCGTCGTGTGCGAGGTCACCCATCCCGCGTTCGTGCTCCTCGATCCCGGCGAGCAGGAACGCCGCGTCAGCTCCTGGGGCCGCGTCCTGGCCACCGTCTGCCGTTCCGGGCGGATCGCGACGCTGCAAGTCCTCGAACGCACCCTCCCGGACTCCGGCACCGGACTGGCCGAATGGTGGGCCACCCACGGCACCCCGGACGGCTCGTGGGCGGCCGACACCTACGCCGAACTCATCGACCGCGCCGGACCCGCCGGCGAACGACACGCCACCACGCTCTCGCTGTCACTGGACATGAAGACCAGTGCCCGTCAGATCAGGACCGCTGGCGGCGGGATACGCGGTGCCGCCGCCGTGCTGCGCCAGGAGATGAACACCCTCGTCGCCGCGCTCCGCTCCGCCGACCTCTCGCCGTCCGGGTGGCTGACACCGGGGCAGATCGCGGTGATGCTGCGCTCGGCCTACGACCCCGCCATCGCCGCCACGCTGGAACGCCACGGGAGGCTCGGCCAGTCGCTTGCGACTGCGGGGCCGGTTGCCGTCACCGAGACCTGGGGCAGGTTGCGCACCGACTCCGCTCACCATGCGGTGCTCTGGGTCAGCGAGTGGCCGCGGTCGCTGGTGTATCCGGGGTTCCTGTCGCCGGTGTTGCTGTCCACTGGCATCCAGCGATCGTTCTCGCTGATCTGCACCCCGATGCGCTCCGATGCTGCCGCTCGCGACATCCGCAAGAAGAAGGTCGAGCACATCTCCGACCAGGCCCAGCGCGCGAAGATCGGCCAGATCGAAGATGCCTCCCAGACCGCCGAGTACCACGACGTGCTCCAACAAGAAGCCGACCTCACCGCCGGACACGGCATCCTTCGCTACACCGGCCTCATCGCCGTCTCCGCACCCACCGTCGAAGAACTCGACGCAGCCGTTGCCGCCATCGAGCAAGCCGCGATCCAGGCATCCTGTGAGACCCGGCTCCTCGTCGGACAGCAAGCCGCCGCGTTCACCGCCGCCGCGCTCCCGCTCTGCCGCCGGGTCTAAGTCAACCGCCACCGCCGCGGCGTGACCCGACCCTTGCTCCGGCAGTGGATCAGGCTCGCGCCTCGATGAACCGAAGCATCGAAACAGGAACCGGCGCGTCTGGGGTTCGTGGCAGATCGACCACGGGAAGCACCAGGGACACGTCTGCGAGGTCGTCGACCCCGAGTTCTAGCCAGTCCGTGCAGTCGGCATGTGGCAAAGCGCTCACCAGCTGGCGATCCGCGAGCAGCAAGCTGAACGGAGGGAAGTGAATCACGGCAGAGATTGTCGGTGTGGTCGTTGTCGTCCATTCATCGTCCCTTCCACCATCCCGCGACAGCTTTACGGCCAAGCCCTCGTGTGCTCCCTCAAGGACCGCCGCCGCTCCGTCCGGCGCGATCGCCGCCAAGAGCCGGATGCCCTCTGGCGCTGGGGCTGCGACTCCATGCCGCACGGCCCCGACCAGGTCAGGGTGTGAATCGATGAGTTTCGGAGTCAGCGCTGTCATGCCCGCGAGCGCGGAGCGGATGAATCGGCCCGGGCGAACCTCGTTGAGCTTTCCTTCAATATGAGTCCGCTCGCCCTTCCATTGGGAGTGGAGCAGGTTGCCTGCGAAGGTGTAGGCCCACCGAATGTACTCGTCATCCCAAGGGGATGTGGCTGCCCGGCAAGGTTCGCAATGCGCATACAGGCTGGCGCCACTGAGTCGTGGACGCCCGTGGGCAAGTCGGTTGCCTGCTGTCGTGCCGCCCCAAGAGAAGCTCCCATTGTTGAATGCAGCTCTCGGTGGCACGTGTGCCTTGGTGAGTCTTGCCCGGGCCCCGCACAGCGCGCACTTGCCGCTCTTTGCCCGCCCACCCGTCGGCCGGAAGCCTTCCTGCTCACTCATGCCTGCACTCGCGCAATCTCTAGGCATCGATGGCGGAGTCTGCTGTGGCAAGTCCTTCAATCGCTGTCGGGGCCGAAACAGCGTGGGGCGTTCTTTCGGAGAGAGCCGCCGCCAAGCTGTCGATGTCCTCGTGCTCCGCGGCGTCGGGGAACATCCAATGCAGATCGCGCTCCTCTGTGGCCACGTCGATAGTGGGTCGGACGCCCGCTCCGCGGTGCGAGCGACCGCGTACATTCCGCACGTCATCCAGGGAGTAGATCGGGCCGAGTTCGCCTCGCTTTAGGAGGTTCCCTGGGTTAGCGGTGACGATCCGTCGGTCAGTCACCGCTACGAACGTGCTCGACGCGAACTTCTCAACGATGGCACTGGCTCTTCCTGGCGCGAGCGCATCCCAGGTCGCATCAACCCTTCTGGCGAGAATGGCCGGCACGACGCCAGCGAAGTTGTGAGTTCCCATTTCGTATGGGAAGGCCACGCTGCGAAGCGTCTCGCCATCCTCAAGGAACCACCGAAGGATATGCAGATACGGATCGAGTTCAAGCCCTTCGGGTGCGCATACCGCCGCTGGTACTGCTGGCATCTCGACTGCTGGCTGGAGCATGTTGGCCAAAGGGTCGATCGCTTCGAGGAGCTGCCTGCAAGTGAGTTGAGAAGCCTTGGCGTCTTTTCGCTTCTTCGTGAGAGGCACGGTGGCGCGGCCGGGGAGTTCGGCGATGATCCGCAACTCGCGGACGAGCGACTCGGTCAGCGATCGGATTTCGGAGAGCGACTCGTCGATCTCGACGGGAGTGTTCCGGGCGATCCGGTCGAAGAGCTGCGCTTCGCTCTCGTCGTTGGTGCTTCGTGTTCTGGCGAGGGCGGCCCGGACAGCCTGGTACTCCGCGTGGGTCTTGAGTGAGCTGAGAAGCGCGTAGGTATCGAAGACGATTGCTTCGGCGTTGGATTCGAGGTACTGGCGGCGAGCGCGACCGTCCAACTTCCCGAGTTCCTGGACATGGCCTGCCACGTTCTTGCGGTATAGCTTCAATTGCTTGCGGATGTTGGGACCGCTGGGAGCGATGGGCTCCCAGACAGAGTCTGTGATGGCGTCGAGTTCGCGGGTCTCCTTGACTGCCTCATCGACGGACTCCGCCAGCCCTTCAAGTTCTGCCCATTGCTCGTTTCGGATGGCCTTGAGCGTCTGCGTCGTGAGCTGGATGTTGGAGCGGACGAGGCCGGAAATCTCGCCGAGCTGCATTTGGAGCGCGATCATGGCGACGGCCGGGCCGATAGCTGCGATCGCCGTGGCGGCCGTCATGGAGGCTGGGATGAATCGCGCCTGGGCGACCAGTTCACCGTTCTTGAAGATCGCCCCGAGCTTGGCGCCGTCCTTTGCTGCCATCTCCCCGCCGCTCTTCAACAGAGACAGCGTCGCATCGTTGACGCGGAAGAGGCCTTGCGCGCTCGATACAGCCTCTGCGACGTTCCCGACGATCGTGCCTGCGTTGCCGAAGGAGCCGAGAGCGGTGGAGAGCTGAGCGCGGTCGAAGGACGGCACCATGTCAAGACTGATGAGTTCAAGACCGTCGGGGACTTCGCCGAATACGACTGCGACGCCTGGCGTCACCTCGACGAGGGTCGTGGACGCTGCGACCTCAAGCGCGTCGGACCTGACCTGACCGTCCTCTGCGGTCTGCCTGCCAACGGCGTCATCATTACCGGACTCGTCGCGCGGGTCGTCCATGTGGCTCTCCTTCTCGCCGGTGACTGCCTCGTGCCTCCCTCCGACGCCTCCATCAAGTATGTCAGCCGCCTTCGACAGCGCCTGGGTCATCGCAGCACACCTCCTGGTCACACGACTTGCGAGGAGGCCGACCATGCCCACGTTCTTCGATTCGACTGCCGATGCCGCTGAGGCGTCCCAAGCCTTGCGCGGACTCACTCACGCGAGCCGGGGGTTCGATCAGCCAGCCGAGATGTATGGGGTTATCGGTGACCTGTCCTCGGGGATGCGGTCGCTGCGGCAGGCGCTCGACCAGATCGCTGATGTTCACGAGCGCAAGGCCGCGCACGCCTTCAACGACGCCGGCAGCCACGAGGCAGGAGTGCGGGACGCGCTCGCCACTGCGGAGGAGTTGCGTCAGGCCGCGAGTCTCGTCGACCGGGCGTATGACCGGCTCGCGGAGGGGTTCATCGCTGCGGGGCGGATCGCTTGGCATCCAGAGCCCGCCGTCGAGGAGGCCGCGCCGTCGCGGTGGGTCAGCGTGGTGTTCCTCCAGGGCGAAGAGGCCGACCGGCCATTGCGCATCCTCGGCGAGCTGGGCCATGTCGATGCGGTGGACTTCCTCGCGCAGTGGGACTACGGCGACGAGACCACGCAGGCCGCGCTGGAGAACGGATACGTCTACGACGAGCCCGGCGAGGGAACAAACGACCGGGTGGCGCTCTCGGGCGACTACGCGCTGGTCGTCAACCCGCACGTCGGCTACGTCTCGTTGCTGCGCCGCTACACCGAACCGGAGGCAGAGACCCACGCCGCCGAACAGATCGAGCCCGAGCCGGTGCAGGGTGGGCCGGAACTGCTGGTGTCGTACTCGTCGCCGGGCGCCCCAGAGCGGGCCGACCTGCCCGCGCCGAAGCGAGACGGGTCGTGGTTCGAGCCGGCCAAGATCACGGCGGTCAAGCAGGCGCGGGGGCTGGTGCGGTGACCGAGGATCGCGCGCGGCTGCACACTGCCGTTCTGGTGGCACCGTCGAAGGAGCGGCGCAAGCTCCGCAAGCAGCGCCGCAAGGCCGAGGCGAGGCTCCACGCCGAGCAGCACAGGACCGCGATCGCCGCCGCGAAGGCGAAGGCTGAGCAGGAGCGCGCCGAGCGCCGCGCGACGATCTACCTGCCGAAGGCGGGCGAGTCCGGTGCTGCGCGGCTGCGCACCCCAGGTCGGTTTCATCTGACGCGGCATCAGGACACGTCGGCGACACTGGCGGGCGCGTACCCGTTCGTCGCCGAGGGCGGTCTCGGCGCCGACGGCGTGTTCGTCGGCCAAGACCTCTACTCGGGCGGGAGCTTCGTCTACGACCCGTGGGTGCTCTACGCACGCGGCATCATCACCGCACCCAACGTGGTGCTGGCCGGGATCGTCGGCTCCGGCAAGTCATCGCTGGCCAAGTCCCTCTACACGCGGTCGCTACCGTTCGGGCGGCGCGTGTACGTTCCCGGCGATCCAAAGGGCGAACACACCGCCGTCGCCAACGCCGTCGGCGGACGCGCCATCGTCCTCGGCCACGGACTCAACACTCGCCTGAATCCACTCGACGAAGGCCACCGGCCCAGCGGACTCTCGGATGAGCAGTGGGCCTCGACCGTCGCTGCGCGACGCCGTGACCTGATCGGCGCCCTCGCGGAGACCGTGCTCGCGCGCGGCTTGTCGCCGTTGGAGCACACCGCGATCGACATCGCCCTGACTCAGACGGTGCGGGAGAACGACGTGCCGATCCTGCCGATGGTCGTTGATCGCATCCTCGCCCCGAGTGCGGATGCCGACGACAGGTTGGCCGAGGACGGCAGGCTTGTCGGCCATGCGCTGCGCCGCCTCGTGGCCGGTGACCTGGCCGGGCTGTTCGATGGCCCTTCGACGGTCGCGTTCGATCCGTCGTTGCCGATGATCTCGCTCGATCTCTCGCGGGTCACCGAGAACTCGACGCTCATTTCGGTGTTGATGACGTGCTCGTCGGCGTGGATGGAGTCTGCGCTGCTCGACCCGAACGGTGGGCAGCGGTGGGTGATCTACGACGAGGCCTGGCGGCTCATGTCCCACCCGGCTCTGTTGCGGCGGATGGATGCGCACTGGCGACTCGCCAGGCACTACGGGATCGCGAACATGCTGATCTTCCACAAGCTCACCGACCTCGACAACGTGGGCGACCAGGGCTCCGCCATGCGCTCGCTGGCCAACTCACTGCTTGCGAACGCCGAGACGCGGATCGTGTACCGGCAGGAGTCCGACCAACTCGGACCGACCGCTACCGCTCTCGGCCTGACCGGCACCGAGCAGCAACTCTTGCCAAACCTCGGCGTCGGACAAGGCCTATGGCGGATCAAGGCCAGAAGCTTCGTCTGCCAACACCAACTCCACCCCGACGAACTCGCACTATTCGACACCAGCAGCCGTGCAGCCGGAGGCCACCGATGAACCTCAATGGCCCACGCCGATCCACCACGACCGACGACGAGAACACGGCTCCCGTCGAGCTGCCGCATGTCCTCGTGACCGTCGCCGAAGACGGCACCCTCGCCGCGATGGTCGATGGGACACCGTTCGCGTCGCCGGACGGGAGCGCTTGGACGCGGGCGACGTTCGGGCCGCTCATGGATGCCATCACCAAGGACCGCACCATCACGGTCCGGGTCGAAGTGCGCGAGAACGATGGCGGCGTCTTCATCGAGATCCTCCGCACCCGCAAGCCCCGACGCGCAGCGGCACCGACCGAGAACCCGGTGCCGGAGACTCGTCGGAGCCGTCACGCCCGACGGATGCCGCGCTTGGCCGAGGTCACCGCGGGCGGGTTCGTCCCCGGCGAGGATGTCGCCGTCGCGACGATCGTCTCCCACACCGACGCCACCGGAACCGGCGAAACCCGGACGCTCATTGACCTCGACGACCTGCCGGACGGCACACACGAGGTGATCCTGTTCGGGCGCATCTCGGGCACGCTCGCGGTGCGGCGGCTGACATGAACCAGCGGCAAGCCGCGGGCATGGGCGACGAACTCACCAATGCCGCCCTCATTGGCCTGATCGGCATGTTCGGGATCGCTCTCGCCCTCCGCGCCGCTGGTAGCGTCGCCGCGTTCCTCACCGGCACACCGCAACCAGACGCCGGCGCAGCGGCGGGGCTCGCCGTACTGTTCAACCCCGGCGATCCAGCGACCGCGCTCGGTGCCGACGGACTCAACCCGGTCGTCTACTGGCTTGTCAGCACGGCACTGCTCGGCGGACTCGCTGCCGGGATCGTCTGGGTGTGGATCGTGCTGCGCCGCCACACGCGGAAGACAGAGACCGACCCGCACCGACTGGCGGGGATCGCGACCAGCCACGAGGTCAAGACCGCCGCATCCGCGAAAGCACTGCTTCACCGCGCGGCCACGCTGCGGCCCTCCTTGGAGTCGCCAGCACCGCAGGATGTCGGCTACCTGCTCGGTGCCAGTCGTGGAACGAAGGTCTGGGCATCGGTCGAAGACTCGATCCTGCTGATCGGCCCGCCCCGCTCAGGCAAGGGCCTGCATGTCGTCATCAACGCGATCCTCGACGCACCCGGAGCGGTCGTCACCACCAGCACCAGGCCCGATAACCTCACCGCGACCCTCCGCGACCGACGCCGCAAGGGCGGGCCGGTCGCCGTGTTCGACCCGCAACACCTCGCCGAGGGCATCCCCGCCGGGCTGCGCTGGTCGCCCATTCGCGGGTGCGACGATCCGCTGACCGCGATGATCCGCGCCAACGGCCTCGCCGCCGCCACAGGCCTCAGTGCTGGCGGGGTCGAGTCCGGCGGGTTCTGGGAGGGCAAGACCCGCACAGCACTCCAGAGCCTGCTGCACGCTGCCGCGCTCGACGGCCGCCAGCCGGCCGAGCTGTTCAGGTGGACTCTTGATCCCAGCGCGGCGTCGGAGGCCGTCGCGATCCTCAACTCGCACCCGAACGCCGCGATGGGCTGGGACGACTCGCTAGCCGCGATGATCGACGCCGACCCCAAGACCCGCGACAGCATCTGGCAAGGCGTCTCCCTCGCGCTCGCAGCCCTCGCCGACCCGCGCGTACTCGATGCTGTCACGCCAGGACCGCACGAACACTTCGACCCCGAGACCTTCCTCACCGAACAAGGCACCCTCTACCTGCTCGCCACCGGTGCCGGAGCGGGAGCCCCCACGTCGCTGGTCGCGGCGTTCGTCGAAGACCTCATCGAAACCGCCCGCCGACTCGCGGCACGCTCACCGGGAGCCCGGCTCGACCCGCCGCTGTTGCTCGCGCTCGACGAGATCGGAAACCTCGCGCCGCTGCCGTCACTGCCGACGCTCATGGCCGAAGGTGGCGGCACCGGGATCACGACCATGCCGGTCTTGCAGTCCCTCGCCCAGGCTCGCGACAGGTGGAGTGAGCATCAGGCCGGCGCGATCTGGGACGCCAGCATCGTCAAGATCATCCTCGGCGGCGCATCCAACAGCCGTGACCTCCAAGACCTCTCCACGCTCATCGGAGAGCGCGACGAGCACACCGACAGCGTGACCCTCGGCGACCACGGCACCCGCTCGAATCAGCGCTCGATCCGCCGCGTCCCGATCCTGCCGCCAGACCGCATCCGAACACTGCCGTTCGGCACCGGCATCACGATGCTGCGCTCTGCGCCGCCCATCGTCACCGACCTGCGCGCCTGGCCGACCCGGCCCGACGCAGCGCAGCTCCGCACTGACCGCGACGAACTCGAAGCGCTTCTGCGCCACCGTCCCGCCTCCTGACGACGCTTGGAAGCTCCAGTGCACCTGCCTGACAGAGCGACCCACACGCAGTTGGTCGCCCGAGTCAGGAGGAGGCCATCATGGCCATTCACACCCAGGAATCGCTGTCAGGCTTCATCGCTTCGGAGCCGTTGCTCACCGAGACGGCAAAGGGAGACGCCAGGTTCTTCGCCCGTATCGGCAAGGAGCACTTCCGCCGCGAGGACGACGGCTCGTTCACGCAGACCGGGACGACCTACCACCACTTGGTGATGTTCGGGCGTTCCGCTGAGCACGCGCACGCGAGCTTCGCCCAGGGCGACAACTTCGTCGCCGAGGGCTACACGCGGCCGGTCAACTACGAGCGCAACGGTCAGGCAATCGAGGGCGAAGAGTTCGTCGCCAAGAAGATCGGCCACGACGCCGCGCGAACCCGCTACGAGGTCGACCGGACGCCGCGCAATGGAGTGGGCCGGGACGCAGCAACGTACGAGCCGACGCAGCGAGCAGCGACCGCGGCGCACGCCCCGGTCAGCATGTGAGTTCGGGAGTCGAAGCACCATGAACGATCAGCATGAGATGGATGAGCCGGACGTCTTCGACGGACCGCCCCGCGTCACGAACGCGGACATGCCCGAACCGCCGCACCCCGTGAACTGGAACCTGCTGACGGCGCACGAGCTGGAGCAGGAATGGCTCGCGCTGAACCGGTGGGTTGACTGGCTGCGGCGCACCTATGGCCTCCCGGTCGCGGTGGTGCCGCCGTTCTGGCACCACCACCCGGAGATGGTCTGGGAGCTGTCGGCGCTGCACCTGCATTGGCTCGCGGCCTACGACCCCGAGCAGAACGCATCCGCGCCGCTCGGTTGGCACCGCGACTTCGCCGACGCTCGAGAGCGGCTTCGCTACTGGGTCACGGCCTGCGGTACTCGTGGGGACCGCGACCGCCCGACCCGGCAAGCTGCGTGGCCCGGTGAGGACCCGGCACCCACGATCCAGGACTTCACCTTCACCGACCGGGACGCCGAGTTCGTCGAGTTCGTCATCGCCCAAGTCCGCAAGCGCCAGGAGGCCGAAGACGAGTTCTACGCCGGCCTGGACGACGACGAAGCGCAGTAGACCGATGAGCCGCTACGCCAAGAAGACCGACCGTCGCCCCTACGAGGAGCGGTCGTTCTCCGTCCGGGCCGTCCACCGCGAACGCGCCGACCTGCACAAGCTCGCCGAGGTTCTCATCCGGCTGACATTGCAGGAGACCGGCGAGAGCCGCGCGGCCCGCGCGGCCGAGCGGGTGCCCGACACCTACCGGGCGGCGCCGGATGGCCTGGCCGCCTCTGAAGCCGCCCGGTAGAATGAACTGTGCAAGCCTCGCGATGCGGGGTGTTGTGGCCTAAACCTCGCCGCTCGGCGGGCGACACGCACCGAGACCATCGGGTCTCGCCCTACAGCCTTCAACGGCTGCTCTCACGATCAACACCCCTCCCACCAACAGTGGGAGCGCGAGGGTCGAACCGCGTGAGAGTGAGCCCCCGATGACCACCATTGCCGACGATCCGGCAGCCAGCCTCATCGACCCGCCCAAGACTGCGGCTGCCGCCGTGTCGTACCTGCGGGTCTCCACCCGCGAGCAGGCCGAGAAGGGCGGGACCGACGAAGGCTTCTCGATCCCTGCCCAGCGCGAAGCGACCCGGCGTAAGGCCGAACAGCTCGGCGCCGGCATCGTCGAGGAGTTCGTCGACGCGGGAGCCTCAGCCAAGTCGTCCGACCGGCCCGAGCTGATGCGGATGATCCAGTATGTCAAGGCCAACAAGGTCGCGTACTGCATCGTTCACAAGGTCGACCGGCTCGCCCGCAACCGCGCCGACGACGTGAGTATCCACCTCGCACTCCAACAGTGCGGGGTCATGCTCGTGTCTGCGTCCGAGAACATCGACGAGACCCCCTCCGGGATGCTGCTGCACGGCATCATGTCCACCATCGCCGAGTTCTACTCCCGCAACCTCGCCACCGAGGTCGCCAAGGGCATGAACCAGAAGGCCATCGGCGGCGGCACGAACGGGCGCGCGCCCATCGGCTACTTGAACGTCCGCAAGCGCGACGAGCTCGGGCGCGAAGTCCGCACCATCGAGCTCGATCCCGAGCGAGCACCGATGATCGAGTGGGCGTTCAAGGCGTACGCCTCGGGCAACTGGAGCGTCAGCCAACTCCACGACGAACTCACCTCGCGCGGGCTGCGCAGCCTGCCCACGCCGAAGAGGCCGGCGAAGCCTCTGGCGGTATCCACCATCCATCGGCTCCTGACCAACCCGTACTACAAGGGCGATGTCATCTACAGGGGCACCCGCTACAAGGGAAGCCACCCGGCACTCGTGCCAGCCGAGGTCTGGTACCAGGTACAGTCCGTGCTCACCGCGCACCAGTGCGCCGTCGAGGCAACCCAAGTCCACGGCCACTACCTCAAAGGCACCATCCACTGCGGCCAGTGCGGCTCCCGGCTCATCGTCTCCAACGCGAAGAACCGCCACGGCAACGTCTACTGCTACTTCGTGTGCTCCGGTCGGCACTCCAAGCGCACCGACTGCACACGCCAGGCGATGCTCATCGAAGACGTCGAGAAGCTCGTCGAGGACTACTACACCCGCGTCCAGATCACGCCCGCCCAGCAGGACGCCCTCGCGGGCATGCTCCACCACGAGTTCGACCGGCTCATGGCCGTCGAAACCGAGGAACTGGAACGCCTCACCACCAACCGTGACCGGCTCGAAAGCGAGCAGGACCGCCTCATGCAAGCGCACTACGCCGACGCGATCCCGCTCTCCGTGCTCAAGCGCGAGCAGGACCGAATCGTCGTCGAACTCAACCAAGTGACCCGCCGCATCGACGCCCACTTCGGCGACTACGCCGACGCCCGAGCCCACCTCGACGACGCCCTCGGCCTACTCGCCAACTGCGCCAACATCTACACCCGCTGCGACGACACCAACCGGCGCCTGTGCAACCAGGCCTTCTTCACCAAGGTCTTCATCGACGAGGACAACGAGCTGCGCGTCGAGCACAACCGGCCCTTCGAGATGCTCCTCGATCCGCAGGTCAACGCCAACGCCCTGACCTGGGCCGCAGACGCGAACAAGGCCCGAACCTCGACCAACGTTTCCGTTGGCAAGGGTTCGAGCCTTGTGCGTGCGGTGGATCTGGGGGGACTCGAACCCCCGACCCCCTGCATGCCATGCAGGTGCGCTACCAGCTGCGCCACAGACCCAGAGCCGCTTCCGACGCTGTCGGAGCAACCCTGCCACTATACATGGCCGCACAGCCGCGTGTCACATCCGCAGGTGCGCCGGATGCGGCCGACAGGCGTATGCTCGGCGCTCGTGCAGACGACAGGCCGGGCACGTCCGGGTCTCATCCAGCTGTGGGAGCGACAGCATCCCGCCAGGCGCATCTTCGGCGGCTTCGTGCTGCTCAACCTCGTCGGCTGGGCGCTGCTCATGCTGCCCGTCTCCCGTCAGGGCAGCGGCGCGGCCACCTGGATCGAAGCGCTCTTCACCGCGGTCTCGGCCGCCTGCGTGACGGGCCTGACGGTCGTCGACACCGCCCTCTACTGGACGCCGTTCGGCCAGGTCGTCATCCTGTTGCTCATCCAGCTCGGCGGCCTCGGCGTCATGGTCTTCGCGAGCCTCATCGGCATCTTCGTGGTGCGTCGCTTGACGCTCGGCTCACGCATCACCACCGCCCAGGAGACGCACCTCGACGGCCCGGGCGGCGTGCGCACGGTGGTCGTGAGCATCCTGCGCATCGCGCTCGTCGTCGAGGGCGTCGTGGCACTCGCGCTCTTCGCGCGCTTCTGGCTCGGCCGCGGCGAGGATCCGTTGCACGCGCTTTGGCTCGCCGTCTTCCATGCGGTCTCGAGCTACAACAATGCGGGCTTCGCGCTCTTCAGCGACAACCTCATGGGGGAAAGGCCCGTCATTGGCTAGGCTCCGCAACCCCTTCGACCCGCGCACGATCGGCTCGGCGACCTCGGTCGCCGTCATCGGGCTCGGCCGCTTCGGCAGCGCGCTCGCGCTCGAGCTCATGGCCAACGGCACCGAGGTGCTCGGCATCGACGACCGAGAGGATGCGGTGCAGGCCCTCAACGGACGGCTCACGGGCGTCGTGGCCGGCGACGCGACGCAGCCAGAGCTCATCGAGCAGCTCGGGCTCGCGGATTTCGATCGGGTCGTCGTGGCGATCGGCACCGACGTGACCGCCTCCATCCTCTGCACGAGCCAGCTGCTGCGGGTGGGCGTGCGACAGGTGTGGGCGAAGGCCGTCGACGAGCGGCACGCGGTCATCCTCGACCAGCTCGGCGTCACCCACGTCGTGCGGCCCGAGGCCGACATGGGCCGGCGCGTCGCCCACATGGTGCGCGGCGCCGTCGAGGACTTCATCGAGATCGAACCGGGCTACGCGGCGGTGCGGCTCGAGGTGCCGGCGTCGCTCGCGGCGGTGCCGCTGCGGGAGCTGAACCTGCAGCAGCAGCACGGCGTCGGCATCGGCGCCGTCAAGCGCGAGGGAGCGTGGGTGCTGGCGAACGCCGAGACGCGCTTCGAGGCAGGCGACACGATGCTCGTGCACGGGCGCACACCCAAGGTCGAGGCGTTCGCGGTGGCGATGGCGAAGCAGCGCCTGCAGCAGGCGTAGACGCCTGGGTACCGGGTGGTCACGACGCGCCGCCGGCGCCCGTGAGCGTGGTCACGACGCGCCGCCGGCGGGCGCCTGCGCGCGGCGTGTCGTGACCACCCTCGGCCGGCGCAGCCGGCGCGCGCGGCGTGTCGTGACCACCCTCGGCCGGGTCAGCGGGTGGGAGCGGCGGGCGGCTCGAACATCATGAACATGTCGCCGTACTGCTCGCCGACGATGCGGAACTCGCCCCAGCGGACGCCGCCCGCCTCCTGGTGCTCGAGGCCGATCCAGTCCCACCCCATGATCGCGGGGTTGTCGTCGCTGCACGCAGGCGGCTCTCCCCCGCCGGTGCCGTCGAGGCACAGCAGCGCGAGCCCGTCGCCGCCCTCGAGCACGGTGATGCGCTCGTAGGCCTGCGTCGTGTCGGCGCAACCGGCGAGCGCCACCGCGACGACAAGCGCTCCTGCTGCCGCGGCGAGCCTCCTCATGCCCCCAGCGTATGGGCGCGCGCAACGACGCTGCGCGCGTGCCGCAGGATCGGCTCGTCGACCATGCGGCCCTCGAACGAGAAGACACCCGGCGTCGCCTCGGCGGCTGCGAGGATGCGCCGCGCCTCGTCGAGCTGCTCGGCCGTCGGCGCGAACGCGCGCCGGTACGGCTCGACGTGGTTGGGGTGGATCGCGGCCTTCGCGCCGAAGCCGGAGGCGGCCGCATCCACCGCCTCGGCGTGCGCGCCGTCGAGGTCGGCGATGTCGGTGCGGATCGCGTCGATCGCCGTCTTCCCGAAGGCGCCGGCGGCCAGCAGGATGCGGCTGCGGGCGTGCACGGCGACGTCGCGGTAGGCGCCGGACGCGTCGCGGCTCGAGGTGCCGCCGATCGACGCGACGAGGTCCTCCGCGCCCCACATGACGCCGACGACCGCCTCGTGCGCGACGAGCGGCTCGACGGCGAGCACGCCGCGGGCCGTCTCGACGAGCACCACCACGCGCGCGCCCGGCACCGCGGCGACCACGCGGTCGACCTGCGCGGCCGACTCGGCCTTCGCGAGCATCACGGTGCGGAAGGGCGACGCGGCGACCGCCGCGAGATCGTCCTCGAAGCCGTCGGCCGACGCGTCCTGCACGCGCACGATCGTCCCCGCGGGGTCGAGCGACGCCGCCTGCACCGCCTCGCGGGCGGCAGCCTTGGACTCGGGCCCGACGGCGTCCTCGAGGTCGAGGATCACCGCATCCGCCCGGTCTGCGGCATTCTGGAACCTGTCGGGCCGGTCGCCGGGGCAGAACAGCAGCGCGGGGCCCATGCCGAGGAGCGTCATGCCTGCTCCCCCGCGGCCTCGCCCGAGGCGCCGGGGCTCCCCTGCATGAGCACCTGCCGCACCGCCTTCGCGACGACGTCGCCGTGCTGGTTGCGCGCGAGGTGCTCGAAGGTCGCGATGCCCTGGCCGGGCCGCGACTTCGAGGGGCGCTTGGCGGTGACGCGCGTCTCGCAGTAGATCGTGTCGCCGTGGCGCACCGGCGCCGGGAACGACACCTCGCTGAAGCCGAGGTTGGCGACGATCGTGCCCTGCGTCAGCTGCCCCACCGACAGCCCGACCATGGTCGCGAGCGTGTGCATCGAGTTCATGAGCGGCTCGCCGAACTCGGTCGTCTCGCTCCACGCGCGGTCGAGGTGCAGCGGCTGCGGGTTCATCGTGAGCGTCGTGAACAGCACGTTGTCGGTCTCGGTCATCGTGCGGCCGGGCCGGTGCTCGTAGACGACGCCCTCCTCGAGCTCGTCGAAGTAGAGGCCGCGCTGCGTGATGCGGCGCTCGGATGCGGCGGCTCCGGTGGGCGCGGCGGATGCGGTGCGGTCCTCGGTCATGCGGCCTCCTCGGCGTCGCCCGGGCTCCCGGGCGTGACGGTCGCGAGCTCCTGCCCGCGCGCGACCTGCGCGCCGCTGACGGCATGCAGGTGCACGGTGCCGGCGACGGGTGCGCGCAGCACGTGCTCCATCTTCATGGCTTCGACGCTGATCACGGCGGCACCCTCGGCGACCGTGTCGCCGTCGGCGACGTGCACCGCCACGACGGTGCCGGGCATGGGGGATGCGAGGCTCGGCTCGGCGGGACCGCGTCCGCGCCGGGTGCGCGGCGGCGCCTCGACGAGCCAGTCGCCGTGCTGCGTCGACACCCACATGCCGTCGGGGGTCTCGAAGGTCGGACGCTCGAGAGGCAACCGCGAGAACCGCTCGACCGTGCCGTCGGCGCGGCGGATCTCGATATCGACGTCGCGCAGCTCGACGAACCGGTGCTCCTGCGGCTCGTCGATGCGGCGCACCCGCACGGTCGCGACGCCGTCGCCGTCGGCGAAGCGCGCGACGCGGCCGACCGCGCCGCTCATGCGCCAGCCGTCGCCCGCCCACGGTCCCTGCTGCGGCACCGCGCCGCCCTGGAGGGCACCCGCGACGGCGAGCACCTCGGCCGGGAGCCGCCCCACGACCGCGAGCTCTGGGTCGGCGTGGTCGCCGAGCGAGGCGGCGATGCGCTCGCCCTCGCGGTCGATGAAGCCGGTGTCGAGCTCGCCCGCCCACACGCTCGGCTCCCGCAGCAGCGCCCGCAAGAAGCCGCGGTTCGTGACCACGCCGAACAGGTGCATCTCGCGCAGCGCGTCGCGCAGCCGCTCAATCGCCTGCTCGCGGGTGGGCGCGTGCGCGATGACCTTCGCGATCATCGGGTCGTAGCTCGAGCCGACGGTCGTGCCGACCTCGACGCCCGCGTCGATCCGCAGCCCGCCCGTCTCATCCCACGGCCACTGCAGGTCGACGACCTCGCCGCCGGTCGGCAGGAAGCCCGCCGCGGGATCCTCGGCGTAGAGGCGCGCCTCGATCGCGTGCCCGTCGAGCACGATGTCGCCCTGCGCGATCGCGAGCCGCTCCCCCGCAGCGATCCGCAGCTGCTGCTCGACGAGGTCGACGCCCGTGACCATCTCGGTGACCGGGTGCTCGACCTGCAGGCGCGTGTTCATCTCCATGAAGAACGGCTCGTCGGGCCGGTCGCCCGCGACGATGAACTCGACCGTGCCGGCGCCCACGTAGCCGACCGAGCGGGCGGTCTCGACCGCTGCCTGCCCGATCGCGGCGCGCTGCGCCTCGCTCAGCAGCGGGCTCGGGGCCTCCTCGATCACCTTCTGGTGGCGCCGCTGCAGCGAGCACTCGCGCTCGCCCAGGTGGATGACGCCGCCGTGCCGGTCGGCGAGCACCTGCACCTCGATGTGGCGGGGATGCGTCACGAAGCGCTCGATGAAGAGGGTGTCGTCGCCGAACGACGCCGCCGCCTCGCGGCGCGCCGTCGCGAGCGCATGCGGCAGGTCGGCCGGGTCGTCGACGCGGTGCATGCCCTTGCCGCCGCCGCCCGCCGCTGGCTTGATGAGCACGGGGAAGCCGACGCGCTCGGCGCCCGCGATGAGCGCCGCGTCGTCGAGGCCGGGCTCGGCGATGCCCGGCACCGTCGCGACGCCGCGCGACTCGACCGCGTGCCGGGCGGAGATCTTGTCGCCCATCGTCTCGATCGCGGATGCGGGCGGGCCGATGAAGACGATGCCCGCCTCCTCGCACGCGCGGGCGAAGGCGGCGTTCTCGCTCAGGAACCCGTAGCCCGGGTGGATGGCCTGCGCGCCCGACGCGCGCGCCGCATCCAGGATCCGCTCGATCGAGAGGTACGTGTCGCGCAGCGGCCCGGAGCCGAGCGTCACGACCTCGTCGAAGTGCGCCGGATGCGGCGAGGGGTCGTCGTCGGCGCGCACCGCCACCGAGCGGATGCCGAGGTCGCGGAGCGTGCGCGCGACGCGGATCGCGATCTCGCCACGGTTGGCGACGAGCACGGTGTCGAACATCTGGGCGGTGTCGAACATCTGGGCGTCATCCATCTGGTCTGCCATCCCCATCACATCCGGAACACGCCGAAGCGCGGCTCGGGCAGCGGCACGGCGGTCACGACGTCGAGCGCCATGCCGAGCACGCGGCGGGTGTCGGCCGGGTCGATCACGCCGTCGTCCCACAGCCGGGCCGACGCGTAGTAGGGGTTGCCCTGCCGCTCGTACTGCTCGCGCACCGGGCGCTCGAACTCGGCCTGCGCATCCGCCGACCACTCCTGCCCCGCCGCCTCGAGCTGCTCGCGCTTGACGGTGGAGAGCACGGATGCGGCCTGCGGCCCGCCCATCACGCTCACGCGGGCGTTGGGCCACAGCCACAGGAACCGGGGGTCGTAGGCGCGGCCGCACATCGAGTAGGTGCCGGCGCCGAAGGAGCCGCCGACGACGACGGTGAGCTTGGGCACGCGCGTGGTGGCGACGGCCGTGACCATCTTGGCGCCGTGCTTGGCGATGCCGCCGCGCTCGGCCTCGGAACCGACCATGAAGCCGGTGATGTTCTGGAGGAACACGAGCGGCACGCCGCGCTGGTCGCACAGCTCGATGAAGTGCGCGCCCTTCATCGCCGACTCGCTGAAGAGCACGCCGTTGTTGGCGACGATGCCGACCGTGTGGCCGTGCAGCTCGGCGAAGCCCGTGACGAGCGTGTCGCCGTAGCCGGCCTTGAACTCGTGGAACTCGCTGCGGTCGACGATGCGCGCGATCACCTCGCGCACGTCGTAGGGCGTCTGCAGGTCGGGCGGCACGACGTCGTAGAGCGTCGAAGGGTCGACCGCCGGGGCCGCGTCGTCCTCGAGCGCGCTGAGCGGCGCGTACGCGAACCAGCCGAACGCCTGCCGCTTCGCGGGCACGACGCCCGGCTGCGCGGCGCGATCCTCGGGCGGGAGCGCCGCGACCATATCGCGCACGATCTCGAGCGCGTGCTCGTCGTCGTCGGCGAGGTGGTCGACGACGCCCGAGACCTCGGCGTGCAGCTGCCCGCCGCCGAGCGACTCGGCGTCGATCACCTCGCCGGTGGCGGCCTTCACGAGCGGCGGGCCGCCGAGGAAGATCGTGCCCTGCTCGCGCACGATCACCGTCTCGTCGCTCATCGCCGGCACGTAGGCGCCGCCGGCGGTCGAGGAGCCCATGACGGCCGCGAGCTGCGGGATGCCCTGCGCCGAGAGCTGCGCCTGGTTGAAGAAGATGCGGCCGAAGTGCTCGCGGTCCGGGAACACCTCATCCTGCATCGGCAGGAACGCGCCGCCCGAGTCGACGAGCGCGATGCACGGCAGGCGGTTCTCGCGCGCGATCTGCTGCGCGCGCAGGTGCTTCTTCACCGTGAGCGGGTAGTAGGTGCCGCCCTTCACGGTCGCGTCGTTCGCGATGACCATCACGTGCCGGCCGTGCACGAGGCCGATACCGGCGACGATGCCGGCCGAGGGCGCGTCGCCGGGCTCACCCTCGGCGGGGTCGCCGTAGACGCCCCACGCCGCGAGCGGCGCGACCTCGAGGAAGGGGCTCCCGGGGTCGAGCAGCCGGTCGATGCGCTCGCGCGCGAGCAGCTTGCCGCGCGCGACGTGCCGCTCGCGGCTCGCCTCGGGACCGCCGAGCGCCGCGGTGCGGAGGCGCTCGCGCAGCTGCGCGACGAGCGCCTCCATGGCGGCGCGGTTGGCCTTCGCCGCGTCGGCGGTGACGTCGACGTGGCTCGTGAGTGCGTGCATGCCCCTACCGTGCCAGCGCCAGGCTGGGCTTCTCCAGCACCGCGGCGATGTCGGCGAGGAATCCGGCGGCCTCGCGGCCGTCGAGCACCCGGTGGTCGAACGACACCGTCACCGTGCACACGTCGCGCAGCACGATCTCGCCGTCGAGGTTCCAGGGCAGCTTGCGGATCGCGCCGAGCGCGATGATCGCCGACTCCCCCGGGTTCAGGATCGGGATGCCGCCGTCGACGCCGAAGACGCCCACGTTCGAGATCGTGATGTTCGACGAGGTCAGCTCCTCCATCGTGAGCTTGCCCTCGCGCGCCCGCACGGCCCGGTCCTTGATCTGCGCGGTGAGCTCGACCGCATCCATCGCCTCGGCCTCGTCGATCGAGGCGACCACGAGGCCGCGATCGGTCGAGACGGCGATGCCGAGGTTGACGTGCGCGAAGCGCTCGAGCTCGTTCGTGTCGGCGTGGAACGCGGCCGTCACGTCGGGCCAGCGCTTCGCGGCGAGCAGGATCGCGCGGCTCGCGAGCGCGAGGAACGACGCGTCGCCGCCCTTCGCGAGCGCGAGCGTCTCGGTCACGTCGACCTGGTGGAACGTCGCCGCGTGCGGCACGGTGAGCGCCGACTGCGTCATCGCGGCGGCCGTGTGCTTCCGCAGGCCCGTGACCTTCTCGCGCGTCGAGGCGGGCGCTGCCGCGGGCGCGGCGGATGCGGTGCCGTGGCCCTCGACGTCGGCGCGGGTGACGAGGCCGTCGGCGCCCGAGGGGCGCACCGACTGCAGGTCGATGCCGCGATCCTTCGCGAGCTTGCGCACCGGCGGCATCGCGCGGTTGGGGCCGCGCTGCTCCTGCCGCACGAACGGCTCGGCCTCCCACGTGCGCTTCGCGCGCGTGGGCTTGCCGCCATGGACGGTGATGTGGCCGACGAGCACCGAGACCTTCTCGGGCTTCGCGTCGGCGCCCGAGGCGGCCTCCGCCTGCGCGGCGACGTTCTCCTCGGGAGCGGCGGCGGGCGCGGTCACGACGTCGGGCTCGTCGCCGACGGGACCGGGCGCGTCCGGTGCCTGGTCGGACGGAGCCTGGCCGGACGGAGCCTGCTCGGGCGTGGCCCGCTTGGCCGTCTCGGCCGCCGCACCCGCCTGCGCGGCCGGGGCCGACGCATCCGTCGTCGGGGCCGGAGCGCCCGCGTCGTCGCCGAGGTCGAAGTCGATGAGCGGGGCGCCGACGTCGACCGTCTCGCCCTCGCCCGCGTAGAGCTTGGCGATGCGGCCCTCGTAGGGGCTCGGCAGCTCGACGACGGCCTTGGCGGTCTCGATGTCGGCGAGCGGCTGGTTGAGCTCGACGGTGTCGCCCTCGGCGACGCGCCAGGCGACGATCTCGCTGTCGGTGAGGCCCTCGCCGAGGTCGGGCAGCAGGAAGGTCTTCATCGGGCGCCCCCAGTCGTGACGGATGCGTAGTCGAGCCCGGTGCGCGAGTTGCGGCGGCCGAGGGTGCGGTCGACCGCGTCGAGCAGCCGGTCGAGGCTCGGCAGGTAGTCGTGCTCGACGGCCGACGGCGGGTAGGGCGTGTCGTAGCCGGTGACGCGCTCGGGTGCGGCCTCGAGGTGCTGGAAGGCCCGCTCGGCGACGGAGGCGATGAGCTCGGCCGAGACGGACGACTCGTTCGGCGCCTCGTGCGTGACGACGAGCCGGCCGGTGCGGCGCACCGACTCGACGACGGTGTCGACGTCGAGCGGCGAGATGGAGCGCAGGTCGATCACCTCGACCTCGATGCCCTCGTCGGCGGCGGCGACCGCGGCGCGGAGAGCCGTGTCGACGGTCGGCCCGTAGGCGGCGATCGTCACGTCGCGGCCGCTCGCGACCACGTGCGCGGTCTCGAGGTCGCGCACGATCGACCGGTCGACCTCGCCCTTCGTGTAGTACTTGCCCTTCGGCTCGAAGAACAGCACCGGGTCGTCGCTCGCGATCGCCGCGCGCAGCGTCGAGTACGCCTCCTGGGGGGTGGATGCGGTGACGACGCGGAGGCCCGCGGTGTGCGCGAAGTACGACTCGGGGCTCTCGGAGTGGTGCTCGACCGAGCCGATCGCGCCGCCGTAGGGCACGCGGATCGTCAGGGGCATGGTCACGCGCCCCTTCGAGCGGTAGCGGAGCTTCGCGACCTGGGCGACGATCTGGTCGAACGCCGGGTAGATGAAGCCGTCGAACTGGATCTCGGCGACCACCCGGAAGCCGCGGTAGCTCATGCCGATCGCGGTGCCGATGATCGCCGACTCGGCGAGCGGCGAGTCGATCACGCGCTGCGGGCCGAAGCGATCCTGCAGGCCGTCGGTGACGCGGAAGACGCCGCCGAGCTTGCCGATGTCCTCGCCCATGAGGAGCACGCGGTCGTCGTCCTCGAGCGAGTCGGCGAGGGCGGCGTTGACGGCCTTCGCGAGGGTGAGGGTCTCGGTGCCCGTGGTGGTGCTGGCGGTGGTGGCGGTGCTCACTGGGCTCCCTCGATGCTGCTGCGGAACGCGCGGTGCTCGAGGCGCTGGCGCTCGAGGCGCTTCGTCGGCTGCGCGTAGACGTTGTCGAAGATCTCGTCGGCGGCCGGCGGCTCGGCGTGCTCGGCGGCGGCGCGGAACTCCTTCGCGAGCTCGTCGGCGCGGATCTTCGCCTCCTCGCGCACGGCGTCCATGTTCGCGCCCATGCGGGTCAGCGCCCGCTCGACGCGGTCGATCGGGTCCTTCGCCGTCCACGCCTCGACCTCGGCCTCGTCGCGGTAGCGCTTGGGGTCGTCGGTCGTCGTGTGGGGGCCGCGGCGGTAGGTGACGGCCTCGATGAAGGTGGGGCCGCCGCCGCTGCGGGCGCGGTCGAAGGCGATGCGGGCTGCGGCGTGCATCGCGAGCACGTCGTTGCCGTCGACGCGCATCGACGGGATGCCGAAGCCGGTGGGGCGCAGGGCGAGCGGCACGCCCGACTGCACCGCGACGGGCTCGGAGATCGCGTACTGGTTGTTCTGGCAGAGGAAGACGACGGGCGCCTGGAACGCGGAGGCCCACACGAGCGCCTCGTTGACGTCGCCCTCGCTCGTCGCGCCGTCGCCGAAGGTCGTGAGCGCGACCTCGTCGGCGCCGTCCATCTTCGCGGCCATCGCGTAGCCGGTGCCGTGCAGCGTCTGCGCGCCGATGATGATCTGCGACGGGGCCATGCGGATCTCCTGCGGATCCCAGCCGCCGTGCGCGTACGCCTTCCAGATGCGCGCGAACTCGGCCATGTCCGCGCCGCGCAGCAGCGCGAAGCCGTGCTCGCGGTAGGAGCCGAACACCCAGTCCTGCGGCGCGAGCGCGCGGGCGGGGCCGACCTGCGCGGCCTCCTGGCCCAGCAGCGGCGGCCACAGCACGAGGTGGCCCTGGCGCGTGAGCGCGAACGCCTCGGTGTCGAGCCGGCGCACGCGCACGAGGTCGACGTAGAGGTTCGTGAGCGCGTGCTCGTCGATGTCGGTGAGGTGCGGGTCGAGCAGCTCGTTCGGCAGGCGGGTGCCGTCGAGGTCGAGCACGGTCAGCGGGCAGTCGAGGCCGACGGCGAGCTCGGGGTCGGGGGCTGGCACGGTGATCGACACGGTCGAACCTCCTCGTTCGAAGCGCTTCGTGGGCGCCGGTCGGATCCGCGGAGCGGGGTCGCCCGCGGGTCTGTGCAGTCACGCTAGCCCCGAGTCGCACTTCGCGCAATCAGCGACACGCTTGCTGCGCATCGAGCGCATTCCTCGCGCGCCGCACCTGCGCTAGATTGCGCACCATGCGCATCGTCGATGACACCGACCGGAGGATCCTCCTCGAGCTCACGCGGCATCCGCGGATCACGAACGCCGCGATCGCCGAGCAGCTGGGCCTCGCGCGCAACACGGTGCAGAACCGGGTCGCGGCGCTCGAGGCGTCGGATGCGCTGCAGGGCTTCGACCGCAGGTTCCACGCGGCGGCCCTCGGCTACCCGCTCACGGTCTTCATGGCGACGCACGTCGACCAGCCCCGCATCGACGAGGTCGTCGAGCAGTTGCGGCAGATCCCCGAGGTCGTGCAGGCCTTCGGGCTCTCCGGTCAGGCGGATGTGCTCGTGCGGGTCGTGTGCCGCGACGCCGAGGACCTCTACCGCGTCAACAAGCTCGTGCTCGCGTGCGACGGCGTCGAGCGCACCGAGACGTGGCTGTCGATGGGCGAGCTCATCCCCTTCCGCCTGGCACCCGTGCTCGAGCGCGACCTGGGGCGGCGCTAGGCGCTCCTAGGGGCGCTCCGGGGCGGCGTCCCTCGGGCGCAGGGCGTCGTCGAGGCGCGTGGTCGTCGTGCGCAGCTCCCCCGCCCCGGACGCGTCGCGCGACTCGAGCGCGTCGACGTTGAGCGACGCGGCGAGCAGCGCCGTGCGCGCGGCCGCCCGCAGCAGCTCGGCGCCCGCGCGCGCATCGCTCACGAGCGCCTCCTTCACGAGCGGCGCCGCCGCCTCGGCGAGCGCGATCGCCTCCACGAGCGCGTCGGCGAGGTCGAGCGGCACGGCGGCGGCCCGCGCGGTCGCGGCGTCGGTCGCCGTGTCGCTGCCGCCATCGTCGGCCTCCGCCCCGCGCGCCTCGACGAGCGCAGCGAACGCCTCGGCGTCGCGGTCGGCCGACGCGACCACGCGCTCGAGCAGCGCCTCGGCCCGCGCGCGCACCGCAGCGCATCCGTCGTCGTCGGTGATGACGAGCGCCTTCACGACGAGCGCGAGGCCGAAGGCGCCCGCGACCGAGGCGGCCGCGCCGCTGCCGGGGGCCGGCTCATCGGACGCGGTGCGGCGCAGCAGCGCCTCGGCGGGCAGCGACCACAGGCTCTCGCTCATGGTCGGCGAGCGTAGCCGGGGCGGCTCGGAATGCCCGGCGTTCGGAATGCCCGGTGCGCCGGGGCGTTGCATCCACCGGAAGGGATGCCATGACCACGATCGACCTGCTGCCCGACGCCACCGACATGGGGCCTGTGATGCTGAAGACCGCGAAGCTGTCGCGGCTCGTGCACTGGTACACCGCCGGCGTCGGCCTCGAGCACGTCGCCGAGCGCCCGGGCGTCGTCGAACTCGGCGTCGACGGCCGCACGATCCTCGTGCTCGAGGAGGCGCCCGACCTGCGCGGCCCGAACCCCGCCGACGCGGGCCTGTTCCACACCGCGATCCTCTACCCCACGCACGCCGCCCTCGCGGCCGCCGTCGTGCGGATGACGCAGATCCCCAACATCCAGTTCGCCGGCACCGGCGACCATCACGTGTCCGAGGCGTTCTACTTCGCCGACCCCGACGGCAACGGCGTCGAGCTCTACGTCGACCGGCCCCGCGACCAGTGGCACTGGTCGAACGGCCAGGTCTACATGACCACCGAGTTCATCGACCCCAACCGCTTCGTGCAGCAGCACCTCGACCGCGGCGCGTTCGGCGCCGGCCAGTCGGCGACCGCGCCGATCGAGGCGAAGGTCGGCCACGTGCACCTGCAGGTCGGCGACGTCGACACGGCGCGCGCGTTCTACGTCGACGCGCTCGGCTTCGCCGAGACCACCTCGCTCGGCAACACGGCGCTCTTCGTGAGCGCCGGCGGCTACCACCACCACATGGCGATGAACGTGTGGAACTCGCGCGGCGCCAGCCGTCGCGCCGACACCCTCGGCCTCGGCCGGGTCGAGATCCGGGTGCCCGATGCGGATGCGCTCGGCGCGGCCCGCGAGCGGCTCACGGCGAAGGGCGTCGCGGTCGCCGACGACGGCCGCAGCCTGCGCTTCGACGACCCCTGGGCGAACGTCATCACGCTGACGCCGGCGGCGTAGCGCCGCGTCTTCTCCGCTCGTCGAGGAGCGCCGTAGGCGCGTATCGAGACGCACGCCAGGGTCTCGATACGCGCGACTGCGTCGCGCTACTGGACGAGGGTGGTGGGGGCTCGCCGCTCTGTCCGCTGGTCGAGGAGCGCGCCGGCGCAGCCGGCACGCGTCACGAGACCGAGGAGCGAACCGCCGACCCTCCGGTTTCGTGACGGCAGCGAGCCTCCGGCTCGCGGCCTCCTCAACCTACGGGGCTCCTCGCCGCCCTGTCCGCTGGTCGAGGAGCGCGCCGGCGCAGCCGGCACGCGTCACGAGACCGAGGAGCGAACCGCCGACCCTCCGGTTTCGTGACGGCAGCGAGCCTCCGGCTCGCGGCCTCCTCAACCTGCGGGGCTCCTCGCCGCTCTGTCCGCTGGTCGAGGAGCGCGCCGGCGCAGCCGGCACGCGTCACGAGACGGAGGAGCGGTTCGCTGACCCTCCGGTTGCGTGACGGCAGCGAGCCTCCGGCTCGCGGCCTCCTCAACCTGCGGGGACGGCTCGCGGCCTCCTCAACCTACGGCGCGGCGGGGTGCTCGGGCAGCTCGAGGTCGACGACGGGCGCATCCCGCCACAGCCGCTCGAGCTGGTAGTAGGTGCGCTCCTCCTCGTGGAAGATGTGCACGACGATGTCGGAGAAGTCGAGCAGCACCCAGCGGCCGTCCGCCCGGCCCTCGCGCCGCACGGGCTTCGCGCCCTCGAGCAGCAGCGCATCCTCGATCTCGCGCGCGATCGCGCTCACCTGACGCTCGTTGCGGCCGGTGACGAGCAGGAACACATCGGTCAGCGGCAGCTGCCCCGACACGTCGAGCGCCACCTGGTCGACGCCGAGTGCCCTGTCCGCCGCGCGGGCGGCGGCGCGCGCGAGCGCGATCGCCTTGTCGTCCGCGCTCATCGTGTGTGCTGCATTCAGAGGATCCCCTGGGTCAGCGCCCAGATGAGCACGCCGCCGACGCCGACCACGAACGCACCGGCGCCGACGCCGATCGCGACGGGCCAGGCGTTGGAGCGCTGCTTCTGCGGCGCGATCTGCACGCGTGCGTTCGCGTAGGACGAGACCGCCTTCGAGGCGCGCACCGGCGCCGTCTCGGGGCTCGACACCTCGCCCTCGGCGACATCGGAGTCGACGTCGTTGCCGTCGATCGAGGCGCGGCCGCGGCCGCTCGAGGCGAAGCCGTCGGGCACGTCGATCGAGCCGGTGACGAGCAGGCCGTCGTCGCCCTCGAGCGTGAAGTCGGGGCTCTCGCTCCCGGCGGGCAGCACGAGCGCGTTCGCGGTGATCGACGACGTCGATGCACCGCCCGAGCCCGCGACGCCCTGCTCGCGCAGGTCGGCGATGTGGTGCTCGGAGGTGTCGGGCACGACGTTGACGATGACGGGCAGGCGCTGCGACTGGCCGCGGCTCGGCCCGGTGACGATGATCTCGTCGGCGTCGGCCTGCTTGGCGCGGCGGTCCTCGAGCTCGGCGGGCGTGACGTCGGCGATGCGGCGCGACGAGACGCGCGGCTGCTCGACGAGCACCTCGTCGATCTCGAGCGAGTCGACCTGGGCGTCGTCGACGGTGTCGAGGCCCTGCACGTCGTCGATCTGCGCGCTCGAGCGGCGCGCCGACCAGGGCGCGGGCACGGATGCGCCACCGCGGCCGGGCGCGCTGGGCGACGCGGGAGCGGGCGGCTCGTGCAGCTGCGCCTCGACGATGTCGAGGCCCTGCGCGGCCGGGTCGACGCGCTCCATGGCGACGGTCGCTTCGGTGACGTCGCCGCCCTTGTCCTTCTTGCGGCCGAAGAAGCGGCCGATCGGCTTGGTCGCCGTGTCGTCCTGCTGCGGCGCCGCCGGAGCGGGGCGCGCGGGCGCCGCGGTCTGCGCGTCGAGCGCGCGCACGTCGGACTCGGCCGCAGGCACGCTCGGCGTGGAGTGGCGGCCGACGCGCGCGGGCATCTCGTCGGCTGCGCGACGCTGCTCGGCGTCGGGCACGGGCGGCGTGCCGCCCGACTTGGCGAGCTCAGCAGCGCGTTCGCGCGCGCGAAGCTCCCGCCGCGTGAGCGGCCGATCCTCGTTCGCGTCGGTCATGCTGACAGTCTCCGGTACAGATCGTGCTTGCTGATGTATTGAACCACCCCGTCGGGCACGAGATACCAGACGGGATACCCGGCGCGGACGCGCGCTCGGCAATCGGTCGAGGATATCGCAAGTGCGGGGATCTCCAGCAGTGAGACTCGCTCGCGGGGGTACTCCGACAACGAGAGCTGGTGCCCCGGGCGGGTGACCGCGACGAAGTGCGCGAGCTGCCAGAGCTCGTCCGCATCCTTCCACTCGACGATCGACGCGAACGCATCCGCACCCGTGATGAAGAAGAGATCGGCGTCGGGGTGCTGCGCGCGCATGTCGCGCAGCGTGTCGATCGTGTAGGTGGGCCCGCTGCGCTCGATGTCGGCGCGGCTCACGGTGAAGCGCGGGTTCGACGCGGTCGCGACGACCGTCATGAGGTAGCGGTGCTCGCTCCACGAGACGGCGCGCTTCTGGTACGGCTCTCCGGTCGGCACGAAGACGACACCGTCGAGCTCGAAGTGCTGCGCCACCTCGCTCGCGGCCACGAGGTGACCGTGATGGATGGGGTCGAAGGTGCCGCCCATGATGCCGAGGCGGCGGCGGCGGTCTGCCACGAGCCGGGCGTCAGTGGTGCGGGTCGGCGGCGGTCGTCGCGTTGCCGGCGGAGCGGTGGGCGACGTCGCGGAAGGAGCGCAGCACGATGGCCGAGATGATGAAGACCGAAGCGGTGATCGCGCCAGCGATGTAGGGGGCGAACTCGGCGCCGGCCGATTCGGCCTCAGCGGCGGTCGCGAGCAGAAGCAGGTGCATGCCTCCAGCCTAGCGCGGTCGGCGGGGCGGCGGGCTCAGGCGCGGCGGGATGCGGCGGATGCGGCGGGATGCGGCGGCGGGGCCCCTCAGGCCCGCACCTGCCCGGTGCCCCGCACGATCCACTTCGTGCTCGTGAGCTCCGGCAGGCCCATGGGGCCGCGCGCGTGCGCCTTCTGGGTCGAGATGCCGACCTCGGCGCCGAAGCCGAACTCGCCGCCGTCGGTGAAGCGCGTGGATGCGTTGTGCATCACGACCGCCGAGTCCACCTCCGCGAGGAACCGGCCCGCCGCATCCGGGTCGTCGGTGACGATCGTGTCGGTGTGGTGCGTGCCGAAGCGGTTGACGTGCTCGATCGCGGCGTCGAGGTCGTCGACGACGCCGATCGCGATGTCCATCGAGAGGTGCTCGGTCGACCAGCCGCCCTCGCCGAGCGGCTCGGCGCCCTCGACGCCCGGCAGCGGCGCGTCGGCGTGCACGGTGACGCCTGCTTCGCGGAGCGCCTCCGCGAGCGCGGGGACGGCGGTCTCGGCGATCTCGCGGTGCACGAGCACCGTCTCGAGCGCGTTGCACACGCTCGTGCGCTGCGCCTTCGCGTTCAGCACGATCTCGAGCGCCATCGGCAGCTGGGCGGCACGGTCGACGAAGGCGTGCACGACGCCGGCGCCGGTCTCGATGACCGGCACCGTCGACTCGGTGACGACGCGCTCGATGAGGGCGGCGCTGCCGCGCGGCACGAGCAGGTCGACGAGGCCGCGGGCGCGCATGAGGCGGCCGGCGCCGTCGCGGCCGAAGCGGTCGATCGTCTGCACCGACTCGCGCGGGAGGCCGGCGCCCTCGATCGCGCCCTGCATCGCCTCGACGAGCACGGCGTTCGTGCGCTCGGCGGCCGATCCGCCGCGCAGCACGACCGCGTTGCCGGAGCCGAGCGCGATGCACGCGAGGTCGACCGTGACGTTCGGGCGCGCCTCGTAGATGACCCCGATCACGCCGAAGGGCACCCGCACCTCGGTGAGGTCGAGCCCGTTGGGCAGCGTGCGGTGGCGCAGCACCTCGCCGACCGGGTCGGGCAGCTCGGCGAGCTGTCGCGCCGCGGCGGCGAGCGAGGCGATGCGGGCGTCGTCGAGCAGCAGGCGGTCGAGCAGCCCCTCGGCGAGACCGCTCTCGCGACCGCGCGCGATGTCCTCGGCGTTGGCCGCGAGGATGGCGCCGGCGGAGCGCTCGATCGCCTCGGCGATTGCCTGGATCGCCGCGTGGCGGCGCTCGGCAGGGGCGACGCCGAGCGCGCGCGCGGCGCGCTGCGATGCGGTCAGCAGCTGCTCGAAGTCGTCGTCGGCCATGCCTCTGATCCTAGGCCGCGGCGGATGCTGGGCTCGGCCCGGCCGGCCCGCCCCGGCTTCCGCACGTCCCCGCACGCCCACCGGATCGGCACCGCGCAACACGCGCCCGTTCGGCCAGCCGCCCGCCGCTCAGCGCTCGGGCGCGGGGTTCGGCTCGAACTCGGTGCCGAGCCGCTCCCCCGCGACGAGCCGCGCGAGCAGCGGCGTCGCGGTGACCGTCACGCGCACGCCGGCGTCGGCGGCGAGCCTCGCCGCATCCACCTTCGTCATCGCGCCGCCGGACCCGATGTGCGAGCCCGATGCGCCGAGGCGCACGCCCTCGAGCGGGTCGCCGTAGGGCACGACGCCGATCGGCTCGGAGCCCGGCTCCCCCGGCGGCGCCGTGCGCAGCGCCTCGATGTCACTCAGCAGGATGAGGCGGTCGGCGCCGACGAGCTTCGCGACGAGCGCCGCGAGCCGGTCGTTGTCGCCGAAGCGGATCTCGTGCGTCGCGACCGTGTCGTTCTCGTTGACGATCGGCAGCATCCGCAGCTCGAGCAGGCGCTCGAGGGCGTTCCGCGCGTTGACGCGGTGCGAGTCCATGTCCATGTCGGATGCGGTGAGGAGGATCTGCGCCGCGATCACCTCGTGGCGCGAGAGGCTGCGCTGGTAGCGGTTCATCAGCACGTTCTGCCCGACCGCCGCGGCCGCCTGCTGCATCGGCAGGTCGGCGGGGCGCTCGTCGAGCCCGAGGAACGGCATCCCGGTCGAGATCGCACCGGAGGAGACGAGGATGACGCGGCCGGTGCGGTGCAGGGCGGCGAGCGCGTCGACGAGCGGCTCGATCTGGCCGCGGCGCTCGCCCGAGATCGACGAGGAGCCGACCTTGATGACGATCAGCTCGGCCGCGGCGCGGTCGAGCGTCGTCATGCCTCCTCGTCCCAGCGCTGCACCTCGAAGCCCTCGTCGTCGTTCCAGAGGCCCGCCTCGCGCTCGCTCGCGAGGTCGTCGCGGGCGGCCTGCTTCGCGTCCATGCGGCGGTGGTACTCGTCGCGGCGCTCCTGCGTCGTGCGGCGCGAGCTCTGGTCGAGGCGCGGGTCGGTGCCGCGGTTGCCGACGAGCTCGGCGGCGGAGGCGATCGTCGGCTCCCAGTCGAAGACGATGCCGGCGCCCGGGCCGATCACGACGGTCGCGCCCGCGACGGCACCAGCCTTCAGCAGGGCCTCCTCGGTGCCGAGCTTCGCGAGGCGGTCGGCGAGGTAGCCGACGGCCTCGTCGTTGCGGAAGTCGGTCTGCGCGACCCAGCGCTCGGGCTTGGCGCCGAGGATGCGGTAGACCGGCCCCTCGTGCGAGCCCTCGACCTTGATCTCGAAGCCGGCGTCGTCGATCGCCTTCGGCCGCAGCACGATGCGCTCGGGCTCGGGCTCGACGGCCTTGGCGGCGCGGTCGGCCTCGACGATCTCGGCGAGCGCGAACGACAGCTCGCGCAGGCCCTTGCGGGCGACCGTCGAGATCTCGAAGACGCGGAAGCCCATCGCCTCGATGTCGGCGCGAACGAACTCGGCGAGCTCCTCGGCCTCGGGCACGTCGATCTTGTTGAGCGCGACGAGCTGCTGCCGCTCGAGCAGCGGCGTGTGGCCCGCGGGCACGTCGTACGCCTCGAGCTCGCGCAGGATGACCTGCAGGTCGCTCACCGGGTCGCGGCCCGGCTCGAGCGTCGCGCAGTCGATCACGTGCAGCAGCGCCGAGGCGCGCTCGACGTGCCGCAGGAACTCGAGCCCCAGGCCCTTGCCCTCGCTCGCGCCCTCGATGAGGCCCGGCACGTCGGCGATCGTGTAGCGCGTCTGCCCCGACTCGACGACGCCGAGGTTGGGGTGCAGCGTCGTGAACGGGTAGTCGGCGATCTTCGGCCGCGCGGCGCTCATCGCGGCGACGAGGCTCGACTTGCCGGCGCTCGGGAAGCCCACGAGCGCCACGTCGGCGACGGTCTTGAGCTCGAGCGTGACGTCGCCCTCGAAGCCGGGCGTGCCGAGCAGCGCGAAGCCAGGGGCGCGGCGCTTCTGGTTCGAGAGCGCGGCGTTGCCGAGCCCGCCCTGGCCGCCCGCGGCGACGACGACCCGCATGCCCGCGTGCGCGAGATCCGCGAGCTGCTCGCCCTGCGCATCCCGCACCACGGTGCCGACGGGCACCGGCAGCTCGAGGTCGGCGCCGGTGGTGCCCGAGCGGTGGTCGCCCATGCCCGGCTGGCCGTTCTCGCTCGTGCGGTGCGGCGAGCGGTGGTAGCCGAGGAGCGTCGTGACCTGCGGGTCGGCGACGAGCACGATGTCGCCGCCGTCGCCGCCGTTGCCGCCGTCGGGGCCGGCGAGCGGCTTGAACTTCTCTCGCTTGACGGAGACGCAGCCGTGGCCACCGTTGCCGGCGCGCAGGTGCAGCGTCACCTGATCGACGAACGTCGCCATGGATGCCTCCTCAGATACGAGAACGGGGCGAGCCGAAGCCCGCCCCGTTCCGGAAATCGTGTGTCCGCGTCAGCGGCGTCGCCTACTGCGCGGCGACGATGTTGACGACCTTGCGGCCGCCCTTGGTGCCGAACTCCACCGAGCCCGCCTCGAGGGCGAACAGGGTGTCGTCGCCGCCGCGGCCGACGCCGGCGCCGGGGTGGAAGTGGGTGCCGCGCTGGCGGACGATGATCTCGCCGGCCTTGACGACCTGGCCGCCGAAGCGCTTCACGCCGAGGCGCTGCGCGTTCGAGTCACGACCGTTGCGGGTGGACGATGCGCCCTTCTTGTGTGCCATGTCTGGTCAGCCCCTTACTTGATCTCGGTGACCTTGAGGCGCGTGAGCTCCGAGCGGTGGCCCATGCGGCGCTTGTAGCCGGTCTTGTTGCGGTAGTGCTGGATGCGGATCTTCGGGCCGCGCAGGTCGGTCACGACCTCGGCGGTCACCTTCACCTTGGCGAGCGCATCGGCGTCCGACGTCACCTTGTCGCCGTCGACGAGCAGCACGGGGGCGAGCTCGACGTTGCCGTTGTCGTCACCGGCGATGCGGTCGACGACGAGCACCGAGCCGACCTCGACCTTCTCCTGCCGGCCGCCGGCGCGCACGATTGCGTACACCACGTTGGATCCTCACTGTTGGAACGACTCCCGACCGGGTCGGGACGAAGCTTGCGGCGCGCGCGATAGTGCGACTTGCGCCAGCGAACAACGATACAGGCACCGAGCACCCTCGGTCAACACGACCGCCCCGCGCGTCGCGCATCCGCCGGCCGCACGCGCGCGTCGCGGGCGGGCTACGGTGGCGGGATGGCGATCCTGGTCGACGACCCGCTCTGGCCCGCGCACGGGCGCATGTGGGCGCACCTCGTGAGCGACACGAGCCTCGACGAGCTGCACGAGTTCGCGCGCCGCGCCGGCATCCCCGAGCGCGGCTTCGACCACGACCACTACGACGTGCCCGAGGAGCGCGTACCCTCGCTCGTCGCGATGGGCGCCGAGCACGTGCCCCCGAAGGAGCTCGTGCGCCGGCTCATCGCGAGCGGGCTGCGCGTGAAGGAGCGCGACCGGCGGCACTGACCGCCCGCCGGCCATCAGCGCGCGTCGTCCTCCGGCTTCGCGGTGATGACGCCCGACGAGGCGCGGCGCGAGCGGCGGGCCGCCTTGCCGGTGCCGGGCGCGGGCGCCGCGAGGGCGTCGAGCGCGCTGCCGAGCAGCCCGTCGAGGTCGGCGCTCGTGCGAGGCGCCTGCGGCTCCTGCTTGGGCTCGACCGGGATGTCGAGGATCGTCACGACCGGCTCGGCCGCGACCGCCTCGACCGCCTGCTTCGACGGTTCGACGATGCCCGACTTCGTGGCCGCGTCGCGCTGCTCGGCGGCCGGCTGCTCGTGGGCCTGCTGCTCGTGGTGCTCGGCGGGCTTGCCCTTCGCGGCGGAGGCGATCTGCGACAGGCCCTTGCGCATGTCCTCGGTGATCGCGTGCGTGCCGCCGCCGTTGGTCTGCTGCTGCGGCGCCTGCTGGTGCTGCTGCTGCTCGCCCTTGCCGCCGCCGCGGCCGCGGCGGCGACCGCTGCCTCCGCCGCTCTCGCCCTGCGCGCGCTGCGGCTTGGCGATCGGCTCGTGGTGCACGATGATGCCGCGGCCCGCGCACACCTCGCACGGCTCGGAGTACGACTCGAGCAGGCCCAGGCCCAGCTTCTTGCGCGTCATCTGCACGAGCCCGAGGCTCGTGACCTCGGCGACCTGGTGCTTCGTGCGGTCGCGCGAGAGGCACTCGATCAGGCGGCGCTGCACGAGGTCGCGGTTGGACTCGAGCACCATGTCGATGAAGTCGATCACGATGATGCCGCCGATGTCGCGCAGCCGCAGCTGGCGCACGATCTCCTCGGCCGCCTCGAGGTTGTTCTTGGTGACCGTCTCCTCGAGGTTGCCGCCCGCGCCGACGAAGCGGCCGGTGTTAACGTCGACGACCGTCATCGCCTCCGTGCGGTCGATCACGAGCGAGCCGCCGGAGGGGAGCCACACCTTGCGGTCGAGCGCCTTGTCGATCTGCTCGGCGATGCGGAAGCGGTCGAACGGGTCGTCGTCGCCCTCGAACGCCTCGACGCGGTCGAGCAGGTCGGGCGCGATCGCCTCGAGGTACTCGCGGATGGTGCTGAGCGCCTCGGAGCCCTGGATGACGAGCTTGTGGAAGTCCTCGTTGAAGACATCCCGCACGATCTTCACGAGCAGGTCGGGCTCGGCGTGCAGGCGCTGCGGGGCGCTGCCGGACTGCTTCTGCTGCTGGATGCGCTCCCACTGGCGCGTGAGGCGCTCGACGTCGTTCGTCAGCTGCTCCTCGGTCGCGCCCTCGGCGGCGGTGCGCACGATGACGCCGACGCCGTCGGGCAGCACCTGCTTGAGGATCTTCTTGAGGCGCGCGCGCTCGGTGTCGGGGAGCTTCCGCGAGATGCCGTTCATCGAGCCGCCGGGCACCGACACGAGGTAGCGGCCAGGCAGCGAGATCTGGCTCGTGAGGCGGGCGCCCTTGTGGCCGACCGGATCCTTCGTGACCTGCACGAGCACGGTGTCGCCGGGCTTGAGCGCGAGCTCGATCTTGCGCGGCTGGCCCTCGAGCTCGGCGGCGTCCCAGTCGACCTCGCCCGAGTAGAGCACGGCGTTGCGGCCGCGGCCGATGTCGACGAAGGCCGCCTCCATGCTCGGCAGCACGTTCTGCACACGGCCGAGGTAGACGTTGCCGATGAGGCTCGACTCCGACGACTTCGCGACGTAGTGCTCGACGAGCACGCCGTCCTCGAGCACGGCGAGCTGCACGCGGTCGTGCTTCGAGCGCACGATCATCTGGCGCTCGACCGCCTCGCGGCGGGCGAGGAACTCGGTCTCGGTCACCACGGTGCGGCGGCGGCCGGCGTCGCGGCCCTCGCGGCGGCGCTGGCGCTTGGCCTCGAGGCGCGTCGAGCCCTTGACCTTCTGCGGCTCGGTGATGAGCGGCTTCTCGTCCTCGACGGTGCGGCGCGAGCGGCGCGACCGACGCGAGCGGCGCGAGCCGCGCTGCGACTCGTCGTCATCCTCGTCGTCGTCCTCGCGGTCGTCGTCGACGTGCAGCGAGGGCAGCGTCGGCAGCGCCGAGAGGTCGGGCGCGTGGAACAGCAGGCCGAAGGGGCCCTCCGGCACCTCGGGCAGCACCATCGCGGCGGCGAGCGGGTCGTCGGCATCGGTGGCGGATGCGTCCGCCTCGGCCGCGTCGGGAGCCGACGTCGCGGGGTCGGTGAGGCCGGGCTCGTGGCCGGGCTCGAGCTCGCCCGGTGCGAGGTCGGCGCGCGGCTGCGCGGCGGGCGCGGCGGGCTGCGAGGCCTCCCCGGGCAGCGCTGCCGCGGGCGGCGCGGCGGGCACCTCTGCGGCGGACGGCTGCTCCCCCGTCTCCACGGGCGCTGCGCCGGCGGCGCCGGCCGTGCCGTGCTCGGCCGCGGCGTCGACGGCCGCGTCGGCCGACGCATCCGTCGCCTGCGCCTCGGCGGGCGCCTTCCTGCGCGTCGAGACGCGCTTGCGCTTGGGCTTCTCGGCGGCCGCGGGCTCAGCCTCGGGCGCCGGTGCCTGCTGCGTCTCGATCTCGGTCTGCTCGGCGTGCTCCGCCGGCTGGGTGCCCTCGGGGGCTGTGGTGTTGTCGGCCATCGCTGGCGTACTCCTGTCGCGACCGGCGCCGCCGGTCACCATCTCGCTCGCGATCGGGGCGTGCCCCGTGCGAATCCTCCCTGTCACCCCCTCGCGGGGGCGGCCCGGGCCAGTCTCGCCGCCCGGAAAAACCTGTGCGTGCGCCCGTCGGGCGCGCTGGGGTGCAGTCTACCGCACGCGCGCGAGGCGGTCAGGGAACCACGACGCGCACGGCGAGCGCGACGAACGCCGCCGCCGCCACGAGCGTGCCGACGATCGCGAGCCAGCCCTGCGGCTGCACGCGCTTGCCGATGCGCGCTCCGACGAGCACGAGCAGCGTGAGGTAGGCGGCCGAGCACACCTCGAGGATGAGCATGAGCACCGCGAGGTCGCCGAGCGGCGTCGGCGAATCCGGGTCGATGAACTGCACGAAGTACGACGCGAAGAACAGGATCGCCTTCGGGTTGAGCAGGCTCGTCACGAGCGCGGTGCGGAACGGCGCGAGCCGCGGCTGGGCGATGATCGGGTTGGGGGCGGTGAGCGGATGCGTCGGGTTCTCGGTCGGGGCGGGCTCGGCCGTGCGGCGCCGCTTCGCGCGGATGCGCGCCACGGCGCTGCGGACGAGCCCGAGCGCGAGCCAGCACAGGTAGGCGGCGCCCGCCCAGATGAGGATCCGGTAGATCACGGGGTTGGCGGAGAGCGCCTGCGCCGACAGCACGGCGAGCACCATGAGGATCGCGTCGCCGAGGAAGACGCCGAGCATCGCGCGGAAGCCGGCCGGGCGCCCGCCGCGCAGCGCCGTCGTCGCGACGTAGAGGCTGTTGGCGCCCGGCAGCAGCACGATGACGATGACGCCGCCTATGAATGCCGCCAGCGTCGCGGCGTCGAGGCTCATCGGAGGCCTCGCCCGCTGGTTGAATGATGCGCAGGAGGTCTCATGAACGACACTCGCCCTGCGGTCCACGCCGCGCCGATCTGGCTCGGCGTCCTGCTCATCGTCACGGGAGCCGCAGGGCTGCTCGGCGCGTTCTCGCTCTCGGTCGAGCGCGTCGAGCTGCTGCTCGATCCGCAGCACACGCTCGGCTGCGACCTCAACCCGTTCCTGACCTGCTCAGGCGCGATGGAGTCGGCGCAGGGCTCCGCGTTCGGGTTCCCGAACCCGTTCATCGGGCTCATGGCGTTCCCGGCTCCGATCATCATGGGGGCGCTCACGCTCGGGCGCGTCGCGATGCCGCGCTGGGTGTGGACGGTCTTCTCGATCGGCGTGCTGGGCGGCCTCGTGTTCGTGCTGTGGCTCGCCCAGCAGTCGATCTTCTTCCTCGGGTTCGTGTGCCCCTGGTGCTTCCTGGTGTGGATGGCGATGTACGCCATGTCGTTCCCTCTGTGGGTGTGGGGCTTCGGCTCCGGCGCGCTGCCGGCGCCGAGCGGCCTCCGCCGCACCGCCGCGAAGGTCTCGTCGTGGGGCTGGGTGCTCTCGCTCGCGCTCGCCGTGATCGTCGTGGTGACGATCATGGTCGTGCTGCCCGGCATCCCCCGGTTCCTCTTCAGCGGCTTCTGACCGACGGGTGCGCTGCGGTCGTCGAGTAGCCCCGAAGGGGCGTATCGAGACGACTCGCTCAGTCGAACCAGAGCGCGAGCTCGCGCGCGGCCGACTCCTCGGAGTCGGAGCCGTGCACGAGGTTCTGCTGCACCTTGAGGCCCCAGTCGCGGCCGAAGTCGCCGCGGATGGTGCCGGGAGCCGCGGTCGTCGGGTCGGTCGTACCGGCGAGCGTGCGGAAGCCCTCGATGACGCGGTCGCCCTCGAGGCGGATCGCGACCGACGGGCCCGAGAGCATGAACTCGACGAGCGGCTCGAAGAACGGCTTGCCGCGGTGCTCGTCGTAGTGCTCCTCGAGGCGCGCCCGGTCGGGCTGCACGAGCCGCAGGTCGGTGACGACGTAGCCCTTGGCCTCGATGCGGGCGAGGATGGCGCCCGTCAGCTGGCGCTTGACGCCGTCGGGCTTGATGAGGACGAGGGTGCTCTGCATGCCAGCAACCCTACCGAGCGCCGCCGCCCCCGATGGCCGCCCGAGACGGTCTCCGCACGTCGAGGAGCGCGCCGCCCACCCTGGCAGGTCGAGGAGCGCTCGGGCGAAGCCCGAACGCGTCACGAGACCGGCTCCCCTCCCTCGCGCCGCCCTACTTCGTAGGTCGAGGAGCGCTCGGGCAAAGCCCGAACGCGTCACGAGCTGTTCAGCGCGCTGGCGCGCGCCCTGGATGGGCGAACAACGTGTTGGGGTACACGTTTTTCCTAGGAGACCGGCTCCCCTCCCTCGCGCCGCCCCACTTCGTAGGTCGAGGAGCGCTCGGGCGAAGCCCGAACGCGTCACGAGACCGGCTCCCCTCCCTTGCGCCGCCTCGCGCGCGACCCCGATCCCGGCAGCTCGTCCGCCCGCCCCTCGATCAGCATCAGCCGCTTGCGCCTCCCCCATCCCTGCACCTGCTTCTCGGCCAGGTAGGCGTCCTCGATGCGGTCGAACCACTCGGCGTAGACGAGCTCGACCGGCCGTCGCCGGCGGGTGTACGCGGCGCCGATGCCCTGGTTGTGCTCGGCAACGCGTCGGTCGGCATCCCACGAGCTACCGACGTACAGCGAGCCGTCGGCGCAGCGGACGATGTACATGAACGGCATCGCGGCAGTGAAGCGGCTGCGGTGCAGCGGGCGCGGATGCGGGCGTCGCGGCTGTGGATGGCCCCGAAGGTCGAGGAGGCCGCGGGCGCAGCCCGCTGCCGTCACGAGACCCCTTGCGCCGGCGGCTCGCTCCTCCGATCTCGTGACGCGTGCGGCCGCAGGCCGCGCGCTCCTCGATCTACGGACAGGGCCGCTCGCTCCTGCGATCTCGTGACGCGAGCGGCCCGAGGCCGCGCGCTCCTCGATCTGCGGACAGGGCGAGCTGCCGCGTCGCGCGCTCCGTTCACCCGCCGGTCGAGGAGGCCGCGGGCGCAGCCCGCTGCCGTCACGAGGCCCCTTGCACCGGCGGCTCGCTCCTGCGATCTCGTGACGCGAGCGGCCGCAGGCCGCGCGCTCCTCGATCTACGGACAGGGCAACTCGCTCCTGCGATCTCGTGACGCGAGCGGTCGGAGGCCGCGCGCTCCTCGATCTACGGACAGGGCAACTCGCTCCTCCGATCTCGTGACGCGAGCGGCCGCAGGCCGCGCGCTCCTCGATCTGCGGACAGGGCCGCTCGCTCCTGCGATCTCGGCACGCGAGCGGCCTGAGGCCGCGCGCTCCTCGATCTGCGGACAGGGCCGCTCGCTCCTTCGATCTCGTGACGCGGGCGGCCGGAGGCCGCGCGCTCCTCGATCTACGGACAGGGCGGCTACTGGCCGGGGGCGCCGCGGGGGTCGAGGCCGGCGGCGCGGCGCGAGCGCTCGATGCCGCGTGCCTTGGCGAAGCAGTAGAGCCACAGGCCGATGAGCACGGCGGCGACGACGCCCCACACCGGCTCGACGAAGGCCAGCGCCGCGACCGCGACCTGCGCGACGAGGCTCACGATCCAGCCCCACGCGTGGCGCAGCAGCGGCATCGTCGCGACGAGCAGCACGCCGACCGCAGCGAACGCCACGGGCGCCGGCCAGTCGCGCGTCACGCCCCACACCGCGAGCGTGCCGAAGGCGATGCCGGATGCCTGCAGGCCGTGCACGATGCGCAGCAGCGCCTCCATCGCGCCCCGCTGCGGGCGCGGCTTACGTGCCTTCGCAGCCTCCGCGGGCTCGGGCGTCGGGTCGGCCTTGCTCACTGCTCCTCCTCCAGCCCCAGCTGCTCCTCGAGCTCGGGCGCGTCCAGCTGCACGGTCGCCGCCTGGCGGCGCGCATCGGGCCGCACGAGCCAGCCGGCCTCGCGCGCCTGGGCGAGCACGTCGCCGAGCAGCGTGATCGATCCCGTCACGACGACGGCGCCGCCGCGGTCGCTCGCCGCGTCGCGCGCCGTCTCGACCGCGGTCGCGAGGTCGGGCTCGACGAGCACGCGGTCGGCACCGAGCACCGCGACCGCGTGCGCGGCGAGGTCGTCGGCGTCGAGCGCCCGCTCGGAGGTCGACTGGGTCACCACGACCTCGTCGATCACCGGCTCGAGCTCGGTGAGCACGCCGACGGCGTCCTTGCCGGCGAGCACGCCGAGCACGAGCGTCACGCGCTCGAGCCCGAAGTACTCCCCGAGCGCCGCGCGCAGCGCCGCCGCGCCGTGCGGGTTGTGCGCGGCGTCGATGACGACGAGCGGATGCGCGCCGATCGTGTCGAGGCGGCCGGGCGACGTCGCCGCCGCGAGGCCGTCGGCGAGCACGTGCGCCGTCATCGCCTGCGCGCCGCCGCCGAGGAACGCCTCGACGGCGATGAGCGCGAGCGCGGCGTTGCGCCCCTGGTGCGCCCCCATGAGCGGCACGAGCTGGTCGAGGTACTCGGCGGCGAGGCCGCGCACGCTGATGAGCTGCCCGCCGACCGCGACCGACTGCTCCTCGAGCGAGAAGTCGCGCCCGTCGACGAGCAGCCGCGCGCCCACCTCCGCGGCCCGCTCCTCGAGCGCCGCGAGCGCCTCGGGCGCCTGCGCGGCCGAGACGACGATCGCGTCGGGCTTGATGATCCCGGCCTTCTCGCGCGCGATCGCCCCGACGGTCGTGCCGAGCCGGTTCGTGTGGTCGAGCGCGATCGGCGTGATGACCGCGACGTCGCCATCGGCCACGTTCGTCGAGTCCCACGTGCCGCCCATGCCGACCTCGACGACGGCCACGTCGACCGGCGCATCCGCCATGATCGCGAACGCGAGCACCGTGAACGCCTCGAAGAACGTCAGCCGGCGCTCCCCCTTCGCCGCGAGCTCGGCGTCGACCATCTCGAGGAACGGTGCGATGTCGTCGTAGCCGCGCGCGAACGCCTCGTCGGAGACCGGCTCGCCGTCGATCATGATGCGCTCGTTGACGCGCTCGAGGTGCGGGCTCGTGAGCATGCCGGTGCGCAGCCCGTGGGCGCGCAGCAGCGCGTCGGCGATGCGGGCGGTCGAGCCCTTGCCGTTCGTGCCGGTGATGTGCACGACCCGGAACGAGCGCTGCGGATCGCCGAGCAGCTCGACGGCCCGGCGCGTCGCCTCGATGCGCGGCTCGACGGCCTGCTCCCCCGCGCGCTCGAGCAGCGCCTCGTACGCCGCGCGGGCCGCGTCGGCGTGCCCGAGCGACTCGAGGATGCGGTCGTCGACGTCGGGCTCGTCGCCCGGCCGGTCGTCGGTCATGCCTGCGCCTCCGCCCGCGCCTCGACGCGCTCGAGCGCGATCGCGAGCGGCGAGCCGTCGCCCACGCGGTGCGCCGTGCGGCCGTCGGCGAGCTCGCCCATCGTGTCGTCGACCCGGTCGAGCACGAGTTCGACCGCGAGGGTCTCGGCCATCACGAGCTCGCGGTTCGCCTCGAGCGCTGCCACGCCGTGGGCGTCGCTGCCGAGGGTGAGGCGGATGCGGTCGCTCACGTCGAGGCCCGCGTCCTTCCGCGCCGACTGCACGGCACGCACGACGTCGCGCGCGAGGCCCTCGGCCTCGAGCTCGGGCGTCGTGGCGGTGTCGAGCACGACGAAGCCGCCGCCGGGCAAGAACCCGACCGCCGCTGTCTCGTCGGCGACCTCGAGCGCGAGCTCGTACTCGCCCTCGACGAGCCCGATGCCGCCCGCGACGACCGACTCGCCCTCGACCGACCAGTCGCCCGCGCGCGCCGCCTGGATGGCCTGCTGCACGTCCTTGCCGAGGCGCGGCCCCGCCGCGCGGGCGTTGACCTGCAGGCGGCGCGAGATGCCGTAGCGCTCGAGCGCGTCGTCGCCCGCGGCCTCGAGCACGACCTCGCGCACGTTGAGCTCGTCGCGCAGCACGCCCGTGAACGCCGTCACGTCCTCCGCGCCGACCACGGTGAGCGTCGGCAGCGGCAGGCGCACGCGCTTGCGCGCCTGCTTGCGCAGGGCGTTCCCGATCGAGGCGATCGAGCGCACCGCGTCCATCTGCGCGACGAGCGCGTCGTCGGCGGGCAGCGCCGACGCATCCGGCCAGTCGGTCAGGTGCACCGAGCGCCCGCCCGTCAGCCCCCGCCAGACCTCCTCCGTCACGAGCGGCGACAGCGGCGCGGCGAGGCGCGTGAGCGTCTCGAGCACCGTGTAGAGCGTGTCGAAGGCGCCGGATCCCGAGCCGTCGGCGGCCACGCCCTCCCAGAAGCGGTCGCGCGAGCGCCGCACGTACCAGTTGGTGAGCACGTCGAGGAACTCGCGCACCGCGAGCGTCGCCCCGGTCGCGTCGAGCCGGTCGAGCGCGGCCGTCGCGGTCTCGACCGTCCCGCGCAGCTTCGCGAGGATGTAGCGGTCGAGCACGTCGTCGGATGCGGTGGAGTGCTTCGCGAGGTAGGGCTCGCCATCGGCGGCGCGGTTGGCGTAGGTCGCGAAGAAGTACCACGTCGACCACAGCGGCAGGTGGAACTGCCGGAGCGCCTCGCGGATGCCCTCCTCCGAGACGACGAAGTTGCCGCCCCTGAGGATCGAGCCCTGCAGCAGGTTCCAGCGCACCGCATCCGATCCGTACGCGTCGAACGACTCGTTGACGTCGGGGTAGTTGCGGCGCGACTTCGACGCCTTGAAGCCGTCGTCGCCGAGGATGATGCCGTGGCTGATGACGTTCTCGAACGCCGGCCGCCCGAAGAGCGCGACCGACAGCACGTGCATGACGTAGAACCAGCCGCGCGTCTGCCCGATGTACTCGACGATGTAGTCGGCGGGGCTGTGCTCGGCGAACCACTGCTCGTTCTCGAACGGGTAGTGGAACTGCGCGAACGGCATCGAGCCCGAGTCGAACCACACGTCGAGCACGTCGGGGATGCGCCGCATCGTGCTCTTGCCGGTCGGGTCGTCGGGGTTCGGCCGCGTGAGCTCGTCGATCGCCGGGCGGTGCAGGTCGGTGGGCCGCACGCCGAAGTCGCGCTCGAGCTCGTCGAGCGAGCCGTACACGTCGGTGCGCGGGTGGTTCGGGTCGTCGCTCACCCACACCGGGATGGGGCTGCCCCAGTAGCGGTTGCGGCTGATCGACCAGTCGCGCGCGCCCTCGAGCCACTTGCCGAACTGCCCGTGCTTGACGTTCTCGGGCACCCAGGTGATCTGCTCGTTCGCGGCGAGCAGGTCGTCCTTGATGTCGGTGACGCGCACGAACCAGCTCGAGACCGCCTTGTAGATCAGCGGCGTGCGGCAGCGCCAGCAGTGCGGGTAGGAGTGCACGTAGCTCGCCTGCCGCAGCACGCGGCCGGCCTCCTTGAGCATCTTCGAGAGCTGCTTGTTGGCGTCGAAGACCTGCTGGCCCGCGACGGGCGCGACGACGTCGAGGAACCGCCCGCCGTCGTCGACCGAGAGGATCGTGGGGATGCCCGCGGCGGTCGCGACGCGCTGGTCGTCCTCGCCGTAGGCGGGTGCCTGGTGCACGATGCCCGTGCCCTCGCCGGTGGCGACGTAGTCGTCGACGAGGATCTGGAAGGCGTGCTCGGTGCCCCAGACGGATGCGTCGGCGAAGAAGTCGAACAGGGGCTCGTACGTGAGCCCTGCGAGCTCGGCGCCGGCGAGCGTGCGCGCGGTCGCGGCGATCGCCTCCTCGGCGGAGTCGTAGCCGAGGTCCTTGAAGTAGGCCGGCACCGTGTCGGCGGCGAGCAGGAAGGCGCCCGAGCCGGCGGTCGTGCCGTTCGTGCCCGCGGGCACGACGGCGTAGTCGATCGCGGGGCCGACCGCGAGCGCGAGGTTGGTCGGCAGCGTCCACGGCGTCGTCGTCCACGCGAGCGCCTGCACGCCCGACAGCCCCAGCGCATCCGCCCGCTCGCCCGTGAGCGGGAACGTGACGGTGAGCGTCGTGTCCTGGCGATCCTGGTAGACGTCGTCGTCCATGCGGAGCTCGTGGTTCGACAGCGGCGTCTCGTCGCGCCAGCAGTACGGCAGCACGCGGTAGCCCTGGTATGCGAGGCCCTTGTCGTAGAGGGTCTTGAACGCCCAGATGACGCTCTCCATGTAGTCGAGGTCGAGCGTCTTGTAGCCGCCGTCGAAGTCGACCCAGCGGGCCTGGCGGGTGACGTAGTCCTCCCACTCGTCCACGTAGCGCAGCACCGACTCGCGCGCCTTGCCGTTGAAGACGTCGACGCCCATGGCCTCGATCTCGGCCTTCTCGGTGATGCCGAGCTGCTTCATCGCCTCGAGCTCGGCGGGCAGCCCGTGCGTGTCCCAGCCGAACACGCGCGGCACGTACTTGCCGCGCATGGTCTGGAACCGCGGGAAGACGTCCTTCGCGTAGCCCGTGAGCAGGTGGCCGTAGTGCGGCAGGCCGTTGGCGAAGGGCGGGCCGTCGTAGAAGACCCACTCCTCGCAGCCCTTGCGCTGCTCGACCGAGGCGCGGAAGGTGTCGTCGCCCTTCCAGAAGGCGAGGATGCCGCGCTCGACGGCGGGCAGGTTCGGGCTCGCGACGACGGGCTCGTCGCTCGAGAGCGGGTAGCGCTGCTGATCGGTCACTGCGGTCTCCTGCATCCTGTCGTTCCTCGGATGCGGGGACGCTCTCGCGCGGTACCACCCCGCTTGCGGCCCGATCGCTCGGGTCGCCGCTTCGTGCCTGCAGCTGCGCAGGCGCTCCGGCTGTGACGGGCCTGCCCCGTTCGGATCTACTGAGCGGCCGCCGCCCCTCTCGGTGCGTCAGCCGCCGTTCTCCCGACCGCTCCCCGGTGATGGCCGGATCGGTGCGTGTAGGTCGATCCTACCGCGCCGATCCGGCCGTCGTCACGTCGCTCGTGCGGCCGGGTGCGTCAGTCCTGGCCGCTCAGGCGCACGCTGCCGGCGCTCACCTCGACGTCGATCGTCGAGGTCGCGCTCGGGTCGTCGACGACGCGCACGTCGGAGCTGCCGGCGGAGGCGTCCTCGGTGACGGCGTACTCGCCGTCGGGGATCGTCAGCTCGACACTGCCTGCGCTCACCGTCGCGTCGATCGCGTCGGGCTGGTCGCCCGAGATCGCACCGACCACGCGGCCCGCGCTCACGTCGATGCCGACGGTGCCGACGTCGGCGACGTCGAGGCGCGCCTCGCCCGCGGCGACCTGCACGGTGAGGTCGTCGGCCGTGCCGCCGATGTCGACGTTGCCGGCGCTGAGGTCGACGGATGCGGTGCCCCAGTCGGCGGATGCGTCGAGGCTGCCGGCCGAGACGGTCGCGGTGAGGTCGACGCCGTCGTGCTCGAGCGCAGCGGGGAGGGTGAGCACGGCCTGCTCCTCGCCGACGCGGTCGCCGAACATGATGCCGAAGCCGAACCAGCGCCAGCCGCGGTCGCTGTCGACCACGAGGGCGTCGCCCGAGCGCTCGAGGCGCCACTGCTGGGCGGGGCCGCCCGCCGTCGTGACGTCGAGGGTGGCCTCCTCGACGTCGGCGAAGCGGATCTCGAACGCGGCTGCGGAGCTGTCGATGCGCAGCTCCTCGACGCCGGCGGCGTCGGCGGTCGCGCTGCTGCTCGTCGCCGCGTGCGACGAGAAGCCCTGTACGAGCCCGCCGGCGATCGCCCACAGGGCACCGATGGCGCCGAGCACGATGAGCAGGACGGCGATCCAGCGGCCGGGCCGGTTGGAGGACGGGGGTGCCGGCTGCCACGCGGGCGACGGCTGGGGTGCGGGCGACGGCTGGGCAGCGGTCGGGTTGGGGACGGTCATCGGGGGCCTCCGGTGGCGTGGGGCGCGCTGGGCGGGTCGGTGAGGGTGGGGGCGTCGAGGTGGGCGAGCACCGCGAGCACGCGGCGGTTGCCGTCCTCGGGGTCGAGCTCGAGCTTCTGGAACACCGCCGAGATGTGCTTCTCGACGCTGCCGGCGGAGACGTACAGGCGGTCGGCGATCGTCTGGTTCGACGCGCCCTCCGCCATGAGGGCGAGCACCTGGCGCTCGCGCGGCGTGAGCCGCTCCATGCGGGTGTCGCGCCGGCGCCTGGCGAGCAGCTGGCTGACGACCTCGGGGTCGAGCACCGTGCCGCCACCGGCGACCTGGTCGACGGCCCGCAGGAAGTCGGCCACGTCGGCGACGCGGTCCTTCAGCAGGTAGCCGAAGCCCGCGGGGCCCGCGGCGATGAGGTCGGCCGCGTAGCGCTCCTCGACGTACTGCGAGAGCACGAGCACGCGGGGGCGGTCGCCGCGCGAGCGGATGCCGATCGCGGCGAGGATGCCCTCGTTCGTGCGCGTCGGCGGCATCCGCACGTCGAGGATCGCGAGATCGGGGTCGGTGGCCCTGATCGCGGCCTCGAGGGCCGTCGCGTCGGGCAGCTGGGCGACCACGTCGTGGCCGGCGTCGGTGAGGAGGCGGGCGATGCCCTCGCGGAGGAGGACGCTGTCCTCGCAGATCAGGATGCGCACGGGACGTCCACCTCGATCGCGGTCGGGCCCCCGGCGGGGCTGGAGAGGGTGAGGGTGCCGCCGACGCCCGCGATGCGGTGCGCGAGGCCGTCGATGCCGCCGCCGGGCAGCCGCTCGGCGCCGCCGACGCCGTCGTCCTCGACGCGCGCCCACAGGGTCGCGGGCGCGCCCTCGGCGTGGCGGGTGCGGATGGCGATGCGGATGCGGCTCGCGCGTGCGTGCTTCTGGGCGTTCGTGATGCCCTCGGCGATGGCGAAGTAGACGGCGGTCTCGGCGTCGCGGCTGCAGCGGCCCTCGATGCGGGCGTCGATCTCGACCGGGACGACGCTGCGGGCGGCGAGCGCCGACACGGCGGCGTCGAGGCCGCGGTCGTCGAGCACGGCGACGTGGATGCCGCGCGCGACCTGGCGCAGCTCCGTGACCGCCGACTTGGACGACGCGTGAGCCTCGTCGATGAGCCGCATGGCCGCAGCGGGGTCGGACTCGATCTTGTCGCGCGCCATGCCGAGCTGCATCGCGATGGAGACGAGGCGGGGCTGCACGCCGTCGTGGAGGTCGCGCTCGATGCGGGTGCGATCGAAGTCGGCGGCGCGCACGGCTCCGTGGCGGCGCTCGCGCTCGGCACGAGCCTCGCCCTCGAGTCGCTCGCGCTCGTCGGGCACGAGCAGGCCCACGGTGATGTTGCGGTGCGCGAGCGCGAGCCCGATGGTGCCGGCGACGCCGGCGGCGAACGCGAGCGGGCCGACGAGCGGCGCCCAGGCGACCGGCACGGCGATCGTCGTGAGCGGGATGGCGATCGACTCTGCGGCGCCGAGGCCCGCGAGCGCGAGCGGGATGCCGAGGCCGACGAGGCCCAGCAGCGGCAGCGTGAACGCGCCGAAGAGGCTCGCGAGGAAGAAGCTGAGCAGCGCCTTCCAGTGCTCGCCGTCGCTGACGATGCGCAGCAGGCGGTGCGGCACGCGGAGCCAGTCGCTGCGGGGCGACTCGCGCCAGACGGCGGGCGGCACGGGCTCGCCGTAGAGGCCGGCGACGCGCTCGCGCTCGAACCAGGCGACGCCGAGCATCGCGAGCATCGCGAGCGCGAGCAGGAGGAAGCCGACGAGCACGACGAGCGTGCCGACGCCGACGGCGGCGATCGTGACGATGCCGATGAGGACGGGGATGCCGATGCTGCCGAGCAGCGCGAGGTGCGCGACGGTGGCGAGGAGGGAGCCGGTGCGGTGCATGGCTCCACGCTAGGACGCGCCCGAGCCCGCGCACCGGCGGAGATCCGGAAGCCTTCTGGGGGCTATCCCCCACCGGTGCCCCATAGCCCGCGCCGGTACCCTCGCCGCATGACCGATCCGCACCGCACCGGCCCCCGGCTCCGCGCCGTCACCGCCGCCGTCGCCATGGCCGCCGCGCTCCTCCTGAGCGGCTGCGGGATGCTGCCCTCGCCGTCGCTGCCGACGCCGTCCGCGACCGCGCAGCCCGCACCCGAGGGCGAGCAGAGCGGCGAGCAGGAGGGCTCGCAGCCCGAGCAGTGCCGCCGCGTCATCGCCGACCTCGAGGGCATCGCCGCCGACGCGAGCCGCATCGCGACCACGGCGGGCACCGACCCGATCGGGGCGCTCGCGCTGGTGCGCGGCATGTCCGACCGCATCGGCGGGCTCGAGGCGCGCGTCACCGACCCCGAGCTGCTCGACCGCATCGAGCGCATCCAGACGGGCTGGGATGCCGTGTTCGCCGATGCCGGGGCCGCGACGTCGGGCGACCCCGAGGCCCTGCAGCGCGCGACCGACGGCCTGACGCAGCTCGGCGAGCAGGTGACCGCGCTCCAGGAGCTGTGCGCGGGGACGGCATGAGCGCGCCGCTGCTGGCCCTGCTCGACGGCTCGATCGTCGACGTGACGCAGCCGATCGTGCGCGCCGACGACCTCGGCGTCGTGCGCGGCGACGGCGTCTTCGACGCGACGCTCGCCCGCCGGGGCGCGGACGGGGTGCCGGAGGTGCGCGACCGCGAGGCGCACCTCGACCGCCTCGAGCGCTCCGCGCAGATCCTGCAGCTGCCGGTGCCCGACCGGGCCGGGTTCGAGCGCGCCATGGACGCGCTCGTCGCCGCGTGGGACTTCGACGCCGCACCCGAGGCGATCATCCGGCTCGTGCTCACGCGCGGGCCCGAGGGCGGGGGCGACCCCACGGCCTTCGCGCTCATGGCGCCGCTCGGCGCATCCGCGATCGCCGAGCGCGACCGGGGCGTATCGGTCACCCTGCTCGGCCGGGGCCACGACGGCGACGAGGTCGCGGCGATGCCGTGGCTGCTGCCCGGCGCGAAGAGCCTCTCGTACTCGATCAACATGGCCGCGAAGCGGCATGCGGCGCAGCACGGCTTCGACGACGTCGTCTTCGTCTCCCCCGCCGGGCTGCTGCTCGAGGGCCCGACGTCGACCCTCGTGGTCGACCGGGGCGGGCGGCTGCTGACGCCGCGGCAGGACGGCATCCTCGCCTCCATCACGCTCGACCACCTCATGCGCGACGCGCCTGCGGCGGGCCTCGACGTCGCGTTCGCGGCGCTCGAGCCCGAGGACCTCACGAGCGCCGACGGCGCGTGGCTCCTGTCGTCGGGGCGCCTGCTGGCACGCGTCACGAGCGTCGACGGCCGGCCGCTGCCGACCTCGCCGCTCGATGCGGCGCTGCGCCGCGTGCTCGGCGTCTGAGCCTCACCGCACCGCGGCCAGGAGCGCCGTGACCGCCTCGGGCGGCGCGCCCTCGTGCTGCACGACCACGAGCAGCTCGCCGCGCACCGCCGACTCGACGACGAGCGCGGCGTCGCCGGCGCGCAGCAGCACGATCGCGCCGTGCGCGCCGACGCCGGTCCCGAGCGTCCCGTCGGCGGTCGGGACGCCCGCGCACGCGACGCCGAGGGCGCGCAGCGCCGTGAGCGCCTCCCGCGCGACGGTGTCGCTCGGGTAGCGCACGAGCGCGAGGTCGAACGGCGCTCCCGGCGCGGGGTCGGCGGCGTAGGACGCGCTGGCCGCCTCGAGGCTCCCGGCGACCGCGGCGTCGGCGATCGCGGCGCACTCGGCGCTCGCGTCGCGGGCGGCGGCGACCGGCGCGATCGCGAGCGCCGCGGGCAGCTCGCGCGCGGGCAGCACGGCGCTCCAGGCCGCGGTGCGCTCGCGGTCGCCGTCGTGCCAGGCGAGCGGCGGCAGCGAGGCCGCCGCCGGCAGCCGTGCCGCGAGCCCGGCAGCCGCGGGCGGAGTCGGCTCGGGCGACGGCGCGGCCGTCGGCCGAGGCGTGGGCGTGGGCGTCACGGCGGGCGCGGGTGTCGCCGCAGGCGGCGTCGAGCCCGGCGGCCGGGGCGCGTCGGACGGGGGCGGCGGCGGCACGTACGGGCCGACGACCGTCGGCACCTCCGGCATCGGCACCTCCACCGGCGGCGAGAGCGGCGCGGGCTCGAGCACGACCGGCGGCGCGACGACGGCGGTCGGCGGGCTCGCGCTCGGCGCGTCGGGCAGCTGCTGCGGGGCCGGCTGCAGGCCGCAGCCCGTCAGCGCCGCGGCTGCGAGCACGCCCGCGGCGATCCTGACGGCGATCGGCCCGGGTCGCATGCCACCCATGATGCGCCCACCACGCTGGACGCGCCGTGCGACGCGGCCGTCAGCCGCGGGATCCGTCGGGCGCGCGCGACGCCGCCGCGAGCGGCGCGATCGCCGCCCGCACCGCGTCGGCCGCCGCGGGCCTGCCCGGCGTGCCCGCCCACGCGACGAGGGCCGCGCACGCGGCCGCCACGATCGCGACCGGGGCGACCGCCGCATCCGCCGACTCGGGCAGCGCGTCGCGCTCGAGCGCGAGCGCGAGCGCCGCGCGATCGACGAGCGGCTGCAGCCGTGCCGGCGCACCGTCGCGGAGCGCCTCGACCGCGCCCATCGCCGCCGCGTCGCGCAGCGCCGTGGGCGGGGCGCTGCCCCACGGCTCGACCGCGAGCGCGAGCGCCTCGACGAGCCGGTGCAGCGCGTCCCCCTCACCCGCCTCGAGCGCGGCGGCGGCGCGCTCGATCGCGGCGTCGAGCCCGACCCAGAGGGCGTCGGCCTTCGAGTCGCAGTACGCGAAGACGGTGCCGCGCGAGACGCCGGCGCGGCGTGCGATGTCGTCGACGCTCACCGCGTCGTAGCCGCGCTCGAGGAAGAGCTCGAGCGCCGCCTCGTGGATCGTCGCCGCGCTCGAGGCGCGCGGACGCCCGGGACCTCTCGACGATGCCATGGGAATCCCTCCTGAGGACTATTGTTGCACCCGGTACCGATATCGTGCCGACCCGCGCACCGAGGAGCATCCGTGAGCACCATCCCAGCCGCACCGCTGCGGCAGCCGACCTCGACGCGCCGCGTCGCCGCCGCGGCGACCGTCGGCACCGCGCTCGAGTCGTACGACTTCTACGCCTACTCGTACTTCGCGGCGTTCTTCGCCGGGCCGTTCTTCTTCTCGGCCCTCGGCGAGACCGGGGCCCTCCTGGCCTCCTTCGCGACGATCGGCATCGCCTTCGTCGTGCGGCCGATCGGCGCCGTGCTCTTCGGCCACCTCGGCGACCGCATCGGCCGCCGCTCGACGCTGCTCATCACGATCACGCTCATGGGCATCGCCACGGGCCTCGTGGGCCTCCTGCCCACCGGCGAGGGCTGGGCGGCGTTCGGCGCCGTCGCGCTCGTCGTGCTGCGCATCGTGCAGGGCCTCTCGCTCGGCGGCGAATGGGGCGGGGCGGTGCTGCTGGCCACCGAGCACGCCGACGCCCGCCGGCGCCCGTTCTTCGCGTCGCTGCCGCAGCTCGGCTCCCCCATCGGCTCGGTCGCCGCGGGCGGCCTCATGCTCGCGATGTTCTTCGGGCTCGGCCCCGAGGCGATGGCGGCGTGGGGCTGGCGCGTGCCGTTCCTCATCGCGATCCCGCTCATCGCCGTCTCGCTCTACCTGCGCTGGTCGATCGACGAGACGCCGGTGTTCAAAGAGCTCGCCGAGCGCGGCGAGCGTGCCAAGAACCCGGTGTGGGCGGCCATCCGCACGCAGCCGGCGGCCTTCGGCGTCGCGATCCTCGTGGCCCTCCTCGGCATCGGCTCGTACTCGCTCATGAACACGTACACGATGGGCTACGGCGTCACGGCGCTCGGCTTCGACGAGATGCAGCTGCTCACCGCGGCGACGATCGGCGGCCTGCTGCAGTTCGTGACCGTGCCGCTGTTCGGCGTGCTCGCGACCCGCATCGGCTCGGCCCGCGTCGTCGCGCTCGGCGCGCTCGGCACGCTGCTCATCGCGTTCCCGATCTACTGGCTGCTCGGCTCGGCGACCTTCGCGGTGCTCGTCGCGCTTATGATCATCGGCGGCATCCTGCCGACCGCGTCGTGGGCGGCGCTCGGCGGCACGATGCAGGAGCTCTTCCGCGGCCGCCACGCCTACTCCGCGCTCTCGGTCGCGTACGCGCTCGCCGCCGTGCTCTCGGGCTTCATCCCCTCCATCACAGCCGCCCTCGGCGCCGCGACCGACGAGGCGTGGTGGCACCCGGGGCTCGTGCTGGCGCTGCTCTCGGCGCTCACGCTCGTCGGCGCGGTCATCGCGGGCCGGATGCGCAAGCTCGGCGACGAGGACGCCGACGCCGCGCAGGCGGCCGTCGCCGAGACGGTGCCCGAGCCCGCCTGACGCGCGGCGCGCATCCGCCGCCCCGCCGGTCGCGCCGACGGCGGATCGGCGAGGATGGACGCATGGCGAGGCCCACGATCGCGCGGACCGCGAGCGCCGAGATCGAGATCTCCCGCTCGCGGTTCCTCGCGACCGCCCACCGCATCGGCTCCCTCGACGACCTCCCCGAGCTCGTGCGCGCCGCGCGCCGCGCGCACCCCGACGCGCGGCACGTGTGCAGCGCCGCCGTCGCCGGACCGCACGGCGAGGCGAGCCGCTCGAACGACGACGGCGAGCCCGCGAGCACCGCCGGGGCGCCGATCCTCGCCGCGATCGCCGGCCGCGACCTCACCGACGTCGCGGTGCTCGTCGTGCGCTGGTTCGGCGGCGTCAAGCTCGGCACCGGCGGGCTCGTGCGCGCCTACGGCGGCATCGCGGCCGACGCGCTCGACGCCGCGGGGCGGCTCGCGCGCGTGCCCGCGACCGAGCTCGCAGGAGCCGTGCCCATCGCCGACGCCCCTCGCATCGAGCACGCGCTGCGCGCCGGCGGCTACGAGCCCGCGCTCGACTACGCGGCCGCCGAGGCAGGCCTGCGCATCACCGTCGAGGACGAGGCGCTCCCGGCCGCCGAGGCGCTCCTCGCGCAGCTCGGCGTGCGGCACGAGCGCGGCCGCGCGCTGCTGCTCGAGGTGCCCGGACCCCGCTGAGCCCGGCCTGCCGGGACGTGCGCTGCGCGCCGGCCGCAGTCAGCGCAGCGCGCGGGCGACCGCGACCGCCTGCGCGCCGTAGCCGCCGCCGAAGAGCATCGTGTGCACGAGGAGCGGCTGCAGCTGCTGCATCGGCACGCGCTCGCGCCAGCCGTCGGCGAGCGGCGACGCCTCGTCGTACGCGGCGAGCACCGTCTCGAGCCTCGGCAGCCCGAAGAGCGCGAGCATCGCGAGGTCGGTCTCCGCGTGCCCGCCCTGCGCGTGCGGGTCGATGAGCACCGCCCCGGTGTCGACATCCGACCACAGCACGTTCCCGCTCCACAGGTCGCCGTGGATGCGCGCGACCCCCGCGACGAGCGCGGGCTGCGGCGCGTCGAACGCGCCCTCGGCCATGCGGTCGACCGCGCGGGCGACGACCCGCGCATCCGCCGCGTCGAACCTGCCGAGCGCGATGCAGCGCTCGAGGATCGGCCGCACGGCGGTCGCCGCCCACGCCTCGCCCCACCCTTCGCCCGCGGGCTCGGGCGCGAGCGGCGTGCGCGACGAGCCGACCTCGAAGGGCGCGACGGCGCCGCTCGGCGGGCAGCAGTGCCACACGGCGCCGTGCGCGTGGAGCGCGGCGAGGCTGCGCCCGAGCGCCTCGGCGCGCTCCGCCGTCGCCGGCGCCGCTGCGACGTGCGCGACCCGCAGCGCCTCGCCGTCCAGTCGCGCCCGCGCGATGCGCGTGCCCCCGTGCGGCTCCGCCTCGGCGAGCCACGCGAGGCCCGCGGCCTCCATGCCGAGGGCCGAGGCCGGGCCGGTCTTGACGACGTCCATGCCCCGACCCTACGAGCGCGCCCCACGGCATCCGCCCCGCTAGCGTGGATCGCATGGCCCGCTCCCCCAAGCCCGCGCCCCTGTGGGTGCCGATCGTCGCCGCCGTCTGCTTCGCGCTCGCCGCGCTGCTGCAGGAGGACACGTTCGGCCGCGTCGCGTTCGGGATCGCCGCCGTCGCCCTCGGGCTCACCGCGCTCGTGCAGTGGCGGATGCGCCGCAGCGGGCGCGAGCGCGCGTAGGATCGGACGAGCAACAACCAGGCTTCATGCCGCACGAGCGGCGCAGACGCGAAGCCGCGCACATCGAAAGCGAGACGCCATGAGCGCCCAGCCCGCCGCATCCGGCATGCCCGAGAAGCCCGCCCTCGAAGGACTCGAGGAGAAGTGGGGCCAGCGCTGGGAGGAGGCCGGCACCTACCGCTTCGATGGCGTCGGCGCCGACGGCGCCCCGCTCGAGCGCGACGCGATCTACTCGATCGACACGCCGCCGCCGACCGCATCGGGCTCGCTGCACGTCGGCCACGTGTTCTCCTACACGCACACCGACCTCATCGCGCGCTACCAGCGCATGCGCGGCAAGCACGTCTTCTACCCCATGGGCTGGGACGACAACGGCCTCCCGACCGAGCGCCGCGTGCAGAACTACTACGGCGTGCGCGTCGACCCGACGCTCGCGTACGACCCCGACTTCACGCCCCCGCAGGAGGGCGGCGAGGGCAAGAGCGCGAAGGCCGCCGACCAGGTGCCCGTCTCGCGCCGCAACTTCATCGAGCTGTGCGAGCGCCTCACCGAGGAGGACGAGGAGAAGTTCGAGCACCTGTGGCGCACGCTCGGGCTCTCGGTCGACTGGCAGCAGTCGTACCGCACGATCTCCGACGACGCCCGGCGCACGTCGCAGCTCGCGTTCCTGCGCAACCTCGAGCGGGGCGAGGCGTACCAGGCGGATGCGCCGACGCTGTGGGACGTCACGTTCCGCACCGCGGTGGCCCAGGCCGAGCTCGAGGATCGCGAGCAGCCCGGCGCGTACCACACGCTGCTCTTCACGAGCGAGGAGGGCGACCTCCGCATCGAGACGACGCGGCCGGAGCTGCTGCCCTCGTGCGTCGCCGTCGTCGCGCACCCCGACGACGAGCGCTACCGCCACCTGTTCGGCACGACGGTGACGACGCCGGTGTTCGGCGTCGAGGTGCCGTTCGTCGCGCACGAGCTCGCCCAGGTCGACAAGGGCACGGGCGTCGCGATGATCTGCACGTTCGGCGACGTGACCGACGTCATCTGGTGGCGCGAGCTCGACCTGCCGAGCCGCTCGGTGATCGGCTTCGACGGCCGCTTCGTCGCCGAGGCCCCCGAGGCGCTCGCGAGCGACGCGGCGAAGGCCGCCTACGCGGAGCTCGCCGGGAAGACCGTCTTCAGCGCGAAGAAGGCGATGGTCGAGCAGCTGCAGGCCGCCGGCCGCATGGTGGGCGACCCCAAGCCCATCCAGCACCCGGTGAAGTTCTACGAGAAGGGCGACAAGCCGCTCGAGATCGTCTCGACGCTGCAGTGGTACATCAAGAACGGCGGTCGCGACACCGAGCTGCAGGAGCGGCTCATCGGGCACGGGCGCGAGATCGCGTGGCACCCCGAGCACATGCGCACGCGCTACGAGAACTGGGTGCAGGGCCTCAACGGCGACTGGCTCATCTCGCGCCAGCGCTTCTTCGGTGTGCCGATCCCGGTCTGGTACCGCCTCGACGAGGCGGGCGAGCGCATCCCCGGCGACGTGCTGCTGCCGACGCCCGACCAGCTGCCCCTCGACCCCTCGACCGACGTGCCCGCGGGCTTCGACGAGTCGCAGCGCGGCGCACCGGGCGGCTTCGAGGGCGAGGTCGACATCATGGACACGTGGGCGACGTCGTCGCTCACCCCGCAGCTCGCCGGCGGCTGGGCCGACGACTCGGCGCTGTGGCAGCAGATCACCCCGTTCGACCTGCGGCCGCAGGGCCAGGACATCATCCGCACCTGGCTCTTCTCGACCCTGCTGCGCTCGATGTTCGAGGACGGCCGGGCCCCGTGGAAGCACGCGGCGCTCTCGGGCTGGATCCTCGACCCCGACCGCAAGAAGATGTCGAAGTCGAAGGGCAACGTCGTCACGCCCCTCGGCATGCTCGAGGAGCACGGCTCCGACGGCGTGCGCTACTGGGCGGCGTCGTCGCGGCTCGGCGTCGACGCGACGCTCGACCCGCAGAACCCGAAGATGATCAAGATCGGCCGGCGCCTCGCGATGAAGGTGCTGAACGCCGCGAAGTTCGTGCTCTCGATGGAGGGTCAGCCCGGTGACGTGACCGAGCGGCTCGACCGCGAGATGCTCGCCGAGCTCGCCGACGTCGTGCGCGCCGCGACGCGCGCGTTCGAGTCGTACGACCACGCCAAGGCCCTCGAGGTGACGGAAGGCTTCTTCTGGACGTTCTGCGACGACTACCTCGAGCTCGTCAAGGAGCGCGCCTACACGGGCGAGGCGGCCGGACGCGGCTCGGCGATCGCGGCGCTGCGCCTCGCGATCGACGTGCAGCTGCGCCTGCTCGCGCCATTCCTGCCGTTCGCGACCGAAGAGGTCTGGTCGTGGTCGCACGAGGGCTCGATCCACGTGAGCGCGTGGCCGACGCCCGAGGAGCTCGGCAACGGCGAGCTCGGCGCGGGGGCGACCGGGATGCTCGACACGGTGGGCCGCGCGCTCATCGGCATCCGCCGGGCGAAGACGGATGCGAAGGCGAGCCAGAAGACGCCCGTCGCGTCGGCCGTCATCGCCGTCCCCGGGGCGCTCCGCGAGCACCTCGAGGCCGCCGCCGGCGACCTGCGCGCCGTCGGCCGCATCCAGGACCTCGAGCTCGTCGAGGCGGACGAGCTCGCCGTGCGCGAGATCGTGCTCGAGGAGGCCTGATGCAGATCGGCACCCGCTGGCCGGTCGGCGGCGAGCCGCCGGCCGCGGTGCCGGTCGCGATGCGCGCGGCGATCGCCGACGAGGAGCGCACGCTCGTCGAGCTCGGCGCCGACACCGCCGCGTGGCGGTGGACGCTCACCTTCCTCGAGGGCCAGCCCGTCGTCGAGCTCGACGACGGCACGACGATCCGGCTCGACGGGGACGACGTGCTCGTCACGCGCGAGCAGCCGTAGGTCCGCCACGCTGGTCGACTAGGTCGGCGCAGCCGGCCGTATCGAGACCCGCCACCCGCGTCTCGATACGCCCCTTCGGGGCTCCTCGACGACCGAGTGTGGTCACGCTGGTCGAGTAGGCCGGCGTAGCCGGCCGTATCGAGACCCATCACCTGCGTCTCGATACGCCCCTTCGGGGCTACTCGACGACCGAGCGTGGCGTCACTCCCGCGCGAGGATCCACCCGTGCAGCATGGCCATCCAGCCGTCCTCGTCGCGCTGCCACGCCGCCCACGCGTCGGAGATCGCCTGGCGCTCCGCCGCATCCGCGAGCCCGAGCCGCTCGGTGCCGTCGGCGAAGGCCGAGTGCAGCGCGCGCTCGACCCACTGCCCGCCCCAGAAGTCCCGGCCCCGCTGCGTCTCGAAGCACCACGTCTCGACGTCGGTCTCGATGCTCGTGAAGCCCGCGGCCCGCGCCCACGCCTTCAGCTTGGCTCCCGCGTCGCCGTCGCCGCCGTTCGCCGACTGCAGCCGGCCGACGAGGTCGCGCCAGCGCGCGAGCTCGGGCGTGAGCGGATGGATCGTGGTCGCCGAGTAGACGACGTCGCGCGCCGCGACCACCTCGCCGACCGCCCGCCACGCGCGCAGCGCCGCGACCGGGTCGCCGAGATGCTGCAGCACCTGGTGCGCGTGCACGATGTCGTAGCGCTCGGCGGGCGTGGGGTCGTAGGCGTCGCCGACCTCGAAGACGGCGTTGACGATCCCGGCCTCCGCCGCCGCGGCACGCGCGGTCTCGACCACCTCGGCGCTCGCGTCGATGCCCACGACGAGCCCCGCATCCCCCACCCGACGGGCGAGGTCGATCGTGATCGACCCCGGCCCGCAGCCCACGTCGAGGATCCGCATGCCCGGCTCCACGAGCGGCGACAGGTAGGCGGCGGAGTTCGCGACGGTGCGGGCGGCATGCGCGGCCACCACGGATGCGTGGTGGCCATGCGTGTAGGTTGCAGCGGTCATACGCAGACTGTATAGCCAAGTCGCTGCCTCGGCCGCCGCTTAGGGTGGATCGCATGACCAACCCCTTCCTGACGCCCAGCGCGCTCCCCTACCAGCTGCCGCCGTTCGCCGACATCCGCGACGAGCACTACGAGGAGGCGCTCGAGGCGGGCTTCGAGGAGCAGACGCGCGAGGTGCAGGCGATCGTCGAGGCCGACGACGCGCCCACGTTCGAGAACACGATCGAGGCGCTCGAGCGCAGCGGCCAGACGCTCTCGCGCGTCGCGCACGTGTTCTGGAGCATGACCTCGACCGATTCGACGCCGTTCCTCGAGGAGCTCGAGGAACGCTACGCGCCGCGCTTCGCCGCGCACGCCGACTCGATCACGCTCGACCCGCGCCTCTACGCGCGCGTGCGCGCCCTGCACGAGCAGCCCGACGCATCCTGGACCGCGGAGCAGCGCTACCTCGTGCAGCGCCAGCACACCGAGATGACCGTGGCGGGCGCGGGCCTCGACGATGCGGCGCGCGAGCGGCTCAAGGAGCTCAACCAGCAGATCGCGACGCTCACGACGCGCTTCGACAAGCACCTGCAGGCCGACACCAACGACCTCGCGGTCGTGATCGACGACGCCGCCGAGCTCGACGGCCTCTCGGACGGTGAGATCCAGGCCGCCGCGGCCGCCGCCGCCGACCGAGGCCTCGAGGGCAAGCACCTCGTCACCCTCCCGCTGTTCTCGGGCCACCCGTGGCTCGCGTCGCTCACGAACCGCGACGTGCGGCGCCGCATCATGGAGGCCTCGCTCGCGCGCGGCACGCGCGGCAACGAGCACGACAACCGCGCGACCGTGCTCGAGCTCACCGCGCTCCGCGCCGAGCGCGCGCAGCTGCTGGGGTTCGCCACGCACGCGCACGCGATCACCGCCGACGAGACCGCCGGCTCCCCCGACGCCGTCATGGCGATGCTCACGCGGCTCGCCGCCCCCGCGGCTGTCAACGCGCGCGCAGAGGCGGCGGCGCTCCAGGCGCAGATCGAGTCGGCGGGCGAGTCGTACGAGCTCGCCGCGTGGGACTGGGACTACTGGACCGAGAAGGAGCGCACCGCCCGCTTCGACGTCGACACCGCGGCGCTGCGGCCCTACTTCGAGGCCGAGCGCGTGCTGTGGGACGGCGTCTTCTACGCCGCGACCCAGGTGTACGGCATCACGTTCGAGGAGCGTCACGACCTCGTCGGCTACCACCCGGACGTGCGGGTGTTCGAGGTGCGCGACGAGGACGGCTCCGAGGTCGGCCTCTACCTGCTCGACCTCTACACGCGCGACTCGAAGCGCGGCGGCGCGTGGATGAACTCGCTCATCCAGCAGAACGCGCTGCTGGGGCAGCCGACCGTCGTGATGAACAACCTCAACGTGCCGAAGCCCCCGGCCGGCACGCCGACGCTGCTGACGTTCGACGAGACGACGACCCTCTTCCACGAGTTCGGGCACGCGCTGCACGGGCTCTTCGCGCGCGTCACCTACCCGTCGCTCGGCGGCACGAACGTCTTCCGCGACTTCGTCGAGTTCCCGAGCCAGGTGAACGAGATGTGGATGCTGTGGCCCGGCATCGTCGACCACTACGCCAAGCACATCGAGACGGGCGAGCCGCTGCCGGCCGACGTCATCGAGCGGCTGCAGGCGTCGGAGTCGTTCAACCAGGGGCACGACACGAGCGAGTACCTCGCCGCCGCGCTGCTCGACCAGGCGTGGCACGCGCGCACCGCGGGCGATGAGGTGACGGATGTCGCGGCATTCGAGCGCGACGCCCTCGACGCCGTGGGCCTGCTGAGCGAGACGGTGCCGACGCGCTACTCGACCGGCTACTTCCAGCACGTGTTCTCGGGCGGCTACTCGGCGGGCTACTACTCCTACATCTGGTCGGAGGTCATGGACGCCGACACCGTCGAGTGGTTCAAGCAGCAGCCGTCCATCCGCGAGGCCGGGCAGCGGTTCCGCGAGCGGCTGCTGGGCGTCGGCGGCTCGAAGGATCCGCTCGAGGCGTTCCGCGACTTCCGCGGCCGCGACGCCGAGATCGCGCCGCTGCTCGAGCGCCGCGGGCTCCAGGGGTAGCGCGGCGCAGCGCGGGCTCCAGGGGTAGCACAGAGCCATGACGGCACGCATCGCCCTGATCGGCTACGGGGCCATCGCCCGCGAGCTCGTCGAGCACCTCGCGCCCGAGCGCGAGGCAGGCGTCGTCGAGCTCGCGGGTGCCGTCGTGCGGCACCCCGAGCGGCACCCGTCGCCGCCCGGCGGGTTCGTCCCGATCGGCGAGGCAGCGGCCCGCGACCTGGTCGTCGAGTGCGCCGGCGTGGCCGCCGCGCGGCAGCACGGCCCGGCGCTCGTCGCGGCCGGCACCGCCCTGCTCGTGACGAGCGTCGGCGCGCTCGCGGATGCGGAGGTCGCGCGAGCGCTGCTCGGAGGGCCCGGCGAGCTCGTGCTGACGAGCGGCGCGATCGGCGGGCTCGACCTCATCCGAGCGGCGGCGCAGGCCGGCGGCCTCGACCGGGCGACGATCACGACGACGAAGACCGCGTCGTCGCTCGTGCAGCCGTGGATGGGTGCGGCGGAGGCCGCCCGCATCCGTGGTCTCGCCGAGCCGGAGCTGCTCTTCGACGGCACGCCCGCGGAGGCGATCGAGCGGTTCCCCGGGAACGTCAACGTCGCGGTCGCGCTCGGCATCGCGGCGCGCGGGCTCGGCGACATCGCCGACGGCCTCGCGAGGGTCCGGGTGCGCATCGTCGCCGACCCGCGCACGGACACCTCCACCCACGTCATCGGGGCCGAGGGCTCGAGCGGCGCCTACCGCTTCGAGATCGGCAACCGGCCCTCGCGCGCGAACCCCCGGACGAGCGCGCTGACCGCGCAGGCGGTGGCGGCCGACGTGCGCGCGTGGCTCGCTCGGCGGGGTCACGGCGCCGCTGGCCCGTGACCCGCAGCCCGTGACCCGCAGCCCCGTGACTTGCTGCCCCGTGACCCGCAGCCGCTACCGCGCGCGGCCGGCCTGCAGCACGAGCCAGATGAAGTAGGGGATGCCGACGAGGGCCGTCATGATGCCCGCCGGCAGCTGCGCGGGCGCGATGAGGGTGCGGCCGAGCGTGTCGGCGAGCAGCGTGAGCGAGCCGCCGAGCAGCGCCGCGAGCGGCAGCAGCACGCGGTGCCGCGCGCCCACGAGCGCGCGCGCCGCGTGGGGGGCCACGAGCCCCACGAACGCGACGACCCCGATCGCGGCGACCGCCGTCGAGGCGAGGACGACCGCGAGGGCGAGCGCGGTGATCTGCACGGCCGTCAGCCGCACGCCGAGCAGCCGCGGGGTCGCCTCGTCGAGCTGCGCGAGGTCGAGGTCGCGGTGCATCCACACGAGCGCGAGCACGGCGACGACGATCGCGACCGCGACCGGCGCGACGTCCTCGAAGCCGCGCCCGTAGGTGCTGCCGGCGAGCCACACGATCGCCTTGCCGCGGTTCCACGGGTCGGTGACGACGATGAGCATGCTCGTGAGCGCGGCGGTCGCCGCCGAGAGCGCGAGTCCGGTGAGCACGAGCCGCAGGCTCCCGAGCCGGCGCCAGCCGACGAGCAGCAGCACGACGACGCCGGCGAGCGCACCGCCGGCGAGGGCGCTGCCCGCGACCGCCCAGCCTGTCGCGACCGGCACGAGCGTGATGATCCCGACCGCGCCGAGGCCCGCGCCGCCCGCGACGCCGAGCAGGTAGGGCTCGGCGAGGGCGTTCCGCGCGACCGCCTGCACGAGCGCGCCGGAGAGCGCGAGCGCCGTGCCCGCGAGCACAGCCGCGGCGACGCGCGGCGCGCGCGAGTCGAGCGAGAGCCGCACCGCGTCGCCGGCGCGGCCCGCGAGCCAGTTGGCGACGTCGCCGAGCAGCAGCATGCGGTCGCCGAGCAGCACCGCTGCCACGACGAGCGCCGCGAGCACGACGGCCCCGATCGCGATCGGCGGCCACGCCCGGCGGGCGAGCGTGCGCGCACCGAGCACCGTCATCGACTCCGTCTCGGCAGCGCCGGCCATCGTGCGGGCGAGCACGATGATGCAGACTGCGCCGACGAGGCTCGTGACGACGCCCGTGGGCACGTCGAGCGAGGCGGAGCCGGGCAGCACGGCGCGCAGCAGGACGTCGGCGCCGACGACGAGCACGGCGCCGGCGAGCGCGGCGAGCGGGATCGCCACCACGTGCCGAGCGGCGCCGGGGATGCGAGCGGCGAGCATCCGCACGACGATGGGCGCCGCGAGCCCCACGAAGCCGATGGGCCCGGCGATCGCGACCGCAGCGGCGGCGAGCGCGACGGCAGCGATGAGGGTGCCGAGCCGCAGGCGGCCGACGCCGACGCCGATCGTCGTGGCCGCCTCCTCGCCGAGGGAGAGGACGTCGAGCCGACGGGAGAGCACCAGGAGCACCGCGATGCCGGCGAGCACGACGGGCAGCAGCTGCGCGACCGTGTCGATGCCGTTCTGCGACAGCCGGCCCACGCCCCACGCGTAGAGGCCCGCCGTCTCCTGCTCGTTGAGGATGATCGTGACGGTCACGACCGATTGCAGCGCGAGCGCGAGCGCGGTGCCGACGAGCACCATCTGCGTCGTCGACCCGCGGCCGCGCCCGATCGCCACGACCGCGAGGGCGGCGAGCAGCCCGCCCGCGAACGCGATGCCTGCCCCGCCGATGCCCGGCAGGCTGATGCCCGCGACCGCCGCGAACGCGATCGCCGCCCCCGCTCCCCCGTTGACGGCGAGCGTGTCGGGCGAGGCGAGCGGGTTGCCGGTGAGCGTCTGCATCGCATAGCCGGCGGCGCCGAGCGCGAGCCCGACGACGATCGCTGCGGCGATGCGCGGCAGCCGGCTCTCGACGATGACGGCGGCGTGGCCGCGCTCACCACCGAGCCAGCCCAGCAGCTCGTCGACCCCGAGGTCGGTGGTGCCCTGCGTGGCGTGCCAGCCCGAGAGCAGCACGAGCGCGACGAGGAGGGCCGCGCCGAGCGTGAGCCCTCCCGGTCGGACGCGCGTCACGGCGTGGGCGCGAGGGCCTCGACGAGCGCGTCGAGGTAGGCGGTCAGCGAGTGCACGCCGCCGAACAGCCAGATGCCGTCGGGCAGGCGGTGCACCTTGCCGGCCTGCACCGAGGGCAGCTCGTTCCAGATCGCGTTGGAGGCGAGCTGCTGGGTGAAGACGTCGCGGTCGCCGACCGTCATGTAGACGATGTGCGCCTCGTCGTCGAGCGCGGTGAGGCCCTCGACGTCGGTCACGCCGAGCCCGTACTGCGGGTCGCCCTCGCCCGGCCAGCCGTTGACGAAGCCGATCGACTCGAACGCGGCGGGCAGCAGCGCGCCGTCGGCGTACGGACGGATCTCGACCTGGCCGCCGTTCTCGTAGCCGTCGAGCTGCGCGACGGGCGTGCCGGTGAGCCCGGCCTCCTCGACGGCACCCGCGAGCTCCTCGACGTGCGCCTCGTAGTCGGCGATCGCCGTCTCGGCGGCGTCCTCGGCCCCGACGGCCTCGGCCACCAGGCGGAGGTCGTCGTACATCGTCTCGATCGGCGCGGATGCGTCGGCGCCCTGCAGCACGAGCACGGGCGCGATGGCCTCGAGGTCGGCGTAGGCGCCGGCGTCGCGCCCCGCGACGGCGACGATCAGGTCGGGCGCGAGCCCCGCGATCGCGTCGATCGACGGCTCGATGCGCGTGCCGACGTCGGCCGGCTCGCCCTCGAGCGGCGCGCCGACGCCCGCCCAGTCCTCGTAGCCCGCGACGTCCGCGACGCCGACGGGCGTGATGCCGACCGTCTGCAGGTGCTCGACGGCCACCCACTCGAGCGCGACGACGTCCTCGACGCCTGCCGGGATCTCGACGGCTTCGCCACGCGCATCCGTGACCGTGACGGCCTCGCCGGCCGCGTCGGGGGCGGAGCTCTGGGCCGGGGCCTCGGTGGTGCCGCACGCGGCGAGGGCGAGCGCGGTGAGCACCGCGGCGCCCGCGAGCAGCGGCCGCGTCAGGGTTCGCTGGGACATGGTCAGCCTTCCTCGGCCCGGGGCGCGCAGCCCTCGAGCCCGATGGTGGATCGCGTCACGCGGCGCGTGGCACGAGCGGCCTGCGGCGGAGCCGCTGGGGCCGGATGCGCAAGCCGTCGGAGACGGGCTCGACGTCGATGGGCACCTCGTAGGCGGCGCTGAGCCGCTCGGCGGTCAGCACCTCCTGCGGGGTGCCGGTGGCCTGGATGCGGCCGCGCACGAGCAGCACGACCTCGTCGGCGACCTCGGCGGCCTGCTCGAGGTCGTGCAGCACGATGCCCACCGCGACACCGTCGTCGGCGAGGTCGCGCACGATCTCGAGGATCTCGCGCTGGTAGCGCACGTCGAGGTAGGTCGTGGGCTCGTCGAGCAGCACGATGCCCGTCTGCTGCGCGAGGCACGTGGCGAGCCAGACGCGCTGGCGCTGCCCGCCGGAGAGCTGCGCGACGGGGTGGCCCGAGAGATCGGCGATGCCCGTCGCCGCCATGGCGCGGTCGATCACGTCGGCGCCGTCGGGGTCGCCCGACCGGAAGCGCCCGCGGTGCGCGAAGCGGCCGTACGCGACGACTTCGCGGACGCTCACGCCCGAGGGGTCGGGATGCGACTGCGCGAGCAGCGCGATGCGGCGCGCGAGCTCGCGCTCCCCCAGGCCCGACGCGTCGGCGCCGTCGGCGAAGACGACGTTGCCGTGGGTGGGCCGGTGCAGCGCCGTGAGGCCGCGCAGCAGCGTCGACTTGCCGCTGCCGTTGGGGCCGACGAGCGCGGTGACGGTGCCGGGCGTCAGGGCGACGGATGCGTCGTGGACGATCCGCTCTCGGCCGTACGCGAGCGACACGTCGGTCGCGCGCAGCGCCTCAGGACCCGTGATCACGAAGTAAGGCTAGCCTTACCTCACCCGCCCGCGCAATTCGGGGCGGCACCGCAGCGTCAGCGCGTCAGGCCGAGAGCTCCTCGATGTCGTCGGCGGTGAGCACGACGGGCGCCTCGTCGCCCGAGACCGATTCCTTCGTGACGATCACGCGCTCGACGCCCTCGCGGCTCGGCACCTCGAACATCACCGGCGCGAGCACCGTCTCGAGGATCGAGCGCAGGCCGCGGGCGCCGGTCTTCCGCTCGACGGCGAGGTCGGCGATCGCCTGCAGCGCCTCGGGCTCGAAGTCGAGCTTCACGCCGTCGATCTCGAAGATGCGCTGGTACTGCTTCACGAGCGCGTTCTTCGGCTCGGTGAGGATCTCGACGAGCGCCGACTGGTCGAGCGGCGACACCGTCGCGATCACCGGCAGGCGGCCGATGAACTCGGGGATGAGCCCGAACTTGTGCAGATCCTCCGGCAGCACGTCCTCGAAGACGTTGAGGTCGGGCTTGAGCGAGGCGACCGGGGCGCCGAAGCCGATGCCGCGCTTGCCGGCGCGGCCGGCGATGATGTCCTCGAGGCCCGCGAAGGCGCCGGCGACGATGAAGAGCACGTTCGAGGTGTCGATCTGGATGAACTCGGAGTTCGGGTGCTTGCGCCCGCCCTGCGGCGGCACCGATGCGACCGTGCCCTCGATGATCTTGAGCAGCGCCTGCTGCACGCCCTCGCCCGAGACGTCGCGCGTGATCGACGGGTTCTCGGCCTTCCGCGCGACCTTGTCGATCTCGTCGATGAAGATGATGCCGGTCTCGGCGCGCTTGACGTCGAAGTCTGCGGCCTGGATGAGCTTGAGGAGGATGTTCTCGACGTCCTCCCCCACGTAGCCCGCCTCGGTGAGCGCTGTGGCGTCGGCGACCGCGAACGGCACGTTGAGCTGCTTCGCGAGCGTCGACGCGAGGTAGGACTTGCCGCAGCCCGTCGGGCCCACCATGAGGATGTTGGACTTCTGGATCTCGACGCCCTCGCCCGCCGTGTCGGCCGACTCGAGCTGCTGCGACGCCGCGATGCGCTTGTAGTGGTTGTAGACCGCGACCGCGAGCGACCGCTTGGCGCTCGCCTGCCCGACGACGTACTCCTCGAGGAACTCGAAGATCTCGCGCGGCTTCGGCAGCGTGAAGCCCTCGGGCGCCGAGGCCTCGCCGGCCTCGGCCATGCGCTCCTCGATGATCTCGTTGCAGAGCTCGACGCACTCGTCGCAGATGTAGACCGCGGGACCCGCGATCAGCTGCTGCACCTGCTTCTGGCTCTTGCCGCAGAACGAGCACTTCAGCAGATCGCCGCTCTCGCCCAGTCGCGCCATCTCGCACCTCTTGATCGTCGTCGAACGCAGGCTGCGCCCGTGCCTCCAGGGTAGAACAGGCCGCCGACACCGCCGTCGACCACGCCGCCGGGGCCGGAATCGCCGCCGATAGGCTGGAGGCATGCTCGCCCACGTCGCCGCGATCGCGGCCCTCATCGCCCTGCCCGCCCACGCATCCGTCATCGGCACCACGCCCGCCGCGGGCGACGTCGTGACCGAGCAGCCGGGCACGTTCAGCGTCGTGATGAACGAGGAGATCCTCTCGGTCGAGGGCGCCGACAGCGCGAACGCGCTGCAGGTGACGGATGCGTCGGGCCGCTTCTACGGCGACGGGTGCGTCGCCGTCGACGGCGACACGATCTCGCTCGACGCGCAGCTCGGCGAGGCGGGCGACTACGCCATGACGTTCCAGGTCGTCTCGGCCGACGGGCACCCGGTCTCCGACACGATCGCGTTCTCCTTCGAGCCCGCCGAGGGCGAGGCCGGCGCGCCGGGCGCCGCCGAGGCGCCCGTGTGCGGCGTGGCCGCGCCCGACGCGACCTCGGACGGCGGGACGGCCGCCGCATCCGCCGACCCGGAGGCCGTCGCGCCCGGCGCGGTGCCCGGCGAGGAGTCGCCGAGCGGTGACGACGGCGGCGCGTTCCCCTTCCTCGCCGTCGGCGTGCTCGCGGTGCTCGCCGTGCTCGCGGTCATCGCCTTCCGCGCCAACCGGCTGCGCGGGGAGCTCCGCGAGCGGCGCGACGAGGGCAGCGCGCTCGACGAGGAGCAGCGGCTGCTCGAGCAGGAGCGGCGCGAACGCGAGCAGCGCGACCAGGGCTGAGCCCGGCACGACAAGAGGGCCGGCACCACGATGGTGCCGGCCCTCTCGTCGTCGGGCGCGTCAGCCGGCCAGCTGGCCGACCGACGTCTTGCGGCTCGAGAGCACCTGGTCGATGAGGCCGTACTCGAGCGCCTCCTCGGCCGAGAGGAACGTGTCGCGCTCGATGTCCTTCGAGACGCGGGCGACGTCGTGGTTCGAGTGCTTCGAGAGCGTCTCCTCGAGCCACTCGCGCATGCGCAGCACCTCGCGCGCCTGGATCTCGATGTCCGAGGCCTGGCCGCGGCCGGCGTCCGAGGTCGCCGGCTGGTGGATGAGGATGCGCGCGTTCGGGAGCGCGAGGCGCTTCCCGGGCTCGCCCGCGGCGAGCAGCACCGCGGCCGCCGAAGCGGCCTGGCCGAGGCACACGGTCTGCACGGCGGGGCGGATGTACTGCATCGTGTCGTAGATCGCCGTCATGGCCGTGAACGAGCCGCCGGGCGAGTTGATGTACATCACGATGTCGCGATCCGGGTCCTGCGACTCGAGCACGAGCAGCTGGGCCATGATGTCGTCGGCCGAGGCGTCGTCGACCTGCACGCCGAGGAAGATGATGCGATCCTCGAACAGCTTCGCGTACGGGTCCTGGCGCTTGAAGCCGTAGGCGGTGCGCTCCTCGAAGCTCGGCAGGATGTAGCGCGAGCCGGGCATCTGGAGGGCGCTGCCGCCCGCCTGGAACGTGGGGGTCTCCATCAGTTGCCGCCCTCCTGGTCGGTCGACGCATCCGACGTGCGGTCGTCTGCCGCCGCGCTCGTCGTGACGCCGTCGTGGTCGGTGCCGCCGCCGCCGGCGACGTCGGTCGCCGACTCGCGCACGTGGTCGACGAAGCCGTACTCGAGCGCCTGCTGCGCCGTGAACCAGCGGTCGCGGTCGCCGTCGGCGTTGATCTGCTCGACCGTCTTGCCGGTGCGCGACGCGGTGATCTCGGCGAGGCGCTTCTTCATGTCAAGGATGAGCTGCGCCTGCGTCTGGATGTCGCTCGACGTGCCGCCGAAGCCGCCGTGCGGCTGGTGCAGCAGCACGCGCGCGTTCGGCGTGATGTAGCGCTTGCCCGCGGTGCCCGAGGTCAGCAGCAGCTGCCCCATCGAGGCGGCCATGCCGATGCCGACGGTGACGATGTCGTTCGGCACGAACTGCATCGTGTCGTAGATCGCCATGCCTGCCGTGATCGATCCGCCGGGCGAGTTGATGTAGAGGTAGATGTCCTTGTTCGGGTCCTCTGCGGCGAGCAGCAGGATCTTCGCGCAGATCTCGTTCGCGTTGTCGTCGCGCACCTCCTCGCCGAGCCAGATGATGCGATCCCGCAGGAGCCGGTCGAAGACCGACGGCGGGAAGACGGGTTCAGCCACAGGTGACTCCTTCTCTCGGTTGCTCTCAACCCTAGGCGAGCGGAGGGCGCGCGCCGGGCCGTGTTCGCCGCAGGCGGAGGCATGCGAGAGGCCGGGCTCGCGCCCGGCCTCTCACGCCTGCTGGAGGCGCCGGATCAGTCCTCGGCGTGCTGCGCCGCGAGCTTCGCCTCGGTCTCCTTGATGGCTGCCTCGACGTCGTCCTCGCCGATCTCGTCCGACTCCGCCGGCGGCAGGAAGTCCGACAGGTCGACCGTCTCGCCCTTGTCGTCGACGACCGTCACGCGGCCGAGCAGCGTCGAGAGGGTCTTGCCGCGCAGGATGTCGCCGAGCAGCACCGGCAGCTGGCCGTTCTGCTCGAGCGCCTGCACGAGGTCCTGCGGCGACATGCCGTACTGCGCGGCCTGCTGCACGATGATCTGGGTCAGCTCCTGCTGGGTGACCTGGAGGTTCTCCTCCTCGGCGAAGCGGTCGAAGAGCATCTGCTGCTTGAGCAGCTTGCGGGTCTCCTGGCGCACCTCCTCGCCGTGCTCGGCGTCCTCGGCGCGGTTCTCGGCCTCGAGGTGGCGAACGACCTCGTCCTCGACGACCTGCGAGGGGACCTCGATCTCGACGGCCTCGATGAGCTCGTCCTGGAGGCGCTGGCGCGCCTGCTCGGCCTGGCCGAGGCGCTTCGAGCGGCCCGCCTGCTCGGCGAGGTCGGCCTTGAGCTCGTCGATGGTGTCGAACTGGCTCGCCATCTGGGCGAAGTCGTCGTCGGCCTCGGGCAGCTCGCGCTCCTTGACGGCCTGCACGGTGACGCTCACCTCGGCGTCCTTGCCGGCGTGGTCGCCGCCGACGAGGGTCGAGGTGAAGGTGGTCTCCTCACCGGCGGTGAGCGACTCGACGGCCTCGTCGACGCCGTCGATGAGCTCGCCCGAGCCGACCTCGTACGAGATGCCGGAGGCCGAGTCGACGACCTCGCCGTCGATCGTCGCGGTGAGGTCGAGCTGCACGAAGTCGCCCTTGGCGGCCGGGCGGTCGACCGTGACGAGCGTGCCGAAGCGGCTGCGGAGCTCGTCGAGCTCGGTCTGCACCGCGTCGTCGCCGACCTCGATCGCGTCGACCGTGATGGTGCGGCCGTCGACCTCGGGGAGGTCGAAGTCGGGGCGCACGTCGACCTCGATCTCGAGCACGAGGTCGCCCGAGAAGTCCTTGACCTCGGGCCACGCGGTCACGTCGGCCTGCGGGCGGCCGAGCGGGCGGATGCCGGCCTCGGCGACGCCCTGCCGGTAGAACTCGTCGATCGACTCCGAGACGGCCTGGTTCAGGATCTGCTCGCGGCCGACGCGCTGGTCGATGATCGCGGCCGGCACCTTGCCCTTGCGGAAGCCCGGCACGCTGATCTGCTCGGCGACCTCCTTGTAGGCCTGGTCGATGGCGGGCCGCAGCTCGTCGGGCTCGACGTTGATGACGAGCTTGGTGCGCGTGTTCTCGATCTTCTCGACCGTGGTCTTCACGAGGTGGTCTCCTGAGTGGTTCGTGGATGTGCCGGCCCTGCCGGCCGTCAGCGCGATGGCACGCCGAGACCGCCACGACGGGCGGGCTGTCCTGCGAGTCTACCGGCCGGGCGCGTCGGAGCCGCAATCCGGGCGTTCGCCCGCGACGAACCACCGACATGCCCGCCGCGCTGCTCGACGCGCAGGCCGTGATCGCACGGCCTGCGATACTCGCGATCGTGGAGATCGACGTCGAGCAGTGCCTCGTGCGCGCCGCCGACGGCGACGAGCGGGCCTTCGCCGACCTCTACGACGCCACCGCGCCGCGCGTGTTCGGGCTCGTGCTGCGCATCCTCGTCGACCGGTCGCAGGCCGAGGAGGTCGCGCAGGAGGTCTACCTCGAGGCGTGGCGCAGCGCCCGGCGCTTCGACCCCGCGCGCGGCGCGGCCATCAGCTGGCTGCTGCAGATCGCCCACGCCCGCGCCGTCGACCGGGTGCGCTCGTCGCAGGCGCAGCGCGACCGCGACGCGCGCATCGGCGTCCGCGACGTCGCCGTGCCGGTCGACGAGGTCGCCGAGCACGCGGAGGTCGCGCTCGAGTCGGCCCGCGCCCGGCAGGCGCTCGCCGAGCTGAGCGACGTGCAGCGGCAGGCGATCGAGCTCGCCTACTTCGGCGGGCTCACCCAGACCGAGATCGCCGAGCGGCTCGAGACGCCACTCGGCACCGTGAAGACACGCATGCGCGACGGCATGCACCGATTGCGAGAGATCCTGGGGGTGACGACGTGACCGGGCGCGAGGACGACATCGCCGGCGGGCCGGCGCATGAGCGCGAGGTCGATGGGCTCGCCGCCGCGTACGCGCTCGACGCGCTCACGCCCGAGGAGCGCGCGCGGTTCGAGGCGGAGGCCTCGCCCGCGGCGCTGCGCGAGGCGGCGCTGCTCGCCGAGACGGCCACGCACCTCGCCGACGACGAGGTGCCGCCGCCGGCGAGCCTGCGTGCGGGCGTGCTCGGCGCCATCCGCGCCGAGCCGCAGCTGCCCGCCGAGCCGACCGACGCATCGGCTACCGCGCCGCCCCCCGAGGCACCGGCGTCGACGGCCGCCGCTCCCCCGCAGCCCGAGCGCGCGCCCGGGCCCGCCGAGCGCCGCGCCCGCGCCCGCTGGCGCCCCATGCGCGTCGTCGCGGCCATCGCCGCGGGCGCCGCGCTGCTCGCGGGCGGCATCGCGATCGGCGCGCAGCTCGGCGACGGTCGGCAGGAGGCGCTCGGCGCGGTCGTCGCGGCTTCCGATGCGCAGCGCAGCGAGATCGAGCTCGCCGACGGCGGGACGGCGACCGTCATCTGGTCGCAGCAGCGCGCCCAGACGGTGCTGCTCTTCGACGGCCTCCCCGCCGCGCCGAGCGGCAGCACCTACCAGGCGTGGTACATCGACGCGGCCGGGCCGCGCAGCGCCGGCACCTTCGAGGCCGCGGGCGCGAGCACCGCCGTGCTGCTCGAGGGGCGGTGGGATGCGGGGGTCGCCGTGGGCGTCACGGTCGAGCCCGAGGGCGGGTCGGAGGCACCGACGACCGAGCCGTTCCTCGTCGTGCAGACCTGACGCATCCACCCCCGCCCCGCCGCGGCGACGCGCCCCGCGCGGCGGACGACGAGCAGCGGGGGCGAGGTGCCAGGATCGAGCGGTGTCAGACTCCGCGCGCAGCCGCACCCGCCTGGGCCCCACCGCCATCGTGTTCGCCTCGGTGGGCCTCGTGGCGATGTGGAGCTCGGGGTTCGTCGGCGCCGAGCTCGCCGCCCGCGCCGGCGGCGAGCCCATCACGGTGCTCGCGTGGCGGTTCGCCGTGCTCGCGGGCGTCCTCGTGGCGGTCATGCTGCTCGCGCGCCGCCGCTGGCCGTCGTGGAGCAGCTGGCGCCGGCAGGGCACGATCGCGCTGCTGAGCCAGGCGGGCTACCTGCTGCTCATCTTCGAGGGCGTGCGCTTCGGCGTCGACGGCGGCACGGCGGCGCTCATCGCGGCGCTGCAGCCGATGCTCGTCGCGACCGTCGCCGGGCGCATCCTCGGCGAGCGGGCGAACGGATGGATGTGGGCAGGCATGCTGCTCGGGTTCGGCGGCGTCGCGCTCGTCGTCTCGGGGCAGGTCGGCGCCTCGGGGGCGCCGCTGTGGGCGCACGCGCTGCCGCTCGGCGCGGTGCTGTGCCTCTCGGCGGGGACGCTGCTGCAGCGCCGCTGGCACATGCACGACGACCTGCTGCAGACGATCACGATGCAGTCGATCGTCGCGGGCGCCGCGTTCATGCTCGTCGCGCTCGTGCGCGGGCACGCCGCTCCCCCGGCGACGCCCGAGGTGTGGGCGGCGGTGCTGTGGCTCGTGGTGCTCTCGAGCCTCGGCGGCTACGTGCTCTACGTGACGGTCACCCGCTCGCACGGCGCGACCTACGTCTCGACGATGCTCTACCTGACCCCGCCGACGACGATGCTGTGGGTGTGGCTCGTCTTCGGCGTGCCCGTGTCGCTCCTCGGCCTCGTCGGGCTCGCGGTCGCGGCGGTCGGCGTCGCGGTCGTGCTCGTGGCGCAGCGGCGCTCGCGCACGTAGTCGGGCAGAATCGCCCCATGGGCGCGGGCGCAGCGGCGAGCGGAGCCGCGCTGCCGCGCCTGCTGTACGTCGAGGACGACGCGTCGGTCGCGGAGATGGTGCTCGAGGTGCTGCGCGAGCACTACGAGGTCGACCATGCCGGCGACATCGCCGCGGCCCGGCGGCAGCTCGCGACGCACCGGTACGCGGTGGTCGTCGTCGACCGGAGGCTGCCCGACGGCGACGGGCTCGCGATCGTCGCGAGCCTCCGAGCGGCGCGCCTGACGACGCCGGTGCTGCTGCTCACCGCCCTCGACGCGGTCGACGACCGCGTCGCAGGGCTCGACGCGGGTGCCAACGACTACCTCGCGAAGCCGTTCGACCTCGAGGAGCTGCTCGCGCGGCTCCGGGCGCTGCGCCGCGGCTTCGCGGCCGACGCGGCGCGGCGCGACCTCGGCAGCTGGACCTTCGTGGCCGAGCCCGCCGCCCTCTACGGGCCCGACGGCCGACGCGTGCCGCTCACCGCGACCGAGACCCGGCTGCTCGCGCTGCTCACCGAGAGCCCCGACCACGTCTTCACGCGCGAGGAGATCCTCGGGTCCGTGCTCGGCGGCGGCCGCTCGCTCGCCTCCGTCGACGCGCTCGTGCACTACCTGCGGCGCAAGAGCGACCCCGGCGTGGTCGACACCGTCCGGGGCCGGGGCTACCGCGCGGGTGCGCCATGAGCGACGACGCCGACCGCCGGCGGGTGCGCGCCGCGGCGCTTCGGGTGGGCGCGTGGGTCGGCGCGGCCTCGGCGGCGACGATCGTCGTGGGCGTCGCCATCCTGCTCGGCGTGCTCTCGGCCACCGCGCGAGCCGAGCGCGACGAGCCGCCGTGGGGCGACGCGCTCGTCGTCGACGTCGACGACGTCGTGCCGGTCGTCGTGCTCCTGGGGGTGCTCGGCGTCCTGCTCGTCGCAGGCATCGCCGCGCTCGCCGCTCGGCGGGCCGCTGCGCCGCTCGGCGAGGCGCTGCGCGCCCAGCGCACGTTCGTCGCCGACGCGAGCCACGAGCTGCGCACGCCCCTGACGGCGCTCTCGACGCGCATCCAGCTGATCCAGCGCAGGCACGCGCGCGGTGAGCCGTTCGAGGCGGAGCTCGCTCGCCTGCGGGCGGATGCGGACGCGATGGACGACGTGCTGACCGACCTGCTGCTCGCGGCCGAGGATGCGGCCGCGCCCGATCGCAGCGCCTCGGTCGCCGCAGCGATGCACGAGGCGGAGGCGCTGCTCGCGCCGCTCGCGGAGCGCCGCGGGATCGCGCTCGACGTGCGCGTGCACGCCCCGGTCGCCGCGCGCGTGGCACCTGCGACCCTCGTGCGGATGCTCGTGGCGCTCCTCGACAACGCCCTGCAGCACGCGCCGGAGGGATCCGCCGTCACGGTCACGGCGGATGCCGACGGCGGCCAGGTCGCCCTCCGCGTCGCGGATCACGGCGCCGGCATCCCCGTCGCCGAGCACGAGCGCATCTTCGAGCGGTTCGCGAGCGCCGAGGGCGAGGGCCGACGGCGAGGATTCGGGATCGGGCTCGCGCTCGTCCGGCAGGCATCCGAGCGCGCCGGCGGCAGCGTGCGGATCGAGCGCTCCTCCCCCGCCGGCACCGTCATGCTGCTGCGGCTCCCGCGCGCCTAGCGTGCTGCGATCGCTTCGGCGGTGACCGCCTCCGCCGTCACCACCTCGGCCTGGCCGACCCACCGTCGCACCGTGCCATCCGGGGCGACGACGAGCCCCGAGCGCGTGCCCGCCTCGCCGATCCACGACAGGTCGGCCGCCCCTGCGACGACCGCTGCGGTCGCCCATGCGTCGGCCTCGGTGAGCCCGTCGGCGACCACCGTCGCTGCGACGGCGCCGAGCGCCGGCCGGCCGGTCGTCGGGTCGACGATGTGCGATCCGCGCTCGACCGTGCCCGAGGTCGCGACGGCGCCGTCCACGACCTCGACGACGGCGAGCAGGCCGCCCGGCGCGAGCGGATCCGTGATGCCGATCCTCCACGTCCAGTCGGCGCCCGGCGCCGTCGCGAGCTGCATGTCGCCGCCGGCGTTCATACCGACCGCGACGACGCCCGGCACCGCGAGCAGCGGCGCGAGCTCGAGCGCGACCGCCCGCTCGACCGCCCAGCCCTTCGCGAGGCCGGTCGGGTCGAAGCCGCCCCGCCAGCCCGCCGAGACCCGGCCGTGCGTGGCGTCCTCCATCTGCCGGCACCGCTCGGCGAGCTCGTGCACGAGCGGGTGCGCGTCGGCCCAGTCGAGGTCGCCGGAGCGCAGCCGCTCGACCTCGGAGTCGGCCCGATACGTCGAGCACAGCGCGTCGATGCGGCGCACCTCGCCGATCGCCGCATCAGCCGCCCCCGCCGCCCGTGCCGCGAGCGACGCGTCGGCGCCGGCTGCCAGGTGCACGTGGACGCTCACCGCGGTGCCCATCACGCGGGCGACCCGCGTGATGCGTCGCCCCTCGACGCGCGTCACGGTCGGGCTCCGTCGATCGCGCTCTGCAGCGACTGCACGTAGCCCTCGCTCGTGTAGGTCGCGCCCGAGACCATGTGCACGTCGGCGCTCTGCGCGCTCAGCGTCTCGGTGACGAGCTGGGGCACCGCCCGCGCGCTCAGCTGCGCGTCGCGGGCGTTGGCGTCGGGCGCCTGCGGCACGTCGACCGCGGTGATCGCGCCGCCGTGCACGGTGATGACGACGTCGACCGGCCCGTACGGCGTCTGCACGACGCCGCCGTCGTGGACGCCGTCGACGAGGCCCGCGGCGTCCGCCCCCGCGTGCCCCGCCGACGACGGCGCGGTGCCGGCCGACGGCCGCTGCCCCGTCGAGCCGTCGCCCGCCGCCGAAGTGCCGTCCTGCGGAGCCGATGCCGATGCATTCGCCGCGTGGTCGCTCGGGAGCACGGGCAGCATCGCGCCGGTCGAAGTGCGATAGGTGAGCAGCAGGACGAGCCCGCCGAGCGTCGCGAGGACGCTGAAGATGATGCGCCGCATGGCCGCCTCTCAGCTCGTGAAGGATTCCTGGTGGATGCGGCCGGGCTGCACCCCGGCGCGGAAGAGGTCGTGGCGCACGGCCGATGCCCACGCATCCGGACCGCAGAGGTAGATGTCGACGTCGCGGACGTCGACGAGCGAGCGCACGAGGTCGGCGCCGTCCCATCCCTCCCAGTCGCTCGGCAGCCACGACGAGCGGCCGCCGGCTCGCGGGCCGTGCAGCGGCACGTGCCGGACGCCCCTGCCCTCGACGAGCGCCCGCACGTGCTCGCCGCCGAGCAGGTGCTCGGGCGCGGAGTCGCGCGTGACGAGGGTCGCCTCGCCCCAGCCGTACGGCTCCTCGTCGAGGATCGCGAGCAGCGGCACGACGCCCGAGCCGGCGCCGAGCAGCAGCAGCGAGCGCGTGCGGCGGGCCTCGCCGGTGAGCACGCCGAGCGGGCCCTCGACGATCGCCCGGACTCCGGGTCGCAGGTCCCGCAGCCGCGCGGTGCCGTCGCCGACGAGGCGCGCGACCAGCACGAGCTCGCCGCGCCTGGGCGACCTCGCGAGCGAGAACGGGTGGCCGCGCATCCACCCCGGCCCGTCGAGGAAGCGCCAGATGAGGAACTGGCCCGCGCGCGCCCCCAAGCGGTCGAGGTCGCGCCCGCGCACGTGCACCCGCACGCCGGTCGCCCCGTCGCGCTCGACCGACGCGACGCGGAGGTCGTGCCGCAGCGAGCGCACGACCGGCAGCACGATCCGCCAGAGCACGATGCTGCCGACAGCCGCGATCCACAGCGCCCACCAGTAGCCGGCCGCGAGCGGCGTGCGCAGGTCGGTGCCGGTCCACAGCATGTGCGGGATCGCGAGGCCGACCCCGAGGTAGGCGTAGAGGTGCAGCAGGTGCCACGACTCGTAGCGGATGCGAGCGCGGGCCCGGCGTGCCGACGTCACGACGACGAGGATCATCAGCAGCGTCGCGGCTGTCGCGAGCAGCATGCCGGGGTAGCCCCAGACGAGCGCCCACAGCTGCAGGAGCGGCTGCATGCCGCTGTCGGCGGCGTAGCCGAGCACGAGCAGCACGATGTGCGCGACGAGCAGCCAGAACGACCACATGCCCACCGCTCGGTGCGAGCGCGTCAGCACGTCGTGGCCGAAGGCGCGCTCGAACAGCGGCACCCGTGCCATGAGCAGCACCTGGTAGAGCAGCAGGTTGGCCGAGACGAGGCCGGTCATCCGACCCATCGAGGCGAGCGCTCCGCCCGGGAGCCGCGTGAGCTCCTGCGCCCCGCCTCCGGCGAGCCAGAGGACGGCCACGCCGACGCTCGTCAGCCACAGCACGCCGATGGCGGCCCGCCGCCAGAGCCGCCGGCTCCGCGCTCCCCGTGGTGCCCGCTCGAGCGCCGGGGCGGGGGTGTCCGGCGGGGCTTGCGTCGTGTCCATGCCTTGAGGGTGCGCCTCGGCCTCCAAGACGACCCCAAGACTGGCGAACCGATCGCAACCGCATGGCGATCCCATAGCCGGTGCGGGCTCGCGCGCTCAGGCGATCCCTCCGCTCCGGGAGTAGCGTCGTCGCCCATGGAGCCGTCTGCACCGCCACCGCCGGGCGGCTCGCGCCCGCGCCGGATCTCTGCGGCCGAGCAGGGCCCCGAGGCCGAGCGCCGCCAGGACACGACCGTCGGATTGGTCGAGCTGACGCGGTGGCGCACGCCGATCGGCCGCGCGCTCGCAGGGGTGGCGCACCGCATCGGCGCGCTCCTCGGACCGCACGCCGCGCTCGTGCTCGTGCTCGTCATCGGGCTCGCCGTGACGACCGCGCTCGGCTTCCTCGCCGCCGAGGTCTACGACGCGGTGACCGATCGCGACGGCGTCGCGGGCGTCGACCGGCCCGTGCTCGATGCGATCCTCGCCGTCCGCGATCCCGCGACCGCGGTCGTCGTCACGCACTTCACCGACTTGGCCGGCACCGTCGGCATGCCGCTCATCGCGATCGGTGCGCTGCTCGTGCTCGGCATCCGCCGCCGGTCGTGGACGCCGCCCATCCTCATCGTCGCCGCCGGCGCCGGATCGCTCCTCATGACCGTCGCGGGCAAGCTCGTCGTCGGCCGCGACCGCCCGCCGCTCGCCGACGCGGTGCCGCCCTACGAGCTCTCCGCCTCGTTCCCGAGCGGGCACACGCTCAACGCCGTCGCGATCCTCGGGATCGTCGCCTACCTGCTGATCCTGCGACGGCACCACGCCTGGTCGCGCGCCGCGATCATCGTCGGCGCCGTGGTCGCGACCGTGCTCGTCGCGGCGAGCCGCGTCTACCTCGGGCACCACTGGGTGACGGATGTCGTGGCCGGGTGGCTGTTGGGCGCCGCCTGGCTCGCGATGGTCATCACCGCGCATCGCCTCTACCTGACGCTGCGGGCGGACCGCGTGGAGCCGCTCACGGAGCGGGCGTCTGGCCCGCCTCCGTCGCGGTGAACCACGCGAGCCACCCCGCATCCGTCTCGTGCACCTCGTAGGAGCCGCAGAGGAGCACCTCGTCGGGCAGCTCGCCCGCGTCCTCGAAGCCGCCGTAGCGACCGTCGAAGGGCAGCGAGGAGCGCGCGCCGGCGTCGCACCCTGTCGGCGCGCTCCCGGCGTAGGCGATCACCGCGTGCGTCTCGTCGGTCGTCGCGGTCGTGCGGATGTCGGCGGCGTCCTCCGGCAGCCATGCCGGCATGGGCACGCCGACCCAGCCGCTCGCGGCCTCCGCGCGGGTGTCGAAGGATTCGCTGTGCACGCCCTCGAGGGTGTCCTGGATGCTCGCGCATCCGGTGAGCCCCGCGAGGGCGATGGCGGCGGCCGCGGCTGCGGCTGCGGCTGCGGCTGCGGTGAGGGTGGTCTGGCGTCTCGTCATGCCTCCATCCCAGCGCGAGGCATCCGCACGTCGCGTCGGGCGCGGGGCGGATCGCTGTCGTCCTCCGGGATGATCCGCGTCGCTCGCGACGGCTGCTGGCGTCGCACTGCGGGACGAACGCCTCTTCCGCGGCATCCGTGATCTGGCGAAGATCGGAGTGAGCGGGAGTCCTCCCGCATCCACGCCGCTCGGAGGAAGGGAGTGGGCACATGACCGAGCACGTCGTGGTGGCCGTCGACGGTGGCCCCGCGAGCGCCGCCGCCCTCGACTGGGTGGTCGATCGGGCACGCACGGTGGAGATGCGCCTCGAGATCACCACCGTCGTCGACATCGACTGGTTCCCGCAGCCGAACCCCGATCCGGTCCTCGCCGAGTACGAGCGGATCGTGGACGAGGCCGGGAAGCGGGTCGTGTTCAGCCACGTGCCGGTCGACGTCTCGACCACGCTGCACCACGCTCGCCCCGTCCCCGGGATCGTCGACGCCTCTCGGCGCGCGGACCTGCTCGTGATCGGCTCCCACAAGACCCGCGGCCTCAGCGGCATCGTGAACGGCACGCTGCCGCTCGCCGTCGCCGCGCGGACCCAGTGCCCCCTCGTGGTCGTGCCGGTCGACTGGGCACCGGGCGACGGCCCCGTGGTGGTGGGCGTCGACGACGAGACCGGCCACGCCGCCATGGCCTTCGCTGCCGGCGAGTCGGTGCGCGCGGACGCGCCGCTGCTCGCCGTTCGCGCCTGGGAGATCCCGCCGCTCGTCTCCGGAGCGTGGGCCGCGCTCGAAGCCGGCCAGGACGAGTTCGAGGCGGCCGAGCGCACGCTGCTCGACACCGAGGTGGAACGGATGCGGCAGGCCGACGAGCGCGTGCAGGTCGAGGCGGTGCTCGAGCACGGGCGGCCCTCGATCGTGCTCGCCCGGCGGGCTGCGAGCGCGCGGCTGACCGTGGTGGGCACGCACGGGCGCGGAGCGCTCGCGGGCCTGCTGCTGGGCTCTGTGGGGCACGACCTGCTGATGAACATGCCGAGCCCGATCGCCATCGTGCCCGACAGGGCTCGCGCCGGGCACGGCACGGTGGAGGAGGTGTCGACGAGCGAGACGCCCCGCGCGTGACGGCGCCGCGGCGCGTGCGCGCGGTGGTGGATGATCGTAGGCATGCGTTGGCCGTGGTCTCGAAGCAAGCAGCTGCCGCTGCTGCACGTCGCGATCGACGAGGGCACCGGCCCGACGGTCGTGCTCGTCCACGGCATCGCATCCTCGACGAACGCGTTCGAGAACGTGATACCGCTGCTCACGCCGCAGCATCGCGTCATCGCGCTGGACCTGCTCGGGTTCGGGGCGTCGCCCTCCCCCGCCGGCGCGACCTACACCATCGAGGAGCACGTCGAGCATCTCGAGCACACCCTCGCGGCGCTCGGCATCGAGCGCTGCATCATCGTCGGCCATTCGCTCGGGAGCCTGATCGCGGCGCGGTACGCCGCCACGCACGCGGATGAGGTCCGCGGACTCGTGCTCGTGAGCCCGCCGGTCTACCTGCCCCCGGAATCCTTCGGCGACCCTGTCGAGCGCACCGCGATGGGTCTGTACCTCCGCGCCTACGAGTTCCTCCGGAACAACAAGCGCTTCACGATGCGGAACGCCGCCGTGCTCGCGCGCCTCTCCCCCATCAGGGACGTGCTCGAGGTCAGCGAGCGCAACTGGCGGGCGTTCACGCTCTCCCTCGAGCACGTCATCGAGACGCAGACCGCGGTGAGCGACATCGCAGCGGTGTCGGCGCCGGTGCAGGTCGTCTACGGCACGCTCGACCCGTTCCTCATGCCGGGAGGCCTGCGGATCATCGAGCAGATGCGGCACGTGTCGGTGCACCGCGTCGCCGGCGGCGACCACGTCATCCGCCGACGGATGGCGAGGGTCGTCGCCACCGCGGTCGCGAGCGTCTCGGCCCACGCGGCTGACCTGCGCTGACCGGGCGCATCGGTCGGGGCGACAGCATTCGAACCCGCGAAGCATCGCTTCGCGCTCCTCGCCCAGAGCCGGAGGCGCTGCGGCGCCCACTGGTCGGGGCGACAGGATTCGAACCTGCGACCTCCCGCCCCCAAAGCGGGCGCTCTAGCCAAGCTGAGCTACGCCCCGTAGGGATCGCTCCCGTACGCCTGGTGAGTCTATCGGCGGGCGGGGGGCCCGCTGTGCGCCGAAGGGGCCCCGCGGTAGCACGGGTGATCTCGATACGCGGTCGGGCGGTGCCCGACCGCTACTCGATCAGCGTGAGTTGCGTCCCTCGAGGGCGCGGGCCGCTCACCCGAACGTGAACGAGTAGGCCTCGACGCCCGCGGGCACCGTCACCTCGATCGTCCCCTCGCGCGGCGCGTCTGCGAGCAGCAGTCGGTACGACCGCGGGGTGCCCGACGCCTCGAGCTCGACGCGCTCGCCATCGACGTCCGCGACGACCGTGCCCGTGCCGGCCAGCACCATCCGCACCTCCTGCCCCCGATAGAGCAGGCGGATGCGCGCCTCGGCGTCGCGGGGCGTGACGAACTGCGTCTCGAGCCGCCACGCGCCGTCGAGCGCGAAGGTGTCCTGGGGCTGATCCGCGGGCAGGGTGAAGACCTCGGTCTGCGCCGAGTAGCGCTCGGCGCCGCCGAAGTTCTGCTCCTTGGTGGTGCCGAGGTACGACTCGGGGGTGATGTCGGCGTTCGCGGGCGTCTCGTCGGCGGTCTCGGTGGGCGGAGGCAGCTCGATGCCCGGCTGCGCCTCCTCGAGCAGCGCGCGCAGCATCCGCTCGCCCTCCGCGTACTGGCCCTCGCCGAAGTGCACGTTGCGCACCACGCCGTCGGCGTCGATGAGATACCGGGCCGGCCAGTAGGCGTTGCGGTAGTTCGTCCACGTGGCGAGCTGGTTGTCGATCGCGACCGGGTACTCGATGCCGAGCGCCGCGGCGCCTGCGATGACGTTGTCGCGCTCCTTCTCGAACGCGTACTCGGGGCTGTGCACGCCGATCACCTCGAGCCCCGCATCCGCGTACGCGTCGTACCAGGCGTTGATGTGCGGGGTGGAGCGCTGGCAGTTGATGCACGAGTAGGCCCAGAAGTCGACGAGCACCACCTGGCCGCGCAGCGACGCGAGGTCGACGGATGCGTCGCCGGGCGTGTTGAACCACGACTCGATGCCGCGCAGGTTCGGGGCCGTACCGCACTCCTGGAGCTCGGTCGCGCCCGGGTCGCAGCGGTCGAGCTCCGCGTTCTCGTCGTTCTCGAGCCCGCCGATCGCGATCGCCTCCTGCACCTCGTCGCTGCCCGCGAACGCCTCCTGGATGGCCGCGGTGTAGTCGGGCACGAGCCGCTGCAGCCGCGCCGGCACGTCGAGCACGAGCCCTGCCGCGAGCGCGAGCATGAGGGCGCCGGAGACGACGCGGATGACGCCCTGGCGCCGCCGGAACGCCGCGATGCGCTCGGCGAGGCCGCGGCCCGCGAGCGCGAAGAACAGCAGCGGCAGCGCCGCACCGATCGCGAACGAGACCGTGAGGACGACGGTGTCGGCGCCGATCTGCCCGGTCGAGCCGGCGACGGTGATGGCCGCGAGCACGGGGCCCGCGCACGGCACGTACACGGCGCCGAGCGCGAGGCCGAGCGGGAAGCCCTGCAGCTTGGAGGACTGGCGGTTCGCGGCGTTCAGGAACGGGATGCGCTCGAAGGGCTTCTCGAGCAGGTGCTGGAACGCCGGCACGATGAGGCCGATGCCGATGAGCGCGAGCACGACGATGCCCGCCCAGCGCAGCACGTCCTGCGGCAGGCCGAGCAGGCCCAGCAGCAGGCTGCCCGCGAGCGTCATGAGCGTAAAGCTCACGACGATGCCGGCGATCACGAGGTAGGGGCGCCAGCGCGAGACGGTGCGCGGCGGCGCCTGCGCGGGCGCTGCGGTCGCAGTGGCGGCCGCGGTCCCGCCACCTGCGCTCCCCCGCCCGCCCGCAGTGCCGGCCGACGCATCCGCACCCCTTGGCGCCTCGCGCGCCGACTGCATGCCGCCCGAGAACAGGATGACCGGCAGCACGGGGATGATGCAGGGCGAGATGCCGGTGACGAAGCCGCCGAGCAGTCCGATGAGCGCGAGCACGTTGCCTCCAGGCATTCGGCCGCGCATCGTAGCGCGGGGGCGAGTGGTGCACGGGGTTCGGCGCGGAGGGCCGAGCGGATGGGTCGTGCCGCGCGTCGAGCGGATGCGTCGGCCGGGCGCCTCAGATCGGTTCCAATCCGTCTGCGAGCGGGCTCCGAAGCCCCTGCACGACCGGCTCGCACGAGTCGGACCAGAGGGAACGCTTGAGGAGAGGAGAGCAGCGATGCTCACCAGGAAGAACCCCACGATGGCAGGGCTCGTGCTCGTCGGCGCGGCGACGCTCGCGCTCGCAGGATGCTCGATGGGCGGCGCAACGGCCGACGACGAGTCCGCCGCGCCCGCCGAGCCGAACGGCATGTCGCAGGAGCCCATGGAGACCGAGGAGGGCGACGCCGCGGCGATGGATCCGGCGTACGACGAACTCGTCGGCCCCGGCTGCGCGATGTACGACGAGGAGGTGCCCGACGGCGCAGGCTCGATCGTCGGCATGTCGCAGGACCCGGTCGCGGTCGCGGCCTCCAACAACCCGATGCTCACGCAGCTCGTCGCGGCGGTCTCCGGTCAGCTCAACCCCGAGGTCGACCTCGTCGACACGCTGAACGGCGACGAGTTCACCGTCTTCGCGCCGGTCGACGACGCGTTCGCGGCGCTCCCGGCCGACACGGTCGAGATGCTGCAGACGCCCGAGGGCGCCGAGGCGCTCCAGAGCGTGCTGACCTACCACGTCGTCCCCGGCCAGATCGCGCCGGATGCCATCGTCGGCACGCACACGACGGTGCAGGGCGAGGACGTGATGGTCGAGGGCGAGGGCGACGACCTCATGGTCGAGGGCGCGAGCGTCGTCTGCGGCGGCGTGCAGACCGCCAACGCGACCGTCTACCTCATCGACACCGTGCTCATGCCGCCGTCGATGGGCTGATCACCGCATGCACGATCGAGGGGCCGGTCCGCGAGGGCCGGCCCCTTCTTCGCGCGGTCAGAGCGTGCGCTCGCGGATCATGCGCGCGAGCTCGAGCCCCGAGTCCTTCACGGTGCGCTCCTGCGTGTCGTAGTCGACCCGCACGATGCCGAAGCGCTTGTGGTAGCCCCACGCCCACTCGTAGTTGTCGAGCAGCGACCAGTACATGTAGCCGTGCACCGGCACGCCCGCGTCGATGGCGTCGAGCACGGCGCCGACGTGCGCGCGGAGGAACGACGTGCGCTCGGTGTCGTGGATGCACGCCTCGCCCGTCGCCGCATCCGTCTCGACCTCGTCGTCGTAGGCCGCGCCGTTCTCGGTCACCCACAGCTCGATGCCGGCCGGCCCCGTGTACTCCTCGTGCAGCTGCCGCAGGAGCGCCGTGAGGCCCTCGGGCCGCACCTCCCAGCCCATCGAGGTCGTCGGCACGTCGCGCGGATGCGCGTGCACGCCCTCCGCCGCCGGGTAGGGGCTGCGGATCGGCCGGTCGGTGGGCGCGTCCTGCAGCATCGGCGTCGCCGGCGGCGCGAACGAGACGACGTCGTCGTGGTAGTAGTTCACGCCGAGCACGTCGATGGGCGCGGCGATCGTCGCGAGGTCGCCCTCCTGCACGACGGCGTCGAGGCCGAGGTGGCCGACGTCGGCGAGCAGCGACTCGGGGTACTCGCCGCGCACGATGGGGTGCACGAAGAAGCGGTTGTACTGGTCGTTGAGGCGTCGGGCGGCGTCGCGGTCGGATGCGCTGGTCGGGTCGAGCGGCTCGGCCGGCTGGAAGTTGAGGGTGATGCCGACGCGCTCGGCGCCCGCGTCGCGGAGCGCCTCCACCGCCATGCCGTGCGCGAGCAGCAGGTGGTGGCCGGCCTGCAGGCCCGCCTCGACGCTCTGCCGGCCGGGCGCGTGGGCCCCCGCGGTGTACGAGAGGAACGACGAGCACCACGGCTCGTTCATCGTGGTCCAGTTGACGACGCGGTCGCCGAGCGCCTCGTGGACGGTGCGCGCGTAGTCGACGAAGCGGTGCGCGGTGTCGCGGTTCGTCCAGCCGCCGGCATCCTCGAGCGCCTGCGGCAGATCCCAGTGGTAGAGCGTGAGCCACGGCATGATGCCCGCGCCGAGCAGCTCGTCGACGAGACGCGAGTAGAAGTCGATGCCCTTCGGGTTCGGCGCGCCGCCGTCGGGGCGCACGCGCGCCCAGCTCGTCGAGAATCGGTAGGTCTGGAGTCCGAGCTCGCGCATGAGCGCGACGTCGGCGGGCATGCGGTGGTAATGGTCGCACGCGACGTCGCCGGTGTGGCCGTCGATCACGGCGCCCGGCACGCGCGAGAAGGTGTCCCAGATGCTGGGGCGGCGGCCGTCCTCGGCGGCGGCCCCCTCGATCTGGTAGGCGGCCGTCGCGGCGCCGAGGACGAGGTCTGCGGGGATGCTGCGCTGCACGCCACGAGCGTATCCCGGCGGGGGCGGGCTGGCGGATGCGGTAGATTCGTGCCGTCCCGCACGCACGTCTCGCGGGGCGCGCGGGCGTAGCTCAATGGTAGAGCCTCAGTCTTCCAAACTGATTACGCGGGTTCGATTCCCGTCGCCCGCTCCGACCGACACGGCCTCGTCCCCGCTCGGCACCTCGCGGACGTCAGCGCATAGCATGCGTCCATGGCCGACAAGAGCGATGGACCCCTCGCGAGAGCGCTTCGCATGCTGTCTCGGCGGGTCTGGTTCCGCGCCACCGTGTTCACGGCGCTCGCGATCGTGTTCGCGCTCGCCGCCGGCGTCCTCGGCGCGGTGCTGCCGTTCCGGGTCACCATCGAGCTGGGCCAGAACTCGGTGGGGTCGCTGCTGCAGATCATCGCCACCGCGATGCTGACCGCGACGACGTTCTCGGTGACGGCGATGGTGAGCGCGTACTCCGCCGCGACGACGAATGCGACGCCGCGCGCGACGCAGCTGCTCATCGCCGATCCCACGTCGCAGAACGCCCTCTCGACGTTCGTCGGCTCGTTCACGTTCGCGATGGTCGGCATCATCGCGCTCTCGACGGGGTACTACACCGAGCAGGGTCGCACGATCCTGTTCTTCGGCACGCTCGTGGTGATCGCCGTGATCGTCGTCACCCTCCTGCGCTGGATCGCGCATCTGGCGGACTTCGGTCGGATGCCGGACGTCGTCGACCGCGTCGAGGAGGCCGCAACCGCCGCGCTCGTCGCGCATGCCGCCTCGCCGGCGCTGGGAGCGAGCGTGGCCAGCGGGCCGCACGAGCATTGGTCACCGGTGTGGGCCGAGCGGAGCGGATACGTCTCGCACGTCGACATGGACGCGCTCCAGCAGGCCGCGGAAGGCGCCGCTGTCACGCTCCTCGTCGTCACGCAGGCCGGACGCCTGACCGATCGCTCCCGCCCGCTCGCGCGCGTCTCGGGCGACATCGACGACGAGACGCGACGGGCGATCGTGGCGGCGTTCAGAGTCGGTGCACGACGGAGCTTCGAGCAGGATCCACGCTTCGGCGTGATCGCACTGGCCGAGATCGGGAGCCGAGCACTGTCGCCCTCCACGAACGACCCGGGCACGGCGATCGAGGTCATCGCTGCTCTGCAGCGCGTGTTCGAGCGGGCGCTCACGACGGCGCCCGACCGCAGCGTCGCCCATCCGTCGCTCGCGGTGGTGCCGCCGACCCTCGAAGAGCTGCTGGTCGACGCGTTCCGCCCGATCGCGCGCGACGGCGCAGGGTTCGTCGAGGTGCACGTCCGGCTCCAGAAGAGCCTCGCTGCGCTCGCCGCATGCGCACCCGAGCGCGCGCGGCAGATCGAGACGGTCGCGCGGGCGCTCGCGAAGCGCGCCGACGAGCACCTCGACGAGGCAGATCGAGCCGAGCTCGCGCGCGAGGGCCGAGGCGCCTGGGCGGGCGTGGCGTAGCCGCAGGGCTCCGGCGGCTCCGTCGCCGGCGCGTGCGCCGAGCCGGTGCCGCAGGCCCTTCGTGCCCGAGCCACCCGCGGCCGTGCGCTCACAGTCGCTGCGGGTAGCGTTGCAGCGTGCAGGCCAGGTTCACCACGCGACCGCGTCCGCGCGGCTCTGCGCCGCTCGGCGTCGCGCTGCTGGCCGGGGTCGCGTTCACGCTCGCCGCCTGCGTCGCGATGCCCGCGACGGTGCCCGACGACCCGGCCATCCCGGTGAGCGCGAGCCCGGCGTTCACCGATCTCGCGCCGCCGCCGACGACCGACGGTCCGACCGACCCGCCGGTGCCGACGACCGAGCCGGGCGACCACGCCTTCGGTGAGACGGCGGTCATCCACACCGATCGCGGCTCGACGTGGGAGATCACCGCGACCGGCTCGACCGATCCCGCCGACAGCCTCGCGACGCTCGGCTGCGGCGGCAGCGGCGGACCGGCGTCGCCCCGCGCCGGTGAGCGCTTCGTGATCCTCGACCTCGAGATCGAGAACGTCGGCGTCATCACGACGCACCCGATGTACGACCTCACCTTCGGCTACCAGCCCGACGGCGGGCCGGTCGCCGACCAGAACCACGCATCCATCGCCGCGGCACCGGTCGACCTCGGCTGCACGATGGAGTTCGCACCCGGCGACCGGGAGACGGCGCAGGTGATCGTCTCGATCCGCGACGACGCGGCGAGCACCGGCACGTGGATCATCAGCCCGACGGACGGGACGATCGATCCGTCGCGGAGCTATCGCTGGCGCTGAGGGGCGCGGGCGAGCGGATGGTGTCGTGACGCGTGCGGCTTGCGGCCGCGCGCTCCTCGACCGGCGGGGTGGGCGCTCCCCCACCTACGGGGCGGGGGTGACTACAGCTGGCAGCCGGGGCACCAGTAGAGCTTGCGGCCCTGCATCGTCTCGAGCGCGATCGACGTGCCGCATCGCCGGCACGGCATCCCCTCGCGCTTGTAGACCCAGTGGCGGTCGGCGCGGTTCGCGAGCGCCGCGGCGCGCTTCGCCCCGCGCAGTCCGTCGATCGTGAGCATCTGGCCCGTCTCGACGCCGATGCGCAGCAGCTTCACCCAGTCGCGCCAGAGGCCGCGCAGCTCGTCGGTCGTGAGCTGCGAGCCCGGCCGGTGCGGGTCGATGCGGGCGCGGAAGAGCAGCTCGGCGCGGTAGACGTTGCCGATGCCCGCGACGACCGACTGATCCATGAGCAGCTGCCCGATCGGCTGGTTCGAGCGCGACGCGCGGTCGACGAAGCGCTGCTCGGCGTGCCGCCTCGACTCCGTGGGCGCCTCCGGGTCGGGCCCGAGCCGCTCGGCGAGCGCGCGCACCTGGCCGGGCTCGAGCACCTCGCACACCGTCGGCCCGCGCAGGTCGGCGACCGCGGTGTCGGTGAGGATGCGCACGCGCACCTGGCCGACCGGGTCGGGCGGGAAGGCGGTGGCCTCCCCTGCCGTCTCCTGCTCGCCCGCGCGCAGGCGCGCGAGGCGCGGGGCGCCGATCGACGCGATCGACTCCTCGTTCTCGCCCATCGTGCCCGCGCCGCCGATGCCGCGCATGCCCGTCTGCCCCATGCGCGCGGCGCCGACGGCGGCGCGGCTCGCGAGGATCGTCGGGTCGATCGAGATGTCGCCGGCGAAGTCCCAGGCGCCGTAGATGCCGAGGTGCACGTGCAGCACCAGGTCTGCCGCCTCCGCCGTGCCGTCGAAGCCGAGCAGCAGGTGCTTGCCGATCGCCTCCGACGACGTGATCGTGCGCCCGTCGAGCTCGGCCGCGCCGACCTCGAAGCGCCCCTGCGGGCTGCTGACGGCCGCGGTGCTGCCGACGAAGTTCGCCTGGAACTGGCGCGCGATGCGATGGACGGAATGGCCCTCGGGCATGCAGCGGCTCCGGCCTAGACGATCTCGTGGCCGGCGATGGCCCCCGTCGTCTCGTACTCGCCGAGCTGCGCGATGCGACGCGCGTGCCGCTCGGCACCCGTGAACGGCGTCGCGATGAAGGCGTCGATGATCTCGAGCATCTCGGCCTCCTCGTGCTGCCGCGCACCGACGGCGACGACGTTCGCGTCGTTGTGCTCGCGGGCGAGCTCGGCGGTCGCGAGGCTCCACGCGAGCGCCGCGCGCACGCCCTCGACCTTGTTGGCCGCCATCTGCTCGCCGTTGCCGGAGCCGCCGAAGACGACGCCGAGCGCCTCGACGCCCGAGCGCTGGTCGCGCACGACCGCGCGCGCCGCGTTGATGCAGAACGAGGGGTAGTCGTCCTCGGCGTCGTACTCGGTCGGGCCGTGGTCGACGCACTCGTGGCCGTTCGCCGTCAGGTGCTCGATGAGCCGCTTCGACATCTCGAAGCCCGCGTGGTCGGTCGCGACGTGGATGCGCATCAGGCCGCCTCCTCCGGTGCCACGTCGAAGCGCGGCCCGCGCGTGCGGGTGCGCTTGAGCTCGAAGAAGCCGTCGATCGATGCGGCGGCGACGATGCCGTCGAAGAGCGCGAGCGCATCCGCGCCCTTGGGTGCGGGGCTCACGACCGGGCCGAAGAACGCGACGTCGTCGACCGCGACGACGGGCGTGCCGACGTCGTCGCCGACGAGGTCGATCGCCGTCTGGTGGCTCGTGCGCAGCGCGATGTCGTGCGCGTCGGTCTCCTCGACGAGCGACGCGTCGAGACCCACCTCGGCGAGCGCCTCGGCGATGAGCGCATCGTCGTCGTCGCGCTTCTGGTGGTGGATGCGCTCCCCGAGCGCGTCGTACAGGGGCTTCACGACCGCGTCGCCGCCCGCCGCGCGAGCGGCGGTCACGAGGCGCGTCAGGCGCATGGAGCGCGGCATGCGCGCGGCGTACGCCTCGGGCAGGTCGCGGCCCTCGTTGAGCACCGCGAGGCTCATCACCTGCCAGTCGACGTCGAAGCCGCGGGTCTCGGCGACCTCGCCGAGCCAGCGGGAGGTCATCCACGCCCACGGACACGTCGGGTCGAACCACATGCGCACGCGCTGCGGAGCCTGCTGGGAAGCGACTGCACTCATGCCTCGAGCCTATCGAGGGTGGTCTCGTGACGCGTGCGGCCTGCGGCCGCGCGCTCCTCGACCGGCGGAGTGGACGAGCGCGCAGCGGGTCTCGTGACGCGTGCGGCCTGCGGCCGCGCGCTCCTCGACCGGCGGGCTGAACGAGCGCGCAGCGGGGTCTCGTGACGCGAGCGGCCTGCGGCCGCGCGCTCCTCGACCAGCGGGGTGCCGACGGGCGATCAGCGGCGGCGCACTACGCTGGTGCGACCAGCACATCACTGCCGAAGGAGTCCAGCGTGCCCGGAGAGAACCTCACTCGCGCCGAAGCCGAGGAGCGCGCCGCGCTCGTCGCCGTCGAGAGCTATGACATCGCCCTCGACCTCACCACCGGCGACGAGGTCTTCCGATCCACCACGACGGTGCGCTTCACCGCCACCGAGGGCGCGTCGACCTTCATCGACCACATCTCGCGCACCGTGCACTCCGTGACGCTCAACGGCACCGAGCTCGACGCATCCGCCGTGAACGACGGCGTGCGCATCCAGCTCGACGGCCTCGCGGCCGAGAACGAGCTCGTCGTCGTCTCCGACGCGATGTACGTCAACACGGGCGAGGGCCTGCACCGCTTCGTCGACCCCGTCGACGGCGAGGTCTACCTCTACTCGCAGTTCGAGGTGCCCGACTCGCGGCGCGTCTTCGCCGTCTTCGAGCAGCCCGACCTCAAGGCGACCTTCCGCTTCACCGTGACGGCGCCCGCACACTGGCAGGTGGTCTCGAACCAGCCGACGCCCGAGCCGACCGTCGAGGGCGACACCGGCACGTGGGCCTTCGAGCCGACGCCGCGCATCTCGAGCTACATCACCGCGATCGTCGCGGGCCCCTACACCGTCACGCGCTCCGAGCTCACCTCGAGCGACGGCCGCATGATCCCGCTCGGCATCTTCTGCCGCGCCTCGCTCGCCGAGCACATGGACGCCGACTACCTCTTCGACATCACGCGCAAGGGCTTCGCGTTCTTCGAGGCGCAGTTCGGCGTCGCCTACCCGTTCGAGAAGTACGACCAGCTCTTCGTGCCGGAGTTCAACGCGGGCGCGATGGAGAACGCCGGATGCGTGACCTTCACCGAGGCGTACGTGTTCCGCGCGCAGGTGACCGACGCAATGCGCGAGCGCCGTGTCGTGACCGTGCTGCACGAGCTCGCCCACATGTGGTTCGGCGACCTCGTCACGATGCGCTGGTGGAACGACCTGTGGCTCAACGAGTCGTTCGCCGAGTGGGCCTCGACCCTCGCGACCGCTGAGGCGACCGAGTGGACGGGCGCCTGGACGACGTTCCAGGCGATGGAGAAGACCTGGGCGTACCGCCAGGACCAGCTGCCCTCGACGCACCCGATCGTCGCCGAGATCCGCGACCTCGACGACGTGCAGGTCAACTTCGACGGCATCACCTACGCCAAGGGCGGCTCGGTGCTCAAGCAGCTCGTCGCCTGGGTGGGCCTCGAGGCCTTCATGCAGGGCGTCGGCGCCTACTTCCGCAAGCACGCGTGGGGCAACACCGAGCTCACCGACCTGTTGACCGAGCTCGAGGCGGCGAGCGGCCGCGAGCTCGGCGAGTGGAGCCGCAAGTGGCTCGAGACCGCCGGCGTCAACACCCTGCGACCGCGCCTCACCGTCACGACCGACGGCATCATCACCGACTTCGCGATCGAGCAGACCGCGCCCGAGGAGCACCAGACGCTGCGCCCGCACCGCCTCGCGATCGGCTTCTACGACCTCGACGGCAAGGTGCTGCGACGCACCGAGCGCATCGAGCTCGACGTCGACGGCGAGGAGACCCAGGTGCCGCAGCTCGTCGGCCACCTGCGCCCCGCGCTCATCCTCATCAACGATGAGGACCTCGCGTACGCGAAGATCCGCCTCGACGAGCAGTCGACGCAGACCGCGCTCTCGAGCCTGAGCCAGATCGAGGACCCGCTCGCGCGCGCCCTCGTGTGGGGCGCCGCTTGGGATGCGACCCGCGACGCCGAGACGCCCGCGAGCGACTACGTCGACCTCGTGCTCGACAACATCGGCGCCGAGACCGAGTCGACGACCATCCGCCTCGCGCTCGCGCAGCTCGCGCAGGCCGCCCGCACCTACGTGCACCCGTCGCGCCGCGCGAAGACGATCGAGAAGGTCGGCGACCGCCTCTGGGCGCTCGCGTCGGAGGCCGAGCCCGGCTCGGACGCGCAGTTCCAGTTCGTCGGCGCCTTCGCGGGGCTCGCCTCGACGCCCGCGCACGTCGCGGTGCTGCGCAGCCTGCTCGACGGCAGCCGCACGCTCCCGGGCCTCGAGGTCGACACCGACCTGCGCTGGCAGCTGCTCGACGGCCTCGTGCTCAACGGCGCTGCCGGCGAGCAGGAGATCGCCGCCGAGCTCGCGAACGACGACACGGCCACCGGCCGCCAGTTCGCCGCCCGCGCCCGCGCGACCATCCCCACGCCCGAGGCGAAGGAGGCCGCGTTCGCGTCGGTCGCCGACGAGGCGGGCGCGTCGAACCTCATCGTGCGCTACACGGGCCTCGGCCTGCAGCACGTGAACGACGCATCCGTGCTCACCGGCCTCGTCGGGCGCTACCACGACGCGATCCAGCAGATCTGGGACTCGCGCACCTACCAGATCGCCGAGGGCCTGCTCACGGGCCTCTACCCCGCCGTCGTCGCGAACGAGGAGCTCGCGGCCGCGTCGCGGGCGTGGCTCGAGGCGAACGAGTCCGTGCCGGCGCTGCGCCGCATCATCGTCGAGCACCTCGCCGGCGTCGAGCGCGCGCTCGAGGCCCAGCAGCGGGACGCCTGATCGGAGGAGCCGTGCAGCAGACCGCAGCCGAGGGGTGGGAGGCCGTCGCCGAGTGGTGGGCGGCCTGGGGCCAGCCGATCGGCATCGTGCTCGTCATCGTCGGCGCGTTCATCGCGTACTGGATCGTCAAGGCGATCGTCAGCCGCGTCGTGCACGAGGTGGTCACGGGCGTCAAGCGCAAGGCCGACGCCGCCGACACCGAGGCGCTCGCCAACTCGCCCCTCGCGCAGGTGCGCGTGGTGCAGCGCACCCGCGCGATCGGCAGCGTGCTCAACACGCTCGCCGGCTGGGTGATCGGCGCGTTCGCGCTCATCGTCATCCTCAGCATCCTCGGCGTGAACGCCGCGTCGCTCGTCGCGATGGCGGGCTTCCTCGGCGCTGCGGCCGGCGTCGGAGCGCAGGGCATCATCAAGGACTTCCTGAACGGGCTGTTCATGGTGTTCGAGGACCAGCTCGGCATCGGCGACACCGTCGACCTCGGCGAGGCGTCGGGCGTCGTCGAGTCGGTCGGCATCCGCGTGACGCAGGTGCGCGACGTGCACGGCACCCTCTGGTACGTGCGCAACGGCGAGATCGTCCGCGTCGGCAACGAGTCGCAGGGCTGGGCGCGCGTCGTGATCGACCAGGCGGTGCCGTACGAGGCCGACATCGACGCGGTCACCGAGCGGCTGCTCGACGTCGCGACGGCGATGAGCGAGGAGCCCGAGTGGCTCGGCCGCATCATCGACAAGCCCGCCGTGTGGGGCATCGAGTCGGTCTCCGCCGAGGCCGTCGTCGTGCGGCTCGTCGTCAAGACGCGCGCGAGCGCGAAGTACGAGGCGGGCCGCGAGCTGCGCCGCCGCGTCAAGGAGGGCCTCGACGAGCTCGGCGTGACGCTGCCGTCGCTGCAGAAGATCGTCGTCAAGGGCATGGAGGAGCGCGCATGACGCAGCAGACGCTCTTCGACGCGGTCGGCGGCGAGCCGTTCTTCCGCAGCCTCGTGCACGAGTTCTACGAGCGGGTGTGGGCGGATGCGGTGCTGCGGCCCATGTACCCGCAGGACGACCGCGCCGGGGCCGAGGACCGCCTCGCGCTCTTCCTCATGCAGTACTGGGGCGGCCCCGGCACCTACAGCGCCCAGCGCGGCCACCCGCGGCTGCGCATGCGCCACCACCCCTTCCCGATCGACCTCGACGCGCGCGAGCGATGGATCGCCGCGATGCACGGCGCCCTCGACGCGCTCGCGCCCGCGCCGCTGCACCGGGCCGAGCTCGAGGACTACTTCGATCGCGCCGCGACCGCGATGATCAACCACAACCCGCTGCTCCGCCAGCGGTAGACCGCCGGGAGGCAGCATGGCCGCGCACACCACCGACGTCATCGTGATCGGCAGCGGCCTCGCGGGCCTCGTCGCCGCATCCACCGCGCTCGACCGCGGGCGAACGGTCACGATCGTCGAGCAGGAGGGCCCGCAGTCGATCGGCGGCCAGGCCTTCTGGTCGTTCGGCGGCCTCTTCCTCGTCGACTCCCCCGAGCAGCGTCGGCTCGGCATCGACGACTCGCTCGAGCTCGCGTGGGAGGACTGGGATCGCTCCGCCGGCTTCGACCGCGATGAGGACGAGTGGGCGCGCCGCTGGGCCGACGCCTACCTCGACTTCGCGCACCGCGACCTGCGGCCGTGGCTGCGGGAGCTCGGGGTCGGGCTCTTCCCGATCGTCGGCCACGCCGAGCGCGGCGCGCGCACGCCGGGCGGGCACGGCAACACGGTGCCGCGCTTCCACATCGTGTGGGGAACGGGCCCCGGGCTCGTCGCGCCCTTCACCCGGCGGCTGCGGGATGCGGTGCGCGCCGGCCGCGCCCGGCTCGCGTTCCGCCACCGCGCGACCGCGCTCGTCAGCGAGGGCGGCCGGATCGTCGGCGTGCGCGGCGAGCGGCTCGCCGACGACGTCACGGTGCGCGGTGAGCCCTCGAGCCGCGAGGCGGTGGGCGCGTTCGAGCTGCGCGGCGAGAGCGTCGTCGTGGCCACCGGCGGCATCGGCGGCGAGCTCGAGCGCGTGCGCGAGCTGTGGCCCGCGCGACTCGGCTCCGCCCCTCGCGAGGCGGTGCGCGGCGTGCCCGTGCACGTCGACGGCTCCGGCCTCGCGCTCGCCGAGGCGGCCGGTGCACGGCTCGTGAACGGCGACCGCATGTGGCACTACACCGAGGGCATCCGCAACTGGGATCCCATCTGGCCCGACCACGGCATCCGCATCCTGCCCGGTCCCTCGAGCCTGTGGCTCGACCACCGAGGCAACCGGCTCCCCTCCCCCAACTACCCCGGCTTCGACACGCTCTCGACGCTCGAGCACCTGCGCAGCGTCGGCGCCGAGCACTCGTGGTTCGTGCTCACGCAGTCGATCGTCGAGAAGGAGTTCACGCTCTCGGGCTCCGAGCAGAACCCCGACCTCACCGGCCGCAGCCTCGCGAAGCTCGCGCAGCGCATCCTGCCCGGTGCGCCCGCGCCCGTGCAGGCGTTCCTCGACCACGGCGAGGACTTCGTCGTCGCCGACAGGCTCACGGCGCTGCTCGACGGCATGGAGCGCCTCGGACCCGGCGTCGACCGCGCGGCCGTCGTCGCCGCGATCCACGAGCGCGACGACGCCGTCGCCGACCCGACCTCGACCGACCCGCAGGCGGTCGAGATCCGCCGCGCCCGCGAGTACGTCGGCGACCGGCTCGTGCGCACCGCCGCGCCCCACCGCATCCTCGACGAGCGCCACTGGCCGCTCATCGCCGTGCGGCTGCGCACCCTCACGCGCAAGACCCTCGGCGGCATCCAGACCGACCTCGACTCGCGCGCGCTCGGCGCCGACGGCGAACCGATCCCGGGGCTCTTCGCGGTCGGTGAGGCGGCCGGCTTCGGCGGCGGGGGCGTGCATGGCTACCGCGCCCTCGAGGGCACGTTCCTGGGCGGATGCCTGCACACCGGCCTGCGGGCCGGGCGCGCGGTCTGAGGCGGCTCCGTCGGCCAGCCTCGCACCGTGCCGGCTCCGCCGCTCCCCCGCAACGCGCAGCGCCCCCGTCCGCTCTGGACGGGGGCGCTGCGCTCGTGCGTCAGCGGCTGAAGTTGCCGCGGTAGTACTCGTAGACCCAGCCGGTGAGCATCACCAGCAGCAGCACTGCGGCGATCGGCAGGAGGAACGTCGGGCCCGTGAACGAGAGGAACACGAGCGCGAACGCGGCCGCGAGGCCGATCGGCCACCAGCTCCAGGGCGAGAAGTGCCCCTGGTCGGGGTCGTCGTCGTCCAGCTCGGCGTCCATGCGGTCCATCGCGACCTCGCCGCCCTGGCCGCGGTAGACCAGCACGAGGTAGAAGCCGATGAGCGTCGCCATGACACCCGTCAGGCCCAGGCCCAGCGTGCCGGCCCACTCGACCTGGCCGCCGTAGGAGCCCATGTGCCACAGCGTGTAGACCGCGGCGCACAGGTAGAAGAACACGGCGAGGATCGCCAGCAGGATGATGTTCGCGCGCATGTCAGCGCACCTCGCCCTTCGAGAGATCGACGACCGGACGGTCCGGTGCATCCTTCAGCGGTCCGACGCCGTACTGCGGCCCAGCGTTGGGGTGGTGCAGGTCGAACGCCGGCGACTCCGAGCGGATGCGCGGGATGTGCGTGAAGTTGTGGCGCGGCGGCGGGCAGCTCGTCGCCCACTCGAGCGACCGGCCGGTGCCCCACGGGTCGTCGACCTCGACCTTCGGCGCGGTGCGCGCCGTGATCCAGACGTTCCAGAGGAACGGCACCATCGAGAGGCCGAGGATCATCGCGCCGACCGTCGAGAGCTGGTTCATCCAGGTGAACCCGTCCTCGGCGAGGTACGTGTAGTACCGGCGCGGCATGCCGACGACGCCGAGCCAGTGCTGCACGAGGAACGTCATGTGGAAGCCGATGAACAGCATCCAGAAGTGCACGTGCCCGAGGCGGTCGTTGAGCATCTTGCCCGTCCACTTCGGCCACCAGAAGTAGAAGCCGGAGAACATGGCGAACACGACCGTGCCGAACACCACGTAGTGGAAGTGCGCCACCACGAAGTACGTGTCGGAGATGTGGAAGTCGAGCGGCGGCGAGGCGAGGATGACGCCGGTGAGGCCGCCGAACGTGAACGTCACGAGGAAGCCGAACGCCCAGAGCATCGGCGACTCCCACGTGATGGAGCCGCGCCACATCGTGCCGATCCAGTTGAAGATCTTCACGCCCGTGGGCACCGCGATCAGCATCGTCATGAGCGCGAACCACGGCAGCAGCACCGTGCCGGTGACGTACATGTGGTGCGCCCACACCGTGACCGAGAGCGCCGCGATCGCGATCGTCGCGCCGACGAGGGTGTTGTAGCCGAAGATCGGCTTGCGCGCGAAGACCGGGATGACCTCGGAGATGATGCCGAAGAACGGCAGCGCGATGATGTACACCTCGGGGTGGCCGAAGAACCAGAACAGGTGCTGCCAGAGCACCGCTCCGCCGTTGGCGGGGTCATAGATGTGGCCGCCGAAGATGCGGTCGATCGCGAGGCCGAAGATCGCGGCCGCGAGCACCGGGAAGACGACGATCACGAGCAGCGACGTGATGAGGATGTTCCAGGTGAAGATCGACATCCGGAACATCGTCATGCCGGGCGCGCGCATCGTGATGATCGTGGTGATGAAGTTGACACCACCCATGATCGTGCCGAAGCCCGAGAGGCCGAGGCCGAGCGCCCACAGGTGACCGCCCATGCCGGGCGAGAACGCCGCGGTGCTGAGCGGGGTGTAGGCGAACCAGCCGAACGAGGCCGCACCCTGCGGGGTCAGGAAGCCGGCGAGCGCGATGAGCGAGCCGAACGTGAACATCCAGTACGCGAGCGCGTTCAGCCGCGGGAAGGCGACGTCGGGCGCACCGATGTGCAGCGGCATCATGACGTTCGCGAAGCCCGCGAACAGCGGCGTCGCGAACATCAGCAGCATGATCGTGCCGTGCATCGTGAAGAGCTGGTTGTACTGCTCCTCGGTCGGCACGATCTCCAGGCCCGGCGCGAAGAGCTGGGCGCGGATCAGCAGCGCCATGACGCCGCCGATCATGAAGAACAGCACGGAGGTGATCAGGTAGAGGTACCCGATCGTCTTGTGGTCAGTGGAGGTGATCCAGCTGACGAGCACGTTGCCCTTGCGGTGCGCGCTGGGGCTGATGGGTGCCCGGGTGCCGGGCGTGGCCGTGGCGGTCATCGGTCCTACTCGCCTTCCGTCGTGTCGACGTTCTCGTCGCGCTCGGGGTCGATGCTGCCATCGCCCGAGAAGGGGTTGATCGACTCGTCGATCGCGCCGACGTTGCCCTCGGCCTCGAGGCTCTCGAGGTACGCGTCGTACTCCTCGGGGCTGACCAGCTCGACGTTGAAGAGCATGAGCGAGTGGTACTCGCCGCACAGCTCCGCGCACTTGCCGCGGAAGACGCCCTCCTCCGAGCCCGTCTCGAAGTACATGTGGTTGGTGACGCCGGGGAGCATGTCCTTCTTGTAGAGGAACTCCACGACCCAGAACGAGTGCGCCACGTCGCGCGCCTCGAGCGTGATCTCGATCGACGAGTCGGTCGGCAGGTAGAGCGTCGGCAGCGAGTCCGGGTCGATCAGGTTCGTCTCGGGGTCGTTCATCGCCTGGAGGCCCTGGTAGTAGACCGGGTCCTGGCCCTCGCGCTCGTAGACGAAGTCCCACGCCCAGCGCTTGCCGTAGACGGTGATCGAGGCGTCGGGATCCTCGATGGGCTCCTCGATGATGGCCTGGTCACGCGCGGTGAACGCGAAGAAGCCGGCGACCAGGATGACGGGCACGATCGTGAAGAAGATCTCCATCGGCATGTGGTACCGCAGCTGCACCGGCAGGCCCGTCTGGCCCTTGCGGCGACGGTACGCGACGGCGGCCCAGATCATGAGGCCCCACGTGATGAGACCCACGGCCATCAGCACGATCCACGAGGTCGTCCACAGGCCCATGATCCGGTCGACGTGGTTCGTCAGACCGGACGTCGACGGCATCCATCCCTGCAGCTGCGTCTGGGTGCATCCAGCGAGCACCAGCGCGACCACCACCGCGACCGGGGCCGCGATCCAGCGAGATCGACGATTGCGCAATGTCTTCCTCCGACTCTTGTGAACGTCCCCATCGATCCTAGTACCCACAGGCGAGGCTCAGGCTCCTGCGACGCTCCACAGAACTGCCCGTGAACGACTGCACGCCGCCGATCCGAGGATCGACGGCGTGTCGTCTTGCGCCATGGCTCGCGCGGCTAGTGGAACGAGTCCCCGCACGCGCACGAGCCCTCGGCGTTGGGGTTGTCCATCGTGAAGCCCTGCTTCTGGATGGTGTCCTCGAAGTCGATCGTCGAGCCGTCGAGGTAGGGCACGCTCATTCGGTCGACGATCACCTCGACGCCGTCGAAGTCGCGCACCGCGTCGCCGTCGAGCACGCGCTCGTCGAAGTACAGCTGGTAGATCAGGCCCGAGCAGCCGCCTGGCTGCACGGCCACGCGCAGGCGCAGGTCGTCGCGGCCCTCCTGGTCGAGCAGGCGGCGCACCTTGTCGGCCGCCGTGTCGGTGAGGGTGACGCCGTGCGTCAGGACATCCGTCATCTGCAGCTCCTCTCGCATGCTCCCTCCATGCTACTCCTGGCGCTCCGAGGCGCGCGAGAGCAGCAGCGCCTCCGCGGCGATCGCCTTCCGCAGCACGCCGAGGTGCTGCGACTCGTTGGGGCTGTGCGCCATGGTCGCGGGGTCCTCGACGCCGGTCACGAGGATCTGCGCCTGCGGGAACTGGGCGACGAGGTCGGCGATGAACGGGATGGACCCGCCGATGCCGGCCTCGACGGGCTCCGCACCCCACGCATCCGCCATCGCCCGCTTCGCCTCGGTCGCGCCCCAGCCGGTCGTGTCGACGAGGAACGGGTCGCCGAGGTCGACGCCGTCGTACTCGACGTGCGCGCCGAAGGGCGCGTGCGCGGCGATGTGGCGCTGGAGCGCCGCGAACGCGTCGGCGGCCGACTGCCCCGGGGCGATCCTCGCCGAGAGGCGGAAGCGCACGGTCGGCAGGATCGTGTTGGATGCGTCGCGGACGCTCGGCGCGTCGATGCCGGTGATGGTGATGGAGGGCTTCGCCCACATGCGCGCGAGCACGGGGCCGGACCCGATGAGGTCGACGCCGTCGAGCGTGCCGGCCTCGTCGCGCACGTGCTGCTCGGACTGCTCGGGCACCTCGAGCTCGGCCTCGGTGAGGCCCTCGACCGCGACCGAGCCGTCGGCGTTCCAGAGGGTCGCGGCGAGGCGCGAGAACGCGAGCATCGCGTCGGGCACGGCGCCGCCGAACATGCCGGAGTGGCTCGCGTGCTCGAGCGTCGTGAGCCGCACGTTGCACGCGACGTTGCCGCGGAGCGCGACGGTGAGCGAGGGGATCTCGGTCGACCAGTTGTCGCTGTCGGCGACGACGATGACATCGGCGCTCAGCACGTCGGCGTGGAGCGCGAGGAAGCGCTGGAACGAGCGCGAGCCGTGCTCCTCCTCCCCCTCGATGAAGAGGGCGAGGCCGACCTCGGGATCGGCGACCTCGGCGAGCGCGCGGATCGCGGCGATGTGCGTGATGACGCCGGCCTTGTCGTCGGAGGCGCCGCGGCCGTAGAGGCGGCCGTCGATCTCGGTGGGCTCGAACGGCGGCGTGCGCCACAGCGCCTCGTCGCCCCACGGCTGCACGTCGTGGTGCGCGTAGAGCAGGATGGTCGGCCTGCCGGCCTTCGCGGGGCGCACCGCGAGCACCGCGGGCTGGCCGAGCTCGTCGGTGTCGCCGATGGGCGCGCGCTCGATGCTCACGCGCTCGAACACCCCGGTGCCCTCCGCGAGGGCGGCGACGGCCTCGGCGCTCGCCTGCACGTGCGCGTGATCGTAGTCGTCCCACGCGACCGAGGGGATGCGCACGAGCGCGCGCAGGTCGTCGAGGGCGCGATCGAAGCCGGCGTCGACGGCGGCGAGGATGGCCTGGTCGCGCTCGGAGAGCGCGCGGGAGTCAGCGGAGAGATCGGTCATGCGCACGATCCTAGGCGGCGCTCGAGCGCGCCCGGCCGCACGCCCTCGGCGGTACGATGGACGCATCCCCGCACCGAATCGAGAAGGACCTCCCGTGGCGCTGTTCAGCCGTTCTGCCGACGACAAGGCTCAGCCCGAGCCCCAGCCGGAGGCGCGGCGCACGCCGAAGCAGTCCGAGCAGGTCGCCCGCAACCGCCGCCCGCTCGTGCCGGAGGACCGCAAGGAGGCGCGGCGCCAGGTGCAGCAGAAGATGCGCGCCGAGCGGGAGAAGGCGCGCCTCGGCTTCGAGCGCGGCGAGGACAAGTACCTGCCGGCCCGCGACAAGGGCCCGGTGCGCAAGTACGTGCGCGACTTCGTCGACGCGCGACTGTCGATCGGCACGCTCGCGATGCCGATGATGATCGTCGTGCTCGTGCTCACGTTCATCAACGACCCGCAGTGGCGCATGATCGCCAACCTCGTGCTGTGGGGCTTCGTCGCGATCGTCGTGCTCGACTCGGTGCTGCTCGCGTGGCAGCTGCGCCGCGCGATCCGCGCGAAGTTCGGCGAGAAGGATGCGAAGGGCCACGGCTGGTACGCGACGATGCGGTCGGTGCAGCTGCCGTTCATGCGCATGCCGAAGCCGCAGACGAAGCTCTTCAAGTACCCCGAATAGAGCCCTCCTCGCTCGTCGAGCAGCCCGAAGGGCGTATCGAGACGACGACCGCCTGCGGCTCCCTCGCTCGTCGAGTAGCCCGAAGGGCGTATCGAGACGACCGCCTGCAGCCCCCTCGCTCGTCGAGTAGCCCGAAGGGCGTATCGAGACGACGACCGCTGCGAATCTCGATACGGGCCCGCGGCCCTACTCGATCACCGAAGCGCCGCTCGTCGAGCAGCCCGAAGGGCGTATCGAGACGACGACCGCGCAGCCCCTGCGGTCTCGTGACGCGTGCGCCTCCGGCGCGCGCTCCTCGACCGACGGGGCTACGAGACCGGGGCGAGCAGCCCCCGGTTCAGCTCGCGCGCCCAGCCGGGCCCGCGGTAGATGAAGCCCGTGTAGCCCTGCACGAGCGCTGCGCCCGCGGCGAGCCGCTCGCGCACGTCGTCGGCCGTCTCCACGCCGCCGACCGAGATGACCTCGAGCGGCTCCGGCAGCGCCGCCCGCAGCAGCCGCAGCACCGCGAGCGAGCGCGACCGCACCGGCGGGCCCGACAGCCCGCCCGCACCGGCGCGCGCCACCGCATCCGCCGTGCTGCGCAGCCCCTCGCGGCTGATGGTCGTGTTGGTGGCGATGACGCCCGAGAGCCCGACGCGCGCGGCGAGCGCGGCGATGCCCTCGACCTGCTCGTCGTCGAGGTCGGGCGCGATCTTGACGAGCACGGGCACGTCGCCCGCCGCCCCGCGGATCGCGGCGAGCAGCGGCTCGAGGCGCGACTGCTCCTGCAGGCCGCGGAGCCCCGGCGTGTTGGGCGACGAGACGTTGACGGCGAGGTAGTCGGCGACCGGCGCGAGCAGCCGCGTCGAGCGCAGGTAGTCCTGCTCGACCCCCGCTGCGTCGTCGGCGTCGACGATGCGGCTCTTGCCGATGTTGACGCCGATCACCGGGCGCGAGCGGGCCTCGCGCGCGGCGGCGATGCGCTCCGCTGCCGCCTCGGCGCCGCGGTTGTTGAAGCCCATGCGGTTGACGAGCGCGCGGTCGTCGGTGAGCCGGAACAGGCGCGGGCGCTCGTTGCCGGGCTGCGCGTGCGCCGTGATCGTGCCGACCTCGACGTGGCCGAAGCCGAGCGCGCCGAGCCCGGCGATCATCGTCGCGTCCTTGTCGAACCCGGCGGCGATGCCGAACGGCGTCGGGAACTCGCGGCCGAGGGCGCGCGTGCGGAGCCGCGGGTCGGTGCGCACGCCCGGCGCGGCGGCGCCGATCGCCCGGATCGCGCTCGCGCCGAGGTGGTGCGCGGTCTCGGGGTCGACGTGCGTGAAGCCGTGGCGGAAGAGCAGGTCGTACGCGGTCACTCGCCCGGCTCCTCGGCCGCGCGGCGCTCCTCGCGGAGCGCGCGGATGGTGGCCTCGAAGTCATCGAGCGAGTCGAAGTTGTTGTAGACGCTCGCGAAGCGCAGGTAGGCGACCTCGTCGAGCTCGCGCAGCGGCGGCAGCACCGCGAGCCCGATCTCGTTCGCGTCGATCTGGCTCGCACCGGTCGCGCGGATCGTCTCCTCGACCGACTGCGCGACGCCCGCGAGGTCGGCGTCCGTCACGGGGCGGCCGCGCACGGCCTTCCGCACGCCCTCGATGACCTTCTCGCGGCGGAAGGGCTCGAGCACGCCCGAGCGCTTCACGACCGACAGGCTCGCGGTCTCGGTCGTGGTGAAGCGGCGGCCGCACGCGGGGCACTGCCGGCGGCGGCGGATCGAAGTGCCGTCGTCGGTCGTGCGCGAGTCGACGACGCGCGAGTCGGCGTTCCGGCAGAACGGGCAGTGCATCAGCGGCCCTCCTCGAAGCGCGCCTCGATCGCCTCGCCGTGGGCGGGCAGCCCCTCGGCGGCGGCGAGCGCCGTGACCTCGGCGCGCACGGCGGCGAGCGCCTCGTGGTCGTAGCGGACGACCTGCTGCGCCCGCAGAAACGTCGCGGCGCCGAGGCCCGAGACCCGGCGCGCCTGGCCGCCGGTGGGCAGCACGTGGTTGGAGCCCGCCGCGTAGTCCCCGAGGCTCACGGGTGTCTGCGAGCCGACGAAGATCGCGCCCGCGTGCCGCACGTGCGCGAGCACCGACTCGTCGTCGCGCGTGACGATCTCGAGGTGCTCGGGCGCGTAGGCATCGCTCACGCGCGCGGCCGACTCGAGGTCGGCGACGAGCACGATCGCCGACTGCTCCCCCGTGAGCGACGCCGTGACGCGCTCGGATGCGGCGGTCGCCGCAGCGCGCCGGGCGACGGATGCGTCGACGCGGTCGGCGAGGTCGGCCGAGTCGGTCACGAGCACGGCCGATGCGAGCTCGTCGTGCTCGGCCTGGCTCACGAGGTCGGCGGCGACCAGCTCGGCGTCGGCGCTGTCGTCGGCGATCACGAGGATCTCGGTCGGCCCGGCCTCGGCGTCGACGCGCACGGTGCCGGCGACGACGCGCTTGGCCGCGGCGACGAACACGTTGCCGGGGCCCGTCACGACGTCGACGGGCGCGAGGCCGATCGCGGGGACGCCGTGCGCAAGCGCGCCGATCGCGCCCGCCCCGCCCATCGCGTAGACCTCGTCGACGCCGAGGAGCGCGCACGCCGCGAGGATCGTCGGGTGGGGCGCGCCGCCGTGCTCGGCCTGCGCGGGGCTCGCGACCGCGATCGAGCGGACCCCCGCGGCCTGGGCGGCGACGACGTTCATGACGACGCTCGACGGGTAGACGGCCTTGCCGCCGGGCACGTAGAGGCCGACGCGGTCGACGGGCTGCCAGCGCAGCTCGATCTCGGCGCCCGGGGCGATGTGGGCGATCATCGACGGCGGGACCTGCGCGATCGAGCCGATGCGCACGCGCTCGATGGCGGTCTCGAGCGCCGACCGCACGTCGGCGTCGAGCGCGTCGAGCGCATCCGCGAGGGCCTGCGCCTCGACGCGGATCGCCGCGGGGCGCACGCCGTCGAACCGCTCGGCCTGCTCGGCGAGCGCGTCGGCTCCGCGCTCGCGCACCGCGTCGATGAGCTCGGCCGCGGCCGGCAGGCTCGCAGCGACGTCGACCGCCGGCCGGGGCAGCAGCGCGCGCAGCTCCTGCTCGGCGGGCAGCGCGGTCAGGTCGATTCGTCGGAGCACGTCCTCCATCGTAGATCCCGGGGCGCCGCTGGGCTCGCGCCGGGGCGGGGCCGGTCTCGCGACGGCAGCGCGCCTGCGGCGCGCCGCCTCCTCGACCGACGAGGGAACGGCAGCGCGCCTGCGCGCGGCCGCCTCGACCGACGAGGGAACCACAGCACGCCTGCGGCGCGCGGCCTCCTCGACCGACGAGGGGACGGCAGCGTCGCGCAGTCGTGGACACCGCTTCTCCACATCGACGGTGCGAGCGGGCGCGCGCGCCGGCATCGCTGCCGCATCCTGCCGTCATGGACGACCGCACCGACGATGACGAGCTGCTCGAGGCGTTCCGCCACGACCCCGCGCCCCGCAGCGGCAAGCCATGGACCGAGACGGACTACGCGGCGATCATGCAGCAGTGCCGCGCCGGCGCCGCGATCGAGCAGATCGCCCGCCGGATCGGACGAACGCCGACGACGACGTCGACGCAGATCCGCCGTCTGCTGCCGCTGCACGAGCGGCACCTGTCGGCCGAGCTCGCGCTGCCGCGGCTGCGGCAGCTCGATGGCGACGGCGACTACGACTGGCTTGCCGCACTCGCGCAGCGCGAGCAGTCGGCCTGGGAGCTGCAGGCAAAGGCGCAGCAGCAGCGGCAGGAGGCGGGCATCGGTGCGCTCGACGACGACGAGCTGCTCAGCATCGCGGTCGCGCTCGCGCTGACGCCCGATGCGCATTCGCCTGGCCTGCGTGGGCGCTGCGTGCAGGAGCTCGCCGCGAGGGGACTCGGCGACGAAGTCGAACGTCAGGTCGACGCCGCTCGCCAGCACGCGCTCGATCGCCTGTTCGGGCGCGACGAGGGCGGGTGGTGCAGCGACGACCGATATGGCTGGTCCGATCGCGATCAGCCCTACGGTGCGCTCGGATGACGCTTCCGCTGCACCGGGCGCGTAGTCATACTCGAGGTATGAGCCTGGCGACGATCACGCTGTCCGCCGCGACGCGCGACCGGCTCAAGGTCCACGCTGCTCGGCGCGGCGAATCCCTCGGCGCGCAGATCGAGCGACTGCTCGACCTCGCCGATCGCGAGGCACGCTTCGAGGCTCTGCGGGCCGCGATCGCGGCGACGCCGCCCGTTGCCCTGGCCGAATACGACCGCGAGGCCTCCGAGTGGCTCGATGCCGACCTCTCCTGAGCTCGAGCAGGCCCGAGAGTGGGTCACGCAGTTCATCACCGAGCCCCAGGTGTGATGACGGCGCTGCCTGTCAGCGCGGTGGACACCAGGTCGGCGCCGCAGGGGGTCAGGCGATGGATGCGGGGCCGAGGAGCGACTTGATCTCGCCGAAGAGGTCGCTCGAGATGCGCACCTGCTGCGGCAGCGCGAAGACCCGCTCGACCTCGGGGCGCTGGAGCGCGATCCGCACGTCGGTCGGGCCCTTGTGGCGCTCGAGGAGCCCGCGCAGCTCGCGCATCGCCGTCATCGAGGCACGGCGCTCCGGGATGCGCAGCTCGAGCGGCCGCGTCTCGTCGATCGGCTGCACGTCGGGGGTGTCGATGCTGTTGACGTGCACCGTGATGCTGTCGTCGCGCGTGCGGATTCGGCCTCGTACGACCGCGACCTGATCGGCGACGAGCGCCGCGCGGAACTCGGTGTAGGTCTTCCCGAGCACCATCATCTCGAGCTCGCCGCCGAAGTCCTCGAGCGCGATGATGCCGTAGGGGTTGCCCGACTGCCGCGCGACGCGGTGCTGCACGCTCGTGATGAGGCCGGCGAGCGTGACGGTGTCGCCGTCCTCGACCGTCTCGGCGAGCTCCTGGATCTGGTGCGTCGCGTACTTCGCGAGCTCGAGCTCGAGGCCCGAGAGCGGATGGTCGGAGACGTAGAGCCCGAGCATCTCGCGCTCGAATGCGAGCTTGTCCTGCTTGCCCCACTCGGGGCGGTCGGGCACGCGGTCGGCGACGGTGTCGAGGTCGTCGAAGATGTCGCCGAAGAGGTCGACCTGGCCGTTCGCCTCGTTGCGCTTGATCGAGACCGCGGCGTCGACCGCATCCTCGTGGATCTCGAGCATGCCGCGCCGCGTCGCGCCCATGGTGTCGAAGCCGCCCGACTTGATGAGCGATTCGACCGTGCGCTTGTTGGCGACGCCGAGCGGCACCTTCTTGAGGAAGTCGTGGAACGACGTGAACGCGCCCTCCCGCTCGCGGGCGGCGATGATGCCCTCCACGACGCCCTCGCCGACGTTGCGCACGGCGCCGAGGCCGAAGCGGATGTCGTCGCCGACAGCCGTGAAGAACAGTGTCGACTCGTTGACGTCGGGCGGCAGCACCGTGATGCCCATGCGGCGGCACTCGGAGAGGTAGATCGCCATCTTGTCCTTCGAGTCGCCGACGCTCGTGAGGAGCGCCGCCATGTACTCGGCCGGGTAGTGCGCCTTGAGGTAGGCGGTCCAGTAGGAGATGACGCCGTAGGCGGCGGAGTGCGCCTTGTTGAACGCGTAGTCGGAGAACGGCAGCAGGATGTCCCACAGGGCCTTGATGGCGGCCTCCGAGTAGCCGCGCTCGCGCATGCCGCCGGAGAAGGCCTCGAACTGCTTGTCGAGCTCCTCCTTCTTCTTCTTGCCCATCGCGCGCCGCAGGATGTCGGCTTGGCCGAGCGAGTAGCCGGCGACCTTCTGCGCGACCGCCATCACCTGCTCCTGGTAGATGATGAGGCCGTACGACTCCGCGAGGATCTCGGAGAGCGGCTCCTCGAGCTCGGGGTGGATGGGCGTGATCGGCTGCAGGCCGTTCTTGCGCAGCGCGTAGTTGGTGTGCGAGTCGGCGCCCATGGGGCCCGGCCGGTAGAGCGCGATGACGGCCGAGATGTCCTCGAAGCTGTCGGGCTTCATGAGCCGCAGGAGCGACCGCAGCGGACCGCCGTCGAGCTGGAAGACGCCGAGCGTGTCGCCGCGCTGCAGCAGCTCGTACGCGCCGCGGTCGTCGAGCGGGAGCGTCTCGAGGTCGATCGTCTCGCCGCGGTTCGCGCGGATGTTCTCGAGCGCGTCGGAGACGATCGTGAGGTTGCGCAGCCCCAGGAAGTCCATCTTGATGAGGCCGAGGGCCTCGCACGCCGGGTAGTCGAACTGCGTGATGATCGCGCCATCCTGCTCCCGCTTCATGATCGGGATGATGTCGATCAGCGGATCGGACGACATGATGACGCCCGCGGCGTGCACGCCCCACTGGCGCTTGAGGTTCTCGAGCCCGAGCGCCGTCTCGTAGACGGTCTTCGCCTCCGGGTCGGTCTCGATGAGCGCGCGGAAGTCGCCCGCCTCCTTGTAGCGCTCGTGCGAGGGGTCGGTGATGCCGGCGAGCGGGATGTCCTTCGCCATGATCGCCGGGGGCATCGCCTTCGTGAGCTTCTCGCCCATGCCGAAGGGGAAGCCGAGCACGCGACTCGCGTCCTTGAGCGCCTGCTTCTGCTTGATCGTGCCGTAGGTGACGATCTGCGCCACCCGCTCGGTGCCGTACTTCTCGGTCACGTACTTGATGACCTCGCCGCGGCGGCGGTCGTCGAAGTCGATGTCGAAGTCGGGCATCGAGACGCGGTCGGGGTTGAGGAAGCGCTCGAAGATCAGGCCGTGCTCGAGCGGGTCGAGGTCGGTGATGCGCATCGCGTACGCGGCCATCGAGCCCGCACCCGAGCCGCGCCCCGGCCCCACGCGGATGCCGTTGTCCTTCGCCCAGTTGATGAAGTCGGCGACCACGAGGAAGTAGCCCGGGAATCCCATGTTGGTGATGACGCCGATCTCGTACTCGGCCTGCTTCCGCACCGCATCCGGCACGCCCTGCGGGTAGCGCCGCTCGAGCCCGACCTCGACCTCGTGGCGGAACCACGACGGCTCGTCGTGCCCCTCGGGCACGGGGTAGCGCGGCATGTAGTTGGCGCTCTCGTCGAACTGCACGTCGCAGCGCTCGGCGATGAGCAGCGTGTTGTCGCACGCCTCGGGCATGTCGCGGAAGAGGTGCCGCATCTCGGCGGCCGACTTGACGTAGTAGCCGCCGCCCTCGAGCCGGAAGCGGTTCGGGTCGTCCATCGTCGAGCCCGACTGCACGCACAGCAGCGCCTCGTGGCTCTTCGCATCCTCGGCGTGCGTGTAGTGCAGGTCGTTCGTCGCGAGCAGCGGCAGGCCGAGTCGCTTGCCGATGTCGAGCAGGCCGTCGCGCACGCGGCGCTCGATCTCGAGCCCGTGGTCCATGAGCTCGAGGAAGTAGTTCTCGGCGCCGAACAGGTCGCGGTAGGAGGCCGCCGCCTCGAGCGCGAGGTCGAACTGGCCGAGCCGCAGGCGCGTCTGCACCTCGCCCGAGGGGCAGCCGGTCGTCGCGATGAGGCCCTTCGAGTACCGCTCGAGCAGCTCCCGATCCATGCGCGGCTTGAAGTAGAAGCCCTCCATCGAGGCGTAGGAGGAGAGCCGGAAGAGGTTGGCGAGGCCCTCGTTGTTCTCGGCGAGCAGCGTCATGTGCGTGTACGCCCCGCCGCCGGAGACGTCGTCGCCCGGGTTCGCGTCCTGCCCGCCCCACTTGACGCGCGTCTTGTCGGAGCGGTGCGTGCCGGGCGTGATGTACGCCTCGGTGCCGATGATGGGCTTGACGCCCTGCGCCCGCGCCGCCTTCCAGAACTCGTAGGCGCCGAAGACGTTGCCGTGGTCGGTCATCGCGACCGCCGGCATGCCCTCCTGCTGCACCGCCCCCATGAGGTCCTTGATGCGGGCGGCGCCGTCGAGCATCGAGTACTCGGTGTGGACGTGGAGGTGCGCGAAGGAGTCTGCCATGGCCCCTCGATCCTACGGCGCGGGGCCCACCTGCCGCGCCGGCGTCGGCCCGAGACTGGCCGACGAGCTGGCGTCGCGGCGGAGACCCGAAAGGGTCTCCGCCCCCAGCTCCAGCGCTCAGTCCTCGCGCAGCACCTCGAGCGCGTGCGCGAGATCGGCCGGATAGGTCGACTCGTAGACGACCTGCTCCCCCGAGCCCGGGTGGCGGAAGCCGAGGCGCATCGCGTGCAGCCACTGGCGCGTGAGCCCGAGCCGCGCGGTCAGGGTCGGGTCGGCGCCGTACATCGTGTCGCCGAGGCACGGATGCCTGCGGGCGGCCATGTGCACGCGGATCTGGTGGGTGCGGCCCGTCTCGAGCTCGATCTCGAGGAGGCTCCCGCCCCGGAAGGCCTCGATCGTCTCGTAGTGGGTGACGGCGTGCTTGCCGCTCGAGACGACCGCGAACCGCCATTCGTGGCTCGGGTGCCGTCCGATCGGCGCGTCGATCGTGCCGGCGAGCGGGTCGGGATGCCCCTGCACGGCCGCGTGGTAGATCTTCTGCACCTCGCGGTCGTGGAAGGCGGCCTTGAGGCGCGTGTAGGCGCGCTCGCTCTTCGCGACGACCATGAGGCCGCTCGTGCCCGCGTCGAGCCGGTGCACGACGCCCTGCCGCTCGGCGGCGCCCGACGTCGCGATCTGGAAGCCCGCGGCGGCGAGCGCCCCGACGACCGTCGGCCCCTCCCATCCCACCGAGGGGTGGGCAGCGACCCCCGCGGGCTTGTCGACCACGACGATGTCGGCGTCGTCGTGCACGATGCCGAGCTCCGGCACGGGCGTCGCGACGATGCGCGGCTCCTCGCGCGGCTGCCAGCTGAGGTCGAGCCACGCGTCGGCCCGCAGGCGGTCGGACTTCCCGAGCACGGCGCCGTCCTGCACCGCGCCGCCGGCCTCCAGCATCCCGACCACGGCGGTGCGCGAGAGCCCGAGCAGCTTGGCGAGCCCCGCATCCGCCCGCACCCCGTCGAGGCCCGGCGGCACCTGCAGGAAGCGGGTCTCCATCAGGGCCGGTCGCTCGGGTCGAGGGGCTCGGTCGCGTCGGGGTCGGCCGCCGCGCCGCCGCGGTCGTCGCGCGCCGGCTCGTCGGTGTGGCGCACCCCGTCGAGGCCGATGTTCGCGAGCACGAGCAGCACGACGCCCATCATCGAGCCGACGATGAAGATGTCGGCGACGTTGAAGATCGCCGGGAAGCCCCACACCTGGATGAAGTCGACGACGTGGCCGACGAAGAAGCCGGGCTCGCGCGTGAGTCGGTCGGTGAGGTTGCCGAGCGTGCCGCCCAGCAGGAAGCCGAACGCGAGCGCCCACAGGATCGAGCGGATGCGCCGCAGCTGCAGGACGATGAAGACCACGACCGCTGCGGCCAGGATCGTGAAGATCCACGTCGACCCGGCAGCGAGCGAGAACGCCGCGCCGGGGTTGCGGACGAAGTGCCACTGCAGCAGCTCGCCGAGCACCAGGCGCCGCTCCCCCTCGGCCATCGACGCGATGACCCACTCCTTGCTGAGGAAGTCGGCGACCCACACGGCCGCGGCGGCCCCGAGGACCAGCGCGAGCATCCGCCAGGGCGTGCGGGCCCGACGCGCCCCGGAGCCGTCCGGCACTGAGGGGCGGCTCAGTTGCCGCCCTGCCCGCCGAAGGCGAGCGAGGACGAGCGGTCGAGATCGCGCAGCTGGCTCTCGATGTAGCCGCGGAGCTTGAGGCGGTAGTCGCGCTCGAAGCTCTTGAGCTCGTCGATCTTCTGCTCGAGGCCGGCCTTCTGCTCCTCGAGCTTGGCCTTCTGGCCCTCGAACTCCTCCTGCAGCGCGACCTTGCGCTGCTCGGCGGCGTCCTCGATCGCCTGCGCGGAGGCCTCGGCGGCGGCGATGAGCTCATCGCGCTTGCGCTCGCCCTCGGCGACGTGCTCGTCGTGCACGCGCTGGGCGAGCGCGAGCAGGCCGTCGGCGTTGGTGACGGCGGGGGCGGCCTCGGGTGCGGCGGCCTGCGGCGCCTCGGCGACCGGCTCGACCTCGGCCTCGACGGGCTCCTCTGCGGGCTGCTGCGCGGCGGCCTCGGCGGCTGCCGCGTCGGCGGCCTGGCGCTCGGCGTCGGCGGCGTCGCGCTCGGCGGCGGCCGCATCGCGCTCGGCGAGCTGCTGCTTGAGCTGCTCGTTCTCGCTGCGGAGCGCGTCGAGCTCTGCGGTGTCCACGGCGGCCGGCTCGGCCTCGCGCGGCTCGGGGACGACGCCGGCGCGCAGCTGCTCGTTCTCGGCGCGCAGCGCGTCGTTCTCCTCGGTCAGGCGCCGGAGCTCCGTGACCACCTCGTCGAGGAAGTCATCGACCTCGTCCTGGTCGTAGCCGTCGCGGAAGCGCGTCGTCTCGAAGCGCTTGTGGACGACGTCGTCAGGAGTCAGTGCCATGGGGTGCCTTTCTCGATCAGCCCCCGACCGGCGGGTCGGCGGCGCAGGTTCACTGTACCTGCCGCATTTCGCGTTCCGATGATCATAACCACGCGTTTCCGCAAAGCCCGCGATCAGCGCAGCGGGCCGACGATCGTCATGAGCAGCAGCAGCGCCAGCAGCAGCACGAGCATCGCGATGTCGAGCATGGCGCCGCCGATGCGCACCGGCTTCACGAAGCGGCGGGTGAAGCGCAGCGGCGGATCGGTGATGCGCAGGATCCACACCGAGACGAGGAGCCAGAACCCCGTCGGGCGCCAGTCGCGCCGCAGCTGCCGGACGAAGTCGAGGATGATCCGCGCCCAGAGGACGTAGAACGCGACCAGCGCTGCGGTGTGGACGATCCAGGCGAGGATCGAGACGATCGCCACCGCCGTCAGTGGGCGAAGACGGCGGCGTCCGGGTCCTCTTCGACGCCGCGGCCGCCGGAGACGGCGATGTGCTCCGGCGTGAGCAGGTACACCTTGGTGGTGACGCGCTCGATGCGGCCCTCGAGGCCCTGCGTGAGGCCCGCCGAGAAGTCGATCAGCCGACGGGCGTCGCCGTCGGTCATCTGCGAGAGGTTGATGATCACCGGCGTGCCGTCGCGGAACGCCTGCGCGATCGGCTTGGCGTCCTTGTACTGGCGCGGGTGCACCGTGAGGATCTCGCTCATGTCGCTCACCTTCTGTGCGGCGCGGAGCTTGGTGACGGGGGCGCGGCGCGGCTCCTCGGCGCGCTCGCGCGGCTGCTGCTGATGCTGCTGGGGGGCACGCTCGTGCTCCTCGGTCCGCTCGACGGGACGGACCTCCTGGGTCAGCTCGTCCTCCTCGGCGAAGCCGAAGTAGATCGCCGCCTTCTTCAGTGCGTTGCTCATGGATCCTCCTCGTGGCTGGGGTTCACGCTATCCGCCGGCAGGACGGTTTCCCGTGATTGCCGTGCCGATTCGCAGGTGTGTCGCGCCGTGCTGGAGGGCCTCGCGCCAGTCGGCGCTCATGCCCGCCGAGATCCAGTCGGCGGAGGGCTCGATCGCGCGCACGCGCTCGGCGAAGCGGGCGAGCCGCTCGAAGGCTGCGGCGGGCGCCTCGTCGAGGGGCGCGACCGCCATGACGCCGCGGAGCCGCAGCGCGCTCGAGGCAGCGACGCGCTCGGCGAGCGCGTCGAGCCCCGCGGGGGCGACGCCGCCTCGGCCGGGGTCGTCGGTGAGGTTGACCTGCACGAGGGCGTCGCGCACGGGGCGGTCGTGCGGATGCTCGCCGCCCTCGAGCGCGTCGACGAGGTCGGTGGAGTCGATGGAGTGGAGCACATCGGCGTAGCTCGCGACCTGCCGCGCCTTCTTGCGCTGCAGCTGGCCCACGTAGTGCCAGGTGAGGTCGAGGTCGGCGAGCTCGGCGGCCTTGTCGCGCGCCTCGGGGTGGCGGTTCTCGCCGAAGTCGCGGTGGCCGACGGCGGCGAGCTCGCGGACGAGCGCGGCGGGGTGGAACTTCGTGACCACGATGACCGTGACGCCGCGCGCCGGCCGCTCCCCCTCGAGCTGCTCGAGGAAGGCGGCCAGGCGCGCGGCGGGGGCGTCGGTCATGGGCGTGTCAGCGCAGGAAGTCGGGGAGGAACTCGTCCTCCTCCTCGTCCACCTGGGTCAGCGGCTGGACGGGGCCGGTGAGGTGGTCGGCGACCGGCGGGGCCGGCACCGGGCGGCGCTCGGCGGGCTCCTCCGAGCGGGGCGCCGGGGCGCTCGGGCTCGAGGCGCGCAGGCCCATCGACTCGCGCGCAGCGGTGCGGATCACCGAGTCGTCGTCCTTCGCGATCGGGCCCGCGCCGTCGAAGCCCGCGGCGATGACGGTGACGCGCACCTCGTCGCCGAGCGTGTCGTCGATGACCGTGCCGAAGATGATGTTCGCCTCCGGGTGCACGGCCTCCTGCACGAGCTTCGCGGCGTCGTACGTCTCGTGGATGCCGAGGTTGCTGCCAGCCTGGATCGACAGCAGCACGCCGTGGGCGCCGTCGATCTTCGCCTCGAGCAGCGGACTCGCGACCGCGAGCTCGGCCGCCTTGATCGCGCGGTCGGCGCCGCGCGACGAGCCGATGCCCATGAGCGCCGAGCCCGCGCCCTGCATGACCGACTTCACGTCGGCGAAGTCGACGTTGATGAGGCCAGGCGTCGTGATGAGGTCGGTGATGCCCTGCACGCCCGCGAGCAGCACCTGGTCGGCGGTCTCGAACGCCTCGACCATCGAGATGCCCATGTCGCTGATCTCGAGCAGGCGGTCGTTCGGCACGACGATGAGCGTGTCGACCTCGTTCTTGAGCGCCTCGACGCCCGCCTCGGCCTGCGCCTGGCGACGCTTGCCCTCGAACGAGAACGGCTTCGTCACCACGCCGACCGTCAGCGCCCCGAGGCTCTTCGCGATGCGCGCGACGACGGGCGCTCCGCCCGTGCCGGTGCCGCCGCCCTCACCCGCGGTGACGAAGACCATGTCGGCGCCCGCGAGCGCCTCCTCGATCTCCTCCGCGTGGTCCTCGGCGGCACGGCGGCCCACCTCGGGGTCGGCACCTGCGCCGAGCCCCTTCGTGAGCTCGCGTCCGACGTCGAGCTTGACGTCCGCGTCGCTGAGCAGCAGCGCCTGCGCGTCGGTGTTGACGGCGATGAACTCGACCCCGCGCAGTCCGAGGTCGATCATGCGGTTCACGGCGTTCACGCCGCCACCGCCCACGCCGACCACCTTGATGACGGCGAGGTAGTTGTTGTTGGAAGTCACGTCCCGGCCCCTCGATCGAACCCTCAACCTCTAGTTGAAGTTTAGAGAATTCCTCACTTCATGCTGACGTCTCCGACGGTACGGGCGCGGAGGTCGCGGGGGCGGGATCCGGTGGGCGTGTCCGCCCAAGAAAAAGTTTCGTCACCTTCCCGCAGGCAGCGAGGGGCGGCGGCTCGAGCGCGGCTCAGGACGAGGGGCTGCGCACGACGGGGTGCTCGGGCGCCCGTACGTCGAGCACGGCGGCGGCCGCGGGGTCCTGCGTCGCCATGAGGGCAGCGAGCACCGCGGCCTTGAGGGGGCTCTCGTCGGCTCCGCCCCACTGCACGGTCTGACCGCTCTCGAGCGTCAGGCGGATGTCGGATGCGGTGGGCGCCTCGACGGTCTCGGTCGACTCGAGCACGTCGACCGGCACCGCGACGAGCATCGCCGCCACCGCCTCGAACTGCTCGCTGCCGACCTCGACGCCCTCGAGGCGGGGCAGCGCCGCGGTCGACTCGTCGACCGCGCCGAGCGCCACGCCCGCGCCGTCGATGACCGTCTCGCCGTCGTCGCCGGGCAGGATCGCGACCGGCCGCCGCTCGACGAGCCGCACGATGACCGTCGAGGGCGGCACGACGTCGAGCTGGAACGACTCGATCTGCGGGATGGTGCGCAGCTGCTCGGCGACGCCGGCCTCGGTGACCGTCGCGATCGGCTGGCCGACCTGGCCGGCGAGCGCCTGCTGCACCGCCGCCGGGTCGACGCGATCGGCGCCCTCGACCTGCACGTCGCGCACGGCCATGAGCGGCGACCACACGAGGCCCACGAGCAGCGCGAGCGCGAGCCCGAGCCCGCCGATGCCGAGCAGCGCCATCCGCAGCTGGCGGCGTCGCGCCGCGGTGAAGCGCCGCACCTCGGCGCGCTCCTGCCGGACGCGCGCCCGCTTGGCGAGTCGCGCCTCGCGCCTCGCGTCGCGCAGCTCGGCGCGGTCGAGGCGGCGCTGCTCCTGCTCGGCGCGCCGCCACGCGCGATCGACCCGCTGGGCGTTCGAGCCGCCGCCGAGCAGCGCCTCCTCGCGCTCGGTGGGCGCGACATCCGCGTCCGCGCGGCCGACCTCCCCGTCGCCGCGTGCGTCGTCCTCGCGCTGCCCCCGCGCCTCCTGCTCGTCGAGCGCCTCGAGGTCGGCGTAGGCGCTGAGCGCCCAGCGCCGCGGCTCCGGCCCGGGCTCCGGCTCGACGCGGCCCGACGCATCCGCACCCCATCGCTCGAGGAGCGCCGCCTCGGCCTCGCGTCGGCGCCGCAGCGCGTCGAGCCGCACGACGCCGCGCGACTCGGCCTCCGGCGCGGACGCGCGGGAGCGCCCAGCGCGAGCCGCATCGGCCGACCCGCGCGGCGGCTCGTCGAAGCCCTCGGGCCGCTTCACGCGCCCTCGCCGTGCTCGGCGTGCTCGAGCGCCGAGAGGACCTGCGGGATGATGCGGTACACGTCGCCGCACGAGAGCGTGACGATGATGTCGCCCTCCTCGGCGAGCTCGGCGGCGCGCTCGGCCGCCTGCTGCCAGTCGGGCAGGAAGTCGACGTCGTCGGCGCGCTGGAAGCGCTCGGCGACCATCGCCCCTGTGACGCCCGGGATCGGATCCTCGCGGGCGCCGTAGACGTCGAGCACGACGGTGTGGTCGGCGACGCGCTCGTAGACGGCCGCGAACTCGCCCGCCATGTCGCGCGTGCGGGTGAAGAGGTGCGGCTGGTGGATCGCGATGATGCGGCCGTCGCCGATGATCGTGCGCGCGGCCGTGAGCGCGGCGTCGACCTCGGCGGGGTGGTGGGCGTAGTCGTCGTAGACGCGCACGCCGCGGCGCTCGCCGTGCAGCTCGAAGCGGCGCCCCGTGCCGCGAAAGGCGGCGAGCGCGTGCGCGGCCTCGGCGGGAGCGAAGCCGAGCGCGACGAGCGTCGCGAGCGCACCGGCGGCGTTGACGGCGTTGTGCCGGCCGGGCACGCCAGCCTCGAGCTCGATGCGCTCCCCCGCGACCTCGACGGTGCACGCGGCGCTCGCGCCCGTGCGGATCCCGACGATCCGCACGTCGGCGCCGGCGGCCTCGCCGAACGTCACGACGCGCTCGTGGTCGATGAGCGCGCGCACGCGCCGGGCGCCCGCGTCGTCGGCCGAGATGACGACCGCCTCGCTCGCGCGGTTCGCGAACTCCGCGAAGGCCGCGTCGAACGCCTCGGGCGTGCCGTAGTGGTCGAGGTGGTCGGTGTCGACGTTCGTGATGAGCGCGACCGCGACGTCGTAGAGCAGGAACGAGCCGTCCGACTCATCCGCCTCAAGCACGAACAGGTCGGAGGAGCCCGCCCCGCTCGACGCGTCGACGCCCGCGATCACCGCGCCGTTGACGAAGCCGGGGTCGACGCCCAGGCCCTGGAGGCCGACGACGAGCATGCCCGTCGTCGTGCTCTTGCCGTGCGCGCCGCCGACCGCGACGACGCGCTTGCCGCGCGCGAGCACGTGCAGCGCCTGGGAGCGGTGGAGGACGGGGATGCCGTGCTCGCGCGCCGCGAGCAGCTCGGGGTTGTCGGGCCAGAGGGCGCTCGTGACGACGATCGCGTCGACGCGTCCCTCCCCCTCGACGGCGAGGTTCGCGGCGTCGTGGCCGATCGCGACGGTCGCGCCGCGCTGGACGAGCCGGTCGACGGTCGCGGAGCCGGAGCGGTCGGAGCCGCTCACGGCGATGCCGGCGTCGAGCATCATGTGGGCGATGCCCGACATGCCCGAGCCGCCGATGCCGACGAAGTGGATGCGCTCGATGCGCTCGGGGATCGGCTGGCTGAAGTCCGGTTCGATCACGACTGCCTCCTCGTGGCCGCGGCCCGCTCGATGAGATCGCACATGCGGTCGCTGCCGTCGTCCGAGCCCGCGCCGGCGCTCGCACTGGCCATCTCGGCGATCCGGTCGGCGTCGCGCAGCAGCGGCACGAGCCGCGTGCGCACCCATTCTGCCGTGAAGCCGGCGTCGGCGACGAGCAGCGCTCCCCCGGCCGCCACCTGATCGGCGGCGTTGAGGCCCTGCTCACCGTTGCCGTACGGCAGCGGCACGTAGACGGCGGGCAGCCCGACCGCCATGAGCTCGCTCACCGTGAGGCTCCCGGCGCGGCACACGACGAGGTCGGCGGCGGCGAGCGCGAGGTGCATGCGGTCGAGGTACTCGATCGCCACGTAGTGCGGCACCGTCGCCGGCTCGAAGTCGGTCTGGCGGCCGCCAGAGAGGTGCAGGATCTGCCAGCCGGCGTCGACGATGTCGGCGGCCGCGGCGACGATCGCGCGGTTGAGCGAGCGGGCGCCCTGCGAGCCGCCGGTCACGAGCAGCGTGGGCCGGTCGGCGTCGAGGCCGAGCTCGGCGACGGCGTCGTCGCGCAGCCCAGCGCGGTCGAGCCCCGTGATCTCCGGCCGCAGCGGCATGCCGACGAGCTCGCCGCGCAGCCGCGTCGACCGGTAGGACAGCCCGACGAACGGCGTCCAGCGGGCGCCGAGCACGTTCGCCATGCCCGGCTTCGCGTTCGCCTCGTGGATCGCGATCGGCACGCCCTCGAGGCGCGCGGCCCGGTAGGCGGGCGCGGAGGCGTAGCCGCCGAAGCCGACGACGACGTCGATGCCGCGCTCGCGGATGAGCGCGCGGACCTCGCGCACGGCGCGGCGCCAGCGGCCGGGGAACCGCAACGCGGCGACGTCCGGACGCCGCGGGAAGGGCAGCTTCTCGATCGTGACGAGCTCGAGGCCCGCGCGCGGCACGAGCTCGCGCTCGAGCCCCTCCGCGGTGCCGAGCACCGTGAGCTCGGCCTCGGGATGGCGCTCCCGCAGCCGCTGCGCGGTCGCGAGCAGCGGGTTGACGTGTCCGGCGGTCCCGCCGCCGGCGAGCAGCACACGCACGTCAGGCCTCCGCGGCCAGGGGCTCCTCGCCCCTCGCCCTCGGGTTGTCGACCCGCTCGAGCGAGAGGACGACGCCGATGATGAGCAGCGCCGCGATGAGCTGCGATCCGCCGGAGGAGATGAACGGCAGCGGCACGCCGAGCACGGGCAGGAGGCCCAGCACGACGCCGATGTTGACGAGCGCCTGACCGATGAGCCACACCATCGCGGCGCCCGTGACGACGCGCGTCATCTGCTGCTTCGCGTGCCGCACGATGCGCAGCATGGTCCACGCGAGCAGCGCGAAGAGCGCGAGCACGACGACGGCGCCGAGCAGCCCGAGCTCCTCGCCGATGATCGCGAAGATGTAGTCGTTGTCGGCCTCCGGCAGCCACGACCACTTCGCGCGCGAGTTGCCGAGCCCGACCCCGAAGAGGCCGCCCGCCGAGAGCGCCCACGTGCCGTGGAGCTGCTGCCAGCAACCGGAGTAGTAGTCGGCGTCGGTGCAGCCGTGCCAGAACGCCGAGATGCGGCGGATGCGCGACGGGCTCGAGAGCACCACGGGCACCGCGAGCACGGCGAGGCCCGCGACGGGCAGCAGCAGGTGCCACCACTTGACACCCGCGAACCACAGCGCGCCGAACGAGAGCGCGACCATGATGACGACGGTGCCGAGATCGCTGCCGAGCAGCACGAGGCCGATCGAGAGGCCCGCGACGGGCGCCGCCGGGATCCACGCCTGCCAGAACTTGCCGAGCTGCTTCTGCTTGCGCGTCATGATCATCGCGAGCCACACGCACAGCGCGACCTTGACGAACTCCGACGGCTGCATCGAGACGCCGCCGACGCCGATCCAGTTGCGGTTGCCGTTCGCGCCGAAGCCGATCGGGGTGAACACGAGCACCTGCAGGGCGATGCCGAGCAGGATCGCGATCCACGCGACCCGCTGCCACGTGCCCGCGGGCATGCGGGCGGCGATGAGCATGACGACCACGCCGATCGCCGCGAACGCGCCCTGCTTCGCGAAGTCGGTGAAGAACGAGCCGCCCGCGACGTAGCTCTCGACCGACGACGACGAGAGCACCATCACGAGGCCGAAGGCCACGAGGAAGAGCGCGGTGCCGAGCAGGAGCGTCGCGTTGAGCGTCGGCGCGCCGAACGCCGCGCGCACGCGCACGAGCGCGCGCCGCCCCATCCGCTCGACGCGTCCGGAGCCGTCGGGTGCGAGGTCAGTCGCGGTCGTGGGGGCCGTCGCTGTCGCCATGGGCTCCCCCTTCCCGCTCTCTCCTGGCCCGCACCGCCTCGGCGAACCGGTCGCCGCGCTGTGCGTAGTCCTCGAACTGGTCCATGGATGCGGCCGCCGGCGCCAGCAGGACCGTCACGCCCGGCGCGGCGTGCGCTGCGGCCGCCTCGACGGCCAGCCGCATCACCGCACCAGTGTCCGCCGTGTCGACCTCGACGAGCGGGATGCCGGGCGCGTGTCGCGCGAACGCCTCGCGCACCGGCGCCCGGTCGGCGCCGATCGCGACGGCCGCGACGAGGCGGCCGCGGTGCCGCTCGACGAGCGGTGCGACGTCGGCCCCCTTGAAGAGCCCGCCCACGATCCAGACGACCCGGTCGAAGGCGCTCAGGGATCCCTCGGCCGCGTGCGGGTTGGTGGCCTTCGAGTCGTCGACGAAGCGCACGCCGTCGATCTCGTCCACGAGCTCGGTGCGGTGCCGGTCGAGCTGGAAGGAGCGCACGGCGTCGCGCACCTGCGCGGGCTCGGTGCCGAAGCCGCGCGCGAGGGCCGCGGCGGCGAGCACGTTGCGCGTCATGTGGGGCGAGCGCAGCCCCGCGGGCTCGAGGTCGGCGAGCGAGCCGAGCTCGAGCGCCTGGCGGTGGCGCTCGTCGAGGAACGCGCGGTCGACGAGCACGTCCTCGACGAGGCCGAGGTCGCTCGGGCCGGGCACGCCGAGCGAGAAGCCGATCGCCCGGCAGCCCTCGACGACGTCGGCCTCCTCGACCATCGTGCGCGTCACCGCGTCCTCGACGCTGTAGACGGCGGCGACCCGAGCGTTCCGGTAGACCTTCGCCTTCGCAGCGCGGTACGCATCCGCCGACCCGTGCCAGTCGAGGTGGTCGTCGTCGATGTTGAGCACGGCGGCCGAGTGCGGCCAGAGCGCGCCCGCGCCCTCCTCGGGCAGCCAGTGCAGCTGGAAGCTCGAGAGCTCGACGACGAGCGCGTCGAAGCCCGCCGGGTCGCGCACCGCGTCGAGCACGGGCGTACCGATGTTGCCCACCGGCGCGACGCGGAGCCCCGCCTCGCGCAGCATGTGCGCCGTGAGCTGCGTCGTCGTGGTCTTGCCGTTCGTGCCGGTGATGAGGATCCACTCGGCCGACTCGACCTTGTCGCGCACGCGCCACGCGAGCTCGATGTCGCCCCACACGGGGATGCCGCGCTCGGCGGCCGCGACGAGCCACGGGTGGTCGGGGCGCAGGCCCGGCGAGGCGATGACGACCTGGGCGCCCGCGATCGCCTCGGGCAGGTCGTCGCGGCCCGCCTCGACGATCGGCACGCCGAGCACGCCGAGGATCGTGCGCCGCTCGTCGTCGACGCGCTCGGCGACGACCGTGACGGATGCGCCGAGCTCGGCGAGCGTGTCGGCGGCGGCGAAGCCCGTGACGCCGAGGCCGAGCACGGCCGCACGCACGCCCGACCAGTCGGCGTGCCAGGAGGTGAGGGAGTCGAGCCGGCTCATGGGCGGTGGATCGACCACTCGAAGTAGAACAGCCCGACGCCGGCGGCGACGAACAGGCCGGCGAGGATCCAGAACCGCACGACGATCGTCACCTCCTCCCAGCCCCTGAGCTCGAAGTGGTGGTGGAGCGGCGTCATGAGGAAGACGCGCTTGCCGCCGGTCGCCTTGAAGTAGGCGCGCTGCACGATGACGGAGCCGGTGACGATGATGGGGAGGCCCGCGATGAGCAGCAGCAGCAGGTGCGTGTCGGTCATGATCGCGAAGCCCGCGAGCGCCCCGCCGAGCGAGAGCGACCCGACGTCGCCCATGAAGATCTGCGCGGGGCTCGTATTCCACCACAGGAAGCCGATGAGCGCGCCGACGATCGTGGCGGCGAGCGTCGCGATGTCGAGCGGCTCGAGCACGCTGTAGCAGCGGTAGGCGTTCTCCTCGGCCGCGCCGCCGGCGAAGCACGACTGGTTGAACTGCCAGAACGCGATGAACGCGTAGCCGATCGTCGAGAGGATCACGGCACCGGTCGCGAGCCCGTCGAGGCCGTCGGTCACGTTGACGGCGTTCGACGCCGAGACGTTCATGATGAGGATCCAGAGCACGAACAGGATGCCGCCGAACGCGCCGAGCGGCGCGAGGTCGAGCCACGGGATGTCGCGGACGCCCGAGATGACCGGGTCGACGAGCGTGCGTCCGGCGCTGCCGTACGGCAGCGTGATGACGAGCACGCCGAAGAGCACCGACACGACGACCTGGCCGGCGACCTTCGCCCAGCCGCCGAGGCCGAGCGAGCGCTGGTTCGAGATCTTGAGGAAGTCGTCGACGAAGCCGACCGCGCCCATGCCGACCATGAGCAGCAGGATCATCAGCGCCGGGAGCGTCGGGACGTCCTGCCCGAGCAGCTTGCCGCCGAAGTAGCCCAGCAGCGTCGCGACGATGAAGATGAGGCCGCCCATCGTGGGCGTGCCGCGCTTCACGTGGTGCGACTGCGGACCGTCGTCGCGGATGAACTGCCCCCAGCCGATGCGCGCGAACACGCGCACGAACAGCGGCGTGCCGAGCAGGGAGACGAGCAGGGCGATCCCCGCCGATGCGAGCAGCACGAGCATCAGAGCCCTCCGATCCTCTCGGCGAGGGGCTGGAGGCCCGACACGTTCGACGACTTGAACAGCACGACATCGCCCTCGGCGAGCTCGGCGCGCAGCAGCGCCTCAGCCTCGTCGGCCGTCTCGACGAACGTCGTCTCCTGGCCGAAGGACGACTCCAGCTCGGCGGCGTCGTGGATCGCCTTCGCGCCCGAGCCGACGACGATGAGGCGGTCGATGCGCACGCGCACGGCGAGCCGGCCGAGCCGGTCGTGCTCCTCGACGGCGTGCGGCCCGAGCTCGGCCATCTCGCCGAGCACCGCGATCGAGCGGCGCCCGGCCTGCCGCGTCATGTGCGCGAGGGCGCGCAGCGCCGCCGCGGTCGAGTCGGGGCTCGCGTTGTAGGCGTCGTTGATGACGGTGATGCCGCCGCCCGGCTCGAGCAGCTCCATGCGGCCGCGCTCGGCGCGCTCGAGCCCGGCGAGGGCGTCGATCGCCCGGCCGACGTCGAGGCCGAGCGCGTCGGCGACGGTGAGCGCGGCGAGCGCGTTCATGACGTGGTGCTCGCCGAGGATGCGCATGCGCAGCGGCCACGACTGCTCGCCGCCGTCGGCATCCTGCCGGTGCACGGTCGCGACGGTGCCCTCGAGCGTCGAGTCGATCCCGTCGGCCCACAGGCGCGTCGGCTCATCCGCCGGCCCCGGCTCGGTCCCGAACCAGGTCACGCGGGCGCGGGTCGCGCCGGCCATCGCCCGCACGCGCTCGTCGTCGCGGTTGAGCACCGCGACGCCGTCCTCCGCGAGGTCGCTCACCATCTCGGTCTTCGCACGAGCGGTCGTCTCGATGCCGCCGAACTCGCCAGCGTGGGCGAGCCCGACCTTCAGGACGACCCCGACATCCGGATGCGACATGGCCGTGAGGCGCTTGATGTCGCCCTCGACGCTCGCGCCCATCTCGAGCACGAGGTAGCGGGTCGCCTCGTCGATGCGGAGCATCGTCATCGGCGCGCCGACCTCGTTGTTGAACGACTTCACGGGGCTCACGGTCGGGCCGTGCTCCTCGAGGATCGCCTGCAGCATGTTCTTGGTCGTCGTCTTGCCGTTCGAGCCGGTGACGCCGATCACGGTGAGCTCGCCCGCCGCGCGCACCCGCCGGATCACCTCGGCTGCGAGCAGGCCGAGCGCGACGACGCCCTGCTCGACGACGACGTGCGGCACCGGCTGCTCGAGCGGCCGCTCGGCGATGATGAGCGCGGCGCCGGCCTCGACCGCGGCGTCGATGAAGCGGTGGCCGTCGGTGACCTCGCCGGGCATCGCGACGAACACGCCGCCCGCGGTCACGAGCCGGGAGTCGGTCTCGACCGAGCCCGTCACCAGGGCGTCGTCGCCGTGGAGCGCTCCCCCGACGGCCTGCGCGATCTCGCTCGCCCGCATCCCCAGCATCAGCGCACGTCCCCGCTGCGGCCGAGCGAGCCGTCGTCCCAGCCAGCTTCGTGGAGCGCGAGCCGCGCCTCGTCGCGCGCGACGAAGGGCTCGCGCACGCCCGCGACGTCGCGGTAGTCGGCGTCGCCCGGGCCTGCCCACAGCACGGTGTCGCCCGGGCCCGCCATCGAGAGCGCGACGCGGATCGCGGCCTCCTCGGGCGAGGACTCGACGACCGGCTTGTCGCCGGCGACGGCGCGCGCGCCCTCGAGCACCTGGGCGCGGATGCTCGCGGCATCCTCGGTGCGCGGGTTGAAGTCGGTCACGACCACGGCGTCGGCGAGCGAGGCGGCGATGCGCCCCATCTCGGCGCGCTTCGTCGCATCGCGGTCGCCGTCGGCGCCGAACATCATGATGAGGCGTCCCTCGGTCACGCGCCGCAGCGCCTCGAGTGTCTGGGCGAAGGCGTCCGGGCTGTGGCCGTAGTCGACGAAGACCGCAGGCCCGCTGTCGCCCGAGACCCGCTCGATGCGGCCCGGCAGCGTCGGCCGCATGCCGCGGTCGATCGCCTCGGCGATCGCCTCGATCTCGAAGCCGTCCTCGACGAGCATGAGGATCGCGATCGCCGCGTCGACGGCCATGTGGCGCCCGATGAACGGCACCTGCACCTCGATCGCGCCGCCGTCGATGCCCGTAAGCGTGAACGAGGTCGACGCCGGCGTCTCCTCCCAGATGTCGACGCGCCAGTCGGCGCTCCGCTCCGGGTCGCTCGTCACGGTCGTGACCGGGATGCGGCTGCGCTCGGCGACGCGCGCCCCCCAGTCGGTGTCGACACACACGACGCCGCGCACGGCGCGGTCGGGCGTGAACAGCTCGAGCTTCACGTCGAAGTACGCCTCCATCGAGCCGTAGTCGTCGAGGTGGTCGTGGCTGAGGTTCGTGAACGCGACGACGTCGAACAGCACGCCGTCGACGCGGTGGCGCTCGAGCGCCTGCGCGCTCACCTCGAGCACGGCGGCGCGGACCCCGGCCTCCTTCATGCGCGCGAGCAGGGCGTGCAGCTCGCTCGCCTCGGGGGTGGTGAGCTTCGACGTGACGACGAGGTCGCCGACGTGCCGCTCGGCCGTCGTCGACAGACCGGTGACGAAGCCGAGGTCCGACAGCAGGCCCTCGAGCATGAACGACGTCGAGGTCTTGCCGTTCGTGCCGGTGATGCCGAAGAGCTTCGGCGGCTGCTCGGCGGTGCGGTAGACCCACGCGGCGATCTCGCCGAGCGCCGCGCGCGGGTCGTCGAGCACGATCACGGGCGCGTCGGTGCGCAGCAGGGCCGCGCCCGCGGCGTCGGTCACGACCGCGACGGCGCCGCGCTCGACGGCGTCGGCGGCGAACTCGGCGCCGTGCCTGCGGGCGCCCGGGAGCGCGGCGAAGATGTCGCCGGGCTGCACGTCGCCGGAGTCGTTGGTGATGCCGGTGACCTCGACGCCGTCGAGGTCTGCCTCCACCTGCAGGCCGAACTCGTCGACGAGGCCCGCGAGGGGCCGCGGGGCGGGGTGCTCCGGTCGCAGGATCCTCGGGGTCACGCCCACCACGGACATCGTCTCCTCAGTGTGTCTGCCCTGCTCGGTGTCAAGGCTGCTCGGCCGGCCACTCGAGCGGCACGTCAGGTGCTGGGGTCGTGCTCGGGGGGATGTCGTAGTGGCGGATCAAGAGGTTCACCATATCGTGAAAGGCCGGGATGGCCCCGCCGCTCGTGCGGATCGTCTGGGGGCTGTCGTACAGCGTGACGACCACGAACTGCGGGTCGTCGACCGGGAACACGCCCGCGACCGAGATCATCATGCGGTCGGGGTCGTAGCCGGATCCGTCGTCGTAGGCCATCTGCGCCGTGCCCGTCTTCGCTGCGATGCGGTAGCCCTCGATCGGGAAGGTGTCGTAGCCGTAGTCGGTGACGACGTGCTCGAGCACCTCGAGCGTCGACTCCGCCGTCTCGGAGCTCACGACCCGCTGGCCCTCGGGCAGCTCGGGGCTCGTCACCTGGCCCTCGGCGTCGGTGCAGCCGGCGATGAGCCGCACGGGCAGGTGGACCCCGTCGTTCGCCATCGCCTGGTAGCCGGAGGCGAGCTGGATGGGCGTCGCCGACAGGCCCTGGCCGAACAGGGAGGTGAGGCTCGTCTGCGGGTCGAGCGTCGCGGGGTCGTGCAGCACGCCCGCCTGCTCCCCCGCGAAGCCGACCGCGGTCTGCTGGCCGAAGCCGAAGCGGTCGAAGTAGTCGTAGAGGTCCTCGCGGTCGAGCTGCTCGGCGAGGCGGGACATGCCCGAGTTGGAGGAGTTGACGAGGATGCCCGCGGCCGTCCACTGCTTGGGCTCGTGCGAGTGCGCATCGCGCACGCGGGCGCCGGGCGCCTCGTACGTCCACGGCACGCTCAGCTCGTCGGTGCGCTCGATGAGGCCGAGGTCGAGCATCGCGGCCCACGCGAACGTCTTCCAGATCGAGCCCGGCTCGTACGCCGAGGTGAAGGCGCGCGAGCCGCGGTCCTTCGCTGCGGTGCCCGTGGGGTCGTTGGGATCGACGGTCGTCGACTCGGCGACGGCGACGACGGTGCCGTCCGCCCGCATCACGACCGAGGTGCCGCTGCGGGCGCGCAGCTGCGACGTGTACTGCGCCGTGAGCTGCTGCACCTGGTACTGCACGTCGGCGTCGATCGTGAGCTGCACCGTGCCGCCGTCGACGGCGGGCGTGGTCGTGATCGAGCCCGGGATGGGCGTGCCGTCGGCCGAGCGGTCGAACATGCGCTGGCCATCGGTGGGCGCGAGGCACGCGTCGTGGCTGCGCTCGATGCCCGCGAGCGGATCGTCGGTGCCCATGAAGCCCACGAGGTTGCCGGCGACCGCTCCCGCCGGGTAGACGCGCTGCGGGTTGAGCCGCAGGTACACCCACGGGATGCGCAGGTCGCGCACCGCCTCGAACTGCCGCGCGTCGAGGCCCGTCGAGAGCATGAGGTAGTCGGAGTCGGGGTCGCGCTCGAGCTCGGCGTAGATCATCGCCTGCAGGTCGCGCGGGTCGTCACCGGTGATGCCGCCGATCGCGATGAGCGCATCCCCCACCGTCATGAGCTCGTCGACGGGGTCGATGCCGGGCTGCAGGTCGCGCGTGTACTGCGGCGAGATCGTGAGGTCCCACCGATCGACGCTCTCGGCGAGCACCGTGCCGTTCGCGTCGACGATGGGGCCGCGCGTGCCGAAGAGCGTCTGCGTGACCCCGCGCCGCCCATCCGCCTCGGCGTTGAGCGCCTCGGCGCGCACGAGCTGGATGTCGGCGAGCCGCACGACGAAGGTCGCGAGCAGCGCGAAGGTCAGCACGGCGACGATCGCGGTGCGGATCCTCGTGCGCGATCGGGTGCGCCTGGCTGCCACGGTCACCTCCGCCTCTCGCGCCTGCGGGTGCAGGCGGGCTCGCATCGAGCCGTCAGCACGGTAGCGGCGGCCGGCCGCCGCAGCGCGCCGCCACGCCTCACTCGGCCGCGTTCGCCGGCAGCAGCGTGCCGGGCGCGGGCTGGTCGGGCTGCTGCGCGGTCGCCGGCGCCGGCGTCGCGGCCTCCGCGGGTGCGGGCGACGACTCCGAGGCCGGCAGCAGCATGCCCGGGTACGGCTCGATCGCGGCGCGCACGTCGGCGACCGCCGCCGCGGTCGCCGGCTGCGACTGCAGCAGCGCGTTCGGCACGTACATGCCGAAGCGGTCGAGCGCGGGCACCTGCATGTGCAGCGCATCCGGGCCCCCCGCGGTCGCCTCGCCCGAGAGGGTGAGGAACTGCGACGGCTGGCCCGCGAGCATGCCGAGGTCGTCGGCGGCGACCGCGACGTGCTGCGGCGACGAGAGCACCGCGACCTCCTCGGCGAGGGTCTGCTCGGTGCGGGCGAGCGCGCTCGACTCGGCGGAGAGGGCGCCGAGGTCGTAGGCGCCCTGGCTGATCACCACCGAGAGGCCGAGCTGGGCGGCGACGATGCCGACCAGCCCCGTGAGCGCGAGCACGCCGTGCACGAGGCGCGGTGCGCGGCGCACGCTGGGCGCGGGCAGCGCCCGCAGGTGTCGCTCCCGTCGCGGCTCCGGCTGCGGCTGGGGGTGCGGCTCGAAGTGCGGCTGGGCGTAGGCGACGTCGGTCATGACTGCTCCTCACGGTGCGGTCGGTCGTCTGAGGGATGGACGGGGCGGATGCGCTCTGCGGCGCGGAGGCGGACGGGCGCGGACCGGGGGTTGGCCGCGCGCTCGGCGTCGTCGGCGAGCTCGGCGCCGCGCACGAGGAGCCGCAGGTGCGGCGCGTGCTCGGCCAGCTCGACCGGCAGGTCGCGCGGCGCGGTCGACGAGGCCGCGGCCTGCAGCGCGCGCTTGACGATGCGGTCCTCGAGCGACTGGTAGGCGAGCACGACGAGGCGGCCGCCGACGGCGAGCGCGTCGATCGCGGCGGGCATCGTGCGCTCGAGGATCGCGAGCTCCTGGTTGACCTCGATGCGCAGCGCCTGGAAGACCCGCTTGGCGGGGTGGCCCTGGTTGGCGACCGCGCGCGGCGTCGCCGCCTGCAGGATGTCGACGAGCTGCGCCGAGGTCTCGATCGGGCGCTCGGCGCGCGCCGCGACGATCGCCCGGGCGTAGCGGTCGGCGAGCTTCTCGTCGCCGTACACCTTGAACAGGCGCGCGAGCTCGCGGGCGTCGCGCTCGGCGAGGATCGTCGCGGCGGTCACGTCGCCCGCCTGGCCCATGCGCATGTCGAGCGGCGCGTCCTTCGCGTAGGCGAAGCCGCGGTCGGCGGCGTCGAGCTGCAGGCTCGAGACGCCGAGGTCGAGCAGGATGCCGTCGGCGGCGTCGGCGCCCGCGGCCTCGAGCGCGAGGTCGATGCGGTCGTAGGTCGCCTGGACGGGGCGGAAGCGGTCGCCGAATCGCGCGAGGCGCTCCCCCGCGAGCCGGATCGCGTCGGGGTCGCGGTCGATGCCGGCGACGACGAGCGTCGGGTGCGCAGCGAGCATCGCCTCGGTGTGGCCGCCCATGCCGAGCGTGCCGTCGACGACGACGGGCGTGCGGCCGGCGGCCGTCGCGGCCTCGATCGCGGGGGCGAGCAGCCCGAGCGTGCGCTCGAGCATGACGGGGGTGTGGAGCTCGGATGCGTCCATGTCGTCTCCCTCCTCCTCCCGGGCCCTGATCCCCATCCGCTCGACGCGCCACCGGGGAAGGTGCGGCGCGGCGACCAGCTGAGGGTCACGGCCAGGGTCAGAAGATGCCGGGGATCACCTCCTCCGTCGTGCTCGCGAAGTCGGCCTCCTTGGCCGCGTAGTACTCGTTCCAGGCCGCGGTGTCCCAGATCTCGGCGCGGGAGCCGGCACCGATGACGGTGAGCTCGCGCCCGAGCCCCGCGTACTCGCGCAGGTTCGCCGGGATCGTCACGCGGTGCTGGCTGTCGGCCTGCTCGCTCGAGGCGCCCGAGAGGAAGAGCCGCAGGAAGTCGCGCGCACCGGCCGAGGTGAGCGGCGCCTGCCGGATCTGCTCGTGGACGCGCTCGAACTCGCGCATGGAGAAGACGTAGATGCAGCGCTCCTGGCCGCGGGTGAGGACGAGGCCGCCCTCGAGCTCCTGCCGGAACTTGGCGGGGAGGATCACGCGGCCCTTGTCGTCGAGCTTGGGCGTGTGGGTGCCGAGGAACACTCCGCCCCCTCTCGTCCGGCCTTACGAGATCCGCCAGCGTCCGCCGGCTTCCTCCACTGTACTCCACATACCGCCACCTAGTCTCAGAATCTGCTAAGGAACACGCCGACTGCCCAATATTGGCGCGGCGAAAGCCAGTGGAGGGGTTTGGCGCGGATCGTGACGTGCGGGAGCATCACGGGCATGCACACGCGGCACAGCGCCCAGGCGCTGCCGCGCTGGGAGGCGCACGAGCGGGGCGCGGCGCCGCGGCCGCGCCCGCGCGGGCGCGGGCGGATCTCGGGCACGCAACGACCGCCCGCGCGCACGACCGAGCGGCGCGAGGGCACGAGAGAGGGCCGACCCTGACGGATCGGCCCTGGTGGGTGGAGGGAGGTGGAGGAGCGCTAGCGCTGGTTGCGGTCGTCCCACTCCTGGGACAGGCGCTCCATGAGGCTCGGGCCGTGCTTCGCAGCGGCCGGGCCCTCGCTCGCCGTGCCGCGCGCGGCGGCCTCGTCGCCCGTCGCGGGACGCGAGGCGGAGAGCGCCCACAGCGCACCGCCGACCGCGACGGCGAAGCCGGCGACGCCGATGATCGCGAGCTTCATGCTCACGCCGATGACGACGAGCACGAGGCCCAGCACGACGCCGAGCACGCCGACCGCGACCTTCGTGTAGTTGACGGTGCGGGGACCGGCCGACGTGTTGACGATGTCGGCCTCGTGCTTGTAGAGATTGCGCTCCATCTCGTCGAGCAGTCGCTGCTCGTGCTCGGAGAGGCCCATCTCGCACCCCCTTCGTGCTCAACCGGTGCGGAACGACAGTCTACGTCCTCACCCTGTCAATAGCATGTGTCTTGTGTCAGCACAGCAGCGCTTCGCCCAGGCCGTCGAGTCCTCGATCCAGCAGTACCTCGACGAGCGCGAGCGGGCACTGACCGAGCTCTCGAGCGACGCCGGCCCGCTGCTGCGCCTCGTCCGCGACCTCGTCTCGGGCGGCAAGCGCGTGCGCAGCGCCTTCGTGCTCTGGGGGTGGCACGCGGTCACGGCCGCGCGGCCTGACGCATCCCACACCACGGGCACCGAGCAGGACCCCGAGTGGCACGACGCGGTGGGCGTCGCCACCGCGATCGAGCTCTTCCACGCCGCTGCGCTCGTGCACGACGACATCATCGACCAGTCGGACACCCGCCGCGGTCGCCCGGCGATGCACCGCGCGCTCGAGGCGATGCACCGCGACGGCGAATGGGTCGGCGACGCGGGCGCCTGGGGCCAGCACGCCGCCGTGCTCGTGGGCGACCTGCTGCTCAACTGGGCCGACGACCGGATGCTGCGGGCATGCCGCGGGACGGCGCGCGGCCACGCGGTGCACGACGCCTACCGCCGCATGCGCGAGGAGGTGACCTTCGGGCAGTACCTCGACGTGCTCGAGGAGGCCGCGTGGATCCGGCAGGACCCCGCCGCCCTGCTCGACCGGGCGCACACGGTCGCGGTCTACAAGTCGGCGAAGTACTCCGTCGAGGCGCCGCTGACGCTCGGCGCGCTGCTGGCCGGGGGCGAGCCCGGGCAGCTCGAGGCGCTCGCGGGCTACGGGCTGCCGGTCGGGATCGCGTTCCAGATGCGCGACGACCTGCTGGGCGTCTTCGGCGACCCCGAGGTGACGGGCAAGCCCGCGGGCGACGACCTGCGCGAGGGCAAGCGCACGGTGCTCGTCGAGATCGCCCGCCAACGACTCACGCCCGGTGTGCGCACGATGCTCGACGAGCTGCTCGGCGACCGCGAGCTCGACGAGCGGCAGATCGCCATCCTGCAGGACGCGATCCAGCGCTCCGAGGCACCGCAGCGCCTCGAGGCGCTCATCGACCGCGCGGTCGGCGAGGCGCTCGAGTCCCTCCACGACGGCGACCTGTCGCGCTCGGCCGTGCTCGAGCTCGAGCGGCTCGCCGACTCGGTCGCGAAGCGCGACCGCTAGGGAGCGGCGAGCCGCACCCGGCGCCCGCACCGCGCCTGCCTCGGTGATCGAGCAGCACTTCCCTCGGTGATCGAGTAGCGCGCAGCGCGTATCGAGATCACACCCCGCGCCTCCCCCACCCTCGGTGATCGAGTAGCGCGAACCGCGTATCGAGATCACGAGAGCTCCCCGCGCTCCGTCGCGCCGCGTCGCCGCCGGAACCCCTCCCAGTCGCGCTTCTTCGCCGCTCGAGCGATCCCTTCGAAGTCGCCCAGGATGAGCGCCTCGCGCTTGGCCCGGCTCCATCCCTGGATCTGCTTCTCGAGCGCGAACGCGGCAGCTACCGACTCGTCGAAGTGCGCGAAGGCGAGCTCGACTGGGAGTCGGCGCCGCGTGTACTCAGCGCCCGCCCCGCGCTGATGCTGATCCACGCGGCGATCGATGTCGCGGGTGCTCCCGACGTAGGTCGAGCCGTCGCTGCAGCGGAGGATGTAGACCCATGGCATCGGCAGAGGGTGCCATGGCGGGGCCGGCAGACGTTCGTGGGATGCGCTGCCTGTGGAGCGGGATCCCGATACGCGCTTCGCGCTACTCGATCAGCGAGGGGGCGGCGGATCCCGATACGCGCTTCGCGCTACTCGATCAGCGAAGCGACGGCGGATCTCGATACGCGCTTCGCGCTACTCGATCAGCGAAGCGACGGCGGATCCCGATACGCGCTTCGCGCTACTCGATCAGCGAGGGGACAGCGGGATCTCGATACGCGCTTCGCGCTACTCGATCAGCGAGGGGGCTGCGGATCTCGATACGCGCTTCGCGCTACTCGATCAGCGAAGCGGCGGCGGATCTCGATACGCGCTTCGCGCTACTCGATCAGCGAGGGGCGCTTCGCGCTGCTCGATCAGCGAGGGGGTCGCTCAGCCCTGCGTCTGGGCGACGCGGCGCACCTCGGCCTTGCGGCCCTGGCGGAGCGCGTCGATCGGCGTCGTGCCGAGCGCGTCGTCGTCGCCGAGCAGCCAGTCGATCGCCTCGTCCTCGGTGAAGCCGAGGTCGAGCAGCACGAGCAGCGTGCCGCGCACCTCCGACATCGGCTCGCCGTCACGGATGCACGCGGCGGGCACCTGCAGCGGACCGTTCCGGCGCGTGGCCGGCAGGCGGTGCTCCTGGATCAGTCGATGGATGCGCCCGACCGGCTCGTCGAGCATCTCGACGAGGTCGGGCACGGTGAGCCACACGGCGTCCTGCGCCTCAACGTCTTGCGTCACGCATCCATCATGCCCTGACTCCCGCGCGACGCGGCGTGGAACACCCCTCGCGAGCACAGCAGCGCCTATCCTCTGTGGGTGCCCGTCGACCCCCGCGATCCCGTCATCGGACGGCTGATCGACCGCCGCTACGAGGTGGGCGACCGCATCGCGCGCGGCGGCATGGCGAGCGTCTACGAGGCGGTCGACCGACGGCTCGACCGCAAGGTCGCCGTCAAGGTCATGCATCCGCACCTCGGGGACGACCCCGACTTCCGCGAGCGCTTCATCCAGGAGGCGAGGGCCGCAGCCCGCCTCGCGCACCCGAACGTCGTCAACACCTACGACCAGGGCGAGGACGGCGACCTCGCGTGGCTCGTCATGGAGCTCGTGCCCTCCATCACGCTCCGAGACCTGCTCGGCGAGCGCGGCCGCATCACGCCCGAGCAGTCGCTCGACGTGCTCGAGGCGGTGCTCGCCGGCCTCGCCGCCGCGCACCGCGCGGGCATCGTGCACCGCGACCTCAAGCCCGAGAACATCCTGCTCGCGCACGACGGCCGCATCAAGATCGGCGACTTCGGCCTCGCCCGGGCCGCGCACGCCAACACCGCGACCGGCAAGGCGCTGCTCGGCACCATCGCCTACCTCTCCCCCGAGCTCGTCACCCGCGGCGTCGCCGACACCCGCAGCGACATCTACGCCGTCGGCATCATGCTCTTCGAGATGCTCACCGGCGCGCAGCCCTTCACGGGCGACGAGCCGATGCAGATCGCCTACCAGCACGCCAACGACGACGTGCCGCTGCCCTCGAGCAAGGCCCCCGGGATCCCCGAGGCGCTCGACTCGCTCGTGCACTGGGCGACGCAGCGCGAGCCCAACCTGCGGCCCGCCGACGCGGGCGAGATGCTCGCCGAGCTGCACGCGATCCGCGAACGGGGCATCGACACCCCGACGACCGTGCTGCCGTCGGTCTCCGAGGACGACCGCACGACGACGATCATCGAGCGGCCGAGCAAGCGCCGCGCCGTCATCCCCGAGCCCGAGGTCGTGCACGACGCGGGCGACGGCGCGGCGACGGTCGCGCTCTCGCGCCGCGTCACCGTGCGCCGGCGCCGCGGCGTGCTGTGGCTCGGGCTCGTCCTGCTCGGCGCGCTGCTCGCCGCCGGCGTCGGCTGGTGGTTCAACGGCGGCCCGGGAGGGGTCTCGACAGTGCCCGAGGTCGCGGGCGAGCCGGAGGCCGTCGCGGTCGAGCTGCTCGCGGCGCAGGGCATCGAGGTGGCCGAGCGCGTGACCGAGCCGCACTACGACGTGCCCGCCGGTGCGGCGCTCCGCACCGATCCCCCGGCCGGCACCGAGATCGGCAACCGCGACGCCGTGCAGCTCGTCATCTCATCGGGCCGCCGGAGCCTCCCGGTGCCGGAGGTCGCGGGCATCCCGCTCGAGCAGGCTCGGGCCGCGATCGAGGAGGCCGAGTTCCGCGTCGCCGACGACGTCGACGAGGTCTTCGACGCGCGCGACGCCGGCACCGTGCTCGAGGGCTTCGCGCCCGACGGCACCGCGCTGTCGGAGCTCGACGAGCTCGAGGAGCGCTCACCCATCCGCCTGCGCGTCTCGCTCGGCCCGGTGCCGGCCGAGGCCGGCCAGGTGGCGACGGATGCGCGGGCCGCGCTCGAGGAGGCGGGCCTGCGCGTCGACTTCTCGGCCGAGGAGCACTCGAGCGACGTCGAGCAGGGCCGCCTCATCTCGCTCGCGTGGCCGACCGATCGCTACCTGCGCCCGGGCGACACCGTCACCGGCGTCGTCTCCCTCGGTCCGCGGCTCGTGGCGGTGCCGGATGTCGTGGGCCTGCCCATCCAGGAGGCGCTCGACACGATCCGCGAGGCCGAGCTCGAGCCTGACCTGCAGACGAACGTGCCCGAGGCGCTCTGGAGCCTCACGGGCGCGAACATCGTCTCGCAGGGCACCGAGGCGGGCACCGAGGTCGAGGTGGGCTCGACCGTCGTGCTCGACGCGACCTTCTAGCGCGGCCGCCGCCCGCGCATCCGCCCGGCTGCCGCTACGGGCGCGGCGCGGCCCGCAGCTCCTCGGCCACGAGGAACGCGAGCTCGAGCGACTGCATGTGGTTCAGGCGCGGGTCGCACAGCGACTCGTAGCGCGACTCGAGCGCGACCTCGTCGATGTCCTCCGAGCCGCCGAGGCACTCGGTGACGTCGTCGCCGGTGAGCTCGACGTGGATGCCGCCCGGGAACGTGCCGACCTGGCGGTGCGCCTCGAAGAAGCCGCGCACCTCGTCGACCACGTCGTCGAAGCGGCGCGACTTGTAGCCGTTCTTCGTCGTGATGCCGTTGCCGTGCATCGGGTCGGTGACCCACAGCGGCGTCGACTCGAGCGACTTCGAGGCCTCGAGCAGGCCCGGCAGGACGTCGCGGATGCGGCCGGCGCCCATGCGGGTGATGAACGTGAGGCGGCCGGGCTCGCGCTCGGGGTCGAGCCGGTCGACGAGCGCCTCCATGTCGGCGGGCGTCGTCGTGGGACCGAGCTTCACGCCGATGGGGTTGCGCACGCGCGAGAAGAAGTCGACGTGCGCGCCGTCGAGCTCGCGGGTGCGCTCCCCGATCCACTGGAAGTGGCTCGAGGTGTTGTAGGCGAGGCCCGTGCGCGAGTCGATGCGCGTGAGCGGGCGCTCGTAGTCCATGAGCAGGCCCTCGTGGCCCGTGAAGAACTCGACGCCCTTGAGCTCGTCGAAGTTGGCGCCCGCGGCCTCCATGAAGCGCACGGCGCGGTCGATCTCGGCGGCGAGCGCCTCGTAGCGCGCGAACGAGGGGTTCTCGGCGAAGCCCTTGTTCCAGGAATGCACCTGCCGCAGGTCGGCGAAGCCGCCCTGCGTGAACGCGCGCACGAGGTTCAGCGTCGAGGCGGCCATGTGGTAGCCGCGCAGGATGCGCTGCGGGTCGGCCGCGCGCGACTCGGGCGTGAAGTCGTAGCCGTTGACGATGTCGCCGCGGTAGGCCGGGAGCGTCAGGTCGCCGCGGGTCTCGGAGTCGCTCGAGCGAGGCTTCGCGAACTGGCCCGCCATGCGGCCCATCTTGATGACGGGCATCGCGGCGCCGTAGGTGAGCACGACCGCCATCTGCAGGATGGTCTTCACCCGGCTGCGGATGTTGTCGGCCGTCGCGCCCGCGAACGTCTCGGCGCAGTCGCCGCCCTGCAGCAGGAAGGCCTCGCCGCGCGCCGCGGCGGCGAGCCGGTCGCGCAGCATGTCGACCTCGCCCGCGAACACGAGCGGCGGGGCGCTGCGCAGCTCGCGACGCACGCGCTCGACCTCTGCCTCGTCGAGCCACGTGGGCTGCTGCTTGATCGGCAGTGCGCGATACGCGTCGAGGCCCTGCTCGATGGAGCCGTGCTCCAGAAGGCCGGGGGTCGCGATCGTGTCAGTCATGCGTGCCTCAATGTCGGGCGGCGCCGAGGTGCGCCGACATCCCAGTCTACTGCGGGGCGTGTGCTCAGCGACGGGCGGCGAGCGCCTTGCGCTCCGCCTCGACCCGGGCCTTGACGCTCGATGCGTAGACGTCGACGTACTCCTGGTCGGAGATGCGGTTGAGCGTCACCATGATCTCGTCGGTGATCGAGCGCAGCACGAAGCGGTCGCCCTCGAGGTTGTAGTAGCGCGAGAAGTCGAGCGGCTCGCCGAAGATGATGCCGATGCGGCCGACGCGCGGCAGGCTGCGGCCGATGGGCATGACCTTCTCGGTGTCGACCATGACGCACGGCACGACCGGCACGCGGGCGTCGAGCACCATGCGGGCGACGCCGGTGCGGCCGCGGTAGAGCTTCCCGTCGGGGCTGCGCGTGCCCTCGGGGTAGATGCCGATGAGCTGGCCCTCCTGCAGCTTCTCGAGCGCGGCGTCGAGGCTCTGCGAGCTCTTCGAGCCGCCCGAGCGATCCATCGGAAGCTGACCGACGCCGAGGAAGAACCAGCGCACGAGCTTGCCCTTGAGCCCCTTGCCGGTGAAGTAGTCGGACTTCGCGAGGAAGTAGACCCGACGGTCGAGCACGAGCGGCATGAGGAAGGAGTCGATCACCGAGAGGTGGTTGCCGGCGATGATCGCGCCGCCGTGCTCGGGGATGTTCTCGAGCCCGACCACCCACGGCCGGAAGACCCGTGTCATGTACGGACCGACGATCCAGTGCCGCAGCAGCCAGTAGAACATCGCACCTCCCGTTCGCCCCACGAGCCTAGGGCAGGCGAGCGCCTGCCCCGGACATGCGTCCGCGCTGCCGTCCCCGGCGGCGCGCCGACCCTAGACTGGAGCGACGCACGCACGCCGAAGGAGTCCCAGTGCCAGAGCTCACCGCCCCCGAGGGGGTCGTCCCGCCCGTCGTCGCCGCCGATCCTCAGGCCAACATCACCGACCTGCTCGAGGACACGGTGCGGCAGTACCCCGACGCTCCCCTGTTCGCAGTCCCCGACGGCGAGGGCTGGCGCGACATCTCGAGCACGGAGTTCCGCCGCCAGGTGGTCGCCCTCGCCAAGGGCTTCGTCGCCGCCGGCGTGCAGCCGGGCGACTTCGTCGGCTTCATGTGCAAGGTGCGCTACGAGTTCTCGCTCGTCGACTTCGCGCTCTTCTACGCCGGTGCCCGCATGGTGCCGGTCTACGAGACCTCGGCGCCCTCGCAGATCCAGTGGATCCTCTCGGACAGCGGCGCGACGCGCGTCATCCTCGAGGACGCCGAGCTCGTCTCGCGCTTCGACGAGGCGCACGGCGACCTCCCTGCAGTCACCGACGTGTGGCGCATCGACCGCGGCGACCTCGACCGCCTCGTCGAACAGGGCAAGGATGTCGCCGACGACGAGATCGAGCGCCGCCGCGCACTCGCCGACGGCGCCGACCTCGCGACGCTCATCTACACCTCGGGCTCGACCGGCAGGCCCAAGGGCACGATGCTCACGCACGCCAACTTCGTCGAGCTGTGCCGGAACGCCAAGACGGCGCTCGCCGAGGTCGTCGGCCCCGGCTCGTCGACGCTGCTGTTCGTGACCCAGGCGCACGTCTTCGCCCGCTTCATCTCGGTGCTCGGCGTCGCGGCGGCGGTGCGGGTCGGCCACCAGTCCGACACCAAGAAGCTGCTGCCCTCGATGGGCTCGTTCAAGCCGACGTTCTTCCTCGCGGTCCCCCGCGTCTTCGAGAAGGTCTACAACGCGAGCGAGCAGAAGGCGGAGGCAGGCGGCAAGGGCAAGATCTTCCGCGCCGCCGCGCACGCCGCCGTCGCGCACTCGAAGGCGCTCGACGCCGGGCACGTGCCGCTCGGCCTCAAGCTGCGCTTCGCGGTGCTCGACGCGCTCGTGCTCAAGAAGCTGCGCACCGCGCTCGGCGGCAACGTCAAGTACGCCGTCTCGGGTTCGGCACCGCTCGGCACGTTCCTCGCGCACTTCTACCGCTCGCTCGGCATCCGGATCCTCGAGGGCTACGGCCTCACCGAGACGACGGCGCCCGTGACGGTGAACCTGCCCGACAAGTTCAAGATCGGCACCGTGGGACCGGCGCTGCCGGGCAACGGCGTGCGCATCGCGGAGGACGGCGAGGTGCTCGCGAAGGGCGTGTGCGTCTTCGACGGCTACTGGAAGAACGAGCAGGCCACCGCCGAGGCGTTCACCGAGGACGGCTGGTTCCGCACCGGCGACATCGGCGCGCTCGACGCCGACGGCTACCTCACCATCACGGGCCGCAAGAAGGAGCTCATCGTCACCGCCGGCGGCAAGAACGTCGCGCCGAACACCCTCGAGGACCCGATCCGCGCGAACACGATCGTCGGCCAGCCCGTCGTCGTGGGCGATCAGCGCAAGTTCGTCGCCGCGCTCATCACCCTCGACTCCGAGATGCTCGCGACGTGGCTCGCGAACAACGGGCACGACGGCTCGATGTCGCTCGAGGAGGCCGCCGCGCACCCCGCGGTGATCGAGGAGGTCCGCTCGGCGATCCAGCGCGCCAACAAGCAGGTCTCCCGCGCCGAGTCGGTGAGGAAGTTCGCGATCCTCCCCATCGAGTTCATCGAGGCCAACGGCCACCTGACGCCCAAGATGTCGATCAAGCGGCACAACATCCTGCAGGACTTCGCCGCCCAGATCGACGACATCTACGCGTCGAACTCCACGGCGCACGACGTCGACTGAGCGGCGCCGCGCCGCACACGGCGAGGGCCCCCGCGATCGCGGGGGCCCTCGCCGTCTGCGTCAGTACCAGGAGGCCTTGCGCACCTCGGCCATCGCCGCCGAGCGCATCTCCTTCTCGAGCGCCTGCAGGTAGAGCAGGCCATCGAGGTGGCCCATCTCGTGCTGCAGCATCTGCGCCATGAGCCCCTCGCCCTCGAGCACGACCTCATCGCCCTCGAGGTCGACGCCGACGACCCGGCAGTACGGGTGGCGCGGCGTCGGGAAGCCGAGCTCGGGCACCGAGAGGCAGCCCTCGTCCACGAGCTGCGGCTCGCCGCGCACCTCGTCGATGCGCGGGTTGAGCACGTAGCCGACCTCGCCGTCGACGGCGTAGGAGAACGCCGCCTTCGCGACGCCGATCTGGCACGCTGCGACCCCGGCCCGGCCGGGCACCACGACGGTGTCGAGCAGGTCCTGCACGAGCGCGGCGGTCGCTGGGTCGGCGGGGTCGACGGGGGCCGCGCGCTCCCGCAGCACGGGGTCGCCGAAGACCCGGATCTCGCGCACCGTCATGCGGGCTCCACCACCGCGATGAGGTCGCCCGCCTCGACGGGGGTCGTGCCGGTGAGCGCCAGGCGCTGCACGATGCCGGCGACCGGCGTCGTGATCGCCGCCTCCATCTTCATCGCCTCGATCGTCGCGACCGCGTCGCCCGCGGCGAGCGTGTCGCCCTCGGCGACCTTGATGGTGACCGCCCCGGCGAAGGGGGCGGCGACCTGGCCGGGCACCGACGCATCCGCCTTCTCGGCCTGCGGCTTGTCGACCTTGACGGAGCGGTCGCGCACGTAGACGGGGCGCAGCTGGCCGCCGAGCACCGTCATGACCGTCACCATGCCGTCGTCGTCGGGCTCGCCGACCGCCTCGAGCTCGACGTTGAGGGTCACGCCGCGGCCGATGCCGACGTGGTGCTCCTCGCCGGCCTGCATGCCGTACAGGTAGTCGATCGTGTCGACGACCGAGAGGTCGCCGTACTGGGCGCGGCTCTCGTCGAACGCCTTGGTGGGCCCGGGGAACAGCAGCTCGTTGAGCGCGTGCTGGCGGTCGGCGCCGGGGGTCTGCAGGCGCTCGGCCTGCTCGGGCGCGAGCGGCTTGACCGAGACGTCGACGTCGCGGCCCTCGAGCACCTTCGAGCGGAAGGGCTCGGGCCAGCCGCCGGGCAGGTCGCCGAGCTCGCCCGCCATGAAGCCGATCACCGAGTCGGGGATGTCGTACTTGCGCGGGTCGCGCTCGAAGTCGTCGGGGTCGACGCCCTGCGCGACGAGCTGCAGCGCGAGGTCGCCGACGACCTTCGACGACGGCGTGACCTTCGTCGGGCGGCCCAGGATGCGCGAGGCCGCCGCGTACCAGTCCTCGATCTTCTCGAAGTCGTCGGCGAGGCCGAGCGCGATCGCCTGCTGGCGCAGGTTGGAGAGCTGGCCGCCGGGGATCTCGTGGTGGTACACGCGCCCGGTCGGGCCCGGCAGGCCCGACTCGAACGGCTTGTACAGGCGACGGACCGCCTCCCAGTAGGGCTCGAGGTCGCTCACGGCCTGCAGCGAGAGGCCCGTGTCGCGCTCGGTGTGCGCGACGGCGGCGACGAGCGCCGACATCGAGGGCTGGCTCGTCGTGCCCGACATCGCGGCGCTCGCGACGTCGACCGCGTCGACCCCGGCGGCGGATGCGGCGAGCAGGGTGGCGAGCTGGCCGCCGGCGGTGTCGTGCGTGTGGAGGTGCACCGGGAGGTCGAAGCGCTCGCGGAGCGCCGCGACGAGCTTCGATGCGGCGCCCGCGCGCAGCAGGCCCGCCATGTCCTTGATGGCGAGCACGTGGGCGCCCGCCTCGACGATGCGCTCGGCGAGCCGCAGGTAGTAGTCGAGCGTGTAGAGGTCCTCTGCAGGGTTCAGCAGGTCGCCCGAGTAGCACAGCGCGACCTCGGCGACCGTCGATCCCGTGCCGCGTACGGCGTCGATCGCGGGGCGCATCTGGTCGACGTCGTTGAGCGCGTCGAAGATGCGGAAGACGTCGATGCCCGTGCGGGCGGCCTCGTCGACGAACGCGCTCGTGACCTCGGTCGGGTACGGCGTGTAGCCGACGGTGTTGCGGCCGCGCAGCAGCATCTGCAGCGGGATGTTGGGCATCGCCTCGCGGATGCGCGCGAGGCGCTCCCACGGGTCTTCGCCGAGGAACCGCAGCGCGACGTCGTAGGTCGCCCCGCCCCAGGCCTCCATCGAGAGCAGCTGCGGCGTGAGCCGCGCGACGTGCGGCGCGACGGCCACGAGGTCGGCGGTGCGCACGCGGGTCGCGAGCAGCGACTGGTGGGCGTCGCGGAAGGTGGTCTCGGTGACCGCGAGCGAGGTGCGCTCGCGCAGCGCCTTCGCCCAGCCCTCGGGCCCGAGCTCCTGCAGCCGCTGCCGCTCGCCGTCGGGCGCCGGCAGGTCGACGTCGACCGCGGGCAGCTTGATCGCCGGGTTGATGACTCCGTCGGCCTCGCCGTTGGGCTTGTTGACCGTGACATCGGCGAGCCACGCGAGCACCTTCGACGCGCGATCCTTCGGCGGGTTGATGCGCGTGAGCTCGGGGTGCTCGTCGATGAAGTTCGTCGAGACGTCGCCCGCGCGGAACTCCTCGGTCTCGAGCAGGTTGAGCAGGAAGGGGATGTTCGAGGCGACGCCGCGGATGCGGAACTCGCTCACCGCGCGGTGGGCGCGACGGATGGCGGTGTCGAGGTCGCGGCCGCGGCACGTGACCTTCGCGAGCATCGAGTCGAAGTGCGGGCTCACCTCGGTGCCCGGGTTGATCGTGCCGCCGTCGAGGCGCACGCCGGCGCCGCCGGGCGAGCGGTAGGCCGTGATGCGGCCGGTGTCGGGGCGGAACCCGTCGGCGGGGTTCTCGGTCGTCACGCGGCACTGCAGCGCGGCGCCGTGCATCTCGATCTGGTCCTGGGTCAGGCCCAGCTCGGCGAGCGTCTCCCCCGCGGCGATGCGGATCTGGCTCGCGACGAGGTCGACGTCGGTGATCTCCTCGGTGACGGTGTGCTCGACCTGGATGCGCGGGTTCATCTCGATGAAGACGTGCTCGCCGGCCCGCTCGCCCGCGGTGTCGAGCAGGAACTCGACCGTGCCCGCGTTGACGTAGCCGATCGACCGTGCGAAGGCGACGGCGTCGCGGTAGAGCTCGGCCCGCTTCTCCTCGCTGAGGTTGGGCGCGGGCGCGAGCTCGACGACCTTCTGGTGCCGGCGCTGCACCGAGCAGTCCCGCTCGAAGAGGTGCACGGTCTCCCCGGTCGCGTCGGCGAGGATCTGCACCTCGATGTGGCGCGGGCGGACGACGGCCTGCTCGATGAACATGGTGGGGTCGCCGAACGCGCTGTCGGCCTCGCGCATCGCGGCCTCGAGCGCCTCGCGGAGGTCCTCGCGGCGCTGGACGAGCCGCATCCCTCGCCCGCCGCCGCCGGCGACCGCCTTGCAGAACACGGGGAAGCCGATCTCGTCGGCGCCCGCGAGGAGCGCCTCGAGGTCGGTCGTCGCGGGCGTCGAGCGCAGCACCGGCACGCCGGCCGAGATCGCGTGCTCCTTCGCCGTCACCTTGTTGCCGGCCATGGCGAGCACCGAGGGTCCGGGGCCGACGAACGTGATGCCCGCCTCGGCCGCGGCGGTCGCGAGCTCGGGGTTCTCGCTCAGGAAGCCGTAGCCGGGGTAGATGGCGTCGGCGCCGGCGTCCTTCGCGACGCGGATGATCTCGCTCACGGTGAGGTAGGCGCGCACCGGGCGACCGGGCTCGCCGATCTGGTACGCCTCGTCGGCCTTCTGGCAGTGGAGGGAGTTGCGATCCTCGTGGGCGAAGACGGCGACCGTCTTGATGCCCAGCTCGTTGGCGGCGCGGAACGCCCGGATCGCGATCTCGCCTCGATTGGCGACGAGGAGCTTGGAGAACATGCAGGACCCTTCGGGGTGTGGCGGCGTGTCCGCTCCAATCTAGTGGCGCTAGGCTTGGCCGCCGTGCACGTACTCTCGATCAGCTCGCTCAAGGGCGGTGTCGGCAAGACCACGGTGACGCTGGGTCTGGCCTCGGCCGCCTTCGCCAAGGGCCTCCGCACGCTCGTCGTCGATCTCGACCCCCAGTCCGACGCCTCGACCGGCATGGACATCGAGATCGAGGGCCGCCTCAACATCGCCGATGTGCTCTCGAACCCGCGGGACAAGGTCGTCCAGCAGGCCATCTCGCCCTCGGGCTGGACCCAGGGCCACGGCGGCACGATCGACGTGCTCATCGGCAGCCCCTCGGCGATCAACTTCGACGGCCCGCACCCGACGATCAAGGACATCTGGAAGCTCGAGACGGCGCTCACGACCGTCGAGAACGACTACGACCTCGTGCTGGTCGACTGCGCCCCGTCCCTCAACGCGCTCACCCGCACCGCGTGGGCGGCCTCCGACCGCGTGCTCGTGGTGACCGAGCCCGGGCTCTTCTCGGTCGCGGCCGCCGACCGCGCGCTGCGCGCGATCGAGGAGATCCGCCGCGGCCTGAGCCCGCGCCTCCAGCCGCTCGGCATCGTCGTGAACCGCGCGCGCCCGCAGTCCCTCGAGCACCAGTACCGCATCCAGGAGCTCAAGGACATGTTCGGGCCACTCGTGCTCGACACCGTGCTGCCGGAGCGCACGTCGATGCAGCAGGCGCAGGGCGCGGCCCGTCCCCTGCACGTGTGGCCCGGCGAGGGCGCGCAGGAGATGGCGCTCCAGTTCGACGAGCTGCTGCAGACCGTGCTCACGTCGGCCGGCCGCATGGGCGACGAGGCGGCTTCGGGTCGCCGGGTGCCCGCACCGACAGCCGCGGTCGACGCGACCGCCGCTGCTGAGCTCGAGGCCGCCGCGGCTGAGGCCGAGGCGAACGACAGCGAGGCCGGCAAGGCATAGCCGGCGAGGCATAGCCGGCACCGTACGTCGCGCCTGCAGGCGCCGGCGCTCGGCGCCCCCCGACGATCAGGGATCGCCTGCGAGGCGCCCGACGTCGCGGCGGAAGATCGGCGCGCAACAGCGCAGCCGTCACCGCAGCGCGGCGACGATCGCGGCCGTCAGGCGGTGCGGCTCTTGCGCGCCCGCCGCGCGGCGAGCTCGTCGACCGGATGCTGGTCGACCGGCGTGACCTCGAGCTCGATGAGCTGCGTCTCGACCTCGCGCAGCACCTTGCCGACCGCGATGCCGAACACGCCCTGGCCGCGGCCGAGCAGGTCGATGACCTCGTCGCTCGAGGTGCAGAGGTAGACGCTCGCGCCGTCGGAGATGAGGGTCGTCTGCGTCAGGTCGCGGACGCCGGCGTCGTGCAGCTGCTGGATCGCCACGCGGATCTGCTGGAGCGAGATGCCCGTGTCGAGCAGGCGCTTGACGAGCTTGAGCACGAGGATGTCGCGGAACGAGTAGAGGCGCTGGCTGCCCGAGCCCTTCGCGGGGCGGATGCTCGGCTCGACGAGGCCCGTGCGGGCCCAGTAGTCGAGCTGGCGGTAGGTGATGCCGGCGGCGTCCGCGGCGATGGCGCCCTTGTAGCCCACGGCGTCCTGCTCCTGCGGGAGGCCGTCGGTGAACAGCAGGCCCAGGTCGTAGCGACCGGCGCGCTCCTCGGCGGCACCGTCGTGCGCCATGCCGCTCTGGTCTGCATCGCCGCGCTCGCGCATGGCCGTCCCTTCCGCTGTGCTGGGCTCAACCTTCAAGTGCGGGTTGAGTGTTGGCCCCACCGTAGCGACTCGACGCCCCGACTCCGTGCATCTGGCGATCGGCGCGGCGTGTCGGAGCCGAGTCTACGCCCTGCCGCCCACCGAGCACAGGGACGCGCCCGCGATCAGCCCTCGAGCGCCTCGCGCGTGAGCAGCTCGCGCACCGACTGGATGTGGCTCGCGAGGTCGCGCGCGGTCTCGGCGGCCTTCGCCTGGCTGCCCGTCTCGCGACGGCCCCGCATGGGCGCGAGCGCCGACTCGATGAGCGCGGCCTCCCGCTGCGCCGACTGCCGCATGCCGCGCAGGTGGCGCGGCTCGATGCCGAAGCGCTGCAGTTCGACGAGTGCCTTGAGCGACTGCAGCGCCGCCTCGCCGAAGGGCTCGGCGCCCGGCACGAGCTGGGCTGAGATCGCATCGGCGAGCAGCTGCTTGGAGGCGCCCGACTCGGCCTGGAGCTCGGCGCGCGAGAGCCGCCGATCGGCGCCGAGGATCGACGGCGCCTCGACGCGCACGTTGGCGCCCGGGATCTGCGGCGAGCGCCCGGCGTCGATGTCGTCGAGGTGGGAGAGGATCACCTTGAGCGGCAGGTAGTGGTCTCGCTGCAGCGTGAGGATGTAGCGCAGCCGCTCGAGGTCGGCCGCGTCGAACTTGCGGTACCCGGATGCGGTGCGCTGCGGCGTGATGAGGCCCTGGTCCTCGAGGAAGCGCAGCTTCGACGGCGAGAGGTCGGGGAACTCGGGGCCCAGCTTCGCGAGCACCTGGCCGATGGAGAGGAGGCCCGACTGCTTCCGGGCCGCCTGCGCGCTCACGCCTGGGGCTCGAGATCGAGGCGGGAGCGGTAGAACGTCAGGCGGAACTTGCCCACCTGCACCTCTGCGCCGTCGCGCAGCGTGACCTGCTCGACCCGCTCGCCGTTGTGGTACGTGCCGTTGAGCGAACCGAGGTCGCGCAGCTCGAAGGTGGTGCCGGTGCGGGAGAACTCCGCATGCCGGCGCGAGACCGTGACGTCGTCGAGGAAGATGTCGGCATCCGGGTGGCGACCCGCGATGGTGGAGTCCTGGTCGAGCAGGAAGCGCGCGCCGACGTTGGGGCCGCGGCGCACGACGAGGATGGCGGAGCCGGACGGCAGCGAGGCGACCGCCTCGCGGTCCTCGGCCGAGGTTCCCGACAGCATCGACGCCAGCTGCGCGCGGTAGTCGTCACCCCACGACTGCGTGCTCTCGCTGTCGGGGCCGGGCCTGCGGCCGTCCTGCTCGGTCATGCGCTTCCTCCACGCGACGGTGCCAGCGGCGCTGGCGGGACGATCAGCATAGCGACAGGACGCTGTGACCCTGCACCGGGCCACGGCGATCGCTCGATCCGCCCACCCTAGCGAATGCGGCGGGGTCACGGGACGTCACGCGAAGCCCGCCCACTGGCGCAGCGCCGCCGCGACCGCCGCAGCGGCCGCGACCGCGACGATGAACGGCGCGCGCACCGCGAAGAGCCCGGCCGCGACGAGCACCGCCGGGATCCGCGCGTCGAGCACGAGCCCGCCGTCGCCGCCGAGCGTCTGCACCGCCACGAGGCCCGCGAGGAGCGAGACGGTGAGGAGCTCGAGGGTGCGACGGGGCCTGGGTCGCTCGAACAGCCGCGGCGGCACCGCGTAGCCGACGAGCTTGATGGCGAGCACGGCGATCGACGCGAGGAGGAGGAGGTGCCACAGGGTCACGCGTGCTGCCCCTCTCGGTGATCGGGGCCGCCGGGATCGGGCAGCGACGACTCGTGCCGTGGTCCGAGCACGTTCGTCACGCCCACCACGACCCCGACGACCGCCGCGACGATCACCGGCATGCCCGAGGGCAGCACCGGCAGCAGGGCTGCCGCGAGCGCCGCGCTCGCAGCCGCGGTCGCGATCGCCTGCCGCGCCTTGAGCCGCGGCCACAGGAGGCCGACGAACGCGGCAGCCGCGGCAGCGTCGAGCCCCCACTGCTTCGGATCCCCGAGCAGGTCGCCCAGCAGCGCGCCGGCGAGGGTCGCGAGGTTCCAGCCGATGTAGATGCCCACGCCCGTGACCCAGAAGCCCACCCGCTGCGCGCGCGGCTCGGTCTGCGCGAGCGACACCGCGGTCGACTCGTCGATCGTCACGTGGGCGGCGATCGCCGCCATCGCGCGCCGCGGCTGCACGACCTGCCGCATCCGCATGCCGTAGAGGGCGTTGCGCAGCCCGAGCATCGCGGCGCTCGCCACGCCCGCGACACCGCCGCCCGCGGCGATGACCCCGATGAAGGCGAACTGCGAGCCCCCGGAGAACATCAGCAGGCTCAGCACCATCGTCTGCCACAGGTCGAGGCCGCTCGCGATCGAGAGCGCCCCGAACGAGAGCCCGTACGCGCTCGTGGCGACGACGACCGACAGGCCCTCGCGCCAGGCGCGGCCCACCGCATCCGTCTGCACCGATCCAGCCTATGCGGGGCCGCGGGCGCGACTAGCCTGGTCGGCATGCACCTCATCGTCGGCGACGACGGCCGCGCCCGGCCCGCATGGGCGGCGACCGATCCGCTGCTGCGCGACTACTACGACGGCGAGTGGGGCATGCCGGTGCGCGACGAGAGGGGCCTGTTCGAGCGGCTCTCGCTCGAGGCCTTCCAGTCGGGGCTCTCGTGGGCGACGATCCTGCGCAAGCGCCCCGCGTTCCGCGCCGCGTTCGCGGGCTTCGAGGCGGATGCGGTGGCCCGGTTCGGCGAGGCGGACACGGCCAGGCTCATGGCCGACGCCGGCATCGTGCGCAACGCACGCAAGATCGCCGCGACGATCCAGAACGCGCGCGCGACCGTCGCGCTGCGCGAGTCCGAGGGGCTCGCGGCGCTCATCTGGTCGTTTCAGCCGGAGGCGACGCCGATGCCGCTGACGGCCGCCGACGTGCCGACGCAGAGCGCCGAGTCGATCGCGCTGTCGAAGGAGCTCAAGCGCCGCGGCTTCGCGCACGTGGGGCCGACGACGATGTTCGCGCTCATGGAGGCGGTCGGCATCGTCGACACGCACCTCTTGGGCTCGCACCGCCGCGGCACGAGCGGCGTGTGGACCGCCGACGGACGGCGGGCGGATGCGGGGAGGGCGGCATGAGGCGGATCCTGATCGTGCAGTCGCGGCCGGAGGACGCGGTCGCCGACGCCGAGCTCGAGGCGATGCTGCGCTTCGGCTCGCTCGACACGGCGCGCGTCGAGCGCGTGCGGCTCGACCGCGAGCAGCCGGCGATCGACCTCGCCGGCGTCGACGCGGTGCTCGTGGGCGGCGGTCCGGCGAACTTCAGCGACGAGCACCTGCGGCCCGACGGGCACGCGTCGACGATCACGTGGCTCACGCGCCTCGCGACCGAGGTCATCCGGGACGACGTGCCCTACCTCGGCGCCTGCCTCGGCCTCGGCGCGCTCGTGCACGCGCTCGGCGGGCGCATGGTGCGCGGCATCGCGGAGTCGGTCGCGCCGGTCGAGCTGAGCCTCGTGGGCGAGGACTGGCTCACCGACGGCCTGCCGCGCGCATTCACCGCGTTCGGCGGCCACAAGGAGGGCATCGCGGAGGCCCCGGAAGGCGCGACGACGCTCGCCGTCTCGGCCGCGTGCGTGCACATGGTGCGCGTCGGCGAGCACGTGGTCGGCACGCAGTTCCATCCCGAGCTCGACGCCGACGGGCTCGAGCAGCGCATCCGCGTCTACCGCGACCACGGCTACTTCTCGCCCGACGAGGTCGACGACCTCGTCGCCGCGGGCCGCGCGGCGCACGTGACGCATCCGCAGACGATCCTCGCCCGATTCGCCGAGCGCTACGGGCTGCAGCGGTGAGGGCGGTCGTCGCCTTCGACGCGTTCAAGGGCAGCCTGACCGCCGCCGAGGCGTGCGAGGCCGCCGCGCGCGGCATCCGCGGCGCGGTGCCCGGAGCCGAGGTGGTGCTGGTGCCGATGGCGGACGGCGGCGAGGGCAGCCTCGACGCACTCCTCGCGCGCGGCGGCGAGGAGGTCATCACCGACACCGTCGACGCGATCGGCCGGACGGTCTCGGCCCGCTGGGCGCTCGACGGCTCGCACGCGATCATCGAGCTCGCCCAGGCCGCCGGGCTCCCCCAGGTCGAGGACGTGCCGCTGCGGCCGCTCGAGGCGTCGACCGCCGGCCTCGGCGCCGTCGTGCTGGACGCGCTCGACCGCGGCGCCGACGAGGTGACGCTGCTGCTCGGCGGCTCGGCGACGACCGACGGCGGGGCCGGGCTGCTCTCGGCGCTCGGCGCGAGGCTCACGGATGCGTCGGGCCGGCCGGTGCCGCCCGGCGGCGGTGGCCTCGCGGCCGTCGCGCACCTCGACGTCGCCGACTTCGACGCGCGCGCGAGGGCCGCGCGATGGCGGTTCGTGACCGACGTCGACGCACCGCTCACCGGCCCGCGCGGCGCTGCCGCCGTCTTCGGGCCGCAGAAGGGCGCGAGCCGCGACGAGGTGCGGACGCTCGACGCGGCGCTCGACCGCTTCGCGCGCCTCGGCGCCGACGCGCTCGGCGTGGACGCCGCATCCATCGTCGACGTGCCGGGCGCCGGCGCGGCGGGCGGGGTCGCGAGCGTGCTGCGCGCGCTCACCGGCGGCGACGTCGTCGCGGGCGGGGCGTGGTTCGCCGAGCTCGCGGGACTCGACGCCGCGATCGCGGATGCCCAGCTCGTGCTGACCGGCGAGGGCCGCTTCGACGGCCAGTCGGCGGGCGGCAAGGTCGTCTCGGTCGTGCACGCGGCCGCCGCCCGGCGCGGCGTGCCGCTGTGCGTCGTCGCAGGCTCGGTGGACGCCGATGCAGCCGCCGCGATGGGCGTGCCGGCGTTCTCGCTCGCCGTCGGCCCGGCGGCGCTCGACGCGCTGCAGCGCGACGCGGCCGACCTGCTGGCGGCGACCGCCGCATCCGTCGCCCGGCTCGCGCGAGCGATGCGCTCCGCCTGAGCGGAGCGTCCGACACGAGCCTGGCCTCAGCCCAGCTGGCCGCGCAGCGCGCCTGCGGGGAACGCGGCGGTGTGGACGTTGACGTAGTAGTCGGCGGGCGACCTGAGCAGGGCGAGCGCGAGCTCGCGCGAGACGCTGGCGCAGTCGTCGCCGAAGGAGAGCGGCACGACGACGGAGCCCGCCACCCCTGCGGGTGCGGCGTGGATGTGCGCGGCGAGCGCGTCGTCGCGGGTGGCGGGGCTAGGGGCCGGTTGCGTCGCCGAGCGCGCCTGCCGCGGCGAGCAGCTCGAGCGCGCGCACGCGCTCGGGCGTGCGGCCCTGCACGGCCATGATGAGCTCGTCGGCGTCGGCCTCGTGCTGGAAGCGCCGCAGGGTCGCGGTGGCCTCCTCGCCGGTGCCGAGGGCGGTGTACTGGACCATCTTCGCGACCTGCGCGCCCTGGGGGCTCGCGGCGAGCGCGTCGAGCTCGTCATCGCCGACGGTCTGCGCGATCGGGCTGTCCCGCAGCAGGATGCTGCGCACGCGCGAGCGCACGACCTGGCGCTGGAGCGCGAGCGCCTCGTCACGCGTGTCGGCGACCACCGCGTTGATGCCGGCGATCACGTAGGGCTCGGCGAGCTGCTCGCTCGGCTCGAACCGCTCGCGGTAGACCGCGACGGCCTGGTGGAGCGCGTCGGGGGCGAAGTGCGAGGCGAACGCGTACGGCAGGCCGAGCGCCGCGGCGAGCTGCGCCCCGAAGAGCGACGAGCCGAGGATCGTCAGCGGCACGCGCGTGCCCCGGCCGGGCACCGCCGCGATGCCGGGGACGACCGACTCGCCGGCGAGGTAGCCGCGCAGCTCGACGACGTCCTCGGGGAAGCGCTCGGACGCGCGGATGTCGCGGCGGAGCGCGCTCCACGTGCGCTGGTCGGTGCCGGGCGCGCGGCCGAGCCCGAGGTCGATGCGGCCCGGGTGCAGCTCGGCGAGCGTGCCGAACTGCTCGGCGATCACGAGCGGCGAGTGGTTGGGCAGCATGATGCCGCCGGCGCCGAGCCGGATCGTCTCGGTGTGCGCCGCGACGTGCGCGATGAGCACGCTCGTCGCGCTCGAGGCGATCGTCGCCATGTTGTGGTGCTCCGCGTACCAGACGCGCGCGTAGCCGAGCCGCTCGGCGGCGCGCGCGAGCTCGACCGAGCCCTGCAGCGCTGCGCCGACGGACTCGCCGGGGGCGATGTGGGCGAGATCGAGCACAGACAGACGCACCCGCCCAGCCTAGGCGGGGCGGGTGCGTCTCGCGCGGGTGTCCGCTCGAGGCGGAAGCGTCAGATGGCCTCGAGCACGACGGCCGAGCCCTGGCCGCCGCCGCCGCAGATGCCGGTCGCGCCGATCGAGCCCGAGCCGAGCCGCTGGAGGCGGAGCGCGAGGTGGCCGACGATGCGGGCGCCCGACGCGCCGATCGGGTGGCCGAGCGCGATCGCGCCGCCGTTGGCGTTGACGATCTCGGGGTCGACGCCGAGCTGGCGGGTCGATGCGACGCCCACCGCCGCGAACGCCTCGTTGATCTCGACCGCCTGCAGGTCGCCGGTGCTGAGGCCCGCGCGTTCGAGCGCCTGCTCGATCGCGTCGGCGGGCTGCGAGTGCAGCGACACGTCGCCGCCCGCGACGAAGCCCGTCGAGCGGATCTTCGCAAGCCCCGCGATGCCGTGGGCGGATGCGTAGGCGTCCGACACGAGCACGACCGCGGCCGCGCCGTCGGTGATCTGGGATGCGTTGCCGGCCGTGACCGTGCCGTCCTTCGTGAAGGCGGGGCGGAGGGCCGCGAGCGACTCGGCGGTCGTCTCGGGGCGCACGCCGTCGTCGGCCGAGACCGTGACGGTCTTCCGCCCGGCCTTCGCCTCGATCGGCACGATCTCGTCGTCGAAGGTGCCGTCGCCCTGGGCGCGCGCGAGGCGCGCGTGCGAGGCCGCCGCGAGCTCGTCCTGCTGCTCGCGCGTGATCTCGAACGACGCGTTGTAGCCGTCGGTCGACTCCCCCATCGCGACCCGGTCGAACGCATCCGTGAGCCCATCGAACTGCATCGTGTCGATGAGGCTCGCGTCGCCGAACTTGCTGCCGGCGCGCATGGGCACGGCGTGCGGCGCGAGCGTCATCGACTCCTGGCCGACGGCCACGACGACGTCGGCCTCGCCCAGCTGGATCATGCGGTGGCCGGTCACGATCGCCTCGGTGCCCGAGAGGCACACGGCGTTGATGCCGAGCGCGGGCGTCGTCATCGGGATGCCGGCGCCGACGGCGGTCTGCCGCGGCGGGTTCTGGCCGACGGTTGCCTGCAGCACCTGGCCGACGACGACGGCGTCGACCTCGTCGGGAGCGACGCCGGCCTTCGCGAGCGCGTGCTTCGCGGCGTGCGCGCCGAGCTCGGTCGACGGCGTCTGGGCCAGCTGGCCGAGGAACTTGGCGAACGGCGTGCGGGCGTAGCCGGCGATGATCGTCTCGGGCATGGTGCTGCTCCTTCGCAGGTCGGGATCGCGCCCATCGTACCGCCGCCGGGCCCGAAGCGAGCCACGAACCTGACGAGCGGTTCAGGTCGCGCCGCGCCCGGCGTACGCGCGATGATGGACCCGTGACCGATCCCGTCAGCGCCTTGTTCGTGTGCGTGCACAACGCCGGCCGTTCGCAGATGGCCGCGGGCCTCCTCCGCGAGCTCTCCGGCGGCGCCGTCGAGGTGCGCTCGGCCGGGAGCCTGCCCGCCGACCAGATCAACCCCGTCGCCGTCGAGGCGATGCGCGAGATCGGCATCGACATCGCCGCCGAGACCCCCAAGGTGCTGACGACGGATGCGGTGCGCGCGTCCGACGTCGTCATCACGATGGGCTGCGGCGACGCGTGCCCCGTCTTCCCGGGGAAGCGCTACGAGGATTGGGAGCTCGACGACCCCGCCGGTCAGGGCATCGACGCCGTGCGGCCCATCCGTGACGACATCGAGCGCCGCATCCGCGGCCTGCTCGACTCGCTCGGCATCGAGCCGACCCGCTGACCCTCTCGCCTCGCCGCTCTCCCTCGCCTGCACTCTCCCCTGGCACTCAGCCGCGGCGGGTAGGAAAGGGGGCCAGTGCGAGACGAGAGGAGCGATGGATGGACCACCACGACGACCGCAGCGAGCACGACGGCGCCGCGACCCCGCAGCAGGGGCATGGCGACGAGGGCCGGCCCGAGCCCGACCAGCACGACCCCGGCACCGAGGAGGACACCGCCTCGGGCGGAGCCGCGCAGGAGCCCGACGGCGCCTGACGCAGCCGGAGCGCGCGGCGCCGGCCGAGGCGCGGGTCAGCCCGAGTGCCCGGTCGGCGCCGCGATGCTCACCATCCAGGTGACGCCCCACCGGTCGACGAGCATGCCGAACGTGTCGCCCCATGGCGCCTGCGCGAGCGGCTCGACGATGCGGGCACCGTCGCTGAGGCCCTCCCAGTAGCGCGTGAGCAGGTGCGCGTCGTCGCCCGAGACGGAGACCTGCTGGCCTCGCTCGGGCACCGGCATCGTCGACGGCGTGTCGCTCGCCATGAGCGTGTGGCCGTCGGCGGTCGTGAGCTGCGCGTGCATGACGAGGTCGGCCTCGCCCGGCTCGTGCTGCATGCCGCCCTCGCCGAAGGTCGTCACGACGAGGTCGCCGCCGAAGACGCCGTGGTAGAAGTTCATCGCCTCGCGCGCCTCGCGGCCGAACGCGAGGTAGGGGTTCAAGACCGTCGACATCGTGCCTCCTCCTGCGGCCGCCGGCCGGCCGCACCCGGCCAGCATCGCGCAGGCCAGCGGGAGCCGCCAGAGCTCAGTCGGCGGTCGAGAGGGCCAGCCGCCACGCCTCCGCGATCGCCGCGTCGATGCCGCGCGGCGAGAGCGCGTCGCCGATCGCCGCGACCGGTACGCCGAGCTGCGCCTCGAGGCCCTCTGCGTCGAGCCCCGCGAGACCGACCGACCGGCGCGGGGTGAGCGCCACGACGGCGTCCGGCTCCCGCAGCGGCGTCTCGGCGCCCGTGAGCGCGTCGACGGCGACGAGCCGCTCGGCGTCCGCGCGCACGCGCGCGCTCGTGATGCGGTCGAACGCGCCGGCGGCGAGCGTGCGCAGCACCAGCTGCCGCTCGTAGCCGGTGCCCACATGCGGCAGCAGCTGCTCGAAGGGCGTCACGACCTGCACCGCGAGCCCCGCGGCGACGAGGCTCAGCAGCACGCCGGAGGCGTGGGCGGTGCCGTCGTCGTCGACCACGAGCACCCGAGCGCCCAGCCGGTCGGGCGCATCCATCGCCGTCCACGCGTCGACCGTCGCGGGCCGCTGCCCCGCGAAGCCGCCGCCCGCCGCGAGCGTCGTGCCCTCGGGAGCGACCGCGCCGGTCGCGAGCGCCACGCGGTCGGGTGCCGTCGCGCGGATCGCCTCGGCCGTCGCCTCCACGCCGAGCCGCAGGTCGACCCCGGCCGCGCGCGCGTCGCGCTCGAGGTCGGCCACGAGCAGGCCGACCGAGCCGCGACCGGGCACGCGCGACGCGCGCCGCAGCTGCCCGCCGAGCTGCGCCTCCCGCTCGAGCAGGGTCACCGCGTGGCCGAGGCGCGCGAGGTCGAGGGCGGCGCGCAGCCCCGCCGGGCCACCGCCGACGACCGTCCAGCGCTCGCGCGCGGCGGCGCGCTCGGGCGACGCCTCGAGCTCGCGACCGGCCTGCGGGTTGACGGTGCAGGTGACCGCGAGGCCCTGGCTGCCGCGACCGAGGCAGCCCTGGTTCAGGCGGATGCAGTGGCGGATGCCCGAGGTCTCCCCTGCGAGCAGGCGGTTGCCGAGGTCGGGGTCGGTGAGCTGGCCGCGCGTGAGCGCCACCGTGTCGGCGATCCCGCTCGCGAGCACCTCCTCGGCCTGCTCGACCGAGTGGGCGACGCCGACGCCGAAGACCGGGATGTCGGGGTTGGCGCGCTTGAGCTCGGCGACGTCGTCGCGCAGCCAGTCGACGGGCATCGCCGACGACGGGAACACCCAGTGCACGTCGTCGTAGCTGCCTGCGGCCGGGTCGAGGAAGTCGATGCGCGCCTCCTCGCGGAGGGCCGCGACGAGCGTGCGGCACGCGGCGGCGTCGAGGCCGGCGTCGTTGTGCTCGTTGACGACGATGCGGATGCCGACGGTGAAGTCGTCGCCGACGCGCGAGCGCACCGCGCGCAGCACCTCGCGCGGGAACCTCGTGCGCCCCTCCACGTCGCCGCCGTACGCATCCGTGCGCCGATTCGAGATCGGGCTCAGGAACTGGTGCAGCAGGTAGCCGTGGGCCATGTGGATCTCGACGCCGTCGAAGCCGCCCAGCCGGGCGCGCTCGGCCGCATCCGCCCACGCCTCGACGAGCGTCGCGATGTCGCGCGCGCTCGCCGCACGCGTCGCGATCGCGGTCGAGGGCGAGAGGATGCGGCTGGGCGCGATCACGGCGCGCGGCCCGTCGGGCCCCTCGGGCGCCGCCTGCGCACCGTGGTGGTTGAGCTGCACGAGCACGCGCGCGCCGGCCTCGTGGATCGCGTCGGTCATGCGGCGGTTCGCGTCGACCGACTCGGGCCGCCACGCATCCTGGAACCCGCGCGTCGAGGCGCTCGGGTGCACGAAGTGGTTGCCGGCGACGAACAGCCCGCAGCCGCCGCGGGCACGGCGCACGAAGTACGCGGTCTCGCGGTCGGACTCGACGCGGTCGGAGTACTGCTTCGAGTGGGCGGCCTGCATGATGCGGTTCGGCGCTTCGAAGGATCCGATGCGCAGCGGCTGGGCGAGGAGGGTCACGACACGATCCTGGCACTCCCGCGCGGGCGGAGCGCGCACGCATGCTGGCCTTCGACGCCCCGCGTCCTCTACCTTGGAACCTGCACATCACGCACGATTGCGAGGTCTCCCCGGTGGATGAGCAGCCGGCGTCGCGGCCCCCGACGCTCTCCGCTGAAGCGGAGGCGCGTCGGCGTGCCGGCGTGCTCGCCGAGCTGCGGCGCCGACGCACCCGCCGGCGCTGGACGGTTGGGCTCTCGACGCTCGCCGCCTCGGCGCTCATCATCGCGGGCTCGGCGGTCGCGTGGAGCTCGCAGGCCCGCGCCGGAGCGCTCGCCGGAGCGATCGAGTCGTGGCACGTCGAGCACGAGCGCGCGGGCTGCGAGCTCGCGGTGCGGATCGTGCGCGCCGTCGGGCTCGAGCGGCGCGCGAAGGACGTGCTCGAGGCCGCCGACCTCGGCGCGGCCGAAGAGCTGCTCCCCTCCGCCGAGCGCACCCGCTTCGCCGAGCAGCGGGAGGCGCTGCTGACGGGCATCGCCGACGGCGTCTACATGACGGATGAGGATCGCGAGCTCGCCGACCGCTGGGAGGCGCGGGCGCTCGCGACCGGCGATCCCGGCTCGTTCGACCTCCTCGGCGAGTGCATCGCCGCGGCGGCCGCCGATCGGCAGCCGCTCGCCGGGGTGACCGCCGAGCGCGTCGACGCGCTCGCGCGCGAGCTGCGGCGGCTCGGCGACCCGCGCGACTTCGACGACGCCCGCATCGATCGCCTCGAGGCGGCGCTCGCGCAGCTCGGCGCGAGCGCGGTGCGCACCGCCGAGGGCCGCGCCGACGTCGCCGCGGTGCAGGCGCGGCTCGGGCTCGCACCGGCGGAGGCCCTCGGCGCGCTCAAGGATGCGGACGACCACCTCGCGGCGCTGCTCGCCGCGCGAGACGAGCAGCCGTCGCTCGCCGACATCCTCGACCTCGTGGAGGGCATGGGGCTGCACGCGGCGGCCGCGTGGGTCGCGGAGGCCTTCCAGCTCGCCGCGCAGGGCGAGCAGGAGGCCGCCGACGCGCTCCTCGCGGCATCGCAGCAGACGCGTGACGCGATCGCGCGCGCCGCGCCTCGCCCCATCACCGACTACGCGCCCGTGCGGCCGGCACCGGTGCGCGAGGTGCCCGCGCCAGCGCCCGCGCCGTCGAGCCCGTCGCCGGGCCCGTCGCGCACGCCCGTGCCGCCGCCCGCGCCGTCCGGCGGCGTCGGTCCCGCGCTCCCGCCCGTCATCGTGCCGCCGCTCGACCCGTCGCCGGCGCCCGAGCCCCAGCCGACGGCGCCCGCCGAGCCGTCCGAGCCGCTCCCGCCGGTCGATCCCTCCCCGAGCATCGACCCCTCGCCCGACGCGGGGCTGTCGCTCCCCGGCGACGGCGGCCCGACCTCGGCGCCCTAGCGACCAGCCGCAGCCCGTAGCGACCAGGCCGAGCCCGTAGCGACCGAGCCGAGCGCCGCGGCGACGCGCGCCGCCGCGCCTCCCGGCCATCACTGCGCGTTTGCGGCATGATCGGACGCATGACGACGAGCAATGACGCTCGCCTCCGACTCGACTCACTCGCGGTGCATGCTGGCCGCGAGGACTTCCAGTCGCTCGGCGTGCACGCGACCCCCATCGACCTCTCCTCCACCTACCCGCTGCCGAGCGTGGCGGCGGGCGGCGACGCCTACGAAGTGGGCGCCGGCGGCGGCGACCCGTCGGAGGTGACCGCCGTCTACCAGCGCCTCTGGAACCCCACGGTGGCCCGCTTCGAGCGGGCGTTCGCCGCGCTCGAGCGCGCGGAGGCAGCCGTCGCGTTCGCGACCGGCATGGCCGCCGTGACGGCGGTGCTCACGGCGGCGAAGCAGCGCCGCGGCAGCCACGTCGTCGCGGTGCGGCCGCTCTACGGCGGCACCGACCACCTGCTCGCGAGCGGACTGCTCGGCACCGAGACGACCTTCGTCGAGCACCACGACCAGGTCGCGCGGGCGGTGCGGTCCGACACGGGCCTCGTGGTCGCCGAGACGCCGGGCAACCCCACCCTCGAGCTCGTCGACCTCGACGCGCTCGTCGCCGCGGCGGGCGATGCGCCCGTCCTCATCGACAACACGTTCGCGACCCCCGTGCTGCAGCGTCCGCTCGAGCACGGCGCCGCCTTCTCGATGCACTCGGCGACAGAGTACATCGGCGGCCACGGCGACGTCATGGGCGGCGTCGTCGCGTGCAGCGACGAGTGGGCGCAGGCGCTGCGCCCCGTCCGCGCGATCACCGGCGCGATCGCCCACCCGTTCAGCGCCTACCTCATGCATCGCGGGCTCCAGACGCTGCCGCTGCGCGTGCGCGCGCAGCAGGCGGGTGCCCAGCGCGTCGCCGAGGCGCTCGCCGCGATGCCGGGGGTGCACGAGGTGCGCTACCCCGGTCTCGACGGATGCGACCCGTCCGGCCTCGTCGGCGAGGGCCGGCAGATGGAGGGCCCCGGCTCGATGCTCGCCTTCGACCTCGGCTCGCACGAGCGGGCCGCCGCGGTCGCGGAGGGCGTGCGGCTCTTCACGCACGCCGTCTCGCTCGGGAGCGTCGATTCGCTCATCCAGCACCCGGCGTCCCTCACGCACCGGCCGGTGCAGGCCGAGGCGAAGCCCAACGCGGGCGTGCTGCGCGTCTCGATCGGCCTCGAGGACCCTGAGGACCTCATCGACGATCTCGAGCGGGCGATCGCCGCGGCGGTCGCGTAGCGCCCGTCAGGCAGCCGCCGGCGGCGCGGCCGGCAGGTGCAGCTCGGCCGTGATGCCCCCGCGATCGTTCGTCGCGAGCGCGGCCATGCCGCCGTTGCGCTGCGCGAGCTCCGAGACGATCGCGAGCCCGAGGCCCGTGCCCGGCGTGCTCTCGCGCTCGGCGCTCGGCGCTCGGTAGAAGCGGTCGAAGGCGTGCATGAGCTCCTCGGGGCTCATGCCGGGGCCGGTGTCGGAGACGAGGATGCGCACCGCATCCCCCGCCTGCTCGGCCCGCAGCTCGATGCGACCGCCGTCGGGCGTGAACTTGCACGCGTTCATCAGCAGGTTGGAGAGCATGCGGATGACGTCGCTGCGCACGGCGAGCACGGCTTCGTCGCGGCAGTCGACCAGGACCTCGAGCCGCTTGGCCGCGCTCACCACCTGCAGGTTATCGCGCACCTCCTCGAGCAGGACGTCGCAGCGCAGCCGCTCGGGCTGCGGCGAGCTCGGCGCGGGAGCCGTGCGGCTGAGCGTGAGCAGGTCCTCCACGAGCTCGGAGAGCCGGAACGCGTTGCGGTCGATCACCTCGACCCACTTGCGCTCCGGCTCGCCGAGCGTGCCGCCGCCGAGCAGCTCGGCGTAGCCGACGATGCTCGTGATGGGCGTGCGCAGCTCGTGGCTCGTGGTGACGAGGAAGTCGTCGCGCTGGCGCTCGAGCTCCGCGCGGATGGCCCTCGCGGCGTCGCGCTCCACCTCGGCCTCGAGCTGCGTGCGGCGCGCGCTGAGCATCGCGGTGACGTCGAGCAGCTGCACCGCGAGGCGGTCCCCCTGGCCGGCGATCCGGTTGGCCGCGACGGTGATCGTGCGGCCCGCGTCGGTCGTGACGGTCACCTGCTCGCCGGTGCGCAGCGCCGCCAGCGCGGCGGAGCGCAGCGGACCCGCCCACTCATGGCCGATGAGCTCGCGGCTCAGCAGCCGGCGTCCGGCCGGGTTCGTCCACGTGACGCGCGTCGCGTGCTCGTCGCGCGCGGCCAGCACGAGCCCGATCTGCGCGTCGAGGAGGCTGCCGCTCAGCAGCCGGTGGTTCGCCTCGACCTGCTGCGTGAGGGCTCGCAGCTCGTACTGGGCGGCCGAGAGCACGACCGCGAAGCCGCCGAACGACACGAGCATGAGCTCGAACATCACCGCGCCGAGCGCCGGGTCGAGCCCCGCCCGCACGAAGGGTCCGCCGCCGTCGAGCATGAGCACGAGCATGAGGAGCGCGGCGATCGCCGCCTCGGGCAGCACGACCCGCACGGGGAACCGCAGTGCCGCCCACGCGAGCAGCGGGAAGGGGGCGAAGGCGAGCGGCAGGGTGGACTCGGGGTGGTAGACGATCGCGATGACCGCTCCGAGCAGCACCGCCTGCACCGCCATCTCGATCGGGCGGGCCGAGACGGGGATGCGGTTCGGCAGCGCCGCGAGCGGCGCGATGAGGATGACGGCGGCGGCGTGCGAGGCGGTCACGTGCAGGAGCGTCGGCCAGAAGGAGGCGCCCTCGACGAGCGCCAGGGCGAGCGCAGCCATCGCCCCTGCCGTCGCGGCCCCCGCGAGCGTCGCGAGCGCGAAGCGCATGCCGGCCCGCAGCGATGCGAGCGCGAAGCGGCGCCTCGCGACGCCGAGCAGCGCAACGACGACGGCGACCTCCGCGGCATTCGCGGCCCCAAAGGCGAGCGCGAGCGGCAGCGGCCTGCCGCTGACCGCGTTCGCGATCGCGGTCATGACGAGCACCATCCCGACCGCCGCGGGCAGGCGCGACGCGGGCTGCAGCATCGCGAAGAGCACCGAGAGCCCCGCCGCGGGCCACCACAGCGCCACCGAGGTGCCGGGCGGCGTGAGCTGCACGCCGAGCGCCGCGGCGGCGAAGATCGCCGCCGGGGCGAGCACCCACGCCCACCAGGGCAGCACGGGGCGCCAGCCGGTCTCGCGCTCCCCGTAGGGCGGGCGCGCCGCCTCCACGGTGCTCATGGAGCAAACGCTACGCATCCTCGCCCGATCTGCACAGCCTCGGGCCCGCCGCGGGCTCCCGCGCCACTCGCGGCGCGCCTATGCTGGCACCGTCGGGAGGTGGCGATGCGGGGACCCAGACGCGCGGCGGTCGGCGCGCTCGCCGCGGTCGCCGCGCTCGCGCTCGTGGCGTGCGGGATCGGCTCGCCGCCTCCGGGGCCCGACGCGACCGGCGCAGGGACGGCCGCGTCCGAGGGCCCCGGTCCGAGCGGATCCGGCCCAGCCGCGACGGCGGCCGCGGTGCCGCCGGGAACGCTCGATGCGCCCGCCGTGCTCGCGACGGGACTGTCGTCGCCCTGGTCGGTCGTGCCGATGCCGGGCGGCGGGGCGCTCGTGAGCGAGCGCGACACCGCGCGCATCCTCGAAGTCTCGCCCGCGGGAGCGGTGCGCGAGCTCGCGCGCATCGACGGCGTCGCCCCGCGCGGCGAGGCGGGCCTGCTCGGGCTCGCGATCGCCGACGGGCACCTCTACTGGTACGCCACGGCGCGCGACGGGAACGCGGTCTCGCGGGCGCGCCTGACCGGCTCCCCCGGCGCGCGCGAGCTCGGCGCGCCCGAAGCGGTGATCGCGGGGATCCCCGCCACCTCGTTCCACGACGGCGGCCGCATCGCCTTCGGGCCCGACGGCATGCTCTACGTCACGACGGGCGACGCCGGCGATCCGTCCGCGGCGCAGGACCGGGACAGCCTCGCCGGCAAGATCCTGCGGCTCGAGCCCGACGGCGCGATCCCGGCCGACAACCCGTTCCCCGGCTCGCCGGTCTACACGCTCGGCCACCGCAACCCGCAGGGCCTCGCGTGGGACGACGACGGCACGATGTGGGCGACCGAGTTCGGGCAGGACACGTGGGACGAGCTCAACCGCATCGATGCGGGGGCGAACTACGGCTGGCCCGAGGTCGAGGGGGCGGCGGGCTCGACCGGGTTCGCTGATCCCGTGCAGCAGTGGCGGCCGGCCGAGGCGAGCCCGAGCGGCATCGCGATCGCGGGCGGCAGCATCTGGATCGCGCACCTGCGCGGTGCGGCGCTGCGCGAGGTGCCGCTCGCCGACCCCGGCACCTCCACGGTGCACTGGCAGGGGCGGTACGGGCGGCTGCGCGACGTCGCGACCGCGCCGGACGGCTCGCTCTGGATGCTCACGAGCAACACCGACGGGCGCGGCTCGCCCGCAGAGGGCGACGACCGCATCCTCCTCGTCTCGCCCTGACCCCGACCCGCCGCTCGATCGCACGCCGGGCTTCCTCGTCAGGCTTCGCGTGCGCCGAGCATGCCGTCGACGTCGGGCAGCTGTGCGAAGCGCGTGACCGTGCCGCGCTCGCGCAGCTCGTGGGCGGCAGCGAGCCAGCCGCCCCACGCGGCGCGCGCGAGCGTGCCGCCGACGCTGATCCGGCGCACCCCCAGGTCGGCGGCCTCGGCGACGCTCAGGAACGGCGCGTTGAGCAGCACGTTGACCGGCTTCGGTGCGACGGCGCCGACGATCGTGGCGACCTCGTCGGCGGTCGTCAGCCGCGGCGCGTAGAGGCAGTCGGCGCCGGCATCGGCATACGCCTGCAGGCGCGCCACCGTCTCGTCGAGGTCGGGCCGTCCGACGACGAAGCCCTCCGAGCGGGCGGTCAGGAGCACGCCGGTGCCGCTCTCGTCGATCGCCCGACGTGCCGCGGCGATGCGCTCGATCGCGAGCGCCCGATCGTGCAGGGGGTGCTCGGCGACGCCCGTGGAATCCTCGATCGACAGCCCCGCGATGCCGGTCGCGACGGCAGCCGCGACGTGCTCGGCGACCTCCTCGGACTCGACGGCGTAGCCGCCCTCGAAGTCGGCGTTGAGCGGCACCGCCACCGCATCCGCGAGCTCGCGCAGGTGCGCGAGCGCGTCGTCGAGCCGCAGCCCGCGGTCGGCGCGGCCGAGGCTCCACGCGGCGCCCGCGCTCGTGGTCGCGAGCGCCGGGAACCCCATGCGTTCCAGGGTGACGGCGCTGCCGGCGTCCCACGGGTTGGGCATCACGAAGGTGTCCTGCTCGTGCAGGCGGTGGAAGGCCTCGGTCGCCGCGCGGACGGTCGCCATGCCCGCACGCTACGACGCGCAGGCGCCGGCCACAACCTCCGGCCGGGGCGCGCAGGCTACCGCTTGTCGAGCAGCGCCGACGCCTTCTCGCCGACCGCCTGCAGCAGCAGAACGAGCACGATGACGACGGCGACGGTCGTGTACATGAGCGGCCAGTCGTACTCCTGGTAGCCGTAGCGGAGCGCGAAGTCGCCGAGTCCGCCGCCGCCGACGATGCCGAGCACCGTCGAGTACGAGATGAGGCTGATGGCGGCGGACGTCAGCGCGTAGACCAGGCCGGACCGGCCCTCGACGAGCAGGAAGTGCCACACCGTCTGCAGCGCATCCGCCCCCATCGACCGCGCGGCGGCGAGCACGCCGGAGGGGATCTCGAGCAGGATCTGCTCGACGAGCCGCGCGTAGATCGCGACCGCGACGAAGCACAGCGGGAACGTGGCCGCTCCGGTGCCGAAGGTCGTGCCGTAGAGCAGGCGGGTGAGCGGGATGAGGACGACGACGAGCAGCAGGAACGGGAACGAGCGCACCACGGTGACGTAGGCGTTCGCGACGAGCCAGATGCCGCGGCGCTCCTTGGGTCCACCTGGGCGCGTGAGGAAGATGGCCACCCCGAGCGGCAGCCCGACGAGCACAGCCGCCGCGAGCGAGAAGCCGAGCATGAACGCCGTCTCGACGAGCGCGACGACGATCTGGTCGCCGTTCTCGGCGAGCGAGTCGAGCACCTCGTTCACGCGCCGAGCACCCGCCGCACGTGATCGGCGTAGCTGCCGCCGCGATCGCGGGCCGCCCCGCGGGCCACCGGCAGCACGTCGCGCAGCGCGCCGCGCTCGAGCACGGCGACGCGGTCGGCGATCGCGGCGACCGACTCGAGCTCGTGCGTGACGAGCACGACCGTCGTGCCGAAGTCGGCGCGCGCCTGGGCGAGCAGCGCGAGCACGTCGTCGGTGGCTCGCGTGTCGAGCGAGCTCGTGGGCTCATCGGCGAGCACCATTCCCGGGCGCGTCACCAGCGCACGGGCGATCGCGACGCGCTGCCGCTGCCCGCCCGAGAGCTGTGCCGGGTAGTGCCGCGCGCGATCGGCGAGGCCGACGTAGTCGAGCAGCTCGGCCACGCGCGCGGGGTCGGCGCGCCGCTCGAGCACGAGCGGCAGCGCGACGTTCTGCTGCACGGTGCGGTTGCCGAGCAGGTTGAAGCCCTGGAAGACCATGCCGATGCGGCGGCGCAGGGCGCGGATGCGCGGCCCGCGCAGGCGCGCGGGCTCGGCGCCGAGGATGGTGACGCGGCCGCTCGTGGGGTGCTCGGTCGCATCGAGGAGCCGCAGCAGCGTCGACTTGCCGGCGCCGGACTCCCCCACGACGCCGAGGATCTCGCCGCTGCGGATGCCGAGGCTGACGTCGTCGAGCGCGGCGACGTCGCCGTAGCGCACGCTGACGCGCTCGAGCGTCGCGACGTGCTCGGGCGCCTCGGCGGCTTCGTGCGGCACGGCAGTTCCCCCATGTCTGATCCCGGTTCGTCGACCACCCTATAGTTGAACGCAGTCCAGCAAATCGCCCTATGGTGCCGTCCGTGCGCATCCGGGGTGTCCTCGACCAGGAAGCAGCCAGCCCATGACCCGCACTCGCTTCGCCGCGCTCGCCGGCATCACCCTCGCATCCGCCCTGGGCCTCGTCGGCTGCAGCGCCGGCGCGCCGGCCGCGGGTCCCGGCACGGCGGACGAGCCGGTGGTGCTCGAGGTGGCCGCGGTGCAGCCGCCGATGACGGATGTCGTGCTCGCGGCGGCCGACGCGATCGAGGACGGCTATGAGATCGAGCTGGTCGAGATCGCCGACTACATCACCACGAACGTGACCCTGCAGAGCGGCGACATCGACGCGAGCTTCTCGCAGCACGAGCCCTTCATGCAGGAGTTCAACGCCGGCAACGACGGCTCCCTGACGGCGGTGCAGACGGTCTACAACTTCACCATCGCCTTCTACTCGAGCTCGATCGACGACATCGCAGACCTCCCCGAGGGCGCCACCATCGCCGTGCCGAACGACCGCTCCAACCTCGGCCGAGCGCTCAAGATGCTCGACGAGGCGGGCATCGTGACGCTCGACCCGTCGGTCGATCCGTACGAGGCGACGGTCGCCGACATCACCGAGAACCCGAAGGGCGTCGAGTTCCTCGAGGTGCCGATCCCGTCGCTCAACACGGCCTACGAGGAGGCGGATCTCGTCTTCCAGTGGCCGTCGCACATCGCCGCGCTCGGCCTCACCCCGCAGGACGACGGCCTCATCACCGAGCTCGACGACCGCTTCGCGCTGCAGGTGGTCGTGCGCGAGGACGCCGATCCGGCCGCCGTCGAGGCGCTGCGGGCTGCGTTCACGAGCGACCAGGTGCGCGAGGTCATCGAGGCGAACGAGACGATCGAGGTCGCCTTCTAGCCGTCGCCGCCCGCCGCGGGCGCCGCGAGGTGCGCGAGCAGCGCGCGGAGCGGCGGAGGCTCGGCGCCGGACGCCAGCGCCGCGACGAGCAGCGGCGCGTAGCGCGCCTTGCGGCCGGAGCGCACGCCGAGGAAGCGGTGCAGCACGCGCTCGCGCGGCCAGTCGCGCTGCACCGGCATCTGCGCGAGGCGCCGCAGCGAGGGGAGCTCCCCCGCCGCCTCGACGACGGCCTCGACGGCGTCGGCGCGGAGCGCGCGGATGAGCTCGTCCTCGAGGTCGCGGTCGCAGCGGAAGAATCCGAGCTGGGCGAGCGGCTCCGTGCGCGCCGCGGCGATGCCCGCCTGGGCGAGCCCGATGCGCAGCTTGTGCTCCTCGGGCGCGTCGTAGAGTCCGGCGAGCGGCAGCGCGAGGCCTTGCGGACCGTATCGGCGGGCGAAGGAGCGGGTGTTCGTGATGCCGTGCATCGCGACGACCTCGATGCGCTCGGCCAGCAGGTCGCGGTGCTGGCGGTGTGCGACGGCAAGGACGGCGAGCCGGTCGCTCTCCCCCTCGACGAGGACGACGGCTCGTGCGCTCACGAGCCAAGTCGGCTCCCTCGGCGGTGATGTGTCAACCCCGGACGGCACCAGCGCCCGAGACGACGAAGAGGCCCCTCCCGAAGGAGGGGCCTCGCTCGTGGTCGGGCTGACAGGATTTGAACCTGCGACCCCTTGACCCCCAGTCAAGTGCGCTACCAAGCTGCGCCACAGCCCGTCGATCTCGCGATCGAGGTGCCCGAAGGCAACCAAGACAGGCTACCGCATCGGCGGGCGGTCTCGTGACGCCAGCGGATGTCCGCGTGTGGGCGTGGCGGGGCGGAACATCCGTCTCGAGGTGCGCTGAGGCGGACTTCTGCCGGGGTCTCGTGACGCGTGCGCCTTCGGCGCGCGCTCCTCGACCGACGAACTGTTCGGGCGCGCCTTCGGCGCGCGCTCCTCGACCGACGAACTGTTCGGGCGCGCCTTCGGCGCGCGCTCCTCGACCGACGCGGGGCAGGCGTGCGCGTTCGGCGCGCGCTCCTCGACCGACGAACTGTTCGCGTGCGCCTCCGGCGGCTCAGCCCGCCCGCCCGCTGCGGCGGCGCACGAAGTCGGCGAGGTCGGCCGACTGCGCGATGCGCGAGGGCCCATGCACGTACATCATGTGGCCGGCCTCGTAGTAGCGGTGCTCGAGGTTGTCGCGCAGCTCCTCGGGGATCTGCAGGTGCGCGACGGAGTCCTCCGCGGCCGAGAACGGCGTCGCACCGTCGAACCAGCCGTAGGCGAAGTGCACCGCGAGGTGGGGGTTCTGCCGCATGGCGCGCGAGAGGCGGTCGATCACGTAGACCGGCGCGTTCTCGAACTCCTTGTAGCTCCAGTGCTCGATGACGTCCTTGCCGAAGACGTGGAACGGCCCCGTGTCGCGCACCTCGAGGTCGTGGTGCAGGTAGTGCTGGTACGCGGCGGCGTAGGGCCCGAGGATCGCGTCCATCGAGGGATCGGCGTCCATGTGCTCGGCGATGCCGCTCGCGGCGGGCCCGGTGAAGCGCGAGTCGAGGCGACCGACGGTGCGGCCCTGCTCGCGCAGCAGCTCGCCGAAGTAGCGCCAGTGCTCGATGCGCAGGTCGGCGCGGTCGACGTAGTCCTCGCTCAAGCCGGTGAGGCGCGCGACCGCAGCCACCGCATCCGCCCGCTCGTCCTCCGTCAGGCGGGCGCCGCGGCCGAGCACGTAGGGGTAGTCGCGGGCCGCGTAGGCGCGCGCCTCGTCGACGACCTGCTCGAGCGAGCGCCCCTCGTGGAAGCCGTGCCGCCATGCGGTCGCCGCGTAGAACGGCAGGTACATCGCGTGGGCGCGGTCGCCGCCGCGCTCGAAGTTGGCGGTCGAGAAGTCGAGCACGCTCGAGATGAGCAGGAGGCCGTTGAGGTACATGCCGAGCTCCTCCTGCAGCAGCTGGGCGAGGCCCGCGGCGCGCGTGGTGCCGTACGACTCCCCCGCGAGGAACTTCGGGCTCAGCCAGCGCCCCTCGGCGCTCACCCACTGGCGGATGATCTCGGCCACCGACTCGATGTCGGCGGTGAAGCCGTGGAAGTCCTTGGGCTTCTGCCCCTCGACCGCGCGCGAGCGCCCCGTCGAGACCGGATCGATGAACACGAGGTCGCTCACCGCGAGCAGCGACTCGGGGTTGTCGGCGATGCCGTAGGGCGGCGGGAGCAGCTCGCCGGCGTCGCCCATCAGCACCCGCTTGGGGCCGAGCACGCCCATGTGCAGCCAGACGCTCGCCGAGCCCGGGCCGCCGTTGAACGCGAAGGTCACCGGGCGCGTCGTCGGGTCGGCGCCGTCGAGCGTGTACGAGGTGATCGCGACCTGCGCGCGCGGCTTCCGGCCCTGGAAGACGTCGTCCTCGACGTGCTCGCGCCACAGCACGACGCGGCCTGCGCGAGCCGTGTACGCGAGCTCGCCCTCCGGCGTCGTCAGCGTGTGGCGGGTGGTGACGAGCTCGTCGGTCACGACCGGGTCGGGCTGCTTGGCGGATTCGGGCTGCTTGGCGTCGTCGCTCACCCGCACGACCCTACCGAGCGGTCCGCCCGCTGCGGCTCAGACCCGCTCGATCACCATCGCCGACGCCATGCCGCCGCCGACGCAGAGCGTGACGAGCGCGCGGCGCTGGTCGCGGCGCTCGAGCTCGTCGAGCGCGGTGCCGAGCAGCATCGCGCCGGTCGCGCCGAGCGGGTGGCCGAGCGCGATCGCGCCGCCCGAGACGTTGGTCCGCTCAGGGTCGGCGCCGGTCTCGCGCAGCCAGTGCAGGACGACGGATGCGAAGGCCTCGTTGACCTCGAAGAGGTCGATGTCGTCGAGGGCGAGCCCGGCTCGCTCGAGCACGCGCTCGGTCGCCGCGACAGGGCCGGTGAGCATAAGCGTCGGATCGGAGCCGACCGCAGTCGCCGCGACGATGCGGGCGCGCGGCGCCAGACCGAGCGCGTCGGCCGTCGCGCCGCTGCCGACCACGACGACGCCCGCGCCGTCGACGATGCCCGACGAGTTGCCGGCGGTGTGCACGTGCTCGAGCTGCCGGATCTCGGGGTGCTCGCGCCGCACGACCGCGTCGAAGCCGCTCGCGCCGAAGACCTCGAAGGCGGGCGCGAGGCCCGCGAGCGCCTCCATCGTGGTGCCGGGCCGCAGGTGCTCGTCGCGGTCCAGCAGCGGCACGCCGTCCGGCGTCGCGACGGGCACGATCGAGCGCGCGAAGCGCCCCTCCTCCCACGCCTGCGCGGCCCGCTGCTGCGAGCGCAGCGCGTAGGCGTCGACCTCCTCGCGGGAGATGCCGTCCTTCGAGGCGATCGCGTCGGCGCTCACGCCCTGCGGGATGAGGCTCCAGGGCTTGAGGATCGTGGCATCGGTCGCGTACGGACCGCCGTCGGCGCCGAGCGGCACGCGCGACATCGACTCGACGCCGCCCGCGACGATGAGGTCGTCGAAGCCGGCGGCGACCCGGCCCGCTGCCGCGGTGACGGCCTCGAGCCCGGATGCGCAGTACCGGTTGACCTGCATGCCGGGGACCGTGTCGGGCAAGCCTGCCGCGTGGACGGCCGCGCGTGCGAGCACGCCGCCCTGCTCGCCGACCGCCGAGACGGTGCCGAGCACGACGTCGTCGATGCGGTCGGGCGCGACGCCGCGGCCCTCGAGCGCGGCGAGCAGCCCGCCGGCGAGCTGCACGGGATGCACCTCGGCGAGCGCGCCGCGGCGGCGGCCGCGGGGCGTCCGCAGGGCGTCGAGGATGAAGGCGTCAGCCATGGGGACCTCCGGGGTTCCGGTCGTGCTCGTCGTCGGGGCGCGCGTCGCGCTCCTGGTGCTCGTCGCGATCGTGGCGCGCGTCGCGCTCGTCGTGCAGCAGCCGCCCGCCGCCCACGACCGCGAGCCGCGCGGGCGCCCGCACGAGCGCATCCATCGCGTGCTCGGCGTCGAGCAGCATCACGTCGGCGCGGGCGCCGGGCACGAGGTCGTGCACCTCGCGGCCGACGAAGGCCGCGGCGTCCCTGGTCGCGAGCTCGACGACGCGCCGCAGATCGTCGTCGCGCACGATCGAGGACGCCCGGGCGAACTGGCGGGCGATCGCGAGCGTGTCGCCGTCGCCGTACGGGCTCCACAGGTCGCGGATGCCATCGGTGCCGAAGGCGACGCCGACCCCGGCCGCGTCGAGCTCGGCCATCGGCAGCTGCGGCAGGCGCAGCGGCGCGACGGTCGTGAACGTGATCCCGAGCGCGCCGCACGCCTGCAGCAGGTCACGTCGGCGCGGCTCGGGCAGCTGCGCGACGGCGAAGCCGTGGGCGATGTTCACGCAGCCCGCGAGCCCCAGCCGGTCGGTGCGCTCGATGATCAGCTCGAGCTGGAACGCCCCGAGCTCGGCGGCGTCGTGGAGGTGGATGTCGAGGCCGACGCCGTGGCGCTCCGCGAGCGCGAAGATCGCGTCGAGCTGGCCGACGGGATCCCGATCGATGGAGGCAGGATCGAGGCCGCCGATGTGCTCGACGCCCGCGGCCGCAGCCGCGTCGAGCAGGTCGAGCACGCCCGGCCGGCGCAGCACGCCGTCCTGCGGGAAGGCCACGATCGTCGCCTCGATCGCGCCGTCGTAGGCGTCGACGGCCTCGCGCACGGCGTCGATGCCGCGCAGGCCGATGCCGAGGTCGACGTCGACGTGGGTGCGGATGGCGGTCGTGCCGTGCCGCACGTGGGCGTCGAGCACGGCGGCCGTGCGCTCGACGCTCGGGATGCCGAGCGCGTCGCGGTGGGCCCGCTCGTGGCGGATGCGGCCGTCCGTGCCGCCCTCGCCCCCGTACGGCTGCCACGGCAGCCCCATCCACGACTTGTCGACGTGGGCGTGGGCGTTGACGACGGTCGGGAGCGCGAGCAGGCCGCGCCCGTCGAGCATCCCCGCACGCATCCGGCCCGGATCGTGCGGCACGACGGAGGCGATGCGGTCGCCGTCGAACTCGAGGTCGACCGCGACGCCGCCCCACGGCCGCACGCGGCTGATGCCGACGAGGCGATCAGGCATCGCGGATGGCGCGCTCGACGCGCGCGGTGAAGCGGGTGACGCGGCCGAGCAGCGCCTCCGACCTCGACGCGAGGCGGTCGGCGGTCAGCAGGTGCGGCGGACCGGTGCGGATGATGTGCGAGCAGTCGAGCGCGTCGCAGATGTAGGTGCCGATCGTGCTGCCCGTGTCGCCCTCGAGACCGGCGAGGCGGGCGCTGAACATGCGCACCTGCGTCGCGGGCTGCGTCGAGTGGCACAGCGCGCACATCGCCGCGATGCCCGGGCGCAGCCCGCCCGGCGCCGCCCGCACGACGAGGCCGACGAGCTCGTCGCCGCGCCAGTGCACGACGTACCCGAGCCGGGGGGAACGCGGATCGCGCCACCCGAGGTACTCGCGCTCGTCCCAGATCATCTCGTGCAGGCCCGGCAGCGGCAGCTGCTCGAGCTCCTGCCTGGTCGCGTTGACGAAGCAGCGCCGCAGCTCGGTCTCGGTCACCTCGCGCATGGCCTCGACGGTATCGGATGCTCCTGCGAGCGCGGAGGTCCGTCGTCCCCGACGACCGCCGTGCCGGAGGCGGTGCGACGTGCCGGATGCGGTGCGCCGGGCCGGGCCCGGCCGCGCGCGATGCCGTGCCAGCACGGATGCCCGGCCACCGCATCCGCTCCTACCGTCCTGCCATGCACACGAACCAGCCGGCGCGCATCGGCGCCATCCTGACCGCCCTGCTGCTCACGACCGGATGCGCCGCATCCGGCTCCGCGCCGGGCGCCGTCCCTTCCCCCTCCGCCGCCCCGCCGGCCGACCCCTCGCCCGTGGCGCTGCGCCTAGGCTTCGTCGCGGGCCTCGCCGACGCCGAGGTCGAGGCGCTGCAGGACGCCCTCCCCGCCGCCACCGATGGCCGCGTCACCATCGACGTCGCGTCGGAGTTCGACTCGCAGGCGCTCGGCGTCGAGCAGCGCATCGTGCGCGGCGTCGCCGACGGCGCGATCGACCTCGGGCTCGTCGGGGCCCGTGCCTTCCGCGAGCTCGGGGTGCGCGACTTCGACGCGCTCATCGCACCGATGGTGCTCGACTCGGTGGAGGCGCAGCGCGCCGTGCTCGCGAGCGACCTGCCCGACGCGATGCTCGCCGGCGTCGAACCGCTCGGCGTCGAGGGGCTGGCGGTGCTCGCCGGGCCCATCCGTCGCCCGATCGCCGACGCGCCGCTGCACACGCTCGCCGACTTCGACGGCATCTCGTTCTACAGCTGGCACGGCGACATCAACGCGATGTCCATCGAGGCACTCGGAGCCGTCAACGTCGACGCGTCGCCGAGCGAGCGGAACGCCCGCATCGCCGACGGCAGCATCCGCGCCTACGAGAACTCGCTCGCCTTCCTCGCGCGCAACGCAGACTGGCGGGCTCGCACCATGACGGTCGATCTGGGGCTCTGGCCCTCGACCGCGGTGCTCATCGCCGACGGCGACGCCCTCGAGGCGCTCGGCGAGGACCGCGAGGCCGTGCTGCGCGCGATCGCGGCTGTCGCCGACGACGCCCTCGACCGGGCCGACGACGAGCAGGCGCTCGCCGCCGAGGCGTGCAGCGCCGGCGCGAGCCTCGCGCTCGCGGGCGACGACGCGGTGCGCGAGATCGAGCGCGCCTTCGAACCGGTGCTCGGCGCGCTGCGGGCGGATGCGGTGGTCGCCGACCACCTCGACGCGATCGCGACGCTCACCGACGGCATCGAGGCCGCCCGGATCGACATCGCGACGTGCGAGGACGCCGCCGCGCCCGCCACCCCCGATCCGGCGTCGAGCCCAGAGCCCGGCGCGGGCCCGGGATCGGCGGGTCCCGACGCCGCCGCTGCGGGTCTCGACGGCACGTACGCCGTCGAGTGGGAGGTCGCCGACCTCGCCGCCGCGCTCGGCGGGGACGACAACCCGGAGTCCGCCGAGGTCGCGCGGGGGAACGCCGGCGAGCTGCGCCTCACGCTCGACCGCGGCCGCTACGACCTCCTGCACGTGCCCTCGGGCGACTCGTGCCCCGGCACGTACGCGATCGACGGAGACCGGCTCGTGATGACCGCCACCTCCCGTCCGAGCGAGTGGCACTGCGGCGCCGGCCTCGGCGAGGTGGCGGTCGACGCGGCTTGGGCGGTCGAGGGCGATCGGCTCACGCTCACCGACTGGCGCGTACCGCAGCCCTTCTCGATGCTCGGCTTCAACGCGGTGCTGCTGGGCACGCTCCCCCTCGAACGGGTCGGCGCGGAATGATCGCCGCGAGCGTACGATGGGCGCTGTCATCCGGCGGGAGGCGGTACGGCCCCATGCACCCATCGAGTGGCCGCCCCGCGAGCGTCGCCGCGGGGCTGCTGGCCGCAGCGGCGCTGACGGGGTGCACCGCGTCCGAGGTCGGGATCGCGGGCTTCGCCGAGCCGGTCATCCACCTCGAGATGGGCGTCGCCGACCCGCCCGGTCGCTTCAGCTTCGACGCGGCCGAGGAGTTCGCGGCCAGGGTGGAGGCGGCGACCGGCGGCGACGTCGACGTCGCGGTGCGCCGCTTCCCCGAGGACGGCGAGTCGCCGGGCTGGAACCAGGTGCTCGCGGGCGCGGCGCTCGACGGCGAGCTCGACCTCGCGCTCGTCCATGCGTCGGCGTGGGATGCGTTGGGGGTCGACACGCTGCGCGTGCTGCAGGTGCCGTTCCTCGTCGCCGATGAGGAGGCGCTCGACGCGATCGCGACGAGCGACCTCGCCGACGCCCTGCTCGCCGGCATCGAGCCGACGGGCGCGACTCCGCTCGCGCTCGTGCCCGGCGGCATGCGGCACCTCTTCGGCGACGGCTCCGCCGCCCTCCGTCCGGCCGACCTCGCGGGCGCGAGCGTGCGGGCGCCGCGCTCGGAGGACGTCTGGGCGACGATCGAGGCGCTCGGCGCGGAGCCGCGCGAGGACGGCCCGCAGCCGTGGCTCGACAGCATGTTCGCGCTCGCCGACGCCTTCTACGACGCGCCGACGACCGCGGGCGACGTCGCGACGCATCCGCTCGCCTTCGCCCTCGTCGGCAACGACGACGCGCTCGACGCGCTCTCGCCGGCGCATCGCGAGGCGATCGCGAGCGCCGCGCGGGACACCGCTGCGTGGGCGGCCGAGTCGCGTCCCACGGACGCCGCCGAGGCGCGCGCAATGTGCGCGCGGAATCCCGGTGCGCGCGTCGTGCTCGCTGGCGCCGAGGCGCGCGCCGAGTGGCGCGCTGCGGTGGCCGACCGCGTGGCCGAGCTGCGCGCATCCGTCGACCTCGACCGGCTCGCCGATCGCATCGAGCGGCTGCAGGGCGGGCTCGGCGTGCGCGCCGAGCCCGTCGCGGCATGTTCGGGCGCCGCTTCGGCGGCGGCCGAGCCGACGACCGCGCCGACGCCGGTCGCGAGCGATCCCGGACCCTTTCCCGAGGGTCACTACCGCCGAGAGGTGTCGGCGGCAGATCTCGAGGCGCGCGGCGTGCATCGGTCGGATGCGGCAGGGCACGCAGGGGTCTGGGACCTGCTGCTGCGGGACGGCGTCTTCGGTCCCCCCGAGGGCAGCGATTGCCCGGGGAGCACGTATCGCGTCGACCGCGACGTCATCGTCGTCGAGCTCGGGCCCGCCGGGCCGGGGTGCGGCGAGGCGGCCGGGCGGGTGCTCTTCTCCGCTCGCTGGGCGCTCGAGGACGATGCGCTCGTGCTGACCGACGTCCGCTCGGGGCACGGCAGCGACCTGCTCATCCAGGGCATCTTCGGCGGCGGCCCGTGGACCAGGATCGGGTAGCCCTGCTGCTCGCCGGCGCCTGGCTGCTCGTGGCGCTGGCGACCCGCAGGCGCCCACGGCTCGCGGTGCCGGCGGCGGCGCTCGCCCTCGCGTGGCTCGCGGCCGCGATCTGGCCCGTCGCCGCCCTGTGGCATCGCGCCGCGCTCCTCCACCTGCTGCTGAGCGGCGGCGCGCGGTGGCCCCGCTCGTGGGCGGCGCGAGCGCTCATCGTCGTCGCGAGCGTCGTCGCGGTCGTGCCCGCTGCCGCCGCCGTGCCGTGGGCCTGGCTCGGCCTCGCCGCCGCGCTGCCGCTCGCGGCGGCCGCCGAGCGCCGTCACCGGTCGGTCACCCGCTCACGGCTGCCGGCATGGCGCGCCGCTGCGTGGCTCGCGGCGCTCGCGATCGGTGCACCCGCGCTCCTGCGACTGCTGCAGCTGCCGCGGGAGTGGTCGCTCGCGGTGCTGCTCGGATACGCGATGGCGCAGGCGCTCATCGCGGGGCTCATCCTGCTCGCGGCGCGTGCGGAGCCGCACTGGGCCACCGACCTCGCCGTCGAGGTCGGCGATGCGCAGCCACGGCTCGAGCGGGCGCTGCGCTCCTCCGTGGCCGATGGCGCGCAGGACGACGAGGCGCGGGAGGCGCGTGCCACGGCGCGGCGGCTCCGGGCGCGGCTCGATGACCGGGCCGCGGCGCTCGCCGCGGTCGTGGCGGCGACCGAGCGCTCGGCGGCGCGGCTCGCGGCGGCGGACGCGAGGGAGCGGCAGGCGCTGCGGGCCGAGCTCGAGGTCGTGGCCGTCGAGCGGCTCGCGCGCGCGGTGGAGTCGCTGCCGGTCGCGCTCGACGGCGATGCGGGAGCATCGCTCGCGCGAGGACGCGAGCTCCTGCTCGACGCCATCCGCGAGCTCGACGCGCTCGGCCGCGGTCTGCAGCCGCATCCGCTCGACGACGGGCTCGTGTCGGCCCTCCGCCGCCTCGCCGACACCGCGCCCATCCCGGTGGCGCTCACCCTGCCGGATGAGGATGCCCTGCCGCCCGTGCGCGACGAGGTCGCGCTCGCGGTCTACTACGTCGCCGCCGAGGCGATCGCGAACGCCGTCAAGCACGCGCGTGCGACGACGCTGCGGATGCGGCTGTGCGTCGACGACGGCGTCGACCTGCGGATCGACGACGACGGCGTCGGAGGAGCGAGCGACGCGCCAGCAGGCGGGCTCGCCGGCATGCGCGAGCGCGCGAGCGCTGTCGGGGGCACGCTCGCGCTCGACTCCGCGAGCGGCGCGGGCACGAGCATCGTCATGACGGTGCCCGGAGCGCTGGAGCGGTCATGAGCGGCCACCCCGCCGCGCGGCCCTCCCTCGCCGTCGCACTCGTGGCCGCGGTCGCCGCGACGACGTCGGCGCTCACGTCGTCCCTGGCGATCCCGAACGCCTCGGGGCTCCCGCCGGCAGAATGGCTGCAGCAGCCCCTCGAGCGGTGGCTCGTGCAAGCCGCCGGCGTCGCGCTCGCCGTCGCGGCGGTGGGCGCGGCGTGGCTCCGCGGCCAGCCGTGGCGCGGGCCGGCCGCGGCGATCGCCGTGCTCGCGGCGGGTTGGCCGGCGCTCGCGCTCGCGCTCTGGGCGGAGGATGCGGTGGTCCGAGGCGCGGCGCTCGTGATCGCGAGCCTGCAGCCGGCGGCGCTCCTGCACCTCGCGGCGACCCTCCTCGCCGTCCCGGCGGGGCGGTGGCTCGGAGTCGCCTATGGTGCGGCGGCGGCCAGCGCGCTCCTGCTGGCGCTCACGCGCGATCCGCTGCTCGACCCCGGTTGCGTCGTGCGGTGCGGGTCGATCGACCCGCCGCTCGCGGTGCCCGGCGCGGCAGCGCTGCTCGCGGCCGCGGTGCGCGCGATCGCCGGCGCGTGCGCCGCCGCGGCGTGCGCGATGGCCGTCGCCGCCGGCTTCCGCGCCAGGGAGCTCGCCGACCGGGCGGTCGCGCTCCCCCTCGCCGCGCTCTGCGGCGCCGAGCTGTGGTGGGTGCTCGGGCCGACCGCCCGCGCGACGGTCGGGCCGGCGGCCTTCGCCGCTCCCGCGGCGCTCGACGTGCGCGCCGCGCTCGCGGTCGCGCTCGCCGTCGCGCTCATCGGAGCGATCGCGGCACGAGCCCGACGATCGGCGAGGCTCGGCGCGCTCGCCGACGAGATCATCGCGGTGACCCCGCCCGCCTCGGTGCGCGACGCGATCGCGCGGCGGCTCGGCGACCCCGCCGCGACGCTCGCGTTCGACCTCGGCGACGGGGGCGGCTGGGTCGACGAGCGCGGGGAGCCGCGACCCGAGAGCGGCCGGGCGGCGACCCTCGCCACGGTCCGACGCGACGGTCGCCCGATCGCGCGCATCGGGTGGAGCGCCGCCGGCGCGGCGCTGGGCGAGGAGCTCGAGCGCGCACTCGGGCCCGCGACCGCGCTCGCCCTCGACGCGGCGCGCACGCACGCCGAGTCGCTCCACCGCCTCGCCGATCTCCGCGCTGCGCGCCGCGCCGAGGTGCTCGCCGCCGACGACGCCCGGCGGAGGGCCGAGCGCGATCTGCACGACGGCGCGCAGCACCTCCTGCTCGCCGCCGTCTTCGCGCTGCGCGATGCGCAGGAGCGAAGCCTCGAACGCGACGACGCCGACGCGGCAGCCGCCCTCGAGCAGTGCATCGCCGAGGTCTCGGCGGCAGCCGAGCGGCTGCGCGCGGTCGCGCACGGCATGTACCCGGTGCTGCTCTCCGATGCGGGGTTGACGGCCGCGCTCGAGTCCCTCGCGCGCAGCGCGAACACCCCCACGTCCTTCGACGCGCGAGGAGGCACCGAGGTCGAGGCCGCGTGCGCGCTGACCGCCTACCGGCTCGCCGACCGCGCGACGATCGTCGACGGCGCCGACCGCATCCGCATCCGCCTCTCGAGCGACGACCGACGCCTCGAGCTGCGCCTCGACGGCGCTCGACTCGCTCCCGCCGACGCGCGCGCGATCGCCGACCGCGCCCGCGCCCTCGGAGGCCGGCTGCGCAGCAGGGCGGACCCGATCGCGCTGGAGCTGCCATGCGGGTAGTCGTCGCCGAGGACAGCCTGCTGACGCGCGAGGGCATCGTGCGCGTGCTCGAGCGCGCCGGCGCAGACGTCGTCGCCGAAGCCGGGGACGCGAGGGCGCTGCTCGCCGCGGTCGCGCAGCGCCTCCCCGACGTCGCGGTCATCGACGTGCGCATGCCCCCGACCCACTCGACCGAGGGCATCGAGGCCGCCCGCCGCATCCTCGACGAGCACCCGCAGATCTCGGTCCTCGTGCTCTCGCAGCACATCGAGCCCGTCTACGCGCTCACCCTGCTCGAGGAGCGCCCGCACGGCGTGGGATACCTGCTCAAGGAGCGCGTCTCGGAGGGCGCCGTGCTGCTCGACTGCCTCGAGCGGCTCACGGCCGGCGAGTCGGTGCTCGACCCCGCGATCGTGCAGTCGCTGCTCGCCCGGCCACGGCGCGACCCGCTCGGTCCGCTGACCGATCGCGAGCGCGAGGTGCTCGCGCTCGTCGCCGAGGGCCTCTCGAACCGCGCGATCGCCGAGCGGCTCTGGCTCGCCGAGCGCACCGTCGAGGCGCACATGGCGCGCATCCTGCCGAAGCTCGGCATCCTCGACGGCGAGGGGCTGCACCGCCGGGTCGTCGCGGCGCTCGCCTACGTGGACGGCACGCGCACGCGCGACGCGTGAAGGGGTTTGCCGCCGCCGGGCTTCCACCCAGGAGAGTCCCGGCGGCGGCAGTCTGTGTCAGGCCGGCTGCAGCTGCCGTGCCTTGGCCATCTGGTCGGCCATGTGCTCGATCACGCGGATGACCTGCGACGAGTAGCCGTACTCGTTGTCGTACCAGACATAGAGCACCAGGTGGCGGCCGGAGGCGATGGTCGCGAGACCGTCGACGATGCCGGCGCGGTTGTTGCCCACGAAGTCGGTCGAGACGACCTCGGCCGAATCCGTGAAGTCGATCTGCGCCCGCAGCTCGCCCGTGAGCGAGGTCTGCCGCAGGAGCTCGTTGACCGCCTCGCGGTCGACCTCCTGCTCGAGCGAGAGGTTGAGGATCGCCATCGACACGTCGGGCGTCGGCACGCGGATCGCGTTGCCGGTCAGCTTGCCCTCGAGCTCGGGCAGTGCCTTCGAGACCGCCTTCGCGGCGCCGGTCTCGGTGAGCACCATGTTGAGCGCGGCCGAGCGGCCGCGGCGGGCGCCCTTGTGGAAGTTGTCGATGAGGTTCTGGTCGTTCGTGTACGAGTGCACCGTCTCGACGTGGCCGTGCTCGATGCCGTACGCGTCGTTGACGACCTGCAGCACGGGCGTGATCGCGTTCGTCGTGCAGGATGCGGCGGTGATGACGGGGTCCTCGGCGCCGATCGACTCGTGGTTGACGCCGAAGACGATGTTCTTGAGCGCGCCCTTGCCGGGCGCGGTGAGCACGACGCGCTCGACGCCGGGGCACTGCAGGTGCTGCGAGAGGCCCTCCTCGTCGCGCCAGCGGCCGGTGTTGTCGACCACGATCGCGCGGCGGATCCCGTGCTTCGTGTAGTCGATGCTCGTCGGGTCGTCCGAGTAGATGACCTGGATGAGGGTGCCGTTCGCGAGGATCGTGTTCGCCTCGCGGTCGATGTCGATCGTGCCCTGGAAGGCGCCGTGCACGGAGTCGCGGCGCAGCAGGCTCGCGCGCTTCTCGAGGTCGTCCTCGCCGCCCTTGCGCACGACGATGGCGCGCAGCCGCAGGCCGAGGCCGCTGCCGGCGTGGCCGATGAGGATGCGGGCGAGGAGCCGCCCGATGCGGCCGAAGCCGTAGAGCACGACATCGGTCGGCTCGTCCTGCGACCACGACTCGAGCGCCGCGACCTGCTCGCGGGCGTACTCCTCGAGGCCGGTCTCGGGGGCGTCGACCAGGATGCGGCCGAGGTCGAGCGAGATGCCGCGCACGCCGAGCTCGTCGACGACGCGCAGGACGGTCATGGTGTCCTCGATGCGAAGCACGCGCTCGCCCACCCGCCGTGCCCACTTGTGGGCCTTCAGGATCTCGATCGGCGACTGGTTGACGAGCTTCTTCCCGTGCACGTGCGTGACGACGTCGCGCTCCCGGTACAGGCGGCCGAGGATCGGCACGGCGAGCTCTGCGAGGGCGAGACGGTCGAGCCAGGCCTGGTGGGCGTCGTCGACGGGAAGCGATTCTGCGGTGGGCACGTCTTCACGATAGGCAAGCGGATGCGCGAGGTCCGGCCGACCGGCCCGTCACGTTGCGAGCAACGTGACCGTGGCGAAAGTTCCACGGAACTTTCCGTCGCGGCGGATCAGGAGACGTAGGCCTTGCCGAGCTTCCAGTAGCCCGTGAAGGTGATGCGCTGCTTGTCGATGCCCCGGTCGCGGACGAGGTGCCGGCGGGCGCCTGTCGCGAGCGCCTGCTCGCCCGCCGAGTATGCGTAGCCGAGCTCGGTCGCGAGCCGCAGCCCGCGCAGCTCCTCGAGCGCCGCGTCGCCCTCGCGAGCGCCGCCCCGCTCGATCCAGCGCACGTCGAGCCCGGCGGGCGCCTGGACGTCCTGGATGTCGTCGCGGTGCCCGACCTCGATGATCGCGACGCCCTGGGCCTCGGGGTCGAGCGAGCCGCAGATGCCGGCGATCGCCGGCAGCGCCGACTCGTCGCCCACCATGAGCACGTCGCCCGACAGCCCGTCGTCGTTGTACAGCAGCCCCTCGTCGAGCAGCACGGCGCGCTCGCCCCGCTGCGCTGCCATCGCCCACGCGGCGCCGGGGCCGGGATCCTCGTGGCAGACGAAGTCGATGTCGAGCTCGCCCTCCTCGAGCCGGAAGTCGCGCACGGTGTAGTTGCGGACCCACGGGCGGTGCGATTCGCGCATCGCGAGGTACTGCGGGAACCACGTGGCGGGGCTGCTCGGCACGCGCAGCTGCTCCTGGCCGTCCCGGCGCATGAAGAAGCGGAACCACTGGTCGTAGCCCTGCGGCGTCATCGCCGACACCTCGTCGCCGCCGAGCGTCACCCGGCGGACGTGCGGCGACACCTGCTGGCTGCCGAGCACCTCGAGCTCGACGAACTTCGGTGCGACCGCGGCGACGCGCTCGGGTCCTGCCATGGGTGCTCCTCGGGACGATGCGCCTCAGGTGAGGCAAGCCTTACCTGACCAATGTAGCAACCGGCGTCCGCCGACGCATCCGCGTACGATCGAGGCAGCATGCAGCTCACTCCCGCGCGACGCCTCCTCGCGCTCTTCACGCTCGCGCTCGGCGGCTTCGGGATCGGCACGACCGAGTTCGCGACCATGGGCATCCTCCCGCTCGCGGCGACCGAGCTCGTCCCGGGCTTCGACGCCGATCCCGCCGGCGGCATCGCGCAGGCGGGCTGGCTCATCACGGCCTACGCGCTCGGCGTCGTCGTCGGCGCGCCGCTCGTGTCGATCTGGGCGGCGCGCATGTCGCAGTTCACGCTCGTGCTGCTGCTCGTCGCCGCCTTCACCGTCGCGAACCTCGCGAGCGGCCTGATGCCCACGTTCGAGCTCACCATCGCGGCCCGCTTCCTCTCGGCCATCCCGCACGGCGCCTACTTCGGCGTCGCGTCGCTGCTCGCGGCGCGCATCATGGGGCCGGGCCGCCAGGGCGCGGGCGTCGCGCTCGCGCTCTCGGGCCTCACGGTCGCCAATATCATCGGCGTGCCGCTCGGCACCTGGCTCGGCCAGGCGGCCGGCTGGCGCTGGACGTACGTCGCGGTCGCCGCGATCTTCCTCGTCACGCTCGCGCTCGCGTGGGTCGCGCTCCCCCGCGTGCCGGGCGACCCGTCGCGCAGCGCGGCGCGCGAGGTCGCGGCGTTCCGCAATCCCCGCCTGTGGCTCATGATCGCGGTCGGCTGCATCGGCTTCGGCGGCTTCTTCGCCGTCTACTCCTACGCGGCCGAGATCGTCACGCGTGTCGCCGGGCTGCCCGAGTCGGCGATCGCCTGGCTGCTCGCGACCGTCGGGATCGGGATGACGATCGGCAACGCGATCGGCGGCTGGGCGAGCGACCGCAGCATGCGCCGCACGATCCTCGCCGCCTTCCCGGTGCTCATCGCATCCCTCGCCCTGTTCGGCCTGCTCGCGTGGCAGCCGGTGGCGCTCTTCGCCCTCGCCTTCCTCATCGGCGGCGCCGGGAGCGTGCTCACGCCCACGATCCAGGCGCGCATCATGGGGATCGCCGGCGACGCCGAGCTCCTCGGCGCCGCCACCAACCACGCCGCCTTCAACGTCGGCAACGCGCTCGGCGCGGCGCTCGGCGGCGCGGTGATCGCCGCCGGTCTCGGCTACCTCGCTCCCGCGTGGGTGGGCGTCGCGCTCGCCGGCACCGGCTTCCTGCTCGCGCTGTGGAGCCTCGCGATCGAGCGCGGGCCAGACACCGCATCCGTGCACGTCGTCGCGACTGTGCTCGGCCCCACGACGGCGGGCATCGAGGTGGTGGAGCGATGACCGCCGACACCCTGCGCGCGCCCGACAGCGCGGCGGCGGCGGTCGGCGGCGGCTGGGCGACGATCCTGTGGGACGACCCGGTGAGCCCGCAGGGCTTCGTCGTGCGCGTGCTCATGCGCCGGCTCGGCCACAGCCGCGAGCGCGCGACCGCGCTCATGCACCAGGCCGAGCGCGACGGACGCGCCGCGGTGGCGCACGGCACCCGCGAGGCGCAGGAGATGCACGTCGCGGCGCTGCACACCGAAGGCCTCGTCGCGACGCTCGAGCCGATGCCGGGAGCCGGCGCGTGAAGGCCTGGCGGCGGGACGGCGACGGCGCGCGGTGCGCGCTGCTGACCTCCGAGGCCGACATGCTCGCGACCCTCGGCCGGCAGGTGCTCGAGCTCCACCGCGCCGTCATCGACGGCCGCGCGGTGCTCGACGACCCCGTCATGCAGCGGCTCTACCCGAACGCGTACGCCGGCGAGGAGGACGCGGCCGAGTTCCGCAGGCTCGCCTCCGCCGACATCGCCGCCGACCGCATCCGCACCATGACCCGCATGGTGCTCGACCTCGAGACGGCGCTGCCCGCCGAGGGCGACGACGCCGACGACGCCGAGCTGCCGATCGCGGTCGACGCCGAGGGGGCGGATGCGTGGCTGCGGGCGCTCGGCGAGGTGCGGCTCGTGCTGCACGTGCGCACGGGGCAGGATCGCAGCGAGCTCGCGCCCGGCGTGACCGAGGAGGACCTCGAGCAGCTGCGCGGCGTCGTCACGTGGCTCGGCTTCGCGCAGGGCACGCTGCTGGAGGCGCTCGACGACGTGTGATCCGCCGCGGTGGAAGAATGGTCGGATGCGCTTCCTCTCGATCCAGTCGCACGTCGCCTACGGGCACGTCGGCAACTCGGCCGCCGTCTTCCCGCTGCAGCGCATCGGGCATGAGGTGTGGCCCGTGCTGACGGTGAACTTCTCGAACCACACCGGCTATGGCGCGTGGGGCGGGCCGGCGATCCCCGCCGACGACGTGCGCGCGGTCGTGACGGGCATCGAGGATCGCGGCGTGCTCGGCACCGTCGACGGCGTGCTCTCGGGCTACCTCGGCGGCGAGGAGATCGTCGACGTCGTGGTGGATGCGGTGGCTCGCGTCAAGGCCGCGAACCCCGCGGCGTCGTTCACGTGCGACCCGGTGATGGGCAACGCGACGTCGGGCTGCTTCGTCGCACCGACGATCCCGCCGCTCATCCGCGAGCGGGTCGTGCCGGTGGCCGACATCATCACGCCCAACCAGTTCGAGCTCGGCTTCATGACGCACACGGAGCCCGACACGCTCGAGTCGACCCTCGAGTCGGCCGACCGCGCCCGCGACCTGGGGCCGCGCACCGTGCTCGTGACGAGCGTGCTGCGGCCGGATCGCGAGGTGCTGCCCGACGGCTCGCCGACGATCGAGATGCTCGCCGTCGACGACGAGGGCGCGTGGATCGTGCAGACGCCGCACCTGCCGATCAAGGCGAACGGCTCAGGCGACGTGACGAGCGCGCTCTTCACCGCGCACTACCGCGAGACGGGCTCGGCGGCTGTGGCGCTCGAGCGCACGGCGTCGAGCGTGTTCGACCTGCTGCAGGTGACGATCGACTCGGGCGAGCGCGAGCTGCGCATCGTGCAGGCGCAGGAGGCCTTCGCGCACCCGCGGATGCAGTTCGCGGCGCGGCAGGTGCGCTGAGCCCCGGCCCCGTAGGTTGAGGAGGCCGCGGCCGCAGGCCGCTGCCGTCAGCCCCGTAGGTTGAGGAGGCCGCGGCCGCAGGCCGCTGCCGTCAGCCCCGTAGGTTGAGGAGGCCGCGGCCGCAGGCCGCTGCCGTCACGAAACCGGAGGGGCCGGCGATCCGCTCCTCGGTCTCGAGACGCGAGCCGTCTGCGCCGGCGCGCTCCTCGACCAGCGGACAGGGCGAACCGCCCCCGCAGGTTGAGGAGGCCGCGGCCGCAGGCCGCTGCCGTCACGAAACCGGAGGGGCCGGCGAACCGCTCCTCGGCCTCGAGACGCGAACGCCTGCGGCGCGCGCTCCTCGACCAGCGGACAGCCCCGTAGGTTGAGGAGGCCGCGGCCGCAGGCCGCGGCCGTCACGAAACCGGAGGGGCCGGCGAACCGCTCCTCGGCCTCGAGACGCGAGCGCCTGCGGCGCGCGCTCCTCGACCAGCGGACAGGGCGAACCGCCCCGTTGGTTGAGGAGGCCGCGGCCGCAGGCCGCTGCCGTCAGCCCCGCAGGTTGAGGAGGCCGCGGCCGCAGGCCGCTGCCGTCACGAAACCGGAGGGGCCGGCGAACCGCTCCTCGGCCTCGAGACGCGAGCCGGCTGCGCCGGCGCGCTCCTCGACCAGCGGACAGGGCAGCCGCCCCCGTAGGTTGAGGAGGCCGCGGCCGCAGGCCGCTGCCGTCTCGAAACCGGAGGGCCCAGCGAACCGCTCCTCGGCCTCGAGACGCGAGCGCCTCCGGCGCGCGCTCCTCGACCAGCGGACAGAGCGGACAGCGCAGGCGCTCCGACGCGCTCCTCGACCAGCGGACGGGCCGCGCTACTTGCGCTGCCGCTTCTCCCGCACTCGCATGTTCACGACGATGGGGGTGCCCTCGAAGCCGTAGTCCTCGCGCAGGCGCCGCTGGATGAAGCGGCGGTATTGCGGGTCGAGGAAGCCGGTCGTGAACAGCACGAAGGTCGGCGGCCGTGTCGAGGCCTGCGTCGCGAAGAGGATGCGCGGCTGCTTGCCGCCCCGCAGCGGGTGCGGGTGCGCGGCGACGAGCTCGGCGACGAAGGCGTTGAGCTTGCCCGTGGGGATGCGGGTGTCCCACGACTCGAGCGCCGTCTCGAGCGCCGGCACGAGCTTCTCGAGGTGGCGGCCCGTGCGCGCCGAGATGTTGACGCGCGGCGCCCAGTCGACGTGCGCGAGATCCTGCTCGATCTCGCGCTCGAGGTAGCGGCGGCGGTCGTCGTCGAGCTGATCCCACTTGTTGAACGCGAGCACGAGCGCGCGGCCCGACTCGAGCACGAGATCGACGATGCGCACGTCTTGCTCGCTGAGCGGCTCGGTGACGTCGATGAGCACGACCGCCACCTCGGCCTTCTCGAGCGCGGCCTGCGTGCGCAGCGTCGCGTAGAAGTCGGCGCCCTGCTGCAGGTGCACCCGGCGACGGATGCCCGCGGTGTCGACGAAGCGCCACACCTTGCCGCCGAGCTCGATCTGCTCGTCGACGGGGTCGCGCGTGGTGCCGGCGAGCTCGTTGACGACGACGCGCTCCTCCCCCGCTGCCTTGTTGAGCAGGCTCGACTTGCCGACGTTCGGGCGGCCGAGGATCGCGACGCGGCGCGGCCCGCCGAGCTCCTCCTTCGCGACCTTCGAGACCTCGGGCAGCGCCTCCATCGCGAGATCGAGGAGGTCGGCGACGCCGCGGCCGTGCAGCGCCGAGACGGGGTGCGGCTCGCCGAGCCCGAGGCTCCACAGCGACGCTGCCTCGAGGTCGCGACGCGCGTCGTCCGACTTGTTCGCCACGAGCAGCACGGGCCGGTCCGACTGCCGCAGCATCCGCACGACGTGCTCGTCGGTCGACGTGGGCCCGACGTTGACGTCGACGACGAAGAGCACCGCGTCGGCGAGCTCGACCGCGATCTCGGCCTGCTGCGCGACCGAGAGGTCGATGCCGCGCGCGTCGGGCTCCCAGCCGCCGGTGTCGACCACGGTGAAGCGGCGCCCGTTCCACTCGGCCTTGTACGAGACGCGGTCGCGCGTCACACCGGGCGTGTCCTCGACGACAGCCTCGCGGCGGCCGAGGATGCGGTTGACGAGCGCCGACTTGCCGACGTTCGGCCGCCCGACGATCGCGAGCACCGGCAGCGCCGGCAGCACCTGGATGGCGTCGGGCCCCTCCTCGGCGGCCTCGAGCAGCGACGCGTCCTCCTCGTCGAGCTCGTAGTCCGCGAGGCCCGCCCGCAGCGCGGTGACCCGCGCCTCGTCGGTCTCGTAGCCGTCGTCGAGCGGCGCGGCGGCCTCGTCGATCGCGGCCTCATCGGACGCAGGCTCGTGCTGGTCGTGCTCGTGCTCGTCAGTCATGGCGCTCCTCGGTCGCGAGGCGGACGATCGCGTCGACCGTCTCGTCGAAGGTCAGGTCGGTGGAGTCGACGACCGTCACGCCGTCGGCGGCGTGCAGGAAGTCGATCACGCGGGAATCGGAGGCGTCGCGCGCGCTCAGGCGCGCACCCACCTGCTGCTCGTCGCCGCCCACGTCGCCGAAGCGGCGGCGGATGCGCACGGCCTCGTCGGCGGTGAGCAGCACCCGCACGTCGGCGTCGGGCGCGACGACGGTCGTGATGTCGCGGCCCTCCGCGACGATGCCGGGATCGGCTGCGGCGATGATCGCGCGGAACCGCACGTTGACGGCCTCGCGGGCCGGCAGGGTGCGGGCGACGCCGGCAACCGCGGCGGAGATCCGCTCGGTGCGGATCGCCTCGGTCACGTCGTGCCCCGCGATCGCGACGCGCTGCCCGCTCGCGTCGATCGTGAGCTCGAGCGTGTCGAGCGCGCCGAGGCTCGCGAGCACGGTGGCCTCGTCGTCGGTGTCGCCGCCGCGCTCGAGGATGAGCCACGTGAGCGCGCGGTAGGCGGCGCCGGTGTCGAGGAACTGGAAGCCGAGCTCGCGCGCGACGGCGCGCGCGACCGACGACTTGCCGCTGCCGGCCGGGCCGTCGATCGCGATGACGGTCGCGCCGCCCTCGGCGCGCTCGTCCACAGCGTCCCCGGCGCTCATGCGACCACCTGCCAGCCGAGCTCCTCGAGCGCCTCGTGGAGCCGCTGCACCGCCTCGGGCACGACGGTGATCTCGACCACGCCGAACTGCGCGCCCTCCGCGTGCTCGATGCGCACGTCCTCGAGGTTGACCTCCGCGTCGCCGATGTCGGTCAGCAGCCGCGCGAGCTGTCCCGGGCGGTCGTCGATGCGCACCTGCACGCGCGTGAAGCGCGTGTGCGTGCCGTGCTTGCCCGGCAGGCGCGCGACGCCCTCGTTGCCCGCGCGCAGCGCATCCGCCACCGCCCTGCGGCTCCCGGATGCGTCGATCGCCTCGAGCGCGTCGGTGAGGCTCGCGAGGTCGGCCTGCAGGGCGCGCAGCTGCTCGACGACGGCGGGGGCGTTGGCGCCGAGGATCTGGATCCAGAGCGCCGGATCGCTCGCAGCGACGCGCGTCACGTCGCGGACGCCGCCGCCGGCGAGCCGCAGCGCCTCGTCGGGCGCGTCGGCGAGGCGCGCCGCCATGAGCGAGGAGACGAGCTGCGGGAGGTGGCTGACGATCGCGACCGCGCGGTCGTGCTCGTCAGGCGTCGACTCGATCGGCACGGCGCCGAGGTCGAGGATGAGGTCGTCGACGAGGCTGCCGCGCTGGTAGGAGATGGCGTCGTGGCCGGCGATCACCCACGGGCGGCCGACGAAGAGGTCGCCGGAGCCGGCGAGCGCGCCGGAGCGCTCCCGGCCCGCCATCGGGTGCGACCCGAGGTAGCGGCTGACGTCCGCGCCGAGCGCGCGCAGCTCGGCGAGCGGCACCGCCTTGACGGATGCGACGTCGGTGACCACCGCATCCGGGAACGCCTCGAGCTCGGCCGCGACGACCTGCGCGGTGACGTCCGGCGGCACGGCGACGACGATGAGCTCGGGCCGGTCGCCCGGCTCGGCCGGCCGGCCGGCGCCGAAGTCGGCGGCGAGCCGCATCGCGGTCGGCGACGCGTCGACGAGCTGCACCTCGACGCCGCGGGCGGCGAGCCCCAGACCGATCGAGGTGCCGAGCAGGCCCGTGCCCACGATGCGCACGGGGCCGCGCAGTCGGTGGGTCACGCCAGGCTCCTTCAGGTCTTGGCGCCCCTCGCGAGGGTGAGGATGGCACCGCGCTCCATCGTAGTGAGTTCGCGTACCTGCCCCGACCGGAGCGTGCCCAGGTGCAGCGGCCCGAACGAGCGGCGCACGAGCTCGACCACCGGGTGCCCGACGTGGTCGAGCATCCGCCGCACGATGCGGTTGCGGCCCGAGTGGAGCGTCAGCTCGACCATCGAGTGGCCCTTCGACGGGCTGCCGACGAGCTTCGCGGCATCCGCGCGGATCGGTCCGTCCTCGAGCTCGAAGCCGTCGAGCAGGCGCCGGATGACGCGCTGGTCGACGCTCCCCCGCACCTTCGCGACGTAGGTCTTCTCGACGCCGAAGGACGGATGCGCGAGCACGTGCGCGAGCTCGCCGTCGTTGGTGAGGATGAGGAGGCCCGACGTGTCGGCGTCGAGGCGACCGACGTTGTAGACGCGCTCGTCGATGTCGGCGAGGAAGCCGCGGAGGTCGGGCCGGCCGCGCTCGTCGCTCATGGTCGAGACGACGCCGGTGGGCTTGTTGAGCATGAGGTAGCGCTTCGTCGTGTCGAGCTGCACCGCGGTGCCGTCGACCGTGACGCGAGCGTCGGGGCGGATGCGGGTGCCGAGCTCGGTGACGACGCGGCCGTCGACCGTGATGCGGCCCGCGACGATCATGTCCTCGACGACGCGGCGGCTCGCGACGCCGGCGGCGGCGAGCACCTTCTGCAGGCGCTCGCCCTCGGCGCCTTCGTGGCGGTCGGTGCGGTTCACAGCGGCAGCTCCTCCTCGCCGTCGGGCAGCAGCGGCGAGATCGGCGGCAGCTCGTCGAGCGAGTTCAGGCCCAGCTGCGTCAGCAGCAGCTCGGTGGTCTCGTAGTGGATGGCGCCCGTCTCCGAGTCGGCGAACGCCTCGCGGATGAGACCGCGGCCGAGCAGCGTGCGCACGACCGAGTCGACGTTGACGGCGCGGATCGCCGCGACGGCGCCGCGCGTGATGGGCTGCTTGTAGGCGATGACGGCGAGCGTCTCGAGCGCGGCTTGCGAGAGTCGCGTGGGCGTCTGGGTGAGCACGAAGTCGGCGGCGTCGACGTCGTAGCCCTCGCGCACGTAGATGCGCCAGCCGCCACCGACCTCGCGCAGCTCGAAGCCGCGCTCGGGGCCCGCCGGCCGATCGCCGACGGGCTTGCCGTCGTAGTCGTCGCGGAGAGCCTCGATCGCCGCCTTGACCGCCTTCACGGGCGCGCGCAGCGCCGTCGCGAGGTGCACCGCGCCCTGCGGCTCGTCGGCGACCATGAGGATCGCCTCGATGCGGCGCTCGAGCGGCAGGTGCGAGCGGTCGGGCTCGGCGGCCTCGGCGGGAGCGCCCCCGCGGATCTCGCTCGGGGCGGCCTCGGCCGCATCCTCCGCGTCCGCGACCGCGTCGGTCTCGGCCGCATCCGTCGTATCGGTCTCAGGCATGGTCATAGTCTGCCCCCAGGCTCACGAGGTCCTCGTCGCGGAAGTCATGGCCGGTCCAGCTGATGGAGAGCTCGCCCAGGGGCTCCAGCTGCTCGAAGGTGATGGCGGCGTGGCGGTAGAGCTCGAGCACCGCGAGGAAGCGCGCGACGACGACGCCGCGCGTGGCTTCGCCGGCGATGAGCTCGCGGAAGGTCGTCGAGCCCTTCGCGCGCAGGGTCGACACGATGTGCGCGGCCTGCTCGCGGATCGACACGAGCGGCGCGTGCAGGTGGGTGAGCCCGACGGTCGGGATCTCCTTCGGCGTGAGGGCGAGGAGCGCGAGCGCGGCGAAGTCGTCTGCCGAGAGCGTCCACTTGAGCTCGGGGGTGCGCTGCCGGAAGCGCTCCTCGAGCCGCACCGACCGTGCGTGGCGGCCCGACTCGGCGCCGATCCGCTCGGCCATCCACAGCGCGGCCTGCTTGAACGCGCGGTACTGCAGCAGGCGCGCGAACAGCAGGTCGCGCGCCTCGAGCAGCGCGACGTCCTCGCTGTCGACGACGTCGCCCGCCGGCAGCAGCGAGGCGATCTTGAGGTCGAGCAGCGTCGCCGCGACGACGATGAACTCGCTCGCCTGCTCGAGCTCCTCCTGCGTGTCGAGCGTGCGCACGTAGGCGATGAACTCGTTCGTCACGCGACTGAGGGCGATCTCGGTGACATCCATCGAGCGGTTGCCGATGAGCGTGAGCAGCAGGTCGAACGGGCCGTCGAAGTTGTCGAGCGCGAGGCGGAAGCCGACCGCCTCGGGATGGGATGCCTCAGCGTCCGCCGCGGTGGCCCCTTCGCCGCCCGGCCCCGGTGCTTCGGGTTCGGGCGTCGGCGCGGACGCGTCGACGTCGGACGATGGCGGCACGGTCCGCGTCAGGCGATGGCGCCGCGCGCGATGAGCTCGCGCGCGAGCTGGCGGTAGATCGCAGCCGCTGCGTGCTCGGGGGCGAACTGCGTCACGGGCACCCCCGCGACGGATGCGTCGGGGAACTTGACCGTGCGGCGCACGACGGTCTCGAGCACAGTGTCGCCGAACGCATCCACCACCCGCTCCATCACCTCGCGCGCGTGCAGCGTGCGGGCGTCGTACATCGTGACGAGGATGCCGTCGAGCTCGAGCGCCGGGTTCAGGCGGTCCTGCACCTTCTCGATCGTCTCGTTGAGCAGCGCGACGCCGCGGAGCGCGAAGAACTCGCTCTCGAGCGGGATGAGCACGCCGTGCGCGGCGGTGAGCGCGTTGATCGTGAGCAGGCCGAGCGAGGGCTGGCAGTCGATGAGGATGAGGTCGTAGTCGTCGGCGACCTTGCGCAGCACCCGCGCGAGGATCTGCTCGCGAGCGACCTCGTTGACGAGGTGCACCTCGGCGGCCGAGAGGTCGATGTTCGCCGGGATGATGTCGAGGCCCTCGACGCTCGTCGGCTGGATCGCCTCGCGCGGGTCGAGCTTGGGGTTGAGCAGCAGGTCGTAGACGGTCGTCGCGTCGTGGTTGTCGACGCCGAGGCCCGCGCTCAGCGCACCCTGCGGGTCGAAGTCGATCGCGAGCACGCGGCGGCCGTACTCGGCCACGGCGGCGCCGAGGTTGATCGAGGTCGTCGTCTTGCCGACGCCGCCCTTCTGGTTGCACATCGTGATGATGCGGGCGGGCCCGTGGCTCACGAGCGGCTCGGGCACCGGGAACTCCCGCTCCGGACGCCCGGTCGGCCCGAGCGCGGGTGCCTCCATGCCGGCCAGGGTCTCGGTGCTGTTGCTCACGCCTTCGAGTGTAGGAACCTCGGCGCGCCTTGCGCGGTAGCCGCATCCGGCGTGTATCTCAACCTCTGGTTGAGGCTCTGCCGCAGGCTGCTGGCCGCGGAGCGCTGGCAGCGGTTCTCGAACGAGACGTTTTCAGGGCGCCGGTCGTCACATGTAGCGACCGCAGTCGCTGTTGGCGCAGGCGCGGAGCCCGAACGCGAAACGGCGTCAAGCGGCCCTCCTTCGGATCTGATCGGCGTGGATGTCGACCCGTGGCCGTCCGGATCCTCGACAGTGGCGTGGCGCTGGCCCAGGGCACATGGCTCGACTCAGGCACCGCTCGGAGGCCAAGAGCCGCGAGCCGCTGTGCCGTGGCATCGACCCTCACCGGGGCTGTCGCAGCGACCCGCGAGCAAATGATGACTCTGCCCCGTCACGCGCCGGTAGCCAGGCTCGAATGAGCACACCGTCTCCTTGGTGTCCCACATCAGCCGCACCGCACCGAGGCGAGCGGCCCGGGTTCGGCTATGCGACGTTCGGGCTGCGCCCACCGAGGAGCATGGGCGCGCGCCCGCGTCCACCGATGCGATAAACCGGCGTCAAGCCAGAAAGCGATCGAGGATCTTCACGAAGTGGGCCGTGTCCCCGAAGTAGTTCGGATAGGCGGCGCGAAGAGCGTTGATCGAGTCTGCAGCCACCAGAACAACGTCTTGATGAGGCTCCGAGCGCGCCTCCATGACCGCGTATGCCGCCTCTGCGTCTTCTTGCCGAGCAAAACTCGAGAACGCGAGGGTGTTTTCGAGCGAATCCAGTACCAGTAGCACGTAGTTTCCTGAAGCCGCTTGTTGCTCCACAACTTGCACGGCCTTCGCCCAGCCAGACAACTTGTCGCGGACACGCAATCCGCCTTCCAGGTCCGTTAGCCGTTCACGAATGACCGTTGCTGAATCCGGCGTTCCAGGCACCGTGGGTGCGCCTTCCTCCAGTGCGATCGCGGAGGAAGCAAGCCTGAAGAACTCCCGCCAGTCAGCGTCGCCCTCGCCAGACTTCAGCGCCTGGCTCGTGAACGTTCCCGCCGTTTCGACCGCTGTCGCCCAAGCGTGCTGCGCCTTGGTGCGGATCTGAACCTCGATCAACTGACCATTGTGGATCTCGGTCTTGTCGCTCCGATACTGATAGACCAAATGAATGCCGCGATATCCGTCGGGCTTGGGCTCCGCAATATAGTCCTTCGAACCCTGCAGTCGATGCTTGTGCTGACTCGCACGCATGGCAGCATCGACCTCCAGCACCGCCTGGATGTCGCGGACGACAGCCCTGCAACCCCCGAGGTCCTGCATCCGCGCCGCCCGCATCGCGGGGAACCGCGCAAGCTTCCTTACGATCGACGGCATTCGCTTGGTGCGCCGCGCAATAATCGCGTCGGGGTCGATCTTCGTTGCCTTGCTTCGAAGCGACATGGCGATGGTGTTGAGGGGGAACCCGTGTGACGAACGCCAGTTATTCACGACAGCAAGAGCTTCAGCCCTCTCTAAGTCGCTTGAAGTGTCGTCAATCAGGACCTCACCAGCGCGATTCACGGCGTTCTTGCTGTGAGCCGGTCGTGTCCAGCCATTAGTCATTCAGACACCGTATCGTTAGTCATTGAGACACCGCATTGTCAGGGCCACCAGACAATCATCTGGCCCGCGGGTGCGCGACCGTATACATATCGCGCAGCGTGTCGGCGGTCACGTGCGTGTAGATCTGCGTCGTCGCGACGGATGCGTGGCCCAGCAGCTCCTGCACCACGCGCACGTCGGCCCCGCCCTCGAGCAGGTGGGTCGCGAACGAGTGGCGGAAGGTGTGCGGCGAGACGCCCGGCACCCCGGCTTCCTCGGCGACGCGCTGGATGATCTCCCACGCCGCCTGCCGGCTCAGGCGCCCGCCGCGCACGCCGAGCAGCAGCGCAGGCGTGCCGCGCCCGTTCGCGGCGAGCGCCGCCCTCCCCCGCACGAGCCACGCGTCGAGCGCCGCCCGCGCGTAGGAGCCGATCGGCACGAGCCGCTGCTTGGCGCCCTTGCCCGTGACCCTGATGAGCGGATGCTCGGCGTCGGCGGGCGGCACGGCGTCGACATCGAGGGCGATCACCTCCGACACGCGCGCGCCGGTCGCGTAGAGCAGCTCGAGCAGCGCGCGATCGCGCAGCCGCGCCGGATCGACGGCCGCGCCGTCGCTCGCGGCCGAGCCGTCGCCCGAGCCGTCGCCTGGGTCGACATCCGCTCCCGCGACCTCGAGCAGCCGCTGCATCTGCGACACCGAGATGGCCTTCGGGAGCCTCTGCGGCAGCTTCGGCGGCCGCTGGTCGCGCGCGACGTCCTCGGCCGCGACGCGCTCGTCGACGAGCCAGCGGTGCAGCGCCTTCACGGCCGAGAGGTGCCGCGCGACCGACGACGCCGCGAGCGCCCGGTCGGCGAGCGCCGCGCGGAACGCCGCGACGTCCTCGCCCGTGATGGCCGACGCATCCGTCACCCCCCGCGCCTCGAGCACCTCAAGGTAGCCGGCGAGGTCGCGGCGGTATGCGGCGACCGTGTGCTTCGACAGGCCGCGCTCGATCGCGAGCTGCCGCAGCAGCCGCTCGACGGCCTGCTGCGGCGTCATGCCGGGCGGGGCCGGTGCCAGTCGAACGACAGGTCGGCGGGGTGCGCATCGGCGCCCCGCTCGCGCAGCTGCGTGAGCGCGAGCATCGCCGCGAGCAGCGTCGCGTTGTGCAGCCGCAGGCTGCTCGCCGCCTCGAGGATCTCGGCGAGCGGCACCCAGCGGCGCTCCATCTCGGCCTCCTCGTGCTCGCGCGCGTGCGCTTCGGGCAGCTCGCGCACGTCGGTCGCGAGGTAGACCCGGATCATCTCGGTCGAGCCGCCCCCGGTCGTCGAGACGTCGATGAGCGTGCGCCACGTGACCGCCTCGAGGTCGGCCTCCTCGGCGAGCTCGCGCCGGGCCCCGGTGAGCGGATCCTCGCCGTCGACGTCGAGCAGCCCCGCGGGCAGCTCCCACAGCGTGCCGCCCGCGGGATGCCGGTACTGGTGCACGAGCATCACCTCGTCGGCGTCGTTCAGCGCGACGACGGCGACCGCCCCCGGGTGCACGATCACCTCGCGGCGGATGCGCTGGCCGCCGAAGTCGAACTCCTCGGCCTCGACGTCCCAGATGCGCCCGTCGAACAGCCGCTCGCGCGCGAGCACCGGCTGGCGGCCGAGCGCGTCGGCGATCATGCCTGCGCGGTCTCGGGCTGCGTCGCGGCCGCCTCGGACTCCTCGTCGGTCTCGTCGAAGAGCTTCGACGCGCGCTGGCGGTCGAGCGCCGCCTCGACGAGGCCGCGGAAGAGCGGATGCGCGCGGTTGGGCCGGCTGCGCAGCTCGGGGTGGGCCTGCGTGGCGATGTAGAACGGGTGGCCGGGCAGCTCGACGTACTCGACGAGCGTGCCGTCGGGCGACGTGCCGCTGAAGGCGAGCCCCGCCGCGCCGATCTGCTCGCGGTACGCGTTGTTGACCTCGTAGCGGTGGCGGTGGCGCTCGAACGAGACGGTGTCGCCGTAGAGCCGGGCGGCGAGCGAGCCCTCGTCGAGCTTCGCCTCGTAGAGCCCGAGGCGCATCGTGCCGCCGAGGTCGCCGCCGTGGATGTGCTGCTCCTGCTCGGCCATCGTCGCGATGACCGGCGCGGGCGAGTGCTCGTCGAACTCGGTCGAGGAGGCGCCCTCGATGCCGGCGAGGTTGCGCGCCGCCTCGATCACCATGCACTGCAGGCCCAGGCAGATGCCGAGCGTCGGGATCTCGTTCTCGCGCGTGAAGCGCAGCGCGCCGAGTTTGCCCTCGATGCCGCGGATGCCGAAGCCGCCGGGCACGACGATGCCGTCGACGTCGCTCAGGTGCGCCGCCGCGCCTTCGGGCGTCTCGCAGTCGTCCGAGCGGATCCAGCGCAGGTTCACCTTCGACTGGTTCGCGAAGCCGCCGGCCTTGATGGCCTCGGTCACCGACAGGTACGCATCCGGCAGGTCGATGTACTTGCCGACGAGCCCGATCGTGACCTCGTGCTTGGGCTGGTGCACGGCGTCGAGCACCGGCTGCCAGTGCGACCAGTCGACCTCGCCCGCGGTGAGCCCGAGCTGCCGGATGATGTGGCCGTCGAGACCCTGCCTGTTGAGGCTCGTCGGGATGTCGTAGATCGAGGGCAGGTCGACGGTGTTGACGACCGCCTCCTCCTCGACGTCGCACATGAGGGCGATTTTCTTGCGGTTCGACTCGCTCACCGGCCGGTCGCTGCGCAGCACGAGCGCGTCGGGCTGGATGCCGATCGAGCGCAGCGTCGCGACGGAGTGCTGCGTCGGCTTCGTCTTCTGCTCGCCGGAGGCGCCGAGGAACGGCACGAGCGAGACGTGCACGAAGAAGACGTTGCCGCGGCCGAGCTCGTGCCGCAGCTGGCGCGCGGACTCGATGAACGGCTGCGACTCGATGTCGCCGACCGTGCCGCCGATCTCGGTGATGATGACGTCGGGCTGCGGGCTCTGCTCGGCCTGCAGGCGCATGCGGCGCTTGATCTCGTCGGAGATGTGCGGGATGACCTGCACCGTGTCGCCGAGGTACTCGCCGCGGCGTTCGCGCTCGATGACGCGGGAGTAGATCTGGCCGGTCGTGACGTTCGCGGCCTGCGAGAGGCTGACGTCGAGGAAGCGCTCGTAGTGGCCGATGTCGAGGTCGGTCTCGGCGCCGTCGTCGGTGACGAACACCTCGCCGTGCTGGAACGGGTTCATCGTGCCCGGGTCGACGTTCAGGTACGGGTCGAGCTTCTGCATCACGACGTGCAGGCCCCGCGCGGTCAGCAGGTTGCCGAGCGAAGCGGCCGTGAGGCCCTTGCCGAGCGACGACACGACGCCGCCGGTGACGAAGATCTGCTTGGTCACCTTCGGCGGGGCCGGGGTGTCCGTGGGCTGCTGGTCGGCGGCTGGCGCAACGAGGTTCACGGGCTTCGAGCCTATCCCACCACTCGCGCATCTTCGAGCAACTCGCGGGCGTGCGCGAGCGCGGTCTCGGATGCGGTGCCCGAGAGCATGCGGGCGAGCTCGGCGAGGCGCTCCTCGCCGTCGACGCGCGTCACCTGGGATGCGGTGATGCGGCCGTCGGTGCCCTTCTCGACCCGCACGTGGTGCTCGGCGAAGGCCGCGACCTGCGCGAGGTGCGTGACGACGATCACTTGGCAGTGCTCGGCGAGCCGCGCGAGGCGTCGGCCGATCTCGATCGCCGCGGCGCCGCCGACGCCAGCGTCGACCTCGTCGAACACCATCGTCGGCACGCTCTCGTCGGCGAGCGCGACCTCGAGCGCGAGCATGATGCGGCTGAGCTCGCCGCCGGAGGCGCCCTTCTGGATCGGGCGCGGCTCGGCGCCCGGGTGGGGCGCGAGCAGCATCGTCACGCGGTCGCGGCCGAGCGGTCCGAGCGCCTCGACCTGGGCGACCTCGACAACGAGCCGGGCGTTCGGCATCGCGAGCGCCGCGAGCTCGTCGCCGACCGCGGCCTCGAGGCGCCGCGCCGCGTCCTGGCGCAGCGCGCTTAGCCGGTCGGCGAGCGCCGTCGCGGCCTCGAGGCGCCGCTGCTCCTCCGCGGCGAGCAGCGCGAGCTGCTCGTCGTCGCCGTCGAGCTCGGCGAGCCGCAGCGCGTTCGCCGGCGCCTCCTCGAGCGCCACCTCGAGCGGGCGGCCGAGGCGTCGCTCGAGGCCGCTGAGGTCGGCGCGGCGCTGCTGCACCTCGTCGAGGCTGCGCTCGGGCCGCTCGAGATCCTCGAGCGCCTTCACGATCGACGCCGACGCCTCCTGCAGCAGCGCATCCGCCTGCACGAGCAGGTCGAGCGCCTCCGTGAGCGCCGCGTCGTCGGTCGAGGCTCGCTCGACGAGGCGTCGCGCCGTGCCGGCCTGCACGATCGCGCTGCGCGTCACCGCATCCGCCGCATCATCGCCCGAGAGCGCCGCGTGCGCCTCGGCGAGCTCGGCCCGCAGCGACTCGGAGTGCTCGAGCCTGCCCGCGATCGCGGCGAGCTCGTCCTGCTCCCCCGGCTGCGGGTCGAACGCCTCGAGCTCCTCGAGCTCGGCGCGGATCGACGCGGCTTCGGCGGCGCGCGCATCGTGCTGGGTGCGGATGCGCTCCGCCGCGTCGCGCGCATCCGTCCACGCCGTGTGCTCCATGCGGTACTCGGCGAGCAGCCGCTCGAGCGGCTCGCCGGCCGCGCGGTCGAGCGCCGCCGCCTGCGCCTCGGCGGAGCGCAGCCGCTGCTGGTCCGACTGCCCGTGCACGGCGACGAGCCGATCGGCGAGATCGCGCAGCAGCCCCGCGGGCACCGCCGCGCCACCGGCCTGGGCGCGCGAGCGCACCGAGCCCTCGGGCCCGCGCGAGATGCCGCGGCCGAGGATGAGCTCGCCGTCGTCGACGGTGCCGCCCGCGTCCTCGACGAGCGCCGTCGCCTCGGCGTCGTCCACGAGCCACACGCCCTGGACCGCGGCGCGGTCGGAGCCCGCGCGGATGACGCCGGCGTCGGCCCGCTCGCCGCGCAGGAGCGCGAGCGCCTGCACGACCATCGTCTTGCCCGCGCCCGTCTCGCCGGTGATCGCCGTGAAGCCGGCGCCGACGGGCACGCGGGCGTCGTCGATCACGCCGAGCGATCGGATGGTGAGCTCGTCGAGACGCGTCATGCCCGCTTCCTCCGGAAGCCCTCGACGGGCAGGTGGAACTTCGCCACGAGCCGGTCGGCGAACGGCGCGCTCGTGAGGCGGGCGAGCCGCAGCGGCCGCTCGTCGCGGGTCGCCTCGACGCGCGTGCCCGGCGGCAGCTCGAACGAGCGCCGCGAGTCGCACCACAGCACCGCCGCGCTCGTCGAGTCGTCGGCGATCGTGACGGTCATGGTCGAGGTGGGCGCGACGACGAGGGGCCGGGTGAAGAGCGCGTGCGCGCCGAGCGGCACGAGCAGCAGCACCTCGGCGATAGGCCACACGATCGGGCCGCCGGCCGAGAAGGAGTAGGCGGTCGAGCCCGTCGGCGTGGCGAGCAGCACCGCGTCGGTGCCGTAGGAGGAGATGGGCCGCCCGTCGATCTCGAGCAGCGTCGAGATCATGCGGCCCGACCCGGCCTTCTCGACGGCGGCCTCGTTGATGGCCCATGTCTGGTGCAGCAGCTCGTCCTGCCGGAAGACGCGCACGCACAGCACGAGCCGCTGCTCGACCTCGTAGTCGGCGCGCAGCGCGCGCTCGACCACCTCGTCGATGTCGGCGACCTCGGCCTCTGCGAGGAAGCCCACGTGCCCGAGGTTGATCCCCAGCAGCGGCGCGCCGATCTCGCGCTGCAGCTCGGCGGCGCGCAGGATCGTGCCGTCGCCGCCGAGGGTCATGATCAGCTCGACATCGGGCGCATCGCTCGGCTCGTAGGGCTCGACCGCGTCGAGGCCCTCGCGGCCCTCGAGCAGCACGGCGCGGTCGTCGGCGAGCACGACGGGGATGACGCCCGCCGCGAGCAGCCGTCCCGCGATCGTCGCCGCGGTCTCCACCGCCTCGGCGCGCCCAGGGTGGAACGCGAGCACGAACCTGCGATCGCTCACCGCGCCTCCCTCGCCAGTCGGACGGACTCCCCAAGCCATTCTGTCGGATTCGCGCCCCGCACCGCCGAGAGGTGGGCGAGGTACTCGAGGTTGCCGCGCGTGCCGGCGATGGGGCTGCCGATGAGCCCGGCCGTGCCGAGCCCCGCATCCCACGCGGCCCACAGCACCTGCTCGATCGCCTGCGCGCGCAGCGTCGCATCGGTCACGAGCCCGGCGCGCACGCCCGTGCGGCCCACCTCGAACTGCGGCTTGATGAGCACGATCCAGTCGGCGCCGGGTGCGGCGACGCCGGCGAGCGGCTCGATCGCGAGCGTGAGCGAGATGAACGAGAGGTCGGCGACGACGACGGTCGGCGCGGGCTGCAGCGAGCCGGGTTCGAGGTCGCGCACGTTCTGCCCCTCGATGAGGGTGATCGGATGCGCGTCGACGTCGAGCTGGAACTGGTCGTGGCCGACGTCGAGGGCCGTGACGTGCGCGGCGCCGCGCGCGAGGAGCACCTGGGTGAAGCCGCCGGTCGAGGCGCCCGCGTCGAGCGCGACGCGGCCCGCGGGGTCGACGTCGAACGCCTCGAGGGCCGCGAGCAGCTTGTGCGCGGCGCGCGAGACCCACGGGTCGCCGCCCGCGACGTCGAGCTCCGCCTCCACGGCGACCTTGGCGCTCGCCTTCCGCACGTCGCGGCCGTCGACCCGCACGAGCCCCGCCGCGATGAGCTGCTGGGCCTGCGTGCGGCTGCGGGCGAGCCCGCGCTCGACGAGCGCCTGGTCGAGCCGCAGCTGCTCAGCCACGCACGGCGCCGAGCTCGGCCTGCAGCTTGTCGTGGATGCGCGCGAGGTGCTCGGCGCGCTCCTCGAGCGGCTGCTGCTCGAGGAGCTCGAGCTCGTCGACGAGCCCGTCGGTCGCGCGATCGTCGTGCTCGGTCATGACAGCGAGGCTAGCGAATCGATCGCGGCGAGCTCGTCGGCGCGCGCGAGCCTGTGGGGAGCGGGCCGGTCGAGCCCGAGGGCCCGCTCGTCGGCGAGCGCCGCCGCGAGCGTGTCGCGATGCGGCCGGTGCCGGCCGCCCGCGGCGCGGTAGCGGGCGCTCGAGCGCTGCGCGTGCGTCTCGAGCGCGGCGGGCAGCGTGAGCGGCAGCGCGCGCGGGCCGGCCCAGTGCTCGATGCCGAGCGCCTCGAGCTGCGCGTCGCTCGCCCGCACCAGCTCCCCCGTGTGCCCCGCGAGCTCGCGCGCGAGCGCGAGGTGCTCGTGCAGCGGGACGACGGGACCGACGGCGTTGACGACGCCGCCGAGCGACGGCGCCAGCTCGACGAGGAAGGCGACGAGGTCGCGCACGTCGATCGTCTGCGTCGGCTGGTCTCGGGCCGGGACGAGCACGGGCCCCTCGCCCGCGAGCGCGAGCCGGGCGACCCAGTGCCCGAAGCGGCCGCTGCCGTCGCCCGGCCCGCCGATCAGCCCGGGGCGCACGATCGCGAGCCGATCCCCCAGCCGCTCGCGCGCCGCGCGCTCGATCCAGGCCTTCGCGCCGCCGTAGTCGTCGCCGCTCTCGTCCTCCGCCACCAGCTCGTCGTCCTCGTCGGCGCCCGCCGGCGCGCCCTCGACGCGCTGCGCGGAGACCGAGGAGACGAACGTCCAGTGCGCAGCGCGCTCCCCGAGCGCCTCGAGCGCGCCGGCCGCGTGCCGCGGCACGCTCGTGACATCGACGACCTCGTCCCACTCCCCGGCCAGCGCGTCGTACGCATCCGCCCGTCCTCGATCGCCGACGACGAGCCGGGCGCCGTCGGGCGCTTCCCCGCCGACGCCGCGCGCGAGGCACGTGACCTCGGCGCCGCGGTCGAGGTGCGCCGCGGCCACGCGCCCGCCGACCCACCGGGTGCCGCCGAGCACGAGCACGCGCGCCGGCGTCTGCATCGCTGCCATGCGTCCAGCCCACCACGGCCGGCGCCCGTCGCGCACCGCGGTTCGCCGACGGCGCACCGCTAGCGTCGGGGCATGCCCTCCGACGTCGCCGGCCCGCCGCCCGGAGGCACTCCCGTGCCGCCCGCCATCGCTGCCCTCGCGGCGCACGACCCGGTCGAGCTCGTCTGGCAGAACGAGGTCGGCGGCCTCACCGCGCGCATCGACCGCCGCTCCGGGGCGGTGTTCGCCAAGTGGTCGCCCGCGGGCACGAGCGAGTCGCTCGCCGCAGAGGAGGCACGGATGCGGTGGCTGGCCCGGCAGGGCGCGGTGGCCGTGCCCGCCGTGCTCGCCCTCACCGCCGATGCGGCAGGCGAGCTGCTCGTGACCGCGGCGATCGACGGGGCGTCGCTCGCCTCCGCCGAGGGCCGCCGCGATCCGGAGTCGGCGGCGGCCGCGCTCGGCGCCGGCCTCCGCCGCCTGCACGCCGTGCCGCCCGACCGCTGCCCGTTCCCCGCGCCCGACTGGACCGCATCCGCCCCCGTGGTCGACGCGGTCGTGTGCCACGGCGACCCGTGCGCGCCGAACACGCTCATCGCGGGCGGCCGCTTCGCGGGGCTCGTCGACCTCGGGCGCGTGGGCGTCGGCGACCGCTGGTCGGATCTCGCGGTCGCCTCGTGGTCGCTCGAGTGGAACGGGCTCGGCGACGCCGAGCCGGCCTTCTGGCGCGCCTACGGCGTCGAGCCGGACCCCTCGCGCATCGCGCGCTGGCGGCAGCTGTGGGATGCCCCGAGCGGGCCGTGAGCCGCGCTGATCGCGGCGAGTGCCCGCGTCGCTAGAGCGCGAGCAGCTCGTCGGCGACCCGCAGGCCGAGCACGGGCCGGTCAGCGGTCCACACCGCGGCGCAGGCCGCGCGGATGGTGTCGACCTCCGCGTCGCCAGCGCGCACGAGCGTGATGTCGATGCCGCTGCGCCGCACCGCGGCCCGCCCCACTTCGAAGTAGGTGTCGCCCGTCGAGCGCTCGTGCGTCTCGCGGATCGGCAGGATGGGCTGGGTGAGGCCGCGCAGGTCGGCGATGACATGGTCGGGGCGCATCGACTCGTCCGCGCCGATGAGGTGCGCGCCGCGGTCGACGCCCGTCAGCACGTGGATCGAGCGGATGCCTGCACGGCGGGCGCCGAGGATGTCGGTGTCGAGCCGATCGCCCACCATGGCCGGCGTCTGCGCGCCGAAGCGCTCGGTCGCGACGTCGTACATGTGACGCTCGGGCTTGCCGGCGAACTCCGCGAGGCGCCCGACGGCGGTGTGCACGGCGGAGACGAGGGTGCCGTTGCCGGGCGCGATGCCGCCGGCGACCGGGATCGTCCAATCCCCGTTCGTCGCGACCCACGGGATCCCGGTGTGGAGCGCGAACGAGGCCTGCGCGAGCTGCTCCCAGCCGACCGAGGGGTGGAACCCCTGCACGACCGCCTTCGGCTGCTCGGCAGCGGTGCGGACGACGCGCCAGCCGCGCGCCTCGACCTCGACGACGATGCCGGCGCCGCCGACGACGAGCACCGGATCGCCGGGCTCGAGGTGGGCCGCGAGCAGGCGCATCGCCGCCTGCGGGCTCGTGACGACCTCCTCGGGCTGCACGTCGAGCCCGAACGACGACAGGTGCTCAGCCACGTCGGCGTCCGTGCGCGATGCGTTGTTCGTGAGGTAGATCGAGCGCACATCGATCGAGCGGATGCTGTCGACGGCGTGCGGGAGGGCGTCGGGGCCCTTGTAGACCACGCCGTCGAGGTCGAGGTAGAGGCAGTCGACGCCGTCGATCGGCGTGGGCTCCGTCGTGGCAGCCCTGCGGAACAGCGCCATCAGCGCTCGTCCCCGGCTCGCGGCGACCCGCCCTCGTTCTCGATCAGCTCATCACCGAAGAGCGCATCCCCGAACAGCGCGTCGTCCGCGGCGGGCGCCGTCGGCTCGACGGTCTCGCCCACGGCGGCCTCGGGCTGCTCGACGTCGGCGACAGGCGCGGGCTCGGCGGCAGGCGCCGCAGCGGCAAGGGCGACGGCGTCGGCCTCATCCTCGCCCGGCACTGCGTCGGCGGGTGCCGCATCTGCGGGCGCGTCCTCGGCGCCCTCCCCGGCAGTGACGTCCCTGGATCCCGCGTCGACGATCGCGTCCGCGGGCGCACCGGCGGCGGGCGACTCGACCGACTCGTCGGCCGCGGGGTCGTCGGAAGCGGGGTCGTCAGCAGGGACCGACGGGGCGTCGATCTCGGTCGGCTCGAGCGGCAGGCCGTCCTGGTCGACGTCCTCGCTTTCGATGCGCTCCGTGGTGATGCCGATCGACTCGAGCTCTCCGGGCGCGAGGGCCGCCTCCAGGGCGTCGATCGCGCGGTCGGCGAGCGCATACCACTCGGCGGCCTCCTCGTCGCGCCCGAGCTCCTCGAGCACGCCGGCGAAGCTCGCGAAGAGCGCCGGGCTGTACTCGAACGCCTTGTCCTTCTGGAGCTCCGGGATGCGGAGCTCCTCGAGCGCCGCCTCCTTCTGCCCCAGATCCAGCCGCGCCCCGGACTTCACGATGGCGAGCTCGACGCGCACCGGCGTCTCGAGCGTGGACGCATCGACCGACCGGGCGAGCTCGAGGGCCTTCTCCGGTCTGCCGAGGCCGCGCTCGCAGTCGGCCATGAGCGGCAGCTGGTCGTCCCGACCGGTGATGCGGCGATAGGTGCGCAGCTCGCGCAGCGCGAGCGCGAAGTCTCCGAGCGTGTAGGCGGTGATCGCGAGCGACTCGCGCACGACGCCGATGCGGCCCGCGCGACGCGCTGCGGCGAGCGCGTGCTGGTGGGCCAGCTGCGGATCGTCGTCGATGAGCTGCGCCGCCGCCGCCAGGTGCTTCGCGACGAACTCGGCGTTCTCCTTCGTCAGGGTCTTCAGCTGAGCACGGGCGCCGATGTCGAGATCCTCCGGCGCGATGTCCGCCGGCAGCTCGGGCGCGATGAAGTCGTCGTCGCGCACCTGCTTGAAGCTCTCGCCCGAGCCATCGCCTCGGCGCTGGTAATCGCGGCCGGGCCGGGCAGCATCGCGCTGGGGGCCCTGGTTGCGGTCGCGCTGACCGTCCCGGCGCCGCTGATCATCACGACCGAACCGCTGCTCACCGTCACGCTGCGGACGGCGGTCGCCGAAGCGACGGTCCCCATCGCGCTGGGGGCGGCGCTCGCCATCGCGCTGCGGGCGACGGTCCCCGTCGCGCTGTGAGCGGTCGCCGAAGCGACGCTCGCCATCGCGCTGCGGCGGGCGGTCGCCATCCCGCTGCGGGCGGTCGCCGAAGCGACGCTCGCCATCGCGCTGCGCCCGGCGGTCGCCGTCACGCTGGGGCCGGTCGCCGAAGCGACGCTCACCATCACGCTGCGGGCGACGGTCGCCGTCACGCTGGGGCCGGTCGCCGAAGCGACGCTCACCATCACGCTGCGGCCGGCGGTCGCCATCTCGCTGGGCGCGATCGCCGAACCGGCGCTCGCCGTCACGGGGAGGCCGACGCTCTCCGCCGGCCTGCGATCGGCCCTCACCACCGGGGCGATAGCCGCGGTCGCCGGGACGAAGGGGCTTGCGATCCCCGTCGCGCTGCGGGCGGCGGTCTCCGTCGCGCTGCGGGCGGCGGTCTCCGTCGCGCTGCGGGCGACGATCTCCATCGCGTCGGGGTCGACCTGCGTCGCCGTCTCGGCGGCGGTCGTCATCCCGACCGGAGCTGCGGTCTGCCTGGTCGTTCACGGCTTCATGCTCCTATCACGGTGGACCAAATGAAAAAGGGGCCCCAGATCATTCTGGGGCCCCTTCCAAAAGAAGTCCGGCGGTGTCCTACTCTCCCACAGGGTCCCCCCTGCAGTACCATCGGCGCTGAGAGCCTTAGCTTCCGGGTTCGGAATGTGACCGGGCGTTTCCCTCTCGCTATGGCCGCCGAAACACTATTGATGTTTCAGTCTGCACAGCATCCCCTCTCGGGGTGCGGTGCGGTTCTCGACCGTACATCGAGAACCACAAAGTGGACGCGAGCAGCAAGCTCATATATATGTTATCAAGTCATCGGCTTATTAGTACCGGTCAGCTTCACGAGTCTTTAGTCCTCGCTTCCACATCCGGCCTATCAACCCAGTAGTCTGGCTGGGAGCCTCTCGCCCGAAGGCATGGAAGTCTCATCTTGAGGCCGGCTTCCCGCTTAGATGCTTTCAGCGGTTATCCATCCCGAACGTAGCTAATCAGCGGTGCTCCTGGCGGAACAACTGACACACCAGAGGTTCGTCCAACCCGGTCCTCTCGTACTAGGGTCAGATCCTCTCAAACTTCCAACGCGCGCAGCGGATAGGGACCGAACTGTCTCACGACGTTCTAAACCCAGCTCGCGTGCCGCTTTAATGGGCGAACAGCCCAACCCTTGGGACCTACTCCAGCCCCAGGATGCGACGAGCCGACATCGAGGTGCCAAACCATGCCGTCGATATGGACTCTTGGGCAAGATCAGCCTGTTATCCCCGAGGTACCTTTTATCCGTTGAGCGACAGCGCTTCCACAAGCCACTGCCGGATCACTAGTCCCGACTTTCGTCCCTGCTCCAGTTGTCACTGTCACAGTCAAGCTCCCTTGTGCACTTACACTCGACACCTGATTGCCAACCAGGTTGAGGGAACCTTTGGGCGCCTCCGTTACTTTTTGGGAGGCAACCGCCCCAGTTAAACTACCCACCAGGCACTGTCCCTGAACCGGATTACGGTTCGAAGTTAGATATCCAGAGTGACCAGAGTGGTATTTCAACAATGACTCCACCCGAACTAGCGTCCGAGCTTCACAGTCTCCCACCTATCCTACACAAGCCACACCGAACACCAATACCAAGCTGTAGTAAAGGTCACGGGGTCTTTCCGTCCTGCTGCGCGTAACGAGCATCTTTACTCGTAGTGCAATTTCGCCGAGTTCGCGGTTGAGACAGCTGGGAAGTCGTTACGCCATTCGTGCAGGTCGGAACTTACCCGACAAGGAATTTCGCTACCTTAGGATGGTTATAGTTACCACCGCCGTTTACTGGGGCTTAAATTCTGAGCTTCGCTTGCGCTAACCCTTCCTCTTAACCTTCCAGCACCGGGCAGGCGTCAGTCCGTATACATCGACTTGCGTCTTCGCACGGACCTGTGTTTTTAGTAAACAGTCGCTTCCCACTGGTCTCTGCGGCCTTCAAACGCTCGGGCAGCAAGTGCCGTCACGCCTCAGGCCCCCCTTCTCCCGAAGTTACGGGGGCATTTTGCCGAGTTCCTTAACCACGATTCTCTCGATCTCCTTGGTATTCTCTACCTGACCACCTGAGTTGGTTTGGGGTACGGGTGACTAGAACCTCGCGTCGATGCTTTTCTTGGCAGCATAGGATCACAGACTTCCCTCTAGGGTTCGGCAAAGCTCTCAGGCTATGTGTGGGACGGATTTGCCTATCCCACGCCCTACGGCTTACCCGGACTCAACCATCGGCCCGGTTCTGCTACCTTCCTGCGTCACACCTGTTAATACGCTAGCCGCCCCAGCATAGGGTCGAGCGCTAGGCCAAGGACGTCACCCCGAAGGGATCGGTCCAAGGATTCGGACTCTTAGCATTACTGGTTTGGCTTGGGCGGTTCTTCGCCAGCTCAGGATTATCAACCTGATGTCCATCGACTACGCCTGTCGGCCTCGCCTTAGGTCCCGGCTTACCCAGGGAAGATTAGCTTGACCCTGGAACCCTTGGTCTTTCGGAGGACTGGTTTCTCGCCAGTCTTTCGCTACTCATGCCTGCATTCTCACTCGTGTGGCGTCCACGGCTGGATTCCTCCGCCGCTTCACTCGCCACACGACGCTCTCCTACCAATCCGCACGCCTGGACAGCCGAAGCTGCCGAGCTGCTGTGCGAATTCCACGACTTCGGTGGTGTGCTTGAGCCCCGTTACATTGTCGGCGCAGAATCACTTGACCAGTGAGCTATTACGCACTCTTTCAAGGGTGGCTGCTTCTAAGCCAACCTCCTGGTTGTCTAAGCAACTCCACATCCTTTTCCACTTAGCACACGCTTGGGGACCTTAGTCGGTGGTCTGGGTTGTTTCCCTCTCGACGATGAAGCTTATCCCCCACCGTCTCACTGCTGCGCTCTCACTTACCGGCATTCGGAGTTTGGCTGACGTCAGTAACCTTTTGGGGCCCATCGGCCATCCAGTAGCTCTACCTCCGGCAAGAAACACGCAACGCTGCACCTAAATGCATTTCGGAGAGAACCAGCTATCACGAAGTTTGATTGGCCTTTCACCCCTATCCACAGCTCATCCCCTCAGTTTTCAACCTAAGTGGGTTCGGTCCTCCACGAGGTCTTACCCTCGCTTCAACCTGGCCATGGATAGATCACTTCGCTTCGGGTCTAGGACATGCGACTGAATCGCCCTATTCAGACTCGCTTTCGCTACGGCTACCCCACACGGGTTAACCTCGCCACATATCGCTAACTCGCAGGCTCATTCTTCAAAAGGCACGCTGTCACAGCTGCTAGGGCTGCTCCAACGGTTTGTAAGCAAACGGTTTCAGGTACTATTTCACTCCCCTCCCGGGGTACTTTTCACCTTTCCCTCACGGTACTTGTCCGCTATCGGTCATCTGGGAGTATTTAGGCTTACCAGGTGGTCCTGGCAGATTCACACGGGATTTCTCGGGCCCCGTGCTACTTGGGATGGACCTCGCGCCATTGCGCGGTTTCGGCTACGGGATTGTCACCCTCTTCGATGGACCTTTCCAAGTCCTTCGCCTACCGCGGTCTGTAACGCTTGCTGCTCGGCAGAGCAGCTGAGATGTCCCACAACCCCGATCGTGCAACGCCTGCCGGCTATCACACACGATCGGTTTAGCCTCTTCCGCGTTCGCTCGCCACTACTGACGGAATCACTGTTGTTTTCTCTTCCTGTGGGTACTGAGATGTTTCACTTCCCCACGTTCCCTCTACCCGCCCTATATATTCAGGCGGGAGTCACTGGGTCGGCACGCCGCCCAGCGGGGTTTCCCCATTCGGAGATCCTCGGATCAAAGCTCGTTTATCAGCTCCCCGAGGCTTATCGCAGATTACTACGTCCTTCATCGGCTCCAGATGCCAAGGCATCCACCGTTTGCTCTTAGAAACTTGACCACATACATGAGTATTGGTTAATCGGCAGCCCGAAGGCTGCTGACCAATGATCTATTAAAGATCTTGTGATCCGAGCCGAAGCTCGAATCTAAGATGCTCGCGTCCACTGTGTAGTTCTCAACTTACGGTCGGTACCGTCGGCTTGGCGCTGCTGCGCTTCTGCCGGCCGGTCCGAGGTCTCGTCAACGCCCGAAGGCGCCGTCCGGTCCCTCAGGACCCAACAGCGTGCATGCGCCCGATCTCCCTTGCCCCGCGGTTCCAGACTGCTTTCGCAGCCGTACTGTGCTGGGCTCGATCCTTCGAGCGCCAATGTCAATGTTCCACCCATGAGCTGACCACCGGTCGACGTGTGCGACCGTAGTGGCTCTGCGCCGGCTGTGCCGGCGAGATGCTCCTTAGAAAGGAGGTGATCCAGCCGCACCTTCCGGTACGGCTACCTTGTTACGACTTAGTCCTAATCACCGATCCCACCTTCGACGGCTCCCTCCAAAAGGTTAGGCCACCGGCTTCGGGTGTTACCGACTTTCATGACTTGACGGGCGGTGTGTACAAGGCCCGGGAACGTATTCACCGCAGCGTTGCTGATCTGCGATTACTAGCGACTCCGACTTCATGAGGTCGAGTTGCAGACCTCAATCCGAACTGAGACCGGCTTTTTGGGATTCGCTCCACCTTACGGTATCGCAGCCCATTGTACCGGCCATTGTAGCATGCGTGAAGCCCAAGACATAAGGGGCATGATGATTTGACCTCATCCCCACCTTCCTCCGAGTTGACCCCGGCAGTATCCCATGAGTTCCCACCATTACGTGCTGGCAACATAGGACGAGGGTTGCGCTCGTTGCGGGACTTAACCCAACATCTCACGACACGAGCTGACGACAACCATGCACCACCTGTATAGGAGTGTCCAAAGAGTTCACTGTCTCCAGTGCGTTCTCCTATATGTCAAGCCTTGGTAAGGTTCTTCGCGTTGCATCGAATTAATCCGCATGCTCCGCCGCTTGTGCGGGCCCCCGTCAATTCCTTTGAGTTTTAGCCTTGCGGCCGTACTCCCCAGGCGGGGAACTTAATGCGTTAGCTACGACACGGAGACCGTGGAAAGGTCCCCACATCTAGTTCCCAACGTTTACGGCATGGACTACCAGGGTATCTAAGCCTGTTTGCTCCCCATGCTTTCGCTCCTCAGCGTCAGTTACGGCCCAGAGATCTGCCTTCGCCATCGGTGTTCCTCCTGATATCTGCGCATTCCACCGCTACACCAGGAATTCCAATCTCCCCTACCGCACTCTAGTCTGCCCGTACCCACTGCAAGCCCGAGGTTGAGCCTCGGGATTTCACAGCAGACGTGACAAACCGCCTACGAGCTCTTTACGCCCAATAATTCCGGACAACGCTTGCACCCTACGTATTACCGCGGCTGCTGGCACGTAGTTAGCCGGTGCTTTTTCTGCAGGTACCGTCACTTTCGCTTCTTCCCTGCTAAAAGAGGTTTACAACCCGAAGGCCGTCGTCCCTCACGCGGCGTTGCTGCATCAGGCTTGCGCCCATTGTGCAATATTCCCCACTGCTGCCTCCCGTAGGAGTCTGGGCCGTGTCTCAGTCCCAGTGTGGCCGGTCACCCTCTCAGGCCGGCTACCCGTCGTCGCCTTGGTGAGCCGTTACCTCACCAACAAGCTGATAGGCCGTGAGCTGATCCTTGACCGAAGTTCTTTCCACCTCCAGGAGATGCCTCCGAAGGTCGTATCCGGTATTAGACGCCGTTTCCAGCGCTTATTCCAGAGTCAAGGGCACATTGCTCACGTGTTACTCACCCGTTCGCCACTAATCCCCAAGAGCAAGCTCCTGGTTCATCGTTCGACTTGCATGTGTTAAGCACGCCGCCAGCGTTCGTCCTGAGCCAGGATCAAACTCTCCGTAAAGAAATGTTGCATGCCGGCTGGGGAAAACCAGTCGGCAGCGAGTTTGATGCTGACAAAATAGACTGTCTACTGACAATCTGTCTTATCCAAAGGAATCGTCTGTCCGAAGACAGGACGAGTTAATATTTGGCATTTGACATTGTGCACGCTGTTGAGTTCTCAAGGATCGGATGCTCTCGTGCTTTCCCTTTCAGGTCAGCGCCGAGGCAACTTCTCTATCGTAACCACTTCTTGGTCGGTGTCAAATCGACACGCCGTGCGGAGTGAAACTCACACCGGCTTTCCAGTTCCCGTTCGTGGCAACCTCTCTAGGTTACACGTTCCGGAGCGACTGTCAAGTCGTCGTGTGGCGGGCTGAGCCCGCACCGTCTCGGCAGTTCCTCGCCGTGGCAACCTGTCTAGGTTACTCGGTTCGCGGCGACTGTCAAGTCGGCGTGTCGCGCTGGCCGGCTCTCGCCCGCCGCCGAGCAGCTGAGCTGCTCGATGACCGGCTGCTGCCAGTCATGCGTTCCGCACATTCGCCTTCGAAGTGGATTGTCACCATACCCACGATGCAGCACGACACGCAAATGCGTGGTGCCTCTCGGCGGGGAGGTGGTCCCTCTTGATCCGCTGGCCTTCTCGGCTCTGCGTCTTTGGGGTGACGTGGAGATACGTTACACGGCTCCTGGACCCCGGGCGCAAAACGCGCGCATCCCGGGCGTGTCGCCGCGTCGTTCCGCGGAAGACGACGGAAGGGGGCCCGCAGGCCCCCTCCCCTTCACGCCGTGTCGATGCCGGCGAGCGTCTTCTTCCCCCGCCGCAGCACCGCGAAGCGGTCGTGCAGCAGGCGCCCCTCGAGCGTCGCGGCGGGATCGTCGATCCGCTCGTTGTTGACGCTCACCCCACCCTGGGCGATGGCGCGCCGACCGTCGGAGAGGGAGTCGACCAGCCCGGTCTCCTGCAGCAGCTGGAGCACCGGGGCGTCGGGGGTCGCGGTCGCCTGCTTGTCGAGCGATGCGAGCGCGGCCGCGAGCGTCGGCTCGTCGAGGGCGGCGAGATCGCCCGAGCCGAACAGCGCCTGCGACGCGTCGATCGCCTGCTGCGTGGCGGCCGCGCCGTGGATGAACGACGTCGCCTGCACGGCCAGCTCGCGCTGCGCCTCGCGACGGAACGGCGCATCCGCCACCGATCGCGCGAGCTCGTCGATGCGCTCGGACGTCAGGAACGTGAAGGACTTCAGGAGCTGCACGACGATCGCGTCGTCCTGGTTGAGCCAGAACTGGTACATCGCGTACGGCGTGGTCAGGTTGGCGTCGAGCCACACCGCGTTGCCCTCGCTCTTGCCGAACTTGCGCCCGTCGGCATCGGTGATGAGCGGGGTGCCGATCGCGTGCGCGTGCACGCCCTCGGCCTTCCGGATGAGCTCGGTGCCGGCGGTGAGGTTGCCCCACTGGTCGCTGCCACCGGTCTGCATCATGCAGCCGTAGCGGCGGTGCAGCTCGAGGAAGTCCATCCCCTGCAGCACCTGGTAGCTGAACTCGGCGTACGAGATGCCCTCGTCGGACTCCATGCGGGCCGCGACCGCATCCTTCTTGAGCATCGTGCCGACGCGGAAGTGCTTGCCCACCTCGCGCAGGAAGTCGACCGTCGACAGCGGCGCCGTCCAGTCGAGGTTGTTGACGAGCTGCACGGCGTTGTCGCCCTCGGCCGAGAGGAAGCGCAGCATCTGCGCGCCGAGGTACTCGACCCACTCGGCGACGGTCTCGCGCTCGTTGAGCTGCCGCTCGCTCGTCGGCTTCGGGTCGCCGATGAGTCCCGTCGAGCCGCCGACGAGCGCGAGAGGGCGGTGGCCGGCGAGCTGCAGGCGGCGCATCACGATGAGCTGCGCGAGGTTGCCGAGGTGCAGGCTCGGCGCCGTCGGGTCGAAGCCGCAGTAGTAGGTGATCGACTCGCCGCCGAGCAGCTCGCGGAGCGCCTCGGCGTCGGTCGAGACGTGCACGCTCCCGCGATACTGCAGCTCGTCCCACACGTTCGCGAATGCGGGGTCGAGCTGGATGGGAGCGGGTTCGATCACGTCGACGAATCTACCGGAGGCGCGCGAGCCGCTCGTCCAGGGTGCGCCGCTGCTGCTCGACCGCCGAGCGGGCGGTGCCGCCGATGCCGGAGCGGGATGCGATCGCGCCGTCGACCGTGAGCACCTCGCGCACCTCGGGCGTGAGGTGCTCGGAGACCTGCCGGTACTCCTCGTCGCTCGCCTCGTCGAGCTCGATGCCGCGCTGCTCGCACAGCCGCACGAGCGCGCCCGAGATCTCGTGCGCCTCCCGGAACGGCACGCGCCGGCGCACGAGCCACTCGGCCACGTCGGTCGCGAGCGCGTAGCCCGCGGCGGTGCCCGCGCGCATCCGCTCGACGTCGAACTCGAGCGTCGCGACCATCCCGGCGAAGGCCGGCAGCAGCACCTGCAGCTGGTCGACCGCGTCGAAGACCGGCTCCTTGTCCTCCTGCAGGTCGCGGTTGTAGGCGAGCGGCAGCGCCTTGAGGGTCGCGAGCAGGCCCGCGTGGTCGCCGATGAGACGGCCGGCCTTGCCGCGCGCGAGTTCGGCGATGTCGGGGTTCTTCTTCTGCGGCATGATCGACGAGCCCGTCGAGAAACCGTCGTGCAGGCGCACGAAGCCGACGTCGCGCGTCGACCAGAAGATGACCTCCTCGGCGAGGCGCGAGAGGTCGATCGCCGTCATCGTCAGCACGAAGGTGAGCTCGGCGACGACGTCGCGCGCGCTCGTCGCGTCGATCGAGTTGGGGCTCGGTGCCGCCAGGCCCAGCTCGCGGGCGACGATCGCCGGGTCGAGCCCGAGGGTCGAGCCGGCGAGCGCGCCGGAGCCGTAGGGCGACTCCCCCGCGCGTTCCCGCCAGTCGGCGAGCCGCTCGAGGTCGCGCACGAGCGGCCACGCGTGCGCGAGCAGGTGGTGCGACAGCAGCACCGGCTGCGCGTGCTGCAGGTGCGTGCGACCCGGCATCGGGGCGTCCGGGTGCGCATCGGCCTGCAGGCGCAGCGCCTCGATCACCGCGCGGATGCCGCGGGCGACCTCCTCGGTCTCCTCGAGCATCCACACCCGCACGAGCGTCGCGATCTGGTCGTTGCGGCTCCGGCCGGCGCGCAGCCGGCCGCCGAGCTCCGGACCCGCGATCTCGATGAGCCCGCGCTCGAGCGCGCCGTGCACGTCCTCGTCGGACTCGGCCGCGACGAACGCGCCGGTGCGCACGCGCTCGGCGAGCTCGTCGAGCGCGGCGCGCATCGCCGCGAGCTGCTCGTCGTCGAGGAGACCGGCCGCGTGGAGCGCGGTCGCGTGCGCCTTCGAGCCGCGGATGTCGAGCTGCGCGAGCCGCCAGTCGAACTGCGTCGACTTGGACAGCCGCGCCATCTCAGGGCTCGGGCCGGATGCGAAGCGGCCGCCCCAGAGGGAGCCCTCGTTGGTGCCGTGCTGCGCCTCGGCGCCCGTCGGCTCCCCGCCGTGCTGCTGCGCGCCGCTCATGCGTCGGCCCGCTCGAGCAGCCATGCCAGCAGCGCCTTCTGCGCGTGGAGCCGGTTCTCCGCCTCGTCCCAGATGATCGACTGCGGCCCGTCGATGACGTCGGCGGTGACCTCGAACCCGCGGTCGGCCGGCAGGCAGTGCAGGAACACCGCATCCGCCTTCGCCTCGGCCATGAGCGCCCGGTCGACCTTGAAGCCGCCGAAGGTCGCGACGCGCTCGGCCTTCTCGTCCTCCTTGCCCATCGACACCCACGTGTCGGTCACGACGACGTCGGCGCCGGCGACGGCCTCGGATGCGGTGTGCACGACGGTCGCGCTGCCGCCGGTCGCGGCGGCGATGCGCTGGGCGTCGGCGACCACGTCGGCCTCCGGCGAGTGCGCCTCGGGCGAGCCGACGCGCACGTGCATGCCCGCGGTCGCGCACGCGAGCAGGTAGGACTGGCCCATGTTGGAGCGCCCGTCGCCGACGAACGCGACGGTGAGGCCGGCGAGCTCGCCCTTGTGCTCGCGGATCGTGAGCAGGTCGGCGAGCAGCTGGCACGGGTGGAAGTCGTCCGAGAGCGCGTTGACGACCGGCACCCGGGTGCCGGCGGCCATCTCCTCGAGACCGGCCTGCGCGTAGGTGCGCCACACGATCGCGGCGACCTGCCGCTCGAGCACCCGCGCCGTATCGGCGGCGGTCTCCTTGCCGCCGAGCTGGCTCGAGGCGGTCGAGATGATGAGCGGCGAGCCGCCGAGGTCGCTGATGCCGACGTGGAAGGAGACGCGCGTGCGGGTCGACGACTTGTCGAAGATGACGGCGACCGACTGCGGCCCCTCGAGGGGGCGTTCGGCCCAGCGGTCCTGCTTCATCCTCGCCGCGCGGTCGAGCACCTCGCGCTGCTCGGCGGGGCTCAGGTCGTCGTCGCGCAGGAAGTGGCGGGTCATGCGTGCTCCTCGTCGGAGGTCGGGCGGGCGGTCGGGGTGGCGGATGCGGGCACGACCTCGGTGCCGGAGCCCGCGGTGGTGAAGATCTCGGTGAGGATCGAGTGGGGCGAGCGGCCGTCGATGATGGCGGCCTTCGGCACGCCCGCGCGCACCGCGTCGAGGCACGCCCGCATCTTGGGGATCATGCCCGACTCGAGGCTCGGCAGCAGCGCCTCGAGCTCGGCGTCGGTGATCTCGCTGACGAGCGAGTCGCGGTCGGGCCAGTCGCGGTACAGCCCCTCGACGTCGGTGAGGATGACGAGCTTCTCCGCGCCGAGCGCGGCCGCGAGCGCCGCGGCAGCCGCATCCGCGTTGACGTTGAGCGACTCCCCGGGCGCGTCGCCGTCGGGCGCGATCGACGAGACGACGGGGATGAGCCCCGCGTCGAGCAGTCGTCGCACGGGCGTGGGGTCGACCGCGACGACGTCGCCCACCTGGCCGAGGTCGTGCACCTCGCCGTCGACGACGGCCCCGCGGCGTCGACCGGTGAAGAGCCCCGCGTCCTCGCCGGAGACCGTCGCGGCGAGCGGTCCGTGCGCGTTGATGAGCGACACGAGCGTGCGCGCGACCTGGCCGGTGAGCACCATGCGCACGACGTCCATCGCCTCGCGGCTCGTCACGCGGTAGCCGCCGCGGAACTCGCTCTCGATCCCGTGGATGCGCAGGGCCTCGTTGATCTGCGGGCCGCCGCCGTGCACGACGACGGGCGCGAGGCCCACGTGGCGCAGGTAGACCATGTCCTCGGCGAAGGCGCGCTGGAGCTCCTCGCTCACCATCGCGTTGCCGCCGTACTTCACGACGATCGTCGCCCCGCGGTAGCGCTCGAGCCACGGCAGCGACTCGATGAGGGTGGCGGCCTTCTCGGCGGCCGCGACCGCCTCTGCCCTAGCTCGCATACGCCGAGTTCTCGTGGACGTAGCCGTGGGTGAGGTCGTTGGTGCGGATGCTCGCGGTCGCGTCGCCCGCGAAGAGGTCGATGAGGATGTGGGTCGCCCGGGGCGTCAGGTCGACCTCCTCGCGCGGCCGGTCGGGCTCACCCGCGCGGCACACCCGGACCCCGTTGAAGGCGACGTCGACCGCGTAGGGGTCGAAGGACGCATCCGTCGTGCCGATCGCGGCGAGCACGCGGCCCCAATTGGGGTCGTTGCCGAAGATCGCGGCCTTGAACAGGTTGGAGCGGGCGACCGAGCGCGCGACGTCGACCGCCTCGTCCTCGGTCGCGGCGTGCCGCACCTCGATCGTGATGTCGTGGCTCGCGCCCTCGGCGTCGAGCTGGAGCTGCTGCGCGAGGTCGTCGCACACGGCGACGACGGCGTCGGTGAGCGACGCCTCGTCGGGCGTGATGCCGCTCGCGCCCGACGCGAGGAGCAGCACCGTGTCGTTCGTCGACATGCAGCCGTCGGAGTCGAGCCGGTCGAAGGTGACCCGCGTCGCGGCGCGGAGCGCGCGGTCGAGCACGTCGGCCGTGACGTCGGCGTCGGTCGTGAGGACGACGAGCATCGTCGCGAGGCCCGGCGCGAGCATGCCCGCGCCCTTCGCCATGCCGCCGACGACCCAGCCCTCGCCGTTCGCGACTGCCTGCTTCGGCACCGAATCGGTCGTCATGATCGCCTGGGCGGCCCGGAGGCCGGCCGCGGCGTCCGCGCCCTCGTGCGCGAGCGCATCCACCGCCCGGTCGACGCCCGTGAGGACGGCCTGCCGGAAGGACTCGTCGCCGACGCCGATGAGGCCGGTCGAGCACACCTGCACGTCGATCGCGCCGATGGGCGCGGATGGCGTGCTGAGGCGCTCGGCGACGCGCTCGGCGGTCTGATGCGTGGTCTGGAAGCCGAAGGGGCCGGTGAAGCAGTTGGCGCCGCCGGAGTTGAGGATCACGGCACGCGCGCTGCCGCCCTCGAGGGCCTGCTGGCTCCACAGCACCGGGTTGGCCTTCGCGCGGTTGGCCGTGAACACGCCGGCAGCGGCCGAGCGCGGGCCGTCGTTGACGACGAGCGCGACGTCGAGCCCGCCGCTCGACTTCAGCCCGGCGGCGACGCCCGCGGCGCGGAAGCCCGCGGCAGCCGTGACGCTCACGGGGCGACCCCGTCGGCGCTGAGCCCGAGGCCCTCGTCGAAGCCGAGCGCGATGTTGGCGGACTGCACCGCGGCGCCTGCCGTGCCCTTGCCCAGGTTGTCGATCGCGGCGATCGCCACGACGCGGCCGGCCGCCTCGTCGAGGCCCACGCCGATGTGCACGGAGTTCGAGCCCAGCACGTCGGCGGTGCGGGGGTAGTCGCCGGGTGCGGTGATGTGGATGAAGTCCTCGTCGCCGTACGCGGTCAGCCACGCCGAGCGCACCTGCTCGGCGGTCGCATCGCCCACGAGCGGCGCGGTGACGGTCGCGAGGATGCCGCGCGACATCGGCACGAGCACGGGCGTGAACGAGTGGCGGATGCCGTCGCCGCCCGCGCTGCGCAGGTTCTGCGCGATCTCGGGCAGGTGCCGGTGCGTGCCGCCGACGCCGTAGGGCGTCGCAGAGCCGGTGAGCTCGGCCGCGAGCAGGTGGGTCTTGGCGGCGCGGCCCGCTCCCGACGAGCCGACGGCGAGCACGGACGTGAGGCCCGAGAGGTCGACGAGGCCCGTGGCGACGGCGGGCGCGATCGCGAGGGTGACCGCGGTGGCGTTGCAGCCCGGCACCGCGATGCGGCGGGCCGCGCGCAGCTCGCGGCGCTGGCGGCCGCCGTCGGCGAGGATCAGCTCGGGCATCCCGTAGGGCCAGGTGCCGGCGTGCTCGGTGCCGTAGTACTGCTGCCACTCGTCGGCGCGCTCGAGCCGGTGGTCGGCGCCGGCGTCGACGACGAGCGTGGAGGCGGGCAGCTCGGCGGCGAGGGCGCCGGAGTGCCCGTGCGGCAGCGCGAGGAAGACGACGTCATGGCCCGCGAGGGTCTCGGGCGTCGTCTCCTGGAAGGTGAGCGAGGCGAGGGAGCGCAGGTTGGGGTGCACGGAGACGAGGGGCTGCCCGGCGTTGGAGTGCGCGGTGACCGTGCGCACCTCCAGCTCGGGGTGCTGCGCGAGCAGCCGCAGCAGCTCGCCCCCTGCGTACCCGCTCGCGCCTGCGACGGCGACGGAGAGGCTCATGTCCTCCAGGCTACTCGGCCGCGGATCACCCGCCCGTCCCCACCGCATGCCGCTGCGGCTCGGCGACGAAGCGGACCTCGACCGCGGCGCGCACCTCGAGCTCGCCCGCCGCCAAGGAGACGGGCGGTGCGCCGCCGGTGTCGGAGAGCGCCGCCATCTCTCGCCGCGCCTTCCCCGCCGGCGCGGGCTGCGCGGCGGTGCCGGGCTCCTGGATCGCGGCGACCGTGGGCGTCGACAGGCCCGCAGCCGCTGCGTAGTCGCCCGCCCGCTCGACCGCGTCGGCGATCGCGAGCGCGCGCGCGGCCTTCGCGAGATCGCGCTCGGTCTCCTCCGTGAGGCTCCACTCGACGCCGCCGACCTCGTGGGTCTCGTGGACCCCGACGGCTACCATCCAGGCGCCGAGGGCCTCGACGTCGACGAAGCGCACGGTGACCGCGGCCTCGGCGGTGTAGACCGATCGCGGCGGCTGGCCCTCGCCCACCCATTCGCGGTGGTGCGCGATCCAGATGCGGTCGGCGTGCCACGACTCCGCGGCGCCGGTCGCCGCGTGCGCCCGGGCGTCGGCCACCAGGCGCTCGTGCGCCTCGGCCACCGCCCGCATCGCGGCCTCGGCGCTCGGCGCGCTCCAGCGCGAGCGCACCGTGACGCTCGCCCGCTCGGCGCTCGCGCGCCGCACCGCATGCCCGCAGACCGTGATCTCCACCATGGCGCGGATGCTACCCCGGCGGGCTCGCAGCCGACCGGGAGGCTACTCGCGCAGGTGCGCGCCGTGACGCTCGGCGGCCACGGCGAGGCCCGCGAGCTTCGCCTCCGACGCCTCGGCCGCGGTGAGCGTGCGGTCGTGCGCTCGGAAGCGCAGCGCGAAGGTGAGCGACTTCTCGCCCTCGCCGAGGCCCGCGCCCCGGTAGTCGTCGACGAGCGCGATGTGCTCGAGCAGCGCACCAGCGCCGTCCCGCACGGCGCGCTGCACGTCGCCGGCAGGCACGTCGTGCCGCACGACGACCGAGAGGTCCTGCGTCGCCGCCGGCACCGGCGCGATCACCTGCGTGTCGAGCTGCAGGCGCGCGCGCTCGAGCATGGCGCTCAGGTCGAGCTCGGCCACCGCGACCACGCGCGGCAGGTCGGCGTCCGCGGCGATCGAGGGCAGCAGCTCGCCGGCGACGCCGACGACCTCCTCGCCGACGAGCAGCTCTGCCGCACGGCCCGGGTGCAGCCAGTCGCGCTGCGCCTGCCGCACCTCGAGCGAGAGCCCGAGCGTGCGCGCGACGCGCTCGGCGGCCTCGATCGCGTCGGCGATGCCGTAGCGCTCGGCCGCGCGGCCGGGCTGCTTGCGCACCCGCTCGCCGAGCAGCACGACGGCGGCGTGGTCGGGCTGCGCCGGGAGCCGGTCGAGCTCGACGAGCACCTCGTCGGCGGGACGCGCAGCGGCGTCGGGCAGCTCATCCGTGCCCTGCCCCTCGACGGCGACGAACACGCGCCCGAGCTCGAAGAGCGCGAGGTCGGTCAGCCCGCGGCCGAGGTTGCGATGCGCGGTGTCGAGCATGCCCGGCACGAGCGCCGTGCGCATCCACGGCCGCTCCCCGTCGAGCGGGTTCTCGAGCCGCACGGGCTCGGCGCCCGCCATGCGCGCCTGGCGCTCGGTGGCGAAGGGCGCGACGAGCACCTCGGTGAGGCCGGCGGACGCGAGCGCGTCGGCGACCTTGCGGCGCAGCCGCTGCGCGCGCGTGAAGCCGCGTCCGGGCGGAGCGACCGGCAGCACCGACGGGATGCGGTCGAAGCCGACGATGCGCGCGATCTCCTCGACGAGGCTCTCGCGGTCGACGAGGTCCGGGCGCCACGACGGCGGCGTGACGACCCACGCGTCCGCCCCCTGGTCGACGACGTCGGCGCCGATCGCGACGAGCGCGTCGCGCGCCTCGTCGTCGGTGTACTCGGCGCCCAGGATCCTGCTCCAGAAGCCCACCGGGATCGTGATCGCGGCGCGCTGCGGCACCGAGCCGACGTCGGTGCCGAGGGCGTCGACCGTGCCGCCCGCGAGCTCGACGAGCAGCTGCGCGACGCGCGCGGCCGCGGCGTCGGCCACCGCGGGGTCGACGCCGCGCTCGTAGCGCTTCGAGGCCTCCGAGAAGAGCTTGTGGCGGCGCGCGGTGCGGCCGATCGAGACGCTGTCGAACGACGCGGCCTCGATGAGCACGTCGCGGGTCGTGTCGTCCATCTCGGTCTCGGCGCCGCCCATGACGCCGGCGAGCCCGATCGGGCCCCGGTCGTCGGCGATGAGCAGGTCCTCGGTGCTCAGCGCGCGGTCGGCGCCGTCGAGGGTCGTGAGCCGCTCCCCTGCGCCTGCGCGCCGCACGACGATGCCGCCGCGCAGCTTGGCGAGGTCGTAGCCGTGGATCGGCTGGCCGAGCTCGAGCATCACGTAGTTGGTGATGTCGACCGGGAGCGAGATCGAGCGGACGCCCGCGAGGCGCAGACGCGACGCCATCCAGCCGGGCGTCGGGCGCTGGGCGTCGATGCCGCGCACGACGCGCACGACGAAGCGCGAGCAGCCGGCGCGGCCGCGGATCGGCGCGTCGTCCGCGAGCGCGACGTCGAAGCCGGATGCGGCGGGGCCGGTGTCCGCGCGTCGCGCGGTCTCGGCGGGGTCGGTGAAGACCTGGCCGGTCGCCGAGGCGAGCTCGCGCGCGATGCCGCGGATGGAGAGCGCGTACCCGCGATCGGGCGTCACGTTGATCTCGACCGCCTGGTCGTCGAGCCCCAGGATCGCGAGGGCGTCGTCGCCGACCTCGCCCGGGATGCCCGCCTCGTCGAGGCGCAGGATGCCGTCGTGGTCGTCGCCGATGCCGAGCTCGCGCACCGAGGCGATCATGCCGTCGGAGACGTGGCCGTAGGTCTTGCGCGCGGCGATCTCGAAGCCGCCGAGGTCGGCGCCCGGCAGCGTCACGACGACGCGGTCGCCCGCGACGAAGTTGAGCGCGCCGCACACGATGCCGCGCACGCCGCCGTGGGCCTCGCCCACGTCGACCTGGCACCAGCGGATGGTTTTGCCGTTCTTCTGCGGCTCGTCGACGAAGTCGAGCACGCGGCCGACGACGATCGGCCCGCGCAGCTCACCGCCGTGCACCGCCTCCTCCTCGAAGCCGACGCGCACGAGCTGCGCGTGCAGCCACTCGGCGGCGTCGTCCTTCGGCAGCTCGACGTGCTCCGCGAGCCATGACAGCGGAATCCGCATTCAGATCACCATCCCGAACTGCTCGGTGAAGCGCACATCGCCCTCGATCATGTCGCGCATGTCGTCGAGCTGGTACCGGAACTGCAGGGTGCGCTCGATGCCCATGCCGAAGGCGAAGCCGGTGTAGACGTCGGGGTCGATCCCGGCGGCGCGCAGCACGTTCGGGTTGACCATGCCGCAGCCGCCCCACTCGATCCAGCGGGCACCGCCGCGGGCACCGGGATGCCAGACGTCCATCTCGGCGCTCGGCTCGGTGAAGGGGAAGTAGTTGGGGCGCAGGCGGATCTTCGCCTCCTCGCCGAACATCGTGCGCGCGAGGTGCTCGAGCGTGCCGCGCAGGTGCGCCATCGTGATGCCCTTGTCGACCGCGAGGCCCTCGATCTGCGTGAAGACGGGCAGGTGGGTCGCGTCGATGTCGTCGGTGCGGTACACCCGGCCCGGCGAGACGATGTACAGCGGCAGCTCGCGGCTGAGCATCGAGCGCGCCTGCACGGGGCTCGTCTGCGTGCGCAGCACCATGTGCCGGTCCATCGGCGCGACGTAGAAGGTGTCGGACTCGCCGCGCGCGGGGTGGTCGGGGTCGACGTTGAGGGCGTCGAAGTTGTACCACTCGTGCTCGAGCTCGGGGCCCTCGGCGACCTCCCACCCCATTCCGACGAAGACGTCGCTCATCTCGTCGACGAGCATCGTGAGCGGATGCCGCCCACCGGCGGTGCGCAGGCGCGGCAGGGCCGTCACGTCGACCCGCTCGGCCTCGAGCTGCGCGGCCTCCTCGGCGGCGGCGAGCTCGCCCTGGCGGGCGGCGATCGCCTCGGCGACGCGGCCGCGCCCGGCGCCGATGACCTGGCCGGCGGCCTTGCGATCCTCGGGCGCGATGTCGCGCAGGCTGCCGTTGAGGGCGGCGAGCGCACTGCCCTGCCCGTTGTGGGCGGCCTTCGCGGCCTGCAGCTCGGCGGTCGTGGTGGCGGCTTCGATGGCGGCGAGCGCCGCGGTCACCGCGGCGTCGACGCGCGCGCCGAGGTCGGCGTTGTCGTCGGGTTGTGGCACCAGACGATCCTACCGACGCGCGAAGACGTCCTCGGCGACGAACGACCGGAGGGGCCTCAGCCTCCGAGCGTGCCGCTCGCTCCCGGGAGCTTCGTGGGATCTTCGGCATCGGTCGTGCGTGCCGTGCGCATCGCGGTCGTGGACACCGGGATCGCCTCGGTCTTCGAACCGTCGAGGTTGGGCCCGCCACGGCGCGGCCGCGTCAGCCTGCGCGAGAGCACCCGCACGAGCCAGGAGAGCGTCAGGTTGATGCCGAGGAACACCGCCAGCAGCACGAAGAACATGGACAGCGCGTAGGGGCCGCCCTGCCGGTCGTAGAAGTCGACGAGCTGCCGGCCGATGCGGATGATCTCGGGCGAGCCCACGATGTAGCCGAGCGAGGTGTCCTTCAGCAGCACGATGAGCTGCGCCAGGATGATCGGCAGCATGATGCGGAAGGCCTGCGGGAGCTCGATCTCGAGCGTGGTGCGCAGCGGCGTCAGCCCGATGGCGAGACCGCTCTCGCGCTGGCCCTTGGGCAGCGACTTCATGCCCGCCCGCAGCGCCTCGCCGATGATCGCGCCGTTGTACACGATCAGCGCCCACACGACGGCCCAGTAGGCGCCCGACGCGAAGACGATGAGGATGAACAGCATCATCAGCAGCACCGGCATGCCGCGGAAGAACTCGAGCACGATCGTGACCGGGATGCGCACCCACGGGCTGTAGGCGTTGCGCAGGATGGAGAGCACGATTCCCAGCACGATCGCGCCGACTGCGGCGATGCCGGCGATCGAGAGCGTGGTGCCGAGGCCGACCATCAGCCCGCGCGCGCCGAACCACAGCTCCTCGCGCGCGAAGATGTCCCACCGATCCTGGTAGAAGGCGCCGCCGAGCCAGAGCTGGTAGACCGCCAGCACGAGCGCGACAACCGCGACGACGGCGAAGACGATCGAGAGGATGCGGGAGCGCCGGATGGCGTTAGGCCCCGGGGCGTCGAAGAGGACGGAGCCGCTCATCGTTGCACGCTCCACTTGCGCTCGAGGTGGTCGACCAACTGGCCGAGCGGCACCGTGATGATCAGGTAGCTGAGGGCGATGCCGATGAAGATCTGCAGCGCCTGGTCGCCGTAGCTGTTGGAGAGGCGGTAGGCGACCGACACCAGCACGAAGACGAAGAAGCCCATCGCGACCGAGGTGTTCTTGACCAGCGCGATGATGACGTTGATGAGGGGCGGCAGCACGCTGCGGAACGCCTGAGGCAGCACGACGAGCGCCATGGTCTGCCCGAAGCCGAGGCCGATGGACCGCGACGCCTCCGCCTGGCCCATGGGTACGGAGTTGATGCCCGAGCGCACCGCTTCGGCGAAGAACGCGCTCGTGTAGTAGGTGAGCGCGATGATCGCACCCACCTGGAAGTCGAGGATGATGCCGAGCTTCGGGAGCACGAATGCCGTGAAGAAGAACACGAGCGTCAGAGGCGTGTTCCTCGCGACCTCCGTCCACACCGTCGCGACGACGCGCAGCGCGGCGACGGGTGAGACGCGCATGCCGGCGAGCAGGATGCCGATCGGCAGGCCGAAGAGCGTGGTGGCGCCGGTCAGCAGCAGGGTCGCCAGCATGCCCTGCACCCACAGGGGGCCGTTCTCGAAGAGTGCTTCCATCAGTCCCTCATCCGGTCACCGGATGCGGGGGCAAGCCCCCGCATCCGGGTCACGGGTGTCGATCAGTAGCGGTCGGGCGCCGGGAACTCGGGCGTCGGCAGCACCGTGCCCGCCGTCTGCTCCCACAGCGACGCCATGGTGCCGTCGGCGACAGCTTCCTCGAGGACGTCGTTGATCCAGGCGCGGAAGGCGTCGTCGCCCTTCGTGATGCCGATGCCGTAGGGCTCCGAGGTGAACGTCTCACCGTCGTTGACGAGCTCGAACTCACCCGGGTTCTGGTCGACGAAGCCGGCGAGGATCACGTTGTCGGTCGTGACCGCGACGACCTGGCCGTTGCGCAGCGGGTCGAGGCAGTTGGAGTAGGTGTCCGTCGCCTGCAGCTGCGCACCGTACTCGTCGACGATGCGGCCGGCCGGCGTCGAGCCCTCGACCGAGCAGACCGCGAGGCCCGCGACGTCCTCCGGGCCGGTGATGCCCTCGGGGTTGCCCGCCTGCACCATGAGCGCCTGGCCAGCCTCGTAGTACGGGCCGGCGAAGTCGATCTTCTCCTTGCGCGCGTCGTTGATCGTGTACGTCGCCACGACCATGTCGACGTTGCCGTTCTCGATGAACGTCTCGCGGTTGGCGGAGACCGTCTCCTCCCAGTCGATGTTCTCGAAGGGGATGCCGAGCTCTGCGGCGATCAGCGACCCGACGGCGACGTCGAAGCCCTCCGGGTTGCCGTCAGGGCCGACGAGGCCGAACAGCGGCTGGTCGAACTTCGTGCCGATGGTGATGGCGCCCGCCTCGGCGAACTCCGCCATCGTGGTGCCCGCCTCGAACTCGGGCGACTCCGCGACCTCGAGGCCGTAGGGGTGCTCGCCGCTCGCGGCGCCGGGCTCTGCCGGCTCGTCGGCCGGGTCGGACGACGTCGTGCCCGCGGGGCCGCCGCACGCGGTCAGCGCGAAGACCGCGAGTGCGGCCACGCCGAGCGTGACCTTGCTCTTGCTGCGCATGGTGCTTCTCCTTCAGTGGTGGGATGTGTGGGACTGGACGGATCAGTGCGTGAGGATCTTCGAGAGGAAGTCCTTCGCGCGCGAAGTCTGGGGGTCCGTGAAGAACGACTCCGGAGTCGAGTCCTCCATGACCTTGCCGTCCGCCATGAAGAGCACGCGGTCGGCGGCCTTGCGCGCGAATCCCATCTCGTGCGTGACGGTGACCATCGTCATGCCGCCCTTCGCGAGCTCGACCATGACGTCGAGCACCTCGTTGATCATCTCCGGGTCGAGCGCGCTCGTGGGCTCGTCGAAGAGCATGAGCTTCGGCTCCATCGCCAGCGAGCGGGCGATGGCGACGCGCTGCTGCTGGCCGCCCGAGAGCTGCGCGGGCATCTTGTTCGCCTGGTTCGCGATCCCGACGCGCTCGAGCAGGTGCATCGCGTGCTCCTCGGCCGCCTTCCGGCTCTTGCCGCGCACCTTGATCGGCCCGAGCGTGACGTTGTCGAGGATCGTCTTGTGCGAGAAGAGGTTGAACGACTGGAACACCATGCCGACATCGGCCCGCAGCTGCGCGAGCGCCCGTCCCTCCGAGGGCAGCGGCGTGCCGTCGATGCGGATCTCGCCCGAATCGATCGTCTCGAGGCGGTTGATCGCGCGGCAGAACGTCGACTTGCCCGATCCCGAGGGGCCGATGACGACGACGACCTGGCCCTTGGGGATGGTGACGTTGATGTCGTTGAGGACATGGAGCTCGCCGTAGTGCTTGTTGACGTGGTCGAGCTCGACAAGGGGCTGCATGGCCTCATACAACCATGGTCAGCCCGCAGATCGGGCCCGGACGACGGCGATCGCAACGAAACGGTTACCCGGAGCCCCTTACATGGGGGACAGCGCGACCGCGCTCAGGCGCGCTGCGCGAAGGCGCTCTGGTAGAGGCACACGGATGCGGCGGTCGCGAGGTTGAGCGACTCCGCCTCGCCGTAGACCGGCAGCCGCGCCGTGCGATCGGCGAGCGCGAGGGTCGCGGCGTCGAGGCCGCGCGCCTCGTTGCCGAAGAGCCATGCGGTCCCCGCGGCGAGCGCGCCCTCGGCCTGGATCGCGGTGAGCTCCTCCCCCGACACGTCGGCGGCGAGCACCTGCAGGCCGGCCGCGCGCGCGGCACCCACCGCATCCGCCGTGCTCGCACCGACGGCGAGGTCGACGTGGAAGAGCGATCCGGTCGTGGAGCGCACGACCTTGGGGCTGTAGGGGTCGACCGAGTTGGCCGTGACGACGACGGCGGATGCGCCAGCCGCGTCGGCCGCGCGGAGGATCGTGCCGAGGTTCCCCGGGTCGCGCACCTCGTGGAGGATCGCGACGAGCGGATGCGGAGCGGCGGCGGCGCGGGCGATCGCGGCATCGAGCGAGACCGGCGCCTGCTTGGCGACGGCGACGATGCCCTGGGGGCGGACGGTGTCGGCGATCGCGGCGAGCGCGCGCTCGGAGACGGCGGTGACGGGCGCGTGCGCCGACGCGGCGCCGAGCAGCGCGGCGTGGCGCTCGCGCGCGGCGTCGGTCGCGAAGACCTCGACGAGGTGCTGCGGCTGCCAGCGCACGGCCTCGTCGAGGGCGGACGGCCCCTCCAACAGGAACAGCCCGGTCTGAGACCGGGCTGCTCGCTGCTGGAGCCTGGCAGCCTCACGCACGCGGGGCGCGCGGGGGCTGTCGAGCATGTCAGGCCGCCGAGGCGTCCGACTTCGGCGCCGAGGTGTCGGCGGGGAGCGCCGACTTGGCCGACTCGACGAGCGCCGCGAACGTGGCGGGCTCGTTGACCGCGAGGTCTGCGAGCATGCGGCGGTCGACCTCGATGCCCGCGAGGCCGAGGCCCTGGATGAGGCGGTTGTACGTCAGGCCGTTCTGGCGAGCGGCGGCGTTGATGCGCTGGATCCACAGGCGGCGGAAGTCGCCCTTCTTCGCCTTGCGGTCGCGGAACGCGTAGACGTGCGAGTGGAGGAGCTGCTCCTTCGCCTTGCGGTAGAGGCGCGAGCGCTGCCCGCGGTAGCCCTCGGCCTGCTCCAGGATGACGCGGCGCTTCTTGGCGGCGTTGACGGCCCTCTTGACACGTGCCATGAGTCTGTTCCCTCTTCTGTCTTCTTCGTCGCGCGCGTCAGCGGGCGAGCAGCTTCTTGATGGTCTTGGCGTCGGCGGGGGCCAGGACCTTGTCCTTGTTGAGGCGGCGCGTCTGGACCGACGACTTCACCTCGAGGTTGTGGCGCATGCCAGCCTGCTGCTTGCGGATCTTGCCGCTGCCGGTGACCTTGAAGCGCTTCTTCGCACCGGAGTGCGTCTTCTGCTTGGGCATTCTTCTCTCCTACTCGGATGCTGGCTTGCCGCCGGGCTTGGCCGTCGGCGTGGCCTTGGGCGCCGCGGGCTTGGCGGCCGCCGGCGCCGCGGGCTTCGCCGCAGGCTTCGGGGCGCCCGGCTTCGCGGCGGGCTTGGGCGCTGCGGACGCAGCGGGCTTCGCCGCGGCAGGCGCGGCAGGGGTCGCGCCGGATGCGGCGGCGGGCTTGGGGGCGGACGCCGGGCGCGGTGCCGCGGCCGGAGTCGGCTGCACCGTGCGCGCCTGCTGCTTCGGACGCGCGTCGCCGCGCGGCTCGGAGCGGGGCTCGCTGCGCGACTCGGTGCGCGGGCGCGACGAGGACGACGGCCGCGACGAGGACGACACGGGTCGGCTCGAGCGCGTCGGCTCGGGCTCGGGGCGCGTGCGCGGCGCGGGCGCCGGGCGCGGCGGACGAGCCGCCTCGATCTCGGCCTGATGCGCGGCCTTCTTCTGCGACTCGGCGCGACGCTTCTCCTGCTGCGCCTTCTTCTGGGCGATGCGCGCGGCGTTCTGCTCGGCCTTCGCATCCGCCTTCGAGCGCAGCGGCCCGACGATCATCGTCATGTTGCGACCGTCGATGGTCGGCGACGACTCGACGGCGCCGAACTCGCGGATGTCCTCGGCGAAGCGCTGCAGCAGCTTGACGCCCAGCTCCGGGCGCGACTGCTCGCGGCCGCGGAAGAGGATCATCGCCTTGACCTTGTCGCCGCCCTCGAGGAAGCCCTGGGCGCGCTTGCGCTTGGTCTCGTAGTCGTGCTCGTCGATCTTCAGGCGGAAGCGGACCTCCTTGAGGTCGGTGTTCGCCTGGTTGCGCCGGGCATCCTTGGCCTTCTGCGCCTGCTCGTACTTGAACTTGCCGTAGTCCATGATCTTGACGACGGGCGGGCGTGCGTCGGGCGCGACCTCGACGAGGTCGAGATCCGCCTCGCGGGCAAGCCGAAGGGCATCCTCGACCCGGACGACGCCGACCTGCTCGCCGGCAGGGCCGACCAGTCGGACTTCCGGAACGCGGATGCGCTCGTTGATGCGGGGATCGCTGATCGCGGGCTCCTTCTCGTTGGTGCTGTGTGCTGGTGCACGGCGAGAGAGGAGCCGGAACGCGAGCGGTGCCGCGCGGCTCAGCACCTGCGGCGACGGGCGCCTGGTGCTGCAGACCCGGTAGCCTGGAGACGGCTGCGGGTGGGATTGCTCCTCTTTCACCTCCGGGCGAATGCCCGAAACCTGCAGAAGCCTACCAGAGACAACCCTTCGGGAGAAGAACGCGATGTCCGACGCCGCCGAGCACACCCATCACGACGACGGCCTCGCCGAGGCTCGCGACATCGCGGAGGTGCCGGCGGTCGAGCTCATCAACACCGTCGCGATCCACCTCCTGAGCGCCGCGGCGGTCAAGGTCGGCCTCGCCGACGACCCCGAGCAGCAGCTCGACCTCGACGAGGCGCGCAAGCTCATCAACGCCCTCGCCGGGCTCGTGACGGCGGCGGCGCCCGAGGTGGGCAGCATCCACGCCGCGCCGCTGCGCGACGGCCTGCGCTCGGTGCAGCTCGCCTTCCGCGAGGCGAGCACGATCCCGGATGCGCCGGGCAAGGGCCCGGGCGAGAAGTTCACCGGCTCGGTCGTCTGAGCGCTCAGGCGCGGGCTGCCCAATCGGCCCGCGTCAGCGCGAGGGTCGCCTCGGCCGCGAGCGGGACGCGCACCGCTCCCCCGTCCCAGCGGTGCACGCGCACCGCGAGGCTCGCGATGCGCTCGCGCACGACGTCGGCCTCGCCGATCGCCGCGACCGCGCGCTGCACCTGCGCAGGTGCGTCGTGCTCGTCCGCGGCCGCGCCGACGAGCGCGTGCACCTCGAGGTCGGCGCCGGCGAGCGTGGAGCGGGGGTCGCCCGTGGCGAGCACGACGGCCTCCACGGCGGGCTGCGCGAACATCGCGGCGAGGACGACCGCGTGCACGCCCGGGTCCTCGACGCCCCACGTCCACGGCGCATCCGCGAGCAGGGCCTCGAGCATGGAGCGGCTCAGCACGAACTCGCTCTCGGCGCCCGGGTCGACGACGACGCGCGCGGGACCGTCGAGCGCCGCTGCGGCGGCGCGCTGCACGCTCGTCGGCACGGGGCGCGCCTTGGCGTTCCACGCCTGCATCGCCTGCACGTGCGAGAACATCGGCAGGATCGCGCCGCCGTCGGGCCCTGCGACCGTGACGATCGAGAGCTCCTGCGTCTTGTCGATCGTGCGGCCGCGCTCGTCGAGGCCCGTCTCCCCCGCCGCAGCGAGGAGCGGCACGAGGAGTCGCTCGCCGCGCAGCGCCTCGACGACGCCCGCGCGGCCGGCTTCCCCCGCGGCGAGCCTGCGCACCGACTCGAGGTAGCCCGCCGGCGCCGAGCCGTCGTCGTCGGCGTACGCCGTGTCGTGGTGCTGGAACGAGCGCCCCTCCCAGGGCCGCCCCGCCGAGTCGGCCTCGCGGCTCACGGCGGCGCCTAGCTGCCCGCGACGTCCAGCGCCGCGACGAGCGTGAAGGCTCCGGCGTAGAGCGCCTTGCCGACGATCGCGCCCTCGACGCCGTGCGGCACGAGCTCGCGCAGCGCCGCGATGTCGTCGAGGCTCGAGACCCCGCCCGAGGCGACGATCGGCTTCTGCGTGCGCTCCGCGACCTGCTTGAGGAGCTCGAGGTTCGGGCCCTTGAGCGTGCCGTCCTTCGTGACGTCGGTCACGACGTAGCGGCTGCAGCCCGCCGCCTCGAGCCGGTCGAGCACGTGCCACAGGTCACCGCCGTCCTGCGTCCAGCCGCGCGCGGCGAGCGTCGTGCCGCGCACGTCGAGACCCACCGCGATCTGGTCGCCGTACTCGGCGATGACCGCCGCGGTCCACTCGGGGTTCTCGAGCGCGGCGGTGCCGAGGTTGATGCGCTTGACGCCCGTGGCGAGCGCCGCCTCGAGGGACGCCTCGTCGCGGATGCCGCCGGAGAGCTCGACCTGCACGCGGCCCTTCACGGCCTTGATGACCTTCTTGATGACGCCGCGGTTGTCGCCGCGACCGAAGGCGGCGTCGAGGTCGACGAGGTGGATCCACTCGGCGCCCTGGCGCACCCAGTCCTCGGCCGCGTCGACCGGGCTGCCGAACGACGTCTCCGTGCCGGCCTTGCCCTGCGTGAGGCGCACCGCCTTGCCGTCGGCGACGTCGATGGCGGGGAGCAGCTGGAGCTTGGGCGACTGGTTGAAATCGGTCATGGCGATGCCTTCTTCGGTGGGTGGGCCGGTCGAGGGGCCGGTCGAGGAGCCGGTGCGATGCTACTCGCGCGGGTTCAGAGGCCGCGCACCCAGTTCGTGAGCAGCCGGATGCCGGCCTCCCCCGACTTCTCGGGGTGGAACTGGGTGGCGGAGAGCGGGCCGTTCTCGACGGCGGCCAGGAAGCGCTCGCCGTGCTCGGCCCAGGTCACGCGCGGCTGGCGCATGCGGGGATGCGGCTCGATCGTCCACTCGGTGGCCGCGTAGGAGTGCACGAAGTAGAAGCGCTCGTCGCGGATGCCGGCGAAGAGCTGCGAGTCCTCGGGCGCCTCGACCTCGGCCCAGCCCATGTGCGGCAGGACGTCGGCCTTGAGGCGGCGCACGGTGCCGGGCCACTCGTCGAGCGCGTTGGTGTGCACGCCGCCTTCCTCGCCCGCGGTGAAGAGCACCTGCATGCCGACGCAGATGCCGAGCACCGGACGCGTGCCCGCGAGCCGCCGGCCGATGAGCTCGCCCCCGCGGATCGCCTGGATCCCGGCCATGCACGCAGCCATCGAGCCGACGCCGGGCACGACGAGGCCGTCGGCCTCCATCACCGTGGCGCGGTCGGCCGTGAGCGTCACGTCGGCGCCGGCCGCCTCGAGCGCCTTCGCGGCCGAGTGGACGTTGCCGAGCCCGTAGTCGAGCAGGGCGACCGTGGGGCGGGGAGCCGTCACAGCGCTCCCTTGGTCGAGGGCACGCCGCTCACGCGCGCGTCGTGCTCGACGGCGACGCGCATCGCGCGCGCGAACGCCTTGAACTCGGCCTCGGCGATGTGGTGCGGGTCGCGGCCCGCGAGCACGTCGATGTGCGCGGTGATGCGCGCGTTGAGGGTGATGGCCTCGAAGACGTGCCGCACGAGCGAGCCCGTGAAGTGGCCGCCGATGCGGTGCAGCTCGAAGCCGGCGGGCTCGCCGCCGTGCACGAGGAACGGTCGGCCCGACAGGTCGACGACGGCCCGCGCGAGCGCCTCGTCGAGCGGCACGGTCGCGTCGCCGTAGCGGCGCACGCCCGACTTGTCGCCGAGCGCGTCGCGCAGCGCGAGCCCGAGGGCGATCGCGGTGTCCTCGACGGTGTGGTGCGCGTCGATGTCGATGTCGCCCGTCGCCGTGACCTCGAGGTCGATAAGCGAGTGCTTGGCGAAGGCCGTGAGCATGTGGTCGTAGAAGGGCACCGTCGTCGAGATGGACGACGTGCCGGTGCCGTCGAGGTCGAGGGAGAGCCGGATGGTGGACTCGCTCGTCGAGCGCTCGATGGTTGCGGTGCGGGCCATGCCTCGATCCTATGCGTCGGCCAGCTCGGCCATGGCCGAGAGCACCGCGGTCGTCTCGGCGGGCGTGCCGGCCGTGATGCGGAGCGTCCCGGGCAGCCCGACGTCGCGCACGAGGATGCCCCGGTCGAGCAGCGCGCGGAACGTCGCCTGCGGGTCGGCGACCCCGCCGACCAGCACGAAGTTGGCGTCCGAGGGGTAGGGCTGCAGGCCGAGGGCGCCGAGCTCGTCGACGATGCGGTCGCGCTGCTCGCGCAGCGCGTCGACCCTCGCGAGCATCGCGTCGCTGTGGCGGAGGGCTGCGATCGCGGCCGCCTGGGTGATGGCGGAGAGGTGGTAGGGCAGGCGCACGAGCCGCAGCGCGTCGATCACGGCGGGGTGCGCGGCGAGGTAGCCGACGCGCACGCCCGCGAACGCGAACGCCTTGCTCATCGTGCGCGAGACGAGCAGGCGCGGGAAGCGCTCGAGCAGCGACAGCGCGGTCTGGCTGCGGTCATGCGCGAACTCGGTGTAGGCCTCGTCGACGAGCACGATGCCGCTCGCTGCCTCGGCCGCGGCCTCGATCACGTCGAGGCCGAGCGGCGTGCCCGTGGGGTTGTTCGGCGTGCACAGGAACACGACGTCGGGGTCGTGCTCGGCGATCGCCGCGCGGACCGCGTCCGGGGTGAGCGTGAAGTCGGCGGCGCGCGGCACGGGTACCCAGCGCATCCCGACGCCCTGCGCGAGCAGCGGGTACATCGAGTAGGTCGGCGTGAACGAGAGCAGCGAGCGGCCCGGGCCGCCGAAGGCCTGCAGCACGTGCTGCAGCACCTCGTTCGAACCGTTGCCTGCCCAGATGTGCGCCGGCGTCAGTCCGTGCCCGAGGTACTCCGCGAAGCCCCGGCGCAGCGCGTCGAACTCGCGATCGGGGTAGCGGTTGGCATCCGGGAGCGCGCGCGCGATCTCCTGCACGATGTCGAGCGCCACCTCCTCCGGCACCCGATAGGCGTTCTCGTTGACGTTCAGCCGCACGGGCACCTCGAGCTGCGGCGCGCCGTACGGCGTCAGGCCACGGAGGTCGTCGCGGATCGGGAGGTCGTCGAGGCTCGTCACCGAACCAGCCTAGGACGGAGGCGGTGCGGCGCGCGGCGCGCGACGCTCAGCGCGAGTAGTGCGCGGGGATCGCGAGCTGCTCGCCGGGCTGGATCGCTCCGCGGATGCCGTTGAGCAGCTCGATCTCGGCGACGACGTCGCGCGGGTCGGCCTCGGGCGCGACCGACGCGGCGATCTGCCACAGCGACTGACCCGGCACGACCGTGACGGTCTCGAGCTCGACCGTCGCCGTCGACGACGACGCGACAGCACCGGCGACGGCGTCGCCGAGCACGCCGGCGCCGGCGAGCGCACCGGCCGCGAGCACGGGTGCGGCGACGAGGAGGGCGAGCGCCCTGCGGCCGCGCGCGGTCATCCGGATGCGGATCGGCGCTGCGGTGGTGGCGATGGCAGTCATCGGGACTCCTCTCGTTGGGATCCGCAGACGATGCTCGGCCGGGAGCATCGTCTGCGAATCTCTGTTTCGAACCTATCTTCGAGTGACCGGATGCGTCAAGCCCTGCCGCGCAAGTTCTGCGCGACACGCTCGAACATCCGTTTGATCCGGGCGTCCTGTCGGATACGCTTTCGAACCACGAGGAGTCAATCGCGGGCCACTGACATCGCGTCACGACCGCTGAGCCGACGAGAGAGCGGAGCGGGCATGACGAGGCAGCTGAGCGAGAAGCAGCAGGCGATCCTGAGGGTCATCCAGCAGGCGGTGCGACAGCGGGGCTACCCGCCCAGCTACCGCGAGATCGGCGATGCCGTAGGCCTGTCCTCGCTCTCGAGCGTGACGCACCAGCTGGGCCAGCTCGAGCTCGCCGGCATGATCCGCCGCGATCCCGCGCGCCCGCGCGCGATCGAGGTGCTGGTGGCGGACGACGCCGACGAGACCGTCGGCAGCATCGAGCAGGCCGCGTTCGTCCCCATGGTGGGGCGCATCGCCGCCGGCATCCCGATCACCGCCGAGGAGCAGATCGAGGACGTCATGCCGCTGCCGAAGCAGCTCGTGGGCAGCGGCGGCGACCTCTTCATGCTCAAGGTGGTGGGCGACTCGATGATCGACGCAGCCATCTGCGACGGCGACTGGGTCGTCGTGCGCCAGCAGCGCGACGCGGTCAACGGCGACATCGTCGCGGCCATGCTCGACGGCGAGGCCACGGTCAAGGTCTTCAAGCAGCGCGACGGCCACACGTGGCTGCTGCCGCGCAACTCGGCCTTCGAGCCGATCCTCGGCGACGAGTCCGAGGTGCTCGGCAAGGTCGTCGCGGTCCTCCGCGCGATCTAGCCGGTAGATCCAGCCGCGCGCTGCCGCGCCGCGACCGACGCGGTTCGGCGCGCCGGGGCCTAGCTCGTCGCGGGGTCCACCCGGAACTCGGCGAGCTGCGGCAGCACGGCCTCGGAGACCTTTGCGTCGATGCGCGTCCCTGCCTCCTCGTACTGCTCGTGCACGACCTCGAACCGGTCGTGCAGCATCGCCACGACATCGCCGCGGTCGAAGGGCACGAGCAGCGACACCGGCAGCTCGGGCCGCGGCAGCAGCTCGCCGATGCGGGCGAGGATCTCGTCGACGCCCTCCCCCGTGCGCGCGGAGGCGAAGATCGCATCCGGCTGCAGGCCCCGCAGCACGAGCCGGTCGTCGTCGCTGATGAGGTCGGCCTTGTTGAACACGACGATCTCGGGGATCGAGCGCGCACCGGTCTCCCCCAGCACGTCGCGCACCGTCGCGATCTGCGAGGCGGGGTCCGCGTGGCTCGCGTCGACCACGTGGACGATCACCTCCGACTCGGACACCTCCTCGAGCGTCGACCGGAACGCCTCGACGAGCTGGTGCGGCAGGTTGCGGACGAAGCCGACGGTGTCGGCGATCGTGAACTCGCGCCCATCCGGCGTGCGGGCGCGCCGCACGGTCGCGTCGAGCGTCGCGAAGAGCGCGTTCTCGACCAGCACGCCCGCGCCGGTGATGCGGTTGAGCAGCGACGACTTGCCCGCGTTCGTGTAACCGGCGATCGCGACGCCCGGCACCTCGAAGCGGTCCCGGTTCGCGCGCTTCGCCGCTCGGGCGGGTGCGAAGCCCTTGATCTGCTTGCGCAGCCGCGCCATCCGCGTGTGGATGCGACGGCGATCGAGCTCGATCTTCGTCTCACCCGGTCCGCGCGAGCCCATGCCGGCGCCCTGGCCGCCGACCTGCCCACCGGCCTGGCGCGACATCGACTCGCCCCAGCCGCGCAGGCGCGGCAGCAGGTACTCGAGCTGCGCGAGCTCGACCTGGGCCTTGCCCTCGCGGCTCTTGGCGTGCTGGCTGAAGATGTCGAGGATGACCGCCGTGCGGTCGATGACCTTGACCTTCACGCGATCCTCGAGCGCACGACGCTGGCTCGGCGAGAGCTCGCTGTCGGCGACGACGGTGTCGGCGCCGAGCTCCTGCACGATCGCGGCGAGCTCCTCGGCCTTGCCGCGCCCCACGTAGGTCGCGGGATCGGGGTTGGGCCGCCGCTGCAGCATGCCGTCGAGCACGCGGGCGCCCGCGGTCTCGGCGAGCGCCGCGAGCTCGCGGAGCGAGTGCTCCGCGTCCTCGGCGGATCCGGAGTGGACGCCGACGAGCACGACGTTCTCGAGCCGCAGCTGCCGGTACTCGACCTCGGTGACGTCCTCGAGCTCGGTGCGGAGCCCGTCGACGCGGCGCAGCGCCGCGCGCTCCTCGCGGTCGTACTGCTCGCCGTCGGTGTCGGCGAGGCCGTCGTCGGCCTGGAGCGCCTGCGCGCGCTCGGAGAGCACCGCGCCCTCCGCGGGCTGCGCCCAGGCGAGGATGCGCTCCATCGCGCGGTCGCCGGGGTGGTCCTGCGGTTCTGCCATCGTGGAGTCCTTCGCTACTGTCGTGTCCGTGCCGGACCACTACTTCTCTGCCGAGCCCGTCGCACCCGAGTCGGTCCGGACCATCCGGGTGCCGATCGCCGGGCGCGAGCGGGAGATGGTCACCGCCACAGGGGTGTTCTCCGGCGACCGGCTCGACGTCGGCACCGCGGTGCTGCTGGATGCGGTGCCCGCACCGCCCGCGACGGGCGAGCTGCTGGATCTCGGCTGCGGCTGGGGGCCGATCGCTTCGACGCTCGCCGTGCGCTCCCCCGGCGCGCGGGTCTGGGCGGTCGACGTCAACGCCCGTGCGCTCTCGCTCGTGGAGCGGAATGCCGAGCTGCTCAGCCTATCGAACATCGTGCCTGCGACGCCAGACCGGGTGCCGGAGGACCTGCGGTTCGCCGCCATCTGGTCGAACCCGCCCATCCGGATCGGCAAGGCGCAGCTGCACGAGCTGCTGGAGACGTGGATCCCGCGGCTCGCGCCGGGGGCGACGGCGTGGCTCGTGGTGCAGAAGCACCTCGGCGCCGACTCGCTGCTGCGGTGGCTCGCCGAGCGCTTCGAGGGCTTCGAGGTCGAGCGCGCCGACTCGAAGCGCACGTACCGCATCATCGCCGTCACCGCGCCGGACTGATCCCCTCGCCCCGGAAGACGAGCTCTGCGGGGCCCGTGAGCCACGCGTGACCGCGCTCGTCGACCTCGACCTCGAGGCGCCCGCCGGGCACGTCCACGATCCACCGATCCGCCGCATCCCCTGACCAGTGCCGCGTCGCCATCGCCGCAGCCACCGCGCCCGTGCCGCACGAGAGCGTCTCGCCCGAGCCGCGCTCGTGGACCCGCATGCGGATGGAGCCGACGCCGTCGGCGATCGTGCCGGGCACGACGAACTCGACGTTCGCGCCGTCCGGCGGCGCAGGGTCGAGGGAGGGCGCCTCGTGCAGCTGCAGCGCGTCGAGCTCGTCGTCGCCGGCGAGCGCGACGACGACGTGCGGGTTGCCCGTCGAGACGTCGAGCCCGGGCCGATCGACCTGCAGCCCGCCTGCCCCGACGAGCCGGTCGCCGCCGAGCTCGAACGGCCCGAGGTCGGCCGAGAAGCGGTCGCCGCGACGCACGACGCGCTTGAGTCCGGCGCGCGTCGCGATGTCGATGCCCTCGCCGTCGGCGAGCTGCGCGAGCCGGGACTCGAGGAGGAAGCGCACGAAGACGCGCACGCCGTTGCCGCACATCTCGCTCACGCTGCCATCGGAGTTCCAGTAGTCCATCGCCCACGTGCCGGCGGGGGCCGCGTCGAGCGCGGCGTCGCCGGTCGCGCCCGCGCGCACGGCTCGGATGACACCGTCGCCGCCGATCCCGAAGCGGCGGTCGGCGAGCGCGCGCACGCGCTCGGGCGTGAGCGGCGCGGCGCCGTCGGGGTCGGCGACGAGCACGAAGTCGTTGCCCGTCCCGTGGCCCTTGGAGAAGGTGCCGCTCGCGAGTGCTGTCATGCCTCCAGGCTAGCGAGCGCGTGCTGGGCGAGCGCGTCCGGCTCCGCATCCGGTGCCGCGGGGTAGCGCTGGAACCACGACACCTGCCGGCGCGCGTAGCGCCGCGTGAGCGCCTGGGTGCGCTCGATCGCCGCCGCTTCGCTGAGCGCGCCGTCGAGCTGGTCGAGCGCCTGGCGGTAGCCGATCGCCTGTTGGGCCGTCGTGCCGCGCTCGATGCCGGCGTCCCGCAGCCGCTGCGCCTCGGCGACGATCCCGTCGGCCCACATGCGCTCGACGCGCCGGTCGAGCCGCTTGACGAGGGCGGTGCGCTCGAGGCGCACGTGCTGGATGAGCGTCGGCCGCAGGAGCGACTCCTCGGGGGGCAGCCCCACGCGGAACGGCTCGCCCGTCAGCGTGACCGCCTCGAGCGCTCGCACGAGGCGACGGCCGTTGTGCGGCCCGATCGCCTCCGCCGCCGCCGCGTCGACGGCGACCAGTCGCTCGTGCATCGCGGCGGCTCCCTCGCGCTCGAGGTCGGCCTCGAGCTGCGCCCGCAGCGCCTCGTCGGTCGCGGGGAACGCGAAGTCGTAGAGCACGCTCGAGGCGTACAGGCCGCTGCCTCCGACGAGGATCGGCACGGCGCCGCGCGCCTCGATCGCCGTGATCGCGTCGAGCGCCGCCTCGCGGTAGGCGGCGACGGCGGCGTCCTCCCACGGGTCGAGCACGTCGAGCAGGTGGTGCGGGTGGCCGCGGCGCTCGGCCAGCGGCGCCTTCGCGGTGCCGATGTCCATGCCGCGGTAGAGCTGCATCGCGTCGCAGTTGACGATCTCGGCCGAGCCGCCGAGCCGCACGACCGCGTCGGCGATGTCGAGCGAGCGCTCCGTCTTGCCCGTGCCTGTCGCGCCGACGACGGCGATGAGGCTCACGTGGCCGAGCGCGGCGAGCGGCGCTCGGATGCGCCGCCGTGCGGAGCCGCGGGGATGATGCCCATGCCCTCAGGGTAGCGAGCGGCTCGGCCTCGGCGTCGTCAGGGGCTCGCCCACTGGCTCGGCGGCCAGGTCAGGCTCGCGAGCCTCGCCTGACCGGCGAGCGAGGGGTGGAAGTAGTCGCGCGTGGAGATGTCGGTGCGCGCGAAGGCGTACCTCGCGACTGCGCCCCCGTCGTACCGGCAGGTGGCGTACGCCGCGCACGCCTGCTGGAGCGCGGCGTTGTACTCGTCGACCCGCTGCTGCACAGCTGCCCGTCGCTGCACGTCGGCCGGCTGCGTGCTGCTGGGGTTCGCGAGCATCGACTGGCAGATGCGCAGCAGGCCCCAGGTGAGCCGCGCGCTGCTGCTCGTGCGATTGACCTCGTAGAGGCGCTGCAGGCTCGGGATGCTCGCGACGAAGACCTGCGGAGCGCCGCCCGCAGCGAGCGCTGCGAGCGCGTTCTGCACGTTGGTCCGGAAGGTCGTCGTGGGCGTCATCTCCCCCACCGTGCGGGTGCACGCGTCGTTCGCGCCGATCTCGATCGTGACGTACTGGGCGCCCACCCTCACCGCGCTCTGCGCCTGCGCGAGCAGACCGCCGGAGCGCGCCCCGGACACGGCGTAGTTGGAGGCGGCCAGGGTCGTGGCGCCTGCGGCGCGCAGCCGCAGCAGGTGGGACGACACGGTCGTGCTCGTGCCTGCCGCCCAACTGTTCTGCGTGCAGCTCGTCCAGCTGCTGCACGAGGAGACGCCGAGGGTGATGGAGTCGCCGAGCGCCGCCATGCGCGTCAGCTGCGAGACCGGCGGGGGCGCGGCCTGAGCGGCCCCCGTCGCGACGATCGAGCCCGAGAGCACGAACGCTGCGGCTGCGACGGCGGCGAGCGCGGTGCGCACGCTGCGTGGAACGCCCATGTCGGGCTCCTTCCCCAGAGGGACGCTACGCGCGCAACGTACACCCGCTCGTGGGCGCCGACAAGGCGCCCGGCGCACGCGCGCCCAGGCAGCGCCTAGCCGGCGACGCGCAGCGTCGGCAGGCCGAGGGAGACCGGGCCGCCGGGGGCGGTCGCGGATGCGGTGGCGGGCACCCCGCATGAGTCCGCCTGCGCGCGATCCCAGGCGTCGCCCGCGCGGGTTCGCCGGAGCCCGAGCGGCTCGGCGTCGGCGATGAGGTGGAACGGAGCGGCGTGCGTGATCTCGACCGTGACGACGTCGCCGGGGCGCGGCGCATCGGCGCCCGTGAGCCCGCCGGGGCTGAAGTGCACGAGCCGGTTGTCCTCGGCGCGGCCCGTCAGCCGGTGGGTCTCGGCGTCCTTCTTGCCCTCGCCGACGGAGACCAGCACCTCGGCGGTGCGCCCCACCTGCCGCCGGTTCTCGTCGAACGAGATGTGGTCCTGCAGCGCGACGAGCCGCTCGAAGCGCTCCTGCACGACCTCCTTCGGCACTTGGTCGGGCATGGTCGCCGCGGGCGTGCCCGGGCGGATCGAGTACTGGAAGGTGAACGCCGAGGCGAAGCGCGCCTGCTCGACGACCCGCAGGGTCTCGGCGAAGTCCTCCTCCGTCTCACCGGGGAAGCCGACGATGATGTCGGTCGTGATCGCCGCGTGCGGGATGCGCTCGCGCACGCGGTCGAGGATGCCGAGGAACTTGGCGGAGCGGTAGGAGCGCCGCATCGCGCGCAGCACTCGGTCGGAGCCCGACTGCAGCGGCATGTGCAGCTGCGGCATCACAGCATCCGTCTCGGCCATCGCGTCGATGACGTCGTCGGTGAACGCTGCGGGGTGCGGGCTCGTGAAGCGGATGCGCTCGAGGCCGTCGATCTCGCCCGCGGCGCGCAGCAGCTTGCCGAACGCGAGCCGGTCGCCGAACTCGACGCCGTAGGAGTTGACGTTCTGGCCGAGCAGCGTCACCTCGATCGCGCCGTCGTCGACGAGCGCCTGCACCTCGGCGAGGATCTCGCCCGGACGCCGGTCGCGCTCCTTGCCGCGCAGCGAGGGCACGATGCAGAACGTGCAGGTGTTGTTGCAGCCGACCGAGATGGACACCCAGCCCGCGTAGGTCGACTCGCGCTTGGTGGGCAGCGTCGAGGGGAACACCTCGAGCGCCTCGAGGATCTCGACCTCGGCCTCGCCGTTGTGCCGGCTGCGCTCGAGCAGCGCCGGCAGCGAGCCCAGGTTGTGGGTGCCGAAGACGACGTCGACCCACGGCGCCTTCTCGAGGATGGTCGAGCGGTCCTTCTGCGCGAGGCAGCCGCCGACGGCGATCTGGAAGCCCTCGCGCTCGCGCTTCGTGCGGGCGAGGTGGCCCAGGTGGCCGTAGAGCTTCTGGTCGGCGTTCTCGCGCACCGCGCAGGTGTTGATGACGATGACGTCGGGGGCGTCGTCGACGGCCTCGACGTAGCCGGCCTCCTCGAGCGAGCCGCGCAGCCGCTCGGAGTCGTGCACGTTCATCTGGCAGCCGAAGGTCTTCACCTCGTAGGTGCGCGGCGCGAGCATCGTCGACATGGCCTCCAGCGTACCGGCGCAGACGCCAGCAGCCCCGCGCCGGAGCGCGGGGCTGCTGTGCGTTCGTGGCGACTCAGTCCTGCGTCGCCGAGAGCGTCCACTCGCCGTCGGGAGCGTCGCCCTTGAGGTCCATCGTGCCGTCCTGGGCCGTGCCGTTGAACGTCACGTCGAACGCCGGGTCCTCGCTGTTCGGGTCCTGCAGCTGCGTGATCACGATCGTGAGGTCGGAGCTGTCGCCGGACCAGGTGTCGCGCGGGCTGTCGAAGCCGCTGCCGCCGTTCCACTCGCTGATGTCGACGGTGCCGTCGGGGTTGAGCGTGAAGCTCAGCTCGGCGAAGCCCTCCATCTGGCCCGTCCAGGAGGTGCCTGCGACGTCCTCGCCGGCGGTGCCCGGGTCGGTGCTCGTGCCGGGGTTGTTGCCGCCGCCGACGGGCGGGAGCTGGAAGCACCCGGTGAGGGCGAGCAGCGAAGCTGCCGCGACAGCCGGCAGCGCAAGGATCCTGGTCTTCTTCATGCCACGAACCTAGCCGCGACACAGCCTCGCATCCTGAAGGCACGCTGAGGGATCACCGAAAGCGGGGACCCCTCGGCCGAGTGCGCTCGAGCGCGATGCGGACCGTGCTGCCGCCGAACCCTCGGCGCTGCAGCCAGCCGGCCAGCCGCCGCTCGGCGGTGTCGTCATCGAGCGAACCCATCCGGCGCCGACGCTCGGCCGCCGCCTCGATCGCGCGCCGCAGCTCGGCGTCGTCGTCGCTCGCCTCGAGGACTTCCGGATCGAGGCCGCGCTTGCGCAGCTCGGCCGCGATGCCGCGCTCACCGAGGTGCTTGCGCTCGCGCAGCCGCTCGGCGAGATCGCGGGCGAGCTGAGCGTCGTCGACGAGCCCGTCGCGCTCGAGCCGATCGAGCACGGCCTCGCGCACGTCGGGCTCGACGTCGCGCCGCTCGAGGGTGCGATCGAGCTCCTGCCGGCTCGCCGCCTTCCGCCCGAGGGCGCGCAGCGCGATGCCGCGCGCCGCCTCCTCGTCGACAGGCTCCGGCACTCCGAGCTCTGGCGCCTCGTCGTCGTCGTCGCCGTCGTGCCATGCGGCGAAGGCCGGCGACCGGCGCTCCGCCGGATCGTCCTCGCGAGAGGCGATCCAGGCGGAGAGCTCGGTGACGCCGGCCAGCCGATCGGGGTCGCTCACGCGCCCTTGCGCTCCTGCCTGCGCGCCTCGAGCGACTCGACGCCCGCGGCGTCGGCCGCGGCCTTGCCCGCGCCGATGCCGAGCTTGGTGAGGATCTGCTGCTCGATCTGCTGCGCGAGGTCGGGGTTGTCGATCAGGAACTGACGGGCCTTCTCCTTGCCCTGGCCGAGCTGGTCGCCGTCGTAGGTGTACCAGGCGCCGGACTTGCGGACGATGCCGTGCTCGACGCCGAAGTCGATCAGGCTGCCCTCGCGCGAGATGCCCGTGCCGTACAGGATGTCGAACTCGGCCTGCTTGAACGGCGGCGCCATCTTGTTCTTGACGACCTTGACGCGCGTGCGGTTGCCGACCGCGTCGGCGCCGTCCTTGAGCGTCTCGATGCGGCGGATGTCGAGGCGCACCGAGGCGTAGAACTTGAGCGCCTTGCCGCCGGCCGTGGTCTCGGGGCTGCCGAAGAAGACGCCGATCTTCTCGCGCAGCTGGTTGATGAAGATGGCGGTGGTCTTGGTCTGGTTGAGCCCACCGGTGATCTTGCGGAGCGCCTGCGACATGAGGCGCGCCTGGAGGCCGACGTGGCTGTCGCCCATCTCGCCCTCGATCTCGGCGCGGGGCACGAGCGCGGCGACCGAGTCGATGACGACGAGGTCGATCGAGCCGGAGCGGATCAGCATGTCGGCGATCTCGAGCGCCTGCTCGCCCGTGTCGGGCTGCGAGACCAGGAGCGAGTCGATGTCGACGCCGAGCTTCTTCGCGTACTCGGGGTCGAGCGCGTGCTCGGCGTCGATGAACGCGGCGATGCCGCCGTTGCGCTGGGCGTTCGCGATCGCGTGGAGCGTGAGCGTGGTCTTGCCCGAGGACTCGGGGCCGTAGATCTCGACGATGCGGCCGCGCGGCAGTCCGCCGACGCCGAGCGCCACGTCGAGCGCGATCGAGCCGGTGGGGATGACCTCGACGGGCGCGCGATCCTCGCTGCCGAGGCGCATCACCGACCCCTTGCCGAACTGGCGGTCGATCTGGGCGAGCGCCGCCTCGAGCGACTTCTCGCGGTCTGCGGGTGTGGGCATTGCGGGCCTTCCGTTCAGCGTGGCTGGTCTGTGCGCTCACGGTACGTCGGGCCGCTGACATGCGTGCGGCCCGCGGGCCCGCCTGTGGAGACGAGCCGCTCGTGCGGTGCCAGCCTACGCGCGCATCGAACGCATCTTCGAATGCGGATGCGGCGTGTCGCCGGTGCGCTCAGCGCCGCGGGTCGCGCAGGCCCCGGCCGTGTCGGCGCTGCTCCGGGACGTCCTTCGCGTCGCACAGCGCCTGCCACACCCGCTTGGCGGGGACGCCGGCGGCGAGCGCCTCGCTGCCGGTGCGGCCGCCGAGGGTCGACAGCGTCAGGTCGGTCATCAGCACCGACCCGAGCGCGCCGAACTCCTCCGCGACCGCGAGCCGCAGCTCGCTCTCCCGCACCCGGCCTCCTAGTGGACGGCCGAGTCGAACTCCGCCACCAGCTCTGCCGGCAGCGTGTCGGGAACGGGCGAGGCGAGCGGGTCGAGGTCGCCGTAGCCGAGGCCCTCGAGCACAGCGAGACGGTCCCCCACCTCTCGCAGGATGCTCGACAGCGGCACCTCCAGGGCGTCGGCCACCGAGGCGAGGATCTCGCTCGAGGCCTCCTTCTGCCCGCGCTCCACCTCGCTCAGGTAGCCGAGGGCGACGGATGCGCGCGAGGCGACCTGGCGCAGGGTCCTCCCCTGCCGCAGCCGCGTGTCCCGCAGCACGTCGCCGATCTCCTGTCGAACCAGCACCATGGTCTCCCCCTTCACCGTGGTCGGATGCATCAGCCTAGTCGCAGGCTGCCTGCCTGCTCCTGTGATGCCCACGACGTTGTCAACGTCCATGGCACATCCCGCATTCCGCAGGGTGCCGTGGTCAGCGTGTGGATTCGCTGTGCATCGTGAGGTCGGTGCGCTCGAGCGCGGCGTCGAGCGCGCGCAGCGCCGCGATCGCGGCGGCGTGCCGCACCGCCTCCCGGTCGCCCGTGACGAGGTGCGACGTGGAGCTCGTCACGCGGCCGCGCACCGTGTCGAGCTCGAGCCCGATGTGGAACTCCCCAGGCGGGTGGCCGGCCTGCGCTCCGGGCCCCGCCACGCCGGTCGTCGCGACGCCGATCGTGCACGCACCGCGGTCGAGCGCTGCGAGCTCGCGCACGCCGCGCGCCATCGCGATCGCGACGTCGGGGTCCACGGGCCCGCGCTCGGCGAGCAGCGCCGCGGGCACGCGCAGCACCTCGTGCTTCATCTCCGTCGCATACGCGACGACCCCGAGGCGCAGCACGGTCGAGGCGCCGGGCGTGCGCACGAGCGTCTCGGCGACGAGGCCGCCCGTGAGCGACTCGGCGACGGCGATCGTGATGTGCCGGGCGGCCGCGCGCGCGACGATCCTGCCCGAGAGCTCCAGCGCATCCGTCATCGCGACCGCACCGCCTGCACCACGAACTCGAGCCCCGAGTAGATCGTGAGCGCCACCGCGATCGTCATGGTGACGACGCAGATCCACATGCCGGGCTCCCCCATCCACGCCTGCAGCGGCACGAGCGCGAGCGGCAGCGCGATCGCCTGCGCCATCGTCTTGGCCTTGCCCGCCCAGTCCGCGGCGATCACCGTGCGGCTCGAGACGATGAGCCGGTAGGCCGTGATGCCCCACTCGCGCAGCAGCACGACGATCGTGATCCACCAGTCGAGCTCGCCGAGCACCGAGAGCACGACGAAGGCGCTGCCGGTGATCGCCTTGTCGGCGATCGGGTCGATGAGCTTGCCGAAGTCGGTCACGAGGCCTCGCCCGCGCGCGATCTGCCCGTCGACGAAGTCGGTCGCGATGAGGACGGCGAACAGCACCGCCGCGAGCGTGCGGGCGAGCCCCGGCTCGGGGTTCGTGAGCGCGACCACGATGAACACGGGCGTGAGCAGGATGCGGGCGACCGAGATGAGGTTGGGCACGCTCGCGACGCTCGCGGGCTCCTCGCCTCGGCGCCACACGCGCCCGCGCCACGGGCTCAGCAGCCCCATCGGTCCAGCTCTCTCACGCCGCCAAGGCTACCTAGTCGCGACCTGTGAGCGACCAGGCGTCCTCGTCGTCGCCCTCGGCCTCCACGACCTCGAGGCCCTCGCGGTTCGCCTCGTCGAGGGGGTCGCTGTAGCGGTCGTCGTCGACCCAGGCGCCGTCGGCGTCGTCGTCGTGCTCGGATGCGTCGGCGGCGTCGGGCGCGGACGGCGCGGCGGGCGCCGGGCTCGAGCCGCCGGCGTGGCCCGTCGGCGCGGAGGCGGCGCCCGAGGCAGGCGCAGGCCCCTCGCCGCGCAGCGACGCGAGCACGGCGGCGAGCCCGTCGGGCGGCACGAGCACGTCGCGGGCCTTCGACCCCTCGCTCGGCCCGACGATCTCGCGGGACTCCATGAGGTCCATGAGGCGCCCGGCCTTCGCGAAGCCGACCCGGAGCTTGCGCTGCAGCATCGAGGTCGAGCCGAACTGCGTCGAGATGACGAGCTCGGCGGCGGCGCAGAGGTCTTCGAGGTCGTCGCCGATGTCGGCGTCGATCTCGCGCTTCTCGGCGACCTCGGCGACGTCGTCGCGGTACTCGGGCTTCGCCTGGCCGGTGACGTGCTGCACCACCCGCTGGATCTCGGCCTCCTCGACCCACGCGCCCTGGACGCGCATCGGCTTGTTGGCCCCCATCGGCAGGAAGAGCCCGTCGCCCTGGCCGATCAGCTTGTCGGCGCCCGGCTGGTCGAGGATGACGCGCGAGTCGGTGACGCTCGAGACGGCGAACGCGAAGCGGCTCGGCACGTTGGCCTTGATGAGGCCCGTGACGACGTCGACCGAGGGCCGCTGGGTCGCGAGCACGAGGTGGATGCCGGCGGCGCGCGCGAGCTGGGTGATGCGCACGATCGAGTCCTCGACGTCGCGCGGCGCGACCATCATGAGGTCGGCGAGCTCGTCGACCACGACGAGCAGGTAGGGGTAGGGCTTGAGCGTGCGCTGGCTGCCCGCCGGCAGCACGATCTCGTTCGCGCGCACGGCCGCGTTGAAGTCATCGATGTGCTTGTAGCCGAACGACGCGAGGTCGTCGTACCGCATGTCCATCTCCTTCACGACCCACTGCAGCGCCTCGGCGGCCTTCTTCGGGTTCGTGATGATGGGCGTGATGAGATGGGGCACGCCCTGGTAGGCGGTGAGCTCGACGCGCTTCGGGTCGACGAGGACCATCCGCACCTCGGCGGGCGTCGCCCGCATGAGCAGGCTCGTGATCATCGAGTTGACGAACGACGACTTGCCCGAGCCGGTCGAGCCGGCGACGAGCAGGTGCGGCATCTTCGCGAGGTTCGCGACGACGAAGCCGCCCTCGACATCCTTGCCGATGCCGATCGTCATCGGGTGCTTCGAATCGCTCGCGGCGCGCGAGCGCAGCACGTCGCCGAGCTTGACCGTCTCGCGGTCGGGGTTCGGGATCTCGATGCCGATCGCCGACTTGCCCGGGATGGGCGAGAGGATGCGCACCTCGTTCGAGGCGACCGCGTACGAGAGGTTCTTCGACAGCGCGGTGACGCGCTCGACCTTCACGCCCGGCGCGACCTCGATCTCGTAGCGCGTGACGGTCGGCCCGCGCGAGAAGCCGGTGACCTTCGCGTCGACGTTGAACGACGAGAGCACCTGCGTGATGGCCGCGACGATGTCGTCGTTGGCCTGCGAGCGCGCCTTGGGCGGCTCGCCCTGGCCGAGCGACGCGATCGACGGGAGGCGGTAGGGGCGCTCGCGCGCAGGCGCCGGCGCTGCGGCGGGAGCCGCGTCGCCGACCGCCGCGGGCGCGCCGGCGATCTCGCCCGTGTGCCGGCGCACGGCGTCCTCGGCCTGCTCGAGCGAGGCGAGCACCTCGGTCGCGTAGTCGTCGTGGGCGGCTGCGTCGGCCGGGGCGGGCGCGCCGGAGGCGACCCGCGTGGTGGGCTGGTCGCGGTCGACCACCACCGGGCTGTCGTACGCGTGCTCGTGGTCGTCGTCGAGGCCGTCGAGCCCGAGGGCGTCGACGCCCTCGTAGGGCGGGTCGACCTCGCGGCCCGTGCTGTTGCGGCGCCAGAAGGGCAGCGCGTCGTCGTCGACCGGCTCGGCCTCCGCCTCCTGCGCCTTCGCGAGCTCGCGCGCCTCCTTGCGCGCGCGACGCGCCTCCTCGCGCTCGTCGGCGCTCGCGGTGTCGACGCCGAACAGGTAGCCGTAGAGGTCGACGAGGCGCTCCGGGATGCGGTTGGGCGCCGTGCGCGTGATGACGAGCACGGACAGCGCCGCGATGAGGCCGCACACGATGCCGGCGCCGATCGGCGTGAGCAGTGCGGCGAGCGGCGCCGAGGCGACCCAGCCGAGGATGCCGCCGGCGTCGGCGAGCGCAGGCATGCCGAGCGACGCATCCGGCATGCCCGCGACGACGTGGCACAGTCCCGAGACCGAGATGAGCAGGAGCGCGAGGCCGACGCCCACGCGGCCGTTGTCGCTCACCGACGCGGGGTGGCGGAACATCCACAGGGCGAGCAGCACGAACACGACCGGCAGCGCGATCGCGACCTGGCCGAACAGGCCGCCGAGCGTGTAGGCGGAGATCGCCTGGGCGACCGGGTTCGCCGGCAGGATCCACTCGACGATCGCGCCCGCGATCGCGAGCATGGTGAGGAGGAACGGCACGCCGTCGCGGCGCTCCTCCTTCGCGAGCTGCTCGCGGCCGAACACGCGCGCGGCGCCGCCGGTCGCGTGGGCGAGGCCCATCCAGGCGCGCTGGGCGATGCCGGGGCCGTCGTCCTCGAACACCGGCTGCGCCTTCGTGGCTCGGGTCGTGCGCTGCACCTTCGTGGTGGCGCCGGTCGACCTGCCCTTCGAGGTCTGGCTCTTGACGGCGCGCGTCGGCTTGGTGGAGGACATGCGCACACCCTAGATCCGGGCGGCGACACCGCCCGGAAGGCGCTCCGGGCGGGCCGCGGATCAGAAGCGGATCGCCTCGATCACCTTCGAGCGGACGGCGATCGTGGCGGGGATGCTGCCGGCGAGCGCGCCGACGGCGGCCGCGACGAGGAGTCCCGTGACCGCCGCGGCCATCGGGAAGCCGGGCAGCGCGGCGCCGCCCGCGCCCTGCGTGAGGAGCTCCTGCACCGCCGGCAGCCGGTAGGCGAAGATGCACAGCGCGATGCCGATGGCGCCCGCGACGACGGTGCCGACGACCGACTCGAGCATCACGGCGACGAAGATGCGCGCGCGGCTCGCGCCGAACGCGCGGCGGATGCCGAGCTCGCGCACGCGCTGCCGGATCGAGACGACCGCGACCGTGATGAGGCCGAGGGCGCCGAGCACGAGGATGACCACCGCGGTGCCGACGAGCGTCAGCTGCAGCGGCAGCAGCGGGTCGTAGCCGGTGTCCCACGCCTGCCAGTCGGAGCGGTCGCCCTCGACCGAGGCGCCCGGCAGCGCCGCGCGCAGGTCCTGCTCGAGCCGCCGCTCCCCCTCGGCCGCAAGCTCCTCCGGCACCCACACCTCGAGCTGGAACGGGCTCAGGTAGGCCGTCGGGCCGACGGCCTCGGCGACGCGCAGGACATCGCGCGGCAGCATCCACGCCTGCGCCCACTCGTCGCTCGGGCCGCGATCGACGACGCCGACGACGACCATCGTGGTGCCGCCGAGCTCGATCGTGCGGTGGGCGGCGAGACCGCCGCCGCCGAGCAGGTCGAGCAGGCCGCGGTTGACGACGACCGCGGGCGCGAGCCGGATGCGGTCGCTGTCGGCGAGGAATCGCCCTTCGCGGGTCGCCAGATGGCGCATGGCCGCGAAGTCGGGCTCGACCGCCTCGATCTGCACGCCCATGCCCGCGCCTGCGCCGCCGAGCGCGAGCTGGGCGGTCGAGCGCGCGCTCGCGAAGTCGACGGCGTAGCGGTCGACGGCCGCCTCGATCGCGTCGAGCGCCTCGGCGTGGTGGGCGGCGGTGGGCTCGCCGGTCGCGGCGGGGGTGACCCAGATCGAGACGGTCGCCGCACGCCCGGACTGCGACTCGAAGGTGCTCAGGAGCGTGGAGCGCGCGAGCTCGCCGATCGCCACGGAGGCGGTGAGCGCCGCGATCGCGAGCATCACGCCGATGAGGCTCATGAGCACGCGGCCACGGTGGATGCGCAGCTCGGTCCAGGCGTCCTGGATCGCTGCGGCGACGTCGGTCACGCCGACACCGCGACGGACGCCGGCGCGTGCGGTCGCAGCCGGCCGTCCTCGAGCTGCAGGATGCGACCGGCGCGGGCTGCGACGGCGAGGTCGTGGGTGATCGTGACGAGCGCCGCGCCGACGTGGTCGGCGACCTCGTCGAGCAGGCTCATGATGCGGCCGCCGGTCTCGATGTCGAGCGCGCCCGTGGGCTCGTCGGCGAGGATGAGGCGGGGCCCGCGCACGAGGGCGCGCGCGATCGCGACCCGCTGCTGCTCGCCGCCGGAGAGGTGCGTCGCGCGCGTGTCGACGCGATGCGCGAGCCCGACCCGGTCGAGCATCTCGCGCGCGAGCCGGTGCCGCTGCCAGTAGCGCCTGCCCGCGCCGTAGTGCAGCGGGACCGCGACGTTCTCGGCCGCGGTGAGCCCCTCGATGAGGTTGAACTGCTGGAAGACGAAGCCCACCGAGGCGCCCCGCACGCGGTCGCGGCGGCGCGCGCCCATGAGCGCGACCGGCTCGCCGTCGAGCTCGACGACGCCGGTCGTGGGCTGATCGATGAGTCCGAGGATGTTGAGGAGGGTCGACTTGCCCGAGCCCGAGCGGCCCACGATCGCGACGCGGTCGCCGGTCGAGACGTCGAGGTCGACGCCGGTGAGGATGCGCAGCGCCGGCCCGTCGATGGTCGCGAACTGCCGCGTCACGCCGCGCAGGCGCAGGAGCGTCACGGGAAGACCTCGCCGCACACCGCGGGATCGGCCGCCATCGGGTCGGCGCAGGGATCGGCCGCGCCGGGCACGAACTGCAGCACGGCGTCGCCCTCGGCGAGCCCGGAGCGCACCTCGACGACGGTGCCGTCGCTCAGGCCCAGCTCGAGCCGCACCTCCTCCGGCTCGCCGGGAAGGCCGTCCGGCCCGGTCGTCGGCCGGTAGGCGATGCCCGCGTCGGCGCTGCCGAGCACTGCCGTCGTCGGTAGGAGCAGCACGTCCTCGGCGGCGCCCGCGACGAGCTCGACCGTCGCCGACAGCCCCACGAAGACGCGCACGTCGTCGGGGACCGAGCACGTGAGGGTCGCGGTGGAGCCGCCGGCCGCCGCCTCCCCGGAGGGCTGGCGGATGGCGACATCCGTGCACGAGAAGGGCGCGGGGCCCGAGTCGATGGTGACGGTCGCGGAGTCGGGCTGGGTCGTCAGGCGGTACTGCTCGGCCGCGCCGACGGCCGCCTGCACGCGGAATTGCGGCGGCTGCACGGCCCCGGTCTCCCCCGCGAGGTCGACGGACTGGCCCGGCAGCAGGTCGAGACCGGTGAGCGTGCCCGTCGCGGGCGCGCGCACGTTCCAGAGCGTCAGCACCGGGTCGCCGACCATGCCGTCGGCGTCGGGCTCGGGCTGCGTCTCGACCCGCACCGTGTAGAGCACGTCGCCCTCGGTCACCTCGAGTCCGTCGTCGACGTAGACGCGCGCGACGACGCCGGTCTGGGACGAGCGGATCGGCACGGCGTCGACCGGCACGACCGTGCCCTCGAGCGACACCGCGTTCTCGATCGAGCCGCGCTCGAGCACGACCGTCGGCTCCTCGAACATCGCGCCGGGCACCGGCTCCTCGGCGACGGCGGCATCGCCGTCCGGGAAGAACGCGAGCTTCACCAGCGCGATCGCGATCGCGGCCGCGACGAGCAGCTTGAGCGAGGGCAGCACCCAGGAGCGCCAGGCGCCGGGCCCGCGGGCCGCCCGCTCCGCTCGATGCAGCTGCTTCCGCTCGAGGGCTTCGAGCTGCTGCTGGCGTCGGGCGTGCCGGCGCGCCTCCCGCGGATCGGGATCCGCGTGCGCCGGCACGTGCGGCGCATCGGGTGCGGGCGCGGCCGCGCTCGGGTTCGGGACGTGCTGGGGCGCATCGGGCACGACGGTGTCCTCTCGGCTGACAGGAGCCGTGGTGCGTCGGCGCCCTGCCCATCAACCTACAGGGGGTTTGCGCGGTCGGCACTCATCCGGAGGGATGAGATCGCGCTGCTGCCGTGGAGCGATCGGGCAGCGCCCGACCGCCCCTCGACCGGCGAGCGGAGCGCTCAGGCCTCGATGACGACCGGCACGATCATCGGGCGGCGGCGGATGCGGGTGCCGACCCAGCGTCCCACCGTGCGGCGCACGACCTGCTGGTACTGGTGCTGGTCGCGCACGCCCTGCTCCCCCGCCTCGGCGAGCGCCTTGACGATCTTGGGGCGGATGTCGTCGAAGATCGAGTCCTCCTCGGCGAAGCCGCGCGCGTGGATCTCGGGCCCGACGATCACCTTGCCGGTCTGCGGCTCGAGCGCCACGAAGATCGAGATGAAGCCCTCCTCGGCGAGGATGCGGCGATCCTTCAGGTCGGCCTCGTCGATGCGGCCCACCGACGATCCGTCGACGTACACGAACCCGATCTCGAGCTGGCCGGCGACCGTGACCCGATGGTCGCGGAGGTCCCACACGGTGCCGTTCTCGCCCACGAAGGCGCGCTCGCGCGGCACGCCCGTGTCGATCGCGAGCTGCGACGCGGCGTGCAGGTGGCGGTACTCGCCGTGCACCGGGATGACGTTCGCGGGGCGGAGGATGTTGTAGCAGTAGAGCAGCTCGCCCGCGGAGGCGTGGCCCGAGACGTGCACCTTCGCGGAGCCCTTGTGCACGACCTTCGCGCCGAGCTGCATCAGGCCGTTGATCACGCGGAAGACGGCGTTCTCGTTGCCCGGGATGAGGCTCGAGGCGAGGATCACGGTGTCGTCCTCGCCCACCTCGATGCGGTGCTCGCCGTTGACGATGCGGCTGAGCACGGCCATCGGCTCGCCCTGCGACCCGGTCGACATGAAGACGACCTGCTCGCGCGGCATGCCCTCGGCGGTCTTCTGCGGCACGACGACGCCGTCCGGCACCTGCAGGTACCCGAGGTCGGCGGCGATGCCCATGTTGCGCACCATCGAGCGGCCGACGAAGGCGACCTTGCGGCCGTTCTCGGCGGCCGCGTCGAGCACCTGCTGGACGCGGTGCACGTGGCTCGAGAACGACGCGACGACGACGAGGCCGGTGGTCTTCGCGATCACCTGCGAGATGACCGGGCCGATCTCGCGCTCGGGAGCCGTGAACCCCGGGACGTCGGCGTTCGTGGAGTCGACGAGGAACGCATCCACACCCTCCTCGCCGAGGCGCGCGAAGGCTCGCAGGTCGGTGATGCGGTCGTCGAGCGGCAGCTGGTCCATCTTGAAGTCGCCGGTGTGCAGCACGAGGCCCGCGCTCGTGCGGATCGCGACCGCGAGCGCGTCGGGGATGGAGTGGTTGACGGCGACGAACTCGGTCTCGAACGGGCCGAGCTGCTCCGTGTCGCCCTCGCGCACGGTATGCGTGTAGGGCTTGATGCGGTGCTCCTTGAGCTTCGCCTCGACGAGGGCGAGCGTGAGCTTGGAGCCGAGCAGGGGGATGTCGGCCTTGAGGCGCAGCAGGTACGGCACGGCGCCGATGTGGTCCTCGTGGCCGTGCGTGAGCACGACGCCGACGACGTCGTCGAGGCGATCGCGGATGGGCCCGAAGTCGGGCAGGATCAGGTCGACGCCGGGCTGGTGCTCCTCGGGGAAGAGCACGCCGCAGTCGACGATGAGCAGCTTGCCGTCCTGCTCGTACACGGTCATGTTGCGACCGACCTCGCCGAGGCCGCCGAGCGGGAAGATGCGGAGGGTGCCTGCCGCGAGCGGGGCAGGCTGGGTGATGGCCGTCAAGGGGCCTCCTTCATATGTGGCGCGCAGTGCTGCGGGCGGATGTGGGGTGCGCGCACCTCGCGCGCATGGATGTCGTTGGGCCGCTACCTCGTGGTGCCGTGCACCTGGGGCAGCGCGCCGCCGGCGGCCGCGTTGCGGTCCGGGCGGAAGCGGCTGAGGTCGAGGCCGTCGATGCCCTTCACGAGGGCGATCTCGTCCTCGATGAGAGCCGCCTCGGCGTCCTCGGGGCCGACCAGGGGCAGGCGCACGCGCGGGCTGCCGATGCGGCCGAGGCCGTGCAGGATGTACTTCGTCGACACCGTGCCGGGCACGTGCGTCATGGTGGCGCGCACGAGCGGCTCGAGCGCCTTGTGCTGCTCCTGCGCGGTGCGCAGATCGCCCGCGTTCACCGCGTCGATCATCGTGCGGTACGGGCGCGGGGCGATGTTGGCGGTGACGCCGATGAGGCCGGTCGCCCCGATCGCCAGGTGCGGGAGCACGTTGGCGTCGTCGCCCGAGAAGTAGAGCAGGTCGGTCTGATTGAGCACCCGGCTCACCTCGGCGAAGTCGCCCTTGGCGTCCTTCACGGCGAGGATGTTGGGGTGCTTCGCGGCCCGCAGGATGGTCTCGAAGCGGATCGGGATGCCCGACCGCCCCGGGATGTCGTAGAGGATGACCGGCAGGTCGGTCGCGTCGGCGATCATGCGGAAGTGCGTGAGCACACCCGCCTGGGTCGGCTTGTTGTAGTACGGCGTGACGATCATCACGCCGTCGGCGCCTGCCTGCTCGGCGTGCTTGTAGAGATCCATCGCGTGCGCGGTCTCGTTCGACCCGCCGCCCTGGATGATCTTCGCGCGGCTGCCGGCGACGGCCTTCGCGACCTCCACGAGCCGGATCTTCTCCGGATCGGTCAGGGTCGAGGTCTCACCGGTCGTGCCCGAGACGACGATGCCGTCGGCGCCGTGCGTGACGACGTCGTCGATCAGGCGCTCGACGTCGTCCCAGTCGACCTCACCGTCGGCGCGGAACGGGGTCACGAGCGCGACGAGCACCTGGCCGAAGGGATTGTCTGTCACCCCTCCAGGCTAGCGCGGCCCGCGCGCCGGACCGTGCGCACGTCCCAGCCGGCGGTCAGGCGCGCTCGAGCGTGCGGTAGCGGTAGCGCAGGCCCGTGCGGCTCTCGAGCCAGCCCTCGGCCGGCTCGCGGGCGACTTCGCGCCAGCCCTCCCCCGGCTCGGGCGCGACGGTGTCGCCCTCGGCGTCGAGGTCGATGTCGGTGATCTCGAGCACGTCGGCGCGGTCGAGCGCCTCGCGGTACACGCGACCGCCGCCGATGATCCACGCGTCGCCGCCCTCGGCGAGCCTGCCGGCGAGCACGAGTGCGTCCTCGAGCCCGCCCACGACCTGTGCGCCGGGAGCCTCGTACGACGCATCCGTCGTGATCACGATGTTCGCGCGGCCAGGCAGCGGGCGGAAGCGCGCGGGGAACGACTCCCACGTGCGTCGGCCCATCACCACCGGATGGCCCGTGGTGATGGCCTTGAAGCGCGCCATGTCCTCGGGCAGCGACCACGGCATGTCGCCGGCCTCGCCGATGACGCCGCCGCGCGCCTGCGCCCAGATCATGCCGATGCGCATGTCAGACCGCGACGGGCGCCTTGATGCCCGGGTGGTGCTGGTAGTCGACGACCTCGAAGTCGTCGAGCTCGTAGTCGAGGATGCTCTCGGGCCGGCGGCGGATGCGCAGGGTCGGGAGCGCGTACGGCTCGCGGGCGAGCTGGCGCTCGACCTGCTCGACGTGGTTGTCGTAGATGTGGCAGTCGCCGCCCGTCCACACGAAGTCGCCGACCTCGAGGCCCGTCTGCTGCGCGACCATGTGGGTGAGCAGGGCGTAGCTCGCGATGTTGAAGGGCACGCCGAGGAACATGTCGGCGGAGCGCTGGTAGAGCTGGCAGCTCAGGCGACCGCCCGTGACGTCGAACTGGAAGAACGCGTGGCAGGGCGCGAGCGCCATCTCGGGGATGTCGGCCGGGTTCCACGCCGAGACGATGTGGCGCCGCGAGTCGGGGTTCGTGCGGATCGACTCGACCACCTGCGCGATCTGGTCGATCGTGCCGCCGTGCGGGTCGGGCCACGAGCGCCACTGCACGCCGTAGACCGGGCCGAGCTCGCCGTCGGCGCGGGCCCACTCGTCCCAGATCGTCACGCCGCGCTCCTGGAGCCAGCGCACGTTGGAGTCGCCGCGCAGGAACCACAGCAGCTCGAGCGCGATCGACTTGAAGTGCACGCGCTTCGTGGTGATGAGCGGGAAGCCCTGGCTGAGGTCGTAGCGCAGCTGCCGGCCGAACACGCTGCGGGTGCCCGTGCCGGTGCGGTCGCCCTTGTGCTCGCCGTGGGCGAGCACGTCGGCGAGCAGCTGCTCGTACGGGTGCGCGGACTGCATCTCGGTCATCGTGCCTCCTGGCCTCCAGTGTCGCGCATCCGCCGCAGGTCGAGCGCCCGACGGGCCGCCATCCGCGCGCGCTTGCGATCGCGCGCGGCGTCGTACGCCATCGACAGCCGCAGCCACGACGCCCACGACTCCGGATGCGCCTCGACGTCGGCCCTCGCGACCGGGAAGGCGCGCTCGGCCGCGGCCCGATCGGCGCGGCCGCTCGGCGTCGCCGGGAGCGGCGCGGGCATGCCGCCGCTGGCGGCGAGCTCGCGCACGGCGCGGTCGAGGCGGATGCCGAAGACGAGCTCGCGCACGAGCGCCCACGCGCCCACGGCGGCGAGCACGATGAGCGCGACGCCGACGGCGATCCCGAGCGGCTGGCCGCTCGCGAAGAAGCCGACCGCGATCGCGCCCGCGACGACGACGTAGAGGGCGAGGGCCGCGGCCATCACGAGGGCGAGCGCCTTGCCGACCCGGGTGGGGGCGGTCGCGCTGCGGCCGGCGCCGTCTGCGCTCTCGGCGGCGGCGTCGCCGGTGGCGGCCGGCGGCGCGGGATGCTGGCCGCCCTCGTCGGGCGCCGCGCCGGCGGAGCGCTCCTCCGTCACGCGAGGCCCAGCAGGTCGCCGATGCCGACGGTGACGCCCGGCTGCGGCTCGGCGCGCAGGGCGAGCAGGATGCCCGCCGAGTACGAGTCGCTCGAAGTGGTGTCGTGGCGGATCGTGAGGGTCTCGCCGATGCCGCCGAAGATGACCTCCTGCCGCGCGACGACGCCCGGCAGCCGGATCGCGTGCACGGGCACGCCGGCGATGATCTCGCCGCGGCCGGGCTCGTCGGGAGTCGCCGGCTGGAAGCCGCGCACGGCGCCGATCGCCTCGGCGGTGCGCGTCGCGGTGCCGCTCGGCGCGTCGCGCTTGCGGTCGTGGTGCGCCTCGACGACCTCGACTGCGGTGAAGTGCTGCGCCGCGATCGTGGCGAGGTGCGTCTCGAGCACGCTGCCGAGCGAGAAGTTGGGCACGATGCGGATGCGGTCGCCGCCGCGGTCGCGGAGCGCGCGGATGCGCTCGTCGCTCCAGCCGCTCGTGCCGACCACGAGCGGCACGCCCGCGTCGCCGGCCGCCTCGACGAGGGTGGCGCTCGCAGCGAGCACGGTGGCGTCGAAGACGACGTCGAGGCCCGCGAGGTCGGTGCTCTCGCGCACGTCGACCTCCACCGGCTCGAGGTCGTCGGCCTCCTGGGCGAGCCGCAGCGCGAGCGATCCGAGCCTGCCGGTGGAGCCTGCGATGCCGACGCGCCTGGTGCCTGCCATGCGCTCCAGCCTACGGCGTGCCCGGCAGCGTGGACGGCGCGCGGCATCGCCACTCGGATGCGGTCGTAGGCTTGCGGGGTGACCGTCACGATCGCCCACGAGGACCCCGCGACCGAGGTCGCCCAGTCGCTGCTGCAGGCGTACTTCGCCGACCGCGCGATCACCTTCATCGGCGGGGTCTACCGGCCGAAGCCCGCCGACCCCGCGACGCTGCGGGCACCGGAGGGCGCGTTCCTCGTGGCGTGGAACGACGGCGAGCCGGTGGGCTGCGGCGCGCTGCGGCGCCTCGAGCCGCACCGCTTCGAGGTCAAGCACCTCTACGTCGCCCCGGCGGGCCGCGGGAAGGGCACCGGCGCGGCGCTGCTCTCCGCCCTCGAGGCGCGCGCAGTGGAGCTCGGCGCGACCGAGGTCGTGCTCGACACCAACTCGGCGCTCGCCGCCGCGAACGGGCTCTACACGAGCCGCGGCTACGCATCCATCCCGCCCTACAACGACAACCCCAACGCGACGCGCTGGTTCCGCAAGCCGCTCGCGTAGCGCCTCGCGCGGCCGCGCTCGGCCGATGCACGCCCGGTCGGCGGTTGCGTCAGCACGCCCGGGCGGCGGATGCGTCAGTAGGGCTGCGGGAGGGGCAGGCCCGTGCGGTCCTCGGGCGGCAGGTGACCGAGGTCGTTGTGCACGAGCAGCTGCGGCGGCTTGCCCGTGCGGCGGCGGATGATCGTCAGGCCGCAGTTGGCCTGGTTGAGGCTCATCCACTGCCATGACGGCGACTGCATGACCTCGCGCACGAACCAGCCGATGACGAAGTTGTGCGTGATGATGAGCTCGTTGACGTCGCCGCGGGAGGGCCGCAGCCACTGCTGACCGGCATCGTGCATCTGCGCCGCGCCCGCCTCTGCCTCGGCCGGGCGCACGCTCTTCAGGAACGGGTGGAAGCCCGCCGGCGTATCGGCGGTGAGCCCCGACGGGATGCAGTCGAGCAGCAGCGACGACTTCTCGAACTCCACCGCGGGCAGGCGCTGCTGCATGATCGCCGCCGTCTCGGTCGCCCGCTGGAGCGGGGAGGTCCATGCGTGGTCGAAGTGCACGCCCGAGAGCCGCTGCGCGATCGCCTGGGCCTGCCGCACGCCGCGGGCCGAGAGCCGGCCGTCGTCGACGCCGTGCTCCGCGTCGAGCTGCTCTCCGTGTCGGACCAGGTAGAGCAGATGCGCCATCGCTTCCTCCGGCTGGGCGCAGCGATGCGCCCGATGTCGTGACCTCGGACGCCTCCGCGTCCGCCTAGCGAGCGGCTGGGACCGCTTCCTCCACCGTACCCCGATCCGCCGACGCGACGAGCCGCTCGAGCCCGTCGGGCACCTGGCCCACTGCGGCGATCGACCGGGGACCTGCGGCGAGCTCGGCCGCGAGCGCGCGCAGATCCGCATCCGTGACGCGCTCGATGCGCTCGAGCGTGGCGTCGATGTCGAGGAACTCCCCGAGCGTCAGCTCGGCGCGGCCGAGCCGCGCCATGCGCGTGTCGCTCTCCTCGAGCGCGAGCGCCGAGCCGCCGGCGAGCTGCCCCTTCGCCCGGCGCAGCTCCTCCTCCGATGCGCCCTCGGCGAGGCGCTCGAGCTCGCCGAGCATGAGCTCGGCCACCTCGAGGGTCTTGTGCGGCTGGCAGGCCGCAGCCATGCCCATGAGGCCGGCGTCGGCATAGCCGGACGCGAACGAGTAGACGGAGTAGGCGAGCCCCCGCCGCTCGCGGATCTCCTGGAACAGGCGCGACGACATCCCGGCGCCGAGCACCGCGTTCAGCACCGCCATGGTGCTGCGGCGCGGGTCGTCGGCAGTGAGGCCCGGCGTGCCGAGCATGAGGCTCACCTGCTCGAGCGGTCGGCGCACCACCGTGAGCCCGCCGTCGGTGTACGGCTGCGGCGCGCTGTCGCGGCGCGGCGCGGGCGCCGCCTCGCCGAGCGACCAGCCGTAGCGGTGCAGCGCATCCTGCAGCTGCGCGACGACGGCGTCGTGGTCGACGGCGCCGGCGACGGTGACGACGAGCTCGCTCGGCGCGTAGTGCTCGCGGTAGTGCTCGGCGACGCGGTCGCGCGAGACGGCGCGGATCGATTCGTTCGTGCCGCCGATCGGCCGGCCGAGCGGCGCTTCGAGGCCGTGCACGAGCTCGCTGAGCCGCTCCCCCGCCACGTCGCCCGGGTCGTCGTCGGCCATCGCGAGCTCCTCGAGGATGACCTCGCGCTCGCGCTCGAACTCCTCCGCGTCGAGCAGCGACGACGTGATCATGTCGGCGAGCACGTCGACGGCCATCCCGAGATCCCGGTCGCGCACCTTCGCGTAGTAGCAGGTGTGCTCCTTGGCGGTGAGCGCGTTGTGCTCGCCGCCCACCTCGTCGAACGCCACCGCGATGTCGAAGGCGCTGCGCGTGCGCGTGCCCTTGAACAGCAGGTGCTCGAGGAAGTGCGTCGCGCCGCGCGCGTCGTCGCGCTCGTCGCGGGAGCCGACCGGCACCCAGAAGCCGACGGAGGCGCTCGCGGCCCCCGGCACCTGCTCGGTGAGCACGCGCACGCCGCTCGGCAGCACGCTGCGGCGCACCACGGTGCCGCCTGCGGCGCTGACGACGATCTCGGGGGTCTCGAGCGGGAGGAGGACGGCGGGCATCCGGCCAGTCTACGGCGTGGGGGCGGGGCGGGCCTCGTGGGGCGTGCGCGCTGTGGGGCGGGGGTCTCGTGACGCGTGCGGCTCCGCCGCGCGCTCCTCGACCAGCGAGGGGGCGGGGTGGTCTCGTGACGCGTGCGGCTCCGCCGCGCGCTCCTCGACCAGCGAGGGGGCGGGGTGGTCCCGTGACGCGTGCGGCTCCGCCGCCCGCTCCTCGACCAGCGAGCGGGCAGGGTGGTCTCGTGACGCGTGCGGCTCCGCCGCGCGCTCCTCGACCAGCGAGGGGGCAGGTGGTCTCGTGACGCGTGCGGCTCCGCCGCGCGCTCCTCGACCAGCGAGGGGGCAGGTGGTCTCGTGACGCGTGCGGCTGCGCTGCGCGCTCCTCGACCAGCGAGCGGGCAGGGGCGGAGACGACGGATGCCCCCACCGGGTGGTGGGGGCATCCGTCGTCGTGCGGGAGTCGGCTACTCGGCGGAGTCGGCCGAGACCGAGGAGACCGACGACTCGGCGTCGCCGCCGGCCGTGACCGGGGCGACCGGCTCCGACTCGTCGACGATCTCGAGCGAGAGCTTGCCGCGGTCGTCGATCTTCGTGATCTCGACCTGCAGCTTCTGGCCGACGGAGACGACGTCCTCGACCGACTCGATGCGCTTGCCGCCGTTGAGGGCGCGCATGGCGGTGACGTGCAGCAGGCCGTCGCGACCCGGCAGCAGCGAGACGAACGCGCCGAACGACGCGATCTTCACGACGGTGCCGAGGTACCGCTCGCCCACCTCGGGGTTGAGGGGGTTGGCGATCGCGTTGACCGCGGCGCGCGCGGCCTCGGCCGAGGGGCCGTCGACAGCGCCGATGTAGACCACACCGGTGTCCTCGATCGAGATCTGGGCGCCCGTGTCGTCCTGGATCTGGTTGATCGTCTTGCCCTTGGGGCCGATGAGCTCGCCGATCTTGTCGACCGGGATCTGCACGCTGATGACGCGCGGCGCGGTGGGCGCCATCTCGTCGGGGGCGTCGATCGCGGCGTTCAGGACCTCGAGGATCTTGGTGCGCGCCTCCTTCGCCTGCGTCAGCGCGCCGCCCAGCACCGAGGCGGGCAGGCCGGAGAGCTTCGTGTCGAGCTGGATCGCCGTGACGAACTCGGGCGTGCCGGCGACCTTGAAGTCCATGTCGCCGAGCGCGTCCTCGGCACCGAGGATGTCGGTGAGCGCCGCGTAGCGGGTCTCGCCGTCGACCTCGTCCGAGACGAGGCCCATCGCGATGCCCGCGACGGGCGCCTTGAGCGGCACGCCGGCGTTGAGCAGCGCGAGCGTCGAGGCGCACACCGAGCCCATCGACGTCGAGCCGTTCGAGCCGAGCGCCTCCGAGACCTGACGGATCGCGTAGGGGAACTCCTCGCGGCTCGGCAGCACCGGCACGAGCGCCCGCTCGGCGAGCGCGCCGTGGCCGATCTCGCGGCGCTTCGGGCTGCCGACGCGGCCCGTCTCGCCCGTCGAGTACGGCGGGAAGTTGTAGTTGTGCATGTAGCGCTTCGACGTGACCGGCGAGAGCGAGTCGATCTGCTGCTCGAGCTTGAGCATGTTGAGCGTCGTGATGCCCATGATCTGCGTCTCGCCGCGCTGGAAGATCGCGGAGCCGTGCACGCGCGGCACGACCGCGACCTCGGCGTCGAGCGGGCGGATGTCGGCCAGGCCGCGGCCGTCCATGCGGACGCCCTCGGTGAGGATGCGGCCGCGGACGACCTCCTTCGTCACCGCCTTGTAGGCACCCGAGACCTGCGTCGCGACGCTCGGCTCGAGCTCGCCGCGCTCGATGCGCGCGTTGATCTCCTGCTTGACCTGCTCCTTGAGCGCGTCGTCGGCGTCCTGGCGCTCGAGCTTGCCGGCGATCTGGTAGACCTCCGACAGGCGGTCCTTCGCGAGCTCGCGGACGGCCGAGAGAGCCTCGTCCGAGTACGGCGGGAAGAGCGGGTACTCCTGCGTCTCCTTGGCGGCGGTCTTCGCGACCTCGGCCTGCGCGGCGACGAGCTGCTTGATGAAGGGCTTCGAGGCCTCGAGGCCCTGGGCCACGACCTCCTCGGTCGGCTTGACGGCGCCGCCCTCGATGAGCTCCCACGCGTTGTCGGTGGCCTCGGCCTCGACCATCATGATCGCGACGTCCTCGACGCCCGCCGCATCCGTGACCACGCGGCCGGCGACGACCATGTTGAACACGGCCTGCTCGAGCTGCGAGTGCTTGGGGAACGCGACCCACTGGCCGTCGATGAGCGCGACGCGCACACCGCCGATGGGGCCGTCGAACGGCAGGCCCGAGAGCTGCGTCGACATGGACGCGGCGTTGATGGCGAGCACGTCGTAGAGCTCGTCGGGCTCGATCGCGAGCACCGTGACGACGACCTGCACCTCGTTGCGGATGCCCTCGACGAACGACGGGCGCAGCGGCCGGTCGATGAGGCGGCACGTGAGGATGGCGTCGGTCGAGGGGCGGCCCTCGCGACGGAAGAACGAGCCGGGGATGCGGCCCGCGGCGTACATGCGCTCCTCGACGTCGACCGTGAGCGGGAAGAAGTCGAAGTGGTCCTTCGGCTGCTTCGAGACGCTCGTCGCGCTCAGCAGCATGGTCTCTTCGTCGATGTAGGCGACAGCGGCGCCCTGCGCCTGCTGCGCGAGCCGGCCGGTCTCGAACCGGACGGTGCGGGTGCCGAAGCGGCCGTTGTCGATGACAGCCTCGGCGAACGTGATCTCAGGACCTTCCATGAAGGCCTCTCCTCTCCTGTGCCCGGGGAGGGCACGACTTCGCGGTCGTGCGCCTTCGCGGCACGGAGTGGTCATCAGTGGAGGAGGTCGAAGCGACTTCGGCGTCCTCCACCAACGACCAGCCCTGAGCGGGTGCGAGCGGGCGCGCGACGGCCGCAGATGCGGCCGCGCCAAGGCTACCAGCCCGCGCCCCGAAACAGCAGGAAGGGCCGATCCCGCGGGATCGGCCCTTCCTGGACGCTTCAGATGGCGCTCAGCGGCGGAGGCCCAGGCGCTCGATCAGCGAGCGGTAGCGCTCGATGTCGACGTCCTGGAGGTAGCCGAGCAGGCGGCGACGCTGACCGACGAGCAGCAGCAGGCCACGACGCGAGTGGTGGTCGTGCTTGTGCTCCTTCAGGTGCTCGGTGAGGTCCTTGATGCGGCGCGACAGGATCGCGACCTGCACCTCGGGGCTCCCGGTGTCGCCCTCGTGCGTGGCGTACTCCTCGATGATGGCCTTCTTGATCTCTGCGTTCAGGCTCATGTGTGAGACCCCTCTCTCCTCGCAGCGCGGTGCCCGTGCCCAGTGCACGAGCGCTCTTTGTCCGCGGCCGATTCACGGCAACCGGCCAAGACTACCAGGGATCCGGCGACCGCGGGGCGCAGCTCATCGACGGGGCGGCCAGCCCTCGAGGTCGCCGAAGCGCTGCACGCGCTCCCCCGTCCGCGCGGCGACCGGTGCGCCGAGCGGCGCGTGCACCGACGGTCCGAGCGCGGCGCCGAGCATCGAGCGCCGGTGGTGCATGAGCGTCGCGAGCAGCGACGCCTCGTCGGCGGCGTGGCCGGTGACGTGCCGGCCGACGAGCGCGCGCTGCCGGTGGTTGGCGAGGCGGGTCGCCGTCTGGATGTAGGCGTGCATGTGCCGGCCGAGCCCGCGCCGCCTCGCCCAGGCCATGAGGAGCGCGCGGCCGTCGCCCGACGCGAGCCGCTCGACCTCCTGCGGCGTGAACCAGCCGGCGCGCCCGTAGTCGTGCAGCCGCGCGCGGGTGATGCGGATCTCCTGCCGCAGCAGCAGCCACACGAGCCCCGCCGCGAGCACGCACAGCGGCACCTGCACGACGAGGTAGTAGACGAAGAAGCCGATCGTGCCGCCTGGCACCCAGAAGCTCGCCGAGTTCCACAGCGCGTGCAGGCCGGCCGAGACGAGGTAGCCCGCGGGGAACGTCAGCAGCATCCACCACCGCGAGCGCAGCCGTGCCGTGAGCCCGAGCGCGAGGCCGACGCCGACGGCGGTGAAGATCGCGTGGGTCAGCGGGCTCATGATGCCGCGGAGGAAGAAGATGAACGAGCCGTCGCCGCTGTCGGACAGCGTGGTGCCGAAGTAGAGGATGTTCTCGGTGAAGGCGAACCCGGCCGCCGACAGCGCCGCGAAGACGATGCCGTCGACCGGCCCGTCGAAGGTCCTGCGGAAGAACAGGAACATGATCACGACCGGGACGGCCTTCCACAGCTCCTCGGTGATCGGCGCCTGGACGACCGTGGCGTAGAGCTCGAACTGCTCCTGCGTGTCGAGGTGCGGCACGACGAGCGGCTGCAGCACCGCCTCGTTGAGCCACAGCGTCAGGAGCACCGCCGCGACCCCGCCCCACAGCGCCGAGAACCACATCGCGATGCGGGGCTCGGGCTCCCAGCGATCGATCGCGAGCACCGCCCAGATCACGAAGCCGAGCGGGAACAGGGCCATGACGCCGGCGAGCGCGACCGTGATGGGGCTGCCGATCGCGCCGCCGAGGATGAGGATGACGCCGAACGAGGCGAGCCCGAGCACGACGACGCCGATCACGCCGAGGATGAGCCCGACGTTCGGGCCGCCGGTGCGGACGAGCGGCGACAGCGGGGCGGGGGCACTCACGCGAGGAGCGTACCGAGCGGCGCTACTCGTCGTCGTCGATGCTGATGACCGGGATCGACTGCGTGACGGGCTCGAGGCCCGACAGCCGCGCCGGCTGCAGCAGCTTCTCGACCCGCTCGCGATCCATGAGCCCCGCCTCGACGACGAGGTCGGCGATCGACTGGTGGCTCGTGAGCGCCTGGTGCGCGAGCTTCGCCGAATCGGCGTAGCCGAGGTAGGGCGTGAGCGCGGTGACCACGCCGACCGACGTGCCGACCATGACGTCGAGCCGCTCGCGGTTGGCCTCGATGCCGTCGACGCAGTTGACGCGCAGCGTCATGCACGCCTGCGTCATCCAGTGCAGGCTCTGCAGGATCGAGTGGGCGATCACGGGCTCGAAGGCGTTGAGCTGCAGCTGCCCGCCCTCGGAGGCCGCGGTGACCGTCGCATCCGACCCGATGACCGCGAACGCGACCTGGTTCACGACCTCGGGGATGACGGGGTTGACCTTGCCCGGCATGATCGACGAGCCCGCCTGCTTCGCGGGCAGCATGATCTCGCCGAAGCCGGCCTGCGGCCCCGACGAGAGCAGCCGCAGGTCGTTGCAGATCTTCGAGAGCTTCACGGCGCAGCGCTTGAGCACGCCCGAGAGGGTCATGAACACGCCCGTGTCGCTCGTCGCCTCGATGAGGTCGCTCGCGGTGACGATCGGGAGGCCCGTGAGCTCGGCGAGGTGGCGCGCGGCGGCCTCGGCGTAGCGGGGGTCGGCGGTGATGCCGGTGCCGATCGCGGTCGCGCCGAGGTTGACCTCGCTGAGCCACTGGATGGTCTCGCTCAAGCGGTCGTAGTCCTCGCGCAGCGTCACGGCGAAGCCGTGGAACTCCTGGCCGAGCGTCATGGGCACGGCGTCCTGCAGCTGGGTGCGGCCGACCTTGAGCACGTCCCGGAACTCGTCGCCCTTGCGGTCGAACGCATCCGTCAGCCGGGCCAGCTCGTCGAGCAGGCGGCGCAGCGTGAACGACATCGCGACCTTGATGGAGGTCGGGTAGGTGTCGTTGGTCGACTGCGAGCGGTTGACGTCGTCGATCGGGCTGAAGTGCTCGTACGCGCCCTTGGGGTGGCCGAGCTCGACGAGGCACGCGTTGGCGATGACCTCGTTGGTGTTCATGTTGGTCGAGGTGCCCGCGCCGCCCTGGATGACGCCGACCTTGAACTGGTCGTGCAGCTCGCCGCCGCGGATGCGTCGGCAGACGCGGTCGATGAGGTCGGCCTTGTCGGGATCGAGCGAGCCGATCTCGCGGTTCGCGCGCGCGCACGCCTGCTTGACGACCGCGAGCGCGTTGACGAGGTCGGAGTAGACCGAGATGGAGCGGCCCGTGATGGGGAAGTTCTGCAGCGCGCGCTCGGTGTGGATGCCCCAGTAGGCGTCGGCCGGCACCGGCAGCTCGCCGAGCGAGTCGCGCTCGATGCGCGTCGGGCCGGAGATCGTGTGCTCCCCCTGCGGCGCGGGGTCGAGCTTGTAGGCGGGGATGTCGGTCATGGCTGGCTCCATTGCCTCGGGGGGCCTCGTGGGCGGCGTGGGTCGGTGCGGGAGATCTCCCCGCGCCTCGAGCCTAGCCCGAGCGGCATCACCAGGCCGGGCGCCCCGACCGCGCGAGCTGGCGGCCGAGCGCGGCGATGCCGGCCTCGACCTCGGCGAAGGTCGTCGACAGCGGCGAGAGGCCGATGCGGATGCCGTCGGGCGCGCGGAAGTCGCCGATGACGCCCTGTCGCCACAGCGCCGCGTTGACCTCGCGGAACGACGGATGCGTGACCGTCAGGTGGCTGCCCCGGTGCGGCCCGGCCGGCGGGCTCGCGAGCACGGGTCGGCGACCGCCCACCTCGAGCGGCAGCACGTGCTCGGCGAGCGCGGCCTCGGCGAAGCCCGTGAGCGCGATCGACTTCTCGTGGATCGCCGGGATGCCCACGTGCTCGATCAGCTCGACCATCGCCTCGAGCGCGACCGTCGCGAGCACGGGCGGTGTGCCGCTCAGGAAGCGGCGCAGATCCGGCGCCGCGCGGTAGTGGCGCTCCATCGAGAAGACGTCGGCGGCGCCCATCCACCCCTGGATGGGCTGGGCGAGCTCGCCCTGCAGCCGCTCGGCGACGTAGCCGAACGCCGGTGAGCCCGGCCCGCCGTTCAGGTACTTGTACGTGCACCCGACGGCGAGATCGGCGCCCCACGCGTCGAGCTCGGTGGGGATGACGCCGGTCGAGTGGCAGAGGTCCCACAGCACGAGCGCCCCCGCCTCGTGCACGGCGGCGGTGATGGCGGGCACGTCGGCGACGAAGCCCGAGCGGTACGCGACGTGGCTGAGGACGACGAGCGCGGTGCGCTCCCCGACCGCCTCGCGCACCTGCTCGAGCGCCACCCCGGCGGCGGGGTCCGCCTCGATCCAGCGGACCGTGAGCCCGCGCTCGGCGGCGACCCCCTCCACGACGAAGCGGTCGGTGGGGAAGTTGTCGTCGTCGATCACGATCTCGGTGCGCTCGGGGTCCTGCGCGACCTGGTGGTCGACGGCGGCGCGCACGAGCTTGTAGAGCAGCACGGTGGTCGAGTCGCCGATGAACGCCTGCCCGGCCGCGGCCCCGACGAGCCGGCCGAGGCGATCGCCGAGGGCGAAGGGCCGCTCCATCCACTGCTCGTCCCACGCGCGGATGAGCCGCTGCCCCCAGTCGCGCTCGATGAAGGCCCCGTACCGCTCGGGGAGGGCTGCGAGCGGCCGTCCGAGGGAGTTGCCGTCGAGGTAGGCGATGACGTCGCCGTCGCGCACGAACGCGCTCGTGTGGGCGGCGAGCGGGTCGGCGGCGTCGAGCGCGGCGGCCGCGGATGCGGTGCCGCGCGCCGGGGCGTCGGCGTCGCTCCGGGCGGCGGGGTCGACGTCGGCGCGGTCGAGGCCGGCGGGGTCGAGGCCAGCTGGGTCGAGGTCCGTGCGGTCGGTCATGCGAGCTCCTGGGCGATCGAGCGGATGTGGGTCGGTCGGGCGCGATCGAGCGCGGCGAGGACCGCCGCGTCGCCGTCGACGCCCGGCGGCAGCAGGCTCACGGTCGGCCCCGGCGGCAGGAGCCGCTCGGCGAGCAGCGCGTCGACGAGCGCCCCGCCGTCGACGCCCGCGCGGCGCAGCGCCGCGAGCTCCCGCGGGTCGAGGTCGAGGCGGCCGATGCCGTTGCCGAGGTCGGAGCCGTAGGCGACCGCTCCCCCGGCTGCGGCGAAGCGGGCGAGGTTGTCGGTCGCGCGGGCGAGGGCCGCCGCGTCGCCGTCGCGCTCGTGCATCGCGAGCGTCGAGATCCACGTCTGGCGCTTCGCGGCGGCCGCGACGACCGCGTCGCTCAGCCGCTCGGTCCACGGGGTGTGCGCGAGCACGTCGACGCCGGCCGCGAGCGCGCGCTCGGCCTGCCCGGCGCCCTGCGCGTGCGCGACGAGCGGCAGCCCTGCGGCGCGGGCCTCGGCGGCGATCGCCGCGAGCAGCGCGTCGTCGGGCACGGGTCCTGCCTCGCTGTTGAGCGCGAGCTTGACGACGGATGCGCCGGCGGCGGCCCGTGCGCGGATGGCGCGCGCCGCGTCGCTCGCGGTCGCGACGCCCACGACCGCCGCCGGCGGCGCCCATGCGCGATCCGACGGGTACCCGCCGGGCGCCGTGAGGAAGGGGCCGGCAACTCCCACGTCGAGCCCGGGGTGCGCGGCGGTCGTGGCCGCGACGAGCGCCGGCAGCGCCGCAGGGTCCCAGCCGAGGTCGAGGACGCGCGCGAGCGTCGTCGGCCTCCCCTCGGCGGCATCGGCGAGCCCGAGGTGCACATGCGCGTCGGTGATCGGCGGCAGCAGCGTCGCGTCGATGCGGATCGGGGCCGTCGGCTCCGGAGTCGCGCTGCCCGCATCGACGAGGGCGATGCCCGTCTCGCTCAGGGCGACGAGCGCATCCGCCACCCAGGTGCCCGCGACGCGCGCGTGCGCGACGCGGGCGACGACGGGCCCCGTCACGCCCCGATCCGGGTGCGGACGGCGTAGAGCTCGGGGAAGAACGTCAGCTCGAGCGCGCGCTGGAGGAAGCCGACGCCGCTCGAGCCGCCGGTGCCGCGCTTCATCCCGATCGTGCGGGTGACGGTGCGGAGGTGCCGGAAGCGCCAGAACTGGAAGTTGTCCTCGAGGTCGACGAGCTCCTCGCACGCCTCGTACGCGCGCCAGTGCACCGCATCCGTCTGCTCGCCCGCGCTCTCGTAGATCGCCTGCAGCACCGGCACGAGCGCCTCGTTGTAGACGTGCGCCTTCGTGACGTCGCGTTCGAGGATCTCGGTCGGCACCGCGTGGCCGGCTCGCGCGAGGTGGCGCAGGAACTCGTCGTAGAGGCTCGGCCGGTGCAGCTCGGCCTCGAGCGCCGCGTGCTCGGCGGGGCTCGCCTCGAACACCTTGAGCATCTGCTCGTGCTTGTTGCCGAGCGCGAACTCCACCTGCCGGTACTGCGCCGACTGGAACCCGGAGGCGCTCGCGAGCGAGCCGCGGAACTGCGCGTACTCGGTGGGCGTGAGGGTCGCGAGCACCGACCACTGCTGCGTGAGCACCTCCTGGATGTGCTTGACGCGCGCGATGCGCTTGAGCGCCGCCCCCAGGTCGTCGGCAGCGAGCAGCGTGCGCGCGTCGTCGAGCTCGTGGATGACGAGCTTGAGCCACAGCTCGGTCGTCTGGTGCTGGATGATGAACAGCAGCTCGTCGTGGTGCTCGGGATCGCTCACCGGGTGCTGGCTCGCCAGCAGCGTGTCGAGCCCCAGGTAGGAGCCGTACGACATGCGCTCGCGCAGGTCAGTGACGACGCCCTCCTCGATCTCGCGGGTGTTGTGCTCGACGGCCACGGGTCCTCCTCGACGTGTGGCCTCCACGGTAACGCGGTGCGGCGGCCGCTGGTGCGGGGCGGGCGCGCGGGCAGCTGCGGGCGGTTGCGCGACGGGCGCGCTGTTAGCTGCGGGCGGGTGCGCGGCGGTCGCACTCCGGGCGCGCTGTCAGCGGGCCGCGACGAGCACGGTGGCACCGAGCTCGTCGTCGCGGTGCACCTCGACGCGGGCGAGACCGGCGCCCTCGAGGATCTCGATGGCGCCGTCGACCTGGTGGGGCGCGAGCTCGGTGACGAGGATGCCGTCGTCGGCGAGGATCGCCGCGAGCGGCAGCGCGTGCTCGCCGAGCGGGTCGAGCCCGTCGCGACCGCCGTCGAGGGCTGCGCGCGGCTCGGACTCGAGCGTGCCGTGCGGCAGCAGCGGCAGCTGCGAGGTGGGCACGTAGGGCAGGTTCGCGGCGACGACGTCGAACGGGGCGGATGCGCTGATGCCGGTCGGGTCGGCGGGCGCGCCGCCGTCCGCGCGTCGCGCATCGGCGTCGACGAGCGCGGGGATGCTGTCGGCGAGCACGAGGCGAGCCTGCGGGAGGTTGCGCGCGGCGCTCGCGAGCGCATAGCGGTCGTTGTCGACCGCGACGACCTCGATGCCGGGCACGCGGTGGGTCGCGAGCGCCGCGATCGGGCCCGCCCCGCAGCCGAAGTCGAGCAGCCGCGGCCGGCGGCCTCCCTCGCCCCGCGCGTCGCGCACCTCCCGCAGCCGCTCCGCGGCGATGCTCGCGAGCAGCACGGTGCGCGCGCGGGGCACGAAGACGCCGAAGTCGACGTGGATGCGCAGCTCGGCGAACCTCGCGTGCTCGACGATGTGCTCGATGCGCTCGCCGTGCTCGCGGCGGTCGACGAAGCCCTCGAGGCGATCGGCCGCGGCGTCCTCGTCGCCATCTGCCGCTGCTTCGGCGTGCGCGCGGAGCGCCGCGTACTCCTCCTCGGCGAACACGCTGCCGCTCGCGCGCAGCCGCGCGACCAGCGCGCGCGCCTCGTCATCCAGCATGGGGCCCACGGCATCCCCGCGCTCGTCCTCGGGCCGATCCATCGCTCGCGACGATAGCCTGCGCACGTGCGGATCGCCGACGACGCCATCGATCACCTCATCGCGCTCGTGCGCGTGCCGACCGAGTCGCCCGAGCAGCTGCCCGCCTTCCACGAGGCGCTGCGCGAGCGGTTCCCGAGCCTCTTCGCGGCGCTCGAGGTCGAGCAGGTCGGCGACACGCTGCTCGCGCGCTGGCCCGGCCGCAGCGAGGGCGCGTCGGCGCTGCTCATGGCGCACCAGGATGTCGTGCCCGCACCCGACGCGGACGCCTGGACGCATCCGCCCTATGCCGGGCACCGCGACGCGACCCACGTCTGGGGGCGCGGCACCCTCGACGACAAGGGCTCGCTCGTGGCGATCTGCGTCGCGGTCGAGGCGCTGCTCGAGGCGGGCTTCGCGCCTGAGCGCGACGTGTGGCTGCTCTTCGGCCACGACGAGGAGACGATGGGCACCGGTGCCGAGCGCGCGATCGCCGAGCTCGACCGGCGCGGCGTGCGCCCGGCGTGGGCGCTCGACGAGGGCGGGGCGATCATCGAGCCGCCCATCGCGGGGGTCGCGCGCGACGTCGCGGTCGTCGGGGTCGCCGAGAAGGGCTTCGCCAACGTGCGGCTGCGGGTCGCGCAGGCCGGCGGGCATGCCTCGACGCCGCCCGCGATGCCCGCGACCTCGCGGCTCGCGCGGGCGATCCGGCGGCTCGACCGGCTGCGCTGGCCGCGCGCGCTGCCCGAGGCGACGCTGCGCATGCTCGAGCTGCTCGGGGCGGATGCGTCGGGGCCGCAGGGCGCGGTGCTGCGGCGGGTGCGCCGTGCGCGGCCGCTCGTGCAGCGGATCCTCGCGAGGCAGGACGAGACGCGCGCGATGCTGTCGACGACGGCGGTCGTGACGCAGCTCGCCGGCGCCGCCGCGCCGAACGCGCTCGCGGAGGAGGCGGTCGCGGTCGTGAACTGCCGCATCGCGGTCGGCTCGTCGGTCTCGGAGACCGTCGCGCGGATGCGGCGCGCGATCGCGGACGACGCGGTCGAGGTGACGGTGCTGCACGGTCACGGGCCGAGCCCGGAGAGCCCGTCGTCGGGGATCGGCTGGGAGGACGTGTCGGCGGCCGTCGGCCGGCTGCGGCCGGACGTGCTGACCGTGCCCTACGTCATGCTCGGCGGCACCGACGGGCGGCACGCGCACCGGATCACCGACCGCGTGTACCGCTTCACGCCGTTCGCGATGACCCGATCGGAACGGCTCACGCTGCACGCGCGCGACGAGCGCATCCGCATCGACACGTGGCTCGCGGGCTGCCGCTGGTACGCCGACCTCATCGAGACGAGCTGCTGATGACCCGCTTCGCGATCGACGCGCCCGTGGCGCTGCGCCTCGTGCGCGACGGCCTCTCGGCAGGCGAGCACCAGCTCGTGGGCGCGGGCGCGCTGCGCTCGCAGGCGATGCAGCTGCTGTGGGCCGAGGTGCGCGCGGGCGCCCTGCCCGAGGCGGATGCGCGAGCGCTGCTCGAGGCGCTCGCGGCGCTCAAGGTGCGACTGCTCGCCGACCGCGTCTCGCGCTCGGTCGCCTGGAGGCTCGCGGGGCAGCTCGACTGGGAGGACGTGCGCGATGCGGAGCCGCTCGCCGTCGCGTCGCTGCAGGCCGACGTGCTGGTGACCGACGACGCCCGGCTCGCGGCCGCCGCCGACGGGATCGTCGAGCGGGTCGGCTACGACGCGCTGCGGCGCGCGCTCGCCTGAGGCGCAACGCGCGATAGACGCTTCGATGTCCGCGGGGTGCTGGTGCCGCGCCGGTCAGCGGCGGCGCGCCCGCAGCGCCGTCCACGCGTGCAGCGCGGCGACGCCGAGCACCGCGCCGATGAGGAGCGTCATCGCGAAGGCCATGACGAGCGGCTCGCCGGTGACGATGCTCGCCACGACGCCGACGGCCGCGACCGCGACCTGGGCGAGCGTTGCCGTCACCCAGCCGGCCGGCAGCGGCCACGAGGATCGCCACCACGAGCCGTGTGCCGCGGCCGCGCAGAGGTACATGGCGACGACCATGCCGAGCATGACGGGCCAGGTGGTGGACTCCTCGCCGAGCGCGAGCGCGAGCAGCACCCAGGTCGGGGGGAACAGCGCGCACAGGTAGCGGCCCACGACCATGAGCGGCGTCGCGGGCGGCGCAGTGTCGTCCAGTCGCCCCGACACCGGGTTCGGCACCCGCGCCGTCTGCTCCATCGCCACCTCCTGGCTCGATGATGCCCGAGGGCGTGGCGGCGCGTCCACCGATCGTGCCCTCGTGCCCGCACGATCGTTGCGGCGAGTCGGGCCAGAGCGACGGTGCGGAGCGCAACTCGCCGCAACTCTGCCTCGGGGTGCGACCCGCGCGTCGGGGCGACCCGCTTCGCCGCCGCGGCGGCGGGTGCGGGCGGATGCGCGGGGGCGGGTCAGGCGTGCAGGTGGGGCTCGTGATCGGCGTGGCCGGGCGGCTCGAGCTGGAAGGTCGCGTGCTCGAGCGCGAGCGGGAAGTGCTCGGCCGCGCACTCCTGCAGCGCGTCGAGCACGCGCGGGGCGTGGCCGTCGGCGAAGCAGCGCTCCTCCACGACGACGTGCGCGGTCAGCTGGTGCAGCCCGGTGCCGAGCGTCGAGGCGTGGAGGTCGTGCACCGAGACGACGTGCTCGATCTCGAGCAGGTGCGCGCGCACGTCGTCGAGGTCGAGCTCGGCCGGCACCGACTCGAGCAGGATCCGGCCGCTCGCGCGCAGCAGCGCGATCGAGCGCGGCACGATGAGGGCCGCCACGAGCGCGCTCGCGATGAGGTCGGCCTGCTGGAAGCCCCACAACCAGATGGCGACGGCCGCGGCGATGACCGCGACCGAGCCGATCGCGTCGTTGAGCACCTCGAGGAACGCCGCCCGCAGGTTGAGGCTCGAGCCCCGGCCGCCGGCGAGCACCGCGAGCGAGACGAGGTTGCCGACGAGCCCGACGACGCCGAACGCGAGCAGCAGCGGCCCCGGCACCTCGGTCGGCTCGCCGAGCCGCCGCACGCCCTCGATCACGACGACGAGCGCGACGATCAGCAGCGCCGCCGCCTGCGCGGCCGCCGCGAGCACCTCGACGCGCACGAGCCCCCACGTGCGGCGGCCCGTCGGCGGTCGGCGCAGCAGCCGCTGCGCGACGAGCGCGACGCCGAGCCCCGCGACATCCGTGAGCATGTGCACGGTGTCGACGAGCAGCGCGAGCGAGCCGGTGAGGATCGAGCCGATCACCTGCGCCACGAGCAGGGCGGCGGTGATGCCGAACGCGACCGCGACGCGGATCGTGGCCGACGCATCCGCCGGGCCGGACGCATCGCTCTGGCCCGGCCCATCGGCGCCGCCGATCCCGTGCGCGTGACCCCCCGACACCGCTACCGCCGCACTACAGGCGCGACTTGGTGTGCCAGACCGTCTTCGTCTCGGTGAGCTCGAGGATGCGCTGCGGCGTCTGGGGCGCGAGGCCCGGCTCGGGGCGCAGGACGCGCTTGAGCGTGTCGGCGGCGATCTGCTCGAGGTCGACCCAGTCGAGGTCGCCCGCGCCGGTGAGGTCGAGCGCGTTGACGTCGGCGTGGCCCGCGAGCCACGGCGCGAGCTCGGCCGCATCGCCGGTGAGGATGTTGACGACACCGCCGGGCAGGTCGCTCGTCGCGAGCACCTCGCCGAGCGAGATCGCCGAGAGCGGCGCGGATGCGCTCGGCACGACGACGACGGCGTTGCCGGTCACGAGCGCGGGCGCGACGACCGAGGTGAGCCCGAGCAGCCCCTGCTGCTGCGGCGCGACGATCGCGACGACGCCCGTGGGCTCGGGCACCGAGAGGTTGAAGTAGGGCCCGGCGACCGGGTTGGCGTTGCCGCCGATCTGGGCGATCTTGTCGGTCCAGCCCGCGTGCCACACCCACAGGTCGATCGCGTCCTCGACCTGGCGCTGGGCGCGCGCGGCGGTGAGCCCCTCGGTCTGCGCGAGCTCGTCGACGAACTGGGCCTTCCGGCCCTCGAGCACCTCGGCGATGCGGTAGAGCACCTGTCCGCGGTTGTAGGCGGTCGCGCCGGCCCAGCCCGACTGCGCCTTGCGGGCGGCGCGCACGGCGTCGCGCGCGTCCTTCCGCGACGCCTTCGCGACGTTGGCGACGAAGCGGCCCCGCGCATCCGTCACCTCGGTCGTGCGGCCCGACTCGGAGCGCGGGAACGCGCCGCCGATGAAGAGCTTGTAGGTCTTGGGCACGCTGAGCCGATCGGACGAAGGGCGCGTGGATGCGGTGCGCGCGGATGCGGTGCGCGCGGCCGTCGAGGTCGAGCGCTGCGCCGTGGTCGTCTTGGGAGTCGCCATCACTTGCCTGCCTTCAGGTACGCCTGCATGCCCTGCCGGCCGCCCTCGCGGCCGTAGCCCGACTCCTTGTAGCCGCCGAAGGGGCTCGCCGGGTCGAACTTGTTGAACGTGTTCGTCCACACGACGCCCGCGCGCAGCTTGTCGGCGACGGCGAGCACGCGGGAGCCCTTGTCGCTCCAGATGCCGGCCGAGAGGCCGTAGGGGGTGTTGTTCGCCTTGGCGATCGCCTCGTCGGGCGTGCGGAACGTGAGCACCGACAGCACCGGCCCGAAGATCTCCTCGCGCGCGATCGTCGACGACGCCTCGACGCCGGTGACGACGGTGGGCGCGAACCAGTAGCCCTCCTTCGGCAGCTCGCACGGCGGGCTCCACGCCTCGCCACCCTCGGCGACGCCCTGCTCGACGAGGCGCGTGATGCGCTCGAGCTGCGCGGTGGAGTTGATCGCGCCGACGTCGGTGTTCTTGTCGAGCGGGTCGCCGAGGCGAAGGGTCGCCATGCGCTCCTTGAGGCGATCCATCACCTCGTCGTGCACGTTCTCCTGCACGAGCAGGCGGCTGCCGGCGCAGCACACCTGGCCCTGGTTGAAGAAGATGCCGTTGACGATGCCCTCGATCGCCTGGTCGAGCGGGGCGTCGTCGAAGACGATGTTCGCGCCCTTGCCGCCGAGCTCGAGCGTGAGCTTCTTGTCGGTGCCGGCGAGCGCCTTCGCGATCTCGCGGCCGACCGCGGTCGAGCCTGTGAAGGCGACCTTGTCGACGTCGGGGTGGCGCACGAGCGCCGCGCCCGTCTCCCCGGCGCCGGTGATGAGGTTGACGACTCCGGCGGGCAGTCCTGCCTGCTCGCAGATCTCGGCGAACAGCATCGCCGTGAGCGGCGTCGTCTCGGCGGGCTTCAGGACGACGGTATTGCCCGCGGCGAGCGCCGGGGCCACCTTCCACGACAGCATGAGCAGCGGGAAGTTCCACGGGATGACCTGCGCGGCGACGCCGTGCGGCCGCGGGTTCGCGCCGAGGCCGACCCAGTCGAGCTTGTCGGCCCAGCCCGCGCAGTGGAAGAACCACTGCGAGACGAGCGGGATGTCGGCGTCTCGGGTCTCCTTGATGGGCTTGCCGTTGTCGAGCGACTCGGCGACCGCGAGCTCGCGCGCGCGCTCGGCGAGGATGCGGGCGATGCGGAAGAGGTACTTGCCGCGGTCGCGGCCCGACATCGGGCCCCAGACCTGCTCGTAGGCCTTGCGCGCTGCGCGGACCGCCGCATCCACGTCGCCCTCGTCGGCGGCGGCGAAGGTGGCGATCTCGCGCTCGGTCGCGGGCGAGACGGATGCGAACGGCGTGCCGGAGCCCGCGCGCCACTCGCCGTCGATGTAGAGCCCGTAGGACTCCCGCAGGTGCAGGATCGAGGTCGACTCGGGAGCCGGTGCGTAGTCGAGGAATGTCATCGGGGCCTTCAGTCGATCGTGACGTAGTCGGGGCCGGAGTAGCGGCCGGTGGCGAGCTTCTGGCGCTGCAGCAGCACGTCGTTGAGCAGGCTCGACGCGCCGAAGCGGAACAGGTGCGGGTCGAGCCACGCCTCGCCGCAGGTCTCGGCGACCGTGACGAGGTACTTGATGGCGTCCTTCGCGGTCGAGATGCCGCCCGCGGGCTTGACGCCGATGCGCTCGCCCGAGAGCCGCTCCCAGTCGCGCACGACCTGCAGCATGAGCAGCGTCACCGGCAGCGTCGCCGCCGGCTGCACCTTGCCGGTGGAGGTCTTGATGAAGTCGCCGCCGGCGAGGATCGACAGCCACGAGGCGCGGCGCACGTTGTCGTAGGTGACGAGCTCGCCCGTCTCGAGGATGACCTTGAGGTGCGCGAAGGTGCCGTCGTCGCGGCGGCAGGCGTCCTTCGTCTGCACGATCTCGTCGAAGACCTTGCCGTAGTTGCCCTCGAGGAAGGCGCCGCGGTCGATGACCATGTCGATCTCGTCGGCGCCCGCGGCGACGGCGTCCCGGGTGTCCTGCAGCTTGACGGCGAGGCTCGCGCGCCCGGCGGGGAACGCAGTCGCGACGGCCGCGACGTTGATGCCGTCGTCCTTGCCGGCGCTCCACGCGCCGCCGAGCGCCTCGACGGCGTGGCCGACCATGTCGCCGTAGACGCACACCGCGGCCGGGCGCGGAGTGGCGGGGTCGGAGGCGTCGGGCACGAGCGCCTTCGCCACGAGCGAGCGCACCTTGCCGCGCGTGTCGGCGCCCTGCAGGGTCGTCAGGTCGATCATGCGGATCGCGAGGTCGAGGGCCGCGCGCTTGGAGGTGGTCTTGATCGAGCGGGTGCCGAGCGAGGCGGCGCGCGCCTCGAGCCCGACGGCGTCGACCGTCGGCAGGCCCTCGAGGTGGCGGCGCAGCGCCACCTCGCTGAGGTCGCCGCCGAGCAGCTGGACGGCGCGCTGCGCCGGCGCGAGAGCTTGACTGGAAGTGGTCACGCTGATCCTTCTCCTCAGGCCGCGGTGCGGGTCTCCGCCAGGGGTGTCGCGGCGTGCGGGTGCACGGCAGTCTACCGAGCCGCGGCGGCAGCCGCGCAGCGGCGGCCGGACGCGCGGATCAGGCGTCGTCGACGGGCAGCGCCGCGATCGCCTCGCGCGTGAACGCGACGTCGCGGCCCATCTGCTCGATGAGCTGCTCGAGGCCCTCGAAGCGGTGCATCGGCCGCACGAAGTCGACGAGCTCGAGCTCGATCGGCCGGTCGTACAGGTCGAGGTCGACGTCGAGCAGGTAGGCCTCGACGGTCTTCGCCTGGACGCCGTCGAAGGTGGGGTTGTCGCCGATCGAGACCGCCGCCGGGAACGTGCCGGCGTCGACGTGGGCGATCGCGGCGTAGACGCCGTCGGCCGGGATGAAGCCCTCGACGGGCGTGCCGAGGTTGGCGGTCGGGTAGCCGAGCGCCTTGCCGCGCTGGAAGCCGCGCACGACGTCGCCGCGCAGCAGGTGCCGGCGGCCCAGCATCTCGTTGGCCTCGCGGATGCGGCCGAGCTCGAGCGCCTCGCGGATCCAGGTCGACGAGACGCGGCGGCCGTCGGTGAAGCAGATGTCGTCGATCGACTCGACCCGCACGCCGCGCGGACCGGCGAGCTCGCGCAGCAGCGCGGGGGTGCCGGCGCCCTTGAAGCCGAAGCGGAAGTCATCGCCGACGAGCAGCACCCGCGCCCCGAGGCCGTCGAAGAGCACGCGCTCGGCGAACTCCGTCGCGTCCTGCGACGCGGCCTCCTTCGTGAAGGGGATGACGACGACGCGGTCGGCGCCCGCCTCGTGCAGGAGCGCGACCTTGTCATCGAGCGAGACGAGCGGCAGCGGCGCGATGTCGGGCCGCACGACCTCGAGCGGGTTGCGGTCGAACGTGACGACGGTCACCGCGAGCCCGTCGGGCTCGGCGATCGCGCGCAGCTGCTCGAGGATGCGGCGGTGGCCGATGTGCACGCCGTCGAACTTGCCGATCGTCACGGCGCTCGGCACGGCCTCGAGCTCCTCGATCCAGCCGAGCGGGCTCACGCCGCGACCTCGCGATCTCGGCTGGCGCGCAGCCACCACAGGCCGAGGAACGGCAGCACCGCGGGGATGAACAGGTAGCCCATGCCGAAGTAGCTCCAGACCGAGTCGTGCGCGAACAGCGCCGGTGCCAGCAGCGACAGCGAGCCGACGACGAGCACACCGACGAGCTCGAAGCACACTGCCGCGAACGCGACGCGGCGCGCGGCGTCGCTGCGCATCGCGAGCGCGACGGTCGCGACGATGTAGACGACGGCGGCGACGGCGCTCAGCGTGTACGCGAGCGGCGCCTCGTCGAAGCGCTGGACGATCTGCACGAACGAGCGCCCCGTCGCGGCGAGGGCCAGCACCGCGTAGACCGCGATGAGGACGCGCCCGATGCCTGCATGCCTGCGTTCGCTCACTCGATCGATTCTACGCGCGGCGGGGCGCCCCGCTCGACGGAGGGTGCGCTCAGGCGACCTGCACGAACCAGATCTGGTGCATCCGGTAGACCATGACCGCGCACGCGAGGATGCCGATCCCCACGACGAGGGTCGACCACTCCCCCTTCTTGTCGATGAGCGCCCACAGCACCGCGGCCGGCGGGATGACGACGGCCGTGATGAGGTACGTCCAGTACTCGAGCAGGTCGCCCGTGGGGCCGGCGCCGGCGATCGGCGCGATGATCGACGCCACGACCTGCACGACGAGCGTCAGGAACGTGAGCGCAGCGGCGCCCAGCACCCAGTCACCGAAGGGCCTGCGCATGATCCCGGCGATCGCGACGACGGCGCCGATCGCGCCGAGCGCGATCGCCTGCGCGAGCATGAGCCAGCTGATCACTCGTCCTCCAGGTCAGGTCGGGAAGTTCGTCACCGGCAGCAGCCGGTTGCCCGAGACGCGGGCGATGCCGACGAGCCGGTCGCCGTGCACGGCCGCGACGACGCCGTGCTCGCCCGCGAGGGCGGGCGTGCGGCGGCCGTGCGCGAGGTTAGCGGCGCGCTCGTCGTCGAGCCGAGCGACCGGCAGGATGCGGGATGCGGCTGCGGCGGGCGGCAGCAGCAGGGCCGCGGCCGGCTCGGGCAGCGCGTCGGCGAGCGGCGCGCCCGCGACCGCGAACGGCCCGATGCGCGTGCGGCGCAGCGCCGTCAGGTGCCCGCCGACGCCGAGCGCCTCGCCGAGGTCGCGGGCGAGCGCGCGGATGTACGTGCCGCTCGAGCAGTCGACGACGACGTCGACCTCGGCGCGCGCGCCGGGCCGGAACGCGAGCACGTCGAACCGGGCGACGGTGACGGGCCGTGCGCGGAGCTCGACCTCCTCGCCGGCGCGCACGCGGTCGTAGGCCCGCTGCCCGTCGACCTTGATCGCGCTCACCGCCGACGGCACCTGCTCGATGTCGCCCGTGAGGGCAGCCATCGGGCCCGCGAGGTCCGCGCGCGACACGTGCGACGCATCCGCCGTCGTCGTCACCTCGCCCTCGGCGTCGTCGGTCGTCGTCGCGGCGCCGAGCGCGATGGTCGCGGTGTAGGTCTTGTCGAGGCCGACCATGTGCGTCAGCAGGCGCGTGGAGGGGCCGATGCCGAGGATGAGCAGGCCCGTCGCCATCGGGTCGAGCGTGCCCGCGTGACCGACCTTGCGGGTGCCGAGCGCGCGGCGCGCGCGGCTCACCGCGGTGTGGCTCGTGATGCCGCCGGGCTTGTCGACGAGCAGGATGCCGTCGGGGGTCGGAGGGGCGTCAGGCACCCTGCGAGCCTAGTCATCGTCGGCGGCGGCGTCCTCCTCATGGTCCTCGACGTCGGGCCACGCGGCGATGTCGATGCCGTGGTTCTCGGGCGAGGCGATCGTCCACCAGCCGTACGGCGACGCGTCGACGAGTCGGCCGCCGGCCGCGAGCGCCGCGTCGACGCGCGCCCGCGCCTGGTCGGCGGGCACCGAGATGTCGATGTGGGTGCGCCCGCGGCCAGGCTTGGGCGGATCGAGCTCGTGGACCCACACGTGCGGGTTGCGGCGATGCGGATCGATCGCATCCGCGTCGTCGACGTGCTCGTAGCCGAGCACCGCCGACCAGAACGGCCGCACGTCGACGCCGCGGTCCTGCGCGACCGCGAGCCCGAGCACCATGAGCTGCGAGGGATCGGGCCTGCCGCCCTCGGCGCGCACGACCTCCGAAACCCGGCGTGCGAGCTCGGCGTCGATGGCGCTCAGGCTGCCGTTGCGCTGCGTGAAGGTGCGCAGCGTGATCCCGTGCGGGCGCACGTCGACGTCTGGCTCATGCCCGACCTCGGCGACCACGCGGGCGACGGCTCCGACGAGCCGGGCGGCATGGGCGAAGCCGTCGCACGCGTAGAAGGCGTGCGCGCCCCAGTAGAGCACGCGCCAGTCCTCGACTCCCGGCCGTGCGTGGAACTCCTTCGCCGTCATGCGCAGCGGCGGTGCGGCTCGCTCCTCCACGGCTGCCCCCCTCCCGCGCACGCCGTCGTGCGCGTGCCGCCACGGTAGGCGGCGGCGCGCCCGACCGCCAGTGCCGCTATAGCCTGACCGGCATGGACAGGCAGCGGATCGCGGTGATCGGCGCGGGCGCGATCGGGGGTGTGATCGCAGCCCGGCTGGATGCGGTCGGGCACGACGTGACCGTCACCGCGCGCGGCGAGAACCTCGCCGCGATCCGCGAGCGAGGCCTCCGCATCGCGGGCGGCTTCGGCGCGCACACGGCGCGCGTCACGGCGCTCGAGGCGCTTCGGGAGGCACCCGATGCCGCGATCCTCGCGGTCAAGACCACGGGCTCCGTCGCAGCGCTCGAGGCCAACCGCGCCGCGCTCGCCGGGGTGCCGCTGCTCGTCATGCAGAACGGGCTCGGCGGCGAGCGCGCGGCCGCGCGGCTCCTCGGCCACAAGAGCGTCGCGGGCGGCATCGCGCTCATGGCGGCGAACTCGCTGCAGCCGGGCACCGTGACCGTCACCGCGCCCGGCGACACGATCGTCGGCGGCGCCGAGGGCGAGCGCTTCGCGGCGCTGCTCGGCGAGGCGCTGCCGACGAGCCGGACGCCGTCGATCGAGGGCGCACAGTGGACGAAGCTGCTCATCAACATGGTGAACGCCATCCCCGCGATCGTCGGGCACTCGGTGCAGGACGTCATCCGCGACCCGGGGCTGCGGCGCGTGATGCTCGCCTCGATGCGGGAGACGGCGCGCACGGGCCTCGCCGCGGGCGTGCGGTTCCAGCCGCTGCAGGGGCTCACGCCGCTGCTCGTGCGGGTCGTCGCCTACGCTCCCCGCCGCATCGCGCAGCAGATCCCGCTGCGGATCAAGGACCGGCTCGGCGATGTGCCCAACATGGGATCGACGCAGCAGTCCATCCGTCGCCGGCAGCCCACCGAGGTCGACGCGATCAACGGCGCCGTCGTGGCGGAGGCGGCGCGGATCGGGATCGAAGCGCCCGTGAACGCCGCACTCGTCGAGCTCGTGCACGAGGTCGAGCGCACCGGCGAGTTCCTCGCGCCGTCGGTGGTGCGGCAGCTGGCGTAGGAGCGCGCCGCGGGGGCGGCTGCGGGTCTCGTGACGCGTGCGCCTCCGGCGCGCGCTCCTCGACCGGCGAGGGAGCGGGTCTCGTGACGCGAGCGCCTGCGGCGCGCGCTCCTCGACCGGCGAAGGAGCGGGTCTCGCGACGCGAGCGCCTGCGGCGCGCACTCCTCGACCTTGAGCCCTCCGGGCGCAACGCCGCTGCGCGGCATTGCGTCCTGCGGGCTCAACAGGAATCGGCGAAGGACTGGATGGGCTTGCGCCAATCGGTGTTGTCGACCACGAACAGCGCCTTCCGGCGCGGGTCCACCTGGCGCTCGTAGTGGTCGTGCGCCTCGCGGTAGCGCCGGTGCGAGGCGTGCTGCACGTCGGGGTGGGCGCCGTCGCGGGCGCGCAGCCGCTCCCCCCGCACGCGGTCGTCGGCCTCGAGGAAGAGCACCGCGTGCCACTTTCCGGCGAGCGCCGGGCGCTGCAGGAACACGCCGTCGACGATGAGCACCGCGTCGGGGCCGGCCGTCTCCCACTCCATCTCGACCGGCGCATCGCGGTGGAGGTCGAACGCGCGCGTCATGAACCCGGTCGAGCCGCCCATGCGGAACGGCTGCAGCAGCACGCGGTCGAGCAGCTCGACGTCGAACGCATCCTCGTAGTAGCCCTTCGGCGAGTCGCGCCCCTGCCGGTAGCGGAACGCCTGCGGGCGGTGGAAGTCGTCTGCGCTGGCCCGGAACGCCTCGACGCCGGCGCGTGCGAAGGCCACCTGCAGCGCATCCGCGAAGTGCGTCTTGCCCGTGCCGTCGCGGCCCTCGACCGCGACGAGCCGGCGACCGCGCGGGTTGCGCCGCAGCATGAGCTCGGTCAGGCGGGTGTACAGCGCCTTCTGCTCCGGCGTCCACGACGCCGCCCGCATGAGGAGTGCACGGTCTGCCATGCCGCCAGCCTAGGCCGAGCGCCCCGTCTACGCTGGCAGGATGCCCGCCGCCCTGCCCCTCGGCTCGCTCGCCGACTGGTATCTCAGGAGCGCCCGCGACCTGCCGTGGCGTCGCCCGGACTTCGACGCGTGGGGCACGCTCGTGAGCGAGATCATGCTGCAGCAGACGCAGGCGGCGCGCGTCGCGGTCGAGATCGACCGCTGGCTCGAGCGCTGGCCGACGCCCGCCGACCTCGCCGACGCGCCCACCCACGAGGTGCTGCGGCAGTGGGGCACGCTCGGCTACCCGCGCCGGGCGCTGCGCCTGCAGGACACCGCGCGCGCGATCGTCGAGCGGCACGGCGGCGAGGTGCCGAGGGACGTGGATGCGCTGCTCGCGCTGCCGGGGATCGGCGACTACACCGCGCGGGCCGTCGCCGTGTTCCACTTCGGCGACCGCCACCCGGTCGTCGACACGAACGTGCGCCGCGTCGTCGCGCGCGCCGTGCACGGGCAGGGCGAAGCCGGGCCCGCGAAGCGGCGCGACCTGGCCGACGTCGAGGCCCTGCTGCCCGCGGACCCGGCCGACGCATCCGTCGTCTCGATCGCGCTCATGGAGCTCGGCGCGCTCGTGTGCACCGCCCGCGCGCCGCGCTGCGAGTCGTGCCCCATCGCCGACGCGTGCGCGTGGCGGGCGGCGGGCTACCCGCCGTACGAGGGGCGTCGCGCGCCGCGACAGGCGCGCTTCGCCGGCAGCGACCGGCAGGCGCGCGGCACGGTGCTGCGGGCGCTCCGCGGCGTGGACGTGCCGCTCGCCGAAGCGGAGATCGCCGCGCTGTGGCCCGATGCCGAGCAGCTGGAGCGCGCGCTCGCATCGCTCGTCGCCGACGGGCTCGTCGTGCGCGACGGCGCTTCGGTGCGCCTGCCCCACTGACGGCACCGCTCAGCGTCGGGGCCTAGGTTGGGCGCATGCCGGCACGACACCAGCGACTGCAGGAGACGACGGACGAGCTGCGCGCGGCGCTCGCGGCCATCCGGGAGGAGCTCGGGCTCACCGAGGCGTTCCCGCCCGAGGCGGTCGCCGAGGCCGAGGCCTTCGCCGCCGCCCCGCGGCTGCCCGAGGCGGACGCGACCGCGATCGGGTTCGTGACGATCGACCCGCCGGGCTCGACCGACCTCGACCAGGCGTTGCACCTCGAGCGCGACGGCGACGGCTACGTCGTGCGCTACGCGATCGCCGACGTGCCGGCCTTCGTCGAGCCGGGCGGGGCGATCGACGCCGAGGCGCGCCGCCGCGGCCAGACGATGTACGCCCCCGACGGGCGCGTGCCGCTGCACCCGCCGGTCGTGAGCGAGGGCGCCGCGAGCCTCCTCGAGGGGCAGGAGCGTGGCGCCTACGTGTGGACGATGCGGCTGGATGCGGCCGGTGACGTCGTCGGGACGGCGCTCGAGCGCGCCCGGGTGCGGTCGCGCGAGCAGCTGACCTACGCCGAGGCGCAGGAGCGCATCGACGCGGGCGACGCGATGCTCGGGCTGCTGCGCGACGTGGGCGAGCTGCGCATCGCGCTCGAGGAGGCGCGCGAGGGAGCCAGCCTCGACATGCCCGAGGAGCAGATCACCCGCCACGGCGATCGCTTCGTGATCGAGCGCCGCGAGCTGCTGCCCGTCGAGCGATGGAACGCGCAGCTCTCGCTCATGACCGGCATGGAGGCGGCGAACCTGCAGCTGCGCGCGAAGCGGGGCGTCCTGCGCACGATGCCGCAGCCGCCCGAGAGCGACGTGCGCCGCTTCCGCAAGGAGGTGCACGCGATCGGCGAGGAGTGGGCCGAGGGCGAGCACTACGGCACGTTCCTCAGGCGGCTCGACCGCTCGAAGCCGACGACGCTCGCGATCCTGCAGGCGGCCCGGCGGCTGTTCCGCGGGGCCGGCTACACGGTGCTGCACGACGGGTCGATGCCTGCCGAGCTCGAGCAGGCGGCGATCGGCGCGCCCTACGCGCACGCGACGGCGCCGCTGCGGCGGCTCGTCGACCGCTACGTGCTCGTGCACTGCGAGGCGATCGCGAACGGGCGCGAGATCCCCGAGTGGGCCGCCGCGGGGCTCGAGGGGCTGCCGGAGATCATGGCCGAGTCGAGCCGCGTCGCCGGCACGCTCGAGCGCGAGTCGATCGACGCGGTCGAGATCGCGCTGCTCGCCGGACGCATCGGCGAGGAGTTCGACGCGGTCGTCGTCGAGGCCCGCAAGGAGGGCGCGACGATCCAGCTGCTCGATCCCCCGACCGAAGCGGCGTGCGACACGGCGGCGGAGCCGGGCGAGCGCATCCGCGTGCGCCTCACCGAGGCCGACCTCGCCGCACGCCGCCTGCGCTTCGCCGACGCGTAGCCGCTCCGACGCGCGAAGACCGGTACCGATCTGTCGCGGCGCTGCGCGCCGCGCGGCTATCCGGTACCGGTCTGCGGATCGTGCGGCGCGCTACTCCTCGTCGGCCTCGCGGGGCTTGCGGTAGGGGTCGGCCTCGCCGGCGTACTGCGCGCCCGCGGCCGCCTCGTGGCTCGCCCGGTCGCGCACGCGCGCCTCGTCGAGCAGGTGCTCGATCGACGCGGCGTTCTCGGGCAGCGCGTCGAGGAAGAAGTCGATCGACGGCGTGAGCCGCAGGCTCAGCCCCTTGCCGATCTCGCGCCGCACGACGCCCTTCGCGCTCGCGAGCGCCTTCGCCGTGTCCTCGCGCTCCTCGTCGGTGCCGAGCACCGTGTAGAAGATCGACGCGTGCTGCAGGTCGCCCGTGACCCGGACATCCGTGATCGTCACGAAGCCCAGCCGCGGATCCTTGACCTCGCGCTCGAGCGCCCGCACGGTGATCTCGCGGATGCGGTCGGCGACCTTCCTCGCCCGGGGGTTCTCGCTCATGGCTCTCCTCCTGATGTGGCTGCAGACGGCAGTGGGGCGGCCGGAGCCGCCCCACCACCGTATTGCGCGTCAGACGCGCGGCTTCTCGACCATCTCGATCGTCTCGATCTCGTCGCCGAGCTGGATGTCGTTGAACTTGCCGAGGCCGATGCCGCACTCGAAGTCCGTCTTCACCTCGGTGACGTCGTCCTTGAAGCGGCGCAGCGACTCGATCGCGAGTCCGTCGGCCACCACGACGCCGTCGCGGATGATGCGTGCCTTCGCGTTGCGGGTGATCGTGCCCGAGCGGACGATGCAGCCGGCGATGTTGCCGAACTTCGAGGAGCGGAACACCTCGCGGATCTCGGCGACGCCCGACTGGACCTCCTCGTACTCGGGCTTGAGCATGCCCTTGAGCGAGTTCTCGATGTCCTCCAGCGCACCGTAGATGACGCTGTAGAAGCGGACGTCGACGCCCTCGCGGGCGGCGCGCTCACGAGCCTTCGTGTCGGGACGGACGTTGAAGCCGATGATCACGGCGTCGTCGACCGTCGCGAGGTTCACGTCGGACTCGGTGATCGCGCCGACGCCGCGGTGGATGATCCGCAGATCGACCGTGTCGTCCACCTCGATCTTCATGAGCGACTCCTCGAGCGCCTCGACGGCACCCGAGACGTCACCCTTGATGATGAGGTTGAGCGTGTCGACCTTGCCCTGCTCGAGCTGGGTCTTCCAGTCCTCGAGCGACAGGCGCTTGCGGGCCTTGGCCAGCTGAGCGTTGCGCTCGACGGCCTCGCGCTTCTCGGCGATCTGGCGCGCGGTGCGGTCCTCCTCGGTGGAGATGAAGGTGTCGCCTGCGCGAGGGACGCTCGAGAGGCCCTGCACCTGCACGGGCATCGACGGGCCGGCCTCGTCGACCGGCTCGCCGCGGTCGTCGATCATCGCACGCACGCGGCCGTAGGCCGTGCCTGCCACGATCGCGTCGCCGACGCGGAGCGTGCCCGACTGGATGAGCACGGTCGCCACCGAGCCGCGGCCCTTGTCGAGCTTCGCCTCGATCGCGACGCCGCGCGCCTCCTTGTTCGGGTTGGCACGCAGGTCGAGGCCGGCGTCGGCCGTGAGCAGCACGGCCTCCAGCAGCTCGTCGATACCGGTGCGCGCGAGCGCCGAGACGTCGACGAACATCGTGTCGCCGCCGTACTCCTCGGTGACGAGGCCGTACTCGGTGAGCTGCTGGCGCACCTTCGCCGGGTTGGCGTCGGGCTTGTCGACCTTGTTGACCGCGACCACGATCGGCACGCCTGCGGCCTGCGCGTGGTTCAGCGCCTCGACCGTCTGCGGCATGATGCCGTCGTCGGCGGCGACCACGAGGATCGCGATGTCGGTCACCTGCGCACCACGCGCACGCATGGCGGTGAACGCCTCGTGGCCCGGGGTGTCGATGAAGGTGATCGAGCGGTCCTCGCCCTCGTGCTCCTGCCACACCTGGTAGGCGCCGATGTGCTGCGTGATGCCGCCGGCCTCGCCCTCGATGACGTTGGCGTCGCGGATCGCGTCGAGCAGGCGCGTCTTGCCGTGGTCGACGTGGCCCATGACCGTGACGACCGGCGAGCGGTACTCGAGGTCCTCGTCGCTCTCGTCCTCGAGCTCCTGCTCGAGGTCGATGTCGAAGGACTCGAGGAGCTCCTTGTCCTCGTCCTCGGGGCTGACGATCTGGATGCGGTAGCCCAGCTCCTCGCCGAGGATCTCGAAGGTCGACTCGTCGAGCGACTCCGTCGCCGTCGCCATCTCACCGAGGTGGAACAGCACGGTCACGAGGTCGCCGGGGCTCGCGTCGATCTTCTCGGCGAAGTCGGCGATGGATGCGCCGCGGCGCATGCGGATGACGGTCGAGCCGTCGCCGCGGCGGACCTTGACGCCGCCGATCGACGGGGCCTCCCGCATCTCGAACTCGAGCCGCTTCGTGCGCTTCGACTTGCGCGAGCGGGCCTTGCCGCCGCCCTTGCCGAACGCGCCGGCAGTGCCGCCGCGACCGCGACCGCCGCCGCGACCCGCGAACGCGGGGCCGCCGCGACCGGGAGCGCCGCGACCGGGCGCGCCCTGGCCAGGACGCTGGAAGCCGCCGCCGGCGCCGCCGGGGCGACCGGCGCCGCCGCCGCGCGGAGCACCGGGGCGAGGCGAGCCGGGACGCGGGGCGCCCGGGCGGGGCGCGCCGGGGCGCGGGGCCGCCGGGCGGGGGCCGCCGGCGCCCTGCTTGCTCGTGAAGGGGTTGTTGCCGCCGCGCGGGCGACCCATCCCCTGGCTCGAGGCGAACGGGTTGTTGCCGGGACGGGGCGCGCCGGGCCGGCCCATGGGGCGCGGGATGGCGTTGGGCGTGGGGCCGGCGGCCGCGTCGCCGGGCTTCGGAGCCTGCGACGCGGGGGCGGCTGCGGGCTTCGCCGCGGGTGCGGGCGCGGTCTCAGCGGCCGGCTTCGCCTCGGCCGCCGGCTGCGGTGCAGCGGCGGGCTGGGCGGGGGCGGGCGCGGGCGACGCCTTCGGCGCGGCCTTCGCGGGCGACGCCTTGGGCGCGGCCTGCGCAGGCTTCGCGGCAGGCTCGGCCCTCGCCGCGCCGTGCTCCGCCTCGAGGGCGGCCTTGAGCTTGCGAGCCACCGGGGGTGCCACGGCCGAGGCCGGTCCCTTGACGAACTCGCCCATCTCCTTGAGCTTAGCCATGGCGACCTTGCTCTCGACGCCGACTTCGGCGGCGATCTCGTGAACGCGTGGGTTTGCCACTTCTCTCCTGTCCTGGTCCGCCCAGGACAGGGCGGACATCACTTGCTGACGGGTCTCATCTCGAGCCGCTCATCAGTTGTCCATGTGCCGTTCATTCCTTCGGTCGGGGCTCGGATCGAGCCCGTCCAGTGCCCATCGTTCGATGGGTGAAGCATCCAAGTGCCGCTGGCGCAGGGCCCGCGGGAGGGCGCGCATCGCGCGCTCCACGCACCGCTGCGTCGGATGCACCCACGCGCCTCGGCCCGGCAGCCGCCGATCGGGATCGATGACCGCCTGGCCGTCTCGCGCAGCGATCCGCACCAGGTGGGCGGGTTCGGTGCGCGCGCGACAGCCGAGACACGTACGGATGGTGACCACTCTACAGGACGACACGCCCGGGCGGTGGAGCTCCAAGGGCGGCGACCCTTTCGGGTCGACGCCGCGACCCCAGCCCGGACGCCCGTCCCGGGCGTCGGCCCTATGGCCTCCCCGAGCGAGCGACGGGTCTCGTGACGCGAGGCCGCTGCGCGGCCGCGCTCCTCGACCGACGAAGGAGGCGTCAGTCCTCCATCACCGAATCGGGCTGGATGTCGATCTTCTCGCTCGCGAGAGGCCCACCGGGCCTCCCGCTCCCGACCGCTCAGATCGTCGCGGGGAGGCGTCAGTCCTCCATCACCGAATCGGGCTGGATGTCGATCTTCGCGCCCGTCAGCTTGGCGGCCAGACGGGCGTTCTGCCCCTCTCGGCCGATCGCGAGCGAGAGCTGGAAGTCGGGCACGAGGGCGCGGACGGCCTTGGTCTTCGCGTCGAGCATGAACGCATCCGAGACCCGTGCGGGGCTCAGCGCGCTCGCGACGAAGGCCGGGAGATCCTCGGAGAAGTCGACGATGTCGATCTTCTCGTCGCCGAGCTCGGCCTGGACGGCGCGCACGCGAGCGCCGAGCTCGCCGATGCACGCGCCCTTCGCGTTGATGCCGGGCTGCGTCGCGCGCACGGCGATCTTCGACCGGTGGCCGGCCTCGCGCGCGATCGCGACGATCTCGACCGCGCCGGAGGCGATCTCGGGGACCTCGAGCGCGAACAGCCGGCGCACGAGCGACGGGTGGGTGCGGCTCACGGTCACCTGCGGGCCGCGCTGGCCGCGCTCGACGCGCGTGACGTAGACGCGCAGGCGCTGGCCGTGGCGGTACTCCTCGCCGGGCACCTGCTCCTCGGGGGGCAGCAGCGCCTCCATGTCGTCGCCGAGCTTGACGTGCACCATGCGCGGGTTCGTGCCCTGCTGCACGACGCCGGCGATGATGTCGCCCTCGCGGTCCTTGTAGGCGCCGAGCACGCTCTCGTCGCTCTTGTCGCGCAGCGCCTGGAAGATGACCTGCTTGGCGGCCGTCGCGGCGATGCGGCTGAAGTCGTCGGTGTTCGCGATCGACTCGCCGATGCGGTTGCCGTCCTCGTCGAGCTCGGGCTCGTAGAGCGTGACGTCGCCGGTCTTGCGGTCGACCTCGACGCGGGGCTGCGGCGCGGCGGGGTCGTGCTTCTCGCCCGAGCGCAGGTGCGCCTGCAGGATCGCCTGCTCGATGATGCGGATGAGGTCGTCCTGGGAGATCTCCCGCTCGCGCTCGACGGTCTTCAGCACGCTCAGATCGATCTTCACTTGTGGCTCCTCTTGTCCTGCGGTCCTGTCGGCACCGGATGCCGACCGGTCAGTCTACCGCCTCGTCGGCCTTCCTCGCAGAGGGCCGCTCCTCCCCCGCGGTGCCCCGATGCCACGCCGTCGCTGCGGCGACGCGGCGGTGCAGATCGGGCGAGGCGGGGATGCCGAGCTTGGCGAAGACGGCCCCGACGTGCTTCTCGACCGCCGAGACCGACAGGTGCAGCTCGCTCGAGATCGCCGCGTTCGAGCGGCCCTGCGCGACCCGCTCGAGCACGGCGCGCTCGCGCGGCGTGAGCGATGCGAGGAGCGCCCGCGCGGCGTCGGGAGGCGGCGCGACGGGCTCGAGCCGGCTCCCGAGCGCGTCGACGCGGGCAGCGATGTCGGCGAGGTCGCGACGGATGCGCTCGGCGTCGGGCTCGCCGCGCGAGCGCGAGCCCGCGGCGAGCGCGATCGGCAGCAGCGGGGCCGTGACGAAGAACAGCGCATCGGTGACGACGCGCGAGGCAGCCGGCGTGACGGCGCCGAGCAGCACGACCGAGGCGAGCACGGCGAGCGCCGCGAGCGGGAGCTGCAGGCGCACCCGCAGGTCCCGATCGCCCAGGATCCAGCGCGCGACGCCGACGGCGGTAGCCGCGAGCGGCAGCGCGAAGATCGCGGCGCCCCACGCTGCGAGCGTCGGCGGCAGCACTGCGGCGACCGGCGGGAGCGGGGTGCCGCCCAGCACGGCGGGCGATGGCCCGGAGAGCGCCGCGGCGAGCGCGAGCAGCAGCGGCGCGACGACGAGCGACCAGGTCCATCGCGGCGCGCGAGGCCCCGGGTAGCCGGCCGCGAGCGGGACGAGGAGCGCGAACGAGGCGCCGAAGACCGCTTGCGACAGCGCGTGCAGCACCGAGGGGACCGACCCCTGCTGCACGGAGAGCGCGACCGCCGAGAGCGCGAGCGCGACCAGCTGAGCGGCCCCGATCGCGAGCAGGCAGGCGCACACGAAGCCCGAGGCCCGCCAGCGCGTCGCGACCGCACCCGTGACCACGAGCATCCACGGCACGAGCAGCACCGGCAGCGCATCGACGACGACGACAGCGGGCGCGAGCAGCACGGCCGCGCTCGCGATCACGGCGGCGGCGACGCCGGCGACGCGCGCGCCGGACATCGACCGCGAAGAAGGCGGCGCTGCCATGCGTGCATCCTGCCATCGGAGGCGCAGGGCCGCGAGCGCGCTCGGAGCCGGTCGTGCGGCCAGCCGCAGCCCGCATGAGGCCAGCCCCATCCCGCCCGGCGACTGCCCGCGCCTACCGTCGCACCGAGCGGCCGACCGTCGGCCGCGGAGCGAGGAGCACCATGTCCACCACCGCATCCGACCACCCCGCCACGTCGCCCGCGCACGAGCGGGAAGCCGCCGGCCCGCGCAGCTCCGGCCGCCGCGCGACGCGCATCGGCCAGGGCATCCTCATCGTGCTCAGTGCGATGTGCGCGGTGATCGGCGCGAGCACGATGTTCGTCGACGACCCGTTCGAGCCGACGGCGACGACGATGATCGCCTCGTTCGGCATGCTCGCCGGCGCGTTCGGCATCGGCGCCGCGCTCGCCGCGCCGCGATCGCTGCTCGCACGGCTCTCGCTGTGCGCGCTGCCCGTCTTCTTCGCGTGGCACGTGGTCGCGCTCGGCACATGGGTGCCGGATGCGGTGCTCGGCGCGGTGAGCGTCGTCGGCGTCGTGCTCGTCGTGGTGGGGTCGCGGGGCGGGGCGGCTCCGGTCTCGTGACGCGCGCGCCTTCGGCGCGCGCTCCTCGACCTGCGGCGGTGATGCGTGCGCCTGCGGCGCGCGCTCCTCGACCTGCGGCGGTGACGCGTGCGCCTGCGGCGGCGGGTCTCGTGACGCGGGCGCCTGCGGCGCGCGCTCCTCGACCTGCGGAGATGATGCGTGCGCCTGCGGCGGCGGGTCTCGTGACGCGTGCGCCTGCGGCGCGCGCTCCTCGACCTGCGGAGGTGATGCGTGCGTCTGCGGCGGCGGGTCTCGTGACGCGTGCGCCTTCGGCGCGCGCTCCTCGACCTGCGGAGGCGACGCGGGCGCCTTCGGCGGCGGGTCTCGTGACGCGTGCGCCTGCGGCGCGCGCTCCTCGACGTGCGGAGGCGACGCGGGCGCCTGCGGCGCGCGGGTCTCGTGACGCGTGCGCCTTCGGCGCGCGCTCCTCGACCTGCGGGTCAGCGGCCGAGGGCCGCCTCGAGGGCGTCGAGCTGCACCGTCTCGCGCTCGCCCGTCGCGCGGTCCCACACCTCGACGAGCCCCGCCGGCGCATCGCGGCCGACGACCACGACCTGCGGCACGCCGATGAGCTCGGCGTCGCCGAACTTCACACCCGGCGAGACCTTCGGCCGGTCGTCGTAGAGCACCTCGAGGCCGCGCGCCTCGAGCCCCGCGATGACGCCCTCGGCGATCGTGAACACCGCCTCGTCCTTGCCGGTCGCGACGACGTGCACGTCGAACGGCGCCACCTCGCGCGGCCACACGAGCCCGCGCTCGTCGTGCGCGATCTCGGCGATCGCGGCGAGGTTGCGGGTGACGCCGATGCCGTAGGAGCCCATCGTGACGGTGACGAGCTTGCCGTTCTGGTCGAGCACCTGCAGGCCCAGAGCCTCGGCGTACTTGCGGCCGAGCGCGAACACGTGCCCGACCTCCATGCCGCGCTCGAGCGTCACGGGGCCCGAGCCATCGGGGGCCGGGTCGCCGTCCCGCACGCTCGCCGCCTCGACCCATCCGTCGCCGGCGAAGTCGCGCCCCGCGACCAGCCCGAACACGTGCTTGCCCGGCTCGTTGGCCCCGGTGATCCAGGCGGTGCCGTCGACGACCCGCTTGTCGAGCAGGTAGCGGATGCCGGTGGCGGCCTCCTCGCCCAGCACCGCGCCTGCGGGCGACCACGGGCCGATGTAGCCCTTCACAAGGCCCGGGTTGGCGGCGAAGTCGGTCTCGTCGGCCGCCTCGACCTCGGCCGGCTGGAACGCGACCTCGACGCGCTTCTGGTCGACCTCGCGATCGCCGGGCAGGCCGATGACCACCAGCTCGCGGCTGCCATCCGGGTGGGTGAGGCGCAGCACCACGTTCTTCAGGGTGTCGGCGGCCGTCCAGTCACGGCCGTCCTCGCGCGGGAAGCGCGCGTTCGCGTCGGCGACGAGCGTCTCGATCGTGGGGGTGTCGGGCGTGTCCCGCACCACCGCATCCGCCTGGCCCTCGATCGGCAGCGGCTCGGGCGCGATCGTCTCGAACCGCTCGACGTTGGCGGCGTAGCCGCCGGCCGAGCGCACGATGGTGTCCTCGCCGACCGGCGAGGGGTGCAGGAACTCCTCCGACTTCGACCCGCCCATCGCGCCCGCGTCGGCGGCGACGATGACGTAGTCGAGGCCGAGCCGCTGGAAGATGCGCTCGTACGCATCGCGCTGGCGCTGGTAGCTCGCCTCGAGCCCCTCGTCGGTCGTGTCGAACGAGTAGGCGTCCTTCATCGTGAACTCGCGCGCGCGCAGCAGGCCCGCGCGGGGGCGCGCCTCGTCGCGGTACTTGTCCTGGATCTGGAAGAGCGTGAGCGGCAGTGCCCTGTAGCTCGACACGAGATCCTGCACGAGGAGCGTGAAGACCTCCTCGTGCGTGGGCGCGAGCAGGTGGTCGGCGCCCTTGCGGTCCTGCAGGCGGAAGATGCCGTCGCCGTACTCGGTCCACCGGCCGGTGAGCTCGTACGGCTCGCGCGGCAGCAGGCCCGGGAAGAGCACCTCCTGCGCGCCGACCGCCTCCATCTCCTCGCGGATGATGCGCTCGATGTTGCGGCGCACGCGCAGGCCCAGCGGCAGCCACGAGTAGAGGCCGGCGCCGGCGCGGCGGATGTAGCCCGCGCGCAGCAGCAGCCGGTGGCTCGCGACCTCCGCCTCGGCCGGGTCGTCGCGGAGCGTGGTGAAGAACAGCTGGGAGAGGCGGATCACCCTTGCGATTCTAGGGTTCCGCGCACGCGGTCCCGAGCGCGCCTCACCAGGGCCGGTCGACCGGGGGGCCTCCGGAGCCCTCGCCCTCGCTCTCGTCGTACTGGTCCTGCTGCTGCTGCTGCTCCTGCGCCTCCTGGTTCTGCTCCTCGAGCTGCTCCTCGGGCGTCTGCGGCTCGCCGTCGTTCTCGCCCTCGCCCTCGCCCTCGCCTTCGCCCTGGCCGGAGTCGTCCTCGATCTTCTCCTCGATGCGCGGCACGGCGGCGTCGAGCTGCTCGGCGGTGTCGGCCTCGTCGGGGCGGGGCGGGTCGAAGCAGCCGTCGGGCTGCTGGTCGATGAGCGCGAGCGCCTCGCGGTAGAAGCCGTTCGCCGCCTGGCGGTCGTCGGCCTCGCGCGCGACGTCGCCCTGCTTCTCGATCGCGGTGACGAGGGAGGCGACGATGACGCAGTGCTCGTGCGTGCGCGACGGGCTCGTCGGCTCGCCGTGCAGGGTCAGCGACTCCTCGATCTTCGCCCGGCCCTCCTCGAGCGACCCGGCCATCGTGAGGTTGACGCCCACCGCGAACGGCGCCTTCCACGGCTCGACCCAGTTCCACGTCTCGAGCCCCCGCGCGGCCTCCGCGCCCTGCGCGTAGGCTCGGCCGTCGAAGCGGTCGGCGGCGGTCTGCGCGAGCACGTTCACGCCGATGAGCTTCGTCGCGAGCACGATGGCCGCGAGCGCGAACGGGATGAGCCCGAGCAGCAGCCACCAGCGCAGCACCCGGCGGCGGTCGTCGGTCATGACGCGGCGGATGCGCCGGGCCCGGCTCATGCGGCGTCCTTCGGCAGGATGCCGCGCGTCGTCCGCAAGGAGCGCGCGAGGCTGAAGCCCTCCCACGCGAGCAGGAGGGCGATCGGGATGCCGAGCGCCCACGCGACCTCGAGCCGCGCCTCCTCGGTGCGGTCGAGGTCCGCCTCGCCGTCGAGCGCGGCCATCGGGCCGAGCGCATCCGTGATCGGCAGCGCGGGCGAGCGGTGGAGGTAGGTGATGCCGAGCTGATCGGCGATGCCGCGCAGCCGGCCCTCGTCGATGCGGCTGACGGCGTCGCCGCCCGCGGGATCCTGCACGTACTGCTCCGCGGCGCCCGCGTCGAAGCTCGACACCCGCATCCGCCCGCCCTCGGCGGTGCCGTAGCCGAGCACGAGCCCGCGGTCGACGAGGCCCGCGACGTCGGAGAAGGATGCGGGCTCGCCGTCGGCGGTGTGCTCGCCGTCGCCGAGGTAGAACACCACCGCGGGGCTCGCGGGATCCTCGGCGGCGCTGCGCTCGAGCTCGGTGCGGAGCAGGTCGTGGGCGATCGCGATCGAGGTGCCGCGGGACTGCTGCGCGATCTCCGGCCGCATCGCGCGCACCATCTCGATCACCGCCGAGCCGTCGTCGGTGAGCGGCACGCGCAGGCTCGCCTGCGAGTCGAAGGAGATGACCGAGATGTCGGCGCCGGCGAAGGCGCGCGCGATCTCGACGACGTCCTCCTGCATCCCGGTGAGCCGCGGCTCGCCGCCCCAGTCCTCGGCGGCGATCGACTGCGACGTGTCGACGAGCACGAACACGCGCGCCTGGATCGACGCGGTCGGCACCTCGCCGCCGGGCACCGCCGGCCGGAACGCCATCGCGACCGCGAGCAGCACGAGCAGGGTGCGGCGCAGCCACGCGAGCCGGCGGCCGCGCGCGACCGCGAGCTGCCACGCGCACAGGCCCACGGCGAGCGCGCCGATCGCGACGACGACGATCGGGAGGGTGGGGTGGAACGTGATCACAGGCGCACCCTCCAGGCGATCGCGCACACGATGGCGGTGAGCACGAGCACGACGAGCGGCATCGCGCCGGGCCGGTCGACGAGCTGGATCTGCGGCGGGGTCTCGATGTAGCCGGCCTCGATCGCGTTGATCCGGTCGACGATCTGCGGCACCGTCTGGGCGAAGTCGAGCGGGAAGTAGGCGCCGCCGGTGCCCTCGGAGACCTCGCGCAGCTCGTTCGAAGCCGGGTCGCCGCCCCAGTCGAAGGGGTTGATGGCGTAGACGCGCACCTCGTGGTCGACCGCGAGCTGGCCGGCCTGCGGGAGGGAGAAGATCTGCTGGCCGTTCACCATGTTGTCGGTCGCGAGGATGATCGAGCGCGGCCGCTCGCTCGCCTCGAGGTCGGCGAAGTCGAGCACGCACGAGGCGAGGCCGTCGCCGACGAGCGATGCGCCGAGGCCGTTGGTGGTGCCGGCGAGGTAGTTGAACTGCTCGTCGGGGCCGAGCTGGCCGTTGAGGGCCCGCTGGTAGCGGCCCAGCTGCCCGGCGATGTAGTCGTAGTCGCTCGTGAGCGGGAAGGCCATGACGCTCGAGGCGTCCCACACGCGCATGCCGATGCGCTCGCCGTCGAGCTCGCTCGCGATCTGCTGGTAGACGCCCAGGATCTCGGCGTCGACGTCGACCATCGAGCCCGAGACGTCGAGGCACAGCACGATGTCGCGCTTGTAGTCGTCCTCCTGGTTGGCGTGCACCCCCGAGGGGCGCGAGCCGATCACACCGGCGACGATCGCGCCGGCGAGCGCCGCGACGAGCGCGCCGGCGATCCACGCCCGGTAGCGCAGCAGCGCCCCGCGGAAGACCGCGAGCCCCGTCATGCGGTCGACGTGCGCGACCGGCAGACCACGATCGCGGCGGCGGCGCGGCAGGACGAGGCCCAGGGCGGCGAGCGCGACGGCGACGACGGCCGCGGCGGCCACGACCCACGGCCACAGCAGCGTCACATCCACGTCGCCACCACCTGCCGTGCGGCGGCGATCGCCGCATCCGGGTCGTGCTTCGCCGCGCGTCGGAACGACGCCGGGTAGTACTGCGCGACGGCGCCCTCGACGGTCGGCAGGTCGGCGCCGCCGAGGTCGCGGAGCGTCATGACCTCGGCGACGACCCCGGTGGACTCGTGCGCGAAGAAGCGCAGCACGAGGCTCAGGCGCTGCGCGAGCGCGCGCGGCTCGAGCTCGCCCGCGGCATGCTCGGCGGCGACCTCGTCGATCATGCCGAGGTACTTCTGCTTGACGCTGCGCACGTCGATCGGCGCGACAGGCGGGGGCGGCGGCGTGAGGATGCCGCGCGGCCTCGTCCACGCCCACGCGAGCGCGTAGGCCGTCGCGACGAGCAGGAGCGCCGCGGCGCCGAGCACCCACCACGGGCCGTAGCCGAACGGGCCGTAGGTGTCGGGGGCCGGCAGCCGCGCGAGGCCGTCCGCGAGCTCAGCGGCGGGCACGGCGGTGCCTCTCGAGCAGGCGGAAGAGCGAGCCGATCGCGGTCGCCGACGACGCGACGCGCACGGAGGCGATGCCGAGCGAGCGCAGGCCGGTCTCGAGCCGCTCGCGCCGGGCCGCGCTCTCGGCGTCGAACGCGCGGCGCAGCCCCCGGTCGCGCCGGAGGAACGCGGGAAGGCCGACCCCGGTGTCGACGCCGACGAGCTCGCGGTGGTCGCCGGCGCGCGCCATCAGGTCGGCGTCGCCGATCGAGACCCACAGCACCTCGTGGCGGGTGTGCAGGCGGCCGAGGTGCACGTCGAGGTCGTGCGTGTACGCGAGGTCGTCGGCGATCACGACGATGAGCGATCGGCGGCGCATGCGGCGCACCGCGTGCTCGAGCACGTCGACGAGGCTCGAGCGCGGGCCGTCGACGGCGATCGCGTGGTCGACGCGGCGCAGGATGCGCTCGAGGTGCGACTCGGAGCCGCCCTCCGGCATGTCCTCGCGGCGCTCCGCGTCGCCCATGAGCAGCGCGACGCGGTCGCCGTGGCGGGTGGCGAGGTAGCCGAGCACGCCGGCGACGAGGATCGCGAGCTCGCGCTTCGACTCCCCCGACTCGGCGGTCGCGGCCATGTTGCGGCCCGAGTCGACCACGAGCAGCAGGTTGTGCTGGCGCGACGCGATGTAGCGCTTGATGAGCGGCACGTGGCTGCGCGCCGTCGCCTTCCAGTCGATGTCCTTCACCTCGTCGCCCGGCTGGTACTCGCGCAGGTCGTCGAAGTCGTGGCTGCGGCCGTGGTGGATCGACGCGTACTCGCCGTCGAGCAGCTCGAGCGTGCGACGGTGCGCGTGAATCGACATCGTCGTCTTCACCTTGCGCAGCCGCCGCTCCATGCCCGCCGCCTACGGGGTCCGCACGGCGCCGAAGATGGCGTCGATGATCTGCTCGCTCGTCACGCCGTCGGCCTCGGCCTCGTAGCCGAGGATGAGGCGGTGGCGCAGCACCGCGTGCCGCAGATCCTTGATGTCCTCGGGGATGACCCAATCGCGGCCCTGCACGAGCGCGAGCGCGCGGGACGCCTGCGCGAACGAGAGCGAGCCGCGCGGGCTCGCGCCGTACTCGATGTAGCCGGCGAGCTGCGCGCCGATGTAGTCCTCCGCGTGGCGCGTGACGTACATGAGCTGCACGACGTAGTTCGTGATCGCCTGGTCGACGTAGACGCGCTTGACGAGCCCCTGGAGGAAGCGCACGTCGTCGAGCGTCGCGACGGGCCGGTCGTGGCCGTCCTCGAAGACGCCCGCCTCGGCGCGGCGCACGATCTCCGCCTCCTCGGTCGGCGAGGGGTAGGTGAGGATCTCCTTGAGCAGGAAGCGGTCGAGCTGCGCCTCGGGCAGCGTGTACGTGCCCTCCTGCTCGATCGGGTTCTGCGTCGCGAGCACGAGGAACGGCGCCGGCAGCGGGTAGGTCTCGCCGCCGATGGACGTCTGCCGCTCCTGCATCGCCTCGAGCATCGCCGACTGCGTCTTCGCGCTCGAGCGGTTGATCTCGTCGAGCAGCACGAAGTTGGCGTGCACGGGCCCGAGCTGGGTGCGGAAGTCGCCCGAGTGCTGGTCGTAGATCTGCGTGCCGACGATGTCGCTCGGCAGCAGGTCGGGGGTGCACTGGATGCGGTGGAACGACGCCGAGACCGAGCGCGCGAGCGTCGCGGCCGCGGTCGTCTTCGCGAGGCCCGGCACCGACTCCATGAGCACGTGGCCGCCGGTCAGCAGCGCGACGAGCAGTGAGCGCAGCAGCTGGTGCTGGCCGACGACGGTCGACTGGAACGCCTGCTCGATCTCGCGGATGATGCCCTTCGCGCGCTCCAGCTCCTCGGGCGTGATCGGCTCCCGGCCGGGCACTGCTTGGGTCACGCGTCGCTCCTCATGGTCGGCCTCGCTGGTCGGTCGTGCGTCGATCGGCGGGGCGGCGCGCCCGCGCTCCGGTCACGCTACCGGCTCGCGCGATCCCCCCGCTGGACGCGTGGCGATGATCGCGGCGACCGCGACGGCGGCGATGACCGGCAGCGTCGCGAGGTTGAGCCCCGCGTAGCCGACGACGCCGAGCACGGGACCAGCGAGCGCGCCGGCAGCGGCGCCCGAGAGCCCCATGACGAGGTCGCTGCGGCCCTGCAGCGCCGGTCGGAGGTCGGCCGGCACGGCGCCGGCGACGATCGTGGATCCCGCGACCGTCGCGGCGCTCCAGCCGAGGCCCAGCAGCGCGAGCGGCACGGGCGCGAGCAGCGACTCGAGCGCGAGCGCGGTGCCGACGCTCGCCGCGAGCATCGCCGCTCCCCCGACCGCGACCCAGCGCGCGCCGATGCGGTCGGTGAGCCAGCCGAAGACGGGCGCGAGCGCGTACATGCCCGCGGTGTGGGCGCTCATCGTGAGCCCGATCATCGCGAGCCCGTGGCCGTCGTGCTCGAGGTGCACGGGCGTGAGCGCCATGATGCCGACCATCGTCGCCTGCGCGCACGCGATCGCGACGACCGCGGCGAGCGCGCGCGGGTGCTGCAGGAGCCGCAGCGCCGGGATGACGCGGTCGCTCGCCTCGACGAGCCCTCGCGCCGTCAAGAGCGGATCGGGCCGCAGCCCTGTCCACAGGAGCGTGGCGGCGACCACGAGCGCGGCGGCGGAGATGAGGTAGGCGCCGACGAGGTGGGGCAGTTCCATCGCCGTGCCGAGCGCATCCCCCGCCGGGATCAGGTTGGGGCCGATGATCACGCCGAGCGTCGTCATCCACACGACGAGCGAGAGGTCGCGGCCGCGATGGCGGGGCTCGGAGAGGTCGGTCGCGGCGAAGCGCGACTGCAGGTTGATCGCCGTGCTCGCGCCGAGCACCGAGAACCCCGGCAGCACGATCCACGCGGCGCCGAGCGTGCCGCCGAGGGCGAGCAGCAGGGCGCCCGCGAGCGCGATGAGCGCCCCGGTCGTGAGGGAGACGCGGCGGCCCCGTCGGTCCGCGAGCCGAGCCAGCGGCACGGCGAGCAGCGCGCCGCCGAGCGTGAGCATCGTCGCCGCGAGCCCCGCGAGCGCGGGGTCGCCCGTGACCTGCTCGACGAGCAGCGCGCCGACGCCGAGGGCGACGCCGTTCGAGAGCCCGCCGAGCGCCTGCCCGGCCGAGAGCACCGTGAGCGTGCGCCGCTGCGCGCCGCGGATGTCGACGGCGGGCGCGGCGGTCACCTGCGGCCCATCGTCAGACCGTGACGACCTCGGCGTCGCCGGCGGGCAGGCCCTGCTCGTCGGCGATGCGGCGCGCCTCCTCGATGAGGGTCGCGACGATCTCCGACTCCGGCACGGTCTTGATGACCTCGCCCTTGATGAAGATCTGGCCCTTGCCGTTGCCCGAGGCGACCCCGAGGTCGGCCTCGCGGGCCTCGCCCGGACCGTTGACGACGCATCCCATCACCGCGACGCGCAGCGGCACCTGCACGTCCTTGAGGCCCTCGGTGACGTCCTCCGCGAGCGTGTACACGTCGACCTGGGCGCGGCCGCACGAGGGGCACGAGACGATCTCGAGCTTCTTCTCGCGCAGGCCCAGCGACTGCAGGATCTGCATCCCCACCTTGATCTCCTCGACCGGCGGGGCGGAGAGCGAGACGCGGATCGTGTCGCCGATGCCCTCGGCGAGCAGGATGCCGAAGGCCGTCGCCGACTTGATCGTGCCCTGGAACGCGGGCCCGGCCTCGGTGACGCCGAGGTGCAGGGGCCAGTCGCCGCGCTCGGCGAGCATGCGGTAGGTCTTCACCATCACGACCGGGTCGTGGTGCTTGACCGAGATCTTGAAGTCGTGGAAGTCGTGCTCCTCGAACAGGCTCGCCTCCCAGACCGCCGACTCGACGAGCGCCTCGGGGGTGGCCTTGCCGTACTTCTCGAGCAGGCGGGGGTCGAGGCTGCCGGCGTTGACGCCGATGCGCAGGCTCGTGCCGGCGTCCTTCGCGGCCTTCGCGATCTCGCCGACCTTGTCGTCGAACTTGCGGATGTTGCCCGGGTTGACGCGCACGGCGGCGCAGCCGGCATCGATCGCCTGGAAGACGTACTTCGGCTGGAAGTGGATGTCGGCGATGACCGGGATCTGGCTCTTCTTCGCGATGATGTGCAGCACATCCGCGTCGTCCTGGCTCGGCACCGCGACGCGCACGATGTCGCAGCCGGTGGCGGTGAGCTCGGCGATCTGCTGCAGCGTCGCGTTGATGTCGGTGGTCTTCGTGGTGGTCATCGACTGCACCGAGACGGGCGCGTCGCCGCCCACGAGCACCTTGCCCACGCGGATCTGCCGGCTCTTGCGGCGGGGCGCGAGCGTGAGCGGCTCGGGCTTGCCGAGGTTGATGGCTGCCATGCGCCCAGCCTACGCTCCGCCGCTGTGCGCGGCCGTCGTCGCGGCTGGCAGGATCATCGGGTGATCACCGCAGCTGCAGACGGCTCCTCCCTCGGCAATCCCGGCCCCACCGGCTGGGGCTGGTACATCGACGCGGACCGCTGGGCCGCCGGCGGGCAGCGGCAGGGCACGAACAACATCGGCGAGCTCTCGGCCGTCATCGACCTGCTGCAGCAGACCGTCGGCGTCGACGAGCTGCACGTGCTGTGCGACAGCCAGTACGTCATCAAGGCGATCACGCAGTGGATGCCGGGCTGGAAGCGCAAGGGCTGGCGGAAGGCCGACGGCAAGCCCGTGATGAACCGCGAGCTGCTCGAAGAGCTCGACCGGCTCATGACGGCACGCCGCGCCGCGGGCGGCACCGTGACCTTCGAGTGGGTCAAGGGGCACGCCGGCCACCCCCTCAACGAGGCCGCCGACCGGCTCGCGAACGGCGCGGCCGCCGCCTACCAGCGCGGGCGCGTGCCGGATGCGGGGCCCGGGTTCGCGGGTGCCGGCGCCTCCGTTCCCCCGCAGGTCGAGGAGCGCGCCGGCGCCCCCTCGCAGGTCGAGGAGCGCGCCGGCGCAGCCGGCACGCGTCTCGAGACCGACACCGCCCCCTCGCAGGTCGAGGAGCGCGCCGGCGCAGCCGGCACGCGTCACGAGACCGACACCGCCGCTCCGCAGGTCGAGGAGCGCGCCGGCGCAGCCGGCACGCGTCTCGAGACCGACACCGCCCCCACCTCGCAGACCGACACCGTCGACCTCTTCGACGGCCTCGACTTCCTCGTCGACGAGCCGGCCGAGGCCGAGGTCGTGCGCCTCGAGCGCTCGCTGCTCACCGACGAGGTGCGCGCCGACCCCGCGAGCGTCGCCGCGCTGCTGCATCCGGAGTGGGAGGAGATCGGCGCCTCGGGCCGGCGCTGGAGCCGCGACGAGCTGCTCGCCGAGATCGCGCCGCTGCCGAGCCCGGTCGAGCTCGAGCTGCTCGCGACGCACGAGGTCGCCCCCGACGCCCAGCTGGTCGTCTGGCGGTCGGTCGGCGAAGCGCCGGCGCTGCGCAGCTCGCTCTGGGTGCGGTCCGGCGGCCGCTGGCGCCAGCGGTTCCACCAGGGCACGCCCGAGCGCTGAGGCGCGCTCCCCTCGCTCGTCGAGGAGCGGCCGCGGGCGGGACGCTCGCCTCACTCGTCGAGGAGCCGCCGCGGGCAGGGCGCCCCCTCGCTCGTCGAGGAGCCGCCGCAGGCGGCGTATCGAGACGCACCGAAGGGATCTCGATACGCGGCCCGGTGGGCCGCTACTCGATCAGCGTCTGTGCTGCGGCCAGCCCGGCTACCCGCCGAAGAGGCTGATGGGCTTGACGATGTCGGCGTAGATGAGCAGCGCGCTCATGACGCCGAGGACCGCGGTGACCCCGAGCGTGAGCGGCACCCACTTGGCGGTGTCGAGCGGCGTCGCGACCTTGCCGCGCAGGCGCGCCCAGCCGCGCCGCACCGCATCCACCACCGCCCCGAGGATGTGCCCGCCGTCGAGGGGCATGAGCGGGATGAGGTTGAAGACGAACAGCGCGACGTTGAGGCTCGCGAGCAGCTGCACCATGGCGCTCACGCGCTCGAGGATCGACACCTGGTCGAGCGCGGCGATCTCGCCCGCCATGCGGCCGACGCCGACGACCGAGAGCGGGCCGTTGGGGTCGCGCTCCTCGGTGCCGAACGCCGCCTGCGCGACGTCGACCAGCCGCTGCGGCAGGTTGAGGATGAGCTCGCCGACGCGCACGACGTTGTCGCCGACCGCAGGCAGCACCGCGGTGACGGGCTGCTGCTCGACGACGTACTGCGGGCCGATGCCGACGAAGCCGATCGTCTCGGTGACGGGCTGCCCCTCGACCTCGACGATCTGGCCGAGGTCGTCGAAGACGTAGCGCTCGCTCGCGATCGGCGTGACCTCGACGGTCTGCTCGGCGCCGTCGCGCTCGACGACGAACGGCACGTCGCGGCCTCCGAGGTCGCGGATCGCGCCCTGGATGTCGGCCCAGCCGTCGACGGGCTGCCCGTCGATCGCGACGATGCGGTCGCCGGGCTCGATACCCGCTTGCGCGGCGGGCGCGAGCGGGTCGCCGGGCGCGCAGTCGGTGCGCTCCTCGGATGCGGCGATGACGCACTCCGAGACGCTCGCGACCGTGGTCGAGGGCACCGCTATGCCGAAGCCGCACAGCACGACGCCGTAGAGCACGACCGCGAGCAGCAGGTTCATCATCGGCCCGCCGAGCATGATGACGATGCGCTTCCACGTCGCGAGGCGCCAGAACGCGCGGTGCTCCTCGCCCTCGTGGATCGTCTCGGCGCTCGAGTCGCGGGCGTCCTGCACGAGGGTGTCGAGGAAGCCGGTCGACGCGTCTCGGGATTCGCCGCCCGGCTTCAGCGGCGGGAACATGCCCGACATCGAGATGTAGCCGCCGAGCGGGATCCACTTCATCCCGTACTCGGTCTCGCCCTTGCGGAACGAGAAGATCGTGGGGCCGAAGCCGATCATCCACTGCCCGACGCGCACGCCGAAGAGCTTCGCGGGCCACAGGTGCCCGAGCTCGTGCAGGCCGATCGAGACGGCGAGGCCGACGACGACGACGAGCACGCCCGCGGTGAACAGGAGGACGGCTTCCATCGATCGGCCAGCGTAGCCGTGCAGGCTATGGAACCCACAGCGATCGCGCCTACCGTTGGCCCGTGCCCGCCGCCCGCTCTGCCGCCCGACCTGCCGCCCGACCGGCTCGCCGCGCCTCCCGGCCCGTCGCCGAGCGCGTCGCGCGCGGCTCCGACGCCCGCGGCGTCGTGATGGGCGCGATCGGGCTGCTGCTCGTGGTGCTGCTCGCGTGGATCGTGACGCGCCCCGAGCCGGACCCCGTGACGCAGTCGGCGACGGTCGAGGGCGACCTGCCGCGCTCGGTCGCCGGCTGGAGCGGCGAGCAGCTCGAGAACGCGGCCGTCGTGATGCGCGCGGGGCGCGATCTCGGGCTCTCGGAGCGCGACGTGCGCATCGGCGTCATGACGGCGATGGGCGAGTCGAGCCTGCGCGTCATCGACCACGGCGACGATGCGGGGCCCGACTCGCGCGGGCTCTTCCAGCAGCGCACCGGCTGGGGGCCGTACGAGGTGCGCATGGATGCGTACGGCTCGGCCGTGCTCTTCTACCGGGCGCTCGCGCGGCTCGACGGGCGCGACGCGCTCGCACCGACCCGGGTCGCGCACGCGGTGCAGATCAACCGCGACCCGGACCACTACGCGAGGTGGTGGGACGACGCGGGCGCGGTCGTGGACGCGGTGGACCGGGCGGGCGTCGAGGTCGTGCTCGCGCCGCGGTAGGCGGCTCGCTCCTCGGATCTCGTGACGCGTGCGGCCTGCGGCCGCGCGCTCCTCGATCGACGGACAGGACGGTGAGCCCGCCGCGCGCTCCTCGATCGACGGATAGGACGGTGAGCCCGCCGCGCGCTCCTCGATCGACGGACAGGGCGGTCCGGCCCGCCGCGCGCTCCTCGATCGACGGATGGGGCGGCTCGCTCCTCGGATCTCGTGACGCGTGCGGCCTGCGGCCGCGCGCTCCTCGATCGACGGATAGGACGGTGAGCCCGCCGCGCGCTCCTCGATCGACGGACAGGACGGTGAGCCCGCCGCGCGCTCCTCGATCGACGGACAGGACGGTGAGCCCGCCGCGCGCTCCTCGATCGACGGACGGGGCGGTTCGCTCCTCGGATCTCGTGACGCGTGCGGCCTCCGGCCGCGCGCTCCTCGATCGACGGACCGGCGGACGCGCTACCGGTCGACGCCGCAGACCTCGTCGGCGACGCGGCGCGCCCAGCGCTCGGCCGCGAGCACGCCCTCGAGGGTCAGCTCGCCCGGCTCGTGCTGCTCGAGCACGCGCTCGATCGCCGGGATGATGTCGAGGAAGCCGATCTCGCCCGCGTGGAAGGCGTGCACCGCCTGCTCGTTCGCGGCGTTGAAGACGGCCGGGAAGGTCGAGCCGGCCCGGCCCACGCGCTTCGCGAGCGCCACGGCGGGGAACGCGCGCTCGTCGAGCGGCTCGAAGGTCCACGCGGATGCGGTGGTCCAGTCGAGGGGCGCCCCGACGCCCGCGATGCGGTGCGGCCAGTCGAGGCCGAGCGAGATCGGCAGCCGCATGTCGGGCGGCGAGGCCTGCGCGATCGTCGACCCGTCGGCGAACTCGACCATCGAGTGCACGATCGACTGCGGGTGCACCGTGACGTCGATGCGGTCGAAGGGCACGTCGAACAGCAGGTGCGCCTCGATCACCTCGAGCCCCTTGTTCACGAGCGTCGCGGAGTTCGTCGTGACCATCGGACCCATGTCCCACGTCGGGTGCGCGAGCGCATCCGCCGGGCTCACCGCGGCCATCCGCTCTCGGCTCCAGCCCCGGAAGGGGCCGCCGGATGCGGTGAGGACGAGCCTGCGCACCTCGCCGTGGTCGCCCGATCGCAGGCACTGCGCGATGGCGGAGTGCTCGGAGTCGACCGGCACGATCTGACCGGGCGCGGCCGCGCGCATGACGAGGTCGCCGCCGGCGATGAGCGACTCCTTGTTGGCGAGCGCGAGGGTGCGGCCGGCCGCGAGCGCCGCGAGCGTCGGCGCCAGGCCGACGGATCCGGTGATGCCGTTCACGACGACGTCGGCCTCGACCGACTCGATCATCGTCACCGCGGCATCGGCGCCGAGCGCCGCCTCGCCGCCGAACTCGGCCTGCTGCGCCTCGAGCCCGGCGCGGTCGCTCCCCGCGACGAGGCCGACGACCTCGAAGCGGCGAGGGTTCGCGCGCACGACGTCGAGCGTCTGCGTGCCGATCGAGCCGGTGCTGCCGAGCAGGATGATGCGGCGGCGGGCCATCAGGCGCCCGCCTCGGCGCGCTCGTCCGCCGCAGCGTCCGGCTCGCTCTGCTCGCCGGCGCCGTGCCCGGCGACGACGACGCCGTCGACGACGATCACCGGCTCGTGCCGCACCGGGAAGGCGACGGACGACGCGATGAAGCAGTCCCTGCCGGCCTGCCCGTGCGCGTCGAGCGCATCCGCCGCCTTCGACGCATCCGTGATCGTGACGACCGGGTGCAGGACGGCCTCGGTGAAGCGGCCGCCCGTCCCCGAGGTCTCCATCGAGCCGGTCGCCGCGTCGCGGTAGGCGGTCACGACGATGCCGCGCGTGACCGCCTGGTGCAGGTAGCTCAGCATGTGGCACTGCGCGAGCGCCGTGAGCAGCAGCTGCTCGGGGTTGTGGCGCGCGCGGTCGCCGCGGAACGTGCGGTCGGCGGAGCCGAGGATGTCGGGCAGCCCCTCGATGCGCACGACGTGGTCGCGCGAGTAGGAGCGGTAGTCGGTCGTGCCCGTCTCGCCCGCCCCGGTCCACTCGACCTCGACGGCGTAGCTGTGGTGCATCGGCATGCGGCCAGCCTAGGCGGCGCGCTGTCCGGGGCACGGCGCGCGGCGTAGGCTTCTGCCATGACTGACATCGCCGCTCCGGCTCTCACCCGCTCCATCGTCACCGAGATCCCCGGTCCGAACTCGCGCGCGCTCCTCGAGCGCAAGGCCGCGGCGGTGCCGCAGGGCATCCCCCACCAGCTGCCCGTCTTCATCGCCGAGGCGCACGACGCGATCATCACGGACGTCGACGGCAACCGCTTCATCGACCTCGGCTGCGGCATCGGCGTCACGACGGTCGGCCACACGAACGACGCGGTCGTCGAGGCCGTGCGCGAGCAGGTCGGCAAGCTGACGCACTCGCTCTTCGGCACGACGCCCTACGAGCCCTACGTGCGCGTCGCCGAGTACCTCGCGAAGCACACCCCCGGCGACCACGCGAAGAAGTCGTTCTTCGTCAACTCGGGCTCGGAGGCCGTCGAGAACGGCGTGAAGATCGCCCGCAAGTTCACCGGCCGCCGCGCGGTCGCCGTCGTCGAGCACGGCTACCACGGCCGCACCAACCTCACGATGACCATGAACTACAAGCCGGCGCCGTACGCGACCGGCATGGGCCCGCTCGCCTCGGACATCTTCCACGCGCCCGGCTCGTACCCGCTGCAGGACGGCCTGAGCGGTGCCGAGGCCGCCGAGCGCACCCAGTACTACCTCGACAAGCATGTCGGCGTGAGCGACCTCGCCTGCCTCGTGATCGAGCCCATCCAGGGCGAGGGCGGCTTCATCGTGCCCGCCGACGGCTACCTGCCCGCCATGCAGGAGTGGTGCACCGCCAACGGCGTCGTCATGATCGCCGACGAGGTGCAGTCGGGCATCGCCCGCACAGGCCGCACCTTCGCCTCCGAGCACTTCGGCTGGGTCCCCGACCTCGTGCTCTCGGCCAAGGGCATCGCAGGCGGCATGCCGCTCGCCGGCGTCACCGGCCGCGCCGAGATCATGGACTCGGTGCACACCGGCGGCATCGGCGGCACGTTCGGCGGGAACCCCGTCTCGTGCGCCGCGGCGGTCGCGGTGTTCGAGCAGATCGAGTCGGCCGACCTGAACGGCGAGGCGCAGCGCGTCGAGCGCGTGATGCGGCCGCTGCTCGACGGGCTCGCCGAGCGGCACCCCGAGATCATCGAGGTGCGCGGCAAGGGCGCGATGCTCGCGATCGAGTTCATCGACCCCGAGTCGGGCGCCCCGATCCCGACCGCGCCGATCTCGGCCGCGGCGGGCAAGGAGGGCGTGCTCGTGCTCACCGCCGGCACCGACTACAACGTGCTGCGCTTCCTGCCGAGCCTCGCGATCACCGACGACCAGATCCGCGACGCGGTCGAGGTCATCGGGCGCGCGATCGCCGAGGTCACGGGCGACTGATGCTGATCGGGGTCCCGCGCGAGATCAAGACCGACGAGGCTCGCGTCGCCCTCACCGCCACCGGCGCCACGGAGCTCGTCGCGCACGGCCACGACGTGGTCGTCGAGACGGGCGCCGGGGCGGGCAGCGGGATCCCCGATGCGGCCTACGAGGCGGCCGGCGCGCGCATCGTCGGCTCGGCCGCCGAGGCGTGGGCCGCGCAGCTCGTGCTCAAGGTGAAGGAGCCCATCGAGCCCGAGCTCGGCTTCCTGCGCGACGACCTGACGCTCTTCGCCTACCTGCACCTCGCCGCCGCGCCCGAGCTCGCGCGAGCCCTCATCGACCGCGGCACGACGGCGATCGCGTACGAGACGGTGCGCGCCCCCGACGGGTCGCTGCCGATGCTCGCGCCGATGAGCGAGGTCGCCGGCCGGCTCTCGGTCGTGCAGGGCGCGCGGCTGCTCACCGCGCCCGCGGGCGGCGCGGGCCTGCTGCTCGGCGGCGTGCCGGGGACGCGCGCGGGCCACACGGTCGTGCTCGGCGGCGGCGTCGCGGGCACAGCGGCGGTCGAGATGGCGGTGGGGCTGGGCTCGCGCGTCACGGTGCTCGACGTGTCGCTGCCGCGGCTGCGCCAGTTCGACACGATCTACGGCGGCCGCGTGCAGACGCTGCACTCGAACCGCGTCACGGTCGACGAGGCGGTGCGCGACGCCGACCTCGTGATCGGCTCGGTGCTGATCCCCGGCGCGAAGGCGCCGAAGCTCGTCTCGAACGAGACGGTCGCGGCCATGCGGCCCGGCTCGGTGCTCGTCGACATCGCGATCGACCAGGGCGGCTGCTTCGCCGACTCGCGGCCGACCACCCATCGCGACCCCACGTTCCGCGTGCACGAGACGCTCTTCGCGTGCGTGGCGAACCTCCCGGGCGCCGTGCCGCGCACCGCGACCGAGGCGCTCACGAACGCGACACTGCACGCGACGCTGCGGCTCGCCGACCTCGGCTGGCGCGACGCGCTGCGGGCGGATGCGGGCCTCGCGGAGGGCCTCAACACCACAGGCGGGCAGGTGGCCAACGCCGCCGTCGCCTCGGCGCTCGAGGCTCAGGCCGCGCCGCTCGCGTCGCTCCTCGAGTAGCGGAGCCGCTCGAAGCGGCCCTCGGCGAGCAGCCACGCGGGCGCCGAGCGCATCGGCGGCGGCAGCGGTGCGTGCCGCAGCACCTGGCGGAGCTGCCGCTCGTCGACGCCGAGCACGAGCACCGGCCGCTCGGCCCGCAGCCGATCGAGCTCGCCCCACGCCGACTCCCACTCGGCGACCGTGCCGACCACGAGCGTCCCCTCGCCGCCGCCCGGCCGCACCCAGGGGGTGCCGGCGAGCGGCGGAGGCAGCGTCGCGCCGTGCCCGAGCACGACGGCAGCGGGGCCGCTCGGCAGCGGCGCCGACCGCGGCTGCCGGCGCGGCGCGGGGGCATCGGCGAGCGCGACCTGGATGCGCTCGTCGTGGAGCCAGCCCGCGCCGGGCGGCAGCGCGCCGTCGTGGAGCTGCCCCGCGCCGCCGGCGACGACGTGCTCCTGGCGGCTCGCGATGCGCAGCAGGATCCGCAGCTCGGCGAGCGGCGCGAGCTGCCCCATGGCCGTCGACACGCGCCGCGCTGTGAGCGCGACGGGCGCGCCCTCGCGCATCCGGCGCGCGAGGGCCTGCACGACGGCCGCCTGCTGGTCGTCGGCGAGGCGCGCGAGCTGCAGGTCGAGGTCGTCGACGACGATCGCCCCCGGCTCGGCGAGCGCGTCCCACAGCGCGTCCTCGCGGTCGACGACCGGCGTGCCGAGCTGCGCGGCGACGAGGTCGGCGACGCCGGTGCGGCCGCTCGCGGCTCCCCCGACCGCGAGCAGCGGCCCGTCGAGCGCCGGGCGCCAGACGACGGGGGCGACGAGCTGCTCGGCGGGCCGGTCGACGACGCCGAGCCGCACGGCGTCGCCGCTCGCCTCGACCGCTGCGAGCGGCAGCCGCTCGGGCAGCGGCTCGCGCCACGGCCGCGGCATGCGGGGCTGGTCGGCGGCGGCCGCGACGAGCGCGGCGAGGTGCTCGGGCGACGCGAGCGCCGCCTGCGCCGTGCGGGTCGCACCGCCCGCCACCCGCACGACGCAGCGGCCTCGCGCCGCGAGCGGGATCGCGGCGGCCGAGGCCGAGCCGGTGACGGCGACCGCGTCGTGCTCGTCGGTGACGCGGAGCGAGATGCGGATGCCGCAGTTGGCGAGGAGCGCGTCGCGCACGGCCTCGGCGGGACGCTGCGTGCACAGCACGAGGTGGACGCCGAGGGAGCGGCCGCGCGCGGCGAGGTCGACGAACAGCCGGTGCAGGTCGGGCAGCTCCGCCAGCATCGCCGCGAACTCGTCGACGACGATGACGAGCCGCGGCAGCCCGTCTGCCTCCTCGATCGAGCGCGCGCCCTGCTCGGCGAGCGCGCGCTCGCGCCGGCGCAGCTCGGCGCGGAGGCTCTCGATGGCGCGGCGCGCGCCGGCCTCGTCGAGGTCGGTCATGACGCCGACGACGTGCGCGAGGCCCTCGAGCGGGGCGAAGGAGGCGCCGCCCTTGAAGTCGACCAGGAGGAACGAGACCTCGGCCGTGGACCGGCCCGCGGCGATCGCGGCGACCCACGCGATGAGCAGCTCGCTCTTGCCCGAGCCGGTCGTGCCGCCGACGACCGCGTGCGGGCCGTCGCGCACGAGGTCGAGCTCGATCGGCCGATCGCCCGCGAGGAACGTCGCGGCGAGGCCCCCGGCCGCGCGCGGCAGCTTCGCGAGGTCGACGTGCTGCGGCAGCGCCCCCTCGCCCCGGATGCCGGCGTGCGCCGCCGCGGCCGCGAGCGTCTCGACCGCGGAGACCGCCTCGCGCTCCGCGATCGCGGCCGGGACGAACGAGCGCTCCCCCACCCGGGCGGCGTCGAGCGCCGCGTGCACGACGATGCGGCACTCGCGCGGCAGCTGCGCGGCGTGCTCGGCCACCGCGACCGTGACGTCGACCCCGTCGCCCACGAGCCGCACGGCGCGGCCGGGTTCGCGGTGCAGCGGATGCGGGAGGCCGGTCAGCCAGTCCCAGGCCGCGTCGTCGGGAGCGATCGCCTCGACGGCATCGGGAGCGACCGCATCCGCTGCCTGCACGACCGCGGCGCGGGCGATCGCGTGCGCGACGAGCGGGGGCCCGACGACGCCGATGCCCTCGCGTGCGTCCACCACGACCGGGCCGTCGACCGCGGCGGCCGCCGCGCGCAGCCGCGCTGCGTCGTCGGCGGCCCCGACCCTGCGCACCGCGGGATCGGTCGCGGGCACCGTGCCCTCGACGACGATGCCCGAGGGCAGCGCGCCGGTGCCGAGCACGACGGGCACGGGCGCGTCGGCCTCCCGCCGCCAGCGGAGCGGGTCGTGGGGCGGCCGCGCGGCGACCGCGCGCGGCCCCGGGTGCGCGTCGCGCAGCTCGTCGCGGCGCGCGTCCAGGGCGACGTCGAGCCGTCGGCCGGCGTCGGCCACCTCCGCGCGCCAGCGCGCGGCCTCGCGCCTGCGCCGTCGCCGCCGGTTGCGCCGCCCGTCGCCCATGCTCGCGACGGCGATCACCGGCCCGAGCAGCGCGAACACGAGCACGGTCGGCGTCTGCAGCAGCAGCCACATGGCGCCCGCGCCGAGCACGGGTGCGAGGCTCGCGAGCAGCGGGAACGGCGCGGGCTCGGGGTCGACGGGCGGTCGGGGCAGCTCGATGCGGGTGGGCACGGCGGCAGGATGCGCGCTGCCGCCGCGAGGCCGCGGCGCGCCGGCGGCCGGCTGTGGAGAGCGCCGTCAGCGGCGCACGAGCGACGCGGGGTTGAGGCGCGTCAGCAGGCCGGTCCACCACGGCTGGCCGGCGTCGCGCTCGGCGAGCACCGCGGCGCCCACCTCCCACGCGTCGTCGATCTCCGGCTCGGTCGGCGGATCGGCCGCGAAGACCGCGCGGTCGACGCGGTGCGCGAGCGCGCGCATGCGCGCATCCTCCCCGGCCTGCTCGAGCCGCGTGCCGGCACCGGGCAGCGTCTCGCCGCGGTCGCGGAGCCCGTCGAGCACCTCGGCCCACGCCCCCTCGGCGCGGTCGCGCGGGTCGTCGGCGCTGCGTCGGCGCCGACGGCGCACGACCTTCGCGATCATGAGGCCGACCGGGATCGCGGCGATGAGCGCGAGCAGCCCGAGCACGACGCCGACGGCCGCGAGCAGCTGCAGCAGCCGCGCGAGGCCGTCGTCGATCTCGCGCGGCGCGCTCGGCGCGGCCGGATCGACGCCCTCCGCCTGCCCGCCGGGCGCGGGGGCGGGAGCCTGCTGCTGCGGCGGCTCCTCGACGACCGTCGGCGCCTGCTGCTCCTGCTCGGGGATGGGGCGCGGATCGGGCACGACGTCGATGCCGACCCAGCCGCCGGTCGTGCGCACCTCGAGCCACGCATCCGCATCGGCCCCGACGACGGCCGTCGGCCGCCCCGGCTCGATCACGTCGGGTGTGAAGCCCATCGCGACGCGCGAGTCGAAGCCCAGCTGGCGCGCGAGCAGCATCGCGGCCGTCGCGTACTGCTCGGCGTCGCCCACCATCGGCTCGTCGAAGAGCGCCTCGAGCCGCTCGAGCGAGTGGCCGGGGCGCGAGGGCGCCTCGTCCTCGAGCACGCCGTGGCTCACGTAGCCGGTCGTGCGCAGCCCCTCGACCATGGCCGCGAGCCGGTCACCCGACGACGTCGCGCCGCCCGTCCACTCCGCGAGCGCGGTGAGCATGGCATCCGGCAGCGCCTGCGGACCCTGGCGGGGATCGGCGGCGTCGAGCGCGGCGATGCCGTCGCGATCGACCACCGGCACGCCGTCGCGCGAGAGCATCTGGTAGCCGTCGCCCGGTCCGATGCCGGGCTCCACCACCATCGCGCCGAGCGACTCGTTGCGGTGCAGGCCGGCCGCGAGCGACTCGGCGCGCTCGCCGACGAAGCGGACGGCCGAGGGCGTGCCGACGACCGGCAGCCACTGGGTGCGCAGCTCGCCCACCGTCACGCCGATCACGCGGCCGGTGCCGGGCTCCGCGATCGGCACGCGCTGGAACGCGTCGCGGCCGACGCCGAGCACCTCGCCGTCGTAGCGGTCGAGCACGGCGTAGCGGACGCGGTCGCCCGGCTCGAGGCCGGTGACCGTCAGCTGCGCGGCGTCGCGGCTCTCGGCCGCCCAGAAGGCGCGGTACGCCGACATGGGCGAGGGCCCCTCGAGCTGGACCTCGGCGGCGGTGTCGCCGCGCAGCACGACGCGCTCCGGCAGCGGCAGGAGCGCGCCGGCGGCGCCCGCGGCCCCCGCGGCGACGATCGCGACCGCTGCGCCCGCCCCGACGCGGCGGGCGAGCGACGAGAGCGCTCTCGGCGCGCGGCTGCGGCGCCGCGCCTGCCGCACGATCGCGACGTACGCGGTGAGCGGCACGAGCGCGAGCAGGCCCGTGAGCCACGGCTCGGGCATGGCCCGCGGACCCCACAGGATCGCCCACACGGCGATCGCCGCGGGGATGAGCGCGGCCGTCTCGGCGCGGCGGGAGCGCAGCGCGAGGGAGACGCCGATGACCGTGCCGGCGAGCACGAGCACGACGGGCGCCATGAGCAGCGAGTCGCCCGTGCCGACCGGCACGCCGATCGTCAGGAGGCGCCGCCAGGCGAGCACGATCGCGGCGGAGGCGTCGACGAACGCGGGCAGCCACTCCCCGCGCGGGATGCGCTGGGGCGCGGTGAGCGGGACCGAGAGCAGCGCGAGCGCGATGAGCCCGACGAGGATGAGCAGCAGCGAGCTCCAGCGGCGCACGGCGCCGAGCCACGCGATGCCGGTGCCGACGAGCACCGCGACCGAGAGCGCGACGACCAGCTGCAGGGTGCCGAAGATCCACCACATCGGCACGCACGCGACGCCGATCGCGACGAGCAGCGCACCGACGGACGGGGCCCGCGCGATCACCGCTGCCTCACCTGCCCGATGCCGCGCGAGAGGTCCTCGATCGCGCCGACCGTGACGACGTCGGCGTCGCCGAGCCGCGCCCGCGACGGCAGCGCGCCGACCGCCGCGCGCACCACGACCGACACCACGTCGGCCGGCATGCCGTTCGCCGCGGTGCGCAGCGTGCGCGCGGGCACCTTCGAGCCCGTGATGAGCCACGCGAGGCTGCCGGGCGCGGTGCGCCGCGAGGCGCGCGCTGCGGCGGCGATCCCGAGCGACCGCCCCGGCTCGAGCACCGCGAGCGCGTCGAGCAGCCGGTCGCGCGTCGCGGCGTCGATCGGGGTCGGCTCGCCGCGCTCGGTGCGGGGGCTCTCGACGATGCGCAGCGCGCGGCGGTCGGCCATGGCGGCGAGGCCGAGCGTGCCGACGAGCGAGAGCGCGAGCTCGAAGTCGTCGCCCTCGTACTCCTTCGGATCGGTCGAGAGCACGATGAGCGTGTCGGCGCGGCGGCTCGGCTCGAACTGCCGCACGAGCAGCGAGCCGTAGCGCGCGCTCGAGCGCCAGTGCACGAGCCGCCGGTCGTCGCCCGGCGCGTACTCGCGCAGGCTGTGGAACGAGACGTCGTCGGCGGTGCGCTCGGCCGCGGCCTCGCCGTCGAGGTCGCGCACGATGCCGCCCGCGCCGCCGGGCAGGCGGACGACGCGCGGGTGCACCACGAGCGTGCGGGAGACGGTGAGCCGGTGACGGCGCTCGAGCACGCCGAACGGGTCGGTGCGCATGATCGTCACCGGGCCGATCGTGCGGAGCCCGCGGCGCGAGGTGTCGAGGGGCACGCTGCGCACGACGCGGCCGCCGACGTCGATCGGCGGGATCTCGAGCACGACCTCGTCGTCGCCCATGCCGAGGTCGACCTGCGCGGGGGTCGCCGCCCGCGTGGGTCGCGAGACCTCGACGAGCGCGAGCGCGTCGGCGCCGACCGGCACGCGCTCGGCGCTCAGGCCGATCCTCGCGCGCGCCCAGCGCTCGCCGACGATCCACGGGATGGCGCCGAGCACGAGCACGGTCGCGGCGACCGCGGCGACGAGCGCCTCGGCCCACCCGAGGGTGCGCGCGAGCACGAGCCCGAGGAGCGCGGCCGCGATGAGCGTCCACCCCCACGGGGTGATCGCCCGCACGGCGGCGTCGAGCCAGCGCATGTCAGCGCCTGGGCGGCGCCACGGTCAGCATGAGCTGCTGCACGATGCTCTCGGGACGCACGTCGTCGAACTCAGCCTCGGGCTGCAGCACGAGCCGGTGCGCGAGCGCGGGCACCGCGAGCGCCTTGACGTCGTCGGGCGTCACGTAGTCGCGGCCCTGGATCGCCGCCCACGCGCGCGCCGTGCGCACGAGCGCGAGCGCGCCGCGCACCGACACGCCGAGCCGCACCTCGTCGGCCTCGCGGGTCGCCTCGACGAGGCGCGCGACGTAGTCGACGATCGACGCCTCGACGTGCACCTTGCGGATCCGCAGCGCGAGCTCCTGCACCGTCCGCGCATCCGTCACCGGGGTGATCTCCTCAGGGCTCACCTCGTCGCCCGAGTCGGTGAGGATGCGGAGGGTCGAGGCGTGGTCGGGGTAGCCGATCGACGCCTTGAGCGCGAAGCGGTCGAGCTGCGCCTCGGGCAGCTGGTAGGTGCCGGCGTGCTCGATCGGGTTCTGCGTCGCGATGACCATGAACGGGCGCGGCACGGGGTGCGCGACGCCGTCGACGGTCACGTGCCCCTCCTGCATCACCTCGAGCAGCGCCGACTGCGTCTTGGGGCTCGCGCGGTTGATCTCGTCGGCGAGCACCACGTTCGCGAACACGGGGCCCGGCCGGTACTCGAACTCGCCCCGGCCCTGGCTCCAGACGCTCACGCCGGTGATGTCGCCGGGCAGCAGGTCGGGCGTGAACTGGATGCGGCTCGCCGAGCCGTCGATGCAGGCCGCGAGCGCTCGCGCGAGCGACGTCTTGCCGGTGCCGGGGTTGTCCTCGATGAGCAGGTGGCCGTGGCTCAGCATCGCGGTGAGCGAGAGCTGCACGGCGAGCGGCTTGCCCACCAGCACGCGCTCGACCCGCTCGACGACCCGCTCTGCCAGCTCCTGGATGCTCGCGACATCGATGCCCACGCCCGGTTCCCTCCTGCTCACGCCCTCGACCTACAGTCCGCATCCCGCGACGGTCGGAGCGGGGTCCTTGTGGGGCCCGGACTCCAGATAGGTTACGACGCCGGTCGCGCGCACCTGCGTCGCCCCCGCCGGTACGGGCTCATCTGCGGGCTGCTCGGCGGTCCACCTGCCGCCCACGAGGTAGGAGGCGACGACCTCGGCCTCGGCGGCGGGGTTCGCGTTCGCCGGCGGCGTCGCCACGAGCGGCGCGAGCGGACGGCAGCGCTCGACGCTCGCCTGCAGCCGCAGCGGCACGGCGCTGCCGACCTCGGTCGGGTCGGAGCAGACGCTGCCGGAGCCGGCGCCGGACGGCGCGCACGCGCGCAGGTCGACGGATGCGGTGCGCCCGTAGGTGAAGGACGTCGTGGTCGGGGTGAGCCACGAGCCGGCGGCGACGCGCGTCCAGACGGGCTCGGCGACCTGGGGCGACTGCCGCACGCGCGCCTCGAGCCACATGCCGGATGCGAGCGAGGGAGCGCTCGTGAGCTGCACGTCGAGCGCGTCGTCGCGCACCTGGGCGGCGATGCCGGCGGAGCGGGGGTCGATGGGCGCCGGCTTGCCGAAGACCGGCTCGGAGACCGACACCGAGCAGTGCCAGCCGTTGTCGGCGGTCACGGCGACCACGACGCGCGAGCCCTCGGCCACCGGGAGCGTCGCGGACGTCGCGGTGCTGCCGCCGGGGCGCCCGCCGCCGCCGCTCTCGCAGCTCGCGGATCCCGCGTCGGCGACCGGCACGATGCGCGCGGCGTAGGCGACGCCGCTCGCGCCGGCGGAGTCGACGCGCGACCAGCTCGCGGTCACGGAGCCGGCGGTGCGACCGGTGATGAGCACCGTCGTCCTCGGCGGCTCGCCGACCGCGGTGAACGGCACGCCGGCGCCCGGCCAGCGCCAGCCCTCGTCGGGGACGCCCGCCGCGTTGGCGGCCGCGACCTCGGCGCTGTACGCGAGCCCCGGCGCGAGATCCGAGACGACGGCGCTGCGCTCGGTCGCGCCGACCCGCACGATGCGGTCGGCGCCGTTGCCGGTGATGCGCACGAGGTACGCCTCGACGGGCGTGCCGCCCTGCGGCTGCGGCACACCCTGCCACGAGATGCGCACCGAGCCCGGCTCCGCCGCCGGCGAGGTCGTGACGCCCCGCACCAGGTCGGGCCGCCGGTCGGCGTGCACGGGCTCCGACGGCGCCGACGGATCGCTCGGGCCGAGCGCGTTCACGGCGATCGCGCGGAGCCGCAGGTCGACGCCGGGCGGCAGGCCCTCGAGCCGGCAGCGCGGCTCGGCGCCGCACGCGACGTCGACGCCCGAGCCGACGATGCGGTAGCCGGTGATGGGGCTGCCGTTGGCGGCGGGCGGCTCGATCGTCATCGTCACGACGCCGTCGACGTGCTCGTCGAAGGCCTGCACCGGGGGCGCGGGGGTGTCGGGCACATCCTGCACCGTCACGGTGATGGGGCTCCAGACGCCGCGGCGCGGGTCGCCCGTGCCGTCGAGCACCTGCACCTGCACGATCGTCGGCCCGATGACGGCGGTGCCGCTCGCGCGCACGGTCACGGTGCCGCCGTCGAGCGTCGCATCGACGCCGCGCTCGGCGGCGCCCTCCGTGTCGATCGCGCCGATGCGCAGCGGCGAGTCGGGGAAGGGGTTCGACGCGCCGTCGTTCGCGAGCGGCCGCACCTGCGCGCTCTCGCCGCGCTGCACGGTGACGGCATCCGCGACGGGCGCGACGAGCGGCTTCGTCGAGGTGATGACCGCGAGCCGCACGGCGCCCGGCTCGCCGCCGCCGGCGCTGTCGCTCACGCCGATCGCGAGATCGGCGGCCGTGCCCGCGGGGGTCGCGTCGAGCGCGCGCACCGTGAGGGTCGAGCCCTCGATCGACGCCTGGAACCCGGGCGGCACGCCCTCGACGAGCGACCACGTGGCATCGGCGAGCCGCTCGGGGCTCGGCGACCGGGTGATGCGGGTGAGGTCGATCGAGCGCTCCTTGCCGGGCTCGAGCTGCAGGAACGAGCCGAGCACCGTGAGCGGCACGTCGTCGCCCGGGAGCACCTCGATCGGCAGCACGATCGTGCCGCGGCGGCCATCCGGATCGGTGACGCTGTCGCCGTCGGTCACCTCGAACGTGATGCTCGCGGGCCCGTAGTAGCCCGGCTGCGGCACGAAGCGGAGCGTCTTCAGATCGATGACGGGGTTCGAGCCGTCGGTCGGCGTCGCCTCGACCGCGCTCGCGTCCGTGATGAGCGCGCCCTCGCCGTCGACGGTGTCGACGACCTCGTCGATGTCGATCTCGAGCGTCTCCCCCGACTGCACCGACAGCGGCGCGACGCCCGGGCGCAGCTGCGGGAGCGCGTCGTCGCGGCCGGGCACCGCGATGACGGCGGTCCCGACCGCGCTCGGGTCGTCGGTGCGCGCGACCGTGTACGGCACGAATCGCGTGCGGTCGGCGACGGCGATCTCGATCGTGCCGTCGACGAGCTGCACGCCGGGGGTCTCCATCGGCAGCGTCGCCTCGAGCACGTCGGTGCGCCCGTCGGCCACCGATGCGTGCGCGAGCGGGTCGATCATGACGGCGTCGGCGTCGGCGATCGACTGGATCGCGACCTGCACGTCCTCGAGGTCGGGCGCCGGCGGCGGGGCGGCCGGGTCGACGTCGATGCGCAGCCAGCTCGTGGCGGTCGAGCCGGCGGTGTTCTCGACCGTGACGAGCACGCCGACCTCCGTGACGTCCGCGCCGGCGGTCACGAGCACCGCGCCCTCGCGCACCTCCGCGCGCGACCCCGGTGTGACGGTCTCGACCGACACGATCGACAGCGGCAGCCCCGCAGGGTCCGCGTCGTTCACGAGCACCGGCACCATGAGCGACGACCCGGGCCGCATCTGCGCCTCGTCGGCGCGCAGCACGGGCGGCAGCGCGGGACCGGGCTCGACGACCGCGACGCGCACGAGTCCCTCGGCCGAGGCCCCGAGGTCGTCGACGACCCGGTAGCGGAACTCGTCGGTGCCGGGCGAGTACTCCCCCGCCTGGTAGCGCAGCGTCGACCGCCCGGACTGCGTGACGAAGCCGAGCGCCGGCGCGCTCGAGGGGCCGAGGAGCTGGACGGGATCGCCGTTCGGGTCGGCGTGCGAGAGCGGCAGCGGCAGGTCGACGCCCGCGCCCGCGACGACGCGCGCCTCGACCGTCGGCGCGACGGGCGCGGCGTTCGTGGTCTGCGCCGCGTCGGCGACGGTGATGCGCACCTCGGCGCTCGCGGTCTGGCCGTCGGGGCCGCGCACGGCGTACGCGGCGGTGTACGAGCCCGGCTCGTCCGAGGCGACGTACCGCATCCGGTCGTCGTCGACGAAGAGCAGCCCGGCCTCGGGGGCGGCGACGAGCCGGGGCTCGAGCTCGATCGGCAGCCCGTCCGGGTGCTCGTCGTTGGCGAGCACGGGGATCTCGACGAGCCCCCCGGGCCGCACCGAGACGGTGTCGTCGCGCGCGATGGGCGGCTGCACCGAGGCGGCGACGGACTCCGAGACGCGCAGCACGCCGCTCGCGCTCGTGATGCCGTTCGTCACGGTGTAGTCGACCGCCGTCTCGCCGACGAGGCCGCCGGTGAGCGTGAGGCGCAGCCGCTCGGCGTCGATCACCTCGGCGCGCACGCCGTCGCCCGCCGCCGCGGCCTCGGTCAGCGCGACGACGCCGCCCGACGGGTCGTGCGCGAGCTCGTCGACGTCGAGCTCGATCGAGCTGATGGGCGGCGCCGCGACGCGCGTGGGCAGCGTCACGGGCGCGGAGGAGGCGTCGACGCCCTCGAGCACGCGCACGACGATCGGCCCTTCCATCGTCGTCGCGCCGTCGGTGACGACGTACGTGAACCGCAGGATGCCGGGCTCGGTGGGGCTGACGCGGATGGTGCCCTCGGCGATGTCGGGCGAGACCGGGAGCCCGCTCGCGACCACGTTGTGCAGGCTCAGCGTGCCGGAGCCCCCGCGAGCGGCGAGCAGCGGCTCGAGATCGAGCTGCTGGCCGACGCGCGTGACGGCCGTGACGGGCTGCGCCTCGATCGGCACGGTGCCCGCGTGCACGGTGAGCGCGATCGGTTCGGTCGCGGTCGACTGCCCGTCGGTGACCGTCACGCGCACCTCGCGCTGCGCGCCCGCCCGGCCGTCGCGGAACTCGAGCCGGCCGTCCGAGCGCACGGTGACGCGATCGGGCGCCTCCGCCTCCGCCGCGACGACCGCGAGCGCGTCGCCGTCGGGGTCGACCCAGCCGTCGAGCGCGTCGAGCACGAGCGAGCCTCCCGCCTCGAGCGTCGCCTGCTGCGGCCGCACGAGCTGCGGCGGCTCGTTGCCCGCCCGGATCGTGACCGTCGCGACGGCGGAATCGCCCGCGGTGCCGTCCGAGATCCCGTACGTGACGCGCGTCGTGCCGCTCTCGGGCGCCTCGAGCCGGATGCCGCGGCCGTCCGGCGTGATGCTCACGGACGCGTCGTCCCGGTCGGCCTCGGCCTCCGTGATGACGATGGGGTCGCCGTTGGCGTCGCTGTCGTTGAGCAGCACCGGCAGCACCGTCACGCCGCCCGCGCGCGCGCCGAGCTCGTCGTCCTCGGCGACCGGCGCCGCGGGTGCCGCCTCGACCGTCTCCTCGACGGTCTCGCCTTCGGACGGCGTCTGGGGCTGCGGCTCATCGGTGTCGAGCTGCCAGCCGGTGATGCGGCTGCCGTCGCGGTCGATCGCCCACGCGTCGCCCGAGCCGGGGTCGACGGCCGCGGTCGCGCTGCCGCGCTGCAGGATGCGCAGGCTCGCGTCGCCCGCGATGCCCTCGAGCTGCAGCACGACCGGCTCGGCGCCGTCGCACGCGCGCCACGCGGTGCCGCCGTCCCACGCGGCGAAGACGCAGTCGTCGGTGATGACGGGCCGCGCGGCGTCCCCGCCCGTGCCAGAGGCGAGCACGCTCGCCCCGGGGATGCCGAGCTGCTGCCGCACGAGCGCGTCGTCCGTGCCGTACACGACCGACGCCGAGGCAGGCCCGGGCTCCTGCAGCTGCACGCCCGCATCGTCGAGCGGCGTCTGCCACGACGCGGTCGAGAGCACGCCGGAGCCGCGGTCGTAGAGCACCCACTCCTCGCCGAGCGCGGTGAGCTGCAGCTCGGGCGCCGAGGGCGACACGGGCGCGCGGTCGCTCGAGACGATCTCACCGGCCGCGTCGACCCGCAGCACGCGGCCGAGGCCGGGCGAGGCGGCGAGCAGGGCGTCGTCGGTGAGCACCGCGACGCCGCCGCGCCCCAGCGCGACGACCGGGTCGTCGAGCACGGCGCCCTCCGCGAGCGCGCCCGTGCTCGTGCGCCAGACGTCGCCCGTCGCGGGCGACGTGATGACGATGCGGTCGCCCCGCACGCCGACCTCGGCGCCTGCCTCGATCGGCACCGCGGGCCCGGCTTGCGCGGCGTCCTCGAGCACGACGCGCACGGTGGACGCGTCACGGTCGACGATGACCGTGCCGCTCGCGGCCTGGTGCGCCTCGTCGGCCGAGCCCACCCTGACGATGCGCTCGATCGTGCTGTTGGCGGTGTTCGCGAGCCCGATGACGCCGCCGCCGCTGTTGGCGATCCACACGCTCGAGCCGTCGAGGCTCGGCTCGACGGCCGCGTAGCCGGGGCTCAGGACGGCGCCGGCGACCACGCCGGCCACGAGGAGCGAGCCGAGCGCGCCGCCCGCGACGCGCCGCTTCACGGCAGCGGCTCCCCGCAGGCCTCCGTGGGATCACCCGTCGACCCGTCGCGGTTGACGGCGACGGTGATGCACAGCTGCTCGCCTGCGTCGCCGGTCATCGTGAACTCGCGACCGCCCTGGATGAGCGCATCACCCGTGCTCGTGCGCACGTGGTACGTGTCGGTCGCGACGAGGCCGGGGTCGGGCCAGCTGAACGCCACCCGGCCGGACTCGGGGGTCACGGCGATCTCCGAGACGACCGGGATCTGCTGCGAGACGCTCGAGAGCGCCATGGCCGCGACCGCGACGATGCCGAGCACGACGATGCTCGCCACCCCGATGCCGAGGCCGATCGCGAAGCGCTTGGGCTGCTGCGGCTGCCGGCGGCCGGTCGAGGTGGAGATGTCGACGCGGCTGCCCGTGATGCCGGGAGCGCGACGCGAGCGGCGCTGGCGCAGCCGCAGCGCATCCGCCTCGTCCTTGGGGTCCGACTCCGGCTCGGCGACGGGCTCGGCCGCCCACGCGTCGATCTCGACCTCGATGGGCGTGACGTCGAAGCCGAGCTCGCGCTGCACCTCCTGCAGGTCGACGAGCATCGCCTGGACGCTCTCGTAGCGGTCGGCGGGCTTCGCGGCGAGCGCCTTGTCGAGCACGCGGCGCAGCGGCTGCGGGATCGCGCGCGACGGCAGCAGCTCGTGCGCGGTGATGCGGGCGCTGAGGGCCTCGTGGTCGTTCGACCGGCCGGGCTGCTCGGCGGGGCTGCGCCCGGCGATGAGCGAGAAGATCGTCGCGCCGAGCGACCACACCTCCGTCGCGACGGTGCCGCCGGTCTCGCCGCGCAGCACCTCGGGCGCGGCCCACGGGACCGAGACGCCCGCGGCCTCGGTCGCGTCGTGCTGCAGCCCGGCGATGCCGAAGTCGCTGAGGACCGGGTGGCCGAACGCCGTCGTGAGGATGTTGGCGGGCTTGATGTCGCGATGCAGCACGCCGGACCGGTGCGCCGTCTCGATCGCCGCGCCGACGCGGATGGCGACCCGCAGCGCCGCCTCGGGCGCGAGCGGCTCGGTGCGGAAGCGCTCGCCGAGCTCGGGGTTCGCGAGCTCCATCACGAGGTACGGGCGGCCGTCGCTCGCGACGCTCGCGCCGTAGACGGTGAGGATGCCCGGATGCGACGAGAGGCGCCCCATGAGGTTGACCTCGGTGCGGAAGGAGCGCCGCACCTCCTCGTCGACGAGCTCGGCGAGCAGCACCTTCACGGCGACCGGCCGGCGCGGCAGCGCCTGCTCGTAGAGGAAGACATCGGCGTACCCGCCCGTGCCGAGCACGTGGAGGTGCGAGTAGCCGGGCAGGACCGGCGGCGCGGAGGGGAGCCGCCTGGCCATCAGCTGCGCCTGGTCTCCTCGTCGCGCAGCGTCGTCCGCGGCACCGTGCGGTCGACGTCGTCGACCGAGGGTGCCTTCGTGACGTCGACGACGATGACGGTCACGTTGTCGCGACCGCCGTGGTCGAGCGCTGCGGCGACGAGCGCGTCGGCTGCCGCGGCCGGCTCCTCGTGCTCCCACAGGATGCGCTCGATCTCGATGTCGGGCACCTCCTTGGTGAGGCCGTCGGAGCACACGAGCAGCCGCAGCTGGGGCATGATCGGCAGCAGGAAGTAGTCGGGCACGGGGTCGATGCCGGCGCCCACGCCGCGCGTGACGACGTTGGCCTCGGGATGGGTCTCGGCCTCCTCCTCGGTGAGCAGGCCCGCGTCGATGAGCTCCTGCACGACCGAGTGGTCGACGGTGATGCGCGTGAGGCGCTCGCCGAGCATCGCGTAGGTGCGCGAGTCGCCGACGTTGAAGACCGCGAAGTGCGGCGCGCCGTCGTGCACCGCGAAGGCGCAGCCGGTGACGGTGGTGCCGGCGGCCCCCTCGCCGTCGCCCAAGCGCTCGATGACGTCGGTCGCGCGACGCAGCGCGTCGACGACGTCGATCGGCTCGACCGTCTCGAGGCCGCCGAGTCCGCCGAACTCGTCGGCGACGGCCTTGCTCGCGAGATCGCCGTGCGAGTGGCCGCCCATGCCGTCGGCCACCGCGAAGATCGGCGGCAGCGTGACGAGGGAGTCCTCGTTGTGCTGGCGGCGCAGGCCGGTGTCGGTCAGGCCTGCCCAGCGCACGGCGAACCGCCGCCCCTCAGGGCCCTGGGTGGCGTGCTCGCCTGTCGCCGCTCCGATGTGGGTCACCGGATCAGTCTCCCACGTCGCGGCCGGACGGCATGCACAGGCGCACGCTCGCGGCTCAGATCCGGCCCCGCAGGATGCGGTGCCAGTACACCTGCGGCAGCGCGTAGCGGTCGAGCAGGTGCCACACCAGGCGCGAGCGGATCTCGTCGGGCACGGGCAGCGAGCGCCGCACGCGCAGGCTCCGGTCGTACTCGCCGAACGACAGGCTGCGGCGCGCGGTCGCGATCGGCGCGACCGTGTAGCCGTCGTAGCGCTCGAGCGGCTGCCCGGCCCGGGCGCGGCGGATGTTGCGCACGAGGACGCGCACCTGATGGCGCAGCGCTCCGCCCGTGCGCGCGTCGCCGAGCGCAGCCGCGTCGCCGATGCCCCAGATGCGCGGATGCGTGCGGTGGCGGAGGGTCTCGGGGTCGACGTCGGCGAAGCCGCCGGTCGACGGCGCGTCGAGACCGGAGTCGGCGACCACGGCCGCCGCGGCATAGGGCGGGTGCAGGTGGATGAGGTCGGCGCGCTCGACGGTCGCGCCCGCGGGGCCCTCGATCTCGATCCGGTCGCCGTCGACGGCGACGACGCGCGTGCCGAGCCGCACCTCGATGCCCCTCCGGTCGAGCTGCCGCCGGAGCTCGCGCTCGATCGCGTCGACGCGATGCAGCCGCGCCGCCTCGTGGACGAGCACGACGTCGGAGCGCTCGAGCACACCCGTCGAGCGCCACAGGTCGGTCGCGATCAGCAGCGGCTTGAAGGCCGTCTCGAGCCCCGAGGCGGGCTGCGCGTGGACCTGGAAGATCGCGCGCCCGCCGCCGAACGCGGTGAGCCGCTCGCGCGTGCGCTCGAGGACGCCGGCCTCGAACGTCGTGACCGCGGCGCCGGTCTCGAGCGCGGCGGCGGCGCCCGGCAACCGATCCCAGTCGATGCGCATGCCCGGCGCGAGCACGACGTCGCCGCCGCGCACGACCGTGCCGTCGGCGCACCGCACGGCGCGCGCCTCCGGGTCGACCGCGACGGCGCGCGTGCGGTACCAGCGCACGCCCTCGGGCATGACGTCGGCCTGCGGCCGCGAGAGCTCGTCGTCGCGCGCGATGCCCGTGCCGACGTAGTGCTGGAGCGGCTTGTAGACGTGCTCGTCGACGGGATCGATGAGGCCCACGTCGCGGCAGCCGCGGCGCTGCAGATGCGCTGCTGCGGAGATGCCGCCGTTGCCGCCGCCGATGATCAGGACGTCGTGCCGGTGCTCGTCGTGCCAGTGCTCGTCGTGCCGGTGCTCGTCGTGCCGGTGCTCGCTCGTCATGCGGCGACGCTATCGGCGCGCTCCTCGCCCGCCTAGGCGTCTCCTGAGCGCAGCACCCAGTCGGGTGCGCCCTTCGCGTCGACCACGTCGCGCAGCAGCGGCGCCATCGTCAGCAGCGGGTCGAGCGCCATCGCGAGCTCGGCGCAGCGGGCGGCCGTGCGGCCTCGCCCGACGAAGAAGTGCAGGAAGCCGACGATGACGAGCAGCGGCGCACGCGCCTCGAGCGGGGCCGCCTCGGCGATCGCGGTCCAGCGGCGCAGCCGATCGAGCAGCCGATCGGGGTCGGGCGCGGGGCCGGTGCCGAGGAACCGATCGGCAGCCGCCGCGCCTGCCTGCGCGTCTCCCGAGGCGCCGGCGGCGAGCGTCGCGACCCCCGCGTCGACGCCGTCGATCGCGAGCTCGATCGCGAGGTCGCGGATGGCGGGGCTCTCGACGAGTAGGATCGCGAGCGCCGCCGCCCGCGCCGGGTCGACGCCGAGACCGCTCGGGCCGTCGCCGAGGCGGTGGGCGAGCGAGACGGCGAACTCGAGCGCGCCGACCGGGTCGGCGTCGACGGCGTCCAGGTCGTGCTGTTCGAGGGAGGCGAGCCACGTGAGCACGGCGCGCGCCGCGGTGCCGCCGTCGCCGCTCGGGACGCCCGGGGCGGCCGCGGGCTCCGGGACGCCGGGCGCGGGGTCGTCGAGGAGGTCGAGCTCGGCGAGCGGTCCGCGCGGCGCGTCGGGTCGCGCGTAGTCGCCCCACGCATCGGGCGCGAGCGCGAGCACCTCGAGGGCGCGGACCCCGCGCGCGTCGAGCCGCTCGGCGATGCCGAGCAGCTCGCGCTGCAGCGGCAGCGCTCGGCCGCCGAGCGGCGCGCCGAGGCAGGCGATGAGCACGACGGCGTCGGCGCCGAGACCGCCGGACGCGATCGCGCGCACGACGGCGTCGAGGAGCGCCTCCTCCCCCGGGTCGTCGCTCGCGTCGTCGCGCCCGCTGCCCAGGGCGGGCAGATCGAGCACCATGGGCATGCCCGAGCGGCCGCCGGAGAAGGGCAGCGCGACGAGCGCGGGGGCGTCGACCTGGCCGACGAGGCGCGGCAGCAGCCGGAGCAGCGATTGCGGTGTGCGGATCTTCACGGTCTCCATGGGCGCAGGGTGCGGCAGCGGAGGCGTCGCCCGCGTCGAGCGCCGGCCGCGATGTGGAGAACGGCTTGCCGGATACCCCCCAGGGGTATACGCTCGCGGCATGAGCCACCCCGAGCACGACCACGAGCACGAGCACGACCGACGGGCCGACGGCGGCGATCGGGCGCACGTCGCCGAGGCGTCCCCGACCGCCGAGCGCGACACGACGGCTCCCCCCGGCCACGCAGCGCACGCCGCGCACACGCACCACGCGGGCCACGCGGGCCATACCGGCCACGCCGGGCACGCGGGCCATGCCGACCCCGACGCGCACGCGAGCCACGCCGGCCACGTCGCGCACGACGCGCCCTCGGGCCACGCCGAGCACGCAGGCCACAACGCGCACGCGGACCACGCCGGGCACGCCGGGCACGCCGGGCACGCGGGCCACGGGGACCACGTCGCGGTCTACCGGCGCATGTTCTGGTGGATGCTCGCGCTCGCCGTGCCCACCGTGCTGCTGAGCGGGATGTTCGCGTCGATCGTCGGCTACGCGCTGCCCCAGTGGCCGGGACTCGCGTGGGTCTCGCCCGTGCTCGGCACCGTCATGTACGCGGTCGGCGGCCGGCCGTTCCTCACCGGCGCAGTCGACGAGCTGCGCGCCCGCAAGCCCGGCATGATGCTGCTCATCGGGCTCGCCATCACGGTCGCGTTCATCGCGTCGTGGGCGTCGACGCTCGGGTTCGCCGACCACCACCTCGACTTCTGGTGGGAGCTCGCGCTCCTCATCGTCATCATGCTCCTCGGGCACTGGATCGAGATGCGATCGCTCGCGCAGACCTCGTCGGCGCTCGACTCGCTCGCGGCGCTGCTGCCCGACGAGGCCGAGCGGGTCGTCGACGGCGGCACCGAGCGAGTCGCGCCCGATGCCTTGCGCGTCGACGACCTCGTCGTCGTCCGCCCCGGCTCCCGCGTGCCCGCCGACGGGGTCGTGGTCGACGGGGCCGCGAGCCTCGACGAGTCGATGATCACGGGCGAGTCGCGGCCCGTCGCGCGCGGCGTCGGCGACCGCGTCGTCGCCGGCACCGTCGCGACCGACTCGGGGCTGCGCGTGCGCGTCGACGCCGTGGGCGACGAGACCGCGCTCGCCGGCATCCGCCGCCTCGTCGCCGACGCGCAGGCCTCGACGTCGAAGGCCCAGCGCCTCGCCGACCGCGCGGCCGGCTGGCTCTTCTGGTTCGCGCTCGTCGCCGCTGCGATCACCGCGGCCGCGTGGACGCTCGTCGGGATGCCCGACGACGCGGTCGTGCGCGCCGTCACCGTGCTCGTCATCGCGTGCCCGCACGCGCTCGGCCTCGCGATCCCCCTCGTCGTGTCGATCGCGACCGAGCGGGCGGCGCGCGGCGGCGTGCTCATCGCCGACCGCCTCGCGCTCGAGACGATGCGGCAGGTCGACGTCGTGCTGTTCGACAAGACCGGCACCCTCACCGCGGGCGAGCCCGTCGTCCTCGAGGCCCGGCCCGCCGAGCGCGGACCCGTCGCGGGCGACGCCGACCGGCTGCTCGCGCTCGCGGCCGCCGCCGAGGCGCCGAGCGAGCACCCGCTCGCGCGCGCGATCGTGCGCGCGGCCGACGACGCGCGCCTCGGCGTGCCCGACGCATCCGACTTCGCCTCCTCCCCTGCGGTCGGCGTGACCGCGCGCGTCGAAGGGGCGGGCGTGCGCGTCGGCGGCCCCCACATGCTCGAGGAGGAGGGGCTCGAGGGGCTGCCGGGGCTCGACGAGTGGCGCGCGGAGGGGGCGATCGTGCTGCACGTCGTCGTCGACGGCGCGCTCGCCGGCGCCCTGCGGCTCGCCGACGGCATCCGCCCCGAGTCGCGGGAGGCGGTGGATGCGCTGCACGCGCTCGGCGTCGAGGTCGCGATGGTCACGGGCGACGCCGAGGCGGTCGCGCAGTCGGTCGCGCGCGAGCTCGGCATCGACCGGGTCGCCGCGAACGTGCGCCCCGAGCACAAGGAGCGCGAGGTCGCGCGGCTGCAGGAGGAGGGCCGGCGCGTCGCGTTCGTCGGCGACGGCGTCAACGACGCGCCCGCCCTCGCGCGCGCCGACGTCGGCCTCGCGATCGGCGCGGGCACCGACGTCGCGATCGCGTCGGCCGACGTGATCCTCGCGAGCTCCGACCCGCGGAGCGTGCTCTCGGTCGTCGAGCTCTCGCGCGAGAGCGCGCGCAAGATGGTGCAGAACCTGTGGTGGGCGGCGGGCTACAACCTGCTGTCCGTGCCGCTCGCGGCCGGCGTGCTCGCGCCGGTGGGCTTCGTGCTGCCGATGTCGGTCGGGGCGCTGCTGATGTCGGCGTCGACGGTCGTCGTCGCGCTCAACGCGCAGCTGCTGCGCCGGCTCGACCTCGACCCGGCCCGGTCGGCCCAGCAGGTGCTCGCCCGGCGCTGAGCGGGCGCAGGCTGCGCCGGTACCGTGGCCGCATGATGCGCACACGCCCCGAGCTCACCGGTTCCTTCGGCGCGGTCGCCTCGACGCACTGGCTCGCCTCCTCGAGCGGCATGGCCGTGCTCGAGCGCGGCGGCAACGCGGCGGATGCGGCGGTCGCGGCGGGCTTCGTGCTGCACGTCGTCGAGCCCCACCTCAACGGTCCCGGCGGCGATCTCCCCCTCATCGTCCGGGTGCCCGGCCAGGCGCCGCGCGTGCTGAGCGGCCAGGGCGTGACCCCCGCGGCGGCCACGATCGAGCGGATGCGCGCCGAGGGCGTCGAGCACATCCCGGGCACCGGCCTGCTCGCGGCGGTGGTGCCCGGCGCCGTGCCCGCGTGGCTCACGCTGCTGCGCGACCACGGCACCTGGGCGCCGGCCGACGTGCTCGAGTTCGCGATCGAGCTCGCCGACCGCGGGCATCGCGTGCTGCCGCGGGTCGCGCGCACGATCGCCGGTCGGGCGGCCTTCTTCCGCGAGCACTGGGCCGCGTCGGCGGCGCTCTGGGCCGACCCGGAGCCCGAGGCGTGGGCGACGATCCGCAACCCGGCGCTCGCCGAGACCTACCGCCGCCTCGCCGATGCCGGCCGCGGCCTCGGGCGCGACGCCGCGTGCGATGCCGCGATCGCTGCGTGGAGCGAGGGCTTCGTCGCCGAGGCGATCGACCGGCACGCGCGCCAGCCCGTCATGGACTCCTCGGGCGACGCGCACGCGGGGCTGCTGACGGGCGACGACCTCGCCGGGTGGCGCCCGAACTGGGAGGAGACGATGTCGCTCCCCTGGCGCGGCACGACCGTGCACAAGGCGGGGGCGTGGACGCAGGGGCCCGCGCTGCTGGCCCAGCTCGGCATGCTCGAGCCGCTGCTGCCGGAGCGCGCCGACGCGTTCGACGCCGACCTCGTGCACGCGGCCGTCGAGGCGGCCAAGCTCGCCTTCGCCGACCGCGACGCCTGGTTCGGCGACGGCGCCGACCTCACCCGCCTGCTCGAGCCCGGCTACCTCGCCGAGCGGCGCGCCCTGATCGGCGAGTCGGCGTCGCTCGAGCTGCGGCCGGGCGCGCTCCGCGGCGAGCCGCGCCTGCCGCGCGTGGGCGCCGTCGACGCGCTCGCCGAGGGCCCGGGGGTCGGGCCGGTCGGCACCGGCACGGCCACCGCATCCGCCGCCGGCACGGGCGAGCCGACCCGCGGCGACACGTGCCACATCGACGTCGTCGACCGCGACGGCCTCGTCATCTCGGCGACCCCATCGGGCGGCTGGCTGCAGTCGAGCCCCGCGATCGCCGAGCTCGGCTTCTGCCTCGGCACGCGCGCCCAGATGCTGTGGCTCGAACCGGACCTCACCACGAGCCTCGCCCCGCGCATCCGCCCCCGCACGACGCTCTCGCCGACGATGCTCGTCGACGACGACGGCGCGGCCGCCGCGCTCGGCACGCCCGGCGGCGACCAGCAGGACCAGTGGCAGCTGACCATGCTGCTCGCGATGCGGGTGCTCGGGCGCACGCCGCAGGCCGCGATCGACGCGCCCTCGTGGCACATCACGCACCTCGTGTCGTCGTTCGACCCGCGCGTGTGGGAGCCCGGCGGCCTGCACGTCGAGTCGCGGCTCGGGGAATCGACGATCGCCGAGCTGCGCCGCCGCGGCCACCGGGTGACGGATGCGGGTCCCTGGTCGCTCGGACGCCTCTCGTTCGCCTCCCACGAGCCGGGCCTGCCCGGGGATGGACCCACGATCCGCGCGGCCTCGAACGCGCGCGGCGAGCAGGGCTACGCAGCGCTGCGCTGACGTCAGCAGCCGCCCCGTCGATCGAGGAGCGCGCGCCGCAGGCGCACGCGTCACCCCGTCGATCGAGGAGCGCGCGCCGCAGGCGCACGCGTCACCCCCGCTGATCGAGGAGCGCGCGCCGCAGGCGCCCGCGTCACGAGATCAGGCGAACAGCCCCGAGATCTCCTCGACCGTCGCGGCGTCGAGGGTGCCCTCGCCGGCCGCAGCGTTCTGCGCGACCTGCTCGGGACGCGTCGCGCCCGCGATGACGCTCGTCACCGCCGGCTGCGCGAGCAGCCACTGGAAGGTCGCCTCGAGCATCGTGCGGCCGGCGTCGGTCGCGATCCGCTCGTACTCGGCGATGCGCGTCCAGTCGGCCTGCTCGAGCAGCTGCGGCTTGAGCTTCGTGAGGCGTGCGTCGGCCGGGCCGCTGCCGCCCGAGTACTTGCCCGAGAGCAGGCCGTTCGCGAGCGGGAAGTAGGGCAGGAAGCCGATGCCGACCTCGAGCACCGCCGGCAGCACCTCGCGCTCGACCCCGCGGGCGACGAGCGAGTACTCGTCCTGCGCCGAGACGAAGCCGTTCGGGGTCTCGACCTCGGCGGCGGCGGCGATCTGCTCGGCGCTGAAGTTCGAGTGGCCGTAGGCGCGGATCTTGCCCTCGGCGACGAGCTCGTCGAGCGCCCGCACCGTCTCCTCGATCGGCGTGGCCGGGTCGGGCGTGTGCAGCTGGTAGAGGTCGATGCGGTCGGTCTGCAGGCGGCGCAGCGACGCCTCGACGGCCTTGCGGATGTAGGGGCGCGCGCCCTTCGCGCCCCACGCCTCGGTGCCCTCGATCAGCAGATCCTGGTGGCCCCACTTCGTCGCGAGCACGACCTTGTCGCGCGCGGCGCTGCCCGCCTTCGCGAGCGCGACGCCCATGAGCGTCTCCGAGGTCGTGGCGGGGTTGCCGTAGATGTCGGCGGTGTCGAACAGCGTGATGCCGTGGTCGATCGCGGCGTGGATGACGGCGTCCGTGCCCGCCTGGTCCTCGGTGCGGGTGCCCTTGCGGCCGAAGTTGTTGCATCCGAGGCCGATGGGCGAGACCTCGATCGAGCTGGTTCCGAGCGTGCGCGTCATGCCGTCCAGGCTATCGACGCGCGGCTGTCACCTCGCCCGGGGCGGGCGCTTGGGCTTGTGCGGCTGCGTCGCCGCGATCGTCTGCGCCACCTCGTGCAGCCAGTCGACGTCGTCCATCGCGTCGTCGTCCACGATGCCGTACGGCTTCGACCCGGGGTACGCCTCGCCGCGAGCCAGGTGCGCGGTGAGCTCCTGCGCCTCGGGCACGAGCTTGAGCAGCAGCGTGTCGTCGCAGACGAACCCGAAGATGCGGTCGTCGCAGTAGATCGCCTGCTCCCCGAACATCGGCTGCAGCCGGATCGGCAGCGGCTCGAACGCCGCGCGGATCCGCTCGAGCGTCTCGGGCCGGTTCGTCATGGCTCGATGCTAGGCGCGCGGATGCGTCGGCGCGCCTCGCGGTGCGGCACGGTGCCGCGGCCCGGGGCTGCCGCTCCCCCGGGTCAGCGGCGCGTGAGCACGCCCGTCTCGGCGACGGCCTCGAGCGAGAGCGTGCGATAGCCGGCCTCGTCGAAGAGCACCGTGATGCGGTCGCCGTCGTCGCTGACGACGCTCCCGTCGCCCCAGGCCTCGTGGCGCACCTCGGCGCCCACCGGCCAGTCGCCCTCCACGCGGTCGCTCTCCTCGCGCTCCTCGAGGGCGCGCGCGGCCGCGCCGCTGCGGCACGTGTCGCACGCACCGCACAGCTCGGGCAGCTCCTCGCCGAAGTAGCCGAGCAGGAAGCGGCGGCGGCAGCCCGAGGTCTCGGCGTAGCCGCGCATCATGTCGCCCCGCGAGCGGTCGACGCGGCGACGCGCCTCGGCGAGCCGCGCGGCCTCCTCCACCGCTGGCGCGACGGTCCCCTCTCGCCAGACGAGCTCGCCCTCGTCCGTCGTCTCGATCGCGCCGGCCTGCTCGAGCAGGTTGACGGCGGCCGTGAGCCGGGTCGCCCCGACGTCCAGGCGCGTGCGCAGCCGCTGCGGCGGCACCGGCTGCTTCGCGCGCCGCACGCGCTCGGCGACCTTGGTGAGCATCTCGGTGTCGGCCGTGCCGCCGTGCGGAAGCGGTGGAGGCCGAAGTCCTCCTGGCGGAAGTAGAGCGCGGCGAGCGCGGGCTCTCCGTCCCGGCCGGCGCGGCCGATCTCCTGGTAGTACGAGTCGGGCGAGTCGGGCGGTGCCGCGTGCAGCACGAACCGCACGTCGGCCTTGTCGATGCCCATCCCGAACGCCGAGGTCGCCGCCACGACCTCGGCCGACCCATCCGTGAACGCCTCGTGCACCCGCTCGCGCTCGGCTCGCGCCATGCCGGCGTGGTAGACCTCGGCCGCCATGCCGGCCTCGCGCAGCGCCTCGGCGACGCGCTCGGCCTCCTTGCGCGTCGCGACGTAGACGAGGCCGGGCTTCGCCTCGGCGGCGGCCCGCGCGACGATCGCGCGGCGGCGATCGTCGTCGTCGTGCTCGCGGTGCGCCTCGAGGAAGATGTTGGGCCGGTCGAACCCGCGCACGACCTGCCGCGCGTCGCGCATCCGCAGCCGCTCGACGATCTCGTCGCGCACGGGCGGCGCGGCGGTCGCGGTGAGCGCGATCGTCGTCGGGTGCCCGAGCGCCTCGATCACGTGGCCGAGCCGCAGGTAGTCGGGGCGGAAGTCGTGGCCCCACGCCGAGACGCAGTGCGCCTCGTCGACCACGACGAGCGAGGGACGCAGCGCTCGCAGCCGCTCGATGACGTCGTCTCGCGCGAGCTGCTCGGGCGCGAGGAAGACGAACTCCGCGTCGCCTGCCTCGAGCTCCTCCCACGCCTCGCGGTTCTCGGCGACGCGCTGCGAGGAGTTGACCGCGACGGCGCCGTCGGCGCCGAGCTCGTCGAGCTGCTCGACCTGGTCGCGCTGCAGCGCGATGAGGGGCGAGACGACGATCGTCGCCCGATCGGTGAGCCGGCCCGCGAGCTGGTAGATCGCCGACTTGCCGTAGCCGGTCGGCATGACCGCGAGCACGTCGTGGCCGGCGAGCACGAGCTCGACCGCCTCGCGCTGGCCCTCCCGCAGCTGCTCCCAGCCGTAGTCGGCGGCCGCTGCCGCGATGGGGTCGGGCTGAGGCTTCGGCATCCTCCGATGGTAGGGGCGGATGCGTGGGTGGCGGCTGGGTCTCGGAGGGGACGGGTCCGGCCTGCGGCCGGGGTCTCGTGACGCGTCCGGCCTCCGGCCGGGGTCTCGTGACGCGTCCGGCCTCCGGCCGGGCGCTCCTCGACCGACGAGAGGGCCGGGGTCAGCGAGTGGCGGCCGCCAGTCGCGGGTCCTGCACGACGAGCCGCAGGCCGGCGTCGGTGCGCGTGAGGGGCACCGAGGCCTCCGCGGCCCACGCGACGAGCGCATCCGCCGACCCTGCCTCTGCGCCGGACTCGGCGAGCGCGCGCACGAACGCGCCCTTGCCCGCCTTGTTCCAGTGGTTGAGCGCCTTGCCCTCGGGCGAGACGATCTCGACGGGCACGGCGCCCGCGACCGGCGCGAGCTGCGCGTAGGCCTTCGACCGCAGGTCGAGCGCGAAGCCCGAGAGCTCGTCGCCCGCGTGCGCCCAGAGTTCGCGCATCCGCTCGCCCGGCAGCTTCGAGTGCTCGGAGACCTTGTAGGCCGGGATGAGGTCGCCGGCGCGCACGAACCCGAGCAGCGCCGACTGGATCACGACGTGCTCGTCGACCCAGCGCCGCGCGGCCGGCGCGAGCGAGCCGGCGTCGAGCGCGTCGTAGAGCACACCCGTGTAGCGCTCGACGGCGGGCATCGTCGGCGACGTGCGGACGGCCGCGTTGTCGGCGGCGGCGCGAGCCTTGGCGGGCGTCGAGACGTCCTGCCCCGCGGCGACCAGGCGGTCGAGCGCAGCCAGTGCCCGGGAACGGGCGACGGCCAGCCCGGGATATCCCAGGCCGGCCGTCGTGAGGCTGGCGCCCGTCCCGCCTGCCGCCTTCGTCTCGCTGGGCGGCAGGAGGACGATCACGCGAGCTTGGCGTTCCGCGCGACGATCTCGACGCGGTCGTGGTCGACCGAGAGGAAGCCGTCGGCCGCCTCGACCGTGTGCACCGTGCCCGAGGCGTCGGTGACGCGCACCTGGCCCTCGTCGGCGAGCACCGCGAGCACCGGCTCGTGGCCCTTCAAGATGCCGATCTCGCCCTCGACGGTCTTCGCGATGACCTGGGTGGCCTCGCCCGTCCAGACCTCTTCGGCCGCCGACACGATGCTGACGGTCAGAGCCATCAGCCGTTCTCCTTCTGGATCTGCGCCCACTTGGCCTCGACGTCCGAGATCGCGCCGACGTTGAAGAACGCCTGCTCGGCCACGTGGTCGAACTCGCCCTTGGCGATCGCGTCGAACGACTCGATCGTCTCCTTGAGCGGCACCGTGGAGCCCTCGACACCGGTGAACTTCTTCGCCATGTAGGTGTTCTGCGAGAGGAACTGCTGGATGCGGCGCGCGCGGTTCACGACGATCTTGTCCTCCTCGGACAGCTCGTCGACACCGAGGATCGCGATGATCTCCTGCAGCTCCTTGTTCTTCTGGAGGATCTGCTTGACCGTCGTCGCGACGCGGTAGTGGTCCTCGCCGAGGTAGCGGGGGTCGAGGATGCGGCTGGTCGAGGTGAGCGGGTCGACGGCCGGGTAGAGGCCCTTCGACGCGATCTCGCGGCTCAGCTCGGTCGTCGCGTCGAGGTGCGCGAACGTCGTGGCCGGGGCCGGGTCGGTGTAGTCGTCGGCGGGCACGTAGATGGCCTGCAGCGACGTGATCGAGTGACCGCGGGTCGACGTGATGCGCTCCTGCAGGATGCCCATCTCGTCGGCGAGGTTCGGCTGGTAGCCGACGGCGCTCGGCATGCGGCCCAGCAGCGTCGAGACCTCGGAGCCGGCCTGCGTGAAGCGGAAGATGTTGTCGATGAAGAGCAGCACGTCCTGCTTCTGCACGTCGCGGAAGTACTCCGCCATCGTGAGCGCCGACAGGGCCACGCGCAGACGCGTGCCCGGGGGCTCGTCCATCTGGCCGAAGACGAGGGCGGTCTTGTCGAAGACGCCCGCCTCCTCCATCTCGTGGATGAGGTCGTTGCCCTCACGCGTGCGCTCGCCGACGCCGGCGAACACCGAGACACCGCCGTGGTCCTGCGCGACGCGCTGGATCATCTCCTGGATGAGGACGGTCTTGCCGACGCCCGCACCGCCGAAGAGGCCGATCTTGCCGCCCTGCACGTAGGGGGTGAGGAGGTCGATGACCTTGATGCCGGTCTCGAACAGCTGCGTCTTCGACTCGAGCTGGTCGAACGAGGGCGCCTGGCGGTGGATCGACCAGCGCTCGCTCACCTCGAGCGTCTCGCCGTCGGCGAGGTTGAGCGGCTCGCCGATGACGTTGAACACCTTGCCCTTGGTGACGTCGCCGACGGGCACCATGATCGGCTCGCCGGTGTCGCGCACCTCCTGGCCGCGCACGAGGCCGTCGGTCGGCTTGAGGGCGATGGCGCGCACGAGGTCGTCGCCGAGGTGTTGCGCGACCTCGAGCGTGATCTCCTGCGGCTCGGTGCCGTCGCCGAAGTCGACGGTCGTCTTGAGCGCGTTGTAGACGGCGGGGATCGCGTCGTGCGGGAACTCGATGTCGACGACGGGACCGGTCACGCGAGCGACGCGACCGACGCCGGCCTGCGTCTGCGAGGTCTCGGTGGTGTCAGTGATGGTCATGGTGGTGGTTGCCTTTCGTGGCTACTTCGCCGAGGCGAGGGCGTCCGCGCCGCCCACGATCTCGGAGATCTGCGTCGTGATCTCGGCCTGGCGCGCGTTGTTGCGCAGGCGGGTGTAGTCGGTGATGAGCTTGTCGGCGTTGTCGGAGGCCGACTTCATCGCCTTCTGCGTGGCTGCCTGCTTCGCGGCGGCCGACTGCAGGAGGGCGTTGAAGATGCGGCTCTCGACGTAGACCGGCAGCAGGGCGTCGAGCACCTGCGCGGGCTCCGGCTCGAACTCGTAGAGCGGCAGGTGCTCAGCGGTGCTGGCATCCTCGGCCTCCACGACCTCGAGCGGCAGCAGCCGCACGGTCGTCGGGTCCTGCGTCATCATGCTGACGAAGCGGTTGTAGACGACGTGGATCTCGTCGACCTGCTCGGAGACGTAGGCCTCGAGCACGGCCTCGGCGATCTCCTGCGCCACCTCGGGCGTCGGGGCGTCCGAGATGCCCGTCCACTCCTTGACGTAGGGCCGCTGGCGGAACTTGAAGTAGCCGACGGCCTTGTTGCCGACCAGGTAGTGGTCGACCTCCTTGCCCTCCGCCTCGAGCTTCGCCCGCAGCTCGCCCGCCTCGCGGATGATCTGCGAGTTGAACGCGCCGGCGAGGCCGCGGTCGCTCGTCAGGATGACGATCGCCGCCCGCTTGAGCTCATCGCGCTCCACGGTGAGCGGGTGCGCCTCGTTGGAGTACGTGGCGACCGCGCTCACCGCGCGCGTGAGTGCTCGGGCGTACGGGTTCGACGCCTTGACGCGGACCAGTGCCTTCTGGATGCGCGATGCAGCGATGAGCTCCATCGCCTTCGTGATCTTCTTGGTCGACTGCGCAGACTTGATCTTCTGCGTATAGACCCGGAGCTGGGCTCCCATTCCGCCTCCTCAGCGAGCTCGCGTCAGCGACGGCCCTTGACGATCTGCTCCTGGTTGACGTCCTCGACCATCGGGTTGTTCGCCTCGGTGCCGGGGTCGGTGATGCTCGTCGTCTCCTTGCCCTGCCAGTTCTTGGCGAACTCGTCGACCTCGCGCTCCAGCTGAGCCTTGACGTCGTCCTCGAGCTTGTTGCTCTCGCGGATCTTGGTCAGCACGTCGCTGTTGCCGCGCAGGTGCTCGAGCAGCTCGGACTCGAACTGCAGCACCTGGCTCACCTCGACGTCGTCGAACTTGCCGTTGGTGCCGGCCCAGATCGAGACGACCTGCTCCTCCACCGGGTACGGCGAGTACTGCGGCTGCTTGAGCAGCTCGGTGAGGCGGGCGCCGCGCGCCAGCTGACGGCGCGATGCGGCGTCGAGGTCGGATGCGAACATCGCGAAGGCCTCGAGCGAGCGGTACTGGGCGAGCTCGAGCTTGAGCGTGCCGGAGACCGACTTGATCGACTTGACCTGGGCGTCGCCCCCGACTCGCGAGACCGAGATGCCGACGTCGACCGCAGGACGCTGGTTGGCGTTGAAGAGGTCGGACTGCAGGAAGATCTGGCCGTCGGTGATCGAGATCACGTTGGTCGGGATGTACGCCGAGACGTCGTTGGCCTTGGTCTCGATGATCGGCAGGCCCGTCATCGAGCCGGCGCCGAGCTCGTCGGAGAGCTTCGCGCAGCGCTCGAGCAGGCGCGAGTGCAGGTAGAAGACGTCGCCGGGGTAGGCCTCGCGGCCCGGCGGGCGACGCAGCAGCAGCGACACCGCGCGGTAGGCCTCGGCCTGCTTCGACAGGTCGTCGAAGATGATCAGGACGTGCTTGCCCTCGTACATCCAGTGCTGGCCGATGGCCGAGCCCGAGTAGGGGGCGAGGTACTTGAAGCCGGCGGGGTCGGAGGCGGGCGAGGCGACGATGGTGGTGTACTCCATCGCGCCGGCGTCCTCGAGCGCGCCCTTCACGGAGGCGATGGTCGAGCCCTTCTGGCCGACGGCGACGTAGATGCAGCGCACCTGCTTGTTGACGTCGCCCGACTCCCAGTTGGCCTTCTGGTTGATGATCGTGTCGATCGCGAGGGCCGTCTTGCCGGTCTGGCGGTCGCCGATGATCAGCTGGCGCTGGCCGCGGCCGACGGGGATCATGGCGTCGATCGCCTTGATGCCGGTCTGGAGCGGCTCGTGCACCGACTTGCGCTGCATGACGCCGGGCGCCTGCAGCTCGAGGGCGCGGCGACCGCTCGAGGCGATGTCGCCCAGGCCGTCGATCGGGTTGCCGAGCGGGTCGACGACGCGGCCGAGGTAGCCCTCGCCGACGGGGACGGAGAGGACCTCGCCCGTGCGGGTGACCTCCATGCCCTCCTCGATGCCACCGAACTCACCGAGCACGACGACGCCGATCTCGGTCTCGTCGAGGTTCTGGGCGAGGCCGAGCGTGCCGTCCGCGAAGCGGACGAGCTCGTTGGCCATGACGCCGGGCAGGCCCTCGACGTGCGCGATGCCGTCGGCGGCGTCGATGACGTGGCCGACCTCGGCCGTCGTCGAGGCCTGGGCCTCGTAGGACGAGACGAAGTCGGCGAGGGCGCCCTTGATCTCGTCGGGGCTGATGGTGAGCTCTGACATGTGTCTTCCTCTTCGGATGCTTCGACCTAGCCGAGCTTCAGGCGCAGGTCGGTGAACTTGGAACGGACGGTGCCGTCGATGATGTCGTCGCCGATCGAGACCCGCAGGCCGCCGAGGACCTCCGGGTCGACGATCTGCTGCAGCTGCAGCGTGCGGCCGTACTGGCGCTCGAGGCCGGCGCGGAGCCGGTCGAGCTGCGCCTCGGGCATCGCCCGGGCGGTGGTGACGACCGCGAGCGAGCGGCCTGCGGCCGCGGCGACCTCGGTAGCCGCGCTGCGCAGCAGCTGGCCGATGCGACGGCCGCGCGGCGCGCGCACGAGGTGGTCGAGGATGACGGCGGCGGCCGGGCTGGCCTTGCCGGCGAGGAGGCGCTCGACCAGGCGGGCCTTGTCGTCGGCCGAGCCGCGCAGGCCCCCGAGGGCCAGCTCGAGGTCGGCGTCGGACGCGACGATCCGCTGGAACGAGGCGATCTCGCCCGCGACGTCCGTCTCGCCCGCCGACTGCACGGCGACGCGGATGCCCGCGGCGTCGATGGCGGCGAGGAGGTCGGCGGGCTCGGACCAGCGCTGGCGCGCGAGGTGCGCGACGATCGAGACCGCCGGTGCACCGAGCTGGCCGAGCACGCGCTGGGCGAGCGCCGCGCGCGCGTCGGGGCCCGAGACCGCGTCGGCGAGCGACGCGAGCACCTGCGGGCTGCGCTCGATCGCGCGGGACGCCTGGAAGAGCTCCCTCGCGTCCTCGAGGCCGGCCTGCGGCTGCGCGCGGAGCGCCTCGTCGATGCCGGCTCGCGCCTGGCTGGTCGCGCTGCCCACTAGCGGTTCGCCCCCTCGCGCTCGAGGTCGGCGAGGAAGCGGTCGACGATCGCGGCCGAGCGGGCGTCGTCCATCGACTCGCCCACGACCTTCTCGCTCAGGTCGAGGGCGAGCGTGCCGACCTCGGACTTGAGCGACGAGAACGCCGCCTGGCGCTCCTGCTCGATGCGCTGGTGCGCCTGCGCGGTGATGCGCTCGGCGTCCTCGGTCGCGCGGGCCTTGAGGTCCGCCTCGATCCGGGATGCGTCGGCGCGCGCCTGCTCCTTGATGCGAGCCGCCTCGGCACGCGCCTCGGCGAGCTGGGTGTTGTACGACTCGAGCGCGGCAGCGGCCTCCGCCTGTGCCTCCTCGGCCTTCTTGATGCCGCCCTCGATCGCGGCGGCGCGCTCGTCGAGCAGCGCCTGCACGCGGGGAAGGACGACCTTCCAGAAGATCAGCAGGAGGACGACGAAGATGACCGACGACCAGAGGATGTCGTAGAAGGCCGGCAGCAGCGGGTTGGGCTGCTCCCCCTCCTCCGCCATCCTGAGTGCAGTTGTCAGCATCGAGGCCTCAGACCATGAAGAAGAACGTGGCGATGCCGATGAAGGCGAGCGCCTCGGTGAACGCGATGCCGATGAACATCAGGACCGTCAGGCGGCCCTGCAGCTCGGGCTGGCGGGCGACGCCCTCGATCGTCTTGCCGACGACGATGCCGACACCGATGGCCGGGCCGATCGCGGCGAGGCCGTAGCCGACGGTGCCGATGTTGCCGTTGATCTCGGCGAGAATGGTCGTGGCGTTGTCCACGGTGTTTCCTTCCGTTGGTTCCGGGAGTCCGGGGTTGAGGTCAGTGCTCTTCAGCCAGCGCGAGCTGGATGTAGATGGCGGTCAGGATGGCGAAGACGTAGGCCTGCAGCAGCGAGACGAAGATCTCGAAGATCGTGAAGGCGAAGCCGAAGACGAGGGTGCCGGCGCCGAGCGCCGTCCATCCGCCGCCGAGGCTGAAGATGAAGAAGTGGGTCGCGGCGAAGAACAGCACCAGCATGAGGTGGCCGACGAGCAGGTTCATCATCAGTCGGAGCGTCAGCGTGATGGGGCGCAGCACGAACGTCGAGATGAACTCGAGCGGCGCGACGATGATGTAGAGCGGCCACGGCACGCCCGACGGGAAGAGCGAGTTCTTGAAGAACGCGCCCGGGTGCTTCTTGACGCCGGCGTAGATGAAGGCGCCGTAGGCGACGAGCGCGAGCACGAGCGGCACGCCGATGACCGAGGTCCCCGCGATGTTCAGGAACGGGATGACGCCGGTGAGGTTCATCGCCAGCACCATGAAGAAGATGGTGGTGATGATCGGCAGGAAGCGCTTGCCGTCCTTCTCGCCGAGCAGGTCGTACGCGATGCCGTCGCGCACGAAGCCGAGGCCGAGCTCGATCATGCTCTGGCCGCGCGTCGGGATGAGGCGCATCTTGCGCGTGCCGAGCACGAAGATCAGGATGAGCGCCGCGGCCGCGATGAAGCGGACCAGCATGATGCGGTTGATGCCGAAGATCGGCGAGTCGTCCTCGAACCACGCGACGGCCGGCTCTGCGAAGAGGAAGACCGGCGGGAAGAAGTCGGCAAGGCTCGGCGGGTGGAACGGCTCTGGCTCGGTTCCAGCAGAGGCCAGCAGCGTCATCAAGGCGTTCAGCGTCTCTTCCTCAACCTCATGGCGCCTGGCGCCGGTTCGACGTCGGTGCGCCCCCTCGCGCGATCACGCTCGCAGTCGAGCGGCGCAGTGGGGGAGCAGGAAAACCCTATCAGAACGGCGGGAGCCGACTGCACGCGGCGCGCGTCCGATCAGGCCTTCGCGCCCGATGCGGGACGGCCCTGCGTCTCGTCGTCGGCGTCGCTGTCGACCGTCGGCTGGCGGCTCGTGGTGACGACGGCCACGTCGATCGCGAGCGAGCCGAGCACGGCCGTCACGAGCGAGCCGAACGCGACGCCGCGGTGGAGCCACTCCTGGTCGCCGAGCACGAACACGAGCACGATGAACAGCACGAACTTCAGCAGCCAGCCGCCGAGCACGATCCCGAAGAACGCGCCGGAGACCATCTGCCCCTTCGAGACGGTGAGGGCGAGCATGATGCTCGCGGCCGTCAGCATGCAGAAGATGATCGCGAGGGCCGTGCCGACCAGTGCGGAGGCGACGCCCGCGCCTGCGGCCAGGAACCATCCGACGACCCCGCCGACGATCGCGACGGCCGCGGCCAGGATGCCGCCCCACAGGAGGATGCGCTGCATGATCTTCGTAGTGGTCACCGGCGGTCCCCCAGGGTGTCGGCGCGGGTCGTGGCGCGTGTGTCGATGCGGGTCGGCTCCATCTTCCCACGCGCGGCGCGCCGCTCGCGCATCACGCGCAGGAACGTGCGCCAGACGCGGCGGCCCACCGGCGCCGCGGTGAGCATCGCGCACACGAGGAAGCCCACGAGCATGATGCCGAGCACGATCCACCAAGGCCAGAGGAGGAAGAGCAGGCACCCCACCGAGACGACCGTCGTCCACGCGTAGAAGATGAGCACGGCGCCGAGGTGCGAGTGCCCCATGTCGAGCAGCCGGTGGTGCAGGTGCTTGCGGTCGGCGGCGAACGGGCTGTTGCCGTTGACGACGCGGCGCACGACGGCGAGCACGAAGTCGGTCAGCGGCAGCAGCAGGATCGCCAGCGGCAGGAGCACCGGGATGAACGCCGGAAGGATCTGGCTGCGGCCGCCCATCGTGCCGAGGTCGATCTGCCCGGTGACGGCGATCGCGCTCGCCGCGGTGAGGAGGCCCAGCATGAGCGCGCCGCCGTCGCCCATGAACATGCGCGCGGGATGCCAGTTGGTGGGCAGGAAGCCGAGGCACACCCCGACGATCACGGCGGTGATGAGGCTCGCGAGCGAGAAGTAGGCGTTCTGCTGCGCGAAGTTCTGGCTGATCATCCAGATGTAGCCGAAGAACGCGGTCGAGCCGATGATCGTCGTGCCGGCGACGAGGCCGTCGAGGCCGTCGATGAAGTTCACCGCGTTCATCGCGAGCACGATGATGAGCACGGTGAGGCTGATCGCCATGGTCGACGACGGCACCGTGAGGCCCGCGATCGGCAGGCTCACGATCTGCACGCCGAAGAGCGCGACGCCCGTCGCGACCAGGATCTGCGCGCCGAGCTTCAGCATCCAGTCGAGGTCGAAGAGGTCGTCGAGCACGCCGATCACGCAGATCGCGACGGCGCCCCCGAGGAGGGTGAGGATGCGAGTCGGCTCGGCCCAGATGCCGGCGAACTCTGGCACCAGCGCGGCGATGCCGAAGGCCCCGAGCACGCCGATGCACATCGCGACGCCGCCGAGGCGGGGCGTCGGGCGCGAGTGCACGTCGCGCTCGCGCACGGGAGGGTGGATGCCGTGCTTGAGCGCGAAGCGCAGCACGATGCGGCTGGCGACGAAGGTGATGACCGCCGCCGCGAGCGTGATGAGCAGGAAGGTCATCGCATCAGTCGTCGGCGAGCAGGTCGCCGAGCGCCGCCGCGACCGCCTCGCGCGGCAGCACTCCCTGGCGGACGATGCGCACGACGCCGCCGGTCGAGCAGTCGAGGATGGTGGAGCCGTTCTGCGCCCCCGCAGGCACCTCGGCGCCCACCGGGCCCGCGTCGAGCACGAGCGCGATGCGGTCGCCGAGCATCTCGGCCGCCTCCTGGGCGGTCGTCGCGGCGGGCATGCCGTGCAGGTTGGCGCTCGAGACCGCGAGCGGGCCCGTCTCGCGCAGGAGCCCGAGCGCGATGGGGTGGTCGGGCACGCGCAGCGCCACCGTGCCGCCGGTGTCGCCGAGATCCCACGTGAGCGACGGCTGGGCGCGCACGATCACGGTCAGCGGGCCCGGCCAGTGGGCCTCGAGCAGCGGCTCGAGCTCGGGCGGGAACGCCTCGGCGAGCGCGGTCGCCATCGCGCGGTCGGCGACGAGCACGGGCGGCGGGAAGCCCCGGTCGCGGCCCTTCGCGGCGAGCAGGCCGGCGACGGCCGCGTGCGAGAACGCGTCGGCGGCGATGCCGTACACGGTGTCGGTCGGCATGACGATGCACTGGCCCGCGGCGACGGCGGTGCGGGCCGCCCGGACGCCGTCGAGGAGGGACGCGGGGTCGGCGCAGTCGTAGATGGCGGGCACCCGTTCATGGTAGTCCGCCGGGTGGGTGCGCTCCCCCGTCGCCGCCGCGCAGGCGGCGCCGCTGCGGCTACCGCGTGGCGGCCGTGACGCGGTCGCGGTCGGTGAGGTCGCGCAGCGTGCGCGCGTCGTGGAAGCCGGCGTCCTCGAGCATCGCGCGCACCGCCGCCGACTGGTGCTCGGCGTGCTCGAAGGCGACGAGTCCGCCCGGCGCGACGAGGTCGGCCGCGAGGGAGACGAGGTCGCGGATGAAGTCGAGCCCGTCGGCGCCCGAGTAGAGGGCGCCCTCGGGGTCGAACGAGCGCACCTCGTGGTCGGCGGGCACGGATGCGTGGGGCACGTAGGGAGGGTTGGAGACGAGCACCGCGACCGAGCCGGGCACGACGCCGACCGCCGCGAGCGCCGCCGCGTCGCGCGCGTCGGCGTGCAGCAGCAGCACCTCCGGCGCGAGCTCGGTGAGGTTGCGGCGCGCCCACGCGTACGCGGCCGGGCTCGCCTCGACCGCGATCACTCGTGCGTCGGCCTCGCGGGCGAGCGCGATCGCGATCGCGCCGGAGCCGGTGCCGACGTCGAGGACGATGCCGGGGACGCCCTCGGGCTGCCGCCGCAGGTGCTGCAGCGCGACCTCCACGAGCAGCTCGGTCTCGGGCCGCGGCACGAAGACGCCCGGGCCGACCTGCAGCTCGACGTGCCGGAACGGGGCGGTGCCGGTGATGTGCTGCAGGGGCTCGCGGCGCTCCCGACGGGAGACGGCGAGCAGGAACCGGGCCAGCGCATCCGCCTCGAACGCGCGGCCCATCGCGATGTCGACGCGGAGCTCGCCGAGGCTGATGCCCGCGGCCCACGCGGCGAGCAGCTCTGCGTCGGGGCCCGTGATGCCGGCCTCGGCGAGGCGGGCGCGGGCCTCGCGCACGACGTCGGCGACCGGCTGCTGCTCCACGGCTCCACGGTAGTGCTCGGCACATGGGCGGCATGACGGGGAATGCTGAGCGCGAGGCGTGCGCTGGCCCGGATGCGTTCCCGTAGTGTAGTAGCCAGGCTTCCACCCGATGAAAGGACACGGAATGGCGCGCATCTTCGATGACATCACGGCCACGATCGGCGGCACCCCCCTGGTGCGCCTGCAGCGGCTCGACGACACCGACGCGACCGTGCTGGTCAAGCTCGAGTCGTTCAACCCCGGTGCGTCGGTCAAGGACCGGATCGGCCGAGCGATCATCGACGCCGCCGAGGCCTCCGGCGAGCTGCGACCCGGCGGCACGATCGTCGAGGGCACGAGCGGCAACACCGGCATCGCCCTCGCGATGGTCGGCGCCGCCCGCGGCTACCGCGTGGTGCTCTCGATGCCCGAGACCATGTCGGTCGAGCGACGCGCCATCCTGAAGGCCTACGGCGCCGAGCTCGTGCTCACGCCCGGCCCCGACGGGATGCGCGGCGCGGTGGAGCGCGCGCGCCAGATCGTCGACGAGACGCCCGGCGCCGTGCTCGCCCGCCAGTTCGAGAACGAGGCGAACATCCGCGTGCACCGCGAGACGACCGGCCCCGAGATCTGGCAGGACACCGACGGCGAGGTCGACATCTTCGTCTCCGGCATCGGCACCGGCGGCACCATCACGGGCGCGGGCAACTACCTCAAGGAGCAGAAGCCCGACGTGCGGGTCGTCGCCGTCGAGCCCGCCGACTCGCCGCTGCTCACGAAGGGCCAGGCTGGCCCGCACAAGATCCAGGGCCTCGGCGCCAACTTCGTGCCCGCGATCCTCGACACCGAGGTGTACGACGAGGTCGTCGACGTCGAGCTCGACGACGCGGTGCGCGTGGGGCGCGAGCTCGCCGCGACCGAGGGCATCTTCGCCGGCATCTCCTCGGGCGCGATCGTGCACGCCGCGCTCGAGATCGCGCGCCGCCCCGAGTCGGCGGGCAAGACGATCGTCGCCATCGTGTGCGACACGGGCGAGCGCTACCTCTCCATGCCGATCTACGCCGACCTGGGCTGAGGCTGCTGTGGGCCTGCTGCACATCCGCGAGGACATCGAGACCGCCAAGCGCCACGACCCGGCGGCGCGGGGGGCGCTCACGATCGCCCTCACGTACTCGACCCTGCACGCGGTGTGGGCCCACCGCATCCACCACCGCCTCTGGCACGCCGGCGCGCGCTCGCTCGCGCGCGCCGGCAGCCAGTTCGCGCGCTTCATGACCGGCGTCGAGATCCACCCCGGCGCGCGCATCGGGCGGCGCTTCTTCATCGACCACGGGATGGGCGTCGTGATCGGCGAGACCGCCGAGGTCGGCGACGACGTCATGCTCTACCACGGCGTGACGCTCGGCGGCACCGCGAACGCCGCCGTCAAGCGCCACCCGACGCTCGGTCACCGCGTGCTGGTGGGCGCGGGCGCGAAGATCCTCGGACCCGTCGCGCTCGGCGACGACGTCAAGGTCGGCGCGAACGCCGTCGTGCTGCACGACGCCCCCTCGGGCGCGACGCTCGTGGGCGTGCCCGCGAAGCCCGTGCAGCGCACTGCGCCGGCCGAGCTGCCGCAGATCGAGTACTCGATCTAGGCGACGTCGTCCGGCTCGCCGGCCTCGACCGGCTGCGCGGCGGCGGGCGCGATGTCGTAGCCGACGGGCGTGCCCGCCTCGACCGTGCGCGAGACGGTGCAGAGCTTGTCGTGCGACAGCGCGACGACGCGCTCGACGAGCTGGGCCGCCTTCCGCCCGCCCTCGTCGTCGCCGAAGGCGAGGTGGAAGCTGAGGTGCAGGTCCTCCATGCGGTTGCCGCCCGCCGCGTCGACGACCTTGCGGCCGGTCGCCTCGACGCGGAACTCGGTGGGCTCCGCGCTGCGGGAGGTCACCGCGTCGACGTCCATCGACGAGCAGCCGGCGATCGCCGCGAGCAGCAGCTCGACGGGGCTCAGCAGCTGGTCGCCGTGACCGAACTCGAGCTCGGCGCCCGCCGCGTTCCGCGCCACGAACCGCCCGGTGGCGAGGCGGCGCAGCTCAATCGCGCGGCGCGCGGGGTCGGGAGCGGCGGTGCCGGGTGCGACGGAGTCGGCCGGGCTGGCGGATGCGGGGCTGGCGGATGCGGCGGCGGGGCTGGCGGATGCGGCGGAGGTCATGCGCTCATCGTGGCACGGCGTCCGCGCCGGTCGGCCCTGTGTCGCCCTGCCACCGCATCCGCTGGCCCTCTCAACGGCCATGCCGGACCGATGTGCTCGATGCGAGCACATCGGTCACGGATGGCCGTTGAGCCGTCTCAGGCGGGCTCGGATGCGTCGGGCTCGGCAGCCGGTGCCGGCTCGTGCCGCTCGGTGAGCGCGAGGCCCGCCACCGCGACGAGGATCCCGGCGAGGAACACGAGCATGAGCGGGTTCCACGGCTGGGCGCCCGTGACGAGCGCCCACAGCACGGTGAGCGCGCCGCCCACGCCGGTCCAGACGGCATAGCCGGTCGCGAGCGGGATGACCTGCACGGCCCGCTCGAGCCCGATGAAGCTCGCGATCGCGGCGACGCCGAACACGATCGCCGGCGCGAGCCGCGTGAAGCCCTCCGACTGCCCGAGCGCGGTCGCCCAGACGGCCTCGAGCACGGCGCTGACGAGCAGCACGATCCATGCGGTGCGGCGGCCCACGTCAGCTCACCAGCTTCAGGCCGACGAGGCAGCCGACGAGCAGCACGAGCAGCAGCGAGCGCACGAGCGTCAGGCGCTCCTTGCCGCGCGCGAGCTGCAGCAGCACGGTCGCGACGGCACCGACACCCACCCACACGGCGTACGCGGTGCCCGTCGGGATCTCGAGCATCGCCCACGCGAGGCCGCCCATCGACGCGGCCATGGCGACGACGAACAGCACCGTCGGCCGCCAGCGGCGGAAGCCCTTCGACGCCTGCATGGCTGCGGCCCACACCGCCTCCAGCAAGCCCGAGGCGATCAGGATCACCCACGACATGACGAGTCCCCTCTGGCCGTCTTGTCGCGATGCGGGTACGGCTCCCTCGTCCGCGGGTCCGACGTCGGAACCTCGCTCGCGAGGTTATCAGACACCGCTGGAGGGAGCTAGGGGCGGATGCGTCCGCCTGCGCCGTCGTCCGTCGCGCCCGGCTCGTCGGGCAGCGCCCGCTCCCCGAGCACCGAGTCCTCCTCGGGCCGGCCGTCGCGCACGGCGTCGTCGCCGAGCGCGGTGCGCGCGCGCCAGCTCGCGAGCGTGAGGCCGACGGCGAGCACGATCGCCGACAGCACGGCGAGCACCGCCGCCACATCCGTCGCCGCCTGCGCTACCGCGACGAGCGAGCCGACGGCGGCGGTCGCCGAGACCGCGGCCGTCAGCCAGGTGAGCGGCGTGGCCGCGCGATGCGTGCCCGCGTACACCGACGCATCCGCCCGCAGGCCCGCGCCCGGCAGCCCGAGCGCGCCCGGCGCGACGCGGCCCAGGCCGATGCGGTGCACGACGACCGCCATCGCGATCGCGCAGGCGGCGAGCAGGGCGGCGACGACGGCGAGCAGCGCGGGCATGCCGTCATCCTGGCACGCCGCCCGCGGGCGGCCTGCCCCACGCGATCGCGGCGCGCACGGCGTCGGGGGCGGATGCGTGCAGCTCGGCGTCGGGTGCGGCCCCCAGCGCGTCGTTCACGGTCGAGAAGGCGATGCGCGCGGCGACGTACGCGGTGAGCGCGGCGATCGCGCGGTCGTCGAGCCCGATCGCGCGGAGCGCGGCGATGTGGTCGGGCGTCGTGCCGTTGGGATCGCGCACGAGCTGGCGCGCCCACGCCGCGAGCGCCCGCTCCCCCTCGTCGAGCCCCGAGGCGGGCTCTCCCGCGAGCACGGCCGCCGCCGTGCCGGCATCGCTCGCGCTCGCGAGCCGCGTGCCCCACGCGTACGAGCAGTATGCGTCGCCGAGCTCGGCCGCGAGCGCGCTCACGACGATGCCCTTCTGGCGGAAGGTCAGCCCGGCCGCAGCCGCTGAGGACTGCGCGAGCGCCGTCCACGCGTCATTGACCTCGGGCATGTGCGCCCACACGCGGGTGAGGTTCATGACGTAGCCTTCGCTCTCGCGATCCGCGTCGTACATCGCCTCGACGGCGGCGTCGGCCGCCGGCTCGCTGAGGAATCCTGCGTCGGCCACGGCGCCTCCCGTCCCGTCCGAGCAGCCGGGAGCACCCGGCTGGCCGTCAGCGTAGACCCGCGCGCGGGCGCCGTCCAGGCGGGCGGCAGCGCCCGTGCGGCTGGCGCGACGCCGCCGATCAGGCGGTCTCGACGATGCGGTGGCGCTCGTCCTCGCCCGGCCACTCGAAGCCGTCGACGTAGGCGGCGAGCGCCGCGTCGTCGAGCACGACCGCGTCGGGCCCGGGCTCGCGCTCGTGCAGCCGCTCCTGCAGCGTCTCGAGCGGGGCGCGCACGACGACGAGCTCGGTCGTGACGCCCATCGCCCCGCAGCGCATCCGCCACCGATCCCGCACCTTGCGCGTCGAGAGCGAGGCGTCGAGCACCACGTGGCGGTCGGCGGCGACGCCGTCTGCGAGCCGGCTGTGCAGGTCGGCGTCGATCTGCTCCATGAGCTCGCGGGAGGGCCGCCCGTCGCGCACGCCGCGCGCCCACGCCTCGCGGTCGTACGAGAGCAGGAGCGCGCCGCGCTGCTCGAGCTCGCGCGCGTAGGTGGTCTTGCCCGCGCAGACCGGGCCGCACAGCAGCGTCACCTCGGCCATGGCGCGAGCCTACGCCCGGCGGCGCGGGTGCGCGCAGTGAGCGGTCGCCGTGGGCGCCAGGCGCCGAGCGGTGCGCGCGGCGAGCGGTAGCCGTCCGCGCCGGGCGCCGAGCGGTGCGCGCGGCGAGCGATAGCCGTCCGCCCGGGAGGTGGCGGCGCGCCGCTACCTCCCGGGCCGGCCGCTACCCGCCGGCGCTGGGAAGCGACGATGCGGATGGGCGGGCGGAGCCGGCTCAGCGCAGGTCGACGCGGATGACCGAACCGCTCCCCGCCGACACGGAGCCCACCGTCAGATAGGCGTCGTGCCCGCGGATGGCGAGGCCGTAGGGCGCGGTCAGGCCATCGACCACTGCCTCGTGGCTCGAGCCGCCCGGCGTGATCCGGCGCAGCGACCCGACGTGCCCGTCGAAGAAGTTCGCGTCGTCGAGCTGCACGGCATAGAGGGTGTCGCCCCGCCACGCGAGGCTCGTCACCATCGTGAGGCCCGTCGCGTACGCCGACACCTGGCCGCCGGTGGTGACGCGCCAGATGGTCGAGCCGCCGGTCGGGAACGGGAAGCCGGTCAGCTGCGAGACGTACAGCGCGCCGTCGGGGCCGACCGCGACATCGGTCGGCACGGCTTGCGGGGGCACCATCCCCTCGCCGAAGGGGTTCGGCACCGGCGCGCCGTTCGGGAAGGTCGTGACGAGCCGCTCGCCGCCACGGCCGACGATGAGCAGCGTGTTGCCGCCGGCGTCGGTGACCGCCCAGCGGTTGCCGTCGAGCGCGGTGAACCCGACTGCGTTGCTGTCCGGCGGCTGGTTCCCGTCCGGATTGTTCGCGAGCTCGAACGCGGCGAGATCGGCGACGCCCTCCAGCTGCGATGGCGTGAGAGGCGCCGCGCGCAGGTCGCCGGTGCGCAGCGTGCCGAAGGTCGCGTAGTCGCCCGGCAGGCTCGCGCGAGCGCTCGTGGCGCCGGAGAGCCCGCCGACCAGCACGGACACCCGCGTGCCGCGCACGTCGACGTCGGATGCGCCGATCACCTCGCCGTTGAAGAAGAGGGCGGGCAGGCCGGTCACGACCCGACGCTGCGCATCGCCGCGCACCTCGGTGACCGAGCCGGTGAATCCGCACGCCTGGAACTCGGCGGGCGCGCCGGGGATCGCGGTGCAGGAGTCGGCGGTGCCGGCCTCGGCGACGTAGAGCCGGTGGCCAGGACCGACGGAGAGCTGGCGGGGGTTGTTGAGCCCGGTCGCGACCGTGACCGGCTCGTCAGAGGGTGGGCCCGCGAGCGCCGGTGCGCCGGCGACGGCGAGCAGGCTGAGGCCCATGAGCGCCGCGGCCGCTGCGGCCGTCGCTCGGGAGAGGGCAGTGCGAGACATGGAGGTCTCCTCATCGCTGAGTGCTGGGAGCGCGTGACCACGACGGGTGTCGACGGCACCAGGCTCGCCGACTCCCCCTGCGCGGACAACCCCCGTGTCGCGTCAGGTGTGTCGCATCAGCTGTGTCGCGTCAGGTGTGTGCGGAAGGCCGCGGGCGCGTCAGGCGGATGCGCGGTCGGCCGAGCGCGCGTCGCGCGGCGGCCGCAGGATCCACCACGCGATCGGGCCGAGCACCGGCAGCGCCAGGATCAGCAGTGCCCAGACGACCGCCTGCACGCCGCTCAGCTCGCGCGAGCGCAGCACCTGCCAGAGGGCCGTCACGGTCAGCGCGAGCGCGACCGCCAGGACGAGCGACCACATGATGTCGTACCCGGCGGGCAGCAGCGGGTTCGTCACGTCGGTCGCGGGGATCGTCATGCGCCGAGGCTACCCGGCAGCACCACGAGGAGCGGCCTCAGCCCTCGTCGCCCGAGAGGGCCGCGAGCCGCGCCTCCTCGTCGGCGGCGATGCACGAGTCGATCACCGGCTGCAGCGCGCCGTCCATCACCGAGTCGAGGTTGTAGGCCTTGAAGCCCGTGCGGTGGTCGGCGATGCGGTTCTCGGGGAAGTTGTAGGTGCGGATGCGCTCGGAGCGGTCCATGCCGCGGATCTGCGACTTGCGCGCATCCGACGCCGCCGCCTCGAGCTCCTCCTGCTGCTTCGCGAGCAGGCGGGCGCGCAGCACGCGCATGCCGGCCTCGCGGTTCTGCAGCTGGCTCTTCTCGTTCTGCATCGAGACGGTGATGCCGGTCGGCAGGTGCGTGATGCGCACGGCCGAGTCGGTCGTGTTGACGCTCTGGCCGCCCGGGCCCGACGAGCGGTAGACGTCGATCTTCAGGTCGTTCTGGTCGATCTGGATCTCGTCCGGCGCATCCACCTCGGGGAAGACCAGCACGCCGGTCGTCGACGTGTGGATGCGGCCCTGCGACTCGGTCGCGGGCACGCGCTGGACGCGGTGCACGCCGCCCTCGTACTTGAGCGACGCCCACACGCCCTCCGCGGGGTCGTTCGACGACGACTTGATCGCGATCTGCACGTCCTTGAAGCCGCCCATGTCGCTCGGCGTCGACTCGAGCATCTCGACCTTCCAGCCGCGGCTCGTCGCGTAGTGCGAGTACATGCGCACGAGGTCGGCCGCGAACAGCGCCGACTCCTCGCCGCCCTCGCCGCCCTTGACCTCCATGATCACGTCGCGCCCGTCATCCGGGTCGCGCGGGATGAGCAGGCGGCGCAGGCGCTCCTCGGCCTCGTGGGCCGTCTGCTCGAGCGCGGGCACCTCCTCGGCGAAGGCGTCGTCCTCGCGCGCGAGCTCGCGCGCGGCCTCGAGGTCCTCCCCCGCCTGCTGCCAGCGCTCGTGCGCAGCCTTGATCTGGCTGAGCTCGGCGTAGCGCCGGTTCACCCGGCGCGCACGGCCGGCGTCGGCGTGCAGCGCCGGGTCGGCGAGCTGCTGCTCGAGGTCGGCGTGCTCGGCGAGGAGCCCTGCGACCGACTCGAACACGTCAGTCCTTGTCGTGCTGGCCGGGCACCGACTTCGAGACCTTCATGAGGAACTCGACGTTCGACTGCGTCTCCTTGAGCTGCTTCAGCACGATCTCGAGCGCCTGCTGCGTGTCGAGCCCGGCGAGCGCGCGCCGCAGCTTCCACATGACCTTCGTCTCCTCGACGCCCATGAGCATCTCCTCGCGGCGGGTGCCGGAGGCGTTGACGTCGACGGCGGGGAAGATGCGCTTGTCGGCCATCTGGCGCGAGAGGCGCAGCTCCATGTTGCCGGTGCCCTTGAACTCCTCGAAGATCACCTCGTCCATCTTCGAGCCGGTCTCGACGAGCGCGGTCGCGAGGATCGTGAGCGAGCCGCCGTGCTCGATGTTGCGCGCGGCGCCGAAGAACTTCTTCGGCGGGTAGAGCGCGCTCGAGTCGACACCGCCCGAGAGGATGCGGCCGGATGCGGGCACGGCGAGGTTGTAGGCGCGGCCGAGGCGCGTGATGCCGTCGAGCAGCACGACGACGTCGTGGCCCAGCTCGACGAGACGCTTCGCGCGCTCGATCGCGAGCTCGGCGACGATCGTGTGATCCTCGGCGGGCCGGTCGAAGGTCGATGCGATGACCTCGCCCTTGACGGTGCGCTGGAAGTCGGTGACCTCCTCGGGGCGCTCGTCGACGAGCACGATCATCAGGTGCACCTCGGGGTTGTTCTCGGCGATCGCGTTGGCGATGGCCTGCATCACGAGGGTCTTGCCCGCCTTCGGCGGCGACACGATGAGGCCGCGCTGGCCCTTGCCGATCGGCGACACGAGGTCGATCACGCGGGTCGAGAGCTTGCCGGGCGCCGTCTCGAGGCGCAGGCGCTCCTGCGGGTAGAGCGGCGTGAGCTTCGAGAACTCGACGCGGTTCACCGACTCCTCGGGCGACTGGCCGTTGACCGAGTCGACGCGCACGAGCGCGTTGTACTTCTGGCGGCTCGACTGCTGCTCGCCGTCGCGCGGCTGCTTGATGGCGCCGACGATCGCGTCGCCCTTGCGCAGCCCGTGCTTCTTCACCTGCGCGAGCGAGACGTAGACGTCGTTCGCGCCGGGCAGGTAGCCCGAGGTGCGCACGAACGCGTAGTTGTCCAGCACGTCGAGGATGCCGGCGACCGGCAGCAGCACGTCGTCCTCGTGGATCTCGGGCTCGGCGTCGGTGCCGCGCGTGCGGCCGCGACCGCGGCCGCGGCGCGAGCCGTCGTCCTGCTGCTGCTGCGGCTGCTGCTGCGCGCCCTGCTGGTTGCGGCCGCGGCCGCGGCCTCGGCGCGAGCCGCCCTCGTCGTCGGCGTCGTCGTCGTGGTGCTGCTGGCCCTGACCGCGCTGCTGGCCCTGCTGGCCCTGCTGGTCGTTGCCCTGGCCGCCCTTGCCGCGGCTGCGGCGACGGCGCGAGCCGCCCTGGCCCTGGTCCTGGTCGCCCTGGTCCTGGTCGCGCTGGTCCTGCTCGCGCTGGCCCTCGCCGTCGGCCTGGTCCTGCGCCTGGTCGCCGCGTGCCTGCTCGGCCTGCGCGTCGCGCTGTGCCTGGTCGCCCCGTGCCTGGTCGCCCTGGGCCTGGTCGCCCTGGTCGCCCTCGCGCTGCTCGCCGCGGCGCTTCCGTCCACGGCCGCCCTCGGCGGGCTCGGTCGCGGATGCGTCGGGCTGCGCGTCGCTCGCGGTCGCGGGCGCGTCGGCGGCCGACGCATCCGTCGTCTCGACCGCGGCGGGCGCCTCGGCCTCGGCGGTCGGCTCGGCGTCCGCCACCTTGCGCGAGCGGCTCGCGCGGCGCGCGGGGCGCTTCGGCGCCTCCTCGGCGGCCTCGCCGGTCTCGGCGGCCTCGCTCGTCTCGGCGGGCGCCTCGGCGGCGTCGGGCGCGCTCTCGGTGGCCTCGGCCTCCGCCTGCTTGCTGGCCGCGGTGCGGCGGGTGCTGGTGCGGCGCTTGGCCGCGGGCTTCTCGGCGGGGGCGTCGGCGGTCTCCCCGGCAGACGCAGCGGGCGCCTCGTCGGCAGGCGCGGCGGGCGCCTCCTTGGTTGGCGCGGCGGCCGCCTGGGCCACGGACGTCGTCGTCGCGCGGCGCGAGCGGCGCTTGGGCGCTGCGGCGGGCTCGGCGGTCGCCTCGGCCGCGGGCTGCGCCTCGGGCTGGCGCTGGGGCTCGCTCTGAGGCTCGCTCTGGGGCTGGGTGGTGTCGGCTGCTGCCGCGATGTCGGTCGTCTCGCTCATGACGCGAGTGCTCCTTCGATGTCGGCCCGCGCGCGATGTCGCGGGCGTGGGACCTTGACTCCCGCTGCGCCCATCGCCCTAGGGGCGATCGAACGCGTCAGAGATGCGGAGAGTGGAGTCAGAATCACCCCATGCCGGGTGTGACCACGGCACTGGCGGGGATGCGCTCCACTGTACCACCGCGGATGTCGACGGCGAGCAGGTGCGCGTGCCATGCCTCGGCGCGCTCCTCGACGATCCGGGCGGCGTCCAGCCGGGCCGCGGGGTCGGCCGCGAGCACGAGCACCGAGGGGCCCGCTCCCGAGACGACGGCCGCGTGGCCGGCGGCGCGCAGCGCCTCGATGAGCGCGCTCGTCGCGGGCATCGCGCTCGCGCGGTACGACTGGTGCAGACGATCCTCGGTCGCGTCGAGCAGCAGCTCGGGGCTCTGCGTGAGCGCCGCGACGAGCAGCGCCGAGCGCGACACGTTGAACACCGCGTCGGCGTGCGGCACGGCCTCGGGCTGCAGGCTGCGCGCGAGCTTCGTCGACATCGTCGCCTCGGGCACCGCGACGAGCAGCGAGACGCCGCGGTGCACGGCGAGCTGCTTCTGGCGCGGGCCGGTCTCGTCGACCCACGCGATCGTGAGGCCCCCGAAGATCGCGGGCGCGACGTTGTCGGGGTGTCCCTCGAGCTCGGTCGCGTAGCGCAGCACGTCGTCGTCGCCGACCTCGACGACCCCCTCGAGCAGGCCCTTCGCGGCGAGCACGCCCGAGACGATCGCGGCGCCCGACGAGCCCATGCCGCGGCCGTGCGGGATGCGGTTGGTCGCGGTCAGGTGGAGGCTCGGCGCCGCGACGCCGACGCGGTCGAAGACGTGCAGCAGCGAGCGCGCGACGAGGTTCGACTCGTCGGTCGGCACCTCGCCGGCGCCCACGCCCGTGACGTCGACGCGCACCTGCGGGCCGTCGGCGCCCGGCACGGTCGCGACGACCTCGAGCTCGTCGTGCACGTTGAGCGCGAGGCCGAGCGTGTCGAAGCCGGGGCCGAGGTTGGCGCTCGTCGCGGGCACGCGCACGCGCACGCGGCGGCCGTCGGGCACGGTCGGCTGGGCGCCGGGGGCTGCCGCGGCGCCCGCGGGCATCTCGCCCGTCATGCGAGCCCCAGCAGCTGCGCGACCTGCGCGGTGTCGGCGTCGGCCGACTCGGGCTGCGCATCCGAGCCGTCCTCGCGCTTGAGGCCCCACTGCGCGTCCTTGAGCCCGTGGCCCGTGACGGTGAGCGTGACGGTGGCGCCGGCGGGGATGTCGCCCGCGGCGTGCCGCTCGAGCAGGCCCGCGACCGAGATGGCCGAGGCCGGCTCGACGAAGACGCCGGTCGAGGAGGCGAGCAGCCGCTGCGCCTTCAGGATGTCGGCGTCGCCGATCGCGGTGATCGAGCCGCCCGACTCGTCGCGCGCGTCGAGCGCCTGCTGCCACGACGCGGGGTTGCCGATGCGGATTGCGGTCGCGACCGTGTCGGGCTCGCGCACGACCTCGCCGCGCACGATCGGGGCAGCGCCCGCGGCCTGGAACCCGAGCATCCGGGGTCGCTTCGTGGCCATGCCGCTCGTCTCGGCGAGCGAGTAGCCGCGCCAGTAGCTCGTGATGTTGCCGGCGTTGCCGACCGGGATGAGGTGCAGGTCGGGCGCGTCGCCGAGCACGTCGACGATCTCGAGCGCGGCGGTCTTCTGGCCCTCGATGCGGTCGTCGTTCACCGAGTTCACGAGGTGCACCGGGTACTGCTCGGCGAGCTCCTTCGAGATCTCGAGGCAATCGTCGAAGTTGCCGCGCACCTGCACGATGCGCGCGCCGTGCACGACCGACTGGGCGAGCTTGCCCATCGCGATCTTGCCCTCGGGCACGAGCACGATCGCCTGGATGCCGGCCGCCGCCGCGTAGGCCGCCGCAGCCGCCGAGGTGTTGCCGGTCGAGGCGCACGCGATCGCCTTCGCGCCCTTGTCGATCGCGCGCGAGACGGCGACGGTCATGCCGCGGTCCTTGAACGACCCCGTGGGGTTGAGGCCCTCGAACTTCACGAGCACGCGCGCATCCGTCATCTGCGAGAGCGCCTTCGACTCGATGAGCGGGGTGCCGCCCTCGCCGAGCGTGACGACGGTCGACGCATCCGTCACGTCGAGCACGTCGGCCCACTCGTGCAGCACGCCCCGCCACTGGTTCCGCTGGCTCTGCTTCAGCATCTGGTCCTCCTAGTCGATGAGCCGGATCACGCTGTCGATCCGCTCCACGTCGTCCTGCTGCTCGAGCGCCTCGAGCACCGATGCGATGCGCCCCTCGCTCGCGGTGTGGGTGCCGAGCACGAGCGAGGCCGAGCCGTCGCTCGGATCCTGCCGCACCGACTCGACCGAGACGCCGTGCTCCGAGAGCAGCCCGGCGATGCGGGCGAGCACGCCCGGCCGGTCGGCGACCGTGAGCGCGAGCTCGTGCCGCGCGAGCACGTCGGCGAAGGGCGCGAGCCCCAGGTTGGCGTGCGTCGAGACGGGCATGCCGGGGCCACCGGCCACGTGCCGGCGCGCCATCGAGACGAGGTCGCCGAGCACCGCCGAGGCGGTCTCGGGGCCACCGGCGCCCGCCCCGTAGAACATGAGGTCGCCCGCCGATTCGGCGGTGACGAAGATCGCGTTCATCGCCTCGTGCACGGCGGCGAGCGGATGCGTGCCCGGCAGCGAGACGGGATGCACGCGGGCCGAGACGCGGTCGGCGCCGTCCTCCCCCGCGACCCGTTCGCAGATGGCGACCAGCTTGAGCACCCGGCCGCCCCGCTCGGCCTGCTGCACCATCGCATCCGTCACGCCCGTGATGCCCTCGCGGTGCACCTGGTCGGCGGGCACCTCGGTGTGGAAGGCGAGCGAGGCGAGGATCGTCGCCTTGCTCGCGGCGTCGAAGCCCTCGATGTCGGCGGTCGGGTCGGCCTCGGCGTAGCCGAGCGCGGTCGCGGTCGCGAGCGCGTCCTCGAGCGACGAGCCCTCGGTGTGCATGCGGTCGAGGATGAAGTTGGTCGTGCCGTTGACGATGCCCATCACGCGCGTGACGCGGTCACCGGCGAGCGACTGCTCGAGCGGGCGGATGATCGGGATCGCGCCGCCGACCGCCGCCTCGTAGGCGACGTGCGCGCCGACGACCGCCGCCGCCTCGAAGAGCTCGGGACCGTGCGCGGCGACGAGGGCCTTGTTGGCGGTGACGACGTCGGCGCCTGCGGCGAGCGCCTCGAGCAGCAGCGTGCGGGCCGGCTCGATCCCGCCGAGCAGCTCGACGACGATGTCGGCGCCCGCGACGAGCGTCTCGAGGTCGTCGGTGAGCAGCTCGCGCGGCAGCTCGACGTCGCGCTTCGCGTCGACGTCGCGCACCCCGATGCCGACGAGCTCGAGCGGCGCGCCGACGCGGGCGGCGAGCTCGTGCTGCTGCTCGATGAGCAGGCGCGCGACCTGCGAGCCGACGCTGCCGGCGCCGAGCAGCGCGATGCGGAGGGAGCGGTAGTGGTTCATGCGGATGCGGCTCCTGGGTTCTCGGCGACGAGGCCGGCGTCGAGGCCGGCGTCGCGGGCGAGGAGGTCGTCGATGGTCTCGCGGCGCACGAGCGTGCGCACGGCGCCGTCGCGCACGGCGAGCACCGGCGGGCGGGGCGCGGCGTTGTAGTTCGAGGCGAGCGAGTGGCAGTAGGCGCCGGTCGTCGCGACGGCGAGCAGGTCGCCGGGCGCGACGTCGCTGGGCAGCCACTCGGCGTCGACGACGATGTCGCCCGACTCGCAGTGGCGGCCGGCGACGCGCGCGAGCATCGGCTCGGCGTCGGATGCGCGGCTCGCGATGCGCGCGGAGTACTGCGCGTCGTAGAGCGCGGGTCGCGCGTTGTCGGCCATGCCGCCGTCGACCGAGACGTAGGTGCGGGTGCCCTCCGCGAGCCGCACGGGCTTGATCGTGCCGACCTCGTAGACGGTGACGCCCGCAGGCCCCACGATCCAGCGGCCCGGCTCGATCGCGATGCGCGGCACCGCGACGCCGAGCTCGGCGGCGGCGGCCCGCACCGCATCCGCGAGGCCCTCGGCGATGGCCTCGATCGGCTCGGGGCTGTCGGCGGCGGTGTAGGCGATGCCGAAGCCGCCGCCGAGGTTGAGCTCGGGCAGCGGGTCGTCGCCGCCCAGCTCGGCGTGCAGCGCGAGCATGCGGCGCGCCGACTCGGCGAAGCCGTCGGCGTCGAAGATCTGCGAGCCGATGTGCGTGTGGAGGCCCACGAGCTCGAGGCCCGGCAGCTCGCGGATGCGCGCGACGACCGCGGGCGCCTCGGCGAGCGGGATGCCGAACTTCTGGTCCTCATGGCTCGTCGCGAGGAACTCGTGGGTCGAGGCGTGCACGCCCACCGAGATGCGCAGCCGCACGCGCTGCGCGCGGCCGGCGCGGGCGGCGGCGGCGCTGATGCGCTCGGCCTCGATCGCCGAGTCGATGATGAAGGTGCCGATGCCGGCGGCGACACCCGCCTCGATCTCGAGCTCGGACTTGTTGTTGCCGTGGAAGCCGATCGCCTCCGGCTCGACGCCCGCGCGCAGCGCGAGGGCGAGCTCGCCGCCCGTGCAGACGTCGATGCGCAGGCCCTCGGCGCGCATCCAGCGGGCGATGTCGGCGGTGAGGAGCGCCTTGCCGGCGTAGTAGACGTCGACGCCGGCGGCGCCCCGCTCGGGCGCGAACGCCGCGTCGAAGGCGGTGCGGATGCGGCGGGCGCGGTCGCGCACCTCGGTCTCGTCGACGAGGAGGAAGGGCGTGCCGTGCTGCTGCGCGATCTCGCGCAGGTCGGCGCCGCCGACGTGCAGCGCGCCGTCGACGCGCTCGGCGCTCGCCGGCCAGACCCCGTGGGCGAGCGCGTTCGCGTCGGCTACGTCGGGCAGCTGGGGGGCAAGCGGGTGCGGCACGGGGACTCCGTCCGAAGGGGGTGGTGGCCTGGTGTGCAGGCGGCGTCGGCGCTTGTGGCGCTGTGACCATCCTACGGAACGGTCAGATACCGTGCGGTGCGTGCTGACCCCTGACGCAACCTGGTTCGAGCGCGACCCGCTCGAGCTCGCGCCGCTGCTGCTCGGCGGGGTGCTGCGGCGGGCGGATGCGGCGGGCACCGTCGCGCTGCGCCTCACCGAGGTCGAGGCCTACCGCGGCAGCGACGACCCGGGCGCGCACACGTTCCGGGGGAAGACGGCGCGGAACGCGACGATGTTCGGCCCCGGCGGACACGTCTACTGCTACTTCACCTACGGCATGCACCACGCCGTGAACATCGTCGCGGGGCCGGAGGGCCTCGGCTGGGGCGTGCTCGTGCGCGCCGGGTCAGTGGTCGAGGGGCACGATCTCGCGGCCGAGCGGCGGCACGTGCGACGCTCGACCCGCATCGCGGGCGAGCTCGCGCGCGGCCCCGGCAACGTCGCGCAGGCGCTCGGCGCGACCCTCGCCGACGACGGCGCCCCCCTCGTCCCCCTCTTCGCCGGTCGAGGAGGGCGCGCCGCAGGCGCACCCGTCACGAGACCAGCTCCGCACCCTGATCGCTTAGACCCGCAAGCCCGCGCCGAGCTCACCGCGCCCCGCGCTGGTCGAGTAGGCGGCGCAGCCGCCGTATCGAGACCACCCGTCACCTGGTCCTTCGAACCAGCCCCGACGCCGCCCCCGCACACCACCGGCCCGCGCGTCGGCGTCAGCGGCCCCGGCGGCGACGCATCCGCCTACCCCTGGCGCTTCTGGATCCCAGGCGAGCCGAGCGTCTCGGCGTACCGGCCGGCGGCACCGCGCAAGCGGTCGTAGCCCCTCGCGAGTCGCTGATGCGTGCGCGACGCGGCGGATTCTTTCTTCGACCGCGACACCGTTGGCCGCGTCTGCGCGCGGTTGACTACATGCGCTCCGGCGCCGAGACGCCCACGGTCGACAGCGCCGTGCGCAGCACCTGGCCGGTCGCGTCGTTGAGCCACAGGCGCGTGCGGTGGAGCGTCGTAATCTCCTCCTCGCCCTGCGGGGTGACGCGGCACGCGTCGTACCAGCGGTGGTAGAGGCCCGCGAGCTCCTCGGCGAAGCGCGCGACGCGGTGCGGCTCGCGCAGCTCGGCCGCCTGCGCGAGGACGCGCGGGAAGTCGGCGAGCGCGCCCAGCAGCGCCGACTCGGTCGCGTGGTCGAGCAGCGACGGGTCGAACTCCGAACGCTCGACGCCCGCGGCGGCGGCGTTGCGGCCGACGGCCGACATGCGGGCGTGCGCGTACTGCACGTAGTAGACGGGGTTGTCGTTCGTGCGCTGCGTGAGCAGCTCGAGGTCGATGTCGAGCGGGGTGTCGGCGCTCGAGCGCACGAGAGCGTAGCGCGCCGCGTCGACGCCCACCGCATCCACCAGGTCCTCCATCGTGACGATGGTGCCGGCGCGCTTCGACATGCGCACGGGCTGGCCGTCGCGCATCAGGTTGACCATCTGGCCGATGAGGATCTCGAGGTTGTGGTGCGGCTCGTCGCCGAACGCCGCGCACATCGCCATCATGCGGCCGACGTAGCCGTGGTGGTCGGCGCCGAGCATGATGATGTTCTGCTCGAAGCCGCGGTCACGCTTGTTCTGGTAGTAGCCGATGTCGCCCGAGAAGTAGGCGGGCTGGCCGTTCGAGCGGATGACGACGCGATCCTTGTCGTCGCCGAAGGTGGTGGTGCGCAGCCAGAGCGCGCCGTCCTCCTCGAAGACGTGACCGCGCTCGCGCAGCACCTCGATGGCGCGCTCGACCGAGCCGTCGGACTGCACCTGGTGCTCGTGGAAGTAGACGTCGAAGTCGACGCCGAACTCGTGCAGGTCGCGCTTGATCTCCTCGAACATGAGCGCGACGCCGCGCTCGCGGAACGTCTCCTGCAGCGCCTCGTCGTCGAGGTCGAGCAGGTCGCCGTCGTAGCCGTCGTCGACCTGGCGGGCGATCTCGGCGATGTAGGCGCCGCCGTAGCCGTCCTCGGGCGTGGGGTCGCCGCGGAAGGCCGCGACGAGGCTGCGCGCGAAGCGGTCGATCTGGCCGCCGTGGTCGTTGAAGTAGTACTCGCGGGTGACGTCGGCGCCCTGGCGCTCGAGCACACGGCCGAGGCTGTCGCCGACGGCGGCCCAGCGGGTGCCGCCCATGTGGATCGGGCCGGTCGGGTTCGCGGAGACGAACTCGAGGTTGATCTTCACGCCGGCCAGGGTCTCCCCCGCGCCGTACGCGTCGCCCGCCTCGACGATCGTGCGGGCGAGCTCGCCCGCGGCGCCCGCCGCGAGGGTCAGGTTGATGAAGCCGGGGCCCGCGACGTCGGCACGCTCGATGCCTTCGACGCCCGAGAGCTCGCCCGCGACCTCCTCGGCCAGCTCACGCGGGTTCGTGCCGGCCTTCTTGGCGAAGCGCATCGCGGCGTTCGTCGCCCAGTCGCCGTGGTCGCGGTTGCGCGGGCGCTCGAGCACGATGTCGCCCTCGCCGACCTCGACATCCGCCGCTCGTCGCCCGACCGCCGAGCGGACGGCGGCGAGCACGGCGGCAGAGAGATCAGAGGGCTGCATCCTTCGATTCTAGTCCGCGCGGCTATCAGAGATCGTCGCCGGTGCGCCCTAGTCTGGCTGCATGTCGAGCCCCAGCCTGCGCATCCGTCGTCACCGTGTGAGTCAGGGCGGTGCCCGCCGCATCTGGCCCGCCACGATGGTCGTCGCGGCGACCGCGCTGGCACTGACGGGATGCGGAGAGCCGGGCGTGCTCGCGCCGACCGACTCCGCCGAGCCGTCGACGAGCGCTTCGTCGGAGCCGACGCAGCAGCCGGGCGCGAGCGAGACGCCCGACGACAGCCCCGCCCCCAGCGGCTCGGCACAGCCGACGACGCCGCCCGTCGCGGGCGACCTCGCGTGCGCAGACGTGTTCACCGCCGCGCAGCTCTACGACTTCAACCCCAACTTCGCACCGACGACGGATGCGGGCGACCTGCCCGGCGTGATCGCCGACATCGCGGATGCGGGCGGCACGGTGTGCGCGTACCAGCACGTGACGGGTTCGGACCGGCTCGTGATCGGCGTGCTCCAGGGCATGGGCAACTTCAGCGCGCCCGAGTTCGAGACGGTCGGCGGCGAGGGCGTCGCGACCTCGACCAACGGCAGCGCCGTAGTGAGCGCAGCCTCGATCTACTTCGCCGAGCTGCGCGACGCGCAGCCGGTCCTCGACGAGGTCGCCGGCAACCTCGACTGACCGCTCGCTGGTCGAGTAGACGGCCGACGGCCGTCGTATCCAGACCTGCCGCCCCTAAGCCGGTCGAGGCGGGCGCGGCGCAGCCGACCTCTCCCGGGACCGCCGCCCCCTCGCCGGTCGAGGAGGGCGCGCGCGGAGCTCGCACCCGCCACGAGACCCATCGCTACAGGATGCGATACCGCTCCCGCGAATCATCGACCGCCCCTTCCGGCAGCGCGTCATCGCTCGCTCGCACACGAAGCGACGTCAACGTGACGGGGTTCCCCGTCGTCGTCGCCCACGCTGTCTCGAGCGCATCCGCGCCGGTCGCGATGCGGATCAGACTCCCCCGCGGCGCGAGGCCGGTGGGGTCGACCACCCACCAGTCGTCGTCGACGAACACCTCGGCCACCGCGTGGAAGTCGGGCGGGGTGAGCCCCGGCGCGTAGACGCCGACGTACCGGGCGGGCACGCCGGCAGCGCGCGCAAGCGCGATCATCACGTGGGCGTAGTCGCGGCACATGCCGCCGCGCTTCGTCAGCGTCGTGACCGCGGAGTCGTCGATCGCCGACAGGGCAGGGGCGTACGTGAAGCTGCGCGCGATCCAGTTGCGCATCGCGTCGAGCTGCTCGAAACCGCTCGCGCGACCGAACCGCTCGTCGACGAACCCCCTCAGTGCACTCGCCTCGACGTAGCGCGAGTCCTCGAGGTACCGAGCCGGATCGCCGTGCGCGATCGGCCGCTCGAGCCCCTGCAGCGAAGTCTCGACCTCGACCTCGAGCGCTCCAGCCGGGGCAGTGAAGATGAGCTGTTGAGTGTCGTGCGCGCCGGGCAGCAGCTGCCAGTCGACTGCTTCGCCTCCGACGGCGACTGAGATCCGGTCATCGGATGCGTACGCGCCGGCTGGCAGCACCAACAGCGTGAAGTCTGTAGCGCCCGCGAGCGACATGGAGAACGTGGCGTGGGCGGTGCGCATCTCGCCGATTCTCCCACGAGCGCTGCGGCGCGTCGCTCAGACGTTGCTGAACGCCGACATGATGTTGATGACCGCCGGCCCCATGATCACGATGAACAGCGCCGGCAAGATGCACACGATGAGAGGGAACACCACCTTCACCGGAACCTGCTGCGCTTTCTCCTCCGCCCTCTGCCGCCGCTTGAGCCGCATCTCTGCGGCTTGAGTCCGCAAGACATCGCCAATCGAGATTCCGAATGCGTCCGCTTGCAGGATGGCGCGCACGAATTGGCGCAGGTCTGGCACCTCGTTCCGCTCTCCGAGCTCCTTGAAAGCCTGCGCCCGTGAAACTCCCATTCGGATGTCTTGCAGGGTGCGAGTGAATTCTTCAGCCAGTGCGCCCTTTCCATTCGCGGCCGCCCTGGACATGGCGGCGTCGAACGCCAGCCCGGCCTCGACCGCGATCGTCATCTGGTCGAGTGTGTCGGCGAGTTCCAGCTGAATGCGCTGATCCCGCTCCTGCCCGCGGCTGAGCAGCAGCAGGTCGGGAAGGAAGTAGCCGATCACAGAGGCGAGTGCAAGTACCAAGACGAGCACCGAGTCCTGGCCGGTGAGGCCGGCGATCGCGACGAGCGCCGCGCCAAGCGGAACGACCAGCATCTTCACCACGAGAAGACGTTCGAGCGTCCAGTCCGCGGGTCGTCCCGCCCTCGCATGCTGGCGGGCCAGCAGGGTCACGAGAGGCGGCGGCGTCAGCTTGCGTGCCAGGTGCGGCAAACCTCCAGCGCCTTCTGCAACTCGCTCATCGACTACCGCTCTGTCACCTCGATGGAGATTGCGAACTATGCTGGACCGTCCTCGGAAGGCGGTTTGGTCGAGGACGACTACCAGGGACCCAGCGCCCACCGCCACCAGCGCGGAGATGAGAAATAGAGAGTCGCCAGGCATCAGAACTTGATCTCCACGGTCTTGTACAGCCAGATCCCGCCAACGACCATCAGAACAGCACCACCAGCGAGCATCGCGATGCCGAGACCGGACGCGAACAGCGGGGCCAGGTAAGCGGGATTGATGATCATCAGGAAGCCCGCTACTCCAAAGGGCAGGGCCATGAGGATCACGGCGGACAGCCGGCCTTCAGAACTCAGCGTCTTCACTTGCCGGCGGATCTGCCCTCGTTCGCGGATGGTATGGGCGACTCCGTCCAAAGTCTCGGCCAGACTGCCCCCCACCTCTCTGTTGATCGCGATCGCCTGCGCCGTCCAATGGAAGTCTTCGCTCGCCATGCGGTCCGCTGCCTCCTCGAGAGCGGCCACCACGGGGCGCCCGATGCGTGCTTCGTTGACGATCCGAGCAAGCTCGCTTGCGCTGGGTTCTTCCGACTGCTGCGCGACCGAACCGAGCGCCTGCATCGTGCTGTATCCAGCCCGCAAGCTCGAAGCCAGCAATTGCAAGGTGCCGTCGAGCTGGGTCGCGAATGCGTCCCTCCGCCGAGCGATGCGGATATTGAGGAACAGCATGGCGACCACGGGACTTGCTGCGGCCGCGATCACGGACAGCCAGCCGGCGCCCAGGAGCAGCGTGGCAGCGAGCACCGCGACAGCCAGCACGCCGATCAGAAAGGCGAAGTCTTGTGGCTTGGTGCGGATGCCTGCAAGATCGAGACGGTTGGCGAGCGCGCCCGAACGACCCGCGAGCACTCTTCCGACGAGCGTGGTCGCGGCATCCGCCGCTCCGGCCAAAGCTCCGTCTCCGTCCCGCACTGGCGGTCGTCTGCGCTCCCGGGGAAGCCTCTCGCGCCCTGGGTCGGCGGCAACCACGACTGCGGCGCCAACTCCCAGCGCGACGGCGCCGGCCGCCATCGCGATGATCGTCACAGCGTCCTCGGCACGTCGAACATGCCCGGCGGCAGACTCACGCCCAGGTCATGGAGGCGCTCAGTGAACTTGGGACGCACGCCGGTCGCGATGGGCGATCCCAGGAACCGGCCGTTCGCATCCTGCCCGGCCGCGAAGTCGAAGACGAAGACATCTTGCAGCGTTACGATCTGGCCCTCCATACCGACCACTTCCGTCACCGCGGTGACGCGGCGCGACCCGTCGCGCAAGCGGGTGAGTTGCACGATGACGTCGACCGCCGAAGCGATCTGCTCCCGAATGGCCCGCAGCGGCAGCTCCATCCCGGCCATGAGTACTAGGGTCTCCAAGCGTGCGACAGCGTCGCGGGGAGAATTCGCGTGCACGGTCGACAGCGACCCGTCATGACCCGTGTTCATCGCCTGCAGCATGTCGAGCGTCTCTCCGCCGCGAACCTCGCCCACGACGATGCGGTCTGGCCGCATTCTGAGTGAGTTGCGCACGAGATCTCGGATCGTCACTTCGCCCTTGCCTTCAGTGTTCCTCGGTCGAGACTCCAGACGCACTAGGTGCTCCTGCTGCAACTGGAGTTCGACGGCATCTTCGATAGTGATGATGCGCTCCTGCGGCGGGATGAACGACGACAGCACATTGAGCAGCGTCGTCTTTCCGGTCCCTGTGCCTCCCGAGACGATGATGTTGAGCTTGCCCTCGACGCATGCCTGCAACAGGTGCGCCATCTGGACGGTCAACGTGCCGAAGCGAATGAGATCCGGCACTTTGAACGGGTCCGTCGAGAAGCGCCTGATGGTCAGCGTCGAGCCGGAGAACGCAAGCGGCGGAATGACCGCGTTGACTCTCGAGCCGTCTTCGAGGCGGGCGTCGACCATGGGCGACGACTCATCGATGCGTCGACCGATTCGTGTCACGATCCGCTCGATCACCCGGCGCAGTTGCTCCTCTGACGTGAAGCGCACGGCTGCCCGTGTCAGTTTGCCGCCGCGCTCGACGTAGACGTTGTCGGGTCCGTTGACCATGATCTCTGTCACGGACGGGTCGTCCATGAGGCGTTGCAGGGGGCCCAGTCCAAGCACATCGTCGCGGACTTCGTTGATCAGCCGCTGCCGCTCTTCCCCGGTCAGAGGAGCCTGCTCCGCCTCGACGATGCTGTTGAGCTCGTCCCTCACGATCGCTTGCAACTGCTCTTCGGACAGCTTCGGGTCGTTGAGACGCGTCCCGATGTGAGAGTAGAGCGCCTCGGCGACACGCTCCTTCACGCGCACGAGCGCGTCGTGGCCGTCACCCTGACCTGTCGGCGTCTCGAGGCGGTCGGCATCGGCAGGCGTCTTTGCTGGGAGCTGGGCCAGTTCCTCGGCGGCGCGCCGCGCACGTCGAGTTGCGGGCTGTTCCGTGGCGGTGGACTTGGAATCCGACTCCTCACCCCGCGCCGCGAGCCGGCTTGCAAGACTCGTCATCGTCGGCCCTTGCGACCTCGACCGGTAGGCGGAGCAACGTACGCCGCTAGCAACTTGCGGAGCTGCTTCGCCACGGGGTCGCCAGGCCGTTGCATGAGCAGGGGTTCTCCCGTATTGAGCGAGTGTGTCACCGCTCGAGAGAAGGGGATGGTGATATCGACTGCCGACCGGATCGTCGCTTCCACGTCGGCGACGGATAGGCCTCCCTTGGGGTCGGCGAAGTTGAGCAGGACCTGACGAGAGCCCGGCAGCATGCCGAGTTCCCGCAACGTCGCTATCTCCTTGCGGAGGCCGCGCACCCCCGGAACGTCGAAGGTGGTCAGCATCACGGGGTCGGTGGTGTGGTCCAGTGCCGACAGCGTTCTCGGCTCCAGGCCCGCCGCCGTGTCCAAGACGACGAATCGAAACTGCGATGCGAGCATCCCGACGAGTGACCCGACCTGCCCCGCATCGACGGCTTCAGCGGCGGCTGGGTCCTCCGGCGCAGCGATGACGTACAAGCCGGACGAGTGTTGCGCAAGCTGGGTCTTGAGCGCGATCGGATCGCGCAGCGCGGGGCCTTGCACGATGGCATCGAGCGTGAACTCAGGCTCCATCGCAAGCGCGGTCGCGACGTCGCCGAACTGCAGGTCGAGGTCGACAAGGACCACGCCTCCTGGAACGAGTTCCGCGAGACCGATAGCCAGGTTAGTCGCGACGGTTGTCTTCCCCGCACCGCCCTTTGGCGAGAGCACTGAGATCACCCTCGCGGGCGCGCGCCCGCCTGGCGAACTCGGGTCGCTCGGTGCTCGCCGAGCGATTGCGGCGCTTGCTGCACGCTCCAGCGCAGCACGCAGAGCCGCGACGTCAACTTCGGGCGCCAGCACGTCGCGCACCCCCGCGCGCATGGCCGGCATCGCAAGTTCCCGGGGGTCCCCGAGGAGCATGACGGCGGTACCCGGCAGATACGCGTCCAATCGAGCAGCCAACGCGAGCGCGGGTTCGGCCGCGCGACTTGCGTCGATCACGATGACGTCTGGCAGTGACTCGTGCTGCAGTTGGGCCAGAAGGTCGGCCGGCTCACTCGGGAGCGTGTGACCTGGCAGCGCGATGCATCTGCCTTCCGCCGCCTCGAGCACCTTGCTCCTCAAGTCCGCGGAGTCGCTCGTCAGCAAGACATTGCTCACTCGAAAGCCTCCTCGACCGTCACGATGCGGGTGCCCTCTTCCGGCACCGTCGAGCTCTCGAGCGACAAGTACACCGAGCCGAACTCGTGACCGAATACCACGCGCTCAGCATCGGCCGGCGAGAGCGCCAAGGTCACCATCAGCGTGTCGGCGACTGCCTGCTGAACTTCCTCGCCGTCTTCGTTGGTATCCACAGACGCGGCGCCTACGACTTCAACGACGAGCACCTTATGAAGGATCAGGTGCGTCTGATCTATCTCGCCGCCATCCGTGCGCACCGTAGCGGAGATGAACACACCGACGGTATCGCCGGGGCGCAACTCTCCGCCTATGACGCGCTTCGGCTCGAGCTGGAGCGACAGCGTGAGCAGATCTTCGGGCACCTCGACTGCCCGATCGAGATCCTCGGGCGCAGCGAAACGCGATGAGAGTAGCTGCTCCCCCGGTTGCAGGTCCGTAGTGGTCACCATCCCCGCCACGTCCCCGAGGTCGGTCAACGCGCCCGGCACTACGGCCGCAGAAGGGATCTCCGAAACAAGGACCGAGCGAGCGAGCGATTCTGCAGCAGAGCCTTCACTGATCGGTTCGGCGACCATGAGCACCTCGGTGGGGCTCATTCGCTCCATCGCTCGAGAATCCGCCGCGCTGGCATACAGAAAGGTCAGGACGCCGCCGACTGCAGCGACCAGGAGCGCGGCCAGGGCCACGATGAGCCTCCGGATCATGGGTTCACCCTCCAGTAGGGATCCGAAGCTCGACGCTCGTCGAGCCAAGTCGCGGCCCGGTCGGGCTCGTCTCGAATCCGGAGTCGAGATCGACGTACCGCTGCACCGTTCCCGCGATGCAATCGTCGTTGTTATGGCATGAGGACGTGCCCGTCCCCGCGCTGCCTTTGTTGTTCTTGTAACCGGTCAGAGTGAAGGAGATGTATCCGAAGACCCGATATTGTGCGTTCGCGCCAGAATCTCGGGTCTCGTCGAAGATCGGAACAAGAACGGTCTGGCCGATCATCGCTCGAAGCTCCGCATCGCTGCAGGTCGGCGTGCGGCCCGGACGGGAATCGAACCAGCCGCCGGCGCCCGTCGTCGCCGTGCAAGGCGACGAGGTTGTGAGCCAGCCGAACCCGCCCGGAGGAGCGGTGCCGTTGGGTCCCTTGGGGTTGGTGCCCACGGGACAGTTGTGGAAGTCGCTGTTGTTGCCCTTGCTGAAGAGGACCACATTGGTTGCGGCTGCAGGGATGTTGAGACCGACCACATTCCCCGTTGCGTCGCGAAGTACGTCAGACGCGCCGAGCCGAGCCCAATGGGCGATCTCACACCAGGAGATCGCAAGAGGCAGGTGCGACCCACGGACCGGGTATTGGTTCCAGGAGGCCGCCGATCGAGCAGTGAGCTCTGCGTCGTCGATGCCGATGATGGGCGCGAACCAGAAATCGCGGTCGGATGCGGTCTCAACCTCGACCCAACCGCGTGCGGGGTCGACGTCGAGATCTTCGATTCGCGCGGCCCCCCCCATGGGGTTGTTCGCCGTTGCAAGAGACGCCGCGACTGCGGCTGTGCCCGTGCAAGCTCGAACCGCGCAATGCTGAGCCACCGCCAGCGCCGCGGCGTCCGCGCCGTGCTGAAGACGCTGTCGATCGGCGTTTGCCGCGCTGACATCGATGGCAAGTGCCGCCATAGCCAGCAGCGGCACGAGGAGGATTGCCACCCAGACCGCGACAGCGCCGCGGTCCCTGCGTTCCCGCTTCATCCGTTGCATCTCATCGTCCCCGATCCTTCAAGTGTCAGTGACGTGCCGAACACGCCGCCGAAGAGGGGCACGTTCGTGCGTGTGACGACGGCACGGACGTTCCCGCCAGCGGAACACGCCGCGATGGGTTGGAGCACCGCGCCTTGCGCCGCGGTGCCGGCGACCGAGGCGGCGGCCCGGTCGCGCGCGGCCGTCATCGCCTGAGTAGGAGTTCCGTCGGAGAGTACGTAGACCCGCACGGCATCCCGTGCCGCGTTGTCCAGCAAGGTTTGGACGTGGAAGGCGTAACCAAAAGAGATGATTCCGAAGGTCAGCAGGAGCAGGATTGGAAGCACAAGCGCGAACTCGACCGCCGCTGCCCCGCGATCACGGGGATTCGTTGACATGCTAACTCCGACCGCAACGGACTACGAGACGGGTGTGGCGCTCGGCACAACGTCCGAGCGCCACACGTCTCACGACTCAGGCGGGGGTGAGGTCGAGGCCGGCGAACAGGTCGCGCAGCTGGCCGCCAAATGCGAACACGGCGACGATGATGACGATCGCGATGCCGGCGACCATGATGCCGTACTCGACAGCGGTCGCGCCGCGGTCGTTCTTCTTGTCGAATCGGTCAGCCACGAAGGTCTGAGCCGCAACGAGGAATGCGAGCATGGAGGTTTCCTATCTAACAGGCCCAGAGCTGGGGACTCCGGTGCTTGAGGGATGCCGACCCTGGTGGGCCGACGACGATGATGCTTTCATGCCCGTTGCTCAGGACGCAAGATTCCGCATCCCCAAGATTCGCTTAACTACGCGATTCCGGTGTGTCAGCCCTCGCCACGCGTAGTAAACGCGCGCGCCGCCGCATCGAGACCGCCGCCGAGAAGAGCAAGTACCTCCTCGCCGAGAAGGGCCACCGCTGCCAGGACAGCAACTGATATGAGCGTCGCGATCAGGGCGTACTCGGTAGCGACCGCCCCTCTGTCGGCCTGCGCGCCACCGGCAGCCTGCCGGTTGCCATCGGGTTCCGAAGCTCCGATCACGTTCAATTCCTTCCCGCGTCTGATCGCTCAGACACTGGCCGCGTCTCCGTACCGCAGGCAAGACCAGGAAGCCAAGGAAGCGCTCAGGAACTGAGTTGCCGAGACGGCAACCTTTTGATTTGCGCAAGATGACTTGACTATAACGGCGTTTCGCAAGAAGATCAGCACGCGGGGACGAGTCGAGCTCCGCACCCATCGGTGCCCCGGCACCCTAAACTCGAGATCGGGCCCGCCATGCACGCTCCTGCGACCCGCCGCCTTGCGCCGGCCACAGCATCCGCATGGCTCGCGCTCGGTGTCTCCTGGGTACGGTGATCCCCCATGCCTGAGACCAGCACCCCCGACGAGCACCCGCGGCCCGGGCTGCGTGAGCGCAAGAAGGCGCTCACCCACCGCACCATCGCCGACGCAGCGTTCGACCTCACCATCGAGCACGGCCTCGAGGGCGTGACGATCGACCAGATCGCCGACCGCGCGTTCGTGTCGCCGCGCACGGTGTCGAACTACTTCACCTCGAAGGAGGCGGCGATCATCGCGGCGCGCAACAACGCGCCCGTCGAGCTGCTGCACGGCCTCGAGGAGCGCCCCGCCGATGAGACGCCGCTGCGCTCGCTGCGCTCGGTGATGACCACCGCCATCCGCGCGTGGGGCAAGGAGCAGCTCGAGGCGCTCAAGGCGAAGGAAGAGCTCATCATGCGCTACCCCGCGCTGCTGCCCCACCGCATGGCGCAGTACGACGAGCTCGAGGACGCGATCCGCATCGCGATCGCCGAGCGCACCGGCACCGACGCCGAGACCGCGCCCTACCCGCGACTGATCGCCGGTGCTGCGAGCACGGCCGTGAAGACCGCGATCCGGGTGTGGGACACGACCGGCGGCGACGCCGGCGCGATCGCCGACCTCGTCGACGAGGCCTTCGACGAGCTCGAGGCCGGCCTCTCCCCCGACGTGGCCTGAGCCTCCGCGGCGGCGAGCCGCCGGTGCCATAGCATCGGCCCGATGCCGCCCCTCGTGATCGCCCTCGCCGCCGTGCTCTGCGCGGTGGCCGCGTGGCTGCTGACGCCCTGGGCGCGGCGCATCGCCGAGAGCGACTCGCGCTGGCTGCACCGCGCCGTGCCAGCAGCGATCGGCGCCGTGGCGGGGGCCGGCGCCGCCTTGATCGCGGACCACTGGGCCGTGCTGCTGGCCCTCTGCGCTCTCGCGATCGGCGCGGCGCTGCTCGTGCCCGTCGATCTCGCGGTGTTCCGCCTGCCGGATGCGATCGTCTGGCCGACGACCGGTGCAGTGCTCGGGATGCTGCTGGTCGCGGCGGTCGCGACCGGCGAGTGGGCGCGGTTCGGGTGGGCGCTCGCGGCGATGCTGATCGTCGGGGTCATCTACTTCGCGCTCGGCTGGATCGCGCCGCAGAGCTTCGGGCTCGGCGACGTGAAGCTCTCGCTCGTGCTCGGGCTCGCGCTCGGCTGGTTCGGCTGGCGCGCGGTGCTCTGGGGCATGCTCGGCGGCTTCGCGGTCTTCGCGGTCGTCGCGCTGCTGCTCGTCGCCACGCGCCGCGTCTCGCTCAAGTCGGATCTGGCGTTCGGCCCGTGGATGCTCGTCGGCGCTTGGGCGGGACTGGCGGTCGGAGCGGTCAGCGCGTAGCGCGCGCGGTGATAGATTGGTCGCCGCTGCCTCGCGCAGCCCGGCCCCCATAGCTCAGGGGATAGAGCGTCTGCCTCCGGAGCAGAAGGCCGTAGGTTCGAATCCTACTGGGGGCACGTCGCACGCTTGCGCGAGGCCCTTCGGGGCTCGCGCGCGACGTGCTCGTCGGCCCGTCCCGGGCCCGAGCTCATCTCTGGGAAGAGTTCGACGCTCCTCACCCGCCCGAGATCACATGCGCATCCGGCCCCGGGAACAGCAGCCCCTCGTGCCCGTCCTCCCAGCGCACGAAGAACGGCGGCCCGCCGCCCTCGCCGCGCGCCTCGAGCACCTCGCCCTCGCGCCGCGGCTTGTCGACAGCGCTGCCCTCGACGACGACCCTGTCGCCCGCCTTCGCCTGCATCGCCACCACCTCCCGCATCCACCATGCTCGCGGCGGCGAGGGTTGGCAAGGGAGTGGCGCCGGCAGCCGGAAGACACGCGACTGATGAGCCGCGCCCGCAGCGCTTCGCCGCGCGCAAAACGCCGTATGCTTACCGCCATGGGACGACCCCGCCTCCACGACGAGCACCTGCGCCAGCGCCTGCTGGAAGCCGCGACCGATCTCATGGCCGTCGAAGGCCCTGACTTCTCGCTGCGGCCGCTCGTCGCCTCCGTCGGCACCTCGACCTCAGCGGTGTACTCGCTCTTCGGCTCGCGCGGCGAGCTGCTCGAGGCCATCACGGTGCGCGCGGCGAGCTCGTTCGTCGAGGCGCAGGAGGAGGTCGCGGACGGCTCGCCCGTTGAGCGCATCGTCGCGCTCGCGCACGCGATCCGCAGCTGGGCGGCGGATCACGCGGCGATGTTCCAGGTGGTCTTCGGGCGCACGAACGCCTCCCCCGCCATCGCCGAGGCGCGCGACACGACGACGCAGCCGCTGCAGGATGCGGTCGCCTCGGCGATCGAGCAGGGCGTGCTGCACGGCGATGCCGAGACCACGACCCGCATGATCTTCGCCGGCGTGCACGGCTTCATCGCCCTCGAGCTGCTCGGCCACTACCCCGCCGACGAGGCCGACGCGCTCTACGACGCGCTGCTCGCCGCGATGTGGCGCGGCTGGGCCACGCCCGAGCACATCGACGCGCTCGCGGCCTGACCGTTGCCGTCGATACCCCTCGGGGGTATCATCGTCGCATGACCACCACCGCGCCGCACGGCTACATGGCCGACAAGGATGCGCTGCTCAAGCGCCTGCGCCGGGCCGAGGGCCAGGTGCGCGGCGTGGCGCGCATGGTCGACGAGGACGCCTACTGCATCGACATCCTCACCCAGGTCTCCGCCGCCACGAAGGCGCTCGAGACCGTCGCGCTGCAGCTGCTCGAGGATCACCTCGCGCACTGCGTCGCCGAAGCCGCCGAGACCGGCGGCCCCGTCGCGCAGCAGAAGCTGAGCGAGGCGAGCGCCGCCATCGCGCGGCTCGTGCGCTCCTGACCACCGATCCCCCGCATCCGACCGACCGATCGAAAGGCCCCCCATGATCCAGCCCATCGAGATCATCTCCACGCCCACCGACAGCACCGAGCAAGCAGGCGGCTGCTGCGGCGGCGGCTGCTGCTCGACCGACGCGGGCGCCGCGGCCAGCGCGACCGAGACGGGCGTGACGCAGTCGTTCGCCGTCGAGGGCATGACGTGCGGCCACTGCGTCTCGTCGGTCACCGAGGAGATCTCGGGCCTCGCGGGCGTCGAGGGCGTCGACGTGCAGCTCGTCGCGGGCGGCCGCTCGACCGTGACCGTCGCCTCGGACGCGCCGCTGCGCATCGACGACGTGCGCGCCGCAGTCTCGGAGGCCGGGTACTCGCTGGTCGACTGAGGCTCGCTGGTGGAGCGCCGATCCCTGTGGGGGTCGGCGCTTCGTCGTGCCTGAGGTTGTGGGTCTCGTGACGCGTCCGGCCGGAGGCCGGGCGCTCCTCGACCGGCGGGAGTGGGCGGGCGATTCTCGGCCGACGGTCGCCGCATTGCGCGTGATACCCCTGGGGGGTATCGTGGGCGCGTGAGCACTCCCACCGTCATCGACCTCGAGATCGGGGGCATGACCTGCTCCTCCTGCGCGGGGCGCATCGAGCGCAAGCTCGGCAAGCTGCCCGGCGTCGAGGCGAGCGTCAACTACGCCACCGAGATCGCGCACGTCACGCTGCCCCAGGGGCTCACGGTCGAGGATGCGATCCGCACCGTCGAGCAGACGGGCTACACCGCCGCGGTGCCCACGCCCGCGGCCGACGGCGACCACGACGCCGCCGGGCGCGGCCTCGTGACGCGCCTCATCGCATCCGCAGCCCTCGGCGTGCCCGTCGCGGTGCTGTCGATGGTGCCCGCGCTGCAGTTCGCCGGCTGGCAGTGGATGGTGCTCGCGCTCACGCTGCCGATCGCGCTGTGGGGCGCGTGGCCGTTCCACCGCGCCGCGGCCGTCAACCTGCGCCACGGCGCCGCGACGATGGACACGCTCGTCTCGCTCGGCGTGCTCGCCGCGCTCGGGTGGTCGCTGTGGGCGCTCATCTGGGGCGACGCGGGCCGCATCGGCATGCGCATGGAGCTGCAGCTCTTCGGCGGCCACGGCGACGAGCTCTACCTCGAGGTCGCGGCCATCGTGACCGTCTTCCTGCTCGCCGGCCGCGTGATCGAGCACCGCGCCAAGCGCTCGAGCCAGCAGGCGCTGCGCGCCCTCGCGCGCCTCGGCGCGAAGGAGGCGAGCGTCATCCGCGACGGCGTCGAGTCGCGCATCCCGGTCGGCGAGCTCGTCGTCGGCGACCGCTTCCGCGTCGTGCCGGGCGAGAAGATCGCGGCCGACGGCGTCGTCGTCGAGGGCGCCTCGGCGATCGACGCGTCGCTGCTCACGGGCGAGTCGCTGCCGATCGAGGTGACCGTCGGCAGCGAGGTGACCGGCGCCACGATCAACGGCCACGGCATGCTCGTGGTCGAGGCGACGCGCGTCGGCGCCGACACCGAGCTCAGCCGCATCGCGTCGCTGCTCGAGCGCGCCCAGGAGGGCAAGGCCGACGTGCAGCGCGTCGCCGATCGCGTCTCGCAGTTCTTCGTGCCGGCCGTGCTCGTGCTCTCGGCGCTCGCGCTCGCGGGCTGGCTGCTGCTCACCGGCGACGTCGTCGCAGCGTTCACGGCCGCGGTCGCGACGCTCATCATCGCGTGCCCGTGCGCGCTCGGCCTCGCGACCCCCACCGCCCTTCTCGCAGGCACCACCCGCGGTGCGCAGCTCGGCATCCTCATCCGCGACGCGCGCGTGCTCGAATCGAGCCGCGGCATCACGACGATGCTCGTCGACAAGACCGGCACCGTCACCGAGGGCCGCATGCGCGTCGAGGCCGTGACGGCCGCTGACGGCGAGGACGCGGACGCCGCGCTGCGCATCGCCGCGGCCGTCGAGCGGGCGAGCGAGCACCCGATCGCGCGCGCGATCGTCGAGGCCGTCGAAGCAGCGGATGCGTCGGTGCCGGCCGGCGCCCCGGCGCGCGCCGCGGTCGTGGCCGAGCAGGTGCGGGCGGCCGTCGGCGCCGGCGTGACCGGGCTCGTCGACGGCCTCGCCGTGCAGGTCGGCAAGCCCGCGTGGCTCGCCGCCGACTGGGGCGTCGCGATGCCCGACGAGCTCACCGCGGCGTTCGAGGCGGCGGAGGCCAAGGGCGCGACCGCGCTCGCCGTCGCCTGGAACGGGCGGATGCGCGCGGTCGTCTCCGTGCGCGACACCGTGAAGGCGACGAGCCGCGCCGCGGTCGCTCGGCTCGCGCGGCTCGGCATCGACGTCGTGATGCTCACGGGCGACCACGAGCGCGCGGCGCGGGCCGTGGCCGACGAGGTCGGCATCGACCGCGTGGTCGCGGGCGTCACGCCCGCCGGCAAGGTCGGGGCGGTGCGCGCCGAGCAGGAGCGGACCGTGCGGGGCCGTGCCGCGAAGGTCGCGATGGCAGGGGACGGCGTCAACGACGCGGCCGCGCTCGCGGCCGCCGACCTGGGCCTCGCGATGGGCACGGGCACCGATGCTGCGCAGCAGGCCGCCGACATCACCCTCGTGCACGGCGACCTCGCGGGGGCGGCGGATGCGGTGGCGCTGTCGCGGCGGACGCTGCGGACGATCCGCGTCAACCTCTTCTGGGCCTTCGCGTACAACGTCGCGGCGATCCCGCTCGCGATGGCAGGGCTGCTGAGTCCGCTCATCGCCGGGATCGCGATGGCCTGCTCGAGCGTGTTCGTCGTGCTGCACTCGCTGACGCTGCGGGGGTTCCGGCCGACCGTGTGATCTCGATACGGCCGGCTGCGCCGGCCTACTCGATCAGCGGAGGGGGCGGCGCGTCTTCAGGGCGCGACGAGGCTCGCCCGGCGGCCGCGGATGAGCCAGATCGCCGCCGTCGTGCCGACGACGCCCACGACCGCGAGCGTCGTGTCGAGCCCGAGCACCATGATGAGGAACGGCGCCGCCGCGAACAGCACGACCGCCGTCGCGGTCACACCCATGCCCGGATGCACGGGGGCGACGAGGTGCGCGGGGCTGCGCTCGTACCGCACGAGCCAGAGCGAGAGCAGCCACACGATGCCGAGCACGAGGAAGAGCACCGGGATGCGAGTGAGCCACCAGGTGCCGGAGGCCGGCTCGGGCAGCGGGATCGGCAGCAGCAGCTGGATGCCGACGACGATCATGATCACCGGCAGGTGCCACAGGTAGATCGTCATCAGCCGGCTGCCGGAGAACCAGACGACGCCGCGCGCGGCGCGCGTGCGCATGAGGGCGCTCAGCGGCCGGTGCAGCAGCGTGAGCGCCGCCGCCTGCACGACGCCCAGCACGAGCATCGGCACCGTCGGCGGGTACTGGTTGGAGAGCATGCTCCATGAGTAGCCCGCGACCGGGACGACGGCGTAGAGCGCGGCGAAGCCGACCGCGATGATCGCGGCGAGCGTCCAGGGCGACCGCGACCGGAACCATCCGTCATGCATCCAGAAGCCGAGCTGCTGCACCGCGACCCAGATGATCACGACGTTCGGCAGACCGAGCAGCTCGATGCCCGAGAGCAGCCGCACGGCGTCGACGAGCGCCGCCGCGACCGCGAGGAGGACGAGCGTCGCGACCGGCGCGCGGCGGTGCAGGCGGATCATGAGCGGGGCGAGCGCCTGCGCGAGCACGTAGGCCGCGAGGAACCACAGCGGCGAGCCGATGCCGATCGCGACGGTGTCGACGAGCGCGGGGTCGACGCCGAGCGCCCACGCGCCAGCGAGCGCGAGGGCGAGGAAGAGGAACAGCGGCAGCGCCGGGCGCGCGAGCCGGGCGAGGCGCGTGCGCACGAACGCGTTCGCGTCGCCGCCGCGCCGCTCGAGGCTCTGCCAGCCGGCCATCGCCGCGAAGCCGCCGACCACGAAGAACAGCGGCATGATGTCGCCGATCCACGTCGCGCCCGCGAACCACGGCTGCGCCTCGACGGTGCGCTCGATGACGAGCGCGCCGTCGGCGCCGCGGCCGACGCCGACGAACAGCAGGTGGATGACCACGACCAGCAGCACGCACGCCACGCGCGCGAGGTCGAGCGTGAGGTCGCGGCTCGCGAGCCGGGCGTCAGCGTCGACGGTCATGGCGGAACGATAGCGGGGCGGCGGATGCGGTGGTGGGCGGGGCGCGGGCGTGTGTCGAGTGGGCGGGTGGGCTCGATGCGGCACTGCGGGGCTACTCGACCGACGAGGGGGCAGTGCGGGCCCAAGGGTCTCGTGACGCGTCCGGGCTCCGCCCGGGCGCTCCTCGACCGGCGAGGGGGGCGGGGTGGTCTCGTGACGCGTCCGGGCTGCGCCCGGGCGCTCCTCGACCGGCGAGCAGGGGCGCTCAACCGGCGAGGGGCTCAGGCGTCGAGGGCGTCGAGGAACTCCTGCACGCGGCGGCGCACGCGGTCGCGGATGCGTCGCACCTCGTCGGTGCTGAGGCCGGCCGGGTCGTCGAAGTCCCACGCCTCGACCCGCTGGTGCCGCGCGACGTCGAACGGATGCTCGATGAGCATCGTGATGATGACGTCGGCAGCCCGCGCGACGTCGTCGGTGACGGGCTTCGGGAAGCTCTCGGTGAGCGGCACCCCGTCCTCCTCCATCACGTCCATCACCGTGCGCAGCACCTCGTCGGCCGGGCTCACCGCCGCCGAGAGCGCCTCGACGCGGCCGTCGCCGAGCGCGTTGAGATAGGCGGCCGCCATCTGCGAGATGCCGTCGTTGCGGATCGACTCGACGAGCACCCGCACCGGTCCGCCCTCGTCGCGGGATCCTGCGCGCTCGAGCGCCTGCAGGCGGTCGGCGGCGAACTTGAGGGCGAGCGGCGCGAGGTGCGCCTTGATGCGGGCGCCGCGCGCGAGCGTCGCGTGCGACTCGAAGACGATGCGCTCGACGAGGGTGGGATCGAAGGTCGGATGGAGCTCGGCCAGGTGCGCGGCACCGCGTCGGAGAGTCTGCTCGATCGAGTCGAGCCCGTCGGTCATCTCGGTCATGTCGGCTCCCTGGGTCGACGTGGCGAGATCACTGTAAGCCGGGCGCGGCCGCCTGCCAAGGGCGTGGCGGACGCGCTCGGCGACCCGACGCATCCGGCCCCCTGCCCCGGGCGGCGCGGTCACAGCGCGGGCGCGTGGCGCTCGAGGAACTCGTAGAGCTCGGCGTCGTCGACCCCCGGATAGGTGCCGCTCGGCAGCGGGGCGAGCGTGTGCTGGTGCATGCGCGCCGACGCCCACGACTTGTGGCGCCAGCGGTTCGCGAGCGCGTCGTCGGGCAGCGCGCAGCAGCGCTCGTCGGGGCACGTGGACACCTGGCGGAACGCGGTCTGCGCGCCGCGGAAGTACTTCGCGTCGTCGAACGGCACCCCGAACGAGATGGAGAACTCGCCCTCGGTGCCCGCGCCGATCTGCGTCGAGCACCAGAAGGTCCCGGCGGGCGTGTCGGTGTACTGGTAGAACTCCGTCGTGCGGCTCGTGCGCTCGAAGGCGCTGCGGGCGGCGAACTTGCGGCACACGACCTGCCCCTCGGCGTGGCCGGAGGCGTCGACCGGGATGGGCATGCCGTCGTTCTCGTAGACGCGGGAGAGGGCGCCGTCCTCGGCGACCCGCAGGAAGTGCACGCGCAGGTCGAGGTGCGTGGTGGCGAGGTTGGTGAAGCGCATCGCCGCGGTCTCGTGGGTGACGCCGAAGGCGTCGCGGAAGTCCTCGACGGCGAGGTTGCGCTCGCGCTTGGCGCGCGAGAGGTACTCGACGGCGCGCGAGCGGGGCATGAGCGTCGCGGCGGCGAAGTAGTTGATCTCGAGCCGCTGCTGCAGGAACTCGCGGTAGTCGCGCGGCTCGTGATGGCCGAGCAGCCGGTGCGCGAGCGCCTGGAGCGCCATCGAGCGCAGGCCGTGGCCGCCGGGGATCGACGCCGGCGGCAGGTAGATGCGGCCGGTCTCGAGGTCGGTGACCGAGCGCGTCGAGTGCGGCAGGTCGGTGACGTAGACGAGCTCGAAGCCGAGCCGCGCGGCCATCTCACTGACGGTGCGGTGGGTGAGGCTGCCGCCCTCGTAGCCGACGGCGCGCAGCTGCTCCTCGGCGAGCTCGTCGAGCTCGGGCAGCGAGTTGTCCTGCTCGCGCATGGCGAGCCGCAGCGCTGTCGCGTCGCGGCGCGCCTGCTCGGGGGTGGCGATCGCCTCCCGCGCGCGTCGGTCGAGCTCGCGGTGCAGGCCCACGAGGGCGCGCAGGTGCTCGTCGCTCATCGAGCGGGTCGGCCGCACGGTCGGCAGCCCGAGCCTGCGGTAGCTCGGCGACTCCTGCAGCCGCTGCAGGTCGAGCTCGAGGCGGCTGCGCTCGGTGGGCGGCTCGGGGTCGAGCAGCTGCGCGCTCGTGACGCCCAGCACGTCGGCGATCGCCTGCAGGTGGCTGAGCTTCGGCTCGCGGTGACCGTTCTCGATGAGGGAGAGCTGGCTGCCCGCGAGCCCGATGCGCTCGCCGAGGGCATCGAGCGTCAGCTCGGCCGCGGTGCGGAAATGACGGATGCGGTGCCCGAGGACTGCTGCGTCGACCATGCCCCCAGTGTACGAAACTTCTGGCGAATCTTCGCCATATTGGTCGCGACCGCCGCGCGTAGGACCTCCGCGGGCCGCTGGAAGGGCGAACTTTCACCGCGGTCAAGGACTCCGTGATCCTTCTCGCCCGGGCGGGCCACCGCATCCGCGCCCCGGGTCAGACTCGAAGCATGACGCTCATCCCTCCCGCGCCGACCCGCTCCGCCGCCAAGCCAGTGAAGCCCGGCTCGGTCAACGCCCCCGAGGGCGCCGACCCCCGCGTCGTCGCGTGGGTCGCATCGGTCGCCGAGCTCACCGAGCCGGCCGACATCGTCTGGGCCGACGGCACGCCGGAGGAGTACCAGCGCCTCATCGACATCATGCTCGAGGCCGGCACGATCGTGCCGGTGCCGAAGCGCCCGAACAGCTACCTCGCGCGCTCGCACCCCGACGACGTCGCGCGCATGGAGAGCCGCACGTTCATCTGCGCCGAGGACGCCGACGACGCCGGCCCCACGAACAACTGGCGCGACCCCGCCTCGATGCGGCAGGTGCTCGGCGGCCTCTTCGACGGCTCGATGCGCGGCCGCACGATGTACGTCATCCCGTTCTCGATGGGTCCCGTCGGCGGCCCCATCTCGAAGCTCGGCATCGAGATCACCGACTCCCCCTACGTCGTCGCGTCGATGCACGCGATGACGCGCGTCGGCACCGCCGCGCTCGAGGCGATGCGCGGCACGACCGACTGGGTGCCCGCGGTGCACTCGATCGGGGCGCCGCTCGCCGAGGGCGAGCAGGACGTCGCGTGGCCGTGCAACTCGACCCGCTACATCTCGCACTTCCCCGAGACGCGCGAGATCTGGTCGTTCGGCTCCGCCTACGGCGGCAACGCGCTACTGGCGAAGAAGTGCTTCGCGCTGCGCATCGCCTCGGTGCAGGCGCGCGACGAGGGCTGGCTCGCCGAGCACATGCTGCTGCTGCGCATGAAGCACGAGGACGGCCGGGTCATGCACCTCGCCGGCGCCTTCCCCTCGGCGTGCGGCAAGACGAACCTCGCGATGCTGCAGCCGACCATCCCGGGCTGGAAGGTCGAGACGCTCGGCGACGACATCGTCTGGATGCGCCCCGGCGAGGACGGCCGGCTGTGGGCCATCAACCCCGAGAACGGCTTCTTCGGCGTCGCCCCCGGCACCTCGGAGAAGACCAACGCCACCGCGATGGCGATGATGGAGCACGACACGATCTTCACGAACGTCGCGCTCACCGCCGACGGCGACGTGTGGTGGGAGGGCATGACGAAGGAGGCCCCCGAGGGCCTCATCGACTGGCAGGGCCGCCCCTACGACCCGGCCAACGGCCCGGCCGCGCACCCGAACGCCCGCTTCACCGTGCGCGCCGAGCAGGCGCCCTCGATCGCTCCCGATTGGGAGGAGGCGGTGCCGCTCGACGCGATCATCTTCGGCGGTCGCCGCCCCACGCAGGTGCCGCTCGTGCTGCAGGCGCGCGACTGGGAGCACGGCGTCTACGTCGGCTCGACGGTCTCGAGCCAGCAGACCGCCGCCGCCGAGGGCACCGTCGGCGAGATCCGGCGCGACCCCTTCGCGATGCTGCCGTTCTGCGGCTACAACATGGGCGACTACTTCTCGCACTGGATCGACATGGGCCACCGGCTCGGCCGCCACGCGCCGAAGATCTTCTCGGTCAACTGGTTCCGCCGCGACGCCGACGGCGGCTTCCTGTGGCCGGGCTTCGGCGAGAACGCCCGCGTGCTCGAGTGGATCGCCGGCCGCGTCGCCGGCACCGCGGCGGGCGTCGACACCGCGATCGGCATCATGCCGGCCGAGGGCTCGCTCAACCTCGAGGGGCTCGACCTCGACGCCGAGGTCGTCGACGAGCTGTTCGAGATCGACCCGAAGGCGTGGCTCACCGAGCTCGTCGACGTCGAGGCGTTCTTCGGCCAGTTCGGCCACGCGCTGCCCACGGGCCTCGTGCGCCAGCTCAACCACGTGCGGTGGCGCCTCGAGCACGTGCAGCAGGCGCAGCCGGTCGCGGCCGCCTGACCGTCCCAGCGCGCAGCGCGCAGGGCGCAGCGGAGAGTTGCGGCGTGTTGGGGCTTGCACGGTTCGTGCAGCCCCACACGCCGCAACACTTCAGCGGGATCCAGGCGCGCGCCGCGCGAGTGCCGCGCGCACGCGCTGCACGAAGTGGGCGCCTCGCCGCGCCATGTGCGCGCGGGTGACGCGGATCGTGATCCAGCCCGCGGACTCGAGGCGCGCGTACCGATCGATGTCCACGTGCCACTGCCGCTCCTCGCGGTGCCCGTCGCCCTCGTACTCGATGGCGATGCGGCTGTCGGGGTAGCCGAGGTCGGGGCGGCTCTCGATGCCGTCGACGACGACCAGCGGATGCACCGCAGGCTCAGGGAGACCGGCCTCCACCAGCAGCAGCCGCACGATGGTCTCGAAGCGGGAGTCGACGCCGACTCGCGCGTGGGCTGCCGCGGCGCGCAGCGCGGCGACGCCCGCGAGCCCTCGGTCGCGGCGGAGCAGCGCGGCGAGGCGCTCCGGTGTGGCCCACGGCCGGCCCGCATCTCGGCGCAGAGCCAGCCCCGGGTATCGCTGCGACGGCGTCAGGAGCGCGTCGAGCACCTGCACCAGCGCCTCGTGAGAGAGCTCGCGGGCGAGCGTGCGCGTTGTGCCCCACGGATCGAGCAGCCGCAGGCCGTCGACCTCCACGACGGTCGTGCGGACCGGGTCGACGGCGATGTGGCGCGTGCCGCGGGTGAAGCCGCGCGTGGAGCCCCGCGGACGCGCGATGACGAGCGGCTCGTCCTTCGTCCACCGCTCGGCGATCGGCAATCCCCAGAGGCGCGCCGCGGTGATGCCGCCGAACGCATGATGCGCTGCCATGACCGTCGCGTACGCGGTCGAGAGGTCGAGGACGGTATCGATCGCGTGCGCGCGCACCTGCCGGAACGGGGCGATGAGGGAGCCGTGGCGAAGCCGATCGGCGCTGACGCCAGCGCGCATGGCGTCCCGCACGCGGAACGCTCCCTGGTGGAATGGTTCGGGCAGCGGTTGCTTGGCCGGCATGGGCGCAGGATGCGGGCTGCGCACGGCTCGCGCTCGTCGCTCGGCCGTCGCTGTGGACAGCGTCGCACCCGCCGTCCCGCGGAGTTGCGGCGAGTTGCGCCGATACGCGCCGCCGATGCACGACTCGCCGCAACTCCTGGCGGCGCGCGCGGCGCGGGGCGGAGGCGCGCACCGCGAGGCCGCGCGGCGCGGGGCGGCGCGAGGGGTAGGCGCGCGGCGCCCCGCGCGGCGAGGTGCGGGCAGCCGCGCGGCGCGGAGCGGGCGCACGGCACGGCGCGGCGCGCGGGAGGGGCGGATGTCCCCCGCGGCGGCGAGTTGTCGGGGAGGATGAGGCCATGCAGCCGAACCCGCTCTATCGCATCGGCGCCGAAGCGGTGCGCGAGATGCTCGAGCGCGCGCCGTGGGCGCAGCTCGTGTCGCACCCCGCATCCGGCCCCGTCGCCTCGCCCTCGCCGGTGCTGCTCGCGCCCGAGGATCCCGGCGGCGACGACGAGCGCATCGTGCTCGAGACGCACCTCGGGCGCGCCGACGCGCGGCTGCACGGGCTGCTGCAGCCGCGCGAGGACGGCGCGCCGCACACGCTGCTGGTGATCGTCGCGGGCGACCACGGCTACATCTCGCCCAGCTGGTACGTCGGCAACGACCGCGGTCAGGTGCCGACGTGGAACTTCGAGCAGGCCAACCTCACGTGCGAGGTCGAGCTGCTCGACGCGCAGGCCAACCTCGAGACGCTGCGGCGCCTCGTCGAGCACTTCGAGTCGCGCTACGCGCCCGAGCACGGCGTGCGGCTCGACCTCGACGACGACGGCAACCGCGGGATGGCGATGGGCACCGTGGGCCTGCGCCTCACCGTGCGCGGCTTCGACGCGAAGTCGAAGATGAGCCAGAACAAGTCGGAGGAGACGCGGGCCGAGGTGCTCGCGCACCTCGACGCATCCAACCCGTCGCTCGCGGCGCGGATGCGCGCGGCCGACGCCGACGCCCGAGTGGCGGGCTGACCCCAACCCCCGACCGCGGTCGTTCGTCGTAGAGGGCAGGAGGAGCATCGCGTGGCAGCCAGGTGGGAGCTGGTGGTGGCCGAGCTGGTCGCCGAGCGCGGCGACGCGCTCGTGCGGTACGCGATGCTCCTGACCGGCGACGAGGAGGAGGCGCGCGACATGGTGCAGGATGCCCTGACCGCGACGTTCGGCAGGCTGCGCAACGGCTTCGAGGTCGAGCAGGCCGAGGCGTACGTGCGGCGCGCGATCGCGAACCGCTTCCTCGACCGCGCCCGCCGCGGGCAGCGCTGGCGGCGCATCGCCCCGCTCGTGGGCGAGCGCGAGCGCGTCGACTCGGGCTCGACCCTCACGGGCGAGCGGCTCGACATGGCCGCGCGGCTGCAGCGCCTCAGCCCCCGCGAGCGCGCGTGCATCGTGCTGCGCTACGACGAGGACCGCACCGTCGAGCAGGTCGCCGCCGAGCTCGGCATCTCCCCCGGCGCCGTCAAGCGGTACCTCTCGGATGCGCTCGGCAAGCTGCGCGGGATGCTCGAGCGGGAGCGCGATCGGGATCGCCGCGCCGACGGCCAGACGATCGGGGGCGGGCTGTGAGCGACGACGAGCTGCGGCGGCGCCTCCAGGAGGTGCCGGGTCCGGGTGCCCGGCTCGACGCCGACGCGATCGTCGCGAGCGCCAAGCGGCGCCGGCGGCCGAAGACCATCGCGCTGTCGTCGGCGGCGACCGCGGCCGCGGTGCTGATCGTCGCGCCCTTCGTCACGCCGGGGCTCTCGCCGCTGCGGCCCGCGAGCGAGGTGGGCTCACCGATGGACGCGGCCGCGCCGGAGTCGGACGCCGGCGCGGACGGCTCGGGCGAGGAGTCGGCCGGCGGCGCGACCGAGCCGGGGGACGCGGGCGCGACGGAGGCCGGGGAGGCCCCCGCCGCATCCGACACCGACCTCGCCGCGGCGTGCCGCTACCCCTCGCTGCTGGCCGAGACCGGCATCCGGGCGACGTTCGCCGACGACCCGGGCGACGGCCGCGTCGACATCGCGTTCGAGCTGCCCGCCTCGGGCGGCGAGGTCGTGGTGCTCGGGGTCGCGATCGCGCACGTCGCCGCCGACGGCGCGATCGTCTCAGCGCCCGAGGTCGCGGCGTTCGACGACAGCGGCACGCGCAGCCAGGCATCCGGTGCCGGCGGCCTCGTCCGCCTCGGGACGTTCGTGCTCGACGACGCCCCGCCGGTCGACTGCGGCGTCGGCGGCGAGAGCAGCGAGGCGCCGCTGCTGCTCGTCGAGCTCGACGGGCAGGCGCGCGGGGTCGTCGGCGAGCCCGGCGGCGTTCGCTGAGAGCGGCGGATGCGGGGGCCATCCCCCAGGCTGCCGGCTACTTGCGCTGGCTAGACTCACCGCACGCCGGCACGTTCCGACGCCGGCACGAGGGAGCGCAGATGCACGTCCGGATCGTCCGCCCGCTGGTCGTTGCCGCCCTGGGCGCGGCCGCCATGCTCGGGCTCTCGGCAGGCGCGCTCGCCCCAGGCCTCGGGCTCGAGGACCCCGTCGACCTCGGCGGCGACGCGTTCGTCGACGCGACCGGCGACTTCGCGAGCGACGTGGCCGAGGTCAACGCGCACCTCGAGGAGCACAACGCCGCCTCCGACGCCGACGTGTACGCAGTCGTGGTCGACTCGTTCGACGGTGTCGACCGCGGCGACTGGGCCGTGCAGAGCGCCGAGGCTTCAGGCCTGCCGCAGGACGCGCTGCTCATCACGATCGCGATGCAGGACGGCCAGTGGGGCCGCGCCGTCGCGAGCGGCTACCCGCTCTCGGGCACCGAGGTCGACCAGCTCGCGCAGCGGTCGCTCGTGCCCGCGCTCAACAACGGCGACGTCGCCGGCGGCGTGATGGCGATGGCGGATGCGGTGGGCGACGCCGTCGAGGCCGGTGGCGTCGGCGGCGATGGCGGCACCGAGGTCAACGTCGACGGCTCGGCCGTGTGGCCGGTCGTCGCGCTCGTGGGCGGCGCGGCGGTCGTCGGCGGCGGCGCGTGGGCCGTCACCCGCGGGATGCGCGCGAACCGCCGCCGCAAGAGCGTGCAGGCGCAGCAGAAGCAGCAGCAGCTGAGCCTCGAGGAGCTGCGCCAGCGCGCCGACATCGCGCTCGTGCAACTCGACGACACGGTGCAGCAGAGCGAGCAGGAGCTCGCGTTCGCGGGCGCGCAGTTCGGCGAGGATGCGGTGCGCCCGTACCGCGAGGCGCTCGACAAGGCGAAGCGGGGCCTCGCCGAGGCGTTCGGCCTGCAGCAGCAGCTCGACGACGCGTTCCCCGACACCGATCAGGAGGTGCACGACTGGTCGAGTCGCATCCTGCAGATCGCCGAGGGCGCCGGCAACGAGCTCGCGAGCCACGCGACGTCGTTCGAGCAGTTGCGCGACCTCGAGCGGAACGCCCCGCAGGTGCTCGAGTCGGTCGCGCAGTCGCGGGCGGCGCTCGACGGGCGGATCGCGAATGCGAAGCGGATCCTCGACCGGCTCGACGACGTGCACGCGGGCGCCTCGATCGACCCGGTGCGCGAGAACATCGCCGGCGCCGAGCGGCAGCTGCCCAACATCGACCAGTCGATCGCGGCGGGCCGCGCCGCGGTGCAGGCCTCGAACGGCGCCGACGCGGCGCTCGCGGTGCACGCCGCCGAGGCCGCGCTCGCGCAGGCCTCGGGCCTGCTCGCGGCCGTCGAGCGCGCGGAGGGCGACCTCTCGACCTCCGCCCAGCAGCTGCACGACCTCGTGCAGGACTCGCTCGGCGACATCGCAGCGGCGAAGACGCTCCGCAGCACGCAGACGACCGACCTCGCGCCGCTCATCGCGCACGTCGAGGAGCAGGTCGCCGCCGCGCAGCGACGCCCGACCGACACGCTGAGCGTGCTCGCCAACCTGCAGCGCGCCAACCAGCGGCTCGATGAGGCCACCGGCCACGCGCGCCAGGCGGGCATGCAGGCGCAGCGCATGCAGGCCGACCTCGGCCGCTGGATCGCCTCCGCGCGCGCCAACGTCGACCGCGCCGAGGACTACATCGCCACGCGCCGCATCGGCGTCGGGCCGCACGCGCGACAGCTGCTCGCGACGGCCCAGCAGGAGCTCGCGCAGGCGCTGCGCTTGCAGCAGGCCGACCCGCAGGCGGCGATGCAGTACGCGCAGTCGTCCTCCCAGCACGCCGAGCAGGCGATGCAGGATGCGTCGGGCGACGTCGTCGGCTGGGGCGGCCAGGCCCGCAACCCCTACTACCGCCAGGGCGGCTGGGGAGGCGGCGGCCGCGGGCAGGACATGCTCACCGGCGGCCTGCTCGGCTACATCCTCGGCGACATCATGAACGACGCGAGCCGGGGCGGCCACAGCGGCGGCTTCACCGACCCGTTCGGCGGCGGCGGCGGAGGCGGCGGCGGCGGCGGCCTCGGCGACCTCTTCTCCGGCGGCGGCGGCTCCTTCGGCGGTGGGGGCGGCGGCTTCTTCGGCGGCGGCTTCGGCGGCGGAGGCGGCGGCTTCGGCGGCGGAGGCGGGAGCTTCGGCGACTAGCGCCCAGCCGCCGCGGAGCGCCCGCGACCGCCCCGCCACCGCACCAGCGCACCGGCGACCACCACGCATCCGACCACGACGCATCCGACCCACGACCAATCGACCACCGACCACCAGCCAGAGATCGACCCATCAGCCGCAGCCCGCGGCACTCGCAGGGAGGAACACCATGTCCAAGCAGTCCATCCTCGGTCGCATCGCGCAGCTCGCGAAGGCCAACATCAACGCGCTGCTCGACCAGGCCGAGGATCCGCAGAAGATGCTCGACCAGATGGTCCGCGACTACACCAACTCGATCGCCGAGGCCGAGGCGGCCATCGCGCAGACCATCGGCAACCTGCGGATGCAGGAGCAGGACTACCAGGAGGACGTGCGGGCCGCTGAGGACTGGGGCCGCAAGGCGCTCGCCGCGTCGCAGCGCGCCGAGGAGCTGCGCGCCGCCGGCAAGCCCGACGCCGACAAGTTCGACAACCTCGCGAAGGTCGCGATCGGCAAGCAGATGCAGTCGGAGTCGGAGGCGCGCGCCGCCGAGCCCTCGATCCAGTCGCAGAACGAGGTCGTCGACCGCCTGAAGACGGGCCTCGAGACCATGAAGGGCAAGCTCGACGAGCTCAAGGCCAAGCGCTCGCAGCTCATCGCGCGCGCGAAGGTCGCTCAGGCGCAGTCGCAGGTGCACGACGCGGTCAAGTCGATCGACATCCTCGACCCCACGAGCGAGATCGGCCGCTTCGAGGAGAAGATCCGCCGCGAGGAGGCGAAGGTGATGGGCCAGCAGGAGCTCGCCGCCTCGACGCTCGACGCGCAGTTCGAGGCGCTCGAGGACGTCGGCCGCCAGACGGAGATCGAGGCGCGGCTCGCGGCGCTCAAGCACGGCGGCTCGGGCTCGCAGGGGCAGCTCGGCACGGGCAACGGTGCCACGGCCGACCACGGCGACGGCAGCGTCGAGGCCGAGGTCGTCGACCGCTAGATCACGGCGCGTCGAGGGAGGGGAGGTCCGGATGGGCCTCCCCTCCCTCGCGCGTGGGGTCGGTCAGACGCCCCAGTAGTCGAGGATCGCCGCGCAGTAGTCGTCGTTCGTGCCGGTCGACCCGAAGACGACCTCTTCGCTGATCGGCTCCTCCTCGTCGGGGTCGATGACGAGGCGGATGCGGATCTGGCCGCTGCCCTTCGCGATGATCCGCCCGTCGTCGTCGAGCAGTCGGCCGCCGCCCGTGAACAGGACCGTGATCGTCAGCGTGCCGTCGTCGTTGACGACGATCTTGTGGTCCTTGGCGAGCGTGTTGGGCTGGATGTCGGTGACGGTGAGGCCGTTGTAGGTGAAGGTCTGGACGACGCGGAGCCGCTCGTGGAACCACTCGATGTCGTCGCCGCGCGTCCTGACGACGCCCGTCCCCGTCTGGTCGTACGTGTAGGTCGGCTCGATGTCGGCGCCGCAGAAGCCGCCTTCCACCGTGCCGCTCTCGGAGTAGTCGAGGCTGTAGCGATCGAGGACGCGAGCGCTCGCGGGGGCTGCGCCGGCGGCGACGAGACCGCTGACGAGGAGGGCGGTGGCGAGCACCGCGGCGTGCTTCTTGAACATGGTGGGGCCCTTCGAGGAACGGAATCGGACGGACAGCGTCCACCTCGTGACCCACACATCCACAACAGAACCGGCTGCGCCGGCGGCCCTGCCCTGGGCAGAGGGTAGTGCGGGGCGCAGGGGCGGGAAAGCACCGAATTCTGGGCGAGCCCCGTGGGTTGAGGGGGCCGCGGCCGCAGGCCGCTGCCGTCACGAGACCGCGGGGGCCAGCGGATCGCTCCTCTGGTCTCGTGACGCGAGCCGGCTCCGCCGGCGCGCTCCTCGACCGACGGACAGGGCGGCGAGCGCCGCAGCTTGAGGAGGCCGCGGCTGCAGGCCGCTGCCGTCACGAGACCGCAGGCGCCAGCGGATCGCTCCTCTGGTCTCGTGACGCGAGCCGGCTCCGCCGGCGCGCTCCTCGACCGACGGACAGGGCGGCGAGCGCCGTGGGTTGAGGGGGCCGCGGCCGCAGGCCACTGCCGTCACGAAACCGCAGGCGCCAGCGGATCGCGCCGTAGGTTGAGGAGGCCGCGGCCGCAGGCCGCTGCCGTCACGAAACCGCAGGCGCCAGCGGATCGCTCCTCTGGTCTCGTGACGCGAGCCGGCTCCGCCGGCGCGCTCCTCGACCGACGGACAGGGCGAGGCGCCGCGACACGCTCCTCGACCGACGGACAGGGCGAGGCGCCGCGACACGCTCCTCGACCGACGGACAGGGCGGCGAGCGCCGCAGGTTGAGGAGGCCGCGGCCGCAGGCCGCTGCCGTCACGAAACCGGAGGGGTCGGCAGCCGCTACGGGGTGGCGCGGGCGGCGATCGTCGCGCGGTAGACCGTCTCGAGCTCGTGCGCGACGTCCTGCCAGTCGCGGCGGGTCGCGGCGCGCCGTCCTGCGAGGCCGAGCGAGACCTGCAGGTCGACGTCCTCGAGGATCGAGCCCACCGCATCCGCCCAGTCCATGGGGTCGCGGCCGTCGACCAGGATGCCGGTCTCGCCGTCGAGCACCGACTCGGTGAGCCCGCCGACGCGGGACGCCACGACCGGCGTGCCGCTTGCCGCGGCTTCGAGCGGCACGAGGCCGAACGTCTCGGTACGGCTCGGCACCACCACGACGTCGGCGGCGTCGAGCAGCTGCGCGAGCGCCTCGCGGTCGACGCTGCCGATGTGCCGCACGCGGCCCTCGACGCCGAGGTCGCGCGCGAGGTCGTGCAGCGACTCGAGGTAGCGCTCGTCGCCGGGGGTGGCATCGCCGGCGAGCACGAGGACCGCGCCGGGCAGGTGCTGGAGCATGCGCACCGCGAGATCCTGGCCCTTGAGCGGCTGCACGCGGCCGACGCACGCGATGAGACCGTCGTCCGGGCGCACGCCCAGTCGGGTGCGGACGTCGGCCCGCGTCGCGAGCGGCTCGGGATGGAACAGGAGCGTGTCGACCGCCGGCGGCACGAGCCAGACGCGTCCGGGCGCCGCCCCGAGGCCGTCGCACAGCATGTCGACCTCGGCGCGCGAGACGGCCGCGATCGCATCCACCTCGCCGGCCAGGTAGCGCTCGGTGAGCAGGCGGCGCTCGGGCTCGGCGCGGTCGGCGTCGCCGATGCGGCGGTTCTTCTCGTGCGCGAGCGTGTGGAACGTCTGGACGATCGGCATGCCGAGCGAGAGGGAGACCGGCAGCGCCGCGAGGCCGGAGAGCCAGTAGTGCGCGTGGAGCACGTCGTACGGCTGGTCGGCGGCCCACGCGGCGCGCTCGAGCTGCTGGCCGAAGGCATCGGCGAGGTTGGGCAGCTCGTGCTTGCGCACGACGCCGCCGCCCGCCTCGAGCGCGTAGAGCGTCACGCCCGGCGCGAGCGACTCGGTGCGCGGTGCGCCCGCCGCGCGGGTGAAGATGTCGACGAGGTTGCCGCGGGCGGCGAGCGCCATCGCGCTCTCGAGCACCACGACGTTCATGCCGCCCGCATCGCCCTTGCCGGGGCGGTCGGCCGGGGAGGTGTGCATCGACACCAGCGCGACCCGCAGCGGCGGCTGCACGGGCGCCTGATCGGGGTGGCCGTACGGCTCCGGGCGCATGCTCCCAGGGTATCGGCGCGCTATCGTCGGCCGCATGGCTCGTCCGCAGGCACCGCAGGCACCGCTCGCCGCGCTCGGCCGCGGCATCGGTGCGCTCGGCCGGAACGTGAGCGGTCCGGCGTTCCGCGCGGTCACCGCGCCGCCGATCGCACGAGCGGGCGCGCGGATCGCGACCGCGGGCGCACGGCTGTGGGGCCGACTGCTCGGCGGGCAGGAGCGGCGAGAGGGCGCGCTGCACGTCATCACAGGGCTGCCGCGCTGGGCGTACGGCAGGGGCGGCACGACCGTGGGCGCCGCGTACCTCACCACCGCATCCGACTCGCCCGAGGTGCTCGAGCACGAGGACGTGCACCGGCAGCAGTGGGAGCGCTACGGCCTGTGGTTCATCCCCATGTACGTCGCGGCGGGCCAGGATGCGCTGCGCAACCGGTTCGAGGTCGAGGCGGGGCTCGAGGCGGGCGGCTACCTGCCCAAGCGCGGGGCGCCCGGACAGAGCGACGGCGCCTGACTCGCACGCGCCGCGATCCGGCTGAGGCGGCCCGCGTGCGCGGAGCGCGTCAGGGGCGCATGCGGTCGACGACGCGCTGCGTCCAGGGGATGCGGCGCTCGAGCTGGCGCCCGATCGCGAGCAGCGTCGCCTCCTCCCCCGGGCGGCCGATGAGCTGCACGCCCATCGGCAGGCCAGCATCCGTGCGGTGTACGGGCAGCGCGAGCGCGGGCAGGCCCGTGAGGTTCACGAACGAGGTGTGCGGCGTGTGCAGCACCTGGTGGTGGAAGTCGGCCTCGCCGTCGTCGACCGGATACCAGTCGAGGGGCCGCGGCGTGAGCGCGGTCGCGGGCGTCAGCACGGCGTCCCAGGGGCGGAAGGCGGCGAGGACGCGCCGCTCGTACTCGGTCGCCCACAGCTGGGCGCGGGCGAGGCCGGCCGCGGTGAGGTCGTCGCTCGTCTCGATGATCCAGCGGGCGAGCGGCTCGAGCAGGTGGCGCTCGTCGCGCGGGATCGGGATCGTCGCCGCTCCCCCGCGCCACAGGTCGGTGAAGGCGCCCGGGTAGCCCGCGACGCCCGGCACGCCGAGGTCGCCCGCGGCCTCCGGCAGCGCGACCTCGCCGACCTCGTGCCCGAATGCCTCGAGCGCCGCGATGGTCGCATCGACCGCGGCCGTCGCCTCGGGGTCGATGCGGATGTCGGCGACCGAGTCCCACGGGGTGCCGCCGGTGAGCACGGCGACGCGGAAGCGCCCCTGCCCGCGCATCGCCGCGGCGAGCAGCGAGCCGTCGTCGCGCTCCGGCGAGCGGAGGGTGAGCGGATGCGGTGTCACGCCGTTCACCCGCCCGATGAGCGCATCGGTGAGGAGCGCCGCGTCGATGACCGAGCGGGCGATGGCGCCCGCGGTCACGAGGCCGCCGACGACGCCCACGCCGCCCTGCGCCGGGATGCGGCCGCGTGTGGGCTTGAGGCCGACGAGCCCGCACGTCGCGGCGGGGATGCGGATCGAGCCGCCGCCGTCGGAGCCGGGCGCGAACGGCAGCAGCCCCTGCGCGACCGCAGCCGCGGCACCGCCCGAGGAGCCGCCCGCGTGCAGCTCGGGATGCCCGGGGAGCGTCGTCGCGCCGTGCACGGCGGAGCGCGTGTACCCCGCGAAGCCGAACTCGGGCGCCGCGGTGCGGCCCAGCACGACGCCGCCGCCGGCGTCGAGCACGCGGGCGACGGGGTGCGTCTGCTCGGCGACCGCGCCCTCGAGCCAGCGCGACGCCATCGCGGCCGGCTGGCCGGCGCGCGCGGTGAGGTCCTTGTCGGCGAAGGGCAGCCCATGGATGATCGCGGTGCGATCGTCGGCCGCGTCGGCGGCGCGCGCCCGATCGAGCGCGAGCTCGGCGTCGACGTGCACGAACGCGTGCGCGTCGTCGACGCGCTCGATGCGCTCGAGGAGGTGCTCGGCGACCTGCACCGCGCTCAGCTCGCGCGCGTGCAGCAGGCGCCACAGCTCGAGCGCGCCCAGCTCGTGGATCGCGGTCAACCGAGGTACCGCCCGGCTCGACGCTGCAGTCGCTTCCGCTCCGTGCGCTCGCGCATCTGGTCGCGCGAGGCGTAGTTCGTCAGCTCGCGGAACGGGTCGCGGCCGGTGAAGCGCGGCGGCTCGGCGATGATCGCCGCGATCGCCTTCTCGAGCTCCCAGTACTCGCCGATGCGCGTGCCCTGGCCCGGGTTGATGTGCCGCAGGCGCGCCTCGAAGCGGATCTCGTCGCGCACGGCGACCTGCACGATGAAGCCGCGCGTCACGCCGGCGACCGACACCATCCAGAAGCCCGGGCCGAGGTCGGTGACGGTCGCGCGCACGTCCGCGGCGGCTGCCGCGGCCTGCGCATCGGTGCGCTGCCGGGCTTCGCGCCACGCCTCGAACTCGGTCATGCCCCCATCGTGCCACCGGGCGCCGACGGACGCGCCGCGGTGCTCCCGCGGCGCGCGTCACCTGCTCCTCAGTGGCGCCTGGCGGAAGCGCCGTCGCGCCGCCTCGTGTGGGCGAGCCACAGGGCCGCGAGCAGGGTCACGACGCCGGTCGTGACGCCGAGCAGGGCGCCGATCGCCGCCATGCCGGCGTCGACCTGCACGAGGCCGAAGAGCAGCGCTGCGGCTACGACGATGCCGGCGAGCGCCATCGCGGCGACCCGCAGCGGATGCGCGCCCTGCTCGACCGCGCGGCGGGTGAGGACGACGGCGACGGCGGCGGGCAGCCCGAGGGCGAGGCCGAGCGCGATGCCGGCGGTGACGCGCTGCTGCTCGGGCGCGCTCGCGAGCGCGGCGGACATGCCGCTCACGAGCCCGACCGCGATGGCGAGCCACACGGCGGCGCGGGTCGAGACGGCGTAGACGATGGGCGCTCGGTGCTGGGCGACGGTCATGGCGGGGCCTTCCTGCGGCGGCCTCTGCCTCCGCTGGCGCCAGCGTGCCGGGCGCACCTCCGATTCGCAACCGCTGTTACGAAACCCTCGGCGTGCGCACAGCGGGCCTTGGGGGACGCCGAAGGCCGATGGATGGCTCAGCGGCGATTCGCGCGTCGCCGGTCGCTGCCGGCGCGGCGAGGGTCGGCCTCACGCGGGATCGGCCGGGATGTCGGCGGGGATATCGGCCGGGATGCGCCAATCGATCGGCGCAGCGCCTTGCGCCTCGAGCGCGGCGTTCGCCCGCGAGAAGGGCCGCGAGCCGAAGAAGCCGCGGCGGGCGCTGAGCGGCGACGGGTGGGGCGACGCGATGATCGGGGTCGCGCCGAGCAGCGGCGCGAGGGTCTGCGCCTTCGCGCCCCAGAGGATCGCGACGAGCGGCTCGGGCGAGCCGTCGGGACGCCGCCGCTCGACGAGCGCGCGGATCGCCGCCTCCGTCACCTGCTCCCAGCCCCAGCCCCGATGCGAGTCCGTCTGCCCGGCGCCGACCGTCAGCACCCGGTTGAGCAGCAGCACGCCCTGCTCGGCCCACGCGCTGAGGTCGCCGTGCGGCGCGGGCTCGATGCCCAGGTCGTCGTGCAGCTCGCGGTAGATGTTCGCGAGCGAGCGCGGCAGCGGCCGCACGTGCCGCTCGACGGCGAACGCGAGCCCGACCGAGTGGCCGGGCGTCGGGTAGGGATCCTGCCCCACGACGAGCACGCGCACCGCATCCATCGGCTGCCGGAAGGCGCGCAGCACCGCGTCGCCGGTGGGCAGGAACGGGCGCCCCGCCGCGGCCTCGGCACGCAACCGCTCGCCCAGGTCGTGCACGACGTGCTCGACGGGCGCCAGCGCGTCCGCCCACCCCGCGTCGACGAGCTCGGCGAGCGGGCGCGCCGTCATGCCGCGAGCACCCCGACGCTCACGCGCTCGCCGTCGCGATCCGCCGTCCAGACGCTCCCGAGCCCCGCGACCTCGAGGCCGCCAGGGCCGACGATGAGGGACGTGTTCTCGTCGATCGCGACGACGCGCTCGGCCAGGCCCGCGTGCACGATCGCGACCGCTCGCGAGAGGTTGCCGTACTGCGCGCAGTGCACGTCGACGACGAGGTCGACGAGGCCGAGGCCCGCGTCGAGCGTGACGTCGTCGAGCCCCTCGCCGTTGCGCTCGGCGACGACCGGCACGCCGCCGATGCGCCAGCCGCCCAGCAGCGCCACGTCGCCGGAGATCATCGCGCCCGCCGAGTAGCCGGCGTAGGGCACGCCCGAGGCGACGAGGCCGCGGATCGTGTCGGCCGCGGGCATGATCGCCGCGTGGTAGCCGGGGGTGAGCCCACCGCCGACGAAGATGCCGTCGGCGCCGCCGAGGTCGGTCGGCACGAGCGTGCGCTCCGCCGTCAGCTGCACGACGCGCACCTCCCCCGCGCCGACCTTCCCGAGGTCGTCGCGGTAGTCGTCGTGCCACGCCTCGCCCTCGTCGGCGTCCTCGGCCCACAGCACGACCGCGATGACGGGCGGCCCGCCCGCGCGCTCCCGCGCCTCGTCCACGAAGCGGCCGGTCCAGCCCGACTCGTCCTCGGCCCAGCCGCCGCCCAGCAGGTGGATGCTCATGCGGGCCAGTCTGGCAGGTGCGGCTGGGCGCGTGGGCGCCGTCAGGCGGCGTGCGCCCCCAGCACCTCGTCGAGGATCTCGAGCCCGCGGCGCGCGTCGTCGTCTGAGATGACGAGCGGCGGCACGACGTGGATGCGGTTGTCAGCCGTGAACGGCACGTAGCCGCGCTCGAGCAGCTTGCCCTTGAGGCCCGCGACGACGGATGCGTCGACCGGCTCGCGCGTGGCACGGTCGGTCACGAGGTCGAGCGCCCAGAAGCAGCCGCGGCCGCGCACCTCGCCGATGATCTCGTGCCGCTCGGCGAGCTCGCGCAGGCCCGGCCCGAGGATGTCCTCGCCCAGGTGTGCGGCGTGCTCGACGATGCCCTCGTCGGTCATCGCGTCGATCGCGGCGACGATCGAGGCCGCGGCGAGCGGGTGGCCGGCGTAGGTGAGGCCGCCGGGGATGGCTCGCTCGCGGAAGGTGCCGAGGATCTCGTCGCTCAGGATGACGCCGCCGACCGGCACGTAGCCGGAGTTGACGCCCTTCGCGAAGGTGACGAGGTCGGGGCGCACGCCGTCGTGCTGGTGCGCGAACCAGTGGCCGGTGCGCCCGAAGCCGGCCATCACCTCGTCGAGGATCAACACGATGCCGTGCCGGTCGGCCAGCTCGCGCAGCCCCTGCAGGTAGCCGGGCGGCGGCGGCAGGATGCCGGCGGTGCCGGGCACCGCCTCGACCATGATCGCCGCGAACGTCGACGGCCCCTCGGCCTCGATCACGCGCCGCGCGTGCTGCAGGGCGCGCTCGGCCTCCTGCTCCTCGGTCTCGGCCCAGAACTCCGAGCGGTACAGGAACGGCCCGAAGCAGTGCACGTGGCCGGTGGCGAACTCGTTGCCGAGCCGCCGGTGGTCGCCGGTCGCGTTGATCGCCGCGCCGGTGTTGCCGTGGTACGAGCGGTAGTGCGTCAGCACCTTCGTGCGCCCCGTGTGCACGCGGGCCATGCGGATGGCGTTCTCCACCGCATCCGCCCCGCCGTTCGTGAAGAACACGGCGGCCATGTCGTCGATCTTCGACAGGATGCGCTCGGCCGCCTCGCCGCGCACGAGGTTCGTGGTGGCGGGCGCGACGGTCGCGAGCTCGGCCGCCTGCCGCTGGATGGCCTCGACGACCTTGGGGTGCGAGTGGCCGATGTTGGTGTTGACGAGCTGGCTCGAGAAGTCGAGGTACTCGCGGCCGTCGTGATCCCACAGCCGCACGCCCTCGCCGCGCGCGACGGTGAACGGATTGGTCGTGCCGTGCTTCGACCACGAGTGCAGGATGTGCGCGTCGAGCGCTCGCGCGCGGTCGCCGTCGGCGGGGTCGAGGTCGTGCAGCGTCAAGGGGTCCTCCTCGCGGGGTGGGGGTCTGGGGCCACCGTACCGAAGCGGGGCGGATGCGGGGGCAAGCGGGGTCTCGTGACGCGTCCGGCCAGGGGCCGGGCGTGACGCGTCCGGCCAGGGGCCGGGCGTGACGCGTCCGGCCAGGGGCCGGGCGCTCCTCGACCGGCGAGAGGGGCGGATGCGGGGGGGGCGGGGGTCTCGTGACGCGTCCGGCCAGAGGCCGGGCGCTCCTCGACCGGCGGAAGGGGCGGATGCGGGGGCCGGCGGGGCTCAGCTGCGGGCGCGCGCGTGCTCTCGCAGCGCAGGGATGATGCGCTCGCCGTACTGGCGCAGCGTCTCCTCCTTGTCGTCGTGCATGACGTAGGCGGCGAACTGGTCGACGCCGAGCTCGCGCAGCCGCGTGAGCTTCTCGATGTGGTCGTCGGCGGTGCCGAGCACGCAGAACCGGTCGACGATCGCATCCGGCACGAAGTCGACGTGGTCGTTCTCGGCCTTGCCGTGGGTGTTGTAGTCGTAGCCCTCGCGCTTCGCGATGTAGTCGGCGAGGTCGGTGGGGATCGCGCCCGCCGTGCCGTCGGTGCCCGCAGCCTTCCCGTAGCGGGCGACGATGTCGGCGACGTGGTTGCCGACCATGCCGCCGAACCAGCGGGACTGCTCGCGCTGGTGCGCGAGGTCGTCGCCGACGTAGGCGGGGGCGGCGACGCAGATCTTCACCGCGTCCGGGTCTCTGCCCGCGTCGCTCGCGGCGCTGCGCACGTGGTCGATCATCCACTTGGTGATGTCGACGTCGGCGAGCTGCAGGATGAAGCCGTCGCCCACCTCGCCCGCGAGCTGCAGGGCGCGCGGCCCGTACGCGGCGATCCACACCGGCAGCTCGGAGCCGTTCGACCACGGCAGCCGCAGCGTGACGGGCTCGCCTCCCGCGGTGCCCACCTCGACCGCCCGCGACGAGCCGAGCTCGCGGATGACGTGCACCGCCTCGCGCAGCGTCGCGAGCGTCGTCGGCTCGCCGCCGCCGACCCGCACGGCCGAGTCGCCGCGGCCGATGCCGCAGATCGTGCGGTTGCCGAACATGTCGTTGAGGGTCGCGAAGGCGGATGCGGTGACCGCCCAGTCGCGCGTGGCAGGGTTCGTGACGAACGGGCCGACGTGCACGCGCCGCGTCGCGGCGAGCACCTGCGACAGGATGACGTACGGCTCCTGCCAGAGGATGTGCGAGTCGAACGTCCACACGTGGCTGAAGCCGTGCACCTCCGCGAGCTGCGCGAGCTGCACCACGCGGCTCGCGGGCGGGTTGGTCTGGAAGACGGCGCCGAAGTCCATCGGGTCACCGCAGGTACTGGCTGAGCCCGCGGCGCACGTACGCGCCGTCGCCGGCCCGGCCCAGGTACGCATCCGCATCGACGATCACGCGGCCGCGGCTCAGCACCGTGTCGACGTGCCCGGCGATCTCGAAGCCCTCCCACGCCGAGTAGTCCATGTTCATGTGGTGCGTCTCGTCGATGCCGAGCTTCGTGCGGCCGGCGGGGTCGTAGACGACGATGTCGGCGTCGGCGCCGGGCTGGATGACGCCCTTCTTGCCGTACATGCCGAACATGCGGGCGGGCGTCGTGGCGGTGATCTCGACCCAGCGCTCGAGCGTCAGGTGCCCGTCGACGACCCCCTGGTAGAGCAGGTTCATGCGGTGCTCGACGCCGCCGATGCCGTTGGGGATCTTGGAGAAGTCGCCGCGGCCGAGCTCCTTCTGGTCCTTCATGCAGAAGGGGCAGTGATCGGTCGAGACCATCTGCAGGTCGTTGGTGCCCAGCGCCGTCCACAGCTCGTCCTGGTGGTGCTCGTGCTTCGAGCGCAGCGGCGTCGAGCACACGTACTTCGCGCCCTCGAAGGCGCCCCACTCGTCGCTCGAGGCGCCCAGCTGATCCTCGAGCGAGAGGTAGAGGTACTGCGGGCACGTCTCGCCGAAGACGTTCTGGCCCTTGTCGCGCGCGGCGGCGAGCTGCGCGACCGCCTGCTTCGCGCTCACGTGCACGACGTAGAGCGGCGCGCCCGTGAGGTGCGCGAGCATGATCGCGCGGTGCGTCGCCTCCTCCTCCATCTGCCACGCGCGGGCGATGCCGTGGAAGTACGGATCGGTCTTGCCCTCGGCCACGAGCTGCTGCACGAGCACGTCGATCGCCGGCCCGTTCTCGGCGTGCATCATCGTCATGAGGCCCGTCTCGGCCCCGACCTGCATGGCGCGCAGGATCTGCGCGTCGTCGGAGTAGAAGACGCCCGGGTAGGCCATGAAGAGCTTGTAGCTCGTGACGCCCTCCGCCTCGAGCCCCCGCAGGGCCGTCAGCGACGCGTCGTTCACCTCGCCGATGATCTGGTGGAAGCCGTAGTCGATCGCGCAGTTGCCGGCCGCCTTCTCGTGCCACGCCGCGAGCGTGTCCTCGACCCGCTGCCCGACGGTCTGCACCACGAAGTCGACGATCGTCGTCGTGCCGCCCCACGCCGCGGCCCGGGTCCCGGTCTCGAACGTGTCGCTCGCCTCCGTGCCGCCGAAGGGCATCTGCATGTGCGTGTGGGCATCGATGCCGCCGGGGATCACGTACTTGCCCGTCGCGTCCACGACCCGGTCGACCGAGCGCGCGAGGTCGACCCCGAGCAGCTCGCTGCCCGGCTGCAGCACGGCGCGGATGGTCTCGCCGTCGATGAGCACGTCGGCGGCGGATGCGCCGGTGGCGCTCACGACGGTGCCGCCGGAGATGAGTGTGGTCGCCATGGTCGCCTCCTACGGCTTCGCGATCCGGGTGTACGAGTCGGGGCGGCGATCCCGGTAGAACTGCCAGTCGTCGCGCATCTGCTGCACGAGGTCGAGGTCGAGATCGCGCACGAGCAGCTCCTCGTGCTCGCTCGAGCCCTTCTCCCCCACGAAGTTGCCGCGCGGGTCGATCACCTGGCTCGTGCCGTAGAAGTCGACGGCGAGCTCGCCGTACTCGTTGTCCTCGCGGCCGACGCGGTTGGGCTGCAGCACGAAGTAGCCGTTCGCGACGGCCGCGGCCGGGCCCTCGATCTCCCACAGCCGGTTCGACAGCCCGGGCTTCGTGGCGTTGGGGTTGAAGACCATGTGGGCGCCGCCGAGGCCGAGCTCGCGCCACCCCTCGGGGAAGTGCCGGTCGTAGCAGATGTAGACGCCGACCTTGCCGACGGCGGTGTCGAAGACCGGGTAGCCGAGGTTGCCCGGGCGGAAGTAGAACTTCTCCCAGAACCGGTCGAGGTGCGGCAGGTGGTGCTTGCGGTAGGTGCCGAGGATCGACCCGTCCGCGTCGACGACGACGGCCGAGTTGTAGTACACGCCCGTCTGCTCCTCCTCGTAGATCGGGAGGATCGTCACCATGCCGAGCTCCTTCGCGAGCGCCGCGAAGCGCTGCACGATCGGACCGTCGGCGGGCTCGGCGTAGCGGTAGTACTTCTGATCCTGCGTGATGCCGAAGTAGGGGCCGTAGAAGAGCTCCTGGAAGCAGATGACCTGCGCGCCCTGCGCGGCCGCCTCCCGTTGGAACGCCTCGTGGCGGTCGAGCATCGATGCCTTGTCGCCCGTCCAGGTGGTCTGGGAGATGGCTGCGCGCACTGTCGTCATGCTGTCCTCGGCTTCCTCGTCGCGGACCGGCAGTCGCCGGACGCCCAGTCAACCCCAGTCGCGCGCCGCGCGGTAGGGGGTCGGGATGCCCGTGGCGGGTTCGAGCGGGATTACACTCGGAGGTGCGCCGGGCATCACCTCCGCGCGCGACCCCGATCCGACCGATCGCGTCAGCCTGCCCAGGAGCCACACCGATGCCCGCACCCCGCCGCCCGCGCCCGTCGCGCCGCGCCTCCTCCCTCGCCGCCAGCGCACTCGCCCTCGGCCTCGCCGTCGCCCTCGCCGGCTGCTCGGCACCGGCCGCCGGTCCCGTCGACCCCGGAGCGACGCCGACCGCCGCGACGATCGAGGACTGCGGCGTCGCGGTGACGCCGAGGGCCGCGCCCGCAGAGCGCATCGTCGCGATCAAGTCGACCGCCGCCGAGCTCGTCGTCGCGCTCGGCCTGGGCGACGCGCTCGTCGCGACCGCGTTCCTCGACGGCCCCGCGCCGGCGGGCGTGCCGAGCGACGCCGCGGCGATCGAGGGCATGCCCTCGCGCGAATCGGTGCTCGAGCTCGAGCCGGATGCCGTGGTGGCGGGGTGGGAGTCGGCCTTCGCCCCCGAGGCGGTCGGCGACCGCGCGCAGCTCGAGGCGCTCGGGATCACGACGTGGGTCTCGCCCGCCGCGTGCTGGTCGACCGACGTCGCGCCGCTCACGTGGGAGGCGCTGCTCGACGAGTTCGGGGCCGCCGCGTCGGCGCTCGGCGTGCCGGAGGCGGGCGCCGCGCTCGCGGCGGAGCAGCGCCAGGATCTCGCGACGATCGAGCCCGTCGCCTCCGACGCATCCGCCCTCTGGTACTCGTCGGGCGAGGACGCGCCCTACGTCGGCGCGGGCTCGGGCGCCCCGCAGCTCGTGCTCGAGACCGCCGGGCTCACGAACGTCGCCGCGGGCGTCGACGAGACCTGGACGACGCTGTCGTGGGAGGCGGTCGCGGCGAGCGATCCCGACCTCATCGTGCTCGTCGACGCGCCTTGGCACACGGCCGAGTCGAAGATCGAGCGGCTGCGGGCGAACCCGGCGACGGCGGAGCTCGCCGCCGTGCGCGAGGAGCGCTTCGTCGTCGTGCCGTTCCCGATGGCCGAGGCGGGCGTCGGGTCGGTCGCGGCCGCGCGGCTCGTCGCCGACGGCGCGCGGGAGATGGGGCTGGGGTGACGCGCGGCACCACAGGGCGGCAGCTCGCGGATCGAACCGACGGCCGGTTGGGTGGTCAGGACACGCCGCGCCCGCGTCGCACGGACGGCGTGTCGTGACCACCCCAGCCGACGAGGGGCGGCGTGTCGTGACCACGCTGGGCTCTGCGGGGCATGAGGCCCCGGCGGCGGCGCCGCCGGTCGCCGGGACGTCCGCCGTGGGTCCGGTGGTCAGCGACGGGTCTGCCCGCGGCGTGCCGAGCCGCGGCCGCGGACGGCGGCGCTGGGCGCTGCCGGCGCTCGGCGCGCTGCTCGTCGCGCTCGTGCTCGCCGCGGTGTGCTTCGGCGCCGCGGGCATCGCGCCCGGCGATGCGCTCGCCGCGCTCGCGGCCCGGCTCGGCATCGGCGAGACGCCGCTCGGGCGCATCGACGACGCGATCGTCGCCGACCTGCGCCTGCCGCGCGTGCTCGCCGCGGTCGCGGTGGGCGCGGGGCTCGCGATCGCCGGCGCCGTCATGCAGGCGCTCGTGCGCAACCCGCTCGCCGACCCCTACCTACTCGGCGTCTCCTCGGGCGCGTCGGTCGGCGCCGTGCTCGTGCTCATCGCGGGGCTCGGGGTGCTCCTGCCGGTCGCGGCCTTCGCCGGTGCGCTGCTCGCGCTGCTCGCGACGCTCGGGCTCGCGGCCGCGGCGGGCGGGGCGACGCCCACCCGCACCGTGCTCGCGGGCGTCGTCGTCGCATCCGCCGCCACCGCCGTCGTCTCGCTCGTCATCTTCTGGAGCGCGTCGGGCGACGCGTTCCGGCAGATCCTCGCGTGGCTGCTCGGCTCGCTCGCCGCGATCACGTGGCCGAGCGCGGCGATCGCCCTCGTCGGCGCCGCGCTCACCGTGCCGCTGCTGCTGAGCGGCCGCATGCTCGACGCGCTCGCGCTCGGCGACGACGCGGCGGGCGCGCTCGGCATCGACGCGCGCCGCACCCGCTGGGCGCTGCTCGTCGCGTGCGCGCTCGTGACGGGCGTGCTCGTGTCGGTGTCGGGGGCGATCGGGTTCGTGGGGCTCGTCGTGCCGCACGCGGTGCGGCTCGTCGTGGGCGCGTCGCACGCGCTGCTGCTGCCGGCGTCGGGGCTCGCGGGCGGCGTCGTGCTGCTGCTCGCCGACACCGTGGCGCGCTCGGCGTTCGACCCGCGCGAGCTGCCGGTGGGCATCGTGACGGCGCTCATCGGCGCGCCCCTCTTCGCGGCGCTCATGCTGACCGGGCGGGTGCGCACGTGAGCGGGGCGGACGCGCGCGTGCTCGGGGCCGGTCGGCACACGAGCGCGGCGGCGGGCGCGGGCCTCCAGGTGCGGGGGCTCTCGGTCGCCGTGCGCGGCCGCTCGATCGTCGACGAGGCGAGCTGGAGCGCCCCGGCCGGCGCCATCACCGCGCTCGTCGGCCCGAACGGCGCCGGCAAGTCGACGATGCTGCGCGCGATCGCGGGCGTGCTGCCCGAGCGTGCCGAGCGCAGCGGCAGCGTGCTGCTCGGCGGCGAGCGCCTCGACACGATGCCCGCCCGGCGGCGCGCGCGGCGGATCGCCCTCGTCGAGCAGCTCGCCGACGCGGTGCCGCAGCTCACCGCGCGCGAGGCCGTGCGGCTCGGCCGCACGCCCCACCACCGCATGCTCGGCTTCTCGCTCGGCGACGACGCCGTCGTCGAGCGGGCGCTCGAGGACGCCGGCGCTGCGCCCCTCGCCGAGCGCCGCCTCGCCGAGCTCTCGGGCGGCGAGCTCCAGCGCGTCCACATCGCGCGTGCCCTCGCGCAGCAGGCCGGCGCCGACGAGGGCGGCGCGCTGCTGCTCGACGAGCCCACCAACCACCTCGACGTCGCGTGGCAGCTCGACCTGCTCGAGCTCGTGCGGCGCATCGCCGCCGACCGGCCCGTCGTGCTCACCGTGCACGACCTCGCGCTCGCCGCCACCCACGCCGACCGGGTCGTGCTCGTCGACGGGGGGCGGGTGATCGCCGAGGGCGGTGCGGATGCGGTGCTCACGTCCGACCGCATCCGCTCGGTCTACGGCGTGGAGGCGTCGATCGACGCCGACGCCGACGGGGTCGCCATCCGGTACCGGAGGCTCGACACTGGAGGAGGCGCGTGAGGGCGCGCGCGAGGAGGGACGGCGCATGAGGATCACCGTGCTCGCCGGCGGCGTCGGCGGGGCGCGCTTCGCGCTCGGGCTGCGGGAGGCCGCACCCGACGCGCACATCACCGTGGTCGCGAACGTCGGCGACGACATGTGGCTCGCGGGCGTGAAGGTGTGCCCCGATCTCGACTCGCTCATGTACGCGCTCGCGGGCGTCGGCGACACCGAGCGGGGCTGGGGCCGCGCGGGCGAGAGCGAGCGGGTGGCGGGCGAGCTCGCCGCCTACGGGGTCGGCTGGCCGTGGTTCACGCTCGGCGACCTCGACCTCGGCACCCACCTCGCGCGCACGGCGCTGCTGCGCGACGGGGCGACGCTCACCGAGGCGACGGCGCGGCTCGCGGCGCGCTGGCCGCTCGGCGTCACGCTGCTGCCCGTCACCGACGACGAGGTGCCGACGCACGTCGTGACCGACGAAGGCATCCTGCACTTCGAGGAGTGGTGGGTGCGCACGCGCGCGACGGCGCCCGCGCACCGGTTCGTGCAGCACGGTGCCGAGCGCGCCCGCATCTCGGACGCGGCGCACGCGGCGATCGCCCACGCCGACGTCGTGCTCGTCGCACCGTCGAACCCGGTCGTCTCGATCGGAACGATCGTGGGCATCCCGGGCGTGCGGGACGCGCTCGAGACGGCGGCGGCACCCGTCGTCGGGGTCTCCCCCATCATCGGCGGTCGGGTCGTGCGCGGCATGGCCGTCACGTGCCTCGAGGTGATCGGGGTCGAGCCGGATGCGGCTGCGGTCGCCGCGCACTACGGCGCGCGGTCGGCGGGCGGGCTGCTCGACGGCTGGCTCGTCGCCGAGGAGGACGCGGGATCGCTCGAGGCGATCCGCGCGCTCGGCATGCCGGCGGAGGCGCGCCCGCTGCTGCTGACGCCGGGCGGGCCGGCGGCGCAGGTCGCGCGCGAGGCGCTCGCGCTCGCGGCCGCAGCGCGCCCGTAGGTCGAGGAGTCCGCGACGCGCAGCGTCGCTGCCGTCACGAGGCCGCAGGGCCGGCTATCCGCTGCCTCCGGTCTCGTGACGCGTGCGCCTGCGGCGCGCGCTCGTCGACCTACGGCGGCCTCCTGCGGCTCTACTCGATCAGCGAGGGGACTCCCCTCGGTCGTCGAGTAGCCCGCAGGGCGTATCGAGACGACACACCCGGGATCTCGATACGGGCCTACGGCCCTACTCGATCAGCGAGCGTGGGCGAACCCCGCGGGCGGTCTCGTGACGCGTGCGCCTGCGGCGCGCGCTCCTCGACCTACGACGGCCGGCTCCTGCGGCCCTACTCGATCAGCGAGCGTGGGCGAACCCCGCGGGCGGAGGGGACCCCCTTTGACCCGGGGCCCTCAGGCGGCGGCGGACGCCTCGCGCAGCACCGCCTGCGTGTGCGGGCCGACGCCGAGGTCGATCGCGAGGTGCAGGTCGGCGAGCTCGTCGACGTCGACGCGCAGCCCCGAGTCGGGCGCGACGGGCAGCTCGACGTGCCCCGCCTGCTGGTGCAGCTCGGCGGAGCCGGGGCCGAAGTGCGGTCGCAGCGCATCCGCTCGCCTCGCGGCGAGGAGGGTCGTGCCGGTCGCGAGCGCGTCGGCGACGTACGAGCGCGGATGCTGCTCTGCGAGCGCCAGCGCGCCCTCGAGCGCCTCCGGCGTCAGCGCGGGGAGGTCGCCGAGCATGACCGCGGCCGGGGCGTCGGGCGCGAGCGCATCGGTGCCGGCGGCGATCGCGCCGCGCAGGCCGGCCTCGGGGTCCGGAACGAGGTCGACGCCGGCGATCCCGCGCACGACGTCGCGGTCGGCGGTGACGACGACGACGCGGTCGACGCACGCGGCGGCTCGGGCCGCAGCGATCGTGTCGCGCGCGAACGCGACCGCGAGCGCGGCCCGGGCGTCGCCCGCGCGAAGGCGCGACTTGCCGATCGAGCCCTTCACGGGGATCACGACCGACCACAGCATGCCGCCCAGCCTAAGCGCCCGCGGATGCCGCGATCGGCCGCCGCGGCTCAGGAACCACTCAATCCTCGCTCCGGCGCACCACGCCCAGCAGGCTCGGCGGCAGGATGACCGCGATCGCGCGTCGCCACGGCGGCGACGCCGCGGCGAGCGACCGCCGCACCGACCGCACGTCGTCGTCGACGACGCCGGGCTCGCGCGGACCCGCGTCGAACACCGCGCGCTCCGCGGCGAGCCGCACCCGGTCGGCCGCGGCAGCCGCATCCGGCGCACGCGCCGCGATCGCCGCCTGCAGTGCGCCCGGCGTCGCGGATGCGGGCAGCCTGGTACCGAGGTCGGCGAGCGTCGCGCGCAGCTCGTGCCAGCCGCCCGGCGCACCGCGGCGCAGGCGCAGCCGGCGCTGCGCGAGCCGCACGAGCGCGGGCAGCGCGAGCAGCAGGGCGATGCCGAGCGCGAGGAGGATCCCGCGCACGAGCGCCGGGTCGATCGCCGGCCCGCGCTCCACCTGGGGCGCGGGCGTCGCTGACGCGGTGGGCGCCGGAGCGGTCGCCGTGGCCGAGGGTGTCGGCGACGGGCTCGGCTCCTCGCTCTCGACGGGCTCCTCGGTCTCGGTCGGCTGCGGCTCGGGGCTGCGGGTCGGCACATCGCCCGTCGGGCTCGCGGCGCCCGTGCCGGCGCCGGGCGTCGTCTCGACGCGCACCCATCCGAAGTCGTCGAGCCAGGCCTCGGCCCACGCGTGCATCTCGTTGGTCGAGACCGCCCAGCCGCCCGAGATCTCGGAGCCGGGCAGGAAGCCGACGACGACGCGCGAGGGCACGCCCGCGCCGCGCAGCAGCGCGGCGGTCGCGCTCGCGTAGTGCACGCAGTAGCCGCTGCGCGTCTCGAGGAAGCCCTCGAGCGCCGCCCAGCCGTCGCCGCCGCCCGAGCCGCCGAAGCCGGGCAGGTCGAGCTCCTCGGAGTAGTTCCAGAGGCCGCTCGTCATCGCCCCGTGCACGGCGAGCACGCGCTGGGTGGCGCTCATGCCGTCGTCGACGAGCGCCGCGCCCCGCGCCGCGATCGCGGCCGCGGCCTCGGGCAGCGCGCGCTCGGCATCGTGGCCGCTCGAGGCGCCCGCGGCCGGCAGCGCCACGAGCGGCGGCGACCGGGTCCCCGAGGCGGTGTACTCGAGGCCCTGCGTGTCGATGTCGGCGCTCAGCCGCAGCGCGTCGTTCGCGTCGTCCCAGCTCGATCCCTCGGGCACGCGCGCACCGAGCGCGCGCTCGGGCATCGGCAGGCTCTCGGCCTGCACGGCGCCCATCCGCACCGTCATCTGCGTCGCCTCGACGCTCGCCGCCCCCTCGACGAGCGCCCCGGGGCTGCCGGCTTGCGGCGTCACGGCCTCGAAGCCCGACTCCCCCGCCTGCGGCAGCGTCATGAGGCGCGTCGGCATCGGCTGCCCGTCGGCGGTCGAGTAGGTGAACACCGGCCGGTCGGCGGGCCGGCGCAGCTCGTCGCCCAGGTCGATCTCGGTGCTGAGGACGGGCGTCGCGGGGGTGAAGACCTCGTCGAGCGTCGGCAGGTCCCAGTCGACGTCGCGGGGCGCCGGGGCGATGAGCGGCACCGCGGCCGCGAGCACCGCGGCGGCGCCGACGAGCGCGATGGGCGCGAGCCACCCGCGGCGCGCGAGCAGCCGCTCATCGAGCGCGGGCGCCGCGAGCACGCACGCCGTGGCGACGACGCCGGGCAGCGCGTGCCACCACGGCACGTCGATGCGGAAGGCGATCGGCAGCAGCAGCGGCACGGCCGCGAACGCCACCGCGACGGCCGGCAGCCGCAGCGCGTGCGCCATGAGGTCGACGATCGCCGCGATCATGACGGCTGCGGCCACGACGGCCGCGAGCACCGCGCCGCGCGCGTCGATCGGCGTCGACGGCGCCCACGCGATCGCGAGCACCCCGTCGCTCAGCACCTGCATCGACACCGGGAACGACTCCGGCGTCGGCACGACGCCGAGCAGCGCCTCCTCGGGAGCCGTGAGCGCGGTCACCCATCCGAACCCCACGATCGCCGCCGCTGCGGAGCCGAACACCGGCGCGCCCGCCTGCCGCACGAGCGCCGCCGCGACCGCCATCGAGCCGACGGCGCCGGCCACCGGCCACAGCCACGCCTCGCCGAGCACCGTGATCGCCGACCACAGCCACGCGACCGGCAGCGCCGCGAGCGCGAGCGTCTCGACCACGCCCGCGCCGCGCGCGCGGAGGCGAGGCTCCCGCCGGGGCGCAGGGTCGGATGCGGGGGCCGCGGGCGCCGGACCGGTCGAGCGCCGCTGCTCCGTCACGCCGCTCACACGAGCTCCCGCACGGGACCGCGGTGGTCGATCCAGCGCTGGACGCGCACGCGCGAGGCGGATGCGCTGCTGCGCGGCGGCGCGTCGGCACGCGCCACGAGCCACAGGGTGGAGCCGGGCGCGAGGCGCCAGGTCTCGGGTGCGGCCTCCTCGAGCGCGACGACGTGCGCGGTGGCGTTGAGAGGAGAGGTCCTTTCCGACCTCTCCCGCGACCTGTGCTCATCGCCGGGCTCGCGGGTGCCCTCACCCTCCTCCACCGGCGCCACCGCCTCCATCGACGCGAAGGCCGCGAGCGCCGCCGCCCGGTCGCGCCAGTCGGCGGCGGCGATCGACGGCTCGCCGGTCTCGCGCACGACGACGCGCCGGTCCCCGCCGGCGAGTGCGCGCACGATCGAGCACGCGGCTCGCGCGAGGCGGTCGTGTGCGTCGCGGTCGAGGTCGGCGGCGCCGGCCGTGTCGACCACGACGATGTCGTCATCGCTCGCAGGGTTCGCCTCCTGCCGCACCATGAGGTAGCCGCGCTTGGCGGTCTGGCGCCAGTGCACGCGCCGCTGCGGGTCGCCGTGCCGCCACTCGCGCACCATCGCGTCGACGTCGTCGGCGGTGCGCGACTGCGCGACGCGCCCCTGCTCGCGGTCGGAGCGCAGCGCCGTCGGCGGGATCGTCACGATCTCGGGCCCCACGACGAGGCTCGCGCCCGGGTCGATCGTGCGGGCGCTGCGCGCCACCCGGAAGGGGTCGAACGCCGTGATCGCGACCGGCGCGAGCCGCCACCGCCCCCGCGGATGGTCGCCGAGCGGCAGCTCCGCGCGGCCCTCGTCGTCGAGCTCGCCCTCGAGCAGCAGGTAGCGCTCGGGCCCCGGCCCCCACGTCTCCCACCGAGCGCCCGCCTGCGGGCGCTCGCTCGCGATGCTGAGCCACGCATCCTCGCCCTCGGCGATGACGCCCGGCACCCGCAGCCGCACCTGGCCGACGGCGCCGGCGGCCCACCACACGCCCAGCACGACCACCGCGAGGCACAGCGCCGCGGGCACGAGCAGCACGATCTGCCGCTCCCAGTAGGCGCCCACCGCGAGCGCCGCGCCGACGAGCACGAGGGCGACACCGCGCGCGGTCGGCCGCACCCGCAGGCGCTCGCGAGCGCCGGCGCCGCGCGGGGCTCCCGCGGCGCCCCTGCGCCGCGCGCGCCCGCGATCGCCGGCCATCAGCGCATGACGGGGGCGACCGTCTGGGCGAGCGCCTGAGAGACCACGTCGCGCGCGTCCTGGTAGCGCGCGTGCGGGTCGTGCATCACGAGGTGGTGCGGCAGCACGTGCACGGCGAGCGCGCGCACGTCGTCGGGCGAGAGCCAGTCGCGGCCGCTCAGGTGCGCGTGCGCCTTCGCCGCGCGCACGAGCTGCAGCGTCGCGCGCGGGCTCGCGCCGAGCCGCACGTCGGGGTGGGCGCGGGTCGCGCGGGCGAGCCGCACGGCGTAGCGCTCGACGAGCTCGTGCGCGCGCACCGCGTGCGCGGCGTCGATCTCGGCCTGGAACTGCTCCTGCGTCGTCACCGCGGTCACCGAGTCGAGCGGCTGTGCCGTCTCGCGCGCCGACACCATCGCGTGCTCGGCGTCCTCGTCGGGGTAGCCGAGCTCGAGCCGAGCCATGAAGCGGTCGCGCTGCGCCTCGGGCAGCGCGTAGGTGCCCTCCATGTCGATGGGGTTCTGCGTCGCGACGACGAGGAACGGCTTCGGCAGCACGTGCGTGACGCCGTCGACGGTCACCTGCCCCTCGGCCATGCACTCGAGCAGCGCCGCCTGCGTCTTGGGGCTCGCGCGGTTGATCTCGTCGGCGATGACGATGTTGGCGAACACCGGGCCCGGCTGGAAGCGCAGCTCGCCCGAGCGCTGGTCGAGCATCGACATGCCGGTGATGTCGCTCGGCAGCAGGTCGGGGGTGCACTGGATGCGGCGCACGGTGCCGCCGACGGCCGCGGCGAAGGCGCGGGCGAGCTGCGTCTTGCCGACGCCCGGCACATCCTCGAGCAGCACGTGCCCCTCGGCGAGCAGCACCGTGAGCACCGTGCGGATCTCCTCGCGCTTGCCGGCGATGACGCTCGCGACCGCACGCTCGATCCGCTCGCCCGCCGTCGCCGGGAGCTCCGGCGCGAGGTCGAGCATCGGCTGCGGGCCCGCGACGGCTGCCCGCCCCTCGCCCGACCTCGCCGCCGGGCGTCCTGCGTCGTCGCTCACGTGCCGCTCCCCGTCGTCGCCATCGCCTCGCGGCGGCCGGCCTCGAGCCCTGCGCGGTATGCCTCGTCGGCGCCCTGCCGGAACATGTCGTCGGCGGCGGGGCGCACGAGCCGCCGCGCCCCGGGCTCGTCGAGCCCCGTCACGTGCCGCGCGAGTCCGCGCACGAGCACGACCGGCACGCCGGTGGCCTTGCCCGCGACGAGGTCGGCGGCCGCGGCGATCTCGTCGGCGATCGCCGGCGCCGTCACCGTGAGCGGCCGCCCGCTCGCGTCGACCTGGCCCGCGAGCGGCTCGAGCACGCGCACGCCCGCTGCGCCGATCGCCGCATCCGTCTGCCCGACCCGCCACGCGCGCCCGAGGGTGTCGCTCACGACCACGCCGACGGCGACCCCGAAGCGCGACCGCAGCGCGGCGGCGATCGCGCGAGCCGACGCATCCGAGTCCTCGGGCAGCAGCAGGATCGTGCCCTCGTCGGTGTTCGACGCGTCGACGCCGGCCGCGGCGAGCACGAGCCCGGTGCGGTGCTCGACGATGCGCGTGACGCCGCCCGGGTGCTCGCGGCTCGCGACGAGGCGCACCGATTCGTCGTCGATCGCCTGCTCGCGCTCGGCTGCGGGGCGGATGCGGCCCTCGGCCTTCGAGATGATCTTGCTCGTCACGACCACGATGTCGCCCTCGGCGGGCCCGAGCGGGGCGAGCGCATCGCCGATGAGCGCAGGCAGGTCGTCGCCCGGCCGGATCTCGCCCATCCCGCGCACCGCGCGGAGCTCGAGGTCGGGACCGCGCTCCGCCTCGCCGCGCTCGCGCTCGGTCATCGCTGCTGCAGGAAGGTGGCGACGGCGCGCGGCACGTAGGGGCTCACGTCGCCGCCGAGCTCGGACACCTGGCGCACGAGGCTCGACGAGACGTGCGCGTTCTCGGGGTTGGGCAGCATGAAGATCGTCTCGACGCCCGCGAGGTTGCGGTTGACGATGGACATCGGGGTCTCGTAGGCGAGGTCGGTCGACGTGCGGATCCCCTTGACGAGCACCTGCGCGCCCACCTGCTGGCAGTAGTCGACGAGCAGGCCCATCGACCAGTTGGCGATGCGGATCTCGCCCTCGATCCGGGCCTCCTCGATCGCCCGCTCAATGAGCTGCTCGCGCTCGACGACCGGGAGGAACGCCTGCTTGTCGGGGTTGTGCGTGACGACGACGTGCACCTCGTCGAAGAGCTTCGCGGCACGCTCCACGACATCGAGGTGCCCCAGGGTGACGGGGTCGAACGAACCGGGCACGACGGCGATGCGAGGCATGCCTCCAGCCTAGGTCACGCGCGGGATGCGGTTGGGCCACGGGAGGGGGAAGTCGAGGATTCCTGCGGTCGGACGGATGGGCTGGGCGCGGTGGGAGTGCGGGGTGCGGGCGGTGCGTCCTGGGCGGGCACGGCGGGGCAGGCGCGGCGGGGCAGGCGGGTCAGGCGGTGACGAGGGCGGCGCGCGCGTCGGGGTCGAGGCGGCCGTGGACGGCGAGGCGCAGCGCCGTGTGCCGCTCGAGCAGCGGGTCCTCGGCGAGGACGGCGGCCGCGGCGTCGCGGGCGGCGTCGATGATCGCGCCGTCGCGCGCGACGCGCAGCACCCGCAGGCCGCTGCGCACGCCCGACTGCGCGGCGCCGAGCACGTCGCCCTCGCCGCGCTGCTCGAGGTCGACCTCGGCGAGCGCGAAGCCGTCGAGCGTGCCGGCGACCGCGTCGAGCCGCGCTCGGGCCTCGCCGAGCTCGTCCGCGGCGGTCACGAGCATGCACAGGCCCGCGTGCTCGCCGCGGCCCACGCGCCCGCGCAACTGGTGCAGCTGGGAGACGCCGAAGCGATCTGCGGAGAGCACGACCATCATCGTCGCGTTCGGCACGTCGACGCCCACCTCGATGACCGTCGTCGCGACGAGCACGTCGATGCGGCGGTCGCGGAACTCGCGCATCACCGCATCCTTCTCGTCGGTCGTCATGCCGCCGTGGAGCGCCGCGATCCGGTGCCCGCTGATGGCCGAGGCGCGCTGCAGCTGGGCGAGCGTCGTCTCGACGTCGTCGACGGGGGCGGCCTCTGCGGCGTCGGCCGACGCATCCGCCGCCTCGTCGCCGCGCGGGTCGATGCCCTCGAGCCGCCCGGGCGCGATCGCCGGGCAGACGACGAACGCCTGGCGGCCCGCCTCGACCTCCTCGTGCATGCGCTGCCAGACTCGCCCGAAGCGCTGCGGATGCGCGGCGCGGTCGACCACGAAGGTCTGGATGGGGCTGCGGCCCGCCGGGAGCGAGCGGATCGTGGAGACGTCGAGGTCGCCGAACGCGGTCATCGCGATCGTGCGCGGGATGGGCGTCGCGGTGAGGACGAGCGTGTGCGGGTGGATGCCCTTCGCCCGCAGCGCCTCGCGCTGGGCGACGCCGAAGCGGTGCTGCTCGTCGATGACGACGAGCGCGAGCTCGGCGAACGACGTCTTCTCGCTCAGGAGCGCGTGCGTGCCGACGACGATGCGCGCCTGGCCGGCGGCGATGCGCAGCATGGCGCGGCGGCGGTCGGCGGCCGGCATCTGGCCGGTGAGCAGGGTCGGCTGCACCTCGGCGGCGAGATCGGGGCCGAGCGAGCGGGTGATGGAGCGCAGGTGCTGCACGGCGAGCACCTCGGTCGGCGCGAGGAGCGCCGCCTGCCCGCCCGACTCGGCGACGGTGAGCATCGCGCGCGTCGCGACCACCGTCTTGCCCGAGCCCACCTCGCCCTGCACGAGCCGGTGCATCGCGGTGCCGCTCGCGAGATCCGCGGCGATCGCCGCGCCGGCGGCGCGCTGGTCGTCGGTGAGCTGCCACGGGAGGGCGGCGTCGAAGCGCTCGAGCAGGGCTCCCGGATGCCGCGGCTGGGTGGGCAGGGTGTCGAACCACGCGCGCGTCGCGAGCAGGTAGGTCTGCAGCAGGAACGCCTCGTGCCACGCGAGCGTGTGGCGCGCGCGGTAGGCCTCCTGCTCGGTCTTCGGCTGGTGGGCGGAGCGCAGCGCGTCCGCGAGCGGCAGGAGCCCGTGCTCGCGCCGGATCGTCTCGGGCACGGGATCGGGCACGTCGCCGAGCGCGTCGAGCACCTGCGCCACGAGCGCCTGGATCTTCGTCGTCGCGAGGCTCGCGGTCGCCGGGTAGATCGGCACCGGCTGGTTCGCCCACTCCTCGGCGTCGATGCCCTCGGCCTCGTCGAAGAGCTCGAGGTCGGGGTGGGCGAGCTGCCGCTTGCCCTTGTAGACGCCGACGGTGCCGGAGAAGAGCGCCGTGACGCCCTGGTGCAGCTGCGTGCCGCGGAACTCCTGGTTGAAGAACGCCAGGTCGAGGCTCGACGTGCCGTCGGTGATCGTGATGGTCGTGAGCGAGCGGCGACGGCCCTTCGCGTCGCGCTGCAGCTGGCGCGTCTCGACCGAGCGCACCTTCGCGACGACCGTCACGTGCTCGCCCGGCACGAGGCTCGCGAGGTCGGTGAGCTCGCCGCGCTTCGCGTAGCGCCGCGGCAGATGCCACGCGAGGTCGCGGAGCGTCGTCATCCCGAAGGCGCGCTCGAGCTTGCCCGCGGCCGCCTTCCCGAGCACGCGCTCGAGGGGGCGGTCGAACCCGCTCGGCACGGCGCCGCCGGGCGCCGCGCCCCGCGATGCGGCCCCGCCGCTCGGCTCCTGCTTCGCCACCCGCCCAGCGTATGCGGCGCGGCCGACGCGCGCGGCGCATCCGGGCCCGCGCTGTGGAGGCGCGGTCGCGGGCCGCGGGCGGTGCGCTCACCGCGCTCCCCCGTCGCGTCGGGTGGCGCGGAGGTGCGACGATAGCCGCATGACGCGCATCATCGGGGGCCTCGCGGGAGGAGCGCGGCTGCACGTGCCGCTGCGCGGCACCCGGCCGACCTCCGAGCGCGTGCGGGAGGCGCTCTTCGGCGCACTCGACGCGCGCAGCCTGTGCGACGGCGCGACGGTGCTCGACCTCTTCGCGGGCTCGGGGGCGCTCGGGCTCGAGGCGGCGAGCCGAGGCGCCGAGACCGTCGTGCTCGTCGAGCGCGACCGCGCCGCCGCGAAGGTCGCGTCGCGCAACGCCGAGACGGTCGCGAAGGCGGGGGCGGCGCGCGCGCTCGTCGAGCAGGTGGCGGTCTCGTCGTACCTGCAGCGGTCGGGGCGCAGCTTCGACCTCGTGTTCGTCGACCCGCCGTACGACCTGCCCGATGCGGCGCTCACGGCCGTGCTCGTCGACCTCGCGCCGCTGCTGCGGCATCCCGCGACCGTCGTCGTCGAGCGATCGCGCAAGGCGGGGCCGCTCGAGCCGCCCGGCGACCTCGCGCTCGAGCGCACGCGCGACTACGGCGACACGGCGCTGCACTTCCTGACGACGACCGGCTCGTTCGCGGATCACGGGGGCTGAGGAGCGCCCTAGAGCTCCACCGCGCGATACGGGTCCCAGCCGCGCGGCTCGACCGCGCCGCCGTCGAGCGTCACGCCCGGCGCGTCACCCGCGGCGAGCGGCTCGACGCGGCCGATGCGGTGCACCCGGTGGCCGGCGAGCTCGGCGGGCGGCCGCACGCCGTCGGGCAGCGTCACGAGCAGCGCGTGGTCCTCCCCGCCGTGCAGCGCCGCCTCGAGCGCCGCATCCGGCGCCGCCCCGTCGGCGAGCACGTCTGCGGCCGCCGCCTCGACGCCGGCGCGCTCGAGCGCGATCCGCACCCCGGATGCGCGGGCGACGCGGGCGGCGTCGAGCGCGAGGCCGTCGGAGACGTCGAGCATCGCGGTCGCCCCGAGGTCGGCGAGGAGGGTGCCCGCCCCGATCGGCGTCACGGGCGCGAGCTGCGCCTCGAGGACGGCGCCGCGGGCTCCGGCGCGCAGGCGCTCGACGGCGGCGGCGACCGGCACCGCCGCCTCGTCCTGGGCCTGCGCGAAGAGGTGGCGGAGGCCCGCGGCGGCCGCGCCGACCCGCCCGACGAGCCACACCGCATCCGTCGCCCTCGCGCCCGAGCGGAGCACGGGCGCTCGCCCCTCGAGGTCGCCGAACGCGGTGACCGCGACCGTCGCGTGCGGCGCGGTGCCGAGGTCGCCGCCGACGACGCCGCAGCCGGGCGCCATCGCCGCGACCGCATCCGCGAGCCCGCGCGCGAACCCCTCGAGGGCCGAGACGCGCGTCGAGGGCGCGACTGCGAGCGCCACGACGAGCGACGTCGGCCGCGCGCCCATCGCGGCGACGTCGATGAGGTTGGTGGCGACAGCCTTCCAGCCGAGGTCGTGCCACGTCGACCAGCCGAGCCGGAAGTCGGCGCCCTCGAGCATCGTGTCGGTCGTCACGACGAAGCGGCCGTCGCCCGCGCGCACGACCGCGGCGTCGTCGCCCGGGCCGACGTCGGTCGCGTCGCCCGCGGGCAGCAGCGGCAGAAAGCGCCGCAGCGCCTCGAGCTCGCCCACCTCGTGGAGGGTCGGATCGTGGGGCGCGGCGTCGTCCATGAGCGCCACCGTAGCCGCCGGTAGGCTCGTGAGGTGCCCCGCCCCCTCCTCCTCGCCGCCGCTGCGGCCGCCGCGCTGGTGCTCAGCGGCTGCGCGAGCGCGGTGTCGCTGCCGCCCGCCGAGGAGGCCTCCGACCCCGGCTGCGCCCACGTCGTGCTGACGCTGCCGGAGCAGATCGGCGAGCAGACGGGCAACGAGGCGCTCGAGCGCCGCGACACCACGGCGCAGGGCACGGCGGCGTGGGGCGACCCGAGCGCGGTGACCCTGCGCTGCGGCATGCCCGTGCCCGCCCCCTCGGCCCAGCGGTGCATCGAGGTCGGCGGCGTCGACTGGCTCGAGGTGGCCCAGGAGGAGGACGTCTGGACGTTCATCTCCTACGGCCGCTCCCCCGCGACCGAGATCGTCATCGACACGACCGCGGTCAGCACGGTCACGGCCCTCGAGGCCGTCTCCGGCGCCGTCGACCGCACCGAGCGCGTCGGCGCCTGCAGCTAGTCGTCCGCGGGCGCGGCGTCGGCCGCGATCACCTCGGGCAGGAAGACGCGCCCGTCGTCGTGGCCCGGGTCGAGCACGATCGCGTGCCCGGCCGGGATGCCCGCGGCGAGCTCGGCGCCCGTGAGCTTGAGGTGGCGGCGCGTGCGCGTCGCGAAGCCGCCGATGCGCGACGTGGCGGTGAAGGCGACGACGAGCTGCATGTCCTTGTGCGGCAGCACGAGGAAGCGGCCGGAGCCGGGGTCGCGCGGGTTCTCGACCACCGCGGGCACGACGAGCTCTGCTTCGCGCACGACCGCCCACGCACCCGCGTGGTCGGCGGCGTCGATGGCGTGCAGGGCGTCGAGCGTGGGGTTGGCCATGCTCCAATGCTCGCAGACGACGGCGGGCGGATGCGCGGCGCTCGCGGGCGGTGTGGGTGCGGCCTGGGAGGATGACAGGCATGGCACTCGACTTCACCGCGATCGATTTCGAGACCGCCAACGGCAACGCCGCGTCCGCGTGCGCGGTGGGTCTCGTGAAGGTCCGGGACGGCCTCATCGTGGATCGGTGGTCGACGCTGATCCGACCGCCCGCCCCCTACGACGAGTTCTGGGAGTGGAACATCCGCATCCACGGCATCCGGGCGATCGACGTGCTCGACGCGCCCGACTGGGCCGAGGCCCAGCGCCGGATCCTCGAGTTCGGCGGCGACGACGTCTACGTCGCGCACAACGCCGGCTTCGACAAGGGCGTCATGCGGGCCGCGGCGAAGGCCGCGCGGCTGCCGGTGCCCGACATGCGCTGGACCGACTCGCTGCGCATTGCGCGCAAGACCTACGCGCTCGAGTCGTACCGGCTGCCGGTCGCGGCGCTCGCGGCCGGCTTCGACGACTTCCGGCATCACGACGCGGCGGGCGACGCCGAGGCGTGCGCGGCGATCGTGATCGGGGCGTCCCGCCGCCACGAGTGCGACGACATCGACGCCCTCGTGCAGCGGTGCGTCTCGGCCATCCACGAGATCGGCGAGCGGCACGAGCAGGTCGCCGAGCTGGCCGCGCAGCGGCGCGCGGCGCAGCGCGAACGCCCGTGGTGGCAGTGAGCCTGCGCCGCTGCTTGTCCCCCAACCCATAACGAAACCATCACGATCCTCGCCTGAGGATCCGTCGCATCCGTTGATTTCTCGCGAAAACCGGGTTTCCACCTCCCAACTCCTCGTTGTAGCGCATGGTTACGTAGAGGAGCGGGCCGCCATATCCGGCCGCCCGCTTCCAACGGACGCGACCGCCGGCATCCCAGCCGCTGGCGAGCGTATGGTGCCGCTTCGCGAACGAGCTGATTCGTGCGAGAACGGCAGACGAATCACCGCGCACGCGGCTGCACCCGTCCACGACTGAGACCCCGATCGGGGCGACAGGAGCGAACGTGAGCGAATCCCGCGCGACCGGCGAGCGGCCGGCCGTCGACGAGACCGTCGTGCGCGTCGAGCATCTGACCAAGGTGTTCGGCAGGCGCGCGAGAGAGGCCGCCGACCGACTGGCCTCCGGTGCGAGCCGCGACGATGTCGCGAAGCTCGGCACCGCCGCCGTCATCGACGCCTCGTTCGAGGTGCGGCGCGGCGAGATCTTCGTCGTCATGGGCCTGTCGGGCTCCGGAAAGTCGACGCTCATCCGCATGCTCAACGGACTGCTCGACGCGACGAGCGGCACGGTCGAGATCGAGGGCGAGCGCGTCACGGGCGTCGACCCCAAGCGGCTCCGCGCCGTGCGGCGCTCGCAGGTGTCGATGGTGTTCCAGCACTTCGCGCTGCTGCCCCACCGCACGGTGCTCGAGAACGTCGCGTACGGCCTCGAGATCCAGGGCGTCGAGCGCGCACGCCGGCTCGAGCTCGCCCGCGACGTCGTGCGCCGCGTCGGGCTCGAGGGCTGGGAGCAGCGGCTCCCGAGCGAGCTCTCCGGCGGCATGCAGCAGCGCGTCGGCATCGCCCGCGCGCTCTGCGCCGACACCCCGGTGCTGCTCATGGACGAGGCGTTCAGCGCGCTCGACCCCCTCATCCGCCGCGAGATGCAGGAGCAGCTCGTCGAGCTGCAGGCCGAGCTCGGCAAGACGATCGTCTTCATCACCCACGACCTCAACGAGGCGATGTTCCTCGGCGACCGGATCGCCGTCATGCGCGACGGCCGCATCGTGCAGATCGGCACGCCGGAGGAGATCCTGACCGACCCCGCGAACGACTACGTCGCGCAGTTCGTGCAGGACGTCGACCGCACGCGCGTGCTGACCGCAGCGAGCGTCATGGAGCCGCCGGCCGCCGCCGTGCCGGTGACCGTCGGCCCGCGCGGCGCGCTCCGCACCATGCGGGACATGCAGATCTCCGGGCTGCTCGTGACGGGCACGGGCCGCAAGGTGCTCGGCGCCGTGAAGGACCGCGACGTGCTGCGCGCGATCCAGCGCGGCGTCGCCGACCTCGGCTCGCTCGTCGACACCTCGGTGCCGACCGTCGCGCCCGACACGAGCCTGTCCGACCTGCCGGAGATCGCCATCACGAGCGGCATGCCGATCGCCGTCGTCGGCGAGGACGGCCGGCTGCTCGGCGTGATCCCGCGCGTGCTGCTGCTCGCGGCGCTCGGCAACGTCTCGACCGACACCTCGGAGTTCGCGGTGGTCGACATGCCGCCCGCGATCGATCCGCTCCTCGTCACGCAGACCCTGGACGCCACGGAGGTGCCCGATGCTCGATGATCTCCGCATCCCCCTCGGCGACTGGGTCGAGGCCGGCGTCGACTGGGTGACCGACAACGTCAAGGTCGTCTTCGACGTCATCAAGGCGATCGTGAGCGCGCTCTACGACGTCGTCGAGCTCGTGCTCACCGAGCCCCCGGCCATCGTGCTCATCCTCGTGCTCGCGGCGATCGCGTTCGCGGTGCGGGGCTGGAAGATGGGCGTCGGCACCGCCGTCGGGCTCTTCGCGATCGTCCTCGTGGGCCAGTGGGACAACGCGATGGCGACGCTCGCGCTCACGCTCGTCGCGGCGTTCTTCGCACTCGCCATCGCGATCCCGCTCGGCATCTGGGCGGCGCGCAACGACACCGTCTCGACGATCGTGCGCCCGGTGCTCGACTTCCTGCAGACGATGCCCGCCTTCGTCTACCTGATCCCCGCGATCATCCTGTTCAGCATCGGCGTCGTGCCCGGCATCATCGCCACGATCGCGTTCGCCATGGCACCCGGGGTGCGCCTGACCGAGCTCGGCATCCGCGGCGTCGACAAGGAGATCGTCGAGGCGGGCACCGCCTTCGGCGCCTCCCCCGGCCGCATCCTGCGCCAGATCCAGCTGCCGCTCGCGCTCCCGACGATCATGACGGGCGTCAACCAGATCATCATGCTGTCGCTGTCGATGGTGGTCATCGCCGCCATGGTCGGCGCCGGCGGCCTCGGCCAGCCGATCGTGCAGGCGCTGCAGCGCATCGACGTCGGCCTCGGCACCGAGGCGGGCCTGTCGGTCGTGATCCTCGCGATCATCCTCGACCGCATCACGAACGCGCTCGGGAGCCTGCAGGAGCACAGCCCGGTCGCGCGGCTGCGCGGCCGGCGCGCCGCAGCGGCGGCGGACGCGGGCACGGCAGCCGCTGCCGGCGCGACCGCTCAGGCTGAGCGCGTCGCGCCCGCCACCACGCGCGGCGCCTAGTCCCCCCGGCCGCTTCGGCGGCCACCCAGAGAGATATGACACGAAACGAAAGAGGACACATGCAGAAGCGATTCCTTCGCGGAGCGGCGCTCGTCGGCGCTGCCGCGATCGCCCTGACCGGCTGCGCGAGCACCGACGCGGCGGACGAGGCGCCCGAGGGCGCCACCGGCTCGGACCAGACCGACCTGACCGTCGGCGTCTTCAACGGCTGGCCCGAGGGCGAGGCCGTCTCCTACCTGTGGGAGGCCGTGCTCGAGGAGCAGGGCTACGACGTCACGCTCGAGTACGCCGACGCGGGCCCCGTCTGGGCTGCGGTCGGCAGCGGCAGCTACGACGTCAACTTCGACGCCTGGCTGCCGATGACCCACGCGGGCTACCTCGAGGAGTACGGCGACTCGATCGAGGACCTCGGCTCCTGGAACGACGACGCGGTGCTGACCTTCGCCGTCAACGAGGATGCGCCGATCCAGTCGATCGCCGAGCTCGCCGAGAACGCGGATGCGTTCGGCAACCGCATCGTCGGCATCGAACCGGGCGCCGGCCTCACGCAGGCGACCCAGAACGAGGTCATCCCGACCTACGGCCTCGAGGGCATGGAGTTCCAGACCTCCTCGACGCCCGCGATGCTCGCGGAGCTCAGCGGCGCGATCGAGTCGGGCGAGAACGTCGTCGTCACGCTCTGGCGCCCGCACTGGGCCTACGACGAGTTCGCCATCCGCGACCTCGAGGACCCGGAGGGCTCGCTCGGCGAGGCCGAGGGCATCCACACGATCGCCCGCACGGGCTTCGCTGAGGACTTCCCGCAGCTGACCGAGTGGTTCTCGGCGTTCGAGATGGACTCGGAGCTGCTGTTCTCGCTCGAGAACGCGATGTTCAACAGCGACGCCGACCCGAGCGACTACCCCGAGATCGTCGAGGCCTGGATCGACGAGAACCGCGAGTGGGTCGACACGCTCACGGCTCCCGCGGCCGAGTAGGCGCAACCCGCGCAGCACGAGGGCCCCGCATCCGGTGGATGCGGGGCCCTCGTGCGTGGATGCGGTCGTAGCCAGCGGGACCTCTGTGAGACGAGCAGCGGTGCGATCTCGATACGGCCGCTCCGCGGCCTACTCGACCAGCGAGGGGACGGCCGCGGCCTCCTCGACCTGCGGCGGGGTCAGTCGGCGGCGGCGACGTGCTCGAGCAGCAGGCGCTCGAAGCGCTCCGGGTCCTCGATGTGGGGAGAGTGGCCCGCGTCCTCGAAGACCTCCTCGCGGTACGCGCCGCCGTTGGCCGCATACTCGTCGAGCACCGCGCGGGTCTGCGCGATCATCGGCTGCGGCGGCGCCGCCTCCTCGCCGGGCCAGCCCGGCACGACGCCGTGCTTGCCGAGGGTGTTGAAGTCGAAGAACGACTCGTCGCCCACGATCGCGTCGTGCGCGCCGCGCACCCAGAGGATCGACGGCTTGCGCTCGAGATCGACGATGCCGGTGAGGTCCAGGTGCACCGCCGACATCGTGTTGAGCACCCCGCGCCCGCCGGCCGCGAAGCCGGGCCACGAGTCCGACGCGACGCCGTCGCCGGGCTGGTTCCCCTCCCCCGTCTTCGTCGACAGCATCGACTCGACCCAGAGGTCCTCGCGCCCGTCGGAGAAGCCCGGCGCGACGTAGCTCGAGCGGAAGACGCTCCGCGGGCTCGTCGGCTCGTCGTCGGTGGTGTCGCCGGCCGCGAGCCGCGCGATGAAGTCGGGGTTGGCGCCGAGGCCGCCCGTGCCCGCGCCGTCGGGCGTGCACAGCGAGCCGTCGAGCCGCGTGCCGAAGCCCTGCGGCGGCACGGGCGCGATGAGCGTCGCCGAGCGGATGAGCCCCGGCCGGTCGAGCATGAGCTGCATGACGACGCCGCCGCCCATCGACCAGCCGACGATGTGCACGTCGGTCAGGCCCAGCGCATCCAGCACGCTCGCGACGTCGTCGGCGAAGTCGCCGAGGCCCCGCGTGGCGTCGACCGGCAGCGTCTCGCTGTCGCCGTAGCCGCGCAGGTCGATCGCGACGGTCTCGCGCGGCAGCGCGAGCATGAGCGGCTGGAAGAACAGCGACGACGAGACGTTGCCGTGGATGAGCACGATCGGCGCGCCGACCGCGCCCTCGGGCGTGCGCCGGAGGACGGATGCGGTGAGCCGGTCGGTCGTGACGGCCTCCTGGACGATGCCGTCCAGCAGGGTGCTCACGCGAGGATCTCCGGCTCGGTCTTCTCGCGGACCTCCTCGAGCGTGACGCCCGGCGCGAGCTCGACGAGCCGCAGCCCCTCGGGCGTCACGTCGAGCACCGCGAGGTCGGTGATGATCCGGTCGACGACGGCCTTGCCGGTGAGCGGCAGCGAGCACGCGTTCACGATCTTCGCCGAGCCGTCCTTCGCGACGTGCTCCATGAGCACGATGACCTTCGCGGCGCCGTGCACGAGGTCCATCGCGCCGCCCGGGCCCTTCACCATCTTGCCGGGGATCATCCAGTTCGCGATGTCGCCCGATGCCGACACCTGCATCGCGCCGAGGATCGCGGCGTCGATCTTGCCGCCGCGGATCATCGCGAACGACGTCGCCGAGTCGAAGAACGACGTGCCCGGCAGGGTCGTGACGGTCTCCTTGCCGGCGTTGATGAGGTCGGGATCGACCTTGTCCTCGGTCGGGTACGGGCCGACGCCGAGGATGCCGTTCTCGCTCTGCAGCACGACGGTCACGTCGTCGGGCACGTAGTTCGGCACGAGCGTCGGCAGGCCGATGCCGAGGTTGACGTACATGCCGTCCTCGAGCTCCTTGGCTGCGCGCGCGGCCATCTCGTTGCGGGTCAGTGCCATCTCAGCTCTCCTCGTGCTCTCTACTGCTCGGAAACGGTGCGGCGCTCGATGCGCTTCTCGATGTCGGTGCCGACCTCGATGATCCGGTGCACGAACACGCCCGGCAGGTGCACCGCATCCGGGTCGATCTCGCCCGGCTCGACGAGCTCCTCGACCTGAGCGATGCAGATGCGGCCGGCCATGGCCGCGTTGGGCGAGAACTGGCGCGCGGCCTTGTTGAAGACGAGATTGCCGTGGCGGTCGCCGCGCAGCGCGTGCACGAGCGCGAAGTCGGTCGTGATGGCCTCCTCGAGCACGAACTCCTTGGGCTCGCCGTTCACCTCGAACGTCGCGGTGGGCTTGGGGGCGGATGCCTTGGCGACGGTGCCGTCGGCGTTGTAGCGCTGGGGCAGCCCGCCCTCCTGCACCTGGGTGCCGACGCCCGTGCGGGTGTAGAAGGCGGCGATGCCGCTGCCGCCGGCGCGGAGCTTCTCGGCGAGCGTGCCCTGCGGCGTGAGCTCGAGCTCGAGCTCGCCCGTGAGGTAGCGGCGCTCGAACTCCTTGTTCTCGCCCACGTAGGAGGAGGTCATCTTGTCGATCTGGCCGTTGCGCAGCAGGAGCCCGAGGCCCCAGTCGTCGACGCCGCAGTTGTTCGAGACCACCTTGAGGCCCGTGATGCCGCGATCCTCGATCGCCCGGATGAGCGCCATCGGGTTGCCCGAGAGGCCGAAGCCTCCCACGGCGAGGGTTGCCCCATCGGGGATGTCTGCGACCGCCTCCGCGGCGGACGCGTAGGTCTTGTCGATGGCCATCAGCGTGCCTCTCTCTCCGGTGCGCGATCCGTCGGGGGCGCGTCGGCACGGATGGCCGCATCGGCCACCGCGTCCACGCCGCGTCCCAGCAGGATCGTGTAGTGGTTCGTGTCCTCGACGTCGGTGACGGCGAGGGCGGGCAGGCGCGACGTCCACGTCGCGAGCCACTCGTCATCGTAGAGGCCGGGTGCTTCGTCGAACAGGCCGCGCGGGCTGCGCAGCAGCTCGATCGGCTGCGTGAGCGACTCGAGCGCCGCGGCGTAGCCGTCGCGGCCGTCGAGCTCGACGAGGTTCGCGACGACGGCGTCGGGGTTGGCCGAGGGCCGCAGCTGCCCGTCGATGCGCTGCAGGTCGTAGTCGACGTACTCCTCGATCTGCGGGTTCCAGTAGGGGCCGAAGGCCGGATGCTGGTGCCAGAAGTCGCGGTAGGCCTCGGCGCTCTCGAAGGTCATCCGCAGCCGGTCGATCGCCGGCCCGAGCACGTCCTCGGGCGCGAGCTCCGCGCCGGCCGGCGAGGGCCGCAGCGGCAGCCCGCCGTCGACGAGCACGAGCGCACGCACGAGCTCCGGGTGCGCGGCGGCGAGCCGCACGGCGACGTAGGCGCCCATCGAGTGGCCGACGACGATCGCGCTCGCGATGCCCTCGGCACGCATGGCGTCGGCGACGTCGTCGGCGTGCTGCGCGAGCCCGTACGGGCCGGGCAGGTCGCGCGAGCCGCCGCGGCCGCGCAGGTCGACGGCGAGCACGCGCGCATCGAGGCGCGACGCGAGCGACGAGAACGAGCGGTGGTTGGCCGTGATCCCGTGGATGGCGACGACGGGCGTGCCCGCCGCATCCGCACCCCACACGGTGCCGGTGAGCGAGCCTCCCGCGACGACGAACGCGCGCGCCGCCTCGCGAGCGGGCGCGGCATGCTCGGTCATCGGGCGCTCCATCCGCCGTCCATGACGTACGAGGTGCCCGTGACCATGCCGGCGTGGGGGCCGGCGAGCCACGTGGCGAGCGAGGCGACCTCCTCGGGCTCGACGAGGCGCTTGATGGCCGCCTCGGTGAGCATGACCTTCTCGAGCACCTCGCTCTCGGGGATGCCGTGGGTCTTCGCCTGGTCGGCGATCTGCTGCTCGACGAGCGCCGTCTTCACGTAGCCGGGGTTGATGCAGTTCGAGGTGACGCCGTGCGGGGCGCCCTCGAGCGCCGTGACCTTCGAGAGCCCCTCGAGCCCGTGCTTCGCGGCGACGTACGCCGACTTGAAGGCGGATGCCCGGAGGCCGTGCACGCTCGAGAGGTTGAGGATGCGCCCGAAGCCGCGCTCGTACATGCCGGGCAGCGCCGCGCGGATGAGCAGGAACGGCGCCTCGAGCATGAGCGTGTGGATGCGGCGCCACATCTCGGGCTCGTACTCGTGGATGGGGGCGACGCGCTGGATGCCAGCATTGTTGACGAGGATGTCGGCGCGCAGCTCGAGTGACTCGAGCGCGGCGACGTCGGTCAGGTCGACCTGCCAGGCCTCGCCGCCCAGCTCGGCGGCGAGCGCCTCGGCGGCGTCGCCGTCGCGGTCGGCGATGACGACCTCGGCGCCCTCCGCCGCGAAGGAGCGAGCGATCGCGGCGCCGATGCCGGCGCCGCCTCCGGTGATGACGGCCCTGCGGCCGGAGAGCGTGCTCATGGTTCCTCCTTCGTCGGCGTCGCGATCGCGACGGGCTGGGCGGCCGCCGGGTGGGCGGCGACAGTGGTGGCGGACGCGGCAACCGCGAGGCCGGGGGATGCAGGGGCTGCGGCGGGCGTGCCGAGCGCGCGCTGCACGAACGCGACCATCTCGTCGAACACGTGCTCGGGCACGGGCGTCGCGCCGGTGCCGTAGGGGCCCGCATCGCCCGTGGGCCAGAGCACGTAGCGCATGCCGATCATCTCGCCGACGCCCATGAGCGCCCACGCGGCGACCTCGGGGTCGACGTCGCCGATCTCGCCCGCGGCCTTCGCGCGCGTGAGGCCCTCGATGTAGCCCTCGACGATGCGCTCGTAGTGGTTGCGCATCGCGCCCGGAGCGACGTACTCGGCCTCCCGCACGACGCGGTAGAGCGCGGGGTGCTCGGCGGTGAAGGCGAAGAAGCCGCGGAAGCCCTCGCGCTCGGCCTCGGCGCGGTTCGTGCCGCGTGCCGCGCCGTCGCTCATCGCCTTCCGCACGCGCCGGTTGAGGTCCTCGACGAGCTGCTCGAAGAGGTCGAGCTTCGACGAGAAGTAGAGGTAGAACGTGCCCTGCGCGACGTGCGCGCGATCGGTGATGCGCGAGATCGACGCAGCCTGGTAGCCCTGCTCGGCGAAGATCGCCTCGGCGGCCGCGAGCAGCTTGGCCTTCGTCTGCTCGCCCCGCTTGGTCCTCGGCTCGGCGGTCATGCGCGCGCCCCTTCCCCCGCGTGCGCGGCTGTCAGCGCCCGCCGCAGCGGCTTGCCGCTCGTCGTGCGCGGGATGCTCTCGACGAACATGTACTGCTTGGGGTGCTTGAAGTCGGCGATGCGGCCGTCGAGGTGCGCGCGCAGCGCCCGCTCGTCGACCGGCTCGGCGAGCACGAGCCATGCGACGAGCTCCTCGCCCCAGCGCTCGCTCGGCACGCCCGCGACGGCGGCGTCGGCGACGGCCGGGTGCTCGAGCAGCGCGAGCTCGACCTCGATCGGCGCGATCGACTCGGCGCCCGAGCGCACGATGTCCTTCACGCGATCGACGATGCGGATGCGGCCGGCCGCGTCGCGCGAGACGAGGTCGCCCGTGCGCAGCCACGGCCCGTGGTGCGCGGCGGCGGTCGCCTCGGGGTCGCGGAAGTAGCCCTGGAAGACGGTGGGCCCGTGCACGAGCAGCTCGCCCACGCCGGGTCCGTGCTCGACGCGGCCGTCGACGAGCAGCGCGAGGTCGACGTGCGGGTAGGCGCGGCCGGCGGTGCCCGCGTCGCTCTCGTCGTAGCAGATCGCGACGTTGGGCGAGGCCTCGGTGAGGCCGTAGCCCTGCTGCACGCGCACGCCGCGCTGCGCGAGCAGCTCGGTCGCGCGCGGGTCGAGCATGCCGCCGCCGACGATGGCGGTGCGGATGCTCGAGAGGTCGCGCGCGGCGAAGTCGGGGTGCTGGATGAGCGCGCGGTAGGTCGTCGGCACGCCCATGGTCGCCGTGATGCGGTGCCGCTCGATGAGCGCGAGCGCGCGCCCCGCGTCGAAGGTGCGCTCGAGCACCACGCGCGCGCCCACCCACCACGCGAGGAGCGGCTGGATGTTCCAGCCGGCGACGTGGTGCTGCGGGAGCACCTGCAGCACGACGTCCTCGGGGGTGAGCGGCGTCGCGCGCGAGAGCGCGAGGTTGTTCCAGGCGCAGTTCGCGTGCGTGAGCACGACCGCCTTCGGCTCGCTCGTCGTGCCCGACGTGAAGAGCATGAGGAGGCCGTCGTCGTCGGCCGGGGTGCCGTGCCCGAGCGGCACCGATGCATCCGGCACATGCGCCTCGGCGCCGGCGGCGCCGAGCGACGTCACGGGGATGCCGGGGCCGCCCAGGCGCTCGAGCGCGGCCTCGGCGACCGGCAGGTGGTCGTCCTCGACGAGCAGGAGCGACGGGTCGGCGATCGTGAGCTGCGCGGCGAGCTCGCCCGCCGTCAGCCGCCACGACAGCGGCACGAGCATCGCCCCGGCCTTCGCGCACGCGAACAGCAGCACGACCTGGTCGGCGGTCGAGCCGGTGACGGTCGCGATGCGGGCGCCGCGCCCGTGCCCCGCCTCGCCGAGCGCGTGCGCGAGCGCGGTGGCGCGCGCCTCGAGCTCGCCGTAGGAGACGACGACGCCGCGGTCGACGATCGCGGGTCGCGACGGATCCGTCGCTGCGCGGTCGCTCGTCCAGCGGCCGAGCGTCAGCGGCCCCGCCGCCGGCCCGCCCTGCGTCATCGCCTCGGGTGCCATCGGTCTAGGCTTCCACGTCCTGCAGCACTTCGGGCGCCTTGGCGTCGCGCTTGCCGCCCGCGCGCCGCGTGAGGCGGTGCGTGATGCCGACGATGCCGCCCGGGGCGAACATCACCACGAGGACGAAGAGCATGCCGAGGATGAACAGCGGCTCCGAGAGCGGGATGCGCAGCACCGCCGGCAGGTCGGCGATCCACGAGCTCGACGCGAGGGCCGCGAGGCGCTGGTCGAGGATCGTGTAGACGATGCCGCCGACGATCGCGCCCCAGCGGTAGCCGACGCCGCCGAGCACGACGATCACGAGGAGCGTCAGGGTGAAGTCGGCCGTCGAGATGCGCGGCGTCGCGCTCGACTGCAGCAGCATGAAGCCCATCCCGGCGACGGCCGCGAGCACCGCGGCGGCTCCGAAGACGAACAGCCGCACGTGGTACGGCCGCAGCCCCAGCACGGTGACGCGCAGCTCGTTCTCGCGCGCCGCGACGACGACGTGGCCGAGGCGCGAGCGCTCGACCCAGAGCGAGGCGAGGTAGACGAGCACGAGGATGGCGAGCGCCATCCAGTAGAGGTTGCGGGTGTTCACGACCCCCACGAGCGCGTCGGGCACCATCGAGACGGTCAGGGTGACGCCCTCCTCGCCGCCCGTGAGGCCGCCGGTGTTGCGGCGGATCATCACGTTCGCGGCCTGCGCGAACGCGAGCGTCACCATCGCGAACGAGATGCCGGTGACCCGCAGGGCGAGCGCCCCGACGAGGTTGCCGAGCACGAGCGCGATGACGAGGGTGATGACGATCGCGAGCAGGAAGACCGCCTCGCTCGGCATGCCCGAGGGCGCGAGCAGCTTCAGCAGGATGCCGAGCCCGTACGCGCCCGCGGCGAAGAACATCGCGTGGCCGAACGACAGCATCCCGGCGACGCCGAAGATGAGGTGGTAGCTGAGCGCGAGGGCGGCGATGAGCATCGCGTAGGCCATCACCGACAGTGCGCCCGGCGTGTAGGTGGGGCCGGGCAGGACCCCGGGGATCGTGATGTTCAGCAGCGGCAGCAGGGCCGCGACGACGATCGCGGCGCCGACGGCGAGCTTGCCCCAGACGGACGAGAAGAAGGTGCGCATCGTCATCTCCTAGTGCTTGACCTTGCCCATGAGGCCGGTCGGTCGGACGAGCACGACCACCGCGAGCGCGAGCACGATCGCGAGATCGCCGATGCCCCAGTAGTAGTTCGCGAACTGCTGGATCACGGCCACGAGCACGGATGCGATCGCGGCGCCCGAGAGGGAGCCGAGGCCGCCGATGACGGTGACGATGAACGCGTAGATGAGCAGCGACGTGCCCTGGTGGGGCGAGACGGTGCCGAAGTAGACGGAGGCGAGCACGCCGCCGAGGCCGGCCGCGGCACCGCCGATCGCGAAGACGATCGTGAAGGCGCGGCGCACGTCGATGCCGAGCGCCGTCACCATCGTGCGGTTCTCGACGCCGGCGCGGATGACGAGGCCGTAGCTCGTCTTCTGCAGGAACAGCACGATGAGCACGAGCACGAGCACGGCCGCGCCGATGAGCAGCCAGCGGTCGTTCGGCACGTGCGTGCCGAGCACCTCGGTCGTCTGCCCGAGCCACTCGGGGAGGCGGATCTGGATGGGGTCGCTGCCCCAGATGCCCTCGAAGAGCGCGACGGTCGCGAGGCCGAGGCCGACGGTCACGAGCACCTGTTCGATGTGCCGGTTGTAGAGCCTGCGGATGAAGACGAGCTCGGTGATGGCGGCGACGAGCGCGCCGACGACGAGGCCGACGAGCATGCCGGCGATGAGCCCGGGCCACGAGCCGTCGCCGATGCGGCGGCTCACCTCCCAGCCGAGGAAGCCGGCGAGGGTGAGGAACGAGCCGTGCGCGAAGTTCAGCACGCCCATGAGGCCGTAGATGAGCGAGAGCCCGCTCGCGACGAGGAAGTAGAGCGCACCCAGGCCGACGCCGGTGATGAGCAGGAGCAGGATGGTGCTCATGCGGCCTCCTGGTCGGTCGAGACGCCGAGGTGGCGGTGCACCAGGTCGGAGTCGAGGAACTCCGCGGCCGGGCCCGTGTGGACCACCCGGCCGCCGGAGAGGACGATGACGGTGTGCGCGAGGGCGCGCACGACCTGCAGGTTCTGCTCGACGAGCAGCATGGGCGTGCGCTCAGCGGCGGCCTCGAGGGCCTTCGTGACCGTGCCGACGATGAGCGGCGCGAGGCCCTTCGTCGGCTCGTCGACGAGCAGCAGCTTGTTGTCGTTCATGAGCGCGCGGGAGAGCGAGACCATCTGCTGCTGGCCGCCCGAGAGGGTGCCGGCCTGCTGCTTGGCGCGCTGGATGAGCTCGGGGAAGAGGTCGCCGACGATCGCGCGGTTGGGCGCGCCGCCGCGCTCGGCGAGGCGCAGGTTCTCCTCGACGGTGAGCTGGCCGAAGACCTCGCGATCCTCGGGCACGTAGGCGATGCCCCGCTGCACGACGCGGTGCGTCATGAGCCGGTCGATGCGCTCGCCGTCGAAGGTGATCTCGCCGGTGCGCTCGTAGAGGCCGAGGAGCGCCTTGATGGTCGACGACTTGCCGACGCCGTTGCGGCCGAGGAGCGCGGTGACGCCCGTCGCGGCGACGTCGAAGGAGACGTCCTCGACGACCTGCTGGCCGGCGATCCGCGCATGGAGGCCGCGGACGGTCAGGATGGCGGTCATACGGTCTCCCCCAGGTAGGCCTTCTGGACGTCGGGATCGGCCATGACGGCCTTCGGGGTGTCGATCGCGAGGAGCTCGCCGTGGTGCATCACCGCGACGCGGTCGACGAGGCCGAGCAGCACCTCCATGTGGTGCTCGACCATCAGTACGGTGCGGCCGGACTCGTGGAGGCGGCGGATGACCTCGACGAGGCCCGCGACGTCGCCGGAGCCGACGCCGGCCATCGGCTCGTCGAGCAGCACGACCCGCGGCTCGGTCGCGAGCAGCATCGCGATCTCGAGCTTGCGCTTGTCGCCGTGCGAGAGCACGCCCGCCTCGGTCTGCGCGTGGTGCGCGAGGTCGACCTCGGCGAGGCAGCGCGCGGCCACCTCGTGCGCCTCGTCGGCGGCTCGGGGGAACAGCCACGGGCTGACCGCTCCCCCGAGCTTCGCCTGCGCCGCCTGCCGGACGTTCTCGGTCGCGGTGAGGCCGGCGAAGACGCTCGAGGTCTGGAAGGTGCGGCCGAGACCGACCCGCGCCCGCTGGTAGACCTTGCGGCTGGTGACGTCGTCGCCCTGGAGCAGCACGCGGCCGCCCGTGGGGATCATGACGCCGGAGATGATGTTGAACAGCGTCGTCTTGCCGGCGCCGTTGGGGCCGATGACCCCGACCATCTCTCCAGTCGCGACCTCGAACGAGACGTCGTGCAGGATGCGCGCGCCTCCGATCTGCAGGTCGACGGAGTCCAGGACGAGCGCGGGTCGGTCTGCCATCACTCGCCCGCGACCGGCGGTGCGACCGCCTCGGCGTCGGCGACCTCGATGAGCTCGGGCACCCAGGTGCCGCCGTCATCGACCAGGGAGACCTGGAACATCGGCTGGATGAGCGCGTGGTCCTCGGGGCGGATGGTCATCTCGCCCTTGACCGACTCGAAGGTCCAGCCCTCGAGCGCGCCGATCATCGCGTCGACGTCGCCCTTGCCCTCGGTGATCGCGTGCACGAGCATCTGCGCACCCGCGAAGCCGTCGACCGTGAACAGGTCGGCCTCGTGGCCGTGCTCCTCGAGGTAGGCGTCCATCGCCTGCGCCGCCTCGTTGTCGGTCGCGCCCGGGAAGTAGTGGTTGAGGAACTGGATGTCGGCCGAGCCCGGGCCGTAGGCCTGGTACGACGCGCGGTCGGCGAGGCCGGTGACGACGGTCGTCGACTCGAGCACCTGCTGCTGCGCGAGCGCCTCCCACATCGCACCGGTCGTGGCGCCTGCCCAGGCGACGAACACCATGTCGGGGCTCGCGCCGGAGATCTGCTGCGCGAACGGCGTGAACTCCGTCGCGTCCTCGGGCACGAGGATCGGCGTGACCTCGGCGCCCTCGGCGCCGAGGACGGCCTCGACCGAGGCGACGTTGCCCTGGCCGAACGCGTTGTCCTGGCCGAAGACGACGATGTTCGAGCCCTCGACCGAGTCGAGGAACGTCGCGGCGGTCGCGACGTCCTGCAGCGTCTGGCGACCCGAGCGGAACGTCTGGTCGTTGATGCCGGTGATGGCGTCGGCGGCGGCGGGACCCGAGAGGAACAGCACGTTGTTCTGCGCTGCCTGCTCGGCGACCGCGAGCGCGACGCCCGAGGCCGCGGAGCCGCCGATGACCTGGTAGCCCTGGCCGATGACGTCCTTCGCCAGGTTGACCGCCGTGTCGGGGTTGCCCTGGTCGTCGAGCCAGTCGATCTTCAGCTCGACGCCGTCGATCTCGCCGGTGCCGTCGGTCGCGTAGTCGAGCCCGGCCTCGAAGCCCTGCTGGTAGCTGGCGCCGTAGGCGGCGAGCGGGCCGGTGATCGACGTGATCATGCCGACGCTGACGGCGACCGACTCGGTGCCGTCGGCGCCTTCGGTGGCGTCGGGCGTCGCGGTGGTCGGCGCGCACGCCGTGAGCGCGAGCGCGGCGATGGCGACGCCCACTCCCGCGAACTTCGTTGTCCTGCGCATGAGTTGCCTTTCGAGCGGTGCGAGCCCCCTCGGGCGCAGCTCGGCTGGGCGAGCACTCCCTCGTGCGGCTTCACGGTTCCCAATGACCTGACAGGTGGTTCAGGTTTCAGGTTCCAGCATGGAGGGGCTCGCCTGCGCTGTCAAACCGGCGACGCCTCCGTGACCGGATCGTGATGTACCGCGCAGCGTGCCCGCCGGGCATCCGCCGGCGGGCACGCTGCTCGGGCGCGAACGCGGGGGCTCAGGCCCAGCGGCTCGCGAGCCGGTCGTAGCTCGCCTCGACGCCCGCATCCATGCCGCTCGCGTAGACCCCGTCGCGCGACTCCTTCGAGTCGTAGACGGTGACCGTGCGCAGCGTCGTGATGCCGTCGTGCTCGGTGAGCGTGACGGTGTTCGTGGTGGGCGGGAACTCCATGCCCTGCATCGCGGAGCCGCCCATCGTCTCGGTCGTGACGAGGCGGTGCGGCGCATCGACCTCGAGCACGTCGCCCGAGATGGAGAGGTCGCCGTCGCGGTCCACCCACTCCCAGTGGAAGCTGCCGCCCTCGCGCACGTCCATCTCGCACCGGGTGAACTCGGTCTCGGGGTTCGGCCCGAGCATCCACGTGCGCACGACCTCGGGGTCGGTGTGGGCCTTCCAGACCTCGGCCGCCGGTGCGGCGAAGTCGCGCTCGTACGCGATCGAGGTGTCGTCGGGCAGGCTGAATCGGGTCTTCATGATCATTCCTTCGTGGGGGTGCCGGATGCGTCCGGCCGGGTTCCCGACGTGAGGTGCGCCTCGAGGCGGTCGAGTCGGGCGTCGACGTCGACCTCGAACCGGCTGACGAAGACGGCGGCGCGGATGAGCGGCGCCAGCTCGATCAGCCGGTGGATGCGCTGCGCATCGCGCTCGGCCCGCACGAGCCCGGCCTCCCCCAGCACCTTGAGGTGCTTCGAGACGGCGGGCTGGCTGAGCCCGGCGAGCGCGGTGAGCTCGGTGACGGTGGCCGGGCCGGAGCGCAGCCGCAGCAGGATGCGACGGCGCGTGCGATCCGAGAGCGCGGCGAAGATGCGGTCGAGCGCCTCGTCGTCGAGATCCTCGCGCATATTCATCACCACCTGGTTCTATAACTGATCGGCAATCTAACCCGCGCGTGGGATGAGGTCAACCCCTCCTCCGCGATCAGGGCTGCGGATGCGGGGGCCCGGCCGGGCGCGGACGCGCGGCCCAGCCGGCGGCTGCGTCGGCAGCGCGCGCCACGAGGCGCTCGAGCGGGCCCTTCGACCGCGTCGCCGCCAGCAGCGCCCCGATCGCGAGCGCGACGGCGACCTGCAGCGCCCAGCCGACCCATCCGGTCACGACCTCGGCAGCGACGGGCTCGACGGTGACGAGCAGCAGCGACACCAGGATCACGTGCACGACGTAAATGGTCAGCGGTGCGGCGCCGGCCGCCCGGATCGGCTCGAGCGCGCGCAGCGCGCGGGGCCGGAGCGCCGCAGTCGCGAGGCCGAGCACCGCGATGACGAGGAGCGCGATGCCGACCGTGCGCGCGATGTCGGCGGGGGTGCCGCTGTGCGGGGTCGAGAGCAGCTGCCACACGGGCTCGTCGCCCTGGGCCGCGCCATAGCCGTTCTCGAGCGCGAGGTCGCGGGCGACGGAGAGCGGACCGGCGAGGTCGCCGTCGACGATCCGCAGCGCCGCCTCGGTCGCGACGAGCGCCGCCGCGAGCAGCGCCGCGCCCAGCGCGCCGATCGCCGCGAGCGCGACCCGCTCGCCGCCCGCGGCGCGCGCCGTCAGCAGGCCCCGGGCGACGACCATGCCGATCGCGAGGTAGCCGACCCAGACGAGCGCCGGGTAGACGCCCGTGAGCAGCACGTCGAGCGCCGTCGCGAGCGGCTCGCCGAGGAGGGTCGCGAGCGAGTGCGTGCCGGCGTCGTCGAGCCCGGGGAGCGCCTCGCGCGACACCACGACGAGCCAGCCGCCCGCACCGGCGATCGCGACCGCGACGGCCGCCAGCAGCCAGGTGGGCAGGAGCACGAGCGCCGCCGCCGCCGCGATCGCCACACCGAAGGGCACGAGCACGACGTAGACGGCGGGCGCGAAGGGGATGACGACGAGCCCGAGCGCCGCCACGAGCAGCCCTCGCATGAGGGTCGAGCGCACCGCTCCCCCGCGGTCCCCTGCCAGGAGCCGCGCGCGCGCCGCGAGCACGACGCTCACGCCGCCGAGCACCGCGAAGAGCGTCGACGGCGGCCCGTCGATGAGTGCGACGACCGCTGCCGGCGCGGGCTCGTCCCAGCCGAGCGTGTGCGCGGCCATCATGCCGACGATGGCGACGAGGCGCGCGAGGTCGATGCCGACCAGCCGGCCCGCCGTGTCCCCGGTGACGTCGGCAGGCGGACGCGCGGAGGCGCTCATCCCACCATGGTGCCCGATCCCGCCGCCTGCCGCTCGACGAACGTCGCGAGCCGCTCGTGCATGCGCGCGGTCGCCCAGCGCGCCGCGAGCGCGCGATCGCGGATCCTGCGATCCGGGCACGTGTTGCGCGTGCGGATGGTCGTGACGCCGTCGAACTCGAACAGCCGGTCGACGCTCGTGAGGATGACGGGACCGCCCTCGTACCGCAGCGCCTGCACGAGCGTCGTGGGCGCATCCATCCGCACGAGGTCGATGACGACCCGGTGCGTGCTGAACAGCAGCGGCGTGCGCCACGACATCGACCCGCCGGGACGCACGTCGAAGCGCATCTCGGCCGCCCGCGCCGGCTCGTGCATCCACTGCAGGATGTGCGCGGGCTCGGTCAGCGCGCGCCACACCACGCCGATCGGCGCGCGCAGCTGCGTCTCGTACTCGAAGCTCACGTCGTCGGGCAGCGACACCGGCCCGAGCGCGGGACGGCGCCCGCCCGCGCCGCGCTCGGCGAGCGCGTCGATCCCCGCCTCGATCGCCCCTCTGCCGCCGCGCATCGCCGCGCTGACGACGATCACGCCGACACCGGTGCTGGTCACCCAGCCGGCCCAGCCCTCGAGCCACGGTGCCAGCTCCCCGACCTCGATCGTCGCCGTCCGCAGCACCGCGGCGACCGACCACATCGTGATCGTCGCGTTCCCGAAGCTGCGCGGGATGTCGGCCCACGCGAGGGCGCTGCCCCGCAGCGCTCCCGCCAGCAGGCCCACGCTGCCGAGCGCCAAGAGCGCGAGGCCCACCATGCGGGCGAGCTCGACCGCCGAGGCCGAGTAGGGCTCGGCGAGCAGCTGCAGCTCGACGGTGTGCGGCACGAGCGCCGACCACAGGCCGAGCAGCATCTCGAGCGCCGCGGGCGAGAGCGCCGCATCCAGGTCGCCGCGCAGCCACGCCTCGGTGAGCTGGTCGATCGCGACCGCGAGCGCGAGCAGGGCTGCGCCCACCACGGCGGCGCCGGCGAGCAGGCTCCGCTCGCGCTCGCCCTCGCGCGCGGCGAGCAGCCGTCCGACCGCGACGCCCAGCAGCACCCCGCCGAGCAGCGCGATCGCGGGATGCATGCCGGTGAGGGCGACGTCGGCGACGGTGGCGTACGGCTCGCGCACCAGCGTGGTGATGGAGTGCGTGTGCTCGAGCGTCGGCAGCACCGCGCGGGCCGCCGCGATGCACCAGCCCGCGCCGAGCAGCACCCCTGTCGCGAGCGCGCCGACCGCCCACGTCGGCAGCAGGAGCGCGACGGATGCGGTGGCGACCGCCGCGCCGAGCGGCACGAGGAAGCCCCACACCCAGAAGGTCGCGGTGCCGAGCACGAGCCCGAGCGCGGCGAGCAGCATGCCGCGCAGCATCATGGCGCGCACCGCGCCGCCCGCGTCGCCGCGCGCGAGCCTGCGCTCCGCCGCGAGCACGGCGTCGACGCCCAGCACGACCGCGAGCAGCAGCACGGGCGGCCCGTCGACGACCCAGGCGAGCCATTCCGGCTCGCCCTCGGCCACGACCATCCCGATGAGCCCGAGCAGCGCGACGAAGCGCGCGAGATCGGCGCCCAGGTGCCGACCGCCGCTCATGCGGCAATCTTGCCGCTCCCGCACGAGGCGCGCGAGCGGATCCCCTCAGGATCGACTGAGGATCCCGAGCGTAGGTCGGCCGCGGCGGATCAGCCCTTCGCGGAGTCCTTCTCGAGCCACTTGGAGGCGCGGTGCTCGGCGATCACGCGGCGCGCGGTGCCGGTCTTGGAGCGCAGGACGAGCGACTCGGTGCGGATGAGCGGCCCCTTGCGGCGCACGCCGTCGAGGAGCTGCCCGTCGGTGACGCCGGTGGCGACGAAGTAGGTGTTGTCGCTCGCGACGAGGTCGTCGAGGCCGAGGATGCGCTGCAGGTCGTGCCCTGCGGCGACCACCTTCCGGTGCTCCTCGTCGCTCTGCGGCGAGAGGCGGCCCTCCATGAAGCCGCCGAGCGCCTTGATCGCGCACGCGGTGATGACGCCCTCGGGGGTGCCGCCCGCGCCGGCGCACATGTCGATGCGGCTCTCCCAGCGCGCGGCGTTGATGCCGCCCGCCACGTCGCCGTCGCGCATGAGGCGCGTGCCCGCGCCCGCCGAGCGGATCTCGTCGATGAGCTCGGCGTGACGGGGCCGGTCGAGCACGGCGACGACGACGTCGCCGACGTCCTTGCCCGTCGCCTTCGCGTACTCGCGGATGTTGTCGCCGATCGACTGGTCGAGCGAGATGACGCCGCGCGCCTCGGGCCCCGCGACGAGCTTGTCCATGTAGAAGGCGTCGACCGGGTCGTACATCGTGCCGCGGTCGGCGACGGCGATGACGCTCAGCGCGTTCTGGCGCCCGGCGGCGGTGAGCGAGGTGCCGTCGATCGGGTCGACGGCGATGTCTGCCGAGGGGCCGCGGCCGTTGCCGACGTGCTCGCCGTTGAAGAGCATGGGCGCCTCGTCCTTCTCGCCCTCGCCGATGACGATCACGCCGTCGAACGCGACGGTCGCGAGGAACGTGCGCATCGCGTCGACCGCCGCGCCGTCGGCGGCGTTCTTGTCGCCGCGGCCGATGAACGGCACCGCCCGGATCGCGGCGGCCTCGGTGGCTCGCACGAGCTCCATCGCGAGGTTGCGGTCGGGGTTGTCGAAGACCGGGGCCTTCGGGGTCTCGCTCTGGGGCACGGGGTCTCCTCCATCGGAACAGGGCTCCCCACGAGCCTAGTGAGCGGATGCGCGGCGCCCGGCACGAGCGCCGCGAAAGTCCCGCGCTTCCTTCGCGCGGGCGAGCCCGAGCTCAGCTGTGCTCGGCGAGCACGTCGGCGATCGCGGCGAGGATGACCGCCGACGAGGTCGCTCCGGGGTCGGGGAAGCCGAGGTCGGGGGTGGAGGCGTCGAAGCGGTCCTCGATGGCGGCGGTCTCGACCGCCGCCTCCTCGGCGACCCCGGCGGCGTGCGCCGCCGCATCCGCCCCCGGCTCGCCGCGCCGCAGGTGCACGTGCGCGTCGCCGAGCGCGGGAGCGAGGGTGTCGACGATCGACTTGTCGCCGATCGACGCGTCGGTCGAGGTCTCGAGCGCCTGCAGGGCCGCGTCGACCATCGCGAGGGGCCCGGCCGGGAGCGCTGCGGCGGCAGCTGCCCCCATCGCGCCCCAGAGGGAGTTCGCGCTGCCCTCCTCGGCACCCCAGGCCTGCGACGCGGCGGCGAGCGCCGTGCCCGCGGGGGCGGATGCGGCGGCGTCGCGGGCGGCGCTGGCGCCGGCGAGCATGTGGGTGCCGTGGTTGCCGTCGTCGGCGACCGCGTCGAGCTCGTCGAGCTCCTCGCGCGCCTCCTCGAGCGCCGCGACGATGCGCTCGAGCGCCGCGCGGACGATGTCGTCGTGCTGCATGGTGCTGCCCTCCTCGGCCGAGACCGGCGTCCCGGCCGCGCGCCTGAAGCCTAGCCGCACCAGCCGCGCGGTCACCCCGGGCGCAGAGGCGACAGGCCGGATCGGGGTGTCGCGGGTCCCGATCCGGCCTGTGGGTGCACCGCAGGGGTGCACGATGTGCCTCGGCTCAGTGACCGGGTGCGGCTGCCTCCACGTCGGCGTCCTTCTCCGACGTGAGCAGCGCATCCGCCTTCGCCGAGAAGAACTTCGTGCAGAAGAGCATCACGGCCGCGAGGAACGCGAACACGCCGAGCGAGACGACGCCCCAGGCGCCCGACTCGGTCGGGACCGCCTCGTTGATGCCCGTGCGCATCAGCGGGGCGACGAAGCCGCCCAGGTTGCCGAGCGAGTTGATGAGGCCGATGCCCGCGGCGGCCGCGGTGCCGGTGAGGAACGCCGTCGGGTACGACCACGTGATCGGGCCGACCGAGAGGAAGCTCGCCACCGCGATCGTGATGAACAGGATGCCGAGGATCGGCTGCCCGGCGGTGCCGGCCCAGGCCGAGCCGAGGATCGCGACGCCGGTGATGACGTAGAACATCGTGCCCCAGTTGCGGCGGCGGATGATCGTGTTGGCCGCCTTGCCGAAGAAGTAGCAGGCGAAGAGGCCGACGAGCCACGGGATGGCCGCGACGAGGCCGACCTGCCAGCCGACGTCCTGGCCCAGCAGGCCAGCGACCTGCTGCGGCAGGTAGAACGTGGTGCCGTAGACCGCGATCTGCAGGCAGAAGTAGATGATGGTGAAGTACCACACCTTCCAGTTGCCCATCGCGCGCCAGACGCCGGAGGGGCCGTCGGACTCGCGCACCGAGTCCTCCTTCGCCATCACGTCGATGAGCGCATCCTTCTCGGCCTGGTTGAGCCACTTCGCGTCCTGCGGCCCGTTGATGAGCAGGAAGATGGCGGCGATGCCCGCGACGACGGCCATCATGCCCTCGACGAAGAACATGACCTGCCAGCCGTGCCACGGCGTCAGGGTGTCACCGAAGCTGATCAGGCCGCCCGAGAGCGGAGCGCCGAGCATCTGCGAGAAGGGCTGCGCGAGGTAGAAGATCGCGAACATCTGCACGCGGTGCTTGTTCGGGAACCACTCCGAGAGGAAGAGGATGACGCCCGGGAAGAGGCCCGCCTCCGTCACGCCGAGCAGGAAGCGCAGCACGATGAACGAGGTGTCGTCGGTGACGAACGCGAACGCGGAGGCCACGAGGCCCCACGTGATCGCGATGCGCGCGAGCCAGAAGCGCGCGCCGAACTTCTTCAGCAGCAGGTTCGAGGGGATCTCGAAGATCGCGTAGCCGATGAAGAAGATGCCGGCGCCGAGCGCGAAGGCTCCGGCCGAGATGCCGCGATCGATCTTCAGCGCCTCCTCGGCGAAGCCGACGTTGGTGCGGTCGAGGAACGCGACGAAGTAGAGGATCACGAGCATCGGCATGAGATGCTTCGCGGCCTTCTTGATGGCCGAGTCGAGGGCGGTGCCGCCCTTCGACGTGGCGGTCAGTGTCGAATCTGACACGGGACTCTCCTTTGAGCGGGTGGTGCTGTTCGGATCGCTCGGCGTCAGCCGAGGAGCGTGGGGAGGATGAGCCACAGCCCCACCCCGACCAGGACGACGCCCAGTGCGAGGAAGAGGATGCGGGACTTGGACCAGGGGCCTTGGCCAGCCATGGCTCAGTGCATGTAGAGGCCGCCGTCGACGTTCAGGGTCTGCCCCGTCACGAATCCGGCGTCCTCGGAGATCAGGTAGGCGATGGCGGCGGCGATGTCGCGCGGGGTGCCGATGCGCGGCAGCACGCCGTCGGCGGCCATCGCGGTCTTGCGCTCCTCGGTGAGGGTGCCGCCCATGATGTCGGTGTCGATCGGGCCGGGCGAGATCGCGTTGACGGTGATGCCCTGGTGGCCCAGCTCGCGCGCGACCGAGCGCGTGAAGCCGATGACGCCCGCCTTCGCGGCCGAGTACACCGTCTTCGAGAACGTGCCGCCGCCCCGCTGGGCGGAGACGGACGAGAGGCTCACGACGCGGCCGACGCCGTGCTCGACCATCGACTCGACGGCCCGGCGGGTCGCGTAGTGGACGCCGTTCATGTTGATGTCCATGACGCGCTTCCACTCGTCGGCGGTCACCTCGAGGTACGGCACGGGGCTCGAGACGCCCGCGAGGTTCACGAGCGCGACGATCTGCGGCAGCGCGGCCTCGAGCTCGTCGTACGCCGCGCGCACCTGCGCCTCGTCGGCGACGTTCGCGCCGGCGCCCGCGGCCTGCACGCCGTGCTGCTCGGCGATCTCGGCGGCGACGGCCCTCGCCGCATCCGCGTCGAGGTCGATGATGCCGATGTTCCAGCCCTGCTCGGCGAGGAAGTGGGCGGATGCGCGGCCGATGCCGCGCGGGGATGCCGCGCCGGTGAGGACGACGGTGCGCACCTCGGGGAATGCGGTTGCCATGGGAGGACTCCTAGGTCTCGCGGTGGATCAGTGGATGGGGGCCGGGCCGAGCTCGTCCATGAGCTGCTTGATGGCGACGTAGGCCTTGTTGCGGTAGGCGACGAGCTCGGCGGTGCGCTCGGCCGGCACGTCGAGGTAGCCGGCGCCCGACTTGGTGCCGAACTTGCCGGCGTCGACGAGCTCCTTGAGCGAGTCGGGCGTGGCGAAGCGCTCGGGCCAGCGGGTCTGGAGCGAGGCGTAGCAGAACGCGTAGACGTCGAGGCCCGCCATGTCGGCGATCGCGAACGGCCCGAAGACCGGCAGGCGGAAGCCGAAGGTCGTGCGCACGATCGTGTCGATGTCGTCCGGGGTCGCGACGCCCTCCTCGACGAGCTGCGTCGCCTCGTGGAAGAGCGCGTACTGCAGGCGGTTGAGCACGAAGCCGGTCGCGTCGCCGACGCGCGCGGTCTCCTTGCCGGTCGCCGCGACGATCTCCTCGACGACGGGCAGCACGGCCTCGTCGGTGCCGGCGTGCGCGATCAGCTCGACGCCCGGGATGAACGGCGCGGGGTTCGAGAAGTGCACGCCGAGGAAGCGCTCGGGGTGCTCGACGGCCTCGGCGAGGGTGCCGATGAGGATCGTCGACGTGTTCGAGCCGATGATCGCGTCGGGGCGGGCGACGGCCGAGATGCGCGCGAGCGTCGCGTGCTTGATCTCGACCTTCTCGGGCACGGCCTCCTCGATGAAGTCGGCGTCGGCGACGGCCTCCTCGATCGACTCGGCGGCGGTGAGGCGCGCCTCGATGCGCTCGACCGCGTCGGCGGGGAAGAGCTCGTCGGCGACGAACGCGGCGGCCTCGTCGAGCAGCCGCTGGCGGTTCTGCTGGGCGATCTCCGCCGAGACGTCGGCGATCTTCACGTCGTAGCCGGCGAGCGCGAGCACCTGGGCGATGCCGCCGCCCATGTAGCCGGAGCCGACGACGGCGATGGTCTTCGTGGTCATGATCATCCCTTCGGGAGGAGCGTGCGCAGGTAGCGCGCGTTGGTGGAGCAGTTGCCGAGGCTGTCGCCGCCGTAGTGCTCCATCAGGAAGATGCCGTCGAAGCCGAGCTCGAGCGCGTCGCGCACGACCTGGCGGTAGTTGATGAGGCCGCCCTCCATCGTCGAGGGCACGCTCGTCGCCCACGAGCCGTCGGCGGCCTCGTCGCGCGTGTAGTTCTTGACGTGCCAGTAGTTGGCGTACGGCAGCGTCTTCGCGTGCATCTCGCGCCAGTCCTCGATGGGCCGGTGCAGGCGGATGAGGTTGGCGATGTCGGGATTGAGGCCGACGTTGTCGAGGCCGATCTCCTCGACGAGCCGCACGGCGGAGTCGGCGGTGCCGAGGTAGGTGTCCTCGTACATCTCGAGCGACATCTTGAGGCCGACCTCGGCGGCGTGGCGGCCGAGCTCGCGCAGGCGCGTGACCGCCGCATCCCACACCTCGGGGTCCTCTGGGTCCTTCGGGCCCTGCGCGGTCCAGAACCACAGCGCCTCGCGCTGCGCCTGGTTGAACGGCTGGTGCAGGCCAGTCGAGAAGACCTCCATGCCCCACTCGGCCGCGGCGTCGATCGTGCGGTGCGCGTACGCGAGGTTGCGCTCCTCGTGCCCGGGCATGATGACGCTCTGGCGCTGCAGGTGCACCGAGGGGATGCGGATGCCGTGGCGCCCGAGGATGTCGAAGAGCTCGTCCTTGCGGCTCGCCTCGAGGTCGGCGGGGCGGATGTGGCTGTCGGCGAGCTCCGCGAGCGTGAAGCCCACGTCGGCGACCTGCGCGAACGCGGCGTCCCACACCTCGGCGTCGGCGTCGTGCAGGGCGACGCCGTCCGAGACGGCCGGGATCCCGTGCAGGCAGGTGGCGATCGGCCACGTGTCTGCGGTGAAGGCTGCCTGCTGTGCCATGGTCATCTGCTCCGTTGCATCGCTTCGGACGGGGACGTCCGGGAAAAGATCCTATAGGAAATGTAGTCAGATAGCGGCCGGGGTGCAAGGCGACGGCGCGTCGCCCCGCGGGGCCTAGTCCTGGGGCGCGGCGTCCCGCATCGAGCGGGTGCGGACGCCCTCGATGTGCGCGCGCATCGCATCCGCCGCCGCGGCGGCGTCGCCGCGCTCGAAGGCCTCGAGCACGCGCCCGTGCTCGGCGTGCGCCTCCTCGACGTCGTGCACGCCGCGGATGACGGCCTGGCGCAGGCGGTGCGTCAGGGCTCCGAGGTCGTCGTGCATCGCGAGCAGGAACCGGTTGGCCGTGCCCTCGAAGATCGCGCGGTGGAAGGCGGCGTCGGCGGCGAAGTACTCCTGCGTGACGGGCGTGCTGTCGGCGCCCTGCGTCATCGCCTCGGTCACCTGCTGCGCCCACGCGCCGTGCAGCTCGTGCGCGTCGCGCAGCTGCGGCAGCAGCGCCTCGACGCGCGGCGTCACGAGTCTCGCGGCCTCGACCTCGAGCATGACGCGCGCGTCGAAGAGCTCGGTGAGCTCCTGGGGCCCGAGCGGCGGCGCGACCCGGTAGCCCTTGAGCGCCTCGCGCGTGACGAGGCCCGTGCGCTCGAGCTGCACCATCGCCTCGCGCACGGGCGTCGGCGAGACGTCGAGCTGCTTCGCGAGGGTGTCGATCGAGAGCCGCGAGCCCGGCTCGACGCCGCCGGTGAGCAGCATGTCGAGGATGAGCTCGTAGACCCGGTCGCGCAGGCCGCGCCGCTCGATCTCTCCGACGCGCAGCGGCAGGCGGGTGGTGGTCATCGGTCCTCCTCGAGAGCGAGCGCTTCGTCGAGGATCGCCCCGAACGCCGCCGGATCGTGCGCGAAACGCCCGAGGAACATGCCGTCGACCGAGTCCGCGATGCGCGGCAGGAGCCCCGGGCCGGCGCTGCCGCCGTAGATGACCTGCGCGTCGAACGGGCCCGCGGCGGCGTGCGCGCGCAGCGCCCCGGCCACCGCGCGGATGTGCTCCTCCCCCGCGGGCTCGGGCGCGCCGATCGCCCAGACGGGCTCGTACGCGACGACGAGCCGGCCCGTGAGCCCCTCGCGCACGGCGAGGGCGACGGATGCGTCGAGCTGGGCGATGCACGCAGCCGCGGCGGCGCGGTGGTCGCCCGCCGCCTCCTCGCCGATGCACAGCACCGGGGCGATGCCGTGCCGCAGCGCGGCCGCCACCTTCCGGGCGACGGTCGCATCGGTCTCGCCGAACATGCGGCGCCGCTCGGCGTGCCCGATCTCGGCGAGCGCGACGCCGTGCTCGGCGAGCTCGGGCGCGGAGACCTCGCCCGTGAACGCGCCCGCGTCCTCCCAGTGGAGGTCCTGGGCACCCACGAGCATGCCCGCATCCGCTGCGCCCGTCTCCTGCAGCACCGTCACGACGTCGGGGATCGAGGGGAAGGTCGGGATGACGAACGGCTCGACCAGCCCCCGCCGCACGGCGGGGTGCTCGGCGCAGATCGCGGCGACGGCGCGCGTCCACTCGAGCGTGCGGGCGCGCCCGAAGTACATCTTCAGGCTCGAGCCGATGAGCATCGCGGGCCTCAGCCCTCGTATGCGCAGATGTCGTCGACGTTGGCCTGCGAGTGGCTCGACGGGTCGAACGTGTAGGTCAGCCACTCCTTCGCGAGCCGCTTGGCGAGCTCGGGGCCGATGACGCGCTGGCCCATCGTGAGGATCTGGCAGTCGTTCGACAGGATCGAGCGCTCGACGGAGTAGGAGTCGTGCGCGACGGTCGCGCGGATGCCGGCCACCTTGTTCGCCGCGATCGCGACGCCGATCCCGGTGCCGCAGACGAGCAGCGCGCGATCGGCCTCGCCGCGCGCGACGCGCTCCGCGGCCTCGATCGCCACCTTCGGGTAGGAGGTCGAGCCCTCGGGGTCGTCGACGCCGACGTCGGTGATGCATGCCACGCGCTCGTGGCCCTCCAGCTCGCCCTTCAGGATCTCCTTGAGGTCGTAGCCGGCCTTGTCGCTGCCGACGATGAGGCGGATCGCCATGGTCACTGCTCCTTGCTCTGCGTGCCCGCGCGCTCGGCGAGGACGCGGTGGACGGTCTTGGTGATGAGCGCGAACGAGATCGCGCCCGGGTCGGGCGTGCCGATCGACTTGTCGCCGTGCGAGCGCGCGCGGCCGAGCGTCGCCTTGAGGTCGGCGGTCGCCTGGGCGGCCGATTCGCAGCTGCCCGCGGCCTCGCCCCATGCCTCGCGCAGGCCCTCGCCCGCGGCGACGCGGCGGCCGAGCTCGTCGGCGAAGGGCACGATCGCGTCGACCATCGTCTTGTCGCCGACCTTGGCCTTGCCGAACGCCATCACGGCGTCCTTCGCCTGCGCGATGCCCTCCGCGACCGCCTCGGCGGTCACGGCGTCGTCGTCGCCGACGCGCCTGCCGAGCGCGCGGAGCATCTCGCCCCAGATCGCGCCGCTCGTGCCGCCCGCCCGGTCGCTCCACGCATCCGCCGCGCGCTCGAGCACGGTCTGCGCACCGGCGCCGGCGCCGGCGGCCTTCGTCGCGGCGTCGGCGCCGGCGCGCGAGCCGCGCTGCATGCCGATGCCGTGGTCGCCGTCGCCGGCGATCGCGTCCATGCGGCCGAGCTCGTCTGCCGCTTCGTCGATCGCGGCGGCGACCGCGCTGAGCGCTTCGTCGATGAGGCCGGCGGCCTCGCGCGAGGCCTCGCTCGCCTCGGGCACCGACTCGTCGAGGTCGGCTGCCGCTACGGCCGCGGCGGCGCGCTGTGGCGCGACGGAGCCCTTCGTGAAGCCGGGGGCGTCGGCCGGCGCGGCCCACAGCGTCTCGAGCTCGTCGTCGAGCCACAGGAGCGTGAGCGAGACGCCCGACATGTCGAAGCTCGTGCAGAGCTCGCCCACCTCGGGCTCGACCATCGTGATGCCGCGCTCGGTGAGGAGCTGCGCGATGCGCCGGAAGACGACGAACATCTCCTCGTACTTGAGGTTGCCGAGGCCGTTGAGCAGCGGCACGACGCGCGCGCCCTCGAGCGAGACGCCCTCGGGCACCTCCTCGAGCAGTCGGTCGAGGAAGAGCTCGGCGAGCTCGTCGGCGGTCGGCACGTCGACCTCGTCGATGCCGGGCTCGCCGTGGATGCCGAGGCCGACGGCCATCTTGCCCTCGGGCACCTCGAACAGCGGCGCATCCGCGCCCGGGAGGGTGCAGCCGGAGAAGGCGACGCCGAACGATCGCGTGCGGGCGTTCGCGAGCCGGGCGACGCGCTCGACGCCGTCGAGGTCGTAGCCGGCCGCGGCGGCTGCCCCGGCGGCCTTGAAGACCGCGAGGTCGCCGGCGATGCCGCGGCGCTTGTGCAGCTCCTCCTTCGGGGCGCTCCAGATGTCGTCGGTGACGGTGACGGTGCGCACGTCGATGCCCTCGGCGCGGAGGCGCTCCTGCGCGGCGTCGAAGTGCAGCACGTCGCCCGCGTAGTTGCCGTAGCTCAGCAGCACGCCCTTGCCCTGGTCGGCGGCCTTCGCGATCGAGTAGACCTGCTGCGACGAGGGCGAGGCGAAGAGGTTGCCCATTGCCGCGCCGTGCGCGAGGCCGGGGCCGACGAGCCCGCCGAAGGCCGGGTAGTGCCCGCTGCCGCCGCCGATGACGAGCGCCACGGTGGCCTCGTCCGCCTGGGTGGATCGGACGACGCCTCCCGGGGCGGCCTGCACCCAGCGGCCGGCTGCGGCCACGAAGCCCTCGATCATCTCGTCGGCGAACGCACTCGGATCGTTGAACAGTCGCGTCATCGCGGCCTCCTCGCTCGGGATCGCCCACACGTCGGCGGGCAGGTCGTCGAAATCCTATAGGAAATTGGGTTGCCTGTCACGTCCTCCACCACTGCCCGGCACGGGCCCACCGCATCCGCACCCACCGCGACCTAGACTGAAGCCGATCCCGCGCGGCGCCGCCTGGCGGCCGCGCCCGCTGACGAGTCAAGGAGCGCGCCAATGCCCGTCGCAACGCCAGATGAGTACGCAGAGATGCTCGACAAGGCGAAGTCGAACGCCTTCGCCTACCCCGCGATCAACGTGTCGTCCTCGTCGACGATCAACGCGGTACTGCAGGGGCTCGCCGACGCCGGCTCGGACGGCATCATCCAGGTCACGACGGGCGGCGCCGACTACTTCGCCGGCCAGAGCGTGAAGAACCGCGCGGGCGGCGCGATCGCCTTCGCGCGCTTCGCCACGGAGGTCGCGAAGGCCTACCCGATCAAGGTCGCGCTGCACACCGACCACTGCCCGAAGGACGCGCTCGACGGCTTCGTCTACCCGCTCCTCGAGGCGAGCGAGGAGGAGGTGCGCGCGGGCCGCGCGCCGCTGTTCCAGTCGCACATGTGGGACGGCTCGGCCGTGCCGCTCGAGGAGAACCTCGAGATCGCCAAGCAGATCCTCCCCCGCACGCACGCGCTGAACCAGGTGCTCGAGGTCGAGATCGGCGTCGTCGGCGGCGAGGAGGACGGCGTCAGCCACGAGATCAACGATCAGCTCTACACGACCCTCGACGACGCGATCGCGACCGTCGAGGCGCTCGGCCTCGGCGAGCACGGCCGCTACATGGCGGCGCTCACGTTCGGCAACGTGCACGGCGTCTACAAGCCCGGCAACGTGAAGCTGCGGCCCGAGCTCCTGGGGCAGATCCAGGCGGGCCTCGCCGAGAAGTACGGCACGGGCGAGAAGCCGCTCGACCTCGTCTTCCACGGCGGCTCGGGCTCGAGCGACGAGGAGATCGCCGAGGCGGTGCGCAACGGCGTCGTGAAGATGAACATCGACACCGACACGCAGTACGCGTACACGCGCTCGGTCGCGGGCTCGATGTTCGCGAACTACGACGGCGTGCTCAAGGTCGACGGCGAGGTCGGCAACAAGAAGGTCTACGACCCCCGCTCGTGGGGCAAGGCCGCGGAGACGGCGATGGCCGCCCGCGTCGCCTCCGCGACGCAGCAGCTCGGCTCGGCCGGCTGGTCGAGCAAGTAGCTCTCGACGACGAAGCGCCCCTCCGCGGAGGGGCGCTTCGTCGTCCGTCAGCTGCCGCGCGGCATCGGCGGGCGCTACTCCCAGTCGCCCGCGTCGATGATGCTGTCGGTGCCCTCGGGGAGCACGGTGTCGTCGACGCCGTTGTCGTCGGTGTCGATGCCGGCCTGCGTGCCGCCGTGCTCGTCGGGGATGTCGGCGGGGTCGTCGCCCTCCCACTCCTCGTCGCGGCCCTCCGAGCCCTCGGGGGCGTCGTCGTCGTCGATCTCGTCGAGCTCGTCGGTCGCGAGCACGCGGTCGTCGTCGGCGGGCTCGCCCATCGACTCGTCGAAGTCCTCACCCTGGGCCATCTCGTCGGCCCAGCGGTCGTCGGTCTGGCCCTCGGCCGGCTGCACATCGCTCATGGGGCGATCGTATCCACGGCACCTGGTCGTCGCCAGGGCGGCCGCTGAGCGGCCGGCGCGAACCGCCGGGTCAGCGCCTGCGGCTCGGGCGCAGCTCCTTCGGCAGCGAGAAGATGAGGTCCTCCTCGGCGGTGCGCACCTCGGTGACGTCGGCGTAGCCGGCATCCTCGAGCTCCTGCAGCACCTCGCGCACGAGCCCCTCGGGCACGCTCGCGCCGCTCGTCACGCCGATCGTGCGGGCGCCCTCGAGCCACTCCTGCTGGATCTCGGTCGAGTAGTCGACCCGGTAGGCCCGCTCCGCGCCGTACTCGAGCGCGACCTCGACGAGCCGCACCGAGTTCGACGAGTTCGCGCTGCCGACCACGATGACGACGTCGGCGTCGGCCGCGACCTTCTTGATCGCCACCTGGCGGTTCTGGGTCGCGTAGCAGATGTCGTCGCTCGGCGGGTCCTGCAGGTTGGGGAACCGCGCGCGGAGGCGCCGCACCGTCTCCATCGTCTCGTCGACCGAGAGCGTCGTCTGGCTGAGCCAGACGAGCTTGTCCGGGTCCTGCACCTGCACGGTGTCGGCCTCGTCGGGGTTGTTGACGATCGTGACGCGGTCGGGCGCGTGGCCCGCGGTGCCCTCGACCTCCTCGTGGCCCTCGTGGCCGACGAGCAGGATCTCGTAGTCGTCGCGCGCGAAGCGCATCGCCTCGCGGTGCACCTTCGTGACGAGCGGGCACGTCGCGTCGATCGCGTCGAGCCCGCGATCGGCGGCGGCCTGCACGACCATCGGGCTCACGCCGTGGGCGCTGAAGATGACGCGCGAGCCGGTGGGGATCTCGTCGACCTCGTTCACGAAGATCGCGCCCTGCTCGCTCAGCTGCGAGACGACGTGCTTGTTGTGCACGATCTCCTTGCGCACGTAGATCGGGCCCTCGTACTGCTCGAGCGCCTTCTCGACGGCGAGCACCGCTCGGTCGACGCCCGCGCAGTAGCCGCGCGGCGTCGCGAGCAGGATGCGCTTGCCGCCCTCGACGGGGAGGTCCTGGAGTCGACCTCGCTGGAGCGCGGGCCGCGGCATGTCCAGCGGCACCCTTCCGTTCGTGATCGTCACCCGCCCAGTCTACCGTTGGGGGCACGAGGCGGCCCCGTGGTCGCCGCGGGCGAGCGCGACGCGCACCGCCCCGCATCGCCGACGACACCGAGGAGCAGGATGGCCGAGCGCATCACGGGCACCCCCGACGAGCCGTGGAGCGTCGAGCGGCTCGGCGCAGAGCTCAAGGGCTACATCGGCAGGCTCGGGCACCTATGGGTCGAGGGCGAGATCACGCAGTGGTCGAACTCCCGCGGCAACGTCTTCGGCAAGCTCAAGGACGTCGAGGGCGACGCGACGGTCTCGTTCAACGTCTGGAGCTCGACGCTCTCGCGCATCGAGGGCGAGTTCCGGCAGGGAGACCGCGCCGTGCTGCTCGTGAAGCCCGACTACTGGCCCCGCGCGGGCACCCTGTCGATGGTGACGGCGCAGATCCGCCACGTCGGCCTCGGCGACCTGCTCGCCCGGCTCGAGGCGCTGCGCCGGCAGCTCGCCGACGAGGGGCTCTTCGACGCGGCGCGCAAGCGCCCGCTCCCCTTCCTCCCCCACCGCATCGGGCTCATCACCGGCCGCGACTCGGACGCCGAGAAGGATGTGCTGCGGAACGCCCAGCTGCGGTGGCCGGGCGTCGCGTTCCGCGTCGAGCACGCCGCCGTGCAGGGCGACCAGACGGTGCCGACGGTGCTCGCGGCGCTCGCGCGGCTCGACGCCGACCCCGAGGTCGACGTCATCGTGATCGCCCGCGGCGGCGGCGACTTCCAGAACCTGCTCGGCTTCAGCGACGAGCGGCTCGTGCGCGCCGTCGCAGCGGCGACGACCCCGATCGTCTCGGCGATCGGCCACGAGGCCGACCGGCCGCTGCTCGACGACGTCGCGGACCTGCGCGCCTCGACGCCGACGGATGCGGCCAAGCGCGTCGTGCCCGACGTCGCCGAGGAGCTCAGCCGCATCGCGCAGGCCCGCGCGCAGCTGCGCGCCCGCGTCACCCAGCACGTCGCCCGCGAGGCCGAGCGGCTCGAGTCCTTCCGGGGCCGGCCGTCGCTCGCACGGCCGGAGACGATGCTCGAGGGCCGTGCCGACGACCTGGCGCGGCTCACCGCGCGCGCCGACGAGGTCGCGGGCCGCATCGTCGAGCAGGGCGCGCAGCGCCTCGGCCACCTGCGCCAGACGCTGCGGGCGCTCAGCCCGCAGTCGACGCTCGACCGCGGCTACGCGGTGGTGCAGACCGCCGACGGGCACGTCGCGCGCGACGCCGGCGCGATCGCCGCCGACGCCGCGCTGCTCGTCACGCTCGCGAGCGGCACGCTCGACGCCCGGGTGACGGGCGCGCATCCGTCACCCTGACGCCGCGCGTCAGCGCAGGCGGTAGCGCTTGCGCACGAAGTACAGGCCGACGAGCGAGAGCACCGCGATCGCCATGTAGTAGATGCTCGGCGTCTGCAGCGAGTCGGTGACGTCGAGCAGCCACGTGAGCACGAGCGGCGCGATGCCACCGAGCACCGTCACGCCGACGTTGTACGTCACCGAGAGGCCCGTGCCGCGCACCTTGGCGGGGAACAGGTTCGACAGCAGGCCCGGCAGCGGCGCGAAGTAGCAGGCCATGATGATGCCGAGCAGCGCGATGACCACGATGAGCACGGCGACGCTGCGCAGCGACACCATGAGCTGGAAGAGCGGGAAGGCCAGCACGAGCGCCGCCACCGCCGCCCAGGTCATCACGCGGGCCGCGCCCACCCGGTCGGCGAGGTGCCCGACGAACGGTGCGCCGACGAGGGTGATGATGCCGGAGACCACGCCGCCGAGGTAGGCCGCCATCGGCGGGATCTCGAGGTACGTGATGGCGAAGGTCGGCATGTACAGGATCATGTAGACCGAGATCGTCGCGACGCCGATCACGGCGGAGCCGGCGAGCAGCCGGCCCCAGTGGTCGCGGAAGACGGCCACGAGCGGCGAGCGCTCGCGCGTCGCGTCGCTCAGCTCCTCCGGCTCCGCCAGGCGCATGCGGATGTAGAGGCCGACCGGACCGATGAGGATGCCGACGAAGAACGGCACGCGCCAGCCCCACGCGTAGAGGTCCTCCTCGCTCAGCAGCGAGTACAGCGCGAAGCCGAATGCCGAGGCGAGGAACATCGAGACGCCCTGCGCCGCGACCTGCCACGAGGCGTAGAACATCTTCTTGTGCGGCGCCGTCTCGATGAGGAAGGTCGTCGCCGTGCCGAACTCGCCGCCGGCCGAGAAGCCCTGGATCAGGCGCGACAGCAGGATGATCACGCCGCCCCAGACGCCGACCATGTCGTAGGTCGGCGCGAGCGCCATGAGCAGCGTGCCGACCATCATGAGCAGCAGCGTGAGCGTCAGCGCGTTCTTGCGGCTGAAGCGATCGGCGTAGCTGCCGAGGATCATGCCGCCGAGAGGCCGGATGAGGTAGGTCGTCGCGAAGGTCGCGAACGTGTACAGCAACCCGTACTCCCCGGCGTCGGGGAAGAAGTTCTGCGTGATCACGACCGCGAACGAGGCGTAGACGATGATGTCGAACCACTCGAGCGCGGCGCCGATCGACGACGAGATGACCGCCTTCCGGGCGGCTGCGAGCCGCTCGGGCGTGGCCTGGGATGCGGTGGTGGTCATGGGGTCTCCTGCCCGGTGCTGAGGCCGTCGATCAGGCGATCGACGAACGCCTCGCACGCGGCGATCTGGTCGAGCTCGATGAACTCGTCGGGAGCGTGCGCCTGGGCGATGTCGCCCGGGCCGCACACGATGGTCGGGATGCCGGCGCCGGCGAACAGGCCGGCCTCGGTGCCGTAGGTGACCTTGTCGTCGCTGGGGATCGCTCCCCAGGCGGCGGCGAGGCCGACGACGGCCGCGTCGGCGGGGGTGTCGACGCCGGGCGCCGAGGCGACGTGCGAGAGCGTGACGCGGGCGTCGTCGTGGCGGGCGCGCATCTCGCGCTCGACCGCCGCGCACGCCTCGCGCACGCGGCCCAGCAGCGCCCCGTGGTCGAGGGCCGGCAGGCCGCGGAACTCGAAGGTGATCGTGCAGTCCGCGGGCACCGTGTTGATCGCGATGCCGCCGTCGATGCGATTGGTGCTGACGGTCGTGTAGGGGACGACGTAGCCGTCGTCGAAGGGCCCCTGCTCGCGCTGCTCGTCGGCGATCGCCTCGATGGCGTCGACGAGCCGCGCCGCGTAGCGCACGGCGTTGACCCCCTCGGGCGTGAGGGAGGAGTGCGCTGCGACGCCGCGCACGTCGATGCGGTGCACGTTCATCGACTTGTGGGCGCGGATCGCCCGCATGCCGGTGGGCTCGCCGACGACGCAGCCGACCGGCGCGAGGCCGCGGCGGACGATCTCGGCCGCGAGATCGACGGCGCCGATGCAGCCGACCTCCTCGTCGTAGGAGAGGGCCACGTGGATGGGCTCGGCGAGTCGTGCGCCGGCCATCGCCGGCAGGCGGTCGACGACGACGCCGAGGAACGCCTTCATGTCGGCGGCGCCGCGTCCGTAGAGGCGGCCGTCGCGCACGTCGGCGGAGAACGGCTCGCTCGCCCACGCCTGGCCATCGACCGGCACGACGTCGGTGTGCGCCGAGAGCACGATGCCGCCGGTCACCCGTCCGTCGGCGGCCGGGATGGTGGCGAGCAGGTTGGCCTTCTCGCCCGACGGGTCGGGCAGGCGGCTCGACGCGATGCCGACCGCCGCGAGCCGCTGCTCCACGTGCTCGACGAGCGCGAGATTGCTGCCCCGGCTCGTGGTGTCGTGCGCGATGAGCGCGCTGATCTCGGCCAGAGCGGATGCGCTGGGCTCGGCAGGCACGATGTGGCTCCTTCGGCGTCGTGGATATCTGATAGTCCCACAGCCGTCCGCGCGGGACCGCATGCGCTCCCGCCGGGCGCCCGCGGGGCCCCCGCGCGTGGGTGCTCGCGTCTAGACTGGACCCGTGACCACCCCCGACGCCATGCCCGACCGCGGCGCGCCTGCGGCGCCGGTGCCCGTCGCCGAGCTCGGCTACGAGCAGGCGCGCGACGAGCTCGTCCGCGTCGTCACGGCGCTCGAGTCGGGCGGCGCGACGCTCGAGGAGTCGCTCGCGCTCTGGGAGCGCGGCAACGCGCTCGCCGACCGGTGCGAGGAGTGGCTGCAGGGCGCGAAGGCGCGGCTCGACGCCGCGCGGTCGTCCGCATCCGCTGGCGGCGACGAGGCATGAGCCGCCGCCAGCCTCGCGTCGTCGCCGAGCTCGGCCGGCCCGAGACGCCGCAGGAGGCCGCCGACCGCAAGGCCGCCGCTACGCGCCGCCACCGCGAGAACCGCACGTTCGTCAACCTGCTCGCGGCGGTCGCCGTGTGCCTCGGGCTCGTGCTCGTCATGGTGCTCGTCGTGCCGCGGCCCGAGCTGCCCGAGCGGGAGCCCGTCGACGTCGCCGCGGCCGCCGCCGACGCCGAGCCGACGATCGGCGAGCCGCTCATCGTGCCCGAGCTCGGCGAGGGATGGGCGTCGAACGCCGCCGAGATCCGCACGGGCGCCGACCGCGTCACCACGTGGTACGCCGGCTACGTCACGCCCGCCGAGCAGTTCGTGTTCTTCCGCCAGGCGTTCGACGCGAACCCGACGTGGCTCGTGACGGCGATCGAGGCCGCGACCCCGACGGGCGAGCGCACGATCGACGGCATCACGTGGGTCGAGCACGACCAGCGGAGCATCGAGGATCCCGGCAACCTGGCCTACGTGCTCACGACCGAGCACGAGGGATCCACCGTCATCGTCGGCGGCACGGCGGACGACGCCGAGCTGCAGACCTTCGCCCAGGCCGTGAGCGCACAGCTCGCCGCCGGCGAATAGCCCCGAACCCCACGAAGCCAACGAAAGGCACAGCGCAGTGAACGACGTCGACTACCGGATCGAGCACGACACGATGGGCGAGGTGCGCGTGCCCAAGGACGCGCTCTACGCCGCGCAGACGCAGCGCGCCGTCGAGAACTTCCCGATCTCGGGCAGCGGGCTCGAGCCGGCCCAGATCGTCGCGCTCGCGCGCATCAAGCGCGCCGCCGCGCTCGCCAACAAGGAGCTCGGCATCCTCGAGGCCTCGATCGCCGACGCGATCGTCGCCGCAGCCGACGAGGTCATCGGCGGCGCGCACCACGACCAGTTCCCGGTCGACACCTACCAGACGGGCTCCGGCACGTCGTCGAACATGAACATGAACGAGGTGCTCGCGACGCTCGCGACGAAGCACCTCACCGCGGGCGGCGGCGAGGGCTCGGTGCACCCCAACGACCACGTGAACGCCTCGCAGTCGTCGAACGACGTCTTCCCGACCTCGGTGCACATCGCCGTCACCGGCGCGCTCATCGAGCAGGCCATCCCCGCGCTCGAGCACCTCGCCGAGGCGCTCGAGGAGAAGGCGCAGCTGTGGGCCGAGGCCGTCAAGCCCGGCCGCACGCACCTCATGGACGCGACGCCCGTGACCCTCGGCCAGGAGTTCGGCGGCTACGCGGCGCAGATCCGCTACGGCATCGAGCGCATCCAGGCGGCCCTCCCCCGCGTCGCCGAGGTGCCCCAGGGCGGCACGGCGGTCGGCACGGGCATCAACACGCCGCTCGGCTTCCCCGAGAAGGTCATCGCCGAGATCGCCGCCTCGAGCGGCCTGCCGATCACCGAGGCCCGCAACCACTTCGAGGCGCAGGCCAACCGCGACGGCCTCGTCGAGGCATCCGGCGCCCTGCGCACGATCGCGGTCTCGCTCACGAAGATCACGAACGACCTGCGCTGGATGGGCTCGGGCCCCAACACTGGCCTCGGCGAGCTGCGCATCCCCGACCTGCAGCCGGGCTCGTCGATCATGCCGGGCAAGGTCAACCCCGTCGTGCCCGAGGCCGTGCTCATGGTGTGCGCGCGCATCATCGGCAACGACGCGACGGTCGCGTGGGGCGGCGCGTCGGGCTCGTTCGAGCTCAACGTGCAGATCCCGGTGATGGGCACCGCGCTGCTCGAGTCGATCCGCCTGCTCTCGAACGCGTCGCGCGTGCTCGCCGACAAGACGATCGCCGGGCTCGAGGCCGACCTCGAGCGCGCCGCGGCGCTCGCCGGCATGAGCCCGTCGATCGTGACGCCGCTCAACCGCCTCATCGGCTACGAGGCGGCCGCGAAGATCGCGAAGCACTCGGTCGCCCAGGGCATCACCGTGCGCGAGGCCGTCATCGACCTCGGCTACGTCGAGCGCGGCGAGCTGTCGGAGGCCGACCTCGACAAGGCGCTCGACCTGCTGTCGATGACCCACCCGGGCGTCGCCAAGTAGCGCGCCGTCAGCAGCAGAGGGGCACCCGCTTCGGCGGGTGCCCCTCTCGCCTCCGGTCTCGGCACACGCCATAGGGTGGGCGGATGCGCTACCCCGAGGTGAGACGAGACGGTACGGTCGAGACCATCCACGGGGAGGCGATCGCCGATCCCTACCGCTGGCTCGAGGACGGCGAGAGCGACCAGACGCGAGCCTTCATCGAGGCGCAGAACGCCTTCGCCGAGCCGATCCTCGCGCAGCTGCCCGCCCGCGCCGCCTTCCGCGAGCGGCTCACCGCGCTCCTGACTGCGCCGACCCGCGGCTGCCCCTGGGTGCGCGGCGGCCGCGTCTTCGCGTGGCACCGCGACGGCCAGAACCAGCCCGTGCTCGTCGTCGCCGACAGCGTCGACGAGCTCGAGGGCGCGCGCGTGCTGCTCGACCCCAACGCCCTCTCGGCCGACGGCACGGTCGCGGTCACGATGGCATCGGTCTCCCCCGACGGCGCGCTGCTCGCCTACGGCGCGGCCGACGGCGGCTCCGACTGGCGCACGATCCGCGTCCGCGACGTCGCGACCGGCGAGGACCTCGACGACGAGCTGCGGTGGACGAAGTGGAACTCGGCCGTGTGGCTGCCGGGCGACCGGGCGTTCACCTACTGGGCCTACGACGCGCCGACCGGCGACGCGCTCACCGACGAGATGGGCGCGGGCTTCCTGATGCGCCACGACGTCGGCACCGGCCCCGCCGACGACGCGGTGCTCTTCCACCTGCCCGACGAGCCTCGCCGCTTCGCCCGCCACTGGCCGCGCGACGACGAGTGGTTCGTGCTCTCGACCGACACCGGCTCGTCGAGCGGCAACGACCTCGCGGTGCGCCGGCACGACGAGCCGGCGGATGCGCTGCGGCAGCTCGTCACGGGGCACGAGCAGGAGTGGAACGCCGTGGGCATCCGCGACGGGCGCCTGTACGCCGTGACCGACGACGGGGCGCCCCGCTACCGGCTCGCGGCCTTCGACCTCGCGACGGGCGAGGAGTCGACGGTCGTGGCGGAGCACCCGGAGGACGTGCTGCTGGATGCCGCCCTCACCGCCTCCGGCCTCGTGCTCGAGTACTCGCACGACGCGAGCCACCGCATGCAGCTCGCGGACTCCGACGGCGCGCTCGGCGATGCGGTGCCGCTGGGGGCCGACGTCTCCATCACCGGCTCGGAGGCGAGCGCGCGCAGCGACGTCGTGCTCGCCGAGACGCAGAGCTTCGTCGACCGCGGCACGCGCCACGTCGTCGAGGTCGACGGCGGTCGGCTCGTGGCGCACCGCACGCTGCCGACGCCCGGGCCGGAGGCGCCCGCGGCGGCGACCGAGCGCATCCGCGTCGTCTCGAGCGACGGCGCGACGGTGCTCGCCTTCGTCGTGCGACCCGACGTCGTCGACCGGATGCCGCTCGACGACGACCCGCGCCCGACGCTCATCTGGGGCTACGGCGGCTTCAACATCCCGATGAACCCGGGCTTCCGGGCGGTGCTCGCCGCGTGGGTCGCCGCCGGCGGCGTCCTCGTCGTACCCAACCTGCGCGGCGGCGGCGAGTTCGGCTCGGCGTGGCACAAGGGCGGCACGAAGGAGCGCAAGCAGCAGGTCTTCGACGACCTCTACGCCGTCGCCGAGCGGCTCATCGACGCCGGGATCACGACGCCGGCGCAGCTCGCGCTGCACGGCCGCTCGAACGGCGGCCTGCTCGCCGGCGCGGCGCTCACGCAGCGACCGGAGCTGTGGGCGGCCGTGCTGCCGGGCGTCGGCGTGCTCGACATGCTGCGCTTCCACCGCTTCACGATCGGCTGGGCGTGGGCGAGCGACTACGGGGACCCCGACGAGGCGGAGTCCTTCGCCTACCTCCGCGCGTACTCGCCGCTGCACAACGTGCGCGACGGCGTCGCCTACCCGCCGACCCTCATCACGACCGGTGACCACGACGACCGCGTCGTGCCCGCGCACTCCTTCAAGTTCGCCGCTGCGCTGCAGCGGGCGCAGGTGGCGTCCGGGTCGGATGCGCCGGTGCTGCTCTCGATCGACACGCGCGCCGGGCACGGGATGGGCAAGCCCGTCGACGCCGCGGCGCTCGAGTTCGCCGATCAGCTCGCGTTCGCGGCGCACCACACGGGACTCGAGGTCAACGCGCTCGAGCCCGACGCGCTCGCGGTCGACGCGCTCGCGGTCTCGGGCGCCGAGCCCGCGGCGACGGAGGCGGGCAGGTGACCGCGGACTGGGACGCTCGGGTCGACGCCGTCTACGACGACGAGTCGCTCGGCGACGACGCGCGCGTCGCGCGCATCGACGCGCTGGCCGAGAGCGCCCCGCATCCCGCGATCGGGCTCTTCGAGCGGGCGGGTGCGCTCGACTCCGCGGGCCGCGAGGCCGAGGCGGAGCCGCTGTACCGCGCGGCCGTCGCGGCGGGCCTCGCCGACGCCGACCCGGTGCGCGAGGCGTACCGACGGATCCAGCACGCGTCGACGCTCCGCAACCTCGGCCGGGTCGACGAGGCGATCGCCATGCTCGAGTCGGCCGGCGCGAGCCCCGAGGTCGGCGCCGCGCGCGAGGCCTTCCTCGCGCTCGCGCTGCACAGCGCCGGCCGCCACGACGAGGCGCTGCGGGTCGCGCTCGAGGCGCTCGCACCGACGCTCCCGCTGTATCGCCGCGCAGTGCTCGCCTACGCGGCCGAGCTGACGCATCCGACCGCCTGACGCCTGTCCGGCGCGGCCGCTCAGGCCGTGAGGGCGGCAGCGATGTCGCGGTGCAGCTCGAGCAGCGGCACGGTCCGCTTCGCCGGCCCGCGGCCGAACCCGCACTCGGTGGCGATGCCGAACGGCGCGCGCCCGTCGCGCGCGCTCGCGAACGCAGGCACGGCCGCGCGGGCGGCGGCGGCGCGGCGGAGCGCGCCGTCGACGCCGTCCTCGTGGTGCACGAGGCCGAGGAACGGCTGCGTCGTGCCCCACTCGATCCCGGCGAGCGGCGCGAAGTACGCCTCGTCGTCGCGCTCGATCGGCACCGGCAGGTGGAGGAAGTCGACGGTGCGCGGGCTGCGGGCCAGCAGCCGCTGGATCACGTCGGCGAGCACGCCGGCGTCGGCGGGCTGCACGAAGTGCGCCTCCTCGACGTCGCCGTAGCAGAGGTGGAAGCCGAGCTGCACGTCGTCCGCGACCGCGGCGGCGAGCGCCGCGAGCCGCTCGACCACGCCGTCGGCCTCGTCGCCCTCCCACCACGGCTCGATCCGGAAGGCGGCACCGCGCTCGCGCTCGAGGAGGGCGAACTCGGTCGCGACGTCCCACTGGATCGCGAGCGAGGCGTGCGGGATCGCCGCCTGGATGGCTGCGGCCTCCGCCAGGAGGGCGTCGCGGTAGAGCGGCTCGAAGGCCGCGCGGCTGCCCGGCTCGATGAACGCGGCGACCACGCCCGACGGCGTCGGCAGCGACACCTGGAAGCGCGTGCCCGCAGCGATCTCGCCCGCCGCCTGCAGCCGGGCGAACTCCGCGAACGACTCCCGCGCCGCGGCGGCGTAGCCGAGCTCGGGCAGCGAGACCTCGCCGGTGACGCGGAACGGTCGCACGTCGAAGGTGTCGCGGATGCGGTGGCCGGGCTCCCCGACCCGCTCGAGCCCCGCGGCGCGGTCGAAGCGCAGCGTCTGGAACTGGATCCAGTAGTAGCGCTCCCCCACCTCGCCGTCCGGGACGCGCGGCGCGTGGTCGAGCGTGCCGGCGACGGCGCGGAGGACGGCGGATGCGTCGGGCAGGTTGATGCTGCCGACGAGGTGCGAGGGGACGGGGCTGCTCATGCGGTCATCATGCGCAGGTCCGCGGCCGCCACGTGCGACTGTGACGGACTGTGACGACGACGCCCGGCCTCGCGATGAGGCCGGGCGTCGTCGTCAGGCGGGGTCAGCAGCAGCGACCCTCGGGGTTCGCGTCCTGGCGGCGGTACTCGTCGCGCCAGAACTCGCGCTCCGACATCGGTTCGCGATCCGGGTGCGCGCGCCGCTCGTGGTCGACGTACGCCTGGTACTTCGACTCGCCCGTGACGCCCTTGGCCCACCACACGACGCCGTCCCAGGCGCGGTGGAGCTGGGAGCGGCGGCCCTTTCGGGCCGCCGCCGCGACCCCAGCGCCGGGGCCCGTCTCGGGCCCCGGGAGCTGGTTCGTGGATTCGGTCATCGGCGCTGCCGTGTCAGTGCCCGGTCGAGACGTGCTTGTGCTCGTCGGGGACCGCATCCCACTGCTTCTGGAGCTCGCGCTCCTCGGGCGTCGGGATGAAGCCGGCCGGGGCGAACATCGCCGACTCGTGGCGCTCGTCCTCCTGGTCGACGACGTGGTCGATGCGGAACGCCTTGATGACGTTCGCGACCGAGAAGCCGATCACGATGAGCGTGAGCACCACGAAGATGACCGACAGCGAGCCCTGGATGAAGGTGTTGCGCACCACAGCCTCGAGCGCCGCGACGCCCTCGGTCGTGCCGACCGACGTCTCGCCCGCTGCGAGCGCGTCGCGGAAGCGGAAGTGGTTCGCCCAGTAGCCGACGGCCGGCACCGGCGAGAACACCTTGAAGGCGGATGCGGTGACCGTCACGACCGAGATGAACGCGAGCGGCAGCGCGACGACCCACAGCTGCTTGAACGTGCGGCGCTTTGCCACGATCGCCAGGACGATCGCGAGCGCGATCGCCGCGAGCAGCTGGTTGGCGATGCCGAACAGCGGGAACAGGGTGTTGATGCCGCCGAGCGGGTCGGTGACGCCCATGATGAGCACCGCGCCCCACGCGGCGACCATGATCGCCGTGCAGATCCAGGCACCGAGCGTCCAGGACGTGTCCTTGAACTTCGGGAAGACGTTGCCGAGCGAGTCCTGCAGCATGAAGCGCGCGACACGGGTGCCGGCGTCGACCGCGGTGAGGATGAACAGCGCCTCGAACATGATCGCGAAGTGGTACCAGAACGCCATCATGCCGGGACCGCCGATCCACTGCTGCATGATCTGCGCGAGGCCGAGGGCGAGCGTCGGTGCGCCGCCGGTGCGGCTGACGACCGACTCCTCGCCGACCGCGGCGGCGGTCTGCGCGAGCTGCTCGGGGGTGACGCTCACGCCGGTGAGGCCGAGCGACTGCACGAACGCGGCAGCGCCCTCGATCGTGCCCTGCGTGTTCGCGGCCGACGAGTTCATCGCGTAGTAGATGCCCTGGTCGATCGAGATCGCGGCGACGAGCGCCATGACCGCGACGAACGACTCCATGAGCATGCCGCCGTAGCCGAGCAGGCGCACCTGCTTCTCCTTCTCCACCATCTTCGGCGTCGTGCCGGAGGAGATGAGCGCGTGGAAGCCCGAGAGCGCGCCGCACGCGATCGTGACGAACAGGAACGGGAACAGCGAGCCGGGCCAGACGGGGCCGGAGTCGCCCGAGGCGAACTCGGTGAACGCGGGCACCGAGATCTCGGGGCGCACGACGATGATCGCGAGCGCCAGGGCGACGATGACGCCGATCTTCATGAAGGTCGACAGGTAGTCGCGCGGCGTCAGCAGGATCCAGACGGGCAGCACCGCGGCGATGAAGCCGTAGATGACGATGCCCCAGGCGATCGTGACGCGGTCGAGCGTGAAGAGCTCCTGCCCCCAGGCGGTCTCGGCGACCATGCCGCCGCCGACGATCGCCGCCATGAGGAGCACGAAGCCGATGATGGAGATCTCGAGCACCTTGCCGGGGCGGATCCAGCGCAGGTACGCGCCCATGAACAGCGCGATCGGGATGGTCATCGCGACCGAGAAGACGCCCCAGGGGCTCTCGCCGAGCGCGTTGACGACGACGAGCGCGAGGATCGCGGTGATGATCACCATGATGAGCAGCGTGGCGATGATCGCGGCTGCGCCGCCGACGCGGCCGAACTCGTCCTTCGCCATCTGGCCGAGCGAGCGGCCGCCGCGGCGCATCGAGAAGAACATGACGAGGTAGTCCTGCACCGCGCCGGCGAGCACGACGCCCACGATGATCCAGATCGTGCCGGGCAGGTAGCCCATCTGGGCAGCGAGCACCGGGCCGACGAGCGGGCCGGCGCCGGCGATGGCGGCGAAGTGGTGGCCGAAGAGCACGCGGCGGTCGGTCGCGACGTAGTCGCGGCCGTTGGCCTTGTACTCGGCGGGGGTCGCGCGGGTGTCGTCCGGGCGGACGATCTTGCGCTCGATGTACTTCGAGTAGAAGCGGTAGAAGATGAGGTAGGTCGCGACGGCCGCGAACACGAACCAGATCGCGTTGACCGTCTCGCCGCGCACGAGCGCGAGCATCGTCCACGCGACGCCGCCGAGCAGCGCGATCGCGGCCCAGATGATGATCTTGAGCGGTGTCCACCGCTTCGAGCTGGTCTCCTCGACTGCCGCGGGGGGCAGCTCGGGCTTCGATGTGGCGACGTTGGCCATCGGTGCGTCCTATCTGGGTGTAACGGATTACGGGGGTTACCCAGGGAACAATCCTAGACTGCTCGCGCAGCGAGGTCAGACATCCGATGCTATGCGCTCGGATGCGCCGCTGCGGCGCCGACGCTGCTCAGCGGCGCATGATGCGCCGGGCGAGCGCGTTGCCGAGCGCCTGGATGAGCTGCACGACGATCACGACCGCGATGAGCGCCGACCACGTGACGACCTCGTCGAACTGCCGATAGCCGTAGGTGACGGCCCAGTTGCCGAGCCCCTGACCGCCGACGAGCCCCGCGACGGCCGACATGTCGACGATCGCGATCACCGCGAACGTGAAGCCGAGCACGAGCGGGCCGAGCGCCTCGGGGATGATCACCGTGCGGATGATGCGCCACGGGCTCGCTCCCGTCGAGCGCGCCGCCTCGATCACCCCGGTCGGGATCGACACGAGGTTCTGCTCGACGATGCGCGCGATGCCGAAGGTCGCGGCGATCGCGATCGCGAAGACGGCGTACTCGGTGCCGATGCCCTTGCCGACGACGAGCCGCCCGAGCGGCTGGAGCGCGGCCAGCAGGATGATGAACGGGATCGGCCGGAAGGTGTTCACGAGCACGTTGAGCACCCACCACACGACGCTCTGCTGCAGGATGCCGCCGCGTCGGGTGACGTAGAGGCCCGTGCCGATGATGAGGCCGCCGATGCCGCCGAACAGCAGCGCGAGCGCCACCATCCACAGCATGATGGCGGTCTGCTCGAGCAGGTCGGGCAGCACGCCCACGATCTCGCTCATCGCTGCTCCTCGATCGACACGCCGTCGCCGATGCCCTGCAGGGCCCACGCGACCGACTCGGCGTCGCCGCGCACGGCGATGGTGAGCAGTCCGTAGACCCGCCCCTGGATGTCGTCGACGCCACCGTGCACGAGGTTGAAGTCGACGCCCGCTTTCGCGAGCGCCGAGAGCACACGCGCCTCGCTCGCGCCCTCATCGGTGAACGAGATGGTGAAGAAGCGGCCCGGGTGCAGCTCGCGCAGCCGCGCGAGGTCATCGCCGCCGGGCAGCGCGCGCACGACCGTCTGCACGAAGCGCTTCGCGACCGCGGTCTGCGGGCGGGTGAAGACGTCGTAGGTGACGCCGCTCTCGACGACGCGGCCCGCATCCATCACCGCCACGCGGTCGGCGATGCGCGTGATGACGTCCATCTCGTGCGTGATGACGACGATCGTGACGCCGAGCTCGCGGCGCACGCGCGCGAGCAGGTCGAGCACCTCGTCGGTCGTCTCGGGGTCGAGCGCGGAGGTGGCTTCGTCGGCGAGCAGGATCTGCGGCTCGGCGGCCAGCGCCCGGGCGATGCCGACGCGCTGCTGCTGCCCGCCCGAGAGCTGCTCGGGGTAGGCACCCGCGCGGTCGGCGAGGCCTACGAACGCGAGCAGCTCCTCGACCCGGCGGCGGCGCTGCGCGCGCGGCACGCCGAGCACCTCGAGCGGGTAGGCGACGTTGCCCGCGACGGTGCGGGAGGTCAGCAGGTTGAAGCGCTGGAAGATCATGCCGATGCGCGTCTGCTGCTCGCGCAGGCGCCGGCCGCGCAGGCTGCTGATCGGCACGTCGCCCACCGTGATGCTGCCCGCCGAGAGCGGCTCGAGCTGGTTGATGAGGCGCACGAGCGTCGACTTGCCCGCGCCCGAGTAGCCGATGATGCCGAAGATCTCGCCCTGGGCGATCTCGAGCGAGACGTCGTCGACGGCGACGATCTCGTCGCCGCCGCGCTTGGTCGGCGGGAACCGCTTCGACACGCGGTCGAGCACGATGTGGGCCACGGCCTGCTCCTTCGGCTGGGTTCGGGGACGCGGCGCGGCGAGAGGATGCGACCGGGATCGTTCCCGGCGCAGCCTCCCGCCGCGCGCCTGCGGGCTGCTGTGCCTGCGGGCTGGTGAGCCTGCGGGCTGCTGGGCCTGCGGGCTGCTGGGCCTGCGGGCTACTGGGCCTGCAGCGCCTCCTGCACGGACTGCAGGCTCGCCTGCAGCTCTTCCTTCGGCGTCGAGACGAACAGGCCGGTGCCGCCGCTCGACTCGAGCGCGCCCGCCTGCACCTCCTCGTTCGTCTGGTAGATCTCCACGAGGCGCTCCAGCACCTCGTCGTCGGCGTTCTCGGCCGTCGTCGCGAAGACGTTGATGTACGGCTGCGCGGCCGGGTCGGTCGGGTCGTCCTGCGCGATCGCGTCGGCCGGGTCGATGCCGGCGTCGGTGAGGAAGTCGTTGTTGATGATCGCGGCGGCGACGTCGGGCAGCGAGGTCGCCGTGATCGCGGCGTCGACGGCCGAGACCGTCACGCGCGACTCGTCCTCGATGACGTCCGCGACGGTCGAGTAGGGGCTCCCGCCGTCCTCGAGCGCGATGAGGCCGGCCGACTGCAGCACGAGGAGGCCGCGGGCCTGGTTCGTGTCGTCGTTCGGCACGATGACCTCGGCGCCGTCCGGGATCTCCTCGACCGACTCGTACTGCGACGAGTAGAGGCCGATCGGGTACGTGGCGGTCGAGCCGATCGCGGTGAGGTCGTCGCCCGCCTGCACGTTGTAGTTGGCGAGGTAGATGATGTGCTGGAACTGGTTGATGTCGAGCTCGCCCTCGCTGAGCGCGGGGTTGGGCTGGTTGTAGTCGGTGAAGTCGACGATGTCGACCTCGATGCCCTCGGCCTCGGCGGCCTCCTCGAACGTCGTCCAGTACGGCTCGGCGGCGCCCACGACGCCCAGCTGCACCGGGTTGTCCGCCGAGCCGAGGGCGGGCTCGCCCTCGGGAGCTGCGCCCCCGGATGCGGCGCTGCAGCCGACGAGCAGGGCGGCGAGGCCGAGGCCACCCGCGAGGGCGGCGGAACGGGCGAGAGGCTTGGACATGGTGGCTCCTTCAGGTGCTGCCGGGGATGCTCACCACCGTAGGAATCAGCCACCGCGCACGACCAATCGCGCTGTCACAGAAGGTCACACGACGCGGAGCGCCGCCGCCCAGACCGCGAGCGCCGCGCCCACGAGCAGCCACGGGCCGAACGCGACGCTGCGCCGCCCGGCCGCGAGCGCGACGGCTCCGGCGACGCCGCCGACGACGACGGATGCGGCGAGCGCGACGAGCGGGACCGCCCACCCGAGCGTCGCGGTCGCGAGCGCGAGCCCGGCGCCGAGCTTGACATCGCCCATGCCCATGCCGCCCGCGACCGCCATGACGAGCAGCAGCGCGCCGCAGCCGAGCCCGACGAGCGGCGCCAGGTCGCCCGTCGAGAACCGGACCGCGCACGCGGCGGCCGCCACCGCCAGGAGCGGGAGCGTGAGCGCGTTGGGCAGCCGCCGCTCGGCGAGGTCGATGCGGGCGAGCGCGGGTGCGGCGGCCGCCGCGGCGGCGAGCGGAGCGATCGCCACGAGGTCGTGGCCTGCCCTCGCGAGGACGGCCGCCGTCGCCGCGGCGAGCAGCACCCCGACGAGGTCGAGCGGGTGCAGCCGCAGGGGCGGCGGCGCCGAGAGCGGCTCGACGTCGGCCCGGTCGGCGATCGGCACGCGCGTCATGGCGCCACGGTAGCCAGACGTGGTGCGGGCGCGAGCGCGCTCTCCACAGGGGACGACCGCCGACCGCGACACGCCCGGGATGCACGGCACCGCATCCGCTGCAACCGATCGGGCACGCCGCCGCGATACCTGGGCAAGAACGGCGCATCAGCGCCACAGACCTGAAGGAGACCACCATGAAGCGCAAGCTCGCGATCGGCATCGGTGCCGCAGTCGCACTCTCGGCGTTCGGCGCCGCTCCCGCCATGGCCGCAGACGGCGACTCGACGGTGTCGGTGCTGCACGGCGTGCCGGGCCTCACCGTGGACGTCTGGATCAACGGCGAGGAGGCCATCAGCGACTTCGAGCCCGGCACGCTGACCGACCCGATGATGCTGCCCGCCGGCAGCTACGACATCCAGGTCTTCGCCGACGGCGAGACGCCCGACTCGGGCGACCCGGCCATCGAGGCGAGCGGGGTCGAGGTGCCGACCGACGCCAACCTGACCCTCGTCGCCCACCTGAGCGAGAGCGGCGAGCCCATGCTCTCGGCGTTCGCGAACGACACCGACCCTGTGCCGGCCGGCCAGTCTCGGCTCACCGTGCGTCACCTCGCGGCGGCTCCCGCGGTCGACGTGCGGGCGGGTGGCGAGGTCATCGTCGAGGGCCTGACCAACCCCGATGAGGCCTCGCTCGAGACGGCCGCCGGCCAGGTCTCGGCCGACGTGGTGCTCGCCGGCACCGAGGATGTCGCGATCGGCCCGGCCGACCTCGACCTCGCTGAGGGCACGAACACCATCGTCACCGCATGGGGCAGCGCCGAGGACGGGAACCTCGCGCTCGCCGTGCAGTCGGTCGAGGCCCACAGCGCCCCGAGCGGCGTGCCGTCCGGCCTGGGCGGCGCCGCGCAGCAGCAGGCCCTCGGCGTCGCGCTCGCCGTGGCCGGCGTGCTCGGCCTCGCGCTCGTCACGACCCGCACGCTGCGTACGGCGCAGGCGCGCAGCTGACGATGCGCACCGATCGAGGGCTCCCGTCGCGCACCGCGCGGCGGGGGCCCTCCCCCGTGGCCGGCCGCCGGCGCACGGTGCTGCTCGCCCTCGCCGGCACGCTCTCGGCGGCGGCGGTGATCGTCGGCGCCGTGCTCGTCACCCAGTCGGTCGCGCCGTCGCTGCCCGCGGGGCCGCAGACGGCCCCGGCCGCGGCGACGCCCGCGCCGACGACCGCGACCCCCTCCCCCTCGGCGGCGCAGCCGAGCGGCCGCGTGCCCACCGGTGTCGCCGCGCGAGACGCGGCCCCGACGCCGGCGGCCCCGGTGGACGCCCCGACGGCGGTGCGCGTGCCCTCGGTGGACCTCGCCCTCGAGGTCGTGCCGGTGGGCGTGCGCGACGACGGGCAGATGGACGTGCCGGAGCTCGTCGGCGAGCTCGGCTGGTACCGCTACGGCCCGGCGCCCGGCGCCGACGCCGGCTCCGCGGTGCTCGCGGCCCACGTCGACAGCGACATCGGCGCCGCCCCCATGGCGGCGGTGCTGGGCGCCGAGGCGGGGGACCCCGTCGAGGTGACCACCGCATCCGGGGAGGTCCTGCGGTTCCGCATCACGAGCGTCGAGCAGATCGCGAAGGCGGAGCTGCCCCTCGCCTCGCTCTTCGCGCGCGACGGCGAGCACGTCGTGCGGCTCGTCACGTGCGGCGGCGAGTGGGATGCGGCAGCGGGCGCGTACGAGGACAACATCGTCGTGACCGCCGAGCCGGACGCGGGGTGAGGGAGCCTGCGATGGTACGTTCAGCCCGTGATCAGCGAGAACGACGACGTCGCTCGGCTGAGCGCGGCCTTCGCGGCCGATGCCTCGCCCGAGCTGCTGCGCGCCGTCTACGAGCGCTGGGGCGGGCTGGTCTATGCGATCGCCTGCCGGGCGATGCCCGCGCACGATGCGGAGGACGTGGTGCAGCAGACGTTCGTGTCGGTGTGGCGCTCGCGCGAGTCGTACGACCCCGCGGCCGGGCCGCTCGGCGCCTGGATCGTCGCGATCGCCCGCCGGCGCATCGCCGACCACTGGCGGGCGCGGTCGCGGCACGAGCTCGCGACCGAGCCGGAGTCGCTCGCCGCGGCCCTCGAGCGCGGTGAGGGGGATCCCGTGTCGGAGGCCGTGGCGGACGCGCTGACCGTGCAGGAGGAGCTCGAGCGCATCGGCGAGCCCCAGCGCACGATCGTGCGCCTGGCGGTGCTCGAGGATCGCCCGGCCACCTGGATCGCCGAGCAGCTGACCATGCCGGTCGGCACCGTGAAGAGCCACCTGTCGCGCGCGTTGCGCCGGCTCCGAGACCGTTGGGAGGAGACGCATGCAGCACCTGTCGAGTGAGTCGCTCGTCGCCCTCGCGCTCGGCGACGGCGACGAGGGCCGCGACCACCTCTCCACCTGTGCGCAGTGCCGGGGCGAGGTCGAGGGCCTCCGCGGCACCGCCGAGCGGTTCCGCGCCGCCGACGTCGCGCCGATGGCGCCGCCCGCGGCCGTGTGGGAGCGGATCGCCGCCGAGATCGCGGTCGAGGCGGATGCGCCGGTCGGCGCGAGCGCGGCTCCGGACGGTGGGACGAGCGCCGCGCCCGCCGACCGCACCGGGGCGCGCCCCGCATCCGGCCACGTCGCCCCGCGGCGTCGCCGACGCTTCGGCCTCGGCGCGCTGCTCGCCGCGAGCGCCGCCTCCGCCGTGGCGGCCGCCGCGATCGCGGTGCTCGTCGTCGTGCAGCTCGGCGCTGCGCCGCGGTCCGTCGACGTCGCGAACGCGGTGCTCGAGCCGCTCGCCTCGAGCGTCTCGGTCGACCCGGCGCGCGCCGAGGTGATCGAGCAGGACGGCCAGCGCCTGCTCGTCGTCGATACCGATGCGCTGCCCGACGTCGACGGCTACCTCGACGTGTGGCTGCTCGACGAGCAGGCGCAGCAGATGGTGAGCCTCGGCGTGCTCGACGCGCGCCGCACGCAGCTCGCACTGCCGCCCGACCTCGACCTCGCGACGTTCCCGATCGTCGACGTCTCGATCGAGCCGTACGACGGCGACCCGACCCACAGCGGCAACAGCATCTGGCGGGGCGCGCTCGAGAGCTGAGTCAGCCGTGCGGCCACGCGCGGGCGGCCCGCTCGGCGCTCGCGCGCAGCGACGCCGGCACCCCGTCGAGCAGCTCGACGACGGGCGCGCCGCCGGCCGGCGCTGACGGCGCGGGCGCGCGCCACGTGCCGATGACGCGACCGTCGGCGAGGACGAGCGGGCGGAAGACGCCGTTGCCGCCGGGCACCGCCATCGCGAACGCCTCGCGCGTCGCGATGAGCGAGCGGTCGGCGTAGCCGAGCAGCCACTCGTCGAAGGCAGGCACGAGCCGCACGCCCGCGCGCCTGCCGGGCGCTGCGTCGACGGCGGCGAGCATGGGCGTGCCCGCGACGTCGATCGCCTCGAGCGCCGCCGCGTCGGCGAGGATGCCGCGCACGAGCAGCTTCGGGAGCCCGAGCCACCACGCGGCGTCGTCGGCGCGCACGGGCCCGCGGGCGAGCGCGAAGCGCAGCACCACATCCGCCAGCGCCGCCTGCGGGTCGGGCACCGCCGGCGGCGGCCCGCCGACGAGCAGCTGCTCGTCGCCGTCGAAGGGGCCGAAGCGCAGCAGCTCGTCGTAGGCGAGCAGCGCGAGGAGGTGGTAGCCGCGCCCCTCCGCGGTGTCGATGCCGGCATCCCGCCACGCGGCGAGCATCGCGCCGCGCGCGAGCGGCCCCTCGGCGAGGAGCGCGTGCGCGACCTCCGCGGCGCGCGCGGCGATCGCGCCGTCGATGCCGCGGTCGGTGCACATGCGCCACTCCTGCCGGCGCATCCGCTCGCCGACGGCGGCGTGCAGCGCCGCGAGGTCGGCCGGCGCCGCGACGAACAGCGTGCCGCGCATCGCCCACGCGCGCACGAGCTCGCCCTGGTCGAACGCGGCGCGCACGTCGGAGACCGTCGTGCCGGGCGCCGAGCGGATCGCGATCGCGCGCAGCACGGCCCGCAGGTCCTGCCCCTGCATCGCGACCATGCGGCGCACGACGTCGACGGGGGTGCGCGCGGCACCGCCTGCGCCGACGCCCGCCTCGCGGGCGCCGCCTCCGCCACCCTCGGCGCCGCTGGACCGGTCGAGACCTCCGCCACCCTCGGCCCGGCCGAGCCCGTCGAGCCCTTGAGCGGCCAGCCGCATCCGTCGTGCCGCGGACCGCGTGAGCGCCATGCCGGCACGCTACCGCCGGTCGCCCCCGCGCCGACCGTGCGCCGAGGGTGGTCACGACACGCCGGCCGCGGACCGCGGGGTGGTCACGACACGCCGGGCTCGCGACGGTCGGTACGGCGCGCCGTGACCACCCTCAGCCGCGCGCGGGCTCCGCTGAGGCGCAGAGCAGACGGGCGGAGACCCAAGGCGGACCCGCAGAGCGGACCGGCGGAGCGGCAGGACGGCTCAGCTGAGCCGCCCTGCCAGCGCCCCGCTCAGCCCTCCAGCAGGCTGGTGACGAGCGCCGCGATTCGCGAGCGCTCGCTGCGCTGCAGCGTGATGTGGCCGAAGAGCTCGTGGCCCTTGAGCGTCTCGATGACGCTCGCGACGCCGTCGTGCCGGCCGACGCGCAGGTTGTCGCGCTGCGCGACGTCGTGCGTGAGCACCACGCGCGAGTTCTGGCCGATGCGCGAGAGCACCGTGAGCAGCACGTTGCGCTCGAGCGACTGCGCCTCGTCGACGATCACGAACGCGTCGTGCAGCGAGCGGCCGCGGATGTGGGTGAGCGGCAGCACTTCGAGGAGCCCCCGGTCGGCGACCTCGTCGAGCACGTTCTCGCTCACGAGCGCGCCGAGCGTGTCGTAGATCGCCTGGCCCCAGGGGTTCATCTTCTCCTCCTTGTCGCCGGGCAGGTAGCCGAGCTCCTGGCCACCGACGGCGTAGAGGGGGCGGAAGACGATGACCTTCTTGTGGAGGCGCCGCTCGAGCACGGCCTCCAGGCCCGCGGCGAGCGCGAGCGCCGACTTGCCGGTCCCCGCGGAGCCGCCGAGCGAGACGATGCCGACCTCGTCGTCGAGCAGCAGGTCGATCGCGAGCCGCTGCTCGGCCGAGCGGCCGTGCACGCCGAAGACCTCGCGGTCGCCGCGCACGAGCGAGACCTCGCCGCGGCGCGTCACGCGGCCGAGCGCCGAGCCGCGCTCGGAGGTGATGACGAGCCCGGTGTTGAGCGGCAGCGCGGCCACGAGGTCGGTCTCGATCCGCTCGTCCTCGTAGAGCGCGTTGATCTGCTCGCCCGAGAGCGCGAGCTCGGCGGTGCCCGTCCAGCCGGAGTCGACGGCCTGCTCGGCGAGGTACTCCTCCGCCGCGAGCCCGATCGAGGCGGCCTTGACGCGCATCGGCATGTCCTTCGACACGACGCACACGTCGAGGCCGTCGCCGGCGAGGTTCGACGCGACCGCGAGGATGCGCGAGTCGTTGTCGCCGAGCTGCAGGCCGCTCGGCAGCACCTGCTGGTTCGAGTGGTTCAGCTCGACCCGCAGGGAGCCGCCGCCCTCGGTGGGCACGGGGAAGTCGAGCCGCTCGTGCTCGGTGCGCAGGTCGTCGAGGTTCCGCAGGGCCTTCCTGGCGAAGTAGCCGATCTCGGGATCGTGCCGCTTCTTCTCGAGCTCGGCGATCACGATCACCGGGATCACGACCTGGTGCTCGGCGAAGCGGTGGATCGCCCCCGGGTCCGACAGCAGCACGCTCGTGTCGAGCACGTAGGTGCGCTGGCGGGTGTCGAGGTCGGCGATCTCGACGGCCTCGTGAGCGGGGGTGGTGAGTTCAGGCACGTGGCGCTCCCTTCCGACCGGGGTCGGATCACGCGGCCGTCGCCTCCCGTGGTGCTCGCTGGCGCGAAGGCCGCTCGCTCGTCGGGCGAGGGTGCCCGACTGGTGCGAATCTACGCTCGCGCCCGTCGCGGGCGCGGCACGACACACGGATGCGGGGGCAGTGTTCACCTGCAGGAAACCCGAGGAGCCACACCGCGGCACGCCGCGCGCGCCCGCTCACTTGCCGTAGCGGCGCTCCCGCTGCCCGTAGGCGCGCACCGCGCGCAGGAAGTCGACCTCGCGCAGGTCGGGACCGAGCGCCTCGACGAAGTAGAACTCGCTGTGCGCGCTCTGCCACAGCATGAAGTCGCTCAGCCGCTGCTCGCCCGACGTGCGGATGACGAGGTCGGGATCGGGCTGCCCCGCCGTCCAGAGGTGCTCGGCGATGAGCTCGGGCGTGAGGCGCTCGGCGAGCTCGGCCGGGCTCGCGGTCTGCGCGTCGGCGAGCAGCCGGCGCACCGCCTCGACGAGCTCGTGGCGGCCGCCGTAGCCGACGGCGAGGTTCACGTGGATGCCGCTGTTCCCGGCGGTGCGAGCCACCGCTGCCTCGAGCGCGGCGACGAGCGGCTCGGGCAGGCCCTTCGCGTCGCCCACGTGCTGGATGCGGCGGCCGGGCTGGCGCGAGAGGTCGTCGGCGAGGTCGGCGATGATCTCGCAGAGCTCGCCGAGCTCCTCGCGCGCGCGGCCCGTGAGGTTGTCGCGCGAGAGCAGGTAGAGGGTCACGACCTCGACGCCGATCTCGGCGCACCAGTCGACGAACTCCCGCAGCTTCGCCGCTCCCGCGCGGTGGCCGTGCGCGGCGGTCGCGAGGTTCTGCTCGCGCGCCCACCGGCGGTTGCCGTCGATGATCATCGCGATGTGGCGGGGCACGCCCGAGCGCTGCAGGTCGCGGCGGAGCCGCCGCTCGTAGTAGCGGTAGACGAGTCGTGACCCCGGGGCGCTGCGCAGTCGCACGGAGTCGAATCTATCGGGCATCCACAGCGCGCATGCCTGCGGCGGCACTGCGTACGCCATACGCTGTACCCATGGCAGGCACCGCAGAGCACGAGACCGACGGCGCGAACCCGGGCGACGGATCACCGCGCGGCGCGGGCGCCGCAGGCCCGGAGCGGCGCGTGAGCGAGCCCGATCGCGCGCACCTGCCGCTCATCGAGGCGGCCGGCGACGCGATCGCCGAGGCCGCGGTCGAGCAGAAGCCGACCTGGCGTGGCTGGATCCACGCGATCACCGCACCGCTCGCGCTCATCGCGGGGATCGTGCTCGTCGTCGTCGCCGACGGCGCCACCGCCACCGTGTCGACGGCGGTCTTCGCCGCATCCAGCCTGCTGCTGTTCGGCATCTCGGCCGTCTACCACCGCTTCCACTGGCAGGAGCGCACGCGGGTCGTGCTCAAGCGCCTCGACCACGCCAACATCTTCCTGCTCATCGCGGGCACGTACACGCCGATCGCGATGCTCACCCTCCCGTCGCCGACCGACTGGATCCTGCTGACGGTCATCTGGGCGGGCGCGCTGCTCGGCATCGCGTTCCGCGTGTTCTGGCTCTCGGCGCCGCGCTGGCTCTACGTGCCCATCTACCTCGCGCTCGGCTGGGCGGCGGTCGCGTTCCTCGGCCAGATCTGGGCGGCGAACGCCGCGACGGCCGTGCTCGTCATCGTCGGCGGCCTCGCCTACAGCGTCGGCGCGGTCTTCTACGGCCTCAAGAAGCCGAACCCGTTCCCCCGCCACTTCGGCTTCCACGAGATCTTCCACGTCTGCACCGTGATCGCGTTCCTGTGCCACTGGACGGGGATCCTGCTGGTCGCGATCGACCCGCCCGCGTAGGATCCTGCTCTCCGAGCATCCGCTCGGTCGATCGCCCTAGCGTGGAGGGCACCATGCGTCCTGCCTCTCCGCTCGCCGCGCTCGCGGCGGCAGCCGTCGTCCTGACGATGACGGGGTGCCTCCTGCCGCCCCCGCCCCGCGAGCCCGGCCCCGCGGATCCGCCCTCCGCGACGCCGCTCGCGCCCCCGACCCGGCCGTCGCCCGACGCCGGCGACCCTCAGCGGGGCCCGACGCCCGTCGAGCCGGACGAGCCGGTCACCACCACCGACGAGACGGTCGCCGACACCGGCGAGCTCTACGCCGGCTTCGCGGGGCGCACCGATGACGGGTACTTGCCGGATGCGGCGGCCGACGTCGTGCTCGAGCCCACCCGGGGCGCGCCGAGGGTCGCGCCCGGGATCGCGCTGCCCGAGCACGCCGACGGCGACGAGCTCTACCCCGGCAGGCGCCACGACGCGACGGCGAGCCTGCTGCTCACGACCACCGGGCGCCTCGTGATGGAGGCGGGCGACGACCAGTACACGTGCAGCGGCACCGTGATCAACAGCGAGACCGGGCTCGTCGTCGTCACAGCTGCGCACTGCGTGTGGGACGACGACACCCGCGACTACTACGACCGCATCACCTTCTCGCCCGCCTACGAGCGCGGGCTCGCGCCGTTCGGCACGTGGGAGGCGGAGCAGCTGTGGGTGCCCCGGCAGTACCTCGAGGCGAACCTCCGCTGGCTCGACGGCGAGGACGACGACGGCTGGATGGGCTTCGACTTCGGGTTCATCCGCTTCGCGCCGCAGGGCGGGCAGACCCTCGAGGACGCCGTGGGCGGCCAGGGCGTGAGCTTCACCGCCGAGACGAACGGCGTGGTGATCGCCGGGTATCCGGGCAACGACGGCTTCGACGCCGAGGTGCTGCGGTACTGCGCGGATGCGTCGCTCAACTACGGCGCGGGCGGCGACGCGAACTACGGCGCCGACTGCGCGATGGGCGAGGGCGCCTCGGGCTCGGGCTTCGTCTCGAACCTCGACGAGCCGACGGGCGCCGGCACCCTGACTGCTGTCTACTCCAACGGCGGGGCCACGGGCGCCTACGGCCCGCCGCTCGGCGTCACCGCGTGGAACGGCCTGCGCTCGATCGACCGCTGAGCGCGGCGCGCGCCGGACCGCGCAGCCCCACGCGGCCCTGGCGGGCGCGTCCGGCCGCACCACGACGAGCGGTCACTCCCGCGCCTCAACGGTCACTTCCGCGCGTCAACGGTCACTTCCACGGCCGAGCGGTCACTCCCGCGCGTCAACGGTCACTCCAGCGGGTGAGCGGTCACTTCCGCGGGTGAGCGGTCACTCCCGCGCGTCAACGGTCACTCCAGCGGGTGAGCGGTCACTTCCGCGGGTGAGCGGTCACTTCCGCGGATGAGCGGTCACTTCCGCGGGTGAGCGGTCACTCCCGCGCGTCAACGGTCACTCCCGCGGCCGAGCGGTCGCTCCCTCATACCAGCGGCGACTTGCCTCAGGGTCAGTCGGCGCTCACGACCGCGCACACATACGACCGACCGCTCAGGCGCGGAGGTGACCACTCACGTGCGCACGTGACCACTCAGACGCCCAAGCGACCGTTCAGACACGCAAGTGACCACTCACGTGCGCAAGTGACCGTTCAGACGCGCAAGTGACCACTCACGTGCGCAAGTGACCGCTCAGACGCGCAAGTGACCACTCACGTGCGCAAGTGACCACTCACGTGCGCAAGTGACCACTCACGGGCCGGCGTCAGTCCTGGTCGGTCCGCTGGCCGAAGGCGCCCACCTGCTTCGGCGCCGACTGCGCCGCCTGCGCCTGCTTCGCCGCGGCACGGCGCTGCTGGCGGTTGCCGCCCGCGGCCTGCGCCTGCGCCTGCGCGGCGACCGCCGGGTTGCCGCTCTTCGCGCGCGCCTTGCCGGTCGCGGCGCTGAGCTCCTTGCCCTTCGCGTCGTGCACCGAGGCCTCGCCGTCCTCGGACGGCGCGGTGTAGGTGAGCTTCGACGTGTCGTCCTCGCCCTCCTCGAGCCCGCCGCCCTGGAGCGCGGGCGCCTCGGGCGACGCGCCCTGCTGCACCTTGACGTCGAGGTTGAACAGGAACGTCACCGACTCCTCGCGGATCGCCGACATCATCTGCTGGTAGAGCGCGAAGCCCTCGTTCTGGTACTCGACGACCGGGTCTCGCTGCGCCATGCTGCGCAGGCCGATGCCCTCGCGCAGGTAGTCCATCTCGTAGAGGTGGTCGCGCCACTTGCGGTCGATGACCGACAGCACGACGCGGCGCTCGAGCAGCCGCATCGCGGGCGAGCCGAGCTCCTCCTCGCGGCGGCGGTAGGCGAGCTTCGCGTCCGAGAGCAGCTGCTCGTAGACGAAGTCGGCGGTCAGGCGCGGCTGCGCCTCGGCGACGACCTCATCGATCGTGATGCTCACCGGGAAGACCTGCTTCGCGTCGTTCCAGAGCGCCTCGAGGTTCCACTCGTCGCTGTCGCCGCCGACCGCGTGCTCGTCGACGATCTCGCGGATCGTCCCCTCGAGGAAGCCCTGCACGCGGCCCTCGAGGTCGTCGCCGTCGAGGATGTGGCGCCGGTCGGAGTAGATCGCCTCGCGCTGCCGGTTCATGACGTCGTCGTACTTCAGCACGTTCTTGCGCATCTCGGCGTTGCGCGCCTCGATCTGCGCCTGCGCGGAGCGGATCGTGCGGGAGAAGATCTTCGACTCCAGCGGGATCTCGTCCTCATCCGCATCCGCCGCGAGGAAGCGCTGCGCGACGGCGCCGCCGAAGAGGCGCAGCAGGTCGTCCTGCATCGAGAGGTAGAAGCGGCTCTCGCCGGGGTCGCCCTGGCGGCCCGAGCGGCCGCGCAGCTGGTTGTCGATGCGGCGCGACTCGTGGCGCTCGGTGCCGAGCACGTAGAGGCCGCCGGCCTCGACGACCTCCTTCGCCTCGGCCTCGACGGCGGCCTTCACCTCGGCGAAGACCTCGTCCCAGCGCTCCTCGTACTCCTCCGGGGTCTCGGATGGGTTGAGGCCGAGCTCCTGCATGCGCGTGACGGCGAGGTGCTCGGCGTTGCCGCCGAGCATGATGTCGGTGCCGCGGCCGGCCATGTTCGTGGCGACCGTGACGGCGCCGAGCCGCCCCGCCTGCGCGATGATCGATGCCTCGCGAGCGTGGTTCTTGGCGTTGAGCACCTCGTGCTTGACGCCGCGCTTGGCGAGCTGCGTCGAGAGGTACTCGCTCTTCTCGACGCTCGTCGTGCCGACGAGCACGGGCTGCCCGGCGGCGTGGCGCTCGGCGATGTCGTCGACCACGTGCTTGAACTTGCCCTCGACCGTCGCGTACACGAGGTCGGGCCGGTCGATGCGCTGCACGGGCTTGTTCGTCGGGATCGGCACGACGCCGAGCTTGTACGTCGACATGAACTCGGCCGCCTCGGTGTCGGCGGTGCCCGTCATGCCGGCGAGCTTGTCGTAGAGGCGGAAGTAGTTCTGCAGGGTGACCGTCGCGACCGTCTGGTTCTCGGCCTTGATCTGCACCCCCTCCTTCGCCTCGATCGCCTGGTGGATGCCCTCGTTGAAGCGGCGGCCCTGCATGATGCGGCCCGTGTGCTCGTCGACGATGAGCACCTCGCCGTTCATGACGACGTAGTCGGTGTCGCGCTTGAACAGCGCCTTCGCCTTGAGCGCGGTGTTGAGGAACGAGATGAGCGGGGTGTTCGCGCTCTCGTAGAGGCTGTCGATCCCCAGCAGGTCCTCGACCCGCTCGATGCCGGGCTCGAGCACGCCGACGGTGCGCTTCTTCTCGTCGACCTCGTAGTCGACGTCGGGGCGCAGGCGCTTCGCGATGCGCGCGAACTCCGAGAACCAGCGGTTGGCCTCGCCTGCGGCGGGACCGGAGATGATGAGCGGCGTGCGGGCCTCGTCGATGAGGATCGAGTCGACCTCGTCGACGATCGCGTAGCCGTGCCCGCGCTGCACCATGGCCTCCTTCGAGTGGGCCATGTTGTCGCGCAGGTAGTCGAAGCCGAACTCGTTGTTCGTGCCGTAGGTGACATCGGCGGCGTACTGCTCGCGCCGCTGCTCGGGCGTCTGGCCCGCGAGGATGCAGCCGGTCGTCATGCCGAGCGCGCGGAACACGCGGCCCATGAGCTCGGACTGGTAGCTCGCGAGGTAGTCGTTGACGGTGACGATGTGCACGCCGGTGCCGGGGATCGCGTTGAGGTACGCCGCGATCGGCGCGACGAGGGTCTTGCCCTCACCGGTCTTCATCTCGGCGATGTTGCCGAGGTGCAGCGCGGCTGCGCCCATCACCTGCACGTCGTAGGGGCGCATGCCGAGCGTGCGCTTGGCCGCCTCGCGGACGGCGGCGAACGCCTCGGGCAGCAGGTCGTCGAGCGACTCGCCGGCGGCGAAGCGCGAGCGGAACTCCTCGGTCTCGCCCGCGAGCTCCTCGTCGGACAGCTCTTCGAAGGCGTCCTCGAGCGCGGTGACGTCGTTCGCGATGCGCTCGAGCCGGCGCCGCAGCCGGCCCTCGCCGGCTCGCAGCAGGTTCTCGAAGATGTTGGCCACGGTGGGGTGCCTCCCAATTCGGGGGAAAGATCACGGTTCGGTAACCGACTGCTCATCCTAACAACGCGAGCGAAGCGGCGCCCCGGGGGATGCCGGGGCGCCGCTGCGGATGCGTCGGATGGGGCTCAGGAGGCGGCGCGCTCCTGCTCGATGCCGGCCGCCGGCGCGTTCTCGTCGAGCGTGATGACGCCGTAGGACCAGCCCTTGCGGCGGTAGACGACCGCGCACTCGCCCGAGGCGTCGTCGACGAAGAGGTAGAACGGGTGGCCGACGAGCTCCATCTGGTCGACGGCGTCGCGCACGCTCATGCGCTTGGCGGGGAACCGCTTCTCGCGGATCACGACCGGCGACCACTCCGACTCCTGCTCCTGCTCGCCGGTGACGACGGGCATCGAGCCCGTGCGCACGGCCTCGACGACGGCGGGGTCGGCGGGGGTGATGTCGACCTGCTGGAAGCCGGTCGCGACGGCCTCGTGCAGCGGGGTGCGGCGCTTGCCGCCGTGGTCGGTGCGCTTGTCGTGCACGCGACGCGCGCGCTCCATCACCCGGTGGTAGGCGGCGTCGAACGCCATGTACTTGTCGGGTCCGTCGGATTCGGCGCGGATGATCGAGCCGGGGCCGTGCACGGTGATCTCCACCCGGCCGCCCGCGACCGTCGTATGGGGCACCGCATGCCGCGTGAGCTTGACATCGAGGGCGGTGGCTCGCGGGAGCAGCTGCGTCACCTTCGCGAGCTTCTCCTCGGCATATGCCCGGAACCGGTCCGTGATGTCTGCGCCCCTGGCGCCGAACGTGATCTCCATCGTGGCCTCCCGTAAGGATCGGCATCGGCGCCCGCGGCTGCTGCGCCGACTTGCGTGCCGTCACTCTACCCCCGCGATGCTGACGTTTGTCCACGCGTCGGCGAGGCGCCTCGGGGTCCTCGCGACGGCCGCGATCCCGACCGGGAGGCAGCCCGCCGCGCGCAGCGCACGCACCGCCTCGCGCACCGTCGCGCCGCTCGTGACGACGTCGTCGACCACGACGACGCTCGCCCCGGCGAGCGCTCGCGCGGCGCGGCGCGGCAGCGCGAGCGACCCGTGCGCGGCGCGCTCGCGCTCGGCGACCGAGCGCTCCTTCTGCGCTCCGGCGGCGTCCGGGCGGCCCGCGCGCCGGAGCGCGATCGAGCGGAGCCCGGCCGCCCGCGCGACGAGCGCGACCGGGTCGAAGCCGCGCCGACGCATCCCCGCCCTGCTCGCCGGCACGCGTACGAGCGCCGCCTCGGGCAGCGCCGCGACGGCTGCGGCGAGGCCCGCGCCGAGCGCTCGCGCCTCCGCCCGCGCGCCCCGCTCCTTGCACGCGGCGACGAGCGCGCGCACCGGGCCCGCGTACTCGGCGGCAGCCGCGAGCGGCAGGCCGTCGAGCCGCTCGCGCACCGGCGCGTCGAGCACGAGCGCGCGGCAGGCCGCGCACACGGCGACGTCGAGCGCGCCGCACCCCGCGCACTCGACGGGCCACAGCGCGCTCGCCGCTTCGCGCAGCGCCGGCAGCAGCTCCATCCGCGCAGGATGCCGGGCGGATGCGGTGGCCCGCTCGCGCGCCCGAGGCCGCTGTGGAGGGTGCGGCGTCGCCCGCCGCTCCCCCGCGCCCCCGCTACTGCTGCGTCGCGATGAGCCGCACGGGACCGAGCCCCGTCGCGGGGCTCCACACCTGGCCGCGCAGCGACAGCACCGAGCCGTCGGCCGCGAGCGCGCGCAGCGTCGCGCCGCCCTCGCTGCCGCCCACGATCGCGCGCACCGGCACATCGGGCGAGGGCAGCTGCTCGGAGGTGCCGCCGACGTCGAGCATGACGATCTGCGGACGGTCGTCCTCGCTCGCGAGCACCGCGAGCTGCGTCGGGCCCGCCCACGTGATGTCGACCGCCGCGCCGTCGACCTGCGGCATCCGGTACGGCTCGCCGAGCGTCGTCGGCCGGCCGTCGGCGTCGCGCACGACCGCGAGCACCCAGACCTCGCTCGATGCGCCCTGCGAGGTCGTGAGCGCGAGTCGGGCGCCGTCGCGCGAGAGCGCCATGGCGGTCACCCGGTCGGCGCCCGGCGGCAGGGTCAGCTCGGCGCGCTCGCCGTCGCGCCACGCGAGCAGCCGCTGGCGCGCGCCGCGCTCCTGCGCGAGCACCCAGCCGCTGTCGTCGACGGTCGGCACCACCGCGACATCCGTCGACACGACGACCGGCTCGACGCCCGGCACGATCCACGCCGCGGTCGTGCCGGTGTGCGCGACGCCTCCGGCCTCCCCGACGGTGAAGCTCGTCGCGCCGATCGCGGCCAGCGTCGGCCCGACGTCGTCGACCGTCGCGGCGCCGCCGATCGCGCGCAGCGCCGTGCCGTCGAGCACGAGGGGCCGCTGGTCGACCGCGCCGAGGTCGATCGGCGGGGCGTCGGCGCTGCTCGCCGAGACGCCGTCGAGCCCCTCGACCTCGACGATGACCTCGCGCACGCCGAGGTCGCGCAGGGAGGCCGCGAGCTGCGCCGCGAGCGGCCCGAGGCTGCTCGTGCCGAGCTGCCGCACCTGCGCGAAGTCGAGCACGACCGTCATCGAGGTGCCGTCGACCTGCGCCTCGCCCACGCGCGACGCCTCGACCGCGCCGAAGGTCGACACCGCGGGCGACAGCCACGTCGACGGGCCGGCGAGCACCGCGTCGATGACGCGCTCGGCGCGCGTGCCGGCCGTGCGCTCGAACCAGCGCACCTCCGGCACCGATCGTGTGCCGTCGGGCGTGAGCCAGTGCAGCGTGTGGGAGGAGAACAGCTGGTCGAAGTGGTAGCTCGAGAGCACGATGCCGTCGGGCGCCTGCGTGATGCGCCACTCGCCGTCGACCTGCGCGAGCGAGAACTCGAGCATGCGGTCGCCGTCGGTGAGCTGCAGGGCGCCGTTCGGCCCGATCTCCGACAGCGCGCGCACGACGGCCGTCGCCTCGTTCTCGCCCGCGAGCGACACCTCGGGCGCGACGGCGCGCACGAGCACCTGCGCCTCCGGCATCCAGCGCGCGGCAGCCGCATCCGTCAGGTACTCGCGGGCGATCGAGAACCCGCCGCTCGGGCTGACCCCCGCGCCGAGGAAGCCGAGGATGATCTCCTCCTGCGTCGCGCCGGGCTGCGGCTCCTGGGCGAGGAAGACGAGGTTGGTCGACTGCTCGCTCGTGTCGACGTGGCCGAGCTGCACGGGGCCGGCGTCGGGGATCGTGATGCAGCCGGTGAGGCCGAGCACCGCCACGGCCGCGAGCAGCATGCGCTTCATCGGTCGACCTCCTCGGTCGTCGTCGCGATCGTGGGATCGACGAGCGTCGCCTCGTCGCTCTCGGGGATCGTCGAGGCGGCGGACGCGGGTGCGGGCGCCTCGCTCGACAGCGGCACGGCGGGGAGCGCCGGCTGGGTGTCGTCGGGCACGAGGTCGATCGGCGAGACGACGGCGCGGGCGCCGGCTCGCGGGAGCGTGAGGCGGAACTGCGTGCCGGAGCCCGGCTTCGACCACACGTCGATCCAGCCGCCGTGCAGCGCGGCGTCGTCGCGGCTGATCGAGAGCCCGAGGCCGGAGCCGCCCGTGCGGCGCTGCCGCGACGGATCGGCGCGCCAGAACCGGTCGAACACCCGGCCGGCCTCCTCCTCCGTCATGCCCACCCCGTGGTCGCGCACGGCGATCGCCGCGGCATCCGTCGACGAGTCGACGATCACCTCGACCGGCCGGCCCTCGCCGTGGTCGATCGCGTTGCCGAGCAGGTTCTGCAGGATGCGGCGGATGCGGCGCGGGTCGACCTCGGCCTCGAAGTGGCCGCCGGGCGCGATGAGCCGCAGCTCGGTGCCGCGCTCGGCCGCGAGCGGCTCGACCGCCGCGATCTCGCGCTCGGCGAGCCGCACGAGGTTCGTCGGCTCGATCTCGAGTTGCGCGGCGCCGGCGTCGAAGCGGCTGAGCTCGAGCAGGTCGGCGAGCAGCTGCTCGAACCGCTCGATCTGCGTGTGCAGCAGCTCGACGGTGCGGGCGGCGACGGGGTCGAAGCTCTCGCGCCGGTCGTGCAGCACGTCGCCCGCGAGCCGGATGGTGGTGAGCGGCGTGCGCAGCTCGTGCGAGACGTCGGAGACGAAGCGCTGCTGCACCGTCGAGAGGGTCGCGAGCTCGTTGATCTGCCGCGAGATCGAGTCGGCCATGTCGTTGAAGGAGCGGCCGAGCTTCGCGAGCTCGTCCTCGCCGCGCACCGGGATGCGCACGTCGAGCTCGCCCGCCGCGATCCGGGCGCTCGAGTCGGCGGCGGTCTGGACGGGCCCGACGATGAGCCGCGCGACCATCCACGTGATCATGCCGATGAGCGCGATGAGGGCGAGGCCGCCGACCACCATCGTCAGCTGCATGAACGCGAGCGTCTCCTGCGTCGACTGCAGGCTCGTGAGGAAGTAGAGCTCGTACTGCCCCGCGAGCGGCACGTCGACGGTCGTGCCGACGATGAGGCCCGGCTCGGTGCCGCCCGGCGCCTCGATGCGCACCGACTGGTAGTACGGGCTCTCGGATGCCTCGGCCACAGCCGCGCGCAGCTCGGGCGAGAGGAGCGCGGTGTCGAAGGCCTGCGACTGCACGTCGTTCATCTGCAGCAGGGTGTCGGCCTGACCCTCGGTGCGCAGCATCGCGTACTCGGTCGTCGCGCGCGAGGAGATGATGCTCGAGATCGCGTCGAGCGCCGTGTCCTGCAGCGCATCCACCTCGCCGCTCGTGAGGTTGCCGGTCACCGCCTCGGTGAAGATCTGCTGCATCTCGCCCGCCGCGCGCACCGACTCGAGCAGCGCGTCGTCGCGGCGCGTCTCGAAGAGGTTCTGGCCCACGGAGGCCGCCATGTAGCCGAAGACGCCGACGAGCGCGAGCGTCGACAGGATCATGCTCGCCGCGACCACGCGCGCCTGGAGCGAGCGGCGGAACACGCCCGTCGCCCGATCCCAGAGTGAACGGCGCGCTGCGCTCACCGCGGTCTCAGCCCTGCGGAGCGCCGGCGCGATAGCCGACCCCGCGCACGGTCGTCACGACCACGGGGTTGTCGACGTCGCGCTCGACCTTGGAGCGCAGCCGCTGCACGTGCACGTTCACGAGGCGCGTGTCGGCCTTGTAGTGGTAGCCCCACACCTGCTCGAGCAGCATCTCGCGCGAGAAGACCTGCGTCGGCTTCGACGCGAGCGTCACGAGCAGCTCGAACTCGAGCGGGGTGAGCGGGATGGGGGCGCCGTCGCGGCTCACCTGGTGCCCCTCGACGTCGATCTCGAGGTCGGCGACGCGCAGCACGCCGCTGTCGGCGGCCCGCTGCGGGCGCAGGCGCGTGCGCACGCGCGCGACGAGCTCCTTGGGGTTGAAGGGCTTCACGACGTAGTCGTCGGCGCCGGACTCGAGCCCGTGCACGACGTCGGTCGGGTCGCCCTTCGCGGTGAGCATGATGATCGGCACGCCCGACTCCTCGCGGATCTCGGTGCAGATCTGGATGCCGTCCTTGCCCGGGAGCATGAGGTCGAGCAGCACGAGGTCGGGCCGCACCTCGTGGAAGCGGTCGAGCGCCTCCGATCCGTCGGCGCAGTGCTCGAGGTCGAACCCCTCGGCCGAGAGCACGATGCCGATCATCTCGGCGAGCGCCGGGTCGTCGTCGACGACGAGGATCGTCTGCTCCGACATGGGGCGCTCCCTTCGTGCCTGCCCGCGCGCGCGGGGCCGCGACCGCGCGGCTCTCGCCACTGTATCCGAGCGCGCTGGCAGGCCGACGCAGCCCCACCGCAGCCCCACCGCGGCCCTACGCCTCGAGCGCCTCGTGGGCCGCGAGCCACGCCTCCTCGAGCTCGCCGATGCGCTCGTCGACGGCGGCGAGCTCGGCCTGCAGCGCCGCGAGCCCGTCGTAGTCGCTGTGGTCGGCCGTCTCGAACCTGCCGAGCACCGCCTGGCGCTCCGCCTGCGCCTTCTCGAGCCGCCGGTCGAGGCTCGCGGCCTCCTTCTCGAGCGTGCGGCGCTCGGCGCCGGAGAGGGCGGGGGCCTCTCGTCCCGTGACGCCGCCTTCGGCTCCTCGACCGACGGCGTCGGGGGCGCCGCCGCCCGGCGCGGCCGCGGTCTGGGGCTGCGAGCCGGCCGCGCGCCCGACCGAGCCGGTCCCGCTCTGCTGCAGGTACGCATCCACGCCGCCCGGCACGTGGCGCAGCGTGCCGTCGACGATCGCGAACTGGTGGTCGGTGACGCGCTCGATGAGGTAGCGGTCGTGGCTCACGACGATGAGGCAGCCCGCCCACGAATCGAGCACGTCCTCCATCGCGGCGAGCATGTCGGTGTCGAGGTCGTTCGTCGGCTCGTCGAGGATGAGCACGTTGGGCTCGTCGAGCAGGATGAGCAGCAGCTGCAGGCGACGGCGCTGGCCGCCCGAGAGGTCCTTGACGAGCGTCGAGAGCTCGCCCGAGCGGAAGCCGAGCCGCTCGAGCAGCTGGCCGGGCGTGAGCTCCTTGCCGCCCGACTGGTAGCTCGACTTCAAGCGGCTGACGACGACGCGCACGGGGTCGTCCTCGTGCTCGGCGAGCTCGGCGAGCTCCTGCGTGAGCTCGGCGATCTTGACGGTCTTGCCGGTCTTGACGCGGCCGGTGGTGGGGCGGATGCGGCCGGCGACGAGGGCGAGCAGGGTCGACTTGCCGGCGCCGTTGCGGCCCAGGATGCCGGCCCGCTCGCCGGGCGCGATGCGCCACGTGACGTCGTGCAGGATCTCGCGGCCGCCGAGCTCGACCCCCGCTCCCTCGATGTCGACGACGTCCTTCCCGAGCCGGGTCGCGGCGAGCTGCGCGAGCTGGATCGGGTCGCGCGCCGGCGGCTCGTCCTCGATGAGCTGGTTGGCGGCGTCGATGCGGAACTTCGGCTTCGCGGTGCGCGCGGGCGCGCCGCGGCGCAGCCACGCGAGCTCCTTCTTCATGAGGTTCTGGCGCTTCGCCTCCGTGGCGGCGGCCATCCGGTCGCGCTCGACGCGCTGCAGGATGTAGGCGGCGTAGCCGCCCTCGAACGGCTCGACGACGCCGTCGTGCACCTCCCACGTGCCCGTGCACACCGCATCCAGGAACCACCGGTCGTGCGTGACGGCGACGAAGGCGCCGCGGCCGGATGCGTAGCGGGCGTTCAGGTGGTCGGCGAGCCACGCGATGCCCTGCACGTCGAGGTGGTTGGTGGGCTCGTCGAGGAAGAGCACGTCCCAGTCGCCGGCGAGCAGCTTCGCGAGCGCGACGCGGCGCCGCTGCCCGCCCGAGAGGTCGCCGACGCGCGCGTGCCAGTCGAGGTCGCCGACCAGCCCGGCGAGGATGTCGCGGATGCGGGGGTCGCCCGCCCACTCGTGCTCGGGCCGGTCGCCGACGATGGCCTCGCCGATCGCGTGGTCGCCGTCGAGCGTGTCCTGCTGGTCGAGCACGCCCACCTGCAGGCCGCCGCGGCGCGTGACGCGACCGCTCGTGGGCTCGAGGCGCCCCGCGAGCACGCGCAGCAGCGTCGACTTGCCGTCGCCGTTGCGGCCGACGATGCCGATGCGGTCGCCGTCCTCGAGGCCGAGGGAGATCGACTCGAAGACCGTGCGGGTGGGGAACGCGACGCCGACGCGCTCGGCGCCCAGGAGGTGTGCCATATCCCGACCATTGTCCCGCACCCGCCGGCCCCCGCTGTCGAGCGGCCAGTCGTGCGCGTGAGCGGTCATTGCCGCGCGTGAGCGGTCATCTCCACGTGTGAGCGGTCACTCCCGCGCGTGAGCGGCCATCTCCGCGCGTGAGCGGTCATCTCCACGTGTGAGCGGTCACTCCCGCGCGTGAGCGGTCATCTCCGCGTGTGAGCGGTCATCTCCGCGCGTGAGCGGTCATCTCCGCGCGTGAGCGGTCGTCTCCGCGCGTGAGCGGTCAGTGCCGCGCTTGAACGGTGAGTCCCGCGCTCCCGGATGTGTGCGCTCCTCCGGGACGTGAGGTCCCGATCCGGCAGCATGCGCGCGTCGTCGGCGGCGGCTCACGCGCGGCACTCGTCGACCGCTCAAGGGCGGAAGTGACCACTCACACGCCCAATTGACCGCTCACACGCCCAATTGACCGCTCACACGCCCAAGTGACCGCTCACACGCCCAAGTGACCGCTCACACGCGCGAATGACCGCTCACGCGCAGGAGTGACCGCTCACACGCAGGAGTGACCGCTCACACGCGGGAGTGACCGTTCACGCGCAGGAGTGACCACTCACACGCGAGAATGACCGCTCACACGCGCGAGTGACCGCTCGAGCGCGCGAGAGATCGGTGATGGAGAGAGGCGGAGCGCCCCTCAGTCGATGAGGCGGGCTCCCGGCACGGGGCCGGTCACCTTGACCGCCATGAGCTGCGCCGCCGAGAGCGAGACCTGCAGCTCGATCGCCGACTCGAGCCCGTCGCACAGGAACGCCACGGTCGGGCCGGAACCCGAGACGACGCCGGCGAGGGCGCCGGAGCGCTCGCCGAGCTCGAGCGTGCCGGCGAGGCGCGGCATGAGGCGCAGCGCCGGCGCCTGCAGGTCGTTCTGCAGCGCCTCCGCGAGCATCTCGGCGTCGCCGGCCCGCAGCGCCTGCAGCACCCGCGCATCCACGGTGGGCACGTCGTGGGCGGGTGCGATGTCGGCGGCGTGGAGCGCGCGATGCTCGTCGAGCGCGCGGTAGACGTCGGGCGTCGACAGGCCCGCGTCGGTGTAGGCGAGCACCCAGTGGAACTGCCCCTTCGCGAGCGCCGGAGAGAGCTGGTCGCCGCGGCCGGTGCCGATCGCCGTGCCGCCCGCGAGCGCGAAGGGCACGTCGGCGCCGAGCTCGCGCGCGATCTCGTGCAGCACTTCGCGGCCGAGGTGCAGATCCCACAGCTCGTTGCACGCGACGAGCGTCGCGGCGGCGTCGGCCGAGCCGCCGCCCATGCCGCCGGCGATGGGCACGTGCTTCTCGATCGAGAGCGCGACGCCGCCCGTGACGCGGCCGCGCCGGGCGAGCAGCATCGCCGCGCGGATCGCGAGGTTGTCGGCGCCGGTCGAGAGGTGCTCGTGCGGGATGGGCCCCGAGAAGCGCACCGAGAAGTCGGGGGCCTCGGTCGCCTCGACGAACTCGTACAGGCTCACGGCCTGATAGGCGGTGGCGACGTCGTGGTAGCCGTCGTCCTGCAGCGCGCCCACGCCGAGGTGCACGTTGATCTTGCCGGGCGCTTTCGCCCGCACCGCGCTGCCTCGTCCCACGCCACCAACCTACTGGCCGTGCGCGGGCGCTCCTGCACGCCCCCTGCGAGCCCGGTCGCGTCCCCGCGCGAGGGCACGCGGCGCGAAGCGCCCGACCCGCGGCGCACCCGGAGTCGAGGGCGCCCGATCCCTCAGCCCGCGGCCTCCGCGAGGATCGCCGCGAGCTCGGCCTTCGCCGCCTCCATGGCCGCCGCATCCGCGAGCTTCTCGATCGTGAGGTTCACGGGCGTGCCGCTGCGACCCGGCTGCTGCGCCGCCGCCGCGAGCCGCGTGCCGTCGGCGAGCCGCCACCGCACGACCGGCTGCACGGCCACCAGGTTCTCGCCGTGCGCGGCGCCGTGCCGCGCCTCGACCACTGCCCGCACCGCGGCGAGCGCCACGAGCCGCTCCCCCGGCACCGTGCGCGTCATCGACACCGCGAACGTGCCGTCGGCCTGCTGCCCGGGCAGGCGCCCCTTGCGCGCCTGCTCGAAGTCGACGGTGATGCCCTGCGACCACCACGGCTCGACGCCGTGCTCGGCGACGAGCCAGTCGGCGATCGCCCGGTGCGACCACTCGCGCGCGCCCGCGGCGTCGAGCAGGTCGCGCCATTCCTCGTGCCCGCGCCCGGTCGCCGCGCGCATCGCCTCGGAGCCATGTTCCGCTCGATGCGCTCGACCATCAGGCCCCCCGGTGCTCCTCGTCGACGGATGCGTCGGCACCAGCCTCGGCGATGCGGATGAAGTCGGCAAGCCCCAGGGCCTCGCCGCGCAGCGTCGGCTCGATGCCCGCGGCCTCGAGCACCGCCGTCGCGGCCGCGGAGGAGCCGAACACGCCCGAGAGCGCCTGCCGCAGCATCTTCCGCCGCTGGCCGAATGCGCCGTCGATCACGGCGAAGGTGCGGCGGCGGAGCGCCTCCGACCCGAGCGAGGGCCCGCGCCGGAAGCCGACGAGCACGCTGTCGACGCCCGGCACCGGCCAGAAGATCTGCCGCGAGACGTCGCCCTCGAGCGCCCACGGTCCCCACCACGCGACCTTCGCCGAGGGCGCGCCGTAGGTCTTCGAGCCGGGCTGCGCCGCGAGCCGGTGCCCGACCTCGGCCTGCACCATCACGAGCACGCGCTCGATGGTCGGGAAGCGCTCGAGCAGGTGGATGAGCACGGGCACCGACACGTTGTAGGGCAGGTTGGCGACGACGGCCTGCGGCGCGACCGGCAGCGACTCGATGGTGAGCGCGTCGTGGTGCACGACCGCGAGCTGCGCATCCGGCTGCTTGCGCGCGACGGTGCGCGGCAGCAGCTCGGCGAGCCGCGGGTCGATCTCGACAGCCGTCACGCGTGCGCCCGCCTCGGTCAGGCCGAGCGTGAGCGACCCGAGCCCCGGCCCGACCTCGACGACGTCGAGCCCCGCGACATCCGCCGTGCGCACGATGCGCCGCACGGTGTTGGCGTCGACGACGAAGTTCTGGCCCCAGCGCTTCGTGGGGGTGAGGTCGAGCTCGGCGGCGAGCGCGCGGATCTCGGCGGCGCCGAGTAGCGCGTCGGCGCTCGGCCTGCCCTGCGAGGCGCCGCCCCCGCCCGGTGCGCCCTCGTGCCTCGTCTGCTCGCTCACGCGTCGAGCCTATGCCGAGCGCGGCGGCAGTGATCGCACAGCGCGATCCGCGACAATGGTGCTGCGCCGGCCCCAGCGGCGCACGGTCCGAAGGAGGACGCCATGGTCGGCACGACGCCCGCCCTCATCCCCCGCGCCCGTCGCGGCGGCTCGATCCTGCGGCGCGGCACGACCGGGCGGATGCTCGCGGCCGTCGCCCTCACCGGTGCGGCCGCGCTGCTGGCCGGGTGCGCGAGCGGCGGGCCCGCAGCTCCGCCGACGCCGACCGCGGGCGCCGGCGCCGGCCCCGTGCCGCTCGGCGCGGAGTTGCTGAGCGCCGACGGCCTCTTCGACGCCGTCGCGACCGATGGGGTCGTCGTCCGCTGGCTCGCCGCGGGCGAGTCGATCGCCGTCGTCATCGGCGGCTCGGGCGGCGGAGGCGGCTGCATCCCCCAGCCGCACGCGGCGGAGGCCGAGACGGACGGTGCGGTGAGCGTGCGCTTCGACCCGCCCGACCCCGCGATGGCGTGCACGGCCGACTTCACGCTGCACGGCTGGGAGCTCGGCCTCCCCGCGCCCGTCGACGGGAATGCCCCGCTCGCGGTGCGCCTGGTCGACCTGCGCGGCGACGGCGCGACGACCGAGGTCGAGATCGGGCCCGACGACCTGCTCGCGGCGCCCGCCGCGGACCCGGGCCAGGCGACCGCCGACCCGCAGCCGAGCGAGGTGCCGCCCGCCGGCCCCATGCCCGAGCCGAGCGCGCTCCCCGAGACGCTGCTGCCCGACGTGTCGATCGTCGACCCGCGCGAGGATCCCGCGGTCGCGGTGCGGTGGCTCGAGCCCGGCGTCTCGCTCGCGGTGCTCCTCGGCGGCTCCGGCGTCGAGGCGTGCGTGCCGCAGCCGATCGGCGCGACGTCGCCCGGTCCCGGCGCGATCCACGTGGCCTTCGAGTACCCGACCGGCGACCGCGACTGCAGCGCCGACCTGCACCTCTACGGCTGGGAGCTGCCGCTCGCCGAGCCGGTCTCGGCGACCATGCCGGTCGAGGTGACGATCACGGGCGCCGGAGCGGACGGCGCCGCGGCGACGGTGACGCTCGAGCCGGGCGACGTGCTCGAGGGGCGTTGACCCCGACGACCGCTCGCGCGGCGGGCCGGATGCGCCGTGCGGGGCGTCCGGGATCGTCGGACGTCCAGGGCGCGTCCAGCCACGTCCGACACGGTGGGGCGCACGCGGAACCACCCGCGAGCGACGTGGGCCGCGATGCGAAGGAGCACGCACCCATGCGATCGAGCTTCCCGAACACCCTCGTCGGCGTCGCCGCCCTCACGGCAGCGGCGCTGACCGGCTGCGCCTCGGCCGGCGGCCCCGCCGAGACGGCCGCGCCCGCGGCCCCGAGCACCGCGACCGCGACGGCCTCGTCGTCGGCGCAGGGCGGCTCGAGCCCGTCACCGAGCGCCGAGGCCGCGGCGCCGCCCGAGCGCATCACCGACGAGGCGGTGCTGCGCGGCTTCAGCATCGACGACTTCGACGGCGGCGACCCGATCGTGGTGTGGGCCGGCGACCGCTCGACGGTGCAGGTGTTCGGCACCGGCAGCGGCAGCGAGGCGTGCCAGCCGACCGGCGAGAGCGCCGAGGTCGACGACGGCCGCCTCGAGCTCGAGTTCGAGGAGCCGGGCGACGGGGTCTCGTGCACCGCCGACCTGCGCGTCTTCGGCTGGGCGTTCGACGTGCGGGGTGCGGATGCGTCGGTGACGACGGCGCGCATCGACGGCTGGAGCGCCGAGGACGACGAGATCACCGTCGAGATCCGCCCCGCGATGGGCGGCTGAGGCGCGGCGTCGCGCTCGCCCGCCGCGGCGCCGCGCCGCCCGGCGCCTCGGCCCGCGGGCGCGGCGGCGTGCGCGTCAGTCCCAGCTGCCGTAGGCGCGCAGCGTGTTCTCGGCCGTCTCGGCCGCGAGCTCGTCGGCGTCGACGCCGAGGCGCTCGGCCATCGAGCGCACCGTGAGCGGCGTGAGGTAGGGGCTGTTGGGCCGCCCGCGGAACGGCGCCGGGGTCAGGAACGGCGCATCCGTCTCGACGAGGATGCGGCTGCGGTCGGCGACCGCGAGCGCCCGGTGCAGGTTCTTCGCGTTCGAGAACGTGACGGTCCCGGCGAACGAGAGGTACCAGCCGTGCTCGGCCGCGATCCGCGCGAGGTGCTCGTCGCCCGAGAAGCAGTGGAAGACGGTCGTCTCGGGCGCGCCGACCCGCAGGAGCGTCTCGACGACCGCGTCGTGCGCGTCGCGGTCGTGGATCTGCAGCGCGATGCCGTGCCGCTTCGCGATGTCGATGTGCGCCTCGAACGACTCGTGCTGCGCCCGCCGTCCGTCGTCGCCGGTGCGGAAGAAGTCGAGGCCCGTCTCCCCCACCGCCCGCACGCGCGGCTGCGCGGCGAGCGCGTCGATGGTCGCGAGCGCGTCGTCGAGCGTCCCGGCGCTCGCGTAGCCCGGCGCCTCGTTGGGGTGGATCGCGACGGCCGCGAGCACACGCGCATCCTGCGCCGCGAGCGCCGCCGACCACTCGGAGGACTCGACGTCGCCGCCCACCTGGATGACGCCCGCGACGCCCGCGCGCCCGGCCGCATCCAGCGCATCCGCGTACGAGAACGCCTCGCCGTCCTTGATCTCGAGGTGGGTGTGGTTGTCGTAGATCGGCACGCCGAGGGGCTCCGGTTCCGGCGGCCGCGTCATGTCGCGCTTGCCGTCGTCGTGCCGCTCGCGGATGTACTCGCCGCCGGGCAGCACGGTCTCGCGCGGCTCGTCGGGCAGGCGGATGGGTGCGGTTCCGTCGTGGCTCTCGGGCATGCTCCCAGCCTAGGTTCGCCGAGCCTGGGTCCGCCGAGCCTCGCTTCGCCCGCGTCCGCGACCCGCCGCCGGCACGTCCAGCCAGCGCTAGGGATCGGGTGGCACCATGGTCGCCGCATCCGATTGGACAGGAGGCCGTTTCCGCATGCCCAGAACCGTGACCCTCACCGCTGCGCTCGCCGCCGTGCTGATGGCGGCGGGATGCGGATCCGTCGGGACGACGGGCGACGCCGAGCACGCGGCGGTCGATGCGCCCGCGGCCACGGCGCCGCCGACGCCCGGCCCGGAGGACGCCGGCTCGGATGCGTCGGGCGCCGAGCAGAGCGCGCTGAGCGCCGACGCGACCATGCGGCTCGACGCGGGTTCGCCCGGGCTGCCCTCGGGCGGCGGCGCGTCGGTCGATGACGTGCTGCGGCTCGGCGCGGTCGCCTCGTGGCTCGACGCGCCCGACGTCATCGCGGTGTCGCTGCCCGCGACCGACCGGTGCTGGGCGATGACGGATGCGGCGGCCGAGTCGTCGACGCGGCTCGCGGTCGCGTTCGCCGAGGCCGAGGTGTGCGAGGAGCCCGCGGCGGTGCGCACCTACGAGATCGAGGTGCCGGGCGACATCGACGCGCGGGGCGGCATCGCGGTCGCGATCACGGGCGTCGACGGGGACTTCACCCTCGAGCTCCCCGCGCCGTAGCGCCCGCGCGCGCCGGGTCAGCCCGCAGGCCGAGGAGCGCGCGGCCGCAGGCCGCACCCGCCACCCCGCAGGTCGAGGAGCGCGCGGCCGCAGGCCGCCCGCGTCACGAGACCGAAGCCGCTCCCCCGCAGCCCTCAGTGCGCGAGCCGCGCCAGCACCTCGTCGAGCCGCTCGAAGTCGCCGTCCATGCCGCTGTCGATGCCCGACGCCACCATCGCGTCGCAGTCCGCCTTCGACGCGTACGTCGACGTGACCTCGAGCGCCGTGCGCCCGCCCGGCAGCTCGCGGAACTCGAGCACCTCGAGGGTCGGGTGCGCGGGCTCCTCCTGGAACTCCCACGTGTGCACGATCCGCCCCGCGACGACCTCGTGGTACGAGCCCCAGAAGCGCCAGTCGCCGCCCGCCTCGACGACGTAGTCGAACGAGCCGCCCGTGCGCGCGTCGAAGTGCTGGATGCGCATCGTCGAACCGCGCGGTCCCATCCACTGGGCGAAGAGCTCGGCGGTCGTGAAGGCGCGCTGCACGACGAACGGCGGGGCGTCGAACTCGCGGCGGTGCACGATCGACTGCTCGCCGACGCGGTCATGGGTCGTCTCGGTCATGCGCCCCATCGTGGCACCGGCCGCCTGGCAGGTCATCCCTCGCGCCGACGCCGACGCGAGCCTGCTCCGCTCAGCTCGCGGGCTGCGACTGCTCGACGCGCGGGAAGAGCGGCGGCACGGTCGTCACGCGGCCGGTGCCGCGCCACTGGTGCGCCTCGCGGATCTGCTGCGCCGACACCTCGCCCTCGCCGCCGACCGCCGCCCACAGCTTCTGCGCCGTCTCGGGCATGACGGGCGCGAGCAGGATCGCGGCGGCGCCGATGCCCTGCACGTTCGTCGCGAGCACCGCCTGCAGGCGCAGGCGCTGCTCCTCGTCCTTCGCGAGCACCCAGGGCGCCTGCTCGGTGATGTACCCGTTGAGCCGCTCGACGATCGCCATCGCGGCGTCGACGGCGTCGTGGATCTGGAACGTGTCGATCGCGCGGTCCGCGCGACCCACCGCATCCGCCATCAGGGTCGCGATCTCAGCATCCGGGATCACCTCGGGCACGACGCCGTCGCAGTACTTGTGCACCATCGCGATGACGCGCGAGGCGAGGTTCCCGAGGCCGTTGGCGAGCTCGGCGTGGTAGCGGGCGTCGAGGTCCTCCCACGAGAACGAGCCGTCGGAGCCGAACGCGATCGCCGACATGAAGTAGTACCGGAACGCGTCGACGCCGAACACCTCGGTGATCTGGCGCGGCTCGATGCCGGTGGCCTTCGACTTCGACATCTTCTCGCCGCCGACGAGCAGCCAGCCGTGGCCGAAGACGTGCTCCGAGATGGGCAGGCCCGCCGCCATCTGCATCGCGGGCCAGATGACGGCGTGGAAGCGCGCGATGTCCTTGCCGACGATGTGGGTCGCCGGCCAGCGGCGCTCGAACTGCTCCTCGTCGACGCCGTAGCCGATCGCGGTGATGTAGTTGAGCAGCGCCTCGAACCACACGTAGACGACGTGCGACTCGTCCCACGGCACCTTGATGCCCCAGTCGAAGGTGTTGCGGCTGATCGAGAGGTCGGTGAGGCCCTGCTTGACGAACTGCCGCACCTCGTTGCGCACGTGCTCGGGCTGCACGTAGTCGGGGCGCTCGTCGTAGAGGGCGAGCAGCCGGTCGCCGAACTCGGAGAGCTTGAAGAAGTAGTTCGCCTCGTGCACCGTCTCGGTGGGGCGCGAGTGGATGGCGCACACCTGCTGGCCCTCGAACTCGCCCGTGCCGGGCACGAGGTCGTTCGCCGTCTTGTACTCCTCGCAGCCCACGCAGTACTGGCCCTCGAACTCGCCGTGGTAGATGTACCCGGCCTCCTTGAGCCGCTCGAGGAAGAGGCGCACGCCCGCCTTGTGGCGCTCGCTCGTCGTGCGGATGAAGTCGTCGTTGGCGATGTTCAGCAGCTCGAGCTGCGGCAGCCACGCGGTCTCGACGAGCCGGTCGGTCCATTCCTGCGGCGTCGCGCCGTTCGCGACGGCGGTGCGCATGATCTTCTGCCCGTGCTCGTCGGTGCCGGTGAGCATGAAGGTGTCGTCGCCGCGCATGCGGTGCCAGCGCGCGAGCACGTCGGTGGCCACCTCGTTGTAGGCGTGGCCGATGTGCGGCACGTCGTTGACGTAGTAGATCGGCGTCGTGACGGTGAAGCGCTCGGGCATGGGGTCCAGTCTACGAGCCAGTCCTCCGCGGCCTGGACGCCGGATGCGCGCTAGGACGACGGATGCGTGAGCGCGGCCCGGTAGAGGGCGTTGCGCGCGTGCCCCGTGGCGTCGGCCACCTCCGCGGCGGCGTCCTTCAGCCGCATCCCGCCCGCCTGCAGCCGCAGCACCTGCTCGACCGCGGCATCCGTGCCGGTCAGCGCCGGCCGCGCGCCCTCGATGACGAGCACGATCTCGCCCTTGACGCCGCCCTGTGCCCACGGGAGCAGCTCGACCGCGGTGCCGCGCCGCACCTCCTCGAAGCGCTTCGTGAGCTCGCGGCACACCGCCATGCGGCGCTCGGGCATCGCGCGCGCGATCGCCTCGAGCGACTCCGCGAGCCGGTGCGGCGCCTCGAAGAGCACGAGAGTGCGCTCCTCGCGCTCGAGCCCCGCGAGCAAGCGGTCGCGCTCCCCCGCCTTCCGCGGCAGGAAGCCGTCGAACGCGAACCGGTCGGTCGGCAGGCCGCTGAGTGCGAGCGCCGTGAGCACTGCGGACGGCCCCGGCAGGCACGTCACCTCGACGCCCGCGGCGACGGCCGTCTGCACGAGCCGGAACCCCGGGTCGCTCACGGTCGGCATCCCCGCATCCGTCAGCACGAGCACGTCCTCGTCGCGGGCGCGCTCGACGAGCGCGGGGGCCGCGGCATCCTCGTTGTGCTCGTGCAGGGCGACGAAGGTCGCGGATGCGTCGATGCCGAGAGCGCGCAGCAGCTGCTTGGCCGTGCGGGTGTCCTCGGCGGCGATGACGGGCGCGGTCGCGAGGGCGTCGCGCAGGCGGGCGCTCGCGTCGCCGAGGTTGCCGATGGGGGTGGCGCCGAGGATGATCACGCGGCCCAGGCTATTGGCGCCGCACGCGGCCTGCCGCCTCTCAGCGCGCCGGGCGAGCGGCGCAGGCAGCGATGCCACAATCGCGGGGTGACCCTTCCGCGCGCCGCCGAGCCCGACGACGCGGTCGTCGGCGCGGGCGGCGACCGCCTGCCGGAGGCGCCCTCACCGTCGCGGCTCGAGCGGGCGACCGCGGCGTACGGGCGGCTCGAGGCGCGCGTGCGCGAGCCCCGCATCCGCCGACGGCTCGAGATCGCGGCGCCCGTCGCGATCCTCGCGCTCGCCGCCGTCGCGCGCCTCACCGCGCTCGGCCACCCCCACCTGCTGGTCTTCGACGAGACGTACTACGTCAAGGAGGCGTGGTCGGTGTGGCAGCTCGGCTACGAGGGCGAGTGGGGCGAGGGCGCCGACGAGCGCTTCGAGGCGGGCGATCCGGGTGCGCTGACCGCCGAGCCCGACTACGTCGTGCACCCGCCGCTCGGCAAGTGGATCATCGGCATGGCGATGGCGGTCTTCGGCATGGCCGACCCGTCCTGGTGGCGCCTGCCGAGCGCGCTCGCCGGCATCGCGCTCGTCGGCCTCACCTACGCGATCGCGCGCGGCCTCACGCGCTCGGTGGCGTTCGCGTCGCTCGCGGGCCTGTGGATGGCGATCGACGGGCTCGCGATCGTGATGAGCCGCACGGCGCTGCTCGACGGCATCCTCGCCGTCTTCGTGCTCGCGGGCGCCGGCGCGCTGCTGCTCGACCGCCGCGGATCGCCCGCGCGCACGGTGCGCGCGCTCGCCGCTCGGACCCGCCGCTTCGGCGCGGCGATGTGGAGCCGGCCGTGGATCGTGATCGCCGGCGTGCTGCTCGGCGCCGCGTGCGCGACGAAGTGGTCGGGCGCGGTGTTCCTCGCGGTGTTCGGCCTCTGGATCGTGGCATCGGATGCGCTCGACCGCCGTCGCGCGGGCTTCCGCCACCCCTGGATCGGCACGCTGCTGACGCAGGCGCCGACGAGCTTCGTGCTGCTCGTCGGCCCCGCGCTCGTCGTCTACGTCGCGAGCTACGTCGGCTGGTTCGACGGCGGTTGGGGCTCGCAGCTCGCGCTCGAGCGCGCCGACCTGCGCTGGGGCGGGCTGCTCGCGTGGGTGCCGCTCGGGCTGCAGTCGCTGTGGATGTACCACGCGCAGCAGCTCGGCTTCCACGTCGGCCTCACGAAGGATCACGCGTACCAGTCGCCCGCGATCGAGTGGCTGTGGCTCGGCCGCCCCACGGGCTTCGAGATGGCGACGACCGAGGCGGGCGTGTGGTGGATCACGGCGGTGCCCAACCTGCTCGTCTGGTACGCGGGCGTCCTCGCGCTCGCCTTCCTGCTGTTCCACTTCGGCCGCACGCTCGACCCGGTCGCCGGCTTCCTGCTGCTCGGCGTCGCGGCCGGCTGGGTGCCGTGGCTGCTCTTCCCCGACCGCACGATCTTCTTCTTCTACGCGATCGTCATGCTGCCGTTCGTCGTCATCGCCCTCGCCTACGCGCTGCGGCAGCTCGTCGGGCCGCCGGGGCGGCGGGGGGCGGATGCGGTGGGCCCGCTCGAGACGGACGTCGCGGCGGCCGTGCCGTCGCCGCCGGCCGCAGCCGCCGCCGCGACCGCGCACGACGCGCTCGAGCGCCGCGCCGCCGGCTGGGCGGCGATCGCCGTGATCGTCGTCGTCAGCATCGCCGTCTCGCTGTGGTTCCTGCCGGTCTGGTACGGCATCGCGCTGCCCGAGCCGCAGATCCGGCTGCGCTACTGGCCGCCGAGCTGGCCGTAGCGGGGAGGGTCCGCGCCGGGCGCCTCGGCGCGGGTACCGGAGCCGCCGCAGGCATGCGCGCCGCAGCTGGACGCGTGTGCGCGCAGGTCGGCCCCTCGGCGCTCAGAAGCGCTCGGGCAGCGCGCAGACGAAGCCCTCGCAGCGGTAGACGCCCGGCTCCTGCTTGCCCTCGAGCAGGGTGCACCCGGCGGCGGCGAGCGCGGCGGCCTGCTCGGGCGTCGCGGCGAGCGCGCCCGGCTCGCGGCGCAGCGCCTGCCGCCGCTCGGCCGGCGGCTCGCCGATGATCACGGTCGTGCGGGGCGGCTGCGCGAGGAGCCCCGCGACCCGCAGCGTCGCGGCGCCCGCGAACGGGTTCTGCAGGGCGAGTCGCGCGTCGAGCAGGCGGGTCGCCCGCTCGAGGTGCGCGGCGTCGGCGGTGAGCGCGTAGAGCTGCTGCAAGGCGCCCGCGAGCGCCGCCTCCCCGAGGGCGCATCGCCGTCGGATGCGGGCCCGAGCTGCAGCACCGGCCCCTGGTCCGTCGTCTCGGCGGGGTCGGGCGCCGACTCGAGGATGCGCCGGGCGGCGGTCGCCCAGCGGGCCTCGCCGGTCGCGTCGGTGAGCGCGAGCAGCGCGCTCGCGAGGCAGCCGGCGTCGGCGGCGGTCGCGGCGGCGGTCGACGGCACGCCGTCGAGGCTCGCGTGCACGAGCGCGCCGGCCTCGGGCGCGTGGTGCGCCAGGAGGTGCTCGGCAGCCGCGACCGCGAGGGCGAGCGCTCGCTCGTCGTCGTCGCGAAGCGCGCGGATCGCGAGCGCCTCGATCGCGAGCCCGTTGGCGCTCGTCACGACGAGCCGGTCGAGGGGCGGGCGCTCGCGCTGGGCGTCGGCGTGCTGCGGTTCGTGCCAGCCGCCCTCGACGCGCTCGCCGTCGACGAGCGACTCGGCGTCCTCCGCGATCGCGAACGCGCCGCTCGGCAGCCGCAGCACCTCGGCGAGGAAGTCGACGATCCCCGCCGCGATCGTCTCCCGGCCGAGCTGCGTCGCCACGTGCAGCAGCTGCGCGTTGTCGACGAGCATGCGCTCGAAGTGGGGCACCGACCAGTCGCGCTGCGTCGCGTAGCGGAAGAAGCCGCCGTCGCGCCCGCGCAGCCGCGAGTAGCCGCCCCCGGCGACGACCGCGTCGTCGCCCGCCGCGGCGTCGAGCAGGCGGCCCGCGAGCTCGCGCAGCGGCTGCGGCGCCGACGCCCCCGCGCCGGCCTCGTGCGCCGTCGCGAGCGCGAGGATGAGCGGCGCCTGCGGGAACTTCTGCCCCTCGCCGAGCCCGCCGAAGCGCGTGTCCTCCTGATCGGCGACCTTCGCGAGCGCCGCACGCACGGCGACGCTGTCGGGTGCGCCGTCGGCGGCGTCCCCCGCATCGGCGATGCCGCTCGCGGCGGCGCCCGCGCGCGAGCCGCGGCTCGCCGACCGCAGCGCCTCCTGCACCTGGGCCGCGGTGCCGGCCACCGCATCCGGCTGCTCACGCCACGCCTGCGAGATCGCCCCGAGCACCTCGCGGAACGCGGGCGCGCCCTGCCGCGGCTCGGGCGGGAAGTACGTGCCGGCGAAGAACGGCAGCCCCTCGGGCGTGAGGAACGCCGTGAGCGGCCAGCCGAGGTGGCGGGTGAAGGCGGATGCGGCGCCCATGAGGGCGGCGTCGACGTCGGGCCGCTCCTCCCGGTCGACCTTGACCGCGACGAAGCCCTCGCGCAGCAGGGCGCCGATCGCGGGGTCGGCGAACGATTCGCGCGCCATCACGTGGCACCAGTGGCACGTGGCGTAGCCGACCGAGGCGAGCACCGGCACGCCGCGCTCGCGCGCCTCGGCGAAGGCCTCGTCGCCCCACTCGCGCCAGTCGACGGGGTTGTCGGCGTGCAGCCGCAGGTAGGCGCTCGCCGCCTCCCCCAGCCGGTTGTCGGTCTGCTGGTGCTGCTCGCCCTGGTGGCCCGCCATGGGCCCACGCTACGCCGGGTGCCTGAGCGGCACCCGGTTCAGCGCGCGGCCACGACCCGGTCGATGAGCGCGTCGACGGCGGCGAGCGAGGCCTCGAGCGTGAGGTGGCCCGCTTGCGTCAGCTGCGCGAGCCCGTGCACGGTGCCCCACATCGCCGCGGCGAGGTGCGGCAGCGCATCCTCGGCGAGGTCGGGCACGGCGGTGCGCACCGCCTCGGCCAGCAGCGCCTCCTCGGCCGCGATGAGCGGTGCCATCGTCTCGGTCGGGGCGCCCGGCACGCACACGCTCGGGTCGTAGATGACCGCGAAGGCGTGGGGGCGGCGCGCCGCGAAGCTCACGTAGTCGCGCGCGAGCGCCCGCGCCCGCGCAACCGGCTCGCCGGCCGCGGCCGCCGCCGTCTGCGACTCGACGAGCGCCGCCATCGAGCGCTCGGCGAGCACCTTGAGCAGCGCCTTCCGGTCGCCGAAGTGGTGGTACGGCGCGTTGTGGCTCACGCCCGCCTCGCGCGCGACCTCGCGCAGGCTGATGTCGTGCGCGGGCCGCGTCTCGAGCAGCCCCATCGCGGCGCGCTCGAGCGCCTCCGGCAGGTTGCCGTGGTGGTAGGGCGACGCCGATCTTGACACGTGCAAGATGCTACGCCACGCTGGGCGGTGTCCACATTGTTGACACTGTCCAGATCACCTCCCGCGAACGGAGCCGCCATGTCCGCCCTCGTCATCGACGCCCACCCCAACCCCGCCTCGCTCACCGCAGCGCTCGCATCCGCCTACGCCGACGGGCACGGCGACGCGCGGCTGCTCGCGCTGCGCGACCTCGACTTCGACGTGCACATGCGCTTCGGCTACACGCAGCGCATGCCGATCGAACCCGACCTCGCCGACGCCCGGCAGGCGATCCGCGACGCCGACCACGTCGTGATCGCCACGCCCGTGTGGTGGCGCTCGACGCCCGCGCTGCTCAAGGGCTTCCTCGACCGCGCGCTGCTGCCGCAGCAGGACTACCGCTACCGCGGCATGGCCCCCGAGGGGCTGCTCACCGGCCGCACCGGCCGCATCATCGCCACGAGCGATACCCCGCCGTGGCTCGCCGCCCTGCTGCCCGACACGCGGCTCGACCAGCTGCGCAGCGGCACGCTCGGGCTCGTCGGCATCAAGCGCGTGCGGATGCGGCGGCTCGGCCCGGTGCGCACGTCCAGCCCCGAGCAGCGCGCCGCGTGGCTCGCGCTCGTCGCCGCCGACGGCGCCCGCGATGCGGCTCGCGGCGCCCGCGACGCTCGCCGGTCCGCTCCGGTCGCGGTCGACTGAGCGCGCACGCCGGGCGGCGCCCGCGCCGGTGGACCGAGCGCCGTCGGGCACCGACGCGTGGAACGCGCACGCCGGCATGCGCATCCGATCCGCGTCCTCCCCATCGCTCGCCCGATCACCACCGCCTGCGCCGCAGGCGGCCGCTGTAGAGGCGCCGCAGCGCATACCAGTTGCCGCACGGCCGCGTCGAGGCGCGCCGCACGCCGCCGCACGGGGGCATGCGCTCCGGCGGCTCGGCGTCGGAGCAGACGGCGCCGCCGCCGGGTCGCTCCTCCTCGTAGGCGGGCGTCCACAGGTGCCGGGCAGGTTCGAAGACGTTCATGAGCGCCTCGCAGTCGCAGTAGCCGCCGCAGGCCTCGAGCCGCTCCCTCAGCCGCGTGGCGCGCGGCGCGACGAGATCGCGGTAGCGACTGGCGAAGCGCAGGTCGTTCTGGCAGCCGAAGGCTTCGACCGACCGGTGGAGGAAGCAGGGCAGGCACTCGCCCGGGCGGGGCGTGAGCCAGAGGGCGAGCAGCTCGCCGATGTGGGCTTCTGCCTCGGCGACGATGGGTGCGGCGGCGGGATCCTCCATGCGCGCACCGTGGCAGAGCGGCGGCCGGGCGCGCGCGGCGGCGGGGGCGTCCTGTGGATGACAGCGGCAGCGGCGGCGTCGGCCGTGCGGGGGCTCTCGTTCCGCGCTGCGGCCGGCGGGCGGCCGGCACGCGCCGCCCAGCGCGGGGTCCTGGCTCGGGCGCAATGGCTCTGCGAGGATGCGGAGGTGCCGACCGCTCGCCAGACCGTCACCGTGCCGCTCGAGGGCGCCGCGTTCGCCACGTCGCCCGTCGACCGGCTCGAGGCCATCATCGACCTGCCCGACGACCCGTGGGCGAGCCTCGTGCTGCTGCACGGCGCGGGCGGCCGTGCGACCCAGCCCTGGATGGAGGGGGCTGCCGCGGGCCTCGCCGACGCGGGGGTGGCGGTGCTGCGGGCGAGCTTCCCCAATGCGGAGGCGGGGCGCGGCCAGCCCGAGCCCGCGAAGCGCGCGGTCGCCTCGTGGCACGCGATCATGGCGGTCGCGCGCGAGGCGCTGCCGCACGAGCCGTGGGCAGGCGGGAAGTCGTTCGGCGGCCGCATGGCGGCGCACGCCGTGGCCGCCGGGATGCCCGCGACGGGACTCATCTACCTCGGCTACCCGCTGCATCCGCCCGGCAGGCCAGAGCGGCTGCGCACCGAGCACCTCGCTGCGATCGCGCTGCCGCAGCGGTTCCTGCAGGGCACGAACGATCCGTTCCAGTCGGGCGCGCTGCTCGACGACCTCGTCGCGACGCTGCCGGAGGCGCGGATCGACTGGGTCGACGGCGGCGACCACAGCTTCCTCGTCGCGGGCGGCGACCGCGATCAGCCGCGCGTCGCCCGCGCGCTCGCGCCGCGCATCACGGCACTGCTGCGCGACTGAGCCGAATCGCGGGCGGCCATCGCGCGCGGCGATCGCGACCAGCTGCGCGTCGCCCGCCACACGCAGCGGGACCCCCTCCGCCGAGCTCGACCAGGTGCACCAGGTCGACTTCGGCGGACGGGGTCCGCGAAGCGCGATCCGGCGCTAGCTGACCTCGGCGGGGTCGGCCGAGACGCGACCGGCCGCGCCCTGGTCGAGCGCGTCGATCGCCGCGATGTCGTCGGCGCTCAGCTGCACGGCGGCCGCGGCGAGGTTCTCCTCCATGCGCTCGCGGCGGTTCGACTTCGGGAAGACGATGCGCCCGGCGGCGAGGTGCCACGCGATGACGACCTGCGCCCACGTGACGCCGAGCCGCTCGGCGATCTCGCCGATGGCGCCGGCCGAGTAGTCGACCTTGCCCTGGCCGAGCGGTCCCCACGCCTCGATCGCGATGCGGTGCTCGGCGGCGAGCGCGGTCGCGGCGCGCTGCTGGAACTGCGGGTGCAGCTCGATCTGATCGACGGCCGGCACGAGCCCGGTCTCGAGGATCTCGGGCAGGAAGCGCTCGTCGAAGTTCGAGACGCCGATCGAGGTCGTGAGCCCCTCGGCGCGCAGCTCGCCGAGCGTCTCCCACGTCTCGACGGGCGAGCCGTTCGCGGGCGTCGGCCAATGGATCAGGTAGAGGTCGACGTGCGAGAGGCCCAGCTTCTCGAGGCTCTCGCCCATCGCCCCGCGCGCCTCGGCGGCACCGCGGCGGTCGTTCCAGAGCTTCGTCGTCACGAAGAGCTCGTCGCGCGGGATGCCGGAGGCGGCGATCGCGCGGCCCACGCCCTCCTCGTTGCGGTACACCGCGGCGGTGTCGATGTGGCGGTAGCCGGCCTCGAGCGCCTCGCTGACGATGCGCTCGGTCTCCGCGGGGTCGACCTTGAAGACGCCGAAGCCCAGCTGCGGGATGCTGCGGCCGTCGTTCAGGGCAAGCGCGGGAATGGTCACTCGGTCTCCTCGATCGTGGACGTGTCCTCGGGCAGGGCGGATGCGTCGACGCCCGGCACGTGCCGCTCGTCGGGGCCGCTGTAGGCCGAGAGCGGTCGGATGAGCGCGTTGTTCGCGCGCTGCTCGATGATGTGCGCCGTCCAGCCCGTCACCCGCGCCGCGACGAACAGCGGCGTGAAGATCGGCACGTCGAAGCCGATGAGGGCGTAGGCCGGGCCAGACGGGAAGTCGAGGTTCGGCTTGATGGGCTTCCGGTCGGCCATGGCCTGCTCGAGGGCGTTGTAGATCTCGAGCACCTCGGGGGCGTCGTAGTGCTCGACGAGCCGCTCGAGCGCCGCGCGCATCGTCGGCACCCGCGAGTCGCCGTTCTTGTAGACGCGGTGGCCGAAGCCCATGATCTTGCGCTTCTCGTCGAGCGCGGTCTGCATCCACGCATCCGCCTTCGACGCCTCGCCGACCTCGCGGAAGACCTCCATGACGGCCTCGTTGGCGCCGCCGTGCAGGTGGCCCTTGAGCGCGCCGATCGCCGCCGTGACCGCCGAGTAGAGGTCGGCGAGCGTCGACGTGACCACGCGAGCGGTGAAGGTGGATGCGTTGAACGAGTGCTCCGCGTACAGGATCATCGACTGGTTGAAGGCGTCGACGACGACGGGGTCGGCCTCCTCGCCGAAGGCCATCCAGAGGAAGTTCGCGGCGTAGTCGAGGTCGTCGCGCGGCTCGATCGGCTCCTGGCCGTGGCGGCGGCGCTGCTCGTAGGCGACGATCGACGGCAGCACGGCGAAGAGGTTGAACGCCTTGTCGATGTCGGTGTCGGGGTCGTCGGTGTGCGGGTCGTTCGCGCCGACGATCGAGACGGCGGTGCGCACGACGTCCATGGGGTGCGCGGTCTCAGGCAGCGCATCCATCACCGTCCGCACATTCTCGGGCAGCGCGCGGTGGCGGCGCTCCTTCGCGCGGAACTCGGCCAGCTGCGCCTCGTCCGGCAGCTCGCCGTGCCACAGCAGGTAGGCGACCGCCTCGAACGGCTGGGTCGCGGCGAGCTCGGGCACCGGATAGCCGCGGTAGAGCAGCGAGTTGGTGTCGGGGTTGACCTTCGAGATCTCGGTGGTGTCGGCGTAGACGCCAGCGAGTCCCTTCTTGATCTCGGGCTCAGCCATGGTGCTCCTCGGTCCGGTGCGCGGGCGGTACGACTCTACGTCACCGCTCCTGCGCGCCCGCGCCGCCCCGGCGGGCGTCGCGGGCGGGCTCGCGGCACGGTGCTTGACGCGGATGCGTCGCCGCGGCCACGCTCGGAAGCGGCGAGGAGGCAGCATGGCCGACGACGAGTTCCACGTGCGCACGGCGATCGACGTCGCCGCGCATCCGGACCGCGTGTGGGACGCGCTCGTCGACGAGCCGGCGGCCTGGTGGGGCGCGCCGTACCTCATGCTCGGCGGGCCGAGCTCGATCGACCTCCCGCTGCGCGCCGGCGAGCCCGTCGTCGAGCACCTCGGCGCGGCGTCGGCCCTGTGGGGCGTCGTGACGGCGTGCGAGCCGGGGCGCGCCTACAGCTGGCGCGGCCAGATGGGGATGGGCGCGAGCGCCGAGGGCGAGGTGCGCATCGTGCTCGAGCCGGCTCCCGGCGGCACCCGCGTCACGCTCGCGCACGACGGCGCGGTGCTGTGGGGTGGCGAGGGCGCGGCGCTCGAGCGCTCCTACGACGCCGGCTGGGCCGACCTGCTGCGCCGGCTGCGAGCCTTCGTCGAGACCGGCGCACGGTACGGCGCCGCGGGGTCGAACGCGGCACCCGAGCGCTGAGCGGCTGGCCGGGCTCAGCCGACCCCGCCCGCCCCGCCGCCTCAGGCGACGCCGAGCGCGCGCGCGATGACGAGCAGCTGCACCTCGCTCGTGCCCTCGCCGATCTCGAGGATCTTCGAGTCGCGGTAGTGGCGCGCGACCGAGTACTCGTTCATGAAGCCGTTGCCGCCGAAGATCTGCGTCGCGTCGCGCGCGTTGTCCATCGCCGCCTCGCTCGCGACGAGCTTCGCGATCGCCGCCTCGGTCTTGTAGGGCTTGCCGGCGTCGCGGAGGCGCGCCGCCTGGTGCCACGCGAGCCGTGCGGTGTGCACGCGCGACTGCATGCGGGCGAGCACGAACTGCACGTTCTGGCGGCTCGAGAGCGGCTCGCCGAAGACGGTGCGCTTGCCGGCGTAGTCGACGGCGTCGTCGAGGCAGCCCTCTGCCGCGCCGGTCGCGAGCGCCGCGATCGCGATGCGCCCCTCGTCGAGGATGTGCAGGAAGCCCGCGAAGCCGCGGCCCCGCTCGCCCAGCAGGTTCGCCGCGGGCACGCGCGCGTCGGAGAAGGTCAGCGGATGCGTGTCGGAGGCGTGCCAGCCGACCTTGTCGTAGGCGGCCTCGACCGTGAAGCCCCGCGTGCCGTTCGGCACGATGATCGTCGAGATCTCCTTGCGGCCGTCGGCCTCGCCCGTGACGGCGGTGACGGTCACGAAGCGGGTGATCGGCGTGCCCGAGTTGGTGATGAACTGCTTGGCGCCGTTGATGACCCACTCGTCGCCGTCGAGGCGCGCGGTCGTGCGGGTCGCGCCCGCGTCGCTGCCGGCCTCGGGCTCGGTGAGGCCGAAGCCCGCGAGCGCCTCGCCCGCGAGCAGCGGCGGCAGCAGCTCGGCCTGCTGCTCGGCGCTGCCGAAGCGGTAGATGGGCATGGCGCCGAGGCTCACGCCCGCCTCGAGCGTGATGGCGATCGACTGGTCGACCCGCGCGAGCGCCTCGATCGCGAGGCACAGCGCGAAGTAGTCGCCGCCCTGCCCGCCGTGGTCCTCGGGGAACGGGATGCCGAACAGGCCAAGCTCGCCCATCTGCGCCACGACGTCCATCGGGAGCGTCTTCGTGCGGTCGGCCTCGTAGCTCACCGGGGCGACCACCTTGTCGGCGAAGTCGCGCACGGCGCCGGCGAGGTCGAGCTCCTCGTCGCTGAGGGCGTAGGTGGACAGATCGATCGTCATGCCGTCTCCTTCGGGTCAAGGCGCTGCCTCGTCGCGCGGAGAGCCGGCCCGACCGGATCGCGGTCGGCTGCGCTCCACGCTGGGCGCTGCGCTCCAGCATGCCGCATCGCGGCCGCACGTTCGACCAGGAGGAGGCTGTGGAGCCCCGGAGGATCTCCGGCCGCGGGGCCGGCCGGCGGGATCATCCACGCGGCGGCCGCGGCAGCCGGACATCCTCCGGGCACCGGCTCGCGGCCCTACGCCGACGGCCGACGACCCACGGCCGACCGCCCTCGGCGCGCGGCTCAGCCGACGACGCGCGCCCGCGTGTACTGCGCGGGCCAGACCGAGTCGTCCGGCTCCCCGTCGAGCTCGGCCTCCGCCAGGAGCGCCCAGTGCGGATCGCGCAGCCACGGGCGACCGAGCATCACCGCATCCGCATCGCCGTCGGCGAGCACCTGCTCGGCGAGCGCCGGCGTGTCGATCAGCCCGACCGCGTTGACGCTCGCGCCGGTCGCCTCGCGCACGTCGCGGGCGAAGCGCACCTGGTAGCCGGGGCCGAGCGGGATCTCCTGCCGCGGGTCGAGCCCGCCGGAGGAGAGATCGAACCAGTCGGCGCCGGCCTCCATCGCCACGCGCACGTGCTCGATCGTCATCGCGGTGTCGATGCCGCCGTCGACCCAGTCGGCGGCGCTCAGCCGCACCATGAGGCCCGCGTGCGGAACCGCCGCGCGCACCGCCGCGACGACCTCGCGCAGCAGCGCCGTGCGGAGCCCCCGCTCGTCGGCGCCCCACCGGTCGCCGCGGGAGTTCGTGAGCGGCGAGAGGAACTGGTGCAGCAGGTAGCCGTGGGCGGCGTGCACCTCGACGACATCGAAGCCCGCGTCGACGGCGCGGCGCGCGCCGTGGGCGAACGCATCCGGCAGCGCCTCGACCTCGGTGCCGCTCAGCGCGCGCGGCGGCGCGAACCGGCCGAACGCATCCGCCCCCGCCCCGACGGCCTCCCAGCCGCCCTCGGCGACGGGCACGCTGCCGCGTCCCGACCACGGGCGGTAGGTCGACGCCTTGCGGCCCGCGTGCGCGAGCTGCATCGCCGGCACGGCGCCGTGGGCGCGGATGCGTTCGGCGATCGGCGCCCAGGCCTCGGCCTGCGCGTCGTCCCAGATGCCGGCGTCCTGCGGCGAGATGCGGCCCTCGGGCACGACGGCGGCCGCCTCGGTCATCACAAGGCCCGCGCCGCCGCGGGCGAAGGAGGTCAGGTGCTCGCGGTGCCAGTCGTGCGGCACGCCGTCCTGCGCGTCGCACGAGTACTGGCACATGGGCGAGACCCATGCCCGGTTGCGGACCCGGATGGGCCCGACGTCGACGGGCGTGAACAAGCGGCTCACGGCGCTCCTCTCAGCGGGTGGTCACGACATGCCGAGCGGGTGGTCACGACGCGCCGGGCTCGAAGAGCCTGGCACGGCGCGTCGTGACCACCCTGAGCGGCGGATGGCTCAAGGGCGGGCGGGGGGCTCCTGCGCGAAGCCGCCCGGCACCTCGAAGTCGAACACGCCCGCGTCGAACGCGCTGTAGGCGGCGTAGTCGTTGAGCTCGTAGAGCCGCGCGCGCGTCTGCATGCGCGGGACCGCCTCGTCGAGCGTGCCGGTCTCGGCGAGGAGCCCGAGCTCGCGCTCGATCGCCCCCATCGCGACCCGCAGCAGCGAGACGGGGTGGATGGCGAGGTTGACGCCGACGTCCTGCAGCTGCTGGTGCGTGAAGAGCGGGCTCTTCCCGAACTCCGTCATGTTGGCGAGGATCGGCACGTCGACCGCCGCGCGGATCGCGGCGAACTCCTCGAGCGTCGCCATCGCCTCGGGGAAGATCGCGTCGGCACCCGCCGCCTCGAGGGCCTTGGCGCGGTCGACCGCGGCGGCGAGCCCCTCCGACGAGGATCCGTGCACGCCCCGGATGTCGGTGCGCGCCATGATCACGAGATCGGGGTCGCGGCGCGCCTGCACGGCGGCGGCGATGCGCTGTGCGGCGATCTCGACGCCCACGACCTCCTTGCCGTCGAGGTGGCCGCACCGCTTGGGGTTCACCTGATCCTCGAGGTGGAGGCCCGCGACGCCGGCGTCCTCGAGCTCGTGCACCGCGCGCGCGACGTTCATCGCCTCGCCGAAGCCCGTGTCGGCGTCGATGAGGGTCGGCAGATCGGTCATGCGGGAGATCTGCCGGCCCCGCTCGGCCACCTCGCTCAGCGTGGTGAGGCCGATGTCGGGCAGGCCCAGCTCGGCCGCCATGACGGCACCCGAGATGTAGACGCCCTCGAAGCCGAGCTGCTGGATGAGCGGCGCCGTGAGCGGCGTGAAGGCGCCCGGGAAGCGCTGGATCGTGCCCGAGGCGAGGCCCGCGCGGAAGGCCTTCCGCTTCTCGGACGGGGTGACCGAGCTCGAGAGCACTAGAAGAGGCCCTTCGTGGTGCCCGCGTCGACCGTGCCGGCCGGCGCGACGACGTTGAGCTGGCGCACCTCGTCGACCGTGAGCTCCGGCAGGCGCTCGACGAGCCCGAGGAAGCGCTCGATCTCCGCGTCGTCGACGATGCCCTGCGCGAGGGTGCGGAGCTTCTGCACGTACTCCGCGCGGCCGAACGGACGCGCCCCGGCCGGGTGCGCATCCGCCACCGAGATCTCGTCCTCGATGACCGAGCCGTCGGTCTTCGTCACGACGATGCGGCCGCCGAAGGCCTTCTTGTCGGGGTCCGGGTCGTGGTACCGCTCGGTCCACACCGCATCCTCGACCGTCGTGATCTTCTGCCACAGCTCGACCGTGTCGGGACGCTGCGCGCGCTCGGGAGCGTAGCTCGCGACGTGGTGCCAGCCGCCGTCCTGCAGCGCGACCGCGACGATGTAGGGGATCGAGTGGTCGAGGGTCTCGCGCGAGGCCGTCGGGTCGTACTTCTGCGGGTCGTTCGCGCCCGAGCCGATCACGTAGTGCGTGTGGTGGCTCGTGTGGAGCACGATCGACTCGATGCCCTCGGGGTCGCGCAGCTCCGGGTGCTCGGCGGAGAGCCTGCGGGCGAGGTCGATCCACGCCTGCGCCTGGTACTCGGCCGAGTGCTCCTTCGTGTACGTGTCGAGGATCGCGCGCTTGGGCTCGCCGGCGGCGGGCAGCGGCACGCTGTAGGCGCCCTCCCAGCCGTCGAGGAGCCACGCGATGACGCCGTCCTCGCCCTCGTAGATCGGCACGGGGCTCGTCTGCCCGCGCATCGCGCGATCGACGGCCTCGACGGCCATCTTGCCCGCGAAGGCCGGCGCGTGGGCCTTCCACGTCGAGATCTCGCCCTTGCGCGACTGGCGCGTCGCGGTGGTCGTGTGGAGCGCCTGCCCGACGGCCTGGAAGATCGTCTCCGCCTCGAGGCCGAGCAGCGTGCCGATGCCAGCGGCGGCCGACGGGCCGAGGTGGGCGACGTGGTCGATCTTGTGCTTGTGGAGGCTGATCGCGCGCACGAGGTCGACCTGGATCTCGTAGCCCGTCGCGATGCCGCGCACGAGGGCGCGCCCGTCGCAGCCGACGTGCTGGGCGACGGCGAGGATCGGCGGGATGTTGTCGCCGGGGTGCGAGTAGTCGGCGGCGAGGAACGTGTCGTGGAAGTCGAGCTCGCGCACGGCGACGCCGTTGGCCCACGCCGCCCACTCGGGGCTCACGCGGTCGTCGATGCCGAAGACGGCTGCGCCGGGCTCGTACGGGTGCCGCTGCGCCTGCTCGCGCGCCGAGACGACGGGCTCGCGGTTGAGGCTCGCGATCGCCACGGCCGCGTTGTCGATGATGCGGTTGCCGATCATCTCGATGACCTCGGCCTCCACCTCGACGGGGTCGACCGCGACCTGGGCGATCTTCCAGGCGAGCTGCTCCTCGCGGGGCAGGTTCTCGGCGGACTTCCTGGCACGGACCTCGTGCTGGATCATGGCGTCTCCTTCGTTCGGGTGTGTGCGGGCTCGGGCGACTCGTGATCGGCCGGCTCGTCGGTCGGCACGGTCTCCAGCATGGTGGTTCTCGTGAGGCGGCGCTTGGCGAGCGCGCGGATGAGGCTCGGCAGCAGGAGCACGAGCGCGAGCGTGACGTAGACGATCACCGCGAAGGGCGAGCTCACGAGCGTCATCGGGTCGCCGGCCGAGATGTCGAGCGCGCGGCGCAGCTGCAGCTCGGCGAGCGGGCCGAGGATCGCGCCGACGATGACGGGCGCGATCGGGAAGCCGAAGCGGCGCAGCACGTAGCCGACCACGCCGAAGACGATGAGCAGCAGCACGTCGAACGATGCGCCGTTGACGGCGTACGCCCCCAGCAGGGCGAAGGTCGCGATGCCCGCGAACAGGTAGGGCTTCGGGATCTTCAGCAGCTTCACCCACAGCCCCACGAACGGCAGGTTGAGGATGAGCAGCATGAGGTTGCCGATGAGCAGGCTCGCGATGAGGCCCCACACGAGGTCGGCCTCGTTCGTGAGCAGCGCCGGCCCCGGCTGCAGTCCGTACTGCTGGAACGCGACGAGGATGATCGCCGCGGTCGCCGACGTCGGGATGCCGAGCGTCAGCAGCGGCACCATCGTGCCGGCGGCGTTCGCGTTGTTGGCGGCCTCGGGTCCGGCGACGCCCTCGATCGCTCCCCTGCCGAACTCGCGCTTCCGCGAGCCCTTGGCGAGCTTCTTCTCGAGCGAGTAGGAGAGGAACGTCGGGATCTCGCTGCCGCCGGCGGGGATGACGCCGAGCGGGAAGCCGATCGCGGTGCCGCGCAGCCACGGCTTCCACGAGCGCCGGAAGTCGGTGCGCGTCATCCACGCCTGGCCCTTGATGGATGCGACGGCGTACTTCGACGAGGTCTGGTGCGCGACGACGTAGAGCACCTCGCCGATCGCGAAGAGCGCCACGATGAGCACGACGGTGTCGATGCCGTCGAGCAGGCGCGGCATCCCGAAGGTCAGGCGATCCTGCCCCGACTGGAAGTCGATGCCGACCAGGCCGATCGTGAGGCCGAGCGCGAGCGAGATGAGGCCGCGCAGGGGCGATCCGCCCACGAGCGCGCCGACCGTGAGGAAGGCGACGACCATGAGCGCGAAGTAGTCGCGGGCGCCGAGCATCACCGCGACGTCGACGATCGCCGGAGCGAACATCGCCACGAGCACGGTCGCGATCGTGCCGGCGATGAACGAGCCGATCGCCGCGGTCGCGAGCGCCGCGGCGCCGCGGCCGGCGCGGGCCATCATGTTGCCGTCGATCGCGGCGACGATCGAGCCCGACTCACCGGGGGTCTTCAGCAGGATCGACGTGGTCGATCCGCCGTACATCGCGCCGTAGTAGATGCCGGCGAAGAGGATGAACGCGCTCGCGACGGGCATGCCGTAGGTCATCGGCAGCAGCAGCGCGATCGTGAGCGCGGGCCCGATGCCGGGCAGCACGCCGATCATCGTGCCGACGAAGGCGCCGAGCAGCGCGAAGAGCAGGTTCTGGAGCGTGAACGCGACCGTGAACCCGTGGAGGAGTCCTTCGAGGCCTTCCATCAGAGCACTCCCGCAGTCTGGGGGTCGGGGATCATCAGAGGATCCCGGCCAGGAGGCCCGCGGGCAGCTGGATGCGCAGCGCGAGCGTGAAGAGGTAGAAGATGCCGAGCGAGAGCACGATCGCCGTGGCGGTCATGACGAGCCAGCGGCGGGCGCCCGTCGCGGCGGCGACGGCGACGAACGTCGCGGCGGCGGCGATCGGGTAGCCGAGCACGTCGACGGTGAGCGCGAAGCCGACCATCGCGGCGGCGGCGAGCGCGAGCTGCCACCAGCGCACGCGCGTGACGTCGACGTCGCCCTCGGCGGCGTCGGGGTGCCCGAGGCGCCCGCGCAGCACCTGCACGAGCAGGATCGCGCCGAGCACGGCCGTGAGGGTGCCCACGATGATCGGGAACTGGCCCGCGCCGAGGCCCGAGGCCGAGCGCGACGCGGGCTGACCCATCCCATCGATGATGGTGACCGCTCCGGTGGCGAGGACGGCGACCGCGAGCAGCAGCTCTGGCCAGCGGCGGGTGCCGGCGGACGGGCCCGCCCCGGGGCCGGCCGCGGGTGCGGCCGACTCCGGGGCGAGGGGGTCGTGGGTCGTCACTGGACGACGAGGCCCAGCTGCGAGAGCACGCCCTCGACGCGCTCGTTCTCGCTCGTGAGCCAGTCGCCGAACTCGTCGCCCGCGAGGAACAGGTCGTCCCAGTCGTTGGTCTCGAGCTGCTCGGCCCACGCGTCGGATGCGGCTGCCTCGGTGATGACGTCGACGTACTGCTGGCGCAGGCTGTCGTCGATGCCGCCGGGCGCCATGATCGAGCGCCAGTTGGCGAACTCGAGGTCGGGCTGGTCGATGTCGGTGACCGTCGGGATGTCGAGGCCCTCGATCGGCTCGGCGGTCGAGAGCAGCAGGCCGCGCAGCTCGCCGGTCTCGATCTGCTGGCGGAACTCGCCGATGCCCGAGATGCCGGCGCTCACCTGGTTGCCGAGCAGCGCGGTCGTCGCCTCGCCGCCGCCCGAGTAGGGCACGTAGTTGAGCGCGCTCGGGTCGATGTCGTACGCCTCGGCGAGGAGGCCGAGGAAGACGTGGTCGGCGCTGCCCGCCGAGCCGCCGGCGATCGGCACGCCCGCGGGGTCCTCGGCGATCGCGGCGAGCAGGTCGTCGATGGTCTCGAACTCGGACTCGGCCGGCACGACGATGACCTCGGCCTCGCCGATGAGGCGCGCGATGGGGGTGATGTCGTCGAGGCTCACGCCGGTGTCGTTGGTGAGCACGCCGCTCATCATCGCGAGGCCCGAGGCCATGAGCACGCCGTCGCGGCCGGGGTTGCCCGCCATCTGCGCGAGCGCGACGGTGCCGGATGCGCCGGGCACGTTGGTGACGGTGACCGCGCTCGCGAGCTCGGTCGACTCGAGCGTGCCGCTGAGCGCACGAGCGGTCTGGTCCCAGCCCGAGCCGGGGTTCGCGGGGGCGATGATCTCGACGCGCCCGAGGCTCTGCACCTCGGCCGTGCCGTCGCCGGGCGCCTCGCTGCCGGTGCTGGGCGCCTGGTTGGCGGTGGTGCAGCCCACCAGCGCCATGCCGACTGCCGCGACGACCGCGGCGATCTTGACGTGCTGCTTCACGTTCACTCCCTCGTGACTCGCTGTGTGCGGCGCCTCGATGCGCCGCTGGAGGGATACTTGCATACAGATATCCACTTTGGCGAACCCTGTGCCATGATGACCTCGTGGACGCCGCTGGTCGAGGACGACGGGAGGGCCGATCCGTCGCGTACGACCGGATCCGGGCCGGCATCGTCGACCGCTCGCTCGCGCCCGGCTCGGTGCTCTCCGCCCCCGAGCTCGCCGATCAGCTCGGCATGTCCCGCACCCCGGTGCGCGAGGCGCTCGCGACGCTCACGGCCGAGGGGCTCGCGGTGAAGCTGCCGTCGAACCGCACGATCGTGGCGCCCGTCTCGCTCGAGGAGCTCGAGCACGTCTACGACGTGCGCGCCCGCCTCGAGGGGCTCATCGCCGCCGACGCCGCGAAGCGCGTCACCCCCGCCGACGAGCAGATCCTGCTGCGGCAGGTGTCGCTCATGGATCGGCTGCGCGACGACTACCTCGAGGTCGTGCGGATCGGGGCAGCGTTCCACGACCACCTGCGCGAGATGAGCGGCAACGAGCTCGCCGCGAGCCTGCTGCACATCGTGCGCGCGCACGTCGACCGCTACCGCGAGCTGACGACCGAGCAGCCGGGCCGCAGCGGCCACGCCGCCGACGAGCACCGCGCGGTGTGCGAGGCCGTGCTCTCGGGCGACGCCGACCTCGCCGAGCGGGTCATGCGCGACCACATCGAGCACGCCCGCGCCGTCGCGATCAGCCTCGCGCGCCCCGTCGTCGAGGGCTGAGCGCGCCCGGCTCGCGGCGCCTCGCGGTCAGCGGCGGTCGATGACCCGCCGCAGGTAGTGGATGCGGTCGCGCAGCTGCTGCATCGACGCCTGCGCCACGGGCGGGCCGCCGCACACGCGCCGCGTCTCGGCGTGCACGAGGGCGTGCGCCTCGCCGCGCCGCTTCGCGACGATCGCGACGAGCGAGTTGAGCAGCTGCCGCTCCTCGCGCATGTTGCGGTAGAGCGGCTCCGGCGCCGCCTCGGCCGGCGGCCGCTCGCGGATGCGGGCCGCCTGGCGCGCGTGCCGGCGCTTGAGCAGGTCGGAGACCGACTCGGCGTCGAGCAGCCCCGGGATGCCGATGAAGTCGAGCTCCTCGTCGGTCGCGGGCTCGACGAGCTGCCCGAACTCGGCGTCGCCGAAGAGCACGCGGTCGAACGTCGCGCTCGACTCCATCGGCTCCCACGTGAACGGCGACGGCTCGCGCTCCTCGCGGTCGCCCCGCTCGGCCTCGGCCATCAGGTCGTCGTCGAGCAGCTGGTCGTCGGCCTGCTCCCGGTCGAGCGCGTGGTCGCGCTGCCGCTCGAGCTCGGCCGCGAGCGTCAGCAGCGGCGGCACGCTCGGCAGGAAGACGGTCGCGATCTCGCCGCGCTTCCGCGAGCGCACGAAGCGCCCGATCACCTGCGCGAAGAACAGCGGCGTCGCCGAGCTCGTCGCGTACACGCCCACCGCGAGGCGCGGCACGTCGACGCCCTCCGACACCATCCGCACCGCCACCATCCAGCGCGAGTCGCCCTTCGAGAAGGCGTCGATGCGGTCGGATGCGCCGGCGTCGTCCGAGAGCACGACCGTCGGTTCGTGCCCGGTGATGCCGCGCAGGATCTGCGCGTACTGCCTCGCCTGGGCCTGGTCGGTCGCGATCACCAGGCCCCCCGCATCCGGCACCGTCTGCCGCACGTGCGTGAGCCGCACGTCGGCTGAGCGCAGCACCTGCTGGATCCACTCGCCGCCGGGGTCGAGGGCGGTGCGCCAGGCACCGTTCGTGATGTCCTTCGTGTCGCCGTGGCCGAGCGTCGCCTTCATCTCGTCGCCCATCGACGTGCGCCACTGCATCGTGCCGGCGTAGGCCATGAAGACGACGGGGCGCACGACGTGGTCCTTGAGCGCGGCGTCGTAGCCGTAGGCGTAGTCGGTGCGCGAGAGGCGGATGCCGCGCTCGTCGCGCACGTACTCGACGAACGGGATGGGCGCGGTGTCGCTGCGGAACGGCGTGCCGGTGAGCGAGAGCCGCCGGGTGGCGGGGCCGAACGCCTCGAGCACCGCCTCGCCCCAGCTGAGCGCGTCGCCCGCGTGGTGCACCTCGTCGAGGATCACGAGGCTCGGCGCGCTGCGCGTGATGCGCTCGTGCACGGATGCGCGGGCCGCGACCTGCGCGTACGTCACGACGACGCCGTGGTACTGCCTCGGGTAGTCGCCGTCGGCGTTGGCGAAGTCGGGGTCGAGCCGGATGCCGGCGCGGTGCGCAGCGTCGGCCCACTGCTGCTTGAGGTGCTCGGTCGGGGCGACGACGGTGATGCGGTGCACGGCGCCGCGGCGCAGCAGCTCGGAGGCGAGGCGGAGCGCGAACGTCGTCTTGCCGGCGCCGGGCGTCGCGGCGGCGAGGAAGTCGCGCGGCTCGGTGCGGAAGTACTGCTCGAGCGCCTCCTGCTGCCAGGCGCGCAGCGGCTGGGCGGTGCCCCACGCGGCGCGCTCGGGGTAGGCGGGCGGCAGCTGGTCGGCGGCCCACGAGCCGATGCCGGGGTGCATGCCCGCGTGCCCGGCGGCGCCTCCCGCGTGGCTCGAGTGCGCCCCGGGAGCGGCGTGCCCGGAGCCGGGATGCCCGTGGGCATGGGCGGCTGCGGTCGGGCTGGTCACTCGCTCAATGGTAGGCGCGACCGCCCACGCGCCGGGCCCTCGCGTGTCGCGTCAGGGGGTCGCCGGCAGCATCTCGAACGAGTCGGCGGCGGCGTCGAGCTGGGCGTCGTCGACCTCGTCCGCGCCGCCCGAGAAGGCGAGCGCGATCGTGTGGCCGTCGGTGCGGTCGACCGCCGTGATCCACATCCCGTCGAAGACGCCGTCGACGTCGTCGGGCGTGCCGTAGGAGAAGTCGACGCGCACGGCGCTCGCGCTGCCGGGCACCTCGACGTCCTCCTGCGAGTGGATCGTGAAGCCCTCGAGCTGCGTCTGCGCCTGGGCGATGAGCACGCTCACCGCGGCGCGCGCCCCGTGGAAGCTGCCGAAGCCGTCGGCGAGCGAGAGCTGCGGGTCGGTCGCGCCGTCGCCCGAGAAGTAGCGCAGCGCGAAGGCGTCGGAGCCCCGCTGCTCCTCCCAGCCCTCGGGCACGTCGACGGATGCGCGACCCAGCACGCCGCGCTCGCCCGCGGTCGGGGCCGGGGCCGCCTCGGTCTCGTCGGTCGGGTCGGGCGTCGCTGCGGGCGCAGGCGTCGCGGGCATCGGCGTCGTCGGCACGGACTGCGCCGTCGGCTCGGGCGCGGGCGCCTGCGGCGGCGTGATGCACGCGCTCAGGAGCACGGTCGCGCCGAGTGCCGCGGCGAGCGCCGCAGCGCGGCGCAGTGCGGCGAGCCGCCCGGGTGCCGCAGACCGCCCTGGTGCCGCAGACCGTCTCGTTGCCGCGGTGCCCAGCATGCCCGAGCGCTCCAGCGCCGCCCCATCCATCGCTGGTCCCGCCATCCCTCGTCCCGCCATCGTGCGCTCCCCGCTCGCTCCTGCACCGCATCCGTCGCGGCCCGCTCTCGGCGCCGTGCGTCTCCCGGCGCCGCAGCCGACGCTACCGACCCGCCGCTGGGCGATCCCATCCATCCGTCGCGCATCGAGGGACGTGCACCTAGGCTGACCGCATGCACTACCTGCTCGGTCTCGCAGCCCTCGTGATGGGCGCCGTCATCGCCACGCGCCGCACGCGCCCCACGTGGTTCGTCGTGCTCACGTGCGTGCTCGTCGGCGTCGGCGCGCTGCTCGCGATCCTCAGCTACACGCGCGTCACCGATCCGCTCGGCCTGATCGTGAACTCGGTCGCGGGCTGGATCTTCGTCGGCCTCTCGATCATCACGATGCTGAGCGCGATCTTCGTGCTCGAGCGGCGCGGCGAGTTCGGCGAGGAGCGGCCGCCGCTCATCGGTGACAACCCGCTCGACGGCGACACCGACGACTCCGACGACCCGGCGCACGGCACGGCGCCCGCGGTCGCGACCGGCGCCCGCACGGGCTCGGGCGCGGAGCCGCGGGCGACGGGCGCGGTGCTCGGCGGCGCGGCCGCTGTGGGTGCCGCGGGCTCCGCGGCGAGCGGCTCCCCCGGGGCTGCAGGCATCGGCGCCTCCGGCACCGAGGCGTTCGCGGCCGAGTCCGTGGAGCGGCCCGAGCCGCCGACCGACCCCGACTTCGATGCGTGGACGGCCGCGGGCGAGCCCTCGGCACCGCGCACCGCGACCCCGACGACCGAGGAGGCAGGCATGACCCACCACGAGCACGACGCGAGCGCCCACGAGGGCGGGCACACGGATGCGGCGGCGCACTCCGGCGAGGACGCCGCGATGGAGAGCGGCCTCCGCGCCGCGTTCGGCGCCGGCGCGGGCGACCCCGGCGCGCACACCGACGAGCGGCCGGCCGAGCGGCTCGCCGACCGGCCGACGGCGAGCGACGGCGCCGAGGACGGCACGACCGTGATCGGCGCCGACCCCGACCTCGCGACCGACCCCGCGGACACGGATGTCGACGCCGCGCCCGAGGGCAGCGCGGACGACGGGCGCGGCTCGCGCGCCTGACCCGCGGGCGGGCTCCTGACCGAGCCCGCGCATCCGCCACCGCGACGCACGCCGGCGGGTGCGCTTGCGCCCGAGCGGTGCTGGCGCGCCCGCACCGGTGGGGCGCAGCCGCACCGGTCGGGCGCAGCACGCGTCGAGCGGGCGGTCGGCGGGGCCCGGCCCCGCGCATCCGCCCCGCGCATCCGCCCCCGCACGACGACGCCCGCCGAGCTGCTGCTCGGCGGGCGTCGTCGTGCGCGGGGAGGCTAGGCCTTGTCCTCGCCCTTGGTGTCGACCTCCTCGGCGAACGCCGGCGGCTCGTCACGACCGGCCTCCTCGTCGGCCTCGGCGTCGGCCGCCGTCTCCTGCACGATGCCTTGCGCGTGGTGCGTGGGCGCGTAGATCGTGTAGAGCTTCAGCGGCTCGCTGCCGGTGTTGATGATGTCGTGCCACGTGCCGGCGGGCACCTGCACGCTCCAGCCGTCGGTGATGTCCTGCTCGAAGGGCAGATCCTTCTCGGACGGCCCCATGACGACGCGCCCCTGCCCGGCGTCGAGGCGGATGAACTGGTCGGTGCCGTAGTGCACCTCGAGGCCGATCGAGCTGCCGGGCTCGATCGACATGAGCACCACCTGCAGGTGCGCGCCGCTCCAGGCGACGGTGCGGTAGTTCGTGTTCTCGCGCGAGGCGGTCTCGATGTCGAACGCGTTGCGCTGCGGTCCGTTGTCGTGGATCTCCATGTCGCGATCCTGCCCGGCGATCCTGAGCACCACCAGGGCGCCGATGCGGCGGGCGCCCGCATCGCGCCGCCAGCCGCCCGTGGTGTCGCCAGCCCATCCCCGCACGGCTCGGCCTGTCTCGTCGACCCCTTCCACCCGTCCCGACCCGGTGCACCAGGTCGGATTCGGCGGAAGCGGTCGTCGAGAGCCTCGCCTCGCCCGGTTCAGAGCGCAAGCAGCGGGCGACGCACTCGCGGGATGCCGTAGGCGGTGAGGATGCGGTCCAGACGTTCGGGGGACATGACGTCCGCCCAGATCCAGTGCGCAGGATCCCCGCTGAACAGGAGGTCGTCGTCCCGAGCCTTCTCCTTCGCGAGCGCCTGCGCTCCCGTCGCCCCCGACTGGTGGGCGAGCTCGCCGTACTTCTGGAGCCCGTCGAACTCCCCGTAGACCGGGCGGCGATCGATGAGCCTCCAGCACATGTCGACGCGATACCGCTTGCCGCTGCGCCCCGTCACCCACACCTGCAGCGCCGGCGCCGCGAAGCCGAGCTGGAAGATCCGCACGCGACTCCACGACTCCCCGACCGACTCGGCGGCGGCATCCGCGAACGCGATCGCCCACTCGGCGCGCGCCCGACCGCGCTTCGACTGGCGCGCCAGCGCCTCCAGGACCTCGTCCTTCGTCACCCTCTCGAGCCGCAGCGCCTGATCGATCGCGGAGACGGCGGTGAGCGCGTCGGCGCGCCGCGCGACGTCGGCCAACGCGTAGGCGAGCGAGCAGACGCGAAGGTCGCCCACTGCGACGATGTCCCGTTCGCCGAGCGGCGCTGGCGCGTGCACGACGCCGGACTTCCTGCCCGCGGTTCGCGCTCCGCCGGTGGTGTAGACGCACTCGGGCTCGAGCCCGTAGGGGATCCCATGGATCGCGAGCGCCGACTCACGGGCGAACACCGGACGGACTCGCGAGACGTGGACGGCCTGGATGCGCAGCAGGTACCGCGCCTCGCGCGTGGGCTGCCCGGCCGGTTCGACCGCATAGACGCCCCGGCGCACCCGGGTCAGTCGCCGGTCGCGTTCGGGTCGCGCTCCAGGTCTCGCGGCCGCCAGCTCCCGCGCGCCCAGCACAGCGAGCGGCTCGTTCGTCTCGGGCATGGCGCGCAGGATGCCGCAGTCGCGGCGGGCGCAGCCGGGCGGCGGCTGCCGCCTGTGGAGGCGTGAGCCGATCGGCGCTGTCTCGGACGACCGCTGTCTCGGGCGACCGCTGCCTCGTCGACCGGTTCCGCCGATCTCGACCTGGTGCACCGGGTCGAGATCGGCGGAACGGGTCGGCGAATGGCACAGCGGCCGGGGCGCGCGGCGCGCAGCGGATGCGCGGTGGTGCGGCAGAGCGGCCGGGCGCGGGGTGCCCAGAGGATGCGCGAGCGCGGGAGAGCGCCCACCGCCCGTGCGCGAGAATGGCGGGATGCGCATCCACTACCCCGCCGACCTGCCGGTCAGCGATGCGCGCGACGAGATCATGGCGGCGATCCGCGACCACCAGGTCGTCGTCGTCGCGGGCGCGACCGGCTCGGGCAAGACGACGCAGCTGCCCAAGATGCTGCTCGAGCTCGGCCGCGAGCGCATCGGCCACACGCAGCCGCGCCGGCTCGCGGCGCGCACGATCGCCGAGCGCCTCGCAGAGGAGCTCGAGGTCGAGATGGGCCGCGAGGTCGGCTACAAGGTGCGCTTCACCGACCAGGTCGCCGCCGACACCCGCATCAAGGTGATGACGGACGGCATCCTGCTCGCCGAGATGCACCGCGACCGCGACCTGAGGGCCTACGACGCGATCATCATCGACGAGGCGCACGAGCGCAGCCTCACGATCGACTTCCTCATCGGGTACCTGCAGCGCCTGCTGCCGCGCCGCCCCGACCTCAAGGTCGTCATCACGAGCGCGACGATCGACCCCGAGTCGTTCTCGCGCCACTTCGGCGGCGCCCCGATCATCGAGGTGTCGGGCCGCACGTTCCCGGTCGACATCCGCTACCGGCCGCTCGTCGCGGACGGCAAGGCGGCGGATGCGTCGGCCGACGCGGGCGAGGACGCCGACGACGAGGACGCCCACGTCGACCTCGACCCCGTCGAGGGCATCGCCGCGGCGCTCGCAGAGATCGCCCGCGACGACGCCGGCGACGTGCTCGTGTTCCTGCCGAGCGAGGCCGACATCCGCGACGCGCAGGATCAGCTGCAGGGGCGGCTCGGCCAGGCGACCGAGATCCTCCCGCTCTACGGGCGACTGAGCGCCGCCGACCAGCACCGGGTGTTCGAGCGCAGCACCCGCGCAGGCATCCGCCGCCGGGTCGTGCTCGCGACCAACGTGGCCGAGACCTCGCTGACCGTGCCCGGCATCCGGCACGTCATCGACACGGGCACCGCCCGCATCTCGCGCTACTCGGCGCGCTCGAAGGTGCAGCGGCTGCCGATCGAGGCGATCAGCCAGGCGAGCGCCAACCAGCGCTCGGGCCGTGCGGGGCGCGTGGCGCCGGGCATCGCGATCCGCCTCTACAGCGAGGCCGACTTCGAGAAGCGCCCGGAGTTCACCGACCCCGAGATCCTGCGCACGAACCTCGCGGCCGTCATCCTGCAGGCCGCATCGCTCGGGCTCGGGCCGCTCGCGGAGTTCCCCTTCCTGCAGCCGCCCGCCGCGCGCGACATCAAGGACGGCGACGACCTGCTGCGCGAGCTGGGCGCGATCAGCCCGTCGGGCGGCATCACGAAGATCGGGCGCGAGCTCGCGCGCCTGCCCGTCGATCCGAGGTTCGGGCGGATGGCCGTGGCCGGTCGGGATGCGGGCGTCGCCCACGAGGTCATCGCGATCGTCGCGGGGCTCACGATCCAGGATCCGCGGGAGCGGCCGCTCGAGCGACGGGAGGAGGCGGATCGGCTGCACGCGCGCTTCGCTGACCCGTCGAGCGACTTCATCACGCTGCTCGCGCTGTGGCGCTACCTGCAGGAGCGGCAGGCGGCGCTCTCGGGCAACCAGTTCCGGCGGATGTGCAAGGCGGAGCACCTGAACTTCCTGCGGGTGCGCGAGTGGCAGGACGTGGTGCGGCAGCTCACGCGCGCGCTGGGGCTCAAGCGAGAGCAGGCGCCTCGGGGTCTCGATACGCCGGCTTCGCCGGCTACTCGACCAGCGGAGGGACGGCGCGCGGAGCGGCGCAGCCCGCAGGTCGAGGAGCGCGCCGGCAACCCACGATCGTCGAGTAGCGCCGCAGGCGCGTATCGAGACGAGGCGGCGGGTGGTCTCGATACGCCGGCTTCGCCGGCTACTCGACCAACGGGCGGGCCCATGGAAGGCGCCGACGCCGACGCCATCCACAAGGCGCTCCTGGCCGGCCTCCTCGGCCGCATCGGCGTGCGCGACGAGACCGGCAAGGCGCAGCAGCCGCGCCCCGGCGAGAGCAAGCGGCAGCACGAGCGCCGCACGCGGCAGCGAGCCGAGTACCTCGGCGCCCGCGGCGCGCGCTTCCAGATCTTCCCCGGCTCGGGCCTCGCGAAGAGCCCGCCGCGCGCCGTCATGGCCGCCGAGCTCGTCGAGACGAGCCGCCTCTTCGCCCGTACCGTCGCATCCGTCGATCTCGCGTGGGCCGAGCCGCTCGCGGGCGATCTCGCGAAGCGGCAGGTGAGCGAGCCGCACTGGGAGCGCAAGCAGGGCGCGGTCGTCGCCTACGAGAAGGTGACGCTCTTCGGCGTGCCGATCGTCGAGCGGCGCCGCATCCAATACGCGCGCATCGACGCGGAGCACGCGCGCGAGCTCTTCATCCGGCACGCGCTCGTCGAGGGCGAGTGGGATTCGCCGCAGCAGTTCGAGCGCAAGAACCGCGAGCTGATCCGCGAGATCGAGCGGCTCGAGGAGCGCCAGCGGCGCCGCGACCTGCTCGTCGGCGACGAGGCGGTCTTCGACTTCTTCGACCAGCGGATCCCCGCCGACGTGCACTCGACGCGCACGTTCGAGGGCTGGTGGCGGAAGGCCCGCGAGGCGACCCCCGACCTGCTCACGATGACGCGCGCCGACCTCACCGGCGAGGAGCCGCAGGTCGACCAGCAGGCGTTCCCCACCCGCTGGCAGCAGGGCGAGCAGCGGCTGCGGCTCACCTACCGCTTCGAGCCGGGCGCCGCCGACGACGGGCTCACGGTGCACGTGCCGCTCGCGGTGCTGCCGCGGCTCACCGAGGCGGGCTTCGACTGGCTCGTGCCGGGCATGCGCGAGGAGCTGCTCACGGCGATGATCAAGAGCCTCCCGAAGCACATCCGCAAGCACGTCGTGCCCGCGGCCGACTGGGCGCGCGGCATGCTCGCCGACCTCCCGGCCGAGCCTCCCGCGGAGGGGGCGAGCGGCCCGCGCCCGCTCGCCGAGGTGCTCGCGGCGCGCATCTCGCGCACCGCCTACGTGCAGGCAGCCGGCACCGACGTCGACTGGGGACGCATCCCCGACCACCTCAAGCCCACCTTCGCCATCGAGGACTCCCGCGGCCGCCGCCTCGGCCAGGGCAAGGACCTCGAGGCGCTCAAGCGCCGCTTCGCCGGGCAGGCGCGCGCGCAGGTCGCGAAGGCGGCGGTGAAGGTGACGAGCGATCTCGAGCGCGACGAGGTCGCGGGCTTCGTCGAGGATCTCCCCGCCCACATCGACGTCAAGCAGGGCGGCAACACCGTGCGCGCCTACCCCGGCTATGCGATCACGGGCAAGGGCCGCGTCGGCATCCGGCTCGCGAGCACCCGCGAGGCGCAGCAGCGCGACCAGCGGGCGGCGGTGCGGCAGCTGCTGCTCGCACAGGTGCCGAGCCCGGCGCCCTACGTGCAGGCGAACCTCACCGGGGCAGAGAAGCTCGCCCTCGGCGCGAGCCCCTACCCGTCGACCGACAAGCTCTTCGATGACCTCATGCTCGCGATCATCGACGCCGAGCTCGCGGCGGGCGGAGAGGGCGACGCGCCGCCGGCGACCGCCGCCGAGTTCGAGGCGCTGCGCGCTCGCGTCGCCGACGGCCTCGTCGACCGCATGTTCGCGCTCGCGAGCCAGGTCGCGCGCATCCTGACCGCGGTGCGGAACGCCGACCGAGCGATCCGCGACGGCGCGAGCCTCGCCCACATGGCGGCGCTCGCCGACGCCCGCGCGCACCTCGAGCAGCTCGTCTTCGACGGCTTCGTGAGCCGCACGGGGCTCGCGCGGCTGCCGCGCCTCGAGGTCTACGTGCGCGCGATCGAGCATCGCGTCAAGCGGCTGCCCGAGACCGCCAACCGCGACCGCACCTGGATGGCCGAGGTCGAGCAGGCGACCGCCCTCTACACGGCCGCCGGGGGCGCGCTGCCGCTGCCGGCGTCGACGACGGATGCGGTGCCGGGCACCGACGAGGGCGCGCGGGCAGAGCGGCTGGTCACCGCCCGCTGGCTGCTCGAGGAGCTGCGCGTGAGCCTCTTCGCGCAGCAGCTCGGGACGGCGGGGCCGGTGTCGACGCAGCGCATCCGGAAGGTGCTCGCCGCCTGAGAGCGGCCTGGTCTCGATACGGCCGCTCCGCGGCCTACTCGACCAGCGAGGGAGGTCACCGGCTCGTCGAGCAGCGCCGGCCCCCTCGCTCGTCGAGTAGCGCCCGCAGGGCGCGTATCGAGACGACCGGCGGTCCGGTCTCGATACGGCCGCTGCGCGGCCTACTCGACCAGCGAGAGGGGGCCGCGCGCCCACCCAATACCCTGGAGGCGATGAGCTCCGACCGCTACGGCCCCGCCTTCCAGCGCAACGCATTCGCCCCCGGCATCCTCGCCGCGATCGCGCTCATGATCGGCATGGCGCTCATCGACACCGAGTGGGCCGAGATCTTCCGCTACGTGATCGCGATCCTCGCGCTCATCGTCGCGTGGTTCGCGGTGCAGGCGAAGCAGTGGTGGTGGGTCGCGGTCTTCGCGATCGTCGCAGTGATCTGGAACCCCGTGGTGCCGATCGCGTGGGAGGGCCAGGCCGGCAGCACCGTCTTCTTCATAGCGCATCCGCTCGCCGCGATCGCGTTCATCGCCGCGGGCGTGCTCATCAAGACCCCTCGCGACGACCGGTAGCGGGCCGGCGCTCGACGCGCCCCGGACGCACCCGGCGAGCCCACCGCATCCGCACCCCGAGGGACACCGCGGAGGCCTAGGATCGGCTGGTGCGCGCCTACGGTGAAGTCCTCAGAGTCCCGGGGCTCGCGCGCATCATCTTCTCGCAGCTGATCGCCCGCTTCCCGGCAGGGATGATGTCGCTCGGCATCCTCATGCACATGGAGCACGTGCACGGCACGTACAGCGCCGCCGGCCTCGTGCTCGCCGCCTTCTCGGTCGGGATGGCGACCGCCGGGCCGTTCATCACCCGGCTGCTGTCGCGCTTCGGCACGATCGGCGTGCTGCTCACGACCGCCGTCGTGTCGTGCGCCGCGCTGCTGGTCATGGCGACGCAGGCGCTGCCGCTGTGGGTCGACGTGCTCGCCGGCATCGTCGCGGGCGCCGCCACCCCGCCGATCACCCCGACCGTGCGCACCCTCTACCCGCGCATGGTGCAGCAGCGGCTGCTCGCGCCGCTGTTCTCGTTCGACGCGGCGCTGCAGGAGGTCATCTGGATCTTCGGGCCTGTGCTCGTCACGGTGCTCGTGTCGCTGCTCGGCACGGGGCCGACGCTGCTCGTGACCATCGCGATCCAGTTCGTCGGCGCGCTGCTGTTCATCGCCGCGCCCGAGGTGCGGCGGCTGCGCATCCCGCCGACGACGCGCAAGCTCGGGCGCGTGCTGCGGAAGCCCCCGGTGCTGCTGTCGGTCGTGATCTCGGCGATGTTCATCGGCGGGTTCGCCGCGGTCGAGGCGGGCGTCGTCGCGACGTTCGGCGAGGGAGCGCTCGAGGCGGGCATCGTGCTCGCCGTCTCGGCGCTCGGCTCGCTCCTGGGCGGCTTCGCGCTCGGGCACCGCGGCATCACGCCGTGGTCGGTCGCGATCCGGCTCGCGATCGTGCTGCTCGGCATGGTCATCGCGCTGCCGCTGAGCGACGTCGTCGGCCTCTCGATCGCGCTGTTCATCGCGGGGCTCGGCACCGCGCCCGCGCTCGCGGCGTTCTCCGCGATCGTCGCAGCGACCGTGAAGTTCGCCGACACCCCCGAGGCCTACGCCTGGATCGGCACCGGGCAGCTGCTCGGCGCCGCCGTCGGCTCGGCCATCGCGGGCGTCGCGATCGACGCGATCGGCGGCGTCGGCGGCGTGTGGGTCGCGGTCGTGATGGTGGCGATCGCGGCGGCGGTCGCGGCGATCTTCCGCCGCCACCAGCCCGACCTGCGGCACGGCATCGGCGACCCGCCCGACACGGCGCCGGTCGAGCTGCCGCGCTGAGGCGCGCGCTTCGCCTGCGCGCCGCGCCTGCGCGCCGCATCGGCCGCATCGGCCGCATCGGCCGCAAGAGTTGCGGCGAGTCGCGCTCGCGCGGGCCCGCAACGCGCAACACGCCGCAACTCTGGGTCGCGGATGCGCGGCTGCGGGGACGCGTCACGCTCCGCGCAGCGCGAGCGCTGCGCAGAGACGGGCCGCGCGTAGGGTGGCCGCGTGAGCCAGTACCGCGAGCGCCTCCGCGCGCTGCCCACCTTCCCCGAGACCATGCCGACGCTCGACCCCGAGGCCGTGCCGACGCATCCGCTCGACCTCTTCACCGCGTGGCTCGACGACGCGATCGGCAGCGGCGAGCGGCAGCCGAACGCCTTCGCGCTCAGCACGATCGGCGACGACGGCGCGCCCGCGAGCCGCACGCTCATCGTCAAGGACGTCGATGAGCGCGGCCTGCACTTCTCGTCGAACCGCTCGTCGCGCAAGGGGCAGGAGCTCGAGCGGAACCCGGTCGCGACGGCGCTGTTCTTCTGGCGCGAGCTCGGCCGCCAGGTCGAGGTGAGCGGATTCGTGACCGACCTGGGTGCGGATGCGGCGCAGGCGGATTGGCGCGAACGCCCGAGCTACGCGGGCGAGCCGAACCCCGACTGGGTGCTGTGGGCGCTCGAGCCGACGCGGTGCGTGTTCCTGCAGGCGACGCTCGACCGCAAGCACGTGCGCGTCGAGTACCTGCGCGGCGGCGACGGCTGGGAGCACCGGCAGCCGACGACGCCGGCGGGCTGATGACGGGCGCGCGCGACTCGTCGGGCGACATCGGCGATGTGTCCGATCGCTCGATGACCGCTGACGTCCGCATCCCGAGTGAGGTCGCGGCCGTCCTTCGCTACTACGTGTACACACTGCGCGACCCGCGAGACGGACAAGTCTTCTACGTGGGCAAGGGGATCGGCGATCGCATCAACGCCCACGTGCGCGAGGCCGGAGCAGACCCGCAGTCCGAGCGCGCAAAGCTTCGCCGAATCCGGGAGATCGAGGCGAACGGGCAAGCCGTCGACTTGCTGTTCCTTCGAACGGGCATCGACGACGAGCACACCGCGTACATCGTCGAGCAAGCGGTCATCGACGCGTTCCGTGCAGATCATCACCCGCTGACCAACCTGGTGCGCGGCCATCACTCGGGCCGGCACGGCCTGGCTGCGCTACCCGCCGTCATCGCACGTCATCGTGCCCAGGCCTGTCCGCCGATCGATGGCCCGGTGATCATGCTCAAGATCCAGAACGGCTGGCGACCGGACATGAGCGAGCAGGAGACCTACGACAAGACCCGGGGTCATTGGAAGATCGCGGGATGGGTTCGCGAGCGCGCGCAGTACGCGCTCGGCATCGCCTATGGCGTCGTGCGCGGCGCGTATCGCATCGACTCCTGGTTCCCGTCGGAGATGCCTTGGGATCAGGGCAAGGACCGGTGGGGCTTCGAGGGCACGCGCGCACCGGAGCTCGCGCATGTCGTCGGCACGCACGTGCGCGACGCGTTCCCCAACCAGGTGATGTACCGGCGCTTCATGGACGGCTACGCGGGTTCGACGAATCCAGAAGCGAGCCCCGTCTGATCCCGCGCGCGGAACTGTCACCATCGAGGCGTGCCCTCCACTCTCGCGCTCAACGGCGGCTGGACGCACCGGCAGCCGACGACGCCGGCGGGCTGATGACGGGCGAGGCTGTCGCCGTCGCGCGCGGGAGCGACCTCGGCGAGCCGTACCGGCGGCGCATCGCCGAGGTGTACGTGCGGGCGTTCGCGGGCGACTTCGTCGCGTTCTCGCGCGACACCGCCAAGCTCGCGGACGCGTTCGAGCACATGCTGCTACTCGAGCGGTTCCACGTCGCGCTCGTCGACGGCGAGCCCGCCGGCCTCGCCTCGCTGACGCAGGGCGACGAGCGGCTCTTCGCGCCCCGCTGGGACGAGATCCGGCGACATCTCGGCCCGGTGCGCGGTCGGCTGGCGTCGCGCGTGATCGCGCGCTGGTTCATGGCGATCGGGCGCGGATGCGCGCGAGGGCCGCGGCGAGATCGGGTTCGTCGCGACCGAGCCGGCGTTCCAGGGACGCGGTGTCGCGACGGCCCTGTTGCGCCACCTGATCGCGCAGCCGGGCTTCGACGAGTTCGTGCTCGAGGACATCAAGGACACGAACGAGGCGGCGCTCGCCGTCTACGCGAAGGTCGGCTTCGAGGTCTACAAGCGGCGCCCGCAGCGCTTCGCGCGGCTCGCCGGCTTCCGCGAGCTCGTCTCGATGCGACTGGTGCCGGGCGGCTGAGTCTCCGGGCCCACGCGCGGCACTGACACAATCGACGCGTGCCCTCCACTCTCCCGCTCAACGACGGCAGCGCCATCCCCGCGCTCGGCTTCGGCCTCTACAAGGTGCCGGCCGACGAGACCGAGCGGGTGGTCGCCGACGGCATCGCGGCGGGCTACCGGCTGATCGACGGCGCCGAGTTCTACGGCAACGAGCGCGAGATGGGCGACGGCGTGCGCCGCGCGGTCGACGCCGGCGTGCCGCGGGAGGACCTCACCGTCACGAGCAAGTTCTGGGGCGACCCCGTGCAGTCGGCGGATGCGCTGCGGGCGTCGTTCGAGCAGAGCGCGGCCGCGCTCGGCACGGGCATCGACGTCTACATGATCCACTGGCCGAGGCCCGCGCGAGACCGCTTCGTCGAGGTGTGGCGGGCGATGCTCGAGCTGCAGCAGGCGGGGCGCGTGCGCACCCTCGGCGTCAGCAACTTCACCGAGCAGCACCTGCAGCGACTCATCGACGAGACCGGCGTCACGCCCGCGATCAACCAGGTCGAGTCGCACCCGTGGCTGCCGCAGCACGAGCTGCGCGCCTTCCACGCCGAGCACGGCATCGTCACGCAGGCGTGGAGCCCGCTCGGCCGCGCCCGCGTGCTCAGCGACCCCACCATCCAGGCGATCGCGCGGGCGCACGGCGTCTCGCCCGCGCAGGCGATCATCCGGTGGCACCTGCAGCTCGGCGGCGCGCTCATCCCCAAGTCGACGCATCCGCACCGGCTGCGCGAGAACCTCGACGTCGACGGCTTCGCGCTCAGCGACGACGAGATGGCACAGATCGCGGCGCTCGAGACCGGCGAGCGCACCGGCACCCACCCGGACGAGCGCCAGTGACCGCGCCGACCGCTTCCGACCCCGCGGCCGAGCCGGCGCCCGTCCCCGTGCTGCCGCACGCGCACGCCGTCACGTGGGGCGTCGCGGCGCTGCCCCAGCGCGGCCCCAAGCGCGAGCTGAGCACCGAGCGCATCGTCGAGGCGGCGATCGAGATCGCCGATGCCGACGGGCTCGAGGCGGTGAGCATGGGCAAGGTCGCGGCGCGCCTCGGCGCGGCGCCGATGAGCCTCTACCGCTACGTCACGGGCAAGGACGACCTGCTGCTGCTCATGTTCGACGCGGCGAGCGAGGTGACGGTGCCGGGCGCTGCGGGCACGTGGCGCGAGCGGCTGCGCGAATGGGCGGCGTTCGTGCGCGCGGCCTACGACGCCCACCCCTGGCTCGCCGATCTGCCGCCGTCGTCGACCCCGACCACCCCCAACCGGCTCGCGATCATCGAGGCGGGCCTCGGCGCGCTCGAGGACATCGCGGCGCCCGTGAGCATCAAGCTGCCGCTGCTGCGCCTGCTGCTCGGCTACATCGCCCTCTACGCGCAGGCGACGAGCGACGCGGACGTCGACGAGAGCGTGCGCCGGTCGCTGCCGCAGCTCGTCTCCCCTGAGCGCTTCCCGCTGCTCGCGCCGGCGGCGCGCGAGGGGCTCTTCGACGAGCAGGGCGGCGACGACGCCGCGAACGGCTTCGCCTTCGGCCTCAACCGCCTCTTCGACGGCATCGAGCTGTGGCTCGAGCGTCGCACCGTCGACGACGAGCTGCCCGAGCTGCCCGCCGCCATCACCGACGACAAGCAGGTGCGCGACGCCGCGAAGCTCGTCGAGAAGGCCCGCGCCGACCTGCGCGCCGCCGAGGCGAAGGCGGCGGATGCGGTGGCGAAGGCCACCGAGCGCCTGCGGGCCGTCGAGGCCAAGGCCGCCGCCGCCGCCGAGAAGGAGGCCGCGAAGCAGGCGGTGAAGGCCGCGAAGGCCGAGGCCCGCGCCCGCAAGTAGCCCCCTCGCCCGTCGAGGAGCGCGCGGCCCCAGGCCGCTCGCCGCCGACCCAAGCGCATCGCCCCCTCGCCGGTCGAGGAGCGCGCGGCCGCAGGCCGCTCGCGTCACGAGCCCCGCCCCAAGCGGATCGCCCCCTCGCCGGTCGAGGAGCGCGCGGCCGCAGGCCGCACGCGTCACGAGACCCGCCGACCCAAGCGCATCGCCCCCCGCTCGCCGGTCGAGGAGCGCGCGGCCGAAGGCCGCACGCGTCACGAGACCTGACGCCCAACTCGCACGAAAGGTTGGGCTGCGCTTCCGCGAGCTGCCGCGCACTCTGGAAGCATGACCCGCAGACTCCTCTCGATGGCCGGCATCGTCATCGCCGGCACCGTCCTCCTCACCGGCTGCGGCGCGATCGGCGCCGGTTCGAGCTCACCGGAGTCCGAGCCGGGCGCGATGCCGGGCTCCGCGCCCGACTGGGGCAGCGCCGAAGGCCCGATGCCGCTCCCCGACGAGGCGACCGACGGCGGCGGACCCGCCGAGGAGGGCGGCGATCCGTCGCTCCCCCAGGCGACCGACGAGGATCGCGCCGTCATCATCTCGGGCACGGTCGGCATGCGCGCCGCCGACCCGATCGGCATGGCGGATGCGGTGGCCGACGCCGCCGAGGCCCGTGACGGTGCGATCGACCGCAGGGCCGAGCGCGCATCCACCGACTTCGAGCCCGCGTGGGCGACGCTCACCGTGCGGGTGCCGGCCGCCGAGGTCGAGGGCATGCTCGCCGCGCTCCGCGCGCTCGCCGAGGTGACCCAGGTCGACATGGGCGAGGAGGTCGTCACGAGCCAGGTGCGCGACCTCGAGGTGCGCGTGACCGCCGCCCGCGCATCCGTCGACCGCCTCACCGACCTGCTCGCGACCGCCGCCGACACCGAGACGCTCCTCGAGGTCGAGGCGCAGCTCACGCAGCGCACGAGCGAGCTCGAGCAGCTGCTCTCCCAGCAGCGCGCCCTCGACGAGCAGGTCGCGATGTCGACGATCGAGGTGCAGATCCGCTCGACGACCGTCGAGGGCCCGAGCGGCACACCGAGCTTCTGGGACGGCCTCGTGGCCGGCTGGCAGGCGTTCCTCGCCTGGGGCGCGACCTTCCTCTACGGCCTCGGCCAGTCGATCCCGGCGCTCGTGCTGCTCGCCGCGATCGCGCTCATCGCGTGGCTCGTCATCCGCCGCATCATCAAGCGTCGGCCGGCGGCGGCCGCACCGGTCGAGGGCGCGACGGTCGTCAACCCGGTCGCGGCGACACCGGCCGAGTAGGGCGACGGCGCTCGCATCGTCGCCGCGCGGCGTGGCGCGCTCCAGGTGTCAGACATGGGGTACAGGCTGGGGTACATTCTCTAGGTGCTGCACGAACCGCCCAAGCGCGTCTATGGACACGCCGACATCGCCGCGATCCTGGCCGACCTGCAGTCCACCGTGACCACCCATCACGAGCTCCGCGACTGGGCCGCCCAGACCGACGTGCCGATCGAGCGCGTCGTCGCCAACCCCGACCTCACCTACGTGCGGCTCGACGCGCGCGACGTCGATCGCTCGCCCATCGTGCTCATACTGCTCGAGCAGGTGTGGGAGCGCGCGATCTGAGCCGCCGCGCCGACGGATAGACCCTCTACCAGAGGTTGAAGCCCAGGGGTACACTCGGTACGGTCCCCCAGCCATTCCAGCCCCGCCCGGCCCATACCGTCACGAGGTATCGCTTGCGTCGCCGCTCCCTGCTCCTGTCCGCCATCGCCGCCGTCGGCATCGGTGCCGGCGTGCTGGTCGCGCCCGCGGCCCCGACCGTCGCATCCGACGACCTCGCCGAGGTGCAGGAGGCGCACTTCGCGGTGATCGACCAGATCGCGCGCTGGGACGCCACCACGCCCCACCCGCGCCTCGGCGCCGTGGAGGGCGACCCCGTGGCCGGCACGATCCGCATCGGCTGGGCCGGCATGGTGCCGAGCGAGGTGCGGGCGATGGCGGATGCGGCGGCCGACCAGGGCATCGACATCACGTTCGTGCCCCAGGAGTCGAGCGAGGCCGAGCTGCTCGAGGTCGCCTACGGCCTCGCCGCTTCGATGCCCGTCGACGGCGCCTTCGCGATCGGCCTGGGCGCCGACCGGCTCTCGGTCGAGGTGCCCACGCAAGAGGTCGCCGAGGCGGTCGGCACCGAGCACATCGCGCTCGAGGGCGAGGTGCTCGACGTCATCGACGCGGCCGAGCGGGCCGCCGCCGAGGTCGGCGCCGAGGTGACCGTGGAGGAGTCGGAGACCGCTCCCGTCAACGCCGCCGGCACCCCGCTGCAGGCGGGCGCACCGCTCGACCAGGCGGCGCCCGCGCTCACCGCAGGCCGCTCGAACGACCGCACGGTGCTCTCGGGCGGCATGCGCGTGCAGACGCAGTGGCCGAGCGGCGGCTGGGTCAACTGCACCTCGGGCTTCACCGGCACCTTCGGGCACCGCCCGCTCATCGTCACCGCCGCGCACTGCAGCGACTACTACGACGGCCGCGCGGTGCGGAACGTCGCGGGCAGCCGCATCGGCACGAGCGACCTCGTGCGCGAGCTCAACGACGGCGCGCGCCCCTACGACCTCGCGATCATCGCCGCCGAGTACGACGCGCGCACGCTGCCGCGCATCTACACGAACGAGACGAGCACCGTGAACATCACGGGCACGCAGACCACCTGGCCGCCCTCGGGCTATCGCCTGTGCTCGTCGGGTCAGATCACCGGCTGGAAGTGCGACCTCACCGCCGGCCAGGCCTACGTCACGTGCTACGGCACGAGCCGCGGCAGCGAGTGCATGCACGTGCAGATCGTCCGCTCAAGCGGCGCGAGCGCCTTCTGCCTCGGCGACTCCGGCGGCCCCGTCGTCGGCCTCCCCACCTCGCGCGGCGCGACCGCCGTCGGCATCGTGTCGGGCCTCAAGTCGACGAGCAACGTGCGCTGCTCGCCCGAGGGCCTCATCGCGCCGCTGTCGCAGCTCATGAGCACCGTGCACGGCCTCCAGCTGCATACGCTCCCGTAGCCCCCTCCCCCGCTCGTCGAGTAGCGCGCGCAGCGCGCGTATCGAGACGCCCGCGGCTCCCCCGCTCGTCGAGTAGCCGCGCAGCGCGCGCATAGAGACGCCCGCCCACCTCGAGCGCCTAGCCAACCCTCAGCCCCGCCCGGCATCATGGCGCGCATGAGCGCCCAGCCGAACGACCCCGCTCACGGCACCGACGACCCTGCGGTCGTCGACGCCATCGCCGCCTGGATGCCCTCGACCCGCTGGTACCCGCTCAAGGGCCAGCAGGTCGACGTCGCCCTCGAGCGCTCCTTCGACCTCGGCGACGCCGCGATCCTCCTGCTGCGCGCGGGCGACGCCCTGCTGCAGGTGCCCGTCGCGTGGCGCGACGAGCCGGGCGCCGCACCGATCGCCCGACTCGGCGACCGCTGGCTCGTCGACGCGTGCCACGACGCGGATGCGGTGCAGGCGCTCCTCGACGCGGCCTCTGGCAAGCGCTCGGTCGCCGGCCTCGAGGGCGATGCGCTCGGCGAGCCGGCCCCCGTGGGCGACATCCGCGTGGTCGCGGGCGAGCAGTCGAACACGTCGATCATCGGCGGCGACCCCGAGGCTCCGGGCGGCCGCTGGATCGCGAAGGTCTTCCGCGTCGTCTCCCCCGGCGACAACCCCGACGTCGTCGTGACGGGCGCGCTCACCCGCGCCGGCTGCGCGCGCGTGCCCGCCCTCCGCGCCGCCCTCTCGGCGAGCTGGCCGGCCGGCGACGCGACCGTCACGGGGCACCTGATGGCGGTGTCGGCGTTCGTGCCCGGCGCATCCGACGGGTGGGAGCTCTTCCGCCGCCACGCGCTCGCCGCGCTGCGCGGCGACCCCGGCGCCACGCCCGACGCGACCGCGCTCGGCGCGGCGGTCGCGACGGTGCACCGCGACCTCGCCGAGGCGCTCGGCACCGCCGAGGCGACCGAGGCCGACACCCTGCGCTTCATCACCGGCCTCGAGCAGCGCCTCGCGTGGGCGCGCGAGCAGGCCTCGGATGCGCTCGGCGAGCTCGACGCCGAGCTCTCGCTCGCGGCCGAGCGGCTGCGCGCGATCGGCTCGCTCGGGCAGCTGCAGCAGATCCACGGCGACCTGCACCTCGGCCAGGTGCTGCGCGGCGACGACGGCGCCTGGATGCTGCTCGACTTCGAGGGCGAGCCGCTGCGCCCGATGCACGAGCGCATGGTGCGCGAGCCGCGCGTGCGCGACGTCGTGGGCATGCTGCGCTCGTTCGACTACGCGGCCGGCTGGGCGCTGCTGCAGGAGCCGGGGGGCGACCCGGCGATCGCCGGCGACTGGATCGTGCGGCGGCAGCGCGAGTTCCTCGACGGGTATGCGGATGCGATGGGTGCGGCGCCGGATCGCGACCCCGTCTTCGACGCCCTCCTGCTCGACAAGGCGCTCTACGAGGTGGTCTACGAGCTGCGGAACCGCCCCGACTGGCTGCCGATCCCCCTCGAGGCGGTGCGCGCGCTCGTCACCGCGCAACCCCAGCAGGAGCCGAGCGGTGCGCCCGCCGATCGCACCCCCGTCGAGTAGCGCCCGCCGCTCCCCTCGGCCGCCGAGCACGCGCCCCTCCCCACGCTGGTCGAGTAGCGCTCGCGCGCAGCGCGAGCGCGTATCGAGACCACACCGCTCCCCTCGCCCGTCGAGCAGCCCCCGCGCGCAGCGCAGCCGCGCATCGAGACCCCTCCGCCCCGCCCTGCTCGCCGCCGCCCTCACGATCGCCCTCACCGCCTGCACCACCCCCGCACCCGCCCCGACCCCTGGCCCCTCCATGACGACACCCGCCGCATCCGCCTCGCCCACCCCGTCAGCGACCGCCGACCCCACCGGCCGGCCCGTCGCCGTCTTCATCGGCGACTCCTACACGGTCGGCTCGGGCACGAGCCTCGAGGGCACCGGCTTCCCCGCGATGCTCGGCGAGCTGCGCGGCTGGGAGGTCGTGAACCTCGGCATCTCGGGCACCGGCTACGCGATGAGCCGCGACGCCGCGTGGTGCCCGCCGGGCGGCTGCGTCGCCTACGCCGGCGTGATCCCGGATGCGGTGGGGCACGACCCCGACATCGTCGTCGTCTCGGGCGGTCGCAACGACCTCGCCGCCGGCTCGCCCGAGCAGCTCGCGCCGGCCGTCGTCGACTTCTTCACGCGGCTGCGGGCGGCGCTGCCGGAGGCGCGCATCGTCGTCACGTCGCCGCTCTGGGACGCGCCGTCGCCGCCGCAGAGCCTCATCGACCTCGGCGTGATCGTCGAGCGCGAGGCGAACCGCATCGGCGCCGTGTACCTCGACCTGGGTCAGCCCCTCGAGAACCGGCCCGAGCTCATCGCCCCCGACGGCCTGCACCCGAACGAGGAGGGCTTGCGGCTCATCGCCGAGCGCATCGACGCCCTCCTCCCCCGATAGCTATCGGCGGCGCTGCTCCCATCCGCTGGTCGAGTAGCCGACGCAGTCGGCGTATCGAGACCGGTGGCGCAGGCCCTCCCGCTGGTCGAGTAGCCGACGCAGTCGGCGTATCGAGACCAAGATCGCTCACCTCCACCAGCTACCCTGCCGAGGAGCCCGCCCCCGACCTCGAGGACGCCCCCTTGCCCCTGCTCCGCCGCCGCACGCCCCTCGCCTTCGCCGCACTCGCCGTCACGACAGCGCTCGTCGTGACCGGCTGCGGCCCGCAGACCGAGCCGTCGCCGTCGCCCACTCCCACGCCGTCCGTGACCGCCGCGCGCCCGACGCCCACGCCGACGCCGACCCCGACCGGCCCCGTCGACCCGCTGCCCGACGGCGCCGTCACGGCGCTCCTGCTCGGCACCGACTCCCGCACGCCCGGCAGCATGACGGGCAACGCCGACGCGATCATGCTCGCCCAGATCTCGGCCGACCGGGAGACGCTCTCCCTCGTGTCGATCACCCGCGACTCGTGGGTGGCGATCCCGGGCCGCGGCTCGGGCAAGATCAATTCGGCGTTCGCGAACGGCGGCACCGAGCTCATGCGCGACACCGTCTCGCAGCTCTTCGGCGGCCTAGAGATCGACTACGTCGTGCAGGCCGACTTCGAAGGCTTCATCGCCCTCACGCGCGCGCTCGACGGCTTCGACGCCGCCAACCAGCACCCCACGCGCGTCACCGTCAACAGCACCGGTCGCGTCGTCGACTTCTCGGCCGATCCGGTGCACCTCTCAGGCACCGACGGCCTCATCTACGTGCGCCAGCGCAAGGGGCTGCCCGCCGGTGATCTCGATCGCGCCGAGCGCCAGCGCGCTGCCGTCACCGGCATGCTCGAGCGCATCGACGAGATCGCCTCGAGCGGCGACCCCGAAGCGCTCATGACCCTCTTCGGCCACTTCGCCGGCCGGCTGAAGATCACCGGCGACCTCTCGATCGACGACATGATCGCGCTCGCCGCGATGAGCCAGCAGCTCGAGCGCGACGACGTCGTGAGCCTCATGGCGCCCATCACCGGATTCGGCAATCAGGGCGGGCAGTCCGTGAACGTGGTGGATGCGGCACAGACCGCCGCACTCGGCGAGGCACTGCGGGCGGGCGATATCCGCCCCTACGTCGACGCCTACGGCACCGACTACGTGCCCTGACTATCGCCACGCCGGTCGAGTAGCGGACGAAGTCCGCGTATCGAGACCCACCACGCCGGTCGAGTAGCGGACGAAGTCCGCGTATCGAGACCACAATTCCCCTCACCCGCGAAGAGCGCCGCCCATTCGGGTCGGCGCTCTTCGCGTACTGCTTGGGTCAGCGGTTGTGGTATCGCTCCACGATGTCGGCGGGAATGCGGCCGCGGGTCGCGACCTTCAGCCCCTGCGACTCCGCCCACTCGCGGATCGCCGCCGTCTCAGATCCGCCGGAACGAGCGGTCGAACCGCCCGCCTTGCGACGCCCGGAGACACGGCGAGAGGCGCGCACATAGCGCTCGAGCACGTTCGAGAACTCCTCGATCTGCTCGTTGCCGAGGTCGATCTCGTACTCGGCGCCATCGAAGGCGAACCGCACGGTACGACCGCGGCCCTCTTCGATGCTGTCGCCGGTCAGGTCGTCGACCAATTGAACGAACGTCTTCTTTGCCATGGCGGAGAAGATAGCGCACAATTCGGTGCCCAATCTCCTCGAATGTCGAGAATGCCTGAGCGTCGGCCCATGATTGGCCATTTGCACAGCAGAATGCTCGCCAGTTGTCCCCCACGCGCGCTCATGCGCCACGAGATGGAACAATCGGGGCATGCCTTCCGCCGCGCCCGCCTCCCGCGCGCGCGCCGGGGCAACCGCCCGCATCCGTCGGCTCGCCTCCAACGCCTCGATGGCCTCGTCGACGGCGCTGCGCTCGATCGTCGACGACCCGCTGACCTTCGGCATCCAGCTCGGCCGCCGGTTCCCCGCCGCCCGGGGCGGCCTCCTCGCACTTGCCCGCGCCGCGCGCGGCGCCGACCGCGAGCTCGTCGAGCGCTGGCTCGAGGGCGACGTCGCCGCGACACGGGCGACGCTCGACGGCGTGACGGCCAGCGGCTCGCTCAGCCGCCTCGGGGCCGAGATCGCGCAAGCGGCCGGCCGCCCCGAGCTCGTCGCCGACGACCCGAGCATCCACCCCCTCACGCGCGCTCGCGCCCACTGGCAGCTCGGCGAGGCGTCGGCCGCGATCGCCCTGCTCGCGCAGCACGCACCGCGCTCGCGCCTGCACCGGGCGCTACGGGCCGAGCTCGCGCTCATGACGCCCGGCACGAGGCTGCGCTGGACGCACCGCGGCCCGGCCCTCGCGGGCGACCGCGACGGCGTGCTGCACCTGCTCACCAACTCGCTCCCCCACACCCAATCGGGCTATACGGTGCGCTCGCACGCGGTGCTGCAGGCGCAGCGCGGCGCCGGCCTCGCCCCGACGGCGATCACGCGGGTCGGCTACCCCGTGGTGGTCGGCGGCCTCCGCGCCGCGGCGCTCGACACCGTCGACGGCATCGATTACCACCGCGCGCTGCCCGCCCGCCTCGCGCCGACGCCCGACGGCCGCCTCGCGCAGCAGGCGGATGCGCTGGCGGCGCTCGCAGCCGAGGTGCGGCCCGCGGTGCTCCAGACCACCACGCACTACCCGAACGCGATCGTGGTGCGCGAGGTGGCGGAGGCGCTCGGGCTGCCGTGGGCGTACGAGGTGCGCGGCATGCTCGAGCAGACCTGGGTCGCGGGCCTCGGCAGCGACGAAGCCCGCGCACGTGCGCTCGCGAGCGAGCGCTTCCGCCTCACCCGGGAGCGCGAGGCTGAGCTCGCATCGGCAGCGGGCGTCGTCTTCACGCTCGCGGGTAGCATGCGCGACGACCTCGCCGCGCGCGGGGTGCCGGCTGAGCGCATCCACCTCGTGCCCAACGGCATCGACGAGGCGCTGCTCGAGCGCGACGTGCCGCCGGCAGCCGACGCTCGCGAGGCGCTCGGCCTGCCGCGCGAGGGCTTCTGGGTCGGCTCCACCTCGTCGCTCGTCGACTACGAGGGCTTCGACGTGCTGATCGACGCCGTGGCGCTCGCGCGCGCCGACGGCCACGACGTGCGGATGCTGCTGGTCGGCGACGGCGCGGCGCGCGCCGGGCTCGAGCGCCGCGCACGCGAGGCGGGGCTGGATGCGGCGGCGGTGTTCACGGGACGGGTCCCGCGTGAGCGCGTCGTCGCCTACCGCGACGCCCTCGACGTCTTCGTCGTGCCGCGCCGCGACAGCGAGGTGACGCGCACGGTGGCGCCGCTGAAGCCCGTCGAGGCGATGGCGAGCGGCCGGCCGCTGCTCGCGAGCGACCTGCCACCGCTTGCCGAGACGGCAGGGCCGGAGCTCGCTCGCTCGGGGGCGCTGGTCGCGCCGGACGACGCCGAGGCTCTCGCGCAGCGCATCGCGCAGCTCGCCTCGCGACCCGCGCTTCGCGTCGACGCCGCGGCCCTCGGTCGGCAGCGCGCCGCCCGTCTCACCTGGTCGGCGATCGCCCGCACCTACGCTAGTCACCTTCGCGCAATCTGCGAGTAACCCGAGTGTGGGACAATAGGATCTGGCGCCGTTCTCGCGCGCCCGAAACCTTGCACCGAAGAGATTGCTCACAACCTGATGACCTCCACGCCGCCACGCGCTGAGTCGAAGGGACTCCGGACGCAGTGGCGGCGGGCATGGTCCACGCGCAAGGCCGGCGCGTCCGCGCTCTCCGCGCCGCTCCGGCGCGAGCTGCAGACCCGCTACGGCGACCTGTCTCATCTGCGCCGCGTCGGCACCCGGCCCCCGCTTCGGGAGTACTTCACCGAGCTGTTCGACCGCCGGCACTTCATCTGGGCGGGCGCGCGCGGCGAGGCGCTCACGCGCTACTCCAACGAGCGTCTCGGCATGGCTTGGTACATCCTGCGGCCCCTGCTTGACGCCGCCTTCTACTGGGTGATCTTCGGGGTCATCCTGAACATCTCGCAAGGCATGGAGAACTACACCGCGTTCATCCTCATCGGCGTCTTCATGTTCCAGATCTCCTCGCGCGCGATCACCGGGGGCGTCAGCCTCGTCAAGAACTCGAAGGCGATGATCCGGGCGTTCGCATTTCCACGCGCCTCGCTCGGCATCTCGATGGTGCTGCGAGATCTCATGAGCTCCGCCCCGGCGATCCTCATCATGATCGTGCTGATCGTGGCGATCCCTCCGCACGAGGCGCCCAACGTGGCGTGGTCGCTCTTCCCGATCATCCTGGCCCTCCAGGTCGCGATGAGCCTCGGCTTCGTGTTCTTCTTCGGCTGGCTCGGCGCGCTGATGCCTGATCTGGCGCAGGCCATGAGCTTCGTGTCGAGGCTGCTCATGTACGGCTCTGCGGTCATCTTCCCGATCGAGCGCTTCGTCGATCACCCCGCCATCCTCGCGATCATCCAGCTCAACCCGATCTACGTGGCGCTCGACATGTACCGGATGACGCTCATCAGCGGCGCGGTGCCCCCGTTCGAGAACTGGCTGCAGCTCGCCGCCTGGGCGATCGGCGGGCTCGTCGTCGGCTTCACCCTGTTCTGGTGGAACGAGGAGCGCTATGGGCGTGAGTGACCTGCGGGACCTCCAGGCCGGCTGGCGCCTGAGCGGCGAGCCGAAGGTCACCATCGCCGCCGAGAACGTGCGACTGCGCTACACGGTGAGCCGTTCGAGCGGCGGTGCTTGGTGGCGTCGTGGCGGCAAGAGGTCGGTCACCGGTCCGGTGCTGCGCGGCATCACCATGGCCGCCCGCGAGGGCGAGATGGTCGGCATCGTGGGCCTCAACGGGTCGGGCAAGAGCTCGCTCCTCCGGGTGCTCGCGGGTCTGCAGCCTGCCACCGCAGGCACCGTCGTCGCCTCTGCCCAGCCGCAGCTCCTCGGCGTCAGCGCCGCGCTCGTGCCCGAACTCTCAGGCGAGGAGAACATCTGGCTCGGCACGTTGGCCATGGGCATGAACCCCGAGGATGCCTACTTCGCCAAGGAGCGCATCGAGCTGCTGGCGGGCATCGGCGACGCCATCAAGCAGCCCATGAAGACGTATTCGTCTGGTATGGGCGCGAGGCTGCGCTTCGCGATCTCGGCGGCGGCAGACCCCGAGATCCTCATGATCGACGAGGCCCTCTCCACGGGCGACGCGTCCTTCGCCGAGCGCGCCAAGGAGGCCATGCAGGGCCTCATCACCCGCGCGGGCACCGTGTTCCTCGTCAGCCATGCCGCGAAGACCATCGAAGACATGTGCACCCGCGCCATCTGGCTCGACGCCGGCACATTGATCGCCGACGGCCCCGCCGACGAGGTCGCGAACATGTATCGCTACTACGCCCACAGCATCGCCCTCGGCAAGGAGGAAGCGGCGAAGAACGCGCTGCTCAGCGCGACCGCATCGCATCCTCCCTCCATCTCTCAGTAACCAGCACCCATACGCTACGGAGCCCTTCATGCAGCAGCACAAGATCATGGTCGTGTACGGCACGCGCCCGGAGGCCATCAAGGTCGCCACCGTCATCGAGGCGCTCCAGAACGACGACCGGTTCGAGGCCATCCCCGTCGTCACCGGTCAGCACCGCGAGATGCTCGACCAGGTCAACAGGATGTTCGGCATCGAGCCTCGCCATGATCTCGACCTCATGAAGCCCGGACAGTCGCTCAACGGCATCGTCTCCCGTGCGATCGCCGGCGTCGACGCGGTCATCGCCGAGGAGCAGCCCGACGTGGTCGTCGTGCAAGGCGACACTTCCACGGCCATGGCGGCCGCGATCGCCGCGTTCAACCGACAGGTAACGGTCGTGCACCTCGAGGCTGGCCTGCGCACCGGTGACATCGACTCCCCCTTCCCCGAAGAGGCCAATCGCCGTCTCATCGGTCAGGTCGCCAAACTGCATCTCGCTCCCACGGGTGGCTCCCGCGACAACCTTCACCGCGAGTCCTTCGATCCGGAGACGATCGTCGTCACCGGCAACACGGTCATCGACGCTCTGCTCGAGGCTTCCTCTTGGGACACTGTGCCGGGCGACGAGCGCGTTGCCGCGGCCATTGCCGCAGGCCGCCCGCTCATCCTGGCGACCACGCACCGCAGGGAGAACCTCGGTGGCAGCATGAAGGCGATCGGCAAGGCGCTCGCCTCGATCGCCAAGAAGCACTCGGACCACGTGATCGTGCTGCCGATCCACCGCAATCCGGCGGTCCGCGAGTCGGTGCTGCCCGAGCTCGAGGGCCTCGTGAACGTGATCGTCACAGAGCCGATGGGCTATGCCGAGTTCACGAAGGTCATGAACGCTGCGACGATCGTCCTCACGGACTCCGGTGGTGTCCAGGAGGAGGCACCGGCGTTGGGCAAGCCCGTGCTCGTCATGCGAGACAACACCGAGCGTCCTGAGGCAGTCGACGCTGGCACAGTGCGCCTCGTCGGCACCAACCGGGAGCGCATCGAGTTCGAGGCCGATCAGCTGCTGACCGATCACAACGCGTACCGCGCGATGGCGAATGCGGTGAATCCGTACGGTGACGGCAGAGCATCGGTGCGCACCGTAGCCGCGATCGCAGAGCTGCTCGGCGTCGGCGAGCGCGAACCCGAGTTCAGCCCGTAGGTGAGGGTCTGCGCTAAGCGCGCTTCGACGCCCCAAATCGAGAGGATACCGAGTCGAGCAATTGCAGGTAGGCCTGCGCGATGTGGTCATACGAGGCGTGTTCTTCCACCCACGCGCGGCCGCCGCTCCCGATGAGAAGCTTAGAACGATCCCGCTGCAAGTCCGTCCAAAGCGCGACCAACCCGCCTACGTCGCCCGGCGCCACGAGGTCGCCAGCACCAGCCTCGCTCAGGATTGCTGCGGCTTCGCCCGCGATCAGCCCGGTGACGTGCTTCCCTGCAGCCAGCAGCTCGTACAACTTCGATGGGACGGTCCAGCTGAATGGTTCCCAATCGCGCAACGAGACGATCGTGGTGTCCGCCCAGCGGTAGTGGTCGATCACTTGGCTCCCGTCGACCTGACCGACGATCGAGACCGGGCTGCCGAGCCGCTGATTCATGCGACGGAGCCTGCCAACATCCGCGCCCTGCCCGACCAGACGGACCTCGATGGGTATCGAGAGCGCGCGCAGCCTTGCCGCCGCTGCGATCACACTCTCCAGGCCTTGACTGCGCCCAATGGTGCCGATGTAGAGCGCTCGCAACGCCGACTCGCTCCTGCTGTCGGCAACCTCGATCGACCGATAGCGCCTCGCGTCTGTGCCGTTTCGGATGACAGTCACCCGTTCGATGCCCCTCGCCCGCAACACCGAAGCGAACGTATCGGTAGTCGTGACGACTGCATCCGCGCGACGTTGCATCCGAGTGACGAACGTGTGCACTCGGCGCTTCAGCGCCGATGTCAGGGAACCGGGCGACCCCAGGCCCGGGGTATGAGCGACGAGGTCTGGCCAGGCGTCGCGCATCTCGGCAACCAATGGGATGTCGAAGTGCTTGGCTAGCGCCCGCCCTGCGAGCAGCGACTCCATTGCCGGAGCGCTCGCGACGACGACGTCAGGTCCAGTTGCCCTTGCAAGCATGCGACGCCCGCGCCAGTACGTCGAGACTGCCGTGACGGCGTGGTCGAGGCTGCGCGTGAAGATGTCTCCTCGATGCGGCGCATAGGAGACCCGCCGCACGGTCGCGCCCGACTCCGACTTGTGAAGAGTTCCAGGACGATACTCCCTGTGTTTCCAAGCAAGGTGGCCACGAGGGTAGTGCGGCGGCGGCGCAAGGACTTCGACGACATGACCTTCGGCGACGAATCGGCTGATTAACGCAGCCCAACGACGCTGCGGCGCACCGTTCTCGGGTTCGAAGTAGTGAGTAACGAGGAGGATTCGCATGGCTCTCGGGTGTTCGGGCAGCGAACTGCTCGTGGTTCTGGGTCGACCAGGATGAGCCGGCAGCCGCGGCACACTAGGGCGATACGTTGCTATCGTATCGAGCATGCCGAGAGCAGCGATGATCGTCGGAAGCTGCGTCTCGCGCGATGCGCTCTCCCACGTGGCTGCCGACTTCTCGGTCGAGTCGTATATCGCTCGTCAGTCGCTGATCAGCGCGGGTTCGCCGGTCGCCGCATCGCCACTGCACGCCGAACGGATCCCTTCGAGTTTCCAACGCCGCAGCATGCAGAGCGATCACCAGGGCGACCTGTTCGACCAGGTCTCGCATCGAGCTGACGTGGTCGACTTGGTCCTGTGGGACATCGTCGACGAGCGAAACGGCGTCGTGCGGTCACCGGATGGCCACTACTTCACGAACAACTGGGAGCTTCACCAGACGGGCGCGGTCGACGCGTTGCCCGAGCTGCCTGTCGTTGCGTTCGATACAGAGGAACACTTCGAACTATGGAGGCGCGGCGCGGAACGCTTCGTCGCGCTGCTGCGCGCAAAGGAGCTGTTCGATCGCACCATAGCGATACTGCCCGCCATGGCAGACCGCTTCGAGGACGGCACCAAGGTGAGTTCAGTCTCACCGCGGTTCAATGACGGCTACGGGGAGCGCTTCGAACGCTACGTCAAGTTCATCGGTGAGGAGTTGGGGATCGTCACCGTCGCGCTTCCCATCTCTGAGGTTCGCGCCGGCAGACGGCATCGCTGGGGAGTCGCCCCGTACCATTACGACGACCGCACTGAGGCGCTGATCGCCGAAGCGATCCGCCGAGTCGCGGATGAGAACCGATGGCCCTCATCTGGGCACCTGCCGACCTACTGGAGCGTCCCACCGCTCAATGGCTCCCTTGAATTGCGCGTCCACGCGTCGCAAGCGACCTCTCCGAGCGGGTTCTTGGTCGAGGCACATGCGCTCGACGCCGCTGGAGATGTGCTCTCTCCCAGCACTCTGTCGTGGCCATTCTCACGGCACGTGGGCAGCGCGTATTGCTACGTCCCGTCGACGACGGGCCCCGCCGCCATCGACCTCCTGCCCCTTGCGGCCTCCGCGGACGTTCGTTCCGTACTTCTGCGGCCGAGGAACTGGAACGATCAGTCGGCCTCGGCGGAGCGCGTCATCAGCTCGATCGAAGTGAAGTCTTCGGACTCCTGGAAACTCCTCACGCTGCGGCGAGCGCCCGAGGCCCTCGCCATGTCAGACCTGTAGGCTCTACTGGGCGCTCGAACCAGCACTGGTACGGGCGCCTACCGATGCGGACGAGGTATCTAGAGGCGGAGGCTATCGAGCATGGCGAAGCAACTACTGCTCGTAGCGGCCAGCGTCCTCGCGGCAGTGACCGCGATTCTCGCGGCACTGTCCTGGGTGGGGCCAGCGCTCGCCTCGCTGGTTGGCGCAGCAGCACTCGCCGGCGTCTACCTCGTTCGGGAGATGCGCACCGTGCGCGACTCCTTGGCTACTTCGCGACGATCGATCGCTGCCGTTTACGAACGCGACCGGCAGATTCTGACGGCGCTTGAGAGAAATCGAGAAGAATCAGCAGACAGTTCGCTGGCACTGCGCGACGATATATCCGCGATCCCAGCCAGCGCTTCCTCCGTCCTGCGCCAGGAACTCAAGTCGGTGACCACGGTGCGGCGCGAAGACCCGAGTGCCGAGGAACCATTCGCGGAGATCGTCGCGACTGCAATCCAGCATGCTGGCGCAAGAGCGCGCGTCGCTGTTCTGACGAGTTCGAGTGGCGCGAAGCAGCTGCGAGTCATCGATACCGCGATCGAACTCAGAGTCGCGCGATGGGGCACACCACAAGTGGCCGCGCTCCCGCACGCGTACTTCACCCATGTTCTCCTAGACCTGGACAGCGTTGGCGCAGCCGAGGAGGGAGATCTCGTGTGGCTCCGACGAGCGCTTCGGTGGCAGCTCGACACGGTCATCATGGCGTTGCACAGCTCTAAGTGGCCCGCAACTGCGGTATTGCGTCGGCTCGCCACGCTGCTGGACCGCCCCCTCGGCGTGGAGCGCTTGTCTGCGGGCTTCCATCTCCTGGCGCTCGCGCCGGACTCTGCAGATGGCTCTGAAAGTTGAGAGAGGCAAACATGCCGAGCACACTCACAGCACTGGCGACTGGACCCGACCCAGTGCCACCGCGACACACAGGCGCTCTCGATGCCGTCTCCGTGCTCGACGCGTTCTCGGCCCAGTGTTTCGACGGGTCAATGAACTTGTGGCCTATTACGCCCCAGAACGTCGCCACGGACCTCGATCTGATCAAGCCCGACCTCCTCTTCGTCGAGTCGGCCTGGAGTGGCAATCAAAAGGCCTGGCGCTACCAATTGACGTCGTCGACGGGTCCGAAGAAGGCGATCCGGCAATTATTGGACGCATGCAATCAACGAGGCATTCCGACCGTCTTCTGGAACAAGGAAGATCCCCCTCACTTCGAGGATTTCCTTCCCCTCGCCAGCATGTTTGACCACGTGCTGACCACGGAGGGCGACATGGTCCCGCGCTACCGCGCGGAGGCCGGGCGCGACAGCGTCGGCGTCATGCAGTTCGCGGCATCGCCGCTCATTCATAATCCGTTCCGCACCGACTCTTTTCGGCAGGGCGCCGTCTGCTTCGCCGGACAGTACTTCCAGCACAAGTACCCGGAGCGGCAGCAGCAAATGGACATGCTCTTTCCGCCAGCGAAAGAGGCAGGGCTCACGATCTACTCCCGCATGCTGCAGGGGGCGTCGGAATATCAATTCCCTGTCGCGTATTCAGACAATGTGGTGGGCTCGCTACCATACGACGAAATGGTGCACGAGTATAAGCGTCACAAGATTTTCCTCAACGTCAACTCAGTGCCGCAATCCGCTACAATGTGCGCGCGCCGCATCTTTGAACTATCCGCCTGCAAGACGGTCGTCATCTCTGCGGATTCCCCCGCGATTCGGCGCACGTACCCTGACGGCGAAGTACTGACCGTGACCAGCCAAGACGAGGCGGCCGACGCGATGTCCTTGGTGCTTCGAGACGATGTCTACCGACGTGCAATCGGACAGCGAGCTTGGCGCCGGACGGCTGCTGAGCACTTGTACCAGGACCGAGTGATGCAAATCGCTTCGCTAGTCGGCCAACCTCAGGACCGGCAGCCAAGTCTCCTGCGAGTGTTTCTCGATGCGAAGGAGGAGCAGTTGGGCGCGCTTCTCGACGCGGTGAAGCGCCAGAGCATCACCGAGCGGTTGCCCGTCGTGCTGGAAGTCCTTCTGGCACGCGGTACCGCGACGACATCCTCTGCGTCCGAGATCACAGCGCGGACTGGACTTAGGGTCCGCGTGCTTGATACGGAGCCGCTTGCTCCAACTCTCGCCCCGGACGCGCTCGCCGCGATGAGCGGCGGCACGGACTACGGTCCCGACTACCTGCTTGACCTATTCTTGATGCTTGATCGCTTTCCCGTTGGCGACGTCGTTTCCAAAGCGCGTTGGACCGACGTCGGCACCAGCGATCGGGAGGAGCGTCTTGATCCAGGCACCGATTCCGGTGCTTGGATCGCGCGCGGCGCGGCCGCGACAATGTTGCTACAGCATCAGCAAGACCCAGCGCACGATTCAAGCGCGGTTTTCCCCATACCCAGCTACGTCGCGGATCCGTTCAACTTGCGTCGGTCGGGCGACTCCGCGCCGTCAGATTGGACGTGCTGACCATGCGAATCGCTCTCTTCGACGGGATCCTCGAGACCCACCTCCATTCTTCATTGGAGCGCGCACTCGTTCGCCGGGGGCACGAGGTGTTCGCAACGGGCAAGATCGGTCATGGCTTCCGCTTTCCCCACCCTGTGGCTGAGCGACTCAACCTCGAGCGCGCGGTATCGGAAACCATCGCTTTCGCGCCCGAGTGGGTCTTCGTGTTCAGGCCCGCGTCCTTGCCGCCCCACCTTCTGGCGAGACTCAGGGATCGCGGCATCAAAACTGTCGCGTGGTTCTCGGACGACCCCGTGCTGTTCGACCTCTCGTACGGCCCGATAGTCGAGCAGTATGACCGCGTGCTGCATTGCGGCAACGAAGCAGTCCTCGGCTTCTACGAGCGCTTCTTCGGCCGCCCCACCGGGGTCAACTTTCCGTTCTGGACAGACCACGAGGCTTTCCCTCGCGTATGGCGATCAGAGGCGGAAGAGTCCCGAGCAATGTTTCTCGGGAATGTGCAGGACGCCGTCCGGAGGCGCCGGTACTTTGACCTGGCGCGGTTCGGTGACGACATTCGAATTCATGGGAAGACCGGATCGGATTATTGGAAGCGAGCCGCGGGCTACCTCGATAGCGATGCGGAAGTTGTCGTAGCCGGCGCTCGTACTACCTGGGCAATCAACATTCCACAGTTCTTCAAGGACCACCAGGGCCTCGAGACGTGGTTCCCCGGCCTAGATCGCCTGGGCTTCTTCGAATACCCCAGCAGAGTTGTCCAGTACATGGCTATGGGTATTCCTACTGTATCCATCATTCCTTCGGCTCCCGCCTTCGAGACGTATCCAGAGATGCTTGTCGTCGAAGATGTTGAGGCCGCGATCGACGTGGTCCGCGGACATTCCTGGAGTGAGCCCGAGCTCCGTGAGCTCAGCGACCGCGTCACCCGACGCTTCCGCCGGCACTTCTCTGCAGACGCGCGCGCTCAAGCGCTCGAGGCGTTCCTTTCCGACGACGATTCGTGGCAGGACCTTGACGCGGCGGAGCGTGCGCGCTGGTTCACTCGCTTCGATGGCGAGCGGTCCGGCCTCGCGCCGACGGCCGATCCGGAGCGACACGAGGATGCGTCGTATATCCACGCGCCGTCCGCACCGAGTGAACGTCGCGTTGTCGTGGTCACTGATAGACCGCCCCAGCCCACCGACCGCGCCGCCGTGCTCGTCGATTCGCTGAAAGCGCTGGGCCGCGCCGTCACGATCGTAACCGCCACAGATGAGCACCGAGCCCTCGACACCGTCGTCAGTGCCCGTGATGCGAGCGATGCGATCGTCCTGGTCTGCTCCAACAGGCTGAAGCTTTCGGGTCAGTACTCACGCCAGCTAAGCGATGTCCGGTCGACGAGCGTGCTAGTGCTGGACGGCCAGTTCGAGGTCAATCGGGCTAGCGCCGCAATGACCCGGAACTTCGACGTGCTCGCTTTCTCCGACCCGCTCACGCTGTCCCGCTTTCGGGACGCCGGCTTTGAACGCGCGATCAGCCTTCCGCACGTGATCGCACCCACGTTTGTCGAAGCCGTCGCCAAGCAGCGCCCTGCAGCGCGGGCGTCGTTGCGCCTTAGCGCGAGCGCCAACGTGGAGGAAGCAATGTCGCCGGGCTTCTCGGTGGACCTCGCGGACGCGGGCATTGCGCTCGAGTCATGGGAATCGCTGCGAGAGCTCCCGCTAGCCGAACTCGCCAGGGCGGTTACGTCCGAGACTGCTTTCATTAGCCCTGCTGGGACACGCAGCAAGCCCGTGTTCGACAGCCTCTTCCACCATGCGTGGTTCGCCGCTGAGCATGTGTTTCTCCCTCGCCTCAACGACCTGACCGAATATCCCCACCTGGCGGACACGTCGGTGCTAATCGGCGACCCCGGCGAACTCGGCAGGAAGTCTTGGCGATTGCTTCACTCACCGCGCTGGAGTCGCACCCTGCGCGATGCGTCGACCAAGTGGCGCTCGCGCTTCGTAGGTACAGACGCAGTGCGTGACTTCTTGCACCGAGTTGAGCGCCAGCCAGCCATCGATCACGCACAGCTGTCATCGAACACCGGCCTGCTCGACCAAGGCTCCGCACTCACGACATCACTCTGGGCACTCGCCGGGGATGCGCGCGCGCTGAAGATACGCATTGCAGCGCGGGAACGATACTTCGCCGAGCCGCAACTCGAGGTCAGGGTGCGCGCGGAAGGTAAGCATGTCTGGTCCGCACGCGTGGGTACGGGTACTAGCTTTGCTGTCGCCATTCGAGACTCAGTTGATCCCCGCTCGGTGGAGGTCCAGGTCCGCTATACAGGGCGTTCTCGAAACGTGAGCGTCGCTGAGTCCCACCGTATCCGCATCACGTCGTCGGCCACTGACGCGCCGCAGTTGCCCCGCGTCAGGAGCGGCAGCGACGTCACTGTCGTGGAGATTGTCCAACCCGGCGCTTGAGCAACGCCTCGGGACCGCACATTCAAGTCCGATGCGAGCGTGCAGACGCCGCCAACGGGCTCGACGCACCCCACGAGAGGTCATTCCCATCCCACGGCAGCTCGCGCGCCCGGGCGATCGTGATCTTCGATGCAACGCCCCAATTCCAATCGGGACAATCGCGCTCAGCGAGCAGCCGGACGCTGAGATTACGCGGCTCGATCCCGCCCGGCAACGTTACCCAAACCGCGTTCTCCGGCCGCCATGCGCCGATATCCTGCCGGAAGAGTTCCTCGCCCCCGGCGCGGACGCTGTAGTGAATGTAGCCGCGGAGAGCGGCCTGCTCGCGCAGGGTTTGGCGGATAACGATTTCGACGCGGCTTGATCGGGCAGCCGCGGGAAGGCAGAGTTCCCATTCGACGAAGTCGCCAGCCTTCGGAGCACGAGCAGCGAAGCCGAATGTGCAACGTGACGGGTGGCCTTCATGCACGTGGTGCACGACGGCTCCCGGGTGACTCGCAGAGCCGGAATACACGTGCGCGGCTGTGAGGTCGATCCGTGACTCCTGGGCCACGTCAATCGGGGGCCCATGGAGCCAGCGACGCTCGGGCTGGTGCCCAATTGCTGGCGCTGGGACCCCACGCACCGCCGACTTCGCCAGCGTGTTCGCGAACTCAGCCATTGCGTTGCGAGCGGTTGTTTCGATCATTCGCATGGCCTCCGTCGAGGAGGGACTCAGGGCGCCATCGACGAGCGCCGCCCGCAGCAACGACCCCACGTCACCAGCCTTCGCCGTCAATGGCAACAGCCAGGATTCCCGCCCGAGTTGCGCGAAGTGCGCGTTGACCTTTCTGTCGTACGACAGCCCGATGGTCGGCCGCGTCAAGCGGTGAGCCAGAAGGCAGGCGTGCAGTCGCATCGAGACAACAGCGCGAGCACCCTCGATCACGCCAACCAATTCAGCCAGGCTCGCATCGACTGGCATGGCGGATACCTTTACGTCCGGGTCGCCGTCTCGGCTTGTCATCGACGCCACGTCGATGGGCTCCATCGGCACAGTGACGACGGCCAAGCCGAGTCGCGCAGCGGTTGCAAGAACGCCGCGGCGCAGCCGATCGACATCCGACCCGTCGCCCCAAGGCCGCAGATTCAGAACAATGTAGGGCTCCTCTGGCGCCTCCGACGGCTTCGATGGGGGCAGCTCGAGCGCGAAGACTGGGTCAGGAGCGACCCGCGGCTCCACCGACCAAGCGTCCCGGATGCCGTCGAGCCACGCTAGCGACTCTTCATCCCGCAGCGTGACGGCATCAGCGAGCGACCCCACTAGACGCACGGCGGCCCTGGCTGCCTGATCGCGCAACGGCCCCACGCCCATGCCGATCACGTGAAGCGTTCCGCCGTACGCTCGCACCATGAGCGGGAGCTGGGCGAGGTGCGCAGGCGACACCCTCGCGCCACCGAACATCCCGGCGATCCCGCCCGCGTCTGCGATCGAGTAGTCGTGCCACAGGCCGCCGGGGCCGAGGACGATCGCGGCCGCCTCTGCGGCGAAGCGTTCCGCAGCGACGAGGTCCTCCCGCTCGAAGGACTGGAAGCCATAGTCTTCCTCGATCGCTCGCGCATCGACGCCGGCCACCACTGGTAGCAAACGCGGGTCCGCAGCGCGCAATGCTGAAACCACTGCATTCAGGAGAAGATCGTCGCCTCGATTGCGCGCGCCGTAGAACCCAGAGATGATCACCGAGCGCAGTACATCCGAGAAGGCATCCGCGCTCGCCCAAGTGTCCGAGGACACCATGCGCTCGAGAATGGCGAGCCAGCGATCCTCCAACAGATGATGGTCGACGAGGCTGGCGAACGCGCGCGTTCGCAGCTCTTCGAACGCGTTAGGTCGAGAGCGCAACTCGGCAAGTCGCGCAACCAGATCTTCAGGACCAGCGATGCGGACGATCTCGGTCCCCGGAACGAAGAACTCTTCGACCGCGGACCCGAGGTCGGTAAAGAGAACGGCTCCGGCGGCGATCGATTCGAAGACGCCACGCGCAATAGACGGTGTCCCTCCGGACAGCGCTAAGTGCGCGTCCACGCCGCGCGCCAGTTGCACGCGCTCGTCGATGGAGTGCGCGGCAGCGCCCGGTACGGGCCACGCTTCTCCCACAACCCTGACGTTCAGCCCCTCCAACCGGCCGGCGAAGTCCAGCGTTGCTCGCGCGACATCAGGCGTTGCCGGATCAGCATCCTGGAAGGTGATCAAGTCGGGGAGACTCCCGCGGTGAGGTTGAACCCGATGCAGCACCCAGGCGCGATCGACTGACGGCGGCAGCACGTCGGTGTCGTTGGCGCCGCGCTCTAGCCACGCAGCAGCAACGGCTGACGAGGGTGCGAGGCAGCGGTCGAAGCCCCCAAACCAAGCATCGGCGACCATCGATGCCTGCGTGGCAGATGCGGGCAGCCCGACAGATGCAACCCCTCGTTCGCGGAGCCAGCCCGCGACTTCCTCTGTGAGCCCCACCCTTCCAGAGGCGACGACGAGAAGATGAGGCCGGAACTCGTCGAACGCCGCGCTCAGGGGATTGGGATCGAAGGCGAGCAGCAGAGGATCGTCGCGCCACCTGCGGGTTGCGCGATGGTGACGCTGCAAGTCGATCTCGAAAACCGCGTGTCCCAGCGCCCGCAACGCACGGGCGTTCGCTGCAGCAACGCTCGATGAAGTCTGGAGATCGTCACCGGCCAGCATGATGCGCAGAGGCATGGGGCGGTCATACTGTTTGCCCCGCAGACGCTCTCGCTGGAGCTCGACGCTCTCTCCAAGAGGTGGCCCCTCAGGTGCCCTCGTCGCACGCTGCGCCGTGTTCACGCCAGCCTCTTAGGCCATGCCCAGATCTCGGACGCTGCTGGCGCGCACGAAGCCCAGCCGTTCTGCCGACCCGATGACGTCCGGGTCGACCGCTGCCCGCAGAATTGCTTCGAAGATCGTCTTAGGAGGAGCGGTGTGGCCAGCACCCCAGTCCTCACCGCGTAACCACCACACGCGATTCTCGGGATGAAGCGCCTCGAAGAACGGCGCCGCGTGGTTAACCAGATGAAAGTGATCAGCGGCGTTCTGAGCGTAGAGCACCGTCGTATCGACCGGTCGGCGGTATACGCTGACCAGGTCGTCAATCACATCTATCGGGATCCTTGTGATCGGGTTAGCACCTTCGATACCGAAAGCGATACGCGCATAGTTTTCTACCGCTGCAGCGCTGTATTTTGCGATCGACGTCTGCGGATTCGAGACCACGGCATATGAACCCGGAAAGCGGGACGCGAAGAACAAGCTGGCGAAGCCGCCGCCCGACGACCCAAAGAATATCCATCGACGGACTTCGGGTCGATCGTCAATGATGCGCTGGAGAATCGCTTGGAGGGCCGATTGGACTCGTTGTCGAGACGAGCCCGCAAACCAGGCCAGGTTGAGCCCTGGGTCGAGCATGAGGCTGGGGTCGCTGATGAAGATGCGGTTTGCGGGGATGTCTTTCGTCACACCCTGCCCGGCCATGTATGGCAACCGGAAGTCCGGGGTCACCGCCCCGTGAAGCGAGACGATGGTGACGTCGTACCCGCGATCGTTGACTTGCAGATCGATCGGTAGACCGCCGTCCCGGACGACGTTGTAGCCGGGGGGCACCGCGGAGGAGCGTACGAAACTGCGAACACTCGCGTATTCGGTAATGCGATGCAACGCCGGGTCGATGAAGCGTTGCCGTTGGGAAGGGGAAGCGAAAGTCGTCAACGGAAGAGACCCTTCGTGTCGACCACGATCTTCTGGCTCAGCAGGGCTCGGTCAAGCTCCTTGAACTGGTGGTGGTCGACGAGTGCCAGCACGATGTCCGCGCGCTCGATAGCGTCCTCCATCTCAGCGAGCTCCACGTTGATGCGCTCGGTCAGGGACGACGGCAGCTCAACCACGTTGGGCTCAACAACGAGCACCTGTGCGTGCTCCATCTCGGCGGAGAGCCGCTCGACGATCGCCTTCGACGGCGACTCGCGCAGGTCGTCGATGTCGGCCTTGAAGGCGATTCCGAGCGCGGCGATGACCGGCTCGCGGAACTTCGCGGCCTTCGCCATCACCTTCTCGAGCACGTACTCGGGCTTCGCGTCGTTCACCTCGCGCGCGAGGCGGACTAGCTTCGCGTCCTCCGGCGCTGCCGAGACGATGAACCACGGGTCGACGGCGATGCAGTGGCCTCCGACGCCGGGGCCGGGCTGCAGGATGTTGACGCGCGGGTGGTGGTTGGCGAGCTCGATCAGCTCCCAGACATCGATCCCCTGCCGGTCGGAGATGATCGAGAGCTCGTTGGCGAACGCGATGTTGACGTCGCGGAACGCATTCTCGGTAAGCTTCGCCATCTCGGCGGTGCGCGCGTCGGTGACGAGCAGCTCGCCCTTGCAGAAGCTCGCGTAGAGCTCTCGCGTCATCGCCGACGCCTCGGGCGTGGTGCCGCCGATGATCCGGGCGTTGTCGACCATCTCGATCATGATGCGGCCGGGCAGCACGCGCTCTGGGGCGTGCGAGAAGTACAGGGAGTCGGGCCGGCCTGGCTCAGCGACGAGGTCTGGCCGCTCGGCGAGGATGACCTCCGCCATCTGCTCGGTTGCGCCAGGAGGCGACGTCGACTCGAGGACGACGAGTTCTCCACCGGTCAGGTTCGGCGCGATCGCCCGGGCTGCCGCCTCGATGTAGGAGAGGTCGGCCTTGTGGTCGGTCGTGAAGGGCGTGGGCACCGACACGATGTAGGCGTCGGCCGCGGGCGTCTCTAGTTGCGCGCGGAACTTGCCCTGCGCAACGGCGCCTGCGACGACGGTCTCGAGTCCCTCTTCGACGAACGGCACCCGACCCGCGTTGATTGCATCCACCGTCGACTGCTTCACGTCGACGCCGATGACCGTCTTGCCCGCTTGTGCGAACACCGCCGCCGTAGGGAGCCCTATGTATCCGAGTCCGATGACGCAGACGGTCTGCAGGGTCTTCATGGTTCGCTTCCTCACGCGGTGTCGTCACAGATCAGCTGTCCTCGTGGCTGCGAACGGCGCGTCAGCGCGCCCGAAGCAGAGGCATACGTTCTTCCAATCTTGTCAGACTGAGGTAAACGCGGAGTGTCGCGCGAGCGGCGCACGGGCGGGTCGCTGCTCGAACGCGGCTATCCTTGAGGGCGATCGGACGGCGAGCGACGTCGTCCGCGCGACCCAGGAGCCCCGTGTCTGAACCCGACAGCAGCGCCGCGCGCGTGCTGGTCTTCGGCAGCTGCGTGGCCCGCGACACCGTCGAGTTCGCCGAAGCCGACAGCGTCGATCTGCGGGCCTACGTCGCGCGGCAGTCGCTCATCTCGGCCGGCGACGACGCGAGCAAGCACCTGCCCGAGTCCCTCGGGCTGTCGTCGAAGTTCCAGGAGCGGATGATCCGCAATGACTTCGCGGGCAACCTGCTGACGCGGCTCGAGGGCCTCGCCGACGAGATCGACGTGCTGCTGTGGGACTTGGCTGATGAGCGCCACGGCGTGCACCGCTTCCCCGACGGGACGATCGCGACCCGCAGCATCGACACCATCCGGGCCGAGACCGTCTCTGCGGTGCTCGAGCAGGCCGAGCACATCCCCTTCGGCACCGACGAGCACTTCGCGCTGTGGAAGGCCAAGGTCGACGCGTTCGACGCGCGGCTGCGCGAGCTCGGACTCTTCGACCGCACCGTGGTGCTCGAGGTGCCGTGGGCGCTGCGCACCACCGAGGGCAAGACGACGCCGTGGAGCATGGGGGTGCGCGCAGGCGACGCCAACAAGCACTACCGGCGCTACTACGACTACCTGCGACAGACCGGGCACAAGATGGTCGAGCTGCCCGTCGAGGTCGTGCTCGCCGACCCCGACCACAAGTGGGGGCTCGCGCCGTTCCACTACACGCCCGAGGTCTACCGCGAGGTGCTGTGGCAGCTGCGCGAGGTGCACGGGGTGCCGGGGCTCCGGCCCGCGGCCGAGCCCGACGCATCCGACGACTGAACCCGGAGCCGATGCGGCGCGGGCGACCTCAGAGCAGGATGTGCTCGGTCGCGCGCCCGAACGAGTGCACGTCGCTGTTCGCGAGGATGCGCTCGTCGTCGATGCTCCAGGTGTGCCCGCGGGCTGAGCGCAGCTGCAGGAAGTTGAAGCGGTCGGCGCTGTAGATGCCGCCGCCGGCGGCGAGGATAGCGCGCTGGAAGGCGGTGTCCTCCCCCAGGGTGCGATCCTCGAACGGCGTCGCCTCCCACGTGGCGCGCGGACCCACCATGGTCGGGCCGCCGACGAGATCGGTCCAGCGGTGCTCGCGCTCGGGCGACTGCAGCACCGTCGCATCCGCCGACTCGAGGTAGAGGTAGCGGGCGTGCTTGCCGACGAGCTCGGCGCCCGAGTAGTCGAGCGCAAAGCACGAGTCGAGCAAATAGTGCTCGCCGTAGAGGTCGTCGTCGTCGAGCTTCGCGACGATGTCGCCGTCGGTCGCGGCGACCAGCCGGTTGAGGTTGGCGCCGAGGCTCGTCTCGCGGCCGGCGCGGAGCACGACGAGCTCGGCGAGGCCGGCCTCGCGGGCCATCGCCTGCAGCTCGGCCTCGTCGGCGTCGAAGCCGTGCAGCAGCAGGGCGAGCTGCACATCGACGCCCACCTGCCGGCCCGCGGTCTCGATGATGCCCGGCACGAGGTGCGGGCGGATCGTAGGGGCGACGACGCTCACGCGCGGTGCGTGCCACGCCGCCGCATCCGTCACGCCCACCGACTCGAGCACCTGCGTCGCACGGCGCGAGAAGGTGTGCTCGCGCCAGATGCGGCGCTGCGCGAGGTGCACCTGGCGGTCGCGCAGCTCGGGCGAGCGCACGAGGGCGCGCAGCACGAGCGCGGCCTCCTCGCGGTCGTCGACGATCGAGATCTCGCGCTCGTCGAACCAGTGCTCGACCGCGGGGCTGCGCGTCGTGACGACGGGCGTGCCGCTCGCGAGGATCTCAAACACGCGGCGCGCGAGCATCGTCGGGCTGTCGACGACCGAGTTGACGTTGAGCATCACCTTGTGCGCCCGGTAGGCGGTCAGCATCCGGTCGTAGTCGAGCGAGCCTCGCACGTACGGCTCGAAGGCCTCGGGGAACCGGTACTTCGGGTCGTGCTCGAAGCGCGAGTAGATGTCGAAGTCGATCGGGCGGCGCTCGGCCACGTCGGCGGCGGCGCCGAGCAGCAGATCCATCTGCGCCTGCCGCTCGGGGAACTTGTGGCTCCAGTAGCTGCCGCCGAAGCCGATGTCGAGCTGCTGGTGCAGCCCCTGCTGGCGCATCGGGTGGTGCAACGCGGGCTGCGCGGCGAAGCCCAGCACCTCGATGCGGTCGTGGCCGAGCGCCTCGCGGTAGCGCGGGATCATCGCCTCGTCGGTCGTGAACACGCGGTCGAAGAGCCGCGCCGTCTCGAGGAAGTCATCGAAGTGCGGCGGGTCCTCCTTGTTCCAGAAGACGGTGGGGATGCCGTGGTCGCGGCAGTGCGCGACGAGGTCGCGGAGCGCCTGGGGCGGCGCCTTGGGCCCGCTCAGCTGGAACTTCCACGCGCCGTTCGAGCCCGACCACGCCGACTCGACGAAGAGCAGCTCGATCGGCTCGCGCGCGAGCTGCTCGCGCCACTCCTTCGGCTTCAGCTCGACGACGGCGAACTCGTAGCCCCACGCGGCAGCCGAGAAGGTGTCCATGATCACGCCCACGCGCGTGCCGGGGCGGCGGGGGCCGCGGCCGGCGACGGGCCAGACGGGCATCCCCTGGCGCAGGTCGCTGCCCTGCCCTCGGGCGGCGCCGTTGCGTTCGGCCATGCCGCGCCGCTGCAGCCAGGAGCGCAGCTGCCGCGGCCCTCCGGTGCGGAGGTGCCACAGGCCGGTGCGGAACGTCTGCAGGGGCTTCACGCGTCCATCCTCTCGCGCATCGGCGCGCCGCTCGCCCAACCCGCGAATCCCCCTCCTTTACGATGGAGGCATCCCCCACACCTAGGAGCGTCATGCGCGTGCTGTTGACCGGCGGGGCGGGCTACATCGGCTCGCACACGGCGATCACCCTGATCGAGCATGGGCACGACGTCGTCATCGTCGACGATCTGTCGAACAGCTCTGAGGAGGCGGTGCGCCGTGCGGCTCGCCTCGTCGGCCGGGATCTGCCGCTCGTCGTGGGAGACGCGGCCGACAGCGCGCTCCTCGGCCGAGTTATGCGTGAGCATCGGGTCGACGCTGTCATCCACTTCGCGAGCCTCAAGTCCCCGAATGCGTCGATCTCGCACCCGCTTCGCTACTACCGGGTGAACATCGACTCGGCGCTCGCCGTGCTCGAGGCGATGGCAGACTGCGACGTGCAACGGCTGGTGTTCTCGTCCTCCGCCGCGGTCTACGAGCGACCCGGTCCTCTGCTTGACGAGCAAGCACCGAGCGGGCTCGACCTCGCGCATCCGTACGGCCGCACGAAGGCGATGATCGAGGCGATCATCGCGGACGCCGGCGTCGCGAACGAGCGACTGCAAGCGGCAGTGCTGCGGTACTTCAACCCCGTGGGGGCGCATCCGTCTGGAGAGATCGGTGAGGATCCGCAAGACATTCCGAACAACTTGATGCCGTACATCTCGCAGGTGGCAGCCGGCGTTCGCGAGCAGCTCCAGATCTTTGGCGGGGATTACGACACTGCGGACGGGACAGGTGTACGCGACTACATCCACGTGCTCGATCTCGCCGAGGGCCACGTTGCGGCCCTCGAGGCTCTGGAGCCGGGCGTGCTGACGGTGAACCTCGGCACGGGCCGAGGCGTCTCGGTGCTCGAAGCCGTGCGCGCCTTCGAGGACGTGGTCGGTCGCAGGCTGCCGCACCGCATCGTGGCTCGGCGAGACGGCGACTCGGCACATGCGACGGCGAATCCCGCACTCGCACATCAGCGCCTCGGCTGGCGCGCTCGCCGTGCGTTCGACGAAGCGGTCGCCGACGCGTGGCGGTGGCAGCGCGCGAATCCGCGCGGGTACCGCTCGTAACACCTTCCTGGCTACCGCCATGACCGAGCGAGGCAGCTCCTCCACCACACCGCTCCGCACGCTCGGCGCGGTCGGGCTCGCGCTCGCGGTGCCGGCGGTGCTCATGGTGACGCTCTGGCCGACGCACTTCCTGCTGCGCGCCAAGCCGCGCATCGTGCGCGGGCTCGAGTGGTTCCACACGCGCGGCATGCTCGAGTGGGTGTACTGGACGCGGCTCGAGGTGCTCGCGAACGTCGCGATGTTCGTGCCGCTCGCGCTGCTCGTCACCTTCGTGCTGGGCGCGCGGCGGTGGTGGCTCGCGCTGCTGCTGTGCGTCGCGCTCTCGGCCGGCGTCGAGCTCGCGCAGCACGTGCTGTTGCCTGGGCGCGTCGCGACCGTGCGCGACGTGATCGCGAACGGGCTCGGCGCCGCGATCGGGGTGCTGCTCGCCACAGTGATCGAGGGGATCGTGCGGCTCGCTCGGCGGCGTGCGGCGTCGCCGCCGACGGTCGCGCCCCCTCGATAAGCCCAGCTCGGCTGACCGCCGTCGCTCGCCCTTCGCTGGCCGACGCGGCGGCTCAGCACGGGCGGCACCGCAGCATCTGCTTCTCCTGAGGCTTCTGCCGCCGTGCGCGCCGAGGCCCTACGCTCCCAGCAGCGAGGAGGTCAGCGTGGTCACGGAGCTGAACCGACAGACGAGCACCCCCGGCGCGGCCGGTGTGCCCGGCAGGGCAACGGCCACCGTGCTGCTCTGCTCCGCCGGCCGCCGGCCGTACCTCGTGCGGTGGTTCCGCGAGGCACTGGAGCGCAACGGCGTCGCGGGCCGGGTCGTCGTCGCGGACGCCGATCCGTACGCCCCGGCCGCCGCGTCGGCGGACCGCTTCATCCGCTCCCCGCGCATCTCGGAGCCCGGCTACGAGCACTGGCTGCGCGCGGTGGTCGTCGAGCACGAGGTCGATCTCGCACTGAGCATCAACGACTTCGAGCTGTCGCTGTGGTCTGAGCTGGAACCCGTGCCACCGGCGCTGCTCGTGCTCGGGCGAGACGAGCAGCGGATCGTCGAGGACAAGTGGGCGATGGCCTCGGCGGCCGCCGCCGTCGGCATCGACGTGCCCGCGACCTGGCTCGGATCCGCCCTCCTGAGCGGTGAGGCGCAGGGCGAGGGCGAGCGCTTCGTGGTGAAGTCGCGGTTCGGCAGCGGGTCGGCGGGGCTGCGCTTCGCCGAGGCGCGCGACCTGCGCGACGCCGTCGCGGCCGCAGCAGCCGAGGTGCTCGACCGGCGCGGCCAGCGGGTGCTCGAGGGCGACGACCCTGCCGCCCAGATCGTCGTGCAGCAGCGCATCGACGGCGTGGAGTACGGCGTCGACGTGCTCGGCGACTTCGAACGCCGCTACGCGGGGTGCCTCGCGCGGCGGAAGCTCGCGATGCGGCACGGCGAGACGGAGCGGGCCGTCTCGGCGGAGGCCGAGCCGTTCGGGGCGCTGACGCGGCAGCTCGCATCCCTGACCCGGCACCGCGGCGTCATCGACAGCGACGTGATCCTCGACCCCACGGGCCGCGCGTGGCTCATCGACGTGAACCCGAGGTTCGGGGGCGGCTACCCCTTCTCGCACCTCGCAGGCGCCGACGCGCCATCGGCGATCGTCGCGTGGGCGCTCGGGCTGCCGGTCGACGCCGGATGGCTGCGCTCGCGACCGGGCGTGGTGTCGGCGAAGGCGGTCGACGTCGTCCGATCGGAGGCGGCCGCGACGTGACGGGGCGTCCCGCGCGAGCGCAGAGACGACCCTCGACAGCCGCGCCCCTCGGGGCCATGCTGGCCCCATGGCTGACACCTTCCACCACGAACCCCCGTACTCGATCGGCGTCATCTGCGGCAGCATCGCCGCCTCGTCGATCAACCGGCGTCTCGCGAACGCGATGATGAAGCTCGCTCCCGAAGACCTGCAGTGCTCCTACATCGAGATCGACAAGCTCGGCCTCTACAACCACGACCTCGACGGCGACTACCCGCCCGAGGCGCAGGAGCTCAAGCGGCAGATCGAGTCGTCCGACGGCATCCTCATCGTGACGCCCGAGTACAACCGGTCGATCCCCGGCGCGCTCAAGAACGCGATCGACTGGGCATCGCGCCCGTGGGGCACGAACTCTCTCGCGCGGAAGCCCGTCGGCATCGCCGGCGCATCGCCGGGCGGGATCGGCACTGCCGTGGGGCAGCAGCACCTCAAGGCGATCATGTCCTTCTGCAACGCGCCGCTGATGAACGAGATCGAGGCCTACATCACGTTCAAGGAGGAGGACTTCGACGACGACGACAACTGCACGAACGAGTCGACGAAGGGCTTCCTGCAGAGCTACATGAACGCCTACGACGACTTCGTCCGCCGCGTGCTGACGGTGGTGCCGCAGCAGCGCTGACGCCTCAGGCCTGCGATCGCGTGCGCGGTCAGGGCAGCGCGCAGCCGATCGCGAGCTCGCTCAAGGCACGCGCCAGCCGCGGCGCGTACTCCTCGACCGTCGCCGCGCGTCGGCGCGCCCGCACCACGTGCGTGAGCCCTCGCGCCGCGCACGCCGCCTTGACGACCGAGCGCGAGAACGCCGCGTGGCCGCGGTCGAGGATCGAGACGACCGCGTGCGCGGTCGGCGCGTGGGCGACCCGCTCGAGCGTGAGCGTGAGCTCCTCGAGCGTGAAGACGCGGTGGCGGGCGAGCAGCGGCCGGGCGAGGCCCCGCAGGTGGTCGGCGTCGAGGCCGATGACGAGCTCGGCCTCCCGGCACGCCGCGAGCTGCGCGCTGCGCGACGGCTCGAGCTCGAGGTCGAGCGCGCGCACGTCGACGGCCGCCGCGAACCGCTCGCGGCCGAGCGCCTCCCCCACCTCGTCCAGCACGCGCGCGATCACGCGCCGCGAGCGCTCGGCGTCGCCGTCGTAGACGGCGAGCACCCGGACGGTGCGCTCGGTCGCCTGGGCGCGGGGGCGGGTGAGGAGGATCGGCACCCTGCAAGCGTAGAAACTTTGCCTGTCTGACATGCCGCGCGCCGATCAAGATCGGCTCAGCGTCGGGGTCGCCGAACGCCGCGCGACGGCACTGCTGAGCCGATCGCGCGCCGCGCGACGGGCCGCGCTGAGCGCCCGGGAGCAGACTGCGCTCGGGAGCATCGCCGCACCGTCGGGTCGTGGAGGCAGTGATGGAGGACGCCGCACCGCAGCGCGCAGCGGACATGGCGCGCGTCCCGGCCCCGGCGTCGCCCGAACCCGCGCCTCCCCCGCGGGCCGCATCCGCACCGACCGACGCGCATCCGGAGGTCGCGGCCGCGCGAGCGCGACGACGCTCGTGGCTGCTGCGCTGGGCGCTGCAGCTCGGCGTGCCGCTGCTCGTGGGCTCGCTCACGCTCGTCGCGACCGCGTGGCAGATCGGCTCGGAGCTCGAGCGCACGCGCGAGGCCGAGCAGCGCACGCTCGCGATCTCGGGCAACGTGCAGATGCTGCGCGCCGCGAGCGCCTACCAGGCGGCCAACACGGCCCTCGCCGACCACATGGCGCGCAACGGCTACGACGAGTGGCCGGGCACCGACGAGGAGCTCGCCGCCGCGCTCGCCGAGGACGAGCGCTACCTCGACCTCGTGCAGGACGTGAACCTCGCGCACGACGACGTCGCGAACGCGTTCAACGAGCTGCTCGTCTACGGCGACAGCGACGCCGTCGCCGCGGCCCGCGTGATGATCGACGAGATGGTGGGCTTCGACTCGCGCGAGCTGCCCGTCTCGGAGGACTACGCGAGCGCGCAGGACCGGTTCGTGCGCAACATGTGCGAGCAGCTGAGCAGGTCGCCCGAGCAGTGCACGCTCAAGGCGCTGCGCTGACGCCGTCGCACGCCGCGTCGCCGTGGGAACGGCACTCCGTCCTGCGGCGCTCCGGCGGCTGCACCGGCAGCAGCCCCTCCACGAGGGTCGCGGTGCGCGTCGCGCCGCCGAGCGTCGCGAACTCGTCGCTGATCGCGCGCGCCCGCTCGCGGAACGACGGCTCGCGCAGCACCTCGCGCACGGCGTTCCGCACCCGGATCGGGCGCGGCTGGCGCGTGCGCAGATCGATGCCGGCGCCCGACCACGCCACGCGCGCGGCGATCTCGGGCTTGTCGAGCGAGCCCCCCGCGACCACGAGCGGCACGCCCACCGACAGCATCTCGAGCACGCCCACCCATCCGCCGTTCGTGACGCCGACGGATGCGTGGGGCGCGACCGCGGCGAAGGGCACGAAGTCGACGAGCCGGGCATTCGCCGGCACCTCGACGGGGAACGCGACACCGGCGGTCGTGCCGACCACCCGCACGGGGTCGTGCGCCAGGCCCTCGAGCGCCGGCACGAGCAGCTCGCGCGGGTCGGTCTCGAACGTGCCCTGGGTGACGAGCACGACCGCGCGCGGCTCGCCCGCGAGGGTCTCCGTCCACAGCGGCCGCTCGTCGAGGTGCGCCTCGCGCGGCGCCAGCAGGCCGACGAACTCGACGCTCGCCGGCAGGTCGCCCCGCGGCCACTCGAGCAGCGGCGAGCCGGTCGCGATCACGAGGCGCGGCGAGTAGAGCGCCTCGCCGAAGGGCTTCCCGCGCGGCAGCCCCGCTTGCGCTCGCACGGCTTGCCACGCGCGGTCGAGCGAGCGCGAGGCGGTGGGCACGAGCGCCCGCAGCACGCGGTCGCGCACCCGCCCCATCACGCCCTGCCCCGGGCGCAGCGCGAGGCCCGCCGGCGGCAGGTCCTGGCTCGGCAGCGAGAGCGGCACGAGCGAGATCGTCGCCCACGGCAGGCCGAGCCGCTCGGCCGCGAGGGCGGTGCCGACGGCCATGACGTCGCCCACGAGCGCGTCGAAGGGGTCGCGCGCGTGGGCCGCCGCGATGTCCTCGAGCTGCCCGGCCGCCGTGCCGAGCAGCAGGTCGCGCAGGGTGCCGAAGCTGCCGAGCAGCCCCGGCCGGTCGACGCGCGGGAAGGTCGCGGCGACGTGCAGCTCGTCGAAGTCCTGCGCGTCGCGCCACTGCACGACCTCGCACCCGAGCTCGTCGAACGCATCCGCGTAGGCCGCGCCCGTGTAGGCCGTGACGCGGTGGCCGCGCTCGAGGAGCGCGGCGGCGACCGCCGTCATCGGCCGAGCGTGGCCCGCGAACGGCATCGCGGTCACGAGCAGGTGTGCCATGGAGTCACGGTAGTCGCGCTTCGCCCCGGCGGACGGGAATTGACGAACACTGTTACAGAGGCTGAGCATCCTGCGTCTTCCCTGCGGCGCTCGCGAGGCTCCGCTCACGGATCCGCGCGACAGGAGCGCGCCGTCGCGCCGCAGCGCCTCGAGAATGAGAGGGTGAGCCGGGCGCCTCCCACCGGAGCGCCGCGTGCCCGCCCGAAGGAGCGCCATGACCCTCGACATCCCCGCCCTGCGCGCCCACTTCCCGTCGCTGTCGAGCGGCATCGCCCACTTCGACGGCCCCGGCGGCACGCAAACCCCGGCGATCGTCGGCCAGGCCATCGCCGGCACGCTCGCCGCTCCCCTCTCGAACCGCGGCACCGTCACCGAGGCCGAGCGGAACGCCGACGCCGCCGTCGCCGCGTTCCGCAGCGCCTACGCCGACCTGCTCGGCGCCGACCGCCGCGGCATCGTCTACGGGCGCAGCGCCACGCAGCTCACCTACGACCTCTCGCGCGCGATCGCCAAGACCTGGCGACCGGGCGACGAGGTCGTCGTCTCGCAGCTCGACCACGACGCGAACGTGCGCCCGTGGATCCAGGCGGCGGATGCGGCGGGCGCCGTCGTGCGCTGGCTGCGGCTCGATCCCGCCACGGCCGAGCTCGACCTCGCGTCGCTCGACGAGGTCATCACCGACCGCACGCGCCTCGTGGCGGTGACCGCCGCATCCAACCTGCTCGGCACCATGCCGCCCGTCGCCCGCATCGCCGAGCGCGCGCACGCGGTCGGCGCGCTCGTGCACGTCGACGGCGTGCACTACACCGCGCACGCCGCGGTCGACATGGCCGCGCTCGGCGCCGACCTCTTCGTCTGCTCGCCCTACAAGCTCTACGGCCCGCACTGCGCCGCGCTCGCCGCTGACCCGGCGCTGCTCGAGACGCTGCACCCCGACAAGCTGCTGCCCTCGACCGACGAGGTGCCCGAGCGCTTCGAGCTCGGCACGCTGCCCTACGAGGTCATGGCGGGCGCGACCGCGGCGGTCGACTTCATCGCCGGCCTCGGCACCGGCGCGACGCGGCGCGAACGGCTCGCGAGCGCCAACGGGAAGATCGAGCGCCACGAGCTGCGCCTGCGCGCGCGCATCGAGGAGGGCCTCGCGGGCCTCGGCGACCGCGTGCAGCTGCACTCGATCGCCCCCGAGCGCACATCGACGCTCTTCTTCACGACCCCCGGGCGCGACCCGTTCGAGGTCTCGCGCGCGCTCGCCGATCGCGAGATCGCGGCGCCCGCGGGCACCTTCTACGCGCACGAGCCCTTCGCGGCGCTGGGGCTCGACGCGGAGGTGCGGGCGGGCGTGCGCGTCGGCCTCGCCCCCTACAACGACGACGCAGAGGTCGACCGGCTGCTCGAGCGGCTCGCCGAGGTGCTCTGAGCCCGACGCGGCCGTGACCGCGGCCGGGGCCGGACGGCCCCCGCCCGCTCAACGCATCCTCAGCGGGCCCTGAACCCGGCGGCGCACGAGCGCAATCGCTCAGGATCGGATGTCGAGCATTCCGTGCATTTGCCGAGAACGCTGTTTTGTAACACTGATGCGTTTTACGCTCCGACCAGATCGGAGGTCACGATGACGATCGGGCGCGGCGACTCGACGCTCCGAGTCCTGCGCGCCCGCGTCACCTGGCCCCTCTACCTCACCGATGCCGGAGCGTGGATGAGCGCGCTCGTCGCAGGCACGTGGCTGCGCTTCGACTTCGGCGCCGCCGAGTACGACGAGCGGACGGTGCTGCTGCTGTGCATCGCAATGTGCGCGGCCCACCTCGTCGCCGGCACCGCTCTGTCGCTCTACCGGGGCCGGTTCGACGTCGGCAGCCTCGACGAGCTGCTGCGGGTGGGGGTCGCCGCGCTCTCCACGACCGCGGCCGTCGGCCTGCCGGTGCTGATCGCGGGACCCGACATGGGCATCCCCCGCAACGTGCCGCTCGTCGCCGCCCCCATCGCCTTCCTCATCATGGCGCTCGCCCGCTGGGTGCACCGCATGAGCGAGGAGCGCGCGAGCCGCCCGTCGCGCGACGCCGAGCGCGCGCTCGTCTACGGCGCCGGGGTCGCGGGCACGAGCCTCGTCAAGCGGATGCGCATCGACCGCGGCTCGCCGTTCATCCCGGTCGCGTTCGTCGACGACGCGCCCGAGGAGCTCGGCGCGATGCACTGCGGCGTGCGCGTGCGCGGCACGGGCGACCAGCTCGCGCGGCTCGCGCGCCGCACGAACGCGACCGCCGTCATCGTCGCCATCTGCCGCGCCGACGCCGACCTGCTGCTGCGCATCACCGAGCGCGCCGCCGAGGCGTCGCTGCGCGTGCTCGTGATGCCGCCGCTCGAGGAGCTGCTCGACGGCCGCCGCGGCATGACCGACCTCCGCGACATCACGATCGAGGACATCGTCGGCCGGCACCCCGTCGACACCGACGTCGCGACCGTCGCCGGCTACCTCGCGGGCAAGCGCGTGCTCGTCACGGGTGCGGGCGGCTCGATCGGCTCGGAGCTCTGCCGCCAGATCGCGCGCTTCGGCCCCGCCGAGCTCATGATGCTCGATCGCGACGAGTCGGCCCTCCAGGCGGTGCAGATCGACCTCGCCGGGCACGGGCTCCTCCACACCGACGAGGTGATCCTCGCCGACATCCGCGACGCCGAGGCCATCCGCGCGCTCATGGCCCGCCGTCGGCCGGAGGTCGTCTTCCACGCCGCGGCCCTCAAGCACCTGCCGATGCTCGAGCAGTACCCCGACGAGGCGTGGAAGACCAACGTCCTCGGCACGCGCAACGTGCTCGAGGCCGCCCACGCGGCGGGCGTCGAGACCTTCGTCAACATCTCGACCGACAAGGCCGCGAACCCCACGAGCGTGCTCGGCCACTCGAAGCAGCACGCCGAGCGCCTCACGGCCGCGTTCGCCGCGCGCGGCTGCGGCCGCTACCTCTCGGTGCGCTTCGGCAACGTGCTCGGCAGCCGCGGCTCGATGGTGCCCGTCTTCACCGCGCTCATCGAGGCGGGCGGTCCGCTCACGGTCACGCATCCCGACGTCACGCGCTACTTCATGACGATCCCCGAGGCGTGCCAGCTCGTCGTGCAGGCGGGCGGGATCGGGCGGCCCGGCGAGGTGCTCATCCTCGACATGGGCGAGCCGGTGCGGATCCTCGACGTCGCGAAGCAGATGATCCGCATGTCGGGGCGCCCGATCGACATCGTCTTCACGGGCCTGCGCCCGCACGAGAAGCTGCACGAGGACCTCATCGGCGCCGGCGAGCACGACGAGCGCCCCTTCCACGACAAGATCACCCACACGCGCATCGAGCCGCTCGAGCCGTGGCGGCTGCGGAAGTCGGCGTGGGATGCGCTGTGGCGCGAGGGCGCGGACGCGGGCCCCGCGCGGCGGGCGCCCGAGCGCCGCGGGTCGCCCCTCGTCGCCGCTGCGGTCGAGCTGCCCGGCCCCGCTCCCGCGGTCGCGCCGCCGCCCAGCCGTCGGCCGACACAGCCGGCGCTCGTCGAGCACGCGCCCGTCGAGCACGCGCCGGTCTCCCTCGGCCAGCCGAACCGGGCCGCGCGATGAGCGAGCGCATCCACCTCTCCGCGCCCGACGTGGGCGCCGCCGAGCTGGCGGCGATCGTCGCGGCGTTCGACTCGGGCTGGATCGCCCCGCTCGGGCCCGACGTCGACGCCTTCGAGCGCGAGCTCGCCGACCGCGTCGGCGTCGCGCACGCCGTCGCCCTGGCGTCGGGCACGGCGGCGCTGCACCTCGGGCTGCTCGGCATGGGCGCGCGGCCCGGCACCGCCGTCGTGACGTCGACGATGACCTTCGCCGCGACCGCGAACGCCATCTGCTACACCGGCGCCGAGCCGGTCTTCGTCGACTGCGACCCAGTCACGGGCAACCTCGACCCCACCCTGCTCGAGGCGGCGCTCCGCGAGCTGCAGCGCGACGGCGTCGACGTCGCCGCGATCGTGCCGGTCGACCTGCTGGGCCGCGCGGCCGACTACTCGGCGATCCTGCCGATCGCCCGCCGCTTCGGCCTGGCGGTGCTCTCCGACGCCGCCGAGTCGCTCGGCGCCTCGCACGGGGGCCGACGCGCCGGGTCGCTCGCCGACGCATCCGTCTTCTCCTTCAACGGCAACAAGATCGCCACGACCTCGGGCGGCGGCATGCTGCTCTCGGACGACGCAGCGCTCATCGCCCGCGCGCGGCACCTCGCGACGCAGGCGCGCGAGCCCGCGAGGCACTACGAGCACGCCGAGATCGGGTTCAACTACCGCCTCTCGAACCTGCTCGCCGCGATGGGCCGCGCACAGCTCGCGCGGCTCGACGCGATGATCGCGCGGCGCCGGGCGATCCGCGAGCGCTACCGGGCGTTCGTGGCCGAGGCGCCGGGCATCGCGCTCTTCCAGGGCGAGGGCGACGCCGAGGACAACTGCTGGCTCACCGCGATCCTGCTCGACGCCGCGGGCCCGACGCCGACGGCGCTCGCCGAGGCGCTCGACCGGCGCGGCATCGAGGCGCGCCCGCTCTGGAAGCCGATGCACCGGCAGCCCGCCTTCCGCGGCCGGCGCGCGTTCCTCTCGGGGGCGGCCGACCGGCTCTTCTCCCGCGGCCTCGCGCTGCCGAGCGGCTCGGCGCTCGACGACGCCGCGGTCGATCGCGTGCTCGACGCGCTGAGCGCCGCGCTCGCGCACCACGCGACGGGAGCGCACGCATGACCGCCGGGATCCCCCGCACGAGCGACGGCGCACGGGGAGCGACGCGGTCGATCGGGCTGCTGACCTCGGTCGGCTCGACGCTCGACGCGTTCTTCCCCGAGATCGTCGAGCACTGGACGCGCGCCGGGGTGCGCGTCAGCACCGCCGCCGGCGACCGGTCGCGGCGGTTCGCCGAGCAGCGGGTGATCGACGGGATGACGCGCGCGCCGCGGATCGCGAACGTGCGCGCGCCGAGGGCGCTGCGAGCGTGGGTGCTGCGCGACCGGCTCGACGTCGTCATCACGAGCACCGCGACGGCGTCGGCGCTCAGCCGCATCGTGGCGTTGCCCGTCCCGGTCGTCTACTTCTGCCACGGCCTCCACTGGAACGGCTCGCGGCTGCGCGACGCGCCCTTCCGCGCGGCGGAGCGCGTCCTGCTGCACCGGAGCGCCGGCGTGATCTGCATCAACGACGCCGACGAGGAGTGGTTCGCCGATCGCGCCCCGCACGTGCCGCGCGTGCGCCTGCCGGGCGGCGTCGGGCTCGACGTCGCCCGCTACGCCCGGGAGCCCCGCGAGGCGTGGCGGCCCGGGGAGCCCCTGCGCCTCGTGTGGTGCGGCGAGTTCACGGCGCGGAAGCAGCCCGAGGCCGCTGTGGCGCTCGTCGAGGCGCTGCTCGCGCGGGGCGTACCGGTCGAGCTCGACATGCTCGGCGAGGGAGCGCGCTGGGCGCCGCTGCGCGATCGCGTCGGCAGCGCCCTGCCGGTGCGCTTCCCCGGCTACGTCGACCCGCGGCCGCACTTCGCGCGCGCGCACGCGCTCGTGCAGACCTCCCGGTGGGAGGGGCTGCCCCGCGTCGCCCTCGAGGCGGTCGCCATGGGCATCCCGACGGCCGGCTTCGACGTCAAGGGCGTGCGCGACGTGCCGGGCACGCGCACCGCGCCCGAGGGCGACATCGAGGCGCTCGCGGATGCGGTGCTCGACGCCGCGCGCACGCGCGGCGAGGATCTCCCCGACCCCGCGCTGCTGTCGTACACCCGCGCGGCCGACGAGATCCTCGCGTTCGTCGACCGCGTCGCGCCACTGCCCGCATCCGCCGCACCGCCCGCATCCGCCGCACCGCCCACATCCGCCGCACGGCCCGCACCCGCCGCACCGCCCGCATCCGCCGCACCCACCGTGCCGGCGCGAGCCGAAGGATCCTGACCGTGGCGGCGCAGAGCGCGGCCGGCGGCGCATCGGTGCCCGCCCATGCGCGCGCCGCGGGCGGGCCGGGCGGGGCCGTGCCCGCTCGAGCGGCCCACTCGCCAGGCCACCAGCGCGGCCCGTCGATGACGCGCCGCGGGCTCGTCGTCGCGTACATCGCGATGGCGGTGCAGCAGCTCGCCATCCAGGTGATCGCCGTGCTCACGCTCGCGCCGCACGACTACGGCGCCTTCGGGCTCGTCTACCTCGCCTTCGCGTGGATGCTGTCGCTGAGCCTCTCGATCGTCTCGGAGCCGTGGGCGCGCGGCGACGACGCCGACCGGGCGCCATGGGCGGCGTACTGCGGCGCGCTCCTCGCGCTCGTCGTCTCGGGCGCCGCCGTGCTCGCCGCGGTGCTCGCGGTGATCGGCGCGCCGTGGGCGATGTGGGCGCTCGGTGCCGCTGCCGTGCTCGCCGCCTACCGCGCGGGCGCCCGCTACGTCGCGGCCGCCGAGCACGACGGGCGCCACCTCACCGCGCCGGACCTCACGGCGACGGCCGTGACGGTCGCGAGCTGGGCGCTCGCGACGACCGCGCTGCAGCCGCTCGAGGCTGTCGCCGCGGCCTGGCTCGCCGGCAACCTCGCCGGCATCCTGCTCTCACAGCGCGTCCCGTGGCGACGCCTCAGGCTCCGCGGCTGGCTCGCTCGCCACGGCGCCGACGTCCGCGTGCTGCTGACGGAGTCGCTGCTGCTCGACGCCGGGTCGATCGCCGTCCCGGCGCTCCTCGCCGGTCCGCTCGGACTCGGGGGCTACGGCGTGTACCGCGCGGCGCAGAGCATGACGTCGCCGTCGCTCCTCCTGCTCGGCCCGCTGCGACCGCTCATGACCCGCTGGGGCATCGATCCGCTCGTCGGCGCGCGCGCCTTCGCGCTCTCGGTGGGGGCCGGAGCCGCGGTCGCGGGCGCCGTCGTCGGCGCGCTGCTCGTCATCGACGCACTCGGCCTCATGCCGGGGAGCGTGCTGCACGCGCTGCTCCCCCACCTCGCGCCGGTCGCGCTCCTCGTCGCGAGCGCGCTGCCCGCACACTTCTACTACCTCGCCGCCCGGATCCACCTCCCGGGGCGGGCCCTGCTGCGCACCCGCGTCGCGTCCCTCGCGCTCGCCGCCGCGGGCCCGCTGGGCGGCGCGGCGATCGGCGGCCTCTCCGCGGCGCTGTGGGGCTTCGCGCTCGCGATCGCGCTCGCGGCCGCCATCCTGCTGCTCGAGCTCTCGCTCCACGCGCGCCGCACGAGAGCGAGCCGCTGATGCCGCTCGTCACCGTCTCCTCCTACGGGCCGGCCGGCAGCAGCGCCCGCGTGCGGCTGTTCGACTGGCTCGCGCACCTCGGGATCCCGCACGCATCCCACACCTACCTCGGCGGGCGCGACAACCGGCTCGGCTCGATCGCCGCCGAGCCGCGCGCGGTGCTGCGCGCCGAAGCCGGGCTCCGCGCGCTCGTCCGCGACGTGCCCGGCAGCACGCTCGTCATGTCGCGGCGCGCGTCGCCCTTCAGCCGCGGCGGCGTCGAGGCACGGCTGCTCGCCGCCGCCGACCATGGCGTGTACGACTTCGACGACGCCATCCAGCTGCCGCGGCACGACCTCGCGGGGCGCCTCTTCGCCCCGCACCGCCAGTGGCGGCGCGCGGTCGAGGCGGCGGACACCGTGATCGCCGGCAACGACTGGCTCGCCGAGGCGGCCGCTCGGCACGCATCGCACGTCGTGGTCGTGCCGAGCTGCGTCGAGCCGGATCGCTACACCCGCAAGACGACGTACGAGCGCGCCGGCGCACCCCGAGCGATCTGGCTCGGCTCGCCCAGCACGGAGCCCTACCTGCGCTCGATCGCGCAGCCGCTGCTGACCGCGCACGAGGCGACGGGGATGCGGCTGACCGTCGTGAGCGCCGGCCGCGCGTCGCTCGGCGCCATCGACGCGATCGTCGACCGCGTCGACTGGCACGAGGCCACCTACGCCGCCGAGCTCGCGGCCGCCGACTTCGGCATCATGCCGCTCACCGACGAGCCGTGGTCGCTCGGCAAGTGCGCCTACAAGCTGCTGCAGTACGGCGCCTCCGCGCTGCCGATGGTGGGCAGCCCGGTCGGCGCGAACGCGCAGGCGCTCGCGCGCGCGGGCGGGTTCGCGCCGACGTCGCCACAGGATTGGAGCGAAGCGCTCGTCGCGATGGCGCGGCTCTCGCCCGTGGAGGCGGAGCGGCTGGGCGCGCGAGCGCGCCGGGCGATCGACGAGCACTACTCGTTCGCTGCGTGGAGCACGGCGTGGCGGAGCGCGGTCGGAGTCGCCGATGCGGTTCGCTGAGCGCGTGCGCGAGCATCCGGCGGTCGCGGGCGGCGGGCACGCGGCGCCCGAGCCCGGCAGCCGCTCGCGGGCCACCTTCGGCGGCGTCGTCGTCACGCTGTGCCTCATCTACCTCATGCTGCGACCGGTCGGATCGAACGAGGTGCTGATCCCGGTCCTGGGCGTGCTGGGCCTCACGGCGGCAGGGCTCGCGATGGCGCACCGCCGCCGGGTCTCCCCGCTGCTCGTGCCGTGCATCGCCCTGTTCGCGATGGTCGTCGCGCTCGGCAGCGTCGTGGGCATCGACAACCCGGGCTGGGCCTACGCCCTCATCACCTGGGTCGCCGGCCCCGTCGCGTTCGGCCTGTGGGCGGTCGCCCTGCGCGCGCCGCTGCTGCGGCTCACGATGCTCGCGGCCGCGTGGGCGACGATCGCGCTCTCGGCCTTCATCGTGCTCTACGTCGGCGCTCAGGCAGGCATCCTGCCGTCGGTCATCCCGCCGGTCCTCCTCGAGGAGAGCGGCGCGGGCTTCGACGGCACCGGGCCCGCGACCGTCATCCGCCTCTACGGGCTCTCGACGCTCGCGGCCGCCGCGCCCATGTGGACCGCGTCGCTGCTCGTCGGCGCGCATCCGTGGCTGCCGGGCGTGGCGCTCCGGCTCGCCGCGGGCGCGAGCGCGATCGCCGCCGTCATGCTGGGCGGCCGCCGCGCCATCATCCTCACCGTGCTGCTGACGCCGCTCATCGTCGCGGCCCTGCGGATGCTCACGGCGACCGGGCGGCGCGCGCGCGTGCCGCGGTGGGTCGCGGTCACGGGCATCCTCGCGGTGCCTGCCGCGGCGATCCTCGCGCCCCGCGTGCTCGAGCAGGCCGCGGTCCAGCGGGCGCTGCGGGCGCTCGCCGACTTCTTCAGCCCGGATCAGGGCGCGGTCGGCGTCGCCGTGCGCACCGACCAGAGCCGCATCCTGCTCGACGAGGCCGCGCAGCGCCCCCTCTTCGGCCACGGCTTCGGCGCCGTGCTCGAGAGCGGCTACGCGCGCAACCTCGAGCGGCCGTGGGAGTTCGAGCTGCAGTACCACCTGCTCGCGTTCCAGGTCGGCGCGCTCGGCATCGTGCTGCTGTGCATCGCCGCCTGCTGCGCCGTCGCGGCCCTCCGCCGGGCCGCGCTCCTCGACCCGTCCGCCGCGCCCGTGCTCATCGTGACGGCGACCGGAGCGATCGCGATGCTCGTCGCCAACGCCTCGAACCCCTATCTCCAGGCCCCCGGCCACATGTGGGCGATCGCGCTCGCGCTCGGCGCCGTCAACACCGTGCTGGTCTCAGGCGACGGGCAGCGTCACGACGCCGCGCTGCGGCCGACCGGCTCGGCCGGGTCGGCCGACTCTGCGGGCTCGCTGCCACGGGCAGCCGGCTCGTCCGATGCCGCCGCCGGCGGCGTCGGCGACGCGGCTGCGCCGTAGCTGCCGTAGCCGTACACCTCGGCCTCGCGCAGCGGCACCATCGTGAACACGATGCCCCCGACCCGCGCATCCACGGTGCTGAGCCGACGCAGCGCGAGCTCGAGCTGGTGCTTCTTCGTGCGGCGCACCGAGACGACCATCAGCGCCGCGTCGACCTGCTCGGCGATGACCGCCGCATCCGTGACCGGCAGCAGCGGCGGCGAATCGACCAGGACGCAGTCGTAGTCGTGCCGCAGGCGGTCGAGCAGCGCGCTCATCGCCTTCGAGCTGAGCATCTCGGACGGGTTCGGCGGGATCTGCCCCGCCGGCAGCACGCTGAGGCACGTGTCGCCCCACTGCTGCACGACGTCGGGGAGCCGGGCGGAGCCGATGAGCACGTCGGTCAGGCCGACGCTGCCCTCGAGGTTGAGGTACTCGGCGATCTTGGGCTTGCGAAGGTCGGCGTCGACGACGATGACGCGCTGCCCCGCGTCGGCGAGCGCGAGGCCGAGGTTGGCCGTCGTCGTGCTCTTCGCCATGCCCGGGAGGGGCGAGGTGACCACGAACGTCCGCGCGCGCTCGTCGATGCCGACGAAGCGCAGGCTCGTGCGCAGTGCCCGGAAGGACTCCGCGCGCATGCTGTGGGGGTCGGCGCGCATCACGAGGGGCCGCTGCTTGGCCTTGGGGTCGAGCCCGATGGCGCCCAGCAGCGGCGCCGTCGTGATGTCCCGCAGATCCCGCTCGGCGTGGATGCGCGTGTCGAGCGCGTCGCGGAGCACGGCGATGACCGCCGCGAGCGCGAGTCCGAGCAGGCCCGCGAGGGTCATGTAGAGCGCGGGGCGCGGGGTCGTCGGCGCCTCGGGGGGCCGAGCCGCCTGCACGACGGCGAGCTGCACGGGGCTCGACAGGCCCGGCCGCGACTCGATCTCGCTCACGGTCGTCGAGAGGCTCGCCGCCGTCGCGTCCGCGAGCGCCACCGCGCGCACCGCGTCCCCGTCGGATGCGGTGATGTCGATCACCGTCGTGTCCGGCACGATCGTGGCCTCCACGTGCTCGGCGAGGGTCCAGTAGTCGGTGCCGAGCTCGAGCTGGGCGATGACGTCGTCGAGCACGCGCTGCGAGTTCGCGAGGCTCGCGTAGCTCGCGACCCTCGACTCCGTGTAGCTGCTGCCCTGCGCGAGGTCGGACGCGGTCTCGCCGGAGCGCACCGAGACGAAGACCCGCGTCGACGCGGTGTAGGTCGGCGGCTGCAGCAGCGCCGCGAGCCAGCCGGCGCCCACGCCGAGGAGCGTCGCCACGATGAGCAGCGCCCAGTACTTCCTGAGCAGGCGAGCGAAATCCCTGAGCTCCAACGTGACCCCCATCGCATGGGTTGGCGCGTCGGCCGTGACGCACGCAGGGTCATCGTGGCACGCCGAGCGTCGGCGCCGACGAAGGGTTGGCTCAGCGTCTCTGCGCGAGTTCCCTGAGGCGCTCCGCGACGACGGCGACGTGGCCGTCGACCGCTCGAGCGGTCCTCCGGTGGGCGAGCCGACCGCGGCGGAAGGGGTCGGCGATGTCGAGCTCGTCGCCCTGCCACGGCGGCATCATGCCCCGCTCGACGCCCGCCGCCGAGACGACGGCGCGCAGCCGCGCCGCACCGCCCGCGCCGGTCGCCTGCTCGAGCGGCGGGGCGTCGGCGCGAGCGAGCGACGTGAGGATCGCCGCGAGCTCCGGGAGCGTGAACGTCCGCCGCGTCGCCGACGGCACGAGCCGCGCGCACGCGGCGCGGTGCTCCTGCGCCATGGCGACGACGAGGTCGGCGCGCTCGACGTGCTCCGCGCGCAGCCGGCGCGTGCGGTGCACGCCCGCGTCGCGGAGGCCGAGCCGGTCGGCCTCGCCCGCGGCGCGCGCATCCATCGGCTCGCCGTCCCGGGCGACCGTCCCCGCGCTCGCAACCTCCACCGCCGCGAGGTCCCGCCACTCGGGCGACGACAGCCGGGCCCGGAGCAGCTGCTCGGCGAGCGGCGAGCGGCACAGGTTGCCGGAGCACACGGTCAGGATCCGGAACACCGCGTCGTCGCCCGACGCATCCGCGTCTCGGGGTGGCGACGGCTCCGGCATGGGGCGAGGCTACGGCCGAGGTCGCCGTCGCCGCGACCCGACGACGCGAGATCTCGGCGTCTCCTGAGGTGTGCGCTCGCAGCGGACGCCCGCGGCGCGCCGGTGCCGGTCTGGGAGGATGGACGGGTGAGCGCGCGACCGGCCGACAGCACCCCGAAGGAGCGCGAGGCGGCCCCGGAGGGGCCCGCGCGCTCGGTCGATCCCTGGGTCATCGAGGCCGAGCGCACCGCATCCGCACCCGGCTTCCGCCGCCCGGCGCTCGGGCCCGTGCCGCGGTCGCAGGTCTACCTGCTGGGGCTCCTCGCGGCGCTCCGCGCGGCGGGGCTCGTGCTCGTCGCCGAGGCCGTCGCCCGCGGGATCGCGGCGCTCACGGCCGGCGACCTCTCGGCCGAGACCACGCGGCTGATCGTCGTGCTGGGGCTCGCGGGCGCGGTGCTGCGCGCCGGCGCCGAGTGGGGCACGTCGGTCGCGGCGCGGCGCATCGCGATCGGCGTGAAGCGCTCGATCCGCGGGCGGCTGTGGCGGCAGCTCGCCGACGGCGACGTCGCGGGCGGCGGCACGGCGGTGCTCGCGAGCGACGGCCTCGACGACCTCGACGACTACTACGTGCAGTCGCTGCCGGCGACGATCGCGGCGGCGGTCGTGCCGCTGCTCGTCGGGATCCGGGTGCTCGGCGCAGATTGGCTGAGCGCCGTCATCATCGTGCTCACCGTGCCGCTCATCCCCTTCTTCATGGTGCTCATCGGCAAGCACACGCAGCAGCGCACCGACGAGGCGCTCTCGGCGCTCACGCGGCTCGCCGACCACCTCGCCGAGCTCGCGCGCGGCCTGCCGGTGCTCGTCGGGCTCGGCCGGGTCGACGAGCAGGCGGCCGCCCTCGAGCAGCTGCAGCGCGGCTACCGCGAGCGCACGCAGGAGACGCTGCGCTGGGCGTTCCTCTCGGCGCTCGCGCTCGAGCTCGTCGCGACGATCTCGGTCGCGATCGTCGCGGTCTTCCTGGGCCTGCGGCTGCTGAACGGCACGATGGAGCTCGAGCCGGCGCTCCTCGCGCTCATCCTCGCGCCCGAGGCCTACAGCGCGCTGCGCCAGGTCGGCACCGCCTTCCACGCCTCGCAGGACGGCCTCGCGGCGCTCGAGCGCGCGCAGGAGATCCTGCGCCGGCCGGCGCGCGCGGACGTCCGCACGGCCAGCCCGTCGGTCGAGGAGCGCGCCGCCGAAGGCGGCACGCGTCACGAGACCCCCGGCGCCGCCACCGTCCCCTCGTCGGTCGAGGAGCGCGCCGCCGAAGGCGGCACGCGTCACGAGACCCCCACCGCCGCCACCGTCCCCTCGTCGGTCGAGGAGCGCGCCGCCGAAGGCGGCACGCGTCACGAGACCCCCACCGCTACCCCCCGCATCCGCCTCACCGACCTCACCGTCCACTACGCCGGCCGCGACACCCCCACCCTCGCGGGCATCAGCGCCGACCTCGAGGGGATCGTCTCGGTCGCCGGCCCCTCGGGCGCGGGCAAGTCGACGCTGCTCGCCGCCCTGACGGGCGCTCTGCCCGCCGACGCGCACGTCGGCGGCAGCGTCGTCGGCACGGGGGCGGATGCGGTGGGCTGGGCCCCGCAGGCCCCGCGCGCCTTCGCGGACACGCCGCGCGACGAGCTCGCGCTGTACGGCGCCGATCCGATCGCGGCGCTCGAGGAGCTGGGGCTCGGCCACGTCGCCGATGCGGCGGTGCCCGAGCTCAGCCCCGGCGAGCAGCGCCGGCTCGCGGTCGCCCGCGCGCTCGCCCGCGCCGACGCCGGCGCGCGCGTGCTCGTGCTCGACGAGCCGACCGCGCACCTCGACCGCGAGTCGGCCGATCGCGTGCGCGCGGCGATCCTCCGCAGGGCGCCTGGCCGCGTCGTGGTGCTCGCGAGCCACGAGCCCGAGACGACCGCCCTCGCGACGATGACCCTGCGCGTCGGTACCGCCCCCTCGTCGGTCGAGGAGCGCGCGGCCGAAGGCCCCCCGCGTCACGAGACCCTCGCAGCCGGCGCCCCAGCACGCTCGTCGAGTAGCGCGCGAAGCGCGCGTATCGAGACGGCAGCGGTAGGTCTCGATACGGCGCCTGCGGCGCCTACTCGACCAGCGGAAGAGGCCCCCTCGTCGGTCGAGGAGCGCGCGGCCGAAGGCCGCTCGCGTCACGAGACCCTCGCAGCGGCGAACGGCCCGGGTCTCGATACGGCGCCTCCGGCGCCTACTCGACCAGCGGAGGGGGCGGCTGCCTCGTCGACGGCGGGTCTCGATACGGCGCCTCCGGCGCCTACTCGACCAGCGGAGGACGTCCCCTCGTCGGTCGAGGAGCGCGCGGGCGAAGGCCGCACGCGTCACGAGACCCTCGCAGCGGCGAACGGCCCGGGTCTCGATACGGCGCCTCCGGCGCCTACTCGACCAGCGGAGGGGGCGGCTGCCTCGTCGACGGCGGGTCTCGATACGGCGCCTCCGGCGCCTACTCGACCGGCGGGTGGCCGCCTCACGCTCCGCGCCCTCCTGCGCGGGCACCGCATCCGCTGGGCCGCCTCGATCGCGATGGCGGCGCTCGCCGTCGGCTTCGGGCTCGCGCTCACCGCGGTGTCGGGCTGGCTCATCGTGCGCGCGAGCATCGAGGAGCACATCATGGTGCTGCTCGTCGCGATCGTGGGGGTGCGCGCGTTCGGCATCTTCCGCTCGGTGGGGCGCTACGCCGAGCGGCTGCTGACGCACGACGCGGCATTCCGCGCCGTCGACGGGCTGCGGCTGCGGCTATGGCGCGCGATCGCCGCGCGCGGCGCAGGGTCGCGGCGGCTGCTCGAGGGCGGCGCGCCGCTCGACTACCTCGTCACGCTCGCCGACGACCTGCGCGACCAGCTGCCGCGCGTGCTGCCGCCGATCGGCGTGGGTGTGCTCGTGATCGCCGGCACCGGCATCACGACCGCGCTCGTCGCGCCGCAGCTGCTGGCCGTCGTGCTCGCGACCCTGATCCTCGCGACCGCCGCCGGCGCCGCCCTCGCGATCGTCTCGGAGCGCGGCGCGGCAGCGGCGCGCGTCGCCGCACGCAGCGACATGGTGCGCGGCACCGCCGCCCTCGCGTCGGCGGCGCTCGACCTGCGGGGCAACGGCGTCGCGGGCGTCGCGCTCGGGCAGCTCGACGACGCGGCCGATCGCCTCGCCCTCGCCGAGCGCCGTGCGGCATGGTCGGCGGGCCTCGGCACGGCGGTCGTCACGGTCGCCGTGACCGCCCTCGCGGTGCTCGTGCCCGCCCTTGCGCCGGAGCTCTCGGGCGAGGGCGCGTCGGTCATCGCGCTGCTCGCACTCGCCTTGCTCGAGCCGCTCACCGATCTCGTCGCCGCGGTGCACCGCGTGCCGGCGATGCGCGCGCTGCTGGGCCGGCTCGGACCGGTGCTGCGGCCCGCGCCCGCCCCCGCGTGGGGCGACGCCCCGCCCCCGGCGCCCGTGACGGCAGTCGAGCTGGCCGACGTGGCGGTGCGCTACCCCGGCGCCGAGCGCCCCGCGGTCGCGGGCGTCTCCGGCCGCGCCGAGGCGCGCCGCTGGCTCGTGCTCGACGGCCCCTCTGGCTCGGGCAAGTCGACGATCCTGTCGGCCGTCATGGGAGCGTTGCCGCTCGAGCGCGGCGCGATCCTCGCCGAGGGTGGCCGCGATGCCGGATACCCGCGCGACCGGGCTCGAAGCGCGCATTCGGCGCCGCGGAACGCACACATCGCGTCATCTCGAGACGCCTCCGAGGAGCGCCGCCCGCTCACCGACCTCGACGAGCGCGCCTGGCGCTCGACCGTCGCCTGGTGCCCGCAGGACGCCTACGTCTTCGACTCGACCCTGCGCGGCAACCTGCTGCTCGCCCGCTCCCGCGCCGATGCCCCCGACGAGGCGACGATGCGCGACGCGCTCGCGCAAGCGGGGCTCGCGCCGCTGCTCGGCACGCTCGCCGAGGGCCTCGACACGCGGGTGGGCGCCGGCGGCTCGGCGCTCTCCGGGGGCGAGCGCCAGCGCCTCGCCGTCGCGCGAGCGCTGCTGACGCGTGCCGAGCTCATCCTGCTCGACGAGCCGACGGCGCACCTCGACGCGCCCACCGCATCCGTCATGATGGCCGACGTGCGAGCCGCCACCGCCGATCGCGCGGTGATCCTCGTCTCGCACCGCGCCGCCGACCGCGAGCCCGGCGACGCCCTCGTGCGCCTCCCCTGATCGAACCGCAGCCGGCGACCGCCCGACGCCGACCGCCCGAGGCCGAAGCCGCTCGCTCGTCAACCGGTCCTGAGGCCCCGGGGCCGCCCGGCGGGCTCGAGCGGCCCCTCCGCCGGTCGACGAACGGCTGGCCCGACCACCGTCAGCCAAGCCGCAGCGGCCGAACAGCGCCCGACCGGCGGGCGAACGCGCAGACGAGCGCTACGCGACGAGCCGCTTGAAGCGGTCGCTCCCCCGCGTCGACCCGGCCATCTCGACCTCGGCGCCCGGCACCCCGCTCGCGCCCACGTGCAGGATCGCCCGCGCGAGCACCTCGTCCCGCACCTCGCGGCGGGCGTGGTCGTCGGCGAGCATCTCGACGAGCGCCGCGACCTCGGCATCGGCGAGCGCGGCGATCGGGAACCACGGCAGCGCCGCCCGCCAGGCGCGGAACGCGAGCAGCAGCAGGTCGTGCCGCTGCTCGACGTGCGCGCGCTCGTGCGCGATCACGGCGACGAGCTCGTCGGGGTCGAGCCGGTCGAGCAGCCCCTGCGAGAGCACGGTCACCGAGCCCGCGCCGCGCGGCAGGCAGTAGGCGACGGGCACCGCGTCGTCGAGCACGCGCGTGCGCGCGCGGGTCGGATGCGGTGACGACAGCAGGTCGAGCAGGGCCAGGTGGCGCCGGCGCTGCCTCGTGACCTGCACGATCGTGACCGCGAGGTGCACGAGCAGGTAGGCGGCGAAGGCGATCGCCGGGACGAGCGCCCACAGCTGCCCGGCGCTGCCCGACAGCCCTGGCGCGAGCGCGAGCCCGGAGAGCGCGAGCGCGCCGATCATCGAGAGCCCACCGGCGAGCCCGACGCCCTGCCACACGAGCAGCGCCACCACGGGGGCCCGGGCGGGCCACGCGGCACGCGCGAGCCACACCGGCACCGGCCATGCGAGCAGCACTGAGACGAGCCACAGCATGGCGGCGCCCCACACGACCGCGCCATGGGGGATGACGAGCGCGCCCTCCAGCCCGGCCGCCGCCCCGCCCGGCACGATCAGCCCCGGCTGCCCGCCGTGCGCAGCAGCTCGCGCAGCACCGCCGCGTCCTCGGCGGACACGCTGCCGACGAAGCGCTCGAGCACGGCCGAGCGGTCGTGCGACTCGTGCAGCACCTCGTGCATGAGCTCGGCCACGTGGTCGGCGCGCGAGGCGACGGCCGCGTAGCGGTAGGGCCGCACCGCGCGATCGGAGGCGACGAAGCCCTTCTTCTCGAGGCGCGAGAGCACGGTCAGCAGCGTCGTCGCGGCGAGGTCGCGCCCCGCCTCGGCGAGCTGCGCCTGCACGTCATAGGCGCTCACGGGCGCGGCGGCATCCCACACGGCGTCCATCACCGCGCGCTCCAGCTCGCCGAGCGTCCCCATGCTGCGCCTCCTCCGCCGGTCCCCGACCGACCGGTCACGATCCTGCCGGACGCGACCCGCGCATCCGACACACCCCGATCGTACACGGGGTTCTACAAACCGTCGAAGTTCTTCTATGCTGAGTAGAAACAGTTCTACGCGCCGTAGAAGGAGGCCGCGGAGTGGAAGCCCTCGACATCGCCAGGTGGCAGTTCGGCATCACGACCGTCTACCACTTCATGCTCGTGCCGCTCACGCTCGGCCTCGGCATGGCCATCGTCGTCATGCAGACCATCTGGGTGCGCACCGGCGACGAGAAGTTCCTCCGGATGGTGAAGTTCTGGGGCAAGCTCTACCTGATCAACTTCATCCTCGGCGTCGCGACGGGCCTCGTGCAGGAGTTCCAGTTCGGCATGGCGTGGAGCGAGTACTCGCGCTTCGTCGGCGACGTCTTCGGCGCCCCGCTCGCGCTCGAGGGCCTGCTCGCGTTCTTCGCCGAGTCGACCTTCATCGGCATCTGGATCTTCGGCTGGGGGCGCCTGCGCAAGGGCCTGCACCTCGCCGCGCTCTACTGCGCGGTGATCGGCTCGTGGTTCTCGGCGTACTTCATCATCGTCGCGAACTCGTGGATGCAGCACCCCGTCGGCGTCGAGCTCGTCGACGGCCGCCCCGTCATGGTCGACCTGTGGGCCGTGCTCACCAACAACACCGCGCTCGCCGCCTTCACGCACACGATCTTCGGCTCGCTCATCGTCGCCGGCATGTTCCTCATCGGCATCAGCTGGTACCACCTGTGGCGGCGCCGCCACGACGGCATCGACACGACGGATGCGTCGGGTCGCGTCGTCATCGGAGAGGCACCGTCGGTCGCGGGCCGCGACAAGGCCGACCACGGCGTGTGGCTCTGGTCGCTGCGGTTCGGCGCGGTGCTCGCGATCGTCGCCTTCGGCGGCACCGGCATCACGGGCGACTGGCAGGGCAAGCTCATGTACGAGCAGCAGCCGATGAAGATGGCCTCCGCCGAGGCCGCGTGCCACACGGGCTCGGCGTTCTCGGTGCTCTCGATCGGCGACCCGGGCTCGACCGACTGCCGCGACGTCATCACGCTCATCGAGATCCCGGGCGTGCTCGGCTTCCTCGGCACCGGCGAGTGGGGCGCCGACATGCCCGGCATCACCGACCTCGAGCCGCACTACGTCGACCAGTACGGCGAGACGATCCCCGACGACGAGCTCTACGGCTCGTTCGCGGGCACCGAGGTCAACTACGTGCCGCCGATGTGGGTGACCTACTGGGGCTTCCGCCTCATGATCGGCCTCGGCGCGATCACCGCCTTCGGCGCGGTCGTGGCGCTGTGGCTCACACGCCGCGGCACGGTGCCGACCTCGCCCTGGATCATGCGCCTCGCGATCCTCGGCATCCTCGCGCCCTTCGCCGGCAACATCGCGGGCTGGATCTTCACCGAGATCGGCCGCCAGCCGTTCGTCGTCGCGCCCAACCCCGACCCCTCCGGCATCGACGGCGTGTTCATGTTCACGGCCGCCGCCGTCTCCCCCGGCGTGAGCGCCGGCGAGCTGCTGTTCTCGGTCATCGCGCTCACGGGCGTCTACGCGGTGCTCATGGTGGTCGAGCTCTTCCTGCTCGCGAAGTACGTGCGAGGGGGCGTCGCGAGCGCGATGCCCGAGCTGGCCCCGCACGCGCCGGACGACGGCGCGGGCGACGACCACGACGCATCCGACCGACCCGACGACCGGCGCGACGACGTGCTCGCGTTCGCGTACTGATTCGAGGAGTGACCATGGAACCGCTCGCGATCACCTGGTTCGTCTTCATCGCCGTCCTGTGGATCGGCTACCTGCTGCTCGAGGGATTCGACCTCGGCGTCGGCATCCGCATGCTCTTCGCGACCCGCGACGAGCGCGAGCGCCGCGTGATGCTCAACACCATCGGCCCCGTCTGGGACGGCAACGAGGTATGGCTCATCACCGCCGGCGCCGGCACCTTCGCGGCCTTCCCCGCGTGGTACGCCTCGCTCTTCTCGGTGCTCTACGTGCCGCTCACGATCGCGCTCGTCGGGCTCATCCTGCGCGCGGTCTCGATCGAGTGGCGCGGCAAGGTGCACACCGCCCGCTGGCGAGGCCTCTGGACGGCGGGCATCGGCGTCGGCTCGCTCATCGCGGCGTTCTGCGTCGGCGCGATGCTCGCGCTCACCTCGCTCGGGCTGCCGATCGACGACAACGGCGACCGCGTCGGCGGGCCGTTCGTGTGGCTCGGGTGGCCGGCGATCGTCGGCGGGCTCGCGGTCGTGGGGTACGCGCTCGCCCACTCGGCGACGTTCCTCGGCCTCAAGGCCGACGGCGCGGTGCGCGAGCGCTCGGCCGACTTCGCCGCCCGCTGGGCGCCGCTGTGCCTCGTGCCGGCCGCGATCTGGGCGGTGTGGGTGCAGCTCGAGCACGGCGGCACACTGCTGTCGTGGACCCTCGTGGGGCTCGCGGTCGTCGGCGGGGCGTACGGCTGGATGCAGGCGCGCCGCCGCTCGGAGGGGCGGGCGTTCATCGGCTACGCCGCGTTCGGGGTGTTCGGCGTCGCGGCCGTCTTCGCGGGCATGTTCCCGAAGGTGCTGCCCTCGACGATCGACCCGGCGTTCGACCTCACGCTCATGAACGCCGCGAGCGGCACCTACACGCTCGGGGTCATGACGACCATCACGGCCATCAGCCTGCCGATCATCATCGGCTACCAGTCGTGGAGCTACTGGGTCTTCCGCAAGCGCGTCACGCCCGGCATGATCCCCGAGGCGCACATCGTGCTGCCGGCGATCCTGCGGGATCGCGACGCGGCGGCGCCGCGGGCGTAGCGGACGCAGAGTTGCGGCGAGTCGCGTCCGTTCGACGCTCGAACACGCGACTCGCCGCAACTCTGCGGCGACGACCGCGGCTCAGGAGCGCAAGCGCGTCAGCGCCGAGCCCTTGTGCGCCGCGGCCGCTCCCGTCTTGTCGCTCTCGAGCTCGTACTGCGGCTCGTCCTCGCTCGCGTGCCGCGTGCGCCCCTTGAACTCGAAGTCGCGCGTGTGCACCTTCGTCACGCGCCCGCGGATCCGCCCCGCCTCCGAGTTCCAGCTCACGTGGTCGCCCACCTCGTATCGCGCAGCCATGCGGCCATGATGCCCCACCGCCGCTACCGTTGAGCGGTGACGCCGCTCGACTCCGCCGCCGGCATCGGCGAGCTCCTCTCGTGGGTCGGCCTCGGCATGGGCATCCCGCTGCTGCTCATGGGGTGGTGGATGCGGCACCGCGACGGCGCATGGCTGCCCGTCTCGATCGTGGTCGCGCCCGGGCCGCGCGGGGCCGTCGCCCGCTGGTACACCGGCGGTGAGTTCCACGAGCGCAGGCTGCGCGGCGCCGAGGCGCACCTGCGGGCCGGAGAGCACGAGGCCCTGGTGAGCTCGCGCGATGCGCGCCGCGTGCGCCTGCACCCGCCCGCGATGCCGCGCATGCTCCTGCTCGTGGGCGGCATCCTCTGCGTCGTCGGCGCCGTCGGCTTCGCGCTCTCGCTGCTGCCGCTGCTCAGCTGACGCGACCACCGCCCGGCGGCGCTTCCGGCACGGCTGCGAGGCCCCTTCTCGCGTCGGCTTCTAACAGACACGATCCTTGACGAAAGAATCGATCGGGTGTCTACTGTCGAGCACCAGCGGTCTCGACGAAGGGCCACATCATGGGCATCGTGATCATCGGGGCGGGGCTCGCGGGGGCGACCGCCGCCACCGCGCTCCGCCAGCAGGGCTACGACGGCCCGCTCACGCTCATCGGCGCCGAGGCGACGCCGCCGTATGAGCGGCCGCCGCTGTCGAAGGGCTACCTGCTCGGCACGCAGCCGTTCGACGAGGCGCTCGTGCACCCCGAGCCCTGGTACGCCGAGCATGACGTCTCCTTGCGGCTCGGCACGCGCGCCACCGCGATCGACCGCGACCGACGGGTCGTGCGTACCGCATCCGCCACCGACGCCGCCGGTGGCGAAGGCACCGCCGAGGAGGACGTGCCCTACGACCAGCTGCTGCTCGCGACCGGCGCCGCCCCGCGGTCCCTCCGCATGGAGGGCGTCGACGACTTCGTGACGCTGCGCACCGTCGGGGACAGCACGCGGCTCAAGGAGGCCTTCGCCGAGGGCACGAAGGTCGCGATCGTCGGCGCCGGCTGGATCGGCCTCGAGGTCGCCGCCGCCGCCCGCACGGCCGGCGCCGAGGTGACGGTCTTCGAGACCGCCGCGCTCCCCCTCCAGCGCGTGCTCGGCCCGGAGGTCGCGACCGTCTTCGCCGAGCTGCACCGCGGCCACGGCGTCGACCTGCGCCTGAGCACCCAGGTAACCCCCGACGACCTGCGGGGCGCCGACGTGCGCATCGCCGCGATCGGCGTGACCCCGCAGATCGAGCTCGCTGAGCAGGCGGGCCTCGCGATGGCCGCCCGCGAGGAGGGCGGCGGCGTCGCGGTCGACGCGACGCTCCGCACCTCCGACCCGCGCATCCTCGCGATCGGCGACATCGCAGCGCACGACCACCCCGTGCTCGGCCGACGCATCCGCGTCGAGCACTGGGACACCGCCAAGCGCCAGGCGAAGGCCGCGGCCGCCGTGCTGCTCGGCGGCGACGAGCCCTACCGCCGCCTCCCCTACTTCTTCACCGACCAGTACGACCTCGGCATGGAGTACTGGGGCAACCCCGGCCCCGCCGGCTACGACCGCGTCGACATCGAGGGGTCGACGGATGCGCTCGCCGGCGACGCGTTCCACGCGTTCTGGGTGCGGGGCGACGAGGTCGTCGCCGCGATGCACGTCAACGACTGGGACGCCTCCGCGACGATCCGCGAGAGCGTCGGCAGCCGGCGCAGCGCGGCGGTGCGATGAGCCGGCGCAGCGCGGCGGTGCGGTGAGCCGCCGCAGCATCCGGGGGCGCGAGGCCGACGGCGCGCCGCTCGCACCCGGGCCCCGAGCGCTTGTCTGACACCGGCTAGATTGGCCCGATGGGCCACTCCGGGAGCCGGCGCCTGGCGATGGCGCAGGCCGCGTTCGCCGCGGCGTCGTTCGCCATGCTGCTCGCGGGCACGAACTCCGCCTACCCGATGCTGCCGATCTTCCGCGACGAGCTCGGCATGCCTCCCTCGGTGCTCTCCCTGACCTTCAGCCTGTACATCGCGGTGTTCGCGGTCGTGCTCGCGGTGCTCGCGCGGCCGCGCTGGTCGCGGTTCGCCGCTCCCCTGCTGCTCGCGAGCCTCGCGGCGATGCTCGCGTGCGACGTCGCGGTGCTGCTCGGCACCGAGTCGAGCATCCTCATCGGCCGCGCCCTCGCGGGCCTGTCGACGGGGCTCGGCACCGGCGCCGCATCCGCCCTCATGGTCGCCGCGATCGGCGCGCCGGGGCGCGCGGTCACCGCGACCGGCAACAGCGTGGGCGCCGTGCTCGGCGCCGGCAGCGCGCAGCTGCTCGTGAGCACCCTCGAGACGGCCGCTCCCGCCGTGTTCTCGATCGCGCACGCGGCCGCGCTCGCGCTGCTGCTCCTCGCCGGCGGCGTCGTGCTGCGGATGCGGCGGGCGCAGAACCGCGCATCCCTCGCGGTGGTCGCCGGGGAGCCCGCGACGCTGCGGATCGACCGCCGTGCCCTGCGGATGATCGTGACGGGCTCGATCGCGTGGATCTCGGTGAGCATCGGCACCGTGCTCGCCGCGACGATCTTCAACGAGCTGGGTCAGCCCGCCGTGCAGGCGTGGGGCCCGATCACGATGCTCGTCGCCTGCGCGCTCGCGCAGTTCGCCTCGGCGCCCCTCACGCGCCACGCGCCGTGGGCGAGCGGGCTCGTCGCGATCGCTACGGGCATCGCGTGCATCGGCGGCGCCGTCGCGTTCGACTTCGCGTGGCTCGCGCTCGTCGGCTTCGCGCTGCTCGGCGCCGGCGTCGGCACGGCGCACCGCATGTCGCTCGTCGCGCTCACCCGCGACACGAGCCCGGCACGCCAGGGTGCGCTCGCCTCGCTCTTCGCGGGCGTCACCTACGTCGCCGCCGCGGGTGTCGTGCTGCTGATCGGATGGATCGGCGACACGACCGGCGTCGTGCCCGCCGCGCTGACGGCCTGGGCGGTGTGCGCCGCGCTCTCGCTGCTCGCGCTGCTGTGGTCGCCGCGGCTGCGGGACACGGTCGAGCACGACGCGGGCGAGCACGACGCGGGCGAGCACGGGCCGGCCGGCCCCGCGGCGGCCGAGCGCGCCGCTGCCGGAGCCAGGTCGGCGGCGGGCGCGGGCGCGGCTGCGCACGACGCCGAGCTCGACGACCTCGGGGCCGAGCGCCGCGGCTGACGCCCGCATCCGGCGGGCCGCGACGGCACAAGCGAGCGAGTCGAAGACGCCGCCGGCGAGGAGGCGACCGCGCCCGCCCGCGAGACGACGGAAGCCCCGCCGGATGGCGGGGCTTCCTGTGGTGGACCCGGGGGGAATCGAACCCCCGACCTTCTCATTGCGAACGAGACGCGCTACCAACTGCGCCACGGGCCCGGACCGAGCAATGCTATCGGACACCGCGGCGATGTGCGAAATCGGGGCCGGGGCTGGGTGGTTCCGGTCTCGTGACGCGAGCGGCTGCGCCGCGCGCTCCTCGACCTACGCAGGTGACGCGAGCGGCTGCGCCGCGCGCTCCTCGACCTACGGAGGTGACGCGAGCGGCTGCGCCGCGCGCTCCTCGACCTACGCAGGTGACGCGAGCGGCTGCGCCGATGGGGCGGCGACGGGAGTGGATGCGGTCTCGTGACGCGAGCGGCTGCGCCGCGCGGTCCTCGACCTGCGGAGGGGCGACGCGTTCGGCCTGCGGCCGAGCGCTCCTCGACCTGCGGGGGACGCTCAGCCGACGCGGCGCAGGAACGCCTCGTGCACGTCCATGCCGCCGAGGTCGTCGTCGACGAGGCCCATCGAGGCGAACTTCGAGCCGGCGGCGGGAGCCGTGCCGGCGCCGGCGATGATCATGTGCTCGTCGGTCTGCGTCTCGAGCGGCGCATCTGCTCGAGTGACGTCGAGGGCGTGCGCTGCGGCGACCGCCTGCTCGTAGCGCGCGGCGGGCTCGACCTGCGGCGCGCGGTCGGCGGGTGCCGGAGCGAGCTCGACCTCCCGCACGGGCAGCGCGGGGGCGGTCGGCGCGAGCCGGCGATCGGTGCCGCTCGACGCCGCGCGCTCCCCCTCGACGAGGTCGTCGAAGGTCGGCTCGAGCGGCGTGACGCGCGCGAGCGGGCCCGAGATCGCACGGCGGTCCTCGGCGAGGCGCTCGCGCGCCCGGCGCAGCAGCTCGTCGCTCGCGCTCGGCTGGTACTCGGCGCGCAGCCGCTGCTCGGGCACCGGCTGGGGCGTCCACGAGCGCGACTCGAGCACGTCCTCGGTGCGCAGCGCCTGCCGCGCGACGATCTGCTCGGCGACGCGGGCCTCCGACGCGACGGCCTGGGCGGCGACCGCGCGCGCCTCGACCAGGTCGCGCACGCGCGGCGCGGTCGCGGCCGCGACCCGACGCATCCGCACCGCCGAAGCGTTGACGGCGACGAGCCCCACGACGCCAAGCACGGCGACGGCGGCGCCGAGCGCGAGCAGCACCTGCAGGCCCGCCACGAGCGCCCCGGCCGCGAGCGCCGCGACGCCGAGCAGCACGAGCGCGAAGCACGCGAGCCTCGTGCGGCGCAGGCGCTGCGCGCGCGACACGCTCGACTTCACGGCCGCGCGCACCTCGCGCTCGACCGCCTTGATCTGCTCGTCGAGCTCGCGGGCGCGGGCGACGGCCTTCGCGTGCTCCATCGCCTGCTTGAGCCGCGCCTCCTTGGCCACCGCCTTCTGCTGCACCGCGATCGTGCGGGCGTCGGCCTCGAGCTGCACCTCCTCGGGCGCCTCGGCCGACTCGGCCATGATGCGCAGCGTCTGCTGCAGCCGGATGGCGTTGCGCTCGGTCGCGAGGTACTCCCGCTTGCGGGTCCACACGGGCACCAGGTATGCGACCCAGAGCACGACGGCGATGACGAGGACGACGCTCGTCCCGAGACCTGCGAACTCTGGCATGCCCTGCACGGTAGTGGCGATCGAGCGCGGTGCCGCGAGGGCGCGCGGCGGTTCGTTCACCCTCAGGTGGAAGTCGCACCTCGGGGGTCGCCGCCGATCGGCACCGGGTACACCGAGCGGTCGAACTCCGGCACCCGGCCGCCGAGCCAGCGGTCGAGCAGCGGCTCGGTCAGCTCCTCGCGCACGAGCGCGAAGCACAGGTGGTCGCGCCAGTCGCCGTCGATGTGGATGTAGCGGCGGCGGCACCCCTCGTAGCGGAAGCCGAGCTTCTCGACCACGCGCAGGCTCGCGAGGTTCTCGGGGCGGATGCACACCTCGACCCGGTGCAGGCCGCGCGCGAGCAAGAGGTGGTCGGCGACGAGCGCGACGGCGGTCGTCGTGGCGCCGCGGCCGGCGAACCGGCGCGCGATCCAGTAGCCGAGCGTCGAGGAGGCCAGCGCGCCGCCGGAGATGTTGGCGACGTTCAGCTGCCCGGCGAACTCGCCGTCGACCTCGATCGCGAACGCGAGCCCCGAGCCCTCCCGGTCGGCCTCGAGCAGCGAACGGATCGACGAGCGCGTGTCGAAGCGGCCGCTCGGGCGCGTGCCCGGCAGCGTCGCCTCCCAGCGCTCGAGCCACGGGCGGTTCGCGACGAGCTCCGCCTCGAGCACCCGCGCGTCGCGCAGCTTGATGCCGCGCACGGTGACGGCGCCATGGGTGAGCCGCGGGGCGCTGTCGAACACAGTGCGAGCCTACGACGGCTGCGATGTGGACGCGCGCGCGTCAGCCGTCGGCGGCCCGATCGCGCTCCGCCTGCGCCGCGACGAGCTGCTCGATGAGCGCGAGCTGCTGCCGGTTGATCTCCATCAGCCGCGCGATCTCCTCCTCGGCCGCGACGTCGGTCTCGAAGTCGTGCTGCGCGAGCGCGGCGGAGATGGCGTCCTGCCGCTTCGCCGAGATCAGCAGGATCGCCCCCTGCAGTCCCGCGAGCAGGCTCAGCATGAGGTTGAGCAGGATGAACGGGAACGGATCCCAGCCGACCCACCGCTCGTTGAGCACCATCCACGCGACCATGAGCAGCAGGAACACGCCGATGAAGGTCCACGAGCCCATGCCGTTGCGCAGCACGTCGGCGGCCCGCTGGCCGAACGTGCGATCGTCCTTGTGGCGCGAGTGCCAGTTGTCCTCAGGTCGGGGCATGGCCAGATGCTAGACCCGGCCCAGCCCCGCCCGAGGCGCGGTCGCCGCCCTACGCCGAGAGCGCGTCATCGGCGACGACGCTGAAGTTGTCGCGCAAGAGGTTCTCGGGATCCACCTCGGCCTTGAGCGCCCGCAGCCGCGCGAGCGTCGCGGGCGGGAACGCGTCCTCGAGGCGGCCCGGCCGCGGGTCGGTCTCGAACGAGAGGTAGAGGCCGGATGCGTGGGGCGCGACGAGCGTGTCCCACGCGGCGTCGAGGCGCGTGCGGTCCATGCCGAACGCGATGACGGAGTACTGCGCGTCGCGGTGCGCGAACGCCGTCGCATCCGGCGGCACGTCGCCGATCGCCCCGCCCATCGCCCGGATCTGGAAGAAGTAGTGGGTGCCCGCGTCGAGGAACCGCGCGAGCCCCCTCGCGACCTCCGGGGTCATCGCGCCGAGCAGCGCCGAGCGCGTCGTCGGCTCGCCCTGCCCCTGGTGCGCACCGCCGGGCGCGTTGTCGATCACGCCCGCGTAGCGCGTGCGCACGACCTGCTGGCCCACGAGCGGCGCGACCATCGCGAACGGCTGCAGGTGCTCGACGATGGTCTCGGGGTTGGATGCGTCGACCGCGATCATCGCCTGCGCGACCCTCGTCCGCCCCGGCTGGTCGCGGCCCAGCAGCAGGAAGGGCGTCACGACGCGCTCGCTCGCCTCGGTCGCCGCGCCCCAGCGCTCGAGGAAGTCGGCCGTCTCGCTCGCATCGAACGCGAGCTGCGCGAAGCCGATCTCCCCCACCGGCTGCGCGACCATCTCGAACGCGACGGCGACGCCCAGGTTGGCGCCGGCGCCGCGCATCCCCCAGAACAGCTCGGGGTGCTCGTCGGCGCTCGCCCGCACGAGCGAGCCGTCGGCGAGCACGACGTCGACCGCCTCGAGGTGGTCGATGGTGAGCCCGTGCTCGCGGCCGAGGAAGCCGACTCCGCCTGCGGTGGCGAGCCCGCCGACGCCCACGCCGCCGAAGTCGCCGGAAGAGATCGCCCAGCCGTGCTCGTCGAGCACCCGCGCCACCTCGCCCCACGTCGCGCCGGCGCCGATGCGCACGAGTCGCCGCGACGCATCCACCACGTCGATGCGGTCGAGCGCACCGAGGTCGATCACGATGCCGCCGACGTTGGTCGAGCGCCCCGAGATGCCGTGGCCGCCCGAGCGGATGCCCAGCACCACCCGCCCCGCGGCCGCGCCCTGCGAGCGGGCGTAGGCGAGCGCATCCGCCACCTGCGCCGGGCCGGTGGGCCGCAGGATGATGCCGGGCTCGCCACCGCGCAGGTAGGTGCTGCGGCGGTCGGGGTAGGCCCAGGAGCCGGGTTCGACGGCGGTGCCGCGCAGGCTCTCGGGCACCGCGTCGTAGTCGATGCCCTCGGCGCGCAGCGCGAGCGACGCCGCCGACGGACGGGGCGCGGTGTCCGTGCCGCGCTCGCGCCGCGCTGTCGCGACCTGCTCGCGCACCGCCGGCGCCACCTCGGCCATGAAGCGCTGCATGGTGCCCGGGTCGTCGGTCGCGACGATGAAGGTGCTCGTGCCGTGCTCGAGCGCGAGGTCGACCAGCTGCGCCGTCTTCGCCGGGTCGGCGAAGACGCCGCCGATGTTCAGCAGCCGCCGGATCTCGTGGGGCTCGCGGCCCGCCCGTGCCGCCGCCTCGTCGATCGCGGCGCTGCCGCGCGCGAGGTCGCCGGGCTGCAGGTAGCCCAGGCTCGGCAGCCAGCCGTCGCCGAGCCGCCCCGTGAGGCGCAGCATGCGCGGCTTGTACGCGCCGATGTGGAGGGGGATCGGATGCGCGGGGCGGGGCCCGCGCTTGGCCCCGGCCACGCGGTGGTGCTGCCCGTCCACGCGGGCGCCCCCTCGCTCGCCGGTGCTCCAGAGGGCGCGGATGATGGCGATCGCCTCGGCGAGCGCGTCGACGCCCTGGCCGGGCGTGAGCCGCTCGCCGCCCATCGCCTCGATCGCGTCCCAGAAGCCGCCTGCGCCGAGGCCGAGCTCGAGCCGGCCGCCCGAGAGCAGGTCGAGGCTCGCGGCGCTGCGCGCGAGCACCGCCGGCTGTCGCAGCGGCACGTTCGCGACGTTCGGGCCGATGCGGATCGTGCTGGTCTGCGCCGCGACCCACGTCAGCAGCGTCCACGTGTCGTGGAACGCCGGCTGGTAGGGGTGGTCCTGGAAGGTCGCCAGGTCGAAGCCCGCCGTCTCGGCCGCCTGAGCGAGCCGCACGGGCGCGTGCGGCTCCTGGTTCGTCGGGGTGATGAAGACGCCGAACTCGATCGGGTGGCCGTAGTCCATGACAGGTGCAACCCCCGCCGCCGCATCCGGCATTCCGCGGGCTCGTCCGCCGCCGCTCGGCCGCGCGGAGGCCGCAGCGCCCGCCTCGAGCCGACGGGCGTGCGCCGAGCGGGCCTCCGAGCGCGGGTCCGCTCGCCGTGCAGGGGGTCCGCTCTGCAGGGGTCCGCTAGATTCGGGGCCGTGAGCGACGACGAGGCGGCGATCGAGGATGCCAAGCGAGCGCTGCGCCGGCGGCTGCGCAGCGAGCGGGCCGAGCGCGGCCCCGGATGGTCGGCCGAGCGCTCGGCGCAGCTCACCGCGAACCTCGAGCGGCTCACGACCGAGCTCGGCGCCCGCACCGTGTCGGCCTACCTCTCGACGCCCGACGAGCCCGACACCCGCGGCTACCTCGCCTGGGCGGCCGAGCAGGGCATCCGCGTGCTGCTGCCGGTCATCCGCCCCGACGGGCTCCTCGACTGGGCCGAGCACGACGGCACCGAGACGATCGAGGCCACGCTCGGCATGCCGGAGCCCACGAGCGACGCGCTCCCGCCCACCGAGCTCGAGTCGGTCGACCTCATGCTCATCCCCGCGACGGCGGCCGGCCGCGACGGCTCACGGCTCGGCGGCGGCCGCGGATTCTTCGACAAGACGATCGCCGCCATGAGAGAATGTCCACCGGTCTACGCCGTGGTGCATGACGAGGAGCTGTTCGACAGCGTCCCCCATGCGGGCTACGACCAGCCCGTCGACGGCGTCGTCACGCCGTCCGGGATCCACCCCCTCGCCACCAGGAGCTGACACGTGCCCGTCTACGCCTACGCCTGCACCGCTTGCGGCCACGCCTTCGACGCCCGCCAGGGCTTCGACGAGCCGGCCCTCACCGTCTGCGACGCCTGCGGCGGCGCGCTGCGCAAGCAGTACGGCACGGTCGGCGTGACGTTCAACGGCTCGGGCTTCTACCGCACCGACTCGCGCAGCGCGTCGGGGGCCGGCAGCGCATCCGCTCCCGCTGCCAGCGGCTCCCAGCCCGCCGCCAAGAGCTCCACGACCAGTGGAGGCGGCGCGACCGCCTGATCGGGATCGCGCTGCACCCGGCACACCGAAGGAGGGCCCGATGGAGGGCTTCAAGAAGTTCCTGATGCAGGGCAACGTGATCGAGCTGGCCGTGGCGGTCGTGATCGGCACGGCGTTCGCGGCGATCATCGCCGCGTTCACCGAGGCGATCATCGATCCGCTCATCGCGATGGCGTTCGACGCCGACGACCTCGCCGACGCGACGGTCGGTCCGTTCAAGATCGGCCTGCTGCTCGCGGCGATCATCAACTTCCTGATCGTCGCCGCGGTCGTCTACTTCGCGCTCATCTTCCCGATGGCGAAGCTCAAGGAGGTCAACGACCGCCGCAAGGGCATCCAGCCCGACGAGCCGGTCGAGACGGACGTCGACATCCTGCACGACATCCGCGAGCTGCTGCGCGCGCAGCAGGCACCCGGGCCGGCCGCGCCCGGCAGCACGCCGCGCCTCTGACGCGGCCTGCCCGCGGGCGGATGCGTCAGCCCCAGTGCGGCGGGACGTCGCCCCGCAAGCGGGCGTCGTTCTCGCTCGACTGCTGCCGCTCGAGCGCCGGTTCGGCGGTGTAGCCGGGCGGCGGCTCGGTCGTCACGCGCCGCCCGCGCTTGCGGATGACGAGCGGAGGAGTCGGCTCGGGCTCGTCGGCCGGCGCACCCGGCTCACGCCCGGCGGCCGCAGCGGGCTCCGCGGCCTCGGCGCCATCAGCGCCACCGGCAGGGCCGCGAGCGGCGGCAGCGGACTCGGCGGCCTCCATGCCACCAGCGGCAGCGGCAGCGCCCCCAGCGGCGGCAGCCTCCGGCTCGTCGGCCGTGCCAGCCCCGCGCTCGGCCGGGCCGTCAGCGGTCATGACCGCGACGCATCCGCCCCGACGAGCTCGGCGATGCGGTCGGCCACGCCCTCGGGGTCGGTGAAGAGCTCGAAGGCGTGCACGCGCATCGTGTGCCAGCCGAAGCGGCGCAGCACCTCGGGGCGCAGGCGCAGCGCCTCGCGCAGCGTGCGGTCGCCGTCGTCGTGGTCGGCCTCGATCGCCGCGCAGATGCCGCCGTTCGCGACCACGAGCGGCAGCTGCCCGTCGTAGGAGACGTCGGCGCGCAGGCCGCGGCGGCGCAGGCGCGTCGCGAGGTCGACCATGAGCGGGTCGCCGCCGAAGAACGACTTGGGCGGGCCCTCCGAGGCCGCGTCGAGCAGGATCTCGCGCAGCTGCGCCGCGCCGTGGTCGAGGCGCTCGGGGTCGAGGTTCGCGGCGTCGAAGGAGGTGACGATGTGCAGCGACTTGCGCGCGCGGGTCATCGCCACGGCGAGCAGGCGCTCACCGCCGGGCTGGCCGAGCGTGCCGAAGTCGACGTTGCGGCCGTGCCTCGTGTGGCCGTAGCCGACCGAGAAGATGACCCGGTCGCGGCTGAGCGCGCTCGCGTGCGTCACGTCGACGATCACGAACTGCTCGTCGCGGTCAGCGACCACGAAGTCGGTGAGCGACGAGTTCGAGGCGAGCGCCGCCATGACGGCCTGCTGCACCCGCACCTCGTGCTTCTCGTTGGCGGTGACGACCATGAGCGAGTCGTGCGGGCGCGTGCGCGCGTGCTGCGCGACGAGCTGCACGACCCGATCGACCTCGGCGTCGGGGCTCTCGACCGTCGCGGCGCCCTGCTCGGGCAGCCCGTAGGCGCCCTGGACGACCGAGGCGGTGAGCGACGCGTGGCCGAGGTAGGCGCCCGCCCACGGCAGCGCGTCGATGCGGCCCTCGTAGAAGCGCTCGTTCACGGCGGTCACGAGGTCGGCGCCGCCCGTGCGGTACGAGCGGGTCAGGTGCAGCTTCGGCAGCACGGCGCCGAGCCGCGAGAGCGCCGACTCGGCGTGCAGCTCGTCGGGCGTCGCGAGCTCCTCGCTCGGGCGGATGCCGAGCGCCGAGATGCCGACGTCGAAGGGCGCCGGGGTCTGCGTCGCCGAGTCGCCGACCGCGATCACCTGGCGCGCGCGGCTGATCGCGCCCGCGGCCTCGGCGATCGTGATCGCCCCCGCGTCGGCGATCAGCACGGCGTCGAAGGGGATGCGCTTGGGCACCCGGTGCAGGTCGTACGGCGACGCGAGCCACACGGGCGCGAGCGAGCGGGTGAGGTGCCCGGCGACGCGCTGCAGCTCGTCGGCGTCGACGGGACCGGCCTTGATGAGGCGCCGCAGGGCATCCGCCTCGCCCTGGTGGTCGTCGACGGCGAGTCGCCACTGCTGGGCGATCTGGTGCGCGAGGCGCGCGCTCGAGGCGTCGACGTGCGCCTCGTCGACGAGCGCGAAGTCCTGCTCGAGGCGGCGCAGCACCTCGGTGTTGCCGCGCAGCAGCGCGCGCTCGCGGCCGAGCATCGACTGCAGCGCCGACTGCCACCACGCGAGGTCGAGCTCGTGCTCGACCTGGTCGTCGGCGACGTGCCGGTCGGCGAGGTCGGTCAGCAGCGCGTCGAGCTCGAGGCGCTCGATCGACGCCATGAGCTCGGCCCGCTCCTGGATGTTCTGCAGCGCATCGCTCGGCGCGGCGAGCTCGGCCACCCGCTCGGTGAGGTCGGCGGGCGACAGGTCGACGCTGCGCACGTCGGGACGCAGCGCCGCATCGAGGTGGTCGAGGCGCCGCACGACGTCGCGCAGGCGCGCGTCGAGCGCCGCGAGGCCCGCGGGCACGGTCGGGATCGAGCCGTCGGGGGCGAACCGCGCCCAGAGCCGCCGCTGCTGCTGCGCGGCGGTGAGCACGTCGTGCAGGTCGGGCACGTGAGCGCCGGGCCGCACGTACTCCTCGGCGAGCTTCTTGAGGCGCCGCCGCTGCATCGCGCCGAGCGACTGCAGCGCCTCGCGGCGCGGGCCGGTCGCGGTGATGAGCTCGCCGAGCGGCCGGTCGTAGATCGCCGGCGTCATCACGTCGAGCGTCGCGCGCACGTCGGTGAGCAGCGCCACCTGGATGCCGAGCTCGGCGAGCGTCGCGGCGGGCCGCAGCTTCGTGGCGCCCACGACCTCCTTCGCCTGCTTCAGCAGCGCCTGCAGGTCGCCGTCGGCGAGCGCCTTCGCATCCTCGAAGGCGGCGGATGCGTCGGCGCTCGTCTCGAAGGACGCCCCGTACCAGGGGGTGTCGCTCGGGCCGTAGCGGAACTGCCCGAGCTGGGCGGCCTTCCGCATCGTCGCGGCGACGCGCGGGCGGTCGGTCGCGAGCCGGCGCGTGGCCTCCTCGCTGAGCCGCGCGCGGGTCGACGGCGGCGTCGGCAGCATCGAGAGGCGGCTGAGCTCCTTGAGCGCGTCGAGCACGCTCACGTGCAGCTCGGGGTCGACGCGCTGCAGGGCGGCGCGGTAGTCGAGCAGCACCTTCCGCAGGCGCAGCATCGCCTCGTCGATCTCGGCGGTGTCGGGGCGCGCGCTGCCCTCGATCCGGCGGATCGCCGCGATGAGGTCGCGGCGCAGCGTCGCCTCGGAGACCGCGAGCGCCTCGAGCTTCGTCGCGGCGAGCCGGTCGGCGATGTCGCGGAGCGTCGCGCGGCGGGGGCTCACGACGAGCACGCGCTTGTCGTCGCCCACGAGCGCCGCGATGACGTTCACGAGCGTCTGCGTGAGGCCCGTGCCGGGCAGCGCCTCGACGACGAGCGAGTTGCCGGCGGCGGCCTCGGCGATCACCGCGTCCTGCTCGCCGTCGGCGTCGAGCACGAGCCGGTCGATCTCGGGATCGCGCTCGTCCTGCGGCGTCTCGTCGATGCCACTGCGGCCCTCGCGCAGCCGCCAGGCCGCCTGCTCGTCGCCGCGCACCGCATCCAGCACGTCGTGCTCCTGCTGCTGCAGGTCGGCGGCCATCGGCTCGCCCACGTCGGCGAAGGTCGACGCGAGGAGCCGCGCCTCGACGGTGAAGCCCGGCACGTGCGCCGCGGCCTGCCGCAGCGCGTCGAGCACCGCGTTGGGGGTGAACGTGCCCTCGCCGGAGCCGAGCTCGACCAGCTGGCGCTCGTCGAGCCGCACGCCGTGGTGGCCGCGCAGCAGGCTCGCGAGCCTTGGGTTGACGAAGGGACGGCCGAGCAGCTGCAGCTCGAAGTCGCGGCCGCGGCGGCGCACGACGAGCGGGCGCAGCAGCACGGGCCCGTAGATCTCGCGCACCGCGCCGTCGCGGCCCGTGTGCGGGAAGCGGGCCATGCCGATGCCGAGGTGCACGGCGTCGATCGAGCGGGCGGCGGCGAGCTCGACGCCCTTCGAGGCGATCGCGGCGGCGGCGCCGCGCGCGGCGCGCAGCGCCAGGTCGTCGCGGATGAGGCTCGAGAGGGCCGTCGGGCGGCCGGTGATGAACTGCGCGAGCCCGCCGGGATGCGTCGTGGAGAGCTCGATGCGCGTCGCGGTCGTGTCGATGAAGTCGGTCAGGGGGCTGCGTCCGCCGACGCGGCGCAGCGCCTCCGCCCACGCCTCCCACTCGCCCTCGCGCTTGGCCGGCTGCGGCTCGGGCGCGGGGACCGAGGGCGCGGTGAGCGAACGGTCGGGACCGGGGGCGCTCGACGGGTGGGCGTCGCCGGTCACCGGCTCGTCCGCGTCGAGCTCGCGGGTGTCGCGCGCCGCAGGGTCGACGGGCGTGTCGGCCTGGATCTCGATCTCTTCTTCGCGCACGCAGTCACGATAGCCGCGCTCTGCGCGCCGGGCCGGGTGACACTGCGGGCAGGCGCAGAATCGCGCGCCGACCCCGCGCGCGGGCCGGATCGCGCCCTCGGCGGGCCACCGCATCCCGCCCTCACCCTTGTGACATCGTTATAACGTTGTTACCTTTGATGGCTGGACGTGCCGTGAGCGCACCCCGCTCCCGCGCCGCGGGAAGGTGCTCGGACGCTCGTGCGCTGGTCGGGGTCGCGCCCGAGGCCCGCAAGACCCAGACCCGACACTGAGGACCATCTCCCGCGTGATGCGCTACCCGATCCGATCCGCCCGCCCTGCCCGCACCCGCCGCTCCGCCGACGCCGGCCGCGCCCTCGCCCAGGGCGCGCTGCCGGCCCCCGCAGCCGCCGCCGGCACGAGACGGCTCGTGCGGAAGGTCACCGCGGGCGCGTCGCTGCTGCTGACCGCGACCCTCGTGCTCGTGCCCTCGCTGCCCGCCGCCGCCGTGCAGGTGACGGACGAGCTGCATCCCGAGATCGCGATGCTCGAGCCGGAGGCGCAGGCGCTCGACCCGCAGCAGCTCGAGCCGCACGGCGCGGAGTCGGCCACGGCGTTCGTGCGCGACGACATCGTCGTGCACGAGGCGCCGCCCGAGCCCGTCGCGCCGCCGGTCGCCGACGGCGCGCTGTCGCCCGAGCGGCTCGCCGAGCTGCAGGCCGTCGCGAACAGCGAGCCCCGCGGCTCGTCCTACGGCGGCTCGCCGGCCTTCCCGCGCACGTGGTCGATGCTCGAGACCTCGGTGGTGCAGACGCCGTTCCCCGACGTCGCGCAGCTGCCCGTCTCGAGCGGGTTCGGCTACCGCTCCGGCGGCTTCCACGGCGGCACCGACTTCCCGCTCGCATCGGGTCAGCCCATCCGCCCGATCGCGAACGGCGTCGTCTCCGAGGTGTTCTACGGCGACAACCCGGGCGGCGGCGGCTACTCGGTCTTCATCGACCACAACGTCGACGGCCAGTTCGTGCAGTCCTGGTACGGCCACATGCTGCCCGGCTCGATCCAGGTCGAGGTCGGCCAGGTGGTCGACGTGACGACCGTCATCGGGCAGCTCGGCAGCAGCGGCCGCTCGACCGGCCCGCACCTGCACCTCGAGCTGAAGAACAGCGACTACGTCTCGTTCGACCCGCTGCTGTGGCTGCAGACGCGCCAGATGCGCCTCGAGCCCGCCTACTGAGCGCGAGGGCGGCAGGCGCGAGGGTGGTGAGGGTGGTCACGACACGCCGCGTCGGCCGCGCCGGGTGCGGCGTGTCGTGACCACCCTCCGCACGGGCCACGGCGCGTCGTGACCACGCCCGCCCGCGACGGCGCGTCGTGACCACGCCCCCGCCCCAGCCCGGCCCGCGCGAGGCGGGCCGTCGCCTGGGCGGCGCAGCGCGGCTCAGTACCAGGCGTCGCCGGTGCGCCGCGTGTAGACGGCGCGCAGCCAGCGGCCCGCCTTGTGCCACAGCGCGAAGCCGCGGCCGAGCGGCAGCTCGTACGTCGGCATGTACTTGACCGGCTCGGGCGCCCACGCCGTCTTGAACGTGTAGAGCCCCTTGATGTCGCTCGTCTCCCACTCGGCCGGGTCGGGGATGTTCGCGAGCTCGTAGAGCGTGACGCCGTCGGCGTGGAGATCCTGCATGATCTTCCACTGCATGAGGTAGGGCGCGAAGATCTTCGCGTTCTCGCGGATGCTGCCCGCGTCCTTGTACCAGGCGGTGTCGCCGAAGCGGATGACGAACGCCATCGACTGCACCTCGCCCTCGTACTCGGCGACGTAGAAGTAGCCCTGCCCGACGGTCTTGTAGACGTCCCAGATGCGCTGGAAGTACTCGGGGTGGCGGAAGTAGCCGCCCGAGCGCACCTTCGTCTCGCCGATGAGGCGGTGCATCTCCGCCTCGTTCTCGGGCGTCATCTCCGTCTTGTGCACCGTCACGCCGAACTTGTTCTCGGCCGCACGGTAGGAGTTGCGGGCGCGCTTCTTGAAGCGGGCCGCGACCTCGTCGAGCGAGCCCGTCAGGTCGACGGCGACCGCGTGCTGGTACTGGCTCGACGCGGCGGGCACCCAGCCGTTCCGCTCGAAGGCGGCGATGAGCTCGGGGTCCTCGGCCTGGAACGTCTCCATCTTGAGCCCGAGCCAGCGCTTCGGGTAGGCCTTCGCTCGCGCCGTGATCGCGTCGACCGCGGCGGCGTCGATGCCGGAGACGCGCGGCAGGAACAGGATGCGGCCCGCGAGCGGCGCGCTGCGCTCGAAGAGCTGGATCGGCAGCTCGCGGCTGCCCCCGCCCGCCGTCGGCACGGTGACGACGTCGCGCAGCGCCTTCCAGGGGCTCTCCTCGCGCGTGCGGGCCCACGCATCCGACTGCATGTAGTGCGCGCGGCTCTGCCCCTCGAGCACCTGCGCGTCCCAGGCGGCGCCGTCGGTGGCCTTCGCGGGCTTCGGCTCGCTGGCGGCGGTGCTGCTCATGCGCTCGCTCTCTGGGTGCGTCTGGGGGTGGGTCTGGGGAGTGGATGCGGTGAGTGGATGCGGTGCTCACGGCACCGCTATCGATGGTACCGGCGCAGGCACCGGTGGTCGGCCGGCGCGCGCCACACGAACTGCTGACGACACCTTCAGCGCGGAGCACTGGCTGGCCGAGACGAGCCCCGAGATCCTGGAGTCGATCGTGCCCGCGTGGACCGATGGCAAGACCGAGACGCTCGGCCTCGAGGGACAACGAGCCATCTTCACCGCGCTGGCGAGCAGCAACGGGCTCGCCTCGCACTCTGGCGCCGTGCTGGGAGAGCCCTGTCGGCGTGAAGGGACGTTCCTGCTCGACCGCCTCGTGAAGTAGCCATCGGGCCGCAGAGCAGACGGCCCGGACGACACCCGCCTCACCACCGATCCCCGCTGCGGCGAGCGGCTGTCGTCGGCGTCCCGGAGCCGACGAGCCATCAGCGGATGAGCCGACCAATCGCTTGCGAGGCCTCTCGGATCTTCTCCTCGGCGACGTCGCCGCCGGTACGGGCGGCGTCGGCGACGCAGTGACGCAGGTGATCCTCGAGCGATCCGACAGCGACGTTCTGCAGCGCGCCCGTCAGAGCGGAGATCTGCGTGAGGATGTCGATGCAGTACTGCTCCTCGTCCACCATGCGCTGGATCCCGCGTGCCTGACCCTCGATCCGGCGGAGCCGGGAGAAATACCGGGTCTTGTCGGTGATGTAGCCGTGCTCGCAGGCCGTCTCCGCCGTCGTTGTGCTCATGATGTCCTCCGGTCCGAGTGCGCTCATTGATGAAGGATGGCACGGGCCATCGCCTCGGGCCGCAGGTCGAGGCGACGGAGCAGCTGCGCGTTCAGCGCCACGACGATGGTGGAGAGCGACATCAGGATCGCCCCGACGGACATCGGCAGCACGAACCCGACCGGTGCAAGGACTCCCGCAGCCAGCGGCACGGAGAGCAGGTTGTAGCCTGCTGCCCACCAGAGGTTCTGCTTCATCTTTCGATACGCAGCCCGGGAGAGCTCGATCACCGAGAGCACAGACCGCGGGTCGTCGCTCGCGAGGATGACGCCAGCGGATGCGATCGCGACATCCGTGCCAGCGCCGATCGCGAGCCCGACATCCGCCTGGGCCAGAGCCGGGGCGTCGTTGACGCCGTCGCCGACCATCGCGACCTTCCTGCCCTCGTGCTGCAGCTGCTGCACCTTCGCGGCTTTGTCTTCCGGGCGCACGCCGGCGAAGTACCGGTCGATGCCGAGTTCCTCAGCGACCGAGCGCGCCACTGCTTCCGCGTCCCCTGTGATCATGACGACCTGCGCGTGACGCGCGTGCAGCGCCTCGATCGCTTCGCGCGACTCAGCACGGATCTCATCGGCGAGCTTGAGCGCGCCGATGACGTTGCCGTCCTGCACGACGTGGAGGATGATCGCCCCATCAGTGCGCCACTGGTCCGCGGCATCCAGCTCTTCCGCGCGCTCCTCGGTCAGCAGGTGCGGGCCGCCGACGCGAACGATCGTGCCGTCGACGGTCGCGGTGACTCCGACCGCCGGGGACGAGGAGAAGTCACGGCTGCGCGGGACGGTGAGATCTTTGGCCTCGGCTGCCCTGACGATCGCTTTGGCGAGCGGGTGCTCGCTGTCGGACTCAGCCGCCGCGGCCAGGGCAAGCACGTGATCGGGCTCATGTCCGTCGACGACGGCGATGTCGGTCACCGTCGGCTCACCCTTGGTCAGGGTGCCGGTCTTGTCGAACAGGACGGTGTCCACGGTGCGCATGCTCTCGAGCGCGAGGCGATCCTTGACGAGCACGCCGCCGCGGGCGGCACGTTCCGTCGCGATGGAGACCACAAGTGGAATGGCAAGGCCGAGCGCGTGGGGGCAGGCGATGACGAGCACGGTGATGGTGCGGATGACTGCTGCGTCAGGAAGGTCCACGAGCGACCAGACGATCGCGGTGATCGCGGCCGCGGCGAGCGCGAACCAGAACAACCATCCGGCGGCGGTGTCGGCGAGGCGTTGCGCTCGGGAGGAAGAGTTCTGCGCATCCGTGACCAACCGCTGGATGCCCGCGAGGGCGGTGTCGTCACCGGTTGCAGTCACCTCGATACGCAGGCCCGAGTCGGTGGCGACGGTGCCGGCTGTGACGGACTCGCCGACCGTGCGCGTGACCGTCTGCGATTCTCCGGTCACCATGGATTCGTCCATGGCAGCACGCCCATCGACGATGCTGCCGTCGGCGGGCACGCTTCCGCCGGGACGTACGACGACGACATCTCCGACGGCAAGGTCGACAGGCCTGACCGTGACGACGCTGTCGCCTTCCACGCGCTCGGCCTCATCAGGGAGCAGAGCGGCGAGCGAGTCCAGCGCGCTGGTGGTCTGGGCGAGCGAGCGCATCTCGATCCAGTGCCCGAGCAGCATGATCACGATCAGGAGCGCGAGCTCCCACCAGAAGTCGAGCTCGTGATGCAGCAGTCCGAGACTGGCACCCCACGAGGCGATGAAGGCGACAGTGATCGCAAGCCCGATGAGCAGCATCATGCCGGGCTTGCGCGCCCGCATCTCGCCCACTGCGCCGGTCAGGAACGGCTTGCCGCCCCACACGTACATCACTGTGCCGAGCACCGGGGAGACCCAGTCCAAGCCGGGGATGTCCGGCAGCGTGTAGCCGAGGATCATGGCGAACATGTCCGAGAGCGCGACGGTCGGGATCGCCAGGGCCAGCATGATCCAGAACAGTCGACGGAAGTGCCCGACGTGGTCGCCATGGCCGGCATGACCGCCGTGGCCACCGTCCTCCTCACCGGTGTGCCCATCGTGCGACGTGTGATCGCGGTGACCGTCGGCTGTGGCGACGCCGTTCGTCGCTACGGCTGCGTGACCACCCATGCGGTCGTGCGCGTCCGCTGACTCGTGGTGCAAGTGAACCTGCTGAGGTTCCGCATCGTTGCTTCCCTGCTCTCGCGGGTCGGTCATGTCCCATCCTCTCTCATCCGGGGCGACCGCGCCGGACCTCGTGACGACATGTCCGGCACGGTGCGGCTCAGGCTGCGGAAACGTACTTCGCGGGCTCGGCGTCGAACAGGGGTCCGCAGGCGGCGCAGCACAGGTAGTAGCGAGTGCCCTCGTAGTCGCGCACGAGACCGGCGGCCTCGGCGTCTGCCTTGAGGATGGTGCTGCCCACCATCACAGGGCACTCAGCGATGTCATCCGCAGGCACGTCGTGCCCATCGGCGCTGTGGCTGTGGCTGTGGCCGTGGCCGGCGCTGTGGCTGTGGTCGGCACTGTGGCTGTGGTCGGCACTGTGGCTGTGGCTGTGATCCTCCTGGTGCTCGTGGTGGTCGTGGTTACCGATGGTCTCGGGCATATGGGTGATCCTCTCAGTGGTGGGTGTCGACTGCTGCTGACCGTGTGGCAGGTCGCGGCGCGGTCGTGACGGTCGGTGCGGGATCCACCGCCTCGCTTCTGAAGCTGCGGAGGCGGAGGCTGTTGCCGACGACGAAGACGCTGGAGAACGCCATCGCCGCGCCGGCGAGCATGGGGTTGAGCAGGCCGAGTGCCGCCAGCGGGATCGCGGCGACGTTGTAGGCGAACGCCCAGAACAGGTTGCCCTTGATGGTGCGGAGCGTCTTGCGGGAGAGCCGGATGGCATCGGCGGCGCTGCGCAGGTCGCCGCGGACGAGCGTGAGGTCGGAAGCCTCGATCGCGACATCCGTGCCGGTGCCCATCGCGAGTCCGAGATCGGCTTGAGCCAGCGCGGCCGCATCGTTGACACCATCGCCGACCATCGCAACGGCCTTGCCCTCGCGCTGCAGTCCTGTGATGACGTCGACCTTGTCCTGCGGCAGCACCTCAGCGATCACGTCAGTGATGCCGACCTCGGCGGCGATCTGCTCCGCGACCGCCTGGTTGTCGCCGGTGAGCAGGACGGGCTTGAGCCCGAGTCGCTTGAACTGCGCCACGGCAGCAGCGCTCGTCGGCTTGATGGTGTCGGCGACGACCAGCACGCCGCGCGCGTGCCCGTCCCACCCGACGGCGATCGCGGTCTTCCCCTGCTGCTCGGCAGCGGCCTTCGCGTCGGCGAGCTCGGCGGGCAGGTCCAAGGACCAGTCGGCCAGCAGCGAGGCTCGGCCGACGATCACTGCGTGCCCCTCGACGACGCCCTGCACGCCCTTGCCCTCGATGTTCGTGAAGTGCTCCGGAGTAGGCAGTGTGCCGAGCTCCTGCGTGGCGGCCTTCGCGACGGCTTGGGCGATCGGGTGCTCGGAAGCGTCCTCCAGGGCACCGCCTAGACGGAGCAGCTCGGTCCGGTCAGTGCCCACGGCGGTGTGCACGTCGGCCAGCGTCATCTTGCCGGCGGTGACGGTGCCCGTCTTGTCGAGCACGATGGTGTCGATGCGGCGTGTGGACTCGAGCACTTCCGGACCCTTGATGAGGATCCCCATCTGCGCGCCGCGACCCGTCCCCACGAGGAGCGCGGTGGGCGTCGCGAGGCCGAGCGCGCAGGGGCAGGCGATGATGAGCACGGCCACGGCCGCGGTGAACGCGGCGGCGGCGGGGAAGCCTGCGCCGAGCCAGGCGCCGAGCGCGCCGACGGCGATGACGATCACGATCGGCACGAAGATGCCCGAGATCGTGTCGGCCAGTCGTTGCACCTCGGCCTTGCCCGACTGCGCGTCCTCCACAAGCTTGGCCATCTGGGCCAGCTGCGTGTCGGAGCCGACGCGCGTTGCGCGCACGACGAGGCGGCCGCCGGCGTTGACGGTGGCCCCGGTGACGGCATCGCCTTCAGCAACCTCGACCGGTACCGATTCGCCGGTGAGCATGGAGACGTCGACGGCAGACGTGCCGGCAATGACGGTGCCGTCCGTCGCGATCTTCTCGCCGGGGCGCACCACGAACTCGTCACCGACGGCGAGGTCCTTGGTCGGGATGCGGATCTCGGCGCCGTCGCGCAGCACTGCGACGTCCTTCGCGCCGAGTTCGAGCAGCGCGCGCAGCGCCGCGCCGGCCTGTCGCTTGGATCGCTTCTCGAAGTAGCGGCCGGCCAGGATGAACATCGTCACCCCGGCGCCGACCTCCAGGTAGATGTTCGCGGCGCCGTCGCTCGGCGCGATGGTGATCTCGAACGGGTGCGTCATGCCCGGCACCCCGGCGGTGCCGAAGAACAGGGCGTAGAGCGACCACAGCAGCGCCGCGCTCGTGCCCATCGAGATGAGCGTGTCCATCGTCGCGGCCCCGTGACGGAGGTTCGTCCACGCAGCCTTGTGGAACGGCCACGCTCCCCAGACGATGACCGGCGCGGCAAGCGCGAGCGAGAGCCACTGCCAGTAGGTGAACTGCAGTACAGGCGCCATCGCCATGGCGATGACGGGGACTGTGAGCACGACGGACGCGACCAGCCGGTGCCGCAGACTCACCAGCTCCGCATCCGGCGCTTCGCCCTCGTCCGCCGCAGAGGGATGCTCCGGGGCGGGAAGTGCTGCGGTGTAACCGGTCGTCTCAACCTCTGCGATCAGCAGCGCGGCATCGAAGTCTGCGGGTGCCGAGACGCTGGCCTTCTCGGTCGCGTAGTTCACCGTGGCGGTGACGCCGTCGAGCTTGTTGAGCTTCTTCTCGATGCGCATCGCGCACGATGCGCACGTCATCCCGCCGATCTCCAGCTCCACGCTGGAAGCCGCGGGCGGCGGCTGCAATTCAGTCATGATCGTCCCCTCGTCCGTGCGCCAGGCGCATCCGGGCGTCGTTGCTGGTCAGTGACCGTCGTGGTCCGCTTCGTCCTCGGTCTCGGCCGGCTCGTCTGTGCCGCCGGCGCCCCCCTCGCGGGGCGACGCGTCGAGCACGAACTGCGCGGTGTGCACCTGCCCGTCGACCCGGAAGTCGAGGTACAGCAGGTATCGGCCCGCAGTCGGGGTCTCCGCGGTGAACGCCACCTCGGGACCGGCGAGGTCACCAGCCTGCGGCTCGTCGCCGTGCGCATGCACGTGCAGGTAGGCGAGGTCGCCCTGGCGGAGCGCGACCAGGTGACCGAAGGCGCCGAGGTACGGCTGCAGCTCGGTGACCGGCTCACCATCCCGGGTGACGTCGACTGTCAGTTCACTTGCCCCACCCGCCTCCAGCTCGCCGCTGATCGTCACGTCGAAGCCGCTGACGCTGTCGCGCTGGCTGACACCCGCCGCGGGTCGTGGCTCGAAGTCGCCGGTCACGTCGATCATGCGGGAGAGCGTGACGGCTGTGCCGTCAGCAGCGGTGAAGTCGGCATACACCCTGTAGCTGCCAGCGGCATCCCAGGTCCACGGCATCGACCACGTCCCCGTCCCCGGGTCGAGCTCGGGATGCACGTGCCTGTACTCGGTGCCATCGGCGCGGACCGTGATGAGGTGCAGGTCCTTGCCGTGGGCGGTGTCAAACCCGGTCACCGGCTCGCCGTCGCGATCGAGGATCTGGAACGAGAGCGCGCTCGTCTCGCCCGCCGCAGCGGGAGCCTCGATCGGTCCGATCGCGAAGCCCGATCGAGCGAGGGACACTCCCATCACGTCATCCTCCTCATGTTGCGCGGATTGCGACGGGGTCACCTCGCCGGCGGCCGACCCGCGGTGATCGGCCATGTCGCGCTGCGACCATGTGGCTGCAGCGTCATCGGGGACCACCGCATTGGCGATGGCGAACGTGCCGCCGAAGGCGAGCACGAGGCCAGCGCCGTAGATGCCCAAGCGGGCAGCCGTGCTCATCGGAGCGGTGCCGCCTCGTATCCAGCCTCGTCGACGGCGGCGAGGATGGCGGCGTCGTCGATGGGCTGCGATCCTGTGACCACCAATCGACCGGTCTGCGCGCTCACCTCGACACTTTGGACACCCTCGACCTGCTCGACCTCACCGCGGATCGCCACCTCGCAGTGGCCGCAGCTCATGCCGGTGACCTGGAACTCGGTGATGGTCATGGTGACTCCCTCTCGCTAGAGCAGATACCCCCGGGGGGTATTAGTCTTGGCTCGACGATATACCGAGCCGGGTACGCGGTCAAGAGAGGAGTCGAGCGCGATGAGGCGATGGAGTCAGCTTTTGCGCGTCGGCAGGAGCCGAGCTGCACCTGGTCGCACGATCGGACGCGCCGCTCACGCACGCACTCGGACGCCCGATCGCGACGCGGCTCCGCGGTCTGCACGCAGCGCACGTCGATGTCCGCATCGGACGAGCCGTGGTCGCGCTGCAACCGTCTGGCTCGCAAACGAACGTGAGGCTCGACGACGGCAGCGAGCTGCGGTCGGATGTGGTGATCGCGACGCAGGGAACCGTCACGGACTGCGGTCGCCGACACGTCCCACTCGCGTGAAGGCAGCATCGTCACGACCTTCTGTGACGGCGGGCGCGCGACCGGTGCGGTCGGCCTGTCGGCGGCCCGCGAGATCTTCGCCATCAAGGCTGGTCTCGCGGGCCGCCGATGACCCGACTCCGACACTTGCAGGCGTCAGGAGACGAGAGGCTGCCAACTCTGGCCGAGATCACTGCTGCGCTGCAGCCCGGACTCCGTCGCGACGATCAGGTCCCCGCTCGGGAGGAGCGTCAGCGCGTGGATCTGCTCAGGCGTCGTGCCCACCGGCACCCACTCCCCGCCGGGTTCTAAATGCCACACCGTGCTATCCAGGGCGACGCCGACACTCGCATCGTCGCCACCGGCGAGCAGCACGAGCGGAGGAGCATCCTCGTCCGCCTGGAAGCTCTCACCGCCGTCGGTGCTGATGCTCAGGCCGGTGATGCTCGTCATCAGCAGCCCGTCGGTCGTGGCGAGCAGATCGAACGGATCAGCGGCCGCGCCCTCACGCCACGACGTGCCCATGTCGTCGCTGATGAGCATCTGGCCCGCGTGGGCCCCGATCACCGCGCCCGCGGCCGGGTCGTAGGTGAGCGCGTGGAAGTCGGCGATCCCCTCGAGCGATACAGAGTCCCATGTCTCTCCGCCATCGAGGCTCTGGATGAGACCGAGGTTCGGTCCCTCCAGGTGCTGGGGACCCGACGCCCCCGGATGGCCCGAAGCGAGCAGTCGGTCATCAGCGCGGGTCAAGCCCATGAGATCGATGACGTGCTCGCCCACTGGACCCGCGACGTCGCCAGACTCGAGGTCGACGGAGAACAGGCCGTTGTGGGTGCCGACGAGCAACGATTGCCCGTCGTCACTCGGCACGAGCTGGTGGATGTGGTTGTCCGTCGTGAGCGATGCCGCGGTCGCGCCTGCGGGTGCGCACCCCGTGGCGACGAGCAGGACCGTGGCCGAGAGCGCAGAGGTCGCGGCGAACCGCCGGGAGCGGGGTGTTCGAAGGATGTGCATAGACCGTTCTTCTCGATGCAGTGGCTGATGGCGGGGAGCGCTCGCAGCGGATCGCTGCGGCGGCGATCGGCGTGGGGCGCAGCGACGGCCGCCCCACGCCAGGTCGTCACAGCTCGTCCAGCAGCGCCTCCATCTCGGCGATCTCGGTCGTCTGGTCGCTCATGATGCGCTCTGCAAGCTCGACAGCGTCGGCGTTCTCGCCTGCGTCCACCTCGGCCTGCGCCATCTCCACGGCGCCGTCGTGGTGCACGATCATCTGCTCCAGGAACAGCCGCGACGCCTCCGGTCCCGGCGCTTCCTCGAGCGCCTCCATGTCGGCCTCCGACATCATGCCGCCCATGCCGGATCCATGGTCCATGCCCTCATGGTCCATGCCCCCCATGGAGTCCATGGGCTCTTCGCCCCAGGCCTCCAGCATCGAGTTCATGCGCTCGATCTCCGGCTGCTGCGCCTCCCTGATGCGCTCCGCGAGATCGGAGACACGCTCATCGACGTCGGACTTGGCCAGCAGCGTGTCGGCCATCTCGATGGCCTGCTGGTGATGAACGATCATGTTCATCGCGAACATCACATCGTCCTGGTTGAAATCTGTCGCTTGCTCGCTTCCGCTGCCGTTCTCCGTCGGGCTGCTTGACGCCGTAGGGTTCGTGGCGGGCTCAGATGCGGCGGAGCAGCCGGTGAGAGCGAGGGCGATCGTGAGCGCGCTCGCTGCGAGCGCGCGCTTGGGTGCATACATGGTGTACTTCTCTCTGTCAGTCAGGATCTATGGGTAACCGAGTTGCGGCTGCCGTGACGAGCCGCGCCGGCTCCATCAAGTCCGACTGATCGAGAGCGAGATGAGGGAAGGCGTGGGTACGAACTGCGCGGGGAGTGCGAAGGAGCGGGTCGGTGGCGCGATCGTTCGCAGGAACCACCGCGCTGGGGAGGCCGGCAGCAGCGACGTGAGCGCCAAGAGCGCCAGGACGCAGCTCACCGCCATCAGCCCGAGCTCGTCGCACCCGGTATCGCCGCAGTGCCCGACGGCCGGCGTCTGATCTTCACCCATCGAATGCGAGACGGACTCTGCGGGGGCAGCATCGTGAGCGGCGTGAGTGCCGCCGCCCAGCACGTGCATGCCGAGCAGACCGACCAGCACGCCGGCCACGGCCAGCACCAATGCGAGCAGGATCCGCGCACGGGGAGCGGCGCCAGCTGGTCTGCTGCTGAGCGCGCGCATGGATGCCCCCGTTCCCACTCCACCAGTCTACCGCTGGCGCAGCGCGCGGCACGGCTCCTGGCGGGCGCCTTGCCCTGAGGTTGTGCGGCATTCCCTGTGCGAGCTCTTGGTCCTAGGCGCCATGCATGCTCGAGGTGGCCCTTCGAGCACAACCGATCAGGGCGGCACAGGTGTGGTCAAGAAGATGCGGCGTCTCGCGATGCGCGTTCACCCCAGGATGGCGAGAAGGTCGGCGCATGCACGCTCACACCGCCGGCACGCCTCCGCGCACACTCGGCACGGCTCGTGCATCTGCGCGTGCTGCTCACACTCGTCGGCGCACGCAGTGCACGTCTGCGCGCATTCGAAGCACGCTTCGATGCGCCGAAGGGGGTGTCCTCGAGGGGACTCGCACGTCGATCTCTTCGCCACGCTCCCCGTCTCGGTTGGATGCGGATGACGTCCACCACGGGTGCATCCGGCTCGAGACCGCCCGGCTGGACGAGACCTGATACTCGGACTTCACCCGCGACGGCCAGTCGTCGAGCGCTCGACATCCAGCTCCTGGCGGCTTCGGCGCGAGGCACGGAACTGCTGCAGTTCGAGCTCGATCGGCAGCATGGCAACGCCGGGCCCACCTGCTCGCACGAAATCGCTGAGCGCGGTGTTCAATTCGCGGTCGTTCACACCGCCGACCCACACCTGCTCGCCATCGCGGGCGCCTGGCACCACCACGACGACGTTCGAGTGCTCACAGGCCTCCAAGCACTTGCTCGGCGCGACCCGGGCTGAGCCCCCGATCCTGTCCCTCATCTGACGCAGCAGCCCGACGTGATCGACGTCAGGATGCTTCGCTCGACTGCCGCAGTCGCCGCCACGGCAGACGACCACAGTCAGCGCATCCGCATCGACACCGCGATCGCGCTGCTTCTTGTTGCTGGGCGCCATACGGACACCGTATCTGGCGATCACCTTGGCCACCTGGTTGGACTTCCAGGAAAGTCGAACGGCCCTGCTGCCCCATGACCCGCGAGGAAGCAGTGCCCGTTCTGGGCTAGTGCCCCTGGAGGGACTCGAACCCCCAACCAGCTCCTTAGGACGGAGATGCTCTTCCATTGAGCTACAGAGGCCAGGCGCGACGAGTCTACCCGCGCGCCCTATGCGGAGCGCCCGCCCCCGATCAGGGGCGGGCGCCTCGCGTGCGAGGCTCAGCTCACGTGACGTCGTAGAAGATCGGCGTCGAGCCGCCGATGTCCACGCCGGCCACGACGGTGTTGTAGCCCGACCAGCCGCCGTGCACCGCGCGATCGCCGCCGATGTAGATCCCGATGTGCGCGCGGCCGGTGCCGCCGTTGGCGTAGTAGATGATGTCGCCGGGCGAGGCCTGCGACCTGGGGATCTGCGGCCCCAGGCTCGACAGGTTGTTCATGCCGGTGTACGTGAGGCCGGCTGCCGCGATCGCGCGGCGCACGAGCGCGACGCAGTCCTGACTGACGCCCACCTGGGCGAGCGCGGCGTCGGCGATGACGCTGCCCGACGCGCCGGCCGGTGCGGCCGACGACGCGGCGTCCGCGCCGCCTCCGGTGCCCGCGGTGCCGCGCGAGGCGGCGGCTGCCGCTGCCTCCTCCTGCTGGCGCTCGGCCTCGGCCTCGGCCGCGGCCTGCAGCTCGGAGCGGATCGCCTGCAGCTCCTCGGGCGTGGTCGCCTGGATCTCGAGGCGCGCCTCGGTGAGGCCGCTCTCGCCGGCGGTCACGACGCCGGAGACCGTCTGCGCGTCGCGCGCGACGAGCGCCGACAGCGACTCCTCGCTCCCCTGGTCGGCGCCGGATGCGAAGGCCGGCAGCGCGAGCGGGGTGGCGAACGCGGCGGCGACGGCGATCACGCCGACCCGACGAGCGTTGCGCACGATGGTGGCGCGCGAGAAGCGCTTGCCGCCATCGGGCTCCATGCCGGTCATCTCGGTAGAAGTCGTCACTGGTTCATGCTCCAAAGTTCGTGATCGTTGTCGCACCGCCGGGGCGGCACAGGGGACTACGTTACCAAATCGTTATCGGTTTGTCACCAGGCGCTCAGGCTCAGCCGAAGCGCCGCACCTCGGGGGTGCCGAAGGCGGCGACCATCGCCGAATAGCTCGAGTACTTCACGGGCTTGCCGCTCGTCGCGGCGTGGATGATCCGGTCTCCGCCGACGTGGATGCCGACGTGCCCGCTCCACACCAGCAGGTCGCCTGCCGCGACCTGCGACGCGGGCACCGGCGTGCCGTAGCCCGCCTGCGCGTTCGACGAGTGCGGGAGGTAGTGGCCGGCCTGGCCGTAGACCCACATCGTGAAGCCTGAGCAGTCGAAGCCGGTCGACGGGCTCGAGCCGCCCCACACGTAGGGAGCGCCGAGCTGCGACTGGGCGATGCCCACGATGCCGCTGTTGGCCGGGATGCTGACAGGTGCCGCGGCGGCGGGCGCGCCGGCAGCGTTCGCCGCCACCTGCTCGCGGGCCGCGGCGAGCTCGCTCTGGCGCTGCTCCTCCGCCTCGCGGGCCTCAGCGCGCGCCGCCTCGAGCTCCTCGGCGGTCGTGCCGGAGATGCCGTCGCGGCCGATCGCCTCGACGCGAGCGTCGGTCGCGACCGTGACGGTCTGCGAGTTCTCCGCGACGACGCTCGCGAGCTCCTGCTGCGAGAACTGCTCGCCCTGCGGCGAGAAGGCCGCGGCGGGCAGCGAGAGCGCGCCCACGAGCGCCGCGGCGATGCAGACGACGCCGATGCTCTTGGCGCCCTGGCGCATGCGGCCGACAGCCGGGCGGGCGTGGCTCGTCGGGACGGCCACGGCCGTCGAGTGCTGCTTCATCAGAACGGTGTTCCCCCAGGACTTCGTGCAAGCCCCCGCACCGCGAGGTGCAGGGCTGACCCGGGGAGACTAACCCACCGTTACCAATCCGTCACAATCGGCGCGCAGGGTACCGGCGAGCCTGCACGCCGCCTCCACGAACCCTGAACGCGCGGGCTCCTCGCGCAGCGTCAGGCGTCGAGGTAGATGTGCTGCGCGAGCTCGAGCGGCAGGTCGATCGCGCCGTTGCCCGCGACGGCGAGGCGGATGCGTCCGGCCGCCTCCGTCACCTCGACGAGCGCGCCGGGCACGACGCCCGCCGCCTGGAGCTCGGCGAGCCCCTCGACGTCGAACTGGATGGGTTCCCCCAGCCGCCGGACGACCCGCGCGCCCCGCGCATCCGTCGCCGGGACGACCCCGTGGAGGAACGGCGCGGCGGGCTGCAGGCCGAGCTCCTCGAGCCCGGGGATCGGCGTGCCGTAGGGCGACTCGGTCGGGTTGCCGAGCAGCGCGAGCAGCCGGCGCTCGACCTGCTCGCTCATGACGTGCTCCCAGCGGCACGCCTCGTCGTGCACGAGGCTCCAGTCGAGCCCGATGACGTCGGCGAGCAGCCGCTCGGCAAGGCGATGCTTGCGCAGCACGCGAGTGGCGAGGGCGCGCCCCTCCTCGGTGAGCTCGAGGTGGCGGTCGGCGCCGACGATGACGAGGCCGTCGCGCTCCATGCGCGCGATGGTCTGCGAGACGGTCGGGCCGGAGTGGTTCAGGCGCTCGGAGATGCGAGCCCGCAGCGGCACGATGCCCTCCTCCTCGAGGTCGAGGATCGTGCGGAGGTACATCTCTGTCGTGTCGACGAGATCGGTCATCCGCACCTCCCTCTCCTGCCGCGCGTCCGCTGCTCCACCCTATTGCGGCGCGCTCCTAAGATCGTCCTGTGAGCGACATCGTCATCCCCGCCGACCTCCTGCCCGCCGACGGACGCTTCGGCTGCGGCCCGTCGAAGGTGCGGCCCGAGCAGGTCGCGCGCCTGCAGTCGAGCATGGACCTCCTCGGCACGAGCCACCGGCAGGCGCCGGTCAAGTCGCTCGTCCGCTCGGTGCGCGAGGGCCTCGCCGAGCTCTTCGCCCTGCCCGACGGCTACGAGGTGCTGCTCGGCAACGGCGGGTCGACCGCGTTCTGGGACGCCGCGGCGTTCGGCCTCATCGAGCGCCGCTCGCACCACCTGGCCTTCGGCGAGTTCGGCGCCAAGTTCGCGAAGGCCGCGGCCGCGCCGTGGCTCGAGGCGCCGTCGATCGCGACGGCCGATCCCGGCTCGCGCCCGACGCTCGAGCACGTCGAGGGCGTCGACGTCGTCGCCTACCCCCACAACGAGACGTCGACCGGCGTCTTCCACCCGGTCGTGCGCGGCCAGTCGGATGCGCTCACGGTCGTCGACGCGACGAGCGCGGCGGGCGGCCTCGCCGTCGACGTCGCCGAGAGCGACGTCTACTACTTCGCGCCGCAGAAGAACTTCGCAGCCGACGGCGGCCTGTGGCTCGCGCTCGCATCGCCCGCGGCGATCGAGCGCATCGAGCGCATCGCCGGCTCGGGCCGCTACATCCCCGAGTTCCTCTCGCTGCAGCAGGCCGTCACGAACTCGCGCCTCGACCAGACGCTCAACACCCCCGCGCTCGCGACGCTGCTGCTGCTCGACGAGCAGGTGCAGTGGATGCTCGGCGCCGGCGGGCTCGATGCCATGACCGCGCGCACCGCGGAGTCGTCGGGCACGCTCTACGCGTGGGCCGAGGGCCGTGCCGAGGCGACGCCGTTCGTCGCCGACCCCGAGCACCGCTCGAACGTCGTCGTGACGATCGACTTCGACGAGTCGGTCGACGCGGCCGCGCTCGCGAAGGCGCTGCGCGCCAACGGCGTCGTCGACACCGAGCCCTACCGGAAGCTCGGCCGCAACCAGCTGCGCGTCGCCACCTTCGCGGCGATCGAGCCGAGCGACGTCGAGCAGCTCACGCGCTGCCTCGACTTCCTGCTCGACCGGCGCTGAGCCGGGCCGCGGCGCGCTGCGACGCGGGCGTGCTCGGGCGCGCGCCCGAGCACGGCGTCAGGGGCGGGTGGATGCGGCGTCAGCGCGCGTCGTCGGGCTCGGCGTCGGCCTCGGGTCCGTCGGCGACAGCCTCGAGCCCCTCGCCGTCGACGTCCGGCTCGCCCGCCTCGTCGTCCCAGGCCGCGGCCTCGACGTCGAAGTCGTCGTCGAAGTCGTCCTCGAGGTCCTCCTCGAGATCGGACTCGAGCTCGTCGTCCTCACCCTCGAGCTCGTCGTCGTCGGCACCGGCGGCCTCCTTGGCCGCGAGGTAGTCGGCGAGCCGATCGGCCCACGGCACCCACGCGGGAGCGAGCAGCGACGTCTCGCCCGGCAGCAGCGCCACCTCGAGCACGGTCGGGCCGCCCTCGAGCCCGCGCGAGAGCAGCACGGTCCAGCTCCAGTCGGGGTATCCGGCGAGCGTCGACGCGTGGCGGATGGCGACGACCTGCGCGGGGCCGCGGCCCGGCTCGAGCAGCGCGTCCCGCACCTCGCCGACGGCGCCCTTCGGGGCGACCTCGTCGAGGGCCGCGAGCGCGAGCTCGAGCTCCTCGAGCGTCGGCGTCGTGGGCTCGGGCTGCGGCGCGGGGGCCGCCGCCTCGGGGGCGGGCTCGGGCTCGGTGTCGGCCTTCGACGCGGGCGCAGCGGTGCCCGTCGTGACCGTCTCGTCGGCGACCTCTCCGCTCGGCTCGGCCGACGCATCCGCCACCGGCTCGGCCGGCGCCTCGGACGGGGACGGCACCGACCGCGGGTCGGTCACGTGCGCGGCGACCGCAGCGGGGTCGACGCGCTCGACCGAGGCGTCGACGTCGTCGGGCTCGGCGTGACGGTGCTCGTGCGCGTGCTCGTGCCGCTGCTCGTGCTCAGGCGTCGAGGTCATCGGCGACCCTCCGCAGCATCTGCGCGACGGTCGATCCGTGCGCGGCGCTCGGGTAGCGGCCGCGACGCAGGTCGTTGCCGATCGTGTCGAGCAGGCGCACGAGGTCCTCGACGATGATCGCCATGTCCTCGGTGTCGCGGCGCGCGGCCTTCACGGCGCTCGGCCCGATGAGGCGCAGCGAGAGCGCCTGCGGGCCGCGGCGGCCGTCGGCCACGCCGTACTCGACCTTCGCGCCGGGCTTGACGTGCACGCCCTCGGGCACCGCCGACGCGTGCAGGAACACCTCGCCGCCGTCGTCACCGGCGATGAAGCCGAAGCCCTTGGCCTCGTCGAAGAACTTCACCCTGCCCGTCGGCATGACACCCTCCCGCTGCAGATCCAGGCGGCGTGCTGCCGCTCGCCCCAGCGTAGCGACGTCGGCGCGCGCCCCGTGCCCGCGATATCCTGGGCGGATGCCGAAGGCCAGCAGCAACCCGACGCAGCGCCCCAGGAAGCGGGCGCAGGTCGGCGCGCCCGAGCCGCGCCCGGTGCGCGAGGCCGTCGAGCGCGTCCTCGCCGTGCTCGTGGTCGTCTTCGGGGCGATCGCCGTGCTCGGCTTCGCCGCCACGCTCGCGCACGTCGCATTCCGCGACGGCAACCCGTTCTTCGCGGGCGTGCTGTGGCAGTGGGCGTACTGGCTGCCGCTCGTCGCGCTGCCGGTCATGATCGTCTGCGTCGTCGCGCTCGTCGTGCTCAGCGCCTCCGGCAAGGCCCGCCGGCGCTGATGGACGTGGTCGAGCTCGCAGCCCGCATCCAGGCGATGCCGGACGACGCGCTCGACCTGCTGGTCGTCGAGCGGCAGGCGCCGGCGCAGCTCGGCTCGACCTTCGACCTCGCCGAGCACCTCGTGACGGATGCGTCGATCGCGGCCGCGCTCCGGTGGCGCACGGCGTCCGAGCTCGCCGCACTCGCCCGCGGCGAGTCGACGCCGCGGCTCGACGCGCTCCTGCTCGGCGTCGACGGCGCGGCGCTGCCCCGGGTGCGCGCCCTCGCCGCTGCGGCCGAGGTCGTCGACGCACCGCAGGCCGAGCCGATCGAGAGCCCGACGGCGCCGCAGACGGCGATCGACGAGGCGATCAAGGTCTCGGAGCTCGTGCACCGCGTCGCCGACGCTCCCATCGTGCTGCGCAGCCGCGCGCAGCTGCCGGCCGCGACGGGGCGCGAGCTCGCCGCCGCCGTCGACGCCGACCCCGCCGAGCTCGAGGAGCGGCTCGAGCCGGCGCTGCTCGCGGGCCTGCTCGACCGCAGCGACGGGCGCCTGCGCGCGACCGTCGACGCCGATGCTTGGCTCGCCGCCCCCGTGCCCGAGCGCTGGTCGGCGCTCGCCGAGGCGTGGCTCGCCGCGACCCCCGACCACGCGGCGGTCGCCGCCGAACCGCGCGCGCAGTTCCCGCTCGCCGACGCCGCCGCGCTCGCGGTGCGGCAGCGCCAGCACCGGCAGGCGCAGCGGCTCGGGCTCGCCGACCGCGGCGCCCCCACGACGCTCGCGGTCGACCTGCGGGAGCGGCCCGACGCCGCGCGCGCGGCGCTCGCGGCCCACGTACCCCCGGCCACCGCATCCGTCTACCTGCAGCCCGACCTCTCGGCGGTCGCGCCGGGGCCGCTCGAGGCCGCGGTCGAAGCGCGGCTGCGGCGCATCGCGCGCGTCGAGCGGGCCGGGATCGCATCGCACTGGCGCTTCACGCGGCAGTCCGTCGCCGCCGGGCTCGCCGCCGGCGACGACGTCGACGACGTGCTCGCCTTCCTCACCGAGGCGTCGCTCACCGGGCTGCCGCAGCCGGTCGCGTACCTCGTGCGCGAGACGGCCGCGAAGTTCGGCTCGCTGCGCGTGCGGCCCGTCGACCCGATCGCCGAGGGCGGCGCGCGGTCGCAGGCGCGCAGCGACGACGAGCAGGTCATCCGCACGATCGCGGTCGACCGCGCGCTCGTGAGCGCCGGCCCGCGGCAGACCGGCCCGCATCGCGTCACCTTCCGCACGAGCGCCGAGGAGGCGCTGCAGGCGCTGCTCGAGGAGCGCTACCCCGCGGTGCTCGAGGACGACGAGGGCGAGCTCGTGCTGCGCGCGCCCGAGCGCGCGCCGCGGCCCGTGCGCGAGCGCCACCGGCTCGTGGCGCGGCTGCGCGACGCGGGCTTCGAGGTCGGCGACCAGGAGCGCGCGTGGCTCGAGCGGCAGCTCCAGGGCGCGATCCGCGAGCGCGTGCCCGTGCGGCTCACGGTCGCGACCGGCGACGAGCCCGTCGACGTCGAGCTCGTGCCGCTCGCCGTCGCGAACGGCCGACTGCGCGCCCGCGACGCCCGCCGCGACATCGAGCGCACCCTGCCGCTCAGCGCCATCACGAAGGTCGCGGGCCTCGGCGTCGCGACCTGAGCCCGGCCCGCGCGAGCCGCGCGGCGCACCCGAGCCCGTGCCCGCACCCGTGCCCGCGCCGCCGCTCGAGGGGTACGCTGGAACGCTATGACTCTTCCCGGCCCGCTGATCGTGCAGTCCGACCGCACGGTGCTGCTCGAGGTCGCGCATCCCGACGCGACCGCGGCGCGCCAGTCGCTGCAGGTGTTCGCCGAGCTCGAGCGCGCCCCCGAGCACATCCACACCTACCGCGTGACGCGGCTCGGCCTGTGGAACGCGCGCGCCGCGGGCCACACGGCCGACGAGATCATCGCGACGCTCGACCGGCACGCGAAGTTCCCCGTCCCGACCGGCGTGGCCCAGGACATCCGCGAGACCATCGGCCGGTACGGCCGCCTCGTCATCGAGCGCGACGACGAGGGCCTCGTGCTGCGCAGCGACGACCGCCCCGTGCTCGAGGAGGTGCGGCGGTCGAAGAAGATCCAGCCGCTGCTCGCCGGCCCCGCGGCCGACGGCATCCGCGTCGTCGACTGGGCGCGCGGGGAGCTCAAGCAGGAGCTCGTGAAGCTCGGCTGGCCCGCCGAGGACCTCGCGGGCTACACGCCCGGCACGCCGCTCGAGATCGACCTCGAGGAGGACGGCTGGTCGATGCGGCCGTACCAGGCGGATGCGGTGGCCCACTTCGCCGCCGCCGGCTCGGGCGTCGTCGTGCTGCCGTGCGGCGCCGGGAAGACCATCGTCGGAGCCGGCGCGATGGCCGCGACCGACACGACGACGCTCATCCTCGTCACCAACACGGTCTCGGCGCGCCAGTGGCGCGCCGAGCTGCTCGCCCGCACGAGCCTCACCGAGGACGACATCGGCGAGTACTCCGGGCAGACGAAGGAGATCAAGCCGGTCACGATCGCGACCTACCAGATCCTCACCGTCAAGCGCGGCGGCGAGTACGCGCACCTCGGCGTGCTCGACGCGCTCGACTGGGGCCTCATCGTCTACGACGAGGTGCACCTGCTGCCCGCGCCGGTGTTCAAGCTCACCGCCGACCTGCAGGCGCGCCGCCGCCTCGGCCTCACCGCGACGCTCGTGCGCGAGGACGGCCGCGAGTCGGACGTCTTCAGCCTCATCGGCCCGAAGCGCTTCGACGCGCCGTGGAAGGAGATCGAGCAGCAGGGCTTCATCGCGCCGGCCGAGTGCTTCGAGGTGCGCATCGACCTGGACGAGGACGAGCGGCTCGAGTACGCCGCCTCGGGCGACCGCGACCGCTACCGCATCGCCGCCTCGAGCCCGCGCAAGATCGAGACGGTGCGCCGCGTGCTCGCGCAGCACCCCGACGAGCCGACGCTCGTGATCGGGCAGTACCTCGACCAGCTCGACGAGCTCTCGGCCGCGCTCGGCGCTCCCCTGCTCACCGGCGAGACGCCTGTGGCCGAGCGGCAGGAGCTGTTCCAGGCGTTCCGCGAGGGCACCGAGCGCGTGCTCGTCGTCTCGAAGGTCGCGAACTTCTCGGTCGACCTGCCGGATGCGTCGCTCGCGGTGCAGGTGTCGGGCTCGTTCGGCTCGCGGCAGGAGGAGGCGCAGCGCCTCGGCCGACTGCTGCGGCCGAAGGGCGGCCGCACGGCGAGCTTCTACACGATCGTCGCGCGCGATACCGTCGACCAGGAGTTCGCGCTCGGCCGCCAGCGCTTCCTCGCCGAGCAGGGCTACGCCTACACGATCCTCGACGAGCACGAGCTCGGCGTCGCCGACCGCGCCACGGCCTGACGCGTTCCGCTCGCGTTCAGGAAACGCACAGCGCACCACCAGAGACTGGAGCCATGACTGAGCCCAGCGCCAAGATCCTCGTCGTCGACGACGAGCCCCACATCCGCGACCTGCTGACGACGAGCCTCCGGTTCGGCGGCTTCGACGTGCGGGCGGTCGCCAACGGCGCCGCCGCCATCTCGGCCGTGCTCGAGGACGAGCCCGACCTCATCCTGCTCGACGTGATGCTCCCCGACATCAGCGGCTTCGGCGTCACCAAGCGCCTCCGCGCATCCGGGTTCGCCTCGCCCATCTTGTTCCTCACCGCGAAGGACGACACCGAGGACAAGATCACGGGCCTCACCGTCGGCGGCGACGACTACGTGACGAAGCCGTTCTCGCTCGACGAGATCATCGCCCGCATCAAGGCGATCCTCCGCCGCACGATGGCCGAGACCGACGACGCCACGATCGACGTCGGCGAGCTCTCGATGAACCAGGACACGCACGAGGTGAGCGTCGCGGGCGAGGAGATCGAGCTCTCCCCCACCGAGTTCAAGCTGCTGCGCTACCTCATGCTCAACGCCAACCGCGTGCTCTCGAAGGCGCAGATCCTCGACCACGTGTGGGAGTACGACTTCAACGGCGACGTGGGCATCGTCGAGTCCTACATCTCCTACCTCCGCCGCAAGATCGACGATCGCGTCGAGGAGCCGATGATCGTGACCAAGCGCGGATTCGGCTACATGCTGAAGTCGCCGAAGTAGGTGCGCGCGGCCATGGCCCGCCTGCTCGGCCGCATGTCGCTGGCCGGGCGGATCACGGCGCTCATCGTCGTCGTCATGATGCTCGGGCTCGCGCTCGCGGGCGTCGGCACGCTGTCGATCATCCGCGACGCGCAGACCGCCGAGGTCGACCGCGAGCTCGAGCAGGCGATGCGCGCCTTCACGAGCGAGGAGGTCACGCGCTCGGACTCCCCCGAGCAGTGCGACCTCGCGCAGCGCATGCCCAACACGTACTACCTGGGCGTCGCGGATGCCGCGGGCACCATGCTGTGCGACAACAAGCTGCCGAGCGCCATGAACCCCGACCTCAGCGGCCTGTCGATCGCGACGGTCGCCGAGGAGGACGGCGCCTTCACGCTGCTCTCGATCGACCGGCAGACGCGCTGGCGCACGATCGTCGCGCCGAGCACGGTGCAGGGCACCGGCGAGCTGCTCATCTCGGTCGTCGCAGTCGACCTCTCGGCGACCGAGTCCGCGACGGCGACCTTCACGCTCGTCTTCGCCGGCTTCTCGGTGCTCGCGACCGTGCTCGGCGCGGCCCTCACGCGCATCCTCGCCGTCTCGACCTTGCGGGGGCTGCGCAAGACCGCGGCCGAGGCGCAGCGCTTCGCCGACGGCGACTACGACACCCGGCTCACGGGCGAGCACCCGCGCACCGAGGTGGGCTCGCTGCAGCTCTCGCTCAACACGATGCTCGATCGCATCGAGGCCGCGATCGAGCAGCGCGACGAGTCGGTCGCGCGCATGCGGCAGTTCGTCGGCGACGCGAGCCACGAGCTGCGCACGCCGCTCGTCGCCGTGCGCGGCTACGCCGAGCTCTACCGCATGGGCGCGATCTCGAAGCCCGAGGACGTCAAGAACGCGATGGAGCGCATCGAGGGCGAGGCCAAGCGCATGGGCCGCCTCGTCGAGGACCTGCTGCTGCTCGCGCGGCTCGACGAGCGTCGCCCGCTCGACCTGCAGCCGCTCGACCTCGTGCCGCTCGTCAACGACGCCGCGAGCGACACGCGCGTGAGCTCGCCCGACCGCCCGGTGACCGTACTGGCGATCGACGCGGATGCGCTCGCTCCCGTGGCGGGCGCGGCCGTCCCGACCCCGCAGGGCTCCGGCGTCTTCACGCCGCCGCCGCTCACGCCGCCCGCGATCGTGCAGGGCGACGAGCACGCGCTGCGGCAGCTGCTCTCGAACCTCATCGGCAACGCCACCCGCTACACGCCCGACGGCACGCCGCTCGAGCTCGGCGTCGGCGTCTCGGTGCAGCGGCGCGAGGCCGTGATGCACGTGATCGACCACGGCGAGGGCATCCCGCCGGAGCTGCGCAAGCGGGTCTTCGAGCGCTTCTTCCGCGCCGATGAGTCCCGCGCGCGCGACACGGGCGGCACGGGCCTCGGGCTCGCGATCGTGCAGGGCATCGTGCGGGCGCACTCGGGCCGGCTCGACGTCGTCGAGACACCGGGCGGCGGCGCGACGTTCCGCATCGCCATCCCGCTCGCCGACGACGAGTCGGTCATGGCGCTCAGCCGTCGGCTGCGGCCCGAGTCGGTGTCGACGACGAGCGGCGATCCACAGGTCGCCTCGCACCGCCGCGGCTGATCCGCCGCTTCCCCTACCGTCTGCGCACGAGCGCGGATGCGCCGCGCAGGAACGAGGGGATCATGAGCAGGTACGTCGTCGACGCCGACGCCATCCACGGCGCGCACGTCGCGGTGCGGGGCACCGCGAGCCGCGTGCAGTCCGAGGTGACCGCGATGCACAGCCAGCTGCAGGCGCTGCAGGACTCGTGGAGCGGCCAGGCCTCCGTCGCCTTCCAGGGCGTCGTGCAGGACTGGCGCGCCACGCAGCTCCGCGTGGAGGAGTCGCTCGCGGCCATCAACGAGGCGCTCGCGCACGCGGGCCGCACCTACGACGAGGTCGAGCAGGGCAACCTGCGCATGTTCGCGGCGTAAGCCCGTCCCGCCGGTCGAGGAGCGCGCGCCGCTCCCACGCTGGTCGAGTAGCCCGACGGAGTCGGGCGCATCGAGACCATCCGGGCACGCCGAAGGGCCCCAGCATCGCGCTGGGGCCCTTCGTGCTGTGGAGCTCCTGGGTCTCGGTACGGCGGCCGTCGGCCGCCTACTCGACCCTGATGCCTCCGCGCTCAGGTCCGCGAGGCGGACCTGAGCGCTGCGGCATCAGAAGTCCATGCCACCCGTGGGGTCGGCCGGCATGGCCGGCGCCTTCTCGGGCTTGTCGGCGACGACGGCCTCGGTCGTGAGGAAGAGGCCGGCGATCGACGCGGCGTTGGCGAGCGCCGAGCGCGTCACCTTGACCGGGTCCGAGATGCCCGAGGCGAGCATGTCGACGTACTCGCCCGTGGCGGCGTTGAGGCCGTGGCCGACCTCGAGGCCGCGCACCTTCTCGGCGACGACGCCGGGCTCGAGGCCCGCGTTGAGCGCGATCTGCTTGAGCGGAGCGTCGACCGCGACCTTCACGATGTTCGCGCCGGTCGCCTCGTCGCCCGTGAGCTCGAGCCCGTCGAACGCGGTCTTGGCGGCCTGGATGAGCGCGACGCCACCACCGGCGACGATGCCCTCCTCGACGGCGGCCTTCGCGTTGCGGACGGCGTCCTCGATGCGGTGCTTGCGCTCCTTGAGCTCGACCTCGGTCGCGGCACCCGCCTTGATGACGGCGACGCCGCCGGCGAGCTTCGCGAGGCGCTCCTGCAGCTTCTCGCGGTCGTAGTCGCTGTCGGTGTTCTCGATCTCCTGGCGGATCTGACGCACGCGGCCGGCGATGGCGTCGGCCTCGCCGGCGCCCTCGACGATCGTGGTCTCGTCCTTGGTGATGACGACCTTGCGCGCACGGCCGAGCATGTCGAGCGTCGTGTTCTCGAGCTTGAGGCCGACCTCCTCGGAGATCACCTGGCCGCCCGTGAGGATCGCCATGTCGGCGAGCATCGCCTTGCGGCGGTCGCCGAAGCCCGGGGCCTTGACGGCGACCGACTTGAAGATGCCGCGGATCTTGTTCACGACGAGCGTCGCGAGCGCCTCGCCCTCGACGTCCTCGGCGATGATGACGAGCTGCTTGCCCGCCTGGATCACCTTGTCGACGATGGGGAGCAGGTCCTTAATGTTCGAGATCTTCGAGTTGACGATCAGGACGTAGGGGTCCTCGAAGACCGTCTCCTGGCGCTCGGGGTCGGTGACGAAGTACTGCGACAGGAAGCCCTTGTCGAAGCGCATACCCTCGGTCAGCTCGAGCTCGGTGCCGAAGGTCTGCGACTCCTCGACGGTGACGACGCCCTCCTTGCCGACCTTGTCGATGGCCTCGGCGATGAGCGCGCCGATCTCCTCGTCGGCGGCCGAGATCGAAGCCGTCGCGGCGATCTCCGCCTTGGTCTCGACCTCCTTGGCGTTGGCGAGCAGCTGCTCGCTCACCGCGTTCGCCGCCTTCTCGATGCCGCGCTTGAGGCTGATCGGGTCGGCGCCGGCCGCGACGTTGCGCAGGCCCTCGCGGACGAGTGCCTGGGCGAGCACGACCGAGGTGGTCGTGCCGTCACCGGCGACGTCGTCGGTCTTCTTGGCGACCTCCTTGACCAGCTCGGCGCCGATCTTCTCGTAGGGGTCCTCGAGCTCGATCTCCTTGGCGATCGAGACACCGTCGTTCGTGATCGTGGGAGCGCCCCACTTCTTCTCGAGCACGACGTTGCGGCCGCGCGGCCCGAGGGTCACTTTCACCGCGTCGGCGAGCGTGTTGAGTCCACGCTCCAGCCCGCGGCGGGCCTCCTCGTCGAATGCGATCATCTTTGCCATTGCAGTCTCGTCCCTCCTGGACGCTGTGGACGTTCAACTGGCACTCCATCGGTGGGAGTGCCAATCCCAAGTCTGGCACTCGGGGCGGGCGAGTGCAAGCCGCTCAGCCTGGCGGGCGGCGCCGCGCCCCGCGAGCGCCTGCGCGCCCGGCTCAGGGGGCGGGAACGGTCTGCGACGGGTCCGGCAGCATGCTCTCGTGCGGCTCGACGCTCGGGGCCGTGCCGACCGCATCCGGGCCGAGCACGATCGTGATCGGCGTGCCCGAGAGCCGTCCCTCGGAGAGCTGTGCCTCACCGACGCCGAGCCTGGCGACGAGGCCGCGGGCGACCGGGGCGAGGTCCTCGCTGTCGAACCAGACGACCGTCGTGTCGGCCGGGGTGCTCACGCTCGTGGCGATGACGTCCCAGCCCTCATCGGCGAGCGCCTGCCCGACGGCGGCGGCGAACCGCCGCTCGCCCGAGGAGTTCAGCACGGTGATCGACGCGTCGAGCGACGGGTCGATCGCCGCGGGGTCGTCGACGACCTCGGGCGCCTGCGTCTCGGCGGGCGGCGGCGCCTGCGGGCGCAGCGTGTCGAGGGCGAAGAGACCGGCCGCGGCGAGCACGATCGCGACGGCGAGGCCGGCGAGCAGGATCGCCCAGCGGGGCCAGCCGCCGGAGGACGTCGAGCGGTGCGCGCCGACGCGCTGCGTGGGCCTCATCGCGCCTCGCGCAGCCGCAGCAGGCGGCGCACGAGCATCGGGTCGTGCCGCACCGCCTCGGGCGACTCCAGCAGCCCGTCGAGCACCTGGTAGTAGCGGGTGGTCGTCCAGCCGAACTCTGCGCGGATCGCGCGCGCCTTCGCGCCCCCGTGGCTCAGCCAGCCGGCCTCGAAGTCGAGCACGCGGCGGATGCGCTCCTCGCGCGCCGCCTGGAGGTCGTCGTGCGCCGACGCATCCGTCGCCCGCGCATCGCCCGCCGCCTCGGCGAACGCCTGCGCGGCGGCCTCGTCGGCGCTCCCCGCGGGGCGGGGTCGAGGCTCGGTCGGCATGCGTCCGATCCTACGGCGGCGCGCATGATCCGCTCGTCGCGAAACGCGCGCCGGATGCCGCTCCTCCCAGGCGCGCAGCGGCCCGGCGGTCGTAGGCTGGAGGCATGACCGATCGCATCCAGCGCACCGACGCCGAGTGGCGCGAGATCCTCGACCCCGCAGCCTTCAAGGTGCTGCGCGAGGCCGGCACCGAGCGACCGTGGACGGGCGCGCTGCTCGACGAGCAGCGCCAGGGCGTCTACTCGTGCGGCGCGTGCGGCAACGAGCTGTTCCGCGACGAGACGAAGTTCGACGCCGGCTGCGGCTGGCCGAGCTTCTACGAGACGGTGCGCGACGACGCCGTCGAGCTGGTCGAGGACCGCTCGCTCGGCATGGTGCGCACCGAGGTGCGCTGCGCGAAGTGCGGCAGCCACCTGGGCCACATCTTCGACGACGCGCCCCAGACGCCCACGGGCGACCGCTACTGCATGAACTCGGTCGCGCTCACCTTCACGCCCGAGGGCTGACGCGCGGGCGGCGGATCGCCGAGACCGCGACCGCCGCGATCGTCAGCAGCGCGCCGACGACCGACCACACCGTCACCGGGTGGCCTGCGGGCACGAGCAGGTCGAGCAGCAGCGACGTGACGACCTGGCCGCAGATGACGCCGAGGCCCATCGTCAGCACGCCGAGGTGATGCACCGCGACCGACATGAGCGCGATGAAGAGGATGCCGAGCACGCCTCCGACGTAGAGCCAGGGTTCCACGGGCAGCGGCTGCGCCGACATGCCCGCGAGCGCCTGGACGCCGACGAAGAGGGCGAGCGCGACGGTGCCGACGAGGAAGTTCGAGACGGTCTGCGCGATCGCTGAGCGCGCGTGCCGCTGCACGAGCCCGCCGAACGCCTGCTGCACCGACTGCAGGAGGCCCGCGACGAACGGCAGCACGATGAGCCACGCGCCCTGCAGCTCGCCCGCGCCGGCGAGCGCGATGCCCACCGCTGCGAGCGCGAGGAGCGCCCCGAGCACCCGCTGCGGCGTGATCGGCTTCTTGGCGAGGCCGCCGAACCCCGCCCGGTCGACGGCGAGCCCGCTCGCGGTCTGCCCCGCGACAACGCCGACCGTGTAGAGCGCGACGCCGGTCGTGCCGACCACGACGCCCTGCGTCGCGACGAGGAACGCGCCGAGCAGGCCCGTCGTCGCGTACCACCACGGCATCGAGCCGTCGCGGATCACCCGCACGAGGCGCGCGACGCCCGCGCGTGCGCCCGGCCACACCGCGAGCAGCACCCCGAGCAGCGCGAGGCCGACGCCGAACGAGATGAGCGCGGCGAGCATGCCGTGCTCGAGCCGCGCGCCGAGCTCGCCGTTGATGCGGCTCTGCACCGCGAGCCCCGCGCCGGCGGCGACGGCCGTGAGCAGCCACCAGAACGCGCTCATGCGTTCTCCAGCGGGTCGAGCCGCGGCGCCGGGTCGCTCGCGAGGCGGGCGAGCCGCACGACGTCGAAGCGCTCCGGGCGACCCCCGTCGTCGACGTAGCGCAGCCGCTCGCGCTCGACGCCCTCGTGCACGTAGCCGGCGCGCTCGGCGACCGCGATCGATGCGGGGTTGTTCGCGCGCGCACCGAGTTCGAGCCGGTGCAGGCCATCGGCGAAGAGCTGCCGCGAGAGCGTGTCGAGGGCGCGGCTCGCGAGCCCCGCGCCGCGCGCGGCGGGCGCGAGCCAGTACGACATCCACGCCGTCCCGTGCCGCGCATCGCGGTCGGCGGCCATGACGCATCCGACCGCCTCGCCGTCGACGTCGATCGCGAGCGCCTCCTCGGCGATCACCTCGAGGTAGCGCTGCGCGTCGCCCAGGGTCGCGAGCGGCGGCGCCTGCCGGTGCAGGTCTGCGGATGCGGCGAACGCGGCGAGCACGGCTGCCGCGTCGCGCTCGGGGTGCCAGACGCGCAATCGACTCACCGGTCAAGCCTAGAATGGCCTGGCGCACCCGGAGACCATCGCGTCGGCGGGGCCCGCCTCCTTAGCTCAGTGGTAGAGCAACGCTCTTGTAAAGCGTAGGTCGTCGGTTCAATCCCGACAGGGGGCTCTTGCGGCCGGAGGACGCAATGCGACGCAGTCGCGTTGCGCCCGGAGGCCGCAAGGTCGAGGAGCGCGCGGCGCAGCCGCTCGCGTCGCGAGACCTCGCCGCCCAGGTCGATCCCCTCGGCAGCGATGCTGCCGTCGACCGGCCCGGCTCGGCTCGCCGCGGCGGGCGCTGCCTACGGCGTCTGCTCGTCGACGAACGCCGCGAGCGCATCCGCATCGCCCACGTCGCCCGCGAAGGTGGCGCCGTCGACGATCACCGTCGGCACGCCGCGCAGCGGCTCGACGCCCTGCAGCGGCTCGTCGATCGCGCGCACCGTCGCCTGCCGCACCCACCACGCGAAGCGCGCGGTCTGGATGCAGTCGCCCACCTCGGCCTGCGCGTCGCCCGAGACGTGCTCGGCGGCGAGGCCGGCGATCTCGGTCGCGTCGAACGCCGCCTGCTGCAGGTGCGACAGCAGCGCCGACTGGAAGCCGCGGTAGGCGTCGGGCTCCGCGTCGGCGACGCACGCGAGCGCGTTCGCGCCGAGCGTCGAGGCGAAGCCGTTGCCGATCGCGTCGCCGAGCGACACCGGCAGGTAGGCGACCCGCGCCTGGCCGCTATCGGCGAGCTCGGTCAGCAGGTCGCCGCTCGCGCCGAGCAGCCGGTCGCAGTACTCGCACTGCGCGTCGACGACGACGAGCACGTCGTGGGCGGATGCGTCGGCCGGCGCAGCACGCTCGGCGGGCTCGCCGTCGGCCGGCACGGGCTCCGCGGGCACGACCCCGCCGGCGTCGAAGGCGATCGCGTCGGCCATGTTCGCCGGTCCGTCGGCGGGCGCGAGCGTGACGATCTCGCCGCCGAGGCGCTGCTGCAGCTGCTCGACGTCGGGGTCGCGGATGAGCCAGCGGCCGGAGACGAGCACCGTCTGCTCCTGCAGCTGGCGCTCGGTCGCGATCGCGAGCGCCTGGTCGGCGTCGGCGGCGAGCACGAGCTCGGTGTCGGTGCCGCACGCGGCGACGACCGGGTCGTCCTCCGACGCGCGGTACTGCTCGACGAGCTCGCCGCATCCGCCCCCGGCGTCGAGGTAGGCGGCCCCGAGCTCACCGATCGTCGTGATCGGCGGCGGCGGCTCGGCGGCGCACCCGGCCAGCAGCGCGAGCGCGACGAGCGCTGCGCCGACCGGCCGGGCGGCTCGCCGCATCAGCCCTCGTCGGAGGGTGCCGGGGTCTCGGACTCGGCCGGCGCCTCGCTCTCGGCGGGCGCCTCGCTCTCGCCGCCCTGGCCGGCGACCGAGGTCACGAACGCCTGGAAGCCCGCGGCGTCGGCGCCCGAGCCCGGGTAGAGCTGGCCGTTGACGATGACCGTGGGCGTGCGGTTGGCCATCACGCCGTCGGTGCCGGGGAGCGGCTCGGTGCCGGCGAGCACGGTGGCGTCCTCGGCCCAGCCCATGAAGCGGCCCTCGGTGATGCAGTCGGCGAGGCCGCCCGAGGTGTCGATGCCGACGCTCTCGACGACGCCCACGATCTCCTCGTTCGAGAGGCCCGCGGTGTTCTCGGCGGGCTGGGCGGCGTACATCGCGGTGTTGAAGTCCCAGAAGCTGTCGGGCGCGTACTCCGCGACGCACGCGGCGGCCGAGGCGGCGCGGGTCGAGTACTTCGTGCCGAGCGAGGCTCGGTCGAGGATCGAGATGGGGTGGATCTCGACCGTCGCGGCGCCGCTGGTGACGAGCTGCTCGAGCACGGGGCCGTTGGCGTCCTCGAACGCCTTGCACGCGGGGCACATGTAGTCGAGGTAGACCTCGATCTGGATGACGTCGTCGCGCTGCTCGGTGGGCGTCGGCTCGCCGTCGGCGGGCGTCGCGGCGGTGCGCTCTGCGACGAAGTCCTGGCCGATGACGATGCCGTTCGACGCCATGTTCTCGGGGCCGGGGCCCGCGGGGCGAATGCTGTTGACGATGACGAGCGCGACGATCGCGACCACGGCGACGGCGGCGACGATGATGCCGCCGACGGTCAGGCCCTTCTTGAGGCGCTCCTTGCGGCGGCGCTCCTCCTGCATCTTGCGGGCCTGCTCGCGCGCCTGCGCACGCCGCTCGTTCTTCGTCAGCTTGTCGCTCATGCGTCCTTCACCTGGGGTCGGCCGGGTCTCCGGCATGCGGCGCGATCGGGTCACACGCCATCTGCAAGGGTACCGCCCGGCGGACGTGCGATGATGTGGCTGCGGGCGCAGCCGCCCGTCCTGACACAACGGATCGTCCGGCACGTGCCTGCCGGTGGAAGGAAAGAGACAATGGCGTCTGTCACGTTCGACAAGGCCTCCCGCGTCTACCCCGGGAGCACCCGCCCCGCGGTCGACCAGATCGACCTCGAGATCGCCGACGGCGAGTTCCTGGTGCTCGTCGGCCCCTCGGGCTGCGGCAAGTCGACCACCCTGCGCATGCTCGCGGGCCTCGAGGAGGTCAACGACGGCAGCATCCTCATCGGCGACCGCGACGTCACCGACATGCCGCCGAAGGACCGCGACATCGCGATGGTGTTCCAGAACTACGCGCTCTACCCGCACATGACGGTCGCCGAGAACATGGGCTTCGCGCTCAAGATCGCAGGCGTCGCCAAGGAGGAGCGGGCCAAGCGCGTCGAGGAGGCAGCGAAGCTGCTCGACCTCGAGCCCTACCTCGCGCGCAAGCCCAAGGCGCTCTCGGGCGGTCAGCGCCAGCGCGTCGCGATGGGCCGTGCGATCGTGCGCCAGCCGCAGGTGTTCCTCATGGACGAGCCGCTGTCGAACCTCGACGCCAAGCTGCGCGTGCAGACGCGCACGCAGATCGCCTCCCTGCAGCGCCGCCTCGGCGTCACGACCGTCTACGTCACGCACGACCAGACCGAGGCGCTCACCATGGGCGACCGGATCGCCGTGCTGAAGGATGGCGTGCTGCAGCAGGTGGGCACGCCGCGCGAGCTCTACGGCTCCCCCGCGAACGTCTTCGTCGCCGGATTCATCGGAAGCCCTGCGATGAACCTCATGGAGCTCAAGGTGAGCGACCAGGGCGTGCACTTCGGCGACCACCTCGTGCCGATCTCGCGCGAGCAGCTCGCCGCGGTCAAGGACGGCCTCATCGTGGGCGTGCGCCCCGAGGACGTCTCGGTCGCCGAGCAGGGCGACGGCCTGCCCGTCGAGGTCGACCTCGTCGAGGAGCTCGGCGCCGACGGCTACCTCTACGGCCACGCCGACGTCGAGGGCAAGCGCGTCGACATCGTCGCGCGCGTCGACGGCCGCAACCACGCGACCGCCGGCGACACCGTCTACATCACCCCCGACCCCACGCACCTCCACGTGTTCGACAAGGAGTCCGGCCGCCGCGTCTGACGCCGCGCGCACACAGGGCCCCGACCTCGGTCGGGGCCCTGCCGCGTGAAGGGCCCCGACCTCGGTCGGGGCCCTCGAGCGTGATGCGCGGATGCGTCAGCGCTGCCCCGCGATGAAGTCGGCCACGGCGCCGGGCCGGTCGATCGGCCCGGCGTAGCGCTCGCCGTCGAGGTAGAACGCAGGGGTCTCCCGCGGCGGCGGGACGTCGCCCGTGACCGGCTCGAGGAAGCCCGACTGCGTGGCCGCCGCCGTGAAGTCGGCGAGCGCGCCGTCGCGGATGCGCTGCTCGAGCTGCGGCGACGAGGCGCCCGTGATCGCGGCGATCTCGATGAGCTGCTCATCGGTGAGGCCGGGTTGCCCCTCCTCGGGCTGCGCCGCGAACAGCGCGCGGTAGAACGCGAGCGCGCGCTCGGGGAACTCGTCGACGACCGCCGAGAACGCGCCCGCGGCGCGGGTCGAGTACCGGTCGGGGGATGCGCGGTCGAGGAAGGTGAGCGGCCGGATCTCGAGCGCGATGTCGCCCGAGTCGACCGCGTCCTGCAGCTCGTCGCCGTACGCCTCCTCGAACATGCCGCAGTAGGGGCAGAGGAAGTCGATGTAGAGGATCGCGTGCGGCAGGTCGACCGCGACGTCGGCGCGCTCCGGCGCCGCGGCCGGGGTCGGCAGCACGCCGCCCGCGACGAGGATCGCGCCGTGGCTGGCCATGTTCTGCGGCCAGACCGGGCCGCCCGGCTGCGCCGACGCATCCGGCTGGGCCGACGCATCCGACTGGCCGGGGGCATCCGACTGCCCGGGTGCCTGCGACGCCTGCTGCACGGGCGGGGAGGGCGCGCACCCGGCGAGCGCCAGCGCGACGAGCGCGACGACGGCGAGCGGTGCGAAGCGACGCATGGGCCAACAGTAGCCGCGCGCCTACGATGACGGCATGGGCACCGATCTGCGCATCACCTCGGCGCTGATGGACGCGACGCTGCTCGACCTGCCATGGGACGAGCCCCTCGAGGAGTGGACCGAGACCGACGTCGTGCAGCTGCCCAAGGGCATCTCGCGGCACCTCGTGCGCTTCGCGCGGCTCGGCGGCCGCGTCGTCGCGATCAAGGAGACGACGACCGAGATGGCGCAGCGCGAGTACGGGATGCTGCGCACGCTCCAGCGCCTCGAGGTGCCGTGCGTCGAGCCGCTCGCGGTGATCGCCGACCGAACGTCGGCCGACGGGGAGCCGCTCGCCGCCGCGCTCGTCACGCGGCACCTGCGCTTCTCGCTCCCCTACCGCGCGCTCTACTCGTCGTCGCTCAAGGCGGCGACCGCGGTGCGACTCGTCGACGCGCTCGCCGGCCTGCTCGTGCGCCTGCACCTCGTGGGCTTCTTCTGGGGCGACGTGTCGCTCTCGAACACGCTCTTCCGCCGCGACGCGGGCGCATTCGCCGCCTACCTCGTCGACGCCGAGACCGGCTCGCTCGAGACCGGGGGCCTCTCGGACGGCCGCCGCGAGGAGGATCTCGAGCTCGCGCGCATCAACATCGCGGGCGAGCTGCTCGACCTCGCCGCCGGCGACCGCCTCGACGCCGCGATCGATCCGGTCGCCGTCGCGGGCTCGATCGTGAGCCAGTACCGATCCCTGTGGCACGAGCTGCACAGCGATCAGGAGGTGCCGACGAGCGAGCGGTGGCGCATCCGCGAGCGCATCGAGCGGCTCAACGCGCTCGGCTACGACATCGGCGAGCTCTCGATGCGCACGACCCGCGGCGGCACGACGGTGACGATCAGCCCGAAGGTCGTCGATCCCGGGCACCACCACCGACGGCTGCAGTCGCTCACCGGCATCGACGCGCAGGAGAACCAGGCCCGGCGCCTGCTCAACGACCTCGACGAGTACGTCGCGACCCAGCAGGATGCGCGGCCCGGCGTCGACGCCGAGGTGCTCGCCGCCGAGTGGTACGACCGGGTCTTCGCGCGGGTCGTCGCCGCGGTGCCGGTCGAGCTGCGCGGCAAGCTCGAGGGCCCGGAGGTCTTCCACGAGGTGCTCGAGCACCGCTGGTTCCTCTCGGAGCAGCGGCAGCGCGAGGTGAGCCTCAAGGAGGCCACCTACGCCTACATCGAGACCCAGCTCGCGCACCGCCGCGACGAGGCGGCGCTGCTGAACGTGCCGACGACCGTCACGATGCCGATCGTCGCGCTCGACGACCTCCCGGAGGGCTCGGAGGCCGAGGGCGACGCCGACGACGCCGACGAGCCCGACTGGCGCGACCGGGTCTAGCCGCGCCCGCCTGGCCGAGCCGGCCTGGCCGTGCTGGTCTCGTCGAGCCGGCCTGGCCGACCTGGCCTGGCGGCCTGACCTAGGAGGCTTGCCCCGACCGGCGCTTCGCGACCTCGTAGAGGGTGACGGATGCGGCGATGCCGGCGTTGAGCGACTCGGTCATCGACTCGATCGGGATCGAGACGATCGCGTCGCACGTCTCGGCCACGAGGCGCGAGATGCCCTTGCCCTCGCTGCCGACGACGATCACGAGCGGGCCGTCGGCGAGGTCGAGCTCGTGCAGCGGCACATCGCCGTCGCCGTCGAGCCCGATGACGAAGCAGCCGGCCGACTTGAGCTCCTTGAGCGTCGCCGTGAGGTTCGCGGCCATCGCGACCGGCACGCGCGCGGCGGCGCCGGCGCTCGTCTTCCACGCGCTCGCGGTCACACCCACCGAGCGGCGCTGCGGCACGATGACGCCCTGCGCCCCGAACGCGGCGGCCGAGCGGATGATCGCGCCGAGGTTGCGGGGGTCGGTCACGCCGTCGAGCGCGACGAACAGCGGCGTCTGGCCGCGTTCCTGCACCGTCTCGAGCAGGTCGACCGGATGCGCGTACTGGTACGGCGGTACCTTCAGCGCGACGCCCTGGTGGACGGCGTCGTGGCCGGAGATGCGGTCGAGCTCCGGCCGCATGACCTCGAGCACGGGCACGCCGCGCTTCGTCGCGATCGAGAGGATCTCCTTCACGCGGTCGTCCATCTCGAGCCGCGCCGCGATCATGAGCGACGTCGCGGGGATCTTGGTGCGCAGCGCCTCGAGCACGGCGTTCCGCCCGGTGACGAGCTCGGACTCGTCCTTCGCGCTCGAGGGCTTGCGGTGCCGGGGCGGCTCGGGCCGGCGGCCGCGCGACGCGGCGGCCTCGAAGCGCTCGCGCGCCGCCTTCCGCTTCCCGGCGACGTGCCAGGAGCGGTCCTCGGCCTTGGGCGTGGGGCCCTTGCCCTCGAGTGCCTTGCGGCCGTGGCCGCCGGTGCCCTTCGTGGCACCCTTCTTGCGCGGGCTGCGCTGCGGCTTGCTCATGCGATGCTCCAGGTGGTCGTGTCCTTGCCGTCCTCGACGGCGATGCCCGCGGCCGCGAGCGCGTCGCGGATGCGGTCGGAGGCGGCGAAGTCCTTCGCGGCCCGCGCCTGCCGGCGCTCGGCGAGCAGCGACTCCACGAGCGATGCGAGCGCCTCGGTCTCGGCCGACGCCCCAGACTGCCACAGCGCGTCCGCCGGGTCGAGCCCGAGCACGCGCAGCATCGCGCGCACCTCGCCCGCGCGGGCGAGCCCCGCATCCGTCTCGCCCGCGTCGAGCGCGGCGTTGGCGGCGCGCGTCGTCTCGTGCAGCACGGCGACGGCCTGCGGGGTCGAGAGGTCGTCGTCCATGGCCGCGCCGAACGCATCCGGCACGTCGGCCCCGGGCAGCTCCCCCGCGCGCGCGGCGCGCTCGAGCAGCGCCTCGATGCGCCCGAACGCGGCCTCTGCCTCGGCGAGCGAGCCGCCCTCGAGGCTGCCGCCCGCGGTGCGCAGGTCGATCGTCGAGCGGTAGTGCGGGGCGACGAGGAAGTAGCGGGCGACGATCGGCCGCACGCTCGCGAGCAGGTCGGCCGCGAAGATCGAGTTGCCGAGCGACTTCGACATCTTCTCGCCGTCGACGTTGACGAGCCCGTTGTGGCTCCACACGCTCGCGAAGCCCAGGCCCGCGGCGGTCGACTGCGCGAGCTCGTTCTCGTGGTGCGGGAACCGCAGGTCGAGGCCGCCGCCGTGGATGTCGAACGCGTCGCCGAGGTACTTGCGCGACATCGCCGAGCACTCGATGTGCCAGCCGGGGCGGCCCGCGCCCCACGGCGACTCCCAGCTCGCCGAAGCGGGCTCGTCGTCCTTGCGCGCCTTCCAGAGCGCGAAGTCGCGCGGGTCGCGCTTGCCGCGCGGGTCGGCGTCGGCGGCCGGCTCCATCTTGTCGATCGACTGCCGCGTGAGGGCGCCGTACTGCTCCCACGAGCGCACGTCGAAGTAGACGTCGGCCGAGCCGTCGAGCGCCGGGTAGGCGTGGCCGCGCTCGATGAGCAGGGCGATGAGCGCGTGCATCTCGGGCACGGATGCGGTGGCACGCGGTTCGTACGTGGGCGCGAGCACGCCGACGGCCCGGTACGCGGCGGTGAACTCGAGCTCGATGCGGTACGCGAGCGCCCACCACGGCTCGTCGACGGCGTTCACGAGCACCTTGTCGTCGATGTCGGTGACGTTGCGCACGAAGGTGACGCGCAGCCCCCGGTGCGCGAGCCAGCGGCGCCAGACGTCGTAGGCGACGGCGCTGCGCACGTGGCCGATGTGGGGCGACGACTGCACGGTCGGGCCGCAGACGTACATCGAGACCTCGCCGGGCTTGAGCGGCTGCAGGTCGACGATCGCCTGCTGCTTCGAGTCGTAGATGCGCACGGTCACAGCACCCAAGGCTACTTGCCGCTCCCGTCCTGGCCGCTCAGCGGCGGGCGGGTGGCAGGGCGGGCGGCGGAGGCGGTAGCGTCCGAGCGGCGGCGACGGGGCCGCCCGGAGTGCGAGGAGCATCCATGTCGTTCCAGGCCTACCTCGACGCGGTCGAGACCAAGACCGGGCTCACGCCGCGCCGACTCGTCGAGCTCGCGCGCGAGCGCGGCTTCGACGAGACCACGAAGGCGACCCCGATCCTCGAGTGGCTCAAGGAGGACTACGGGCTGGGCCGGGGCCACGGCATGGCGATGGTGCACGTCATCACGAAGGGGCCGCGGATCAGCGACAAGCACGTCGGCAGCGGCGGCGCGCACGCCGACGCGAGCGACGAGCTGTGGCTCGACGGGGCGGCGACGAACCCGCATCGCTGATCGGCGCGGGCGAGGCGGTGCGGTGCGGTGCACCGCAGCTCGCGAGGAGTGCGGCTGCGCCCGACGGGTGCCGGCATGCCCGACCCGGTCGGGCGCAACCGCCCCGGCGATGCGGCCGCCGACGAGCGGTGCGGTGCCGGAGCGGTCAGCCGCGGCGGATGAGCGCCGTCGCGATCGCCTGCACGCCCTCGCCGCGGCCGACGGCGCCGAGACCGTCGGTCGTCGTGCCCGCGACGCTGACGGGGGCGCCCAGCATCGCGCTGAGCGCTCGCTGCGCCTCCGCGCGACGCGGACCGATGCGCGGGTGCACGCCGAGCACCTGCACGGCCACGTTCACCGGCGCCCAGCCCTCGGCGCCGATCGCCTCGAGGGCCGCGCGCACGAAGACCTCGCCGGATGCGCCGGCGTGCTGCGGTTCGTCGACGCCCACGAGGCCGCCGATGTCGCCGAGCCCCGCGGCGCTCAGGAGCGCGTCGACGATCGCGTGGCACACGGCGTCGCCGTCGGAGTGCCCGGCGAGGCCGGGCCCGGGCCACGCTTCCTCGTCCCACTCGAGCCCGGCGAGCCGGCGGGGTCCGACGCCGCCGAACGCGTGCACATCCACGCCGATCCCGGTCCGCAGCTCCTGCATCCCCGCCTCCTTCGCCAGCAGCGCCTCCGCCCGCTCGGCGTCGGCCCGCGTGGTGATCTTGAACGCCAGCTCGTCGCCGGGCACCGCGAGCACCGGCTCCCCGAGCGCCTGCACGAGCTGCGCATCGTCGGTCGACGCCGCGCGCGCCGCTCCGGCCGCCTCGTAGGCTCGCCGCAGCACGGCGGCGTCGAAGCCCTGCGGCGTCTGCATCGCGCGGAGTGTCGCGCGGTCGACGACCGCGCCGAGCCGCTCGCCGAGGACGTGCTCGGCCGCCTCGCCCTCCTCGCCGGCCGCCGCGGCCGAGCGCGCCGGATCGACCGAGCGCACCGTGTCGACTGAGCGCACCGTGTCGACGACCGGCAGCACGGGAACCACCGCCACGGCGCCCGCCTCGAGCGCCGCGCGGACCCGATCGAAGGGCGTCGCGGGTGTGAGCGCACGCGCGGCGTCGTGCACGAGCACGTGCTGCGCGTCGCCGGCCGCGGCGAGGCCGGCGAGCACCGAGTCGGCCCGCGTCGCACCGCCCGGCACCACGTCGGCGCGGACGCCTGCGCGAGCGGCGATCGTCGCCGCCTCCGCCTCGAAGCCGGGCGGCACGACCACCACGACGCGCTCGGCGACCCAGTCGATGCCCCGCAGGGCGTGCTCGAGCAGCGTGACGCCGGCGAACTCGGCGAACGCCTTCGGCACCGGCTTCCCCTCACGCGCGGCTCCCAGCCGCGCGCCGCTGCCGGCCGCGACGACGATCAGTGCGGTGTCGGTCACCCGCTCAGCCTAGGACGCCGCTCCGCGCCGACCGCTCGAGCACGAACGGCGAAGGCGCCCGGCCTCACGGCTCGGGCGCCTCGCGACGTGCGTCTGCGGCTCAGCTCGCGGGGGCGAGCGCCTCGTCGAGGCGGGCCGCGGCGGCGTCCTCGTCCGTGTGCTCGGCGAGCGCGAGCTCGCTCACGAGGATCTGGCGGGCCTTCGCCAGCATGCGCTTCTCGCCTGCCGAGAGGCCGCGGTCCTGGTCGCGGCGGCTCAGGTCGCGCACGACCTCGCTCACCTTGATGACGTCGCCAGAGGCGAGCTTCTCGACGTTGGCCTTGTAGCGGCGCGCCCAGTTCGTGGGCTCCTCGGTGAAGTCTGCGCGCAGCACCTCGAAGACCTTGTCGAGGCCCTCCTCGCCGATGACGTCGCGGACGCCCACCATGTCGACGTTGGCAGCGGGCACCTCGATCGTGAGGCCGCCCTGCGCGACGTTGAGCTTGAGGTAGGTGGTCTCGACGCCCTTGATCTTGCGGACCTTGACCTCGGTGATCGTCGCAGCGCCGTGGTGGGGGTAGACGACCGTCTCTCCGACCTCAAAGTTCATCGAATGCTCCTCGTCATAGCCAGAACCTTGATTTTATCACAGCGTGTCGCTCGCGAGCCCCCGCGCGGCGTGGTTGGATCACGCCCCTGACGAACGCCGATCGGGCCGCCGCGCCGCTGCTCGGCCCGTCGGTACTAGACTCATGACCGACCGCGCCACGCACGCCGGCAGGCGCGCGCGTCATCTTGTCGAAAGGGTACCCGTGCAGCCTCGCCTCGCCGCCGCAGCCGCCGCAGCCGTCGTCGTCACCATCGCCGCGACGGGGTGCAACATCCTCACGCCGCAGGCGACGCAGATCGAGTACGACGCCTCCGACGGCGTCTCGGGCACGACCGGCACGGTCACGATGCACAACGCGATGCTCATCGGGGAGCCCGACGGCTCCGAGCTGAACCTCGCGGTCACGTTCACGAACGAGGGCGAGGCCACGTTCGTCGAGGTGCGCGTCGAGGACGAGTCGCAGGATGTGCGGGTCCCCGCGGGAGTCACGACCTTCGGATTCCCCGACCAGCAGCTCATCTTCGAGACGCCGAGCGAGTTCACCTACGGCAAGCTGCAGAACGTCTCGTTCGCGGCGGACGGCGCCGAGCCCGTGGGCCTCGGCGTGCCGACCATCTCGACCGAGGTCGTCGGCTACGAGTCGTACGCGCCCGCTGCCGAGTAGTCCGCAGCACGAGCGGAGAGCGGCGGGGACCGAGAGGTTCCCGCCGCTTCGTCGTCCCGGGCCGTCGCCCCGCGGACGGCCTCAGCGCTCGAAGCGGTAGCCGAGCCCGCGGAGCGTGACGAGGCGCGTCGGGCTCGAGGGGTCCTCCTCGATCTTCGCCCGCAGGCGCTTGATGTGCACGTCGAGGGTCTTCGTGTCGCCGAAGTAGTCGCTGCCCCACACGCGGTCGATGAGCTGCCCGCGGGTGAGCACGCGCCCGGCGTTGTGCATGAGGTACTCGAGCAGCTCGAACTCGCGCAGCGGCATCGCGACCTCGGTGCCCGCGACGTGCACGGTGTGGCTGTCGGAGTCGAGCCGCACGCGGCCGATCTCGACGACCGCGTCGTCCTCGTCGTCCTCCGCCCCGCGGCGGCGCAGCACCGCGCGGATCCGCGCGACGAGCTCGCGCGTCGAGTACGGCTTCGTCACGTAGTCGTCGGCGCCGAGCTCGAGCCCGACGATCGTGTCGACCTCGCTGTCCTTCGCCGTGACCATGATGATCGGCACGCGCGAGCTCTGGCGGATGTGCCGGCACACCTCGGTGCCCGAGCGGCCCGGCAGCATGAGGTCGAGCAGGATGAGGTCGGCGCCGTCCTCCTCGAACATCCGTACGCCCTCATCGCCGTCGGCGGCGTGGGCCGTCTCGTAGCCCTCGAGCTCGAGCAGGTACGACAGGGGCTCGGCGAGCGCCGTCTCGTCCTCGACGATCAGGATGCGCGTCATGCGTTCTCCTCGGTGGCGGATGCGTCGGCTGCGGGCAGCCGGAGGGTGAAGGTCGATCCCTGACCGGGACGGGACCAGAGCGTGATCTCGCCGCCGTGGCTGACGGCGACGTGCTTCACGATACTGAGGCCGAGGCCCGTGCCGCCGGTCACGCGGCTGCGCGCGGGGTCGACCCGGTAGAAGCGCTCGAAGACGCGCTCGGCCTCCTCCGGCGCGATGCCGACGCCCTTGTCGGTCACCGCGATCTCGACGATCCCGTCGACGACGCGCACGCCGACGCCGACGTGCGTGGCCTCCGGCGAGTACTGCACCGCGTTCGAGACGAGGTTCTGCACGGCCATCGTGACGAGCTCCTCCGAGCCCAGCACCTCGGCCTCCTCGAGCACCCGGGGGATGATCCGCATCCGCTTCGCATCGGCGACGACCCGGTTGCGGTCGACCGCGACCTCGACGACGCGCGCGACGGGGAAGCGCTCGGGGTGGTCGAGCGGGTCGTCGGCCTGGATGCGGCTGAGGTCGATGAGCTCCTTCGTCATGCGGCCCAGCCGGTCGGCCTCGACCTGCATGCGCTTCGCGAAGGCGCGCACGCGCTCGGGCTCCTCGGCGCCGGCCTCGATCGCCTCGGCGAGCACCGTCAGCGCCCCGATGGGGGTCTTGAGCTCGTGGCTGATGTTGGCGACGAAGTCGCGGCGCACGCCCGCGAGCCGCAGCTCCTCGGTGCGGTCGGCGGCCAGCAGCAGCATGAAGCGGTTGCCGAGCGGCGCGACGCGCACCCGCAGGTGGACCTCGCTCCCGGTGCCGATGCGGCCCCGGCGGTGGATGAGGTCGAGCACCTCGGCCTCGCCGGTGCGCCAGACGCGACGCACCGCATCCGACATCTCGTGCGAGCGGAGCGTGCGCCCGTCGACGAGGTCGAGCGACTGCGCGCCGGGTGAGGAGAGGATGACCTGGTTGGAGCCGTCGAGCACGACGCCGGCCGACTCGAGCACGTGCACCATCGCGGCGATGCCGTCGGGGATCGGCTCGCTCGCGATGGCCATCACCTGACGGCCGCGCTGGGCGGCGAGGCCCAGCAGGTGCACGGAGGACGCCCCGAGCGCGAACCCCAGCAGGAGTGCGAGGAGCACGTACCAGGACGCTTCCACCTCTCGATCGTATCGGTGCGCGCCGGGCCCCCATGGTTCAGCCGGGGGACACTCGCCGGTAACCTGGCTCAGGAACACTCGGGGTTCGACCGGTGCCCGATCCCGACGCAGCTGACGGGCACAGCAGGAGGAGCAGGACATGCGCGACGTATTCCAGCAGGAGCTCGCCGAGGTGCAGGAGCGCCTCGTCGACATCGCCAACCACGTGGTGGTGTCGATCGAGAACGCCGTGCGCGCCTTCGGCGACTCGAACGTGCAGCTCGCCGAGCAGGTCATCGCGACCGACCCCGTCATCGACGACAAGGCCGTCTCGCTCGACGAGCTCGCCATCAACATCATCGCCCGCCAGTCGCCCGTCGCGCGCGACCTGCGCATCGTCGTCTCGGCGCTGCGCATCTCGGCGTCGCTCGAGCGCATGGGCGACCTCGCGCGCCACATCGCCCTGCTCGCGCGCTACCGCTTCCCCATGAACGTGGTGCCCGAGTCGCTGCAGCCGACGTTCGCCGAGATGGGCGCGCAGGACATCGAGATCGCCAAGATGCTGCGCGACCTGCTCGAGACGCAGGACCTCTCGCTCGCCGACCGGCTCATGGCCGCCGACGAGCACGTCGACCAGCTGCACCGCGACGTCTTCTCGCACGTGCTCGGCACCGAGTGGCAGGGCGCCGCGCACACGACCGTCGACGCGACGCTCGCGAGCCGCTACCACGAGCGCTTCGCCGACCACGCCGTCGGCATCGCCAAGAAGGTGCAGTACCTCGCGACCGGCGACTGGGTCGGCGACGAGGACGCGCACGCCGACATGACGCCCGAGCCCGTGCAGCCGGTCGCCTCGACCGAGGGGCGCCACCCGCTCGAGTCCGACTGACGTCGACCGACGACGAAGGGGGCCGCGCGATGCGCGGCCCCCTTCGTCGTGCGACCGGGGACTAGTGCTTGGTGCCCTGCGCGGCCACCGCCGCCGCGCCCGCGGCCGCGGCCTCCGGGTCGAGGTACTCCCCCGGCTCGAGCGGCATGTTGTCGTCGCCGAGGCGGTAGAGCAGCGGGATGCCCGTGGGGATGTTGAGGCTCGCGATGTCGTCGTCGGAGATGCCGTCGAGGTGCTTCACGAGCGCGCGCAGCGAGTTGCCGTGCGCGGCGACGAGCACCGTGCGGCCCGCCTCGAGGTCCTTCGTGATCGTCGACTCCCAGTACGGCAGGAAGCGCTCGATGACGTCCTTGAGGCACTCCGTCTTCGGCAGCTCGCCGTCGATGCCCTCGTAGCGGGGGTCGCCGGCCTGCGAGTTGGGGTTGTCGTCGGCGATGGGCGGCGGGGGCGTGTCGAACGACCGGCGCCAGGTCATGAACTGCTCCTCGCCGTACTGCTCGAGCGTCGCGGCCTTGTCCTTGCCCTGCAGGTCGCCGTAGTGGCGCTCGTTGAGCCGCCACGAGCGGTGCACGGGGATCCAGTCGCGGTCGGCGGCCGCGAGGGCGATGTTCGCGGTGTGGATCGCGCGCTTCAGCAGCGACGTGTAGAGCACGTCGGGCAGCAGGTCGCGCTCGCGCAGCAGCTCGCCGCCGCGCTTCGCCTCCTGCTCGCCCTTGGGCGTGAGGGGCACGTCGACCCAACCGGTGAAGAGGTTCTCCTCGTTCCACGTGGACTGGCCGTGGCGGAGCAGGATGAGGGTGCGCTCGGTCATGCCGCCAGCCTAGTCGGCAGCCGGGCGCCCAGCGCCCGCGGTCGCGGCCGCGCTCCGCTGCTAGCGTGGCGCGAGCCCCGCCCGCCGACCCGGAGCCCACGATGCCCAGTCCCGTCCAGAACCGCATCGGCGCGGTGTTCGTGCCGGTCTCCGACCTTCCTCGCTCGGCCCGCTGGTACAGCGAGCTCCTCGACGTCCCGCTGCGCGAGGCGACCCACGAGGGGCGCATCTACGACGTGCCGATGGCCGGCGATGCCGCGCTCATCCTCGACGCGCACAAGCCCGTCGAGCGATCGTCGCAGCCGCTGTGCTTCTTCTGGACCGACGATCTGGCGCAGGCGCTCGAGCGGCTGCGCGAGCTCGATGCGCGCATCGTCACCGAGATCGAGGACATCGGGAGCGTCTCGACGCTGCAGTTCCTCGACCCCGACGGCAACCCGCTCATGGTGTGCCAACGCTCCTGAGCGCCGGCCGCCGCCGCGGCAGAATGGCTCGCATGGCGAAGCCGACGGGGCGCATCACGCGCGGCACGACCGGGGTGAACCGGCTGCGCCGCGTCGACCGCTGGATCGCCGCGCAGCCGGCTGCGCGGGTGCCGGGCGCCCTCGTCGTCGACCTCGGCTACGGGGCGAGCGCGACGACGAGCCTCGAGCTGCACGAGCGGCTCGCGCGCCGCAACCCGTCGGTCGAGGTGCTGGGGCTCGAGATCGATCCCGAGCGGGTGGCGATCGCGACGGCCGAGCTCGCCGCGGCCCGCGAGGCGGGGCCCTCGCGCTACGGGCGGGCCATCGCATCCGACGCGCGCGTCTCGTTCGCGCTCGGCGGGTTCGAGGTGCCTGCGCCGCGGCCGCCGCACGTCATCCGCGCGATGAACGTGCTGCGGCAGTACGACGAGCACGAGGTCGCCGGCCACTGGGCGACGATGCTCGCGCGGCTCGCGCCCGGCGGGCTGCTCGTCGAGGGCACGTCGAACGAGGTGGGGCGCGTGTGCGCGTGGGTCGCGCTCGACGTGGCCGGCCCCCGCTCGCTGACGATCGCGCTCAAGGTCGACGAGCTCGGCACCGACGCGATGGAGGCGCCCTCGGTCGTCGCCGAGCGGCTGCCGAAGGCGCTCATCCACCGGAACGTGCCCGGCGAGCGGGTGCACGCACTGCTGGCCGAACTCGATCGGGCGTGGGCGGTGGAGGCGCCGCTCGCCGACTTCGGCGCGACGCAGCGGTGGGTCGCGACGGTACGGCGGATGCGGTCGGCCGGCTGGCCGGTAGCGGACGGCCCCGCGCGGTGGCGGCTGGGCGAGCTGACGGTCGCGTGGTCGGCGGTCGCGCCGGGCGCGGCTCCGGTCCCGCGGCGCCCGGAAGATTCCCGCGGCTGAGCGCATCGGGCTGGACTATCCACGCATAGGCGCGCTGGGGCGTGAATCTTCCGGAGCGGCATCGGTCTCGTGACGGCTGCGCCCTGCGGGCGCGGCCTCCTCGACCTACGAAGCGACGGCTGCGCCCTCCGGGCGCGGCCTCCTCGACCTACGAAGCGACGGCAGCGCCCTCCGGGGGCCTCATCGACCGACGAGGGGACGCGCGGCGCGGGGACGCTAGGGCTGCGGGCGCGTCGGGCGCTGCACGGCGCCGAGGCGCGGCAGGCGGGGCGGCCGGTGCGCGTGGCCCGCGCTCGGCGGCACGAGCAGCTGCTGCCCCGCCGCGACGGCGACGCCGTCGCCGGTGCGCACCACGAGGTCCTGGTCGGCGGGCGCCGAGCGCTTCACGATTGCGAGCGCGATGGGCCCGAGCTCGTCGTGGATCGCCGCCGACGTGACGCGGCCGACCTCGGCCTCCCCCGCGAGCACGACGTCGCCGGGCGCGACGGGCGAGCTCTGGCTGCCGTCGAGGTGCAGCAGCACGACCCGGCGCGGCGGGGCGCCGAGGTTGTGCACCTTCGCGACGGTCTCCTGGCCGCGGTAGCAGCCCTTCGACAGGTGCACGGCGGTCGTGAGCCAGTCGAGCTCGTGCGGGATCGTGCGCTCGTCGACCTCGGCGAGCGCCGGGCGGCCCGCGGCGATCCGCAGCGCATCCGCCGCGAGCGAGCCGACGAACCGGTCGGGCTCGATCGCGGCGGCCGCAGCGGGCTCGAGGACGGACTCCGCCCAGCGCCACGGCTCCCCCGTCGGCTCGCCGTAGCGCACGCCGCCGGGCGACACCTCGGGCCAGCCGTCGACCCACGTCGGCGCGTCGTCGACCTCGGCGGGCGGCTCGCCCGCGGTGCCCACGACGACCGCCTCGGGCCGGGTGATCTCGACCTGCTTGAAGAAGCGCATCCGCGTCAGCCACGCCTCGAGCGCGTCGCCCGTGCCGGCGTCGACGAGCACCCAGAGCCGCTCGCCCGTCCATCGCAGCCGCATCGCGTGCTCGATGCGCCCCTCGGGCGAGAGCACGAGCGACTCGGTCGAGGCGCCCGCGGGCAGCTCGCCGATCGCCTGCGTCGTGATCGAGTCGAGCCACGGCAGCGTGTCGGGCCCCTCGAGCAGCAGCACGTCGCGCGGCAGCAGGACGAGCGCGCCCGCGCGCAGGCGGCGCTGCTCGGCGATCGGGTTGCCGACGTGGAGCGGCAGCCCGCTCGCCTCGTCGAGCACCGCATCCGGGATGCGGGCGGCGACGTCGCGCGCGCTCACGCCTCGTTCGCCTCGCTCGGCGTCACGCGGGCGAGCCGCCCCGAGGCGTGGCTCTCGAGCCCCTGCCCGAGCGCGGCGAGATCCCACGCCCACAGCAGGTGCTGCTCGACGAGCCCGTACATGCGGGTGGATGCGGTGTGCTCCTTCGCGCTCGCACCGCGCAGCACGGCGTCGGTCGCGAGGTCGATGCGCGGGCCGGCGATCGTGCCGAGGTAGAGCTCGGAGACGCCCGTCGGGTGCGCGATGAGCGCCTGGATGTCGAAGGCGCCGTCGGGCCGGCGCAGCCGCTCGACCGCTTCGGCGTCGGCGAAGGCGGGCTCGCCGTCGGCGGGCAGCATGCCGGGGCCCGCGTCGGACGCGTGCGAGTCGCGCGCAAGGCGCCAGAAGCCGTTCTCAGCGGCGAGCGGCGTCAGCTCGTCGTCGAGCAGCCACGCGTAGGACGCGTAGTCGAGGTAGGGGCTGCCGTGGTGGGCGAACGAGATGCGCTGCCCGAACTCGTGCTCGACGGTGCGGTCGCCGACCGGGAACGAGAGCACGCCGGTGCCCTCCCACGTGCCGATGAGCCACTGCAGCGGACCCAGCTCGGCCGGGAGCGTCGGGTCGAGCTCGAGCATCGCCTAGCGCTGGCCGCGGAAGAGGTTGCGGATGACGACGAACGAGACGCCGACGATCGCGAGCATCGCGAGGCCCAGCAGGCCGAGGAAGAAGATCTCGAGTGCGACGACGGGGATGGCATCCATGGCTCGATCCTATCGCCCCCGCACCGTGGAGCCTTGCGTCAGAGCAGGGTGAGCGGCACGAGGATCGCGCTCGCGACCGCGAGCACGACGATCGTGCCGAACACGGCGGCCGCGAGCCGCTCGACGAGCCCCGGCTCGGTCGGCCCGCCCAGCTGGATCGCGAACGCGACGAGCGTGCACACGCCCAGCACGATCGGCAGCCAGACGATGCCGTCGGTCGGCTGCAGCGCCCCGACGAGCACGGCGCCGAGGAGCGCGAGCAGCCACACGGGCCACACGCTCGCCCACTGCCAGGTCATCGCCGCGCGCATGCCGCCATCATGGCGCACTTCCGCCGCGGCCGCTGGGGACGACCTGGGCGCGAGCGGCGCCTGACGACGCTCTAGGATCGAGATCGGCAGGAGGCTGGATGGCGCACGTCGTGATCTTCACCCGCCGCGACCGAGGCGTGCTGCCCGCCCTCGAGCTCCTCGAGCACCGGGTGACCGCGCTGCCGGCGACGGCGGAGTCGGTCGCACGCGCACCCGGCGGCGACCTGCTCATCGTCGACGCGGTCGGCGAGCTCGCCGCGGCGAAGGCCATCTGCCGCCTGCTCGACGGCGACGCGGCGCCCGTGCTGCTCGTGCTCGGCGAGGGCGGCTTCGCGGCCGTCACCCCCGAGTGGGGTGTGACCGACATCGTGCTCGACGCGGCCGGTCCCGCCGAGGTCGAGGCGCGCATCCGGCTCGCACTCGCGGCCGCGCGCGCCGAGGCGCCGGCCGCGACGAGCGGGCTCACGATCGACGAGGCGAGCTACCAGGCCAAGGTCGACGGCCGGCCCGTCGACCTCACCTACAAGGAGTTCGAGCTGCTGCGCTTCCTCTTCGCGCACCCCGCGCGCGTGTTCACGCGCGAGCAGCTGCTGAGCGAGGTGTGGGGCTACGACTACTTCGGCGGCACGCGCACGGTCGACGTGCACGTGCGGCGCCTGCGGGCCAAGCTCGGCGACCTCGAGACGCTCATCGGCACGGTGCGCGGCGTCGGCTACCGGTTCGAGCTGCTGGACGAGTGAGGTGGGGCGGATGCGCGACGCGGGCGTGAGCGGACAAGTGCCGGCGGGTGGGGAGATCACTGACGGGGAGCCCGCGGGCGACCGAGAGGCGGCGCGCGCGATCGCGATCGCCGAGGCGCTCGGCGCCGCGTGCGCGGCCGCCGACGGCGCACCGCCCTTCAACGACCAGGCGCTCGTCGAGCTGCGGCGCGGTGAGCGGCGGGCGGTGGGCGACGACACCGCGCTCGCGGTCGTCGGCAAGGCCGACGGCCGCCCCGAGGTCGAGCTCGCCGTGCATCCCGAGCACCGCGGCCGCGGGCTCGGCGGCGCGCTCGCGGCGCGGCTCGCCGACGAGCTGGGCGGCCTCGACGCGTGGGCGCACGGCGACCACCCGGGCTCGCGCGCGATCGCCGCGCGACTCGGCATGGCGCGCGTGCGCACGCTCCTGCAGCTGCGGGCGCCGGTGCCCGCCGGCCTCGACCGCCTGCCCGACGGCGCGCGGGCCTTCGAGCCGGCCGACGCATCCGCCCTGCTCGAGCTGAACGCCGCCGCGTTCGCCGACCACCCCGAGCAGGGCCGCATGTCGGCCGACGACCTCGCGGCGCGGCGCGCCGAGCCGTGGCACGACGACGCCAACCTCGTCGTGCTGCCCGGCGAGGCGGGGCTCGACGGCTTCGCGTGGGTCAAGGCCGACGCCGCGCAGCCCGACGTCGCCGAGCTCTACGTGCTCGGCGTCTCGCCCGAGCGGCAGGGCGCAGGCATCGGGCGACGGATGCTCGAGGCCGCGTTCGCGCGCATGCGCGCGCTCGGCGCCACGACCGCGCACCTCTACGTCGAGGGCGACAACGAGCCGGCGCTCGCCCTCTACCGGCGCGCCGGCTTCGCGCAGTGGGCGATCGACGTGCGCTGGCGGCTGGGCGACTGAGGGATCGCCAGCGCGACCGGGCGCTCGGTACGCAACTCGCGCGCGCGCCGTTCACCGTCGCTTGGCACAATGACGCCATGAGCGACGCACGTGCGACCGACGTCCAGCCGGCTGAGGAGCCGCGCCTCGATCGCGCGCCGATGCGGCTCGAGGGGGAGCAGACCTTCCAGGACGCGAACGACGCCGACTTCGACCGTGACGACTTCGACGAGGAGGTCGGCTGGTCGGCCGAGATGCAGGGCGTCGAGACCGAGGACGGCCTGCCCGCCGACCGCTTCCTCGACCGCGAGCTCTCGTGGCTGCAGTTCAACCAGCGCGTGCTCGAGATGGCCGAGGATCCCCGCACGCCGCTGCTCGAGCGCGCGAACTTCCTCGCGATCTTCGCCTCCAACCTCGACGAGTTCTTCATGGTGCGCGTCGCCGGCCTCAAGCGGCGCATCACGACGGGGCTCGCGGTGCCCACCAACGTCGGCATCGCGCCGCAGCAGCTCTTCGACGAGATCGTCGAGCGCGCGCACGAGCTGCAGCTGCGGCACGCGCGGGCGGTGCAGGACTCGTTCGGGCCCGACCTCGAGGCCGCCGGCATCTCCATCGCCCGCTGGGACGAGCTGAGCGACGCCGAGCGCGACGCGCTCTCGGCCCGCTTCGACGCCGAGATCTTCCCCGTCCTCATGCCCCTCGCGGTCGACCCCGCGCATCCGTTCCCGTACATCTCCGGCCTCTCGCTCAACCTCGCGGTGCGCGTGCGCGTGCCCGGCGAGGCAGAGGAGCAGTTCGCGCGCCTCAAGGTGCCGGCCGTGCTGCCGCGCTTCGTCGAGCTCGAGCGGCTCGACGGGCAGCAGCGGTTCCTGCCGCTCGAGGCGCTCATCGCCAACAACCTCGACGAGGTCTTCCCCGGCATGGAGATCGTCGAGCACCACGTCTTCCGCGTGACCCGCAACGAGGACGTCACGATCGACGAGGACGACACCGAGAACCTCATCAAGGCGCTCGAGCACGAGCTCTCGCGGCGCAAGTTCGGCCCGCCGATCAGACTCGAGGTCTCGGAGGACATCGACGACGACACCCTCGAGCTGCTCGTCGACGAGCTCGGCATCACCGAGCACGAGGTCTACCGGCTGCCCGGCCTGCTCGACCACACGGGGCTCTTCCAGATCTCGGGGCTCGACCGGCCCGACCTGCGCTACACGAAGCGCGTGCCCGTCACCGCCGCGGCGTTCCTGCCGAACGACCAGGACGAGGTGACCGACCTCTTCAAGGCGATCACGCGCAAGGACGTGCTCGTGCACCACCCGTACGAGTCGTTCGCGACGAGCGTGCAGGCGCTGCTCGAGCAGGCGGCCGACGACCCCGACGTGCTCGCCATCAAGCAGACGCTCTACCGGACCTCCGGCGACTCCCCCGTCGTCGCCGCCCTCATCCGGGCCGCCGCGGCCGGCAAGCAGGTGCTCGCGCTCGTCGAGGTGAAGGCGCGCTTCGACGAGCAGGCCAACATCCGCTGGGCGAAGCAGCTCGAGCGCGCGGGCGTGCACGTGGTCTACGGCATCGTCGGTCTGAAGACGCACTGCAAGCTCATGCTCATCGTGCGCCGCGAGAACGGGCGGCTGCGCCACTACTGCCACATCGGCACGGGCAACTACAACCAGCGGACGAGCCGCATCTACGAGGACTTCGGCCTCTTCACCGACAACGACCAGGTGGGCCGCGACATCACGCGGCTGTTCAACGAGCTCTCGGGATACGCGCAGGAGAAGGAGTACCACCGGCTCCTCGTCGCCCCGCGGCACCTGCGGAAGGGGCTGCTGACGCGCATCGAGCGCGAGACCGCGGCCGCCCGCGCGGGCCGCGCCGCGCGCATCCGCCTCAAGGTCAACTCCATCGTCGACGAGCAGATCATCGATGCGCTCTACCGCGCGAGCCGCGCCGGCGTCGAGGTGCAGGTGTGGGTGCGCGGCATCTGCTCGATCAAGCCGGGCGTGCCGGGGCTGAGCGAGAACATCACCATCCGATCGATCGTCGGCCGCTACCTCGAGCACTCTCGCGTGTTCGCCTTCTGGAACGACGGCCACGAGGAGGTCTTCATCGGCTCGGCCGACATGATGCACCGCAACCTCGACCGCCGCGTCGAGACGCTCATCCAGCTCACCTCGACCGAGCACATGCGCGACATCCAGCAGCTGTTCGACAAGGCGATGTCGCCGCAGACGGCCTCGTGGTGGGGCGAGCCCGACGGCACGTGGACGCGCCGCTTCGAGGGCCCGGACGGCACGCCGCTCGACGACCTGCACCGCGACCGCATGATCCAGATCCAGCGCCGGAAGCGGGCCCGGTGAGCGCCGCGTCGCCCGTGCTCGCCGCGGGAGTGCTCGCGTGGCGCGTCGTCGACGACCAGGTGCTCGTGCTGCTCGTCGAGCGCACGCAGCACCGCGACCACTCGCTGCCGAAGGGCAAGCTCGACCCGGGCGAGACGCTGCCGGAGTGCGCGGCGCGCGAGCTCGACGAGGAGACCGGGCTCGCGATCGCGCTCGGCGCGCCGCTCGGGCAGAGCGAGTACCGGCTGCCCGACGGCCGCGACAAGGTCGTCTACTACTGGCAGGCGCGCGTCTCGGAGGAGGCGTTCCGAGCGGCGCGCCCGTTCGAGCCCGACGACGAGATCCTCGCGCTCGCTTGGCTGCCGCTGCGCGAGGCGAAGCGGCGCTGCACGTACGAGCACGACGTCGCGATCATCGAGCGCTTCGAGGAGCGCCTCGCCGCCGGCCACGCCGAGACCTTCCCGATCATCGCGCTGCGGCACGCGAAGGCCGCGAACGCCTTCGACTGGGAGGGCCCGGATGCGTCGCGGCCGCTGACGCCGCGGGGGCTGCGGCAGGCGGCGCTCGTCGCCCCGGGCATCGGCGCCTTCGCGCCCGAGCGCATCGTCACGTCGGATGCCGCGCGGTGCGTCGCGACGGTCGAGCCGCTGCGGCGCCTGCTCGGGGTCGAGCCGAAGGCGTCGGCCGAGATCAGCCAGGACGCGCACGAGGCCCCCGAGCGCGACCCGCGGGCCGAGATCGAGCGCCGCATCGCGAAGGCGGTGCGCAAGCGCCGCGGCACCGTGCTGTGCTCGCACGCGCCGGTCATCCCCGAGATCGTCACAGCGGTCGTGCACGCGGCGGATGCGGCCGAGACCGAGCGCACCCACCGGGCGTCGATGCTCCACACGGCCGAGTTCACCGTGCTGCACGTCGCGGCGGGCGACGAGCCGGCGCTCGTGGCGCTCGAGACGCACGGGCCGCGGGAGGCGTAGGGCCCCCGGCGGTCGTCGAGTAGCCCCGCAGGGGCGTATCGAGACGACGACGCCCGGTCTCGATACGGCCGGCTGCGCCGGCCTACTCGACCAGCGAGGGACAAGGCTCGCGAGACGGCGTGCTCGCCGCGGGCGACAGCGAGGTCTCGCGACGCGTGCGGCCGAGGGCCGCGCGCTCCTCGACCTTGAGCGCGACGGAGGCAACGCGGCGAAGCCGCATTGCCTCGTCTGCGCTCAACCGAAGCGGCCGGAGACGTAGTCCTCGGTCGCCTGCACCGACGGGTTGGAGAAGATCTTCGTCGTCTCGTCGAACTCGATGAGCTTGCCCGGCTTGCCGGTGCCCGCGATGTTGAAGAACGCGGTCTTGTCGCTCACGCGCGACGCCTGCTGCATGTTGTGCGTGACGATCACGATCGTGTACTCGGTCTTGAGCTCCTCGATGAGGTCCTCGATCGCGAGCGTCGAGATCGGGTCGAGGGCCGAGCAGGGCTCGTCCATCAGCAGCACGTCGGGGCTCACCGCGATCGCGCGCGCGATGCAGAGGCGCTGCTGCTGGCCGCCCGAGAGGCCCGAGCCGGGCACGCCGAGTCGGTCCTTGACCTCGTTCCAGAGGTTGGCGCCGCGCAGCGAGCGCTCGACGAGGTCGTCCTGATCGCTCTTCGACATCCGGCGGTTGTTGAGCAGCACGCCGGCGAGCACGTTCTCGCGGATCGTCATCGTCGGGAACGGGTTCGGGCGCTGGAAGACCATGCCGATCTGGCGGCGCACGTTCACCGGGTCGACGCCGGGGCCGTAGAGGTTGGCGCCGTCGAGCAGCACCTCGCCGTCGACCCAGGCGCCCTGGATGACCTCGTGCATGCGGTTGAGCGAGCGGAGCACCGTCGACTTGCCGCACCCGGACGGCCCGATGAAGGCCGTGACGGCGCGCGGCTCGATGTCGACGGAGACGCCCTCGACCGCCTTGAAGTCGCCGTAGTAGATGTCGAGGTCGTTGATCTCGATGCGCTTGGACATGCTGCGTTACCTTCCGGCCTTCGGCGCGAAGAAGTGCGCCACGAGGCGCGCGCCGATGTTGAGGATCATGACGATGAGGATGAGGACGAGCGCCGCCGACCACGCGCGGTCGAAGTAGGCCTGCTCCTGCACCCCGGGCGAGATGTACTGGTTGTAGGCGAACACCGGGAGCGTCATCATGCGGCCGTCGAACACGTTGTAGTTCATGTTCGTCGTGAAGCCGGCGATGATGAGCAGCGGCGCGGTCTCGCCGATCACGCGCGCGACGGCGAGCGTGACGCCGGTGACGATGCCGGCGAGCGCGGTGGGCAGCACGACCTTCCAGATCGTCAGCCACTTCGGCACGCCGAGCGCGAGCGAGGCCTCGCGCAGGTCGTTCGGCACGAGCTTGAGCATCTCCTCCGTCGAGCGGACGACGGTGGGGATCATGAGCAGGCTCAGCGCCACGGCGCCGCCGAGGCCGCTGCGCACGCCCTCGCCGGCGAACAGCGCGAAGAGGGCATAGGCGAACAGGCCCGCGACGATCGAGGGGATGCCCGTCATGACGTCGACGAAGAAGGTGATGGCCTTCGCGAGCGCGCCGCGGCCGTACTCGACGAGGTAGATGGCGGTGAAGATGCCCACCGGCACCGAGATGATCGCCGCCCAGAGAGTGACGAGCACGGTGCCGACGATCGCGTGCAGGACGCCGCCGCCCTCGCCGACGACGCTGCGCATCGAGTAGGTGAAGAACTCGACGTCGAAGCGCGCGAGGCCGTTGACGACGACCGTGAGGACGAGCGAGATGAGCGGCACGAGCGCGAGCACGAACGCGCCGACGACGAGTCCGGTGACGAGCCGGTCCGCGGCCTTGCGGCCACCCTCGATCAGCTGGCTCACGACCGTGATCGCCACGAGGTACAGCACGTAGCCGATGATGCCGACGAGCACGAGGCTGAAGTCGGAGTCGGACGCGCCCGCGATGAGGCCCGCGACGGCGGCGCCGACGGCGACGCAGATGCCCAGGAGCGCCCAGGGGCTCCAGCTCGGCAGCTGGCCCGCGGTGAGCGGATTCTGCGTCTGGCGACTGGGAGCGATGGTGGCGGTCATGGTCTACCTCCCTCCGTTCACGGTCGTGCGGGCGATGATCCAGCGCGAGATCGCGTTCACGAGCAGCGTGATGGCGAAGAGCACGAGCCCCGAGCCGATGAGCATGTTGACGGTGATGCCGTGCGCCTCCGGGAAGCGCAGCGCGATGTTGGCGGCGATCGTCGAGGGGTTCTGCGAGCCGATGAGCACGAAGCTCACCACGCCCGAGGAGGCGAGGACCATGGCGACGGCCATCGTCTCGCCGAGCGCGCGGCCGAGGCCGAGGATCGACGACGCGATGATGCCGGAGCGGCCGTGCGGCAGCACGGCCATCTTGATCATCTCCCACCGCGTGGCGCCGAGCGCGAGCGCGGCCTCCTCGTTGAGGCGCGGCGTCTGCAGGAAGATCTCGCGGCACAGCGCCGTGATGATCGGCAGCACCATCACCGCGAGCACGATGGATGCGGTGAGGATCGTACGGCCGGTGCCCGACGCGGGCGGGGTGAAGAGCGGGATCCAGCCGAGGTTCTCGCCGAGCCAGCGGAACCCCGGCTGGAAGAACGGCGCGAGCACGGCGATGCCCCAGAGCCCGTAGATGACCGAGGGGATCGCGGCGAGGAGATCGATGACGTAGCCGAGCAGCTGCGCGAGCCGGCGCGGCGCGTAGTGCGTGATGAAGAGCGCGATCGAGACCGCGAGCGGCACCGCCATGACCATCGCCAGGAACGCCGACCACAGCGTGCCGAAGGTGAGCGGCCATACCCATGCCCAGAAGTTCGCGCCCTCGCTCTCGGGGATCGGCCCGATGATCGCGGGCACGGCCTGCGCGACGAGGAAGATCGCGACCCCGCCGAGCGCCAGCAGGATCAGCACACCGGCCGTGGTCGAGATCGCCTTGAAGACGACGTCGGCCGGCCGGTTCTTGACAGCGGCGCGCGGTGCGGCCGGTGCAGCGGTTGTCATGGGGCTCCCTGCGGAGTCTGGAGTGCCGATCGAACAGATCCGGCCGGGGCGATGGAGCGCCCCGGCCGGACGGTGCAGCCCTACGGGCGTGCGGTGTGCGGTTCCAGTATTACTGGATCGAGTCGACGACGGCGAGGATGTCCTCGCGCAGGTCGTCCGAGATGGGGGCGTTGCCCGCGTTCGCGGCGCCCGCCTCCTGGCCCTCGGCCGAGGCGATGTAGCCCAGGTAGCCCTTGACGAGCTCGGCGGTCGCGTCGTCGGTGTAGTCCGAGCAGGCGATCGCGTACGAGACGAGCACGAGCGGGTAGACGCCGGCCTCGGTCGTCGTGCGGTCGAGGTCGACGGCGAGGCTGCCCTCGCCACGGCCCTCGACGAGCGGCGACGCGTCGACGGCGGCGGCAGCCGCCTCGGCGGTGAAGGGCACGTACTCGTCGCCCACCTGCAGCGCGACCGTGCCGAGGTCGCCGGCGCGCGAGGCGTCGGCGTAGCCGATCGTGTTGGTGCCGTTGGTGACGGCGTCGACGACGCCCGAGGTGCCCTGCGCGCCCTCGCCGCCGTAGGCGGCCGGCCACGTCTCGAACACGCCCTCGCTCCAGTCGGACTCAGCGGTCGCGGCGAGGTACTCGGTGAAGTTCTCGGTCGTGCCCGAGTCGTCCGAGCGGTGCACCGCCGTGATCGTGGCGTCGGGCAGCTCGACGTCGGGGTTCTGGCTCGCGATCGCCTCGTCGTTCCAGTTCGTGATCTGGCCCGAGAAGATCTTCGCGATCGTCGCGGCGTCCATGTTGAGCGACTCGACGCCCTCGACGTTGAAGATGACCGCGATGGGCGAGATGTAGATCGGCAGCTCGACCGGCACCGTGTCGGCGACGCACGCGCCGAAGGTGCCCTCGAGCTCCTCGTCCTTCAGGTAGGCGTCCGAGCCCGCGAAGGCGACGCCGCCGGCGATGAACTGCTCGCGGCCCGCGCCCGAGCCTGCGGGGTCGTAGGTGACGTTGACGTCGGGGTTCGCGGTCTGGAAGCCGGCGATCCACGCCTCCTGCGCGGCACCCATCGACGAGGCGCCGGCACCCGCGAGGTCGCCCGACAGCGAGGCGGCCGAGGGCGCGGTCGACGCGTCGGCCTCGCCGGCGGGGGCCTCGTTGGCGGCGCAGGAGCTGAGCAGGACAGCGCCTGCTGCGGCGACGACCGCAGCGCGGCCGAGCTTCGTGAACTTCACGGTGTTCCCTTCGGAATGGATCGGTGCAGGGGCTGGAGCTCCCTGGAGTGCGGCGCGACCGAGCGCGCCATCGACCACGGTAGGCAGAACGGGTGGCGCGCAGGCCCCACGGACGTGAACGGCAGGTGAACACGGACGCCCGACCCAGTCGCCGACCATCCGTCGGAGACGAGAGTGCCGGGCCGCGAACGCCTCTCGGCGGAAGGCCGCTCGCAGCGGCGAATATTGGAGCCCGGGGTTACGCGGCCCGGCCGAACCAGGGTAACGAGGCTCGCGCCGACACGCGGGTGGATGCGCTGAGCGCGAACGGTGGGCATCGGGCCCCTCGGTCAGTCCAGGTCGTCGGCGCGCCAGAGCCGGGCGCAGACCCGCAGGTCGTCGGCGATGTCGGTCAGGCGGGCGGCGAGCCTCGTGCGCTCGGAGGCGCGCTCCGGGTGGAGCGGCTCATCGGCGTGCGCCGCCTCGACGGCACCCGCAGCGGTGACGACGGCGAACGCGGCGGCTCGCTCGAGCGCCATCGCGAAGTCGCCGGCGAACACGCCCCGCAGGATCGTCTCGCTCAGCGCCCGCATCTCGTCAGGGCTCGCCGGGGACGGCACGCCCGCGACGACGGGCGCGGCCGTCGGCAGCGCATCCGCCCCCCGCTGGTAGAGATGCGCGACGTCGGCGGCGCGCTGCGTCACGAGCGCGTGCAGCAGGTGCACGCGCCAGAGGGTGCCCGGCAGCGAGTGCGGGCGCGCCTGCGACCAGAGCTCGGCGACGGTATCGATGCCGTGCTCGCGCGCGACGTGCAGGATGCGCTCGACGACCTCGGGGTCGGCGCCCGACCGCACGCGCGAGAGCAGCGCGTGCGCCGTGCTGCTCGCCAGCTGCAGGCGCACGACGGGATCGACGTCGCCCTCGACGCGCTCGAACCAGTCGTTCGAGAAGCGGGTGGGGCGGTGGAAGTCTTCGGCCATGCGCGTCGATCCTCCCACGCCCGACGGCCGCGCGCACCCGACTACCCTGGACGCTGCGGGCCTGTAGCTCAGTCGGTAGAGCATCGGACTTTTAATCCGCTGGTCGTGGGTTCGAGCCCCACCGGGCCCACCAGCGCTCGCGGTGCGACGCACGAGCGGCTGCGCCGCGGCGTCGTCCCTTGTCGCCCCTGACCCCGCCCTGTAGCCTCGGGGCACACGGGTTTCGACTTACCTCCGCAGCGACAGCCCTTCCCGCGCACTCTCGCTGCAGGCCGCGACTCATCGCAGCGGAGACTGAACGAAGACCCCATGCACGCGCATCCTCGCGACGTGGAGTCCACGGTCGCGATCGGCGGCCGGTGCTCCACCGTCCACGCCCCGCTCGCGGCACGACCCGCCGCCCGACCGCACGCACGCTCATGACCATCCTGTGGGAGTGGGACGTGCTGCTCGCCGTCATCCTCACGGTCGCGTTCATCGCCGCCGTGGTGGCCGGCGTCGCGGTGCTGCGCATGATCGTCGTGCGCCTCGACCCCGAGCTGGGATCCGCCGAGCCCGTCGAGCGGGAGACGCGGCGGATGCGTCGCGCAGCGCGCAGAGCCGCGCGGCGCGCTGCCCTGCCGCCGGACGGGCCCGCACCGATCGACGCCTGACGGGCAGCGCTCGCGCGCGTCGCCCCACGCTGACGGCCGAGGTCCGCTCTCCCCGGACGCCGCCGGCGGGGTCAGGGGTCGGTGCGGAGGATCGCGCCGTCGGCCACGGAGACGAAGACCTCGAGCTCGTCATCGAACGAGACCTCCCACGCGGGTCCGCTGTCGTCGTCCTCGAGCGTCGCGTCGTCGAGGGGTGCGCCCTGCGCCTCGGCCGCGGCCGCCTCGATGGCGTCGGCGAGCGTGATGCCCGCGGCGTCGAGCGCCGCGCGATCCTCGTCGTCGACGTCGTCGTCCTCGCGCTCGGTCTCGAGCACCGACGCGCCGTCGCCGGTCACGCGCACGGTCACCTGCGCCGCGCCGTCGGCGAGCTCGATCTCCCACGACCCGTCGTCGTCCTGGTCGTCGATCTCGTACGCCGTCGCGCCGGTCTCGGACTCGGCGAGGCCGATGGCGGCGATCGCGCCCGCGACGTCGCCGCCGGCGGCGGCGGACGGGGTCGCATCGGCGCTCGCGGACGGCGTGGTGCTCGAGGACGGCACGGTCGCCGGCGATGCCGAGCTCTCCGCGGGCGCGCTGTCGCTCGGCGCCTGCGGTGCGGTCGACGCGCAGGAGGCGAGCACGACGGTGGCGGCCGCGGCGAGCGCGGCGCGGGCGGTGATGCGGAGCTTCGTGTCGGTGGCCATGCCGGCCATGCTCGCGGGCGCGCGTGAGAGCCCGGTGAGAGGCGCCTGAGAGGTCAGAAGCCGACCGGGTCGATGCCCCAGTGGCCGCGCCACGTCTCGCCCGGCTCGAGCCACACGAGCCCGATGCCGCTGTTGAGGGCGTTCGCGGGTGCGCTCATCGGCTCGACCGCGGCGGCGTGCTTCGGCCCGCTCGAGGCGGGGAAGTCGCGGGGCGTGAAGACGACGGCGTAGGGGTACGCCGCGTCCTGCCAGAGCGCCGCCCCGCGCCCGGTGTCGTCGAGCAGCGTCGAGGTCGCCACGCCGCCCACGTGCTCGAGGCCCGCGTAGTTGTGGTCGATGTCGAGGTCGGCGAGGCGCCGGCCGCCGCGCAGGTCGGGCGCCGACGCATCCATCGCATCCACGAGGGTCTCCTGCGTCGGGATGTGGCGCTCGGCGTTGAAGACGCGCTCAGCGGGCACCGTGAGCGTCAGGCGGTCGGCAGGGGTGTCGCCGACGGCGAGGTACGGATGCGCGCCGCACGCCCACGGAGCGGGCTCGGCACCGATGTTCGTCGCCTCGTGCGCGACGCGCAGGCCGTCGTCGGTGAGCTCGTAGGTGACCGTCGTGTCGATCAGGAAGGGCCAGCCGGGCTGCGGGTGGATCGTCGCCTGCAGCACGACCGCCGACTCGGTGTGGTCGAGCACGCGGTAGGGCGAGAAGCGCAGCAGTCCGTGGCTCGCGTTGCCCTTGTCGCGCTCGGTGATGGCGAGCCGCTGCACCTCGCCGTGGTGCATCCAGTCGCCGCCCGCGACGCGGCCGCCCCACGGCGCGAGCACGATGCCCTGCGCCTTCGCGGGGCGCGCCGCCTCGTCGAAGGGCTCGACGAGGTCGACGCCGTCGTAGACGAGCTCGCGCAGCGTCGCTGCGACCTCGGTGATCGTGGCGTGCAGGGGACGGCCGTCGACCGTGCCGGCGAGGGCGAGCTGCTGACCAGTGGGCGGACGCATGCGGCGAGCCTAGCGAGCCGCTGAGGCGAGGCGCAGGGTTGGCTGAAGCCGCCGGGCGCTCCCGCGCCGCGACTCCCGGATCCCGTACCGTCGATGGGTTCGCCGCCCTCGGCGAACATCCGGCCGCTCCGAGGAGACTGACTGCATGACCGACGCACCGCCCCTTGCGATCACCGGCGCCACCGGCGCGATCGGCCGGCTCACGGCCGAGGAGCTCGCTCGCGGCGGCGCCGCCCTCCGACTGCTCGCGCGGACGCCGTCGCGAGCGCCGCACCTCCCCAGCGCCGTGGTGGTCGAGGCCTCGTACGGCGACCGGCAGCAGGCGCGTCGCGCGCTCGACGGCGTCACGACGCTGCTGATGATCTCGGGCGGCGAGGAGGAGGGCTGGCTCGAGGGGCAGCTCGACTTCGTGGCGGCGGCTGCGGATGCGGGCGTGCGCCACATCGTCTACACGTCGAGCCAGGGCGCCGCGGCCGACGCGGAGTTCACCTACGCCCGCATCCACTTCGCGACCGAGGAGGCGATCCGGGCGAGCGGCATGGCGTGGACGATCCTGCGCGACAGCCTCTACCTCGACTTCCTCGCGCTCCTCCCCCGCGCCGACGGCGCGATCCTCGGCCCCGGCGGCGACGGCCGCATCGCGGGGGTCGCGAAGGTCGACGTCGCGCGCTCGCTCGCGGCCGTGCTGCGCGACCCCGCCGCCCACGCGGGCCGCGTCTACGAGCTCACCGGGCCGGAGGCGCTCAGCCTCGACGAGGTCGCCGCGACCCTGTCGGCGGCGACCGGCCGCGACATCCGCTACGTCGACGAGACGCTCGAGGAGGCGCGCGCCTCGCGAGAGCCCTACGGGGTGCCCGAGTGGCGCATGCAGGGGTGGATCACGACCTACACCGCCATCGCGCGCGGCGACTTCGCGCGGGTGACCGGCGACGTCGAGCTGCTGACCGGCCGCGCGCCGATCGGGCTCGCGGAGCTCACGGGCCAGCCGACGTCGCGCGGCTGAGCGGCGCGGCACGCGTGCCCCCACTGGGATTCGAACCCAGACTCGGCGGAGTTTAAGTCCGCTGCCTCTGCCAGTTGGGCTATGGGGGCGGGCGGGCGCCCGCCCCTACGCTACGCGGACTCCCGGGCGAGCACGGCGATGAAGCGCTCGGGCAGCAGCACGTTGGCCGGGGCGCCGCGCAGCATCGGCGCGACCTGCTCCGGGGCGTGGCCGGCGATGCCGCAGCCGAGCTCGGTGACGAGGAACTCGAGCCGCGGATGCTCGGCCGCGAACGCGAGGAACGCGTGCGCCTCGCTCTCGAGGGTCGCGAGCCCGCTCATGGTGTCGATGCCGTAGGACTGCCCCTGCAGGCCGCTCGACTGCCCCCAGACGGCGCCGAAGCGCTCGTGGGCGAGCCGCGCCGCGCCACCCGCATGCGCGCCCTCGGCGTTGGAGCCGAACACGAAGACCTGGTGCGGCTCGAGCGACTCGATGCGGGCGGGCGATGTGGCGGTCATGGCGCGAGGGTACGCGCTTGCTGGGAAGAGGTCTAGGAATGGGGTACACGAGTGCAGTACGGTCCGGTTCGAGGGCCGCTCGCGTCCGCGGGCCGCCAGGTGTCGAAGGGGACGGGCCATGCGCACGAGTGCGAGCAGGACCGGCAGCGGGCCGGGCAGGATGGGACGGATCGGGAGCGGGGCCGCCGCGGCGGTCGCGATGACGCTGCTGCTGACGGCATGCGGCGGCGGCGCAGGCGGCGAGGACGCCGCGGCCGACGTCGACTTCGCGGCAGAGCCGACGGGCGAGCTCCGCGGATGGGGCTTCGAGAACACCGACGACGTGGGCCAGGCGCGCCTCGACCACGCGGCAGGCGAGCTGGGCGACGTGACGATCGAGCTCGACCAGACCGCGTTCGACGCGCAGAAGTTCACGACCCTCGCCGTCTCCGGCGACATGCCCGACGTCGTGCAGATCGACCGGCAGTTCGTGCCCACCTACGCCGCGCAGGGGCTCCTCATGCCGCTCGACGCGTGCTTCACCGCGCACGAGGTCGATGCCGCCGAGCGCTGGTACCCGCACGTGCTCGCCGACGTCACCTGGGAGGACCAGGTCTGGGCGGTGCCGCAGTTCTACCAGCCGCCCGTGATCCTCACCAACGCGCGCGTGATGGAGGAAGCGGGCGTCGACGCCGGCGCGCTCGACCTGAGCGATCCGGATGCGTTCATCGCCGCCGCCGAGGCGATGACCGTCATGGACGGCTCGAGCGTCTCCCGCGTGGGCTTCGACCCGCAGGGCGTCTCGAAGGCGGCGCAGTGGATGCTCGCCTTCGGCGGCGGCGTCGTCGACGAGTCCGGCGCGCCCACCCTCGACCGGCCGGAGAACCTCGAGGCGGTCGAGTTCCTGCAGCAGCTCTACGAGGCGCAGGGCGGCTTCTCTGAGGTGAGCGGCGTGATCGACTCGATCGACATCTTCGGCGACGGCAACGGCTACGCCAACGACCTCGTCGGCGCCGCGGTGTTCGACCAGTGGTACCTCAACGTGCTCACCCCGTACGCCGACGACGTCGAGATCGGCGCCGTGCCGATGACCACGACCGACGGCAGCCCCTTCACCGCGACCGGCGGCTCGGCGTTCGTCATCCCTGCGGGCGCGCAGAACCCCTCCGCCGCGTGCGCGTGGGCGCTCGACCTGACGAGCGGCGACGCCTGGATCGCCGCGGCCGACGCGCGCGCCGCGACGACCGAGGAGGAGGAGGACCGCAACGGCATCAACACGGGCCTGTTCACGGGCTCGCCCGAGAGCGACCAGGAGATCCGCGCCGAGTACGCCTCGGCCGAGGGCTACCCCGGGTTCGAGGAGGCGATCGGCGTCTACTACGACGTCGCGGCGGAGGGCGCCTCGCTCGGCGCCTCGCCCGCGGGCCAGCAGATCCGCGGCGAGCTCGAGAACGCGATGACCTCGGCGCTCGTGGGCGAGCGCTCGCCCGAGGAGGCGCTCGCGCAGGCCCAGCAGGCCGCGATGAGCGCGTACGACCAGGTCAGCGAGCAGTAGCGGCACAAGACGGGGGCGGGGCGGCCGAGCCGCTCCGCCCCCGTCGTGCGTGCGGATGCGTCAGCCCGTGCGACCGGACGTCGCGATGCCGCGGATGAAGGAGCGCTGACCGAAGGCGAACATGATGAGCATCGGCAGCGTCACGATGAGCGCCGCGACCATCACGTACTGGTAGTCGCCGTGGCCGCCCGACTCGGGGCTGTACTTCGTCATCGCGCTCGCGATGCCGAGCGGCACCGTGTAGTCGGTCGCCTGCCCCGTGTTGAGGTAGATGAGCGCGCCCTGCAGGTTGTTCCAGCTCGCCTGGAACTCGAACAGGAACACGATCACGAACGACGGCAGCGACAGCGGCAGCGCGATGCGCCAGAACTGCCCCCACGCGCTCAGCCCGTCGATGCGCGCCGCCTCGAACAGCTCCTGCGGCAGCCCCAGGAAGAACTGCCGCAGCAGGAAGATGTAGAACGCCGAGCCGAAGAGGTTCGCGCCCCACAGCGGCACGTTCGTGCCGACGAAGCCGAGCTGGTTCCAGATGAGGAACTGCGGCACCAGGGTCACGGCTCCCGGCAGCATCATCGTCGCGAGCAGCACGCCGAAGAGCACCGACCGCCCCGGGAAGCGGAAGCGCGCGAAGCCGAAGGCCACGAGCGCGCTCGAGATCGTCACGAACCCCGCGGCGAGCACGGCGATGAGCACGCTGTTGCCGAGCCACGACAGCAGCGGCAGCTCGGAGAAGACCTCCACGTAGTTCTCCGGCTGCCACGTCTGCGGGATCAGCCGGTTGTCGAAGACCTCGCCGCGCGGCTTGAGGCTCGCCGCGAGCAGCCACAGCAGCGGGTAGAGGAACAGGGCGCTGCAGCCCAGCAGCAGCACCCACCGCACCACCTGCCCGATCCAGCCCCACACCGAGAGCCGCTCGCCGCGCGCCTTCACCGGGCGGGTGGCGGCGGTCGCGAGCTCCTCGGAGCCCATCCGCTCTCCCGTCTCGGTCGCGCTCATCGGTCGCCTCCCTCGTAGTAGACGAATCGGTTGCCGACCCGCATCTGGATGATCGAGATGACGAGGATGATGACGAACAGCAGCCATGCCATCGCCGCCGCGAAGCCGAAGTTGAACTGCCGGAACGCCTGCTCGAAGAGGTAGATCGCGTAGAAGAGCGACGCGTCCGACGAGCCGGTGCCGGTCGTGCGGTGGAACAGCAGGAACGCCTGGTCGAAGATCTGGAACGCGGCGATCGTGAGCACGAGCACGTTGAACAGCACCGCCGGCGAGATGAGCGGCAGCGTCACGTGCCAGAAGCGCCGCCACGCGCCGGCCCCGTCGATCGACGCCGCCTCGTGGAGCTCCTTCGGCACGTTCTGCAGCGCCGCGAGGAAGATGACCATCGTGCCCGCGACGCCCCACACGGTCATGAGCACGATCGAGGGCTTGACCCACGCGGGGTCGAGCAGCCAGTCGGGCCCGTCGATGCCGATCGCGGCGAGCCCGCGGTTGATGGCACCGGTCGAGCCGTTGAGCAGCAGGAGGAAGACGGATGCGGTCGCGACCGTCGGGGTCATCTTCGGCAGGTAGAAGACGGTGCGGAAGAAGCCCGCGCCTCGCCGCACGCTGTTGAGCAGCAGCGCGAGGCCGAGCGCGAGGGCGATCTCGAGCGGCACCGCGAGCACCGCGTAGTAGAGCGTGTTGCCGAGCGCGATCGCGATCTTCGGATCGGTGATGAGCGCCTCGTAGTTCGCGAGCCCCGCGGGCCGCGCGGTGTCGGTCGCGAGCTGGTAGCGGCTGAACGAGATGACGAGGCTGTAGACCATGGCGCCGAGCGTGAAGACGAGGAACCCGAGGATCCACGGCGACACGAACAGCAGGCCCGTGATCGCCTCGCGCCGGCGCATCGACCCCTTGCGTTGCCGCCGGCGGCCCGCGGAGGGAGGCTCGGGCGGGGTCGCCGCGCGCGCGGCCGGTGGCGGCGGTGGTGCTGCGGTCGAGGTCGTCACGGTCGTCTCCTCCCGCGCGGCGGTCGACCGCCGCGCCGCTTCTCGTTGTACCCCACTTCTCCGAGAAGCGCACCCAGCGGCTCTCCGGCGTACGCTGGCGCCATGACCGTCCACGAGCGCGCCACGATCATCCCGCTTCCCGACCGGGTGCCGCACCTGCCGAAGTCGGCGCTCGTCATGCCCGGCGCGGTCATCGCGGGCGAGGTGTCGCTCGGCGAGCGCGTGGGCATCTGGCCCGGCGCGAGCCTGCGCGCCGAGGAGGAGGCGATCACGATCGGCGAGGAGTCGAACGTGCAGGACTCGTGCTCGCTGCACGTCGACCACGGCTCGCCGCTCACCATCGGCGCGCGCGTCTCGATCGGCCACAACGCCGTCGTGCACGGCTGCACCGTCGAGGACGACGTGCTCATCGGCATGCACGCGACCGTCATGAACGGCGCCGTCATCGGCACCGGGTCGATCATCGCAGCTGGCGCGCTCGTGACCGAGGGCACCGTCATCCCCGAGCACTCGCTCGTCGCTGGCGTGCCCGGCAAGGTGCGCCGCGAGACGACCGACGACGAGCGGCACGGCATCGCGCGGAACGCCGAGGCGTACGCGAAGCGCATCCAGCTCTACGTCGACGCCATCGCCCGCTGACGCTCGAGCCCCCTGGCGTTCCGGGCGGGCGGATGCGTAGGCTCGGCCCCACCGGGAGGAGCACGAGATGGCGATCCGACGGACAGGCACGGTGACCGAGCACGGCCAGACGTGCGAGCTGACGCTCGAGCGCACGGTGAGCGCCGACGCCATCGCCGTGTGGCCCTTCCTCTCCGAGTCGCGCGAGCTCGGCATCTGGTTCGCGACCTACGTGGGCGAGCCCGACTCGGGCGAGGTCGTGCTCGCGATGACCGCCGAGGAGGGCGACGCGACGAGCGCCGTCGAGATCCTCGACTGCAACGCCCCCGAGCACCTGGCCGTGCAGACGACCGACGAGTCGGGCAGCTGGAGCCTCGAGGTCGAGCTCATCGACGGCGGGCACGAGCCGGGCTCGGGCACCCTCATCCGCTTCATGCAGCACGAGCTGCCCAAGGCGGCGCTGCCGGATGTCGCGGCCGGCTGGGAGTGGTACCTCGACCGGCTCGTCGCGGCGATCGCGGGCGAGCCGATGCCCGCGTGGGACGACTACTACCCGGCGCTGCGCGACGCGTACGCGGGCTGAGCGGGGCGCCGGCCGCGCGTGCGCGGCGCCGAGCACCGGCTCGGGATGCTGAGGTGATCCACAGCGCCTCCGCGGGCGCTTCCCCGCCGCCGCGCGCGCTCCTATGCTCAGCCGCATGCGCAGCCCCATCACGGATGCGGTGGCCGACATCCTGCACGAGCAGGATGCCGATGCCGCGCGCGCTCTGCTCGCCGAGGCGATCCTCGTCGCGACCGACAGCGAGATCGCGACGCGCGTGAGCGTGACGCGCGGCCGCCCCGACGCGCTCATGCGCATCCACGGGCACGGGCACCGACCCGCGGCGTCCGAGATGCCGTGCGCCGCCGACGTGCGCGCGCATCCGCTCTTCCGCTTCCGGGCTGCGACCCGCTCCCCCGAGCCCGTGCGGCTCGGCGACGTCGTGCGGGCCGGCTGGGCGCTCGAGGAGCCGACGCTGCGCATCTTCGAGCGGCTGCGGGTCTCGGCACACCAGGCCGACCTCGCGGTCGCCTCGGGCGGCGAGTACGACGGCTGGACGCTCATCGCGCCGAGCGCCATCACCCGGCTGCAGCTGCGGCCGATCGTCCAGCACGCGCGCCTGCTGCGCGGCCTCGACCGCCACGTCGAGCTGCTCGCGCGAGTCGGCGCCGCGGCGCCCGAGCCGGCCGAGGGCGCTCCGCGGCTCACGCCCCGCGAGCGCACCGTGCTGCACCTCATGCACCTCGGTCGCACGGCGGCCGCGATCGGCGCGACCCTGGGCGTCTCGGAGCGCACGGTGCACAAGCACCAGGAGCACCTGTACCGCAAGCTCGGCGCGCGCGACCGGCTGAGCGCCGTGCTGCTCGGGCAGCGGAGCGGCCTCCTCCCGACAGCACGTGGGGAGGAGGCCGCCGCTTCCGGCGCGAGCAGCCGGGACTAGAGACCCGCCGCGCAGGCCTCGACGCCCGCGAGCAGGTCGACGGTGAGCGAGCCGAACTGCGCCTCGGTGAGGTAGCTGAACGGGCGCGGCTCCCTGCCCTGGTGGGCGGCGCCGCCGCCGACGGTCGCCTTCGCGTGGATGAGCGGCTCCTGCGTCATGCCGTTCTCGGCCATGAAGTCGGCGACGACCTCGTCGGCCACCCACGCGCAGTCGGCCTGCAGGTGCGGCGGCACGGCGAACATCACGCCGAGGTCGCTCAGCGGCACCCACGGCGTACCGCCGCGCAGGTGGTGCTGGTAGGCGGCGCCCGCCCACTGGTCGCGATAGCAGTGGTGGGCGGATGCGGCGGTCGCACCGACCATGGTCAGGACGACGGCGAGCGCGACGGCGGCGGTGCCTCGGCGCGCGCGGGCGGCGGCGGTCATGGAGTCTCCTCCTCGGGATCGTCCGGGACCTGGGTGCCCGGGCATCCACGAGTCTCCACCGCCGCCCGCCGCCGCGGTATGCGCAGAGGTGCGTACGTGCGCGACTAGCGGGAGCGCACCTGGTGCTCGGCCATCTGCACGACGTTGTCGAGCAGCATGACGCGCGTCATGGGGCCGACGCCCCCGGGCACGGGCGAGACCCAGCCGGCGACCTCGCGGACGCCCGGCTCGACGTCGCCGAGCAGCTTGACCTTGCCGGTCTCGGCCGAGAGGCCGCGCGTGATGCCCACGTCGAGCACCGCGGCCCCCGGCTTGACCCAGTCGGCCTTGATGAGGCCCGGCACGCCGACCGCGGCCACGACGATGTCGGCCTCGCGCACCTGCGCCGCGAGGTCGGGGGTGCGCGAGTGGCACAGGGTGACGGTCGCGTCGATGCCCTTGCGCGTCAGCAGCAGGCCGAGCGGCCGGCCGACCGTGAGGCCCCGACCGACGACCGCGACGGTGCTGCCGGCGATCTCGATGTCGTGGCGGCGCAGCATCTGCACGATGCCCGCGGGCGTGCACGGCAGCGGCGACTCGATCGGGCCGTCGACGCCGAGCACGAGCCGGCCGAGGTTGTAGGGGTGCAGGCCGTCGGCATCCTTGTCGGGATCCATGAGCCCGAGCATCGCGTGCTCGTCGTGGCCCGGCGGCAGCGGCAGCTGGATGATGTAGCCGGTGACCTCCGGGGCGGCGTTGAGGTCCTCGATCGCCTTCCTGACGTCGGCGCTCGAGGCCCCCGACGGCAGGTCGACGCGGATCGACTCGATCCCCACCTCGGCGCAGTCTCGGTGCTTGCCCTTCACGTACGACTGGCTGCCCGGGTCGTCGCCGACGAGCAGCGTCCCGAGGCCGGGCGTCATGCCCTTGCCGCGGAGCGCGGCCACGCGCTCCTGCAGCTCAGCCTTGATCGCGGATGCGGTGGCGTTGCCGTCGAGGAGCCGCGCGGTCATCGGTCGACCGACGAGCCGAGCTCGTGCACGGCCGCCGGCTGGCCCGAGGGGCCGACGCCCGGGTACAGCGGGAACGCATCCGCGAGCGCCGCGACGCGCGCGCGCAGCGCATCGAGGTCGGCGCCCGGCTGCAGCGCGAGCGCGATCACGTCGGCGACCTCGGTGAACTCCTCGTCGCCGAAGCCGCGCGTCGCGAGCGCGGGCGTGCCGATGCGCAGGCCGCTCGTGACCATCGGCGGGCGCGGGTCGTTCGGCACCGCGTTCCGGTTGACGGTGATGCGGATCTCGTGCAGGAGGTCCTCGGCCTGCTTGCCGTCGATCGCGGCGTCGCGCAGGTCGACGAGCACGAGGTGCACGTCGGTGCCGTCGGAGCGCACCGTGATCCCCGCATCCCGCACGTCCTGCTGCATGAGGCGCTCGGCGAGGATGTGCGCGCCGCGGAGCGTGCGCTCCTGGCGCTCCTTGAACTCGTCGCTCGCGGCGAGCTTGAACGCGGTCGCCTTCGCGGCGATCACGTGCATGAGCGGGCCGCCCTGCTGGCCCGGGAAGACGCCCGAGTTGATCTTCTTGGCGATGTCGGCGTCGTTCGTGAGGATGAAGCCCGAGCGGGGGCCGCCGATGGTCTTGTGCACGGTCGACGAGACGACGTGCGCGTGCGGCACGGGGTTCGGGTGCAGGCCCGCGGCGACGAGGCCGGCGAAGTGCGCCATGTCGACCCACAGGAGCGCGCCGACCTCGTCGGCGATCGCGCGGAAGGCGGCGAAGTCGAGCTGGCGCGGGTAGGCCGACCAGCCGGCGACGATGACCTTGGGCTTGTGCTCGATCGCGAGGCGGCGCACCTCGTCCATGTCGACGCGGCTCGTGGTCTCGTCGACGCCGTACGCGACGATGTCGTAGAGGCGGCCCGAGAAGTTGATCTTCATGCCGTGCGTGAGGTGGCCGCCATGGTCGAGCGAGAGGCCGAGCACGGTGTCGCCGGGGCGGGCGATCGCGTGGAGCACGGCGGCGTTCGCCGTCGCGCCCGAGTGGGGCTGCACGTTGGCGTACTCGGCGCCGAAGAGTGCCTTGGCCCGCTCGATCGCGAGGTTCTCGGCGACGTCGACGAACTCGCAGCCGCCGTAGTAGCGGCGGCCCGGGTAGCCCTCGGCGTACTTGTTGGTCAGCACGGAGCCCGCCGCCTCGAGCACCGCGACGGGCACGAAGTTCTCGCTCGCGATCATCTCGAGGTAGTCGCGCTGGCGGTCGAGCTCGAGCTGCAGCGCCTCGGCGATCTCGGGGTCCACCTCGGCGAGGGGGCTGTTGAACGTGCTGGGCAGGCGGTCGGTCACGGGTGCTCCTTCGCTGTGCGCTCGCGCGCGTCGCTGGCTGGCTCGCCCAGGCGCGCGGCAGGGGGTGATCCCACAGGTCGGCCGCTCCCCGGTGGTGCTCCACCAATGCGCCAGTCACGGCCGCGTCCATCGTAGCCCGCGCTCGCGCGCGACGACGGATGCGTCGACGCGGCACGGACGACCACGGTCCCTTGCCGCCCGGCCGCCCGATGCCGCAGGCTGGTGCCGTTCGTCACCCGAGAGCGAAGGAGCTCCCCATGGCCGTCATCGACCTCACCGGCAAGGTCGCCGTCATCACCGGCGCAGGCAGCGGCATCGGCCGCGCGACCGCCCAGCTGTTCGCCGAGCTCGGCGCGACCGTCGTCGCGAGCGACATCGCCGAGACCGCGCACGAGACCGTCGAGCTCCTGCAGGGCGCCGGCGGCACCGCATCCGCCCACGTCGGCGACATCGGCGACGCCGCCACGGCCGACGCGGTCGTCGCGGCCGCGGTCGAGCGCCACGGCGGCCTGCACGCGCTCGTCAACAACGCCGGGATCATGGATCACTTCGCCGGCGCCGCCGCCGTCGAGGACGACCTGTGGCGCCGCGTCATGCGCGTCAACCTCGACGGGCCGTTCTTCCTGACGCGCGCGGCGCTGCGCGTCATGCTGCCGGCGGGCGGCGGCTCGATCATCAACATCGCGAGCGAGGCGGGCATCCGCGGCGCCGCGGCGGGCGCCGCGTACACGGCGTCGAAGCACGGGCTCATCGGGCTCACGCGCAACACGGCCTACACGTACGCGAAGCAGGGCATCCGCGCGAACGCGATCTGCCCGGGCGGCGTCGAGACCAACGTGATGACGCCCGACATCCAGCAGCACATCGACCAGGAGGGGCTCGCCGCGATCACGCCCGTGCACCAGAGCGCGCAGCGCACGGCGCAGCCGATCGAGCAGGCGAACCTCGCCGCGTTCCTCGCCTCGGACGCCGCCTCGAACGTGAGCGGCGCGATCATCCCGAACGACGGCGGGTGGTCGGCGGGCTGATCCGCTCCCCCGGCCCTGTCAGCCGGACCCCTTCCGCCGAGCTCGACCTGGTGCACCGGCTCGCCGCTGGCGGAAGGGGTCCGGCACGCGGTGGGCGGCCGGATCGGCGCCGTGCTTGGATCGGCGCATGGACGACGACCGCGCACGCGCGCTGCTGCTCGAGGCGCTCGACGCGCAGCGCCGCCACATCCTCGCCGCCGTCGACGGCCTCGACGACGCGCAGCTGCGCACGGCGGTGCTGCCCTCGGGCTGGTCGCCGATCGGGCTCGTCCGCCACGTGACCCTCGGCGGCGAGCGCTACTGGTTCCACACCGTCATGGCGGGCGAGCCGCTCGACTACTGGCCGGTCGCCGACGCCGCGCTCGACGAGGGCCGGCCCGCCGACTGGCGGGTCGAGCCCGACGAGTCGACGGATGCGGTGCTGCAGGACTACCGGGATGCCGTCGAGCGCTCGGATCGGATCATCGCCGCCGCTGCGCTCGATGCGCCGCCGCGGATGCCCGACCCCGACTGGCCCGAGGGCGCGTTCGCCGACCTCGCCGAGGTGCTCGTGCACGTGATCCTCGACACGGCGACGCACGCGGGCCACCTCGATGCGGCGCGCGAGCTGCTCGACGGCCGCCAGCACCTCGTGCTGTGAGGACGCTCGCTGACCCGCGCCGGTCGTATCCGTCAGTAAGGTGCGAGCATGAGCGCCAATGGCCCCCAATCCTCGAACCGCTTGAGTCCCACCTTTCTCTCTCTCACTCTGACGAACTTCCTTTCCTACAAGAGGGCGACCGTTGACTTCGGAGACCTCACTGCCCTAGTAGGACCGAATGCCAGCGGCAAGTCGAACTTCGTCGCGGCCATCAGACTGCTCCGCGATATCAGTTCGCATGGGCTCCCCGTCGCTGTGGCGCGTCGAGGCGGCTTCCCTCAGATTCGCCACCGCAGCAATGGCAGACCCACCAATCCTTCGCTCCGCCTGGAGTTTCGACTGGGCGACGCCAGTGGCCAACCGTCCTCTCATTATGAGATCGCGTTCTCATCGGTCGCTGGCGGCACCTACAGGGTGAAGAAAGAGACGGCGGTCGTCTACTACCGCGACGCGCGCTATGAGTTCCGAAGCGATGGCTCAACCGTCGTCTCACGCGACTCCACGTCGAAGCATGGCGACCGCACATCCGCGATCGCGCCGGGGCACAGCGCCGCGTCCGGCGCATCATCGTTCGCTAGCTATCTGATCTTCCAGACCCTCTCCCAATTGCAAACGGTGGAAATCAACCCACAAGTCATTCGAGAATTCCAAGAACCTAGTTCGCTTGGGCAGTTCGAGCCAGACGGCTCGAATGTGGTTTCCATCTATGATTCACTCAGCAGCGAACAGCGTCGGGTTGTACTGAGCCATTTGAACGCCATCGTGCCTGGCATCGTGCGAGTCGAGGTCTCGTCGTTGGCAGGCCAGCAGACGCTCATCTTCGGACAACAGACACCGAACGGCGTGCGCGAGTTCAGTGCGCGGCAGATGTCGGACGGAACACTCCGCGCCTTCAGCATGCTGATTGCGCTGTTCCAACCAACAGTCCCGGCGTTGGTAGTTCTTGAAGAGCCGGAGATTGCAATTCATCTCGGTGCGCTCCGCGCGCTCGTGGACATCCTGCGGAGCGAAGCGCGGCGGACGCAGATTGTGATCACGACGCACTCGGCTGACATCGCTGACCAGGTCGATGTCGACAGCGTCAGGGTGGTCTGGTCTGACGGTGAAGCTTCCCATCTCGCCAGAGTGGCTCCTGAGACTCGTCAGGTGGTTCACGAACGACTTCTAACCGTGGGAGAACTGATGCGCTCGCACGCGCTGGACCCCGAGGCGGTGGATTCGTAGATGGGCATCGATGGCGCGATCCAGCTAATCGTCGAGGGCCCGGGAGATCGCGGCGCGGTTCCAACGCTTCTACGAAAGCGACTCCACGAGCTCGAAGACTTCCGGCCGGGGTTGCTTGCCACCCCCATCGCCGTAAATGGCATCAGCAATCTGACTAAAGCGGGCGGCATCGAAGGTTATGTCCGCATCGCTGCCAGTCGCCCCGGGGCGCAGCAGATTCTTGTGGTGATCGATGCAGACAAGGAGTGCATCAAGCAGGTAGCGACCGGCTTACTCCCCCGGTGCGGGAGCCGGGTGCCAGTGACCTTGGCGATCGCGGAGAAGAACTTCGAGGACTGGATCTACGCGTCGTGCGAGACCACGATTCACGAAGACGCTGTGTACGAAGTTGGCGCCAATGGCCTCAGTCGCATCCGCGCGCATCGTGACTACACGAAGAGCGTTGACCAGGCGACCCTTGCCGCGAATATCGAGATTCATGTCGCCGCAGGACGCAACGGATCATTCAAGCGGCTCATCGAACGATTCGACGCGATCGCCACGACGGTCACCGTGGCCTAACATCCGCCACCGCCTGATGCGCCGCCCATCCTCGCTACGCTCCCTTGAGCCCGGCGCACCGCGCCAGATCATGCGGTCAGTCAGGTGGTTCTGCGAGCCGACGCTGAGCGCCGTAAGTGCGATCGTCGGCTCGCGCACGGACAGCAACGGCCGCAGCACACCGCGCCCTGGCACGACTGCTCGCCATAACGGCTCTCGCCGTCACTCGACCCGTTTTGACCGCCCGGAGTCGTTGCAGCGGGTCCAGTCGCCCGGATGGGGTGGAGTCGCCGCGGAAACGGGTCGAGTTGCCGGGATGCGTCGAGCCGAGTCGCCGTCGATCGCGCAAGGGCCCCGCTCACGAGAGCGGGACCCCTTCGCGGCGACCGGCGAGCGTCAGATGAGCCGATCGGTGAGGTGGTTGGGCGTGCCGAACCGGTGCGCCGTGATCGCGATCGCCTGCTCGCGCAGGAACGGCAGCAGCTCGACACGGCCCGCCTCCGTCACCGGGTGCGACACGATCGCGAGGTCGGGGCGGCCGTCGACCGCCTCGGCGAGCGCCCGCACGCCCGCGGCGACCGTCGCCTCGGGTGCGAGGTAGCGGATGCGGCCCTGCGGCAGGCGCGCCGCCGCAGCCGCGAAGGCCGCGTCGTCGTGCACCTCGACCGGCACGCCCGCCGCCGCGAGCGCCGCGCGCACAGCGGGCGCCGGCTCGATCGCGGTCGAGACGCGCACCTCGGCACCCGCCCGCAGCGCCGCGACGACCGCGCGGGCGAGCTGCGCGATGCGACCGCCCTCCGCGAGCCGGATCACGACGCCCGGCATCGGGAGGTGCCGCAGGATGTCGCGCTCGGCGAGCAGCCCCTGCACGTCGCGCGCGACGCCGAGCTCGGTCGCCCACACGTGCTGGTCGCTGCCGGCCGAGCGGCGGAGCGCGTCGGCCTCGCCGGCCGACACCGACGCATCCGACGACCGTGCGAGCGAGTCGACGGCGTCGACGAGCGCCTGCACCGACGGGAGCGCGATCGGGTCGAGCTCGCGCGCCTCGGCGGTCACCCAGTCGACGAGCGGCAGCAGGTAGCTCGGGCCGCCCGCCTTGGTCGTCGGCCCGACGACCGAGCGCTTCCAGCCGCCGAAGGGCTGGCGCTCGACGATGGCGCCCGTGATGCCGCGGTTGACGTAGAGGTTGCCGGCCTGGATCGTGTCGAGCCACTGGCCGATCTCGTCGGGCTCGAGCGAGTGGAGGCCCGAGGTGAGGCCGTAGTCGACCTCGTTGACGACCGCGATGGCCTCCTCGAGCGTCTCGACGCGCATGATGCCGAGGATCGGCCCGAAGTACTCGGTGAGGTGGTACTCGCTGCCGCGCTGCACGCCGGCGCGCAGGCCCGGGCTCCAGAGCTTCCCCTCGTCGTCGAGCTGCTTGGGCTCGACGACCCACGCCTCGCCCTCGCCGAGGCGCGTGAGGCCGTCGAGCAGCTTCCCCTCGGCGGGCGCGATGACCGGGCCCATCTGGCTGTCGGCGTCCCACGGCCAGCCCGTCTCGAGCGAGCGCACGCCGTCGACGATCTGGTTGTGCAGGCGCTTCGAGCGGCCGGCCTGGCCGACGAGCACCGCGAGCGACGCCGCCGAGCACTTCTGGCCCGCGTGGCCGAACGCGCTCGCCACGATGTCCTTCGCGGCGAGGTCGTAGTCGGCCGACGGCATCACGATGATCGCGTTCTTGCCGCTCGTCTCGGCGAGCAGGTTGAGGTCGGGGCGGATGCGGCGGAAGGCCTCGGCGGTCTCGAAGCCGCCCGTGAGGATGACGCGGTCGACGCGCTCGTCGCCGACGAGGGCGTCGCCGAGCGAGCGGTCGCCGAGCTGCACGAGCTGCAGCACGTCCTTCGGCACGCCGGCGGCCCAGAGCGCCTCGACCATCACGGAGCCCGTGCGCGCGGTGGCGCGGGCGGGCTTGATGATGACGGATGCGCCGCTCGCGAGCGCCGCGAGCGTCGAGCCCGCGGGGATCGCGATCGGGAAGTTCCACGGCGGCGTGACCGCGATGAGGCGGCTCGGCACCGCGACGGCACCGTCGATCGTGTCGAGGTGGCGGGCGCGCTCGGCGTAGAAGTGCGCGAAGTCGATGGCCTCGGAGACCTCGGGGTCGGACTGGTCGAGCGTCTTGCCGGCCTCGCTCGCGGCGACCTCCATGAGCTCGGCGCGGCGCGCCTCGAGCTCGTCGCCGACGCGGTGCAGGATCGCGGCGCGCTCGTCGCCCGAGAGGGCGCGCCACGCGTCGTTCGCGGCGAGGCCCGTCGTGATGACGGCCTCGAGCGCCTCGGCGTCCCGCACGAGCGACGCCTCGACGGCGTCGAAGCCGAGGCGCGAGGTCTTCGCGCGCTCGCGGATGCCGGCGGCCCACGCCTGGTTGGCGGGGAGCGACGGGTCGGTGTCGGGCGCGTTGCGGAAGCCGGTCGTCGGCATCGGCTCGGGCGCCTGCGTGCGGTCCTGCACGCGGTGGGTGGCGGGCGCCTCGGCCGCGAGCGCGTCGAGCGAGGCGAGGAAGCGGTCGCGCTCGCGCTCGAAGAGCCCCTCGTCGGTCGCGAGCTCGAACACCGCCGACATGAAGTTCTCGCGGCTCGCGCCCTCCTCGAGGCGGCGGATGAGGTAGGCGATCGCGACGTCGAACTCGGCCGGGTGCACGACGGGCGTGTAGAGCAGCAGTCCGCCGACGTCGCGGCGCACGACCTCGGCCTGGCCCTGCGCCATGCCGAGCAGCATCTCGAAGTCGAGGCCGGCCTCGATGCCGCGCTGCTTCGCGAGCAGCCACGCGAAGGCGACGTCGAAGAGGTTGTGGCCCGCGACGCCGAGCTCGACGTTGGCGATGCGGTCGGTGGTGAGCGCCCACGTGAGCACGCGCTTGTAGTGCGTGTCGCTGTCCTGCTTGCTGTGCCACGTCGCGAGCGGCCAGTCGTGGATCGACGCCTCGACGCGCTCCATCGGCAGGTTCGCGCCCTTCACGAGGCGCACCTTCACGGGCGCCCCGCCGCCGGCGACGCGCGCCGCGGCCCACGCCTGCAGGCGCTGCATCGCGGGCAGTGCGTCGGGCAGGTACGCCTGCAGCACGATGCCGCCGCGGTACCGCTCGAGGCCGGGGGTCTCGAGGATCCGCGTGAAGACCGCCATGGTCATCTCGAGGTCCTTGTACTCCTCCATGTCGAGGTTGATGAAGGTGCCGTTCTCGGCGGCGCGGCGGTAGAGCGGCAGCAGTCGCTCGACGACGTGCTCGACGTGCGAGTCGAAGGCCCAGGGCTGGTGCGGCGCGGTCGTCGCCGAGACCTTGATCGAGGCGTAGTCGACGTCGGGGCGCTCGATGAGCGCGCGCGTGCCCTCGATGCGGCGCTCGGCCTCGCGCGCGCCGAGCACGTACTCGCCGAGCAGGTTGACGTTGAGACGGGCGCCGGTGGCGCGGATGCGCTTGATCGCGGCACCGAGGCGGGCGTCGGTCGCGTCGATGATGAGGTGGCCGACCATCTCGCGCAGCACGCGGCGCGCGATCGGCACGACGACCTGTGGCGCGAGCGGTGCGACCCCGCCGCCGAGCTTGAGCGCCTGGCGCATCGGCCACGGCAGGAACGACGGCGCGTCGCCGGCGATCTCGCGGAGGGTGCGCGCGGCGACGTGCACGTCCTCGGGCCGCACGACGCCGTCGACGAAGCGCACCGCGAAGTCGAGGCCCTTGGGGTCGCGCAGCACGCCGGCGAGCTGCTCGGCGCTGCTGTCGGCGGGGATGCGCTCGGCCTGCTCGAGCCACGTGCGCACCTGCGCGACGACCTCGGGGGCGAGCGCTCGGAGCGCCTCGAGCTCTGCCGGGTCGACGGCGTGCTGCGTCGCGGCGCGCGCGGCGGCGTCCGCGACCGCCTGCTGCGCGGCGGACTGCTCGCCCGCGTCGTGCTCGGCGGTCGAGCCGGCGGCCTTCGTCGCGGCCTGCTTGGCGGTGGCGGATGCGCCCATGCGTCTGCCCTTCCTGCGGTCATCCTCCTGCGCGCGGACACGCGCAGTGCGCCGCCAGTCTGCACCCCCGCATCGTTCAGGTACAGTGACGGTTCGCGATGGATTCCCATCGCATCCGCTGATGCTTCTTGGAGGCGAGCGTGCTCGACGTCCGGCGCCTGCGACTGCTGCGCGAGCTGCGGCTGCGCGGCACGATCGCCGCCGTCGCGGCGGCCCTCGCGTACGCCCCGAGCGCGGTCTCCCAGCAGCTGAGCGCGCTCGAGCGCGAGGTCGGGGTTGCCCTCACCCGCAAGCAGGGGCGGCGGCTCGCGCTCACGCCGCAGGGCGAGCTGCTCGCGGCCCACGCCGAGCGGATCCTCGCGCAGCTCGAGGCCGCCGAGCGCGCCGTCGCGGCATCGCTCGGCCGCCCCGTCGGCACTGTCCGCATCGCGGTCTTCCAGTCGGCCGCGCTCTCCCTCGTGCCCGAGATGCTGCGCATCCTCGCCGGCTCCGCGCCCGAGGTGCGGGTCGAGATGGTGCAGCGCGAGCCGGAGACCGCGCTCTACGACACCCACGTGGGCGACTTCGACCTCGTCGTCGCCGAGCAGTACCCGGGGCACGCGGCGCCGCAGCATCCGGGCCTCGACCGCGAGGTGCTCATGACCGATGCGCTGCGGCTCGCGGTGCCGCCCGGCAGCGGCATCCGCACGCTCGCGGATGCTGCGGCGCGCGCGTGGGTGATGGAGCCGGTCGGCGCGGCCTCGCGGCACTTCGCCGAGCAGCAGTGCCGCCTCGCGGGCTTCGAGCCCGACGTGCGGTTCGCGACCGCCGACCTGCAGGCCCAGATGCGGCTCATCGAGACGGGGCATGCGGTCGGCATCGTCAACGACCTGACGTGGGTCGGCTCCGAGGTGGGGTTCGAGGCGCTGCCGCTGCCCGGCGAGCCGCGGCGCGAGATCTTCACCGCCGGGCGCACCGCCTCGAGCGGGTCGCCGGCGATCGCCGCGGTGCGCCAGGCGCTGCGCGACGCCGTGCCGCAGCTCGACGACGCCTAGGTGCACCCGGCTAGGGGCGCGCGCGCTCGAGGTCGCGCCGGTGCAGGCGCGCGTCGATCGACACGAGCGCGAGCGCGACGACGAGGCCGGTCAGGAGCGCCCACGGGAGCGCGCCGACGCCGACCGCCTCGAGGACGATCGCGCCCAGGAGCGCTCCCCCGCCGATGCCCACGTTGAAGCCGGTCGTGTACCAGGCGGTCGCGCCCTGCAGCATCCGCTCGGGCGTCGCCTGCAGCTGCCGCGTCTGCAGCAGCGCCGGCAGCGCGCCGAGGGCGAACGCCCACACCATGACGCCCACGACGGTGAGCACCGCGAGCTGCGAGAGGCCGAGCGTGAGCATCGCGGCGATGCCGGCGACCATCATCGCGAGGGTCGAGGCGGTGGGGCGGCGGCCGAGCCAGAGCGCGATCGCGAGCACCGCGGCGATCCCGACGATGCCGTAGCCGAGCAGCGCGCCCGAGAGCCACGACTCGGGCACGCCCGCGTGCTGCACGAGGAAGGGCGAGATGTACGTGTAGAGGGCGTAGTGGCCGAGCATCACGAGGGTCGTCGAGACGATCGCGAGCGCCACGCCGCGCACGCTCTTGCCGGGCTCCGGGTCGGGCAGGGCGATCGAGCCGGTCGACGTCGTCGCCTGGTCGCGCAGGTGGTCGACGGGCGGCAGCATCCGCCACACCGCGACCGCGACGACGATGCACACCGTGCCGAACAGCGCGAACGACCAGCGCCAGCCGATGAGCTGGCCGAGCAGCGTCGCGAGCGGCAGCCCGAGCACGTAGGCGAACGAGCCGCCGGAGGAGGTGATCGCGACGGCGCGCGCGAGCTGGCCGGGCTCGACGAGGTAGGCGGCGTACGCGCCCACGACCGTCCAGAAGACGCCGTGCGCGAGTCCGCCGAGCACGCGGAAGGCGACCATCCAGCCGTAGTCGGGCGCGAGCGCCGAGCCGAAGCAGCTCGCCGCGAACACCACGAGCACCGTGATGACGAGCAGGTGGCGCGGCACTCGGCGGGTGAGGCGGATGAGCGTGGTCGAGGAGGCGACGACGGTGAAGGCGAAGATCGTCACGAGCAGGCCGATCGCGCTCTCGCCGACGCCGAGCTCCCGGCTCATCGGCAGCAGCAGGCCCATCGGGAGCATCTCGACCGAGATGTTCGTGAAGATCGCGAGCGCGAGCACGAGCAGCGGCCCCATCGGGAACGGCCGTGCCCGCCCGGTCGTCGCCTGGTCTGCCACGCCGCTGAGCCTACGCGGCGGGCGGGCTCCCCGAGCCCGCGGCGGCGGCGTCGGCCGCACCCGCGCGAACGTAGACTCGATCGGGTGAGCAACCACTGGATCCTGTCGTTCGTCTGCGACGACCGGCCGGGCATCGTGCACGCGATCACCGGCGCCATCGTCGAGTGCGGCGGCAACATCACCGAGTCGCAGCAGTTCTCGTCGGCCGACACCGACCGCTTCTTCATGCGCCTGCAGGTCGAGGCCGACGCCGAGCGCGCCGCGTTCGAGGCGCGGCTCGCTCCGGTGGTCGAGCAGTACGGCATGCAGTGGCAGCTCGACGACGTGGGCCGCCCGCTCAAGACGCTCGTGCTCGCGTCGAAGGCGGCCCACTGCCTCAACGACATGCTGTTCCGCCAGCGCGCGGGCCAGCTCTCGGTCGACATCCCGCTCGTGATGGCGAACCACCCCGACCTCGGCTCGCTCGCGGCCTTCTACGACGTGCCGTTCGAGCACCACCCGGTGACGGATGCGGCGACGAAGGCCGCGTTCGAGCGCCGGATCCTCGAGGTGGTCGAGGCCGAGGGCATCGAGCTCGTCGTCCTCGCCCGCTACATGCAGATCCTCTCCCCCGAGCTCTGCGAGGCGCTCGAGGGCCGGCTCATCAACATCCACCACTCCTTCCTGCCGGGCTTCAAGGGCGCGAACCCCTATCGCCAGGCGCACGCGCGCGGCGTGAAGCTCATCGGCGCGACAGCCCACTTCGTCACGAGCGACCTCGACGAGGGCCCGATCATCGAGCAGAACGTCGAGCGCGTCGAGCACACGCAGACGCCCGCGCAGCTCGTCGCGATCGGCCAGGACGTCGAGTCGCGCACCCTCTCGCGCGCGGTGCAGTGGTTCGCCGAGGATCGCGTGCTGCTCGACGGCCAGCGCACGATCATCTTCCGCTAGCGTCGCGCCGGCCCCCGCCCCGCGCCGCCCCGCCCCGCCCTGCACCGCACCGCACCGCGCCCGCTGCGAGCACCCGGGTGGTCACGACACGCCGCGAGCTCCCGCCCCGCGACGGCGTGTCGTGACCACGGAGCGCGGCGCGTGCGGCGCGTCGTGACCACCCTGCGGGCCGCCTCGAGCGGGCAACCCGTCACCTGCTGTTCACTCCCGCTCGGGCGTGGCGTCAGCGGCGATGGCTAGGTTCTGCATCAGCAACCTTGCACCTCAACGGAGTGGAACCATGCGCACACGCACCCCGCTCGGCACCGGAACGGTCGCCGCGCTCGCCCTCTCAGGGCTCGTGGCGACCCCAGCGGTCGCCGCGGAGCATCCCGTCATCAACGAGTTCTCGGCCGACGTCGACAGCACCGACACCGGCCTCGAGTACGTCGAGCTGCTCGGCGCCCCCGGCACCGACCTGAGCGACCACCGCATCGTCATCGTCGAGGGCGACAGCAACACCAACCAGGGCCGCGTCATCCGCGTCGACCCGGCGCCGGCGCTCGACGCGAGCGGCCGGGGCCTCCTGCAGTACCCGCTGAACGGCATCCAGAACGGCTCCGCCTCGATCCTGCTCGTGCAGGGCCCGGCGACGAACGGCCAGGTCGTCGACGCCGACCGCGACGGCACCATCGACGACGGCGTCGGCTTCACCGTGGTCGACGCCGTAGGCGTGACGGATGCGGATGCCGGCGACCTCGGGTACGGCACGGTGCTCGCCCGCGGCTTCGACGGGAGCTCCGCGACCGTCGGCGGCGCGAGCCGCATGCCCGAGGGCACCGACACCGACGCACCCGGCGACTGGGTGCGGAACGCGTTCAACGGAGCGGGCGTGCGAACCGGCACGCCGGCCGTGGGCGAGGCGTGGAACACACCGGGCGCCGCGAACCGCGTGTTCGAGGGCGACGTCGAGGAGCCGCCGGTCGAGACGTGCGATGCGCAGCCGACCGCGATCGGCGCCGTGCAGGGGTCGGGCGACGCGACGCCGCTCGCCGGGCAGACCGTGACCGTGCGCGGCACCGTCACCGGCGACTGGCAGGTGGGCGGCTTCGGCGGCTTCACCATCCAGGACGCGGGCGACGGCGACGCCGCCACGAGCGACGGCATCTTCGTCTACGCCCCGCAGGCGCGCGACGTCACCGAGGGCGACCTCGTGCAGGTGACCGGCACGGCGACCGAGCACTACGGCATGACGCAGATCGCGAACGCCGCCGTCGCCGACTGCGGCGAGGGCGCGCTGCCCGAGCCCGTCGCGCTCGAGCTGCCGATCGCCGACCACGAGGCGACCGAGAGCATGCTCGTCACGCTCCCGCAGACGCTCTCGATCCTCGAGTACTTCAACTACGGCCGCTACGGCCAGGTCGTCGTGGGCACCGAGCGCCAGATGCAGCCGACCGCGGTCGCCGCGCCCGGCTCGGCCGAGGCCGCTGCGGTGCGCGAGGCCAACGCCGCGAACCGCATCACGATCGACGACGGCCGCTCGTCGCAGAACCCCGACCCGGCGATCCACCCGGGCACGCTCGAGACGTTCACGCTCGAGCACGGCTTCCGCGGCGGCGACACGATCACCGGCATCACGGGCGTGCTCGACTGGCGCTTCGACACGTGGGCCGTGCAGCCGACCGACGCCGGCACCTACGCCGCGCAGAACCCCCGCCCGGCGGCGCCGGAGATCGAGGGTGCCGACCTCGAGGTCGCGTCGTTCAACGTGCTGAACTACTTCACGACCCTCGGCAGCCGTGGCGCGATCACGGCGGCCGAGCTCGAGCGCCAGCAGGCGAAGATCGTCGCAGCGATCACCGAGCTCGACTCGGCGATCGTGGGGCTGCTCGAGATCGAGAACAACGACGGCGCCGCGCTCGACACGCTCGTGCAGGCGCTCAACGACGCGGCACCGACCGCCGACGGCGCCGCGCGCTGGGCCGGCATCGACACCGGCCGCCTCGGCACCGACGAGATCACGACCGCGCTCATCTACCAGCCGGCGCTCGTGGCTCCGGAGGGCGCGCACGCGGTGCTCGATTCGAGCGTCGATGCGCGCTTCGACAGCACGAAGAACCGGCCGGCGCTCGCGCAGTCGTTCCGCGACCTCGCGACCGACCGCATCCTCACCGTCGCCGTCAACCACCTGAAGTCGAAGGGCTCGGCGTGCGAGGGCGACTCCGGCAGCCCCGAGCAGGGCAACTGCAACGCGGTGCGCACCGCCGCGGCGGCCGCGCTCGCCGACTGGCTCGCGACCGACCCGACCGGTGCCGACTCGGAGGGCTCGCTCATCATCGGCGACCTGAACGCGTACGACCACGAGGACCCGATCACGACGCTCGAGGCGGCCGGCTACACCGACCTGCTCGAGCGCCACCAGGGCGAGGAGGCCTACACCTACGTCTTCGACGGCCAGCTCGGCTACCTCGACTACGGCCTCGCCGACGAGGGGCTGCTCGAGTCGGTCGTGGGCGCCGCCGCATGGCACGCCAACGCCGACGAGGTGAGCCTCATCGACTACTCGATGCAGTTCAAGCAGGACGCGCAGGATGCGCTGTTCGCCGCCGACCCCTACCGCGCGAGCGACCACGACGCCGTCGTGATCGGCCTCTCGTTCGAGGCCGACGAGCCGGAGGAGCCGGGCCTGCCCGGCGGCGGCCACCCGGTGTTCGGCGACGACCACCCGGTGCACGGCGACCAGCACCCGGGCCGCGGCTTCGGCAACGGCAAGCCGGGCAAGGGCCCGCACGCCAGCTGAGGCGCACGGCCTGACGCGCCCCTCGGCGCAGGCGGCACCGGGCCCCGTGCCCGGTGCCGCTGCCGTCTGCGATGCCCGCCTGTGATGCCCCTCCGGCACCTAGGCTCTCGGTGTGACCACCCCGGATGAGACCACCCCGGATGTGACCGACCGCGCTGCGCGCACCGCTGCCTCCGGCGAGCGCGACCCGGCGGGCGCGACCCTGCTGCTGCGCGCGCGCCGCGCCCTCCTCGAGGGCGTCATCGTGCCGGATGCGTGGGTGCAGGCCGAAGGCGGCGTGATCACCGCGCTCGGCCAGGGCGCGCCGCCGCGGGCACCCGACGTCGAGGTCGACGGCACGCTCGCGCCCGGCTTCGTCGACCTGCACTGCCACGGCGGGCTCGGCGGCGCGTTCGACGACGACGAGCCCGACTGGGACGCGATCCTCGGGCTCCACGAGGCGCACGGCACCACGCGGCAGGCGATCTCGCTCGTCACCGCACCCCTGCCCGACCTCCTGCCGCGCGTGCGCGCCGCCGCGGCGCGCGCAGCCGCCGACCCGGCCGTGCTCGGCGTGCACCTCGAGGGCCCGTTCCTCGCCGACAGCCACCGCGGCGCGCACGACCCCGCCGCGCTGCAGGCGCCCACGCCCGCGTCGGTCGAGGCGCTCCTCGAAGCCGGCGACGGGCAGCTGCTGCAGGTGACGATCGCGCCCGAGCTGCCCGGCGCCCTCGACGCGATCGGCAGCTTCGCCGACGCGGGCGTGCGCGTCGCGGTCGGCCACACCGGCGCCGACGCCGCGACGGTGCGCGCGGCGTTCGACGCCGGCGCGACGCTCCTCACGCACGCGTGCAACGGCATGCCGCCGATGCACCACCGCTCCCCCGGGCCGCTCGCGGCCGCGCTGCTCGACGAGCGCGTCACGCTCGAGGCGATCGCCGACGGCGAGCACGTCGCGCCCGAGATGCTCGCCGTGCTGCTGCAGGCGGCGCCGGGCCGCGTCGCGCTCGTGAGCGACGCGATGGCGGCGGCGGGCATGCCCGACGGCGACTACCGCATCGGCGGGCTCGACGTGCGCGTCGAGGCCGGGCTGCCGCGGCTCGCCGGCGGCGGCTCGATCGCCGGCTCGACCCTCACGCTCGACCACGCGGTGCGCGTGCTCGTCGCAGCGGGCGCACCGCTCGCGGTCGCGCTCGACGCCGCGGCGCGGGCGGGGGCGGATGCGGTGGACCGCCCCGACCTCGGCCGCCTGCGGGCGGGTGCCGCCGCCGACCTCGTCGCGCTCGACGACGACCTCGCGGTGACGGGCGTCTGGCGCGACGGGCACCGCATCGCGTCGCGCTGAGCGGCCGTCCTCGGACGAGCCCGTCGCGGCCCCGCGTCCTCGCGCCTGAGGTCGCCGCGGCGCTGCCGCCATCCCGCGCCCGCGCCCCGGAAGCCGCGGTCTCGCGCTACTCCGCCGCCGCGCGCGTCCCGGCGCCGAGCAGGCTCGCCGCCTCCTCGTCGAGCACGAGCACGACGTCCGGATGCGCCTGGAGCGCGGTCGCGGGCCACGCGGGCGACGGAGCATCCTCGACGGCGTGCCGCACCGCATCCGCCTTGCGCAGCCCCTGCGCCACGAGCACGATGCGCCGGGCCTCGAGGATCGTCGCGATGCCCTGCGTGATGCAGCGGCGCGGCACCTCGTCGGCGCCCGCGAAGAAGCGCGCGTTGTCGGCGATGGTCTCCTCGGCGAGCAGCGCCTCGCGCGTGCGCGACGCGAACGCCGAGCCGGGCTCGTTGAAGCCGATGTGGGCGTTGCGGCCGATGCCGAGCAGCTGCACGTCGATGCCGCCCGCGTCGCGGATGCGCCGCTCGAACGCGGCGGCCTCGGCCGCGAGGTCGGGCGCGCCGCCGTCGGGCACGTGCACGCGCGCCGGATCGAGCCCGAGCGGCACCGTGACGAGCTCGTGCACGACGGTGCGGTAGCGCTGCGGGTGGCCGACCGGCAGCCCGACGTACTCGTCGAGCGCGAATGCCGTCGCCTCGCGCAGGTCGACCTCGCCCGCGGCGACGCGGCGCGCGAGCTCGGCGTAGACGCCGTTCGGCGAAGATCCGGTCGCGACGCCCAGCACGGGCGCGCGACCGGCGGGCAGCGCCGACACCACCGCATCCGCCGCGAGCCTCGCGTGCTCGGCCGCATCGCGGGCGATCCGCAGGCGCATCGATCCCGTCTGGCGGGCGAGGGGGCGTTGCATGGCTCGACGGTAGCCGACGACCGCATGCCCCCTAGCGGAAGTCGCGCGAGCCGCCGGTGGGCACGTCGAAGCGCTCGAGCCGGTCGGCGAGCAGCGCGATGACCCCCTCGGCGCTGCGCTGCAGCATGCCGCGGATGATGAGCGCGGGCGCGTGCCTCGCCACCTGCTTCTGGTTGAGCCACAGCCCCTTCGAGATGATGACGTTGAGCATGCCCGTCTCGTCCTCGAGGTTCATGAAGGTCACGCCCTGGGCCGTGCGCGGCCGCTGCCGGTGCGTGACGACGCCCGCGGTCTGCACCCGCCTGCCCGGCTCGGCCTCGGCGAGTGCCGCGATCGGCAGCACGCCGCGCGCCTCGAGCATCGCGCGGGCGTGCCGCACGGGGTGGTCGTCGGTCGCGACACCCGTCGCCCAGATGTCGAGCGCGACCTGCTCCTCGGCCGAGAGCATCGGCAGCAGCGGCACCTGCAGGCTCAGCTGCGAGCCCTCGAGCTGATCCTCGCGCTCGGTCGACGCCGGCCCCGCGAGCCACAGCCCCTCGCGGCGGGTGATGCCGAGCGCGTCGAGGGCGCCGGCGGTCGCGAGCGCCTCGAGCTCGCCCCGATCCAGGTCGGCGCGGCGCGCGAGGTCGTGGATGTCGCGGATCGGCGCAGCCTCGCGCGCGGCGACGATGCGCTCGGCGGCGCCCGCGCCGATGCCGGTCACGCCCGAGAGCCCCATCCGCACTGCGAAGCCGGCGTCGCGGCGGTGCCGCTGGCGCTGCGCGAGCGTCTCGGATGCCACGCGCGGCACGGGCGGCTGCTCGTGCGCGAGGCACGCGTCGTCGCCCAGCCGGCGCTCGCCGTGCCGCTCGAGGCCCGCGTCGACGCCCGAGCGCACCACGTCGGGACGCAGCGTCTCGACCTCGTGCCGCGCCGCATCCGCCACGAGGGTCTGCGGCGACCAGAACCCCATCGGCTGGCTGCGCAGCAGGCCGGCGAGGAACGCCGCCGGGTAGTGCAGCTTGAGCCACGAGGAGGCGTAGACGAGCTTGGCGAAGGCGAGCGAGTGCGACTCGGCGAAGCCGAAGCCCGCGAAGGCCTCGATCTTGCGGTAGATCGACTCGCCCGTCTCGGGGCTGATGCCGTTGGCCGCCATGCCCTCGAAGAGCTTGGCCTTGAGCGCCTCGATGCGCTCCTTCGAGCGCTTCGAGCCGATCGCGCGGCGCAGCTGGTCGGCCTCGCCCGCGTCGAAGCCGCCGACCGCGACCGACATCTGCATGAGCTGCTCCTGGAACAGCGGCACACCGAGCGTGCGCTCGAGCACGGGCTCGAGCAGCGGATGCGCGTAGGTCACGGGCTCCTGGCCGCTGCGTCGACGCAGGTACGGATGCACGGCGTCGCCCTGGATGGGGCCGGGGCGGATGAGCGCGATCTCGATCACGAGGTCGTAGAACGCGCGCGGCTTGAGCCTCGGCAGGGTGGCGAGCTGCGCCCGCGACTCGACCTGGAACACCCCCACCGCATCCGCCTCGCACAGCATGTCGTAGACGCCGGCCTCCTCGGCGGGGATGGTCGCGAGCCCCCACCGCTCCCCCGTGTGCTCGGCCGCGAGCGCCATCGTGTGCGACATGGCGCCGAGCATGCCGAGGCCCAGGAGGTCGAACTTCACGAGGCCCATCCACTCGCAGTCGTCCTTGTCCCACTGCAGCACGGTGCGGCCCTCCATGCGCGCCGGCTCGATGGGGCACACGGTGCCGACCGGCTGCTCGGTGAGCACCATGCCGCCCGAGTGGATGCCGAGGTGCCGGGGCGCGTGCAGGAACTCGCCCGCCAGCAGCGCCACCGGCTCGGGGATCGTCTCGACGTCGACCTGCGAGTACGACTCGACCGACTTCGACCACGCGTTCTGCTGGCCCACCGCGTAGCCGAGCGCCTTCGCCGCGTCGCGCACCGCCGACTTGGGCCGGTAGGTGATGACGTTCGCGACCTGCGCGGCGTTGCGGCGGCCGTAGCGCTCGTAGACGTGCTGGATGACCTCCTCGCGGCGGCCGGCGTCGAAGTCGATGTCGATGTCGGGCTCCTCCTCGCGCATCATCGAGATGAAGCGCTCGAAGGGCAGCCGGTAGCGGATGGGGTCGACAGCGGTGATGCCGAGGATGAAGCACACCGCGCTCGCGACGGCGCTGCCGCGGCCCTGGCAGAGGATGCCGCGCGAGTGCGCGAAGTCGGAGATCTCGAAGACGATGAGGAAGTAGCCGGCGAAGCCCTTCTGCTCGATGAGCGCGAGCTCGTGCTCGAGCCGCTCGGTCACGTGCGCGGCCGGCCGGCCTGCGGCGTCGGTCGCGTAGACGCGCGGCAGCCGCTCGGCGACGAGCGCCCGGAGCCATGTCATCGGCGTGTGGCCCTCGGGCACCTCGGTCGCCGGCAGCTTCGGCGAGGCGGCGCGCAGGTCGAAGGCGAGCGCGCGGCCGAGCGCGGCGGCGGTGTCGATCGCGCCGGGGAATGCGCGGAAGCGGCGGGCCATGACGGCGCCCGAGCGCAGCGACGGCACGCCGCCCGCCGGCAGCCACGCGTCGAGCTCGTCGATCGAGCGGCGGGCGCGCACCGCGGCGACCGCGTCGCCGAGCTGCTGCCGGGCGGGGGATGCGATGTGGGCGTTCGTCGTCGCGATGAGCGGCAGGCGGCGGGCCTCGGCGAGCTGTGCGAGCACGCGGTTGCGCTCGAAGTCGCGCGGGTCGCCGATGTCGGCGAGCTCGACCACGATGCGGTCGCGGCCGAAGAGCGACGCGAGCCGGTCGATCTCGTGGGCCGCCGCATCCGCCCCCTCGGGGCTCGCGCCGAAGCGGTCGAGCGCCTGCCGCACGGTGCCCTTGCGGCAGCCCGTGAGGATCATCCACTCGCCGCGCGCCGCCTCCGCGAGCCGCTCGAGCTCGAAGATCGGCCGCCCCTTCTCGCCCGGCCCGTGGTGGTCGGTCGCGAGGTAGCCGTCGGTGAGCGCCGACGCGAGCGCCGAGTAGCCGGCCGGGCCGGTCGCGAGCGCGACGAGGTGGCTGCCGTCGGGGTCGGGGATGCCGTTCTGGGGCGTCTCGAGCCCGAGCGAGAACTCGGTGCCGAACACCGTCGGCAGCTGCGCCTCGGCGGCGGCCTCGGCGAAGCGCACGGCGCCGTAGAGGCCGTCGTGGTCGACGAGCGCGAGCGCCTCGAGGCCGAGCCTGCGCGCCTCGTTGACGAGCTCGGCGGGGCTCGACGCGCCGTCGAGGAACGAGTAGTGCGAGTGCGCGTGCAGCTCGGCATACGGGGTGACCGCGCTGTCGCCGGGCACGCGGATGCGGGGGCGGCGAGCGTCGTCGAGGTCGTCGGGGTGCCGGGCGGCCTTGCCCGCGCCGACGTCGCGGTCGCTGAGGATGCCCTCGAGCTCGCGCCAGGGCATCGACGGGTTGTTCCAGCCGGCCACGGGTCACCCCCTCCCCGCGCGGCGGCACTGCCCGGGCCCTGCAGGGCACCCGCGCCGCGGATCGCTAGGCATAGCGGCCCTCCGCGACCCACGCGCCGTCGGCGTGCAGCAGCACCCACGCCTCGCCCTCGCCGTCGAGCAGCTGCAGCCGGTGCACCGTCGTGCCGAGCTCGCGCCGCCGGATCGGCCACGGCCCCGCCCACGCGACCACCCGGCGGCGAGCGGCGGCGGGCGGGGAGAAGACGGCGGGGGATGCCGCGCGCTCGTCGAGCGCGCCGGGCTCGACCGCGGCCCCCGCGGCATCGGTGAGCAGCACCGGCAGCGGCGGCCGGAAGACGACCGACGGCCGCGGTGCGGGCAGCGCGCCGGGCCACGGCCCCGCCGGCTGCGGCGGCGCCGCATCGCCCCACGGCGTGAGCACGCCGCGCTCGGCGAGCAGCCGGCCGCCGCCGGTGGCGGCTGTGAGCACGGCCTCGCGGCCGAGCTTGCTCTGCAGCCGCTCGAGCGCGTGCCGGGTGCGGTCGTCGATGCCGGTGCCGCCCCACAGGCCCGGCATGTGCTCGGTCGCCGCGTCGAGGCGCTCGGGCAGCGCCTGCACCTCGACGAGCGCCGAGCCGAGGTCGCTCTCGGTGAGCTGCCACCGCATCCGGTCGACGATGTCGCCCGCGCGCAGGAACCCCGGCTGGCGCCAGAGCCGCTCGCTCACGCGCCCCTCCTCACCGCGCAGCACGATGCGCAGCTCGCTGCATACGAGCCGCTGCTCGGCGAGCTGCCGCACGAAGCGCTCGACCGGCTCGCGCACCGCGAGCGCGAGCTCGGCGACGCCCTCGAGCCCGGGCTCGAACGCGAGCCGCAGCACCCGCTCCTCCCCCAGCCCCGCGTCGTCGATGCGACGGTCGTCGAGCCCGCGGGCGCGCGCGAGCGCGACGAGCCCCGCCTGCCCGAACCGGTCGCGGATGCTCGCGTCGGGCAGCCGCGCGAAGCCGCCGAGGGTGTGCACGCCGAGGCGGTGCAGCATGCTCGGCAGCTCGTCGTCGCCGAGCACGCCGACCGGCAGGGGCGCGAGGAACTCGGCGCTGCGGCCCGGCGGCACGATCGTCTCGCCGGCGCCGGCAGCGGCGCCCGCGGTCGCCGCGAGCTCGGCGGTGAAGCGGTCGTCGGCGACACCGAAAGCCGCCGTGAGCCCGAGCCCGGCGAGCGCGTCCCGCACCGCGCCGACCGCCCGCGGCTCGGAGCCGTAGAACCGGGTCGCCCCGCGCATCCGGAACGCGAGCCCGCCGTCGCCGATCGACTGCGCCGCAGGCACGACCGCGAGCACCGCCCGCACCACCTGCTCGAACGCGAGCGCCTCGCCCACCGGGTCGGCGGGAGCGAGCGCGAGCATCGGCGAGGCCGCCTGCGCGTCGCGCACCCGCATGCCCGCCCGCACGCCGTCGGCGCGGGCGCCGGCATCGCACGCGACGACGCGCAGCGCGTGCACGACCGCGCCCGGTGCGCCGGCCTCGCCGCCGGCCGGCAGCGCGCCCGTCCGCCGGGCGACGACGACCGGCCAGTCGGGCACCCGCAGCACGCCGACGCGCGTCTCGCGCGGGCGGCTGCGCGTGGCTGCCTCGCGCTCCCCGGTCTCGATCGTCATGCATCCATGATCGAACACACGTTCGAACATGGCAAGCGGATGCGGTGTGTCGCAGTGGTCCTCGACGGCCCCGGGCGCGCAGAGGTGCGGGGCGCCCGATGGACGCCCCGCACCCCGTCGTGATGGATCAGGACATGGTGCGCTCGCGGCGACGGCCGCGCATCAGCATCATGCCCAGCGCCAGCAGCACCAGCGCGGGCAGCGCGAGGCCGCTCGCGTCGGCACCGGTCACCGGCAGCTCAGCCGCGGCGGCGGGCAGCGACGCCCGACCGTCCCCGGCCGCACCCGTCTCGCCGCCGTCATCCGCCTTGCCCGGCTGCTCCGGGTTCGGCTGGTGGGGCGACTCCGAGTCCGGGCACTCCGCCTGCGGCGGCTCCGGGCACTCGTGCTCCGGGGGCTCCGGGCACTCGTGCTTCGGCGGCTCGGGGCACTCCTCCTCAGGAGGCTCCGACTCCTCGCCGCACTCGTGGCCCCAGCGGTCGGATCCGGAGATCACCATGGGGCACGACTCGGCGACGGCCGAACCGACGGATCCGACGCTCGTCGCGTCACCGAAGACGGCGATCGCGTTGCCGCTCCAGTTCGTGGCGTGCGCCGTGCTGGTCACCTGCTGGTTGCCCGAGAGCACACCACCGCTGCCGGACGAGATCACCGTGGGCGACGAGGTCGCCCGGGCGGACCCGACGGAGTGGTGGCTGCGCGCGTCGCCGAAGAGCGCCACGGCGTTGCCGCTGACGTTCATCGCCTCAGCCTCGGACGAGACCTGCTGGTTGCCCGACATGAGACCGCCGCTGCCCGAGGAGCGGACGTACGGCGACGAGGTCGCCTCCGCCGAGCCCTCCGAGCCGCGGCTGGTCGCGTCGCCGAAGACGGCCAGAGCGTTGCCGCTCCAGTTCTCCGCCGACGCCGAGCTCGTCACCTGCTGGTTGCCCGACAGGACACCGTCGCTGCCGGAGGAGTGGACGCGGGGCGACGACGTCGCCTCGGCCGATCCCTCGGACCACGAGGAGTGGGCATCGCCGAAGAGCGCCACGGCGTTGCCGCTGACGTTCATCGCCTCAGCCTCGGACGAGACCTGCTGGTTCCCGGACAGCAGACCGTCGCTGCCGTGGGACCGGACGTAGGGCGACGAGGTCGCCTCCGCCGATCCGTACGAGCCGCGGCTGGTCGCGTCGCCGCCCATCGCCAGAGCGTTGCCGCTCCAGTTCGTGGCCGACGCCGAGCTGGTGACCTGCTGGTTGCCGGAGAGGACACCATCGCTGCCCGAGGAGTGGACGCGGGGCGACGACGTCGCCTCGGCCCAGCCCTCGGAGTGGTGGCTGCGTGCATCGCCGAGGAGCGCCACGGCGTTGCCGCTGACGTTCATCGCCTCAGCATCCGAGGTCACCTGCTGGTTGCCCGACAGGAGGCCGTCGCTGCCGTGGGACCGGACGTACGGCGACGAGGTCGCCTCCGCCGATCCGTACGAGCCGCGGCTGCTCGCGTCGCCGAGGACCGCCAGAGCGTTGCCGCTCCAGTTCTCCGCGGACGCCGCGCTCATCACCTGCTGGTTGCCCGAGCCCATGCCGTCGCTGCCGGAGGAGTGGACGCGGGGCGACGAGGTCGCCTCGGCCGATCCCTCGGACCACGAGGAGTGGGCGTCGCCGAAGAGCGCCACGGCGTTGCCGCTGACGTTCATCGCCTCAGCCTCGGACGAGACCTGCTGGTTCCCGGACAGCAGACCGTCGCTGCCGTGGGACCGGACGTAGGGCGACGAGGTCGCCTCCGCCGATCCGTACGAGCCGCGGCTGGTCGCGTCGCCGCCCATCGCCAGAGCGTTGCCGCTCCAGTTCGTGGCCGACGCCGAGCTGGTGACCTGCTGGTTGCCGGAGAGGACACCATCGCTGCCCGAGGAGTGGACGCGGGGCGACGACGTCGCCTCGGCCCAGCCCTCGGAGTGGTGGCTGCGTGCATCGCCGAGGAGCGCCACGGCGTTGCCGCTGACGTTCATCGCCTCAGCATCCGAGGTCACCTGCTGGTTGCCCGACAGGAGGCCGTCGCTGCCGTGGGACCGGACGTACGGCGACGAGGTCGCCTCCGCCGATCCGTACGAGCCGCGGCTGCTCGCGTCGCCGAGGACCGCCAGAGCGTTGCCGCTCCAGTTCTCCGCGGACGCCGCGCTCATCACCTGCTGGTTGCCCGAGCCCATGCCGTCGCTGCCGGAGGAGTGGACGCGGGGCGACGAGGTCGCCTCGGCCGATCCCTCGGACCACGAGGAGTGGGCGTCGCCGAGGAGCGCGACAGCGTTGCCGCTGACGTTCATCGCCGACGCGTCGGACATCACCTGCTGGTTGCCCGACAGGACACCGTCGCTGCCGTGGGACCGGACGTAGGGCGACGAGGTCGCCTCCGCCGATCCGTACGAGCCGCGGCTGGTGGCGTCGCCGAGCACGGCCAGAGCGTTGCCGCTCCAGTTCGTGGCCGACGCCGAGCTCATCACCTGCTGGTTGCCCGAGCCCATCCCGTCGCTTCCCGACGAGTGCACCCGCGGCGACGAGGTCGCCTCGGCCCATCCGTCGGAGTGGTGGCTCGACGCGTCGCCGAGGAGCGCAACGGCATTGCCGCTGACGTTCATCGCCTCAGCATCGGACCAGACCTGCTGGTTGCCCGAGAGCAGACCATCGCTGCCGTGGGAGCGGACGTAGGGCGACGAGGTCGCCGTGGCCGATCCTTCGGATCCCCTGCTCGACGCATCCCCGAGCACCGCGAGAGCGTTGCCGCTCCAGTTGGTGGCCGAGGCCGAGCTCATCACCTGCTGGTTGCCCGAGAGCATCCCCTCACTGCCGGACGAGTGCACCCGCGGCGACGACGTCGCCTCGGCCGAGCCCTCCGACCACGAGCTCCGCGCGTCGCCGAGGAGCGCAACGGCATTGCCGCTGACGTTCATCGCCGAAGCCTCGGAGCTGACGTGCTGGTTGCCCGACAGCATCCCATCGCTGCCGTGCGAGCGGACGGACGGCGACGAGGTCGCCGTGGCCGATCCTTCGGATCCCCTGCTCGACGCGTCCCCGAACACCGCAAGAGCGTTGCCGCTCCAGTTCGTGGCCGACGCCGTGCTGGTCACCTGCTGGTTCCCCGAGAGGAGACCGTCGCTGCCCGACGAGTGGACGCGCGGCGACGAGGTCGCCTCCGCCCAGCCGTCGGAGTGGTGGCTCGAGGCGTCGCCGAAGAGCGCCACGGCGTTGCCGCTGACGTTCATCGCCTCAGCCTCGGACGAGACCTGCTGGTTGCCCGAGCCCATCCCGTCGCTGCCCGACGAGGCGACGCGCGGCGACGACGTCGCCTCCGCCGAACCCGTCGAGTCCTCGCTCGTCGCGTCCCCGAACACCGCAAGAGCGTTGCCGCTCCAGTTCGTGGCCGTGGCCGAGCTGGTCACCTGCTGGTTGCCCGACAGGAGACCCTCGCTGCCCGACGAGTGGACGCGCGGCGACGACGTCGCCTCCGCCGAACCCGTCGAGTCCTCGCTCGTGGCGTCGCCGAAGACCGCAACGGCGTTGCCGCTGACGTTCGTCGCCTCAGCCTCGGACGAGACCTGCTGGTTGCCCGAGAGCATCCCCTCACTGCCCGACGAGCGCACCTGCGGCGACGACGTCGCCTCGGCCGAACCCGTCGAGTCCTCGCTCGTCGCGTCACCGAACACGGAGACGGCGTTGCCGCTCCAGTTGGTGGCCGTGGCCGAGCTGGTCACCTGCTGGTTGCCCGACAGGAGACCCTCGCCGCCCGACGACTCGACCTCGGGCGACGACGTCGCCTCCGCCGAACCCGTCGAGCCCTCGCTCAGCGCGCTGCCGAACACGGAGATCGCGTTGCCGCTGATGTTCCATGCGCCGGCCGTGCTCCAAGCCTGCTGGTTGCCGAAGAGCAGCCAGCCCATGAACGACGCCACCCAGTCCGACTCGCCCGAGGACGAGACCGACGGGGACGACGTCGCGGTCGCCGACCCGACAGAGCCGATGCTCTTCGCGTCGCCGAACACCGAGATCGCGTTCCCGCTGAAGTTCCAGGCCTCGGCCGAGCTGCCGACCTGCTGGTTCCCCGAGAGCATCCCTCCGCCGCCCGAAGAGCTCGCCGAGGGGGACGACGTCGCCGTCGCGGACCCGGTCGAGTTGATGCTCTTCGCGTCGCCGAAGACGGAGATCGCGTTGCCGCTGAAGTTCCACGCGCTCGCGGAGCTTCCGACCTGCTGGTTGCCCGACAGCGTGCCTCCGGCGCCCGAAGAGCTCGCCGAGGGGGACGACGTCGCCGTCGCGGACCCGGTCGAGTTGATGCTCTTCGCGTCGCCGAAGATGGAGATCGCGTTGCCGCTGATGTTCCATGCCGTCGCGGAGCTGCCCACCTGCTGGTTGCCCGACAGGAGGCCGCCTCCACCGCTGCCCGACGAGCTCGCCGTGGGAGACGACGTCGCCGTCGCCGACCCGGTCGAGTCGATGCTCTTCGCATCGCCGAACACCGAGATCGCCATGCCGCTGATGTTGCAGGCACCAGTCGAGCTGTCGATCAGGATATTGCCGCCCGTGAGCAGACCGCCGCTCCAGAGCGACAGCCAGGGCATCGACGTCGCCGTCGCCGATCCCGTCGACCCGACCGAGATCGCGTCGCCGAAGACCGAGATGGCGTTGCCGCTGAAGTTGCACGCGTAGGCACCGCTCGTGACCTGCTGGTTGCCCGACAGGACGCCGCTGCCGCCGCCGCTCTGCGTCGTCGTGGGCGCGGCGGTGGTCGAGCCCGTGGGCTGCGTCCCCGTCGTGACCGTGGGCGACGACGTCGCCGTCGCCGACCCGGTCGAGCCCACGCTCGTCGCGTCACCGGTCGACGTGGGCGTCGACGTCGTCGTCGACGTCGGTGCCGCGGTCGTGGTGACCGGTGCGGACTCCGCCTCCGGCCCTGCGGCCGGTGCGGTTGCCGATTCGGTGACCGGCGCTGCAGGGGCCGGGGCTGGTGCCTCGGGAGCTGCAGGCTGAGGTGCCGGGGCCGGAGGCTCAGCGACCGGAGCCGCCGGGGCCGGAGGCTCAGCGGGCGGAGCCGCCGGAGCCGCCGGGGCGGGATCCGCAGCAGTCGGCGCCGCAGGCTCGGTAGCCGGAGCCTCGGCTGCCGGTTCAGCGACGGTCTCCGTCGCCACAACCGGTGGACTTTCGGAGCCAGGGCTCAAGGAGCCCTCCTCCGTGGCACTGGCCACGCCAGTGCCTGCGGCCCAGAGGCCGCCAGCGAGCGCTACGACGAGCAGCGCGCGCTTGGTGAGCTGTTTCATGGCTCATCCCTTTCAAGTGGATGGGGTCGAGCCGCATCGTTGCGGCCGACATCGTTCCGCGCGTCGCGCGGTCACGACCCCACTCAGTTCGGATGGGCGATGCAGTCCTGCGGGAGCGAGTCCGGGATGCGGCTCGCTTCGTCCGCATCGTTCGCGCCGTCCCCTGGACGGGGCAGCACGTAGGTCTCGGTGATGGCGAGCGGCTGCGTCGAGCCGACGCCGCCCGACGAGCCGCCGACGGCTCCGGCAGGGACGCCCGCCGGCGCGGGCAGCGGCACCTTCCGGGGCGCGAGCGGCCCCGCGACGCGGTCGAGCTTGGTGCTCGTACCGACGCGCGCCGCTCCCTCGAGCGGGTCTGCCTGCGCGTGCGACGGCGCGGCCGCGGCGCTCGGGCTCGGCGCGCCGATCGCACCGTCGGCCGCTGCCTGCGAGACCGGAGTACCGGGCGGATGCGCGAGGTCGCGGACCAGCGCGAGCATCGCCGCGGGCGCGATCGCCGCAGCCTGCGTCGGTGACGCCGCCCGCAGCGCATCCGTGACCGCGTGCTCGAGGACCAGCGGCGCATCGGCCACGACGTCGGCCATGGAGGACAGCCAGCCGTCCGCATCCGTGAGCGCCGCCGCGATGCTCTCGCGGAGCGCATCGCGCACGAGGTCGGCGAGCGACTGTCGCACCGATTCGCTGAGGAGGCCGTCGATCCAGCGGTCGAGCGCGTCAGCGAGCGCGTCCTGCACGATCGCCTGCAGCATCGGGGGCAGCAGCGCCTCTGCGGGGGCGGCTGCCGGGTCATCGGGCTGGGCTTCGACCTCGGGCGCGACCCCGGCGAGCAGGCGCTCCACGAGCGCCTCGATCGAGCCGGCGACGCTCCAGTCGCTCTGCGCCACGACGACGGAGGTCGTGCCGACGTCGGGTGCCACAGCCGCGACCGGAGCCGCACCCTCGGGCGCGGGCTGCGCCTCGGCGACGGGTTCGGCGGTCGTCGCGGCGGTCGTCGCGACGGTCGTCGCGACGGGACCCGGCTCAGGAGCGGTCGCGGTCGCCGTCGGCTCGGCGGCCGGCGCATCGGCTGTGGCCGCGACGGGGTCGGTCGCGGGTTGCGCGGGGGGCGCTTCGGCCTCCCCCGACGCGATCGGCGGCGCGGCCGTCGGGGCGTCGCCCGGCGCGGGCTCCTCGGCCACCGGCGCCGACTCCTCGGCCACTGGCGCAGGCTCGGTGACGACCGGCAGCGGCTCCGAGATCACGGGTTCCGGCGCAGCTTCGGGAGCGGGTGCTGGCTCGGCCGCCGGCACGGGCTGCGCGTCCTCCGTCGCGGTGAGCACGGTGGTGTCGGCGGGTGCAGCCGGGTCGTCCGCGGCGCTCGAGGCCGCGCCGCCGAGCAGCAGCGACAGGGCGACGGCGCCGAGGGAGGCGGCTCCGGCGGCGAGGGCGCGTCGGGCGAAGCGAGTGCTCGCTTCCCTGCGCCGCGCGTCCATGAACGCCTCCCCAGAGGGCCTTCGAAGTGGTTGCGTGGGGTACAGTACGCCCGGCTCATATCGAATTCAAACGGCGTTATTGATCTTTGGACAGGGTTGAGCCATGCCTGAGCGAAGGCTCGAGGAGCGCGTCGGGCGTGTCTCAGGCGGCGGGTCTCGCCGCGGTCGGCCCGAGTGCCCCATGACCGGCGGCCGCGGCGGCTGCGCGAGGCTCGAGCAGCGGGATCCGCGCGAGCTGCGCGGCCCCGCCGGAGCCGACCTCGACGAGCAGGTCGCCCGACGCGATGCGCCCGTCCCCATCCTCGAGCCCCTGCCACTCGGCGCGCACGCTGCGCACGGTCGTGGCGGCGCCGGCCCACGGCCCAGCGACCAGCAGCGTCGACGACGCCTGCCGCAGCCTCGCGACGAGCCTCGCGGCATCCGTGGGCGCCACCCGGCCCGGCGACGCGGCGAGCACCACCGGCATCGCCTCCACGAGGCTCGCGACGGCATCGAGCCAGGCGCGGCCCGGATGCGGCACGAGCGCGATGCGCTCGATCGGCACCCCGAGGTCGCGCGCCGCTTCGATGCCGAGATCGGGCATCCCGACGATCGCGCCCCACGAGCCCGCCGGCATGGCCGCGCCCATGCACACGAGCGCGAGGCCGCGCGAGTCGATGCTGTGCACGGCACCCGAGCGCAGCCGCCGCACCACGTCGTCGAGCCCCGCGGGAGCGGCCGCATCGAGCGACGGCACCCCGTGCTGCGGAGCGGCCTGCTGCATGCCGCGGAGCCTCGCGCGCAGCGCCTCGACGGTCGCCGTGCGGTCGCTCCCCGTGCGGCGCTCGAGCCTCGTCGATGCCATCGCCATCCCTCCATTCTCGAACGTGTGTTCGAATGCTGCAAGCCCCGGCGGCGTGTCGGGGCGCCCCCTCCCGTGGGATGATCGAGCCGTTCCGCCCCGCGCGGGGATCCACGTCGAGGAGGCCGGATGGCGAACGTCGCCGATGACCCCACCGTCACCGACCCGAGCGTCGCACCGACCGCTGACGCGACCCGGCCCGCGCCGATCCTCTGCGTCACCACGAACCCCGCGATCGACATCACCTACGCGATCGACGAGCTGCGCCCCGGCACGAGCCACCGCGTGCCCACCGGCCTCGCGTGCGCCGGCGGCAAGGGCGTCAACGTCGCCCGGGTGCTGCACCAGCAGCACGAGCCGGCGATCGTCATCGCCCCGATCGGCGGGCCCGTGCAGGTGCTGTTCGTGCACGACCTCGACCGTGCGGGCATCCCCCACCGGCTCGTCGAGGTCGACGCGCCCACGCGGCGCACCACCGCGATCGTCACCCGCGCCGGCACCACCAACCTCAACGAGACCGGCGAGCCGATCGCGCCGGCCGACTGGGAGCGGCTCGTCGCCATCGTGCGCGACGAGGCGCCGCGGGCACGCGTCATCGTCTCCTCGGGATCGCTCCCGCCCCAGACACCGCAGGGGCTGTGCGCCAGCATCGTCGAGACCGCGGTCGCGGCCGGCAGGCCCGTCATCGTCGACGTCGGCGGCGAGCAGCTGCGCCACGCGGCCGCCGCGGGCGCCACCGCCGTCAAGCCCAACCGGCACGAGCTCTTCGACGCGATGGGCGGGACCGACCCGCTCGACGCCGCACGCAGGCTCGCGGCCGAGAGCACGGGCACCGTCTTCGCCTCGCTCGACGTCGAGGGGATGCTCGCGGTGCTGCCCGACGGACGCGCGTGGCACGCGCAGCTCGACCACGTGCTCGAGGGCAACCCCACCGGCGCCGGCGACGCCGCGGTCGCCGCGCTCGCCCAGGCGATCGCCGAGGGCGCGACGCTCGAGGAGCAGCTCGCCCGCGCGACTGCCTGGTCGGGGGCTGCGGTGCTCGCCGCGCAAGCGGGCGCGATCGACGACCCGGCGCCGCTCGTGCCGCGCATCCGCATCACCCCGATCGGCTGATCCGCAGGGGTTCCGCTTCGCACTCGGCACGTCACGACGCGCTGGTACGGTGTGCCCATGGAGAACCTGCGCCTCGAAGAGCTGTCCGCCGCGAACGTCGTCGCAGCCAACAGCATGACCCTCAAGCGGGGCCAGGAGGCCTTCCTCGCCGCCAACGCGCGGCTCGAGGAGTTCGTCAACACCCAGAGCGCGTGGCAGCGCGTGATCTTCGACGGCGACGAGCCCGTCGCCTACGTCATGGCCAACTTCGACCCCGAGGTCGACCGCGAGGAGTACCGCTCGAGCATCCTGCGCATGTACGTGGCCGGCGAGGCGCAGCGCCGCGGCGTCGGCAGCTTCACCGTCGAGCAGGTGGCGAAGGAGGCCAAGCGGCTCGGCTTCGACAGCGTCTACGCGGTGTGGGAGGAGGACGAGCTGGGCCCCGGCGCGTTCTTCCGCGCCGTCGGCTTCGAGGTGATCGGCGAGAACGAGTACGGCGAGGCCATCGGCCGCAAGTCGATCTGATCGGCCGCATGCAGCGAAGGCCGCGGGCGATGCCCGCGGCCTTCGTCGTCGTCCGGACTAGACGAGCGAGTCGCGCCAGGCGCGGTGCAGCGAGGCGAACTTCCCACCGAGCTCGATGAGCTCGGTCGGGCTGCCGTCCTCGATGATGCGGCCGTGCTCCATCACGAGCACGCGATCGGCGATCGCGACCGTCGAGAGGCGATGGGCGATGATGATCGCCGTGCGGTCGGCCAGCAGGGTCGTGAGGCCCTCCTGCACGAGCCGCTCGCTCGGGATGTCGAGCGACGCCGTCGCCTCGTCGAGGATGAGCACGCGCGGGTCGGCGAGGAACGCGCGCGCGAACGAGAGCAGCTGCCGCTGCCCCGCGCTCACCCGGCCGCCGCGCTTGGCGACGTCGGTGTCGTAGCCGTCGGGCAGCGCCTCGATGAAGTCGTGCGCGCCGACGGCCCGCGCCGCCGCCTCGATCTCGTCCTGCGTCGCCTCCGGCCGACCGAGCGCGATGTTCTCGCCCACGGAGCCCGAGAAGAGGTACGCCTCCTGCGTCACCATCACGACGGCGCGGCGCAGGTCGTCGTCGGCGAGCTCCCGCAGGTCGATCCCGTCGAGCCGCACGGCGCCCGCGCTCGGGTCGTAGAAGCGCGAGACGAGCTTCGCAAGGGTCGACTTGCCCGCGCCGGTCGTGCCGACGAGCGCGATCGTCTGCCCCGCGGGGATCGTGAGGTCGAAGTCGGGCAGCACCTGGCGGCCCTCCTTGTAGGCGAACGAGACGCCGTCGAACTCGATCGCGCCGCGCGCGCTCGGCAGCGACTTCGGGCGCGCCGGCTCGGGCACCGTCGGCTGCTCCTCGAGCACGCCCGAGATCTTCTCGAGCGCCGCGGCCGCCGACTGGTAGCCGTTGAAGAACATCCCGATGCCCTGGATGGGCTGGAAGAACGTGCGGGCGTAGAGGGCGACCGCGAGCAGCGAGCCGACGGCGAGGTCGCCCGCGAGCACGCGGAAGGCGCCGACCGTCACGACCGCCGCGATCGTCAGACCGCCGATCATCATGATGCCCGGCTCGTAGATGCCGAAGATCTGGATGGTGCGGAAGTTCGCGTCGCGGTACGCCTCGACCTTGTCACCGAAGTCGCGCTCGTTCTCGGGCTCGGTGCGGAACGCCTTCACCGCTCGGATGCCCGTCATCGTCTCGACGAACTTGACGATCATCTGCGCGCTCGTCGTGCGCGTCTCCCGGAAGAGCACCGTCGAGCGCGACTGGAACCAGCGGGTCAGCAGCACCGCCGGTACGAGCGCGACGAGGATGACGACGCCGCTCATGGGGTCGAGCGCGACCATCGCGATCGCCGTGAACGTCATGAACAGCACGCCGCGCACGAGCTCGTTGAGCCCCTGGTCGAGCAGGTCGCGGATCGACTCGAGGTCGCTCGTCTGCCGCGCGATGATGCGGCCGGACGTGTACTGCTCGTGGAACTCGAGGCTCAGGCGCTGCGTGTGGTCGAACAGCCGCCGCCGGAGCGTCAGCAGCACCGCCTGGCTCACGCGCGCGGTGCCGATCGTGAACGCGTAGAACGCGACGCCCGAGAGCACCGCGGCGACGATGTAGATCGCGCCCGCGGCCCACAGCGGCACGGCGTCGCCGGCCTGCAGCGCCGGGAGCGCGGTGTCGATGCCGAAGGCGAGGATCGCCGGACCCGCGACCGTCATGCCCGTCGCGACGACGACGAGCGCCGCGATCGCGGCGAGCTTCCAGCGGTGCGGCCGCACGAGCTCGCGCAGCAGCCGCTGCGAGCGCCGCCGCAGCTCGCGCGACTCCTCCTTGGTGTAGTCGTCGCGCTCCTCGCCCTGCACGCCCTGCACGCTCATCGCTCCTCCTCCCCGCCGGTGCGCGCATCCATGACGGATGCGTCGATTGCCTGGAACGCGCCGGTCGCGACCTGCTCGAGGTCCTGCCGGTCGCGCTGCGCCTCCTCGAGGCTCGCGATCACGTGCACGTAGTGCTCGTTCCGCGCGAGCAGCTCGGAGTGGGTGCCGACGTCGTCGATGCGCCCGTCGCGCATGAGCGCGACGCGGTCGGCGAGCTGCACGGTCGAGGGCCGATGCGCGACGATGAGCGCCGTCGTCGACGCGAGCACGTGCCGCAGCGCGTCCTCGACGAGCGCCTCCGTCTCGACGTCGAGCGCCGAGAGCGGGTCGTCGAGCACGAGCACCGCGGGGTCGGCGGCGACGGCGCGCGCGAGCGCGAGGCGCTGGCGCTGGCCGCCGGAGAGCGACATGCCCTCCTCGCCGATCGTCGTCTCGAGCCCCTCGGGCAGGTCGCGCACGAACGTCGCCTGCGCGACCTCGAGCGCCCGGTCGAGCACCGCATCCGACTTCTCCCGCGCGCCCATGAGCACGTTGTCGCGCACCGAGGCGGAGAAGAGCGTGGCGTCCTCGAAGGCCATCGCGACGTGGGTGCGCAGCTCCTCGAGCGTCAGGTCGCGAACGTCGACGCCGTCGAGCGTCACGCGGCCGGCGGTCACGTCGTAGAGCCTGCCGGGCAGCGCCGTCAGGGTCGTCTTGCCGGATCCGGTGACGCCGACGAGCGCCATCGTCTCGCCCGGCTCGATCGCGAGGGTCGCGCCGTCGACGAGGTCGCGCTCGTCCTCCGGCGCGTCCTGGTAGCGGAAGTGCACGTCCTCTAAGACGAGCCGCCCCTTCGGCGCGACGATCGTGGTCGGCTCGGCCGGATCGACGATGTCCTCCTCGGCGTCGAGCACCTCGAACAGGCGGACGGATGCGTTGGCCGCGTCGATCGCGAAGGCGAAGAGGAAGCCGAGCGACTCGATCGGCCAGTTGAGCACGACGGCGGTCGACAGGAAGCCGACGAGCTCGCCGACGCTCAGCTGCCCCTCGGCGACCTGCCAGATGCCGACGACGAGGCACACGGCGTAGCTGACGAACGGGATGATCGTCAGCCACATCCACAGCATCGCCTCGCTGCGCGCCTTGGTGAGCTCGGTCGAGCGCAGCGCCTCGGCCTGCTGCTCGAAGCCCGCGAGCGCGGTCTGGCCGCGGCCGAACGCCTTGAGCACGCGGATGCCGTGCACCGACTGCTCGACGGCGGTCGCGAGGTCGCCCTGCTGGTCCTGCGCGCGGCGCGCCACCTGGTGGTAGCTCTGCTCGAAGCGGAAGGCGATCACGACGATGGGGATCGACGTGAGGATGAACAGCGCGCCGAGCAGCGGGCTCCACACGAGCAGGATGCCGAGGCCGATGATGAGCGTCAGCAGGTTGGTGATGAAGATGACGGCGCCGAACGCGAAGAAGCGGCGCATCATGCCGAGGTCGCCGACGGCGCGCGAGAGCAGCTGGCCCGACTGCCAACGGTCGTGGAACGCGATCGGGAGGCGCTGGAGCTTCGCGTAGAGCGTCTGGCGCATGGTCGCCTCGACGGCGGTGGACGGCAGCGTGACGAACAGGCGGCGCAGGAAGACGAACACCGCCTCGGTGAGGCCGAGCAGGAGGATCGCGACGCCGCCGATCCAGATGAGCGCCTGGTCGCCGCTCGTGAGCGGGCCGTCGACGAGCCACCGCAGGGCGACGGGGATCAGCAGCGCGACGACGGCCGCGACGAGCGCGGTGATGACGCCGCCGATGAAGCGGGGCAGCACGGGCCGCAGGAACGGCATGAGCCGTCGCAGCGACGGGATGATCTTGGGGCGCGGCGGCGCTGACGGGCGGTGGGGCTGTGCGGGGGGCATGCGGTGTCCTTCGCGGCCGCCGACGTCGTGGGTCGGCGGTGGGAGCGGTGCGACCGGTGGGTCGCGGGGAGGTGGTGCGGCGTCGATGATCCCGGCGGCCGCCGACGCGGTCGCGCGGCGCGGATCAGGACGGTGCGAGCGGGGCGGGCTCGCGGCGGGCCGGCGGCCCTCCTGCTACGCGGCCTCGGGGAGGCCGGCGGGGACGAGGAGGGCGCGGGCCGCAGCGATCTGGGCGGTCGTCGTCGTGCTCATGGCATCCTCCTCGGTCGGCCGCTCCCTGATGGTGCGGACAGCCTTGCAGTCTATGCACGATCGATGCGCGCCGTCCACCCCGAATCGAGCTTCCTCAATCGGCCCGCGCGTCCGCCGAGAGGCTCGCGAGGAGCGCATCGGTGTCCGACGGCCGCGCGAGCAGCAGCACGGGCGGCAGCGACGCATCCGCGTGCCAGGCGCGCATGCGCCGCCGCTTCCGCCGCCACGAGCGGAAGTGCCAGACGATGATCGAGTCGCGCGCGAGCGCGAGGCGCAGCGTCTCGACGTTGCCGTTGCAGACGGGCTCGCGGGTGCGGATGCGTCGTGCGGTGCGGCGCAGCAGCCGGCCGAGGGAGACGAGCCTCGGGTAGTCGAGCGCGACGATCGCGTCGGCGCGCTCGAGCGCGCGGGCCGCTTGACCGGAGTACGCGGTGTCGAGCACCCACGCGTCGCGCTCGAGGATCGGCAGCACGCGCCGATCCTGCTCCTCGCGCGGCGCCTGCTGCCAGCCGGGCTCCCAGCAGAGCTCGTCCACGAGCGTCACGGGCAGCCCGAGGCGCGCGCCGAGGGCGGTCGCGAGCGTCGACTTGCCCGAACCGGTCACGCCGATGCAGAGGATGCGGCGGGCCCGCCGCACGTCGTCGATGCTCCCCGCGCTCACCCGCCGAGGCTAGCGCGCGCCGCGCCCGACCTGACCCGTGGCGGGCGACGGAGCCGCGTCAGTGGGCGAAGTGGCGCTCGCCCGTGAAGTACATCGTGATGCCGGCGGCGTTCGCGGCGGCGATGACCTCCTCGTCGCGCACCGAGCCGCCCGGCTGGACGACCGCGGTGACGCCCGCGTCGAGCAGCACCTGGAGGCCGTCGGCGAACGGGAAGAAGGCGTCGGACGCGGCGACCGAGCCCGCGGCCCGCTCCCCCGCGCGCGAGACGGCGAGGTGGCACGAGTCGACGCGGTTGACCTGGCCCATGCCGACGCCGACCGAGGCGAGGCCCGAGGCGAGCAGGATCGCGTTCGACTTCACCGACCGCACGGCCCGCCACGCGAACTCGAGGTCCGCGAGCACCGCATCCGGCACGTGCGTGCCCGTCACGCGCCGCCACGTGTGCGACGAGAAGCCCTCGAACGTGTCGGGCTGCTGCACGAGCACACCGCCCGAGACCTGCCGCAGCTCGCTGCCCTCGCGCGCGTAGCCCTCGGGCAGCCGCAGGAGCCGCAGGTTCTTCTTCGCCGTGAGCAGCTCGAGCGCCTCGGGCTCGAAGTCGGGCGCGACGACGACCTCGGTGAAGATGTCCTTGACCGTCTCGGCCATCGCCCGCGTGACGGGGCGGTTCGCGGCGATCACGCCGCCGAAGGCCGAGACCGGGTCGCACGCGTGCGCGCGCTCGTGCGCCGACGCGATCGGGTCGGCCGCGCCGGGTGCGGCGACCGCGATGCCGCACGGGTTCGCGTGCTTGATGATCGCCACGGCCGGCTCGGTGAAGTCGTAGGCGGCGCGCAGCGCCGCGTCGGCGTCGACGTAGTTGTTGAACGACATGGGCTTGCCGTGGAGCAGCTCGGCCTGCGTGATGCCCTTGCCGCCCGGCAGCCCGAAGAGGCCAGCCTGCTGGTGACTGTTCTCGCCGTAGCGCAGGCCCTGCACGAGGGTCGCGGCGCCGACGGCGCGCAGCAGGCCCGTCGCGCTGCCGGTGTCGGGCGCGCTCTCGGTGGCGGATGCGTCGGCCAACGCGGGCGCGCCGGCGCCGGGCTCGACGAGCTCGGGCCGCTCGGCCTCGGCGCCGGGCGCCGCGGCCGGCGTCGTCGCGGCAGGCGCGTCGACCGGCTCGCCCGCGAACCAGCGCGCGACCGCGGTGTCGTACGCCGCGGTGTGCGCGAAGGCGTCGCGCGCGAGCGCGCGCCGCTGGAGCAGCGACAGCCCCGTCCCCGCCGCCCGCTCGATGAGCGGGTAGACGCGCGGGTCGGTGACGATCGCGACGTTCGCGTGGTTCTTCGCGGCCGCGCGCACCATCGCGGGGCCGCCGATGTCGATCTGCTCGACGACGTCCGCGCCGGCGGCGCCTGAGCGCACCGTCTCGACGAAGGGGTAGAGGTTCACGACGACGAGCTCGAACGGCGCGATGCCGAGGTCGGCGAGCTGCGCCTCGTGGTGCTCGAGCCGGAGGTCGGCGAGGAGGCCCGCGTGGATCGCCGGGTGGAGCGTCTTCACGCGGCCGTCGAGCGCCTCCTGGAACCCCGTGACGGAGGCGACCTCGGTGACCGCGAGGCCCGCATCCGCGAGCATCTTCGCCGTCGAGCCGGTCGAGACGAGCTCGACGCCCGCGGCGGCGAGCGCGCGACCGAGCTCGACGATGCCGGTCTTGTCGCTCACCGACAGCAGCGCGCGGCGGAACGGCACTTGGTCGCGGTCGCGGTAGAGGCTCGGGTCGTGCTGGGGTCCGCTCACTGTGCTTCCTCCTGTCGGTCGAGCCGCTGCTCGAGGCCGTGGTCGGCGAGGTCGATCGAGCCGTCGCCGATGCCCGTGAGCACGTCGGCGAGCAGCTCGCGCTCGACGAGCTTGATGCGCTCGTGGAGGTCGGCCTCGGTGTCGTCGGGCAGCACCGGCACCCGCCGCTGCGCCAGGATCGGCCCGGTGTCGACGCCGCTGTCGACGATGATGACGGATGCGCCCGTCTCGGTCGCGCCCGCGGCGAGCGCGTCGCGCACCCCGTGCGCGCCGGGGAACTCGGGCAGGAAGGCCGGATGCGTGTTGAGCATCGCGGGCTCGAAGCGCGCGACCGCGGCCGGCGAAAGCAGCCGCATGAAGCCCGAGAGCACGACGACGTCGGGCTCGAAGGCGGCGATGCGGTCGGCGATGCGCTCCGACCAGGCGTCGCGCGGCGGCGCGAAGGGCTCGACGAAGGTCGGGATGCCGGCGGCCTGGGCGATCTCGATCCCGCCGCACTCGCGGTCGGCGCCGACGGCGATGACCTCGGCGGGCACGCGGCCCGCGCGGGTTCGGCGCAGCAGATCGGAGAAGTTGCTGCCGCCGCCGGAGACGAGGACGACCAGGCGCAGCACGTCCTCCATCCTACCGAGGGCGGTGATCGCCTTCGGGCTCGGGGTGCGCGGCCCCGCGCTGCGCGGGGTCGGTGTCGGCGTCGCGGTCGGCGTCGGTGGCGGTGGCGGTGGCGGCGTCATCGTCGGCGTCGGCGGATGCGTCCTCGTCGACCCCCGACGGGGCGGCCGCGTCGCGCTCGACACTGACCGGCGCCACCTCCTGCGTGCCGGCCTCGTCCTCCCGCCACTCGGCGGGCGCATCGGCAGCCTCGCCGGAGCCGGCACCGCCCGCCGCGTCGGCGGCCCCGCGGCTCGTGCCGAAGCCGAAGACCTCCCGGATCGACGAGCCGCCGCGCTCGACCGCGAGCGCCGCGCTCCCCCGGCCACCCGCGAGCATGCCCAGCAGGAGCCCGACGCCGATCTCGAGGGCTCCCCACGCGGCGACGAGCACCGCATCCGGACCCGTCTCGCCGAGTCTGCCGGGGCCGGCGGCGCCGGTCGAGAGCATCGCCGCGAGGCCGAGGAGAGCGCCGGCGAGCACGGCGCCGCCGAGCGCGGCGACCACGAGCTCCCACCAGTGCACGGGCCGCTCGGGGGTGCCGGCGAGCGTGCTCTGGCGCGCGAAGGCGCCCACCACGACGGCCGCGAGCACGGGCAGCGCGACGACGACCGACATCCACGGCTCGGCGCCGGGGTCGATCGCCGCGAGCAGCGGCAGCGCCGGCACGGGCCCGAGGTCGGTGCCGAGCGGCGAGACGCTCGATCCCGCACCAACCATGAAGCCCGGCCCGATCGCCCACGACGCGCCCCACACGATCGCGACGGGGGCGAGCGCGAGCTGCACGAGGAAGACCACGACGACGCCGACGTGCGTCACGCCGAGCGACTCGAGCAGCAGCAGGCCGTCGGTGAAGCGCAGCAGGAGGCCGACGCCGACGAGCAGCGCGCCGACGCCGAGCACGCCCGCGGTCGCGCCGAGCCCGGTGCGCAGCGCCGCGCGGATCGTGCGCAGCCACTGCGCCTCGAGCGTGAGGCCGCGCGCGGCCGCCGCGAGCCAGTCGTGCCCGTGCGCCGCGAGCAGCGCAGCACCCATACCCACGAGCGCCACCGCCGCCGGCAGCAGCGCCGACTGCACGAGGTTGGGCGCGGCCGTCGCGTGCTGGGCGCTCATGCCGGCAACGAGGCCGACCGCGCCGGTCGCCGCGGCGCCGAGGACGGCGGCGATCGAGGCGTCGAGGATCGGGAGGGACGCGAGCCGGCGACCGCTGCGCCAATGCAGCCAGAGCGTCAGCAGGCCGATGCCCCACGCGCCGAGCGTGACGACGAACGACTGACCGACCTGCTCGGCGCCGACCGCGATGACGGCCTCGCGGCCCGGCGTGATGCCGAGGTCGACGCCGTGGCCGAGCAGCCACGCGTCGGCGGCGATGCGCCACTGCAGCAGCGGGTCGCCGTCGAAGCCCTGATCGACGCCCCAGACGGCGAGCATGACGAGCGCGCACACGACGAGCCCGGCCGCCGCGATGGCGGCGGACTCGACTGCCTGGCCGATGCCGGCCCACACGCGACGCACGGCTGGCAACTGTACCGACGCATCCGCCCCCGCCCGCCCCGCCTCGCCGCGCGCCCCCTCAGCGGCGGCGCGGTAGGTTGGAGGCGCACGGCGGCCCGCGCGCACGCGATCGCGGCCGCCCCACATCACCGCACCGCGAGGGGTTCGAGCCGCATGGCCAAGATCATCTACACGTACACCGACGAGGCGCCGATGCTCGCGACGCACTCCTTCCTCCCGATCGTGAGCGCGTTCGCCGCCGCGGCCGACGTGGAGGTCGAGAGCCGCGACATCTCGCTCGCCGGCCGCATCGTCGCCGCCTTCGCCGACCGCCTGCCGGCCGACCAGCAGGAGGCCGACGCGCTCGCCGAGCTCGGCGAGCTCGCGAAGACGCCCGAGGCCAACATCATCAAGCTGCCGAACATCTCGGCGTCGGTGCCGCAGCTGAAGGCGGCCGTCAAGGAGCTGCAGGAGCAGGGCATCGCCCTGCCCGACTACCCCGACGAGGTCACGACGGACGAGGAGCGCGACATCCGCGCCCGCTACGACTCGGTCAAGGGCTCGGCCGTCAACCCGGTGCTGCGCGAGGGCAACTCCGACCGCCGCGCGCCGCGGTCGGTCAAGGAGTACGCCCGCAAGCACCCGCACTCGATGGGCGCGTGGGCCGACGACTCGAAGACCGCCGTCGCGACGATGGGTGCCGGCGACTTCCGCGCGAACGAGCAGTCGGTGACGATGCCGGCCGACGACACGCTGCAGATCCGCCTCGTCGGCGCCGACGGCGAGACGACCGTGCTCAAGGACGGCCTCGCCGTGCTCGCCGGCGAGATCGTCGACGCGACCTTCATGAGCGCGAAGGCCCTCGACGCGTTCCTCGCCGCGCAGGTGCAGCGCGCCCGCGACGAGCACGTGCTGTTCTCGGCGCACCTCAAGGCGACGATGATGAAGGTCTCCGACCCGATCATCTTCGGCCACGTCGTGCGCGCGTTCCTGCCGCGCGTGTTCGAGCAGTACGGCGCGCAGCTCGCCGAGGCCGGGCTCTCGGCCGACAACGGCCTCGCCGCGATCCTCTCCGGGCTCTCCGAGCTCGACGAGGCCACCGCATCCGGTGTGCGCAAGGCGATCGAGGACGGCCTGCGCGACGGGCCCCGCCTCGCGATGGTGAACTCCGACCGCGGCATCACCAACCTCCACGTGCCCTCCGACGTCATCGTGGATGCGTCGATGCCGGCCATGATCCGCCAGTCCGGCCACATGTGGGGCCCGGACGGCGAGGAGGCCGACACGCTCGCCGTGATCCCCGACTCGTCGTACGCCGGCGTCTACCAGGCCGTGATCGAGGACTGCCAGGCCAACGGCGCCTTCGACCCGACCACGATGGGCTCGGTGCCGAACGTCGGCCTCATGGCGCAGAAGGCCGAGGAGTACGGCTCGCACGACAAGACCTTCCGCATCGAGCGCGACGGCCGCGTCGAGATCGTCAACGCCGCGGGCGACGTGCTCACCTCGCACGAGGTCGAGGCGGGCGACATCTGGCGCGCGTGCCAGACGAAGGACGTGCCGGTGCGCGACTGGGTCAAGCTCGCGGTGACGCGCGCCCGCGCCTCCGCGACGCCCGCGATCTTCTGGCTCGACGCCGAGCGCGCGCACGACGCGGAGCTCATCAAGAAGGTCGAGGAGGAGCTGCCGAAGCACGACACCGCCGGCCTCGACATCCAGATCCTCTCCCCCGTCGAGGCGACGAAGGTCTCGATCGAGCGCATCCGCCGCGGCGAGGACACCATCTCGGTCACCGGCAACGTGCTGCGCGACTACAACACCGACCTCTTCCCCATCCTCGAGCTCGGCACCTCGGCGAAGATGCTCTCGGTCGTGCCGCTGCTGAACGGCGGCGGGCTCTTCGAGACCGGCGCCGGCGGCTCGGCGCCGAAGCACGTGCAGCAGCTCGTCGAGGAGAACCACCTGCGCTGGGACTCGCTCGGCGAGTTCATGGCGCTCGCGGAGTCGTTCCGCCACCTGGCCGAGACGACCGGCAACGCCCGCGCGGCGGTGCTCGCGGAGACGCTCGACGCGGCGACCGGCTCGTTCCTCAACGAGAACAAGTCGCCGTCGCGCAAGGTCGGCGAGATCGACAACCGCGGCAGCCACTTCTGGCTCGCGCGCTTCTGGGCCGAGGAGCTCGCGGCGCAGTCCGACGACGCGGCGCTCGCCGAGACGTTCGCGCCGGTCGCCGAGGCGCTCGTGGCGCAGACCGCCACGATCGAGCAGGAGCTGCTCGACGTGCAGGGCTCGCCCGTCGACCTCGGCGGCTACTACCGCGTCGACCGCGACCTGGCCGACGCCGCGATGCGCCCGAGCGCCTCGCTCAACGCCATCCTCGCGCCGCTGCGCTGACCCGCTGCGCACACGGAGGGCCCGGCTTCGGCCGGGCCCTCCGTCGTCCCGCGGCCGGGCATCGTCTGCCGCGGCCGGCGGATGTCCGGGTTCCAGGCCCGCGAGCTGGATCATCCGCACCGAGCAGCGGGAATCCGGAATTCCTCCGGCAGCCCGGCTGAGGGACGCGCCGTCCTGCGCCGCGGCAGACGGTGCCGACCGGCCCTCACGATCGCGAGGATGTCCTCCTCGATGGCCGCCCACTCGTCGTGGATCTGCCGGTAGCTGAGGCGCAGCACGATGAAGCCGCGGGCCGCGAGCCGCCGGTCGCGACGCCGGTCGCTCTCGTAGGCGTCGGCCTCCGAGTGGTGCTCGCGGCTGTCGCACTCGATGATGAGACGGTCGCCGATGAGCAGGTCGACCCGCACCCCGTCCATCACGCGCACCTGGATGCGCACGGCGAGCTGCAGCGCCCGCAGTCGCCACCGCACCATCGATTCGGTGCCGGACTCCGACCGCGCGTCGGCCAGCTCCAGCAGCGCTCGCTCGCGCTGCGGTGCGCCGCGCAGCCACTCCTCCAGCTCGTCGCGCCTCGCGAGCTGCAGGTGCAGGATCGAGTCGAGCACCACCAGGCACTCCTCGCGGGTGCCGCAGCGCAGCACGCAGCGCACCGCGGTTCGCAGGTCGTCGACCGCCGCGGCGATCGGCGGCTCCGGCGCGCGCAATCGGCATGTGCGCGGCTTGGCGACAGCGCTGCCGCGCCGCTTGCGGCGCACGCGGCGATGCTCCGGGAGGCGGACGTGCCGACCCTTGCGCTCCGGCACCCAGACACCGTGCAGCCGGAGGGCGCTGAAGCACGAGATGCAGCCGCCCGCGCGCACGGCTGCCAGCGCGGCGGCGTCGCATCCGGGTCGGGCGAACCAGCCGGGCCGCACGCGCGTGAGCGCGCCGCCGCGGACGGCCCGTTCGATCTGCCACTTGGTCCAGCCCACCCCCATCAGCTGCGCAGTCGTCAGGATCCCCAGCTGCATCACCAGCACGTCCATGGGCGGCACCGTGCCAGAGCGGTGCGCGATCGCGTGGCGCTGCCGCCGCGGCTTGTGGATCAGCGGAGCCGTGCCACGCGTCTCGCCGGGACGTCGCAGCCTCGCGCGCCGACGAAGTCGTGCCGCTTCGTGCACGCCGGAGGAAGTCCGGATGACGGGTCATGCGAGCGCATCATCCGCCCGGATGCGCTGGGATCCGGAGATCCTCCGGGAACCGCCTGGATCCCCGGCGCGCCGCGCGTCAGGTCAGGTGGTCGAACTCCCCGCGGCACCACGCGATGTGGCGAGCCGCCGAGCGCTCGACCGCCGCGGGTCCCTCCTCGATGAGCTGACCGGGCAGGTTGCCGTAGATGCGGCGGTACCGCAGCGGCGCGAGCTGGTCGGCGATCCGCCGCACGACGCCCGGCGACATCGGGATGTTGTTGGGGAACGAGCGCATGAACGACACGCTCCGCCGGTCGGGCTTGGGCTGGATCGTGTCGCCCGACAGCAGCGACCCGTCGCCGTCGCTCCCCGCCTCCCACAGCACCATCGCCGACCCGGGGAAGTGCCCGCCGAAGCGGATGAGCCGCACGCCCGGCAAGGGCGACACCTCACCGTCCCACAGCTCGATCCGCTCGTGCTGCCGCTGCACCCACTCCGCGTCGCGCTCGCTCACGAGCACGCGCGCGTCGAGCGCCTCGGCCCACGCGCACTGCACCCCGAACATGTGCGGGTGCGACGTCGCGACGAGCGCGAGTCCGCCGAGCTCGCGCACCTGCTCGACCGCGGCATCCGTGATGGTGCCGATCGGATCCCACAGCAGGTTGCCCTCCGGCGTCTGCACGAGCAGCGCGCGCTGGCCGATGCCGACGGCGGGCTCGGAGGTGATCGCCCACAGCCCCGGCTCGTCCTCCACGACGTCGATGCGCATGCCGTCACCCGCGTGCTCCTCGGTCGAGGTCCAGTGCTGGCCACTCTTGGGCACCCACTGGCGCTCGTCGGCGCAGATCGGGCAGGTCTCGGGCAGGGGCTCGGCGGTCTCGACACCGCAGGTGGCGCACAGGATCGTCATGCCGACAGACTGCCCGTCCGCGCGCCGCGGCGCGAGACCCCAACGGGTCCGCGCGACGACTTCGCCGCGGTCGGACGCGGCGCGAGCACCGCCGTGCGTCCCGCGCCGCGCGGATCCCTGAGGCGCGTCAGCCCTCGTCGACGTCGGGCTCGGCCGCCTCGTCCTCCTCGGGCTCGAAGGTCGACTGCTCGTCGGTCGTCGTCGCGCCGAGGCCGTCCGGGTCGGCGGGGATCGTGCCGTCCTCGCCGAGGCCGCCGGGCTTCTGCGTGCCCTCGTGCTCGCGCTCGTCGTGCTCGCTCATCGCTTCCTCCTCCATCGGTCGGTCGTGCCGACACCCTAGCCCCGCATCCCGCGCGTCCACCGAGCGGGCGCGACGACGCATGCTCCAGGGACGACGAACGGGCCCTGGCCGAAGCCAGGACCCGTCCGGGGAGCTCAGCCCCGAGCGCTGCGGCTCGGAGCGATCCGCTCAGAGCCATCCGCTCAGAGCGACTCGATGATCTCGCGCATGAGGCGCGCGGTCTCGGTCGGCGTCTTGCCCACCTTGACGCCGGCGGCCTCGAGGGCCTCCTTCTTGGCCTCCGCGGTGCCCGACGAGCCCGAGACGATCGCGCCGGCGTGGCCCATCGTCTTGCCCTCGGGCGCCGTGAAGCCGGCGACGTAGCCGACCACGGGCTTCGTGACGTTCGCCTTGATGAACTCGGCAGCGCGCTCCTCGGCGTCGCCGCCGATCTCGCCGATCATGACGATCGCCTTCGTCTCCGGGTCGGCCTCGAACGCCTCGAGCGCGTCGATGTGCGTCGTGCCGATCACGGGGTCGCCGCCGATGCCGATGGCGGTCGAGAAGCCCAGGTCGCGCAGCTCGTACATCATCTGGTACGTCAGCGTGCCCGACTTCGAGACGAGGCCGATGGGCCCCTTGCCCGTGATGTTCGCGGGCGTGATGCCCACGAGCGACTCCTCGGGCGTGATGATGCCGGGGCAGTTCGGGCCGATGATGCGGGTGGTGCCCTTCGCCTTGGCGTGGGCCCAGAACTCGGCCGAGTCCTGCACGGGGATGCCCTCGGTGATCACGACGAGCAGGCCGATGCCCGCGTCGACGGCCTCGATGACGGCGTCCTTCGCGAAGGCCGGCGGCACGAACACGATCGACGTGTCGGCGCCCGTGGCCTCCATGGCCTCGGCGACCGAGCCGAAGACGGGCAGCTCGACCTGCGAGCCGTCCTGCGCGGTGTGCGAGACGGTCGTGCCGGCCTTGCGCGCGTTCACGCCACCGACGATCTGGGTGCCGGCCGCGAGCATGCGGGCGGTGTGCTTCGAGCCCTCGCCGCCGGTGATGCCCTGGACGATGACCTTGTTGTCCTTGTTGAGGTAGATCGACATCTTTCGCTCCCTTACGCCGCAGCCAGCTCGGCGGCCTTGTCGGCGGCCTCGTCCATCGTGTCGACCACCGTCACCAGCGGGTGCGCGGCGTCGGCGAGGATGCGTCGGCCCTCCTCGACGTTGTTGCCGTCGAGTCGCACGACGAGCGGCTTCGAGGCCTCGTCGCCGAGGATCTCGAGCGCCTTGACGATGCCGTTGGCGACCTCGTCGCACGCGGTGATGCCGCCGAAGACGTTGACGAAGACGCTCTTGACGTCCGTGTCGTTCAGGATGACGTCGAGGCCCGCCGCCATGACCTCCGCAGAGGCGCCGCCGCCGATGTCGAGGAAGTTGGCGGGCTTCACGCCGCCGTGGCGCTCCCCCGCGTACGCGACGACGTCGAGCGTCGACATGACGAGGCCCGCGCCGTTGCCGATGATGCCGACCTGGCCGTCGAGCTTGACGTAGTTGAGGTCCGACTCCTTGGCCTTCGCCTCGAGCGGGTCGGTCGCGGCCTTGTCCTCGAGCTCGGCGTGGCCGGGCTGGCGGAACTCGGCGTTCTCGTCGAGCGAGATCTTGCCGTCGAGGGCGATGATGTCGCCGGCCTCGGTGAGGACGAGCGGGTTCACCTCGACGAGCGTGGCGTCCTCCTTGACGAAGACGTCGTAGAGCGTGACGATGACCGGCGCGACCTTGGTGACGAGCTCCTCGGGGAAGCGCGCGGCGCGCACGATCTCCTCGGCCTTCGCGGCGTCGATGCCGGCAGCCGGGTCGACCTCGACCTTCGCGAGCGCCTCCGGGCGCTCCTCGGCGAGCTGCTCGATCTCCATGCCGCCCTCGTACGAGCACATCGCGAGGTAGGAGCGGTTGGCCCGGTCGAGCAGCACCGAGAAGTAGTACTCCTCCTTGATGGCGGCGCCCTCGGCCACCATCACGCGGTGCACCGTGTGCCCCTTGATGTCGAGGCCGAGGATGGCCTCCGCCGCGTCCTTCGCCTCGGCGGGGCTCTTGGCGAGCTTGACGCCGCCAGCCTTGCCTCGTCCGCCGGTCTTGACCTGTGCCTTCACGACGACGACACCGCCGCCGAGCTCCGTGGCTGCTGCCTCGGCCTGCTCGGGGGTGTCGGCGACGATGCCTCGCAGCACGGGCACGCCGTGCTGCTCGAACAGGTCCCTTGCCTGGTACTCGTAGAGATCCACGCGTCATCCAATCCGTGTTTGGTGGGGGATTCGCCTCGCCAAGCCTAGCCCCGCCCCCGATGCCTCCTCGCCCGCTTTCGGCGTCCCGAAGCGTGAAGATTCGGGGTTCTTGCCGCTTTCCCACGAGCCTCGCCTTGCTTGCGGCGCGCGCGGCAGGCGCCGACGATGGATGCTCGGAGGTACACCCATGGATCCCGCTCTGCAGCGCAGGCCCGACCTGCCGCCGCCCGTCGAGTCGATGACCTCGAAGCTCAACTGGCTGCGCGCCGGGGTGCTCGGCGCGAACGACGGCATCGTCTCGACCTCGGCCCTCATGGTCGGCGTCGCCGGCGCGGGCACGTCGCTCGCAGGCATCCTCACCGCGGGCGTCGCCGCGCTCGTCGCCGGCGCGTTCTCGATGGCCGTCGGCGAGTACGTCTCGGTCTCGTCGCAGCGCGACAGCGAGCGCGCCGCGATCCGCCGCGAGAACGCCCTGCTCGAGGCCGACCCCGAGGGGCAGGTCGACCAGCTCGCCCACATGTACGAGGAGCGGGGGCTCGAGCCCGACACCGCGCACCAGGTGGCGGTCGAGCTCACGCGAGCCGACCCGCTGCGCGCGCACCTCGACGTCGAGTACAAGCTCGACCCCGAGGACCTGAACAACCCGTGGTCGGCCGCCGCGGCATCCGCTCTGTCGTTCTCGCTCGGCTCGCTCATCCCGCTGCTCGCGGCGCTGCTGAGCCCGGCCGCGTGGATGCCGTGGCCCATCGTCATCGCGACCGTCGTCGCGCTGCTGCTGACCGGCATCGTCTCGGCGCGCATCGGCGCCTCGAGCAAGCGCGCCGCGTCGCTGCGCGTGCTCGTCGGCGGCGTCGTCGCGCTCGCGGCGACCTACGGCATCGGTCTCCTGATGGGCACGCCCGTCCACTAGGAACGGGGGCGGCGTCGACCGCCCTCCTCGCGCTCGACCTCCTCCTCCTCGGGGAGGTCGAGCTCGTTCACGACGGACACCGACGCATCCTGCACGCGCCAGTCGAGCGCGACGATGTCGGCGACGGCGCGGTCGACGTCGTCGACCTTGACCTTCCGCCTCCGCGGCACGACGAACGCCTCGACGTGCAGCACCTGCCCCTCGTCGCGGATGCGGCTCGCGGCGTCGCGCACCCAGGGGCGGCGCCGCAGCATGCGGTCGACCTGGTCGTGGATGGGGTCGGGCTCCGACTGGTCGTAGGTGGTCGCGCGCATGTCCATGAGGTCGAGCACCGAGGCGCGGGTGTTCTTCAGGCCGTCCCACAGGATGCCCGCCGAGATGAACAGCGCCGCCGCGCCGTCGAGCCACCACAGGCCCAGCCCGATGCCGAGCACGCCGACGATCGAGCCGACGGTCGTCGTCCAGTCGGCCTGCGCCATGTCGGCGTCGGCGTAGAGCAGCTTGTTGTGCAGCTGCTTGGCGAGCCGCATCTTCATGCGGCCGTAGATGAGCGGCGGCACGAGGATGACCGCCATCACGGCGATCATCGCCCAGCCCTGCCAGATCGTGACGCCGAAGATCTGGATGGTGCCGATCGGCGGGTGCTCCTGCCGCACGAGGCCGGTGATGGCCTCGACGCAGAGGTTGCCGCCGACGGCGAGCAGCGCGACGCCTGCTACTAAGTGACCGACACCCATCGCGCGGTGGTAGCCGTAGGGATGCTTCGCGGTCGCGGCCCGGCGCACGATCGGCAGCGCCACGAGGAACGCGATCTGCGGGATGGTCGAGAGGATGTCCTCGACCCAGGCCGTGCGCATGGCCTGCGAGCTGCCCATGACGATGGCGATGAGCGTGATCGTGACGGCCGTGTAGCCGAGCACCGCCCATTCGAGGATGCGCGCCTTCCGCAGCGCCTCGGCCTGCTCGCGCGGCAGCGGGCGCCCACCGATGCGGTTCACCGCTGCCCCTCGGTCTCGGCGTCGAGGTGGCGCTCGAGCGCAGACAGGAAGGCGTTCTCGCCCATCGGCGCGAGCATCACCAGTCCGCTCGTCGAGCCGTCGGGCAGCTCGGCGTCGGCGTAGGCCCGGGTCACCGCGACCCGGTCGACCCACGGGGTCTGCTCGGAGATGCCGCCGATCACGAGGTCGAGCTCGCCGATCTCCAGCAGCTGCACGAGCGACTGCTCGCTGCCCTCCGTCCACTCGACGCGCGCGTCGATCGACTCGGCGAACGCGGTGACGAGCGCCGGCTCGGTGCCGGTCGGATGCGCACCCGACGTGTCCGTGTGCGGCGGGTTCGGCGTGACGCCCACCTCGAGCACGCCGCCCGTGACGCGGTCGAGCGTGCCATCGGGGTCGGTGGGGATGCTGATGCCGCACCCTCCGAGCCCGACCGCCGCGAGTGCGGCCACCACCACCCCCAGGAACCGACGCATCCGCCCCACCTCCATGCCGGGGATGCTAGCCCGCGTGTCCCCCAGAGACCTGAGGATCGGCGAGGCGCGGGCCGCCGCACGGCGGATGCCGGTCGTGGCCCGGCACCTGGTGGGCGTGGGCGGCCCGGCGTAGCGTCGCGCGCAGCGCGGCCGACGGCGACCGCGGGATCCGGAGACATCATGGACTACCGCATCGAGCTCGTGTTCGTGCCCGTGCGCGACACCGATCGCGCGAAGGCGTTCTACGAGCAGCAGCTGGGCTGGCACGTCGACCACGACACGACCGTGCGGCCGGGCCTGCGCTTCGTGCAGATCACCCCGCCCGGGTCGGCGTGCTCGCTCGCGTTCGGCGAGGGCATCTCCGAAGACGCGCCGGGGTCGATGCGCAACGTGCAGGTGGTGATCGACGACGCCGACGCGGCGCGCGCTGCGCTCGTGGAGGCGGGGGTCGACGCGAGCGAGGTCGCCGACCTCGCGTGGGGCCGCTTCGCCACCTTCGCCGATCCCGACGGCAACCGCTGGACGCTGCAGCAGCTGCCCGACTCCTCAGCCGCGCCCGACACCACCTCAGTCATCGCGTAGGCCACAGCCCCCGACGGTCGTCGAGCGGGCCGCAGCCGCTCGGTCATCGAGTAGGCCGCAGCCCCTCGGTCGTCGAGTAGGCCGCAGGCCGTGTCGAGATGACACCGCCCGTGCCAGGCTGGAGGCATGCAGGAGCACGAGCAGCGCGAGCACGACGCGATCCCGCCGGAGCTCGACCCCGCCTTCGAACATGACGACGACGCCCGCCCGCCGCGCACCCTGCGCCGCCGGCTGCAGCCGTTCATCTGGCTCGTGGGCGCCGTCACGCTCGTGGCGATGGTGCTGCTGGTGACGCCGGGCCTCTAGCGGCTCAGTCGACGAGCGGCACGGCCTCGACCGCGCCGTCGCGACCGGTCACGACGAGCACGCGGCGGCCGCTCACGCCCTCGAGCGCGCGCAGCACGGCGTCGGCGGATGCGTCGGGCCGGTGTGCGTCGGCCCGTTGTGCGTCGGCCCGGGTCCACCGCGTGACGGGCGCTCCGGTCGCCGCCTCGAGCTGCTGCGCGAGTGAGGTGTCGTCGCCGCCGGCGACGAGGATGATGCGGCCGATGCTGCGCACCCGGCCGGTCGTCGGAGCCGCTGCGCGGTCGCGCCGCCACACCGCGAAGTGGTAGCCCGCGACCGCGGCGGTCGCGAGCAGCAGCCCGAAGGGAGCACGGATGCGCTCCACGAGCCCCTCGCCCGCGCCGCCGTCGAGCACGAGCTCGAAGACGCGGTAGCCGACCACGAGCAGCGCCACGATCGCGACGAGCGCGCTGACGCCGAAGACGGCGACGAGGTAGACGCGGCGGCCCGCATCGGCGGCGTGCGCTGCGGTGTCGAGCGGGTGCCATGCCGCCCACCACACGGGCGCGCCGACGGCGAGCGACGCGAGACCGCCGAGCAGCAGGGCGCGTGCGTCGCCGCCGGCGAGCGACGGCGTGAGCGATGCGAGCAGGGCGTTCGCGATGATGCCGACGCCCGAGGCGGCGGCGATGAGGCCGAGCCCGGCCTCCACGAGCCTGGTCGCGCTGCGCGTGCCCGCGGAGCGCTCCGTCGCGACGCGCCGGTGCGAGAGCCAGACGACGACGCCGACGGCGGCCGCGGCGACCGCGAGCGGCAGCGGCTCGAGCAGGTCGCGCCAGGGCAGGCTGCGGTCGAGCGCCGCGCGCAGGCCGATCCAGAGCGAGACGCCGAAGCCGCCGAGCGCGACGGCGCCCGCGCCGAGCACGCCCGTGAGCACGAGGGCGACGTCGGGGAAGCCGCCGCGCATCGCGACGGCGCCGTCGCGCCGCCAGTGCCACCACCAGATCCCTGCGCCGCCGACCGCCCAGATCGCGGCCTGCAGCGGACTGAGCCACCACGCGCCGCCGACGCTCCCGACGCTCGGGAGCGTCGCCTCGGCGAACACCGCCTCGAGCACGCGGATCGCTCCGAGCGCCGCGACGCCGAGCCCGTAGCCGGCGCCGAGCGCGATCGGCACCCGCGCGAGCCGCAGCGGGCTCTTCGTCGGATGCGCCCACATGATGCGGTGCAGGATCCAGACCGCGAGCCAGGCCACCCCGGTCGCTACCGCATCCGGGGACCACGTGCCGCGCACGAGGTCGGCGATCGCCCCGAGCAGCGACGTGGAGAAGACGATGAGGGAGATCGTCGCGACGGCCGAGAGGTATAGGCCCCACGCCACGGACGAGCGGTCGGTTCCGTCGAGGCGGCGCCACAGCCACCACCAGACGAGCACGGCGAGCGGTCCGCCGATGAGCGTGAACGCGAGCGAGAGCGCGAGGCCGGCGATCGGATCGCCGAGGTCGGCCTCGGTCTGCAGCAGCCGACCGAGGAGCCCGCTGACGCCCGATGCGGCGATCGTGACGAGCACGAGCAGCAGCAGCGTGAGGATGAGGCGGCGCACGGTCGCCTGCGCGCCGCGGGCCACTGGCGGCGGATTCGGTGCGGGCGGCTGGGGCGCAGGCGCCTCGGCGATGCTCACGGCGCCGCTTGCGCGCAGATCGCGAGCTGCCACGGCGCGGTCGCGATGCGCCAGCCCGCCTCGGTGCGCTCGAGCTCGAACGTCGCCTCCTCGCGGTACTCGGAGGGCCCGAAGAGGCCGCCGCCGCTCGTCGTCACGACGGAGACGTCGACGTCGGCGGTGTCGCCGCGCTCGACCGTGTCGGCGAGGGTCACCCGCACGTCGTCGAGCGTGCCGGGGTCGAGCCGCTCGCAGTCGTCCCGCGCCTTATCGACGAGGTGCTCGAGCGCGGCCTGCTCGTCGCCCTCGATGACCGCCGCGGTGTATCGCTGCACGACGCCGGCGGGCGTCGACGGGTCGAGCGGCGCCGCGGCGCCGCGCGTGAGCACGACGACGAGCGCGAGCACGACGAGCGCGGCGACCGCGATGATCACGACGAGCAGCGCGCGATCCGGTCTGCGGGTGGTGGCCTCCATGCGGTCATCATGACCGGGAGCCCGCGGGGGCACCAGCGGGACGGGAGGATCGTGATCGGTTCGTGACGGATGCGGGGGCGGGGTCTCGTGTCGCGAGCCGGCTGCGCCGGCGCGCTCCTCGACCGGCGGAGGGCGCGGCGAGCGCCGCGTGGTCTCGTGACGCGAGTCAGAGTTTCTCGATGGGGGCGATCTTCACGAGCAGCCGCTTGCGGCCCGCGGTGTCGAAGCGCACCTCGGCGACCCGCTTCTTGTCGAGTCCGGTGACGGCCTGCACGGTGCCCTCGCCGAAGTCCTTGTGGCGGATGCGGTCCCCGGCGGCGAGCTCGAGCCCCGAGTTGTCGCGCACCTCGGTGATCGTGTTGGCGAACTCCTTCTTCGGCCCCTTCGGCAGCGGCGGCGGCGTGCGATAGCCGGTGACGAACTGCTCGCGCGGCTCATCGCGCCAGCGTCCGAGCGCGCGCGGCTGCGCGGACGCGCGCATGGTGGTGGGCGGCGTGCGCCAGTCGATGAGGTCGGCGGGGATCTCCTCGAGGTAGCGGCTCGGCACCGCGGGATTGACCTCCCCGAACTGCGCGCGCGTCATGGCGAGCGAGAGGTGCAGCCGCTGCCGCGCGCGGGTGATGCCGACGTAGAAGAGGCGGCGCTCCTCGGCCGGCCCGCCCGGCTCGTTCGCCGACATGCGGTGCGGCAGCAGATCCTCCTCGACGCCCGTGATGAACACCGCCTCGAACTCGAGCCCCTTGGCGGTGTGCAGCGTCATGAGCGACACCTGGCCGCCCGAGTCGTCGAGCTCGTCGGCCGCCGCGACGAGCGACGTCTCGGTGAGGAAGTCGATGAGCGTGCCGCCCGGGTTCTGCCGCCGGAACTCGCGCGTCACCGCGATGAGCTCCTCGACGTTCTCGAGCCGCGCGGCATCCTGCGGGTCGGGCGAGCGGCGCAGCTGGTCGGTGTAGCCCGAGCGGCTCATGAGCTCGCGCAGCACCTCGCCCGGGTCGGCATCCGGCCGCGCGCTGAACTCGTCGAGCAGCGCCGCGAGATCCTTGATGGCCCCGGCCACCTTGGGGCCGAGGGCGATCTCGTCGACGCGCCGCATCGCATCCCGCAGCGTGATGTCGTGCTCGTCGGCGAACGCCTGCAGCGCCGCCTCGGTCGCCGGGCCGATGCCGCGCTTGGGCACGTTCATGATGCGGCGCAGGCTGAGCGCGTCGGCCGGGTTCGCGACGGTCACGAGGTAGGCCATCGCATCCTTGATCTCGGCGCGCTCGTAGAACTTCGTGCCCCCGATGACGCGGTACGGGATCGCGGTGCGGATGAGCACCTCCTCGAGCGCGCGCGTCTGCGCGTTCGTGCGGTAGAACACGGCGATGTCGCTGTAGGCCATGCCGCCGCCGGTGAGCTCGACGATCTCGTCGGCGACGAACTGCGCCTCGTCATGCCCGGAGTAGCCGGTGAAGCCGACGATCTTCGCGCCGTCGCCCGAGTCGGTCCAGAGGTTCTTCGCGCGGCGGTCGAAGTTGTTGCCGATCACGGCGTTGGCGGCCGAGAGGATGTTCTGGGTCGAGCGGTAGTTCTGCTCGAGCATGATGACGCGGGCACCAGGGAAGTCGCGCTCGAAGTCGGTGATGTTGCGGATGTCGGCGCCGCGGAAGGCGTAGATCGACTGATCCGAGTCGCCCACCACGGTCAGCGACGCGCCCGGCAGGTCGTCGCGCAGGTCGGGCAGCTCGCCGCGCGAGACCGGCTGGGTCAGCTCGCGGATGAGCGCGTACTGCGCGGCGTTCGTGTCCTGGTACTCGTCGACGAGGATGTGGCGGAAGCGCTTGCGGTACTGCGCCGCGACGCGCGGGAAGGCGCGCAGCAGGAACACCGTCTGCGAGATGAGGTCGTCGAAGTCGAAGGCGTTCGCCCGGCGCAGCTCGCGGTCGTACTCGCGCCAGATCTCGAGGAACGCCGCGTCGAGCGGGTTGTCGAGGCTCGCGGTGCGCGCCCACGAGTCGACGTCGTGCAGCTCGTTCTTGGCCTTCGAGATGCGGGCGGCGACCCCGCCGGGCGTGAGCCCCGTGATGTCGGCGCCGCGCTCCTTGATGAGCCGCTTGAGGAGCGCGCGCACGTCGCCCGAGTCGTAGATGGTGAAGGAGTCCTTGAAGCCGAACTCCTCGGCCTCGCGGCGCAGGATGCGCACGCACGCGGAGTGGAACGTGCGGATCCACATGCCGCGCGACTCCTCGCCGACGAGCTGCTCGACGCGCTCGCGCATCTCGGCGGCGGCCTTGTTCGTGAACGTGATCGCGAGGATCTGGCTCGGCCACGCCTCACGAGTGGCGAGCAGGCCTGCCACCCGGTGGGTGAGCACGCGCGTCTTGCCCGAGCCCGCGCCCGCGACGATCAGCAGCGCGGGGCCGCGGTGCTCGACCGCCTCTCGCTGCGGCGGGTTGAGCCCGGCGAGCAGCGCCTCCGGGATCGCGCCGTGCGCGCTGCCGCCGCCGGCGCCCAGCGGCGTCGGCCGCTGGACCTCCTCGAAGCCGTCGTCGCCCAGCCCCCACAAGTCGCTCATCCGTTCGATTCTACGTTCGACCGGTGACGCGCCGGGCCGGGGGCGGGCAGGCAGTGCACGCCCGTGCCGCTACCCAGAGATGCGCCGCCACAGATCGGGGTGGTCGACGAAGACGCTCTCGAGCCCGAGGCCCGCGACCATCGCCCACTCCCGCTGCCAGTCGCCCCACGCCGCCGGGTGGTCGCCGAGCCGGTGCTCGGGCTCGAGGAACGCGTTCTCCGGCCGCAGCGTCCACGTGATCGTGCCGAGGCCCGCGGCGCGGGCGCGCTCGACGAGGTCGCTCGGGCGGAGCTCGCCGCTCGAGCGGTCGAACAGCACCTGCTTCGCGACGCTGATCGCATCCACCCGCCGCGCGAGCGCAGCGAGCCCCTCGTCGGTGCGCTGCGTCGCGTAGCTCGGCGCGCCCTCGGTCGACACATCCCGGGTCAGATCACGACCCGCGGATGCCTCTGCACGGCCGACGAGGTCGGCGGCGGTGCCGTGCTCGTCCATCAGGTAGACGAGCCGCGCGTCGACGCCGAGCGACCGCACCTCGTGCAGCACCCCTTCTTCGAACGACTCGACCACGAGCGCGCCCGGGGCGCTCCAGCGCGTGCGGGCCACCGCATCCGCGAGCATCGCGCCGAGCGGCAGGCCGATCGCGTCGTGGTGGGTCGCGTGCTTGAGCTCGGCGACGACGCCGAGGCCGCACTCCTCGGCGATGTGCAGCAGCTCGTCGAAGCGCAGCACGCGGTCGATGCCGTCGCGGCGGGCGCTCGCGGGGCGCAGCTGCGGCAGCCGCTCGCGGGTGCGGAGCGTCGCGACCTCAGCCCACGTGAGGTCCTCGACGAACCAGCCGGTGAGCTCGATCCCGTCGATGACCTGCGTGCGGCGGCGGTCGGCGAGCTCGGGTCGGTGCGCGATGTCGGTCGTCTCGCTCAGCTCGTTGTCGTGCCGCACGACGAGCACGCCGTCGCGCGTCGCGACGAGGTCGGGCTCGACGGCGTCGGCGCCGAGCGCGGCGGCGAGCCGCACGGCCGTCTCGGTGTGCTCGGGCGCCCAGCCCGAGGCGCCGCGGTGGGCGATGAGGGTGGTGGAGTGCACGTGGCCAGGCTATGGCGGATCGCCGGGCTCGAACCACGCCCGCACACAGCGAAAACCTGGTGATCATCGGTAGTCTGTGGCCAGTCCGCCCCCGTGGCGGCCGCGATTCTTCGACAGGAGCAACTCCCTTGGCAGGCAACCCGGCGTTCCGCAACTCGCCCGCGTTCACCGAGAACCCCCAGCGCGCCGCGCAGGCGATCCCCGGTGGGCAGCAGGCTCCCTACGGCCAGGCCCCCTACGGCCAGGCTCCCTACGGCCAGCCGCAGTACGGCCAGCAGCAGTACGGCGGCGCGCCGTACGGGCAGCCGCAGTACGGCGGCACCCCCTACGGGCAGCAGCCCGCCGTGCCCACGCCCGAGCAGCTGAACCAGCAGTTCCAGGCGCCGGCGGCCGGCCCTGTCGAGACCGAGCGCCTCACCTACGACGGCGTCATCATGAAGACGCTGCTGACCCTCGGTGCGACCGCCGTGGGCTTCGTCATCACCCTCGGCATGCTGTGGACGATGGGCACCTCGGTGCCGTTCTTCGTCCTCACCTACGGCGGCGCGCTCGTCGGCTTCGTGCTGGCGCTCGTCAACATCTTCAAGAAGGAGCCGAGCCCGGCGCTCGTGCTCGCGTACGGCGCGACGCAGGGGCTCTTCCTCGGCGGGTTCTCGGGCCTGCTCGAGTTCGGCGGCTTCGGCCAGCCGATGAGCGGCATCATCTTCCAGGCGCTGCTCGCCACGGCGTGCGTGTTCGCGGTGACCCTCGCGGGCTACGCGTTCCGCATCTTCCGCACCTCGCCGAAGATGAACAAGATCTTCTTCATCGTGATCATCGGCTACGGCCTGTTCTCGCTCGCGAACTTCGTCGGCATGCTCGTGGCCCCCACCGGCATGTTCGGCTGGCGCAGCTCGGTCGAGATCATGGGCATCCCGCTCGGCGTGATCCTCGGCGTACTCGCGGTGGTGCTGGGCGCGTACTCGCTCGTGATGGACTTCGAGAACATCGAGATGGGCGTCAAGCGCGGCGTGCACAAGAAGTACGGCTGGTCGGCCGCGTTCGGCATCACGATGACGATCATCTGGCTCTACGTCGAGATCCTGCGCATCCTCGCGATCCTCAGGGGCAACAACTAGCGTCCGCAGGACTCAATGCGGCGCAGCCGCGTTGAGCCCGGAGGACGCTAGATCCAGGAGCGCGCGACGGAGTCGCACGTGTCGCGAGATCTCGAAGCTTGCGAAGGCCCCGGCTCTTGCCGGGGCCTTCGGCGTGCGTGACAGTGTTCCCATGAGCGAGCAGCCCGCCACCGTCGACGCCTACATCGCCGGCTTCCCGCCCGAGGTGGCCGAGCGGCTGCAGCAGGTGCGCCGAGCGATCCGCGACGCCGTGCCCGAGCCCGAGGAGCGCATCCGCTACGGCATCGCCGCCGTCATGCTCGGCGGCCGCTACGCGCTGCACTTCGCGGGATGGAAGCAGCACATCGGCCTCTACCCGGTGCCGACGCTGCCCGAGGACCTCGAGGCCGAGGTCGCGCCGCTGCGCTCGGGGAAGGACACGGTGAACCTGCGGCACCGCGACCCGCTGCCGATCGCGCTCGTCGAGCGGATCGCGCGCGCGGTGGTCGCTGCGCGGGGCATCGCGCGCTGACGCCGCAGCCCAGCGGCGCGCCCGGTGAGCCGCCTCAGTCCTCGCGGCTCGAGAGCACGCAGAACTCGTTGCCGTCGATGTCGGCGAGCACGGTCCACGTGACGTCCGGCCCCTGGCCCACGTCGATGCGACGAGCGCCGAGCCCTTCGAGCCGCGCGATCTCGGCGTCGCGACCGTCGCTCGTGTGCGGGGCGAGATCCATGTGGATGCGGTTCTTCGACTGCTTCTCGTGGTCGACGCGCACGAAGACGAGCCCCGGCGGCACCTGATGGAACTCCAGCTTCGGCATGAGCTCTTCCGCCCACTTCGGGATGAGGACCACCTCGTCGTCGGCTTCGTAGGCGATCTGCCAGTCGATCGCCTGCGCCCACCAGCGGGCGAGCCTGCCCGGGTCGGTCGATTCGATCACGTTCGAGTACCAGCGCAGCGCCATCGCAGCCTCCCGGGTCGGTGTGCCGCACAGGCTACGCGAGCCCGCCGACGCGGACGACCCCCGCCCGGCACGGACGGGGGTCGCAGCGGGGCAGCGCGTCAGCTGACGACGGCATCCTGAGTGTCGGAAGCTGCCTCGGGCGCCGCGTCGCGCGGCGGGCGGCGCGACCAGAACGAGGCGAGCAGCGCGCCCGAGACGTTGTGCCACACCGAGAAGATCGCGGCGGGGAGCGCCGCCTCGGGCGAGAAGTGCGTCTTCGCGAGGCCTGCGGCGAGGCCGGAGTTCTGCATGCCGACCTCGATCGCCACGGCGCGCTGCGCGCTCGTGTCGAGCCCGACCGACTTCGCGGCGAGGAAGCCGAGGCCGTAGCCGACGCCGTTGTGCAGGATGACGACGAGCGCGACGAGCAGGCCGACCGAGAGGATCGTGGCGGCGCTGCCCGCGACGACCGCGAGCACGACGAGGGTGATGCCGACGACCGAGACGAGCGGCAGCCAGGGCAGGATGGCCCGCACGACCCGCGGCAGCAGCATCCGCAGCAGGACGCCGGCGATCACCGGCAGCAGCACGATGAAGATGATCGACTGGAAGAGCGCCCACGCGTCGACCGGCAGGTACGAGCCGGCGAGCCACAGCACGAGCAGGGGCGTGAGCACCGGCGCGATGAGGGTCGAGGCGGTCGTCATCGCGACTGAGAGCGCGGTGTCGCCCTTGGCGAGGTAGACCATGACGTTGGATGCGGTGCCGCCGGGCGCGGAGCCGACCAGCACGACGCCGACGAGCAGCTCGGGCGGCAGCTGGAACGCGGTCGCGAGGCCGATGGCGGTGAGCGGCATGATGACGTATTGGGCGACGACGCCGACGACGAACGCCTTGGGCTTCTTGGCGATGACCGTGAAGTCGACCGGCTGCAGGGTGAGGCCCATGCCGAGCATGATGATGCCGAGCAGCACGTTGATCGATGCGCCCAGCGGCAGGAAGACCTGCGGGACGGCGATCGCGACGGCGCCGGCGGCGAGCACGACGAGCGGGAACCAGGTGCCGGCGACGCGACCGATGCGCTCGCCGACAGGTGCGGTGCGGGACATGACGACCTCTCTGTCTGTAGGTATCAGACAGCGTGGCACACGTCGTGTACCCCGGCGCGACCGCTCAGCGCGCGCCGGCCGCGGCGAGCTCGTCGAGCGCCTCCTCGAGCGCGACCCACGCGAGCATCGCGCACTTCACCCGCATCGGGAACCGCGCGACCCCGGCGAACGCGACCGCGTCGCCGAGCAGCTGCTCGTCGGGCTCGACGGCACCGCGCGAGCGCAGCAGCTCGCGCAGCGCCTCGATCCGCTCGCGCGCCTCGGCGACCGTGAGCCCGGTCGCCTCCTCGGCGAGCACCGACGCGGCCGCCTGCGAGATCGAGCAGCCCTGCCCCTCCCAGCCGAGCGCATCCACCCGCCCGTCGACGACGCGCACGCGCAGCCGCACCTCGTCGCCGCACGTGGGGTTGCGCAAGAAGCGCTCGGCGTCGAACGGCTCGATGAGCCCCTCCCCCGCGCGCCGCTTGGCGTGCTCGAGGATGAGCTCCTGGTAGAGACCGGCGAGCGGGTCGGCCATCACGCCGCCCCGAAGTAGGCGCGCACGCCCGAGAGCACGTCGAGGAAGCGGTCGACCTCGCCCTCGGTCGTCGTGAGGTAGGTGGATGCGCGGGTCGTCGCGGCGATGCCGAGGCGGCGGTGCAGGGGCTGGGCGCAGTGGTGGCCGACGCGCGCGGCGATGCCGGCCGCGTCGAGCACCTGGCCGACGTCGTGGGCGTGCACGCCGTCGACGACGACGCTCGCGAGCCCCGCGCGCTCCTCGCCGGGGCGCGGGCCGACGAGCCGCACGCCCGCGATCGAGGCCGCGCCCGCGGCGAGCCGCTCACCGAGCGCGACCTCGTGCGCCTCGATCGCCGGCATGCCGACGGCCTCGAGGTAGTCGACCGCGGCGGCGAGCCCGACGATCGCGCCGACGGGCTGCGTGCCGGCCTCGAACCGCTGCGGCGCGGGCAGGTACTCGCGCTCGGTCATCGTGACGGTCGTGATCATCGAGCCGCCCACGCGCGCCGGCGGCAGCGCGGCGCCGAGCGCCTCGGAGAGGTAGAGCACGCCGACGCCCCCGGGGCCGAGCATCTTGTGGCTCGAGAAGGCGGCGGCGTCGACGCCGAGCGCGCGCAGGTCGACGGGGCGGTGGGGCACCGACTGGCACGCGTCGAGCACCGTGAGGGCACCGACCGCGCGCGCGGCGTCGACGATCGCGGGCACGTCGGCGATGAGCCCGGTGACGTTCGACACGTGGGCGAACGCGACGACCCGCGTGCGCTCGGTGATGAGCGCGCGCGCCGCATCCGCCGTCCACACCCCGTCGTCGTCGACCTCCACCCAGCGCAGCGTCGCGCCCGTCTCGTCGGCGAGCCGCTGCCACGGCAGCAGGTTGGCGTGGTGCTCGGCCTCGGTGACGAGGATCTCGTCGCCCTCGCGGATGCGCAGCGTCGGGTCGACGACGGCGGCCCGGTTGGCCTCGGCGAGCGACAGCGCGACCGAGTTGAGCGCATCCGTCGCGTTCATGGCCCACGAGACCTCGGTCGGCCGGGCGCCGACGAAGCGAGCGATCCGCTCGCGGGCGTGCTCGTAGTCGTCGGTCGCGAGCGCCGCGAGCGTGTGCGCGCCGCGGTGCACGGCGGCGTTCCGCTGCGTGCGGAAGGCCCACTCGGCCTCGAGCACCTGCCGCGGCTGCTGGCTCGTGGCGCCGGAGTCGAGGTAGACGAGCGGCACCCCGCCGGGCTGCTCGGCGAGGATCGGGAAGTCCTGGCGGAGGCGCTCGATGCGCTCCTCGGTCAGGGCGGGCTGGGTTCCGATCGTCACGCCTCCAGGGTAGTAGCCGTGCCTGTCTCCCCCATATGCGGGACGTCGCGCGACGACGCTCAGACGCCCGCGGCGGCCTTCGCGAGCAGCACCGCGCGCTCGCGCTCGTTCCGGGTGCGCTCGGCCGCCTCGGCGAAGGCGGCGCGCGCGTCGTCGGCACGGCCGAGACGGGCGAGCAGCTCGCCGCACACCGAGGGCAGCAGGTGCGAGTCCGCGAGCGCGCGCTGCCCGGCGAGGCCGTCGACGATCGCGAGCGCCGCCTGCGGGCCGAGACCGGGCCCGTCGGCCATCGACACCGCGACCGCGCGGTTGAGCGTGACGACCGGGCTCGGGGCGACGCGCTCGAGCGCCTCGTAGGCGGCGACGATGCGCGCCCAATCGGTGCGGTCGAAGGCGGATGCGTCGGCGTGCGCCTCGGCGATCGCCGCCTGCAGCGCGTAGGAGCCGAGGCCGCGGCCGAACGACTCGGCACGGCGCAGCGCCGCCCGACCCCGCCGGATCGCGCCGCGATCCCAGCGGCGGCGGTCCTGGTCGGCCAGCAGGACCGGCTCGCCATGGCGGTCGACGCGCGCTGGGAAGCGCGCGGCCGTGAGCTCCATGAGCGCGAGCAGGCCGTGCACCTCCGGCTCATCCGGCTGCAGCGCCGCGAGCATCCGCCCGAGCCGGATGGCCTCGCGGCTGAGGTCCGGCCGCATCCAGTCGTCGCCGGCTGTGGCCGCGTGCCCCTCGGTGAAGAGGAGGTAGACGACGCCGAGCACGGCGCGCAGCCGCTGCGGCCGCTCCGCGCGCGGCGGCGCTTCGAAGGGCATGCCCGCGTCGGCGAGCGCCCGCTTGGCGCGCACGATGCGCTGCTGCACCGTGGCGACGGGCTGCAGCAGCAGGCGGGCGATCTCGGTCGTCTCGAGGCCCGCGACGACGCGGAGCGTGAGGGCGACGCGCGCCGCCTCGCCGAGCGAGGGGTGGCACGCCGTGAACACGAGCCGCAGCACGTCGTCGTCGATCTCGTCCGGGTCCCACGGCACCGCATCCGCCGCCTCGTCCTGCCGGAGCTCGAGGTCGTGCCCCAGCGCCGCGACGCGCTCCGCGAGGCGCTCCTGCCGCCGCCAGAGGTCGATCGCCTTGCGCTTGGCGACCTGCGTGAGCCAGGCCGCGCCGTTGCGGGGCACCCCGGTCGTCGGCCACTGCACGAGCGCGTCGGCGAGCGCCTCCTGTGCGAGATCCTCGGCGAGCGCGAAGTCGCCCGCGTAGCGCGTGAGCGTCGCGACGATGCGCGCCGACTCGATGCGCCACACCGCGACGACGGCGCGCCGGGCGGAGTCGTCCTCCGCGCGGCGCGCCGGCTCGTCGCGGGCTGCGTCAGCCAGCGCTGCCGCCGGGGCTCGCGGCCGCCTTGCGGGCGGCCTGCTCGTCGCGCCAGCCCTCCTCCTTCTGGACCCACTCGTTGTCGGCGGGGAAGTCCTCGGGGCCGGTGACGCGGCGCACCTCGAGCTTGGCGCCCGGGCCCAGCGGGCAGCGCTTCGCCCACTCGGCGGCCTCCTCCTTCGAGGCGACCTCGAGGATCCAGAAGCCGTTGAAGAGCTCCTTCGTCTCGCCGTAGGGGCCGTCGGTCACGAGCGGCGGGTCGGCCGAGAAGTCGACGACGAAGCCCTCGCTCGCATCGCTCAGCCCCTCGCCGGCCAGCAGCACGCCGGCCTCCATCATCGACTCGTTGTACTTCCCCATGGCCTCGATGACCTGCTCGAAGGGCATCTCCTTGTACGCCTCGACGGCTGCGTCGTCCGAGCGCATGATGAGCATGTACTGCATGGTCCTGACTCCTTGTCGTGGGGGTCGCTGCTCGACCCTCTCACTCCAGACGTCGAACGGGGAAGCGCCGGATCGACATCGCCGCCCGGATTCCTGCGCGCGGGCTCGCACCGCTTCGCTCAGGGGCCGAAGCCGCCCGAGCTGCGGCTCGCGTTCGGCCACGCGGCGGCCGCGAGGTTCCACGCGGCGCCGATCGCGGCGGCTGCGACGATGCCGGTGGGCAGCAGCCCGAGCGCGGTGGTCGCCGCCGCGCCGAGCAGCATCGCGAAGGCGAGCAGCAGCGTGACGAAGGCGACGCGGCTCGGGCGGCCGCGGGCGCGCATCCGCAGGCCCGAGCCGGCGAGCAGCCCGGCGGCGCCGATCGCGATGGTCGGCAGCATGGCGCGCTCGACCCACATCGCGACCCGGCTGTCGTCGTGGGCGACGCCCGCGGCATCCGCGACGACCGCCTCGACGAGCAGCCAGCCGCACAGCGCGAGCGCCGGCAGCACGGCGATGAGCGCGACGACGCCGAAGCGCTCGGCGCGCAGCCGCACCTGATCCCACGTGGCGCGCACGATGAGCGCGACGAGGCCGAGCGAGACGAGGGCGGCTGCGGCGCTCGAGACGACGGCGGTGAGCACGGCTACGCCGCTGTCGCACGCCCACGCGCCGTCGACGAGCGCGCACCCGTGCCGCAGCCGCCCCTGCAGCCAGGCGGCCGGTGCGGCGCTCACGAGCAGGCTCGCGACGAGGCCGATCCCGAGCGTCCACAGCGCCGCCCGCCGTGCTCCCCGCTCGCGCGTCGCCACCTGCCCCATGCGCCCATCATCCTCGCGCCCGCCCCGCCGCGCACGCGACGACCTCCACCCTCGCGCCCGCGCCCCAGCCTCCGCCCCCTCGCGGCGCTGGTCGCGCGGTCTGCGGGGTGTCGAGTTATGACGAAGGCCGGATGCCCCTCGCGGGCATCCGGCCTTCGTCATTGTCTGAGCTGAGGAGCAGACCGCGCGACCAGCGCGCTACCCCCTCACTCCCATTCGATCGTCCCCGGCGGCTTCGACGTCACATCGAGCACGACGCGGTTGACCTCCGCCACCTCGTTGGTGATGCGGTTCGAGATGCGTGCGAGCACGTCGTAGGGCAGGCGCGTCCAGTCGGCCGTCATGGCGTCCTCGGAGGAGACGGGGCGCAGCACGATCGGGTGGCCGTAGGTGCGCCCGTCGCCCTGCACGCCCACCGAGCGCACATCGGCGAGCAGCACCACGGGGCACTGCCAGATCTCATCATCGAGGCCGGCGGCGGTGAGCTCGGCGCGCGCGATCGCGTCCGCGCGGCGCAGGGTGTCGAGGCGCTCCTCGGTGACCTCGCCGATGATGCGGATGCCGAGGCCCGGCCCGGGGAAGGGCTGGCGGCCGACGATCGCCTCGGGCAGGCCCAGCTCGCGACCGATCGCGCGCACCTCGTCCTTGAACAGCGCCCGCAGCGGCTCGATGAGCTGGAACTGCAGGTCGTCGGGCAGGCCGCCGACGTTGTGGTGGCTCTTGATGTTGGCGGTGCCGGTGCCGCCGCCCGACTCGACGACGTCGGGGTAGAGCGTGCCCTGCACGAGCCAGCGGATCGGCTCGCCCTCGCTCGCGGCCTCTGCGGCGAGGTCGCGCTCGGCCTGCTCGAAGACGCGGATGAACTCGCGACCGATGATCTTGCGCTTCTGCTCCGGGTCGGTGACGCCCGCGAGCGCCTGCATGAACCGCTCGCGCGCGTCGACGGTCACGAGCCGCACACCGGTCGAGGCGACGTAGTCCTCCTCGACCTGCCGGCGCTCGTCCTGCCGCAGCAGGCCGTGGTCGACGAAGACGCACACGAGCTGGTCGCCGACCGCCTCGTGCACGAGTGCGGCGGCGACGGCGGAGTCGACGCCGCCCGAGAGCGCGCACAGCACCTTGTCGCTGCCGACGGTCTCACGGATGCGCGCGACCTGCTCCTCGATGATGTTCCCCGAGTCCCAGTCGCCCGGGAGCCCCGCGATGCCGTGCAGGAACGACTCGAGCACCTTCTGGCCGTGCTCGGAGTGCTTGACCTCCGGGTGCCACTGCACGCCGGCCATCCGCCGCTCGCGGTCCTCGAAGGCCGCGACCGGGGTGTCGGCGGTCGTCGCGAGCACGGTGAAGCCCTCCGGCGCTTCCGAGACCGAGTCGCCGTGGCTCATCCACACCGTCTGCGCGCCCGGCTGGCCCTCGAGCAGCGCGCCCGAGGCATCCACCGACATCGCCGTGGAGCCGTACTCGCGGCGGCCGGTGCGGGCGACGGTGCCGCCGAAGTGCGACGCCATGACCTGGAAGCCGTAGCAGATGCCGAGCGTGGGGATGCCGAGGTCGAGGATGCCCTCGTCGAGCCGCGGGGCGCCCGGCTCGTACACGCTCGAGGGGCCGCCCGAGAGCACGATCGCCGCGGGGTCCTTGGCGCGCACCTCGTCGGCGGTGATGGTCGAGGGCACGATCTCGCTGTAGACGTCGGCCTCGCGCACGCGTCGCGCGATGAGCTGCGCGTACTGCGCGCCGAAGTCGATCACGAGCACGGGCCGCTGAGCGGTGTCGGACATCAGGCCTCCTGGGGCGTGGATGCGGCGGCGGTGGCGGATGCGTCGTCGCGCCGGGCCCTCTCGGCCTCCAGGCGCGCGAGGTCGTCGAGCGCGACGCGGTGCATGCGGTGCTCGACGATGAACGACAGGAAGGGCACGACGCCGCCGAGCGCCATGGCCAGCAGACGGCCGAAGGGCCAGCGCAGCTTCGACCAGAGGCGGAAGCACGCGAGCAGGTAGACGACGTAGATCCAGCCGTGCACGATGAGGATCGCGAGCGAGACGTTGAAGCCGTCGCCGAGCGAGGCGATCTCGCAGCCCATGCCGCCGGGCACGAAGAGCGAGTACCACTGGCAGCCCTCGGCGGGCACGACGGGCGCGAGGGCGAGCGGCCCGCGCGAGCCGCCGGCGAAGACCTCGACGTGCGTCGGCGAGTACTTGAGCACCATCTCGGCGACGAGCAGCAGCAGGAAGACGCCCGTCACCCACGACATCACGCGGTAGAAGCCGACGGCCGAGCGGATCTGGGGCAGCTGTTCGATGGGGCGGGGCACGGGTGCCAGTCTATCGGCGCGGGCGATCGCCATCGGCGGGCCCGGCGACGGCGCCGGGGCCGGGGCCGGCTTCGGCCGCCGCTTGCGCATCCTCGATCGCCTCGACCTCGCGCTCGACCGCATCCTTCACGAGGCGGTACCAGAGGTAGAAGGCGAAGAGCATGAAGGCGACCCACTCGATCGCGTAGAAGATGTTGAGCGCGTTGAGCTGCGTGTCGACCTCGGGCCGCATCGAGACGATCGGCTCGGCGTCGCCCTCGAGGGCCCCGGATGCGGCTGCCGACGGCTCGTCGAGGATCGCGTACGACCCGTAGACGAGCCCGTTCCAGTCGCTCCACTGGTTGATGAGCGCCGCGACGCTCATGGCCTCGCGCGTGCCGTCCCTGAGGTCGCCCATCGTGGGCGCCTCGGGCGGCATGAGCCGTCCGACGAGGTCTGCGGGCGCATCCGCCGCGTGCGTCTCGGCGAGCACGGCCGCCGCCCGCTCGGCCTCACCGGCGTCGGGGTACCAGGCGAGCGCGACCGGGAGCGAGGCGGGCTCGCCCTGCGGCTGCTCGACGAGCACCCGGCCGATGACCCAGGTGCCGGTGTCGCCGTGCTGGTCGCGGCCCGCGATCGTGTCGAAGTCCTCGGGCACCCACGCGCCGCGGAAGGCGACCATGCGGCCGCCCGCCTCGGTCGTGAGCGTCGACGCGGGCTCGGCGACGGTCTCGAGCGGCACGGCGGTCTCGGTGTCGCGGTCGTCGGCGCGGCCCTGCTCGACGGCCCGCTCGATCTGCCACTGGCCGAGCAGCGCGAACACGCCCGCGACGGCGATGCACAGCACGAGCACGCCGATCCACCGCGGGCGCCGCGCGACGTCCTTGAAGGTGGGGGTGGGGGTGCTCATGTGCCCCCTCAGTCTATCGGCGCGAGGCGCCCCGGCGGCGGCCGCTCGACGACCGCCGCGGCAGGCGGACCGTCGCCGAGGGGCAGCGCGCTACCGCGCGGCCGGCTCGGGGCGCGTGCCCACGGTGTCGCCCGTCGGCAGGGCGCTCAGCGGCACGATGTCGGGCGCCTCGAGGCGGGCGCGGTCGGCGGAGGCGTCGTCGGGCAGCTCCTGGCTCGCGAGCTCGGCGGCCACCCGCTTGTTGTAGTGGTTGACCTCCTTCTCGATCCGCGCCTCGTCCCAGCCGAGCGCATCCGCCATGATCCGCGCGGCGACCGGCGCGGCCTTGACGCCGCGGTCCCACGACTCGATCGAGATGCGCGTGCGCCGCGTGAGCACGTCGTCGAGGTGCAGCGCGCCCTCGTGGGTGCACGCGTAGCGCACCTCGACGCCGAGGTAGTCATCGGCGCCCGGCAGCGGCTCGGCGAGCGACGGGTCGGCCCGCAGCATGTCGAGCAGCTCGTCGGTGAGCACGCCGTAGCGGTTCAGCAGGTGCTCGACGCGAGCCTTGTGCACCCCGAAGGCGCGGGCGATCTTCGCGCGCTTGTTCCACGCGGCGCGGTAGCCCGTGGCTCCGAGCAGCGGGATCTGGTCGGTGCACGACTCGGGCACCTTGCCGTCCATCGCGCTCACGGCCTCGTCGATCGCATCCTTCGCCATCACGCGGTAGGTGGTCCACTTGCCGCCCGCGACGAGCACGAGGCCCGGCACGGTGTGCGAGACGTGGTGCTCGCGCGAGAGGTTGGCGGTCGACGAGCCGTCGCCGGCGGCGAGCAGCGGCCGCAGTCCCGCGTAGACGCCCTCGACGTCGGCGCGCGTGAGCTTGGTCGCGAGCACCGAGTTGACGTGGTCGAGGATGTAGTCGATGTCGGCGGCGGTCGCCGCGGGATGCGCCTTGTCGAGATCCCAGTCGGTGTCGGTCGTGCCGATGATCCAGTGGCGCCCCCACGGGATGACGAAGAGCACGCTCTTCTCGGTGCGCAGGATGAGGCCCATCTCGGAGTGGAAGCGGTCGCGCGGCACCACGAGGTGCACGCCCTTCGACGCGCGCACCTTGAACTCGCCGCGCTCGCCGACCATCGCCTGCGTCTCGCCCGTCCACACGCCCGTCGCGTTCACGACCTGCTTCGCGCGGATCTCGAACTGCTCGCCGGTCTCGTAGTCGTGCGCCTGCACGCCGACGACGCGCTCGCCCACCTTGAGGAAGCCCTCCGCGCGCACGCGGCTCGCGACGTGCGCGCCGTAGAAGGATGCGGTGCGCGCGAGCTCGGCGACGTAGCGGGCGTCGTCGACCTGGGCGTCGTAGTAGGTGAGTCCGCCGACGAAGGCGTCGGGGTCGAGCGACGGGATCTGCTTGAGCACCTGCTTCTTGGTGAGGTGCCGGTGCAGCGGCACGCCCGGCTTCATGAAGCCCGTGTAGCTGAAGACGTCGTAGAGCGCCATGCCCGCGCCGATGTAGGCGCGCTCGACGAGCGGCGTCTCGAGCGGGTAGAGGAAGCGCACGGGCTTCGCGAGGTGCGGGGCGATGCGCTGCAGCAGCAGGCCGCGCTCGATGAGCGCCTCGCGCACGAGCCCGAAGTTGAGCTGCTCGAGGTAGCGGATGCCGCCGTGGATGAGCTTCGACGAGCGGCTCGACGTGCCCGAGGCGAAGTCGCGCGCCTCGATGAGCCCGACGCGCAGGCCGCGCGTCACGGCGTCGAGCGCGGCGCCCGTGCCGACGATGCCGCCGCCGATCACGAGCACGTCGACCTCGCGCTCGCGCATCGAGCGCAGCGCGGCGGCGCGCTCCTCGGGGCCGAGCTTCCTCGACCGACTCACACTGTTGGTGGTCTCAGCCATGGATCCTCCTTCGGTGCGCCGCCCGGCGGGCGGCCTAGCGCGGTGGGTTGGCCTCCACGACCACGTCGATCCGCTGGAACTCCTTGAGGTCCTTGTATCCCGTGGTCGACATGGCCTTGCGCAGCGCTCCCATGATGTTCGCCGTCCCGTCGGCGACGGGCGACGGGCCGTTCAGCACCACGTCGAGCGGGCCGACCTGGTCGACCTGCACGCGGTTGCCGCGCGGCAGCTTCTGGTTGTGCGCCTCCGGGCCCCAGTGCCAGCCGCGACCGGGCGCATCCGTGGCCCGTGCGAGCGCCGTGCCGAGCATGACGGCGTCGGCGCCGCACGCGAGCGACTTGACGACCTGGCCGGAGGTGCCGAGCGAGCCGTCGGCGATGACGTGCACGTAGCGCCCGCCCGATTCGTCGAGGTAGTCGCGGCGTGCCGCGGCCACGTCGCTCACGGCGGTCGCCATGGGCGCCGCGACGCCGAGCACCTTCTCGCTCGTCGACGCCGCTCCCCCGCCGAAGCCCACGAGCACGCCGGCCGCGCCGGTGCGCATGAGGTGCAGCGCCGCCGTATAGGTCACGACGCCGCCGACCACGACGGGCACGTCGAGCTCGTAGATGAACTGCTTGAGGTTGAGGGGGGCGGATGCGTCGGCCGAGACGTGCTCGGCGCTCACGGTCGCGCCCCGGATGACCATGAGGTCGACGCCCGCGGCGAGCACCGTCTCGTAGTGCTCCTGCACCGCCTGGGGGCTCAGGCTGCCGGAGACCACGACGCCCGCGTCGCGCACCTGTGCGAGCCGGTCGCGGATGAGCTCGGGCTTGATCGGCTCGGCGTAGATCTCGCGCATGCGGCTCGTCGCGAGGTCGGCCGGCAGGCCCGCGATCTCGGCGAGCAACGGCTCGGGGTCGTCGTAGCGCGTCCACACGCCCTCGAGGTTGAGCACGCCGAGGCCGCCAGCGCGCCCGAGCGCGATCGCCGTCGCGGGGCTCATCACCGAGTCGGTGGGCGCGCCGATGACGGGGATGTCGAACTTGAAGGCGTCGATCTGCCACTGGAGCGAGACCAGGTCGCTGTCGCGCGTGCGGCGGGAGGGCACGATGCTGATGTCGTCGAACCCGTACCCCGTGCGCGCCCGCTTGCCGCGGCCGATCTCGATCTCCGTCACGCTGCCAGCCTATCGCCGCCTTCCCACGAGACCGCCCAGGGCGGCGCGGGCAGCTCCTGCGAGGGGCTCGGGCGCGAGCGCGGCGCCGCCGCTGCCGCGCGGACGTCGCGCGGGCGACGGCGCCGGGCTCACCCGCCGAGCACGCTCTTGATCCGCAGGAGCGCGGCCTCGAGCTCGTCGCGCACGGTCGCGGCCTTCGCCGTCGTCATGTGCTCGCCGCCGGATGCGCGCGCCGCCTCGCGCACGCGCTGCCGGAAGTCGGTCAGCGCGAGGTCGATGTCGTGGACCGCCATGCGCGCCGCGGCCCGCTCGCCCGGATGCCGCGCATCCGCCCCCGTGCTGTCGTGCGAGCGCCACGGGGCCTCGGCGTGCGGCCACGGCTCGGCCGGAGGCACCGCGGCCCCGGACGTCGCGCTCGGCCGCGCGGCGTCGGGCGCCGACGGCGTCGGCGTCGACGGCGTCGATGGCCGGGGCGGATGCGGCGCCGACGCGGGCGTGCGCCGCGCGTCGCGCTCGGCCGCCGCGAGGTCGGCCCGCAGCGCCTGCATGGCGCTCCGCACCCCCGCGCGCACGTCCGAGGCCATCCGCCGCACCGAGTCGGTGATCTCGCTCTCGAGGTCGCGCAGCTCACCCTCGCGCCCCGCGAGCTCGGCCCGGCCGGCGTCGGTGATCGCGTACGTCGCCTTGCGGCCCTCGACGGCCTTCGTGACGAGCCCCTCCTCCTCGAGCTTCGCGAGCCGCGGGTAGATCGTGCCCGCGCTCGGCGAGTACGTGCCGCCGAAGCGCTGCTCGAGCGCCTGCATGAGCTCGTAGCCGTGGCGCGGCGCCTCGGCGAGCAGGCTCAGGAGGTAGAGGCGCAGCGCGCCGTGGCCGAACACGGGCGTCATGACTCGCCCCGTCGCACGACCGTGACGTCGCCCGAGACGGTGTTGGCCGAGAGCGCGAACGCGTTCGTGCCGTCGATCGTCTCGCTGCCGCCGCGCTTGGGCATCGCCCGGCCGGCGATCGTGCCGCGGCCCGAGACGGTGCGCGTCGTCGCCCGCACGCCCTGCCCGGCATCGAGCCGCACGGTGATGTCGCCCGAGACCGAGTTGGCCGAGAGCGCGCGCGGCGAGCCGTGCACGTCGAGCAGCACCTCGCCGCTCACGGTGTCGATGCCGATCTCGCGCAGCTCGCCCGACGCGGTCACGCTCGCCGAGACGCCGTGGACCGAGAGCCGGCCGGCGCCGCCGGAGACCTCCACGTCGCCCGAGACGGTGTTGAGGTCGAGGTCGCCGCGGTGCGACTCGATCTGCAGCGGCCCCGAGACGGTGCTCAGGCTGCTGCTCGCGCTCAGGCCCGACACGAGGGCGGATGCGCTCACCTGGCCGAGCGACAGGGCGACCTGCCGGGGCACGACGATGCTCAGCTCGACGCGGGCGCGGACGCCCACGAGGGCCTTCACCGACTCCCACACGTCGTCCCAGCTCACCCTCGGATGCGCGATCGAGAGGCGCCCGCGCTCGAGCGTGACCGTGAGGTCGCGGCCCTCGACGCGGTGCACCTCGACGCGCGCGGTCGGCTCGTCGTGGCCGACGATGTCGACCGAGCCCCCGACGATGCCGACGCGCAGCGCCGTCACCGCATCCAGGTCGATGACCCGGCTCTCGCCCTCGCGCACCGTCCACCGCTCGGTGATGCTGTCGGCGCCCGAGGCGCTCGCCCCGGATGCGCTGCGGGGCGTCTCGTCGCCCGGCCACCCCTCGCCGCGCGCGCCGTAGCCCGCGCCGCCGTCCCGCTGCTGGTCCATGCTGGCTCCCTCGCCTCCTGCCGGGACGCCCCGGCGGCGCCCTCTCGCGATATATCGCGTCTGTGGCACTCACGATATATCGCGTCTTCGCGTCCCGCAACACCCAGTTCCCCGCCCCTTCCAGCCGAGAGGTAGCGCTCCGCCCAAGGGGTAGCTGCGCGCCGCTCCCCCTCGGGCGCGCGGCTACCCCTCGCCGACGCGACGAGCCGCTCGGCGCGCGCCCGCCTGGCCGTCCACAGCGCGTCGGGTGCTGCGCGCGATCGCGCCCGGCTATCGCCGATCATGCGCGCATGGCCCTCGACCTGATCCCCGCGAGCGACGCCGACCCGGCACGCGCCCGGCACGACCCGTCGCTGCTGCGCGTCCGCCGTGGCATCTACGTCGATCGCGCGGCGGCCGAGGCACTCACGCACGAGGCCCGCCACGTGCTGCGGGTGCGGGCGGTCGCGGCCGCGCGGCCGGACGCGATCTTCGCCCGCGAGTCCGCGCTCGCCCTCGCGGGCGCACCGCACGGGCGCCCCTCCGACGTCTTCACGATCGGCGACCCCAACATGCCGGGCGTGCTCGCCGGCGTGCGCAACTCCCACGTGGCCGTCGCCGACGCCGACATCGTGCGCGAGGACGGGATCGCGCGCTGCACCCCGGCGTACGCGCTCGCGCACCTGGCGCGCGTCGGGCGGCAGGTCGACGCGGTCAGCGCCCTCGACTGGGCGCTGCGGCTCGAGGTCGTCACGAAGGACGAGGTGACGGATGCGCTCGGTCGCCAGGGCCCGCGCGGCCGGCGACGCGCGGCGTGGGCGATCGGCTTCGCCGACCCGCTCGCCGGGTCGGTCGGCGAGTCGTGGAGCCGGGTCGCGATCCATCGGGTGGGCGCGCCGCCGCCGCAGTTGCAGGTGCGGGTGCTGACGCGCCTCGGCGCGCGCTTCCCCGACTTCCTCTGGGAGCGGCCGGGGCGACGGCCACTGGGCGGGGAGTTCGACGGCGCGTGGAAGTACGGCGTGATCGCCGACGCGAACGGCGTGCAGCCGGTCGACGCCGTCATCGAGGAGAAGCGCCGCGACGACGCGCTCCGCGAGCACATCGACACGCTCCACTGGATGTGGGATGCCGCGCAGCGTCCGCTGATGCTCGGCCGGCTGCTCGCCGCGCACGACGTGCCTGTGCGCTCCGCGCTGCTGCCCGGCTGGTGAGCGAGCGCGCGCCGCCGATCGCCGCACGCCCGGCAAGCGCGGCGAGGGGTAGCGGAGCGCCCGTCAGGGAACCGCGCGCCGCTACCCCTCGGGCGCACGGTTACCCCTCAGCGAAGCGCACGCGAGCGCGCGACGCGACGCGCCCGCGGGGCGCGAGCGGTCAGCGGCGGTAGTTCGGCGCCTCGACGACCATCTGGATGTCGTGCGGGTGCGACTCCTTGAGCCCGGCGGCCGTGATCTGCACGAAGCGGCCCTTCGCGCGCAGCTCCTCGATCGTGCGCGCGCCTGTGTAGAACATCGACTGCCGCAGCCCGCCGACGAGCTGGTAGGCGACGGTGCCGAGCGGGCCGCGGTAGGGCACCTTGCCCTCGATGCCCTCGGCGATGAGCTGCTCGTCGCTCGGCACGTCGGCCTGGAAGTAGCGGTCGCGCGAGTAGGAGGTCTTCTTGCCGCGCGTCTGCATCGCACCGAGCGAGCCCATCCCGCGGTAGGACTTGAACTGCTTGCCGTTGACGAGCACGAGGTCGCCCGGGCTCTCGTTGGTGCCGGCGAGCAGCGAGCCGAGCATGACGGACTCGGCGCCGGCGACGAGCGCCTTCGCGATGTCGCCCGAGTACTGCAGCCCGCCGTCGGCGATGATCGGGATGTCGGTGCCGGCGTCGTGCGCGGCCCGCGCGGCGTCCCAGATGGCCGTCACCTGCGGCACGCCCACGCCCGAGACGACGCGGGTGGTGCAGATCGAGCCCGGTCCGACGCCGACCTTCACCGCATCCACGCCCGCCTCGATGAGCGCGGCGGCGCCCTCGTAGGTCGCGACGTTGCCGCCGATGATGTCGACGTCGTCGAACCGCGCGTCGCCCTTGAGCTTCGCGACCATGTCGAGCACGCCCTGGCTCTCGCCGTTGGCGGTGTCGACGATGATGACGTCGACGCCGGCCTCCGCGAGCGCCACCGCGCGATCGAAGGCGTCGCCGAAGAAGCCGATCGCCGCGCCGACGCGGAGGCGCCCCTGCGGGTCCTTCGTGGCGTTCGGGTACTGCTCGACCTTGTCGAAGTCCTTGACGGTGATGAGTCCGCCGAGCCTGCCCTCGTCATCCACGAGCGGCAGCTTCTCGAGCTTCGTCTGCTCGAAGATCTTGAAGGCGTCCTCGCGCGAGATCCCGATCGGCGCCGTCTTGAGCGGCGACGGCGTCATGATGTCGCGCACGAGCGTCGTGGCGAACTCGCTGCGGGGCACGAAGCGCATGTCGCGGTTGGTGACGATGCCGACGAGCACACCGGACTCGTCGACGACGGGCAGGCCCGAGACCTTGAACTCGCCGCAGACGCGGTCGACCTCCTCGATCGTCGCTTCGGGGCGGGTCGTGACGGGGTCGGTGATCATGCCCGACTCCGACCGCTTCACGCGGTCGACCATCATGGCCTGGTCCTCGATCGAGAGGTTGCGGTGGATGATGCCGATGCCGCCCTGGCGCGCCATCGCGATCGCCATGCTGTCCTCAGTCACGGTGTCCATCGCGCTCGAGACGAGCGGGATCGACAGCCGGATGCGGCGGGACAGGCGGGTGCCGGTGTCGGCCTCCGAGGGGATGACGTCGGTGCGGCCCGGGAGCAGCATCACGTCGTCGTAGGTCAGGCCCACAGGACCGAAGGGGTTGCGCATCTCCATCGCTCTCCATCGTATCTATTCGGTAACGGTCCCGCGGCATCCTGGCGTTCTCGCCACCGCTGGCATCGAATTGGACGCGAGCGGGCGTGAGCGGCCGCTACTGTGTCACCACCGATGTAACGGGCAACCTGCACACGGCATTCCCAGGGCAACGATGCCCGCCGACATGGAGGACATGTGAAGACGTCCAGCAGACCTCGACGGAGAGGGCTGCGGCGCGCCATCGCCGTCGCTCTCGCCGCGATCGCGTTGGCCGCCGGAGGGGCGGCCTCGGCAGCGGCGACCCCCCTGCCACAGACCGACCCCAGCGGCTACGGGTTCAACGGCGTCGTGCGCGACGGCCAGACCCCGCTCGAGGGCGTCGAGATCACGGTGAGCGGCGAAGGGGTCGACGAGACCGTCGCCACGGGCGCCGACGGCCGCTGGGCCGTCGAGGTGCCGGGCGCCGGCACGTACACCGTCTCGATCGACACCGCGACGCTCCCCGAGGGGGTCTCGCTGCGCGATGCCTCCTTCGAGAGCCGCGAGCTCGAGCTCACGCGCGCGACGTCGCAGGGCGTGCTCTTCCCGCTCGGCGCGGGCGGCGGCGGGTCGGGCGGCACCGGCGGCGGCACCGGCGGCAACACCGGCACGGGCGGCGAGGGCGGCACCGGCGGCACCGGCGGCACCGACCCCGGTACGGGCGGCGGCGGCTCGACCGAGCCCGGCGCCGACACCGGCGCCCGGTCGAACGACCTCGGCTCGCAGGTGCTCGCCCGCATCATCTCGGGCCTCAACTTCGGCCTGCTGCTCGCGCTCGCCGCGATCGGCATCACGCTGATCTTCGGCACCACGGGCGTCAACAACTTCGCGCACGGCGAGATGCTGACCTTCGGCGGCATCGTCTTCTACGCCTTCACGACGCTGCTCGCGTGGCCCGTGTGGATCGCGGCGACGCTGACCCTCGTCGCGGCCGCGGTCTTCGGCTGGTTCCACGACGCGGCGATCTTCAAGCCGCTGCGTCGCCGGCGCGTGGGCCTCGTGCAGGTGCTCATCGTCACGATCGGCCTCTCGATCGCGCTGCGGTACTTCTACCAGTTCCTCATCGGCGGCGGCACCGAGCAGCTCGCCGTGAGCCGCGGCGCCATCGTGCAGGTCGGGCCGGTCAACATGACCGTCTCGAACCTCGTCTCGACCGGCATCGCGATCGTGGTGCTGCTGGGCGTGGGCTACTTCCTCACCCGCACCCGCATCGGCAAGGCCACGCGCGCCGTGAGCGACAACGCGGGCCTCGCCGCCGCATCCGGCATCGACGTCGACCGCGTCATCCGCATCGTCTGGGTGCTCGCGGGCATCCTCACCGGCGGCGCCGGCATCCTCTACACCTACTTCATCGGCGCGAACATCAAGTGGGACGTCGGCTTCACGATCCTGCTGCTGCTGTTCGCGGGCGTGACGCTCGGCGGCCTCGGCAGCGCGTTCGGCGCGCTCGTCGGCGCCGTGCTCATCGGCCTCACGACCGAGCTGTCGACGCTCTTCCTCGCACCCGACCTCCGCTACGCGGTGGCGCTGCTGGTGCTCATCCTGGTGCTGCTGTTCCGACCGCAGGGCATCCTCGGACGTGCGGAAAGGATCGGCTGACATGGACTTCCTCAGCGTGCTCAACTCCTCGGCAGCGGAGATCCTCTCGCCGACGACCGCCGCGTTCGCGCTCGCGACCATCGGCCTCAACGTGCACTTCGGCTACTCGGGCCTGCTCAACTTCGGGCAGGCGGCCTTCATGGCCGTGGGCGCCTACGCGTTCGCGATCTTCACCATGCAGGCCGACCCGACGGCGACGCTCGGCTGGCCGGCGTGGCTGTCGTTCCTCGTCGCGATCCTCGTCGCGGTCGCGGCCGCGGTCGCCTTCGGCCTCGTGCTCGGCATCCCGACCCTGCGCCTGCGGGGCGACTACCTCGCGATCGTGACGATCGCGGCGGCGGAGATCATCCGCTTCACGGTGCGCACGCAGGATCTCACGGCCGTCACGGGCGGATCGCAGGGCCTGCGAGGGCAGGACTTCAAGGGCGACTTCACCGCGATGAACCCGCTCTCGGGCGGCACGTACGGCTTCGGCCCGTGGACGGCGACAGCGTACGACACGTGGGTGCGCATCGTCGCGTGGTCGCTCGTGATCGTCGCGCTCCTGCTCGTCTGGCTCCTCATGCGCAGCCCGTGGGGGCGCGTCATCAAGGGCATCCGCGAGGACGAGGACGCGGTGCGCTCGCTCGGCAAGAACGTCTACGGCTACAAGATGCAGGCGCTCGTGCTCGGCGGCGTCATGGGCGGACTCGCCGGCGTGATGTTCGTGCTCCCCCGCGCGGTGCAGCCCGACAACTTCGCCACCACGATGACCTTCTACATCTGGACGGCGCTGCTGCTCGGCGGCGCGGCGACGGTCTTCGGCCCGCTGCTCGGCTCGGTGCTCTTCTGGGTGCTGCTCGCCTTCACCGGCGGCATCATCAACCTGCTGCACCAGACCGGCATCTTCGGCGACATGTCCGGGTCGCAGGCGGGGCAGATCCGCTTCGTGCTCGTCGGCCTCGCCCTCATGGCCCTCGTGATCTTCAGACCACAGGGCATCCTCGGCAACAAGAAGGAGCTGTCGTTCAATGTCTGAGACGACCACGCCTCCCCAGACGCACCCGCTCGTCGACGGCACCGTCGGCCCCGGCTGCAAGAAGGTCGACCCGATCGTCGTGGCCGACGGCGTCGTGCGGCAGTTCGGCGGCCTCACGGCCGTCGACGTCGAGCACGTCGAGATCCCGCGCGGTGCGATCACGGCCCTCATCGGCCCGAACGGCGCCGGCAAGACGACGTTCTTCAACCTGCTCACCGGCTTCGACCGGCCCAACAAGGGCCGCTGGTCGTTCGAGGGGCAGTCGCTCGCCCACATGCCGAGCCACAAGGTGGCCCGCCGCGGCATGGTGCGCACGTTCCAGCTGACGAAGTCGCTCGGCCGCCTCACCGTGCTGCAGAACATGCTGCTCGGCGCCCGCGATCAGCGCGGCGAGGGCATCTTCGCCGCGATCCTCAGGCCGCTGTGGAAGGCCCAGGAGGAGGCGAACACCGTCAAGGCCGACACCCTGCTCGCGCGCTTCAAGCTCGATGCGAAGCGCGAGGACTACGCGGCCTCGCTCTCGGGCGGCCAGCGCAAGCTGCTCGAGATGGCGCGCGCGCTCATGAGCGACCCCACGCTCGTGATGCTCGACGAGCCGATGGCCGGCGTCAACCCGGCGCTCACGCAGTCGCTGCTCGACCACGTGCTCGGCCTCAAGGAGGAGGGCATGACGGTGCTCTTCGTCGAGCACGACATGCACATGGTGCGCCACATCTCCGACTGGGTGATCGTCATGGCCGAGGGCCGCATCGTCGCCGAGGGCCCGCCCGAGACGATCATGCAGAACCAGGCCGTCGTCGACGCCTACCTCGGCGCCCACCACGACACCGACCTCGGCACGCTCACGGGCCAGCAGGTCGCGCAGATCCACGAGGAGGCCGCGTCCGAGGTCGAGCCCGAGCCTTCCGACGCTCAGGGCACGACGACGGATGCGTCGGCCGACGCCCGCACGGACGCCGACCGGGAGGGCGAGCGATGACCGACACCACGACGGCCACCACGGTGCTCGAGACGACGGATCTCGTCGCGGGCTACCTGCCGGGGGTCAACATCCTCAACGGCTGCTCGATCGTCGCGCGGCAGGGCGACCTGATCGGCATCATCGGTCCGAACGGCGCCGGCAAGTCGACGCTGCTGAAGGCCGTCTTCGGCCAGGTGAACATCCGCGGCGGCGGCGTGCAGCTGCGCGGCGAGGACATCACCGGCCTGAAGGCCGACAGGCTCGTCGCCAAGGGCGTCGGCATGGTGCCGCAGAACAACAACGTGTTCCCCTCGCTCACGATCGAGGAGAACCTCGAGATGGGGCTCTTCCAGCAGCCCAAGATGTTCAAGGAGCGCTTCGAGTTCGTCGCCGCGCTCTTCCCCGAGCTCGTGAAGCGCCGCCGGCAGCGCGCCGGCAGCCTCTCGGGCGGCGAGCGGCAGATGGTCGCCATGGGACGCGCGCTCATGATGGACCCCGCGGTGCTGCTGCTCGACGAGCCGAGCGCTGGCCTGAGCCCCGTGCGCCAGGACGAGACGTTCCTGCGCGTGGCCGAGATCAACAGCCACGGCGTGACCATCGTGATGGTCGAGCAGAACGCGCGCCGCTGCCTGCAGATCGCCCACCGCGCGTACGTGCTCGACCAGGGCAAGGATGCGTACACGGGCACGGGCCGCGAGATGCTCAACGACCCGAAGGTCATCCAGCTCTACCTCGGCACGCTCGCGACGGACGTCGAGGAGAAGGCGCGTACGGCCTCGCAGCCGGTGGCGGAGCCCGGTGCGGCGCGCGCTGCGGAGCCTCGGGCCGAGCAGCCGTAGGCGACCAGCATCAGAGCACGGGGCCGTCCCGCGAGAGCGCGGGGCGGCCCTTCGCTGTGTCGGCGGATGGTCTCGTGACGCGTGCGGCCGGAGGCCGCGCGCTCCTCGACCAGCGAGGGAACGGCTGGGTCTCGTGACGCGAGCGGCCGGAGGCCGCGCGCTCCTCGACCAGCGAGGGGACGGCGGGTCTCGTGACGCGAGCGGCCGGAGGCCGCGCGCTCCTCGACCAGCGAGGGGACGGCTGGTCTCGTGACGCGAGCGGCCGGAGGCCGCGCGCTCCTCGACCAGCGAGGGGACAGCGCGGAGGCGCCGCGCGCTCCTCGACCGGCGAGGGGGCGGTGCGCGGACACAGCACGAGGGCCCCGCCGCAGCGGGGCCCTCGCGGTGGGAGTCAGGTCACTCGTTGAGCGAGCCGAACTCCGCGTTGAGGAAGGTGTACTGGTTGTCGGCACCGTACTGGTAGATGCCCACGTACGCCTCGGTCGGGTCGCCGTTCTCATCGAACGTGATCGGGCCGGAGGGACCGTCGTAGTCGATGTCCTCGCCGTCGGCGATCAGCTGCAGGCACTCGGCGACCTCGGTGCACTTCGTGCCGCCCTCGGAGACCGACTGCAGGTTGTCGCGGATCGTCACGGCGTCGGGGCTGCCGCCCTGGGCCGCGGCGAGCGCCGCGAGGATGACCGCGTCGTACGACTCGGGGCCGTACGAGAAGTCGCCGAGGTCGGGGTCGATCTCGAGCAGGCGATCCTGGAACGTGTCGTCGGCGGGGTTGCCGGGCAGCGTGCCCTTCGCGCCCTCGAGGGTGCCCTCGGGGAACTCGTACGAGTTCGAGAGGTTGCCGTCGACGAAGTACATGCCGGTGGCCGGGAAGCCGTTCGTCACGAGCTCGGGCACGATCTGGGCGGTCTCGGCGAAGGCGATGATGCCGATCGCGTCGGGGCTGCCCTGCAGGATCTCCTGCACCTGGGTGCTGAAGTTCGTGTCGCCCGGGTTGTAGAGCACGTTGCCGGTGACCGTGCCGCCGGCGGCCTCGACCGCCATCGCCGCGTTCTCCTGCAGGCCCGTGCCGTACGGGTCGTTGATCGTGATGAAGCCGACCGAGGCGGCGCCGTCCGAGACCATCAGGTTGCCGAGCACGCGGCCCTGGAGCACGTCGCTGGGGGCGGTGCGCCAGTAGAAGCCGTCGTCCTCGTAGTCCGAGAAGTCGGGCGACGTGTTGGCCGGCGAGATCTGCACGACCTGCGCGTCGATGAGCTGGTCGATGAAGGTGAACGACACACCCGACGACGCGGCGCCGATGACGACGTCGGCTCCAGCGGAGACGAGCTCGCCCGCCGACTGGGTCGCGATGTCGGTCGTCGTGTCACCGGAGTCGCGGTGCTGCACGTCGACCGTCCACTCGTAGCCGGCGTCCTCGAGGTCGGCCTTGGCCAGGTCGACGCCCGCGAACTCGGGCGGCCCGAGGAACTCGAGGTTGCCGGTCTGGGGCAGGATCGTGCCGACGAGCAGGGTGTCGTCGGACGGAGCGGCGCCGGGGTCGGCGCCCTCCGAGCCGGACGGCGCTGGGCTGCCGCCACCGGCACAGGCTGCGAGCAGCAGCACGCCCGCGGTCGCGGCGCCGAGCGCTGCGTACCGGCGGGGGCTGCGCCCCTGGGTGCGAAGGAAGGACTTCATCGTGCTCCTCAATGACATGGAGTCGCCCGTGTGGGCGTTGGTGCAACAGTAGGCGAGATCCGGCCGTTCTTCCGCCGTCGCGCGTCACGACCTTGTAACGGTCTTGGCGACTGTGTACCCCACTTCGAAGGCCGCCGACGCTAGCCGAGCGGCGGGGCGGGCTGCACGCGTCGCACGCGGCGGCCGAGGAGATCCGCCGAGAACAGCACGAGCGAGAGCCACACGAGGATGAACCCGACCCAGCGCCCCGACGGCATCGGCTCGTGCATCACGAAGGCGCCGAACAGGAAGGTGAGCGTCGGCGTGAGGTACTGCGCGAAGGCGATCCACGACAGCGGGATGCGTCGGGTCGCGGCCGCGAACGCGAGGAGCGGCACGGCGGTCACGACGCCGAATCCCGCGGCGCCCAGCACGCTCGCGGCGCCGTTCGCGGCCACGGTCAGGCCGCCGGTGACGAGGGCGAAGGCGAGCATCGCCATCGACGCGGGGAGCGCCGCGACGGTCTCGATCGTGAAGCCCGAGAGCGCATCCACCGACCCCCCGACGCGCTTCTTGATGAGCCCGTAGGTGCCGAACGAGAGCGCGATGATGAGGCCGATCCACGGCACCTCGCCGTAGGCGACGACCATGACGCCGACCCCGACGGCGCCGAGCACGACGGCGACCCACTGGAGGGGCCGCAGCCGCTCCCCCAGGAAGAGCACCGCGAACACGACGCTCACGAGCGGGTTGAGGAAGTAGCCGAGGCTCGTCTCGAGCACGCGGTCGGTGAGCACGCCGATGACGAACGTCGTCCAGTTGATGAGCACCGCGTGGCCGGCGAGCACGAGCGTCCACGTGTCGCGGCGGCTGCGCAGCACCGTGCGGAGGCGCAGCCAGCCGCGCGTCATCGCCACGAGCGCGAGTGCGACGACGATCGAGGAGAGCACGCGCCAGCCGATGAGCTCGAAGCCGTCGACGCCCTTCGTCAGCTGCAGGTACACCGGCACGAACGCCCAGAAGACGTACGCGAAGAGCGCGTACCACAGCCCCGCTCTGGCCTGGTCGGCCATCAGCCCCTCACCTCCCCGAGAAGACGCGAAGGCGGCTCCCCCGCAGGGGAGCCGCCGCAGCGGATGCGCTGAGCGTCAGCGCTCGACGATCGCGAGCACGTCGCGCGCCGAGAGCACCAGGTACTCGTCGGCGCCGTACTTGACCTCGGTGCCGCCGTACTTCGAGTACAGCACGCGGTCGCCCACGGAGACGTCCATCGGGACGCGGTTGCCGTTGTCGTCGATGCGGCCGGGGCCCACGGCGACGACCTCGCCCTCCTGGGGCTTCTCCTTGGCGGTGTCAGGGATGACGAGACCGCTCGCAGTGGTCGTCTCTGCCTCGACCTGCTGGATGACGATGCGGTCCTCGAGCGGCTTGATGGAAACCGACACGGTTGCCTCTTTCTTGTCAGACTCTGGGGTCTGTCCGGACTCGCCGGACAACGCTCCAAGCCTAAGCCGTCGATTGGCACTCGGTCAACATGAGTGCCAATCGCGCGGGCACGGGCGGCGCCGTGGCAGTGCTTGACTGAAGGCATGGAGGCCGAGGAGCTGCGACTGCTGCTGTCGCGCGAGGGGCTCGCCCTGCTCGAGCGCACCGAGGCGACGCTCGAAGCGCGCGGCGAGCGCCGCGACGATCTCGTGCAGGAGGTCGCCCGGCTGCGCGGCGAGGGGCACGACCGGCGGCTCGTCGCCGCGGTGCTCACGCAGGCGCGGCTGCGCCGGCGCGCACGGGCGAAGTTCGGCGAGTTCGCACGCGCGATGCTCTTCACCGAGGCGGGGCTCGAGCAGGCCACGCGGCTGCGCGTCGCCGCGCACCACGCGGGGCGGATGCGCTCGGCCGGCATCGTGTCGGTCGCCGACCTCGGGTGCGGCATCGGTGCCGACTCGCTCGCGTTCGCGACGCTCGGCCTCGAGGTCACGGCGGTCGAGCGCGACGAGGTGACCGCCGCGGTCGCGACCTACAACCTCGCCGACTGGCACGCATCCGTCGTGCACGGCGACGCCCTCGAGACCCCCGTCGACGCGGAGGCGCTGTGGTTCGACCCCGCCCGCCGCGACGACCGGCGTCGCTTGAGCGACCCGGCCGACTGGTCACCCGCGCTCGACGCCGTCTTCGCGCGCGCCGCCGAGCGTCCCGCGGGCGTCAAGCTCGCACCCGGGATCGACCGCGCCCTGCTGCCGGCGGATGCGGAGCACCAGTGGGTGACCGACGGGCTCGAGACCGTCGAGGCGGTCGTGTGGACCGGCGCGCTCGCGCGCCCGGGCGTCGCCCGCAGCGCCCTCGTGCTCGGCGACGGCGCTGCCGCGGAGCTCACGGGCGACGCGTCGCACCCCGAGCCGGGCGAGCTGCAGGAGTGGCTCTACGAGCCGGCGGGCGCGGTCATCCGGGCCGAGCTCATCGGGGCGCTCGCAGAGGGGCTCGGCGCGGCCGCCGTGAGCCCGGGCATCGCGTACCTCTCCGGCCCGTCGGAGGTGCGGACGCCGCTCGCGCAGGCGTTCCGGGTGCGGGAGACCATGCCGCTCGACGAGCGCCGCATCGGCCAGCGGCTGCGCGAGCTCGGCATCGGCGAGCTCGAGATCAAGAAGCGCGGCGCCGACATCGACCCGCATGCGCTGCGCAAGCGCCTGAAGCTCGCGGGCGACGAGCGCGCGACGCTCTTCGCGACGCGCGTGGGCGGGCGCCACCGCGCGATCCTCGCCGACCGCGCGTAGCGCTCAGCCGAAGAGCATCCCCGGCACGAGCGGCGCCCACACGGCCGTCGCGATCACCACGAGCACCGCGCCGATGAGCGCACCGACGATGCCGACGAGCATCGCCACGAGCGGCCACGGGCGCGCCCCGGGATCGCGCCGGAGCGCGAGACCGCCGCAGATGGCGCCTGCGAGCGCGAGCGGCAGGCCGATGCCGCTCGCGAACGCGAAGACCGCGCCGAGGGCGGAGAGCAGCACCGCCGAAGCGGTGAGCGTGCTCCAGCGCCTCGTGCCGGGCGCATCCGCCGCGGGCGGCCTGCCCGTGCCGGTCATGCGATCAGACCCCGTAGTACTGCATCCAGGCGATCAGGCTCGAGACGTTGAAGATGAACAGCGCGAGCGACGCGATCGCGGCGATCGCGCCCACGATGCCCATCACGAGCGGCCACGGCTTCGCCTCGGGGTTCTTGCGCATCGCGACGAACCCGAGGATCGAGCCGATCGCGGCCGGCAGGAAGCCGAGACCGAACAGGAACGTGAACAGCACGCCGACGCCGACGAGCACGATCGACCAGACGGTGATGGGCTGCAGCCGCTTGGCCGCGGGCTGGCCGTACGACTGCTGCCCGAAGCCCGGCTGGCCGTACGCCGCAGCTGCGGCCGGGTCGCCGTAGCCGGTCTGCCCGTAGGTGCTCTGCTGGCCGTACCCGGTCTGCTGGTCGTACCCGGCCTGCTGGCCGTAGGCCGCCTGATCCGAGCCGGGCTGCCCGTAGCCGGTCTGCTGGCCGTAGCCGGCGTCGCCGTACGACGGCTGCTGCTGCGCGTAGCCCTGGTCGTGCGCGGGCGCGCTCTGGCCGTACTGCGGCTGGCCGTACTGCTCCTGGCCGAACTGATCCTGGCCGTACGGCTGCTGCCCGTACGGCTGCTGCCCATACGGCTGCTGCCCGTGCGCGGGAGCGCTCTGCCCGTACGCGGGGGCGCTCTGCCCATAGCCGGGGGCGCTCTGGCCGTACTGCTCCTGGCCGTACTGCTCCTGGCCCTGCGGCTGCTGACCGTAGGGCTGCTGGCCGTAGGTCGGCGCGCTCGCACCGTAGCCCGGTGCCTCGGCAGGCTGCTGGCCGTAGGCGGCGGGCTCGGCCTGCTCGCCATAGGCGGGCGCCGCCGGCTGGCCGTACGCGGGCGCCTCGGCTTGCTGGCCGTACGCGGGTGCCTCCGGCTGCTGGCCGGGGGCGGGCGCCGACTGCTGGCCGAAGTCGGCGGCGGGCGCGCCCGCCTGCTCGGCGTCCTGGTCGGGTCGACGGAAGCGGTCGTCGGCCGGGGGGAGCTGGTCGCTCACGGGAACCTCCTCAGCAGTGGCGCGATCGCGCGTGCATACCGTATCGCTCCCGCCGCGGGTCGACCTGCGCTCAGAAGCTCGGCATCTGCTCCACGAGCGAGACCACCATGCCGATGCCGACGATCGTGGCGATCGTCAGCGCCACGAGCGTCACGGCGCCGAGCACGATGGCCCAGATCGCCAGCAGCCTGCCGTCCTCGCCGGTGCGGCGGATCTGCGAGAGCGCGATCGCGCCGAGCACGATCGCCGCGACCGAGCCGAGCCCGACGAGCACCGTCGTGCCGGCCGCTGCGGCGAGGATCGCCATGACGGCCATCGTGCTCGTGCGGGGGCCCGGATGCGTCGGCGCACTCCACGCCGCCGGCGCGGGCGGAGCGGGCGGTGCGGCGGGCGCGCCCCAGCCCTGCTGGGTCCAGCCTGTCGCGCTCATCGCCTGCCTCCCGTCGCCATCGCGCCCACGGACGCCCTCCGATCCTGCCAGCCCGACCTGGGCATCCGCCTCACCGCTCGGCCTCGGCGCCGGCCTGCCGGGCACCGGCCTGCACGCCGACCTCCACGCCGCCGACCTGCACCGTGCTCGCGTCGAGGGTCGACTCCGCGGCGAAGCCCGGCTCGCTCGGCGCATCGCCGCGCGCGACGAGCATCGCGCCCACCGCCGCGATCATCGCGCCGTTGTCGGTGCAGAGGTCGAGCGGCGGGATGCGCAGGGTCACGCCGGCTGCGGCGCAGCGCTCCAAGGCGACCTCGCGCAGCCGGCGGTTGGCGACGACGCCCCCGCCGAGGAGGAGCCGCGGGATGCCGTGCTCCGCGCACGCATCGAGCGCCTTCGCGACGAGCACGTCGACGACGGCCTCGCGGAAGCTCGCCGCGACGTCCGCGATCGGGAGCGTCTCGCCCGCCGCCTCGGCGCGCTCGACGTGCCGCGCCACGGCGGTCTTGAGTCCCGAGAACGAGAAGTTCCAGCGGTGCCGCTCGCGGTCCTTCGGCGCCGTCAGCCCGCGGGGGAAGGCGATGGCCGCCGGGTCGCCGCCGACGGCGGCCGCGTCGATCGAGGGGCCGCCGGGGTAGCTGAGCCCCAGCAGCCGCGCCGTCTTGTCGAACGCCTCGCCCGCGGCGTCGTCGATCGTCTCGCCGAGCAGCTCGACGTCGCCCGCGAGGTCGCGCACGAGCAGCAGCGACGTGTGGCCGCCCGAGACGAGGAGCGCGACCGTCGGCAGCTCGAGCGGCTCGCCCGAGAGCACGTCGGCGGCGACATGGCCGACGAGGTGGTTGACCCCGTAGAGCGGCAGCTCGCGCGCGGTCGCGAGGCCCTTCGCGGCGCCGATGCCGACCATGAGCGCACCCGCGAGGCCGGGGCCGGCGGTCACGGCGATCGCGTCGACGTCGTCGAGCGTGAGCGATGCGTCGTCGAGCGCCGCGCGAATCGTCGGCTCCATCGCCTCGAGGTGGGCGCGCGCGGCGATCTCGGGCACGACGCCGCCGAAGCGGGCGTGCAGCTCCATCGACGAAGCGATGCGGTTCGCGAGCAGCTCGGTGCCGCGCACGATGCCGACGCCCGTCTCGTCGCAGCTCGTCTCGATCCCGAGCACCACGGGCGCGCTCATCGCTCCTCCTCGCGCTTCATCACCACGGCGTCCACGTCCTCCGGCTGGTAGTAGCGCGGCCGCACGCCGATCTCGCGGAACCCGACCGACGCGTAGAGCGCTCGCGCGACGGGGTTGTCGGCGCGCACCTCGAGGAAGAGCTCGCGCACGCCGCGCCGCGCGGCCTCGGCGAGCAGCTCGGCGAGCAAGGCGCGGCCGATGCCGCGGCCGCGGGCGCCCGCATCGACCGCGATCGTCTGCACGTCGCCCTCGACGCCGACGGCGCGCAGGCCCGCGTAGCCGACCGCGCGGCCGGCCTCGTCCTCGGCGAGGACGTAGCGGCCCCACTCGCTGGCGACCTCGGCCTGCATCGTGGCGCGCTCCCACGCGCTCGCGCCGAACGACGCGTGCTCGATCGCCATGATCGCGTCGAGGTCGGATGCGGTGGCGGTGCGGATGCGGGCGCCGCCGGTGGGCGCGACCGCGTCGCCCGTCACTGCGTCGCCCCTCACTGGCTCACCCGCTTCGGCCCGGCCGACGGCGTCGCGTCGGCCTCCCGCAGGTAGAGCGCCTCGCGCACCTCCGCGGCGCCGCGCGCGACCGCGAGCGCGAGGAGCGCCGCATCGATCCCCTCGGCGTCGATGCGGCGCAGGGCCGCGTGCTCCCCTGTCGGCGCGGGCACCGCATCCGCCGGCGCGAGGTGCGGGCCGTCGGCGACGAGGCCGTCGACGACGACGCTCCAGGCGCGCTCCCGCCGGCGCACGTCGGTCGTGACCTGGGCGCTGCCGTCGGTGACGCCGGCGTGGCTCGCGACGCCGCGGCACGGCACGCCGAGCCCGAGCGCGGTCGCGCGCGCCGCGGCGATGCCGACGCGGAGGCCCGTGAAGGCGCCCGGCCCCATGCCGGCGACGACGAGCTCGATCGCGCCGCGCCTGCCGTCGAGCGCGCGGGCGAGCATGCCGCCGAGGTGCTCGGCGTGCCGGCGGGTGTCGGCGGCCTGCTCGCGGAAGACGACGCGGTCGCCGTCGACGACGGCCACCGAGGTGCCGAGCGAGGTGTCGATCGCGAGGATCATGCGGTGCCTCCGGTCTCGTCGCGCCGCTCCTCGGCGCGCCCCTCGACGCCGTCGCAGTCGCGCGCGACGATCGCGCGCAGCCGCGCCGAGGGCCACGCGGGGCCGTGGCCGCTGATGCGCACCGCGCGCGGCGCGCTGCCGTCGTCGTCGTCGCGCTCGTCGGCGACCGCGGGGCGCGCGATCTCGACGCGCAGCCACGACTCGAGCGCGTGCTCGAGCGGCGCGCCCCACTCGGCGACGGTGATCGCGCCCTCGAGGTCGAGGTCGAGGTCATCGAGCTCGGCCGCCTCGTCGGCGTCGCCGAGCAGGCGGTAGGCGTCGACGTGCTGCAGGTCGGGCCCGGCGGCCGTGCGGTGGGTGCGGGCGAGCACGAACGTCGGGCTCTGCACGGTGCCGCGCGCGCCGAGCGCCCGGCCGATGCCGCGCGTGAGGGTCGTCTTGCCCGCGCCGAGCGGCCCGATGAGCAGCACCGCGTCGCCCGCGCGCAGCTGCGCGCCGAGCCGCTCGCCGAACGCCTCCATCGCGTCGGCGTCGGGCACGGCTCCGGCGAGCTCGACCGCGACGCGGGGACCGACCATGCCGGTGAGCTCGGGGGCGGATGCGTGGGGCAGCGCGGCGACGTCGCCGAGCGCCACAGCGCGGTCGCCCACGTCGAGCACCACCTGATCCATCGCGACGCGGCCGCGGATCGGGTGCGCGACGCCCGGCATCCCCGGGGCGGGCGTGCTCGCCGCGAGCACCACGGGGCGTCCGGTCGCGGCGCGCGTGACGCCGTCGGCGTAGCCGAGGCCGACGAGCGCAAGGGTCGTCTCGCGCTCGGTGACGTACTCGCCGCCGTAGGAGATGCCGAGTCCCGGTTCGGCGCGCTTCACCCCGACGACCTCGCCCACGAGGCGGTGCGGCTCGCCGTCGAGGCCGAGCTCGAGCACGCGCCGCGGCGCGAGCCCCGCGTCGGCGTCGACGGCGGCGTGCGGCGTCGCGGCCGCCATGCGGGTGACGACCTCGTAGCCGATCGTGCCCGCCGCCGCGGCCCACGCGTCGGCGCTCGGCTCGCCGAGGGCCGGGTCTCCCCACAGCACCGCCTCACCGCTCAGCGCGGGCTCGCTCCGCATCCGGCACGGGCCGATCGCGGCGACCCGAGCGGGCTCGCCCCCGACCAGCACGGGCGCGCCGAGCGCAGGCAGCAGGCCGTCGTCGAGGCCGACCGCGGCGACGCCGTCGACGACGTCGGCGACGACGCGCATCGCGGGCACGAGGCCGAGCGCTGCGGCTCCCGCGCCGTCGCCCGCCGCGGGCCCATCGGGGTCTATGCCGTAGGCGGCCATGCCGATGCGTACCATGTCAAGCCGCGCCTCGGGCAGCGCGAGCGCGCCCTGCGAGTTCGCGAGGTGGCGCACCTCGATCGGCAGCGCCGCGGCGTCGGCGCACGCTGCCTCGAAGTCGGCGAGCTGCGCGAGGTCGGCCTCGCGGCTCGTGCCCGCGAGGTGCGACATGAGGCCGCGGATGCGCGCGCCGCCCTGCGCGAGCTCGACCGCCCGAGCGATCGCGGCCGCGCGGTCGCCGCGCGCGATGCCGTTGCGCCCGAGCCCGGTGTCGAGCTTCAGGTGGATCGTGGCACCCGCGGCCGCGGCGGCCTCGAGCTGCGCGATCGAGGAGACCGCGACCTCGACGTCGTGCGCGGCGGCGCGCGCGAAGTCGGCGCCGGGCGCGTGCAGCCAGGCGAGGACCGGCGCGTCGATGCCCGCCGCGCGGAGCGCGAGCGCCTCGGCGAGGTCGACGACGCCGAGCATGGTCGCGCCGCCCGCGAGCATCGCGCGCGCCGCGAGCTCGGCCCCGTGCCCGTAGCCGTCGGCCTTCACGACGCCGCACACGGGCACGCCGACGCGCGTCGCGAGCACCCGGGTGTTGGCGGTGATCGCCGCCGCGTCGATCTCGACGCGCATCACGACTCCGCGATCACGGTCGCGGTCGCGATGCCCGCGTCGTGGCTCATCGAGACGTGCAGGCTCGCCGCTCCGATCGCGCGCGCGTGCTCGGCCGCGGCGCCGCGCAGCTCCAGCCGCGGCTTGCCGTCGGGCGCCTGGAGCACGACGTAGTCGGTCCAGCGGGCCCCGCTCGTCGTGCCGATCGCCTTCTGCGCCGCCTCCTTCGCCGCGAAGCGCGCGGCGAGCGACGGCAGCGAGCGCGGCTCGCCGTCGGCGAGCAGCTCCTCGGGCGCGAAGAGCCGCTCGCGCAGGCGCGGGGTGCGGCTGACCGCGCGCTCGAAGCGCGCGAGGTCGACCACGTCGACGCCGAGCCCGAGGATCACGAGCGGAACCCGAACCTCAGCGGCTCACTCGACCGTGACCGACTTCGCGAGGTTGCGCGGCTGGTCGACGTCGAGGCCCTTGGCGGTGGCGAGCTCGAGCGCGAAGATGTGCAGCGGCACGACCTGCAGCACCGGCTCGAGCATCGGCAGCGTGAGCGGCACGCGCAGCACGACATCCGCGTACGGCAGCACCGCCGCGTCGCCGGCCTCGGCGACCGCGATCACGCGGGCGCCGCGGGCGCGGATCTCCTGGATGTTGGAGATGATCTTCGAGTGCAGGAGCGCCTGGTTGCGCGGGCTCGGCACGACGACGAAGACGACCTGGCCGGGCTCGATGAGCGCGATCGGGCCGTGCTTGAGCTCGCCGCCGGCGAAGCCCTCGGCGTGGATGTAGCTGATCTCCTTGAGCTTGAGCGCGCCCTCCATCGCCACGGGGTAGCCCACGTGGCGGCCGAGGAAGAGCACCGAGCGGGTGTCGCTCATCCAGTGCGCGAGCTCGTGCACGCTCTCCTGCTCGGCGAGCACCTGGCGCAGCTCGTCCGGCAGCTCGCGCAGCTCCTCGACGACCTCGGCGATCGCCTCGTCGGTCATCGTGCCGCGCACCTTCGCGAGGTGCAGGCCGAAGAGCAGCTGGCCGATGACCTGCGCGAGGAACGCCTTCGTCGATGCGACCGCGACCTCGGGGCCCGCGTGCGTGTAGAGCACGGCCTCCGACTGGCGCGGGATCGTCGCGCCCTGGGTGTTGCAGATCGAGAGGGTGCGGGCGCCGGCGGCAGCCGCGTGCTCGACGGCCATCTTCGTGTCCATCGTCTCGCCCGACTGCGAGATCGAGATGACGAGCGTGCGCTCGTCGAGCACCGGGTCGCGGTAGCGGAACTCGTGCGCGAGGTCGACCTCGACGGGCACGCGCGACCACGTCTCGATCGCGTACTTGCCGACGAGGCCCGAGTAGGCGGCGGTGCCGCACGCGACGATGACGATGCGGTCGATGCCGCGGAGCGCCTCGTCGTCGAGCACGCCGAGCTCGCCGAGGTCGACGCCGTGGTCGGTGAGGCGGCCGCGGAGCGTGTTGGCGACGGCCTCGGGGCCCTCCGAGACCTCCTTCGCCATGAACGACGGCCAGCCGCCCTTCTCGGCGGCCGACGCATCCCAGTCGACCTCGAAGCGCTTGGGCTCGACGGGGTTGCCGTCGAAGTCGATGACGGATGCGCTGCCCTCGGTGATCGTCACGATCTGGTCGTTGTCGAGGGCCGCGGCGCTCGGCGTGAACTTCACGAACGCGCTCACGTCGCTGCCGAGGAAGTGCTCGCCGTCGCCGTAGCCGACGAGCAGCGGCGAGTTGTGGCACGCGCCGACGACGACGCCCGGCTGCTCGGCGTGCACCGCGAGCAGCGTGAACTGGCCCTCGAGCCGCGCGACGACCTGCTGCATGGCCTTCGTGAGGTCGCCCGTGGCGCGGTAGGCGCGGCCGACGAGCTTCGCGGCGGCCTCGGTGTCGGTCTCGCTCAGGAACACCTCGCCGGCGGCCTCGAGCTCGGCGCGCAGCTCGGCGAAGTTCTCGATGATGCCGTTGTGGATGAGCGAGAGGCGCCCCTCGTCACCGAGGTGCGGGTGGGCGTTCTCGTCCGTCGGGCCGCCGTGCGTCGCCCAGCGGGTGTGGCCGATGCCGGCGCCCTCGTCGGGCAGCGGCGCGTGCTCGAGGCTGTCGCGCAGCACCGCGAGCTTGCCGCCCTTCTTGCGCAGCGCGACCGCGTCGCCGTCGAGCACCGAGACGCCGGCGCTGTCGTAGCCGCGGTACTCGAGACGGCTGAGCCCCTCGAGCAGCACCCCGACCGTGCCGCGCTGACCCGTGTACCCGACGATTCCACACATGCCCTCGATCCTACCGGCGGTAGGCTCGCCGACGTGTCGCACCCCCTGCAGTCGCCGTTCGTCGAGATCGAGCGACCCGACTGGGCGAGGCTCGCACCGCGCACCCCGAACCCGCTGACCGAGGCCGAGGTGCGGCGCCTGCGCGGCCTCGGCGACCGGCTCGAGCTGCGCGAGGTCGCCGAGGTCTACCTGCCGCTCTCGCGCCTCGTGAGCCTCTACCAGGAGTCGGCCGCGCGCCTGCACCGCGAGACCTCGGCCTTCCTCGGCAGCACCGCGCATCCGACCCCCTTCGTCATCGGCGTCGCGGGTTCGGTCGCGGTCGGCAAGTCGACGACCGCGCGCCTGCTCGAGGAGCTGCTGCGGCGCTGGCAGGGCTCGCCGAGCGTGCAGCTCATCACGACCGACGGCTTCCTGCACCCCAACCGCGTGCTCGAGGAGCGAGGGCTCATGCAGCGCAAGGGCTTCCCCGAGTCGTACGACCGGCGGGCGCTGCTCAACTTCGTCTCGCGCGTGAAGTCGGGCGAGGACGAGGTGCGCGCCCCCGTCTACTCGCACCTCACCTACGACATCGTGCCGGGCGAGGAGATCGTGGTGCGGCGGCCCGACATCCTCATCGTCGAGGGCCTCAACGTGCTGCAGCCGCCGCCCTCGGGCTCGCACCTCGCCGTCAGCGACCTCTTCGACTTCTCGATCTACGTGGATGCGCGCACGAGCGCGATCCGCGAGTGGTACATCGACCGCTTCTGGCAGCTCAAGGAGAGCGCGTTCCAGGATCCGGTCTCGTACTTCCACCGCTTCGCCGACATGACGCGCGCGCAGGCGCGCATCCACTCGGAGGACCTGTGGGACTCGATCAACGGCCCCAACCTCGTCGAGCACATCCTGCCGACGCGGCCGCGCGCCGACCTCGTGCTGCGGAAGGCCGACGACCACACGATCCGCTCGGTGCTGCTGCGGAAGGTCTGAGCGCGGAGGACGCAATGCGCGAAGCGCGTTGCGCCCGGAGCGCTCAGGGTCGAGGAGCGCGCGGCCGAAGGCCGCACGCGTCACGAGACCTGTTCCACGAAGCGCCAGGCGCGACGCGAAGCGCGGCCGAAGGCCGCACGCGTCGCGAGACCCGCTTCACGATCAGGTCGAAGAGCGCGCCCCTACGGCGCCGGGATCCCCTCGACGATCGCCGGTCCCCTCGTCGGCCGCGGCCGGCGCGCCTGCCCGAGTCGCACGAGCACGACGCCCGCGATGATCGCGGCCGCGCCGAGCCACTGCATCCCGGTCGGCAGGATCCACAGCAGCAGCGCCGTCCAGAGGATGCCGAACATCGGCTCGGAGTACCCGACGAAGCTCGCGAGCGTCGCGCCGAGGCGCCGCGCGCCGAGGATGCCGAGCACGTAGGAGGCGGCGGTCGCGATGAGGATGAGCATGCCCATCGCCGCCCACCACGGCACCGTCTCGCCCGCGAGCACGACCGGGGCGGCGGATGCGGCGACGGGCAGGAGCCCGGTGGCCGCCGCGATCCCCAGCACGACGGCGCCGACGACGAGCCCGAGGCCCGCGAGCGCGATCGGCGGCAGCTCGGAGTCGGCCTTCGACGCCGCGGCCCAGTAGCCGGCGTTGCCGACGGCGGCCGCGAGCGCGAGCAGCACGCCGAGCGGGTGGAGCGCGTCGCCGCCGATGCCCGAGATGAGGCCGAGCCCCACGAGCGCGACGCCCGCCCCCACGAGCGTGAGCGCCGCGGGTGCCCGCCGCGAGCGCGCCCACGTGTAGAGCACGAGCAGCACCGGCCCCAGGAACTCGATCAGCAGCGCGAGCGACGGGTCGATGAACGCCACCGCGCTGAAGAACGCGAGCTGGCACACCGCGACGGCGAGCACGCCGAGCACGAGCACCTCGCGCCACGACCGCACCACCGCATCCCATCGGCCCCGCAGCAGCCACAGCGTCGGCGCGAGCAGCACGAGCGCGCCGCCGCCGATGCGCACGAGCGTGACCGCCCCGGCGCTCCATCCGCCGCCGAGCAGCGCGGCGGCGAAGATGCCGGAGAGGCCGAACATCGCGGAGCTCGCGAGGGCCAGGACGAGGCCGATCGGGCGACGGGTCTGCATGACGGCTCGCAGGGGTCAGGTGGGGCTACGATCGTGCTCACGCGGTGTGGCTCGAGTCACGGCCGTGCGCCGCGACAGCCGAGCCTAACCCGAGGAAGCCCGTGACCCTGCACCACCCGCGCGAGCTCATGCACACGCTCGGCTTCATCGCGGAGGTCTGCAACCTGCGGCGGGAGGGGCAGCTCGACAGCGCCGCGAGCCTGCGGCGCATCTGCGCCGAGTGGGGCTTCCCCGGCGCGAGCCAGGCGACGAAGGCGGATGCCGAGGCGACGTGGGCGAGGCTCGGCACGATCGAGCAGCTCTGGGACGCCGACCGCGACCGAGCCGCCGAGCTCGCGAACCGCATCTTCCGCGACTGCGACGCCCGACCGCACCTCGTGCGGCACGGCGGCTTCGACTGGCACCTGCACGGCATGCCGGCCGGCGCCCCCATCGCCGACTCGCTCGCCGTGCAGGCCGCGATGGGGTTCGTCGACCTCGTGCGCACCGACGACACGTCGCGCGCGAAGCGCTGCGCCGACGGGCGCTGCGACCGCATGTTCGTCGACGTCTCGCGCAACCGCTCGCGCCGCTTCTGCTCGACCACGTGCCAGTCGCGCACGAACGTCGCCGCGTTCCGCGCCCGCGCGCAGCAGCCGCAGCACGCGTAGCCGAGCGACCGCTTCCGCGAGCCAGCGCCCGGCCCGTGGTCAGGAACCCCGACGGCGACGCGTGGCACCCTTGGCGACCATGTCGCAGACGACCACGGCACGATCGACCACGACCACGACGAAGCTGAAGCGCGGGATCACGACCCTGCTGCTGTTCTTCTTCATCGTCGGCGACACCCTCGGCGCGGGCATCTACACGCTCGTCGGCACGATGGCGCAGGACGTCGGCGGCGTGCTCTGGCTGCCGCTCTCCCTCGCCCTCGTGCTGGCCCTGCTCACCGCGGGCACGTACGCCGAGCTCATCACCAAGTACCCGCACGCGGGCGGCGCGGCCCGGTTCGCCGAGCGCGCGTTCGACAAGCCCTACGTCACGTTCCTCATCGGCTTCCTGATGCTCGCATCCGGCATCACGACCGCCGCCGCGCTCGCGAACGCGTTCGCGGGCGACTACCTGCAGGCGCTCGTACCCGACATCCCGGCGGTGCCCGTGACGCTCGGGTTCATCGCGCTGCTGATCGCCGTCGCCCTGCGCGGCGTGCGCGAGTCGCTCATCGCCAACGTCGCGGCGACCGTGATCGAGATGACGGGCCTCATCATCATCATCGTCGTCGCCGCGATCGTGATCGGCTCGGGCGGCGGCGACGCGTCGCGGCTGACGACCTTCGCCGAGGACGTGCCGCCGATCTCGGGCGCGCTCGCGGCGAGCATCACCGCGTTCTTCTCGTTCCTCGGCTTCGAGGCGGCCGCCAACATGGCCGAGGAGGTCAAGGACCCGAGCCGCTCGTACCCGCGCGCGCTCTTCGGCGCGATCCTCACCGCCGCGGTCGTCTACCTGCTCATCGCGCTCGGCGCGTCGATCGTGGTGCCCACCGACCAGCTCGCGACCTCCGAGGGGCCGCTGCTCGAGGTGATCCTCGCCTCGGGCGTGCAGTTCCCCTCGTGGCTGTTCGCGATCATCGCGCTCGTCGCGATCGGCAACGGCGCGCTGCTGTTCATGCTCATGGCCTCGCGCGCGACCTACGGCCTCGCCGAGGCCAAGCTGCTGCCGCGCGCCTTCGGCGCCGTGCTCACGCGCCGCCGCACACCGTGGGTGGCGATCGTCGCGGTCGGGGCGGTGACCATGGGGATGTCGTTCATCGGCGACGTCGGCACGCTCGCCGACACCACGGTGCTGCTGCTCGTGCTCGTGTTCATCTCGGCGAACGTCTCGGTGCTCGTGCTCAAGAAGGACGTCGTGCCGCACAAGCACTTCACGGCGCCCCGCATCGTGTCGGTGCTCGCGCTCGTCGCCTCGGTCGCGCTGCTGACGCAGCAGAGCCCGCAGACCTGGCTCATCGCTGCCGGCTACGTCGTCGTCGGCACGATCCTGTTCGTCATCGCCCGCGCCGCGCGGCGCCGCGAGGTGCGCGCCGGCACGAACGAGCCGACCCGCAGCATCCCGCTCGAGTGAGCGGTGGAGCGCCGAGGCGGAGGTCCTTCCGGACCTCCGCTTCGAGGGTCTACGCGCTGACCGTCAGCTCACTGCGCACGAGGTCGGCGAGCTCGTCGGCGATCGTCTGCGCGACGTGGTGCTCGTCGGCCTCGACCATGACGCGCACGATCTTCTCGGTGCCCGAGGGGCGCAGCAGCACGCGGCCGCGGTCGCCGAGCTCGGCCTCGGCACGCGCGACGGCGTCGGCGATCGGCTGGTTGCCGCGGAGCCCTAGGCGGTCGACGCCCGTGACGTTGATGAGCACCTGCGGGTAGACCTGCATGACCGAGGCGAGCTCGCCGAGGCCCTTGCCCGTGCGCACCATCTCGGCCGCGAGCTGGAGGCCCGTGAGGATGCCGTCGCCGGTCGTGGCGTGGTCGGAGAAGATGATGTGCCCCGACTGCTCGCCGCCGAGCGAGAGCCCGTACTCGCCGAGCGCCTCGAGCACGTAGCGATCGCCCACCTTCGTCTGCACGAGGTGGATGCCGTGCGCATCCATCGCGACCTTGAGGCCGAGGTTCGACATGACCGTCGCGACGAGCGTGTCGTCGGCGAGCAGGCCGCGGCGCTTCGTGGCGAGCGCGAGGATCGCCATGATCTGGTCGCCGTCGACGACGTTGCCCTCGGCGTCGATCGCGAGGCAGCGGTCGGCGTCGCCGTCGTGGGCGATGCCGAGGTCGGCGCCCGAGGAGACGACGAGCGCGCGCAGCTGCTCGAGATGGGTCGAGCCGACCTCGCGGTTGATGTTGACGCCGTCGGGGTCGTTGCCCATGACGGTGACCTTCGCGCCGGCGTCGGCGAAGGCCCGCGGGCTCGGGCCGGCGGCGGCGCCGTGCGCGCAGTCGAGCGCGACGTGCAGCCCGGCGAGGCTGACGTCGAGCGTGCCGAGCAGGTGCACGAGGTAGCGGTCCTCGGCGTCGGAGAAGCGCCGCACCGTGCCGACCTCGGCGCCGATCGGGCGCAGCGGGGCGCCGCCGAGCGCGGCCTCGATCTCGTCCTCGACCGCGTCGGGCAGCTTGCGCCCGCCTGCGGCGAAGAACTTGATGCCGTTGTCGGGTGCGGGGTTGTGCGACGCCGAGATCATCACGCCGAAGTCGGCACCGATGCTCGCGACGAGGTAGGCGGCCGCCGGCGTCGGGATCACGCCGGCGTCGAGCACGTCGACGCCGCTCGAGGCGAGCCCCGCGGAGACCGCGGCGGTGATGAACTCACCCGAGATGCGCGGATCTCGCGCCACGACGGCGACAGGGCGCCGCGCCTCCTGCCGGGCTGATCGCCCGAGCACGAGTGCGGCGCCCTGTGCCAGCGCCAGTGCCGATTCCGCCGTGATGTCGAGGCCAGCGAGGCCCCGCACTCCATCCGTGCCGAACAGGCGCGACATCGATCAGCGCTTCGAGTACTGGGGCGCCTTGCGGGCCTTCTTGAGACCGGCCTTCTTGCGCTCGATGATGCGAGCGTCGCGCGAGAGGAAGCCGGCCTTCTTGAGCTCGGGGCGGTTGTTCTCGACGTCGATCTCGTTGAGCGCACGCGCGATGCCGAGGCGCAGCGCGCCGGCCTGGCCCGAGGGGCCGCCGCCCGAGATGCGGGCGATCACGTCGTAGCTGCCCGCGAGCTCGAGGAGCGTGAACGGGTCGTTGATGAGCTGCTGGTGCAGCTTGTTCGGGAAGTAGTCCTCGAGGGTGCGGCCGTTCACGCTGAACGAGCCGGAGCCGGGGACGAGGCGCACGCGGGCGATGGCCTGCTTGCGGCGACCGACGGCCTGGCCGCCGATGTTGACGACGCGGGGGGCCTTGGGAGCCTCAGCCGCCGGCGTCTCGGTCGAGAAGCTCTCCGGAGCCTCGATGGAGTCTGCGATCTTCGCCATGTCTGGTGTCTCCTCGCGCCCTACTGGGCGACCTGGTCGAACGTGTAGGGGGTCGGCTGCTGCGCCGCGTGCGGGTGCTCGGGGCCGGCGTAGACCTTGAGCTTCTTGATCTGGGCGCGGCCGAGGGCGTTCTTCGGCAGCATGCCGCGGATCGCCTTCTCGACGGTGCGGACCGGGTAGCGGTCGAGCATCTCCTCGTAGCCGGTGGCCTTGAGGCCGCCCGGGTAGCCCGAGTGGCGGTAGGCGACCTTCTTGGCGAGCTTCTGGCCCGTGAGCGCGACCTTGTCGGCGTTCACGACGATGACGAAGTCGCCCATGTCCATGTGGGGGGCGAACGTCGGCTTGTGCTTGCCGCGGAGGATCGCGGCGGCGTGGCTGGCCAGGCGGCCGAGCACGACGTCGGTGGCGTCGATGACGACCCAGTCGTGCTGGACGTCCGCCGCCTTGGGCGAATACGTGCGAGTCATTGGTGCCTCACTGTCGAATGGATGGTCGTGAATCCCACTCCGAGGTGTTCCTGCCGAGCGGCGCGGAACGATCCGGTGGAGGGCTCATTCGGGTGGGCACAGGCTGTGCGCACCAAGGATCGAGCATAGCCGCCCGGATCCCGGGCGGTCAAGCCGCGATCGCGTCGATCAGCGGTCGATCGACGGGTCGTACTCCTCTTCCTCGTGCCACACGACGTCGACGACGCGCTCGCTCGTCTCGGGCTCCGCGGCCTCGTCGTCCTCGACCGGCTCCGCCTCGAGCGCGATGTCCTCGAGCACGTCGGGCTCGGGGGCGGATGCGGTGAAGGCGTCGGGCACGACCGCGCGGTCCTCGGCGGCGACCGTGCCGATCGCGTCGCCCGACGCATCCGCCGCATCCGCCGCCGTGCCGGTCGCGAGCGCCGCGCCGCCGGCCTCGGCGCCCGCCGCGCTCCACGTGCGGGGGTCGGCCGCGTCGGCGACGCGCATGAGGGACTGCACCTCGGCCATGAAGCCGTTGAGCTGCTGCTGCTGCCAGCGCAGGCTGCGCGAGCGGTCCTCGGCGTCGCGCAGCACGTCCTTCGTGTGCTTGGAGACGGCGTCGACGATCGTCTGCGCGCGCTGGCGCGCCTCGTCGAGCATCGCGGACGCGCGCGCCTTCGCGCTCGCCTCGACCTGCGCGCCCTGCGCCTTCGAGAGCTGCTCGTACGCCTCCGACTGCTCGGCGACGTGCTTCGCGTGGGCGAGCGCCGAGGCGACCTTCTCGTTCGCGTCGGCCGTGATGCGCTCGGCGTGCGCGACGGCCTGGTTGTGGAGGCGCAGGAACTCCTGCTGCGCGTCGTCCTGGCGGCGGGTGATGGCGGCGTCGAGCTCGGCGCGGCGCGCCTTCGCCTCGCGCACGACGCGGTCGGCGTCGAGCTTGAGGTCGTCGGTCTCGCGCTGCACCTGCGCGCGCATCGCCGCTGCGGCGCGCTCGGCCTCGCCGAGGAGCACCTGCGCCTCGCGGTCGGCCTGCGCGACCTTCTCGCCGAGCGAGCCGAGCTCCTGCTCGATGCGCGCGCGGTGGGCGGTCTGCTCGGTCTCGCTGCGGCGGCGCACGAGCTCGGCCTCGTGCTGCGCCTCCTGCAGCACGCGCGCGGCCTCCTCCTGCGCCTCCTTGCGGATGCGGTCGCGCTCGGCGGTCGCATCCTCGAGCACGCGCTGCGCCGAGTTCGACGCGTTGTTCACGAGCGTCGTCGCCTGGTCCTCGGCGACGCGCAGGATCTCGGCGAAGCGCACGCGCGTCTGCCGCCCCTCCTCGGCGTCGACCTCGTCGGTGTCGTCCGAGGCGGCGTCGTCGTCGAGGGTCTGCACCTGCTGCGCGAGGCGCAGCATCCGCGCCTCGGCCTGGTCGGCGCGCGCGATCGCGGCGTCGAGGTCCTCGGTGAGGTGCTGGATGCGCGCGCTCGCGTCGAGCGACGACGACTCGGTCGTCGAGCGCACGGCTTCGAGCTCGCGGCGGAGCTCGGCGATCGCGCTGTCGACCTGCTCGCGGTCGTACCCGCGGAACGCCTGGTCGAACGCTGGCTGCTGCTCGCTCATCATGTGCCTCCGGCTCTCGTGCCGCACCTCACGTCGGCCGCGATCCATCCTAAGCCGCGGGCGAACGCCCGGCCAGCCGATCAGACATCTGGGACGATGGGAGGACATGACTCCCCGCGGCATCATCTTCGACCTCGACGGCACGCTCACCGACTCCAAGCCGGGCCTGCTCGCGGGCCTCCGGCACATGCACCGCACGCTCGGCTGGGAGGTGCCCCCGGACGACGAGCTCGAGCGCTGGCTCGGACCGCCGACGGTGACGATCCTGGCCGAGGCGGGGCATCCGCAGCCCGTGATCGACCGCGCGATCGCCGCCTTCCGCGCGGCGCTCGACGCCGGCGCGCTGCTCGAGAGCAGGCTCTACCCCGGCATCGCGCCGCTGCTCGCGCGGCTGCACGACGCGCGGCGCCCCATGGGCGTCGCGACGCACAAGATCCAGCGGGATGCGGTAGCGGTCGTCGAGCACTACGGCTTGAGCGAGCGCTTCCGCGGCGTCCACGGCCGCATGCCCGACGAGGTCGGGCACTCGAAGGCGCCCGTCATCGCACGGGCCGTCGCCTCGATCGGGCTGCCGCCGGGCGAGCTCGTGATGGTGGGCGACCGCGTCAACGACATCGCCTCCGCCCACGAGCTCGGCATGCCGTCGATCGGGGTCGCCTACGGCTACGGCGGCCGCGACGAGCTGGCCGCCGCGGGCGCGACCCGCATCGTCGACTCGGTCGACGAGCTCGCCGACCTGCTCGGCTGAACCGCGGCGCGCGCCGCGGAGCTGCAGCGATGGGCGCGCGACGGGCGCAGCGTTGCAGCGATCGGCGCGCGCAGGTGGCGGGCGAGCGCCAATCGCTGCAGCCCTGCCGCGCGGCCCCTCAGCCGTCGAGGTCGTCGGCGCTGCGCCGCGCCCGCGCGCGCTCGGCCTGCGCCGCGAGCTCGTCGTCGGGCGGGTAGCCGACCGCGACGAGCGTGAGCCCGTGCGCGGGCATGAGCCCGGTGAGCGCCGAGCGCCTCCGCTCCTCGAGCAGCGCCGCGGCGCGGGCGAGCGGCAGCCGCCCCTCCCCCACGCGCACGCACGCCGCGACGAGCGCGCGCACCATCGAGTGGCAGAACGCATCCGCGGTGAGCGACGCCGTCAGCAGCGCGCCCTCCTGCCGCCACGAGAAGTCGCGCAGCTCGCGGATGGTCGTCGCCCCCTCGCGCGGCCGGCAGAAGGCGGCGAAGTCGCGCAGCCCGACGAGCAGGTCGGCGCAGCGGCGCATGGCGTCGACGTCGAGCGGCCGGGCGACGTGGGCGGCCGTGCGTCGCTCGAGCGGATCGGATGCCTCGCTCGCGACGATGCGGTAGCGGTACGACCGCGAGACGGCCGAGAAGCGCGCGTCGAAGCCCTCGGGCGCGAGCGAGAGTCGGCGCACGACGAGGTCGCCCTCGGGCGCGGCGAGCCGCGAGATGCGGTGCGCGAGCCGCGGCGCGCGCTCGGCGAGGTCGGCGGCGAGCGCCTCGGGCACGTCGGCGTGCGCGACCTGCCCGCTCGCGTGCACCCCCGCGTCGGTGCGGCCGGCGACCGTGACGCGCACGGGCTCGCGCGCGATCGTCGCCAGGGCCCGCTCGAGCTCGCCCTGGCACGTGCGCAGGCCCGGCTGGGCCGCCCAGCCCGAGAACCCGCCCCCGTCGTAGGCGAGGTCGAGGCGCATGCGGGGCATGCCGCCAGCCTACGGCCGCGCCCGTCGGCGCGGCGCGGCTGCGCGCTGGGCCCCTTCGCAGCATCCGGCCGCTCATGCAAGCCGCCCGGATCGGCTCCTCAGGGCCCGCGGGTAGCCTCGCGGCATGCCGCACCACGAGCGAACCCCGATCGAGGACTACGCGCTCATCGGCGATCGCACGACCGCGGCGCTCGTCTCGCGCGACGGCTCCATCGACTGGCTCTGCCTGCCGCACTTCGACTCCCCCGCGTGCTTCGCGGCGCTGCTCGGCGGCCCCGAGCACGGGCACTGGCGCATCGGGCCGACCGCGCCCGCGCGCTCCACGCGGCGCTACCTGCCCGGCAGCCTCGTGCTCGAGACGACGCACGAGACCGAGGGCGGCACGGTCACGGTGACGGATGCGATGCCGACCGGCGACGACCGCGCCGACGTCGTGCGCATCATCGAGGGCGTGCACGGCGACGTCGAGCTCGAGCAGGAGCTCGTCGTGCGGTTCGGCTACGGGCGCATCCCGCCCTGGTTCCGGCGGATGCGCCTGGACGGCGAGGAGGCGCTCGTCGCGATCGCGGGCCCCGACCGCCTCGTGCTGCGCGGCTCGCGGCTGCCGCGCGCCGACCACCACCGCCACCGGGGCGCCTTCACGGTGCGCGAGGGCGAGCGCGTCGTGCTCGACCTGTGCTGGCGGCACTCGTGGCAGCCGTACGCCGAGCCCGTCGGCGAACCCGAGGTGGTCGCGACGACGGTGGCCGAGTCGGTCGAGTGGCTGCGCGAGCTCGACTACACCGGCCCCTACCTCGAGGCCGTGCAGACGAGCGTGCTCGTGCTGCGCTCGCTCACCGACGAGGCGACCGGCGGCATCCTCGCCGCACCCACCACATCGCTCCCCGAGGATCCCGGGGGCGAGCGCAACTGGGACTACCGCTTCACGTGGCTGCGCGACGCATCCCTCACCGTCGACGCCGTGCTCGCGGCGGGCCTCGGCGAGAAGGCGACCCTGTGGCGCGACTGGCTGCTGCGGGCGATCGCCGGGGACCCGGAGGACATGCGCATCATGTACCGCCGCGACGGCGGTCGCGACCTGCTCGAGCGCACGCTCGACCACCTGCCGGGCTACGGCGGCGCGGCACCCGTGCGCATCGGCAACGCGGCGGTCGAGCAGCGCCAGCACGACGTGCTCGGTCAGGTGATGCTCACGCTGCGGCGGCTGCGCGAGCGGGGGCTCGACGACACGCACGACTCCTGGCACATGCAGCGCGCGCTGCTCGACGACCTCGCGACCCACTGGCGGGAGCCCGACCAGGGGCTGTGGGAGATGCGCGGCGAGCCCCAGTGGTTCACCCACTCGCGGGCGATGATGTGGGCGGCGTTCGACTGCGGCGTCCGTGCGATCGAGGCGGGGGCCGACGGCGACCCGACGCGCTGGATCGCGCTCCGGGATGCGCTGCGCGAGGAGGTGCTCACGCGCGGCTTCGACCCCGAGACCGGCTCGTTCCGCCAGCACTACGGCACGAGCGAGGTCGACGCCTCGCTCCTGCAGCTGCCGACGATCGGCATCGTCGATGCGACCGATCCGCGCTTCCTCGGCACGATCGCCCGCATCGAGCGCGACCTCCTCGTGGAGGGCATCCCGCTGCGGTACCGCACGACGGGGGTCGACGGACTCGCCGGCGACGAGCATCCGTTCGTGCTGTGCGGCTTCTGGCTCGTCACGGCGTACGCGCAGGCCGGACGGCTGGGCGATGCGCGGGCGCTCATGGATCGGCTCGTCGCGCTCCGCAACGACGTGGGTCTCCTGGCCGAGGAGGTCGATCCGGCGACGGGCCACCATTGGGGCAACTTCCCCCAGGCGTTCTCGCACCTCGGCCTCGTGCTCGCCGCGACCGAGATCGCGCGCGCGGAGGCCGGCGCCTGACGGGCGATCGCCGAGCGACCGCCGAGCGAGCACCGAGCGAGCACCCCGGGGCGACGACGAAGGGGCCCCGCGATCGCGGGACCCCTTCGTGCGTCAGCGGCGGGACTACTGCTTGTCGTCCTCGGCGGGCGCTTCGGCGGCCTCGTCGGCTGCGGGCTCCTCGGCGGGGGCCTCCTCAGCCTGCTCGACCTCGGCCGCGGCCTCGGCGGCCTTGGCCTCCTCGGCCTTCGCCTCGGCGGCCTCCTGGTCGGCGGCGGCCGACTGCGCGGCAGCGGCGGCCTTCGACTTCGACGCCTTCTTCTGCACCGGCTCGAGCACGAGCTCGATCTGCGCCATCGGGGCGTTGTCGCCCTTGCGGAAGCCGAGCTTCGTGATGCGCGTGTAGCCGCCCTCGCGCTCCGCGACGAGCGGGGCGATCTCGGTGAACAGCTCGTGCACGACGCCCTTGTCGCCGATCACGCCGAGCACGCGGCGGCGCGCGTGCAGGTCGCCGCGCTTCGCGAACGTGATGAGGCGCTCAGCGACGGGACGCAGGCGCTTGGCCTTGGTCTCGGTCGTCTTGATCGACTTGTGCGTGAAGAGCGCAGCCGCGAGGTTCGCGAGCAGCAGGCGCTCGTGCGCAGGACCGCCTCCGAGGCGGGGACCCTTGGTGGGCTTGGGCATGGTTCGTATCCCTCTAGTTCCTCAGTCAGCCCGCGGTCAGCGAGCGTCCTCGTCGTAGCCGCTGTAGAAGTGCGCGCCGTCGAAGCCGGGCACCGCGTCCTTGAGCGACAGGCCGAGCTCGGCGAGCTTGTCCTTGACCTCGTCGACCGACTTCTGGCCGAAGTTGCGGATGTTCATCAGCTGCGTCTCGCTGAGCGCCACGAGCTCCGAGACCGTGTTGATGCCCTCGCGCTTGAGGCAGTTGTACGAGCGCACCGACAGGTCGAGCTCCTCGATCGGCGTCGCGAGCTCGCCCGAGCCGATGGCCTCGGCGGGCGCCTGCCCGATCTCGATGCCCTCGGCCTCGGCGTTCAGGTCGCGCGTGAGGCCGAAGAGCTCGACGAGCGTGCGGCCGGCCGACGCGATGGCGTCGCGCGGCGAGATCGCCGGCTTCGACTCGACGTCGACGACGAGCGAGTCGAAGTCGGTGCGCTCACCCGCACGCGTCGCGTCGACGCGGTAGGTGACCTTGAGCACCGGCGAGTAGATCGAGTCGACCGGGATGACCCCGGCCTCGGCGAACTCGTCGCGGTTCTGCGCGGCCGAGACGTAGCCGCGGCCGCGCTCGATCGTGAGCTCGAGCTGCAGCTTCGCCGAGTCGTTCAGCGTCGCGAGCACGAGCTCGGGGTTGTGGATCTCGACGCCGGCGGGCGCCGTGATGTCGGCAGCCGTCACCGTGCCCGCGCCCTGGCGCGAGAGGTAGGCGACGACGGGCTCGTCGTGCTCCGACGAGACCACGAGCTGCTTGATGTTGAGGATGATCTCGGTGACATCCTCCTTCACGCCCGCGATCGTCGAGAACTCGTGCAGCACGCCGTCCAGGCGGATGCTGGTGACGGCGGCGCCGGGGATCGACGACAGGAGCGTGCGGCGGAGGGAGTTGCCGAGGGTGTAGCCGAAGCCCGGCTCGAGCGGCTCGATCGTGAACCGCGAGCGGTGCTCGGCGATGATCTCCTCGGTGACAGTGGGGCGCTGGGCGATCAGCACGTGTCGGTTCCTTTCGGTCGCGAGTCCGCTATATGACTCGCGTGTTCAGTGACGGCGGAAGGCCGGGCAGGCGAGGATCGCCTGCCCGGCAGGAGCGACTAGTTGCGGCGCGGCTTCGGCGGGCGGACGCCGTTGTGCGCCTGCGGCGTCACGTCGTGGATCGCGCCGATCTCGAGGCCGGCGGCCTGGAGCGAGCGGATCGCGGTCTCACGACCGCTGCCTGCGCCCTTGACGAAGACGTCGACCTTCTTCATGCCGTGGTCCTGCGCCTGGCGCGCAGCCGACTCGGCGGCGAGCTGCGCGGCGTAGGGCGTCGACTTGCGCGAGCCCTTCATGCCGACGCCGCCACCCGAGACCTGCGAGACGACGGCCCCGGTGGTGTCGGTGATCGAGACGATCGTGTTGTTGAACGTCGACTTGATGTGGGCGTGGCCCACCGCGATGTTCTTCTTGTCCTTCTTGCGCGGCTTGCGGACCGCGGACTTGGGAGCTGCCATGTTCCTCTACCTCCACGCGGCCTTAGCGGCCGGCCTTCTTCTTGCCGGCGACCGTCTGCTTCTTGCCCTTGCGGGTGCGCGCGTTCGTCTTGGTGCGCTGACCGCGCACGGGGAGACCGCGACGGTGGCGGAGGCCCTCGTACGAGCCGATCTCGACCTTGCGGCGGATGTCGGCGGTCACCTCGCGGCGGAGGTCGCCCTCCACCTTGAACGTGCCCTCGATGTGGTCGCGGAGCGCGACGAGCTGGTCGTCGGTGAGGTCCTTGACGCGCGTGTTGCGGTCGATGCCGGTGGCCTCGAGCGTCTGGATCGACCGGGTGCGGCCGACGCCGAAGATGTACGTCAGTGCGATCTCCACGCGCTTCTCGCGCGGGATGTCGACACCTGCGATGCGTGCCATCGTGTGTCTCCTAGGAGTGGTGAGAGGTATGGAGCAGCGGAGGTGCCTGGGCCTCTCCCCAAGGTGTCGCCCTCGGGATGAGGGCTCTTACCGCTGCTGGGATGTGTTCGCCTTCGCCCGGTGGTCGAGGAGCCGCCGCAGGCAGCGTATCGAGACCGAGGTCTGGTTCATATTGAGTTGTGCTCGTGCTGCGATGCAGCGCTTGGGTCTCGGTACGGCCGCCTTCGGCGACCTACTCGACCTTGAGTCCTGCGCGCGCAACGCGACGTCGTCGCATTGCGCGCTCCGGACTCAACCTTGACGCTGCTTGTGGCGCGGGTTCTCGCAGATCACCATCACACGACCGTGCCGGCGGATGACCTTGCACTTGTCGCAGATGGGCTTGACGCTGGGGTGGACCTTCATGTTCTCTTCCTCGCTGGCCTCGTGCTCGCGCGGTGCGCGAGCCGTTCCTTATCCAGCAGCCGTCACTTGTAGCGGTAGACGATCCGGCCGCGGCTCAGGTCGTAGGGGCTGAGCTCCACGATGACGCGGTCCTCCTGGAGGATGCGGATGTAGTTCTGCCGCATCTTGCCGGAGATGTGCGCGAGCACCACGTGTCCGTTCGAGAGCTCGACGCGGAACATCGCGTTCGGGAGCGCCTCGATCACCGTGCCTTCGATCTCGATGACGCCGTCTTTTTTGGCCATAGCCTTCTTCTGCAAGTGTTGGATGCCGGTCATGCGAGTGGCATGCGCAAGCGGGCGCATGACACCAACGATCAACTCTACGCGGAGTCTCCGCTGCACTGCAACCCGGGCGTGTCGCCGGTCACGTCGAGCGGTGCACCACGACCGAGCCCCACAGCATCGCCCGGTCGCGGCGCGCGCGCTTCGCCGCGTCGTCGTCCATGGTCGTCGCGAACGACCGCGCGATGACCGGCCCGCCCGGAGCGGTCGCCCGCACCGCGGCCTTGCGCAGGTCGCGCACCCAGCGCTCGTCGGCCCCGTCGACGACGTTCGAGAGGCTGATCGCGTCGTAGGAGCCCGGCTCGACGGACTCGAGGTGCTCGAGCAGCGGCGCCTCGATCCAGGTGATCGCGCCCGGCTCGACGTGCGGTGGGCGGAGTCCCGGCAGGTCCTCCCCCAGCAGCAGCCGCCACGCGAAGGGGTTGTCGCGCGGCGCGTGCTTCCGGAGCGCGCGCCCGATGCGGCCGCGGATCGCCTCGTCGAAGTGCGGCGGGATGGGGGTCGAGAAGTCGCGCAGCACGAGCGCCGAGAGCGCACCGGCGGGGCCGAGCATCGTCTTGAGGATCGAGGCGAGCGAGCGGTTGTCGAGCTTCGCCTTCCACGCCGCGGCCGCGCGCAGCGGCTCGTCCTCCTGCAGGAACTGCCGCATGCGCCGGCGGCTCCACGCGGGGCTCACCGCGCGCACCATGCCCCGGCCGAGGTCGAACAGCCGCTCGGCCGCCCCCGGCTCGAAGGGGGCGCCCGCGACCCGGCGGCGCGCGTAGTCGAGCTGATGCCGGTTCGACGCGACGGCGCTCACCCGGTGGCCGGCGGCGGCGAGCGCCCCGACGAGCTCGCCGGCGCCCGCGACCGCGAGCACGCGGCTGCCCGGCGCGAGCTCCTCGAGCTCGATGCGCGGGTCCACCCAGTCCCAGCCGTGCAGCAGGCGCTGGCGCGGGTTGGCGCTCGAGCGCCCGATGCGCCGCGAGCCGCGCGTCAGCACGCGCACCGTCCTCGTCCCATGCCTCGATCCTGCCGCACCCGGCATCCGGCGCGCGCCTCGGCCGGCCGCGCCGACGCGGCGGACCGCCCCGTCAGCGTCGCGCGGCGGCGACCTGGTCGACGAGCGCGGGCTGCAGCGGATGCGCCCCGTCGATGCCGCTGACCTGCGCGACGAAGGCGGCGGGCTCGAGCTCGGTCAGCAGGCGCTGGAGCTCGGCGGCCTGCTCGTCCCCGGGCGCGTCGAACCGGAGGGCCGTGCCGTAGGCGGCGATGAGGCCGTCGGCGCGGTCGCCGCGCTCGAGCAGCTCGGCGGCGGGCTGCACGAAGCGCTCGTGGCGCGAGAGCTTGCGCAGCGGCTGGCGGCCGATGCGCTCGCACGTGTCGGGCAGCGCCGGGTTCTGGAAGCGCTCGATCGCGCGCGCCGCGTAGGCCGCGTGGGCATCGGGGTCGAAGCCGAACTTCGCCACGAGGAGCCGGGAGGTGTCGGCGAGCGCCGCGTCGACGGCGGCGCGGATCGCGGGCTCCTGCAGCGCGTGCGCGATCGTGTCGGCTCCCGCGATCCAGCCCGCGTACGCGGTCGCGGCGTGCCCCGTGTTGACGGTGAAGAGCTTCCGCTCGATCGAGGGCGCGAGGTCGTCGACGAAGTGCGCGTCGGGGATCGCGGGCTCGGCGCCGGCGAACGGCGTGCGATCGATCGACCACTCGAAGAAGTCCTCGACGACCACGTCGAGCCCTGCGGGGTCCTGCGGCGGGATGATGCGGTCGACGGCCGTGTTGGCGAACACCGCGCGCGCCGCGAGCGCCTCGGCGCCGTCGAGCACGAGGTCGCGCAGGGTGTCGGTCGCGCCGATGGCGTTCTCGCACGCCATCACCGCGACCGGCGCCGCCGACTCGGGCCGTCGCTCGAGCCCCGCCCGGATGACGGGCGCGATGAACCGCAGCACGGTCGGCCCGACCGCGCACGTGACGACGTCCGCATCCGCCACCGCTCGCGCCGCGGCCTCGGGGTCGGCGCTCGAGTCGATGCCCGTGAAGCCCGTGACGGTGTGGACGGCAGCGTCGGCGCCGACCTCGCGCACCTCGTACGCATCCGCCGCCCGCAGCATCGCGATGAGCTCGGCGTTGACGTCGACGAACGTCACCTCGTAGCCGGCGCGGTGCAGCAGCAGCCCGACGAAGCCGCGCCCGATGTTGCCGGCGCCGAAGTGGACGGCCCGCATCACTCGTTGACGTCGCCGAGCAGCTCGAGGATGGCCGCCGCGTCGGGCGCCGCCTCGAGCTTCGCCACCTCGTCCTCGTCGGCGAAGACGATCGCGATCTTCGACAGGATCTCGAGGTGGCCGCCGTCCTTGCCCGCGATGCCGATCACGAACTTCACCGGGTTCCCGTCCCAGTCGAGCGGCGTCTCGTAGCGCGCGACCGAGAGCCCGGAGTCGAGGATCGAGTCCTTCGACTCGTTCGTGCCGTGCGGGATCGCCAGCAGGTTGCCCATGTAGGTCGACACGCTCGCCTCGCGCTCGCGCATCGCGTCGGCGTAGTCCGGCGTCACGGCCCCCGCTGCGACGAGCATGTCCGCCGCCTCCTGGATGGCCTCCTCCTTCGTGGTCGCGGTGGGCGAGGTCGTGATCTGCTCGAGGGCGAGGACGGGCATGCGTGCTCCTATTCCGTGCGGTTCGACTCGGCGACGAGGCTGACGACCTCGTCGTACTTGGGGCTGTTCATGAAGTTCTCGACCGACACGTGCGTCGCGCGGTCGTTGTGGTGCCTGGCGCGGGCCGTGAGGTCCTGGTGCGTGACGACGAGATCCTCGCTGCCGTCGAGGTTCGCGATCGAGACGTTCGTGACCTCGACGCCCTCGATGCCCGCCTTCTTGATCTTGTTGCGCAGCACGCTCGCGCCCATCGCGCTCGAGCCCATGCCCGCGTCGCACGCGAACACGATCTTGCGGATGGGTGCGCTCGCGACCGCGGGCGCGCCCCCGGCGGTCGAGGCGGCCGCCGCCGCGCCGCCCGCCGATGCGCTCGCGGCCAGGCCGCTCAGCGCATCCGACGCCTTGCCCTTGTTCGCCGTGGTCTGCGCCACGGCGGCCGAGAGCGCGTCCTCCCCGGCGGCCTCGCGCTCGAGGTCGCGCTTGCGGCTCGCCCGCAGGATGACCGCGGCGACCACGAAGGTCACGGCCGCGGCGATGACGACCGAGAGCAGCACGCCCAGCAGGTTGCCGCCCCCGACGAGCCCGGCCTGCGTCGCCACGGCGAAGATCGAGCCCGGCGCCGCGGGGCCGGCGAGGCCGGTGCCGAGCAGCATGTTCGTGGCCACGCCGGATGCGCCGCCGGCGACGAGGGCGACGATGAGCACCGGCTTCATGAGCGCGTAGGGGAAGTAGACCTCGTGGATGCCGCCGAGGAACTGGATGATCGCCGCGCCGGGAGCGGTCGCGCGGGCCGCGCCGACCCCGAAGACGGAGAAGGCCAGCAGCAGGCCGAGGCCCGGCCCCGGGTTGGCCTCGAGCAGGAACAGGATCGACTGGCCGTCGGTCGCCACCTCGCTCGACCCGAGCGGCGTGAGCACGCCGTGGTTGATGGCGTTGTTGAGGAAGAAGACCTTCGCCGGCTCGATGAGGAACGAGGCGAGCCACAGCAGGCCCGTGTCGACGAGCCAGCCGACGGCGCCGCCCACGACGGACATGATCCAGTTGACGATCGGGGCGACGGCGAAGAAGCCGACGAGCGCCATGACGAAGGCGACGATGCCCGCCGAGAACATGTTGACGAGCATCTCGAAGCCCGCCTTGACCTTGCCGTCCCACAGCTTGTCGAGCTGCTTCATGACCCACGCCGAGAGCGGGCCGAGGATCATCGCGCCGATGAACATGTGCACGTAGCCGAGGCCGGATCCGCCCTCCGCCGGCGGGTTCGCGGCGTTGAAGGCGTCGATGAGCACGTCGGATCCGACGATCGCGCCCATGACGGCGAACGCGCCGACGACGGCGCCGCGCGTGTCGTAGACCATCCGGCCGCCCGTGCCGGCGATGAGGATCGGCAGCAGGAAGTGGATCGTCGGCCCGACGATCTGCGCCAGGTCGGCGTTCGGCAGCCAGCCGACGTCGATGAAGAGGGCGGTGAGGATGCCCCACGCGATGAGCGCGGGGATGTTCGGCATGATCATGCCGGAGAGGAAGGTGCCGAAGCGCTGGACCGCGACGCGAGCGCCGCCTCCCTGCCTCGGGGTTGCGGTGCTGGTCATCGTCGACTCCTGCTGCGCTGGATGCCTGGACTAGGCGTCGTGGTCGGTGCTGAGCAGCTGCTCGAGCTCGTCGAGCGCCGCCTCGTCGTCGGAGGCGATCGTCACGGCGTCGCCCTTGTTCACCCCGAGGGAGATGACCGAGAGGATGCTCGCCGCGTTCACCTGCTTGTCGCCCTTGGCGACGGTGACGGGGCTCGACGCCCGGGCTGCGGCCTGCGCGAACAGGGAAGCCGGGCGGGCGTGCAGCCCGTGGGACGACTCGACGGTGACGGTGCGCTCGGCCATGCTGCTCCTCGAGGGTTCAGGGCCGGGGCGGCCCGGGGTGCCCGTCACGCTACCACCGCTCGGCCGCTGTTCCGACACCCGGGACGGGCGTCGGCGCTGCGGTCGCGGCGAGGCCCCGAGAGGGCGCCGCCGTGGACCTCCGCCGCGCGGGTCAGCGGTCGGCGATGGGCTGCGGCACGATCCCGAAGGGCGCGAGGCCCGCGGCGCCGCCGTCGAGGGCGGTGAGCACCCAGATGCCGCCCGTGTGCACGGCGACCGAGTGCTCCCACTGGCACGCGTCGGAGCCGTCGTCGGTCCGCACGGTCCAGCCGTCCGCATCCGTCGTCGTCGAGGTCGAGCCGGCGTGGATGATCGGCTCGATCGCGACGCACAGGCCCGGCTTGACGGCCGGCCCCATGACGCGCGTGCGGTAGTTGAAGACCGGCGGCTCCTCGTGCATCGCGCGGCCGATGCCGTGCCCGATGTAGTCGTCGCTGATGCCGTAGTCGCTCGCCGCGTCGATGTGGTCCTCGACCGCGGCACCGACCTCGCCGAGCTGCTTCGCGCGCGCGAGCGCCGCGATGCCGTGCCAGAGCGCGTCGCGGGTCGTGTCGCTGAGGTGCTGGCGCTCGGCCGTGCGCTCGGGGTCGCCGCCGGGCACGACGACCGTGATCGCCGCGTCGCCGTGGAACCCCCCGATCGTCGCGCCGCAGTCGACCGTGACGAGGTCGCCGGGGTGCAGCGGCCGGTCATCGGGGATGCCGTGCACGACGACGTCGTTGACGCCGACGCACAGCGTGTGGTCGTAGCCGGGCTCCATCGCGAAGTTCGGCTCGGCGCCGTGCTCGCGGATCACGCGCTCCGCGATCGCGTCGAGCTCGAGCGGCGTGACGCCCGCGCGGATCGCGCGCTCGACCGCCTCGAGCGCGAGGGCGGTGATGCGGCCGGGCTCGCGCATGGCCGCGAGCTCGCGCCGCGACTTGTAGTGCCCGCGCCCCCGCATCAGGCGGCGACGCCTCGCGCGGCGAGCCCTGCGAGGATGCGCTCGGTCACCTCGTCGACCGCGCCGATGCCGTCGACCTCGACGACGAGGCCGCGCTCGGCGAAGATCGCGATGAGCGGCGCCGTCTCGCGCTCGTAGACCTCGAGCCGGTGGCGGATGACCGCTTCGGTGTCGTCGCTGCGGCCCTGGTCGGCCGCGCGCGCGAGCAGCCGGCGCACGACCTCGTCGGTGTCGGCGACCAGGCGCACGACCGCGTCGAGCTCCTCGCCGCGGCGCAGGTTGACGCCGTCGAGGAACTCCACCTGGCCCGCCGTGCGCGGGTAGCCGTCGAGCAGGTAGCCGCCGGCGGCGTCGTCCTGCGCGAGCCTGTCGTCGATCAGCTCGTTCGTGAGCGAGTCGGGCACGTACTCGCCCGCGTCAAGGATCGCGGAGACGCGCTGACCGAGCTCGGTCTGCTCCTTGATGTTCTGCCGGAAGATGTCGCCGGTCGAGACGGCGGGCACCCCCAGCGCCTCGGCGATGCGCACGGCCTGCGTGCCCTTGCCCGCCCCGGGCGGTCCGACGATGAGGAGGTTCGGCATCTAGCGGATGAGCCCTTCGTAGTGGCGCTGCTGCAGCTGCGCGTCGATCTGGCGGACCGTCTCGAGGCCGACGCCGACGATGATGAGGATCGAGGCGCCGCCGAACGGGAAGTTCTGGTTCGCGCCGACGGTCGACAGCGCGATGAGCGGGATGAGCGCAACGATGCCGAGGTAGAGCGAGCCGGGCAGCGTGATGCGCGTCAGCACGTAGTCGAGGTACTCGGCCGTCGGGCGGCCCGCGCGGATGCCGGGGATGAAGCCGCCGTACTTCTTCATGTTGTCGGCCACCTCCTCGGGGTTGAAGGTGATCGCCACGTAGAAGTAGGTGAAGCCCACCACGAGCAGGAAGAACACCAGCATGTAGAGCGGTGCGTCGCCCGAGACGAGGTTCGCCTGCACCCACAGCACCCACTCGGGCGGCGCGGTGCCGTCGGTCGGGGTCGAGAACTGCGCGATGAGCATCGGCAGGTACAGCAGCGACGAGGCGAAGATGACCGGGATGACGCCCGCCATGTTGACCTTGATGGGGATGTAGGTGGACTGGCCGCCGTACATCCGTCGGCCGACCATGCGCTTCGCGTACTGCACGGGCACGCGACGCTGCGACTGCTCGACGAAGACGACGAGGCCCATGATGATGACGCCCACGACGAGCACCATGATGAACGTGTTCACGCCCTGCGTCTCGAAGATCATGCCGAGCGCGCCGGGGAAGGTCGCGGCGATCGACGTGAAGATGAGCAGCGACATGCCGTTGCCGACGCCGCGCTCGGTGATGAGCTCGCCGAGCCACATGATGAGGCCGGTGCCGGCGGTCATCGTGAAGATCATGAGCGTGATCGACCACCACGAGTCGTTCGTCAGCAGGTTCTGGCACTGCGGCAGCGCGGGGCCGCCGGTCTGCGAGAAGAGCGCACCCGAGCGCGCGACGGTGATGAGCGTCGTCGACTGCAGCACGGCGAGCGCGATCGTCATGTAGCGCGTGTACTGCGTGAGCTTCGCCTGGCCCTGCTGGCCCTCCTTGTAGAGGGCCTCGAAGTGCGGGATGACCACGCGCAGCAGCTGCGTGATGATCGCGGCGGTGATGTAGGGCATGATGCCCAGCGCGAAGATGCTCAGCTGGAGCAGCGCACCGCCGGAGAAGAGGTTGACGAGCTGGTAGAGGCCCGTCGCGGTCTGGTTGGCCGCGATGCACTCCTGCACGTTGCCGTAGTCGACGAACGGCGCGGGGATGAACGACCCGAGCCGGAACACCGCCACCAAGGCGAGCGTGAAGAGGATCTTCCGACGCAGGTCGCGCGTCTTGAAGATGCGTGCGATGGCACTGAACACGTGCAGCCTTCCGGGAAACGGCGATCGGGGCGGTCCGCGCACGGACCGCCCCTCAGCCTACTTACTTGACCGAGCCGCCTGCGGCCACGATCTTCTGCTCAGCGGCAGCCGACACCTTGTCGACGTCCACCGTGAGCGCGACCGAGAGCTCGCCGCCGGCGAGCACCTTGACCAGCTCGTTCTTGCGCACCGCGCCCTTGGCGACCAGATCGGCCACCGTGACCTCGCCGCCGGCGGGGAACAGCTCGGCGAGCTGGCCCACGTTGACGACCTGGTACTCGGTGCGGAACGGGTTCTTGAAGCCGCGCAGCTTGGGAGCGCGCATGACGCTGTTCAGCTGGCCGCCCTCGAACCCGGCGCGCACCTGGTAGCGGGCCTTGGTGCCCTTCGTGCCTCGACCGGCCGTCTTGCCCTTCGACGCCTCACCGCGACCCACGCGCGTGCGGGCGGTCTTCGCGCCCGGCGCGGGCCGGAGGTGGTGCACCTTGAGCGACGGCAGCTCGGCCGACTCGTTCTTGTCAGTCATTCTCGATCTCCTCGACCTCGACGAGGTGGCGCACCGTGTTGACGTAGCCGCGGTTCTGCTGGGTGTCCTCGCGCTCGACCGACTGGCCGATGCGCTTGAGGCCCAGCGAGCGCAGCGTGTCACGCTGGTACTGCTTCTCGCTGATCACGGACTTCGTCTGCGTGATCTTCAGCTTGCTCACTTGGATGCCGCCTTCGCGATCTCAGCCTCGTGCTTCGTGTGGGCCGCCTCGGCGCGGAGCAGGCGCTCCGGCACGACGCGGTCGACGTCGAGGCCGCGACGGGCGGCGACGGCGCGGGGCTCCTCGAGCATCCGCAGCGCCTCCACCGTCGCGTGGACGATGTTGATGGAGTTCGACGAGCCGAGCGACTTGCTCAGGACGTCGTGGATGCCGGCGCACTCGAGGACGGCGCGCACGGGGCCGCCCGCGATGACGCCGGTACCGGCGGCGGCGGGGCGCAGCAGCACGACGCCGGCAGCGGCCTCGCCCTGCACGGGGTGCGGGATCGTCTTGGCGATGCGGGGCACGCGGAAGAAGTTCTTCTTCGCCTCCTCAACGCCCTTCGAGATGGCCGTCGGGACCTCGCGGGCCTTGCCGTAGCCGACGCCGACCATGCCGTCGCCGTCACCCACGACGACGAGCGCCGTGAAGCTGAAGCGGCGGCCGCCCTTGACGACCTTCGAGACGCGGTTGATGGTCACGACGCGCTCGAGGAACTGGTTCTCCGAGCGGTCGTCGCGACGGCCGCGCTCGTTGCGGGTGCCGCGGTCGCGGCTGCCGCGACGCTGCTCGCGGGGCTCGTCGCGGTGGTCCGTCGACGCGGCCTCAGCGGCGGGTGCGCCGGCCGCGGCCGGCTGCGTGGTGTCCGTCACCTGCGTGTCCTTGTTCTCTTCGCTCACAGTCCCAGCCCTGCCTCTCGTGCGCCATCGGCGATCGCGGCGACGCGGCCGGCGTAGCGGTTGCCGCCGCGGTCGAACACGACCGTCTCGACGCCCGCTGCCTTGGCGCGCTCGGCGATCAGCTCGCCGACGCGCTTGGCCTTCGCCGTCTTGTCGCCGTCGAGACCGCGGAGGTCGGCCTCCATGGTCGACGCCGAGGCGACGGTGATGCCCTTCGAGTCGTCGACGACCTGCACGAACACGTGGCGTGCCGAACGGGTGACGACCATGCGCGGCACCGACGCGGTGCCGACGATCTTCTTGCGGAGGCGCGCGTGACGACGGCCGCGGGCAGCCGACTTGCTCTTGCCTCGGGTACCGATGCCCATCACTTACCAGCCTTTCCAGCCTTGCGGCGGATCTGCTCGCCCGCGTAGCGCACACCCTTGCCCTTGTAGGGCTCGGGCTTGCGCAGCTTGCGGAGGTTCGCAGCCACCTCGCCGACGGCCTGCTTCGAGATGCCGCTGACGGTGACCTTGTTGTTGCCCTCGACCGAGAACGTGATGCCGGCGGGCGGCTCGACGCTCACGGGGTGCGAGAAGCCGAGCGCGAACTCGAGGCCCGTGCCCTTCGCCTGCACGCGGTAGCCGGTGCCGACGACCTCGAGCGACTTGGAGTAGCCCTCGGTCACGCCGACGATGTCGTTGGCGATCAGCGTGCGGGTGAGGCCGTGCAGCGAGCGCGACTCGCGCTCGTCGTCGGGCCGGGTGACCTGCACCTGGCCGTCGACGACCTCGACCTCGATCGGGGAGGCGACGGGGATGGTCAGCTCGCCCTTGGGGCCCTTGACGGTGACGACGCCGTCGTTCACCGTGATGTCGACACCCGACGGGATGTCGATGGGGAGACGTCCGATTCGTGACATGTCAGCTCACCACACGTAGGCGAGGACTTCCCCGCCGACGCCCTTCTGCTCGGCCTCACGGTCCGTGAGGAGCCCCGAGCTCGTGGACAGGATGGCGACGCCGAGGCCGCCGTGCACCTGGGGGATCTCGGTCGATCGCGCGTAGACGCGCAGACCGGGCTTCGAGACCCGCTTCAGGCCGGCGAGCGCGCGCTCGCGGTTCGGGCCGTACTTGAGGCTGAGGGTCAGCGTCTTGCCGACGCGGGCGTCCTCGACCTTCCACGCCGAGATGAAGCCCTCGCGCTCGAGGATCTCGGCGATGCTCGCCTTGAGGTTCGACGACGGCAGCGTGACCTCGTCGTGCATCGCCGTGTTGGCGTTGCGCAGACGCGTCAGCATGTCGGCGACCGGATCGGTCATCGTCATGGGGTGTCTCCGTTCTGGTTTCGCAGCCCGTTCCGCGGACTGCGACCTTGACGTCAGCTCGGCGCCGGCGGCGCCGATGGGATCAGGACTTGAAGGGGAAGCCGAGCGCCTTGAGCAGCGCGCGACCCTCGTCGTCCGACTTCGCCGTCGTGACGACGGTGATGTCGAAGCCGCGGACGCGGTCGATCTTGTCCTGGTCGATCTCGTGGAACACCGACTGCTCCGTGAGGCCGAACGTGTAGTTGCCGTTGCCGTCGAACTGGTCGGGGCTCAGGCCGCGGAAGTCGCGGATGCGGGGCAGCGCGAGCGTCAGCAGGCGGTCGAGGAACTCCCACATGCGGTCGCCGCGGAGCGTCACGTGCGCACCGATCGGCATGCCGTCGCGCAGCTTGAACTGCGCGATCGACTTGCGAGCGGCGGTCACCTTCGGCTTCTGGCCCGTGATGAGGGTGAGGTCGCGGATCGCGCCGTCGATCACCTTCGAGTCGCGTGCGGCGTCGCCGACGCCCGTGTTCACGACGATCTTGGTGAGGCCCGGCACCTGCATGACGTTCGAGAAGCCGAACTCCTCCTGGAGCTGCTTCACGATCGTCGCGCGGTACTGCTGCTTGAGGCGGGGCAGGCGCACAGCGGTGTCAGTCATTGCTCTTGATCTCCTTGCCCGACTTCGTCGCGACGCGGATCTTCTGCGGGATGGACGCGCCGTTCTTCTCGACGGTCTTCACCTCGCTGCGCACGCGGGTGGGCTTCTTGGTCTCGGGGTCGACGAGCGCGACGTTCGACACGTGGATCGGGGCCTCGTGGGTCTCGATGCCGCCCGTGCGGGTGCCGCGGCCGGTCTGGCCGACCTTGATGTGCTTGGTCACGAGGTTGATGCCCTCGACGATCACGCGGTTCTGCTCGGGCAGGACCTCGATCACGCGACCCGTCTTGCCGCGGTCACCGCCGCGCGACTGGCGCGCGCCGGCGATCACCTGGACGAGGTCGCCCTTCTTGATGCTGGCCATGGGTCAGATCACCTCCGGTGCGAGCGAGACGATCTTCATGAAGCGCTTGTCGCGGAGCTCGCGACCGACGGGCCCGAAGATGCGGGTGCCGCGGGGGTCGCCGTCCGTCTTCAGGATGACCGCTGCGTTCTCGTCGAACTTGATGTACGAGCCGTCGGCGCGGCGCGTCGACTTCACGGTGCGGACGATGACGGCCTTGACCACATCGCCCTTCTTGACGTTGCCGCCGGGGATGGCGTCCTTGACCGTTGCCACGATGGTGTCGCCGAGGCCTGCGTACCGACGGCCGGAGCCGCCGAGCACGCGGATGGTCAGGAGCTCCTTGGCGCCGGTGTTGTCGGCGACCTTGAGGCGGGATTCCTGCTGGATCACTGTTCTGTCTCCTTCTCGAGCCTCAGGCCTACTTGGCCTTCTCGAGGATCTCGACGATGCGCCAGCGCTTCGTGGCGCTCATCGGACGGGTCTCGGCGATGAGCACGCGGTCGCCGATGCCGGCGGCGTTCTGCTCGTCGTGCGCCTTGACCTTCGAGCTCTTGCGCAGCACCTTGCCGTAGAGGGGGTGCTTGACGCGGTCCTCGACCTCGACGACGACGGTCTTCTCCATCTTGTCGGAGACGACGTAGCCGATGCGGGACTTGCGGTAGCCGCGCTGCAGGGCGTCGCCCTGGTTCTGCTCGGTGGTAGCCATCAGTTGTCCTCAGCCTTCTGGTCGTCAGACGCCGGGGCCTCGTCGGCCTTCTTCGACTTCTTCTTGTCCGCGGCCTTCTCGACCGGCGCCGGCGAGGCGCTGATGCCGAGCTCGCGCTCGCGGATCACGGTGTAGAGCCGCGCGATGTCGCGCTTGACGGCACGCAGGCGGCCGTGCGACTCCAGCTGGCCGGTGGCCGACTGGAAGCGCAGGTTGAACAGCTCCTCCTTGGCCCGCTTCAGCTCGACGACGAGACGCTCGTCGTCCATGGTGGCGAGCTCGGCGGGCATGAGCTCCTTGGAACCGATCGCCATTATGCGTCAGCCTCCTCGCGCTTGATGATGCGTGCCTTGAGCGGCAGCTTGTGGATGGCTCGCAGCATGGCCTCGCGCGCGAGCTCCTCGTTGACGCCGGCGACCTCGAACAGGACGCGGCCCGGCTTGACGTTGGCGACCCACCACTCGGGCGAGCCCTTGCCGGAGCCCATGCGGGTCTCGGCGGGCTTCTTCGTGAGCGGACGGTCGGGGTAGATGTTGATCCACACCTTGCCGCCGCGCTTGATGTGGCGCGTCATGGCGATACGTGCGGCCTCGATCTGGCGGTTCGTGACGTACGCAGGCGTGAGCGCCTGGATGCCGAACTCGCCGAACGACACCTGCGTGCCGCCAGTTGCCTGGCCGCGACGCGACGGGTGGTGCTGCTTGCGGTGCTTGACTCGACGGGGGATAAGCATGATTTACGCCTCTGCTCCTGCTGCGGCCGGAGCGGCGTCGCGACGGGGTCCCCGACGCTCGCGCTGCGGCTTCTGGTTCGCCTGCTCGCGAGCCAGCTCGCGGTTGGTGAGCTCACCGTTGTAGATCCAGACCTTCACGCCGATGCGGCCGAAGGTGGTGCGGGCCTCGTAGAAGCCGTAGTCGATGTTCGAGCGCAGCGTGTGCAGCGGCACACGGCCCTCGCGGTACGACTCGCTGCGGCTCATCTCGGCACCGCCGAGACGGCCCGACACGCGGATCTTGACGCCCTTGGCGCCGGCGCGCTGCGCCGACTGGAGACCCTTGCGCATCGCGCGGCGGAACGCCACGCGGGCGCTCAGCTGCTCCGCGATGCCCTGCGCGACGAGCTGGGCCGAGCCCTCGGGGTTCTTGACCTCGAGGATGTTCAGCTGGATCTGCTTGCCGGTGAGCTTCTCGAGGTCGGCGCGGATGCGCTCGGCCTCGGCGCCGCGGCGGCCGATCACGATGCCCGGGCGGGCGGTGTGGATGTCGACGCGAACGCGGTCGCGGGTGCGCTCGATCTCGATGCGGGCGACGCCAGCGCGGTCGAGGCTCGTCGTCAGCATCTTGCGGATGCGGACGTCCTCGGCGACGTAGTCGGCGTAGCGCTGCCCCGGCTTGGTCGACTCGGCGAACCAGCGCGACACGTGGTCGGTGGTGATGCCGAGGCGGAAGCCGTACGGGTTGACCTTCTGTCCCATTACTTCTCGTCCTCCGTGGTCGGCGTCGCGAGCACGACGGTGATGTGGCTCGTCCGCTTGTTGATGCGGAACGCGCGACCCTGTGCACGCGGCTGGAACCGCTTGAGCGTGGTGCCCTCGTCGACGAATGCGCGGGACACGTAGAGGTCCTGCTCGTCGAGGAACTCGTTCGTCGCGTCGGCCTTGACCCGGGCGTTCGCCATCGCCGAGGCGACGAGCTTGTAGACCGGCTCCGAGGCGCCCTGCGGGGCGAACTTCAGGATCGCGAGGGCCTCCTCGGCCTGCTTGCCGCGGATCATGTCGACGACGCGGCGGGCCTTCTGAGGGGTCACGCGGATGTGACGAACGCGAGCGATCGACTCAACCATTGCCTTCTCCTTCTCCCGTCGCCGCTTAGCGGCGACGGCCCTTCTTGTCGTCCTTCACGTGACCGCGGAAGGTGCGGGTGGGCGCGAACTCGCCCAGCTTGTGGCCGACCATCGTCTCGGTGACGAAGACCGGGATGTGCTTGCGGCCGTCGTGCACGGCGATCGTGTGGCCGAGCATGGCCGGGACGATCATCGAGCGGCGCGACCACGTCTTGATGACGTTCTTGCTGCCGGCCTCGTTCTGGCGAACCACCTTGGTGAGGAGGTGGTCGTCGACGAACGGACCCTTCTTGAGGCTGCGGGGCATCGGACTCTCCTACTAGCGCTTCTTCTTGCCGGTCGAACGGCGACGGACGATGAGCTTGTCGCTCGGCTTGTTGGGGCGGCGGGTGCGACCCTCTGCCTGACCCCACGGGCTGACGGGGTGGCGGCCACCGCTCGTCTTGCCCTCGCCACCACCGTGCGGGTGGTCGACCGGGTTCATCGCGACACCGCGGACCGTCGGGCGCACGCCCAGCCAGCGCTTGCGGCCGGCCTTGCCCCAGTTGATGTTCGACTGCTCGGCATTGCCGACCTCGCCGATCGTCGCGCGGCAGCGCGCGTCGACGTTGCGGATCTCGCCCGACGGCAGGCGGAGCTGCGCGTAGGGGCCGTCCTTCGCGACGAGGCGCACCGAGGCACCCGCCGAGCGGGCCATCTTGGCCCCGCCGCCGGGACGGAGCTCCACGTTGTGGATCACCGTGCCGGTGGGGATGTTGCGCATCGGGAGGTTGTTGCCCGGCTTGATGTCGGCGCCGGCACCCGACTCCACGACGTCGCCCTGCTTGAGCTTGTTCGGGGCCAGGATGTAGCGCTTCGTGCCGTCCTCGAAGTGCAGCAGCGCGATGCGCGCCGTGCGGTTCGGGTCGTACTCGATGTGCGCGACGCGGGCGTTGATGCCGTCCTTGTCGTTGCGCTTGAAGTCGATGACGCGGTACTGGCGCTTGTGACCGCCGCCGATGTGGCGGGTGGTGATGCGACCGGTGTTGTTGCGGCCACCCGTCTTGGGCAGCGGCTTCAGCAGCGACTTCTCGGGCGTCGACCGGGTGATCTCAGCGAAGTCCGCGACGGATGAGCCACGACGACCCGGGGTCGTCGGCTTGTACTTGCGAATAGCCATGCTCTGGTTCCTTCCGTCCTCAGCCGACAGCCGTGAAGATGTCGATCGAGCCGGACTTCAGCTTCACGATGGCGCGCTTGGTGTCCTTGCGCTTGCCCATGCCGAAGCGGGTGCGGCGCGTCTTGCCGACGCGGTTGAGGGTGTTGACGCGCTCCACCTTGACGCCGAAGATCTTCTCGATCGCGAGCTTGATCTCGGTCTTCGAGGCGCGGGGGTCGACCTCGAAGGTGTAGCTGCCCATGTCGATGAGCGCGTAGCTCTTCTCCGACACGATCGGTCGGATGATGATGTCGCGAGGGTCCTTGTTGTAGCCGCTCATCAGTTGTCCTTGTCTGCCTTGTCAGCCTTCGAGGCCTTGCCGGCCTCGGTGAAGCCTGCGGCCTCGGCGGCCTCCGCGGTGCGGAACCACACCTCGGCCTCGGTCTGCTCGTACCAGCGGCCGTCGGGGCGGTGGAACTTCATGGAGTTGGCGTTGCCCTTGATCTCGAAGCCCTCGGGCGCCGAGCCGTCGGCGAGCGCGGCGTGCGAGTCGGGGCCGAAGTCGGCCGCGGCAGCGGCCGGCGCCTCCTCAGCGGTCTCGACCTCGACGGCCTCCTCGCCCGCGGGGGCCTCGTCGGAGACGACGGCGGGCGCGCCCGACTTCGCGGCGACGAACGCCTCGTAGGCGGTCTTCGAGAAGACGACGTCATCGCTCACGAGCACGTCGTAGGCGTTGAGCTGGTCCCACGCGAGCACGTGCACCTCGGGGAGGTTGCGCACCGACAGGAACGCGATCTCCTCGGAGCGGTCGAGCACGACGAGCACGTTCTTCGCCACGCCGAGCGCGCCGAGCATCTCGACGACGGCGCGGGTCTTGGGGGTCTCCCCCGCGAACGACTCGACGAGGTGCAGGCGGCCGCCGCGAGCGCGGTCGGAGAGCGCGCCGCGGAGCGCGGCGGCGATCATCTTCTTGGGGGTGCGCTGGGCGTAGTCGCGCGGCACGGGGCCGTGGACGATGCCGCCGCCGCGGTGCTGCGGCATGCGGACCGAGCCCTGGCGGGCGCGGCCGGTGCCCTTCTGCTTGAACGGCTTCGCACCGGAGCCGGAGACCTCGCCGCGGCCCTTGACGGCGTGCGTGCCCTGGCGGGCGGCAGCGAGCTGCGCGACGACGACCTGGTGGATCAGCGGAACGTTCGTCTGGACGTCGAAGATGCTCGCGGGCAGCTCGACCGAGCCGGCCTGCTTGCCCTCGGCGTCGACGATGGCGACCTGGGTGGTCATGCTCAGGCTCCCTTCACAGCGTTGCGGACGTACACGAGACGGCCGCGAGCGCCGGGGACGGCGCCCTTGACGAGCATCAGGCCCTGCTCGACGTCGATCGAGTGGACCGTGAGGTTGAGCACCGACACGCGGTCGCTGCCCATGCGGCCCGGCATGCGCTTGCCGCGGAAGACGCGGCTGGGCGTGGCCGAGGCGCCGATCGAGCCGGGCTTGCGGTGGTTGCGGTGCGCACCGTGCGACGCGGAGACGCCCGCGAAGTTGTGGCGCTTCATGACGCCGGCGAAGCCCTTGCCCTTGGACGTGCCGACGACGTCGATCTTCTGGCCGGCGGCGAACAGGTCGATCGCCAGCTCCTGGCCGAGCTCGTACTCCGCGGCGTTGTCGGTGCGGACCTCTGCGAGGTGGCGGCGCGGGGTGACGCCTGCGGCGTCGAAGTGGCCGGCCGAGGGCTTGTTGACCTTGCGCGGGTCGATCTGGCCGGCGGCGATCTGGATGGCCGAGTAGCCGTCCTTCTCAGGTGTGCGGATCTGCGTGACCACGTTCGGCGTGATCTCGAGCACCGTGACGGGGACGAGCTTGTTCTGCTCATCCCAGACCTGGGTCATCCCGAGCTTCGTGCCGAGCAGGCCGCGAGTCGTCGTGATCTTCGACATGGCGTTCCTTAGAGCTTGATCTCGATGTTGACGTCAGCGGGCAGGTCGAGGCGCATGAGCGAGTCGACCGCCTTCGGCGTCGGGTCGATGATGTCGATGAGTCGCTTGTGCGTGCGCTTCTCGAAGTGCTCGCGGCTGTCCTTGTACTTGTGAGGCGAACGGATCACGACGACCACGTTCTTCTCGGTCGGCAGCGGCACCGGGCCCACCACCGTCGCGCCCGCACGGGTCACGGTGTCGACGATCTTGCGCGCCGACGAGTCGATGACCTCGTGGTCGTACGACTTCAGTCGGATGCGGATCTTCTGTCCCGCCATGGCTGACTCTCTTCCTGTCGACGCAGCCGTTCCGGCTGCTCGCAACGCACTCTCGAGTGCACCGCTGTTCTTCTGTCAATGCCCGCGAGGGGCGCGCACCGCAGACGAGCACGGCTGCGCCGTGCTGGGCTTCGGTGAAGTTCGTGTCGGCTGCCCGCGGCCCAGGTTCGTGTGCGACCTGTGCACTGCCAGGGCAGTGAGCGACGGGGTGACCGCCGCGTTTGCAACCTGACGATTCTCGCACGGATCCCGATGTCCGTGCAACCCGGGCGTGTCGCGTCGACTCGCGCGTCGTGGCGCGGAAGTCGGCTGCGCGTGACGGCGCTTGCTACCGTCCCAGCATGGCACCGTCGCCCGCGCTCCCCCACGACCCGAGCTGGCCGCGCGCCGGCGACTGGCCCGCCCTCGGCGACGAGGGAGCGCTCGACGCCGTGCTCGTCGGCGTCGGCACGCACGCGACGTCGCTGAGCCCCACCCGGGCGCACACGACGCCGGCCGCCGTGCGCGAGGCGCTGCGCCGCTACTCGCCCCACGCGAGCGGGCCGGGCGCCCCGCTCGCCGGACTCCGCGTCGCCGACGCGGGCGACGCATCCGACCCCGACGGCGACGAGGCCGCGGCGACCGCGCTCGTCGCGCGCGCCGCGCGCCGCGCCCGGCTCACGATCGTGCTCGGCGGCGACAACGCCGCGACCGTGCCCGCGGCGCTCGGCGCGTGGGGCGACGACCTCGGCAGCGCCGGCCTCATCACGATCGACGCCCACCACGACCTGCGCGACGGCCGCTCGAACGGCTCCCCCGTGCAGCGGCTGCTCGACGCGGGGCTCGACGGCCGCCGGGTCGCGCAGATCGGCATCCAGGACTTCGCGAACTCGCGGCACTACGCCGAGCGGGCGCGCGACGCGGGCGTGCGCGTGTTCCCGCGCGACGAGCTCGAGTCGCGGGGCGTGCGCCAGGTGGCGTTCGAGGCGCTGCGCGTCGCGGGCGCCGCGGGCGGCCCCGTGCACCTCGACGTCGACGTCGACGCGTGCGACCGCGCCGTCGCGCCCGCGTGCCCCGCCTCCCTCCCGGGCGGGATGAGCGCGTGGCAGCTGCGCTCGCTCGTGCGGCACCTCGTCGCCGACGCCGCGGTGCGCTCGATCGACTTCACCGAGGTCGACGCCGCGGCGGACGCCCCGGACGGCCGCACGGTGCGGCTCGTCGCGCTCGGCGTGCTCGAGTCGCTCGCGGCCCTCGCCGCGCGCGAGTGACCGCGCGCGCTCGCCTCAGAGCCCGCGCATCGTGAACGCCCGCGCGAGCACCGAGCGCGCGGGCGGCAGCGCGAGCGCGCGCACCGCGGCGAGCCGCAGGGCGAGCGCGGGGCCCCGCGCGGGCGCGCCCATCGACATGTTCCACGCGGCGCGGCGCATCGCGCGCTGCGCGGCGCGGCGGCGGTCGCGGTCGTAGGCGGCCAGCGGGCCGTCTCCGGGTGCGGGCCGCGAGAGGGCGCGGTCGAGCGCGAGCGCGTCGAGCCAGCCGAGGCTCATGCCCTGCCCGCCGATGGGGCTCACCTCGTGCGCGGCGTCGCCGGCGAGCGCGACCCTGCCGCGCACGAGCGCCGACGCGAGGCGCTGCCGCGCCGTGAAGGCGCTCGGCACCGCGGTCGAGGGCAGCCGCGGCGGCTGCCGCAGCCGCGCGTCGAGGATCGCCTGCAGCTCGCCCGCCGACATCTGCGCGACGGGCTCGTCGAGGCGCACGACCCAGCGGCGCAGGCCGCCCGGCATGGGGAACGCCTCGACGATGCCGTCGGGCTCGAGGTGCAGCGCGGCCGCGTCTGCGACGCCGCCACCGCCGTGCACCGCGTCGTCCGGCGCATCCGCCATCGCGTAGCCCGCAGTGCCGGGGCGCGGCTGCCAGCCGATGCCGAGCAGCGCGCGCACCCTGCTGCGCACGCCGTCGGCGCCGACCGCCCACGCGGCCTCGACCACGCCGTCGGCGAGCTCGAGGACGACGGATCCGGGGCGCTCGGCGAGGCCCGTCACCTCGGCCCCCTCGCGCAGGGCGTCGGGCGCGAGCGCCGCGAGGCGCCGCCGCAGGAGCGCCTCGGTGCGGTGCTGCGGCAGGGCGAGGATCGGCTGCGGGGCGAAGCGCATGCGGGCCAGCTCGCGGGCGCCGCTGAGGGCGATGCCGCGGCGGATCGGGATCGCCTCGCGCCGCACGGCCTCGCCGATGCCGACGGCGTCGAGGGCGGCGAGCCCGGGCGGATGGATGCCGATCGCCCGCGCGCCTGTGGGCTCCGCCGTGCGGCGCTCGAGCACGACGACGTCGGCCCCGCGCTGGGCGAGGAGGCACGCGAGCAGCACGCCCACGGCGCCGCCGCCGACGACCGCGACGTCGTGGCGCGGGCTCATGGTGCCAGCCGCACGAGCTCGAGCCGCCACGGGATGCCGCGGCGCACGTGCCACCCCTGCGGTGCGGCGGCCGCGAGCTCGGACGCGGTGTGGCTGCGGCGGATCGACACGAGCCCGTCCGGCCGGATGAGCGAGCCGCGCAGGAGCGTGCCCTCGAGCGGCAGGGTCGCGAGCGCGAACGCGCCGTAGGCGAGCGGCGACCGCGCGATGTCGCCATGCACCGCGACGCCGCCGGGCGCCGTGAGCCGTTCGGAGTCGACGAGGATCGCACCGAGCTCGCGCGGCGTCAGGTGGTGCAGCACGTGGCCCGAGACGACGACGTCGAAGCGCTCGCCGGCGGCGACGAGCTCGCGCGTGGTCGCCTGCACGAGCGAGAGGCCGGGCATCGGGGGCAGGCTGCGGGCGTAGGCGATGGCGCGCGGGTCGGGGTCGAGCGCGACGACCTCGAGGCGGCCGGGCTCCCGAGCCGCCCAGCGCAGCAGCCGTCGCGGCAGGTCGGCGCCGCCCGTGCCGATGTCGAGCAGGCGCACGGCGTCGCCGGCGCGCAGCCGGGGCCGGATCCAGCGGCGGTAGAGCGCTCGGCGCCCCGACACGACGGCGTTCACGAGCTCGAAGCGCTCGTAGGTGCGCTCGAGCACCGCGGGATCGCACGCGGGGTCGTCCATCGCCTCCCGCGCATGCGCGTCGCGCTCCCGCAGCCCGGGCAGGCGCACGCGTCAGCCCCGCACGGTGAGCAGCGCCGACTCGACCGTGAGGCCCGGCCCGAACGCCATCGCCGCGACGCGGTCGCCGTCGGCCGCCGCGGTGTCGCGGAGGATGCGCTGCAGCACGAACAGCACGGTCGCGCTCGACATGTTGCCGTAGTCGCGCAGCGTCTCGCGCGCCGGGGCGAGCTGCGGCTCGGAGAGCGCGAGGGTCGACTCGACGCGGTCGAGGATGCTGCGGCCGCCCGGGTGGATCGCCCAGTGCTCGATGGCGCCGCCCACCTCGCCGTCCGCGAGCGCCGCGGCGAGCACAGGCTCCGGCTCGAGCAGCGGCGCGATCGCGCCGGTGATGTGCTCGCCGATGAGGGAGGGCACCGCGTTCGACAGCACCATCTCGAAGCCGTGGTCGCCGATGCGCCACGCCATCGCGCCCTCGCCGCGGGGCGTCGTCCGCGTCGCGAAGCCGTCGAGCTGCAGCGCGCGCTCGCCGTCGGCGGGAGGACGCGCGGTGACGAGCGCCGCGCCGGCCCCGTCGCCGAAGAGCGACGTCGCGACGATCGTGTCGGGGTCGTTCGAGGTGCGCAGGTGCAGCGTGCACAGCTCGACGCTCACGACGAGCACCACGGCCCGCGCATCCGCCTCGCAGAGCTGCCGCGCGAGCCGCAGCGCGGGCACCGATGCGTAGCAGCCCATGAAGCCGAGGTGGTAGCGCTGCACGCCGGCCGGCAGCCCGAGATCGCGCGCGAGCACGAAGTCCGGGCCCGGCGCGTAGAACCCGGTGCACGAGACGGTGACGACGTGCGTCACGTCCGCCGCGTCGAGCCCGTCGACGGCATCGAGCGCGGCGCGGCCCGCCTCGACGTAGAGGCGGCTCGCGTGCGCCTCGTAGCGGTCGTTGCGCAGCCGGGTGCCCGGATCGAGCAGCGCACCGCTCGCGCGGTCGAAGAACTCCGGCTCGGCCGGCGCGTCGCCGTCGAGGGTGAGCTCGTCGATCACCGTGTAGCGGCGCTCGATGCCGGAGGCCTCGCCGAACGACGTGGTGACGATGCGCTGCGAGAGCCGCGAGAGCCCCGGCTGCGCCGCGAACACCTCGGCGACGGCGGGCTGCGAGAGCTCCGTCGCCGGCACCACCGTGGACAGGCCCCGCATCGTCACCGTCATGCGGCGAGGCTAGTGCTGCGCTCCCCCGACGCACCAGGGCCGGTTCCGGCTCACACGACGCGCGCGCCCGCCCGCCACACGGCGCTCGTGAGCGGCACCCCGGGGCGGTAGGCGAGGTGCGTGATCGAGGGCGCGTCGAGCACCTGCAGGTCGGCGCGGGCGCCCGGGCGGATGCGGCCCACCGGCAGGCGGGCCCGGCCGGCGCCGCTCGCATCCGGCCCGCCGCCCGCGGGCTTCGCGCCGTCGAGGCCCAGCGCCACGGCGCCGCCGAGCGTCGCCGCGCGCACCGCCTCCTCGACCGTGAGCCCCATCTGCAGCACCGCGGTCGCGACGCAGAAGGCCATCGAGGTCGTGTAGCTCGTGCCCGGGTTGCAGTTCGTCGCGATCGCCACCACCGCGCCGGCGTCGACGAGCCGCCGCGCTGGCGCGAGCGGCATCCGGGTCGAGAGGTCGCACGCCGGCAGCACCGTGGCGACCGTGCCGGTGCCCCCCTGCCAGGTGTCGGCGAGCATCCGCACCTCGTCGTCGTCGAGGAACGCGACGTGGTCGACGCTCGCGGCTCCGAGCTCGACCGCGAGGCGCACGCCGGGGCCGGGGCCGAGCTGGTTGCCGTGCACCCGCAGCGCGAGGCCTCGGGCACGGCCCGCCTCGAGCACCCGTCTCGACTGCGCCTCGTCGAACGCGCCGCGCTCGCAGAAGACGTCGATCGCGTCGACGTGCGGCACGACCGCCTCGAGCATGTCGCCGACGACGAGGTCGACGTACGCGTCGGCGTCCGCTCCCTCCGGCACGAGGTGCGCGCCCAGGTACGTCACCGCATCCGCCCGGGTGCCGGCGATGCGGGCGCTGCGCAGCTCGTCGTCGACGGTGAGGCCGTAGCCGGTCTTCGTCTCGAACGCCGTCGTGCCGCCGCGCAGCAGCTCGTCGGCGAGCCGGTCGAGGTTGGCCGCGAGCGCGTCGTCGCTCGCCGCCCGGGTCGCGGCGACGGTCGTGGCGATGCCGCCCGCGGCGTAGGGCTCGCCCGCCATGCGCGCCTCGAACTCGGCGGTGCGGTCGCCGGCGAAGACGAGGTGCGTGTGGCTGTCCACCCAGCCCGGCAGCACCGCGCGGCCGCCGACGTCGACGCGCTCGTCGGCCGCGGGGGCGTCGGATGCGGCACCGACCCACGCGATGGCGTCGCCCTCGAGCACGACGGCCGCATCCCGCATCCGCCCCGTGGTGCCGCCGCGCGCCTCGTCGTTCGTGGTGAGCTCGCCGATGCCGGTGACGAGCGTGCTCATCCCGCGTCCCGCATGGGCACGCGCACGCCGTGGGCCGCCGCGTAGGCGGCCGCCTCGTCGTAGCCGGCGTCGACGTGGCGGATGACGCCCATCTCGGGGTCGTTCGTCAGCACGCGCTCGAGCTTCTCGGCGGCGAGCTCGGTGCCGTCGGCGACGGTGACCTGGCCCGCGTGGATCGAGCGGCCGATGCCGACGCCGCCGCCGTGGTGGAGCGAGACCCAGCTCGCGCCGGAGGCGGTGTTGACGAGGGCGTTGAGCAGCGGCCAGTCGGCGATCGCGTCGGAGCCGTCGCGCATCGCCTCGGTCTCGCGGTAGGGGCTCGCGACGGAGCCCGAGTCGAGGTGGTCGCGGCCGATCACGACGGGCGCCGAGAGCGTGCCGTCGGCGACCATCTCGTTGAAGCGCAGGCCGGCGCGGTGCCGCTCGCCGGCGCCGAGCCAGCAGATGCGGGCGGGGAGGCCCTGGAACTGCACGCGCTCCTGCGCCATGCGGATCCAGCGGCGCAGGTGCGCGTCGTCGGGGAAGAGCTCGAGGATCGCCTCGTCGGTGCGGCGGATGTCCTCCGGGTCGCCCGAGAGCGCCGCCCAGCGGAACGGGCCCTTGCCCTCGCAGAAGAGCGGGCGGATGTACGCGGGCACGAAGCCGGGGAACGCGAACGCGTCGTCGAAGCCGCCGAGCTGGGCCTCGGCGCGGATCGAGTTGCCGTAGTCGAACACCTCGGCGCCGGCGCGCTGGAAGCCGACCATCGCCTCGACGTGGCGCGCCATCGACGCGCGCGAGCGCTCCGTGAAGCCCTCGGGGTCGCGCTCGCGCTCGGCGTGCCAGTCGTCGAACGCGATGCCGCTCGGCAGGTACGCGAGCGGGTCGTGGGCGCTCGTCTGGTCGGTGACGATGTCGATCGGCGCGCCCTGCGCGAGCAGCGCCGGCACCACATCGGCGGCGTTCGCGTGCAGGCCGATCGAGAGGGGGCGCCCGGCGTCCCGGGCCTCGACGGCGCGCGCGAGCGCATCCGCCGCGTCGTCGGCCTCGACGTCGAGGTAGCGGTGCTCGATGCGGCGCTGGATGCGGCTGCGGTCGACCTCGACGCAGATGGCGACGCCGTCGTTCATCGTCACGGCGAGCGGCTGGGCGCCGCCCATGCCGCCGAGGCCCGCGGTGAGCGTGATGGTGCCGGCGAGGCTCTCGCGGCCGAGCTTCCGCGCGACGGCCGCGAAGGTCTCGAACGTGCCCTGCAGGATGCCCTGCGTGCCGATGTAGATCCAGCTGCCGGCCGTCATCTGGCCGTACATCGTGAGCCCGGCGGCCTCGAGTCGGCGGAACTCGGGCCACGTCGCCCAGTCGCCGACGAGGTTGGAGTTGGCGATGAGCACGCGCGGCGCCCACGCGTGCGTGCGCATGACGCCGACGGGGCGGCCCGACTGCACGAGCAGCGTCTCGTCGTCCTCGAGCCGGGTGAGCTCGCGCACGATCGCGTCGAAGCTCGCCCAGTCGCGGGCGGCCCTGCCCGTGCCGCCGTAGACGACGAGCTCGTCGGGGTGCTCGGCGACCTCGGGGTCGAGGTTGTTCATGAGCATGCGCAGGGCCGCCTCCTGCTGCCAGCCCTTCGCGGTGAGCTCGGGTCCGCGCGCTGCGCGGACGGGGCGTGCGCCTTCCATCATGCGTCTCCTCCTCGTGCGCCGAACATCGTCGTCTCGGCGGTGTACGTGTCGCTGCGCCGGGGCATCCACGCCTCGGCTCGCTCGCGCAGATCGGCTGCGATGAGCGCCCCGCCGCCGACGGCGAAGGCGACGGATGCCTCGATGTCGCGGGCGAGGAACCGGTCGGGCCCGCTGCCCGGCACGCGCTCGCGCAGCGCCTCGACGACGCGGCCGGTGCGGGGGCCGGGAGCGTCGTCGCGCAGCTCGATGCCGCGCGCGGCGGTCATGATCTCGATCGCGAGCACGCGCCCGAGGCCGTCGACCGCGCGCCGGAGCTTGCGCGCGGCGCCCCACCCCATCGAGACGTGGTCCTCCTGCATCGCGCTCGAGGGGATCGAGTCGACCGAGGCGGGCACCGCGAGGCGCTTGAGCTCGCTCACGATGCCGGCCTGCGTGTACTGCGCGATCATGAGGCCCGAGTCGACGCCGGGGTCGTCGGCGAGGAACGGCGGCAGCCCGTAGGAGCGCGCGGGGTCGAGGAAGCGGTCGCTGCGCCGCTCGCTCATCGAGGCGACGTCGGCGATCGAGATGGCGAGGAAGTCGAGCACGGCCGCGACGGGCGCGCCGTGGAAGTTGCCGTTCGACACCACGCGGCCGTCGGCGAGCACGACGGGGTTGTCGATCGCGCTTGCGAGCTCGAGCTCGGCGACCCGCGCCGCATGGGCGGCGGTGTCGCGGGCGGCGCCGTGCACCTGCGGTGCGCAGCGCAGCGAGTAGGCGTCCTGCACGCGCGTGTCCTCGGGGCCCTTGTGGCTCGCGACGATGGGGCTGCCGGCGAGAAGGGCCGCGATCTGCGCGGCGCTCGTCGCCTGGCCGGGGTGGGGGCGCAGCGCCATGAGCTCGGGGGCGAACGGCGCGTCGGTGCCGAGCAGCCCCTCGACGCTCATCGCGGCGGCGAGGTCGGCGGTGTCGAGCAGCTTGTCGAGGTCCGCGAGCGCGAGGCACAGCATCGCGAGCATGCCGTCGGTGCCGTTGACGAGCGCGAGGCCCTCCTTCTCGGCGAGCACGACGGGAGCGAGGCCCGCGCGCTCGAGAGCGACGGCCGCATCCATCGCCTCGCCGTCGGCGTCGCCCGCGCGGCCCAGCCGCACCGTGCCCTCGCCCATCGCCGCGAGCGCGACGTGCGAGAGCGGTGCGAGGTCGCCCGAGCAGCCGAGCGAGCCGTACTCCCCGACGACGGGGGTGATGCCGGCGTTCAGCATGCCCGCGTAGAGCTCGGCGGTCGCGCGGCGGATGCCCGTGCGGCCCGTCGCGAGGGTCTGGAGCCGCAGGAGCATGAGCCCGCGCACCACCTCGCGCTCGACCTCGGCGCCGCTCGAGGCCGCGTGCGAGCGGATGAGCGACTGCTGCAGCCGCGTGCGGTCGCCGGGGGCGATCGCGGTGTTCGCGAGCGCGCCGAAGCCCGTCGAGATGCCGTAGTGCGGGCGCACGTCGGCGGCGAGCCCGTCGATGACCGCGCGCGCGTCGTCGATGCGCTCCAGCGCTGCCCCGCTCAGCGCGACGGGCGCGTCGAAGCGTGCGACCTGCACGACGTCGTGCCGCGTGAGGGGGGCGTCTCCGATGACCACTGCCATGCCGCCATTCCAGCGCCCGGGGCGACCCGGCGCATCCGCTCGCGGCATACTGCTGTCTGAGATCTCAGACTCACTGGGAGCGATGCGGAGGCGATCGATGGGGACGCCGCGGATGCCCGCCGCGCGGAGCGCGCTGCGGGTGCTCGCGCTGCTGGCCGAGCAGCCGGGGCCCGTGCGCGCGGCGACGATCGCGCGCGAGCTCGCGCTGCCGCGCTCGAGCGCGTACCAGCTGCTGCAGGTCATGCGCGACGAGGGCTTCCTCGTGCACTACCCCGAGCTCGGGGCGTGGGGCGCGAGCGCGCGCGTGCAGCAGCTGGGCTCGCGCGTGGCCGCGGCGACGCGGCTCGAGCGGCTCGCGCAGCCGCTGCTCGACGGGCTCGTGCGCACGGCGCCCGTGCCGGTCACGAGCCACCTCGCGGTGCTCGCCGGCAGCGACGTCGCGTACGCCGGCCGAGGCGAGGGGCCGCGCTCCCCCGCGACGGTCTCGCGCGTCGGCGTGCGGCTGCCCGCGGTGCGCACCGCGACGGGCCGCGCGATGCTCGCGGCGCTCGGCGACGACCAGGTGCGCGCGATCATCCCCCACGACCGCGACCTCGCGGGCGAGCGGCCGGGCACCCGCGCGGCGCTCACCCGCCTGCTCTCCGCGGTGCGGCGGCGCGGCTGGGCGACCGAGGAGGGCGAGGTCGACGCCGCCTACGGCTCGGTCGCCGCCGCGGCGCGCGACGCGGCGGGCTATCCGTCAGCCGCGGTCGGCCTCACGTTCCGGCTCGCGGCGATCGAGCCGGAGCGCTGGGCCGAGCTCGGCGCGCAGTGCGCGGCAGCCGCCGCCGAGCTCACGCGGCGCCTCGGCGGGTGACCGCCGCGATCCGCCTCGCCGGCGGCTAGACGGGGCGGTCGTCCGCGTCGGGGCCCGGCGTCGACGACGCCGCCTGCGCGGCGACGGATGCGTCGTCGGGCTCGAGCTCGGGCTTGTCGAGGTCGTGCGCGCGGTCGATGACGGCCTGCGCGCGGTCGGCCTGCTCGTCGTAGGAGCGGCCGGTCACGTCGCCGACGAAGTCGGCGCTGCCGTCGACGTCCTCGCCCGGCACCACGATGTCCGGTGCCTCGTCGTCCTCTCGGCGGTCCTGCTCGGGCAGCTCGTAGTTGGCCATGGGTCCCACCTCCTGTGCGTCGCGGGCGGCGCGCCGCCGCCCTGCTGACAGCGAAGCATGCGGCGGCGCGCCGGGCAACGGGGCGGGATTCAGGAACCGCGCCTCAGCCCGCCAGGCGGGTCGTCACCGGCGTCGGGTTCGAGAACAGGTCGTGCACCGGGCAGTGCGCGTCGACGACGGCTCGCAGCCGCTCGTAGTCCTCGCGCGCGTCGGGCCCGTCGATGTCGATGACGACCTCGACGCCGGCGAAGCCCGCGCGCACGTCGTCGGCGCCGAAGAGGCCGCGCACGTCGAGCTCGCCCTCCGCGCGCAGCTCGAGCCGGTCGATCGAGAGGCCGAGCCGCTGCGCGTACAGCCGGTAGACGACGGTCTGGCACGCGAGCAGCGCGCCGAGCGCGGCCTCCACCGGGCTCGTGCCCGCATCGTCGCCGGCGAGGCCGGCCGGCTCGTCGATGAGCCACTCGTGGCGGCCGGCGCGGATGCGCGTCGCGACGGCGCCCTCTGCCGCGCCGGAGGCCGCGAAGACGAGCCGCGCGGCTCCTTCGTCGGCGGCGAGGCGCTCGCCCCAGGCCTGCTCGGCGCCCTCGAGGCGGGCGGCGCGCTCGGCGGCGGTGATGGCGGCGGCGGATGCGGTGGTGGTGGTCATGCGGATCTCCTCGGGTCGGGGATCCACACGGTACGAAGTGACGCGGCGGGCCCGGAAGCCCGCCGCGTCACGGGAAGTCACACCGCGTCTCGGCGCGTCACGCGGGGCCGCAGGACGTCACGCGGGCGCGCGACGTCAGCGGATCCACCCGCCCTCCTCCGGCGCCGTCTCCGGCTCCGGCTCGGTCGGCTCGGGCGGCGCGGTCGGCTCCATCGGCTCAGGACGCCCGGGATCGGGCGCCGTCGGGTCGGTCGGGATGCCCGGCACATCGGGCAGCATCGGCACGTCGGGCGCCCCGGGTGCACCCGGTGCCTCGGGCGCGCCGGGCGCCGTCGGGTCGATCGTCATGCCCGGCTCCTCCGCGCGGCCGGCGTCGCCGCTCACGCGGCACCGCCCGCGCCGTCGAACGGGTCGTCCGAGCCGCTCGCGCCGCCGGGCGGCGGGGCGATGCCCGTGTCGCTCGCGCCCGCGTCGTCGGCGTCGGCCCAGTTGCCGCCCGAGAGGTCGGAGTCCGTCGCGCCGGCGCCGAAGGCGTCCTCGCCGCCGAGGTCCGAGCCGAGCGGCTCGTTCGCCGGCGACTGCGCGCCCGGCGGCACGGCGTCGTCGTCCGCATCCAGCTGCTCGCCCGCAGCCTCCGCCTCCTCGCGCGCCTCCCAGTCGGGGCGCTCCCCCGGCCGCTCCACCAGCCGGTGCTCGTCGTCGAACGCCTGCATGCCCGCATCCGCGATGTCGTCGGCTCCGGTCATCGTGCACCTCCTGTCGCTCGCGAGCGACGGTCGCCCGCGCCTGTCACCCAATCCCATCGCGCGCGGCTGTGCCACCCCTGAGCGCGGGCGAGCGGTGCGCGGCTCACGCCGCGAGCCACCAGATGCCGACGGCGACCTGCGCGATGGCGATGACGAGCGCGATCGCGACGAGGGTCACGTGCACGGTGAGGAAGCGGGTCGGGCGCCCGTCGGCATCGCGCGCGCGGTCGTCGCGCGCGACCCGCCGGAGGAACGCCGGCCACACGACGAGGCTGAACGCGCCGCCGATCAGCAGCAGCACGGCGCCGGCGACGCCGACGGCGTCAGCCACGAGCGGGAGCGGGGTCGTCGTGCATCACGCCCCCAGGCTAGGGCAGGCCGGCCCGCCGAGCGCCGGCTCAGCGCCGGGGCGGGTCGTCCTGCCTGCCGTGCGCGATGCGCACGAGCCGCCGCAGCACCGCTTCGTCGATCGCGTCGAGGCGCTTGACGTAGACGCAGCCCGCGCCCTCGGTGTACTCGCCGAGGCCGGGCAGCAGCGCCGCGCCCTCCGGCAGGTCCTTCAGCCCGTAGAGCGAGATCGCGGCCTTCCGCGGCGAGAACGCGACCTTCGGCCACTCCCCCTCGGTGCGCGACGTCCTCGACGGCGAGACGTAGCGGTAGCTGCCGAAGCCCACCATCGACGGCCCCCACATGACCGGCTCCTCGCCCGTCTCCTCGCGCATGAGCGCGGCGAGGCGATGCCCCTCCTCGACGCGCCTGGCGGGCTGCGCGGCGTCGAGGAACGCCTCGACGGACGCGTCGGTGGGCAGGGTCTTCTGCGCGGCCATGGCCTCATCCTCCCCCGGGCGGTGCGGGACGTCCAGCCGCACCGGGCACGCGAAAGGGCCCCGCCGGAGCGGGGCCCTTCCTGGCAGTCGAGAGGACTACTTGATGATCTTCGTGACCGTGCCGGCGCCGACCGTGCGGCCACCCTCGCGGATGGCGAAGCCGAGGCCCTCCTCCATGGCGATCGGCTGGATCAGCTCGACCGACATGTCGGTGGTGTCGCCGGGCATGACCATCTCGGTGCCCTCGGGCAGCGAGATGACGCCGGTGACGTCGGTGGTGCGGAAGTAGAACTGCGGGCGGTAGTTCGTGAAGAACGGGTTGTGGCGGCCGCCCTCATCCTTGGCGAGGATGTACGCCGTGCCCTCGAAGTTCGTGTGCGGCGTGACCGAGCCCGGCTTCACGACGACCTGGCCGCGCTCGACGTCCTCGCGCTTCGTGCCGCGGAGCAGGAGACCGCAGTTCTCGCCGGCCCAGGCCTCGTCGAGCTGCTTGTGGAACATCTCGATGCCCGTGACCGTGGTCTTCTGCGTCGGGCGGATGCCGACGATCTCGACCTCGGAGTTGATCGCGAGCGTGCCGCGCTCGGCGCGACCCGTGACGACCGTGCCACGGCCGGTGATCGTGAAGACGTCCTCGATCGGCATGAGGAACGGCTTGTCGCGGTCGCGGACCGGGTCCGGGATGTTGTCGTCAGCGGCCTGCATGAGCTCGAGGATCGCGTCGACCCACTTCTCCTCGCCCTCGAGCGCCTTGAGCGCCGAGACGCGGATGACCGGGGCGTTGTCGCCGTCGAAGTCCTGGCTCGAGAGCAGCTCGCGGACCTCGAGCTCGACGAGCTCGAGGATCTCCTCGTCGTCGACCATGTCCGACTTGTTGAGCGCGACCATCAGGTAGGGCACGCCGACCTGCTTGGCGAGCAGCACGTGCTCGCGCGTCTGCGCCATGGGGCCGTCGGTGGCCGCGACCACGAGGATCGCGCCGTCCATCTGGGCCGCACCCGTGATCATGTTCTTGATGTAGTCGGCGTGACCCGGGGCGTCGACGTGCGCGTAGTGGCGCTTCGGCGTCTCGTACTCGATGTGCGAGATGTTGATCGTGATGCCGCGCTGGCGCTCCTCAGGAGCCGAGTCGATCGTCGCGAAGTCGCGCTGCACGTTGGTCGCCGACGGGTACTTGTCAGCCAGGACCTTCGAGATCGCTGCCGAGAGCGTCGTCTTGCCGTGGTCGACGTGACCGATCGTTCCGATGTTGACGTGCGGCTTGGTCCGCTCGAACTTGGCCTTAGCCACTGTGTCCTCCTAGGACTGTTCTCATGAGTGCACCGCCGCGTCCGCGGCGATCCTTCGGGGTGGTGTTGATCTATCGTACTTCGGCCACGGAGTCTACGAAAAACCGTGGCCCGGCGGTGGCCGGGGCGCCGTCCTGGCCGCCCCGGCGGATCACTCGCCCTTGCTCTTCTGGACGATCTCGTCCGAGACGGCCTTCGGCACCTCGGCGTAGGTCGAGAACTCCATCGAGTAGACGGCCCGGCCCGAGGTCTTCGACCGCAGGTCGCCGACGTAGCCGAACATCTCCGACAGCGGCACGAGGGCCTTGACGACCTTCACGCCCTGGGCGTCGTCCATCGACTGGATCTGCCCGCGACGCGAGTTGAGGTCGCCGATGACGTCGCCCATGTACTCCTCGGGCGTGCGCACCTCGACCGCCATGAGCGGCTCGAGCAGCACCGGCTGCGCCTTGCGGGCAGCCTCCTTGTACGCCATCGAGCCGGCGATCTTGAACGCCATCTCCGACGAGTCGACGTCGTGCGCCGCACCGTCGAGCAGCGTCGCCTTGACGCCGACCGTCGGGTAGCCGGCGAGCACACCGACCTGCATGGCGTCCTGGATGCCCGCGTCGACCGAGGGGATGTACTCGCGAGGCACGCGCCCGCCGGTGACGGCGTTCACGAACTCGTAGGTCTCCTCGCCCGAGACCTCCATCGGCTCGAGCTTGATCTGCACCTTCGCGAACTGACCGGAGCCACCGGTCTGCTTCTTGTGGGTGTAGTCGTACTTCTCGATGGTGCCGCGGATCGTCTCGCGATAGGCCACCTGCGGCTTGCCGACGTTCGCCTCGACCTTGAACTCGCGCTTCATGCGGTCGACGAGGATGTCGAGGTGCAGCTCGCCCATGCCCTTGATGACCGTCTGGCCCGTCTCCGGGTTGTTCTCGGTCCGGAAGGTCGGGTCCTCCTCCGCGAGCTTCTGGATCGCGGTCGAGAGCTTCTCCTGGTCGGCCTTCGTCTTGGGCTCGATGGCGACCTCGATGACGGGCTCGGGGAACGTCATCGACTCGAGCACGACCGGGTTCGCCGGGTCGGCGAGCGTGTCGCCCGTCGTCGTGTCCTTGAGGCCGATCACCGCGTAGATGTGGCCCGCGGTCATCGACTCGACCGGGTTCTCCTTGTTGGCGTGCATCTGGAAGATCTTCCCGATGCGCTCCTTCTTGCTCTTCGACGAGTTCGTCACGGCGGCGCCCGAGTCGACGTGGCCCGAGTAGACGCGCACGTAGGTGAGGCGGCCGAAGAACGGGTGCACGGCGACCTTGAACGCGAGCGCCGCGAAGGGCTCGTCGCGGTCGGCGTGGCGCTCCACGACGATCTCCTCATCCTTGACGTCGTGGCCCGGGATGGCCGGCACGTCGAGGGGGCTGGGGAGGTAGTCGACGACGGCGTCGAGCATGGGCTGCACGCCGCGGTTCTTGAAGGCCGAGCCGCACAGGACGGGGTAGATCTCCGAGTTCACCGTCATCTTGCGGATGGCGGCCTTGATCTCGGCGACCGTGAGCTCCTCGCCCTCGAAGTACTTCTCCATGAGCGCGTCGTCGGCCTCGGCGACCGTCTCGATGAGGGCCGCGCGGTACTCCTCGGCCTTCTCCTTGAGGTCGGCCGGGATCTCCTCGATCGCGTACTCGGCGCCCATCTTCACGTCGCCCTTGGCGTCGCCGCGCCAGGTCTTCGCGTTCATCTCGACGAGGTCGACGATGCCCTCGAACTCGCTCTCCGCACCGATCGGCAGCTGGATGACGAGCGGGCGGGCGCCCAGGCGGTTGATGATGGTGTCGACCGTGAAGTAGAAGTCGGCGCCCAGCTTGTCCATCTTGTTGACGAAGCAGATGCGCGGCACGTCGTACTTGTCGGCCTGGCGCCACACCGTCTCGGACTGGGGCTCGACGCCCTCCTTGCCGTCGAAGACGGCGACCGCGCCGTCGAGCACGCGGAGCGAGCGCTCGACCTCGACCGTGAAGTCGACGTGACCGGGGGTGTCGATGATGTTGATCTGGTTCTTGTCCCAGAAGCACGTCACGGCGGCGGACGTGATCGTGATGCCGCGCTCCTGCTCCTGCTCCATCCAGTCGGTGGTCGCGCCGCCGTCGTGCGTCTCGCCCATCTTGTGGTTGACGCCCGTGTAGAACAGGATGCGCTCGGTCGTGGTGGTCTTGCCGGCATCGATGTGCGCCATGATGCCGATGTTGCGGACCTTGTTCAGGTCGGTGAGCACGTCCTGTGCCACAGGGTTCCTCCGATGGGTGGATGGATGCGTTGAGTTCGGTGGATGCGGGCCGCCGGACGGCGGCCCGCACCGTGATCACCAGCGGTAGTGCGCGAAGGCCTTGTTCGACTCGGCCATCTTGTGCGTGTCCTCGCGGCGCTTCACCGCGGCGCCGAGGCCGTTGGAGGCGTCGAGGATCTCGTTCATGAGCCGCTCGGTCATGGTCTTCTCGCGACGCGCCTTGGCGTAGGAGACGAGCCAGCGCAGCGCGAGCGTGTTCGCGCGGTGCGGCTTGACCTCGACGGGGACCTGGTAGGTCGAGCCGCCGACGCGGCGCGACTTCACCTCGAGGGTCGGGCGGATGTTGTCGAGCGCCTTCTTGAGCACTGCGACCGCGTCCTGGCCCGACTTGGCGCCGACGCCGGTGAGGGCACCGTAGACGATGCGCTCTGCGAGGCCCTTCTTGCCGTCGAGGAGGATCTTGTTGACGAGCTGCGAGACGATCGGCGCGCCGTAGACGGGGTCAGCAACGACCGGGCGCTTGGGTGCGGGTCCCTTGCGAGGCATTACTTCTTCTCCATCTTCGCGCCGTAGCGGCTGCGAGCCTGCTTGCGGTTCTTCACGGCCTGGGTGTCGAGCGCGCCGCGCACGATCTTGTAGCGCACGCCGGGGAGGTCCTTCACACGACCGCCGCGGACGAGCACCATCGAGTGCTCCTGGAGGTTGTGGCCCTCACCGGGGATGTAGGCCGTGACCTCGGTGCCGTTCGAGAGCTTCACGCGGGCGACCTTGCGGAGCGCCGAGTTCGGCTTCTTGGGGGTGGTGGTGTAGACGCGGGTGCAGACGCCGCGCTGCTGGGGGTTCGCCTTGAGGGCGGGCGCCTTGGTCTTCGAGACCTTCGGCGTCCGGCCCTTGCGGACCAGCTGCTGGATTGTGGGCACGTTGCTTCTTCCTGCTGCACGGTGACAGCGTTTCGATGTGGTCTGCCGGCGGGGCCGGCGTCCATCGGTGATCCACCGAGCACGCGCTCGCGCGCCTGACGGGAGTGGTGGATATGCCGTGGGGGTCTCGGATGGTCCGGGACCCGAGTGAGCTCTCCCGCGCCTCGCGCATGACGCAAGGCGCGCTCGTGCGCACACCCGATCAAGGATAGGGCCAGCGCCCATGCACGGTCAAGCAGTCGCCCGCAGCCGCTCGGCGAGCCCGGCGGGTCGCTCGAAGCGCGCCGCGAACGCGATCGCGTCGGCGAGCGCGAGCAGCAGCGGCTCGGGTGCGACGAGCGGCAGGTCGAGGTGCAGCAGCACGACCCGGCGCGCCCCGGGCACCGTGATCCAGCAGTCGACCGCGAGCGACGGCGGCGCGCCCTCCTCGCTCTCGCCCTCGCCCTCGCTCTCGCCCGCGCGCACCGTCGCGCGCCGCAGGATGCGCGAGTCGCGGGTGCGCAGGATGCGGTCCCCGGGCCCCCGCAGCGGAGCACCGCCCCCGGCCACGTGCGCGGCCCGCAGGACGACGGGCTCGAGCGCGGCGAGCACCCCGTCGGGGTCGGCGCCGACGCCCGCGGCGGGCGGCACCGGCACGGCGGGGTAGACGGATGCGACGGCCGGCATCGGCACGCCGGTCTCGAGCGCGATCCCGAGGTGCACCTGCTCGGCGCGCGCCGCCTCAGCGCGCTCGAGCGCGGCCTCGAGCCGCCGCCGCAGCGCGATGCGGGCGCCGGCGCGGTCGTCGGCGGTGCCGTGCAGCTCACGCGCGAGCCCGGCGATGCGCTCGCGCGCCGCCGGCTCGCCGAGCGGGAGCGCGAACCAGCGCCCCGGGAGCGCGAGGACGAGCCTCACCGCACGGTCCAGCTCGTGCGCGGCCCGAACAGCACCTCGTCGCCGGCCGCCGCCGCGTCGAGCAGGCCGGCGGCCGCGAGCACCGCGCGCGGGGACAGCGGCTCGCGGGCGCCGCCGGCACCACGCCGCGCGAGCGCGATGCTGCCGGTCACGCCCGGCCCGTGGACGGCGCGGAGCGCGTCGATCGCGGTGCGCACGACGGCGCCGACCGCATCCGCACCCGTCTGGGCCGCCGGGTCGGTGCGCTCGCCCGCATCGGCTGCCTCGAGCAGCACGGCGACGCGCGCCGCGCGCGTGCCGGGCAGTCCCGCGACCGCGATCGCTGCCTCGACCGCGACGACGCCGTCGAGCGGTGCGAGCGCCGCCTCGGTCACCGGGTCCCTCCCGATCGCCGCCACGTCAGCCGTCCCCGCCGCGCGAGAAGACGGATGCGTGCGGTCGCTCGACGCCGACGAAGAAGCGGTCGAGGTCGTGCAGGGCCATCCACGTGCTCGCGCTCGAGCCGGGCAGGTCGCCCTGCTCCTGCATCGTCTGCTGGTAGCCGAGCGCGTGGTGCGGCACGACGCCGGCGATCGCGGGCGGCGCGACCCGCACGACGGTGCGGTTCGGATCGCCCGACCGGTCGGCGCGCGAGGGGTCCTCGGTGAGGGGCACCGGGTCGGCGATGCTCCCGGTGCCGCCGCTGTGCTCGAACGAGAGCATCGGGACGTGCGTCGGGACGCGGATGTCGTCGATGCTCGAGCCCGCGACGATGACGCCGTCGACGTCGTACGTGCTCGCGAACTCGGCGTCGGCGGCGAGCTCGGCGGCGACGATCCCGCCGAGGCTCCAGCCGCTCAGCAGCACGCTCGCGCCCTCGGGCACGCCCGCCTCCTCCATCGCGAGCACGACCGCCCGCTCGAGCTGCGTGCGCGTGTCGCCGAGCTTGACGGCGGCGTCGGCGTGCAGGTCGTTGATCGACTCGGTGCCGGGCAGCCACTGCTGCGTGCTCGGCACGCTCACCCGCCACACCGTCTCGCCGCCGGGTGCGGTCACGGCGGTGACGGCGACCATGCTCGAGCGCGCGGGGTCGCTGCCGGGGCCACCCGCGTGCGCGTCGACCGCGCGGTTGTCGGCCTGCAGCCGCGCGAGGTGGTCGCCCGCGGTCCCTGCCGCGCCGAGCCGCGGCTCGAGCGCGCCCGACCACTGCAGCACCGGCGCGCCCCGGTCGCCGTCGACGAGCCATGCCGCCGCCCACGGGAGCGTGCCGCGCAGCCAGCCGATCGTGCCGGCCACGAGCGCCGCATCGAGCGACCCGGTGCGGACGAGCGTGGCGACGAACGCCTCGGCGCCGCCGCCGGCGACCCACGTCGCGAGCGTCAGCAGCAGGAGGCCGCCGAGCAGCATCCCGATGAGGCCCGTGGCGATCAGCGCGATCGCGAGCGCCGCGGCGACGAGCGCGGCGGCCGCGACGAGCACGACCGCCCCGAGCCATCGCAGCGCCGTCAGGAGCGCATCCTCGACCGCCTCCATCGCATCCGTGATCGCGCCCCGCACGTCGTCCCACAGCGAGTCGTTCACGTCGGCGCCCGCGATCTCGTCGCGGATGCGCGCGGCCGCGAGCTCGGCAGCCTCCTCCTTGTGGTCGCGCGCGGCGCGCCAGGCCTCCTCCGCGGCCGCCATCGCGGCGGCGTGGGCGGCGAGCGCGCGCTGCTGCTCGGCGAGCGCCGAGGCCGTGCGGGCGGCGGCGGATGCGTCGTCCCCGGTGTCGAGGGACGCGAGCCGGCCCTGCTCGGCGCGCGCGTCGGCGGCCCGCGCCGCGGCCTCGCGCCAGTCGTCGATCGCGTCGTCGGCGCGGGCCTGCGCGAGGCGGAGGTCGTCGGCGTACTCGACGAGCGCGCGCCCGGTCGTGGCGTAGCGCGACGTCGCGCCGTCGAGCTGCGCGGCGACCTCGGCGGCCGACTCGCGCACGCGCTCGATCGAGCGGGCGACCGTCGCGTCCTCGTCGCGGATGGCGGCGAGGTGCTCGATCGCGCGCTCGATGGCCTCGGCTGTGCGCAGGTAGCCGTCGCCGTGGCCCTCGACGGCGGGCCAGTGGCCGGTGAGCGGCTCGAGCGTCATGCGTCGCCGACCAGGCGCACGTCGAGGTCTCGGAAGGCGGCGGCGATGCCCGCGACGGCGTCGGCGAGCTCCTCGGCCGCCTCCTGGAAGCGCTCGCGGTTGTCGTCCCAGCTCTCGGCAGCCTCCCGAACCCGGGCGGCGAGCCCCTCGTGGCCGGTCGCCGCCGCCGCGTCGCGGCTCGTGAGGTCGGTGCCCTCGAGCTGCTGCGCGACGAACCGCAGGTGCGAGACCGCGCCGTCGAGGTCGCCGTAGTCGATGCGGACGTCGTGCACGGTGCCTCCCCGCCGCCGGGGCCGGCCGTGGCGCCGCGCGGCACGGTCGACGCTACGTGCGCCGCCGCATCCGCAGAATGGGCAGGACTGCCCATCGCCGCGCACGCGTCAGGCGTCAGGCGTCGCGCGTGGAGCCCGCCCGTGCGTCGAGGAGGTACCACTCGCCCATCGGCGCGGCGGATGCGCGCACGGCGAGGCCGTCGTCGATGAGGCCGCGCTCGCGCAGCGCCTCGAGGATCTGCTGCCGCTCGTCGCGCAGCGCCTGCTGCTCGGCCTCCGGCAGCGCCTGCATGCGCTCGGCGATGCGCGCGCGGCGCGCGAGCCTCGCGTCGCCGCCGGTCGAGCGCGTCAGCCGCGCGACGAGCGCGACGAGGCCGACGAGCCCCGTGAGCACGATGGGCGCCAGCAGCGCGGGCAGCTGCGCCGGCTCGGCGCGGTCGACGTGCCACCAGGCGGCGAGCGCCGCGCAGACCACCGCGAGGGCCGCGGCCGCGGTGCCGAGCCCCGACCGCATCCGCCCGCCGCGCCACCACGCGACGAGGCCGACGAGCTGCCCGAGCGCGGCGACCCAGAAGCACAGCACGACGAGCGTGCGCGCCATGGCGGGGTCGAGGTTGCCCGTGCCGGCGAACGCGTCGACGTCGGCGCCGCCGAAGGGTGCGAGCACGCCCCCGAGCGGTGCGACGAGCGCGATGCCGAGGATGAGCGCCACGACGGCGTCGCGAGCCGCGCCGCCGCGCAGCGAGGGGGTCTCGACGGCCTGCTGCAGCTCGAGCGAGCCGAGGTCGACGCCCGCCGGGAAGTCCTCCTCGCGCGCCTGGCGCACGGCTTCGCTCACGCGGCTCATGCCCGCGCTCCCGCCCACCGGAGGCTCGACGCGCAGACGTCGAACAGCACGTGCAGGCCCTCGACGCGCTCGTCGTCGCGCGGCATGCTCTCCGGCCGCCCGTAGGTCGCGAGCAGCTCGACGGCCCGCTTGCGGCGCGAGCCCGGCATCGGTGTGAGGTAGTGCGTCGTCGAGAGCACGACGGGTGTGTCGTCGACGTCGCGCGTCGACTCGGTCTCGAACCGCAGGGTGCGCAGGTCGCCGTAGAGCGGCGCCGCCCCGAACCGCTGGATCACCTGGCGCGCGTAGTCGTCGAGCTCGGCGCCCGGCTCGCCCTTGCGCAGGTACGCGGTGATCGAGGTCGGCGCGCCCGTCTGGCCGAGGCCGCCGGGGTCGAGCGGCATGAAGAGCGCGATCGCGCCGTGCTCGGCCATGACCGAGAGGTTCTCGCGCAGCATGCGCCGCAGCTCGATCATGAGGTCGAGCCTGCCGACCTGCATCATGCGGCCGCTCAGCCGCTGCTCGAGCTGCGCGCGGCCGCCCTCGTCGACCGGCACGCGCTCCCAGCCGCGCGGCACGGCGATCGTGAACTCGGGCGGCGCTCCGGCGCCGAGCTCCTCACGCAGCGAGACGCGCTCGCGCGTGCCCTCGGCGGCGCCGGCCTGCGCGCTCACGCGGCGTCCTCCGGTCCGTCGGCGAGGCCCTCGGCCTGCATCCGCGCGGCCGGCCACTCGCCGTCGTCGTCCTGCAGCGCGAGCGCCGACGGACGCGCCGCGAAGGGCTCGCCGCTCGGCAGCGTCACCCGCAGCGACGTCACCATGCCGTGGAGCCCAGCGAGGATCTGCTGCAGGAAGAGCACGGGCACCGTGTCGACCTGCACGAAGAGCGCCCGTTCGCCGTCGTCGAAGACCGCGCCCCAGTCGATGAGCCGCAGGCCCTCCTCGGACTCGGAGTCGCGCTGGCGCGACACGGCGAGCCCGGGGCCCACCGCGGCCCCGTCGTACGGCACGACGTCGCAGCCGATCGCCTCCCAGTCGGGCAGCGAGGCGCGATCGACCATCGACACCTGCACGCGCGCGCGGGCCGGCAGCGCGAGCGGCCACACCTCGAACACGACGTGCGCGTCGGGGCGCTCGTCGAGCGACGCGCGCAGCATCTCCGGCACCATCTGCGCCGCGCGCGCATCCCACTGCTCGCCCCACGCGTCGCGCAGCTCGGCGACGCTCTCCTCGACCCATGCGGACCGCGCCTCGGGGGCGAGATCCTCGGGGATCCGCAGCCAGCCCGGCACGGTCGTCGTGGCCTCGATCTCGCCAGCTCCCGTCACGTCGGCGACCCTAGCAGCGCGGCCTGATCAGAACAGGAACCGGAGGACCGGGTTGCTGTTGCGCCAGCTCTCGATCTCGCCGCCGCTGATCGTCGACGTCCAGTTCTGCAGCTTGAAGCCGTTGTTGACGACGGTGAAGCCGCCCTCGAAGAGCACGCCGTTGAAGCGGATGACCTTCTCGGCAGCCCGGTCGATGAGGCCGGGGTTCGTCGCCGCCCGCCACGCCGAGGTGTCCATGTTGTCGGTCCAGAGCTTCGACCAGCCGGAGCTGTTCTTGCCCGTCACGAGCGCGAGCGCGCCGTCGCGGATGCCCTTCGACGCTCCCTCGCCGAAGCCGTCGAGCTTCTTGAGCGCGTTCCAGCCGTCCTTGTAGGTCTTGGGGTCGAAGTTCTTCCCCATCTCCTTGACGAACTTCATCTTCTCGCCGGCCTGGAACAGCTTGCCGAGCTTGCCGACCGGGATGACGTCGATCACCGCCCACGCGACGTCGCCCCACGAGCGATCCCCCTCGAACGCGAGGATGAGGGTGCCGACGAGCGCCACGACCGCGATCGCGGCGGCGATCGCAGCGAGGATGGGCCCGCCGATGACGAGGGCCAGGATGCCGACGATGAGGCCGGCCCACTTGAGCACCTCGAGCGCGACGTCGAGGAACTGCTTGAACTTCTCCCAGCGGGAGTCCTTGAGGTCGTCGCTGAAGCCGTCGTCGATCTCGTCGACGGCGGAGTTCCACGCCGTCTCCCACGTGTCGTACGCCGCGTCGTACGAGTCGGCCGCGTCGATCCAGTCGTTCCACGCCTGGAGCTTCGCCTGGTCCTCGGCCTCGTGCTGCTCCTCCTCGGGGCTGCCCTCCTCGGGCTTGCCGATGCCGAGGAAGTAGCTGCGGCCGTCCTTGTCGCCGGGCAGCGCGACGTACGTGTTCCAGGCGTCGCTCGCGGTCTGGTGCCGCGTGTTGATCTGCGGGCGGATGGTGTCGCGGACCTCGGCGCCGTAGTGCTTGAGCGCCGAGCCGATCGGCATGTAGAGCTCGCTCGCGAGGTGCAGCTGCACGTGGGCGTCGCCCACCTTCTTGCGTAGCTCGTCGACCGCCTCGCCCTGCTGGCCGTCGTCGCCGCTCGCGAGCTTCTGCATGATGTCGGCGGCGGTGTCCATGTAGAGCCCGAGGTACCAGATGTCCCAGCCGAGCGAGACGATGTCGCTGCCGTCCTGCTGGAACTCGACGATGTGCCGTGCCTTCGTGGTGTACGGCCAGGTGCTCATGTGCTCTTCCTCTGCGCTGGGTGGTGCCGGATCAGGACGACGGCGGGTTCTCGCCGGCCTCGAACTTCGCGGCGGCCTCGGCGTCGAACTCCTGGAACGCCTCGTAGACGGCCTGGCCGTGGTCGCGGATGCCGATGAGGGACTCGGTGAGCTTCGCGCGCTTGTAGCTCCAGCGCGACTCCGCCTCGCTCGCCTTCTCGGTGAGCTCGCTGCGGCCCCACGGGTAGCCGACCGCGCTGCGGATCTCACCGGTGCGGTCGCCGGCGCTCTCGAACTCGTCGATGATGCTTGTGAGCCGCTCGACCAGTCGCTCGAGCTCCCAGTACTTGATGAGCACGTCGTTCATCGGACTCCCTCTCCAACCGCAGGCCCGACGGGGCCGCGTGGTTCCAACCTAGGCACGCCGTCGGCGGCGGCCAATGGGGAGACCTCCCCATGCCGCACCGCGTCGGGACGCGGGAGGGGGGCCGCCGGGCGGCCCCCCTCCTGACGTGTGTGGGATCAGCCGCCGGCGAGCGCCGTGTCGGTGTCCTTGATCGCCTGCGACATGTCGCGCAGCGCCTGCGCCATGTCCTCGACGCCCTGGGCGGCCTCCTTGAGGCCGTCCGTGAGGTCCTGGTAGCCGTCGCGGAACTTGCCGGAGGCCTTCTCGGTCTTGAAGCCCTCCTCGACGAGCTCGTCGACGTAGCCCTGGAGCTTGTCGAGCAGGTCGTCGATGTCGGTCTTGCCCGTGTCGAGGTTGGAGGCCGTGGTCTCCATCTCGTCATATGTTGCACCGAAGTCGCTCATCGGTTCTCACCCTTTCTCAGCTGGAGTCGTGGCCCCGGTGAGGACCAACAGGCACAAATCTAGGAATCGCCCTCTGGGAGTTCAATGGGGAGACCTACCCATGCCCGAGCGCGGTCACGCGTCGGCGAGCACCTCCGCGGGCGCGGTCGGCAGCTGCATCGTGACGGATCGGCCGTGCTGCACGAAGATGCCGCGGCCGACGGGGAACTCCGAGCGCTTGACGCGCGGGAACGGCACCTTGAAGATGCTGTCGCCGTCGTAGGCGTCCGGCTGCAGCGCGATGCCCTGGCGGCCGGCCTTCCACTCGCCCATCGCGCCGCTGCTGCTGCCGGCGCGCGAGATGTCGGCCTCGCCGAAGAGCACGTGGTCGCTGTTGTTGACCGCCGACATGAGCGCCCGGATCGCGCGCTCGGCGGGCCCGTCGTTCAGCTGCGCGACGTCCTCGACCACGATCGCGATGCGCCCGGGGATCGTCTCGTCGACCACGAGCTCGGCGAGCTCCTTCGCGAGCGCCTCGACCTCGTCGGGGCGCACGGCGCTGCGCACCCACGGCCGGTCGTCGACGAGCTCGGCCCTGCGCCCGCCGAGGTGGAAGAGCTTGACGTCGGGATCGAAGCGCACCATCGCCGCGACGAGCGAGCGCAGCGCCGTCGTCCGGCCCGACTGCGGCGGCCCGACGATCGTGAACGTGCCGAGCGGCTCGAAGCCGCGCGGCGCGAGCGTGTCCTCGGCGACGCCGAACACGGGCATGCCGTCGACGGATGCGGGCAGCTCGGCCTGCGAGAGGCTCGTCGGCAGCGCACCGATCTCCTCGACGTCGACGGCGCCGCGCTCGCGGAGGCCCGCGCCGAGCTCGTCGAGCATCGCCGCCTGCTCGGCGACGTTCGCGGTGCCGCCGATGATCGCGAGCTGCGTCTCGGCGCCGTCGAAGAGCGCGCGGCCCGCGGGCGACGCGTCGTCGAGGACGTCCCGGTCGACGCCGAGGAAGAGGTAGCCGTTCGGGTCGGCGAGCCGGAGCACCACGCGTCGCGAGATGTTCGACGAGACGTTGCTCGAGAGCGAGCCCGGGCGGTCGGCCGAGATGACCGCGTGCACGCCGAGGTTGCGCCCCTCGCTGATGATGCGCATGAACATCCGGTAGTAGGTGGATCGGCCGGTCTGGATCTCCCAGTCCTTGCGGAACTCGGGGAAGCCGTCGACGAGCACGAAGATGCGCGTGGCCTCCGGATCGGCGATGTCGCGGTACTCGGCGAGGTTCGCGGCGTCGGCGGCGGTGAACGCGCGGGCGCGGCGATCCATCTCGCGGTCGATCGAGCGCAGCAGCCGCTGCACGCGCTCGACGTCGTCCCCCTCGATGACCGAGCCGACGTGCGGCAGCCGCTCGATCGCGCGCAGCGACCCGGAGCCGAAGTCGAGGCCGTAGACCTCGGCGCGGCCGAGCTCCGGCCGCATGCCCGCGACCGTGCCGATCGTCTTCAGCAGCGCCGACTTGCCGGCGCCCGATGCGCCGAAGACGAGCATCGAGCCGTCCTTGTCGGGCTCGAAGTAGGCGGGCAGCTGCTGCTGCCGCTGCGGGAGGTCGGAGAGCCCGAGGAGCACCTTCGAGTCGCCCTCGATCGGCAGCTGCCGGAGGTCGATCGTCGTCGGCAGGTCGTCGAGCCACGGGCGCCGGGGGGCGGGGATGCCCGCGTGCTCGGCCGCGCCGATGAGCGTCTGCACGATGCGCTTCTGGTCGTTGGGGCCGAGGTCCTCGTCGTGCGCGTCGGATTCGGCGACCCGCTCGACCTCCCACACCGAGATCGAGCCGAAGCGCAGCTCGGCGACCCGCACCTCGGCGGCGACGACCTCGTCCTTGGACGACCAGCCGCCCGCGTAGGCCGACTGGAAGGGCACGAGCCTGCCGGGACCCGTCTTCGCGATGCCGCGGCCCGGGATGCGCGGGTCGAACGACGCCGCGACCGGATCGTCGACGACATCCTTCGAGTCGGCCTCGTCGGCCATGCGCAGGGCGACGCGCAGGTTGGTGTTGGCGCGCAGGTTGTCCTTGATGACGCCCGCGGGGCGCTGCGTCGCCATGATGAGGTGGATGCCGAGGGAGCGACCGCGCTGCGCGATGTCGACGACGCCGTCGACGAACTCCGGCACCTCCTTCGCGAGCGCCGCGAACTCGTCGATCACGAGCACGAGCGCCGGCGGCGTCTCGGGGTCCTGCCGCTTCTCGAGCTCGAGCAGGTCCTTCGCCTTCTTGCGGTTGAACAGGTGCTCGCGGTGGTGCAGCTCGGCCTTGAGGCTCGTGAGCGCCCGGCGCACGAGGTGCGGGCTCAGGTCGGTGACGAGGCCCACGCAGTGCGGCAGCTCGACGCAGTCGGCGAAGGCGCTGCCGCCCTTGTAGTCGACGAACAGGAACGTGACGCGATCGGGGCTGTGCGCTGCCGCCATGCCGAGCACCCACGCCTGCAGGAACTCGGACTTGCCGGCGCCGGTCGTGCCGCCGACGAGCGCGTGCGGTCCCTGCGTGCGCAGGTCGAGGGTCATGACGTCGCTCGCGCCCTGTCCCATGACCGCGCGCAGCGTGCCCGCCCGCTTGAGCCGCGGGAGCTTCGCGCCGCTGCGGTCGATGATCGTCGAGTTCTGCCGCCAGCGGTCGACGACCGCCGCCGGATCCTCGGCGACCTCGTCGCCCACGAGCGAGAGGAGCATGACGGCGTTCGGGATGTCGGAGCTGTCGTTGATGACGATGCTCGAGTCGACGACGGGCGCGAGGCGCTTCGCGAACACGCTCATGTACTCGAGCGAGACGCCCTCGACGGCGACGCCCTCCTTCGCCTCGCCCGCGCGCACGGACCCGGCCCGCGCCGCATCCAGCCCGCCCGTGACGTCGACGAAGCTGCGGCACGCGGCGGGGAGCGACTCGACGGTCGGAGCGACGAAGACGCCGTGGACGCCGACGTCGGCGCCGCGCTCGAGGATCTGCGTGAGGCGCGGGCGGTCGACGGGCGCGTCGTTCGTGATGATGACGATGACGCTCGTGGGGATCTTGGTCTGCGTGACGCCCGCGGCGCGCTCGACGTCGGTGCCGAAGTCCATCGGCGTCCAGCGATCGGCCATCGGGCCGCGGTGGTCGGGCGTCTGGGTGCGGCGCATGATGTGCTCCTCGAGCGCGTTGAGGAGCGCGGCGCCCGCGGGCGCGGAGTCGGCGAGCGGCAGCTGCTGGAAGGGGCTCGTCTCGCTCGTGGTGTGCGGGAGCCACTTGAGCCAGTCGAGCTCGGCCGTCCAGTCGGGGTCGCACAGCGCGACCGCGACGACCTCGTTCGGCGCGTGCAGGCCGAACAGCTGCACCGAGATGCCGCGCAGCACGTCGGCGGCGAGCCCCTTGGGGCCCGCGATGCCGATCGAGCCCGACACCGGCAGGGACTCGAACACCGGCACGCCGTCGACGTAGCGGAAGCGCTCGCGCAGGCGCTCGACGCGCTCGATGTACTGCGGGAGGCCCTGGCCCTCGTCCTCCTCCGACTCGCGGATGGTGAGGCGCGACTCGTCGCGACACGTGCCGAGGCGGAGGCCGAGGAAGTTCCAGTGCTCGGGCCGGCGGGTCCAGAGCATCGGGCCGAGGCGCATCGCCTGCTCGAAGACCTCCGCGACGGGCGGCGCCTCCTGGCCCCGCACCTCGACCTCGTGCGGCTGCTCGCGGTGGAATCGCTCCTCGAGCGCCTCGAACTGCTGCTCGAAGACCTGCACCTCGACCTTCTGGCGCTGCCCGGACTGGCGGCGAGAGTTGATGAAGTTGCCGAGGAACATGAGCGGGGTCATGAACGCGATGAGGATCGAGCGCGCGCGGCCCGTCATCGCGTAGAGCGCGCCGGCCATGAGGATCGGCGTCATGAGCATCGGCCAGGGGAAGAGCTTGTCGGTGATCTCCTTGGGGATCCTCGGCGGCTTGAGCGCCTCGCCCGGGTAGCGCGGCTCGACGCGCGGGCTGCGGTTGAACATGAGCGCGCCGCCGCGCTCGAGCACGGGGTCGTCGCCGGAGGCGTCGAACGAGCCGACGAGGTGCACGACGAAGTCGGACTCGCCGATCGTGAAGGGCTGGCCGGGGATGACGGTGAGGCGCGTGATGTGCTGGCCGTCGACGAGGATGCCGTTGGACGACCCGAGGTCGACGACCTCGATGTGCGCGCCGACCTCGATGCGCGCGTGCCGCTTCGACACGAGCGGATCCTGGAGCACGACGTCGTTCGCCGCGTCGCGGCCGATGCGCCAGTGCCCGCGGGCGAGCTGGAACTCCTGGCCGCGCAGGGGGCCGCGCACCGCGCGCAGCACGGCGACGGCGTCGACCGCGGAGCCCGCCACCCCGCCGCGCCGCTTGCCCGCGCCGAGGTTGACGACCTGGGCGTGGAAGCCGGAGCCGATGGGCGCCTCGGCCATGAGCGCGTCGGACTGCAGCTCGACGAGGCGCGACTCGGTGGGCGGCGCGACCGCGAGCGAGAGCGTGTCGTGCTCGCCGAAGACCGTCGAGCGGGTCGGGTCGGCGAGCGCGATCTGCCGCGCGACATCCTCGACCGTCGCGGTCGAGTCGGCCGTGATGACGACGTCGGTCGGCTCGGCGGCCGGCCGGTGGAGGGTGAGCTTGACCTTCATGGAGCCTCCGGGTCAGTCCTGGCTGTCGTCGGCGTCGCGCAGCGCCGGGTCGTCGAGCAGCGCGAGGTCGGAGCGGGTGACGAGCTGCGACGAGACCGCGTACTCGACGAGCCGGGCGCGCCGGTTGCTCGCGAGCTTCCCCACGCCGCCCCGCAGCCCCTGCACGCCCATCCGGTCGAGCTTGTCGCACACGTTGTCGAGCTTGCGGTTGAAGCGGCTCATCGTCCAGCCGAGCCGCTCGGCGGCCGCGCCGCTCGAGGGCAGCTCGCTCACGCCCACGCCGTCCCGGCGCAGCATCGGCTCGGCGAGCGCGACGATGAGCAGCTTCTGCAGCTGCGTGAGCCCCACGGGCATCACTGTCGTCTCGCCCGACGAGCGGCGGCGGTGCTCGGTCGACATCGCGAAGGCCGCCTCATCGGAGTGGACGCCGATCTCGTAGGTGGTCGGGCCCGCCGTGAACACGATCGAGCACTCCGAGAACACGATCGGCAGGCGCGCGCCGGGCGACAGCCACGACTGCACGGCGCCGCCGCCCGAGGATACGGTCGCCGAGAGCCGCGTGCCGACGTTCGAGAGCCACCAGAGGCCGTCCTGGTTGCGGATCTCGAGGAACTGCCGGTGGAGGTACTGGTTGTCGTCGACCGTGAGGTCGCCCTCGCGGCCGATGACGAACGGCCGCTCGGGGTCGAGCGTGATCCACTCCCCCGCGAACTCGATCTGCAGCTCGGTCACCTGATCACCCATCCACGCATCCCGTCGCATCGTTCGACGACCGGCCGTCGGCGCGCACGAGCCTCACCAGGATGCACGACTCGCCGTCGGCGTCCCGCTCGAGCACGACCTCGGGCGTCGCCACCTGGGCGGTGACGGGGTCGGCGTCGCTGCGCTCGTACCGGTACTGGAACGCATCGCCCTCCTCGGGCTGCGCGTTCGTCCACGAGAACGCGACGGTGTCGCCGTCGACCGCTCCCGTGATGTTGATGGGCGCGGGCGGACGCTGCGCGGCGGGCGGCGGCGCGACCGTCTGGCTCGGGTTCGCCTGCGGCTGCGAGCGGTCGCCCGCGGTGAGCGCGAGCCACACGATGCCCGCGCCGGCGATCGCGACGACCGCCGCTCCGGCGACCGCGAGCGCCGTCGCGCGGCGCGAGCGCCGGGCGCGCGGCGCGGCCTCGGCCTCGGCCGGCGCTGCGGCGGACGCTGCGGGGAGCCCCGGGGCGGGCGCGCGGCGGATCGTCGCGTCCGAGAGGCCCGTCGGCTGCGGCTGCGCCGGCTCGCCCGCATGCGGGTCGATCGAGACGACGCCGCGGATGCGCGTCGCGCCGCCGTCCTCCTCGTCGACGACGTCGGGGTCGACCGAGTCGTCGAGCACGTCGAGCGGCGTGACCGGCAGCGCCATCTCGGCCTCGACCTGCTGCAGCGCGCGGCCGAGCGCCATCGCGCTCGCGTGCCGGCGCGACGGCTCGGGATCCATCGCCGACGCGAGCACCGCCTCGAGCCGCTGCGGCACGTCGTGGCGCGCGAGCGGCGACACCTCGCCGCGCTGGATGCGGTCGATGAGGTCGACGCTCGTGTTGCTGCCGCCGGGCAGCTCGAACGGCGTCCGGCCCGCGAGGAGCGTCCACAGCGTCGCGGCGAGGGAGAAGACGTCGGATGCGGGGCTCGAGCGCGGCGGCTCGAGGAACGACTCGGGCGGGGACCACGGGATCGACATGCCGCTCGCGTCGTCGGCGACGCCCGACGTCGTGGCGATGCCGAAGTCGGTGAGCGCCGGCCGGCTGTACGCGGTGACGAGGATGTTGGCCGGCTTGATGTCGCGGTGCAGGATGCCCGCGCGATGGGCGGTCTCGACCGCGCCCGCGATCTGCACGCCGAGCGCGAGCACCTCGGGCACCGAGAAGCGCTCGCGCCGGTACCGCACGCCCAGGTTGGGCTTCGGGCAGTACTCCATCGCGAGGTACGGCCGGCCGTCGGGCGCGACCGCGGCGCCGAAGATCGTCACGATCGACGGATGGCTCGAGAGCTGGGCCATGACGTTGGCCTCGTGCCGGAAGTTCTCGATGAGCTGCCGGTTCACCGCGTCCGGCAGCAGCACCTTGATCGCGACCTTCCGCGACGGCAGCAGCTGCTGGTAGAGGAACACGTCGGCGAAGCCGCCCGAGCCCAGCAGCGACACGTAGTCGTAGCCGGGCAGCTCGGGCGGCGCCGAGGGTGCGCGCTTGGGGCTCACGGCGCCGCCTCGATCGTGAGCACGACGCCGTCGCCGAGGTCGAGGCGGTCGCCGAGCTGCAGGATCGTCGACGCCTCGGGCCGCAGGCGCTGCGGCGCCGTGCCCTCGCGCAGCAGCAGCGTGCCGTTGGTCGAGCTCAGGTCGACGGCGACGAGGTTCCAGTCCTCGACGCGCAGCTCGAGGTGGCTGCGCGAGATGTCCTCCCCGGGGCTCTCGACGGTGACGAGGCGCGGCACCCGGCCGTCCTCGACGCGGCGCGAGCGGGGCCGCCGGCCGATCACGACGCCGCGGCCGAGCGGCACGCGCTCACCCGAGGGCAGCACGGCGACCGCGATCTCGGGACGGTTGCGCTGCGCGGCCGTGCGCTCGTCGACGGGTGCGCCGCACTGCGCGCAGCTGCCGCCGCCGGGGGCGTTGACGTGGCCCGCCGGGCACAGGGTCGAGAGCACGAGCGGTCCGGTCGCCGGGGCCGGCTGCGGCCGCTCGCGCTCGGCGAGGAGCTCGCGGGCGCGCTCGGCGGTGACCGTCATGCCGTCGTGGTCGCCGAGGTCGGGCGCGGAGGCGGCAGGGGGCGCCGGCGCGGCGGCCGGGGCGGGAGCCGGGACCGGAGCGGACGGTGCCGGGACGGCGGGCGACGCGGCGGCGGGCGACGCGGCGGCGGGCGGGACGCCCGCGTCGCCGTCAGGCTCGTGGTGGCCGACCGTGTCGCCGTCGACCGCGCGCACGTCGACCGCGGGCTTGATGAAGCCCGGCACCGAGTCGATGAGGCCGCCGATGGGGTTGCCGGTGTCGGCGAGCGGATCGCCGTGCGGCGCGGGCGCGGCGGCCGGCACGGGCGCGGCGGTCGGTGCGGGGCGCAGCGGCGGGGCGGGCGCTGCGGCGGGCTCCTCGGGCACCGGGATGCCGCCCGCCGAGTCGTCGAGGGGCGTCGCGCGAGGCGGCTGCGTCTGGCCGAACGCGCCGAGCGCCGCCTCGGGCTGCGGGGCGGCCTCGGCGTCGGGGCCGGGCTTCGCGGGGACGGGACCCGACGCATCCGCGGGCCTCGGTGCGACGCGCACCGCCGCGACCCGGGCGACGCCGCCCTCGAGCGGCAGGGTCGGCCCGTCGAGCGCGGCGAGCCCGCCCGCCGCGACGACCGCGCCGAGCGCGGCGTCGTCGCGGCCCCACGCCTCACCGAACCGACCGGGCAGCGCGGCGTCGTCGGCGGAGGCCGGGACGCCGTGGCGGCGCAGCAGCGTCCGGCCTCCCGCGACGTCCACGAGCCCGAGGAGCGCTGCGGGCTCGGCCTCGACGAGCGCCGCGAGCGCGGCAGCGGTCTCGACCGCCGCGGCCTCCCTGTGCAGGGCAGCCGCGCGCTCGGGCGCGAGGTCGCGCTCGCACACGAGCACGACGCGGCCCGATGCGACGCACCACGCCTCGCCCGGCGCGTACTCGATCCGCGCGCGCAGCGGCTCTGCGGTCATCGCCGCACCTCCCCCGGGATGGTGTCGTCGAACGACGGCACGTTGGTGTCGAAGAGCTCCTCGTCGGCGAGGGCCACGGCGTCGACGTCCACGACGACGACCGAGACGTTGTCGGGCGCCCCCGCGTCGAGCGCGCGCCGCATGAGCAGCGCCGCGGCCGCTGCGGGCGAGGCGACGTCGCCGAGGACCTCGGCGATCTCGGCGTCGTCGACCTCGCCGGTGAGCCCGTCGGAGCACACGAGCAGCCGCTGCCCGCGCTCCGCGGGGCGCAGCCACACGTCGGGCGGCTGGCGCTCCCCCGCGCCGAGCGCGCGCGTGATGACGTTGCGGCTCGGATGCGTGCGGGCGTCGGCACGGCGCAGTGCCCCGGCCTCGACGAGCTCCTGCACGACCGAGTGGTCGACCGTCACCTGCTGCAGCGCGCCGCGCTCGAACAGGTAGGTGCGCGAGTCGCCGATGTTCATGATCAGCCAGTGCGCGACGCCCCGCACGTCGACGAGCACCGAGCCCGAGAGGGTCGTGCCGCCGACCGGCTCGCCGGCTGCGCGGGCGAGCACGTCGTCGAACGCGCGCTGCACCGCCGCCTCGACGCACTCGACGTCGGCGAGCGTGCGGCCCTTGAGGCTGCGGAAGGCCTCGACCGCGAGCGCACTCGCGACGTCGCCCGAGGCGTGGCCGCCCATGCCGTCGGCGACGACGAAGACGGGGAAGGAGGCGAAGACGGAGTCCTCGTTCACGGTGCGGCGCATGCCGGGGTGCGTCGCACCGGCCCAGCGGAGCGAGATCGAGGGATGGCTGAAGCGGAACTCCCCCACCGCGCCCAGGTCGCTCACCTCGGCGCCTCGACGGTGAGGCTGCGGTCGCCGAAGCGCACGACGTCGCCCGCTTCGAGCTCGAACGCCTCGCCCGGCGCGAGCGGGTGCTCGGCCCCCGCGCGCACGACGCTCGAGCCGTTCGTCGAGGCGCGGTCGACGGCGGCGAGCGGCTGGGCCGTGATGAGCAGGTGGGTCTTCGAGATCGAGCGCGTGTCATCGGCGATCGGCAGCAGGTGCTCGACGACCTCGCCCGCTGCGGGCGCGGGGTTGCGGCCGACGAGCGCGGCGCCGGTGATCGCGAAGCGCTCGCCGTGGTCGAACGCGAGGGTCGCGACGGATGCGGCGGGGCGCGGCCGCGCACGCGTCGCGTCGAGATCCTCGTCGGCCTCGACGACCTCGACGCGCCGCACGGTGCGGTCGTCGATGCCGCCCTCGAGCTCGGGATCCATGATCGTCTCGTCGCTGATGGGGCTCGGCTCGACGGGCCGATGCGCCGGTGTCGCGGGCGCCGGTGCCGCGGGCGCGGGGGTCGCAGGCGCGGGCGCGGACGCGGGCGCGGGCCCACCGCCAGCCGCGGCGGGAGCGGCCACCGGCGGCGCGGGCAGCCGGCCATCGCGCCCCGGGATGCTGTCGACGATGCCGCCGGCGAGCGGGGCGGCCGGCGGCTCGGGCGCCGAGGCGCGCGGCCGGCCGCTCAGGTCGCCCGGGCGGTAGCCGCCGAGGCGCGCGCCGCCGGGCGTGGCCTGCGGCGAGGGAACGGCGGGCTCGGTGCCCGGCGCGCCGGTCGCGACACTCGGCGCCGCAGCGGGCTGCGCGGGCCGGGCGACGCCGACGACGCCCGAGCTCAGCCGCGCACCGGGGCGGTAGCCGGTCGCGTCGCCCGCGATGGGGGTCGCGAGCGACGGCAGCTGCGACTTCGCCGACTCGGGCTCGGCAGCGACCGTCTTCCGCGCGATGCGCATCCGTTTCTCGTGGTACGGATCGAGCCCGTGCCGCACGTCGACGAACCACGTGCCGGCGGCCTTGTCGAGCCAGCCTCGGCCGCGCTTCTCGCCGTCGAGGAGCGGCGAGGCGAAGAAGAGCGCCGGTCCGATCACGGGCACGAGGAAGCTCGCCCACAGCAGCACGCCGCGCAGCAGCGCCCGGCCGAACCCTGGCTTCGCGAGGCGCTTGACGTCGACGCTGCGGATGCCCGTGAACGCCTTGCCGAGCGTGACGCCGCGGCGGGCGTGCAGCGCGAGCTGGGTGATGACGAACGCGAGCGTCAGGACGAAGGAGACGCTCGCCGCGACGATCATCCACACGAGCGATGGATGGTTGAGGAGTCCGTAGAGGCTGAGCGATCCGGTCGCGACGGCGACGAGCGACGGGAGCGCGACGAGCCAGTACGGCAGCTGCAGCACGGCGTAGACCGCGAACTCGATGATTGACGCGAGCGCGCGGCGGCCGAGCGGGGCGGGGCGCAGCCCGAGCGCCGCGGCGTAGGCGGGGTCGGGCCGGCCGTCCTCGTCGAGTCCCTCGATGACCTCGCGCTCCTCGTCGATCTCCCAGATCATCGGCGCCTCCGCTCTCTCCTCCGCCTCGCGAACGACCGCAGCGAGAGCCTGCCCAGCAGCCGCTGCATCGGCGTCGCCTCCGCACGCATGCCCTTGACGCTGCGGTCCACGTCGCGCCAGAACGCGTCGACGTCCTCCTTGACCGGCTCCCCGGGGCCGAACACGCCCTCGTCGACGAACTCGCCGATCTCGGTCGCCCGCGATCGAGGGTAGCGAGCCTCCACGGCTCCGGCGACCTCGCGCCGCGTGACGCCCGCGGGCACGGGGAGGCCGAGGTCGACCGCGTGGTCGACGACCTCGTGCCAGCCGCCCGAGAGGCGGTCGCTCTCGCGCGCGGCCCGGTAGCGTCGGCGCCAGCGCGCGGCCTTGATCGCCCCGACGACGAGGAACGGCGAGGCGAGCAGCAGCACGAGGAGCAGCGAGCCGCCGCCGATCCACAGCCACAGCATCCACGAGGTGTCCTCGACCTCGTCGTCCTCCTCCTGGCCCTCGTCCGCGACGGTGTCGGGCGACATGTCGGCCGGCTCCTCGGGCGGCTGCGGGGGCTGCAGCACCTGCGGCTTCGGGTCGGGCTCCGGCTCGGGCTCGGGCTGGATGTCGTCGTTGTCCTCGGGCGGCGTGGGGTCGAACCGCACCCACCCGTGCCCCTCGAACGGCACCTCGACCCAGGCGTGCACGTCGCCGCCGGTGAGCTCCACCGGGTCGCTCGAGCCCGTGAACCCGTCGTCGGGGTAGAGCCCCATGACGACGCGCGCCGGCACGTTGATCCGCTCGAGCGCGAGGGCGAACGCGGTCGCGTACTGCTCGTCGTCGCCCACGAGCACGTCGCGCTCGAACATCGCCTGCAGGCGGGCCGCCCCGTGCCCGGCGAGCGACGGGATGGTGTCGTCCTCGAGCCCGTGGCTGAAGCTGCCGTTCTGCATGAGGCGCTGCATGTTCAGCAGGTTCTCGAGCTGGTCCTGCCCCTCGTTGCCCCACGTCGAGACCCACGCCTGCAGCAGGTCGGGCACGACGACGGGGTCGGGCAGCTGCACGTCGGTGATCCTCGCGCCCTCGAGCTCCTCGTGCTCCGGCTGCGCCGGCACGATCGCCTCGAGCTCGTACGAGTCGCCCGGGCCGAGGCCCTCGAGCGCGATCGCCGTGCCCGTCTGGCCGTTGTAGTGCAGCGAGGACTGCAGCGCCGCCTCGCGCTCGCCGCCGAAGCGCAGCGACTGGATGTAGCCGACCTCGGGCACCCAGATGCCCGAGTAGTCCTGCACCTCGACGCGCACGGTCGCGGGCGTGCCGGACTGCTGCACGAGCACCTCGTCGCCGATGCGCGCGAACGATCCCGAGCCCGACGACTGCTGCGAGCCCGCGACCGCGTAGACGGTGCCGTCGTAGTAGTCGAAGGTCGCGAGCCGCAGGCGCGAGCCCTCCGGCATCCCGCTCACCGTCATCAGCGGCGTGTCCTCGTAGTTCTTGTACCAGTTGCGGAAGCCGGCGAGCGGGCTCGGGTACTCGGCGAGCTCGATCGGCGGCTCGACCGTGTCGCGCAGCACCGCGCGGCTCTGCGGCTGGATGGGCAGGCTGATGAGGCCGCCCACCAGCAGGGCCGCGGCCACCATGCCGACCGCGCCGCGCGTGCGCTGCCTGCGCGCGCGACCGCGGAACCGGGAGTCGTTCGTCACCTCGACGTCCTCGTTGAGGCCGCTGCGCCACGAGGCGCGGCGCCACGCGCACCACCCGACGATGACCCCGGCGACGACGATGCCGAGCGCCGCGGGCCAGAACGCGATCTTGGTGCCGAACGCGATGCCCACGACGAGCGCGACGACGCCGGGGAGCATCGCGAAGGGCGCGCCGCGTCGCAGCCGCAGCGCGAGCACGGTCGCGACGGCGGAGCACACGAGCAGCGTGAGGAACGGCACGACGAGCAGGCTCGGGAAGCCCTCGGCGGGCGGCTCGGCGGTCAGCAGGCCCTTCCACGAGAAGACGACGCCGAGCAGCAGCTCCTGCCACGCCTCGAGCGTCGGCAGCACGCCCCCGAGCGCCTTGCGCGGCACGGCGAGCGCCGGGCCGAACAGCACGAGCGCGAGCACGACGCCCGCGGCGGTCAGCAGCCAGCCGCGCAGCGGCCGCAGCGACGTCACGACGCCGACCGCGATGCCCAGCAGCGTGCCGCCGAGGCCCGCGGCGAGGTAGGCGACGCCGCCGAAGACCGGTCCGAACGACAGCGTCGCGGCGAGCCCGACGATGAGGATCGCGCCGCAGTCGATGAGCGCCTGCGCCGTGGTGCGCGGCAGCATCCGCTCGTCCTTCACTGGAGCGCCACCCCTCGCATCACGCGCGGCAGGTCGCTCACGCTGCCGATCGTGGCGAGCGCCGTGTCGCCGATCGGCTGCAGCCTGGGCTTCGCGTCCTTGACGACCGTGAAGACGATCACGCGCGCCTGCGACGGCAGCAGCGTGCGGGCGCGCCGCACGAGCGCGGGATCGACCGTCGCGCCCGCGTGGAGCATGATGACGGATGCGCCGGCGTGCGCCTGCGCGACCGTCGCAGCGAGGTCGAGGAAGCGGTCGTCGCGGGACGACCACTCGACGCCCGAGAGCGCGTCGAGGAGGCGTTTGCCGGTCGTCGCGGGGAGCGTCTGCCGCGAGGTCTGCACGACGACGTCCATCTCGTCGCGCACGGCCTGCACGCCGAGCGAGCCGAGGATCGAGATCGCGGTCTCGAACTCGGCGGCGTCGGCGTAGTCGTCGGGGCTCGTCGAGAGCCCGAGCGCGAGCACGCTGCGGCGCGTCTGCTCGAACTGGCGCACCATGAGCGTGCCGGTGCGCGCCGACGACTTCCAGTGGATGTAGCGGCGGTCGTCGCCCGCGACGTAGTCGCGCAGCGCGTGGAACGCGATGTCGCTGCTGGTGAGGTCGCGGGTCGTGATGCCCTCGAGGTCGCGGATGAGGCCGGGCGCCGTCTCGTCGAGCTGCACCGTCTTCGGGTGCACGAAGAGCTCGACGGGGTCGGTCCACTTCACCTGCCGGCGCAGCAGCCCGACGGGGTCGCCGCGCACCGACCGCACGGGGCCGACCTGCAGGATGGTGCGCCGGCTCGTGGGGATGGCGAAGACGTCCTCGTGCACGTCGCCCGGCTTCATGCGCGGCAGGTGGAACGAGGCGAGCGCCTTGCCGACCGGCACCTCGATCGTCGCGGGCAGCAGCGGCTTCTGCGCCGCAGAGTGGATCTCGATGCGGCCGAGCGCGCGCTCGCCGACGACGACGCGGGTGTAGGCGAGGTCGAGCTCGATGCGGTAGCGGTTGCGCCCGACGATGAAGACCACGGCGGCGCCGAGGAGGAGCGCCCCGACGAGCCCGATGACGATGAGCTCCTTCCAGCCGAGCAGCACGCCGGCGGTGAGCATCGCCGCGGTGCCGACGAGCACCGCCCACCCGAAGCCCGTGATGGGCTCGACCACCGGCAGCAGCGTGCGGCGCGCCCAGCCGGCGGCCGATTCCGCCCACGCGCCGACGACCGACTGCTCGCCGACCACGCGGTCGACGACCCGCTGCACGGGCGTGCGCTCGCGCTCGACGACGCGGCGCAGCCGGGTGGTGCCGGATGCCGCGGTCGAGTCGCCGGGCCTCGTGCCGGTGTCGGGGTCGGGGGCGGGGGTGGACGTCGCCCGCTCGGGCGCCGTCGTCATGCCGCGTTCTGCCGGTCCTGCGGTGCTGCGACGTCGGCGATGGCGCGGTCGATGATGCGATCGCCCGTGACGCCCGAGAACTCGGCCTCGGGGTCGATGACGACGCGGTGGGCCCACACCGACTGCGCGAGCTCCTTGACGTCGTCGGGCAGCACGAACGCGCGGCCCTTCGCCGCCGCCCAGACCTTGACGGCGCGCATGAGCGCCATCGCGCCGCGCACGGACACGCCCAGGCGCGTGTCCTTCGAGTCGCGCGTGTGCTCCGAGAGCTGGGCGACGTAGTCGAGCACCGCGTCGTCGACGTGGACCGTCGCGGCGAGGTCGATCATCTCGGCGATCGCGCCGGTCGTGATGACGGGCTGCACGCCCGCCGACGCGTTGCGCTTCGAGGCGCCGGCGAGGATCCGCACTGTCTGCTCGCGGCCGGGGTACCCGATCGACGTCTTCATGAGGAAGCGGTCGAGCTGCGCCTCGGGGAGGCGGTAGGTGCCGGCCTGCTCGATGGGGTTCTGCGTCGCGATGACCATGAAGGGGCGGCCGACCTCGTAGGGCGTGCCGTCGACCGTGACCCGGCCTTCCTCCATGACCTCGAGCAGCGCCGACTGCGTCTTGGGGCTCGCGCGGTTGATCTCGTCGGCGAGCACGATCGAGGCGAAGATCGGGCCCTTGTGGAACTCGAACTCGCCCGTCTTCTGGTCGTAGACCGTGACGCCCGTGACGTCCGACGGCAGCAGGTCGGGCGTGAACTGGATGCGGTGGTTGGTGCCCTGCACCGTCGCGGCCATCGACTTCGCGAGCTGCGTCTTGCCGGTGCCGGGCGCGTCCTCGAGCAGCAGGTGGCCCTCCGAGAGCATCGCGGTGAACGCGAGCCGGATGACGTCCTCCTTGCCGAGCACGACGGATCCGACGTTGTCGACCAGTCGCGTGAAGGTCTCGGCGAACCAGGCGGCCTGCTCGCGGGTCATGGTGCTCGTCATCGTGTTCCCATCTTCGTCATGGCCAGTTCACTCTCGGGGTGTTGAGGTCGACGCCGTTGCCCCACACGCGCATCCACGCCTGACCGGCGAAGCCCGAGTAGCAGGTCCTGTCGTCACCGGGCTCGCCCTGGTACTCGGCGATCGTGCTGCCGTTGCGCGACGTGATGTTCACCCGGCCGGTCTCGAACGGGTTGTTCGCGCCGTTGGCCGAGCCGGTGTTGTGGCACGTGAAGTTGTAGATGCCGGGCTCGAAGTCTTCCCAGTTCAGCTGGTACCACTGGCACGTCTCGCCGTTGTTGCCGCGGCACTCCCCCGGGTACGCGGGCCCGCCCTTGCTCAGCGTGACGCCGGGGTTGAGCCGCCGCTCGGCGGTCGCCTGCGCGGTCGCCGTGCGGGTCTGGGTGCCGTGACCGGCCTCTGCGGCGCCCGTCGACGACTCGACCGTGATCTGCACCGTCTGGCCGCCGCGCGCCGCCTGGGTGACCGCGCCGCCGGTCCACGTGACCCAGCCGCCGTTGCCGATCCGGTAGCGCGTCGTGATGTCGCGCCCGTTCCGGCCGGGCGGCGAGATGGTGAAGCGCACCTGCTCGACCTCGCCCGTCCCGCTCACCGAGACGCCGCCGATCTGCCCGTAGGGGCGCACCGCAGCGGCTGCCGCCGTCCAGTCGCTCGCGTAGCTCGTGCCGTCGACGATGGCCGTCGCACGCACCTCGAACGTGTAGGGCCCGCCGTTGTTGTTCATGCCGGTGTAGGTGCCACCGGGTCCGAACGACTGCGTGCCCGCGCCGCCGCCGCGGATCTCGAAGCGCACCTCGTTCTCGCGCAGGCCATTCGACGAGCCCGGCGTCCACGTCACGACCGAGTTCGTGTCGCCGTCGGTCGCCGTCACGTTCGTCGGCGCGTCCGGTGCCGTGTACGTGCGCACCGCCGCGGAGGGCGCCGAGGGCTGGCTCGTGCCGGGCTCGTTCGTCGCGGTGACGGTGAAGGTGACGTTCTCGCCCTGCGCATCGAACTTGAAGTTCGCGGTCGTGCCCGTCACCTGCGCGGGTGCCGCGCCGTTCGACGGCGTCACGGTGTAGTACCGGATGGTGTCGCCGTTCTCGCTCGCGGGCTGCCAGGTCACCTGCACCTGCACCTCGCCCGGGATCGAGCGGTCGGGCGTCGCGGAGACGCCCTGCACCTGGGTCGGCGGACCGGCGGGGATGGCCGGGGCAGAGTAGCCGGAGAACTCGCTCGGCTCGAGCGCGCGGTTCACGGCCTGGATGCGGAAGGTGTAGGCCGTGCCGTTCGTCAGGCCCGTCCACGTGTGGTTCAGGCCCTGCACCTGCGCCTGCACCTGGCCGTTCGGCGCGGGCGGCGAGATCTCGACGACGTAGTGCTGGATGCGCGAGCCGCGGTTGGCGGGCTCGGCCCACGTGAGCGCGACCTGCGTGTCGCCGCGCACGGCGGTCGGCGCCGCCGGCTGCTCGGGCGGCACGTCCGGCCGCGCCTCGTTCGACGGCGTCGACGGGTCGGAGTCGCCGACCTCGTTCTGCGCGAGCACCTGGAACCGGTAGGTCACGTCGTTCTGCAGCCCCGTGATGACGCAGGTCGTCGACGCGCACGCCTGTGAGAACCCGCCGTCGACGGAGCGCACGACGTAGCCGGTGATCGGGGCGCCGTTCGAGGGAGGCGGCGCCCACGTGAGCGTGACCTGCGAGTCGCCGACGGCGTCGACGTTCGGCCGCGGCGGCGCGTCGGGCCGGCCCTTGACGTTGAGCGTGAGCGTGCCGGTCACCCGCCGCTGCGTCAGCTCGGTCGCGTCCTCGACGGTGTAGCGCACCGTCAGCACGCCCGAGAAGTCGCCGCCGGGCGTCACGGTGACCTCGCGGTCGGTGAACGACGACGCGCCGTCGCCCGAGACGACCTGCGCGTCGACGACCCGCAGCGGCAGGCCGTCGTTCGCGAACGGGTTGAAGTCGTCGCGGATGACGTCGGTCGTCGTGGGGATGCCCTGCGTCGCCTCGCCCGTGTTCGGCCGGGCGATCGCGAGCGGCCGGTTCGTCGCGACGACCTCGACGACAACCGTGCCGGCCGCTTCGTTGCCGTGCGGGTCGATCGCGGCGATCTGGAACGAGCCCGTCGTGCCCGGCGGGGTGTTGACGGCCGCCTCCGCGGTGAAGATCCCGTCGCGCAGGGTCGTCGTGACGCCCGCCATCGACCCGCCGCGCGCCTCGAAGACCATCGCCTCGAGGTCGCCCGGGTCGGGGTCGCGCGTCGCGCTGCGCAGGTCGAAGCTCGTCGAGCCCTCGCCAGCCTCGGGGCGCACGACCGCTCCCGCGAAGGTCGGCGCGATCACGCTCGAAGGGATGACGTCGATCGCGATCGTGAGCGTCGCCATGTTGCCGTCCTCGGGCCCGTCCCCGTCCGTCACCTCGAAGGTGATGGAGGCGGGGCCGACGTAGCCCTGCGGCGAGCGGAACTGCAGCGTGCGCTCGTCGGCGACGAGGCCGCTGTCGTCGGCATTGACGGCCGTGACCTTCTCGCCCGACGTGATGCGCGGTGCGGCGCCGTTCGACGTCGTCACGTAGTCGCGCAGCGGCAGCTCGAGCAAGATGCCGGAGCCGACCTGCACGGGCTCGGTCCGCGCGAGGAACGGCGCGCGGTCGCGCACGGGCGGCACCGCGACGAACGCCTCGGCCGTGAGCCCGTCGAGGTCCGTCACGCGGTAGGTGACGACCTGGAACTCCTCGCTCGGCACGACCTGCACGGCGCCGTCGACGACCGTGCCCGGGCCGGTGACGATCGAGAGCTCGAGCTCGCTCGGGTCGCCGTCCGGGTCGAGGTCGTTCTCGAGCACGGGCACGTCGAGCGGCACGTCGAGCTCGACCTCGTCGCGCGGCAGCGCGTCGTCGCGGGCGATCGGCGGCAGCAGCGGCGCCTCCTCGGCGACCGTCAGCAGCACCGTGCCCGTCGTGGACGCGCCGCGCGCATCCACCACCGCGTACGTGAACTGGTAGTCGCCCTCGGCCGACGGCGAGCGGAGGTCGACGGTGTGGCGCTCGCGGTTGACGACGGCGCCGGAGAGCTCGTCCGGCAGCTCGAGGCCGTCGGAGACGAGGGTCAGGGCGTCCTGATCCGGGTCGGAGTCGTTCTCGAGCACCGGGATCGCGACGGCCCGGTCCGGGCGCACGGTCACGAGGTCGGTCTGCGCGAACGGCGTCTGGTTCACGTCCGCGGCCTGCGCGATGCCGATGATCGCCGTCGCCGTGCCCTCGGCGCCCCAACGGTCGCGCACGCGGTAGGTGAACTCCACCGTGCCCGCGGCATCCGGGTAGGCCTCGAAGTCGAAGTAGTCGGGCCCGACCTCGGGCAGGATGCGGCCGCCCTCGGGCGCGGTGTCGTAGCCGACGAGCTCGACGCCGTCGCCATCGGGGTCGATGCCCTGGAGCGGGATCGGGATGCGCACGGTGGCGCCCGCGAGGACGCGGCTCGTCACCGTCTGCGGCGCGGGCGGGGTGTTGCGCTCGGCGTCACGCGGCACGATCGTGAGCGCGACCGTCGCGGAGTCGCGGTTGCCGTGCTCGTCCTCGATCTCGTAGGCGACCGTCGCGCGCGTCGGCGCGTCGACGAGCGCGTGCACGCGCAGCTTGCCCTCGGCGACGAAGGCGACGCCCTCCTCCTCGGAGGCGAAGCTCGCGTCGACGATGCGCTCCGAGAGCGTGAAGGGCGTGCCGTCGGGCGAGAAGTCGTTGCGCAGCACGTCGATCGTGGCGTAGTCGCCCGCGCGCACCGTCGCGCTGTCGTCGACGGCCTTCGGCGCCCGCGGCTGCGCGGGCGGCGCGACCGGGATCACCTCGACGGTGCCGGTCTCGGAGAAGCGGCCGTTCGAGACGGTGTAGGTGAAGCGGTACGGCTCCTCGAGCCCGTTGTCGACGATGCTCACGACGCGCCGATCGCGCAGCTCGACCGTGACGGGCGCGGCGTTCTCGATCGTCACCTGCTGCACGACGAGCACGCCGCCGGCGGGGTCGACGTCGTTCGCGAGCAGGTCGACGAGCGCGGAGCCCTGCTGCGGCAGGAGCGCCGTGTCGCGCACCGCGACGGGGCGCGCCTCGTCGTCGGGCGTGCGGATGTCGACGCGGATGCGCCCCGACTTCGAGTGACGTCCCTCCGCGATCATGTACGTGAGGTAGTAGGTGCCGACCGCGCCGTCGAGGATGCGGACCGTGCCCGTGGTCGCATCCCACTCCGTCTCGAGCCCGGGCGCGGGCTCGACCGAGGCGAGCCGCAGGGGCCTGCCGGAGGGCGAGAAGTCGTTGAGCAGCGGCCGGATCGTCGCCTCGCGACCTTCGATCGTGCTGACGAAGTCGGCGTTCGCGAGCGGAGGGGCATCGCCGCGCTCGAGCACCTCGACGTCGATCTCGCCGGTCGTCTCGCCGAAGCCGTCGGAGATCGTGACGGTGATCGACTGCGGCCCGGCGTCGCCGGTCGCGGTGTAGACGAGGCGGCCCGACGGGTCGGTCTGGATGGTGTCGCCCGAGTCGGTCACGGCACCCGTGAGGTACATGTCGTCGCCGTCGGGGTCGATCCAGTCGGCGAGGACCTGGTACTCGTACTCGCCGCCCTGCTCGACCGCGAACGCCTGCGCGCGCAGCAGCTCGGGCACGGAGTTCTCGCCCTCGCCGCGCACATCGACCCGCACCGAGGCCGTGTCGGTGCCGCCGCGGCCGTCAGCGACCTCGTAGTTGAAGGAGAAGCCGCCGCTGAAGCCGTCGGGCAGCTCGAGCTGCAGCTGGGAGTCGTTCGCGACGGGGGCGAGCTGCACCCCGCTCGGCACGTCGCCCACGACGCGGACGGTCAGCACGTCGCCGTCGGCGTCGCTGTCGTTCCAGAGCACCGGCAGGATCGTCGAGCGGCCCGCGCGCGCGCCGAACCGGTCGTCGTTCGCGTCCGGTTCGGTGTTCTCCTCGTTGACGGGCGGCGGCTGGTTCGTCAGCAGGTCCTCGGTCGACTCGGAGTCGTCGCGATCGGTCGTCTCGTCGGACTGCTCGGGCAGCAGGTCGTCCCAGTTGTCGACGAGCACGAGTGTGTCGGCGAGCAGCCACGACGAGCCCTCGACGTGCTGGTTGAGCACGACCGCGTCGCGGTTGATGCGGAAGGTCGCGGGCGAGCCGTCCATCTCGGGCACCTGCTGCTCGACGCGATCCTGCCCCGCGCACTCGCGCAGGTACTGGGCGCTGCCGGGCCACACCGCGTGCACGCAGCCGCCGAGCTGCACGGGGCGCACGGCCTCGCCGCCGCCCTGGCGCTCCTCGACCGTCGCGTCGCCGCCGCCCATCGGCTGGCGGATGAGCTGGGTCGGGGTCGCGAGCACGACGTCGCCGGAGTCGTCGCCGACGAGCTGCACCGCCGCGCCCTCGGGCACCTCGACCGCGCCGCCCGGCACGAGCAGCGCATCCGTGGCCGCGTCGTGCACGACCGCCTGCGAGCCCACGACCGTGACGAGCGGGTCCTCCATCGCGCGCAGCTCGCCGCGGTCGCGCATGCTCGGCTCGGCGAAGCCGCCCTCCTCGAGCCGCTGGATCGTGAGCTGGCGACCCTCGCTCGGCGAGACGGCGTGCACGGTGCCGTCGCGGCCGACGGCGACGGCGGCGCCCTCGCCGAGCTCGGCGACGGGCTCGGTGCCGTCGGTCGAGAACGAGCCGATGTCGACGAAGTCGGTGATCCAGAGCATGCCGTCGGCGGGGTCGAGGATCGCGACGGTGCCGGCGCCCATCGCGATCTCGCCCTGGGGCGGCAGCTGCACGCTCGTGCCGGTGACGACCTGCACGGGGTCGACGACGATGACGGCGGATGCCTCCTCGTTGTGGAGCAGCACGTCGTCGCCGTCCTGCAGCACGTCGAAGCGCGCAGTCGGCGAGATCAGGCCGCCGTCGAGCTCCTCGGCCTGGATGTTGATGCGGCCGAGCTGCTGGCTCGACTGCTTGGTGACCCACACGCCGCCGTCGTTGAGCTCGACGTCGGTCGTCGTGAAGCCGTCATAGGTGAGCGCGAGGATGCCGAGCGCGACCGAGATCGCCGTGACCATGGCGCCGGCGATGGTCGACTTGCGATGGCGCGTGACCCACCGAAGCACTCGACATCCCCTCCCCGCCGCTCCCACGGGGGGAGATCAGGGGACATTGTGCCAGACCTCAGCCAACGCGAACCTGCGCGTGAGGAAGGGGCCGCCCGCGCGCGGAACGGCCCCTTCGACGCGTCGGATCAGCCGCGCGCGCGCTCGTAGGCGGCGAGGCGCTCGGCGTTCTCGGCGTTGTACTCGTCCATCGCCTGGCGGTTCCACTCGCGGGCCTTCCGGCCCCGGCGGGCGACGATGCCGCCGACCCACACGGGCACCTCGCGGGCGATGACGAACGCGAGCACCGACAGCGGCGCGAGCAGCAGCTGCCCGAGCGACTGCGGGTCGATGCCCGGCAGCGCGGTGTAGCCCGTCCAGCCGCCCTGCTCCTCCATGAACGCGCCGCCGATGTGGGCCGCGTAGACGAGGAGCGCGACGATGAAGGCGCCGAGCACGTGCGCCCACCAGCCCGCGCGGTTCACGATGAGCGTCACGATCCAGTAGGCGAGGAAGAAGACCGCGACCGGTAGCAGGAACGAGGGCCGGAGCCACACCGTCTGCAGCGTCTCGACGAGGTCGAAGCCACGGTCGAAGAGGTAGCCGACGGCGAGGAACGCGGCGGCGAAGAGCGCGGCGAAGATGAGCGTCGCGAGCAGCGCGACGGCGAAGCCGACGCCGCGGGCGCCCTTCCGGCGCGGCGGCAGCGGCTCCTCGACGAGCACGATCGGGGTGCCGCCCGCGGCGGCGCGCGCCGTCTCGTCGTCGACCTGGATCGACGACGCCGGCACCTCGTCGCGCACGATGCCGAAGCGCTGGCGCTCGGTGTCGGGCTGGGCGTCGAGCACGCGGGTCTGCGCACCGGTCTCGTCGCCGGGTGCATCGATCGCCTGCGTGCGGTCGTCACGCTGCGCGTCCATCGCCTGCGTGGGGTCGTGACGATGCGCGTCCATCGCCTGCGTGGGCTCCGGCTCGACGAACTCGCGCGCTCGCGCGCGCTCCGCGCCCGCGCCGACTGCGGCGCCCGCGGCCCCGCCCGCGACGGCGGCGCCGGCACCCGCGCCGCCGGCGCCACGGGCCGCGTCGCCATCCGCGTCGTGCACCGCACCGTGGTCGGCGTCCGCATCCGTCCGGCGCCGGAGGCCGAAGGACGGGCGGCGGGGCTCGACGAGCTCGGGCGGCGCGGCCGCGTCCGAGGCCGCGTCGGTCTCGGGCTCGCGCTCGAGCGAGCTGTCGGCGGCGTCGCCGTGGGCGGCGTCGGCGCGGCGGCGGCTCGCCGTCGCATCGCCGGTGGGCGTGTCGTCCGGGTGCGCGGCGGAGTGCGACGGGCCGCGCAGGGTCGACGGCGCGATCACCGTCGGCTCGATCGGGCTCTCGCGGTCGCCGAGCTCGGCGGTGTCGGTCGACGGCTCGTGCTCGACGAGGCTCTGGTGGTCGTCGTGCTCCGTGACCGACTGCGAGGCCACCTCCGAGGAGTCCGGCGCCGACTCCGCCGAGTGGGGGTCGGTCCCCCGCTCGTCAGCAGGCGCGTCCTCCGAGGGCGTGGTCGCCGGCGCGGTGCCGAAGAACCGCTCGCGCCACGAGGTGGGCTGCTCGTCGCTCATGCTGTGACCTCCTCCGCGGCACGGTGCCGCGTCGTCGGCTGATTCTAGGCACGCCGAGCGGTGCGTCCCCTGCGGCGCTCCGCACGCAGGCGCATCCGGCGGACGCGGAAGGGGCCGCACCACGCGTGTGGTGCGGCCCCTTCGAGCAGTCGGCGTCAGACGTACTGCCCGGGCTCCTCGCCGAACTCGCCGCCGGTGAAGGCGTCGAAGTCGAGGTAGGAGAGGTCGGACTCGTCGACCCCGCCGGCGTCGGCGAACAGGCGGTTCGGGTAGCGCTCCGCCTTTGCCTCCTCCGTGGCCTCGACCGAGACGTCGCGGTAGCGCGACAGGCCGGTGCCCGCGGGGATGAGCTTGCCGATGATGACGTTCTCCTTGAGGCCCAGCAGCGGGTCGCGCTTGCCGGCGAGCGCCGCCTCGGTGAGCACCTTGGTCGTCTCCTGGAAGGAGGCGGCCGAGAGCCACGACTCCGTCGCGAGCGACGCCTTCGTGATGCCCATGACCTCCTGGCGGGCCGAAGCGGTCTTCTTGCCCTCGGTCAGCGCGGCGCGGTTGAGCTCGTTGTACCGCGAGCGGTCGACGAGCTCGCCCGGCAGCAGGTCCGTCTCGCCGTGGTCGACGACCGTGACCTTGCGCAGCATCTGGCGCACGATGACCTCGATGTGCTTGTCGTGGATCGGCACGCCCTGCGAGCGGTACACGTCCTGGACGCCCGAGACCAGGTGCTTCTGCACCTCGCGGACGCCGCGCACGCGCAGCACCTCCTTGGGGTCGACCGCGCCGACCTGGAGCTGCTGCCCCTGCTCGACGTGGTCGCCGTCGCCGACCTCGAGGGTCGCGCGGCGGAGCACCGGGTAGGCGATCTCCTCATCCCCGTTGTCGGGGGTGATGACGATGCGCTTCGACTTCTCGTCCTCCTCGATGCGCACGCGGCCCGCCACCTCGGCGATGGGCGAGGCGTTCTTGGGCGTGCGCGCCTCGAAGAGCTCGGTCACGCGGGGCAGACCCTGCGTGATGTCGCTCGCGCCGACCGAACCACCGGTGTGGAACGTGCGCATCGTGAGCTGCGTGCCGGGCTCGCCGATCGACTGGGCGGCGATGATGCCCACCGCCTCGCCGATGTCGACGAGCAGGCCCGTCGCGAGCGAGCGGCCGTAGCAGTGGGCGCAGACGCCGACCGCCGACTCGCACGTGAGCACCGAGCGCACCTTGACCGTCTCGACGCCCGCGGCGATGAACGCGCGGATCTCGCGGTCGCCGATGTCCTGGCCCGCGGTCGCGAGCACCGTGCCGTCGGATCCCACGACCTCGGTCGCGAGGTTGCGGGCGTAGACCGCCGATTCGACGTTCTCGTGCAGCACGAGCTGGCCGTCGATCGTCTCGGCGATCGGCACCTCGAGGCCCCGCTCGGTGCCGCAGTCGTCCTCGCGGATGATGACGTCCTGCGACACGTCGACGAGACGACGCGTCAGGTAGCCCGAGTCGGCCGTGCGGAGCGCGGTGTCGGCCGAGCCCTTGCGCGCGCCGTGCGTGGCGATGAAGTACTCCGCCACGGTGAGGCCCTCGCGGTACGACGAGATGATCGGGCGCGGGATGACCTCGCCCTTCGGGTTCGTCACGAGGCCGCGCATGCCGGTGATGTTGCGCACCTGGATCCAGTTGCCGTTCGCGCCGGCGGTGACCATGCGGTAGATGGAGTTGTCCTCGTCGAACGCCTCCTGCGTGGCCTTCTGCACGTCGTTCGTGGCCTTGGTCCAGAGCTCGGTGAGGTCGCTGCGACGCTCGGCGTCGGTGATGAGACCCTTCTCGAACTTGTCCTGGATCTTGCGGGCCGACTCCTCGGCCGCGCCGACGATCTCGTCCTTGCGCTCCGGCGTGATGACGTCGGAGAGCGCGACCGAGATGCCCGAGCGCGTGGCCCAGTAGAAGCCGGCGTCCTTGATCTTGTCGAGCGTCGCCGCGACCACCGTCTTGGGGTAGCGCTCGGCGAGCGCGTTGACGATGAGCGAGATGACCGGCTTGGTGGCGGCCTCCTGCACGAACGGGAAGTCCTCCGGCAGCAGCTCGTTGAAGAGCGCGCGGCCGAGGGTCGTCTCGAGCAGGAACGGCTCGCCGTCGACGAAGCCCTCCGGGCGGTCCTGGTCGCGGAAGACCAGGCCCGACAGGCGGATGCGCACGGTCGCGCCGAGGTCCAGGGAGCCCTGGTCCATGGCCATGATCGCCTCGGCGACCGAGGAGAACGCGCGGCCCGAGCCCGTCGCATCCGCCTTCACCGTGGTGAGGTGGTGCAGGCCCGAGACCATCTCGTGCGAGGGCAGCGTGACCGGACGGCCGTCCGACGGCTTGAGGATGTTGCTCGAGGCGAGCATGAGCACGCGGGCCTCGGCCTGCGCCTCGACCGAGAGCGGCAGGTGCACGGCCATCTGGTCGCCGTCGAAGTCGGCGTTGAACGCCGCGCAGACGAGCGGGTGCAGCTGGATGGCCTTGCCCTCGACGAGCTGGGGCTCGAACGCCTGGATGCCGAGGCGGTGCAGCGTGGGCGCGCGGTTCAGCAGCACGGGGCGCTCGCGGATGATCTCCTCGAGCACGTCCCACACCTGCGGCTTCGAGCGCTCCACCATGCGCTTGGCGTGCTTGATGTTCTGGGAGTGGCCCAGGTCGATCAGGCGCTTGATGACGAACGGCTTGAACAGCTCGAGCGCCATCTGCTTGGGCAGGCCGCACTGGTGCAGCTGGAGCTGCGGGCCGACGACGATGACCGAGCGGCCCGAGTAGTCGACGCGCTTGCCGAGCAGGTTCTGGCGGAACCGGCCCTGCTTGCCCTTCAGCATGTCGGAGAGCGACTTGAGCGCGCGGTTGCCGGTGCCCGTGACGGGACGGCCGCGGCGGCCGTTGTCGAACAGCGCGTCGACGGCCTCCTGCAGCATCCGCTTCTCGTTGTTCACGATGATCTCGGGAGCCCCGAGGTCGAGCAGGCGGCGCAGGCGGTTGTTGCGGTTGATGACGCGGCGGTACAGGTCGTTGAGGTCGGAGGTCGCGAAGCGGCCGCCGTCGAGCTGCACCATCGGACGCAGCTCCGGCGGGATCACCGGCACGACGTCGAGCACCATCGCGGCCGGGCTGTTGCCCGTCTGCAGGAACGAGTTGACGACCTTGAGGCGCTTGATCGCGCGGATCTTGCGCTGGCCCTTGCCCTCGGCGATCTGCTGGTGCAGGTCCTCGGCCTCGGCGGCCAGGTCGAACGACTCGAGGCGCAGCTTGATCGCCTCAGCGCCCATGTGGCCGTGGAAGAACTCGCCGTACAGGTCGACGAGGTCGTGGTACGTCGCGTCCTCGGCCTTCAGGTCACCGACCTTGAGCGTGCGGAAGTCGTCGAAGACCTTCTCCATCTGGGCGATCTCGTCGTCGGCGAACTTGCGCAGCTGCGCCATCTCGCGCTCGCCGGCGTCCTTCACCTTGCGCTTCTGGTCGGCCTTCGCGCCCTCCTCCTCGAGCTGGGCCACGTCGGCCTCGAGCTGCGAGAGGCGGGCGGCGATGTCGGCGTCGCGGCGCTTCTCGACCTCGGCGACCTTGAGCCGCAGCTCCTGCTCGAGCGCGGGAAGGCGCTCGTGGCGGGCGTCGGTGTCGACGCTGATGATCATGTACGCGGCGAAGTAGATGACCTTCTCGAGGTCCTTCGGCGCCATGTCGAGCAGATAGCCGAGGCGGCTGGGCACGCCCTTGAAGTACCAGATGTGCGTGACGGGTGCGGCGAGCTCGATGTGGCCCATGCGCTCGCGGCGCACGGACGACTTCGTGACCTCGACACCGCAGCGCTCGCAGACGATGCCCTTGAAGCGCACGCGCTTGTACTTGCCGCAGGCGCACTCCCAGTCGCGGCTGGGGCCGAAGATCTGCTCGCCGAACAGGCCGTCCTTCTCCGGCTTCAGCGTGCGGTAGTTGATGGTCTCGGGCTTCTTCACCTCGCCGTACGACCATCCGCGGATGTCCTCGGCCGTCGCCAGGCCGATCCGCAGCTCATCGAACGTAGTCGCGTCGATCAATGCAATTCCCTCTTGTCGAAATTCTCTTCAGCTGCCGGATCAGATGTCGTCGATCGACGACAGCTCAGGGCGGGAGATGTTGATGCCGAGCTCCTCGGCCGTGCGGAGCGCCTCGTCCTCGTCGTCGCGCAGCGTGACGACGTCGCCGGCTGCGTTGAGCACCTCGACGTTCAGGCAGAGCGACTGCATCTCCTTCATGAGCACCTTGAAGGACTCGGGGATGCCGGGCTCCTGGATGTTCTCGCCCTTGACGATGGCCTCGTACACCTTCACGCGGCCGACGATGTCGTCCGACTTGATGGTGAGCAGCTCCTGGAGCGTGTAGGCGGCGCCGTACGCCTCGAGCGCCCAGACCTCCATCTCGCCGAACCGCTGGCCGCCGAACTGGGCCTTACCGCCCAGGGGCTGCTGCGTGATCATCGAGTAGGGGCCGGTCGAGCGGGCGTGGATCTTGTCGTCGACCAGGTGGTGCAGCTTGAGGATGTACATGTAGCCGACCGAGATCGGGTACGGGTACGGCTCGCCCGAGCGGCCGTCGAACAGCTTCGCCTTGCCGGAGCCGTCGATGAGGCGCACGCCGTCGCGGGTCGGGAGCGTCGCGTCGAGCAGCCCGATGATCGACTCCTCGGTGGCGCCGTCGAAGACCGGCGTCGCGACCTTGGTGCCCGCAGGCGCCTCGAGCGTCGCCGGGTCGAGGCCCTTCGCCCACTCGGGGGTGCCCTCGACCTTCCAGCCCGTCTTCGCGATCCAGCCGAGGTGCGTCTCGAGCACCTGGCCGAAGTTCATGCGCTTCGGGATGCCGAGCGGGTTGAGCACGATGTCGACGGGCGTGCCGTCCTCGAGGAACGGCATGTCCTCCTCGGGCAGGATCTTGGCGATCACGCCCTTGTTGCCGTGGCGGCCGGCGAGCTTGTCGCCCTCGGTGATCTTGCGCTTCTGCGCGATGTAGACCACGACCTTCTCGTGCACGCCCGAGCCGAGCTCGTCGTCGCCGTCCTCAGCGCGGAACTGCTTGACCGCGATGACCGTGCCCTGCTCGCCGTGCGGCACCTTGAGGGAGGTGTCGCGCACCTCGCGGCTCTTCTCGTTGAAGATCGCGCGCAGCAGACGCTCCTCGGCGCTCAGCTCGGTCTCGCCCTTCGGCGTGACCTTGCCGACGAGGATGTCGCCGGGCACGACCTCGGCGCCGATGCGGATGATGCCGCGCTCGTCGAGGTCGGCCAGCAGGTCGGGGCCGACGTTGGGGAGGTCACGCGTGATCTCCTCCTTGCCCAGCTTGGTGTCGCGGGCGTCGACCTCGTACTCCTCGATGTGGATCGACGAGAGCACGTCGTCCTTCACCAGGTTCTGGCTGAGGATCATCGCGTCCTCGTAGTTGTGGCCCTCCCACGGCATGAACGCCACGAGCAGGTTCTTGCCGAGCGCGAGCTCGCCGTCCTCCGTCGCCGGGCCGTCGGCGATGACCTCGCCGGCCTCGATGCGGTCGCCCGCCGAGACGATGACCCGGTGGTTGTACGACGTGCCCTGGTTCGAGCGGTCGAACTTGCGCAGGAAGTACTGCTGCGTGCCGCCCTCGTCGAGCTGCACCGTGACGAGGTCGGCCGAGACCTCGGCGACCACGCCCGACGCATCCGCCGTGATGACGTCGCCGGAGTCGATCGCGGCGAAGCCCTCCATGCCGGTGCCGACGAGCGGCGCCTCGGAGCGGACGAGCGGCACGGCCTGGCGCTGCATGTTCGCGCCCATGAGCGCGCGGTTCGCGTCGTCGTGCTCGAGGAAGGGGATGAGGCTCGTCGCGACCGACGCCATCTGGCGCGGCGAGACGTCCATGTAGTCCACCGTCATCGGGTCGACGAGCTCGACCTCCTCGCCCTTGCGACGGGCGACGACTCGCTCCTGCGTGAAGCGCTTGTTCTCGTCGATCGGGTTGTTCGCGTGCGCGACGACGAACTCGTCCTCCTCGGAGGCGGTCAGGTAGTCGACCGTGTCGCCCACGACGCCGTTCTCGACGCGGCGGTACGGCGTCTCGATGAAGCCGAACGAGTTGATGCGGCCGAACGTCGCGAGGCGGCCGATCAGGCCGATGTTCGGGCCCTCAGGGGTCTCGATCGGGCACATGCGGCCGTAGTGCGAGGGGTGCACGTCGCGCACCTCGACGCCCGCGCGCTCGCGCGAGAGGCCGCCGGGGCCGAGCGCCGAGAGCGTGCGCTTGTGGGTCAGGCCCGCGAGCGGGTTGTTCTGATCCATGAACTGCGACAGCTGCGACGTGCCGAAGAACTCCTTGATCGCGGCGCTCACCGGGCGCACGTTGATCAGGGTCTGCGGCGTGATCGCCTCGATGTCCTGCGTCGACATGCGCTCGCGCACGACGCGCTCCATGCGGGCCAGGCCCGTGCGGACCTGGTTCTGGATGAGCTCGCCGACCGCGCGGATGCGGCGGTTGCCGAAGTGGTCGATGTCGTCGACGTCGAGGCGGATCTCGACCGGCTCGCCCTTGCGGACGCCCGGCAGCGTGGTCTCCTCGGCGTGCAGCGCGACGAGGTACTTGATCGTCGCGACGATGTCCTCGACCGAGAGCACCGAGTCGCTCATCGGCGCGTCGATGCCGAGCTTGCGGTTGATCTTGTAGCGACCCACCTTCGCGAGGTCGTAGCGCTTCGGGTTGAAGTAGAAGTTGTCGAGCAGCGCGCGGGCGGCCTCGGCGGCCACCTGCTCGCCCGGACGCAGCTTGCGGTAGATGTCGCGGAGGGCGTCCTCCTTCGACATCGGCGCGTCCTTCTCGAGCGTCGCCATGATCGACTCGTAGCCGGCGAACTCGGTCGCGATGTCCTCGCTCGTGAGGCCGAGGGCCTTGAGGAAGACGGTGACCGACTGCTTGCGCTTGCGGTCGATGCGGACGCCCACGGCATCCCGCTTGTCGATCTCGAACTCGAGCCACGCGCCGCGCGAGGGGATGACGCGCGCCGAGTAGACGTCCTTGTCGGAGTTCTTCTCGGGCGTGCGCTCGAAGTAGACGCCGGGGCTGCGCACGAGCTGCGAGACGACGACGCGCTCGGTGCCGTTCACGATGAACGTGCCCTTCTCGGTCATGAGCGGGAAGTCGCCCATGAAGACCGTCTGCGACTTGATCTCGCCGGTCTCGTGGTTCATGAACTCGGCCGAGACGTAGAGCGGCGCCGCGTAGGTCTTGCCGCGCTCCTTGCACTCGTCGATCGTGTACTTGGGCACGTCGAGCACCGGCTCCGAGAACGAGAGCTGCATCTTCTCGCCGAGGTCCTCGATGGGCGAGATCTCCTCGAAGATCTCCTCGAGGCCGGACTCGGCGTGCACGTGGTCGCGGCCGGACTCCGACGCCTCTGCGAGGCGGGCCTTCCAGGCGTCGTCGCCGATGAGCCACTCGAAGCTCTCGGTCTGCAGTGCGAGCAGGTCGGGGACGGTCAGGGTGTCCGTGATCCGCGCGAAGCTCAGGCGGCTCGCGTTTCGACCGGTCTTGGGGCTCAGTTCAGCCAAGGCAGATACCTCCGGGCCGGGAAGGGTTGCGGGTCTTCCCGGGATCGTGTCGTCGGTGAGAGACTCGTCAACACCCTGAAGCGCCCGGTGAGGGCGCGCGCCGACCGCAATATGAAGGCAGAGGGGATGTCTGTGAGCGCAACGCTCAACACTACGCCGCGCCCGCGCGAAAGTCCAGCCGCGACGGCGTGTCGGCTGGCAGGCCCGGCGCACCCGGTGCTAGCGGGCGCGCCGCACGCGGGAGAATGGCCGCATGACGACCCCCAGCCGCCGCCTCTCGAGCGGCCTGCACGCCGAGATGCGGTTCTCGGGGTCGGGCGGCTGGCAGCTCGTGGTCGACGGCACACCGCAGTCGCACGTCGACCCCGAGCGGCCCGAGCTGCTCGTGTACGAGTACGTGCAGCAGATGGGCCACGCGATCGACGCGCTGCCGGCCGGCCCCATCACCGCGGTGCACCTCGGCGCGGGTGCCCTCACCCTCCCCCGCTACGTCGAGGCGACGCGGCCGGGCTCGCGCCAGCAGGTGATCGAGCTCGAGCCGCTGCTGGTCGAGCTCGTGCGCGAGGTCGCGCCGCTGCCCCGCGGCGCGAGCGTGCGCGTGCGCTACGGCGATGCGCGCGAGCAGCTCGCGCGGCTGCCGCGCGGGCTCACGGGCGCGGTCGACCTCGTAGTGGTGGATGTGTTCTCCGGCGCGCAGACGCCGGCGCACGTGACGACGGTGGAGTTCCACGAGCTCGTGCGGCAGCTGCTCGCGCCGACCGGCGTCGTGGTGGTGAACATCGCCGACGACCGCACGCTGGCGTTCGCGAAGCGGCAGCTCGCGGCGCTGCTCGAGGTGCACGCCGAGGCGGCGGCGCTCGCCGACCCCGGCATGCTCAAGGGCCGGCGCTTCGGCAACGTCGTCGCGGTCGCGGGCGCCGAGCTGCCCGACCTCGACGCGGTCGGGCGCGCGCTGCGCCGCGACCCGCTGCCCGGCAAGGTCGTGGCCGGCGCCGAGCTGCGCCGGTTCCTCGGCGGCGCGCTGCCCGCGCGGGACGCGGACGCGACGCCGAGCCCAGCACCCGGGCGGGGCGTCTTCGGCTGAGCCGGCTCAGCCGGCGGCGGGCCGGAGGACGAGGCCCCGCAGCAGCTGGTCGAGCGGGCCGTCCTCTGCGGCGACGGGGGTCGGGGCCGCGTCGATCACCTCGATGAGCGCGATCGTGCCGTCCATCCGAGCGATGCGGCGCGAGATCGCCAGCATGCCCTGCTCGGTCTCCGCGAGCAGCTCGGCGGCCAGCGCCTCGTCGCAGCCCGTGCCCTCGATGCTGCGCACCGCCTGCGCACCGCCCTCGGCGCCGGCGAGCACGAAGGCCTCCGCCGGCTCGCCGGCCGCGTCGGCGAAGTAGAGGTGGGCGATCGCCTCCGGCGCCTGCGGCGACGGCAGCAGCCACAGCCGCTCGGCCGCCGCCTCGCGCGGCCCCAGCACGGCCGCGACCTCGGTGGCCCGGCCGATGATCGCGCGCCGCAGGTCCTCGCGGCCGTGGACCCGCGCATCCGCCACCCGCGCCGCCCAGGTGAAGACGTCGGCGTCCTCGCCGTCGGGGAACGCCAGGGGCACCCGCAGCCACTGCGTCGCCTCGAGGTCGAACGCGTACTGCATGCTCATCGCCAGCGCACCGTCTCCATGATCGTGTCGAGCAGCTCGACGTGGCCGCGCACGAGCTCGGCGTCCGTCCCGTCGGCGTGGGTGACCGAGCCGATGAACGCCAGGCCCTTGCGCTGATGCGGCTCGGGCAGCGGCATCCCGTAGAGCACGGTCACCGACCGCGCCATCGAGAGCTCGCCCTGCCCCCGCTGCTCGCGCTCGCCGCGGAACCACGGGCCAGCGGGGGTGTCGAAGCGCTCGAGCGTCGTGCCCGTGGTGGTCGCGAGCGCCTGCTCGAAGGTCGCCGGCGGCGGCGCGACGAACTGGCGCACGGCGATCGACATCGGCAGCAGCATCCGCTCGTCCTGCTCGGCGCGCAGGAAGACCTGACGGGCGAGCTGCGCGCGCAGCGCCGCCCACTGCTGGCGCAGGAGCTGCCGCATCTGCGCGTCGAGGTCGGGGCGCCCGATCGCCCGGAACCTCGCGCTGACGAAGCGCTGCACCTGGGCCAGGCCGTCATCGTCGACGGGGAAGCCGCGCCAGCCCGGCGGCAGCATCAGGTGGTAGCCCGTGGGCGAAGCGATCGTCATGCGCGCATCCGCCGTCCTTGCTCCGTCATCGCCCGGGCGCCGAGGGCGATCATGAGCACCATCGTCGCGATGCCGATCGCCAGGCCGATCCAGTGATCACCGGGCACCGTCTCGTCGACGCCGCGGTGGTCGGTCGAGACGACGGTCGGGAAGAGCAGCATCATGGCGAAGGGCAGGCAGATCGAGCCGGCCGCGACCAGGTTGATGGCGCGAGTGAGCCGACCGGTCTCCTCGGGCCGCACGAGCGCCGCCATCGGCACGAACGCCAGCAGCGTGACGGAGGAGACGGCGATCGGCAGCCACGGCTCCACCACGAACAGCGGCCACTCGACGATGTGGCCGTAGAGGTAGCCGAGGTCCTCGGCCATGCGGCCGCCGGTGAGGACCAGCCCGCCGACGAGGTAGCCCAGGAGCGTGAGGATGCCCAGGCCCGCGGCGGCGATGCCGACGGCATCGAGACGGGCGACCCAGCGCCCGCGCGCGTCAGCGGATCGGGCCATCGTCGACCGTGACCTGCTCCGCACCGAAGAAGCTCGAGAGGGCGCCGGTCGTGGTCGCGACGCCATAGCCGAACTCACCGACCCACAGATTGGTGTTCGCGCTCTGCAGCCACGGGGTCGGCATCGCGCGCGCCGTGTCGTCGGCGAGCTGGGCGAGCGTGCTCGCGTACGGCGAGGTGCGCATGGTCTGCACGAAGGTCTGGACCTGCGCGGTCTGCGCGCCGCCGAGGCGCATCGCCGTGAGCGGGTTGGTGAACACCCCCGGGTGGGGCAGCGCGGCGCGCGCGGCCGCCGGCGCGCGGAACCACTGCCAGGCGGTCGAGATGTTGCGGAACGGCGTGGAGAACCGCATCGCCGGCAGTGCCGAGCGGATGCTCGAGACGATCTGCCCGCGAGCGCCGCCCATGACGGCGCTCAGCGTCGGCGCGCCCTTCGACAGGACGCGCCCGATGCCGAACGGCAGCAGGGCGATGAGCGAGAGGGCGACATCGGCCAGCGTCGCCTGGCCGGCGGCGTACTGCACGAGCCGCCCGAGCGCCACCAGTGCCGAGAGGCCCAGCAGGATGCCCGCGAGCAGCCCGGTGAACGGGGCGCCGATGATGAGCGCGACGATGCTCAGCACCAGGATCACCCACCCGAGCGCGTCGAGGAAGTTGTCGAGCGCCTCCCAGAAGCCGTCGTCGTTGCCGGCGGTGTCCATCGCATGCTCGATGCCGTCGACGGCGGCGTCGTAGGCCTCGCTCCAGTCGCCGAAGGCGGTCTCGTACGTGGCCCACAGCGCGTTGCGGGTCTGCTCCTTGCCGGCGAGCTCGCCGCTGGCGGTGGCGACCGCCAAGGCCGCGGCCGCGGTCTGGGCCTCGGTGGGCTCGTCCTCCCACGGCATCACGCGGCGCAGCCCGTCGCGCTCGTCCTCCGCGTCGTCGAGGGCCCGGCGCGCCGCCTGGTACTCCTCCTCGGCGGTGCGGATGGTCTCGACGTTGGGGTTGATGCAGTCCTGGGCCTGGGCGAGGGCGACCCCGTAGGTCACGACCGCGTCGCCGGTGAGGTCGTAGCGCACCGACGCCGCGCGCAGATCCTCCTCCACCTCGGCCGCCGTGGTCGAGAGCTTGTCGGTCGCCTGGCTGCGGTACAGGGATGAGTCGCCCAGCTCGATCAGCCGATCGGCGGTCATGACCATCGTCTCGGCGAGCTCGCCGAGCACGCGGCCGTGCTCCTGGATCGCGGGGGCGTCGCCCTCGAGCGCGCGCAGCTCGTAGCCCTCGTTCGGGGATCGCATCGTCATGGCTCGTGAGTCAGGGTCGTGGTCCTGCCCTCGTCCTCGAAGTAGCCGGCGGTGTCGGCGTCCCACGCCGTCCACTGCTCGATGATCGTGCGCAGCGACTCATCGATGCCGTCGAGGTTGGTCAGCAGCTTCTCGCGCTTGTCGTTCCACCGGCCCTCGAAGTCATGCGCCTTGTCGCGCAGCGCCGACCGCCCGTCGGGGTTGCCGATGGCGGACTCGAGCCGGTCGTTCGTGCGACCTGCGGCCTCGAACTCGGCCACCGTGATCGTGAGTCCGCGATGCAGCTCGCGCATGCGCTCGAGGTCGAGCATGATGTCCTGGGCCATGGTCCTCCGTCCGGCCCTCCCACCCTAGGAGCTCGCTGCTGAGGGTCGCGATGGGGAGAAGTCCCCCGGCAGGCCGCGGCTATCCGGCGACGCGCAGCTCGACCACCGTGCCCCACGGGTCGGCCACGACGATCGCGCCGGCGGTCTCGTCGAACGCGGCTCCCGCATCCGTCAGCCTCGCTGCGACGACGTCGAGGTCGGCCTGCGCGGGCACGAGCACCTCGAGCGAGCCGAGGCCGAGCGTCTCGGGGCGCTCGCCCGCGCCCGCCGAGCCCCACGTGTTGGCCGCGAGGTGGTGGTGGTAGCCGCCGGCGGCGAGGAAGATCGCGCCGTCGGCGCGGGCGGTCACCGCGAAGCCGAGCAGGTCGGAGTAGAACGCCTCGGCCTGCCCCAGGTCGCCGACCTTCAAGTGGACGTGGCCGACGGTCGCGCCGCTGCCGGTGCCGGTGTCGGTGCCCGCGCCGAGGTGCTCGGCGACGAAGGCGTTGATGTCGAGCGGCGCGCTGCCCATCTGCACCTCGCCGTCCTCCCACACCCACAAGTCGCGGGGCGTGTCGACGTACAGCTCGACGCCGTTGCCCTCGGGGTCGGCGAAGTAGAAGGCGTGGCTGACCGCGTGGTCGGACGCGCCGCCGTAGAGGTGCGGGTAGGCGCTCGCGACGCCGACGAGGGCGCGCGCGAGACCGGGGGCGTCGTCGAAGCGGATCGCGGTGTGGAACAGGCCCGCGTCGGCATGGGCGGCCGGTGCGGCCTCGGCGGCGACGAGCCGCACGAGCTCGTGCCCGTGGGCGCCGAGCGAGACGACGTCGGCGGCGCGCTCGAGCACGTCGAGCCCGATGCCCGCAGGGCCGTAGTAGTCGGCCATGCCGTCGAGGTCGGCGGCGCGCAGCTCGACGGCGCCCATGCGGGTGTCCGCGGCGATGCTGCCCTGCGGCACGGCGGATGCGTCGACGCCGTTCTCTGCGCGACCGCCCGTCGCGAGCGCCGCGGCGGTGATGCCGCCGCCGACGACGGCGATCGCCAGCACGGCGGCGAGGATCCAGCGGGGACGGCGCGTCGAGGAGGTCACGTGGGAGGGCCAACGGCGCGCGGGCGCGCGGCATTCCACCTGCCCTGCCGGACGCCCGCACGGCGCTCGGCCCGGCGCGGTCGGCGGATCGCCGCGCGCGCTCCCGCGGATCCGGCTCGCGTGCGCGACGATGTCGGCCATGAGCCAGTCGATCGGCTACGACCAGACCGCGCTGCGCAACGCGGTCGACGTCGCCGCTGCCGCCCGCCGGCTGCGGCAGCTCGGCCGGGAGCGCTCGCTCGCGGCCGTCTCCGAGCGCGCGTGGCTGCTCGAGTCCATCGGGCGGCTCGACGACGCGCTCGTCGCCGCGAACGAGGCCGTGACCCTCGCGCGCGCCTCGGGCTCTCGCGACCGGGTCGCCGAGGCGCGCCTGCTGCGCGCATCCGTCATCCAGACCCGCGGCGACCTCGACGCGGCGCTGCGCGAGTGCACGGCGCTCATCGCCGAGTCGCGCGCGAACGACTGGGTCGAGCTGTGGGCGCACGCGCTGCAGCAGCGAGGCACGGTGCACTTCGCGCTCCGGCAGTGGCACGAGGCGTGCCTCGACTTCACGGTCGCGGTCGAGCTGTGCCGCGAGGCCGGCCTCGAGGCGGCGCAGCTCGAGGCCGCCGAGATCGCGCTCATGGTCGCGACCGACCGCGCGCAGACCGAGGCGCTGCGCGCCGAGCAGGACGTGCCTCGGGCGCGGCATCCGCTCTGGGGCGGGCGCTGACTCCACAGGCGACGGCCCGCGGTTGGCGCGGTCGCGCCCCGGGCTGGCATGCTCGCAGCCGGCGGAAGGGGTGTGATGGCTGATCTCGAGAAGGTGCGGGTGTGGGCGGAGGCCCTCATCCGGCTGCACCTCGACGACTCGTGGACCTTCGGCTTCGATCGCGCCGCCAAGCGCGCGGGGCTGACGAACTACACGCACCGCCGCATCACCGTCTCGAAGCACCTCGCCGCCCGCTGGGACGACGACGAGGTGCACCAGGTGCTGCTGCACGAGGTCGCGCACGCGATGGCGGGGCCGGCCGCGGGGCACGGGCCGGTGTGGCGGCGCACCGCGCGCGAGCTCGGCTACGTCGGCGGCCGCACCCATCGCGGCGAGATCGCCGCCGAGCGCGCCGGCTGGGTGGGCTCGTGCCCCGGCGGCCACGAGCACGTGCGCTTCCGCGCGCCCCGCGGTCGCTACGCGTGCACGCCCTGCACGCGCGCGGCGCGGCGCGTGGTCGAGGTGCGCTGGATGCGGCGCCAGGCCGCGGCGTGACGCGACGCACGCTCTCGAGCGGCCGCGACGCGGTCGTCGAGCGCGACGCCGCCGGGTGGACGCTGCGGGTGGGCGGCTTCGTGCAGTCGCACGTCGGCGACCCGGCGCAGCCGCCGAGGCTCGCGAGCGTGCGGTGGATGCTCGCCGCCGCGATCGAGGCGCTCGGCGGGCGCGCGGGCGCGACCGCCCTGCACCTCGGCGCCGGCGCGGCGACGCTCCCCCGCGCGCTGCAGCACCGCGACCCGACGATGCGCCAGCGCGTGGTCGAGGTCGAGCCGGCGCTCGTCGAGCTCGTGGCCGAGGTCGATCCGCTGCCGCACGGCGTGCGGCTCGAGCTGGGCGACGGGCGCGCCGCGCTCGAGGCGACGGCCGAGCCGGTCTCGCTCATCGTGATCGACGTGTTCGACGGAGGCCGCGTGCCTGCGGCCTTCACCACCGTCGAGTGCTTCCACGCGGCGCGCGAGGCGCTCGAGCCGGGCGGCACGCTCATCGTGAACTCGGTCGACGGGCCGCCGGCGCACTTCGTGCGCGCCCAGCTCGCGACCCTGCGCGCGGTGTTCGCGCACGTGGCCATGGTCACGCGGGGGTCGACGATCGCCGTGCGCGAGAGCAACATCGTGCTCATCGCGAGCGACGCCCCGCTGGCGCTCGACGCGATCCGCGCCCGCGTGCAGCGGGACTCGCCCGCTGCGGCGGCGATCGGCGGGGCCCGCATCGAGCGCTTCATCGCCGACACCGCCCCCGCGCCCGTCACCGACGCGACCGCCGTCGACCGCGCCGAGCCCGTGCTCGCGCGCTACTCGGCTCCGGGCGCCCTGCCGGCATCGCTCACCGCGCCGCCCGACGGATCCCGCGCGACCGGGTCCGCCGCATCCGGCCCGCCCTCGGTGACGCCCGCGCGCGCGGCCGGCGCGGGGCCCGGGGCACCGTCGGGTGACGCCTCGGCAGGGTCGTCGCCCTCGGGCACGGCCGCGTCGTAGCTCTCGCTGATGCGCCGATAGGACCGCGTCGTGAAGGCGAGCGCACCCGCGAGCGTCGTCACGATGCCCGCGACGAGGAAGATGAGGGCGATCCCGCGCGCCTCTCCCGTGCCGAGCAGCGGCTCGAGCGCCGCGGCGCCCTCGGGCGAGCGCGCCCAGGGCAGGATGAGGAACTGCGCGATGGGCGCGATGAGGAACGCGGTGATCGGGGCGGCCCCCGCTTCGAACGCCATCGCGAAGCCGAAGACGCGCCCCTGCCGATGCAGCGGCACGACGCGCTGGATGACGGTCTGCTCGGCGGCCTCGGCCGCAGGGATGATCGCCATGTAGGCCCAGATGCCGAGTCCGTAGAGCCACCACCACTCGCGGATCGTGAACAGCGCGCCGAGCACCCCCATCGCGATCACGACGAGCAGGAGCGTGCGGATGGGCCGGCGGCCGAGCCCGAACCGCGCGATCACGAGCCCGCCGATGATGAAGCCGGTCGACGAGACCCCGAGCACGGCGCCCCACGCCTCGACCTCGAACAGCTCGAGGCCGTACGGGTCCATGAGCGCCATGTAGACGCCGCCGATGAGGTTGTTGAACGTCGAGAAGAGGATGAGCGCGAACAGCCCGCCGATGCCGAGCACGGCGCGGATCGAGCCGCGCAGATCGATGCCGCGCGCCGCGTCGTCGGGCTGCTGGGCGACGACGTCCTCCGGGATGCGCAGCGTCAGCAGGTGGACGAGGCTGACCGCGATCGCGACGATCCCGATCGCGATCGTCCACCCCATGCCGAGCAGCCCGATCGAGAGCCCCGAGAAGACGCTCGTGATGGCGAACGCGACGCCCTGCACCGTGCCGACCATGCCGTTGGCGTTCGCGTGGCGCTCGTCGGGCACGAGCAGCGTCACGGTCGTCGAGAGCGCGATGTTGCGCAGCTGCTCGACGATCGACCCCGCGAGGATCACCGCCATGAACAGCCACAGCCAGGGGGCGGTGAGCTGCAGCAGCAGCGGCTCGGGCAGCAGCAGGATCATGACGCCCGCAGTCGCGAACGCGATGAGCGTGCACACGCCCGAGACGAGCATGACGCGCAGCTTGCGGTGGTGGTCGACGAGCGAGCCGAAGAGGATGCTGCCGAAGGCGACGAAGAGCATGTAGGCGCCGCCGACCACCCCGGTCGCGAGCACGCTCCCGGTCTCGAGGTACACCCAGAAGGTCAGCGCGAACCAGACGAACGCCGTCGTGATGTTCGCGAGCGCGGTGTTGGCGAGCACGTGCAGGAACGTGCGCTCGCCCTGGGACCTCGTCGTCGTGGCCACGGCGCAACGCTAGTGCGGGCCGCCCACACGCGACAGGGGCGGATGCGCTGCGTCAGCGGGCGGCCCGGCGCAGCTCCCACATGATCTTCGACGACACCGATGTGAGGTACGTCCCGGTGAGGTGGTGCGCGTCACGGTAGACGATGGCGCCGCCGATGACGAGCGGGCACGAGCCGTCGATGCAGAAGTAGCGCATGGGGTCGACGACGCGCACGCCCGGCACGAGCGCCGCGGCCTCGAGGATCGGGTCGTGCCCCCTCGTGCCGTATGTCTGCGGCACGGCGCAGCCGAACGGGGCCGCGCCCGGCGACTCCGTCACGCACGACAGCGCCCCGCCGATGTGCGGGAAGTCGCCCATGACGATGAGCGGGATGCCGGCATCGACGACCGGCCGCCAGGCGGCCGCGTAGCGGTCCCGGATCTCGACGGCCTCCTCGGGTCGGTCCGCATAGGGGAAGCGCAGCCCGGTGTAGACGACGAGGTCGTACTCGCCCGAGGCGGCGGCCGCGGCCAGCTGTCGGTACCGCGGCTCGCAGCCGTGGCCGCGGGGCACGTGCTCCCATCGGCAGCTGACGCCGAGGTAGCTGTCGACGCTCCAGTTCCAGTACTCGAACTCGCGCTTCATCGTCGCGAAGTAGCCGGCGGCGTGCGAATCGCCGATGAACGCCACGCGCAGCGCGTCCGACCGCGAACTGCCCGCGTGGCAGATCGGGACGAGGGCGGTCTTGTCGGACTGCCAGCACGCGCTCGAGAAGGCCCCGCCGGTCTGCGCGAACAGGCGGCTGCTGTCCGTGGTGGGCGCGAGCGCGCCGGCCGTGCCCGTCGTGGAGCACGCGGCGTCGAGGATGGCGGCCGCTCCGAAGCACGGCGGGTGCGCGGCGGCGAGCTGCTGCGGGGTCGAGAGCACGCGCAGCGCGAGCTGCGGCGCCGCCGCGACGACGAGGCCGCCGCCGGAGGGGACCACGACCCGGAGCCTGCTGATGCTCGCATCGCGCACCGTGTACCGCAGCGCGAAGGCGCCCGTCGATGACGCGTACGTCTGGACGATGGTCGTCCAGCCCCGCGAGGAGTAGCCCTCGAGCTTGACCCGCCGCCCCTCCAGCTGCGCGTAGAGCGCGCCCGTCACGACGTGCTCGGCGCCGATCGAGACGGAGCTCGTGCCTCTCGGCGTGACGTTCGCGATGCCGGGCTGGACGACGAACGACCGCGAGCGGCTCGCCGCGGCTCGGAGCCGCTCGTCCGCCAGGATCTCGGCCTTGATGCGGTAGCCCGACAGCGGCGTGAACGCGTACGTGAACCGGCCGTCGGCCCGCGTGGGCACCGTCGCGAGGAGCTCCCAGCGACCCGTGCGGGCGGAGAGGCCGACGATGCGCACAGGAGCGTCGGCGATGCCCGTCGATCCCTCCCACACCTTGCCCGTGACCGTGACCTTGCGGCCGAAGCGCACCCACGTGGCATCGGCCGTCATCCAGATCGACGGCAACGCGGTCGGCTCCGGCGCAGCGGGGCGGTCGAGCGCCTCGGGAGCGTCGGCGACCGGCGCCTCCGGGATCGCCGACGACGCGGTCTCCGTGGGAGCGGGCGTCTCGGTGGGAGGAGCGGACGGTGCGGGCTCGCTCGGCGCCGGGGTCTGCGTGGGCGCAGGCGGCTCGGTCGCCGTCGGCGACTCGGTCGCCGTCGGCGTCTCGGATGCCGTGACCCCGCCGACGGGATCCTGCGGCGCGCTCGTCGCGCTCGCGATCCCCGCGGGGCTCATGACGCCGAGCGCGACGCCGAGCGCCAGGACCAGGGCAAGGGGGCGACCGCGCATCTCGTGTGCCTCTCGTGGTGACCGTGCCGCGGAGGGCGCAGTCACCGATCCGCAGGTTGCCCGGGCGCGCGCAGCGGCGAAGCGGCAACGGTGCGGGGCACGGTCAGTCTACGCGAGGCGCATATCTGCGCAAGGCGCGATCCTGCTCAACCGCGCGAGTCGCGCGCCCCCGCCCACAGGTCGACGCCCGGCTCGTCGCGCGCGAGGTCGTCGATCGCGGCGAGCTCGTCGGGGGTGAGGGGCGGGCCCTCGAGGGCGCCGAGGTTCTGCTCGAGCTGCTCGACGCGCGAGACGCCGATCGTGAGCGACGTCATGCGCTCGTCGCGCAGCGCCCACGCGAGCGCGAGCTGCGCGAGCGTCTGCCCGCGCTGCTCGGCGATCGCGGCGAGGCCGCGGATGCGCTCGGCGGCGTCGGCCGAGACGTTCGGGTCGAGCGGCTTGCGGGCGGCGCCGCGCCCGGCGCGCGAGTCGGCGGGCACGCCGCCGAGGTACTTGCCCGTCAGCAGACCCTGCGCGAGCGCGGTGAAGCCGATGACCCCGATGCCGAGCTCGCCCGCGGTGTCGAGCAGCCCATCCGTCTCGATCCAGCGGTTGAGCATCGAGTACGACGGCTGGTGGATGGTCAGCGGCGTGCCGAGGTCGCTGAGGATCTCGTGCGCGCGCCGGGTGTCGGCGGCCGAGTAGCTCGACACGCCCACGTAGAGCGCGCGGCCCGTGCGCACGATGTGGTCGAGCGCGGCCATCGTCTCCTCGAGCGGCGTGTCTGGGTCGGGCCGGTGGTGGTAGAAGATGTCGACGTAGTCGAGGCCCAGGCGCGCGAGCGACTGGTCGAGGCTCGCGACGAGGTACTTGCGGCTGCCGCCGATGCCGTAGGGGCCGGGCCACATGTCCCAGCCGGCCTTCGTCGTCACGAGGATCTCGTCGCGATGGGCGGCGAGGTCGGTCGCGAGCACGCGGCCCGCGTTGACCTCGGCGGCGCCGAACGGCGGGCCGTAGTTGTTCGCGAGGTCGAAGTGCGTGATGCCGCGGTCGAACGCGGTCGTGAGGATGCTGCGCTGGCGCTCGAGCGGGACGTCGTCGCCGAAGTTGTGCCAGAGGCCCAGCGTGAGCTCCGGCAGCTTGAGGCCCGAGCTGCCCGCGCGGCGGTACCGCATCGAGTCGTAGCGGGCGGGGTCGGCGTTCCAGGTCATCGGTCTCCTCCGGCGGTGGCGGTGGCGTGGGCGTGGGCGTGGGCGGGCGCGAGCGCGGCGGCCTCGGCGCCCACGAGGGCCTTGGTCGCGCCGCGCAGCGCGACGGCGGCGGCGCACGCGATGGCGCACGCGGGGCTGTGGAAGTCGATGCCGAGCTCGGCGAGCGCGTCGACGACGCGACCGGCGACGAGCTGGTCGGCGGCGCTCGGGCGCAGCGACCCGTCGGCCCACCGCTCGCCCGCCGCCACGATCGCGATCGCCGCGCGCTCGCCGAGGCGCTCCTGCTCGTCGAGCGCGGCGCGCGCGACGACGTCGGCGTTCTCGAGCGTCGCCTCGAGGACGAGGGCGGTGCGGCCGGCGAGCCGGAGCAGCGCCTCGGTCTCCGGGCCGCGGTCGGCGTCGGCGATCACGATCACGTCGGCGACGGCCGCGCGCATGCCGGCCTCGCCCCACTCGAGGGTCACCTGGTGCTGGGCGCTCATGCCCGCAAGCCTACGGAGCGCGACCTCGCGCATCCTCCACACGGCGTCATCGCGCGCGCCCGACCCGGCGCGACGAGGTCACCGCAGCGCGCCGAGGTGCGCGAGGGCCGCGCGCACGAGCGAGCCGCGCCCGCCCTCCATCTCGCTCGCGACGAGCTCGCTCGCGGCCGCCTCGGGCGTGAGCCATGTGAGCTCGAGCGCGTCCTGGCGCGGATCGCACGTGCCCGTCACCGGCACGATGAAGCACAGCGAGACCGCGTGCTGCCGCTCGTCGTGGAAGATGCCGTCGCCCGGCAGCGGGAAGTACTCGGCGATGTGGAACGGCGCGGGCGCCGCCGGCAGCTGCGGGAAGGCCATCGGCCCGAGGTCCTTCTCGAGGTGGCGGTAGAGCGCGTCGCGCACGCGCTCGCCGCGCATGACGCGGCCCGAGACCACGGTGCGCGTCATCTCGCTCTGCGCGTTCATGCGCAGCAGCAGCCCCACCTCGGTCACCTGCCCGAGCCCGTCGACCCGCACCGGGATCGCCTCGACGTAGAGGATCGGCAGCCGCTCGCGCGCCTGCTGCAGCTCGTCGTCGCTGAGCCAGCCGGGGTTCGGGTCGGGGGTGCGCACTGCCATGGCCCCCATTGTGCCCGGCTCGCGGGCGCTGGGGCGAGGCGGGCGGATGCGGCTGCGGCCTCCGGGGCCGGATCCGGCGGCCTGCTCAGGGGCGAAGGCGGCGCCCCGAGCGGTCGGCCCAGAGCGCGAGCAGCAGCCATGCCGCCGCGACCGCGAGCCCGAGGACGATCGACGGGATGTCGCCGAGCCGCGCGAACCACGCGACGGGGCTCGGGGTCGCCGCGTCGAGCGCCGTGCGCAGCGCGAGCGTGACGCCGACGGCGAGCAGGCTGATGCGGCCGACGGCCGCGAACGGCCGCGCGAAGGGCCCGAGCGCCGAGGTGCCCCCGCGCAGGTCGGTGTCGATGGCCGGGTGCATCGCGGTCGCGAGGAGCGCCGCGAGCGCCGCGACGGCGAGCGTGAGCGGCGGGGTCCAGAGCGCCGTCGACGGCTGCAGCGGCTGCTGCCCCCACACCGTCGGGGTGAAGTAGGCGAGGATCCCGAGGATCGAGAACAGCAGCGCCGCGAGCAGCCCGTAGCCGATCACGCGGCCGCGCTGGTGGGCGGTGACGCTGCGGGCCCGCAGCAGCGCGTGCACGAGCGCGGCGCCTGCGGCCGCGGGCAGCGCGAGGCCGAGCCCGCCGAGCACCGTGGCGAGGCCCGCGGTGACGAGCGGGTCTGCCGTCGTGCCCGCCGCATCCGCGACCCCGGTCACGACGAGCGTCGCGGGGCTGCAGCGGTCGCTCAGCTCGCCGCACAGCGCCGTGGCGAGCCAGAGGGCGCCGGCGCCGAGCAGCGTCGCGACCGCGACCGCGAAGGCCCATCCCGCCCAGCTGCGCGCGAGGAGGCCGAGGAAGCCGAGCGCGGCGGTCGCGACGCCGAGCTGCACGAGCGGGCCCGTGACGCGGATGCGCTCGAGGCCGCCGAGCGTGCCCGCCTCGGGGTCGAAGGCGATGCCCGCGCCGGCGCCCGCGACGAGCGCCGCGACCGCGGCGATGAGCATGCCGAGCAGCAGCAGCACGAGCGTGCGCCGCACCACGCGACCGCCGGAGGTCCAGTCGCGGTGCTGCGCCATCGCGTGCGCGCACCCCATCACGAACGCGAACGCGGGCAGCACGACCGCGTCGAGGCCGACGCTGCCCCACGCCTCGGAGGCCGGGAAGGGGCGCCGGGGCGCGGCGAGCCAGAAGGCCGTCGCGAGCACGAGCATGCCGCGAGCGGCGTCGAGCGAGACGACCCGGTCGATGCGGCCCCGGCGCGCGGGTCGGCGCCGGCCGCCCCCGCGCCCGCCGCCGACCGGGGCGAGCACCTTCGTGGTCGCCGAGGTGTCAGCCATGCTTCGAGGCTACGGTGTCCTCGAGGGCTCCGCCGCACGGCGGACGCCGGGCGAGAGGGGGCGGTCGACGTGCAGATCGACGCGGATGCGGTGCAGTGGCGCGAGGGCGCGGACGGGGGCGACCTGCTGGTCGTCATGCACGGGATCGGCTCGCACGAGGGCGACCTCATCGGGCTCGCGCCGCACCTGCCGGCCGCGATGACGGTCGCGTCGCTGCGCGCGCCGATCCCCTACGGCGGCGGCTTCGCGTGGTTCGAGTTCTCGCCCGTCGACAGCGACGACCACACGCTGATCGACGAGGCCGCGCACGCGGTGCTCGCGTGGCTCGACGGGCTCGAGCGGCCCTTCGCGCGCGTGCACCTGCTCGGCTTCTCGCAGGGCGGCGCGATGGCGGTGCAGCTCGCGCGCCTCGCGCCCGACCGCTTCGCCTCGATCGTGCACATCGCATCCTTCGTCCACGCGGGCGAGCTGCCCGGTGACGCGGCGCTCGCCGCGCGCGAGCCGCGCATCCCGCTGCTGACGACGATCGGCGACCTCGACCAGGTCATCCACCCCGACAAGATCGCGCGGTCGCACCCGTGGCTCGATGCCCACTTCGCGGTCGAGCGCCGCACGTACCACCGCGCGCACTCGATCGTCGCCGAGGAGCTCGCCGACGTCGTGGCGTTCCTCGAGCGGGTCTGAGCCGGGCGGCGCCGCCCGCGCACGGCAGACTGGGCGCATGGAGCGGTTCCGGCTGGGAGGCGTGCCGGGGGTGACCCCGGCGAAGTGGCTGCGCGTCTGGGCCGAGCGCGTGCCCGACGTGCCGGCCGAGCTCGTCGCGATCGACGAGGCTGATGCGGTCGCCGCCCTCCACGAGGGACGCGTCGACGCGTCGCTCCTCCGCCTCCCGGTCGCCGAGGACGGCCTGCACGTCGTGCGGCTCTACGACGAGCTGCCGGTCGTCGTCGCCGCGAAGGGGCATCCGATCGTGGCGTTCGAGACCGTCACGACCGCCGACCTCGCCGGCGAGCCCATGCTCGAGCAGGGCTCGATGACGCCGCAGCAGCTGCTCGAGACCGCTGCGACCGGGGCGGGCCTCGCGATCGTGCCGATGGCCGTCGCGCGCGCGCTCGCGGGGCCGGAGACGCGGCACCGCGTCGTCACCGACCTGCCGCGCACCACGATCGCGCTCGCGTGGCTGCGCGCCGCCGACTCGCCGCTGCACCAGGAGCTCATCGGCATCGTGCGCGGCCGTCGGCCCGGCTCGTCGCGCGGCGAGCGGGATCGCGAGCCCGAGCCGACCGGTTCCGGGCGGCCGACCGGCGCGAAGCCGCGGCCGTCAAAGCCGAAGCCCACGCCGCCGCCGAACCGGCCTCGGCGCCGCGGCGGCCACGGGCGCGGCGGCAGGCCCGGTCCGGGCGGGCGGCGCTGACGCGCCTCGCACCCGGCCGCGCCGGCGACGCCGGCCCCGGTCAGTTGCCGATCGGCGGGGGCGGGACCTCCTTGCGCTCGCGCTCCGCCCTCGGCCGGTCGCGCGGCACCGTGAGGATGATCGACGCGATCGCGATCGCCACCATCAGCACGTTGAACAGCAGGCCGAGCGCACCGCCGAAGCGCAGCGCGAGGTTGTCCTGCCGGCCGAGGAAGAGCCCCCACGACTCGATGATCGACGGGTCGACGCCCTGCCCCGCGACGAACAGCGCCGCCGAGATCGCGACGCCGATCGCGTTGCCGAGCGACGAGGCCATCTTGTAGATGCCGCTCGCCGCGCCGACCTGGGCGTCGGGCACGTTCGAGAGCGCCGCATCCGTCGACGGGGTGGCGTAGAACCCGAGGCCGATGCCGAAGAGCGTGAAGCCGATGACGCTCAGCACGATGTACTCGCCGATGTGCAGGAACGTCATCGAGCACAGCAGGATGCCGACGCCCGTGATCATCGATCCCCACAGCATCGGCCGGCGCGGCCCGAAGCGCTGCAGCAGCTTCTCGCCGACCCGGATGGTGGCGAGGATCGCGATGAGGTAGCCGAGCGTCAGCAGCCCCGACTGCAGGGCGCTCAGGCCCGCCGCGACCTGCACGAGGCCGAGCGAGACGATGAGGGTGCCGGCGGCGCCGTTCAGCAGGAAGTTCGACAGCGTCGCGCCCGTGAAGGTGCCGTTCGCGAAGAGCTTCAGGTCGAGGAACGCGTGCGCGTGCTTCGTCTCGATCTGGAGGAAGAGCAGCCCCGCGATCACCGCGAGCGCGATGAGCCCGAGGCCGGCGGGCGAGAACCACCCGAGCTGCGGCCCCTGCGAGATGTAGACGTTGCTCGCGAGGAGCGCCACGATGAAGGCGGCGAGCCCGCCCCAGTCGAAGCCGTGGCGCGTGCCGTCCGCGCGCGGCGCCCGCGACTCGGGGGTGCCGCGCAGCAGCAGGAGGGCGAGCAGCGAGAGCACGATCGAGATCCAGAAGATCGAGCGCCAGCCGAGGAACGACGTCGCCATCACGCCGCCGAAGAGGGCGCAGAGCCCCGAGCCGCCCCACGAGCCGATCGACCAGAACGACAGCGCGCGCTGCCGCTCCTTGCCGTCGTAGTACGCCTTGATGAGCGCCATCGACGACGGCATGACGCACGCCGCCGAGAGTCCCTGCACCGCGCGGCCGCCCAGCAGCATCGCGTCGGTCAGCGCGCCGGCGTCCTCGGGGGTGAGCGCGATGAGCAGCGACCCGGCGATGCTCAGCCAGATGCCGATCGCGAGGATCCGCATGCGCCCGATGCGGTCGGCGAGGCCGCCCGCGACGACGATGAAGATGCCCGAGAACAGCGACGTGAGCGAGACGGCGAGGTTGGCGATCGTCTGCTCGACGCCCAGCTCGCCCTGGATGCCGGGGATGATGTTGAGCAGCGTCTGCGCGAAGAGCCAGAAGTTGATGACCGCGAGCACGATGCCCAGCAGCCAGCGGTCGTTCGGCCGCCAGTCGGTGGCGGATGCGGTGGGCGCCTGCGCGGTCATGCTGCCTCCTCGGGTGCGAGCCAGGCGAGCGCCGCGATCGCGTGCGCCCGCACCATCGTCTCGAGCGTCGGGTCGATCGCCGGCGCGAAGCCGGGCTGGTGGTTGGCGGGCACGTCGGCGGCGACGGTGCCGCGCTCGACGGCCGCGCGGTAGACGTCGGCGGGCGTGGAGCCGACGAACCAGTAGGTGTACGGCGTGCCGAAGGCGTCGGGGACGCGGGAGAAGTCCTCGGATGCGGTGGCCGGCACCGCCTGCACGACCCGGTCGGCGCCGAAGCGGCGACGGAACGCATCCGTCACCCGTGCCGTGACGGCCGGGTCGTTGTCGGTGAGCGGGAACCGGTCGTACGGCTCGAACTCGGGCTCCCTCGGCGAGCCGGCCGCGGCGCACTCGCCCCGCACGATGCGCTCGATCGCCGCGAGGATGCGCTCGCGCAGCGCCGTGTCGTAGGTGCGCACGTTGAGCAGCAGCTCGGCGCGGTCGGGGATGACGTTCGACTTCGCGCCCGCGTTCGAGGCGCCGACCGTGACGACGGCGAACTGCCCCGGCTGCGTCTCGCGCGAGACGATCGTCTGCAGCCGCAGCACGATCGAGGCGGCGAGCACGACGGGGTCGACGGCGTTGTGCGGCATCGAGCCGTGGGCGCCGCGGCCGTGCACCGTGATGCGCAGCGAGTCGCCGGCCGAGAGCACCGGGCCCGCGGCGGTCGCGACGACGCCCGCCTCGAAGGGCATCACGTGCTGGGCGAGCGCGACGTCGGGCTTCGGGATCCGGGCGACGAGCCCGTCGTCGAGCATCGCCTGGGCGCCCGCGGCGGTCTCCTCCCCGGGCTGGAACAGCGCGATGTGCGTGCCCGACCACGCGTCGCGGTGCGCGGCGAGCTGCCCCGCCGCGCCGAGCAGCGCGACGATGTGCAGGTCGTGGCCGCACGCGTGCATGACGCCGGGGGTCGCGGATGCGTAGTCGAGCCCCGTGGCCTCCGTGACGGGGAGCGCGTCGGTGTCGGCGCGCGCGAGCACCACGGGTCCCGGGCCGTTGGCGAGCACCCCGACGACGCCCGTGCCGCCGATGCGGTGGATCGCGTAGCCGAGCGGCTCGAGCTCGGCGGCGATCCTGTCGGCCGTCGCGTGCTCGGCCATGCTGAGCTCGGGCGCGCGGTGCAGCTCGCGGTAGAGCGCCCGCAGGCGGTCGAGCTGCGCATCCAGGGATGCGAGCGGGTCGGGACCGGGCATCGGGCCTCCTCGGGAGCGCCGTCGCCGCCGCGGCCGCGGTGGCGTGCGCTGCGTCGGCACCATCAAGCCAGACGCGCGCGCAGAAGTCCAGACCCCGCACAGACGACGGATGCCCCGCCTGCAGGGGCGGGGCATCCGGTGGCGGTGACGGTGGGATTTGAACCCACGGTAGGGGGTTGCCCTACACGACTTTTCGAGAGTCGCACCTTCGGCCGCTCGGACACGTCACCAAGGGGATACCTTACACGAGCCCGGAACCGCGCGCGAACGTCACGGGGCGAGGCTGCGCACGAACCGTCGCTCGTGCATGCCCTCCTCGACCTTCTCGCCGTCGTCGCAGCGCCAGCCGTGCGACTCGTAGAAGGCGGTCGCGCGGGCGTTGCCGAGCAGCACCCACAGGTAGGCCGCGTCGTGCCCGTCGGCGCGCAGGCGCCGCTCGGCCTCGGCGAGCAGCGCGTGGCCGACGCCGCGCGACCAGCGGTCGGCGAGCGCGTAGATCGCGTAGAGCTCGCCGGTCGCGGGGGCGTCCTGGTCGCGCGCGGGGCCCGCGAGCGCCCAGCCGACGACCTCGCCGTCGACGACCGCAACGAGGTCGTGCACGCGATCGTCAGCGTGCAGCTCGTCCCAGTGCTCCATGCGGCGCGCGGTCTCGCGGTCGACGTCCATGCGGTCGAGCATCTCCTGCGGCACGAGGCCCCCGTAGGCCGCGCGCCACGTCTCGACGCGCACGCGCGCGATGCCCGCCGCGTCGTCGATCGTGGCGTCCCGCACGTTGGCCGTCATGCCGCGGCTCCCGGTGCCGCGTCGACGACGCAGAATCGGTTGCCCTCGGGATCCTCCATGATCACGTAGTCGGCGTCGTCGGGGCGCTTGGGCCAATGCACGCGCTGGGCGCCGAGCGACTCGAGGCGCTCGACCTCGGCCGGCTGGTCGTCGGCGTAGAGGTCGAGGTGGATGCGCGGCGGCAGGACGCGCTCGGACGGCACGGCGTCGAGCGACACGTTGGGGCCGGCGCCGCCGCGCGGACGCAGCAGCGCGAAGTCGGTCTCGAGCGGGAGGCGCGGCTCGTAGTCGAGCGCCGCCGTCCAGAACATCAGCTGGCGCTCGAGGTCGGTGCAGCGGATCACGATGGAGCCGACGGTGAGCATGTCGCTTACGCTAGCCGGTCGCGGGCCGTCGGCGCTGACAGGCGGGCGCGGCGGTCGCACGGCGCGTCGGCGGCCGGCGATAGCCTCGCTCCCATGGCCAAGGCTCCCGCGTTCCGCTGCTCCGAGTGCGGCTGGACGTCGCTCAAGTGGGTCGGGCGCTGCGGCGAATGCCAGCAGTGGGGCACCGTCGAGGAGGCCGGCGCTCCCGTCGGCCGCGTGCGCCCGGCCGCGGTGCCCGCGGGCCGGGCCGCACGCCCCATCACCGAGCTCGAGGCCACGGATGCGCCGCGCTGGCCGACCGGGATCGGCGAGTTCGACCGCGTGCTCGGCGGCGGCATCGTGCCGGGAGCGGTCGTGCTGTGCTCGGGCGAGCCGGGCGTCGGGAAGTCGACGCTGCTGCTCGCGGTCGCGGCACGCGCCGCGGCCGCCGGTCGGCGCGTGCTGTACGTCTCGGGCGAGGAGTCGCTCGCCCAGGTGCGGCTGCGCGCGGAGCGCACGGGCGCGCTCGAGCCGCAGCTCTACCTCGCGAGCGAGACCGACCTCGCGACGATCCTCGGCCAGCTGCGCGACGCGGAGCCCGAGCTCGTCATCGTCGACTCGGTGCAGACGGTCGCCAACGCCGACAACGACGGCCTCGCGGGCGGCCCGAGCCAGGTGCGCGACGTCGCGGCCGCGCTCACGCGCGCGGCGAAGTCGGCCGACGTGCCGCTGCTGCTCGTCGGGCACGTGACGAAGGACGGCTCGGTCGCAGGCCCCCGCGCGCTCGAGCACCTCGTCGACGTCGTCGCGCACTTCGACGGCGACCGACAGACGGCGCTGCGCTTCGTGCGCACGTCGAAGAACCGCTTCGGGCCGACGGATGAGGTGGGCTGCTTCGAGATGACCGGCGACGGCATCGTCGAGGTGCCCGACCCCTCGGGCCTGTTCCTCTCGCGCTCGACGACCCCGCTCGCGGGCACGTGCGTCACGGTCGCGCTCGAGGGGCGCCGCGCGATCCCCGTCGAGGTGCAGGCGCTCGTCGTCGACGCATCCACCCCGCAGCCGCGACGGGTCGTCAACGGCGTCGACTCGTCGCGCGTCGCAATGGTGCTCGCGGTGCTCGAGCGGCACACGGGGCTGCGGCTCGGCGGCAAGGACGTCTACGTCTCGACGGTCGGGGGCATGCGGCTCACCGAACCCGGCGCCGACCTCGCGATCGCGCTCGCGATCGCGAGCGCCGAGCACCAGGTGGCGCTCCCCCGGCGGCTCGCGGCGGTCGGCGAGATCTCGCTCGCGGGCGAGATCCGCGCGGCCTCGAGCGCGAAGCGGCGGGTCGCCGAGGCGCGGCGGCTCGGCTACCAGCGGGTGATCGACGAGGACGTCGCGCTCGTGCGCAACGCCATCCCCGAGGCGATCAGCGCCGGTCGGCGGGAGAGCGCGCCGGTGCGGCAGCCCGTCGCCGTGCCGGAGTTCTGAGGGCTGCGGGCGCAATGCTGCGCAGCAGCGTTGCGCCCGGAGCCCCAGCGTTGAGGAGGGCGCTGCGTCGAGGAGGGCGCGGCCGGAGGCCGCACCCGTCGCGAGACCCAGCCGCCCCTACTCGAGGATGAACTGCCGCTCGTCCTGGCTCGTGTACTCGCCCACGCTCACGCTGAGCCAGTAGGCGGCGCCGCCCGCCGTGACCGGCTGCCCCTCGCCCGAGCACGCATCGCTCGACGAGCGCGTCCGGTCCCATTCGATCGGCACGGTCGACTGCGGGGCTCCCGGCTGCAGCGCCACGACGTTGTCGCTCACGTCGGTCGCGCAGTCCGTCCAGCGGTAGACGACCTCGTCGCCGGTGCGGATCTCGTACTCCTGCACGCTCGTGCCCGCGTTGAGCGCGCACGCGGCCTCGCCGGTGTTCTCGATCGTGAACGAGAGCCGCACGGGGTCGTCGCCGGAGTAGATGCTGCGATCGGTCTGCGGCGTGAGGCGGATCTGCTCGGGCTCGCACGGCGCGCTCGCCGCGGCCGACGGGTCGCCGCCGATCGGCGTGAACGGCTGCGACTGCGTGGGCTCGGGCGTCTCGCTCGGCTGCGGCGCCTCGCTCGCGGCATCGGGCGTCTCGCTCGCGGCTGGCGACTGCGGGGCGTCGGCGCCCTCCCACGGGCGCCACACGAGCAGCGCGACGAGCGCCGCGATCAGCACGAGCACGCCGAGGCCCAGCATCGTGCGACGCCGCCGCACGGCTGCGCGGCGCTTCGCCGATGGTCCCCTGCTCACCGATCCAGGGTAGGCGAGCCGGGGCTCAGAGCTGCTTGAGCATGCGCGTGTTGCCGAGCGTGTTCGGCTTCACGTGCGCGAGGTCGAGGAACTCCGCGACGCCGCCGTCGGGCGATCGCAGCAGCTCGGCGCGCACGGCGTCGTCGACGATCTCCTCGCCGACCTCCCGGTAGCCGTGCCGGCCGAAGAACTCGGTCTCGAACGTCAGGCAGAACAGGCGCGAGAGGCCGAGCGCGCGTGCGCGCTCCTCGAGCGCCTCGAGCATCGCGTGGCCGACGCCCTTGCCCACCGCGCCCTCGGCCGCGGCGATCGTGCGCACCTCGCCGAGGTCCTCCCACAGCACGTGGAGGGCACCGCATCCCACGAGCTCCCCGTCGCGCTCGGCGACCACGAACTCCTGCACCGCCTCGTAGAGGGTGACGAGCTCCTTGCCGAGCAGGATGCGCCGCCGCACGTAGGGCTCGATGAGCGCCTGCATCGCGCGGACGTCGCCCGTGCGCGCGGGCCGGACGCTGATGGCGGATGCTGTCGTCGCCGCTCGTGTGGTCACCGTCCGAGCCTACGCGCGCAGCGGGGGCCCGAGCGCGTGCCCGAGCCCCCGATGCGCGTGCGGATCAGAAGGCGCGCTTGCCCTTGCCGGGGAGCTCGCCGAAGACGGGGTGCTCACCGCCGCGGCCGACCGCGCGGCCGGGGTGGTCGTCGCCGTGCACCGGGTGCGCGTCGCCGAACACCGGGTGGCCCGGACCGGAGCCGGTCGCCGGGGCGGGGGTCACGAGCACCTGGAACGGGATGAGCGTGCCGTTGTCGGCGCGCAGCGCGTAGGTCTGCAGCGCCGGCTCGGTGCCGTCGCCGGCGAAGGTCGCCGTGAACGTGACCTCGGCCGCGGTCGTGAGCGGGGCGCCCTGGGCGTCGTTCTGGACGACGACGTCGCCCGAGCCGATGACGGCTCCGCTCTCGTCGACGACCTCGACCGTCGTCGACGCCTCGGCGCCGAGCGAGCGGATCCGGTCGACCTGGCGCACCTCGACGGCCACCTCGGCGCCGGCGTCGACCGCGCCGTCGGGCAGGCCCACGACGTCGACGTGGCGCACGCTGTAGTCGGGCGCGAGGCCCGGGTTCGCGGCGAGGTACGCGAGCAGCGCATCCTGGTCGACGAGGCCCGAGTCGCGCTCGTCGGTGCCCTCCGCGAACGCCCAGAAGTTGTCCCCCGGCGTGCCGCCGTTGACGCCCATGAGGAACGACGCGCTCGCGACGCGGATCTCCTGGTCGGGCGTGATGAGCTCGCCGTCGATCGCGATGTCGCTCACGCGGTCGTCGAACGCGCGGCTGGGATCGGAGACGTAGGTCACGTTGTCGCTCAGGCCCAGCTGCAGATACGTGCGGCCGGTCGTGAGCGGCTCGCCCGCGGCGGTGCGCTGCCACTGCTGCTCGAGCAGCGTGTCGAGCTGCGCGCCCGTCATCGTGATCGACCACAGGTTGTTGATGAACGGCAGCATCGTGTTGGCCTCGGCGAGGCGCACGATGCCGGGCTCGGTCTCGGGCGCGGTGGGCTCGTAGAGGAAGCTGTCGCGCACGCCGCCGGGGTTGACGACGCCGATGTCGGCCCCGCCGCGGCTCGCGTCGGCGAGCTGGTCGCGGTACATGTTGGCGACCATCTGCGCGGAGGTCGACTCCTCGCCGCGGTTGCCGTTCGAGAGCGCGGGCACCGTGATGGGGCCCGAGATCGTGCCGACCTCGACGTTGCCGATGACCGCGGCGCGGTCGACGGCCGCGTCGACGATCTGCTGCACCGCCGCCGCGCGCGGGTACTCGGCGACGAGCCCGGCGACCGCGTCGGTCGTGCGCGCGTGGTTCGCGAGCACCTCGACGGAGACATCGCCGCTCGCGCGGTCGACGGCGAGGACGACCTGGCCGATGAGGTTGGAGTACTCGTTCGACTGGACGATCGGGCGCGTCGCGCCCTCGACGCCGGGGACGGGCGCGAGCCACGAGTAGGTGCGGTGCGTGTGGCCGTTGAAGATCACGTCGACGTCGGCGGAGAGGCCGTTGACCATGTCGCCGAAGGCGCCGCCGGCTGCCGCGTCGGGCGCGAAGGTCGCCTCCTGCTCGGACTGCGGGGCGTTCGCCGGCAGGGTGAGCTGCGAGCCGTCGTGGATCTCGGCGACGACGACGTCGGCCTCGCCGTTGGCGGCGTCGCCGTCGCTCAGCTCAGCCGCGACCGCGTTGACGGCCGCGACGGGGTCGCCGAACTCGAGGCCGACGATGCCGGAGCCGTCGACGAGGCTCGGCGTCTGCTGGGTGACGGCGCCGACGACGGCGACCGTGATGCCGTCGATCTCGAAGGTCTCGAAGGCCGGCCCGATGGGCGCACCGTCGCGCGTGACGTTGGCCGAGAGGTAGGGGAAGTCGGCGAGGGCGTCGACGCGCCCCGTGAGGTCGTCGACGCCGCGGTCGAACTCGTGGTTGCCGACGGCGGCCGCGTCGACCTCGAGCGCGTTGAGCACCTCGAGCGTCGGCTCGTCCTGCTGCGACGCGGAGGTGAAGTTCGAGGCGCCGATGTTGTCGCCGCCCGAGAGCAGCACGGTCGAGGACGGGTAGTCGGCGCGGAGGCGCTCGATCGTGCCGGCGAACTGCACGGTCGTGGCCTTGTCGAGCCGGCCGTGGAAGTCGTTGAAGTGGAGGAGGCTCACGACCGCCGTGGTGTCGGGGTCGACGTCGATCGGGGCGGCGACGGCCGCCTGCGGCAGGGCGACGAGGCCCAGTCCGACGGCGCAGGCGGCGCCGATCGCCGCGCTGCGCTTCATGGTCTTGTTCACAGGATCTCCGGATGCAAGGGGACGGGACCGGCGCATGACGCACCACACGAGAGCCTAGGGAGCGTCGACGCGGATCGCGAGAGATTTCTGTGGCGGCATGGTGAACAGCCGGTGAAGCACGGAGCGCGCGGCGGCCCGGGAGGGCCGCCGCGCGCTCGCGGTGGGAGGGATCAGGCGTCGACGGGCTCGAGCTCCGGCTGGTGCGGCTCGGGGGTGTCGTGCGTGAACACGAACTCCCCGTCGGCGAAGTCGACCGACACGTGCTCGCCCGCGCCGAGCTCGTTGTGCAGGATCTTCTCGCTCAGCACGTCCTCGATCTCGTGCTGCACCGCGCGACGCAGGGGCCGCGCGCCGAGCGCCGGGTCGTGGCCGATCTCGATAAGCCGGCGCTTGGCCGCCTCGGTGAGCTCGATCGTCATGTCGCGGTCCAGCAGGCGCTCCGAGAGGCGCTTGATGAACAGGTCGACGATCTGCAGCAGCTCGTCGGGGCTGAGCTGCGGGAAGACGATCGTCTCGTCGACGCGGTTGAGGAACTCGGGCTTGAAGTTCTTCTTGAGCTCCTCGCGGACCTTCGCGCGCATCCGCTCGTAGTCGTTCTCGCTCGAGCCCTCCATGACGAAGCCGACCGGGCCGCCCGAGATGTCCTTCGTGCCGAGGTTGGTCGTCATGATGATGACGGTGTTCTTGAAGTCGACCACGCGACCCTGGCCGTCGGTGAGGCGGCCCTCCTCGAGGATCTGCAGGAGCGAGTTGAAGATGTCGACGTGCGCCTTCTCGATCTCGTCGAAGAGCACCACCGAGAACGGCTTGCGGCGCACCTTCTCGGTGAGCTGGCCGCCCTCCTCGAAGCCGACGAACCCGGGAGGGGCGCCGAAGAGCCGCGAGACGGTGTGCTTCTCGCTGAACTCCGACATGTCGAGCGAGATCAGCGCGTCCTCGTCGTCGAAGAGGAACTCGGCGAGCGCCTTCGCGAGCTCGGTCTTGCCGACGCCCGTGGGGCCGGCGAAGATGAACGAGCCCGAGGGGCGACGCGGGTCCTTGAGGCCCGCGCGCTGCCGACGGATCGTCTTCGCGAGCACGCTGACGGCCTCCTCCTGGCCGATGACGCGCTGGTGCAGCGCCTTCTCCATGAAGACGAGGCGAGCCGACTCCTCCTCGGTGAGCTTGAACACCGGGATGCCGGTCGCGTTCGCGAGCACCTCGGCGATCACGCCCTCGTCGAGCACGCCGGTGGGGCCGCCGTTGCCCGAGCGCCACTGCTTCTCGAGGCGCAGCCGCTCGCCGAGCAGCTCCTTCTCCTCGTCGCGCAGGCGCGCTGCCGCCTCGAAGTCCTGGCCCTCGATCGCGCCCTCCTTGCGGGAGCGGACGTCGGCGATGCGCTCGTCGAACTCGCGCAGCTCGGGCGGAGCCGAGAGGATCGACAGCCGCAGGCGGGCGCCGCCCTCGTCGATCAGGTCGATCGCCTTGTCGGGCAGGAAGCGATCCTGCACGTAGCGGTCGGCGAGGTTCGCGGCGGCGACGAGCGCGCCGTCGGTGATCGTCACCTTGTGGTGCGACTCGTAGCGGTCGCGCAGGCCCTTGAGGATGTTGATCGTGTGGGCGACCGACGGCTCGTTCACCTGGATCGGCTGGAAGCGGCGCTCGAGCGCGGCATCCTTCTCGAAGTGCTTGCGGTACTCGTCGAGCGTCGTCGCGCCGATCGTCTGCAGCTCGCCGCGCGCGAGCAGCGGCTTGAGGATGTTGGCCGCGTCGATCGCGCCCTCCGCGGCACCGGCGCCGACGAGCGTGTGGATCTCGTCGATGAAGGTGATGATGTCGCCGCGGGTGCGGATCTCCTTCGTCACCTTCTTCAGGCGCTCCTCGAAGTCGCCGCGGTAGCGGCTGCCGGCGATGAGGCTGCCGAGGTCGAGCGTGTAGACCTGCTTGTCCTTGAGCGTCTCGGGCACCTCGCCCTTGACGATCGCCTGCGCGAGGCCCTCGACGACGGCGGTCTTGCCGACGCCGGGCTCGCCGATGAGCACCGGGTTGTTCTTCGAGCGGCGCGAGAGGATCTGCATGACCCGCTCGATCTCCTTCTCGCGGCCGATGACCGGGTCGAGCTTGCCGTCGCGCGCGGCCTGCGTGAGGTTGCGGCCGAACTGGTCGAGGATCTGCGAGCCCTTGGCGTCGGACTGCTGCGTCTGGTCGCCGCCGACCGTCGTCGACTCCTTGCCCTGATAGCCGGCGAGGAGCTGGTTGACCGTCTGGCGCACGCGGTTGAGGTCGGCGCCCAGCTTCACGAGCACCTGCGCGGCGACGCCCTCGCCCTCGCGGATGAGGCCGAGCAGCACGTGCTCGGTGCCGATGTAGTTGTGGCCGAGCTGCAGCGCCTCGCGGAGGCTCAGCTCGAGCACCTTCTTCGCGCGCGGCGTGAAGGGGATGTGGCCCGTGTTCTGCTGGCTGCCGGTGCCGATCATGTCCTGCACCTGCGCGCGCACCGCGTCGAGCGAGATGCCGAGCTGCTCGAGCGCCTTGGCGGCGACGCCGTCGCCCTCGTGGATGAGGCCGAGCAGGATGTGCTCCGTGCCGATGTAGTTGTGGTTGAGCAGCTTCGCCTCTTCCTGGGCGAGCACCACGACCCGGCGAGCGCGGTCGGTGAATCTCTCGAACATCGCTGCCTCCCTTCCTTGCCTCCGAGCGTAGCCGCGGGGCCCGGCGCGACGCGTGCGTGTTCGCTGTCGGCGCGACGGCGGATGCGGTGCCGCAGCCGGCGGGCCCGCGCCGCCCGGCGGGGCCCCGCGAGTGCCTCTCGGTCGATCCTCATCGAACGCAGAACCGACGCCGATAGCCTCGAGGGGAGACACGAGGAGCACGGTGACCGATCAGCCTCAGCCCTGGGATCCGCAGGCCCAGCCCCAGCAGCCCCAGCAGCCCCAGCACCCGCAGCAGCCCCCGGCGCAGCCCACGCACGCCGAGCTGTACCCGCAGCCGGAGTATGGACAGCCGCAGCCCGGGCAGGCGCAGCACGCGCAGCCGGAGCACGCGCAGCCGACCTACGGGCAGCCGACCTACGGGCAGCCGCAGTACGGGCAGGCGCAGTACGGACCGGCGCAGCACGGACAGGCGCAGTACGCGCAACCGGCCTTCGGGCAGCCGCAGTACGGACAGGCGCCCTACGGGCAGCCGCAATACGCACAAGCGCCGTACGCATCCGGCTACGCCCAGCCGGGCTACCCGATGCAGCCGCCCCCCAAGAAGCCCGCGCTGCTGCCCGCCGCGCTGCCGATGTCGGGCCTCGCCTACACGCAGGTGCTCCAGCCGCTCGAGCGCCGCGTGGGCCGCTGGTTCCTCGCGTGGGCGATCGCGATCGGGTTCTTCTTCGCCGGGCAGCTCATCTCCCTCGCCCTGCTCATGCCGGGCATGGTCGACTTCTTCCTGCGGCTCGACCCCACCGCGGTCCCGACGGACGAGACCGAGTTCGCGGCGGACATGATCGCCGAGACCATCGGCTCGCCGCTCGGCATGGCGGGCGTCAACCTCGCGTGGGCGTCGATGATCCCCGGCACGATCGTGGCGATCGCCGCGTTCGGGAAGCGCGCCGCGGGCTTCGCCTCGAGCGTCGTCGGCCGCTGGCGCTGGGGCACCGCCGGCCGAGCCGCGATCGTGATCCTGCCGATCTTCGCGCTCTACATCGGCCTCTCGCTCTGGCTCGACCCGTCGATCGAGTGGCAGTGGAACCCCAACTGGGGGCTCGTGGCCGTCGTGCTGCTGACGACGCCGCTGCAGGCGACCGGCGAGGAGTTCACCTTCCGCGGCCTGCTGCCGCAGATGATGGGCGGCTGGTTGCGGCACCGCTACGTGCCGGCGCTCGTGATGCTGCTGCCGGTCGCCGCCGTCATGCTGCTGCAGCCCGCGACGTGGTGGCTCTCGCTGCTCGCGCTCGCCGCCGCGGCGATCGGCCCGTGGGTGCTCCGCGGCCGCTTCGGCAACGCGGTCTGGACGGGGCTCGCGACGGGACTGCTCTTCGGCGCCATGCACGCGCATCCGTCGATCTCGGCGACGCTGCAGCTCTCGCTCGTCGGCTTCACGTGCTCGATGCTCACGTACCGCACCGGCGGCCTCGAGGCCGCGTCGGTGCTCCACACCGCCAACAACGTGTTCATCATGGTGCCCCTGGCACTCACCGGCACGTCGGCGTTCGGCGCCCAGCCGGTCGCGGGCGAGGACTGGCTCTCGTTCGGCATCACCCTGCTCGCGCTCGCGCTCGCCTACCTCGCGGTGCACTTCACGATGCGCCGCGAGCAGCAGCTCACCGAGGGCAGCCCCGCGGCCGACCTGCTCGCTCCCCCGGCTCCGTCGGTGCAGCAGCCGCAGCCGGTCGGCGCGCCGGCGGCGCCGTAGCGGCTACTCGGTGCGCTCGCCCGGCGCGGGCGCACCCGGCCCGGCATCGGGGGCGGATGCGGCGGGCGCGGGAGCCGCGACGTCGGCGGCGGGTGCGGATTCGGTGCCCGGCGCGGGCGCTGCGCCCTTGGGCGGCAGGCCCAGCTTGGCGCGCTCCTCGGCCTCGATGCGGTCGTAGCGGCTGCGGGCCGTGCGGTCGCCGCGGATGATCGAGCGCAGCACCATCCAGAACAGCAGCCCGAGCACGATCGTCGGGATGAGCGAGAAGATCGCGTTCCCCCACCAGCTCTCAGGCATGGCTCGAGTCTACCGCCGGCGCGACGGCGGGCGTCCCCGTGCTCGCGTCAGTGCGCGGGCGGGGCAGGCGGCTGGCCGTCGCGGAGGTGCTGGTGCAGCTGCTGGTCGCGCAGGTGCTGCTGGTGGGCCTGCTCGTGGTGCCGCATGTGCTGCCCGTGGTGCAGGTTGTGCGGGTGCATGGGGTTCGTGAGGTCGTGCTCGGAGGTGCCGACGCCGGCGCCGCCGCGGGAGACCGCGCGCACGACCGCGACGACGATGCCGACGACGACGATCGCGCCGACCGCGAGGATGCCGATGGTGACGAAGTCGAACGCGATGCCCATGGCGGCACGCTAGCGCGCCTGCGACCTCGGGGGCCACGAAGACTTCGCGACCCGCCGGGGGTTCAGGTCAGCAGCTCCCGCACCCGCTCGCGGCCGATCGCGAGCAGCAGGGTCGGGATCCTGGGGCCCGTCTCGCGGCCGACGAGCAGGCGGTAGAGCAGCGCGAAGAACGCGCGCTGCGCGGCCGAGAGCTCCTTGTCGCCCTTGACCATCGCATCCGGCTCGAGGCCCCGCTGCACCTTCGCGACGCCGTAGACCTGGAACGTGAGCCCGTCGAGCGTCCACGCCTCCTCGATCGGGGGCAGCCCGTGGCCGCCGTCGAGCAGCAGGCGGATGCCGTCGCGCTCGGTCTCGGTGAGCGCGTCGAGGGCGTCGCGGTCGGGCTCCGTGCGCACCGCCGTGTGCTCCTCGGCGGGCATGTGCGTCGCGACCCACGTCTCGACCCGGTCGAGGCGCGGCCGCAGCGGGTCGAGGCTCGTGATCGGATCGTCGGCGTCGAGCCCGCCCAGGATCCGCAGGATCTGCGCCTCGTCGCCGAAGGTGATGTCGACGACGGATGCGAGGGTCCGGTAGGCGACGCGTCGCGGCGTCTCCGGCAGCGGCCCGTGCGCCGTCGAGGTCGCGCGCTCGAGCGCCGCGAGCTCGGCGTCGCCCGCCGTGCCGGCCGCGGCCTTGCGGGCGAGCGCATCCCACTCGTCGTAGGTGCGCTGGAGCTCGGAGCCGAACGCGACGTCGAACGACTGGTTCATGCGGCGGCGCGCGTAGAGCCAGCGCAGCACGGGCGCCTCCATGACCGCGAGCGCGTCGAGCGGGGTCGGCGCCCCGCCGCGCGAGGACGACATCTTGGCGACGCCGCCGAAGCCGACGAACGCGTACATCGGGCCGAGCGGGCGCTCCCAGCCGAAGACCGGCGCGAGCTCGAGCCCCACCTGGAAGGACGAGCCGGGGCTCTGGTGGTCGACGCCCGAGGGCTCGAACACGACGCGCTCGTACGCCCAGCGCATCGGCCAGTCGACCTTCCAGACGAGCTTGCCCGAGCGGAACTCGCGCAGCAGCACCGTCTCGCGGTGCCCGCACGTGCACGAGTAGGTCATCTCGGTCGAGTCGTCGTCGTACGCCTCGATCGTCGTGAAGTCCTTGCCGCAGCGCGTGCAGTACGGCTTGTAGGGGTAGTACTCGGCGCCGCCCGAGCCGTCGCCCTCGCTCGCGGCGCCCGAGGAGGCGTCGAGCGCGCGCTGCAGCTCCTCGTCCTCGTCCTTCGCGGCAGGCAGGGTGCGGAACTGCGCGAGGATCGCGTCGATCTCGCGGCGGTGGCGCATCGCGTGCAGGATCTGCTCGGTGTAGGCGCCCGCGGTGTACTGCTCGGTCTGGCTGATGCCGCGGTACCGGATGCCTGCGGCCGCGAAGCCCTCCTCGGCCTGCGCGCGGAAGTGCGCCGCCCACGAGTCGTGGGCGCTGCCCGGAGGGGCGGGCACGCTCGTGAGCGGCTTCCCGATGTGCTCGGCCCACGCCTCGTCGACGCCCTCGATGCCCGCGGGCACCTTCCGGAAGCGGTCGTAGTCGTCCCAGCTGAAGATGTGCTCGGCGTCGACGCCCCGCCGCTGCAGCTCGTCGACGACGAGGTGGGGGCTCATGACCTCGCGGAGGTTGCCGAGGTGCACGGGGCCCGAGGGCGAGATGCCGGATGCGGCGACGGGCTTCGTGCCCCGGCGCGCGGCCTCGGCGACGACCTCGTCGGCCAGGCGCGAGACCCAGTCGGCGCGCTCGTGCTCGGGGGCGGCGGCGGGCTGGGCGGTGCTCAGGTCAGGCGTCTCGGTCACGACGTCCGATCCTACCGGCGGCGCCGCATCCGCCCCCGGTCGCTCGCGCTGCGTGGTGGTCGCGCTACGGGACGGTCGTGATGAGGTTGTCGATGAGCCGCACGGTGCCGACCCGGGCGGCCACGAGCACCTGCACGCGGCCGCGGTGGTCGGCGGATGCGGGGGTGAAGGTCGCGGGGTCGACGACGGCGAGGTAGTCGAGCTGCGCGCCCGAGTCGGCCTGGAACACCGACTGGGCAGCCGCGAGCATCGCCTCGACGCCGCGGTCGGACGCGGCGCCGGCCGCCTCTAGCGCGCGCGAGAGCACGAGCGCATCCTGCCGCTCGCCGCCCCGCAGCAGCGCGTTGCGGCTCGAGAGCGCGAGGCCGTCGGGCTCGCGCACCGTCGGCACGCCCACGACCTCGACGGGCAGGTTGAGATCGTCGACCATGCGGCGGACGAGGAAGAGCTGCTGCGCATCCTTCTCGCCGAACACCGCGACCTCGGGCTGCACGATCGAGAGGAGCTTCGTGACGACGGTGAGGACGCCGTCGAAGTGGCCGGGGCGGCTGCGCCCCTCGAGCACGGTGCCGAGGTGGCCGGCGGTGACGACGGTGCTCGAGCGCCCGTGCGGGTACATCTCGTCGGGCTCGGGCATGAAGACCGCCTCGGCGCCGAGCACGATCAGCTGCTGCGTGTCGGCCTCGGGCGAGCGCGGGTAGCGGTCGAGATCCTCGTGCGGGCCGAACTGCATCGGGTTGACGAAGACGGATGCGACGACCGTGTCGGCGTGCTCACGCGCGACGCGCACGAGCTCAAGGTGGCCCTCGTGGAGCGCGCCCATCGTCGGCACGAGCGCGATGCGGCGGCCCGCGGCGCGCTCGGCGGCGACGAAGGCGCGGGCGTCGGCGACGGTCGCGAGGGTCTGGATCGCTCGGGGCACCACGTCAGGATATGCGCGCGCCGGTGCCCGCCCGGTGCACGGGGCGCGCGGCGTCAGGGCTCGAGCGGCGGATCGGGGTAGCGCGCGAGCGCGGACTCGACCGCCGAGCGCACGACGCCGCCGATGACGCGCGAGGGGCGCTCGACGCCGAGCTCGTGCAGCTGGCGCAGCGCCTGCGCGACGATGCCGTCGGCGAACTCGCCCGCCGCCGCGAGCGCCTCGGCGTAGGCGGGCCGGTCGGCCTCCTCGATCACGATCGGCTCGGCGCCCATCTCGACCGCGAGCGCCTGCCCGATCGGCAGCACCGGGCCGGGCGCGGTGACGGCGACGGTCGACTCCTGCAGCTGCACGAGGTCGAGGGAGGTGCCGGTGAAGCGCATCGCGGGGTGGAGGGCGAGCGGGATCGCGCCGCGCTCGAGCGCGGGCCGCAGCACCGCGACGCCGTGCTCGGCGGCGGTGTGCACAACGAGCTGGCCGGGCTGCCACGCGCCGGTCGCCGCGAGCCCGGCGACGAGGTCGGCGAGCGCGCCGGTCGGCACCGCGAGCAGCACGAGCTCGCTGCGCTCGACGATCGTCGGCGCGTCGAGCACGGGGACACCGGGCAGCATCGCCTCGGCGCGCTCGATCGCGTCGTCGCCGGTGGCATCGATGCCGATGATGGCGTGCCCCGCGCCCGCGAGCGCAGCGCCGAGCACGGGGCCGACGCGACCGGCGCCGATGATGCCGACCCCGAGCCGACCGGGCCTCATCGCTCGTCGCGCGGGCGCTGCCAGCGCGGGTCGTGCGGCGGCGCCGGAGGCTGCTCCTGCTGCGGCGCGTGCGCCGCGGGCGGAGCGGGCGGCCACGGCTGCTGCTGGGCCGGCTGCCAGGCCTGCTGCTGCGCCTGCGGCGGCGACGGCTGCGGCGCAGGCGGCTGCGGCCACGGCGGCTGGTGCTGCGGCGGCCACGGCTGGTGCTGCGGCGGCCACGGCTGCTGCTGCGCGGGCGGCTGCCACGGCTGCTGCAGCGCAGGCGGCTGCGGCTGCGGAGGCGCCCAGGGCTGCGGCTGCTGCTGCGGCATCGGCGCGCGCTGCCCGAACGACGCGGGTGCGCCGTCCGCCGGCGGCGCCCACGGCGCGCGCGGCTGCGGCACCGGAGCCGGCATCAGGCCGTCCTGCACAGCGGGTGCGGTCTCGAGCACCGCGTTCCGCGTGAGCGACGCCGCCCACGACTCCGACGCATCCCGGTCGATGCCCGCCTTCACCGTGCGCATCGCGTGCTCGAAGAGCGTCGCGGCATGCTGCTGGTCGATCGCGCCGAGCGATGGCGAGAGCACCGAGCCGGGCACGTGGAACTGCACGCGCGCGAGGCGCGCGAGCCCGTAGATGGGGCCCTGCTGCACGGCGACCGACTGCACGCGCGCCTGCGGCACGAGCTGCATCGAGCGCCAGATGCGCCCGTGCCGCAGCACGAAGGCGGCGTCGTGCACGTGGAAGCCGTTGCGGCGCACCGAGAACCAGCGGAACGGTCGCGCGCGCGGCGGGCTCACGACGAACGCGTCGGGAGCCTGCCCCATGAGGCCCTGGTCGATGAGCGGCGAGTGCGCGAGCTCGGGCAGCACGAGCCCGATGACGGTGCGCACGTCGCGCAGGTCGCCGACCGGCAGCAGGTAGTTGGCCATCTGCTGCGCCTGCCCGCTCTGGCCGCTGCCGTCGCTCGAGACCCGGCCCGCTCGCGTGAACGTCACCTGCCACCAGCCGAAGGGCCGCCACAGCAGCGGCTGCTTCACCTGCAGCGCGAAGATGCGCCCCGGCGGCAGGATCTCGGTCGTCGTGGAGGCGAGCCCGTACGCGAGCCGGATCCCGTCGGGCGTCGCGGCGATCGAGTAGCGCAGCTTCGCGCCGAGCGACCGCATGCCGGCGGCGAAGAACGCGATCGCGGCCGGGAGGATCGCGAAGATCGCCCACCACTGCTGGAAGCCGAAGATGACGACGAGCGTGCCGACGACGTACAGCAGCGCCCACACGATCCAGCCGTCGAGCAGCGACGACAGCACGATGCGGCGCACGGGGATGCGCACGAGCGAGTCGGGCGCGAGGTGCGCGATCTCGGCGTCGGGCCGCAGCAGCTCGTCGACCACGCCGCCGCCGGCCTGCCGCGCGGCGGCGAGGCGGTCGGCGTCGGCCGTGGAGCGGCCCGACGCGCGGTTGAGGATCTCGTACCGCAGCGCATCCGCCACCGACGAGCTCAGGTAGTTGAGGTCGACGTTGGAGTCGCTGCCCGCCTGCTGGATCTCGAACTTGCACGCGCCGAGCAGCCGCGCGAACCAGGGCTTGCGGATGTTGATGCCCTGGATGCGCGCGAGCGGCGCGCGGCGGTGCTTCTTGACGAGGATGCCCTGCTCGACCTCGACCGCGTCGCCCGTGATGCGGAACCGGTGCACGCGCCACGCGAGCCAGAACAGCGCGATGAGCACGAGCACGAGCACGACGACGCCGAGCGCCACCCACAGGATCTGGTCGACGATGAAGTCGCCGAACGGATCCTCGTTCCACTCGTCGAACTCGCTCGGCACGAACGCGCCGATCAGCCGGTCGCGGAAGCTCGAGACGATGACGCCGAGGAAGATGATGAGCGCGAGGCCGCCGCGCAGCAGCGGGGTCGCCGGGTGCAGCCGGTGCCACTCGCCGTCGACGAGGTCGATGGCCTTCGCGCGCGCCTCGGTCGCCTGCGGCACGCTCGCGGGGGCGGCGGCGGGCGCCGGATGCGGGGGTCGGGGATCGGTCACAGACCGGCCCGTCGCGACTCGGAGACCGCGACGAGGTGGTCGCGCAGCTCCTCTGCGGAGGACCCGGGCATGCCCGGGATCGTGATGGCGCTCGACGCGGCCGCCGTGACGAACTTCAGGGTCTTGAGCCCGAACATCCGCTCGATGGGACCCTGCGTGATGTCGACGATCTGCATGCGACCGTAGGGCACGGCGACGAAGCGCCGGAAGAGCATGCCGCGGCGCACGAGCAGGTCGTCCTCGCGCTCGAGGTAGCCGATCGTGCGGGTGCGCAGGAACGCGAAGACGACGCCGATCACGATGAGCGCAGCGGCGGCGGCCGCCGGCAGCCAGCCCCACCAGGGCATGCGGCCGTCGTTCGCGAGCCAGATGGGCACGGTCGCGCCCGCGCCGAGGATGGCCCACCAGAGCACCGTGCCGATCGAGTCGACGACGGCGTACCGCATGCTGATGCGCTGCCACGCGCCGGTGACGTCCAGGCGCTCGCCCACTGGCCCTCCTCGAAGGTCGCTCGGCGGTCCTCGTCGAAGATCGCTCGGCTCTCCAGGCTAGTGCGAGGGGGCTGATCAGATCACCTGCGATACTGCCACCGTGACGGCAGAGACCCCCCAGAAGCAGCGATACGTCGGCCGATGGATCGCCGTGAGCATCGTCGGCGTGATCGTGCTGGCGCTGCTGGCGGCGATCGGCTGGTACTTCCTCCGCATCAACCCGTCGGTGCAGCAGGTCGAGACGATCGAGTCGGCCTTCCCCGACGAGTCGCTGCGGCCCGAGGCCGAGACGACCGACGCGGGTGCCCCCGTGAACGTGCTGCTGCTCGGCACCGACACGCGCGGCCAGAGCGACTCGCTGCTCACCGACCTCGGCGACCGCGCCGACGTCATCCTCGTCGCGCACATCCCGCCCGACCGCGAGACGGTGCAGATCATGTCGATCATGCGCGACTCGTGGGTCGAGATCCCGGGCCACGGGAACGCGAAGGTCAACGCCGCGCTCGCGCTCGGCGGCGTGCCGCTGATGGTGCAGACGGTCGAGACGATCATCGACCAGCGCATCGACCACGTCGGCATCATCGACTTCGAGGGCTTCGAGGGGCTCACCGAGGCGCTCGGCGGCGTGCGGCTGCAGAACGACATCGCCTTCAGCGTCGACGAGTTCGACTACCCGAGCGGCGAGATCACCATCTCGGGCGAGGAGGCGCTCGCCTACGTGCGCGCCCGCTACCCGTTCTCGGACGGCGACTACCAGCGCACCCACAACCAGCGCGCGTTCCTCCGTGGGCTCATGACGCAGACGATGACGCGCGAGAACCTCACGAACCCCAACCGCATGGCCGACATCTTCGCGACCGTCTCGCCGCACGTCGCCACGACCGACACGTTCCAGCTCGGCTCGTCGCTGCCGCTCGCGGCATCGCTCGCGGGCATCGACAACTCGAGCATCAACACCTTCACGATGCCGACGCTCGGCACCGGCATGGAGGGCAGCCAGTCGGTCGTCTACGTCAACTGGGACGGCGTCGAGGAGATCCGCGCGGCGTTCGACGAGGAGTCGATGACGACGTTCGAGCCAGCGCCCGAGCGTTGATGCCGCAGGGCGCGATGCCGCAGGCGTTGCGCCCGGAGGCAGCAAGGTCGAGGAGCGCGCGGCGCAGCCGCACGCGTCGCGAGACCGGAGGCCTACGCCGCGCTCCCCGCGGCCGCGGTCGCGTCGTCCTCGTCGTCGGGCGGCAGCACGCACCAGTGCTCGGCGACGAGGCCCGCGACGAGCTGCATGAGCGCACCGCCCGCCACGATCGCGAGCGTGAGCACGGCGTCACCCGCGACGACCGCGCGCGTGCCGAAGAACCCGAGCGCGCCGAGCGCCGCGCCGCCGAGCAGCGCGCCGACGACCGACGACGCCTTCGCGAAGCCGAGGACGCTCGTCGCGTGCCGGTAGTCGATGCGCCGCGCGCCGCGCGCCGCCTGCCGCACGGGCCACGCGAGCAGCAGCAGCACGACCGCGAGCAGGGCGAGCGCGGGCCCGAGGGTCACCGGCGGCACGAGCGCCGGCCTGCCCGTCATCACGAGCATCCACTCGAGCAGCCACGCGACCGCCGCGGCGAGCAGCGCGATGAGCGCGATCGCGAGCGGGCTCGTGCGGCTCAAGCCAGCCTCCACGCGTCGCCGTCGGCGTAGTCGGCGAGCTCGGCGATCGGCCCGTGCCCGGGGAGCACGGCATCCGGCTCGACCTCGAGCCACGGCTGCAGCACGAACTGCCGCTCGTGCGCGCGCGGGTGCGGCAGCACGAGGCGGTCCTCGGCGCGCTCGATGCCGCCCATCGTGACGATGTCGATGTCGATCGTGCGCGATCCCCACCGCTCCGCGCGCACGCGGCCGAGCGCATCCTCGACCGCTCGCGTCGCATCGAGCAGGTCGAGCGGCTCCATCGTCGTGCCGACGACGAGCACGATGTTGACGTAGTCGGGGGTCAGGCCCTCGCCGTCGGGGTGCCACGACGGCGACTCCCACGCGCTCGAGCGGGCGATGGCGCGGATGCCGTCGATCGCCTCGAGCGCCCGCACTGCCGCGTCGATGGTCGCCACCCGATCGCCGAGGTTCGCGCCGAGCGACAGCACGGCGCGGCGCTCGGCCTGCAGCCTCATCGTGCCCCCGCCGACCGGTGCACGGTCACGGCGACGTCGTCGAACGCCACGGCGATAGGCGCTGCCGGCTTGTGCACGGTGACGGATGCGTGCTGCACGCGCGGGTGCGCGAGGCACACGCCCGCGAGCCGGTCGGCGAGCGTCTCGATGAGGTCGACGGGGTCGCGCTCGATCGCTCGGACGAGCTGCTCGGCGAGCTCGCCGTAGTGGACGGTGCTCGCGACGTCGTCGGCGGCGACCGCGTCGTGCACGTCGAGGCCGAGCGCGACGTCGACGACGAACTCCTGGCCGTCCCGTCGCTCCTCGGGCAGCACGCCGTGGTGGCCGCGGGCGCGCACGCCGCGCAGCTCGATCACGCCGTGGCGCTCGGGGTCGACGCTCGCGCCGGTGCCGAGCTCGATCGACCAGCCCTGCGTCGCTCCTGGTGCGCCCGCGGCGCCGGTCGTCGCGTCGAGGACCCGCAGCGCCGAGACGGTCGAGGCGACGTCGTGGACCCGCACCGCGGCTGCGCCCGCCTGCGCGGCGAGCAGCGAGGTGGCGGCCGTCGCGGCGTCGCGCTCCGCGGCGTCGGCGCCGTCCGGCAGCAGCGTGCCGAGGAACCGCTTGCGGCTCGTGCCGACGAGCAGCGGCAGGCCGAGCCGGCGCGCGAGCAGCGGGAGCGCGGCGAGCAGCCGCCAGTTGGCGTCGGGATCCTTCGAGAAGCCGAACCCCGGGTCGAGGATGATGCGCTCCGCCGGGATGCCGGCGGCGATGGCCGCCGCGACCCGCTCCTCGAGATGCGCCAGCACCTCCTCGACGACGTCGTCGTAGTGCGTGTCGACCGTGACGTCGATGCCGCGCGAGTGCATGAGCACGATGCGCACGTCGCCCTCGGCAACCGCGCGGAGCATGTCGGTGTCGTGCGTGCCGGCGGTGACGTCGTTCACGATCTCGGCACCGGCCTCGACGACGGCCCGGGCGGTGGATGCGTGGATCGTGTCGACCGAGACCCGCATGCCCTCGCGCACGAGCTCGCGGATCACGGGCAGGATGCGCGCCTGCTCCTCGGCGGGGTCGAGCGGCTGGGCGCCGGGCCTCGTCGACTCGCCGCCGACGTCGATGACGTCGGCGCCCTGCGCGCGCATGCGCCGCGCGTGCGCGATCGCCGCGCCCGCGTCGACGTAGCGACCGCCGTCGCTGAACGAGTCGGGTGTGACGTTGAGGATGCCCCACACCTCGGTCCGCCGCTGCACCACGCCTACCTCCGCTCGCCGATGAGTGCCATGATCTCCGCCCGCTCGAGCGGCTCGGCGAGCTGGCCGCGGCTCGCGACCGTGACCGCCGTCGAGCTCGCCTGCCGCGCCCCGCGCGCCTGCACGCATCCGTGTGCCGCCTCGATCACGACGAGCACCCCGCGCGGAGCGAGGCCCGCCACGAGCGCGTCGGCGATCTCGTCGGTCAGCCGCTCCTGGATCTGCGGGCGGGAGGCGACGACGTCGACGACCGCGGGGATGCGGCCGAGGCCGACGATGCGGTCGCCCGGCAGGTAGGCGATGTGGGCGACGCCCGTGAACGGCAGCAGGTGGTGCTCGCACATCGAGCGGAACTCGATGTCGCGCAGCAGCACCATCTCGCCCGTCTCGCCCTCGAGGCCGAGGGTGTCGAGCTGCGCCGTCGGGTCGGCGCCCACGCCCGCGAAGTACTCGGCGTAGGCGGTCGCGACGCGACGCGGGGTGTCGCGCAGCCCCTCGCGCTCGGGGTCGTCGCCGATGGCCGCGAGCAGCTCGCGCACGGCCGCCTCGACGCGCTCGCGATCGACCGCCATCAGGCCGAGGCTTCGCTCTCGACGTCGGGCTCGACCGCCTCGTCGACGTGCTGCGAGACGGGCAGCTCGATCGGCGGGCGATCGCTCACCGGCCGGTCGGGGTGCGAGAGCCACTGCGGGCGCTCGGGCAGCTTCTGCACGTCGGCGAAGATCTCCTCGAGCGCGAGGTGGTCGAGCGTCTCGCGCTCGAGCAGCTCGGCCGCGAGCCGGTCGAGCACATCGCGGTTGGTGTTGAGCACCTGCCACGCCTCGGTGTGGGCCTGCTCGATGAGCCCGCGGATCTCGCGGTCGACGGCCTCCGAGAGCGTGTCGGAGAAGTCGCGCGCCGAGCCGGTGTCGCGGCCGAAGAACTGCTCCCCCTGCGCGCTGCCGAGCTTCACCGCGCCGATCGCGCTCGTCATGCCGTACTCGGTCACCATCTTGCGGGCGATGCCGGTGGCCTTCTCGATGTCGTTGCCGGCGCCCGTGGTGGGGTCGTGGAAGACGATCTCCTCGGCGACGCGGCCGCCCATCGCGTAGGTGAGCTGGTCGAGCAGCTCGTTGCGCGTGACCGAGTACTTGTCGTTCACCGGGAGCACCATCGTGTAGCCGAGCGCGCGGCCGCGCGGCAGGATCGTCACCTTCGTCACCGGGTCGGAGTGCCGCATCGCCGCCGCCGCGAGCGCGTGGCCGCCCTCGTGGTAGGCGGTGATGAGCCGCTCCTTGTCGTTCATGACGCGGGTGCGCCGCTGCGGGCCGGCCATCACGCGGTCGACCGCCTCGTCGAGCGCGGCGTCGGTGATCTGCGTCGCGTTGTTGCGGGCCGTGAGGAGCGCCGCCTCGTTCAGCACGTTGGCGAGGTCGGCGCCCGTGAAGCCGGGGGTCTTCCGCGCGAGCACGTCGAGGTCGACGCCCTCGGCGATGGGCTTGCCCTTCGCGTGCACCCTGAGGATCGTCGCGCGACCCTTCATGTCGGGTGCGTCGACGCCGATCTGGCGGTCGAAGCGGCCCGGGCGCAGCAGCGCCGGGTCGAGGATGTCGGGGCGGTTCGTCGCCGCGATGAGGATGACGTTCGTCTTGACGTCGAAGCCGTCCATCTCGACGAGCAGCTGGTTGAGCGTCTGCTCGCGCTCGTCGTGGCCGCCGCCGAGGCCCGCGCCGCGGTGGCGGCCCACGGCGTCGATCTCGTCGACGAAGATGATCGCCGGGGCGTTCTGCTTGGCCTGCTCGAAGAGGTCGCGCACGCGGCTCGCGCCGACGCCGACGAACATCTCGACGAAGTCGGAGCCCGAGATCGAGTAGAAGGGCACGCCCGCCTCGCCGGCGACCGCGCGGGCGAGCAGCGTCTTGCCGGTGCCGGGAGGGCCGTAGAGCAGCACGCCCTTCGGGATGCGCGCGCCGACCGCCTGGAACTTCGAGGGGTCCTGCAGGAACTCCTTGATCTCGCCGAGCTCCTCGACGGCCTCGTCGGCGCCGGCGACGTCCGAGAACTTCACCTGCGGCATGTCCTTGGTGATGAGCTGCGCCTTCGACTTGCCGAACTGCATCACGCCGCGGTTGCCGCCGGCCATGCGCGTCATGAAGAAGTAGAACAGGCCCACGAGCAGCAGCACGGGCAGCAGGAGGCCCAGCATCGAGAGCAGCCAGTTGCCCTGCGGCACCTCGTCGATGTAGCCGCCCTCGGGGTCGGCGGCGTCGATCGCGTCGATGACGGCCTCGCCGCGGGGCGCGACGTAGTAGAACTGCACGCGCTGGCCGAACTCCTCGTCGGCCTCGGTGAGGACGAGGTCGACGCGCTGCTCGCCGTCGACGATCTTGGCCTGCTGCACGCGGCCGTCCTCGATCATCTGCATGCCGACATCCGTCTGCACGGGTCGGAACTGCGGCGTCATGAAGAAGCTGAACGCGATGCCGACGATGAGGAGCGCGGCGATGATCCAGGGGATCGGACCGCGCAGGAACTTCTTGAAGCTCATGGCACCCTTCCGGGTCGGGGATTCCTCCAGGCTAGTCGCCGGAGGGTCGGCCGCACCCGGTGTTCGCTGTGGGCCTGCCCTGGAGGCCTGCGCCCCTCCGCCTCCGCTGGGCCGGCGCCGTCCGCGCCGGCCCCGCGGCTACTGCTGGAGCTCGAGCGACATGAGGATGGCGCGGATCGTCCGGTACTCCGGGTCGCCGAGGTAGGCCTCGGCGTCGCCGAAGGATGCGACCTGCCACGCGCTCGCGTCGCCCGCGCCCTGCACGACGACCTCCGAGCCGAAGGCGATGGTGCCGGCTGCGCTGTCGAACGCGTTGACGATCGGGCAGCGCGGCGTCTGCGCGTCGGGCGCGGGGCGGAGCCCGACGCTCATCACCCACTGCTGGCCGAGCTGCACGGCGGCGGCGCCGAACGCGATGCCCGACGCCCCCTCGAGGCTCACGTCGGAGCGCTCGAGCAGGGAGGTGCGCCAGCCGACCGCCGCGCCCGAGGCGTCGCGGCACGCGCCGTCGCCCGTGTCGGGGCTCTCGCGGTAGAGCAGCTGCCGCTGCCCGTCGGCGCGCAGCAGGTCGAGCCCGCCGTCGGCCTCGCGCGTCGTCCAGTCGGCGGGGATGCGGAACGTCGCGGCGCCGCTCGGCGTCGGGATCTGCTGCCAGTCGCTCGTGTCGACGCCTGCGATCTCCGCAGGCAGCGACGACTCCACCTCTGGCGCCTCGGGCGTCGGGGTCGCCGGCTGCGTGGGCGGCGGCGCGGTGATGCCCGGAGGGATCGACGGGTCGGTCGACGGGTCCGGCGTCGCTCCCGAGCAGCCGGCGAGCAGCACGGCCGCCACGAGCAGTGCGACGGGTGCGGCTGCGCGAGCGTGGGGCTTCATCCGGCCATGATCCCAAACGCGGCCGCGACTGCGCTCGGAACCCGCCGCATCCGCCGTCAGCCCTTGTCGCTGTAGACGTGCGGGGCGAGCACGCCGATGCCGCGCATGTTGCGGTACTGCTCGGCGTAGTCGAGCCCGTAGCCGATGACGAACTCGTTGGGGATGTCGAAGCCGCAGTACTTGACGTCGACCTCGACCTTGAGCGCGTCGGGCTTGCGCAGCATCGTGCAGATCTCGACCGACGCGGCGCCGCGGGACTCGAGGTTGCCGCGCAGCCACGAGAGCGTGAGCCCGGAGTCGATGATGTCCTCGACGATGAGCACGTGGCGACCGGTGAGGTCGCTGTCGAGGTCCTTGAGGATGCGCACGACACCCGACGACGTGGTGCCGGAGCCGTAGGAGGAGACGGCCATCCAGTCCATCTCGATGTGCCGGTTGAGCGCCCGGGCGAGGTCGGCCATCACCATGACCGCGCCGCGCAGCACGCCGACGAGCAGCAGGTCCCTGCCCTCGTAGTCCGCCTCGATCTCGCGCGCGAGCTCCTCGAGCTTGTCGTGCAGCTCCTGCTCGGTGATGAGGGTCTTGGCGAGGTCGCCCTCGACGTGCTCGAACTCCATGTGCGCTCCTCGGGTCGCGGCGGCGGTGGGAACCAACCTACCGGCGCGGGCGGCACAGTTCGCGCGTGCGGCGGTCGCGGCTCAGCGGCTCGCGAACGACGCGAGCACCGTGCGGATGTCGCCGTACTCGTCGGTCTCGAGGTAGGCGCGCGCCGCCTCGAAGCTCGCGAACGAGGGGTACGCGAGCCCGTCGTCGGCGACGATCTGCAGCAGCAGGTAGTCGTAGCCGGCCGGGCCGTCCTCCTGGTACAGGGCGAGGATGCCCGGCTCGCACGCGCCCTCGGCATCGTTCTCGGAGACCCCGGCCGCGAAGACGACCCGCCCGTCGTCGCCCGCGTAGGCGACGGCGACGGCAGCGGCGCCGGGGTCGACGACGTGCTCCCCCAGCGGCAGCGACTCGAGCACCTCGGCCTCGGGCCGCTCGCACGGCGAGAAGTCGGTCGCGTACTGCCCGCCGCTCCCGACGGCTTCGAAGCGCAGCATCGGGATGCCCGCCGCGTCGCGCACGAGGCCCCGATGGTCGGTCCAGTCGGCGCGGCCTTCGATGACCTCGGTCGTGATGTCGGCCGTCCAGTCGGCGGGCATCGACCAGCTCGTGTGCCCGTCGCCGAGGTCGAAGCGCTGCCAGTCGGCGGGCACCGCGACGCCGCTCGCCTCGGTCGGCGACGAGCTGGGCTCCTCCTGTGCCGGCGTGCCGATCGGCGTGGGTGACGCGCTGGTGGTCGCAGGCGCGGTCGCGACGGGCGGCGCGGTCGCCTGCGGTGCGGCGGGCGCGCAGCCGGCGAGCGCCAGGAGCGCGATGAGCGCGGGGGCGGCGACTGCGGCGGGGCGGAGCGTGGCCATGGGGTTCCTCTCGGGCGCTGCGGATGCTCGTGCACCCTGAGATGTCCGGCTGCGCCCGTCGGTCACGCGGATGCGCTCGGCAAGCGATGCGGTCGCGTCGGCCGGGCGCTCAGGCCGCGACGAAGACGAGCCGACGGCCCTCCCGCGTCACCCGGATGCCCGGCAGGTGGATCGGCCCCTGGCCGTGCCAGTCGGTGACGAGCCGCGAGACCTCGAGGGTCTGCTGGCGCGAGAGCGCCGTGTGGAACTCGCTCTGCACGGCCAGCCGGATGATGCGCTGGCGCAGCGCCGGCGGGTTGGCCGCGAGCGCCCCCGCGTCGAGCGAGAGGCCGCCCTCGGCGTGCTCGACGAGGTCGCCGATCTGCTCCTGCGCGAAGTGGGCGAGCGCCTCGGCGTCCTCGCGCAGGGTGTCGGCCGTGCGGGTGAGGGCCTGCGCGACGCCGCCGCCGAGGACCTCGTCGAGCATCGGCAGCACCCGGTGGCGCACGCGCACGCGCAGGAAGCGGTCGTCGTCGTTGTGGGGGTCGCGCCACGCCTCGAGGCCCGCGTCGACGCACGCGGCGTGGGTCGTCGCACGGCGCACCTGCAGCAGCGGCCGGCGGAGGAAGCCGATGCGCGGATGCATGCCCCACAGGCTCTCGGCGCCCGAACCGCGTGCGAGGCCGATGAGCACCGTCTCGGCCTGGTCGTCGAGCGTGTGGCCCAGCAGCACCGCAGCGGCGCCGAGCTCCTTGCGCACCTGCAGCAGCGCCGCGTAGCGCGCCTGGCGCGCGGCCGCCTCGGGGCTGCCCTCGCCCGAGACCTGCACGCGCACGACGCGCACGGGGTCGAGCCCCAGCATCCGCGCCTGCTCTGCCGCGCGCTCGGCGATCTCGGCGCTGTCGGGCTGCAGCCCGTGGTCGACGATCACGGCGCCGGCGCGATGGCCCGCGCGCGGGGCCTCGAACGCGGTCGCCGCGGCGAGCGCGAGCGAGTCCGGTCCGCCCGAGAGCGCGACGAGCACGAGCGATCCCTCCGGCAGGTCGGCGGTCGCCTCGCGCACGGCCCGACGCACGTCGGCGACGGCGGGCGTCAGCCGCGGACGGCGGTCGCTTTCGGGCATGAAGTAACCTTATGCCGATTCCGCACCCCCACGAGAAGGAGCCGCTCTTGGCCGCCTACGACGTCGTCATCGAGATCCCGAAGGGGAGCCGCAACAAGTACGAGGTCGACCACGAGACGGGCCGCGTCTACCTCGACCGCGTGCTGTTCACGACCTTCGTCTACCCGACCGACTACGGCTTCTTCGAGGGCACCCTGGGCCTCGACGGCGACCCCGTCGACGCGCTCGTGCTGCTCGAGTACCCGGTGCCCCCTGGCGTCTTCGTCAAGGTGCGCCCGGTCGGCCAGCTCAACATGGAGGACGACGGCGGCATCGACACGAAGGTCGTCTGCGTGCTCGAGAAGGACCCGCGCTGGGCCCACATCCAGGACATCGACGACGTGCCGCAGCAGGTGCGCAACGAGATCGAGCACTTCTTCGTGCACTACAAGGACCTCGAGCCCGGCAAGTGGGCCAAGATCGGCGGCTGGGAGGGCGCGGCCGCGGCCGAGGCGACCGTGCGCGCCGGCTTCGAGGCGTTCGACGCCGCGCACGGCGACGAGACCGGCGAGAGCGTCGAGAAGCCCGAGGGTGGCCGCGACGTCACCGACTGACCTCAGCTGACGAGAGCGGGGCGCGCCTTCGGGCGCGCCCCGCTTCGTCGTGCTGCGGCGGATGCGTCAGCGCGCGTCGGGCGCGCAGGGCCGGTCCGCGCCGGGCCGGTCAGCGCAGGCGCACGCCTCGCGCGGCGAGGAACGGCTCCGGGTTCACGAGCGAGCCGTTCACTCGCACCTGGAAGTGCAGGTGGCAGCCGGTCGAGTGGCCCGTGCTGCCCTCGTAGCCGACGACCTGGCCGGCGCTCACGCGCTGGCCCGGGTAGACGGTCGCCGGATACGCCATGTGGGCGTACTCGGTCTGGACGCCGCCGGCGTGGCGGATGTAGAGGATGTTCGCCCCGTAGATGTCGTAGCCGCGCAGTGCGACCGTGCCGGCCGCCGCGGCGTAGATCGGCGAGAAGCAGCCGCCGACGATGTCGACGCCCGCGTGCAGCTTGCGGCCGAGCAGCCCGACGGGGTCGTTGCGCCAGCCGTAGCCCGAGGTGAAGCGGCCGTAGTGCGGGGTGACCCAGCCCGAGCTCGCGGGCGGCGTCACGGGCACGGACCCGCCGCCGCTGCTCGAGCCGTTGTTCTGCGACGCGTTCCGCGCGGCCTCCTCGGCGAGACGGCGCTGCTCGGCGAGCCAGCGCTGACGGGCCTCCTCGCGCTCGCGGGCCTCGCGCTCGCGGCGCAGCCGCTCCTGCTCGGCGAGCCAGCGGCGGTGAGCCTGGCCCGCCTGGTAGTCCTCCTCGGTCGCGCGCCGGTTCTCGACGAGCACCGCGAGCTGCGCCTCGAGCTCGACCTTGTGCTCCTGCTGCGCGACGACGGCGGCCTGCGCCGCCTCGGCGGCCTGCTGCGCGGCGACGAGCGCCTCGTCGGCCGCGACCTTCAGCTCGTGGAGCGCGTCGCGCGCGACGGTCGCCTGATCCTGCAGCGCCTGCGCGGTGTTCGCATCCTGCTGGGCCTGCTGGTAGAGCGAGTCGGCGGTGCCGGCGACGCGGTCCATCATCCCGAGCCGGTAGAGCCACGTGTCGGCGGAGCCCGGGTTGGCGAAGAGCTCGGCGCTCATGTCGCCCGTGCCGCCGGTGCGCGCGAGCTGCGCCGCGAGCTGGCCGGCCGCGGTCTGCGACTCCTCGGCGCGCGCGCTGGCCTCGTCGGCCTGCTCCTGCAGGCGCTCGGCGACGGCCACGGCCTCGTCGTAGACGCGCTGCGCCTCGATGGCCTCGGCGGCCCGCTGCTGCGAGAGGGCCTCGGCGGCGGCGGCCTCGTTCTCGAGCCGCGAGATGAGCCCGCGGATCTCGGAGATCTGGCGGTCCTTGGCGTTGACGTCGCTGCGCGCCGCCTCGACCTCCGCCCAGGTCGGGAAGCCGTACTCGTCGACCGCCTGCGCTTCGGGAACCACGGGCACGACGAGCGTGGCGACGAGCGCGGCGATCGCCGCAGTCGCGGAGGCGGCGAAGCGGAGGCCGCGCCAGCGGGCGCGCCGTCGCTCGAGGTCCGCCTGCCGCTCGGGCTTCGCCATGGTCTCCCCGTCTTGCGGCATGGGTCTGCCGCGTCATCGTGCATCGCCGCAGCCTCAGCTCCCGCCGGGCGCGGCACAATCGGAGCAACGCTAGCAACATTCATGCTCGACTAGAAGGTTTGCTTGCGGAAGGCTGAGGCGGGCGTGTCGCCCTCGGTGGCCTTGCGCCAGCCCTGAGCGAGGGCAACGCGCCGGTCCGGCGCAGCCGATTTGCACGGAGGCGCGACCGCCCTGTAACGTGTCTCCTCGGTAGTCGCGTGCTTCGGCACACGGCCCCATCGTTTAGCGGCCTAGGACACCGCCCTTTCACGGCGGCAGCACGGGTTCGAATCCCGTTGGGGTCACTCTCTTCGGATTCGGTTCGTGCGATCGGGTTCTGTACGATGGGTACTGCCAGTAAGGCCCTGTAGCGCAGTCTGGTTAGCGCGCCGCCCTGTCACGGCGGAGGTCGCGGGTTCAAGTCCCGTCAGGGTCGCCATTGCGGCGGGCCCTCTCACAGCGAGAGGGCTTTCTGCAAGGAGCGGACGAGAGTCCGAGGCTCTGTAGCTCAGTTGGTAGAGCGCACGACTGAAAATCGTGAGGTCACGGGATCGACGCCCGTCGGAGCCACCAGTGAAGCCCCCGGTCACCGCCGGGGGCTTCCTCGTGCCCCCGGTCGCACGTTTCCTTTGACGACCGCAGCCGCCCACTCGTATCGTGGGATGCGGAGGGGAGTAGTCCCCCGGCATCCGTCGTCACTCCGTGCCCGCCATCGGGCTCCGGCGGATGCGGGACCGCCGACAGGCGGCCCCCGGTCGAGACCTCCAGTTGCACCGCCGACTGGAGGAACGCATGGGTGCTCCCCTCGCCGCCTGGCTCGCCGTCCTCGCGATCATCCTCGCGATGCTCGCGATCGACCTCTTCGCCCACCGCCGCGCGCACGTGATCGGCGTGCGAGAAGCGCTCGCGTGGTCAGTGGCGTGGGTCGGCGTCGGCGTCGGCTTCGGCCTCGTCGTCTGGAGCGTCTGGGGCGCCGAGTACGGCCAGCAGTACTTCGCCGGCTACCTCATCGAGAAGTCGCTCGCCGTCGACAACGTCTTCGTGTGGGCGATCATCTTCGCCTCGTTCGCCGTGCCGCGCGAGCTCCAGCACCGCGTGCTGTTCCTGGGCGTGCTCGGTGCGCTCGTCTTCCGCGGCATCTTCATCGCCGCCGGCGCGGCGCTCATCGAGCGCTACTCGTGGATCCTCTACGTCTTCGCCGCGTTCCTGATCCTCACGGGCATCCAGATGCTCCGCACGCGCCACGAGCACCCGCATCCGGAGCGCTCGCGCACGCTGCGGCTGTTCCGGCGCCTCGTGCCGACGACGGACGCGTACTACGGCCAGCGGTTCCTCGTGCGCCGGGCGGGCGTCGTGATGGCGACCCCGCTGCTCGCGGTGCTCGTGCTCGTCGAGGTGACCGACATCATCTTCGCGGTCGACTCCATCCCGGCGATCTTCGCGGTCACCGCCGAGCCCTTCATCGTGTTCACCGCGAACGCCTTCGCGATCCTGGGCCTGCGCGCGATGTACTTCCTGCTCGCCGACCTCATGCACCGCTTCGTCTACCTCAAGGTCGGGCTCGCGGTCGTGCTGCTGTGGGTGGGAGCGAAGATGGCGCTCCTCGACGTCCTCTACATCCCGACGCCCGTCTCGCTCGCGGTCGTCGCGGCGATCATCGCAGCGTCGGTCGTCGCGTCGCTCGTGCGCACGCGCGGGCAGGGTCGCCGCGCCGTCGAGGCGGAGCCGGCCGGCGCCTACCGCATGGCGACCGCGGCCGAGCTGGCCGAGGTCGAGCCGCTGGTGCGCCGGCGGGCCCGAGCGGCGCGCTGATGCAGCGCGGCGGCGCCTCGGGATGACGCCGGCGCGCCGCTCTCAGGCGGTCGCGATGAGCTCGCGCAGCGTCGCGGCGTCCTCGTTCGCGCCGAAGGCCGGCCAGCCCGGCTGCAGGTGCAGGCCGTCGGCGAGCGTCGGCAGCACGACGGGGTCGAAGCCGAAGCCGTCGACGATCCCGGCGACCTCCGCGACATCGGCCGGGTCGTCGCCCGCGACGGCGATCGCGCGGCGCTGCGGGTGCCCGGCCGGCCGCGGCCAGTCGGCGAGGTCGTGGTAGCCCATGTGGTTGAAGGCCTTCACGACGCGCGACTCCGCCAGGAACTCCTGCACGATCGTGCTGGTCGGGCGATCCGGGTCGGTGAACTCGTCGCGGATGCCGTCGGTCTCCCACCAGTAGTTCATCGCGTCGATCACGAGCTTGCCGCGCAGCTGCTCCACCGGCAGCCGCTCGTACTGCCCGAGCGGCAGGGCGAGGATGACGACGTCGGCCGCGGCAGCCGCATCCGCCGACACCATCGCCTCAGCGCCCGGCGCGAGGTACTCCACGATGAGGCGGATGCGGGCCGCGCTGCCCGAGCCCGCGATGAGCGTGCGGTGCCCGGCGGCGAGCGCGTGCTTCGCCAGCACGGTGCCGATCTTGCCGGCGCCGAGGATGGCGATCGTCTGGGTCGCGGCGCTCGCCTCGACCGTGCTGGCGCCCGATGCGGCCGGCTGCGTCATGCGTCTCCTCTGGCTGCGTGTGCTCTGCGTCGTGTCACGACGGAGAACGCGCGCAGCGCAGCCGCCATTCCGCGGCGCTCAGTCGCTCGAGTCGACGAGCGGCTCGTTGTCGGCGTCCGGCTCGGGCCAGCGGTGGAAGCGGCGGCCGGAGACCCGGGAGAGGTCGATGCGCACGTACTCGCGCTTGACCGTCGGCACGAGCGGGTGGATGGGCAGCCTCGAGGCGGCCTCGACCTCGTCGCTCGACTCGAGCCGGCGCGCCTTGCCGTGGCCGATGACGCTCCACGCCTCCTTGACGCCGATGTTGTCGATCTCGAAGACGACGTCGTCGGCGAGCAGGACGCCGGCGAGCTTCGTGCCGGGCGCGGTGCGGAACGTGATCTCGTTCCCGGACGCGTGGTAGTTGATGGGGAACACCTCGAGCACGTCGCCGACGCGGAACGCGATGCGCCCGAACTCGAAGGCGGAGAGCAGCTTGCGGCACTCCTCCGGGCTGATCTCGTGCACCGGCTCGTCGCGTCCCTGCATGTCGGTCATGGCCTCATGGTGGCATCGCACGCGCCGTCGCGCCAGGGCGTGCGGCGCGGCGCCAGCGGTGCAGCAGCGCTCAGCGCACGGCCGGTCAGCGCAGGGCAGGGCCGATCAACGCAGCGCAGGGCCGATCAGCGCAGGGCCGATCAGCGCAGGGCCGATCAGCGGAGGGCCGCTCCCCCGCCGCGCTCAGCGGCCAGGCGCTCGCTGAGGCCCGCCTCGTCGGCGAGCCGCGGCTCGGTGGTGCGCTCGGGGATGATGCCGCGCTTGTCGGCGTAGAAGGCGCGGATGCGGTCCATGTCGGCGGGCACATCCCCCGTGAGCGCGATCGTCGGCCCGAGCCCCGTCGTGCCGGTGACCGAGTCGACCCAGCCGAGCGTGACGGGCACGCCCGCTTCGAGCGCGATCCGGTAGAAGCCGCTGCGCCACTGGCGCGAGCTGCGCGTGCCGTCGGGCGTCACGACGATCGCCGCGTGCGGGTCGGTGCGCGCGAGCTCGGCGACGCGGTCGACGAGCCCCGCCGGGTCGTCGCGGTCGACGGGGATGCCGCCGAGCCGCAGCATGAGCCCGCCGAGCGGCCCGCGGAAGAGTTCGCGCTTGCCGAGCCAGCGCACCGGGAGCCGCGCATCCCACGCGATCGCGAGCATGAGCACGAAGTCGCGGTTGGAGGTGTGCGGGGCGCCGATCAGCAGGCGCGGCCCGTCGTGGGCGGGCGACTCGCGCACGAGCCGCCACGGGCTCACCGCCCAATGCAGCTGCGCGATCGCGTGCCGGAGCGGCATGCGCCTACGAGGCGTCCGCGCCGCGCTCGAGCGCGCCCCGCGCATCCGTCCCCCGGTCATCCGCGCCGCTCGGTCGCCTCGATGCGGCGCGCCGACAGCATCGGGCACTCGAACGGGTCGCGGGCGGCGAGGCCGACGCGGTTGAGGTAGCGGACGACGGATGCGTAGGCGCCGACCATGCCGGTCTCGGTGTAGGGGATGCCGTGGGTCGCGCAGTGGAGGCGCACGATGTCGCTCGCCGCCCGGAGGTGCGGGCGCGCCATGTTGGGGAAGAGGTGGTGCTCGACCTGGTAGTTCAGGCCGCCCATGAGCGCGCTCATGCCCCATCCGCGGATGTTGCGCGACGTGCGCACCTGCTTGCTGAAGAAGTCGAGCTTGGCGTCACGGCTGACGGTGGGCATGCCCTTGTGGTTGGGCGCGAACGACGCGCCCATGCCGACGCCGAACACGGCGAGCTGCACGCCGAGGAACGCGAGCGCCATCCACGGCGGCATCACGAGCAGGAGGAACGCGATGAGCACGGCGAAGCGCGCGGCGATCATGCCGAGCTCGAGCCAGCGGCCCACCACGGGGCGTCGCTCGAGCAGCGTCGCGACCGAGCGCACGTGCAGGTTGAGGCCCTCGAAGGTCAGCAGCGGGAAGAACAGCCAGCCCTGGCGGCGGGTGATCCAGCGCTGGATGCCCCGGGCACGCTTGGCGTCGGAGGGCAGGAACGAGATGGTGTCGACCTCGATGTCCGGGTCGCGGCCGATCTGGTTGGGGTTGGCGTGGTGGCGCGAGTGCTTCGTCATCCACCACTGGTGGCTGATGCCGACGACGCCGGCGGCGAGGATGCGGCCGAGCCGGTCGTTCGCGGGCCCGGAGCGCAGCACCTGGCGGTGCGAGGCCTCGTGGGCGATGAAGGCGATCTGCGTGAGCACGACGCCGAGCCCCGCGGCGATGAGCAGCTGGAACCAGCTGTCACCGAGCAGCACGGAGCCCGCGAGCAGCGCGACGAGCGCGACCCCGAGGCCGACGAGCAGCCAGCTGTAGAAGCCGACCGTCCGCTCGAGGAGGCCCGCGTCGCGCACCGCCTTGGCGACGACCCGGAAGTCGGCGCGGCGATCCTCCTCGGAGCGGGCGGATGCGGGGGTGGTGGTGCGCACGGCGCCGAGCGTGGCGCTCGTTGCGGTGATCGAGGTCATGGGTCCCTTCGGGGTCGCGACGACTTCCCAGCCGGTGGAGGCCGGTCGACCGTCGTGGTCGGGACCCCGGATGCTTTCAGCGTATGCCGTACGCAATACCGCTGGCCGCATACGCCCTATGCGTTGCGCCTGAGCTGCTCGCGTGCCTTCCCGACGCTCGACGACGTCAGCGCGCGGCGACCTCCGCGCTCTCGGCGGCCGGCGCATCCATCGACGGGTCGGCGGAGTCGGCCGCGGCGGCCGACTCGCCGTCGATCGCCGAGGGCGGCACGGGCGCGGCGCCCGCGGCGACGATCGGCTGCGCCTCGACATCCGTCGCGCGCGAGCGCTTCTCGGGCACGGGCAGCTCGCCCGCGGCCCGCAGCGCGTCGTAGTGCGCCTGCGCCTCCGCCTGACGACGCCCCTCGGCACCCGTGGCGATGTGGGCGCGCAGGTGCTCGTCGCCGAGCCCGAACGCCGCGACGAGGTCGAGCGCGTGCGGGCGCAGCTTCTGCAGCAGGCGGTCGATCGTCGAGGTGACGGCCTGCGAGCGGGCGCCCGAGAGGCGGCCGTGCTCGAGGTGCCATGCGGCGTGCTGCTCGATGATCGTGAGGGCGAAGAGGTCGCGCAGGTGCGTCAGCACCTTCTTCGTCGCCTCGGGGCTGCGCTCGACCGCGGCGTCGAGCGCGTCGAACTGCTGCAGCTCGACCCACGCGCGAGCGGCCTCGATCAGCTGGTGCTGCTCGTCGTTGAACGCGGCGGCGGCCTTGGCCTGATCCTTCGGCGCGTGGCGCAGGCGGCCGGCGATGTCGGCGACCATCGTCTCGACGCGGTCCTCGAGGAGGTCGCGCTGGAACTCGCGGTCGCGCAGCGCGATCGACGACTTCTTGACGTTGCGGAGGTCGCGCACGTCCTGCGAGAAGGTGCGCAGGCCCACGAGCGTCGTCGCGCGCTCGAAGAACTGGTCGGCGGCGAAGCGGGCGATGTCAGCCTTCGACGCGCCCTTGAACTGCTTCGCGAAGTCGCCGAGCAGGCGCTTGCCGACGAGCTGCAGCAGCACCGTGTTGTCGCCCTCGAACGTCACGTAGATGTCGAGGTCGGCGCGCAGCTGCACGAGCCGGTTCTCGCCGAGGAAGCCGGCACCGCCGCACGCCTCTCGGGCCTCCTGGAGGGTGTCGAGCGCCTGCCAGGTCGAGAGCGCCTTGAGGCCTGCCGCGAGGGTCTCGAGGTCCTCGCGCTCCTCCGGGGTGTCGGTGCGGCCCGAGAAGACGCCGTCGAACTTGGTCAGCAGGCGCTCGTGCGCGTAGGTCTGCGCGTAGGCCTTGGCGAGGCGCGTGAAGAGGCGGCGCTGGTGGCGGCGGTAGTCGAGCAGCACCTCCTCGTGGGTGTCGCTCGACGCGTTGAACTGCCGCCGCTCGGCGCCGTAGCGGATGGCGATCGCGAGCGCCGCCTGCTGGGCGACCGCCGCGGCGCCGTCGAGGGAGACACGGCCCTGCACGAGGGTGCCGATCATCGTGAAGAAGCGGCGGCCGGGGCTCGCGATCGGGCTCGAGTAGGTGCCGTCGGGGGCGACGTCGCCGTAGCGGTTGAGCAGGTTGGTGCGGGGCACGCGCACGTGCGTGAAGTGGAGCCGGCCGTTGTCGATGCCGTTGAGGCCGCCCTTGTAGCCGTCGTCCTCGCCGCCGACGCCCGGCAGGAACGCGCCCTCGTCGTCGCGGATCGGCACGTAGAACGCGTGCACGCCGTGGTCGATGCCGCGGGTGATGAGCTTCGCGAACACCACCGCGTGCTTGCCGTGCAGGGCGGCGTTGCCGAGGTAGTCCTTCCACGCGCCGCGGAACGGCGTGTGGATGACGAACTCCTCGGTCTCCGCGTCGTAGGTCGCGGTCGTGCCGATCGACGCGACGTCGGAGCCGTGGCCGGTCTCTGTCATCGCGAAGGCGCCCGGCACCTCGAAGCGCATGATCGCGGGCAGGAACGTGTCGTGGTGGTGCTGCGTGCCGAGGTGCAGCACCGCGGCGCCGAACAGGCCGAACTGCACGCCCGACTTGATCTGGAGGCTCGGGTCGGCGAGCACGAGCTCCTCGAAGCCGGCGATGTTGCCGCCGTGGTCGTCCTCGCCGCCGAGGCGCTTCGGGAATGCGGCGAGCACGGCGCCGTCGTCGACGAGCAGCTGCAGCTGCTCGAGGGCGCGCTGCCGGTGGTCGGCCATCGTGAGGTCGTCGATGCGCTGGTAGCGCGGGTCGGCGACCTTCTGGCGTGCCGCGAGGCGGCGCTCGGCCCACGTGCCGAGCAGGTCGCGGCCGAGCCAGTCCACGTCGACCTTCCCGATGCGCCGCGGCTCCTCGCTGCGCTGACGGCGGTTGCGGTTGGTGTCGGCCATGGCTCCCCCTCGGACTCGGCGGTGCGGCAGGCGCGCGGATGCGGCGCCGTCGCAGGTGCGCCCCCACGGTAGGCAGGGCGTCGGCCGAGCGGCGCGGAGGTTGGCCCGGAGCACAAGCGGGGGCGCACCGCCGCGCGCGGTGGTTGTGCGGGGGCCACAACGGGGTGAGGGATCCGCTGTCGGGGTCGACAGGTGGTCGTGCGCCGACGGAGGCGGTGCGGCGTGGCGCGCGGCGGCGGCGCGTCAGAGCGCGCCGTGCACGGGCTCCCCCTCGATGAGGGTCGCTCGGACGGCCGTCGCGCGGAGGCGCTCGGCCGAGCCCCCCGGGTCGTGCGCGATCTCGTCGGCGCTCGGCAGCGCATCCGCGAGCACCACGAGGTCGGCCGGCTGGCCGGCGGCGATGCGGGTGCGCGCCGAGGCGGCGATCGCCCGCTCGAGCGAGATCGCCTCGTCGGGCTGCCACGGGCGCTCGGCGTCGCGCGTGCGGGTGACGGCGGTCGCGATCGCGCGCCACGGATCGAGCGGCGTCACCGGCGCGTCGGACCCGAGCGCGATCGCGACGCCGGCGTCGACGAACGAGCGGATGCGGAAGGCGTCGGCCGCGCGGTCGCCCCAGAGCGCGGCGGTCAGCTCGCGGTCGTCGAGCGCGTGCTCGGGCTGGATCGACGCGACGAGGCCGAGCCTCGCCATGCGGGGGATGTCGGCCGCCGCGACGAGCTGCGCGTGCTCGATGCGGTCGCCGGCCACGTGGCGGCCCGCGGCCGCGGCGCGCTCGAGAGCGTCGATCGCGGCGGAGACCGCGGCGTCCCCGATCGCGTGGACCGCGGCGCCGAGGCCGAGCGCGGTGGCGTCGCCGAGCATCCGGTCGAGCGCATCGCCGTCGACGTTGCGCGTGCCGGTGCCCCCGCCCGTCGCGCCGTCGTACGGATGCGCCGTCCACGCCGTGCGGGTGCCGAGCGAGCCGTCGGTGATGACCTTGAAGGGCCCCACGCGCGCGCGGAGCGCTCCGCGGCCGCCGGGAGCGACGAGGGGCGCGCCGCCGGGCAAGCCGCGCGCGGCCGCGAGGTCGAGGTGCTGCGGGTAGATGCCGGCATCGACACGGGTGGGGGTGCCCCTGCCGGGCCGTGCCCAGGCGCCGACGGCGTCGTCGAACTCGAGGTCGACGACGCCCACGACGCCGAGCGAGGCGGCGTCGGCGAGGGCCTCGACGACGTGCCGGTCGAGCTCGTCGTCGTCGAGCAGCCCGTCGAGCGCCTGGAGCGCGTCGAAGGCTGCCTCCTCCCGCAGCAGCGACGCATCCGTGTCGATGCCGAGCCGCGCGAGCATCGCGCTGTTGGGCCACGAGCAGTGCACGTCGCTCGAGACGACGAGGGTCGGGATGGCGCCGGTCGCCTCGTCGAGCAGCGCGCGCGTGGGCGGCGCGGGCCAGAACCCGTCGCGCATGCCGACGAGCACGAGCGGCCCGGTGCCGCTGTGGCGGTGCGCGGCTGCCCCCGCGATCGCGGCGGCCTCCTCGGCGCTGCCGGCCTCGAGCACGCTCGGCCGCATGCGGTGCCGCGCCCACTGCCCCATGTGCGTGTGCTCGTCCCAGAGCCCAGGCACGACCGTCGCGCCCTCGAGGTCGTGGCGCTCGCCGACGACGGGCGTGGAGCCGGCGGGGCTCACGCGTTCGATGGAGCCGTCGAGCACGTCGATGTCGACCAGGGTGCCGTCGACGAGACGGCCGTTGGCGAGACGCATGCTCGCACGCTACCCGGCGATCTCTCGGGTGGCGCGCACGCCGGCGGGCGCGGTGGATGCATCGGGCGCGCTGGGATCCGGTGGGCGCCACCGGCGTCGGCGCCCCCGCGGGTGCCGGGCGGCGTCAGGTGCGGCGGGCGACGCGGCTGCGGTCGATGCGCACGCGCGGCGTCATCTGCCGCACGAGCATCACCGCGGTCGCGAAGCCGCCGAGCACCGCGATGCCCCCGAAGACCGTCAACCACGTGGGGTCGGCGGCCGCGCTGTCGAGCCAGGTGTGCATGCAGCAATGGTGCGCCCGCCGAGGCGGGCGCACCAGGGGTGGATTCGAGGACGGGTTCGCGCTGCAGCCGGATGCTCAGACGCCCCCGGCCCAGAGCTGCGCGACGCGCTCCCGCTGCGGGGCGCGCGTGCGGGCGTGCCGATCGGCGGCGACTCGGGCGTCGAGGCGGGCTGCCTCGGCGCGCGCCTCGCGGTCGGCCACCGCGTCGCGCAGCCGCGCGAGACGCTCGGCGTCGATGGGGGTGCGGGGCGCGCGTCCTCGCAGGGCGGTGACGACCGCAGAGGCCGCCGCGACGATGGCGATGATGCCGATGGCGATGAGCCAAGTGCTGTTGGTGTCCATGGCAGAAAGTGTGCTCTTGCCAATATCCAGCCACCAGCGGCAGAATGGTCAATAGTCGGTAAGATCCTGCCAGCACCACGAGGCGCAGATTCGAGGGCGACCACGACGTCGCCGGGTTGGCCGAGGTCCACGAGGAGGCTCCCATGCTCACCATCGCCTGCATCGTCGATGACGACGCGACCGCGTTCGAGCTCGGCGTCGCCGCCGAGGTCTTCGGCACCGACCGCTCCGATCGCGGCGTGCCGCGCAACGACTTCCGCGTCGTGACGGCGACCCCCGGGCCCGTGCGGCTCGCCGGCGGCCTCGGGCTGCCGATCATGGTCGAGGAGGGCCTCGAGTTCGCGGATCGCGCCGACGTCGTGATCGTCCTCCCCTACGACGACTGCAGCGACGACGCGGAGTGCAGCCTGCCGGTCGCCCGGGTGCTGCAGCGCGCGGTGGTGCGCGGAGCGCGCGTGCTGACGCTGTGCACCGGCGCGTTCGTCGCCGCTCGCGCCGGCGTGCTCGACGGGCGTCGGGTCGCGACGCACTGGCGGCACACCGACGCGCTCGCCGAGCAGTTCCCCGAGCTGGTCGTCGACCGCGACGCCCTCTGGGTCGACGACGGCCCCATCACGACGAGCGCCGGCACCGCCGCCGCGATCGACGCGGCCCTGCACATCGTGCGCGAGCTGCAGGGCGCGCAGGTCGCCGCGACGATCGCGCGCTCGATGGTCGTGCCGCCGCTGCGCGACGGCGGCCAGTCGCAGTTCGCGGTCGGCCCCGTGGCCGAGCAGCGCGCCGAGACGCTCGCGCCGCTCATCGACTGGATGGTCGAGCACCTCGACCAGGAGCACTCCGTCGCGGCACTCGCCCGCCGCGCGAACCTGTCCGAGCGCACGTTCGCCCGCCGGTTCCGCGAGGAGCTCGGCGCGACGCCCGCGGCGTGGCTCACCTCGCAGCGCGTGCAGCGCGCGCAGGCGCTCCTCGAGGCGACCGACCTGGGGCTGGATGCGGTGGCGCAGCAGGCCGGGTTCGGCACGGCGGCCCTGCTGCGGCACCACTTCTCGCGGCAGCTCGGCGTCTCTCCGTCGGCGTACCGACGTCGGTTCGCGTGCCCCGAGCCCAGCATGGCCTGACTCCGGACGCGCGCCTCAGCCGAGCGCGCTCCACCCCTCGGGCATGTAGCCCTCCGCCTCGAGCACGAAGCGGCCGATCGCGGTCGGCGGGCGCTTCTGCACCTTCGCGGTCGACGAGCGCAGCTCCTTGAACGGCTTCGCGTAGACCGTCACCTCGCGCGCATCCTGGTGGGCGACGCCGGGTCGCGGCATCGCGATCGTCAGCACGCGCCCCGCCGCCCACTCGGGCTCGACGGGCATGACCGGCTGCAGCTCGATCGTGCGCCCCTCGGGCAGCAGGAACCCGCCGAACGCCACCGGGGCGCCGCCGTCCACGGGGGTGAGCCACCGCATCCACTGCCCCGGGTCGAAGTCGGGCAGCGGCGACGCCGCGACCGACTCGATCGCGCGCCGCGAGCCGACGTGCCAGCGCTCGTACGGGCGGTCCTCGTCGCCGTCGAAGGCGTAGAGCTGCAGGTCGAGCAGGGCATCGGGGCCGGCGAGCAACTGCTCCTCGATCACGAGCGTGTCGGCGCGCGTCGCCCCGTAGACGAACGGGTGCAGCGACTTGCCGTAGCGCGTCGCCGCCTCGACGACGGCGCCCCCGGTCTCGTCGTCGAGCTCGACCTCGACGCGGAAGGCCGCGCCCGCCTCGTCGAGCGCCCACAGCCCGAACGGGTTCACCGGCTGCGCGCCCTCGCGCTCGAGCGGCGCCTGCTCCTCGGGCAGGAGGTCGATGGAGGATGCGAGGAAGAGGTCGCGCTCGTCGGCCTCCCACTCGTCGTCGAGCGTCGTGTCGGCGCGCACCGCTGCCGAGCGCGACTCGGGCTCGAGCTCGGCCTCGATGAGCCATCCCCCGCGGTCGTCGAGGTCGACCACCTGCTTGATCGCCGTGCTGTAGACCCCGGCGGGCAGCTCGCCCGCGCCCTCGGGCACGAGCACGTAGGTGCGTGCGAGGCGCGCGGGCGCGTTCGAGAGGCCGATCTCGACGATCGGGCCGCGCCGGGTCTCGAGGAAGCCGTGGAGGGGGAAGTCGAGCTCGCCGACGGTCTGCGTCACGGTGACCACGGTAGCCGCGTCCCCGCCGAGCCCGCGCGGCCTCTCGATCAGGTCAGCAGCGCGCCCGACCCCGGCGGCAGCGACAGCTCGCCCGAGAACGCGACGTCCGGATGCGTCCGGAACCGGATGCGCTGGTGCGTCACCGGGAAGGACTGCGGCCGGTCGCCGAAGTTGATGACGATCTCGGCGCTCGCCTGCCGCGCCTCGGTCTCGTGCCGCGGCCGGCCGACGATCGCGCCCGCCCCATCGGCGCCGCCCTCGCCCGCGCCCGCGCGCTCGCCGTCGCCACCCGCCGCCGCCTCCGGCACGCCGCGCAGCAGCCGCAGCACCCCGGCCTCCTCGAACGCCTCGACGCGGTTGCGCGTCCAGCGGGGGTCGGTGAGCGCGGGCAGCTCGCGGCGCAGCGTCGCGAGCTGCCGGTAGCCGTCGAGCACCCGCGCGTGCCGGTCGCGCCGCAGCTCGCTCCAGTCGAGCTTCGAGCGCTCGAAGGTCGCCGGGTCCTGCGGGTCGGGCACGACCGACTCGTCCCACCCCATCCGCGCGAACTCCGCGAGCCGCCCCTCGGCCGTCAGACGGCCGAGCTCGGGCTCGGGGTGCGAGGTGAAGAACTGGAACGGCGTCGACGCCGCCCACTCCTCGCCCATGAAGAGCATCGGCGTCGAGGGGCCCGCGTAGAGCAGCAGCGCCGCGCACAGCAGCTGCGACTCGGTGAGCGCCTCGGTGATGCGGTCGCCGCGGGCGCGGTTGCCGATCTGGTCGTGGTTCTGCGCGCTCACGACGAGCCGCCACGACGGCGAGCGCTCGACGTCGATCGGATGCCCGTGCTCACGATCCCGGAAGGTCGAGAAGGTGCCGTCGTGGAAGAAGCCGCGCTCGAGGGTCTTCGCGAGCGCGCCGAGCGGCGCGAAGTCCTCGTAGTAGCCGTGCGTCTCGCCCGTGAGGGCCACGTGCAGGCCGTGGTGGAAGTCATCCGACCACTGCGCATCCAGCCCCCAGCCGCCGCCCTCGCGCGGCGTGATGAGCTTCGGGTCGTTCATGTCGCTCTCGGCGATGAGCTCGAGCGGGCGGCCGAGGTGGGCCGCGAGCGCCGCGGTCTCGATCGCCATCTCCTCGAGGATGTGCGGCCGGCCCGCCTCGACGCTCGCATCGTCGACGAGCGCGTGCACGGCGTCGAGCCGCAGCGCGTCGACGTGCATGGTCTCGAACCAGTAGCGCACGTTGTCGAGGATGATGCGGCGCACCTCGGGCTCGGCGAGGTTGATGAGGTCGCCCCACGTCGAGCGGCCCTCGGTGAGGTACGGGCCGTAGAGCGGCAGGTAGTTGCCGGAGGCGCCCAGGTGGTTGTAGACGACGTCCTGCACGACCGCGAGACCCGCCTCGTGCGCCGCATCGACGAAGCGCTGGTAGGCCGACGGGCCGCCGTAGCCCTCGTGCACCGCGAACCACGCCACGCCGTCGTAGCCCCAGTTGTGGGTGCCGTTGAAGCCGTTGACCGGCAGCAGCTCGACGTGGGTGACGCCGAGCTCGAGCAAGTGGTCGAGCCGCTCGGCCGCGGCGTCGAGCGTGCCCTCCTGCGTGAACGTGCCGATGTGCAGCTCGTACAGCACGCCGCCCGCGATCGGTCGGCCCGTCCAGTCGCCGTCCTGCCAGTCGTGGGCGGATGCGTCCCATACGCGGGAGCGCTCGTGGACGCCGCGCGGCTGGCGCAGCGAGCGCGGGTCGGGCCGCACCGCGTCGTCGTCGCCGATCTGGAAGCCGTAGTCGCCGGCGGGAGCGGTCGCGTGCCACCAGCCGCCCTCGCCCGCGGTCATCTCGACGGATGCGTCGTGGGCGACCACGCGCATGCGCTCGGCGTGCGGGGCCCAGACGGAGTACTCGTGCTGGTGGGTCATCGTGCCTCCTGTGGCTGGGGTCTGGTCTCGATACGGCGCCTGCGGCGCCTACTCGACCACCGTGGCCTGGGCGTCGCCTGCGGCGCCTACTCGACCACCGTGGGCTGGGCGTCGCCTGGGGCGCGTGCTCCACCACCGTGGGCTGGGCATCGCCTGCGGCGCCTACTCGACCACCGTCGCCTGGGGCGCGTGCTCCACCACCGTGGGCTGGGCGTCGCCTGCGGGTCAGTCGCGCGTGAGGAGCGCCACCGGCGCCGTGCCGAGCAGCAGGTCGAGGCGCGTCTCGCCGCCGCGCAGCGCACGGCCGGTCAGCAGCTCGACCCAGTGCCCCTCGGGCAGCTCGATCGTCGTGTCGCCCCAGCCGCCTCGCGCGGCGAGCGCGATCGGCAGCCGCGTCGCGATCGCGATCGCGCCGCCTCGGTCGAACGCGATGGCGTGCTCGGCCGCCTCCCCCTGCGGTTCGAGCGCCCGGTAGCCCTCGAACCGCTCGGGGTGCGCGCGCCGCAGGCGCAGCGCCTCGCGCACGAGCCGCACCTTGGCGACCTCGAGCGACCACCCGCCCGACAGGGGCTCGCGCGCCCGCTCGCGCAGCGCATCCATCTGCCCCCAATCGACCGGGCGGCGGTTGTCGGGGTCGACGAGCGACTGCTCGAGGGCCTCGGCGCCCTGGTAGACGTCGGGGAAGCCGGGGATCGTGAGGTTGAGCAGCTTGGCCGAGAGCACGTTGGCGCGGAAGCCCTCCTCGGTCTCGGCGAGGAACGCCTCGACGTCGCGGCGCGCGGGATCGGCGAGCACGTGCCGCACGAGCTCGGCGAGCTGCGACTCGAACGTCGCGTTCGGGTCGGTCCAGTGGGTGTGGGCGTCGGCCTCGCGCGCGGCCTTGCGCATGTAGTCGACGAGCCGCTGCTCGTCGGCGGGCCACGCGCCGACGACCGCCTGCAGCAGCAGGTTGACGAAGGCCCGGCCCTGCGCGGGCGCGAAGACGAGCAGGCGGTCGAGCAGCGCCTCCCAGCGGCCCGGCAGCTCGGCGATCGTCGTGATGCGCGCCCGCACGTCCTCGCCGCGCTTCGTGTCGTGGGTCGAGAGCGCGTTCATCGCGTGCGGCCACTCGGCCTGCCGGCGCCGCATGAGCGCGTGGAACTCGGCAGGATCGACGGCGAAGACCTCGGGGTCGCCGCCGACCTCGTTGAGGCTCGTGAGGCGCGAGTAGCGGTAGAACGCGGTGTCCTCGACGCCCTTGGCCATGACCATGCCGCTCGTCTGCTGGAACCGCAGCGCCGCATCCTGCCGGGGATCCGCGAGCACCGGCAGCAGCCGCTCGATCGTCGCCGCGAGGTCGGGCCGAGCCTCGGCCGCGCGCGCGGCAGCGGTGCGCAGGTGCTCGATCCCCTCGGGCAGGTACGAGCGGTAGACGGGGAAGCACGCGAGCAGCTCGGCGATCGCGTCGGCGGTGTCGGTCGGCGCCGCCGTGCCGCCGTGCGCCTCGTCGAACGCGCGCGACGCCCGCACCTCGCGCTCGAGCCGCAGCACCTCGGCGCGCAGGATCGTATCGGCGATGCGGCGCTTCGTGCGGTGGGTCATCTCGGCCCAGTCGACCCGCTCGCCGCCGCGCAGGCGCTGGTCGATCGCGTCGAGGGCGGCCTCGGCGGATGCGTCGGTCAGCACGCGGTCGATGAGGCCGAGCGTGTCGTAGCCGGTCGTGCCGGCGGTCGCCCAGCGCGGCAGCTGCTCGCCCGGCTCGAGGATCTTCTCGACGAGCACGAACGCGCCGCCGGTGAGCCGGTCGAGGTCGTCGAGGTAGCCCGCGGGGTCGCGCAGCCCGTCGGGGTGGTCGACCCGCAGGCCCTGCACGAGCCGCTCGTCGAACCAGCGCTCGATCTCGACGTGCGTCGCCTCGAAGACCTCGGGCAGCTCGACCCGCACCGCCGCGAGCGACGTGACGGCGAAGAAGCGCCGGTAGTTGAGCCGGTCGTCGGCCTGCCGCCAGTGCACGAGCCGGTAGTGCTGGCGCTCGAGCACCTGCTGGGCGAGGCCGTCGCCCGTGCCGGGCGCGACCGGCAGCCGCGTGTCCCAGTAGCGCAGCGCCCGCGCCTCGCCGTCGGGTCCGCGCTCGACGCTCAGGTGCGCGACCGTGCCGTCCTCCGACCAGTCGTCGTCGCCGACGATCGGCAGCAGCAGCGTGCCGCCGCCCGCCTCCCAGTCGATGTCGAACGCGTCGGCGAGCGGGCTCTCCTGCCCGCCCTCGAGCACCTGCCACCACCAGCTGTTGTGCTCGGGGGTCGCGACGCCCATGTGGTTGGGCACGATGTCGACGAGCACGCCCATGCCGAGCCGCTGCGCCTCGGCCGCGAGCGCATCCAGCCCCTCGCGCCCGCCGCGCACCGGATCGACGCGCGCGTGCGAGACGACGTCGTAGCCGTGGTCGCTGCCCGGCTCGGCCTGGAGGATGGGCGAGAGGTAGACCCAGTCGACGCCGAGGTCGGCGAGCGCCTCGAGCCGCTCGGCCGCGTCGAAGAGGGTGAACGCCTCGGTGATCTGCAGTCGGTACGTGCTCTGCGGCGTGCGCACGGGATCTCCTCCGGTCAGGCTCTCGGCTCGGTGTCGGGTTCGGTGTCGGGCTCGGTGTCGCCGCCGGGCACGACGCCGTCGGCGCCGGGCTCGACGGGCGCGTCGGGCGCGGGGGTCGGGGCGGATGCGTGGAGCGGGCGCTCACCGGTCGGGTGCGGCTCGCGCGTGGCCACGCGGCCGTCGGTCGCGCTCGCCGCCGCGATCGACGCGGCGACCGAGTGGTCCTGGTCGACCGGCGGCACGTGCTCGCGCAGCAGCGCGAACGAGCGCGGTGCGAGCCGGCCGACGTCGCCCGCCTGGATCGGGCCCACCGCCTCCTCCTCCGCGCCCGTGTCGATGAGCACATCCCACGCCTCGGCGTACTCGGCCGGCGGGATGGTGATCTCGCGCTCCTCCTCGGAGGCGTTGCAGTAGATCAGGAAGTGGTTGTCCACGATGCGCTCGCCGCGCACGCCGCGGCCGGGGATGCCGTTGCCGTTGAGGTACATGCCGAGGGTCTTCTCGGCCTCCATCGCCTGCCAGTCGTCGGCCTCCATCGGCGTCGCGTCGGGGCGCAGCCACACGATGTCGTTGAGCCGCTCGCCGTCGCCGGTGCGCACGGTGTTGCCGGTGAAGAAGCGCTTGCGGCGGAAGGCGGGGTGCTCGCGCCGCAGCCGCGCGACGGCGGCGGTGAACTCGATGAGCGGCTGGTCGACGCTCGACCAGTCGATCCAGCTGAGCTCGGAGTCCTGCGCGTACGTGTTGTTGTTGCCCTGCTGGGTGCGGCCGAGCTCGTCGCCGTGCAGCAGCATCGGCACGCCCTGGCTCAGCAGCAGCGTCGCGAGGAAGTTGCGCTGCTGGCGCGCGCGGACCGCGAGGATCGCGGGATCGTCGGTGGGCCCCTCCACGCCGTAGTTGTAGGAGCGGTTGTGGCTCTCGCCGTCCTGCCCGCCCTCGCCGTTGGCGTCGTTGTGCTTCTCGTTGTAGCTCACGAGGTCGCGGAGCGTGAAGCCGTCGTGCGCGGTGACGAAGTTGATGGAGGCGACGGGCCGGCGCCCCGAGTGCTCGTAGAGGTCGGCCGAGCCCGAGAGGCGGGTCGCGAACTCGCCGAGCGCCGTGGGCTCGCCCCGCCAGAAGTCGCGCACCTGGTCGCGGTACTTGCCGTTCCACTCGGCCCACACGGGCGGGAAGTTGCCGACCTGGTAGCCGCCCGGGCCGATGTCCCACGGCTCGGCGATGAGCTTCACCTGGCTGATGACCGGATCCTGCTGCACGAGCTCGAAGAAGGTGGAGAGCTTGTCGACGTCGTAGAACTCGCGCGCGAGCGTCGCCGCGAGGTCGAAGCGGAAGCCGTCGACGCGCATCTCGGTCACCCAGTAGCGCAGGCTGTCCATGATCATCTGCAGCGGGTGCGGGCGCGAGACGTTGAGGCTGTTGCCCGTGCCCGTGTAGTCCATGTAGTGCTGCTCGTCGCCCTCGACGAGGCGGTAGTACGCCTGGTTGTCGATGCCGCGCCAGCTGAGCGTCGGACCCAGGTGGTTGCCCTCGGCGGTGTGGTTGTAGACCACGTCGAGGATCACCTCGATGCCGGCCTCGTGCAGCGACTTCACCATCGCCTTGAACTCCTGCACCTGCTGGCCGCGCTCGCCGGCGCTCGCGTACTCGGCGTGCGGCGCGAAGAAGCTCAGCGTGTTGTAGCCCCAGTAGTTGCGCAGCCCCTTCTCGACGAGCACCGCGTCGTGCACGAACTGGTGCACGGGCATGAGCTCGATCGCGGTCACGCCGATCTTCTGCAGGTGGGCGATGACGGCCGGATGCGCGATGCCGGCGTAGGTGCCCCGGAGCGCCTCGGGCACCTCGGGGTGCGTCTGCGTGAGCCCCTTGACGTGCGCCTCGTAGATGATCGTCTCGTCGAGCGGCGTGCGGGGGTGGCGGTCGCCCGTCCAGTCGAAGAACGGGTTGATCACGACGCCCTTGACCATGTGCGGCGCGGAGTCGTCCTGGTTGAGGCTCAGCGGGTCGCCGAAGTCGTAGCTGTGCAGCGGCTGGCCCCACTCGATCGTGCCGCTCGTGGCCTTCGCGTAGGGGTCGAGCAGCAGCTTCGCGGGGTTGTGCCGCAGGCCCTGCGCGGGGTCGTACGGCCCGTGCACGCGGTAGCCGTAGCGCTGGCCCGGCTGCACCGTCGGGAGGTACGCGTGCCACACGAACGCGTCGACCTCGGTGAGCTCGACGCGCGTCTCGACGTCGTCGTCGTCGAAGAGGCACAGCTCGACCCGCTCTGCCGACTCGGAGTAGATCGCGAAGTTCGTGCCGGTGCCGTCGAACGTGGCGCCCAGCGGGTAGGCCTCGCCGGGCCAGACGGGGAGATCGGCTGTCGTGTCAGTCACTCTGCCGAGTGTAGGTCGCTCCATCCGGCGGGGCCTGAGTGCCGCCGAACGGCGTTCGGCAGCCTGCGTGCCGCCGGACGACGAGGGCGGATCCGACAGCCGGCCGCCCGGCGACTCGTCGGCCGCGCGCACCTTGCCGCGGCCCGCACGCGGAGATATCTTGACGTCAAGATACTTTGGAGGCACCGTGACGAGCTCGACCCCCGAGGCCGGACCCCGGCGCCACACCTGGGACCCGCAGCAGTACCTCGCCTACGCCGACGAGCGCGGGAGGCCGTTCGTCGAGCTCGTGGCCCGCGTCGGCGCCGAAGCCCCCGGGCGCGTCGCCGACCTCGGCTGCGGCCCCGGCAACCTCACCCAGCTGCTCACCGACCGGTGGCCCCGTGCGCGCGTGACGGGGGTCGACGCATCCGCCGCGATGATCGAGCGGGCGCGCGCGGATCACCCGCTGCTCGAGCACCCGCGCCTCGACTGGCAGCTCGCCGACGCGCGCGACTGGCGGCCCGAGGCGCCGCTCGACGTGCTGGTGACGAACGCGACGCTGCAGTGGATCCCCGGCCACCTTGAGCTGCTGCCGCGGCTGGTCGGCATGCTCGCGCCGGGCGGCTGGCTCGCGATGCAGGTGCCCGGCAACTTCGGCGAGCCGAGCCACACGCTGCGCGACGAGGTCGCTGCGCTGCCCGAGTTCGCCGAGCACACGCGCGCGGCGCACCGCCCGCAGGCGCACGACGCCGCCGACTACCTGCGCGCGCTCACGGCGCTCGGCCTCGAGGTCGACGCGTGGGAGACGACCTACCTGCACGTGCTGCACGGGCCGGATGCGGTGTTCGAGTGGGTGCGCGCGACCGGCGCGCGGCCCGTGCTCGAGGCGCTGCCGGTGGAGCTGCGGCCCGCGTTCGAGTCGGCCTTCAAGGCCCGGCTGCGGGAGGCCTATCCGGCGGATGCCGAGGGGCGCGTGCTGCTGCCGTTCCGGCGCGTGTTCGCGGTGGGCCGGCGCGACTGAGCCGTCAGTCGCCGACGACGCGCTCCTCGCCGCCGGTGATGCGCAGCAGCTCGTCGTAGTCGAGCATGAAGACCGTCTCGGGGGTGCCGGCCGCGGCCGAGAGCCGCGGGTAGTCGCGCAGCGCGACGTCGACGATCGTGCGGATGGGCGCGGGGTGACCGAGCGGCGCGACGCCGCCGATCACCTGACCGGTCGCGGCGCGCACCTGCTGCGGGTCGGCGCGCTCGATCGGGCCCTCGCCGAGCTGCTCGGCGAGCGCGGCGGTGTCGACGCGATGGCGACCCGACGTCATGACGAGCAGCGGCGCATCCGCCATCCAGAACACGAGCGAGTTGGCGATCGCGCCCACTTCGATGCCGAGCGCGGCGGCCGCGGCCTTCGCCGTGTGGACTCCCTCGGGGAAGTGGATGATCTCGCGGTCGATGCCCATGTCGCGCAGCTGCTGCTGGATGGAGGCGGCCTTCGTCGGGAGCGTCATGGCCTCATGATGCCGGACCGCGGCGATCTCGACGGCCATGCGGCGCGGATGTGCACGTCACGTGCACATCCGTCGCGCATGGCCGTTGAGTGGATCTCAGGCGATGCGGCTGCCCGGCGCGAGCGTGCGGGCCGGGGCGCGCACCGCGACGATCGCGCCCCAAGTCGCGAGCGCCGCGAGCCCCACGTGGATCGCCATGCCGACGAACCAGCTCGGCGCCGTGCGGTCGAAGACGCCCTCGGCCGGATCCTCCCATGCGCCGCGCGCGTCGTAGTCGGCGCACGACTCGATGTGCGGCGGCTCCTGCGCCATGCGGACCATGAGGGCGATCTGCCCGAAGAGGTCGTCGGGGTAGCCGCCCGAGTCGAAGTGCGGCGGGGTCGCGTCGGCGAGGATGACGTAGGGGTTCGCCGCGAGCATCCACCACACGCGATCGGTGCGCGGCACGACCGTCTCGTAGGTGCGGCCCGTGTCGATGCACGTCGCGTTGCCGGTCGTCTCGTCGTACTCCCACGTCAGCTCCGGCCGCTGCTCCTCGGATTGGAGCGCGATCGTCGCGACCCCGAAGCCGATGAGCGTGCCGACGGCGAAGGTCGCGACGACGAGGTAGCTCACGACCGTCGAGAGCACGGGCTTGCGGATGACGCCCGAGAGGCCGACGCCGATCGCCGAGACCACGCCGATCTCCAGCACGACGATCGGGATCGAGACGAGCACCGCCTCGGGCCGCAGGCCCCCGAGCGCCGCGGCGGCGAGCATGAACGGCACGCAGACGGCGAGGAAGCCGAGCGACGCGATCCAGGAGCCGACGACCTTGCCGAGCACGAGCTGCGTCGCCGACACCTGGGTGACCTGCGTCGAGGCGAGCGTGCCCGCTTCGCGGTCGCCGTTGATCGCGTTGCCCGAGAGCGCGGGCGTCACGAGCGAGGTGACGAGCATGACGAGGAAGATCGTGGTCGCGAAGATCGCCCCGCCGATGTCGCGCTGGTAGCCCTGCAGCGAGAGCCACAGCACGACGATGACGCCGCCGACGACGAGCGCGACGACGCCGAGCAGCACGTACCAGGCGACCGAGCGCACGCGCTGGCGCAGCTCGAGGCCCACGACGACCCACAGCATCCGGAGCCACGCGCCGAGGCCCGCGCGCGCATCCGGCGCCGGACGCGCCTCGGGCGGCGCCGCGGGGGGCGGGGTCTGCGCCTGCGTCTGCGTCATCGTGCACCTCCGGTGCCGGGGCCGCCTGCGAGCCCGAGGTAGGTGCGCTCGATGTCGCCGACGGCGGGCGCGAAGTGGGTGATGGCGACGCCGGCGCGCACGAGGTGCGCGAGCACGGCCGCGGCCGCCTCGTCGCTCTCGAGGCCGACGTGGGCGAGCTCGCCCTCGATCCGCACCCGGTCGAACGGCACGCCGATGTGGGCGAGCTGGTACGAGAGCGCCGCGGCGTCGAGCGCGCGGATGCGCCACTCGCGCACGGCCTGCCGGGCGAGCACGAGCCGCTCGCCGCCGACGACCTCGCCGCGGTCGACGAACACGGCGTCCTCGGCGAGTTCGTCGAGCTCGGAGAGGTCGTGGCTCGAGATGAGCACGGTGCCGCCGCTCGCCGCGAAGCCGCGCAGCAGCTGGCGCAGCTCGAGGCGCGAGGTGGGATCGAGGCCCGCCGCCGGCTCGTCGAGCAGCAGCACGCTCGGGCGGTGCACGAGCGCGCGGGCGAGGCCGAGCCGCTGCTGCTGGCCGCGGGAGAGCACGCGGCTCGGGCGGTCCGCGAGCTCGTCGAGGCGCGCCTGCGCGATGAGCTCGTCGGCGCGGGCGCGGGCGGCGTCCCGCGGCATGCCGTGCAGCCGCCCGACGGTCGTGAGGATCACGCGGGGGCTGAGCGAACGCCACGTGCCGAGCACATCCGGCATCCATCCCATCGCGCGGCGCACCGCCGCCGGGTCGCGCACGGGATCGGCGCCCGCGATGCGGATCTCGCCCGCGTCGGGCGCGAGGAGCGATGCGAGCATGAGCAGGAGCGTCGTCTTGCCCGCGCCGTTCGGCCCGATGAGGCCGGTGACGCGGCCGGGCTTCGCGTGGAAGGTCATGTGCCGCACCGCCTGCACCGCGCCGAAGCTGCGGCCGACGCCGTCGACGACGATGCCGCCCGCGTCGAGCGACGGGCGCGGCTCGCCGTGCGCGAGCGGGTCGACGAAGACGGGGGCGGATGCCGCGAGCGGCTCGGGCGCGCCGGCGACGGCGAGGTGCGGGGCCGCGGACGGCTCTGGAGTGCTCGCCGCGGGCGGCGGGGGCGCGGATGCCATGCGCTGATCCTCGCCCGCCGCGGGGCCGGGCGGGGCGCGCCGCGCGCAAGATCATCCGCGCGGATGAGGCGGGTGCTGCGGGGGGGGGGGGGGGGGGGGGGGGGGGGCGATGCGGGCGGCTCGGCAGGCGGACGACGGCCGCGCACCTAGGCTGGGGCGGTGCCCCGCATCCGCCGCCTCTCCCCCGGTGGCGCGGTCGCGGGCCTGCTGCTCGTGCTGTGCTCGATCGCGTCGGTGCAGCTCGGCGCCTCGATCGCCAAGACCGTCTTCGACCGCATCGACCCCGCCGCGCTCACGCTGCTGCGGCTCACGTTCGCAGCGGTCGTGCTGCTCGCGATCGCGCGGCCGCGCATCCGCTCGTGGGACGGGGCGGCGTGGCGCTCGATCGTGGCGCTCGGCATCGCGCTCGCGGGCATGAACCTGCTGTTCTACCTCGCGCTGCCCCGGATCCCGATCGCCGTCGCCGTGACGCTCGAGCTCGTCGGGCCCCTCGTGCTCGCGCTCGTGCAATCGCGGCGGCTCGTCGACGTCGCGTGGGTCGGGCTCGCGGCGATCGGCGTCGGAGTGCTCGGCGCGCAGTCGATCGGCGGCGACCTCGACCCGCTCGGGGTCGTGCTCGCCCTCGCGGCGGGCGGCTGCTGGGCGGCGTACATCCTCGCCTCGGCCGCCGTGGGGCGGAACGTGCCCGGCGTCGGCGGGCTCGCGGGCGCGCTCGTGATCGCGACGGTCGCGGTGCTGCCGTTCGGGCTGCTCGGCGCGATCGACGCGGTGGCCGCCGACGCGAGCGTGCTGCTGCCGGCGTTCGCGATCGCGATGCTCTCGAGCGCGATCGCGTACGGCCTCGAGCTGCTCGCGCTGCGGCGCGTGCCGACGCGCGTGTTCGGCATCCTCATGGCGCTCGAGCCCGCGGCGGCGGCGATCTTCGGGTTCCTCGTGGTGGGCGAGCTGCTGAGCGGCTGGGACCTGCTCGCGCTCGCGCTCGTCGTCGCGGCCTCGGCGGGCGTCGCGGTGACGGCGGCGCGGGCGCGGCCGATGCCCCCGGAGACGGGGCAGGTGCCGCTCATCCCGTAGGCGGCTCGCCGCGGGCTGTGGCTGGCGGCCGGGATCCGGCGCCCGCACGCCCGGCCCCTGCGCTACGCTCGCCGCATCCCGGTGCGGCCGGGCGATCGAGAGGGGGCACCGATGCCTGTGCACATCGCCGCCCTCGACGTCGCCGCCGCGCGCGCCGAGATCGGCTGACCGCTCGCGGCCGCACCGTCGCGGCCGCCGACTGGAGGACGCCATGGAGCTCCGCTCCCCCGCCTCGACCGACGAGGCGATCCGCTGGCTGCGCGCCGGCACCCCCACGATCGACACCCCCGCCAACCGAGCCCGGCTCGCGAGCGGGGCGCTCGAGCGCGGCTTCGCGCTCGGCCACCGCAGGCCCGAGCTCGTCTGGGCGGCGACCGCCGGCCCCCGCGTGCTCGGGCTCGTCGCTGCGCGCGAGGTGGGCGACGCTCGTCTCATCGACGTGCTGTGCCTGCCCGACGACGCCGACGCATCCGCCGCCCTGCTGCGCCGAGCGACCGAGTGGGCGCTGCCGAGCGACGACGCCGAGGTGTCGTTCGGCGGGCCGGCCCACGAGCCGCTGCGCGCGCCGGGCGTGCGGCGCGTGCTCGAACCGCTCGAGGCGCTCGGGTGGCGGCTGCGCGCCGCGCGTCGGCACTACGAGCTGCCCGCGTCGGCCGTGCGGGCTGCCGCGCCGCAGCCGGGCCTACGGCTCGAGCGCGCGGCACCGGGCGACGAGCACCGGCTCACGATGCTGCTCGAGACCGTGCTCGACGGCTCGCTCGACGCTCGCGACCGGCGCGCGGTCGACGAGCACGGGCTCGAGGGAGCCGCCCGCGGCCTCGCCCACGAGCTGCTCGCGGCGGACCCCATCGAGTGCATCCGCTTCGCCGTCGACGACGGGGCGGATGGGCGGCGCGACGTCGGCGTGGCGTCGTGGCTCGTGATGCCGAGCGGCCACGGCTACCTGCTGCGGGTGGGGGTCGCGCGGGCGGCGCGCGGGCGGGGCCTCGGGCGCGCGCTCGTGGCCGCGGCGACCGCCGACCTGCGCGCCGGTGGCGCCCACACGCTCATCGCCGACACCGACGACGAGAACGCGCCGATGCAGCGCGCGTTCGCGGCCGCGGGCTGGGCGCCGACGGAGTCGCGCATCGAGCTCGTGCTCGCGTAGCGCTCGCGCCGCGCCGCGTCGGCGCCGCCCAGCAGAGTGTCGGGAGACTGCGCTTCGCGGCGGGCTCCGGTGCAATCTCCTGGCACGCTGGCCATGCACGCGGCGGACCGGGTCGCCGAGCCGGGCCGGGCGGGCCGCCGGGCGCGCTGGGAGGATGGAGGCGTGGACGGGCGCGACGAGGATGCGCGGCGGTGGGCGCCGCCGGGACATCCGGCCGCGCCTGCGGATCGCGGCGAGTCGCCGGCCGACGAGCCGCAGCACTCGGCGGCCGCGCCCTGGACGCGCGGACGCGCGCCGGCCGCGCGGCCCCGCGACGCATCCGTGCCGTCGGAGCTCACGCCGCCGGTGCCGCCGTGGGAGGCGCCGCCGGAGGTCGACCCCGGCGCGCCGCGCGAGCGCTCGATGCTGCCCACGGCGATCGGCGTCGCGCTGCTCGCGGTGCTCGCGTGCGTGCCGCACTGGGTCGCGCCGACGGTGTCGCTCATGGTGTCGCTCGTCGGCGTGCCGATCGCGTGGGGGTTCCGCCGCATCTCCCACGGGCGGCGGCGCGTGCAGTACATCGTCGTCGTGCTGACGCTCCTGCTCGTCGCGGCGCTCTCAGTGGTCGCGCCGATGACGTGGCTCGAGCTCGGCGTGCTCCAGCCGCTGACGGTGCCCGAGTGAGCGTGCCCGGCTGACCAGGCCCGCACGACCGTGCCCGCCTGAGCCGGCTGCAGGGTCGCGGAGCCGACGTCAGCAGGCTCCGGGCTCCTGCAGCGCGGGGTCCGAGAGGATGCGGCCGTCGACGTCGAAGCCCGCGACGACCTGCTCGTCGACGACCTCGACCGATGTGAGCGTGAGCGCCGACGGCAGGTGCTCGGCGATGCACACGCTGCGATCCTGCAGCAGCGGGTCGAGCAGGCCGCCGAGCCGGCCGCGCAGCTCGTCGGCGGTGACCGACGCCTCGCCGATCGTGCCCTCGACGGGCGTGAGCACGATGTCGCCGTCGGCCGCGGACGGCTCGAGCGCGACGCCCACGGGGATCGCCGCGCCGAGCAGCTCGACCTCGCCCGAGGCAGCGACGTTCGGCGCGTCGAGCTCGACCGACTCGGCCGGGAAGCCCTCGATCGTCGCGAGGAGCGTCCGGAGCTGCTCGGTCGTCATCCGCACCTCGCCGGTCGCGCCGTCGGCGGGCGCGTCGCCCCGGATGGGCACGCCTTGCGCCTCGACGTGCATGTCGCCGCCGACCGGCCCGACGACGACATCCTGCGATGCGACGGTCACGTGGTCGAGCGCGCCCGCGACGAGCTGCGGCAGGAGGATGCCGTCGACCGCGACATCGATCGGATGGTCGGCGGGCAGGTCGAGCTGCTCGGCGACGCCCGAGCGGATGGTGCCAGGCACGACCTGCCGCGCGACGAGCTCGGCGACCACGACGAGCGCAGCGACGGCGACGAGCACGAACACCACGACGATCGCGCCGCGGCCGCGGCGGCGCCGACGGGCAGGCACGGGGACGGCGGTCACGAGTGCGCCCGATCGAACGGACGGCGTGCAGGTGCGGGTGCGGCAGTCATCCCGGCGATCGTAGGGGCGCGATCTCGACGCCAGCCGAGAGGAGAGAGCGGACCCGGGACCGCTCGGCTGCCGGAGCAGCGGGGGACGATGGAGCGGATGACGGGAATCGAACCCGCGCTATCAGCTTGGGAAGCTGAAGTTCTACCATTGAACTACATCCGCGTGGCCGCGTGCGCGGCTCCCACCATGGTACGCCACGATGCCTGGTGGTCTCGAGCGGTGCAGCGGCGGGGTCTCGAGACGGCCCTGCGGGCCTCCTCGACCGGCGAGGGAACGAGCGGCGCGACAGCCGGGTCTCGAGACGGCCCTGCGGGCCTCCTCGACCGACGAGGGAACGAGCAGTGCGGCGGCTTGGTCTCGTGACGGCCCTGCGGGCCTCCTCGACCGACGAGGGAACGAGCCCTGCGGCACCCTCGACCGGCGAGGGAACGAGCGGGCGAGCGGGCGTCAGCCCTCGTACGCGTGCGCGACGAGCGCCTGGTGCTCGGGGTGCTTCTGCAGCCACGACTGCACGAACGTGCACTGGGGCACGATCCTGTGCCCCGCATCCGTCGCCTGCCGCATCGCGAACTTCGCGAGCTCGCTGCCGACGCCGTGCCCGCCGAACGCGTCACCGACGACCGTGTGCTGCAGCACGCGGTTGCCGTCGGCGTCGTCGACGTACGACAGCACGCCCGCGAGGTGGTCGCCGATGTGCGCCTCGTAGCGCCCGCGGTCGGTGTCGTCACCGACGACCACGTGGGTGGAGGGATCGCGCTCGGTCATGGCCCCATCCAAGCCGGTCGGGCGGATGCGGACAAGGCTCAGGCGCCCTGTCGCGGCTCCGCCGGCCCGCCCGCGCCCGGCGCGGCTCCCTCGTCGACGGCCGACGGCTGCCCCGTCGCGGCGCCGGCGAGCGCGGACTCGGGGGTCATGGTGTCGTGGAGCCGCACCGGCTCGGCGTGCGCGCCCGCGCGCTTGCGCTTCCGCGCCGACGCCCAGAGGTTGAGCGACTCGACGAGCACCGCGAACACCATCGGGCCGTAGATGAAGGCCTTGTCGATGTGGAAGCCGAAGCCCTCGGCGACGAGGAAGACGCCGATGAGCAGCAGGAACGACAGCGCGAGCATCTTGACCGTCGGGTGGCGGTTGACGAAGTCGAAGATGTAGCGCGCGGCGAACAGCAGGATGCCGAAGGAGATGACGACGGCGGCGATGATCACGATCATGTTGCTCGTCATGCCGACGGCCGTGATGACCGAGTCGAGCGAGAAGACGAGGTCCATGAGCAGGATCTGCACGAGCACGGCGCCGAAGGTCGCCTTGACCGCGCTCGAGGCGTGCTCCTCCTCGCCCTCGAGCTTGAGGTGGATCTCGTGCACGGCCTTGTAGAGCAGGAAGCCGCCGCCCGCGATCAGGATGAGCTCGCGCCCCGAGAAGCCCATGCCGAAGATCGAGAAGAGCTCGTCGTTCAGCGTGATGATCCAGCCGGCGAGCAGCACGAGGCCGACGCGCATGACCATCGCGAGCGTGAGGCCGAGCGTGCGCGCCTTCGCCTGCTGGCTCTCGGGCAGCTTCGACGCGAGGATCGAGATGAAGATGACGTTGTCGACGCCGAGCACGATCTCGAGCACGAAGAGCGTGAGGAAGATCGCGATGAGGTCGGGCGTGAATTCGAGCGAGAAGTCCATGAGAGGACTGAGCCTAGGTCGCGAAGGTTGCGCGGAGCCGAGAATCACGGCACGCGGTGCAGCCACTCCCGCGTGCCGAACTTGGTGCGGATGCGCTCGGCCGCGGTCTCGAGCTCGGCCTCGGTGAGCGCGCCGTCGGTGCCGCCGTAGAGCTTGCGGAACGTCGCCTTCAGCGCCTCCTGCACCTCGGCCTTCGGCATGCCCGTCTGCGACTTGAGCGGGTCGACCCGCTTCTTGGCGCTCGTCGTGCCCTTGTCGCTCAGCTTCTCCTTGCCGATGCGCAGCACCTCGGTCATCTTGTCGGCGTCGATGTCGTACGACATCGTCGCGTGGTGCAGCACCGCGCCGGCCGCGAGCCGCTTCTGCGCGGCGCCGCCGATCTTGCCCTTCGCGCTCGTGATGTCGTTGAGCGGCGCGTAGAACGCGTCGATGCCGAGGGCCTTGAGCGCTTCGATGACCCACGCATCCAGGAACGCGTACGAGTCCTGGAAGCTCATGCCCTGCACGAGGTCGCCCGGGACGTAGAGCGAGTAGGTGATGGCGTTGTCCGGCTCCGAGAACATCGCGCCGCCGCCGGTGATGCGGCGGATGACAGGGATGCCGTGGCGCTCGGCGGCCTCGGGCTCGACCTCGTTCTTGTAGCTCTGGAAGGAGCCGAGGTAGACGGCGGGGCCTGCGAGGTTCCAGAAGCGCAGCGTGGGGCCGCGGCGTCCGGCGCCGACCTCCTCGGTGAGCACCTCGTCGAGCGCGACGTGCAGCAGCGGCAGGCGCGGCTCGTCGTCGATGATCGTCCACGCGTAGTCGGCGAACGAGGTCGCGTGCTGCAGCGCGCGGCGGATCGCGACGCCGACCGACTCGGGCGTGAAGCCGAGCAGCACCGCGTCGGCGGGCAGCCCCGCCTTGATCGCCTCGCCGATCTCGGCGGCGGATGCGGTGACGGGCAGGCCGTTCACGGCCGCGTCGATCGCCCCGAGCGCCTCGTCGGGCTCGAGGAAGAAGTCGCCCGCGAGGCGGAAGCCGGCGATGCGGCCGTCCTGCTCGTCGAGGTCGACGACCACGAGCTTGCCGCCGGGGACCTTGTACTCGCCGTGCATAGGGCCCAGCCTACGGCGGTGGCGCCCGCCGCTCGCGAGAGGGGGAGCGCGCTGCCGGCTCGGGGTGCCCTCCCCTTCCGCGGACCCCTTCCACCGACGCGGACCTGGTGCACCGGGTCGAAATGGGTGGAGCAGGTCCGCGTCGGTGGAGCAGGCCCGGCTGCGGCGGCGTCCGGTCCGCCGCGCGACCCGTCAGGCGCGGCGAGCGCGGCCGTCGTGCTCGCGGGCGAGCAGCGCGAGGGCGAGCGCCCCGGCGAGCAGGCCCACGTCGCGGAGGGCGACGTCGAAGTAGCCCGGCAGCGTCAGCAGGTTGACGATGATGCCGAGCAGCCACGCCGCCACGACGAGCCCGCCCCAGCGGGGTGCGATCGCGACGAGCAGGCCGGCGGCGATCTCGACGACACCGACGCCCCACATGGCGAACTGCGCATCGCCGGGCACGATGCCGTCGATCCAGGGCGCGAGGTACTGCGTCCAGTCGGTCAGCAGGTTGAAGAACTTGTCGACGCCGAACACGATCGGCGCGACCGTGAACGCCGAGCGCAGCAGCATGAACGCCCACGCGGATGCGCTGCGGCGCGAGGCGGCCGCGGCGACGGTCGTGGTGGTGGTGCGCGAGGAGGCTGTCGTGGCCATGGCACCGCTCCCTTCTGGAGGGATCCGCGAGCGGTGCGATCCGCCGTCGGACCGTTTCTAACTGATAGTGCCTTGCACGATAGACCCGGCGTACTCTAACGTCAAGATCCATCACCGAAATGGGGAGCGAGGCGGCGCATGACGAGCGACGAGGACGTGACCGCGGTCGGGGCGATCGCCGACGACGCCCGCCGGCGGCTCTACCGCTACGTCATCGCACAGCCGCGGCCCGTGGGCCGCGAGGAGGCGGCCGAGGCCGTCGGGATGCCGGTGCACCGCGCGCGCTTCCACCTCGAGAAGCTCGAGGACGCCGGGCTGCTCGAGACCGACTACGCGCGCCCGGCCGGCCGCTCCGGCCCCGGTGCCGGGCGCCCCGCGAAGCGCTACCGCCGCGCCGAGCGCGAGGTCGCGGTGTCGCTGCCGCCGCGCCAGTACGACCTCGCGGGCGCCGTGCTCGCCGAGGCGATCGACACCGCCGCCGAGACCGGCGAGGCGGTGACGGATGCGGTGGCCCGCGTCGCCGAGGCGCGCGGGCGCGCGCTCGTGGCCGGGGGCGCCGAGGCACGAGGCGGGGCGGACGCCGCGCTCACCGACGCGGCCGCCCTGCTCGCCCAGCACGGCTACGAGCCGCGGCGCACCGACCGCGGGATCGAGCTCGCGAACTGCCCCTTCCACGAGCTGTCCCGCACCCACACGCGGCTCGTGTGCGGCATGAACGAGGCGCTGCTGACGGGTGTCGCCGAGGAGCTCGCGCCCGGGTGCCTGCGGGCGCGGCTCGACCCGGCGCCCGGCCGGTGCTGCGTCGTCATCGAGCCCGACGCATCCGCCGGCTGAGCCGCCCGGCGGCTGTCGGCCGACGCCCGGGCGCCGGGGACGATCAGGCGTCGCGCGCCGGTGCGAGGCGCGCGTCGAGCCACGCGACGAGGTCGTCGAGCACCTTCGCGCGGTTGATCTCGTTGAGGATCTCGTGGCGCGCACCGGGGTAGACGGTGACGGTGACGTCGGTGAGGCCCGCGCGTCGGCGGTAGGCGTCGCCGAGCCGCTCGAGCGAGCGCGTGCCGCCGAGCGAGTCGTCGGAGCCCCCGGCGATCAGCAGCGGGAGATCGGTGCGGATGCCTCGAGCCGGAACGCCGTAGAGGCGCGCCCCCTCGATCGGTCCGAAGAGCGCGAGCACCCGCGCCGGGAAGGTGAGGGGATCCCGCACGAACGCCTCGACGATGGCGGGGTCGCGCGAGAGCCACTCGTAGCCCGTCTCGCCCAGGTGCGCGTGGCGCGCGTTGAGGTCGCCGGCGTTCATCCAGCCGGGCATCCGGTAGGCGGTGCCGGTGAGCACCGCGGCGTCGACGAGCTCGGCGCGGCGGTTGAGCAGGATCTGCGTCGAGAGCGATCCCCACGAGTGCCCGAGGATCGCGACCGGCAGTCCCGGGTGCTCGGCGCGGATGCGCTCGAGCGCGAGCACGAGGTCGGTCACGACCGCGCGCATGCCGCCGCGGCCGAGCCGACCGAGTCGCGACACGTCGCCGCTGTGCTGCTCGATGCCGGTCGCCCCGTGCCCCCGCTGGTCGATCGCCCAGACGGCGTAGCCCGCGGCGACGAGCCGCTGCGCGATGTGCTCGTAGCGCAGCGCGTGCTCGCCGAGGCCGTGGGCGATGAGCACCGCGCCCTTCGGCTTGCCGGGCTTCCACCGGTAGAGGTGCACCGTGACGCCCTGGGGGTCGACGAAGGTCGACTCCTCGCGGATGGCGGTGAACTGGGGCACAGGCGGATTGTACGTCGGCGCCTCGGCGCGCCCCGCATCGCCGAGCGGCGCGCGCTGCGGCGCCCGGCGGCCTCGCGCGGCAGGGGCCGGTGCCACGCATCCGACCGCGGCCGCGCGCGGCGCTATATTGGGCGTCCCCGATGGAGGGACGAGCGTGGAGCTGGCGCACCGAGACCGTGCAGGCCGCGCTCGCGTGCGCGTGTGCGCATCCCCCCGGCCGCACCGCCGGGAGGCGTGATGGGCGATCCGACGGTCCCCGCCGAGCGCAGGCGCTACGACGCCGTCAAGCGCTCGCTCGATGTGCTCGCGGCGGGCACGGGGCTGGTGCTCGCCTCGCCGGTCATGGCCGCGACCGCGGTGGTGGTCGCGGCCACGCTCGGTCGGCCGGTGCTCTTCCGGCAGCAGCGCCCGGGCCGAGGCGGCCGCCCGTTCGAGATCGTGAAGTTCCGCACGATGCGGGAGCCCGACGCGACGGTCGGCGACGACAACTCCGAGGCGCGCATGACCCGAGCCGGGAGCCGCATCCGCTCGCTCAGCGTCGACGAGCTGCCCAACCTCTGGAACGTGCTGAAGGGCGACATGAGCATCGTCGGCCCGAGGCCGCTCAAGACCGCGTACTTGACCCGCTACTCGCCGCGGCAGCTGCGGCGCCACGAGGTGCGCCCGGGCCTGACCGGGCTCGCGCAGGTGAGCGGGCGCAACGCCCTGTCGTGGGACGACCGGCTCGAGCTCGACGTCTGGTACGTCGAGCACCGGAGCCTCCGGCTCGACCTCACGGTGCTCGTGCGCACGATCGGCAAGGTGCTGCGCCGCGAGGGCGTCGCCGAGGAGGGCCACGCCACGGTGCGGGAGTTCTTCGGCCCGACGCCGACCGATCTGCGGCTGATCGAGCTCGCCGCGGTCGGGCTGCCGGCGAGGCCGGACGGCTCCGCCGCTCCACCGGGCGGCGCGCCGGGCGCGTCGTGGGCGCTCGCGGACGCCGCGACCCTCGAGGTCGTGGCGGGATCGCGACAGGGCGATCCGGGCCGGATGGATTGGGTCGCCGTCGACCGCTCAGGGCGGCCGATGACGTGGTGCGGATTCACCGAGCTCACGCCGACGACGGCCCGGATCTACATCGTCGCGTGCGCCGAGCCGGCCGATCGAGGCCTCATCCGGCCGACCCTCCAGCTCCTCATCGCCCGCGCCCACGACCTCGGCCTCAAGCAGCTGCGGCTGGAGGTGGACGCGCAGGACGCCGAGTCGAGGCGGACGTTCGCCGACCTGAGCTTCCGCGAGACCGGCGCCCGCGACAGCACCACGATCCCGATGGCCCTCACGCTCGTGTGATGACGGCCGGATCGGCGGCGACCCCGGCCTCCTCGTACCGGATGCTGCCCTGCAGGTACTCCTCCGCTCCCCACGGCGTGCGGACGAGGGTCAGCCGGCCGCGCTCGTCCCGCACGTACACCGCCGGGAGGTACTGGATGAAGAGCGGCTGGAAGCACATCGTGTACGCCCCGACCTTCCCGTAGACGACGCGGTCCCCCTCCGCGAGCGCCGGCGCGTGGCTGAGGCGCATGATGCGGTCGTGCTCCATGCACGTGAAGCCGCTGATGATCTGGTGCTCGGCGGTGTCCGCAGAGGCGGTCGAGAGCGTGTACTCGTACGGCAGCGCACGGCTGTACCGCGGGTCGATGTTCGAGCGGCTGCCGTCGGTGACGACGATCGTGCTGGCACCCACCGGCTTCACGTCGATCACGCTGCTGTGGAACTCGACCGGCACCGCGATGAGGCACGCGCCGGGCTCGACGATCAGCCGGGTGCGCTCCGCGTCGACGGCATCGCCGAGCGCCTCGCGGATGACCTCCATGTAGCGGTCGAACGTGGGGGCGCCGTCGTCCTCGCTCCCCAGGAAGCCGCCGCCGATGTCGACGAAGTCGAGGTCGAGGCCCCTCATCGAGACGAGCTCGCTCGCGACCGTCGCCGCCGCCTCGAACACGGCGACGCTCCGCGTCGGGGAGCTGACGTGGAGGTGGAGTCCCGCCACTCGCACACCGGCGTCGCGCAGGGCCGCGAGCGCGTCGTCGAGCTCACCGCGGTCGACGCTGAAGCCGAAGCGTCCCCCCTCGTCGGGTGTGGCGCTCTCGCCCGGGCATCGCGCCTCCAGATCCCAGTTGACGCGGAGCCCGACCGCGAGCTCCCGATCGGGGCGCTCCCTGGCGAGCTCCGACGCCCACCGCACCTCGCGATGGGAGTCGAGGTTGACGACAGAGCCCTCGACGAGCGCCGCGCGGAGGCGCTCCCGCCCCTTCACCGGCCCGTTGAAGACGATCCGATCGGGTGTGTACCCGAGCGCGAGCGCGAGTTCGTACTCCGTGTCCGACACGACCTCCGCCCACGCGCCTCGCTCGCGCATGTAGCCGACGAGCCACGGCAGCGAGTTCGTCTTGAACGAGTACGCGACGATCGAGTTCGGCCAGTGCGTCGCGAGCGCCGCCTCGAAGCGGTCGCAGAATCGCCCGAGCGTCGGCTGATCGACGACGAACGACGGCGTGGCGGGCAGCTCGGGGCTCACGGGACCGCCTCCTCGCGCTCGGGGACAGAGGTGCGCCAACGATAGACCACCGGCGCCGCCGGGGACCGCGCCGGCCCGCCGGGCTCTGCCGCGGCAGCCGTCAACCGTCGCCCGGCGCCGAGAGCGCGCCCCGCACGGCCACCGCGATCGCGGGGCGCGGATCCGTCTCGTCGTGCCGCGCGACGCGGTGCAGGATGATGCCCTCGCACAGCGCCATGAGGGCCTCGGCCGCGGCGGGCGGATCGGCGGCATCGAGCTGCTCGAGCACGGCGACGACCGAAGCGACGTAGGCGCGGCGGTCGCGGCTCAGCCGGTCGCGGAGCGCCGGGTCGTGCGCCGCCTCGAGGAAGAGCACGTGGCGGGCCGCCGTCGTCACCCGCATCGGCCCGGTCAGCAGCTCGACGAGCGCCGCGAGCTGCTCGACGAGCTCTTCGGCCGTCGCGGGATGCACGGCCTCGGCCTCGCGCAGCTCGCCCGCGACGAGCCCGTCGATGACCCCGCCGAGCAGCGCCGCTCGCGACCGGAAGTGGTTGGAGGTCGAGCCCTGCGGCAGGCCCGCCCGCTCGTCGACCCGCCGGTGCGTCAGCGCCCGCGCGCCCTCGGTGCCGAGCAGCTCGATGCCCGCGGCGACGATGCGCCCTCGGGTGCTGCCCGGATCGACGACGCTCACGGGTGCTCCCTCCCGGCCATCACCCCGGGCGATGGCCTGTCGCCCTCATCGTACGACGATCGTAGTTCCCGGATCACTACGATCGTAGTAGCATGCGCGCATGAGCACGATCTCGATTCCCTCGATGCCGCACATCGACGGCATCGCCCACCGCCGCATCCGGGTCGGCGACCTCGAGGTGCACGTCGCGGAGGCCGGGCCGGCGAGTGCGACGCCCGTGCTGCTGCTGCACGGCTCCCCCGTCCACTGGCTCGAGCAGGCGGGCGTCATGCGCGAGCTCGCCGGCGACCATCGGGCGATCGCACCCGATGCCCGGGGCCTCGGCTGGACGACCGGCCCCGCCGACCGCATCACCGAGGCGTCCCTCGTCGCCGACGCGCTCGGACTGCTCGACGCGCTCGGCATCGACCGCGTCCATCTCGTGGCGCAGGACTTCAGCATGTTCGCCGGCTGGCGCCTGGCGTTCGACCACGCCGATCGGATCGCCTCGCTCGTCGCGCTGCAGTCGCCGCACCCGTGGATGCGGCCCACGGCGGCGATGCTGCGGCAGGCGTGGCGGCTGTGGTTCCAACCGGTGATCGCGGCGCCGGGGCTCGGCCCGCTCGTGCTCCGCTCCGGGCGGCAGCGGCTCATGCGGCACCTGCTGCGCTACGGCGGGCACGAGGTGACGGGGGTCGCGCTCGCGTCCTTCCTCGAGCGGATGCGGCAGCCGGACGTCGCGCGCGGCCTGTCGACCGCCTATCGGCAGCTCATCCTGCCGGGGATGGCCGCGCTGCCGAGGGGCCCGTTCGACGGCCGGCACCTGGCGGTGCCCACGCGCATCCTCGTCGGGCTCGACGACCCGGTGCTGCGGATCGACGGGATGGGCCCGTGGCGCGGCACGGCAGGCGATCTCGAGGTGCGGCCCGTGGAGCGGGCGGCGCACTTCGTCGCCCTCGAGCGCCCCGACGCCGTCGCGGCGGCGGTGCGCGAGCTCAGCGCCGCGGCGCCGACCGGCGCGTGAGCTGCCGGCGCGCGGACGGCCGGCGCGCGAGCTGCGAGCGCCCGACCTGCGCGCGCCGGAGCGTCAGGCCCGCTCGAGCCGGAGCGTCAGGCCCGCTCGAGCCGCTTCGCGAGGTGGCGCCCCGTGAGCGACTCCCCGGGCGATGCCGCGAGCGCCGCGGGCGTGCCCTCGAACACCACGCGCCCGCCCTGCGCGCCGGCGCCGGGGCCGAGATCGATGAGCCAGTCGGCGCGCGCGACGACGTCGAGGTTGTGCTCGATCACGATCACGGTGCGGCCGTCGTCGACGATGCGGTCGAGGAGGCCTATGAGGTTGTCGACGTCGGCCATGTGCAGGCCCGTCGTCGGCTCGTCGAGCACGATGACCGACGCCGTCGTGCCCATCTCGATCGCGAGCTTCAGCCGCTGCCGCTCGCCGCCCGAGAGCGTCGTGAGCGTCTGCCCGAGCGTGATGTAGCCGAGCCCCACGTCGACGAGGCGCGCGAGCATCGGCGCGACCTGCTTCTCGGTGAAGAACGCGGCGGCCTCCTCGGCCGACATGTCGAGCACGTCGCCGATCGACGCACCGCGCAGCTCGTACTCGAGCACCTCGGCCGTGAACCGCCGTCCGCCGCACAGCTCGCACGGCGTCGTGACCCCCGCCATGAAGGCGAGGTCGGAGGAGATGACGCCCAGCCCCTTGCACTCCGGGCACGCGCCCGCCGAGTTCGCCGAGAAGAGCGCGGGCTTCACCCCGTTGGCGGATGCGAAGGCCTTCCGGATGGGCTCGAGGATGCCCGTGTAGGTGACCGGGTTCGACCGCCGCGACCCCTTGATCTCGCGCTGGTCGACGAAGGTGACGCCGTCGCGCGGCAGCGAGCCGTGGATGAGCGACGACTTGCCGGAGCCCGCGACCCCCGTGACGGCGACGAGCACGCCCGTGGGCACGTCCACGTCGACGCCCGTGAGGTTGTGCTCGCGCGCGTCGCGGATCTCGAGGCGGCCGACGGGCTCGCGGACGGCCTCCTTGATGCGCTGCCGGTGCTCGAGGTGGTCGCCCGTGCGGGTGCCGGAGGCGCGGAGGTCCGCGAAGGTGCCCTCGAAGACGACCCGGCCTCCGTGCGTGCCGGCACCCGGCCCCATGTCGACGATGCGGTCGGCGATCGCCATGACCTCGGGCTTGTGCTCGACGACGAGCACGGTGTTGCCCTTGTCGCGCAGCCGCTGCAGCAGCCCGTTCATGCGCTCGACGTCGTGCGCGTGGAGGCCGGCGGTCGGCTCGTCGAAGACGTAGGTGACGTCGGTGAGCGCCGAGCCCATGTGGCGCACCATCTTGGTGCGCTGCGCCTCGCCGCCCGAGAGGCTGCCTGCCGGGCGGTCGAGCGAGAGGTAGCCGAGCCCGATCGCGTCGAAGGTCTCGAGCAGGTCGACGAGCTTCGCGCGCAGCGGCGCGGTCGCGGCGCCGCCCGCGTCGGGCGGGATCGACGCGATGAACGGCGCGAGGTCGGTGAGCTGCATCGCGGTCGCCTCGGCGATCGTGCGACCCTGCACCCTCACCTCGCGCGCCGCCTCGTTGAGCCTGGACCCGCCGCACTCGGGGCACGCCTCGAAGGTCGCCGCACGCTCGACGACGGCGCGCAGGCCCGGCTTCATCGCGTCGACGTCCTTGACGAAGACCGACTTCCGCAGCTTGGGGATGAGCCCCTCGTAGGTCATGTTGAAGCCCGCGAAGTTCACGCGCCGCTCCTCGCCGTAGAGGAACGTGTGCAGCTCGTCGGCCGTGTAGTCGGCGACCTTCTTGTCGGGGTCGAGCATGCCCGACTCGGCGTAGATCTTCCAGTACCAGGTGTTCACCGTGTAGTTCGGGAAGTCGATCGCGCCCTCGTTGAGCGACTTCGAGCGGTCGACGATGACGTCGACGTCGATCGTCGAGATGCGGCCGAGCCCCTCGCACGCCATGCACATGCCGCGCGGGTCGTTGAACGAGAACATGACCGACGACTCGAGCCGGGGCGTGCCCGCCCGCGACCACAGGATTCGCAGCATCGTGTACGCATCCGTCGCCGTGCCGACCGTCGAGCGCGAGTTCGCGCCCATCTGGTCCTGCCCCACGAGGATGGCCGCGGTCAGCCCGTCGAGGCTGTCGGCGTCGGGCTGCGGCGCAGGCGGCATGAAGCCCTGCACGAACGCGTCGTAGGTCTCGTCGATCAGCCGGCGCGACTCCGCCGCGACGGTGCCGAAGACGAGGCTCGACTTGCCCGAGCCCGAGACCCCGGTGAAGACGGTCAGCTGCCGCTTGGGGATGTCGACGTCGACGCCCTGCAGATTGTTCTCGCGCGCTCCGCGCACGCGGATGTGCTCAGTCACGGCTCGACCGTACTCGCACCCGCCCACAGCGAAGATCCAGCGACGGATGCGCCGCTTTGGTCGAGCAGATGGCTCGCGCTGTTGCGCAGACGCAAAGAAGCGGCGAACTTTCGCTCCCGCATCGCGCTCCGGGACGCGTCGCGACTCCCTAGCCTCAAGAGCAGCACGGCACCACCGTTCCTCCCGAGCGCGCTCGACATCCCTGGGCGCCCGACCCGCAGCGCACGCGGTGCGCGCGGCCTCCTCCTCGTCGCCGAAGGAACTCTCGTGACCCAGCTCGCCTCCGCGCCCGCGTCCTCGCCGGCGCCCGCCCCGCATCCCCACACCGACGCCCCGACCGCGCTCGGGGCCCCGCCCGTCACCGAGTCGGCCGGCCACGCGATCGTGCGCGTGCTCGAGGAGCACGGCATCCCGCGCGCCTACGTCGTGCCGGGCGAGAGCTACCTCGAGGTGCTCGACGGCCTGCACGACTCGACGATCGAGACGGTCGTGTGCCGCCACGAGGGCGGCGCCGCCTACATGGCCGAGGCCGAGGGCAAGCTCGGGCACCTGCCGGGCGTCGCGATGGTGACGCGCGGACCGGGCGCGGCGAACGCGCTCGTCGGCGTGCACACCGCCTGGCAGGACTCGACGGCGATGGTGCTCTTCATCGGCCTCATCCCGGTTGCGCACCGCCACAAGGAGGCGTTCCAGGAGTTCGACGTCAACGGATGGTTCGCCGCGGGCGCCAAGCAGGTCATGGTGCTCGACGTCGCCGAGCGCGCGCCCGAGGTCGTCGCCGAGGCGCTCTTCACGGCGCGCGCCGGCCGCCCGGGCCCGGTCGTGGTGGGGCTGCCCGAGGACGTCATCCGCCAGCAGATCGCGAAGCGCCCCCAGCCCGTGCTGCCGGTCGCCGACGGCGGCATGACCGCGGGCGACATCGAGGCGCTGCGCCGCGCGCTCTCGGAGTCGCGGAAGCCGCTGTTCGTCACGGGCGGCAACGACTGGGACGAGACGGCGTCGTGGCGGCTCACCGCGTGGCTCGAGCAGCACCGGCTGCCGGCGGTCGCCGAGTGGCGCACCGAGGGCATCGTGCCCTTCGACTCGCCCTCCTACGCGGGCCCGATCGGCTACGGCCGGCCGAAGCCGACGCTCGACGTGCTCGAGGAGTGCGACCTCCTCGTCTTCATCGGCACGCTGCCCGGCGACGTCATCACCGACGGCTTCCTCGTGCGGCAGGACTGGAGCCGCCGCAACTTCCTCGTCTCGATCGACCCGACGCTGCGCGGCCGCTCGGGCGCGGTGAGCCACCACATCCTCGCCCGGCCGCGCGCGTTCGTGCGCGACCTCGAGCAGATCGACCTCGCCCCCGACGAGCGCCGCGCCGAGTGGACCGAGCGCCTGCGGCAGCAGCAGACCGCCTTCAGCGCGCTGCCCGAGCGCACGCCGGGCGACGGCCGCGCGTCGATGGACACCGTGATGGCCCACCTCGTGCCGCGTCTGCAGCACGACGCGATCGTCACGTTCGGCGCCGGCGAGCACACCAACTGGGCGCACCGCTGGTTCCCCACCCGCACCTTCCCCTCGATGCTCTCGTGCGGCAACGGGTCGATGGGCTACTCGATCCCCTCGGCGGTCACGGCGTCGCTGCGCTTCCCCGAGCGCCAGGTCGTCTCGATCGCGGGCGACGGCGAGTTCCTCATGAACGGCCAGGAGCTCGCGACCGCGAAGCAGCTCGGCGCGACCCCGCTCGTCATCCTCGTCGACAACCAGGAGTACGGCACGATCCGCACGCACCAGGAGCGCCACCACCCCGGCCGCATCTCGGGCACGCAGCTCGAGAACCCCGACTTCGCGATGCTCGCGCGCGCCTACGGCGGCCACGGCATCCGGGTCGAGACGGATGCGGAGGTGCCGTCGGCCGTCGACGCCGCGCTCGCCGCGTGGCGGGAGCGCGAGGCGTTCGTGCTGCTGCACGTGATCACCGAGCAGCGCTCGCAGGCGTACTGACACGCGCGAGGCACGAGTTCCGCCCGGGCGGGAATACTTCGATTTTGCATGGGTTGTACCGTGCTGGGCGTGCACCGATCAGACATCGGATCGCGCGACACCCATCCGAACACCCCTCTCGAGGAGATCGCACACATGACGAAGATCGCCATCATCACCGGCAGCACCCGCCCGGGCCGCATCAACCTCGGCGTTGCCGAGTGGGTCACCGAGCTCGCGCAGCAGCGCAACGGCGGAGCGGAGTACGAGCTGGTCGACATCGCCGACTACAACCTCCCGCTGCTCGACGAGGCCCTGCCGGCCGCGTACGGCCAGTACAGCAACGAGCACACCCAGCAGTGGGCGGCGAAGATCGCCGAGTTCGACGGCTTCGTGTTCGTCACGGGCGAGTACAACCACTCGGTCACGCCGGCGCTCGCGAACGCGCTGTCGTTCCTGAACGCCGAGTGGGCCAACAAGGCCGCCGGCATCGTGGGCTACGGCTCGGCGATGGGCGTGCGCGCGGTGGAGCACCTCCGCGGCATCCTCTCGGAGCTCCAGATCGCTCACGTGCAGAAGACGGGCATGTTCTCGCTCTTCACCGACTTCGAGAACTTCTCGACTTTCAAGCCCACCGAGCTGCAGGCCGAGTCGGTCCCCCCGATGCTCGACCAGCTCGAGGCGTGGACCGCTGGCCTCAAGTCGGTCCGCGAGGGCGCGCTCGTCGGCGCCTGAGCCACGACACGCATCGCAGCGGGCTCCCCAGGACGGGGGGCCCGCTGTCGCGTGCGGGCTACGATCCCCCCATGTTCTCCTGGCGCCGGCGCGATGACGCCCACCTCTCCGCGACCGAGCTCGTCTACCCCGAGGAGCGGCTCGGCTGGGGCCGCACGATCGGCCTCGGCATGCAGCACGTCGTCGCGATGTTCGGCGCCACGTTCCTCGTGCCGATCATCACGGGCTTCCCGCCGTCGACGACGCTGCTCTTCTCCGGCATCGGCACGATCCTGTTCCTCCTCATCACGAAGAACCAGCTGCCGAGCTACCTCGGCTCGTCGTTCGCGTTCCTCGCACCGATCGGCGCCGCGACGACCCTCGGCGGCCCCGGCTTCGCCCTCTCGGGCGTCATCCTCGTCGGAGCGCTGCTCGCGATCGTCGGCGTCATCGTGCACTTCTCGGGCACCCGCTGGATCGCCGCGCTCATGCCGCCGGTCGTCTCGGGCACGGTCGTCGCGCTCATCGGCTTCAACCTCGCGCCGGCCGCGCGCGACAACTTCGCCGAGGACCCGGGCCTCGCCGCGATCACGCTCCTCGCGATCATCCTCACCGCGGTGCTCTTCCGGGGCCTCGTCGGCCGCCTCTCGATCCTCGTCGGCGTCGTCGTCGGCTACGCCGTCGCCGGTGCGATGGGCAAGGTCGACTGGGAGAAGGTCGCGGACGCCCCGTGGCTCGGGCTGCCGCAGTTCACGACGCCCACGCTCGACCCGGCGCTGCTGCCCGCGATCCTCATGTTCGTGCCCGTCGTGCTGCCGCTCATCGCCGAGAACATCGGTCACGTCAAGGGCGTCGGCCAGCTGCTGCGCCGCGACCTCGACCCGCTCGCGGGCCGCGCGCTCTTCGCCGACGGCATCGCGACGACGCTCGCGGGCACCTTCGGCGGATCGCCGACGACGACCTACGGCGAGAACATCGGCGTCATGAGCGCGACCCGCGTCTTCTCGACCGCGGCCTACTGGATCGCGGCGATCACCGCCATCCTGCTGGGCCTGAGCCCCAAGGTGGGCGAGATCATCTTCGCGACCCCCGCGGGCGTGCTCGGCGGCGTGACGACCGCGCTCTACGGCCTCATCGGCATCATCGGCGTGCGCATCTGGATCGAGAACCAGGTCGACTTCTCGGTGCCGCGCAACCAGTTCGCCGCGGGCGTCGGCCTCATCGTGGCGATCGCCGACTTCACGATCGAGAGCGGCCAGCTCTCGTTCCGCGGCATCGTGCTCGGCACCGTCGCGACGCTCGTGATCTACCACCTCATGGCGGGCCTCGAGCGGCTGCGCGGCGGGGGCCGCGAGCGCGAGGATGCGGCGACGCGGCCGGACCATGCGCCCCCGCTCTAAGGGCGGAGACCCTTTCGGGTCTCCGCGAACGGGGGCGCGGCGCCTCGTCCCGAGGCGACGGCCGGCGACCGACCCCGCGAGCTGACGCAGCGCATCCGCCCCCAAGCGCCCCGACGGCCCCTCCCCGCATGCGGGAGGGGCCGTCGCGCGAGTCCGGCCTACCGGTCGGCGCCGGCGAACTCAGGCTCGCGCGGCTCGACGAGCGGCATCGACGACGTGTCGATGAGCGGGTTGTCGTCCTGCCCGCGCACGAGCGCGACCGCCTCGGCGCGCGTCTCGACCGTCGGCACCGAGCCGATGAGCGGCGCCTTCGCGGTCTCGCGCATGCCGAGCACCGCGAGGCCGCCGAGGATGCCGAAGAGCATGATGTAGAACGCCGGCATGAAGGTGTTGCCCGTCAGGTCGATGAGCGCCTGGCTGAACAGCGGCGTCGTGCCGCCGAAGAGCGAGACCGACAGGTTGTAGGCGATCGCCATCGCGCCGAAGCGCGACGCGGTCGGGAAGAGCGCCGGGAGCGTCGCGGCCGAGCAGCCGATCCACAGCGCGACCGGCACCGCCATCATCGCGAGCGCGATCATCACGGCCCACAGCTGCCCGAGCTGCATGAGCGCGAACGCGGGCACGACGAGCAGCACGACGGATGCGGCCGCCATGAGGTACACGGGCTTGCGGCCGATGCGGTCGGAGAGCCGGCCGACGAGCGGCAGGCACGCCGACATCGCGAGGAGCACGGGCACGGTCGCGATCGCCGACATGAGGCTGCTGAGGCCCACGGTCGTCTCGAGATAGGCGGGCATGTAGCTCGTGAGCGCGTAGCCCGCGGTGTTCGTGGCGGCGACGACCGCCATCGCGATGAGGATCGCGCGCCAGTGGTGCTTGAGGATGCCGAGGATGCCGTGGCGCGCCATCGGGTCGTCGGCCGCACTCGCGGCGTCGGCGTCGGCCTCGGCGTCGGCCTCGGCCTCGTGCGTCGCCTCGAACGCGGGTGTCTCGGGGATGCGGAGGCGGAACCAGATGGCGGCGGCGCCGAGCGGGATGGCGATGAGGAAGGGGATGCGCCAGCCGTACTCGACCATCGCGTCGGGGCCCGAGAGCGTCTCGACGATGCCCGTGGTGATCGCGACGACCGAGGCGCCCGCCGCGAAGCCGACGTAGGAGCCGACGTCGAGCCACGACGACCAGAAGCCGCGCGAGCGGTCGGGGCTGAACTCCGACACGTAGGTCGTCGCGCCCGCGTACTCGCCGCCGGTCGAGAAGCCCTGCACCATCTTCAGCAGGTAGAGCGGCAGGATGGCCCACGCGCCGATCTGCGCGGCGGTCGGCAGCAGGCCGATGAGCGCGGTCGCGAGCGCCATCATCGCCATCGTGAAGAAGAGCACCTTCTGGCGCCCGATGCGGTCGCCGAGCGGCCCGAGCACGAGCCCGCCGAGCGGCCGCACGAGGAACGAGATCGCGAAGCCCAGCAGCACGACGAGGAGGCCGAGGGTCTCGTCCATGCCGGCGGTGAACACGGCGGTCATCGTCACGGCGAGGTAGCCGTAGATGCCGAAGTCGAACCACTCCATGAAGTTGCCCACGACGGTGCCGGTGATGGCCTTCCGCACCTTGCCCGTCCGCACCACGAGCACGTCGTCGACCTCGAGCCTTCGTCCGCCGTGCACGGCGGTGGCGGATGCGTCGGGGACGCCGTTCGGGCGCGCGGACGGGGTCATGTGCTCGGAAGACATGGTCGGCGACGATAACGAGCCACCTGCAGAGGCGCTCTGAGGCAGGTTTGGTATGGCACCACCGACGCACGTCCCGCATCCACCCCTGTCGCCCCGCGCATCCGCGTGCCATCGTTGGCCTGTTGAGGACCGCGAAGGGGGTGCCCGTGCTGCCGAGCCCGCGTCGCGTGCAGGGCACCTACTACGTGCTGCTGCTGGGGAACACGCTCGCGGCCTCGTTCATCTGGGGCATCAACACGCTGTTCCTCCTCGACGCGGGGCTGACGAACCTCGAGGCCTTCGCCGCGAACGCCTTCTACACGCTCGGCGTGCTGATCTTCGAGATCCCGACCGGCGTCGTCGCCGACACGATGGGGCGCCGCTGGTCGTACGTGCTCGGCTCGGCGACCCTCGCGGTCACGACCGGCCTCTACTGGCTCATGTGGCTGTGGGAGGCGCCGTTCTGGGGCTGGGCGCTCGCGTCGCTGCTGCTCGGGCTCGGGTTCACGTTCTTCACCGGCGCGCTCGACGCGTGGGTCGTCGACGCGCTGCAGGCGACGGGCTACCGGGGCAGCCTCGAGCAGATCTTCGGGCGCTCGGTGGTGGTGGGCGGCGCGGCGATGCTCATCGGCTCGGTGCTCGGCGGCGTCGTGGCGCAGCTGACCGACCTCGGTGTGCCGTTCCTGCTGCGCGCCGGGATCCTCGTGCTGATGGTGGCGATCGCGCTGCCGCTCATGCGCGATCTCGGCTTCACGCCTGACCGCAGCGAGGGGCCGCTGCGCGCCACCCGCACGGTGCTGCGCGCGTCGATCACGCACGGGCTGCGCAACCCCCCGGTGCGCTGGCTGATGCTCGCGAGCCCCTTCACCGCCGGCGTCGGCTTCTACGCGTTCTACGCGCTGCAGCCCTACCTGCTCGAGCTGTGGGGCGATCCGGACGCCTACTCGATCGCCGGCCTCGCCGCGGCGCTGCTCTCTGGCTCGGCGATGCTCGGCGGCTTCCTCGCGCCGGCGGTGCGGCGCCGGTTCCGCAAGCGCACGTCGACCATCCTGCTCTCGACCGTCACGGGCGTCGTCGTGCTGCTGGGGCTCGGGCTCATCCAGAGCTTCTGGGTGGCGATCGTGCTCGTGGCGGTGTGGGGCGTGATGACGTCGATCGACGACCCGGTGCACCGCGCCTACATCAACGACATGATCCCCTCGAAGCAGCGCGCGACCGTGCTCTCGTTCGACTCGCTCATGGGCTCCGGCGGCAGCGCGATCGCGCAGCCCATCCTCGGCCGCTCCGCCGACCTCGGCGGCTACGGCTTCTCGCTGCTGCTGAGCGGCGCGATCTCGGCGCTCGCGATCCCCTTCGTGCTCCTGAGCCGCCGCGAGGGGCATCCGGCCGACACCGCGAGCGCCACGCTCGAGGGCTCCGCGATCGATCCCGCCACCAGCGTCTGAGCCAGACGCAACGGCCATGCGCGACGGATGTGCGCGCACGCGACACATCCGCGCCGCATGGCCGTTGAGCCCGAGATCACGGGCGGGCGAAGCGCGCCGGGTCGAGGAAGCCGATGTCGGCGAACGGCGGCTCGTCGACCGTGAGCTGCGCCGCGGCCTCGCCGAGCGCCGCGGCGTGCTTGAACGAGTGGCCCGAGCAGCCGCCCGCGACGACGACGCGGTCGGATGCCGGGGTGCGGCCCACCACGAACTGCCCGTCGGGCGTGTGGGCCATGATGCAGGTGACCGCCTCGGCGGGCTCGGGCTCGAGGTCGGGCAGCGCCGCAGCCACGAGGTCGCGGATGCCATCGGTCTCCCCTGCATGCACCTCGCGATCGATCGCATCGGGGTCGTCGGCGTCGAAGGGCCCGTCGAACTCGGGGCCGACCTTCGCGAGGTCGCCCGGGAGCGCGCCGTGCCCCCAGATCCAGTGCTGACCGCCGGTGCCCGGCACGCTGCGGATGAACACGGGCAGGCGGTCGACGGATGCGTCGTGGCCGTCGCGCGCGTCGAACCACGTCATGACGACGCGGTGCGGCGTGATCGGGAGGCCGGGCACGAGCTGCGGCAGCCACGGGCCGGCCGTCACGACCGCGCGGCGCACCCGCAGCGAGGCCCCCGCGAGCCGGATCGTGACGCCCTCGGCGTCGGGCTCGACCGCGAGCACCCGCTCGCCCGTGCGGACGCGCGCGCCGGCGGCCCGCGCCGCGTCGACGGCGGCGACGATGGCCGCCTCGGGACGCAGCACCCCGGCCTCGGGGTCCCAGAGCGCGACGTCGCCGTCGTCGAGCCGCGCGTGCGCGGGCGCCCGGGCGGCGAGCGCGGCGCCGTCGAGCCGCTCAACGGGCAGGGCGTGCGCCGCGGCCGCGGCGAGCGTGCCCTCGATGATGCGGCTGCCGGGCTGGCCGATCATCACGGCGCCGGTCTGCACGAGCAGCGGCTCGCCGCTGGCCGCCTCGAGCTCGCGCCAGAGGTCGCGCGCGCGGCGCGCGATCGGCGTGAGGCCCGGATGCTCGAGGCACGCGACCCTGAAGAGCCGGGTACGCCCGTGCGAGCCGCCCCACGGGTGGCCGGGCTCGTGCTGCTCGACGCCCACGACGTCGAGCCCGCGCGCCGCGAGCCGCCAGAGCGCGCTCGACCCGATGGCGCCGAGGCCCACCACCGCGACATCCGCGTCGAAGCCCGTCACCGCATCCGCTGCCATGCCCCGACCCTACGGTCGAGCGCGTGCCGCCGCGGTTCCATGGCCGGATCCAGGGTGCGGGAATACCCTTGCCGCACGACCCGTTGCACTCATCGTTCAGATTTGAAAGACTTGTCCGCGACGGAAGGACCACACCCATGAGCAGCATGCAGTTCGGCATCTTCTCGGTGAGCGACATCACCCAGGATCCGACGACCGGCCGCACGCCCACCGAGCACGAGCGCATCAAGGGCTGGATCGCGATGGCGAAGAAGGCCGAGGAGGTCGGCCTCGACGTCTTCGCCGCGGGCGAGCACCACAACCCGCCGTTCTTCTCGTCGTCGCCGACCACGACCCTCGGCTACATCGCCGCCCAGACCGAGCGCATCATCCTCTCGACCGCGACGACCCTCATCACGACGAACGACCCGGTGAAGATCGCCGAGGACTTCGCGATGCTGCAGCACCTCGCCGACGGCCGCGTCGACCTCACGCTCGGCCGCGGCAACACCGGCCCCGTCTACCCGTGGTTCGGCAAGGACATCCGCGACGGCATCGAGCTCGCGATCGAGAACTACGCGCTGCTGCACAAGCTGTGGCGCGAGCCGGTCGTCAACTGGCAGGGCAAGCACCGCACGCCGCTCACCGGCTACACCTCGACCCCCGCACCGCTCGACGGCGTCGCGCCCTTCGTCTGGCACGGCTCCATCCGCTCGCCGCAGATCGCCGAGCAGGCCGCGTACTACGGCGACGGCTTCTTCCACAACAACATCTTCTGGAACGTCGAGCACACCGAGCGCATGGTCAAGCTCTACCGCTCGCGCTTCGCGCACTACGGCCACGGCGAACCCGAGCAGGCGTTCGTCGGCCTCGGCGGCCAGGTCTTCATGAAGTCGACCGAGCGCGAGGCGAAGGAGCGGTTCCGCCCCTTCTTCGACGTCGCCCCCGTCTACGGCCACGGCCCGAGCCTCGAGGACTTCACCGAGATGACGCCGCTGACCGTCGGCACCCCCGAGCAGGTCATCGAGCGCACGCTCTCGTTCCGCGACTGGGCGGGCGACTACCAGCGCCAGATGTTCCTCATCGACCACGCCGGCCTGCCGCTGACGGAGGTGCTCGAGCAGATCGAGATCCTCGGCACCGAGGTGGTGCCGGTGCTGCGCCGCGAGTTCGACAACGGCCGCCCCGCGAACGTGCCGGATGCACCCACGCACGCCGCCCGCGTCGCCGCCGCCCGCGAGGCGGGCACGCAGCTCGGCGAGCAGGGCAACGCCTGGAAGGAGCAGGGCGCGCGCGACGACCTCGACACCGGCGCCGCCATCGCACGACAGGTGGGTGAGGCATGACGAACCCCCGCATCGCCGTCGTCTCCGCCGGGCTCGGCGAGCCGTCGAGCACGAAGCTGCTCGCCGACCGGCTGCGCGACGCCACGATGACGGCGCTCACGGCGCACGGCCAGCACGCCGAGCCGGTCGACATCGTGCTGCGTCCGCTCGCGCAGGACATCGCGAGCCACATGCTCACGCACAACCCCTCCGAGGCGCTCGACGCCGCCATCAAGGAGGTCGTCGACGCCGAGGCGATCATCGCCGTCACGCCGACGTTCAACATGAGCTACTCGGGGCTGTTCAAGTCGTTCTTCGACGTCATCGAGGAGGGGCAGCTCGCCTCGATCCCGACGGCGCTCGGCGCGACGGGCGGCAGCGCCCGCCACTCGATGGTCATGGACACCGCGATGCGGCCGATGTTCTCCTACCTCAAGGCGCAGGTCGTGCCGACGGGCGTCTTCGCGGCCTCCGAGGACTGGGGCGCCTCCGGCCTCGACCGCCGCATCGCGCGCGAGGGCCAGGAGCTCGCCGACCTCATGGTCGCGATGCCCCGCCGCCGCGAGGCCGACCCCTTCGACGTCGAGGGCGACGCGTTCGTGTCGTTCGAGCAGATGCTGGGGCACGCGTGAGCGAGCGCGATCGCGCGCTGCGGGCGTGGCGGGCCTACTTCGAGGGCTCCCGCCTGCTCGAGAACGAGCTCGAGCGCCGCATGAAGGCGAGCTGCGGCATCGACCTCGGCGACTACAACGTGCTGCTCGTGCTCTCGGAGGCCGAGTCGTCGCGCATGCGCATGGGCGACCTGGCGCGGGCGCTCGCGTTCGCGCCGGGCCGGCTCACCTATCGCGTGGCCGCGCTCGAGCGCGAGGGCCTCGTCGCCCGCGAGCCGAGCACGGCCGACGGCCGGGGCACGGATGCGGTGCTCACGGATGCGGGGCGGTCGCGCCTGCGCCGCACCCGCCCCGTGCATGCGCGGCACATCGACGAGCTCTTCCTCGCGGGCCTCGACGCGGCGCAGGTCGAGATGCTCGACGCCGTCTTCGGGCCGCTGCGCGCGCGCATGCTCGACCGCGCCGACGACGGCGCCGGCGAGCCGTAGGAGCGCGCGGCTCGCCCGGCTGTGGACGGCGCTTCGCGTGTCCCAGCCCGCGCCTGGCACGATGGAGCGATGCTGGAGCAGCGGCTGCTGGAGAAGGCGATCGGGAGCCCCGGTCGCCTGATCTCGGCTGAGCCCTTCGGCGACGGGCGCATCGCGCGCCTCACGGTCGACGACGGACCCGACGCCGGCGAGTGGTTCGTCGACACCTCGCGCCAGGCGGTCGCGAAGGAGACCGGCTTCGTCATCCGCGACGGCGACGGCTCGACCGTCGCGCGCATCTGGAAGCATCCGCTCGACCCGCGGCTGCCGGCGCTGCGCACCGCGCTCGACCCCGACCGGCTGCGGCGCATCGCCGAGTACGGCGGCAGCACGACGGGGCCGATCGAGGCGCGCGTGCTGAGCTACCGCCCGGGCCGACGAGCGGTCGTGCGGATGACGCAGCACGGCCGCCACATGTTCGTGAAGGTCGTGCGGCCCGCGGAGGCCGAGGAGCTCGCGCACATCCATCAGGCGTGCCGCGACGCCGGCGTCCCCGCGCCGCGGGTCGCCCACTGGGCGCCCTCGGGCGTGCTCGTCGTGCGCGACGCGGCCGGCATCCCGGGCCCCCTCGCCGCCGCGACCGTGCCGCCCGAGCGCATCGTCGACGCGGTCGACGCGCTGCGCGAGCAGCTGCTCGGCGTGCGCACCCACCGCATCGCGCGCGCATCCGTCGGCACCCGGCTCGAGTGGCACATCGACCGGCTCGCGGCCGCCCTGCCGGGGCGCGAGCGCGAGCTGCACCACCTGCTCGCGCTGCTGCTGCCGAGCATCCGGCGCGTCGGGCCGCCGCGCGTCATCCACGGCGACCTCCACATCGGCCAGCTGTTCTTCACCGACGAGTCGATCTCGGGCGTGATCGACGTCGACACGACGGGGCTCGGCGACCCGAGCGACGACGCGGCGGCCTTCATCGGCCACGCCACCGCATCCGCCGTGCGCAACGAGACGGCGGGCCGCGCCGGCGACGCCCGCATCCTGCACGCGCTCGGCGAGGCCGCGGCCGACCGCTGGATCCGCGACCGCCACACCGCGGCGCTCGCGTCGCTGCACCTCGTCGGCCACGCGATCCGCGCGGCCGAGCGCAACCTCGAGGGCGCCAACCTCATGCTCGACGAGGCGCTCGACCTGCAGCGCCTCGCGCCGTCGGTGCCGGAGCCTCAGACCAAGCGGTAGCCCATGCCGCGCACGGTCTCGATGCGCTCGGCGCCGAGCTTGTTGCGCAGGTAGCGCACGTAGACGTCGACGACGTTCGAGCCCGGGTCGAAGTCGTAGCCCCACACGCGCGAGAGCAGCTGCTCGCGCGAGAGCACCTGGCCCGCGTGGCGCAGCAGCTCCTCGGCGAGCGCGAACTCGCGGCCCGAGAGGTCGACCTCGCGCCCGTCGACGGTCGCGCGACGCGTGCGGATGTCGAGCTCGAGGCCCTGGTGCGCGAGCGCGGGCGCCGCGGCCGCGCCGTTCGCGTGCGAGGCCATGCGCAGCCGCACGCGCGCGAGCAGCTCGTCGAAGCGGAAGGGCTTGGCCATGTAGTCGTCGGCGCCGCCCTCGAGCCCCGCGACGGTGTCGGCGCCGCCGGCGCGCGCCGTGAGGATGATCACGGGCATCGTCGAGCCCGAGCCGCGCAGCTGCGCGAGCACCTCGAAGCCGTCCATGCCGGGCAGCCCGATGTCGAGCACGAGCAGGTCGAACTCGTCGGTGAGCGCGAGGTCGAGCGCCTCGGGGCCGGTCGTGGCGACGCGCGTGGTGTAGCCGGAGGCGCGCAGGCCCTTCTCGACGAACGACGCGATGCGCGCCTCGTCCTCGGCGATCAGGATCGATGCCATGGCTGCTCCTCGGGGGCGTCGGGCGGATGCGCTGCGGCCGCACCGCCCCCATCCTCCCCTGCGCGGTCGGGCGCGCCGGGCTCCGCCGCGGCGGGTTGCCCGGGGTGCGTCGGCTCGTTCGGCGCCTGCTCGTCGGGCTCCTGGTCGGCCACCGCCTCGTCGGCGACGACCGCGCCCGGCAGCGCGAGCACGAACTCCGCGCCGAGCCCGTCCGGCGGATCGATCACGCTCGCGCGCCCGCCGTGCGTCTGCGCGATGAGCTGCACGATCGAGAGGCCGAGCCCCGAGCCGCCGTCGCCGCGCCCCTCGGCCTCGCCGCGGCGGAAGCGCTCGAAGATGGTCTCGCGCAGGTCCGCCGGCACGCCGGGCCCGCGGTCGCGGACGAAGAGCTCGACGTCGTCGCCGCGCACGCGCGAGCCGATCGCGATCGGCCCCCTCGCGTGCCGCACGGCGTTGGCGACGAGCTGCAGCATCGCCTGCGTGATGCGGTCGGGGTCGAGCCGCGCGGTGACCGCCGCCGTCGGGACGTCGGCTTCGAGGTCGGCGCCGTCGATCGCGCGCGCCTTCGAGGCGATCTGCTCGGTGAGCGCCGCGAGGTCGGTGGGGCGGATCGAGAAGGCGCTCGGGTCGCGCAGCCGCGCGACGGCGCGCAGGTCGTCGACGAGCCGCGCCATCCGGTCGAGCTCGTCGATCGCGAGCTCGCGGGTCGCCTCGACGTCACCGGGGTCGGCCGGGTCGACGACCTCGAGGTGGCCGCGCACGATCGTGAGGGGGGTCTTCAGCTCGTGCCCGACGTCGCGCAGCAGCTCGCGCTGGCTGGCGAGCGCGCCGCCGAGCCGGTCGAGCATGCCGTTGACGGTGACCGCGAGCTGCGAGACGTCGTCGCGCGACTCGCCGACGGGGATGCGCTCGGCGAGGCTCGCGGCCGACGAGCGCTCCGCGACCTCGCGCATCCGCCGGATCGGCCGCAGCAGCCGCCCCGAGACCCAGAGCCCCACGAGGAACGTCACCGCGACGGCGACGATCGCCGTGATCGTGAACACGCGCGCCGCCTCGTTGATCTCGGCGAGCTCGCCCGCGATGTCGTACGCGGTCACGAAGACGGCCGACGACTGCGGCGCGGCATCGCCGCCGTCCCCGAGCAGCACGGGCGCCGCGACGTAGCGCACCGCGCGCCCCTGCTCGTCGACGAACGTGCCCATGACCGTGCGATCGCCGGCGGTCTCGGCGACGACGCGCTCGACGAAGCCCGGCAGCGACTCGAGCTGCAGGTCGGTCGGGATCCCGGGTCGCCAGGCGGCGCGCCCGTCGACGATGCCGAGCGTGCCGGTGTTGTCGTCGGGGGCGAGCCGCTGCACGACCGCGCGCAGCGCCTCCTCGGTCGACGGCCACGGCGACTCCGCGCTCGCGACCGTGAAGCTCGCGCCCTCGAGCGCCGACTCGAGGTTGCGGTCGACCTGCTCGAGCACCCGGGCGCGCTCGACGAGGTAGGCGACGCTGCCGGCGGCGAAGACCGACGCGAGCGTGAGCGCCGTGAGGAGCCCGACGATCCGCGAGCGCACCGTCCAGGTGCGCAGGCGCGGGCGGGAGTCAGGCATGGCCCCATTCAAGCGGCTCGCCCCCCCGCGAGGGCGCGCGTGTGAGAGAATCCTCACCGAGCCCCACCCGCGCCGGTGTGCGCCCGGCGCCCGCATCTGCTGAGATCGTGGGGTGGTGGACGAGACGAGCCCTGCGGGGGTGAGCGCCGAGGAGCAGATGCTGCGCGACGCGCTCGGCGACGACCTGCGGGGCGAGCTGCGCGTGCTGAGCCGCGAGCCCTACGGCTCGGGCTCGCTCACCGGCTTCGAGGAGGCCGCCTCCGCCGACTCGCCTGCGCGCTACTGGTACGTCGACACCTCGGGCAAGGCCGTCGAGGCCGAGACCGGGTTCGTGCTCGGCGACCCCGAGCATCCCGAGGCGCGCATCTGGCTGCACCCCGCCGACCCGCGGCTGCCCGCGCTCGCGCCCGCGAGCTTCCCCGAGGCCGCCGCGACGCTCATGGGCCGCATGGGCGTCGCGATCGACCAGCGGCCCGAGCTGCTCGTCTACCGGCCGGGCAAGCGGGCGATGTTCCGGATGCGCGCGGGCGACCGGGAGACCTACCTCAAGATCGTGCGCCCGACGGCCTCCGCCTCGATCGTGCACCTGCAGGAGTCGCTGCGCGCCGGCGGCGTGCCCGTGCCGCACATCACCGGCTGGTCGGAGCTCGGCATCGTCCTGACCGAGACCGCGGCGGGCGTGCCGGTGACCGCGCGGCTCGACGAGCTCGACCCCGCGCGCCTGCTCGACTCGATCGAGGCGCTCCGCGAGCGGATGGGCGCGGTCGACACGGGGCGGGATGCCCGCGCCTCGCTCGCCGCGCGCCAGGACTGGTACCTCCGCCGCCTCGACGCGGCGCTCGCGCGCTGGGCCGGAGCGGATGCGCCCGCGGGCCTGCGCGCCGACCTCGCGACGCTCACCGACCGCATCGCGTCGGCCGACGCATCCGCCCTCGATCTCGACGACGCCGAGCGCCGCACCGTGCACGGCGACCTGCACATCGGGCAGCTCTTCGTCGCCGCCGACGACCCGAGCGCGGTCTCGGGCGTCATCGACATCGACACGTGCGGCCTCGGCGACCCGGCCGACGACGAGGCGGCGCTCATGGGGCACCTCGTCGCCTCGATCGTGCTCGCCCGGCAGGACCCGGCGCGCGCGGCGGGGTTCCGGCGGCTGCTCGACGCCGCGGCGTCCCGCTGGCTCGCGCCCGGGCGCCCCGGCCGCGAGCGCGTCGCGCACCGCACCGCCGTGCACGTGCTCGCGCACGCGCTCGCCCCGACCGAGCGCGGCGACCTCGCCGGTGCGGCCGCAGAGCTCGCGCTCGGGGTCGCGCTGCTCGAGCGGCAGAGCGCCGCGTGATCGACGCGCGGTGCGCGGATGAGAGATTCCTCATGCGCGCCACTGCCCCGTCTCACCCGCAGGGCGCATGATGGAGGGCATGAAGCGCAGTCAGTGGATCCTGGCCGGCACGGCCGGGGCCCTCAGCATCGCCGTCCTCTCGGCCGGCGCCATGAGCATGGCGAGCGCGCTCCAGGTGCGCGACGCGAGCGGCGCGCCCGTCGCGGGCGCCGAGATCCGCGGCGTCGCGGTGAGCGCGGTCGACGCCGCGATCGGCAAGGCGGGGCAGGCCGACGGCATCGTCGCGCCGACGCCGACCTCGACGCCGACGGCCACCACGCCGGCGGCCGCGAGCGTGCCCGAGCCGGAGCCAGCGCAGGCACCCGCGCCCGCCGACTCGGCGCCGTCGCCGGTGTCGATCGCCTCGCCCGTGTCGGCCGCCTCGAACGACTGATCCGGGCCGGACGCACACCGCTCGGTGTTCGCCACGGGCGAGGCCGGCTGCGGAAGTCGTGAGGTAGACTAACGACATGCCGACCATCACGATCGCCGCCTCCCTCCGGGTCGCGCTCGTGCGCCTGGGCCGCAGGATGCGCCGCGAGCACGGCGACGAGGCCCTCGCGATCCACCACCTCTCGGCGCTCGGCGCGATCCAGCAGCTCGACGAGCCGACCCTCGCCCGCATCGCCGCGTGCGAGGGCGTCAAGCCGCCGAGCATGGTGAAGACGCTCCAGCACCTCGAGTCGCTCGGCTACATCGAGCGCCACCCGCACCCCACCGACGGGCGCATGCAGGTGCTGCGCATCAGCGACAAGGGCGAGGAGATGATCGCCGAGCTCCGCGAGCGCCGCAACCGCGCGCTCGCAGCAGCGATCGACGAGCTCACGCCTGAGGAGCGGGACGTGCTCGAGCGCGCCATCCCGATCCTCGGGAGGCTCGCCGAGCGATGATGTTCCGCAGCCTCAAGCGCTTCAACTACCGCACCTGGTTCACCGGTGCCCTCATCTCCAACGTCGGCGCGTGGATGCAGTCGACCGCGCTGTCGTGGACGGTGCTCACCGTCCTGACGGCGAACGACGCGACCGCCGTCGGCCTCAACATGGCGCTGCAGTTCGCGCCCCAGCTGCTGCTCGTGCCGGTGTCCGGCCTCATCGCCGACAAGTACGACCGCCGCAAGGTGCTGCTCGTGACGCAGTCGACGATGGGCGTGCTCGCGCTCGTGCTGGGCATCGTCGTCACGACCGGCGTCGTCGAGCTGTGGCACGTGCAGCTGTTCGCCCTCGCGTTCGGCATCGTGCAGGCCTTCGACATGCCCGCGCGGCAGGCGTTCGTCTCCGAGCTCGTCGGGCAGGACGACATCGCGAACGCGGTCGCGCTCAACTCCGCGTCGTTCCACGGCGCGCGCCTGCTGGGCCCCGCCGTCGCGGGCGTGCTCATCGCGCTCGTGCAGCCCGGGCCCGTCTTCCTCATCAACGCCGTGACGTTCATCGCCATGCTCGTCGCGCTCATGCGCATCCGCACCGCAGAGCTCGTGCCGAGCCCGCGCGGCGCCAAGGGCCTCGGCGACATCGTGCAGGGCTTCCGCTACGTGAAGAAGCGCCACGACCTGCTCGTGATCTTCGTCATGGCGTTCATCCTCGGCACGTTCGGGCTCAACTTCCCCATCTACATCTCGACGATGACGGCGACCGAGTTCCGCGCCGACGCCGACACGTTCGGCGTGCTCTCGAGCGCGATGGCGATCGGCTCGGTCACGGGCGCGCTGCTCTCGGCCCGCTCGGCGCGCCCGCGCTGGACGGTCGTGATCGGCGGCATCGGCGCGTTCGCGATCGCGTGCACCTTCGCGGCGTGGGTGCCGAGCATCTGGCTCTTCGGCGCGGCGCTCGCGGTCGCGGGGTTCACCGCGCAGCTGTTCATGACGAACGCCAACTCGATGGTCCAGCTCACCTCGGCGCCCGAGGTGCGCGGCCGCGTCATGGCGCTCTACGGCGCCGTCTTCATGGGCGGCACGCCGATCGGCGCGCCGATCGTCGGCTGGGTCGCGGATGCCTTCGGCCCGCGCTGGGGCATCATGGTCGCCGCGTTCACGTGCCTCGCGGCCTTCGCGATCGGCGCCGTCTACTTCGCGCGGGTGCGCCGCGACGACCGCATGAGCCGCACGGGCACGCTCACGCTCCCGCCGCCCACGGAGTCGATCGACGTCGTCAAGTGATGATGCGGAATGGGCAGTTCTGCCCGTAGGCAGGATGCCGGGCGCTCCATAGCCTCCTGAGAGCGTCGGCGCAGCAGCGCGCCGGCGACGCAGCAGCGAGGAGTCACGATGCCCGACGCACCCCACGGCCCCGACCTCGGCGCCGGCGCGCACGGCGCCCACGATCACCACCGGCACGGCCACAGTGCCGGGGGCCACGGTCCCGGCGGCCACGGTCCCGATGCGCTCGGCGGCCACGGTCCCGACCCGCTCGAACCCGGCGCCGCATCCGCCGCCGAGCGCGCGAGCGAGGGGCGCCTCTCGCGCCGCATGCTCTTCGGCGGGATGCTCGGGGTCGCCGGCGCGTTCGCGCTCGCGGGCGGGGGTGCGGCGTCGCCGGCGCTCGCGGCGGTGTCGCGGCCGTCGATCATCTCGTGCGCGAGCTGGGGCGCGGCAGCCGCGCGGAGCGCGATCTCGATGAGCTCGACGCCGCAGCGCATCGTCGTGCACCACACGGCCTCGTCGAACGGCACGGGCACGACGCTCGCGGCGGCGCACTCGATCGCGCGCAACATCCAGCAGTGGCACTTCGCGCGCGGCTGGCCCGACACCGGGCAGCACTTCACCGTCGCGCGCGGCGGCTACATCCTCGAGGGTCGCCACCGGACGCTCGAGGGGCTCGCGACCGGGCGCAGCTTCCCGATCGGCGCGCACGTCGCGGGCTACAACTCCACCTCGCTCGGCATCGAGACCGAGGGCACCTTCACGTCGGTGCAGCCCACGAGCGCGCAGTGGTCGTCGCTCGTGTCGCTGTGCGCCTACCTCTGCCAGACCTACGGCATCGCGCCGAGCTCGATCGTCGGCCACCGCAACCTCGGCTCGACGCTCTGCCCCGGCGACCTGCTCTACGCGCGCCTCGGCGAGCTGCGGAACGCGGTCGCCGCGCGGCTCGGCGGCGGGGGCGGCGGCGTCGACACCAGCCGGCCGTGGCCGAACCTGCGCCGCGGGGCGACGGGCTTCCGCGTGACGGCCGCCCAGCGGCTCCTCCGGCACTCGGGGCGCTCGATCACGATCGACGGCTCGTTCGGGCCGGCGACCGAGTCGGTCGTCATCGCCTTCCAGCGCGCGAAGGGCATCGTCGCCGACGGCGTCATCGGGCCGCAGACCTGGGAGTCGCCGCTCGCCGTCACGCTGCAGCAGGGCGCGAGCGGCGCCGCGGTGCAGGCCCTGCAAGGCGCGCTCTCGGCGCGCGGCCACTCGCTCGTCGTCGACGGCTCGTTCGGTCCCGCGACGCTCTCGGCCGTCCGGGCCTACCAGTCGTCGCGCGGGCTCGCGGTCGACGGATCGGTCGGCCCCGTCACCTGGGCGCACCTGCTGCGCTGACGCCGGCGCGCGCTCGATCGGGCAGAGCGGCCACCCGGCGTCGCCGGCGCGGATGGCGGTGCGCCCAGCCCGATCGAGCGCACCGGCACCGCTGGCGCTCGCCGGGGCGGTGGCCGAGGAGGCAGCCGGCCGTTGCTCGCGCATGGGTTGCCCATGGGCGGCGCATCGGCCGCTCCAGAGCCCGGCCGCGTAGCCTCGCGCCACGGCCCGCCGCGGCGGGCGAGCTGGGCAGCGAGGAGGCACGGATGCGCACGGTCGAGTCGGTGTGGGACTACCCGCGGCCGCCACGGGTGGAGGCGAGCGACGAGCACGTGCGCATCGTGCTCGGCGGCGAGGTGATCGTCGAGACGCGCGAGGCGCTGCGCGTGCTCGAGACGAGCCATCCGCCCACCTACTACCTGCCGCGCGAGGCGTTCCGCGAGGGCGCGCTGGCACCGGGCGGCGGCGCGAGCGCGTGCGAGTGGAAGGGCGCGGCGAGCTACTTCGACGTCACGGGCGGCGGCACGACCGAGCCGCGCGCCGCGTGGCACTACCCGAGCCCGCTGCCGGGCTTCGAGTCGCTCGCCGGGCACGTCGCCGTCTACGCCGGCCGCATGGACCTCGTCGAGGTCGACGGCGAGCGGGTCGAGCCGCAGCCCGGCCGCTTCTACGGCGGCTGGATCACCTCGCGCGTGCGCGGCCCGTTCAAGGGCGCGCCGGGCACCATGGGCTGGTGACCCCGCGCGCTGGTCCCGCGCGCTACTCCTTGTGCCCGAGCTTGATCGCCTCGACGACGAGCCGCACGATGAGCACCACGAGGAACGCGCCGAAGATGATGGATGCGGTCTGCGGGTCGAGCGCGACGGCCGCGGCCGCGCCGAGGGCCGTCGTGACGCACGCGGCGAGGCCGACGATGAGGGCGGCGACGAGGTCGACGTTCTTGCGGCGCAGGTTGCCGATCGTGCCCGAGATCGCGGTGGGGATCATCATCGCGAGCGACGTGCCCTTGGCCGCGACGTCGCCGAGGCCGAAGAGCAGGATGAGCATCGGCACGATCACGATGCCGCCTCCGACGCCGAGGATGCCCGAGAGCACGCCGGTGACGAAGCCGAGCACCACGAGGCCGATGATGGGCAGCACGTCGAGCTCGAGCTCGGCGTCGCGCGAGGGCACGATGAGGAACAGGCTCACGGCGACGGCGGCGAGGAAGACGATGAACGCCCAGCGGATCGCCTGCACCGGCAGCTTGTGCAGCAGGTGCGCGCCGACCTGCGCGCCGGCGACCGAGCCCACGACGAGGATGAGCGCGACGAGCCAGTCGACGTTGCCGAGCGCGGCGTAGCTCGCGACGCCCACGAGCGCGGCCGGCACGATCGCGCCGAGCGAGGTGCCGGCGGCGAGGCGGCGCGGGAACTTCGCGAGCAGCACGAGCAGCGGCACGATCACGATGCCGCCGCCGATGCCGAACATGCCCGAGAGGAAGCCCGAGAGCAGTCCGATCCCGACGAGGGCGAAGATCGGTCGGCGGCGCTCGGTCTCGGTCTCGTCGGTCACGCCCTCCATCCTGCCGTGCCCCGGCGCATCCGCCCGACGCGGGCGCCGCGAGGCGCCGTGCCGCCCGTCAGCGCGCCGTGACCTTGCCGAAGAGGCTCGCGATGGGGCTGAGGATCGCCGGCCGGGCCGCCGCCATCGCCGCCCCGACGACGAGCATGGCGCCGGCGAAGAAGGCGAAGCCGACCCAGTCGTCGTCCGCCTTCGCGGCGAACATGTGGTTGAGGTTGCGCAGCGCCCCCGTCGTGAACACGAGCAGCACGTGCACGACGATGAAGGCGACGAAGTAGAGCATCGTCGGGAAGTGCACGGCGCGCGCCCACTCGATCGGGTAGGCGCGATCGAGGCGCTCGTTGCCGCGGGGCCACCAGCCGCTCATGCGCACGCCCGTGACGATCGCGAGCGGCGCGGCGACGAAGACCGTCACGAAGTAGGCGAGCTGCTGCAGGGCGTTGTAGTTGACCCAGCCGTCCTCGAGCGGCCAGTCGAGCGACGCGTACTGCAGGCCGGCCGAGATCGCGTGCGGGAAGACCTCCCAGCTCGTCGGCACGATGCGCATCCACTGGCCGGTCGCGAAGAGCAGGATGACGAACACGAGGCCGTTGACGACCCACAGCACGTCGAGGCTCGTGTGGAGCCAGACGGTGATGGATGCCTTGTGGCCGGTGCGCTTCGACGTCACGTAGGCGGCGGGCTTGCGCTCGCGCCGCACCTGGAGGCCCGAGCGGATGATGAGGGCGATGAGCAGCAGGTTGAAGAAGTGCGACCAGTTGAGCCACACCGGCAGGCCGACGGGCGCGCCCTCGGGCAGCGGGTAGGTGCCGGGATACTGCGCGATGAACGCGGCGACCGGCTCGAGCCCGATGAGCCAGCGCACGGCCGCGACGACGATGGTCGCGAGGCCCACGGCGGCGAGCGCGAGCACCGCGCCGACCCCGACCCACTGCTTGAGGCTCGTCGGGCGGAGGCTCGCGGCTGACGCCGCCTCGGCCGCGGGGGCCGGCGCTTCCCTCGTCGGTCGAGGAGCGCGCGCCGCAGGCGCACGCGTCTCGAGACCCGCCGCCTCCTCCGCTGATCGAGCAGGCGCCGCAGGCGCCGTATCGAGACCATCCGCTGCAGCCGGCGCTTCAGCAGCGGTCTCGTGACGCGTGCCGGCTCCGCCGGCGCGATCCTCGACCGACGCTGCTGCGGCAGCCGCCGCGGGCGCCGCCTCTTCCTCCGCCGGTCGAGTAGGCGCCGCAGGCGCCGTATCGAGACCATCCGCTGCGGCAGGCGCCACTTCCTCCGCCGGTCGAGGAGCGCGCGCCGCAGGCGCACGCGTCTCGAGACCCGCCGCTGCCGGCGCGACTCCGGCCGGCGGCCACGGCTCACCGCCGGGCACGCGCGGGAGCCCTCGGCGCAGCTGCTGTCCGGAGACCGGTACCGGATGGTCGTCCGACACCTCGGCGCGCGGCATCTCGGTACCGCTCTGCGCGGACACGGCCCCGGTCGGGGCGTCGGGCTCGGGCACCGACGTGGCGGGGGGCGCGGTCGCCGGGGCCGACGCCGCTGCGCTCGCCGCCTCCTCCGCCGGTCGAGGAGCGGGCTCCGCAGGCGCACGCGTCTCGAGACCGACCGCTGCCGCGGGCGCGACGCCTGCGGGCGGCCACGGCTCGCCGCCGGGCACGCGCGGGAGTCCACGGCGGATGGCCTGGCGGCTCGCGCGGGCGGCATCGGTCGGCGGCTCGCTGACCGTGGGGGTCTCGTGACGCGAGTCGGCTCCGCCGACGCGCTCCTCGACCGGCGAGGGAGCGACCGACGAAGGAGCGACCGAAGGGGCGGCGGTCTCGTGACGCGTGCCGGCTTCGCCGACGGGCTCCTCGACCGACGAGGGAGCGACCGACGAAGGGGCGACGGGCGAAGGGGCGACCGGCGAGGGGGCGACCTGGGAGGGGGCGGGCGCGGCGCCCGCCGGCGGCCAGGGCTCGCCGCCGGGCGTGCGCGGCAGGCCGCGCCGCAGCGCGACCGTCGGGCTCGCGCCCGCGCCCTCCCCCGCGACCACCGCTACGCCTTCCGCGCCTCGAGCGCCGCGATCACCTGCGGCACGATCGTGAACAGGTCGCCCACGACGCCGAGGTCGGCGATCTCGAAGATCGGGGCGTTCGCATCCTTGTCGATCGCGACGATCGTCTTCGCCGTCTGCATGCCGGCGCGGTGCTGGATGGCGCCCGAGATGCCGAGCGCGAGGTAGAGCTCCGGCGAGACCGACGTGCCCGTCTGCCCCACCTGCAGCGTCGGCTCGACGTAGCCGGCGTCGACGGCCGCGCGCGAGGCGCCGACCGCGGCACCGAGCGCGTCGGCGAGCTGCTCGACGAGCGCGAACTGCTCCTTCGAGCCGAGCCCGCGGCCGCCCGAGACGATCTTCTTCGCCGAGCGCAGGTCGGGCCTCGCCGAGACCTGCTGCACGGCCTCGACGGCTTCGACGGCCGCAGCCGGCCGGCCGGATGCGGGCACCTCGAGCTCGGTGGCGGCGAGCGGTGCCGCTTCGGCGCGCGCGTCGACCGCGCCGAGGCGCAGCGTCACGAACAGCGGCCCGTAGGTCGCGGCCGACGTCACGTCGTACGCGCCGCCGTAGACGGAGTGCCGCGCGACGATGCCCTCGTCGTCGCGCTCGACCCCGACGGCGTCGGCGGCGAGCGGCGCGCGCAGCCGCACGGCCGCGCGACCGGCCGCATCCGCGCCCTCGATCGTGTTCGGCACGAGCACGGCGGCCGGCTGCACCTGGGCCACCGCGGCCACGAGCGCGTCGGCGGCGGGCACGCCGAGCTGCGCGGTGTCGAGCGCGGCGGTGAGCACCTGCGTCGCGCCGAGCTCCGCTGCGCGCTCGGCGAGCGTCGGCAGCGCGTCGGCGGGCCCGGCGACGAGCGCGACGGGCGTGCCGATCTGCGCAGCGGCGCCGAGCGCCTCGGCCGCGCCGTCGGCGAGGGCCGGGTCTGCGCCGTCGGCGACGGCGGGCGCCGCGAGCAGCAGCGCGAGGACGGGGGTCTGGGTCTCGCTCACGATGCTCCTCACACCAGCCTGCGGTCGGCGAGGAACGCGACGATGCGCTCGGCCGCGTCGCCCTCGTCGGTGATGATCTCGCCCGCCGCGCGCGGGGGCCGCTGCGCGACCGCCGTCATGATCGAGCGGGGTGCGGCGGTCTCGTCGGCGTCGACCTCGAGGTCGTCGAGCGTCAGCACCTCGAGCGGCTTCTTCTTCGCGCCCATGATGCCGCGCAGCGCCGGGAAGCGCGGGTCGGGGAAGGTCTCGGTGACCGAGACGATCGCCGGCAGCGGGGCGGCGACCGTCATCGCGCCGCCGTCGGTCGCGCGCGTGCCGCGCACCGCATCCGCCGTGATCTCCATCGTCTCGAGCCGGGTCGCGAGCGGCAGCTCGAGCAGCTCGGCGAGCATCGCCGGGATGACGCCGCCCGTGCCGTCGGTCGAGCCGTTGCCGGTGACGATGAGGTCGAAGCCCATGCGGCGCAGCGCTGCGGCGAGCACCTCGGCGGTACGCACGTAGTCGGCGCCCGCGAGCCGCTCGTCGGCGACGTGCACGGCCGACGCCGCACCCATCGCGAGCGCCTTCCGCAGCGACGCCTGCGCGTCGCCGGGCGCCATCGTGAGCGCGACGACCTCGACGCCCTCGGTGCTCTCGGCGTGCTTGATCGCCGCCTCGAGCGCGCGCTCGGTGATCTCGTCGAGCACGGTCTCGCTCGCGGCGCGGTCGGCGAGGCCGGTCTCGAGGCTCAGCGCCCGCTCGCCGTAGGTGTCGGGCACGGGCTTGACGAGCACGACGATCTTCATCGCGGCGCTCCCTTCGTCGTCGGGGCGGGCTCCATCGCCTGGGCTACGGTGAATCGGTACGAGGAGGATGCCATGAGCGCCAGGACCTCGGGGGAGCGCCCGATGCCCATCGACCCGATCGCCGAGGCGCGGCGCCAGTGGCTCGAGCACGGCTGGGCGGATGCGGCGCCGGGCATGACGCTCGTCACGTCGGTCAACCGCGCGCAGCAGCTGCTCGAGGCGCGCGTCGAGGCGGTGCTGCGGCCCTTCGCGCTGTCGTTCGCGCGGTTCGAGGTGCTGCGGCTGCTCGCGTTCACGCGCGAGGGGCGGATGCCGATGCAATCGGCCGTGCGGCGCCTGCAGGTGCACCCGACGAGCGTGACGAGCACGGTCGACCGGCTCGTGCGCGCGGGGCTCGTCGAGCGCGAGCCGCACCCGACCGACGGCCGCGCGACGGTGCTCGCGATCACGGATGCGGGGCGTGCGCTCGTCGAGCGGGCCACGGCCGCGCTCAACGACGAGGCCTTCACGGCGACGGGGCTCGAGGAGGAGGAGCTCGCCGAGCTCGTGCGCATCATCGCGCTGCTGCGGAAGCGCTCGGGGGACTTCGAGGATCCGCGGCCGGTGCCGGAGCCGTTGTAGCCGGAGCCGTTGCAGCTTCCGTCGGTCGGGGAGGCTGCGGTGCTCAGCGCCGCTGCCGTCACGAGACCCGCCTCTCGGGCGAGCTGGTGGTCTCGTGACGCGAGCGGCCTACGGCCGCGCGCTCCTCGACCGGCGGGGTGGGGGCCGCGCGCCGCGTGGTCTCGTGACGCGAGCGGCCTCAGGCCGCGCGCTCCTCGACCGGCGAGGTGGGGCCTAGCGGTGGCGGAACTCGGGCTGTCGCTTCTCACGGAACGCCGCCATCCCCTCTTTCTGGTCCTCGGTGTCGAACAGCGCGGTGAACTGCTCGGCCTCGAGCGCGAGGCCCGCCTCCAGGCCCGTCTCGAGGGCCGCATCCAGCGCCGCCTTCGCCGCCACGAGCGCGGGCAGCGAGCGCCCGGCGATCTCGGTCGCGAGGCGCTCGGCCTCGGCCTGCAGCTCGGCCGCGGGCACGACGCGCGAGACGATGCCGAGCGAATCGGCCTCCGCGGCGTCAATGCGCCGGCCGGTGAGCACGAGCTCGGCCGCCTTCGGGTAGCCGATCGCGCGCACGATGCGCTGCGTGCCGCCGATGCCGGGGATGACGCCCAGCCCGATCTCGGGGAAGCCGAACTGCGCGGTGTCGCTCGCGAGGATCACGTCGCACATGAGCGCGAGCTCGAAGCCGCCGCCGAGCGCGTAGCCCGAGACGACCGCGATGACGGGCTTGCGCACGCGCGCGAACTCGAGCCACGGGCCGAAGTGGTCGGCCTCGCGCATCTCGGCGGCCGACTTGTCGGCCATCTCCTTGATGTCGGCGCCGGCCGCGAAGGCCTTCTCCGAACCCGTCACGACGATCGCGCCCACGCCGTCGTCGGCATCGAGCTCCTTCGCCGTCGCGACGACCTCGCGCATCAGCTGCGCGTTGAGCGCGTTGAGCGCCTCGGGACGGTCGAGCGTGATCCAGGCGACGCGGCCGCGCCGCTCGACGCGGATCGTCTCGGTCTCGGGCACGGCGGCGTCGGCGGCAGCGGTCGAGTCGGTCATGCGGGCTCCTTCATCGCAGCGGGAAGCACCAGGTCGCCCTCGGGCACCGGTGCGAAGCACCCCTCCACCATGGCAGGCGTCACCTTCTCGAGCGTCGACGGCGTCCACTTCGGCGCGCGATCCTTGTCGACGAGCTGCGCGCGCACCCCCTCCGCGAAGTCGGCGGCGAGCGAGGTGTGGCGCGAGACGCGGTACTCCTGCACGAGCGCCTCCTCGAGCGAGCCGAGGCCGCGCGCACGCCGCAGCGCCTCGAGCGTCACCGCGACCGCGAAGGGCGAGCGCTGGGCGATGCGGTCCGCGAGCGCCGCGCCCGCCTCGCCCGCGCCGCGCAGGCGCTCGACGATCGCCGCGGCGTCCGAGCCCGCGAACATCCGGTCGAGGAAGGGCCGATCCCGCTCGAGCGCGCTCACGCCGGGCTCGGCCGCGAGCCGCTCGATGACGGCATCCGGATGCTCGGTCTCGAGTAGCGAGACGAGCTCAGGCAGGCGGTCCTCGGGCACGCACCGGTCGGCGAGGCCGAGCGCGATCGCGTCGGCGGCGCCGAAGTGGTCGCCGGTGAGCGCCGCGCGCGTGCCGAGCTCGCCGCGGCGGCGGGTGAGCAGCCAGGTCGCGCCGACGTCGGGCACGAAGCCGATCGTCACCTCGGGGAACCCGATGCGCGTCGAGTCGGTGACGATGCGGTGGCTCGCATGGCCCGAGATGCCGACGCCGCCGCCGAGCACGATGCCGTGCTGGATCGCGACGACCGGCTTCGGGAAGCGCGCGATGAGCGCGTTGAGGGCGTACTCGTCGCGCCAGAAGCGAGCGGCGCCCTGGCCGCGCGTGCGCTCGACGTCGTCGCGCAGCGTCACGACGTCGCCGCCCGCGCAGAGGGCCCGCTCCCCCGCGCCCGTGATGAGCACGCGCTCGACCGCGTCGTCCGCGGCCGCCGCGCGCAGCGCATCCGTGAGCCCCTGCACCATGCCGTGCGTGAGCGCGTTGAGCGCCTCGGGGCGGTCGAGCTCGATGTGCGCGAGCGCGCCGCGGGTCTCGGTGCGGATGTGGGTCATCGCTCTCCCAGCAGGTGTCGGCCGACGATCATGCGCATCATCTCGTTCGAACCCTCGAGGATGCGGTGCACGCGCAGGTCGCGCACGACGCGCTCGATGCCGTACTCGTGCAGGTAGCCGTAGCCGCCGTGCAGCTGCAGCGCCTCGTCGGCGACGCGGAAGCCCGCGTCGGTCGCGAAGCGCTTGGCCATCGCGCACGCGACGGGCGCGTCGGCGGCGCCCGCGTCGAGCTTGGCCGCGGCCCGCTCGAGCAGCGCCCGCGCCGCCTGCAGCTCGGTCTCCATGTCGGCGAGCGCGAACTGCACGTGCTGGCGGGTCGCGAGCGGCTGGCCGAAGGTCGCGCGCTCCTTGGCGTAGGCGACGGTGCGCTCGAGCGCCCACTGCGCGCCGCCGATCGACGCGGCCGCGATGCCGAGGCGGCCGCCGTTGAGCCCGCGCATCGCGATGCCGAAGCCGTCGCCCTCCTCGCCGAGGCGGTGGTCGGCGGGCACCCGCACGCCGTCGAGCACGACCTGGCGCGTGGGCTGCGCGTTCCAGCCCATCTTGTGCTCCTCGGGGCCGAACGAGAGGCCGTCGGCGCCCGCGGGCACGATGAACGCGGTCATGCCGCGCGAGCCCTGCTTCGCCGGGTCGTCGCCACCCGTGCGGGCCATCACGACGTACACGGCCGAGGTGCCGGCGCCCGAGATGAACTGCTTCGTGCCCGTGAGCACGTAGTCGTCGCCGTCGCGCACGGCGGCGGTCGCGACCGCGGCGGCGTCGCTGCCGGCGCCGGGCTCGGTGAGGCAGTAGCTCGCGAGGTCGTCCATCGTCGTGAGGCTCGGCAGCCAGCGGCGGCGCTGCTCGTCGGTGCCGTGCTGGTCGATCATGCCGACGACCATGTTGTGGATCGAGATGTAGGCGGCGACCGCGACGTCGCCGCGCGCGAGCTGCTCGTAGATGGCGATCGCGTCCATGCGGCTGAGGCCCGCGCCGCCGACGTCCTCGCGCACGCAGATGGCGCCGAGGCCGAGCTGGCCGGCCTCGCGCAGCGTCTCGACGGGGAACTCGTGGTCGGCGTCGCGCTGGTTCGCGAACGGGGCGAGGCGTGCGTCGGCGAAGTCGCGCACGGCCTCGACGAGCGCCTCGCGCTCCTCGGCGCTCGTGGCGCTCGCGCTCGTCCCGCTGCCGGTGGGGCTGGGCATCGTCATGGTCACCCGCACGACCTCCTCGTCGCGTGGCGGCTGGGCCGCGCTCGCCCTTGTGGGGCTTCTTGTGTCGTCCTGCCAGTTGCATGGACGTCCACATATCTACCATCCTGAGTGCACGGCACGCCAGCCGCGGCGATCACGCGCCCACGCGCGGTGCCGCTACGGTCAGAGCGTCGAAGGCGACGGAGGGCACATGGAGATCGACGGGCAGGTGGCGCTCGTCACCGGCGGAGCATCGGGGCTCGGCCTCGCGACGACCGAGGCGCTGCTCGCGCAGGGCGCGCGCGTGGTGGTGATCGACCTGCCCGGCACGCCGGCGGCGGATGCGGTGGCCCGCCTCGAGGGGGTCACGTTCGTGGGCGCCGACGTGCGCGACGAGGCGCAGGTCGCCGCCGCGCTCGACGCGGCCGACGCCCTCGGCGACCTGCGCGTCGTCGTGAGCTGCGCCGGCGTCAACGACGCCGCGAAGGTCGTCGGTCGCTCGGGCGCCTTCCCGCTCGACCGCTTCCAGCGCGTCATCGACATCAACCTCGTCGGCACCTTCAACGTCATCCGGCTCGCCGCCGAGCGCATGGCGCGGCTCGAGCCGATGGGCGGCGAGGCCGGCGAGGAGCGCGGCGTCATCATCTCCACCGCATCCGTCGCCGCCTTCGACGGGCAGATCGGCCAAGCGGCCTACTCGGCGTCGAAGGCCGCGATCGTGGGGCTCACCCTGCCGGTCGCGCGCGAGCTCGCGACCCACCGCATCCGCGTGAACGCGATCGCCCCGGGGCTGTTCGACACCCCGCTGCTCGCGGCCCTCCCGCAGGAGGCGCGCGACTCGCTCGGCGCGCAGGTGCCGCACCCCGCGAGGCTCGGCAAGCCGAGCGAGTTCGCGCTGCTGGTGACGCAGATCGTCGCCAACCCCATGCTCAACGGCGAGACCATCCGGCTCGACGGGGCGATCCGCATGCAGGCGAAGTGAGGAGAGACGGATGCGTTCAGACTTCTACGACGACGAGCACGAGGCGTTCCGCGAGAGCGTGCGCGAGTTCGTCGCGCGGCACATCGCGCCGCACCTGGCGCAGTGGGAGGCCGACGGGCTGACCGACCGCGACCTCTACCGGCGGATGGGCGAGGCCGGCATGGTCGGGCTCGCGATCCCGGAGGAGTACGGCGGCATGGGCGTCGACGACTACCGGTTCCGCCTCGTGATCAGCGAGGAGCTCTCGCGCGTCGGCGCCGCATCCGTCAACGCGACCTTCGGCGTGCACGACGACATCGTGCTCGCCTACCTGCTCGACCTCGCGACGCCCGAGCAGCGCGAGCGCTGGCTGCCGGCGATGGCGTCGGGCGACTCGATCGCCGCGATCGGCATGACCGAGCCCGATGCCGGCAGCGACCTGCAGGGCATCCGCACCGCCGCGGTGCGCGACGGCGACGACTGGATCCTGAACGGCTCGAAGACGTTCATCACCAACGGCTTCCACGCCGACAAGGTGCTCGTCTTCGCGCGCACCGACCCCGAGGCGGGCTCGCGCGGCTTCACCCTCCTCCTCGTCGAGAACGGCATGGCCGGCTTCGAGCGCGGGCGGAAGCTCGACAAGATCGGGCTGCGCTCGCAGGACACGGCGGAGCTGTTCTTCCGCGACGTGCGGGTGCCGGATGCGAACCGCGTCGGCGAGGTGGGCATGGGCCTCATCGCCATGATGGAGCGGCTGCCGCGCGAGCGGCTCTCGATCGGCGCCGCCGCGCTCTCGTCGGCCGAGGCCGCGTACGCGTGGGGCCGCGACTACGTCTTCCAGCGGAAGGCCTTCGGCGGGCTCGTCGGCGACCTGCCGACGGTGCGGTTCGCGCTCGCCGAGCTCGAGACCGAGCTCGACATCGCTCGCGCCTACGTCGAGCGCTGCATCCTCGCGCTCAACGAGGGGCACCTGACGACGGCGGATGCGTCGAAGGCGAAGTGGTGGACGACCGAGCTCGAGCAGCGGGTCATCACCCGCAGCCTGCAGCTGCACGGCGGCTACGGCTTCATGGAGGAGTACCCGATCGCGCGCGCCTTCCGCGACTCGCGCGTGCAGTCGATCTACGGCGGCACGACCGAGATCATGAAGGAGATCATCGGGCGCGACATCGCGAAGCGCGCGAAGGGCTGAGGCCGCGCGGCGCTCAGGCGGCGGGCGGCTCGGCCGTCCTCTCGGGCGCGGGCTCGAGCGGGCCGTCGACGAGCGCCGGGCGCATCGCGTGCGCCATCCACCACCAGGTGAAGATGCTGACGACGATCGGGATGACGAGCGCGAGCAGCTGACCGATCGCGAGCCACGGCCCTGCGAAGCCCAGCAGCGTGCCGGGGTCGGCGATGCGCTCGAGCATGTCGGCGCCGTCGGTCGCGAACCAGCGCTCGAGCTCGGCGTCGTCGACGGGGCCCGGTCCCGGGCCGAAGCGATCGATGTCGAAGCCCGGGCCGAGCGGGAAGCCGCCGAAGAACGGCAGCGTCACCGAGCCCGCGCCCGAGAGCAGCACGGCGGCGGCGACGGCGATGCCGAAGCCGGCCCACGTGATGCCGACGGGTCGTCGCACGTCGGGGTGGCGGAGGATGCGCGTGCTGACCCAGAGGCCGAGGAGCGCGACGAGCAGCCCGATGGGCACGCCGATGCCGAGCAGGATGCCCCACGGGCTGCCGAGCCACTCGAGCATGCTGTTCCAGGCGCCGCCGGTGGCGCTCGTGCCGTCCTGCCGGAAGGCGAAGCCGAGGCCGAACACGAGCGAGCCGACGAGCACGGGCAGCAGCAGCAGCGTCGCGCACAGCTGCATGATGCCGATGCCGAGCCATGCGATGCCGCCGCCGACGCCGCCGGCGAGGCGCGCGCGGCGCGCCGCCTCCTTCGTCAGCTTGGGCCGCGGCGGCTTCGGCGGGCCGGCGTCGTAGACGGGCGGCACGTACGGCCGGGTGGGCTGGGCGGCGGCGTAGGGCTGACCGGCCGCCGCCTGCTGGGCGCCGGGCGCTGCGAAGTCGGGGTTCTGCGCGAACGGCTGCGGCGGCAGCTGGGGCGCGGGGTTGGGGACCGTCATGCCTCCACGCTAGGCACTTGCGGTGCGGGGCGCATGGGGGTTGACCGCCGTCCTGCCGTCGGGCTCCCCACCCCGGCGGGGCGCGTCAGGCGGCCAGGGCGCGCTCGATGTCGGGGCGGATGTCCTCGGGCGTCGTCGTCGACGCGTAGCGCTTGAGCACCGTGCCGTCGCGGCCGACGAGGAACTTCGTGAAGTTCCACTTGATCGCGCCGCCGAGCAGGCCCTTCGTCTCGCGCTTGAGCCACGCGTAGAGCGGATGCGTGTCGGGGCCGTTGACGTCGATCTTCGCGAACATCGGGAACGAGACGCCGTAGTTGCGCTGGCAGAACTCGGCGATCTCGGCCTCGGTGCCCGGCTCCTGATGGCCGAACTGATCCGAGGGGAACCCGAGCACCACGAGCCCCTGGTCGCCGAGCTCCTTCCAGAGCTGTTCGAGCCCCGCGTACTGCGGCGTGAAGCCGCACTCGCTCGCGGTGTTGACGATCAGCACGACCTTGCCCTCGTAGTCGGCGAGCGAGACCTCGCCGCCGGTGAGGGCTTCCGCCGTGAAGTCGCTGAGGCTCGTGGTCGTCTGCGTCATGCGCTCAGCCTGCCACGCGCGGCTATGCGCCCGCCGTGCCGCGGCCGATGCCTGCTGGGGTCTCGGGTGCGTCGGCGATCGCGCCGTCCGCTCGCCCCTCGCCCCGACCGAGCCACACGGCAGCCGCCGCAGCCGTGATCCCGATCGCGGCGAGCAGCAGCAGCCAGCGGAAGTCGAGCACCACCATCGCGCCGGTCGCGCCGGCGAGCATGACCATCTGCGGCACGTTGATCGAGACGTTCATGGCTGCCGACGTGCGGCCCTGCAGCCGCGGCGGCACCAGCCGCATCCGCAGGGTGGAGAGCCCCACGATGGTCCACGGCACGCCGAAGCCGATCGGCCACTGCACGAGGGCGATGCCGGCCCAGCGCATCCACGACTCCTCGAGCGGCCACTGCACGATCGCCCACGCGGCGAACGAGCCGATCGCGACGAGCGTCATGCCCCACGCGAACAGCCGGCGCTCGCCGAGCCGGCGCAGCGCGAGCGCCGACACCAGGCCGCCCGCGAGCGCCGCGACGCCCTGGATCGCCTGCGCGGGGCCGAGCGCGGCGGGGCCCTCCTGCAGGCCGTGCTCGAGCAGCGGGAAGATCGTGGCGTTGAGGATGCCGGTGAGGCCGAAGCCGACGGCGCCCGCGATCGTGAGCAGGCGCAGCAGCGGGTCGCGCAGCAGCTCGCGGAACCCGGCCGAGACCTCGTGCCAGTAGCCGGCGCCGGGCTCGGGCGGCTCGGGCGCCGACTCCGCGATGCGCACGGTCAGCAGCATGAGCGCCATCACGAGGTAGCCGCCCACGCTCACGGCGACGACCGCCCAGGGCCCGGCGAGCACGTAGAGGCCCGCGCCGAGGGGCGGGCTGATGATGCGCATGCCGTTGTCGATCGACGTGAAGATGCCGTTCGCGGTGCCGATCTCGTCGTCGGGCAGCAGGTCGCGCAGGAGGCCCGACTGCGCGGATGCGGTGAGGTAGGCCGAGAGGCCGTAGCCGAAGGTCACGGCGTAGACGAGCCACACGTGCTCGGGCCCCCGCACGAGCAGCAGGGCGAGGATGACGGATGCGGTGGCGAGGTTGGTGACGATGAGCAGCGGCCGACGGCGCACCCGGTCGGCGAGCTGGCCCGCCCACGGCGCGAGCAGCGCCGGCAGCCCGAGGAAGAGGAACACGAGCGCGCCCGCGGCGTCGGAGCCGGTGAGCTCGCGCACCCAGATGGCGAGGACGAGGTAGAGCGCGCTGTCGCCGAGGTTGGTGGCGAGCCAGCCGACCATGAGGCGGCGGTAGGCCGGGCGGCGCATGGGCGACGGCGGCTTGGTGGTGGGGGTGGCGGATGCGGTGCGGGTCATGGGAGGACTCCTGTGTCCTGGGAGGTGGGGTCGCGCCCCTGTCGTTGGTCGAGGAGGCGCAGCAGGCGCCCGCTGTCTCGCTGGTCGAGGAGGCGCGGCCGGCGCCCGCTCCCTCGCTGGTCGAGTAGGCGCCGCAGGCGCCGTATCGAGACCACTTCGGTGGAACGGACGTCGTCTCGATACGCCCCTGACGGGGCTACTCGACGCCCGATGGAGGTGAGGAGGCGGCGCCTACGCGCCCGCCGGCTCCTCGCCCGTCGCGGGCAGGTCGAAGTCGGGGTTGAGCGTGGCGAAGAGGTGCGCCTTGCGGCTCCCCGCGGGCCGCTTCGACGGGTCCTTGCTGCGGCCCTGGAAGCGGTCGACGAGGTGGTGGATGTCCTCGGCGAGCTGGGCGAGCTCGTCGGGCGTCGCCCAGATGGCCGCAGAGTTCACCGTCGTCCCCGGCAGCCACCGCTCGTCCCCGAGCCCGTGCCGCGTCAGGAAGTCGACCATCCGGTTCGCCTCGTGCTGCACGTACATCGCGGCGACGGACGCCGAGGTGCGCATCGACTCGGGGTTGCTCGGATCGGGGCGCAGGTCGCGGCTCTGGTGCACGGGCTTCCAGGGCTTCGACGTGCCCTGCGCCTCGGCGCGCTCGATGAAGCCGGCCTTGGCGAGGGTGCGCAGGTGGAACGAGCAGTTCGACGGGCTCTCCCCCACCTTCTCGGCGATCTGGGTGGCCGTCGCCTCGCCCAGCTCGTCGATGACGGAGAGGATCTCGACCCGCAGCGGATGCGCGAGCGCGCGGAGGAGCGCCGGGTCGCCGGTGCGGAGGCCCCGCCCGCCGTCGACCTCGAACTCCTCGGTGCCGACGCCGTGGCTGTCGGCACCGCCGCCGCTGGGCTGCGCGTCTCGCTGCTCGGCCATGCTCAGATCAAACCACGCTGCGTGGTGAGCTCTGCGCGCAGGCGGTCGTAGTAGCGCTGCTGGTCGTCGCGCTCGAGGCGCGTGCGGTTGCGGCGCTCGGCGACGATCGCCAGTGCAGCGTCTGCGCTGCGGGCGATGCGGCTCTTGCGTGCCATGGGATGCCTCCTGGGTGGGAATCGGCGGGCCGTTCCCTGCCGACATCCGAAAGACTACTTTCAAAGCGCTCGCTTCGCAAGGGTTCTTTCAAAAGAAGTGCTTCGGCGTGTCGCGCCCACGCATGGGATAGGGCTCCCGCCGCGCGGCGGGAGCCCTCGAAGCAGACGCGCCCCTAACTCAGGTGAGCTCGTCGCGGCGGATCTCGACCCAGGGGCCCGCGGGGTTGATGACGAGCGACGAGAAGCGCGTGCTCCGGTGCAGCCGCTCGAGCACGGTGCTCGTCGTCGTCGAGATCACGCCGTCCTCGGGGTGACGCGCGGCGATCTCGGGTGCCGACGTGAAGGCGAGCAGCGACATCCGGCCGTCGGGGCGCGTCGTCATGCGCAGCCGCGGGTGCTCCTCGCGCTCTTGCCCCTCTGCGAGCTCGCCCGCGAGCAGCAGCGGGCCGTCGACCTGGAGCGCCTCGACGATGGCCTCTCGCGAGCCGCCGCGCTCACCGGCGGCGATCGCCCGACTGAGGCGGTCGTTGCGGGGGTGCCGCAAGGCGTAGGCGATGTCCTTCTTCGCGATCGCGACCGAGTCGTCGCCCGGATCGATCGAGAGCCACGCGACGCCGTGGCGCTGCGCCATCTCGAGCACGGCGCCCGCGGGCTGCGCGACCGCGCGATGCGGCGCGCCGGCGGGGTGCATGCGCGCGACCTGGTCGTCGCTCGTGAAGGCGAGCATCGCCGGCTTGCCGTCGGGCCCGATGCCGCCCGTGAGCGGCACCTCGGCGCCGTCGACGGATGCGCCCTCGGGCAGGTCGACGCCCGTCACGTCGAGCAGCAGGTCGCCGACGAGGGCGGCGCGCAGCACGTCGATCATGGTGCGCTGGTTGGCATCGTCGGCGAAGGCGACGATCGCGCGGCGCAGACGCGCGTTGTCCACGTGGCCGGAGCTCATGCCGCCCACCGTAGTCCGCGGGAGCGGCCGCTGGGAGATCCAGGCGAGCGGACGGATCTCGCCGCGGGTCTCGACGATCGCATCACTGTTGACTTATATAAGTTCACGTGCAACCATGGCCCCATGCACGCCCTCGACGTCCTCGGCGACCCGGTGCGACGACGCATCCTCGAGCTCCTGACCGATGGGGAGGCGAGCGCGGGCGCCATCGCCGCCGTGATCGGCGACGAGTTCGGGATCAGCCAGCCCGCCGTGAGCCAGCACCTGCGCGTGCTGCGCGAGCAGGGCTTCGCGACCGTGCGCCCCGAGGGCCAGCGCCGCCTGTACGCCGTCGACCCCGAGGGTCCGCGGCAGGCCCGCGAGTGGCTCAGCGCGTTCGACGGCTTCTGGATGCCCAAGCTCGCCGCGCTCGACACCGAGCTCGCGCGCGGCCGGCGGCAGCGGCGCCTGCAGGCGGAGGCTCGAGCCGCGGCGGACGCCCGGTCGGCACCCGGCGGGGCGGCAGAGCGCACGACGGAGGATGCTGCGGCCGCTCGGGCCGACGCATCCGCCGCGCATGACGACACCGACGGCGAGGGCTTCGGCCCCGCCGAGACCCGCGAGGAGGAATGACCATGGTGGATGTGCAGGGGCAGCTCGGCGCCGTGTCGCGCGGCGTGCGCAGCGAGGTGATCGACGGCGAGGCGTCGAGCGTGCAGACGCTCGAGCAGGTCTACCCGTCGCCGGTCTCCGACGTGTGGGATGCGGTGACCGATCCGGCGCGGATCGCGCGGTGGTTCATGCCGGTGACGGGAGAGCTCGAGCTCGGCGGCAGGTACCAGCTCGAGGGGAACGCCGGCGGTGAGGTGCTCGAGTGCCGCCCGCCGGAGGGCGAGGGCGCGAGCTACCGCGTGACGTGGGAGTTCGGCGGCGGCGTGACCTGGCTCACCGTGCGGCTGCACGCGGAGGGCGAGGGCACGCGCCTCGAGCTCGAGCACGTGGCCCGCGAGGCCGATCTCCCCGCCGAGCTGGCGGCGACGTTCGGCCCGGGCGCCACGGGCGTCGGCTGGGACGGCGGGCTGCTCGGCCTCGCGCTGCACCTGGGATCGCCCGACACGGCGATGACGCCCGAGCAGGGCGAGGCGTGGGCGTTCACCGGGGAGGGGCGCTCCTTCTACCGCGGCTCTGCCGATGCGTGGGCTGCCGCCTCGGTCGCGAACGGCACCGACGAGGCGACGGCGCGGCGGCAGGCGGATGCGACGTACGGCTTCTACACGGGCCAGACCGGCGAGGCGACGGGCACGGAGGACGGCGACGCGACGGGCGCCGGGGGAACGCCGAGCGCGTGAGCAGCTGCCCGGACGACTCCGGGGCCACGTCGGGGCGGGTCGGCGCATGCCGACCTGCCCCTCGTCGCGCGGCCGCGCCCGTGGTGCCGCCCGCCCGCGTCAGATCGCCCGCAGGTGCGCGCGCACTTCGGCGCGCAGGTCGTCCTGCCGCTGGATGAGCCGCGCGGCCTCGTCGCGCACGGTCTGGCGCTGCTGCCACGACAGGCGCTGCGCGGCCCGGCGCGTGCTTCGCTGCATGCGTCCCATGGTGATGCCTCCCTCGGTCGCGGCGACGGCTCTCGTCGCCGGCCTGCGAAGCGCCTCGCGGGTGCCGCCGCGGCCCCGGCCCCGTCGATCGCTTCGCCTCCATCCCAGCACCGGCCACCCACATGGATGGGGGCGGCGGGAGCCGGTCGGCGACCGCGCCCGAGGGCCGCGCTACCGCACCGACACGGTCAGCAGCACCACCGCATCCGTCTCGGCGTCGAGGGCGTGGACGGCGTCGGGCAGCTCGACCCAATCGCCGGCGTCGAGGTCGAGCGCCTGCTCCTCCCAGCGCAGCCGCACGCTGCCCACGACCACCTGCAGGGTCGCCTCGCCGGGCGCGACGTGGTCGTCGAGCCCGCGCCCGCGGGTGAGCGCCATGAGCGTCTGGCGCAGCCGCGCATCGCGGCCGGATCGGATCGAGCGGGCCGCTCGGCCGCTCGACGCCTCGCGGGCGGCGGCGAGCAGCTCGTCGGCGGTGGGGGTGAGATGCACGAGCTCCATGGCCCCAGCATGCCCGCACGCGCGCAGAAGGCCTAGCCTCTCGGCATGACGACGGATGCGGCGGGCCGGGCCGCGAGTGCCCCGGCACCGAGGATCGTGGCCGACACCGGGCTGCTCGCGGCGGCGGCCGCCGATGCCGACCGCGCCGACGAGCGAGGCGCCGTGTGGCGGCTCGCGGAGGCCGAGCGGCACCTCGACGCGAACGTGATCGCGGTGCCGGCCGGCGCATCCATCGACCGCCACGTCGGCCCCGACGAGGACGTGCTGTGGCACGTCGTGAGCGGTTCGGGCACGCTCTCGACCGACGAGGGCGACGTGGCGCTCGCACCGGGCGCGGTCGTCTGGTTGCCGCGCCGGTCGCGCCGCGCGGTGACGGCCGGCGAGGCGGGGCTGCGCTACCTCACGGTGCACCGCCGGAAGCCCGGGCTGCAGATCGGTGAGCGGCCGGGCTGACCGAGCAGCGGAGCTAGCGCGGTAGCGGAACGCGGTCGCGGCAGGCGGATGTTGTCGAAGCGTGCCCGGCGGGCGGACCCCAGCCCGCCTCGACGCAACGGATCGCCGCTCCGGCAACCCCCCGCGCAGACCCGTTGCGCCGATTCCCGAAACATGCGCGCGATCGTCGCTACATTCGGCGATGTGAGCGCTGTCGCACCCCATGCCGTCATCCTGATCCGCGCGCAGCGGTTCCGCCCGAACCCCGCGACCGCGGCCGACAACGCCTTCCAGGCCGACGCGCCGGCGAGCCAGAGCGACGACACGACCGCGGCGAAGGCGCTCGCCGAGATGGACGCCGTCGCCCATGCGCTCCGCGACGCGGGCGTCACGGTGCACGTCTTCGACGACGAGGACCACACGCGTCCCGACAGCGTCTTCCCCAACAACTGGCTCTCGACGCACGCGGGCGGCACCGTCGCGGTCTACCCCATGTACGCATCCAACCGCCGCCACGAGCGGCGGGCCGACATCCTCGAGTTCCTCAAGGCGCAGTACCGGGTGCAGGCGATCATCGACTACTCGGGGCTCGAGCCCGACGGCATCTTCCTCGAGGGCACGGGTGCGATGGTGCTCGACCCGGTCTCGCGCGTCGCCTACCTGGCCCGCAGCCACCGCGCCGACACGCATGTGCTCGAGCGCTTCTGCACCGACTTCACCTACGAGCCGATGGTCTTCGACGCCGTCGATTCCGAAGGCGTGCCGGTCTACCACACCAACGTCATCGCGACGATCGGCACCGAGGTGGCGCTCTTCGCGCTCGAGATGATCCCGGATGCGCGGCGGCGCGAAGAGGTGCGCGAGCGGCTCACCGTCAACGGCCGCACCGTCGTCGAGCTCACCGAGCACCAGGTGCGCGAGTTCGCGGGCAACGCGGTCGAGCTCGCCGGGCGGTGGCCCGACGGCCGCCGCCGCACGATCATGGCGATGTCGGCGCGCGCGAAGGCGTCGCTGACGGATGCGCAGGTCGCGGTCATCGAGGAGTCGTGCGAGATCGTCGCGGTCGACATCCCGACGATCGAGCTCGCGGGCGGCTCGGTGCGCTGCATGATCGCCGGCGTGCACCTCGACCCGCGGCCGGCGCGGCAGCCGGAGCTCACCGAGGCGGTCGAGGCGATCGCCGAGGAGCCCGAGACGATGGACGGCGTCGAGGCCGCGTCGGAGCTGCCGGTCGGCTGAGGCGGCCCCGGTCGCGCGAGGAGGCGGCGCCCGTCGCGTGAGGAGGCGGCGCCGGTCGCGTGAGGAGGCGGCGCCGGTCGCGTGAGGCGGCGCCGGTCGGCTCGGGCGGCGTCAGAGCATCGCGGGCCGCACCGCCTGGCGGCGCGCCAGCATGAGCCACGCGGCTCGGCCGATGAGGGCGCCCACGACGATGCCGAGCAGCGCCGCGACCGGCACGAGGCTCGTCAGGGCGATCGCGACGCCCGTGAGCTCGCGCGCGACGGAGACGGCGAAGACGGCGAGGTCGACGAGCACGCCGCCGATCGCTGCGAGCACGACGCCGAGGCGGGTGATGCGGCGCCGCGCGTCGCCCCACGCGCGCAGCCGGCGTCGGCTCAGCCAGACCGCGCCCACGAAGAGGAGCGCGGAGACGGCGAGCAGCCCGACGGGCAGCACCGCTTGGCCGTAGTCGACCTCGGTGCCCTTCCAGCCCGCGAAGAGCACGAACGACACGAGCGTCAGGAGGCCCGGCAGCAGGAGCGTCGCGCCGATGCCCGCCATCGCGCCGGCCACCATGCCGGCCGAGCGGAGCTCGCGCCACGACTGCGGCGTCAGCGGGGGTCTCGCGCTCGCAGCGTCGCCGCCCGATCCCGACGCCGCAGTCATGACTGTCGACTCTACGGCGGCAGACGCGAGGGATCCTCAGGGCTGTGCGAGCATCCGCTCAAGAAGGCGCGGTCACTCGACGCTCAGCAGCGCGTCCCCGGCCTCGTCGTTGAAGTAGGCGCCGACGACCACCGCGACGTCCTGCGCCTGCTCGCCGGCGAGCGCGATGAGCGGGTTCAGGTCGCCGCCGCTGTCATCGTCGTCGTAGCGGATGTCGGCGCCGGGCACGAAGGCCCACATGCGCGTGTCGACGTCGGAGGTCGCGAGGATCCGCTCGTCGCCGGTCGCGAGCGGCACGAGGGCGACGACCGGGATGCCCGGCTCGAAGGCGAACGCCGCGGTCTCGCCGGGGGCGACGACCGTCGTGCCGGTGAGGATCTCGAGCTCGAAGTCGGTCGCGTCGCCCGCGAACTCCTCGAGCTCGACCGTGTAGGTGCCGGGATCGAGCGCGGGGTCGAGCGCGGTGAGCTGGAACGAGAAGACGTCGAGCTCGCCGATCGAGTCGTCGTCGGCCTCCGACACCTGGTCGCCCACGAGCCGCATCCGCAGGTCGCCGCCGTCGGGCGAGGTCGCGCCGAGCACGACCGCGGCGCGCTCCGAGATCCGGAGCTCGATCGTGGCGGTGCCATCGGCCTCGACGCGCCCCTCGTACTGCGCGACGGAGGGGGCGCTGCCGGGCCGCGCGTCGCCCTGCGACGGCAGCGGCTGCTGCGGGCCGGAGGGCACGGCGGTCGGGCCGGTCGGCGGAATCGCAGGGGGCGGCGGGATGCATCCGGCGAGCGCCAGGCTCGTGACGGCCGCGACGCCGAGGGCACCGACCGCTCTCCGAACCACTGCTCCGTGTGCGCTGCGCATGCTCGATCGATCTCCCTGGTGCTGGCTCGGCGAGGACTCCTCGATCGTATTGCCCGCATGCGGTGCGCCCGGTCTCGCCGCGGGGGCCGAGGGCGATACGGGTCGGTACGGGGCGTCTTCGCTCACGGCGAAGACACCCACTCGCCGCGCACGCCCGCGAAGTGAGAGGATGGAGGGTCGGAGCGCGCCGGATCGGCGATGCTCCCCATCCCACTCCAATGGCGGATGCGCCCGCGCGACCGCCGTGCTGCATCCGTCGTCGGCATGTCACCACTCACCGCACGGAGGACAGGCAGCATGAGCGCCACCATCACCCAGGACAAGACCGCGACCGCACCCGAGGCGGGCGCGAAGGCACCGGAGCAGCCCCGCAAGGCCCGCCGCTGGCCGTGGATCGTCGCGCTCGTCGTCGTCGCCGCGCTCGGCGCGACCGGCACCGGCATCGCCGCCTCGCAGGCGCAGGCCGCGAACGCCGAGCTCGCCGCGCTGCAGGCCGACTACGGCGACCTCGAGACCCGCGCGGGCATCGCCCAGAGCAGCCTCGACCTCATCCGCGACCACCGCGACCGCCTCGAGCTCGAGCTCGAGGAGCTGCGCGCGGCCGAGTAGTCCACCGCCCTCGAAGCGGCGCCGCGCCTGATCGCGCGGCGCCGCTTCGTCGTCCCGGGGCGGCCGTCTACCCCGCCGCGAGCCAGGCGAGCGTGGCCGACACCGCAGCCGGCAGCGGCGTCGTCGGCAGCCGCTCCGGCACGGTGCGCCACGGCCACGCCTCGAGCGTGCCGCGCTCGCGCAGCCGCGGCGCGCATCCGTCGACGTCCTGCCGCGCCACCTCGGCGTGCAGCTCGAGGAAGAGATCGGGCGTGTAGCCCGCGTCGCGCCAGCGCCGCGCGACCGGGAGCCAGCGGTGCGCGATACTCTCGGGCACCTCGCCGCGGCGCAGCTGCCCGTAGACCGTCGGTCCGTGGAAGGGCTTCAGCCACGTCGGCGACCAGTGCGCGAGCACGGTGAGCCACTCGAGGTCTAGCGCCCGGGCGCGCGCGGCCTCGAGCGTCGGGAGCTCGTCGGGGCGCGGGCGCGGCTCGGGAGTCGGGGCGGCGGTCGGCCGGCAGGTCGGCCCCTGCGTCGGCCAGGCGGTCGGCCCGGGCGTCGGCCCGGGCTCGGGGATGGGTGCGTGCACGTGCATGGATGCTCCGTCCTCTCGGCGAGAGGCGCGCGCCTCCCGCTGACTTGCCCCGCGCGGGTGCGCCGGGCCGGCTCTTCCCCTGGGGCACCCCGCTCAGCGGAGGAGGGTTGCCGTGCAGCCGGCCAGGTACCGAATGGCTGCAGCTCGTGAGCTCGGCATCAGTGTAGGCGGATGCGGTGACACGGCCGGGCAGCGCAGCGGGCAGATAGGGTCGCGGCATGGCCGAGCGCACCACCTACCTCCTCGTCGACGGCGAGAACATCGACGCGACGCTCGGCGTCTCGATCCTCGATCGCCGGCCCGAGCCGCAGGAGCGGCCGCGCTGGAACACCGTGCTCGACTTCGCCGAGTCGGCGTGGCAGCAGCCCGTCAAGGGGCTGTTCTTCCTCGCGGTGCCGCACGAGCTGCCCACCTCGTTCGTGCAGGCGCTCATCGCGATCGGCTACCGCCCGGTGCCGCTGCGCGGCGAGGGCAAGGTCGTCGACATCGCGATCCAGCGCACCGCCGAGGCGCTCGTCGAGCGCGACGGCGACGTCATGCTCGTGAGCCACGACGCCGACTTCGCGCCGCAGCTCGAGCGCCTCGCCGAGCACCCGCACCGGCGGGTGGGCATCGTGGGCTTCGGCGAGTTCATGGCGGGCGGCCTGCGCGACGTGCCCGGCGCCGAGTTCTTCGACCTCGAGTACGACGTCGCGGCGTTCAAGAGCCGGCTCCCGCGCGTGCGCATCATCCCGATCGACGAGTTCGACCCGCTCGAGTTCCTCTAGCCGCGGTCGGCATCGCGGCGCCGACGTACACTCCGGTCATGAGCATCGTCGCCGCCGGCAAGGACGCCGCGCCCTTCCTCGACCTCGCCGATCCGGCGTTCGACGTGACGGGTGAGGCGGTGCATGCCGCGCGCGACGACAGCTGGTACGCCGAGACGCCGTACGGCTGGGCGATCCTGCGCTTCGAGGAAGGCACGGCGCTGCTCAAGGATCGCCGCTTCCGGCAGGGCAACGACAAGTGGCCCGACCAGAACGGCATCCACGACGGGCCGTGGCGGCAGTGGTAGCAGGAGACGCTCCTGAGCCTCGACGGCGACGACCACCTGCGGCTGCGGCGGCTGCTGACCCCCGCGTTCCGCTCGAAGACGATCGAGGCGATGCGGCCGCGCTTCCAGGCGCTCGCGAACGAGCTCATCGACGGCTTCGCCGCGCGCGGCGAGGCCGAGTTCGTCAGCGAGTTCGCCGAGCCCTACTCGAGCCGCATCCTCTGCATGCTGCTGGGGCTGCCGGACGACGAGTGGCCGCAGGTCGCGCACTGGGCCGACGACCTCGGCAAGTCGTTCGGCATCAACGTGCGGGCCGATCTGCCGCGCATCGAGGCGGCGCTCGAGGGCCTCGCCGGCTACATCGAGCGCGTGATCGAGGATCGCCAGGCGCGCCCGCAGGACGACCTCGTCTCGACGCTCATCGCCGCGCACGAGGGGTCGGATGCGCTCAGTCGCCGAGAGCTGTCGGTCGCGCTGGTGTTCCTCGCGTTCGCCGGCATGGAGACGACCCGCAACCAGCTGGGCCTCGCCGTCCAGACCTTCCTCGCGCATCCGGAGCAGTGGCGGCTCATGGCCGAGCGGCCCGAGCTCGGCGCGCGCGCCGTCGAGGAGGTGATGCGCGTGAACCCGACCGTCACGTGGGTCACGCGCGAGGCCAGGGAGGACGTCGACCTCTACGGCCTGCAGATCCCGAAGGGCGGCATCGTGCAGGTGCTCTCACACGCGATGGGCACCGACGAGCGCGCGATGGCCGAGCACGTGCCGTTCGACATCCGCGTCGACGACCGGCCGCTGCACTCAGGCTTCGGCGGCGGCGTGCACCACTGCCTCGGCCACTTCGTCGCCCGCACCGACATGTCGGTCGCGCTGCCGCTGCTCGCGCAGCGAATGCCGGATGTCGCGGCCGACGGCCCGGGCGAGTGGCTGCCGGTCTCTGGCAACACGGGGCCCATCCGGTTCCCGCTGCGGTTCACGCCCACGCGCTGACGCCGCCGGGCGCAGGGCGCCCTACCGCTCGAGCAGCAGCTTGCCGCCGGGCGCCTCAGGCGAGCCCATGAGCGCGTGCGCGCGCTCGGCCTCGGCGAGCGGCACGCGCGCGCCGATCACGGGGCGCACGTCGCCCGCGGCGATCTGCGGCCAGACGGCTTCGCGCGCCTGGCGCACGACCTCGGCCTTCGAGCCGCGGCCGCCGGTGCGGGGGCGGGCGCGAAGCGTCATCGCGCGCAGCGTCACGCGGCGCTGCATGAGGCGGCGCAGATCGACCTCGGCCTTCGTGCCGCCCTGCACCGCGATCACCGTGATCGCGCCGTCGAGCGCGAGCGCGTCGAGGTTGCGGCCCAGGTAGTCGGCGCCGATGACGTCGAGCACGAACTCGGCGCCGCGGCCGTCGGTCGCGGCGAGCACGACCTCGACGAAGTCCTGCTCGCGGTAGTCGATGACGACCTCGGCGCCGAGCTCGCGGCACAGCGCGTGGTGCTTCGCGCTCGCCGTCGCCGCGACCCGCCAGCCGGCGGCGCGCAGCATCTGGATGGCCATCGTGCCGATGCCGCCCGAGCCGCCGTGCACGAGCGCGAGCGCGCCCGGCTCGGGCGCCGGCACGTCGCGCATCGCCGACCACACGGTGCAGACGGCCTCGGGGAGCGCCGCCGCATCCGCGAGCGCCACGCCCTCGGGCACCGGGAGCAGCTGCGTCGCCGGCACCGCGACCCGCTCGGCGTAGCCGCCGCCGGCGAGCAGCGCGCACACCTCGTCGCCGACCGCCCACCCCTCGACGCCGTCGCCGAGCGAGACGATCGTGCCCGAGCACTCGAGGCCCAGGATGTCCGACTCCCCCTCGGGCGACGGGTACTTGCCGGCGCGCTGCATGAGGTCGGCGCGATTGACCGCCGTCGCGGCGACCTCGACGACCACTTCGCCGTCGGCCGCCACCGGCTCCGCCGCATCCGCCCACCGCAGCGGTCCATCGATCTCGAATGCGATCGCCTTCATGCGACGCTCCCCTCTTCGCCTCTCGTGCCGCCGACGGTCGGCCGGCAGGCACCACCACCCTGCCGCACCCGCGAGCGCGATGTCGCCGACCCCGCAAGCCGCCCCTACCGGAGCGCCGCCGGCAGGCATACCGTCGCCGCATGGATGACGATCCTGTCGCGACGAATCCGCAGCTCTACTCGGTGGTCTTCGAGAACGAGCGTGTCCGCGTGCTCGAGTACCGCGACGAGCCGGGCGCCGAGAGCACCCCGCACCGGCACCCCGACAGCGTCATGGTCACGCTGAGCGACTTCGACCGACGGCTCTCCTCCGGCGTCCGCGCGGTCGACGTCGCGATGGCCGCAGGGCAGGCGCGGTGGCTGCCGGCACAGGCGCACGCAGGCACCAACATCGGGTCGACCGAGACGCACGTGATCTTCGTGGAGCTGAAGGAGCCGGGCCCCGCAGCGCCACCGGAGGACGAGCCGCTCGGTCCGCGATAGCGCTCGCCCGCGCTCCGCGGCGACGGCGCCCTGCCTTCGTGCGCCGCGCATCCGACCGGGGATCGGGCGCGGGGCGTGTCGGCTACCTCGCACGCGGCGTCAGCAGCGGGTGCTCGGCGACGAGCGCGTGCAGCGCCTGCGTGATCTCGCGCACCCGCAGCAGCTCGGCGAGGTCGCGCGGCACGACGAGCCAGTAGGTGCGGCTGACGCGCACCTCCTCCGGCAGCACGCCGACGAGCGACGGGTCGGCGTCGCCGATGTAGGTGGGCAGCAGGCCCACGCCGAGGCCGGCCCGGGTCGCGCTGTGCTGACCGGTGATGTTGTTGGTCTGCAGCCGGGCGTTGGCGCGCGGCAGCAGCTCGTCGAGGATGCGCAGCGGCTGCACGTCGAGCAGCGCGTCGACGTACCAGATGAGCGCGTGGTCGCGCCGCAGCTCGTCGACGGACGCGGGGGTGCCGTGCCGCTCGAGGTAGTCGCGGGAGGCGTAGCAGCGCAGCTCGTAGTCGGCGAGGTGCTGCACGGCGGCGGCGCGCGGCGAGGGCCGCTCGAGCGTGACCGCGACGTCGAAGTCGCGCGCGGTGATGAGGTCGTGGCTCGTCGCGGTGATGACCTCGAGCGACAGGCCGGGGTGCGCGTCGAGCAGCGGACGCATGCCCGGCACGAGCACGTTGGCGCCGAAGCCGTCCGGTGCGAGGATGCGCGCGGTGCCGCTGAGATCCCCCGCGCGCGAGACGACGGCCTCGAGGGCGCGCGAGACGCTCGACTCGATCGCCTCCGCGTGCGGGATCACGAGCCGGCCGGGCTCGGTGATGCGCCACCCCTGGGGCGTGCGGTCGAACATCCGCACCCCGAGCTCCTGCTCGAGCCGGCTGATGCGGCGCGAGACCGTCGTCTCGTCGACCTGCAGCTGCGCCGCAGCGTCGCGCAGCCGCCCGGTGCGCGCCACTTCGAGCAGGTAGCGGAGGTTCTCGGCGTCCATGCCTCCAGTCTGCACTTCTGCAGTTGAGCCTGCGGTATTGGTCGTTGCGTCCTGCATCGGTGCATCCGATGCTGGAGGTTCCCGACCACCCCGCCACCCGCGGGACCGACCACGAAGGCGTGCACCGGTGAGCTTCGACATCAACACCCCTCCCGTCCTCCGATTCGGCGCGGGCAGCGTCGACACCATCGGCGAGCTGCTCGCCACGATGGGGGCCGCGCGGCCGCTCGTCGTCACCGACGCGTTCCTCGTCGGCGCGGGCGTCGCGGCACGGGTGACGGATGCGCTGGCCGCGGCAGGCGCGCAGGCCGCGGTCTTCGACGGCACGATCCCCGACCCCACGACCGACTCGCTCGAGGCGGGCGTCGCCGCGATCCGCGCGCACGGCGCCGACAGCCTCGTCGCGCTCGGCGGCGGCAGCCCGATCGACACCGCGAAGGCGCTCGCAGTGCTCGCCGAGCGCGGCGGGCACATGCGCGAACTCAAGGCGCCGTTCCGCTTCGCGGGCCCCGCGCTGCCGGTCATCGCGGTGCCGACGACCGCCGGCACGGGCTCGGAGGTGACGCAGTTCACGATCATCACCGACAGCGAGACGAACGAGAAGATGCTGTGCGCGGGCCCCGGCTACCTGCCGAAGGCCGCGGTCATCGACGTCGACCTCACGCTCTCGATGCCGCCGCGGCTCACCGCCGACACCGGCATCGATGCGCTCACCCACGCGATCGAGGCGTTCGTGAGCCGGAAGGCCAACCCGGTCTCCGACACCTACGCGCTCGCCGCCATCTCGCGCATCGGCCGCTACCTGCGCCGCGCTTACAGCGACGGCGGCGACCTCGAGGCGCGCGAGGAGATGATGCTCGCGGCGACGCTCGCGGGGCTGGCGTTCTCGAACGCATCCGTCGCCCTGGTGCACGGCATGAGCCGCCCGCTCGGCGCGCACTTCCACATCGCGCACGGCATGGCCAACGCGATGCTGTTCGCCGAGATCACCGCCTTCTCGGTCGACCACGCCACCGAGCGCTACGCGACGTGCGCGCGCACGCTCGGCGTCGCATCCGACACCGACACGGATGCGGCGGCGGCCGCCGCGCTCGTCGCCGAGCTGCGTGCGCTCGCCGTCGAGGTCGAGGTGCCGACGCCCGCGACGCGCGGCATCGAGCGCGAGCTCTGGGAGGAGCTCGTGCCGGTCATGGCGCAGCAGGCGCTCGCGTCGGGCTCGCCCGCCAACAACCCCCGCGTGCCGACCGCCGAGCAGGTCGAGCAGCTCTACCACGCCGTCTACGCGTGACCCCTCCCCCCGAGTCCGCAGACCCCTTCACGACCAGGAGCATCCCGATGACCATCACCGAGCAGGCCACCGGCCAGCAGACCACCGAGACCATCCCCCACTTCATCGCAGGCGCCCGCCGCGAGGGCTCGGGCCGCACCGCGCCCGTCTTCAACCCCGCGCTCGGCACCGTCGCGCGCGAGGTCGCGCTCGCGTCGGCCGACGAGGTCGCCGAGGCGATCGCCGCGGCGAAGGCCGCCTTCCCCGCCTGGCGCGACCTCTCGATCGCGAAGCGGCAGGCGATCATGTTCCGCTTCCGCGAGCTGCTCGTCGCCCGCAAGGACGACCTCGCCCGCATCATCACCGCCGAGCACGGCAAGGTGCACTCGGATGCGCTCGGCGAGATCGCGCGCGCGATCGAGGTCGTCGAGCTCGCGACCGCGTTCCCCCTCATGACGAAGGGCGAGTTCTCCGAGAACGCCTCGACCGGCGTCGACGTCTACTCGCTGCGCCAGCCGCTCGGCGTCGTCGGCATCATCAGCCCGTTCAACTTCCCGGCGATGGTGCCGCTGTGGTTCGCGCCGGTCGCGCTCGCCGCCGGCAACTCGGTCGTGCTGAAGCCCTCCGAGAAGGACCCGTCGGCGGCGGTCTTCATCGCCGAGCTCTACGCGGAGGCCGGCCTCCCCGACGGCGTGCTCACCGTCGTGCACGGCGACAAGGAGGCGGTGGACGTGCTCCTCACCCACGAGGACGTCGCCGCGATCTCGTTCGTCGGCTCGACCCCGATCGCGCAGTACGTCTACGAGACGGGCTCGAAGCACGGCAAGCGCGTGCAGGCGCTCGGCGGCGCGAAGAACCACATGCTCGTGCTGCCCGACGCCGACCTCGACGTCACCGCAGACGCGGCCGTCAACGCGGGCTTCGGCTCGGCCGGTGAGCGCTGCATGGCGATCTCGGTCGTCGTCGCGGTCGAGTCGATCGCAGACGAGCTGCAGGCGAAGATCGCCGAGCGGATGCAGAGCATCCGCACCGGCGACGGCACGCGCGACAACGACATGGGGCCGCTCATCTCGGGCGCCCACCGCGACAAGGTCGTCGGCTACATCGGCACCGCCGAGCAGGACGGCGCGACCGTCGTCGTCGACGGGCGCGACCCGGCTGGTCCGAACGGCTCTGGGGTCGATGGCGACCCGAACGGCTTCTGGGTGAAGCCGACGCTGCTCGACAACGTGCCCACGGAGTCGGCCGCCTACAAGGAGGAGATCTTCGGCCCGGTGCTCTCGATCGTGCGGGTCGCCTCGTACGAGGAGGGCCTCGAGCTCATCAACGCCAACCCGTTCGGCAACGGCACGGCCATCTTCACGAACGACGGCGGCGCGGCCCGCCGATTCCAGAACGAGGTGCAGGTGGGCATGGTCGGCGTGAACGTGCCGATCCCGGTGCCCGTCGGCTACCACTCGTTCGGCGGCTGGAAGCAGTCGGCGTTCGGCCAGGGCAAGGCCTACGGCAAGCACGCGTTCGACTTCTACACCCGCGAGAAGGTCGTCACGAGCCGCTGGCTCGACCCGAGCCACGGCGGCCTGAACCTCGGCTTCCCGCAGAACTGAGCCGCTCGCTCGCCTGAGACGACGGATGCGGTGGCCGGCCCCGGTGGCCTGGGCACCGCATCCGTCGTCTGGGCCTGCGCTGCCCGCTGACCGCTGCCTGCTGCCGCGGCCGCGGGCGGTCAGCGGCTGGGCACGCGCGAGCGGCGCTGCACGGGCCAGCCGAGCAGCAGGCCGATCGTGACGCCGAGGATGCCAGCCGCCGAATCCCAGGGGTCGCCCGCGCGCTCGGTGAGCAGGTAGTGCTGCACGACCTCGCTCGCGACCGCGTGCGCGCCGAGGCCGAGCCCGAGCAGCAGCGACCGCATGCCGGCGAGCATGCCGACGAGGGCGGGCGCCGCGAAGATCAGCGTGTGCACGACCTTGTCGGCGTGCGGGAAGCCGACGCCCGACGGCAGGCTCGGCAGGTAGAGCGCGACGAGCTGGCCGACCATCGCCAGCCAGAACACCCAGGTCCACGTGCGCTTCCGCTGCGCCGTCATCCTGCGATCGTCGCACTGCCGACGGGCGGCCGGGCCGAGGATTCACGCAGGGTTGCGCCGATCGGCCAGCCGTCCGCTCGGTCGGGCCTCGCTCGGTCGACCGTCCGCTCGGCCAGGCCTCCGCCCGGTCAGCGCAGCGCCGCTCGTGCCTCCCCGAGCACCTCCGCGATCGAGGTGATCGTCGCGAAGCGCCCCGACAGCGCGGCCGCCGTGCGGGCGATCACCTCGTCGGCGCTCAGCTCGCCCGAGCCGTCGTGCAGGGCGAGCGGATGCGTCGCGGTCGCGTCGAGCACCACCTCGACCTCGTAGCCCAGGTCGCTCGCGAGGCGCGCGGTCGTCTCGACGCACTGCTCGGTGCGGATGCCCGCGAGGCGCAAGCGGCGCGTGCCGGCCCGGGTCAGCCGCTGCTGCAGGTCGGTCGTGGTGAAGGCGTTGTGCGCGTGCTTGGTCAGCACGGGCTCCCCGGCCTGCGGCTCGAGGCCCTCGAGCATCCGCACGTGGCCGCTCGCCGGATCGAAGACGCCGCCGCTGCCGGGCTCGGCGTGCAGCACCCAGATGACGTCGTCGCCCGCGGCGCGAGCGCCCTCGACGAGCCGCGCGACGTCGTCGGCGATCGCGGGGTTCGAGATGCTCGCCCACTGGGGCTGCTGGCGGAAGGACTCCTGGACGTCGATGACGACGAGCGCGGTCTGCATGGGGCAAGCGTCGCCGATCGCAGGCGCCGCGCCAAGGGGCGGGAGCGCCAACCGTCGTCGAGATCGCGCCAGTCGGCGACGGCGGCAGCGGTCCGCGCGTCGGTTCCCGACCGGCGCTTGACGGTTCCGCACGACCGTGCTTTTCTGATGCCATGCGCAAGGGCGAGGCGACCAACCAGGCGATCCTGCGCGCCGGCCTGAGCGAAGCGAGCCAGGTCGGCCTCTCGCGGCTCACGATCGGCGGCCTCGCGACTGCGATGGAGATGTCGAAGAGCGGCCTCTACGCCCACTTCGGCTCGAAGGAGCAGCTGCAGGTCGACATCCTCGACTTCGCCGCCGACCACTTCCGCGACGTCGTCGTGCTGCCCGCGCTCGCCGAGCCGGCCGGCCTCTCCCGCATCCGCACCGTGATCGAGCGCTGGATGGGCTGGGACGGCGAGGGCGAGTACGCGCTGCCCGGCGGCTGCGTCTTCGCGGCTGCCGCGACCGAGCTCGACGACGCCCCCGAGGGCCCCGTGCGCGACCGGCTCGCCGAGCACCACGCGGCGTTCCAGGAGGCGCTGCGGCGCATCCACCGCTCCGCCGTCGTCGTCGGCGACCTGCGCGACACCGACAGCGCCGACTTCGCCCACATGCTCTACGGCCACATGCTCGGCTTCCACTTCGCGCACCGCATGATGCGCGACCCCCTCGCTCGCGAGCGCACCTGGCGCGCGATCGACGCCCTGCTCGAGTCGCAGCGGGCCTGACCTCTCCCCCTCCTCTCGCCACGCATCCGAACGGAGCCCTCATGTCGGCAAAGAAAAGCACGATCGTGCGAAACGCGCAGGCGGCGACACTGCGATCGACCTTCGGGGCGCTCGAGCGCACGGCGCCAGCCCTGGGCGCGCAGCTCGCCGAGCGCCTCTGGTTCTCGGTCGGCCGGCCGCCGTCGCGCGCAGAGCGCGGCCGGCGAGCCGGGCTGGCCGAGGCGGGCGTGGCGTTCACGGCGGATGCGGCGGGTGCGCCGGTGCGCGGTCGCGTCTTCGGCGACGCGGTCGCCCCGCTCGCCACCCTCGTGCACGGCTGGGGCGGGTGGTGGCAGCAGCTGGGCGCCTTCGTGCCGCTGCTGCTCGAGCGGGGCTACCGCGTGGTCGCGTTCGACGCGCTCGCGCACGGCGACTCCGGGGCGGGAGCGCTCGGGCGCCGCTCGACCACGGTGCCCGAGATGGCGGAGAGCTATGCCGCTGTCGTCGATCGCTTCGGCGCGCCGACGCTGACCGTCGCGCACTCGATGGGATGCGTGTCGGTGGCGTGGGCGCAGCGCGAGCACGGCATCGTGCCCGAGCGGCAGGTGCTCGTCGCGCCGGCGGCGACGACCGACGGGATGGTCGACACCTTCGCGACGGCGCTCGGCATCGGACCCGCGGTGCGCGCCGGGCTCGTCGAGCGCTTCGTGCGCCGCGTCGGCCGCCCGCTTGAGGACTTCGACCTGCTGCCGCTCGTCGAGGCTGAGCAGGCGGCGGGCCGCCTCGCCCCGGCGCTCATCGTGCACGACCGGGCGGATGCGGTGACGTCGGCGGATGCGTCGGCTCGGCTCGCGGAGGCCTGGAGCGGGTCCGAGCTGCTGCTGACCGACGGGCTGGGGCACCGCCGAGTGCTGCGGGACGCAGGCGTGGTTGCGGCCGCGAGGCGGTTCCTCGACGCGACGGCCGACCGGCCAGCGACGCGACTCTGAGCATCACGCCGAGGCGGGCGCCAGCGAGCCGCGCCGCCTCGCGGCCTTCACGCTGAGGTCCGACCGGCTGCGGGCCGTCGTCGAGCGCGCCCGCCTTTCCGGCGTGCGCGACCGCGTATGGTGACGCCATGCACCGCATCGCCGCGTTCGCGCTGGCCCTGCTCGTCCTCACCGGCTGCGCGACCGGCGAGCCCACCGCCGACGTACGCAACGAGGTGCAGACGGCGATCAACGTTGAGCTGATCCCCGAGAGCATCGTTGAGGCGGTCATGGACGGCGACGAGGCCGCGCTCGAGTTCGTCGAGAGCATGCACATGGTCTCCGAACAGCTCACAGTCGACATCCTCGACGACGACATGTGCGGGTCGGTCGCGTACCGGGTGGGGCTCAACGAGCCGACGCTCATCACGGCCCACGAGCGCGGCTGCGCGGTCGCGGCCGAGCTCGGCGCGCGCTGATGGTTTCGCGCTCAGGCGCGCGATCGCGACGCTCGCGAGCCCGACCGCTGCGACGGCGAGGTTCAACCTCGAGATACCGCTCCGACCTGGTGGATGACGACGACGAGAACGGGCGGGCCGCGCTGCGAGATCACGGCGAGGCTTCGAGGCGAGCATGCCCTTGATCTCGGACTCGTTGCGCCGCAGCTGCAACGCGGAGCGGCTCCAGAGACGGCGAAGGGGCCCGGCGACGCATCGCCAGGCCCCTCTGTACGGCAGCGTCAGCCGATCACACCGTCCCCCTCGTACCCGACGACCGACCGCGACTCGAGCAGCGGGATGATCTGCTCCTTGCCGATCTCGGCGAAGTGGGTGCTCTCGCGGTGCGCGGTGAACGCATCCGCGTCGACGTACGTCTCGACGATCGTGAAGACGTGCGGCTGCTCGAGGTCGCGCGCGACCGAGTAGGCGATGTTGCCGGGCTCGGTGCGCGACGCCTCGGCGAGCTGCGGCAGCAGCGCCGCGACCTGGTCGGCGGTCTCGGGCTTGGCGGTGTAGGTGGCGACGACGATGTAGTGCTGGGTCATTGTTCTTTCCTGTAGGTCCAGAGCGAGCGCTGGCTGGTCGAGATGCCGGCCGCGCCGCACGCGAGCGCTGCCTGCAGCGATCGCTCGTTGGCGACGAATCCGCCCGCGATCACGGGCGAGATGCGCATGACGGGCTCGTCCATCACGTAGGGCAGCACCGGCGCGGGCATGATCTGCACGAAGCTCGGGAGCGATCCCTCGAGCCCGTGCGTCGAGCGCGGCAGGTTGAGCCGGTCGGTGACGAAGAGCTTCTGCATGGCCACCATGCCGGTCGCCTCGATGCGGGCGACGGCGGTGGCACGAGTGGTGACGACACCGGCCGCACCGATCTTCGCGAGGAAGTCGATGCCGCCGCGGTCGAGCTGGAGGCCGCCCACGCTGTCGGCGTTCACGAACGTGAATCGATCCGCCGCCTGGAGCCGGCTCAGCACCGGCTCCAGGCTCAGCAGGTCGAAGCTCGCGACGATGCCGATCGGCGCGTCCGTGTCGAGGAACGCGTCGACGTCGTCGGGTGAGAAGAGGGCCGCGATCGCGGGTCGCGTGCGGAGCCTCGTCGACACCCACTGCCGACGTCGCGTGAGCGCATCCATGGCTACCAGATTATCGAGCGAGCCCCAGCTTGCCGGGGTTCAGGATGCCCTTCGGGTCGAGCGCGCGCTTGACCGTCTGGAGCACGCCGAAGGCGCCGCCGAGCGACGGCTCCATGAAGCGCGCGCGCAGCAGCCCGACGCCGTGGTGGTGGCTGAGCGTCGCGCCGTGGCGGATGATCACCGCGTTGGCCGCATCCCACGCCGCCTGGTACCAGTCGGCCCGGTCCTCGACCGCGACGTCGCCGCGGAGCGAGAAGTAGAGGCAGGCCGAGTCGACGTACGCGTGCGACTGGTGCGCCGAGCCCGCGAGGGTGCCGGGCACCTGCTGCAGCGCCTCGACGACCTCGTCGTAGATGGCCGGCAGGTCCTTCCAGGGGCCGATCATCTCGAGGGTGTCGGCGACGAAGCCGGGGCTCTTCTTGAAGCCCTCGGCGCTCTTGCCGGTGAGGTAGCGCGTGTCGAGCCAGCGCTCGAAGATCACGTCGCCGTCGAGCTCGGTGCCGCCGACCTCGCGGCACACGCGCTCCGAGATCTCCATGCCGGCGTCGACCAGACCCTGCGGGCCCTCGTCGGCGATGAGCAGCACGTGGCGCTCGGGCTCGTCGAACTGCAGCCCGCTCTCGAGCGCGTCGTAGAGGCGCAGCGCACCCGGCGTCGCGCCCTCCTGCATGATGCGGCGGCACGCCTCGAGCCCATCCGCGAACGAGTCGAAGCCGTAGGCGATCGCGCGGCCGTAGTCGGGCAGCCGCTCGAGCTTGAAGCGGATGCGGGTGATGACACCGAGCACGCCCTCCGAGCCGATGAAGAGCTGCAGCAGGTCGGGGCCGACCGCGGCGCGCGCCGAGCCGCCGAGCGTCACCTTCTCGCCGTCGGCGAGCACGACGTCCATGCCGACGACCATGTCCTCGATCTTCCCGTAGCGGGTCGAGAGCTGGCCGGCGCCGCGGCACGCGACCCAGCCGCCGACGGTCGAGATCGCGTACGACGACGGCCAGTGACCCATCGTCATGCCGTACTCGCGCTGGATGGTCTCCTCGAAGATGTCGCCGAAGACACCCGTCTCGACCTCGACGATCTGGCTCTCGGGATCCCACGAGACGAACTTGTCGAGCCCGCACACGTCGAGCACGATGCCGCCCGCGAGCGGCAGCGCGGCACCCGTGACGTTCGAGCGGCCCGCCGAGACCGTCACCGGGATGCCGTTCGCCGAGGCGATGCGCATGACCTGCTGCACCTGCTCCTCGGTCGAGACCTTGACGATGACGCCCTCGATGGCGGCAGGGGCCCCGCTCGTCTCGGCGATCATCGTGCGCGCCCACCAGTCGCGGGTGCCCTCGATGAGGCCGGCCTGGTCGGTGATGACCTCGTCGGATGCGGCGCGCAGCTCGTCGACGACGGCTGCGGGCACGTCGATGGTCGCCGTCGCGAGCGAGGCGCTCGTGGCCTCCGCGGGCGACTCGGGCGCCCAGTGCGGCTGCGTCGGCGCGCCGACGGTGTAGTTGCCGCGGTTGTACCCGCGCTTCACTGCTTCCTTGCTGATCATGCTGCTGCCCCCTTGGCGCTCAGTGTGTGGATCTCGGTGGTCTGGCTGCTGGCGGTGTGCCCGAGCAGGATGGCCTTCTCCTTGGCGGTCGCCGCGCGGTACTCGGCGACCTGGCGGTCGCGCTCGGCGTCGCTGAAGCCGAGCTCGGCCTGCAGCAGCTCGGCCACGCGCGGCGCCGCCGCTGCCGAGGCGTCACGCGCCTGGATGCGGCTGCGGGTGCGGCGGCTCAGCACGTCGTCGACGCTGCGCGCGAGCTCATGACGGGCCGAGTAGACGACCTCGGCCTCGAGGTACGGCAGCCCCTCGACGATCGGCGTCTCGAGCGACGGGTCGGCGGCGAGGATCTGGCTGAGGAACGCCGACTCGGTGCCGTAGCGCTCGCCGAGGTGGGCGGCGAGGCCGCCCGAGGCGACCACGGCCTCCGGGTCGTAGCCCGCGGCGCCGAGCAGGTACGCATCCTTCGTCTTCACGCGGCGGCGCTCGCCGAGCACCTTCTGCACGGCGTCGATCGTCTGCTCGGCCATGTGGCGCGAGGTCGTGAGCTTGCCGCCGACGACCGTGACGAGGCCGTCGTGGTCGGTGCGGATCTCGTGGTTGCGCTTCACCTCGACGGTCTTGCCGCCGGGCGGGGCGACGAGCGGGCGGGTGCCGGCGATGGAGCCGAGCACCTCCTCGGGCTCGATCTCCATGTTGAGCGCCGTGCGGGCGCCGTCGAGCAGGAAGTCGAGCTCCTCGCGGGTGGTGTGCACGTCGTCGAGGTCGCCCCGGTAGTCCTCGTCGGTCGTGCCGAGGTAGGAGGTGTTGCCCCAGCGGGTGATCGTCGCGCGGCGGTTGCGGCCCGGCACCGGGATGGTGACGGTGCAGTCGTTCTGGATCTTGAGCCACGGCACGGCGACGTGCACGCCCTTCGCGGGGCGGATGTTGGGCACGTCGGCGTCCTTCGCGGCGCCGTTCCAGTCGCGCAGCCACGACCCGACGGCGATGATGACCGAGCGCGAGCGCACGGCGATCTCCTCGCCGTCGACCTCGACGGTGACGCCCGCGACCTTGCCCGACTCGCGCCGCACATCCGTCACCTTCGCCCCGTTGAGCACGGCCGCGCCGTGGTGGGCGGCGGTGCGGGCGATCGCGAGGGTGAGGCGGGCGTCGTCGGCGCGCGCGTCGAAGTAGAGGAAGCCGCCGTCGAGGCGCTCGGACTTGAACGTCGGGCAGTGCGCGAGCACCTCGTTCTTCGAGAGCTTCTGATGCAGGATCCCCTCGCGCCAGCCGCCGGCGAGGTCGTACGTCCACAGCAGCGACTCGAAGCCGGCCGCGAGCCGGCGGTCGAAGACGCCGCCGACCGACATGACGGGGAAGAGGAACGGCAGGCGCTGCACGAGGTGACGCGCGTTGCGGCGCAGGCGCTGGCGCTCGAGCAGCGAGTGGCGCACGAGCGGCAGGTTGCCCTGCTCGATGTAGCGCAGGCCGCCGTGGATCATCTTCGACGACTTCGACGACGTGCCCGAGGCGAAGTCGTCCTTCTCGAGCAGCGCGACCTTGTAGCCGCGCAGCGCCGCATCCATCGCCGCGTAGACGCCGGTGATGCCGCCGCCGACGATCACGATGTCGAAGCGCTCGCTGCGCAGGCGCTCCTTCTGCTCGGAACGCTGCAGCCGCAGCGGCTCGGTGATCGTCATGCTCTCCCGGGCACGATCGGTCTTGCGAGCGGGCAGGCCCACCATGTCAGTCCTCCTCGTTCTGGTCGCGCACTCGGCGCACTTCTTCGTTCACGCGGTCGCGCCAGGCGCCCACGCGGTCGTCTCGCTCGGCCCGGTCGATCGCGGGCTCGAACTCGGCATCGGGCACGAGCGTCGCGGTCGCCGCCGCGAGGTCGGGCCACACGGTGCCCGCGCCGCCGAGGAAGGCGGCGCCGCGCAGGCTCGCCACGTCGGTGGCGCGCAGCCGGCGCTGGGGCACCTGGGTCAGGTCGGCCTGCATCTGCAGCAGCGGGTCGCTCTGCGACAGCCCGCCGCCGACGAGCACGCTCGAGGCGTCGACGCCCGCCGACTCGCTGCTGCCCTCGAGCGACCACGCCATCGAGTGCGCGATGCCCTCGAGCACCGCGGCCGCGACATCGGCCTTGGTCGTCGAGAAGTCGAAGCCCGTGAGGGTCGCTCGCACGCGGGGCTCGACCACGGGCATCCGCACCCCCGTCATCGCCGGCACGAACTGCACCTGGCGGCGGGCGGATGCGTCGGCCGCGGCCGCGGAGATGGCCCGGCCGCTCTCGAACCAGCCGAGCGTGTCGCACAGCCAGTCGATCGCGCTGCCGGTCGTGGCCGAGAAGGTCTCGACGGTGAAGCGCGACTGCTGCTGCGCGCGCCAGGCGACGAGCGCGAGCGCGCCCTCGTAGAGCCCCGGGCGCTCTGGCATCGCCGCGCCGAGGGTGAGGTCGACGAACGAGCCGGTGCCGTGCACGCACATCGCGTCGCCCGGCTCGAGCGCGCCGAGGCCGACGAGGCCCGCGTGCTGGTCGCCGAGCGCCGCGGAGACCGGCACCTCGATGCCGAGGATCGCGGGGTCGGTCGTGCCGAAGTCGTCCTGGTCGTCGCGCAGCTCGGGCAGCAGCTCGCGCGGGAAGCCGAGCGCGTCGAGGTAGTCGGTCTCGTAGCGGTGCTCGCCGAGCACGTACGCGCCGCAGCTCGTGGCGCTCGTGGCCGTCGTGACGAGCGGGCGGCCCTGCACGAGGTTCCAGAGGAGCCACGTGTCGATCGTGCCGAACGCGAGCGTGCCGGCCCGGTGGGCCTCCCGCACCCGCGCATCCGTCTCGATGAGCCGCACGGCGCTCAGGTAGGGCGAGCGCACGCCGGTGGGGCGGCCGACCTGCGGGATGAGCCGCGCATCCCACTCGGGTGCGAGCTCGGCGAGGTCGGCCGCGTACCGCGTGTCCTGCCAGACGATCGCCGGGGCGAGCGGCTGGCCGGTCGCGGTGTCCCACACGACCGCGGTGGCGCGCTGGGCGGCGATCGCCATGCCGACGATCGCCACCCCCTCGCGCCGAGCATCCGCCACGGCGTGCTGGACGGCGTCGATCGTCTTGCGGAGGATCTCGGCGGCGTCCTGCTCGACCACGCCGGGTCGCGGCGCGGCGACGGCGAGGCGCTCGTAGTGCAGCCCCCCGACGATGCCGTCGGCCGCGACCCACGCGGCGCGGGTGCCGGTGGTGCCCTCGTCGATGGCGAGGATGCCTCGGCGGATGCTCATGCTCTCCCCCGCCCTCAGCGAACCGCGACGGGCTCGGCGTCGTCGGCGAACTGCGGTGCGTCGGTCTCCTCATCGGGGCTGACGAGCGCGCGGCTCGGCTCCCACTTGATGACGCTGCAGATGATGCAGGCGGTCAGCGGCACGAGGGCCAGGATGAGGAACGTCGTGCCGAGGCCCAGCTGCTCCTTGAGGAGCGGGAAGACCATGAGGCCGAGCGCCGCGCCGAGCGAGCCGATCGCGCCGATGATGCCGTTGGCGCCGGCGCGCAGCTCGCTGCGGAACGACAGCGTCGAGAGGCTCTTGCCGTTCGCGCCCGGGCCACCGGAGTGGAACAGGATGAACAGGCTCGGCACGATGAACGCGAGCCACAGCGGCATCGAGTCGAAGAAGAGGCCGAGCACGACGAGCATCGCGAAGACCGCGCCGAAGCCGATCGCGGATGCGCGGCGGAGGCCCAGCTTCCCGGCGATGAACGACGACGAGAAGCCGCCGATGATGCCGAAGACGTTGAACACGAGCGTGCCGAGCGTGGCGAGCACGAAGTCACCCTCGCCGAAGATCGCGATCGAGATGATCGGCAGGTACCAGCCGACGGCGAAGTACTGGATCGACTGCGCCATCTGCACCGTCGCGGCGAGCACCGTGCGCGGCAGGTAGGTGCCGCGGAAGATGAGCGCGACGTTGCGGACGCCCTTGCTCGCGAGGTTCACGACCGGCACGCGGTCCTCGACCGGCGCGGCGGTGAACTGCTCCTTGTAGATCTTCGTCATCGACTGCGCGGCGCGCTCGAGGCGCTCCTTGCGCGCGAGCCACGTGGGGCTCTCGACCATGAAGGTCGCCTGCAGGATGAACAGCACGAGGGCCACGACACCCGCGGCGCCGACGGCGTAGCGCCAGATCGCGTCGCCGACGTTCCAGTTGTAGAACATGATCGCGAGCAGCAGGTTGGAGCACACGGCCGTGTACCAGATGCCCTGCCACGTGTTGAGGCGGCTCTTGAAGCGGGCGGGCGTGAACTCGGCGAGCAGCGCCATCGCGATGGCGAAGTCGATGCCGTAGGCGGCGCCCACGAAGAAGCGGCCCGCGACGACGAGCTCGAAGGTCGGCGCCCACGCGGCGATGCCGGCGCCGGCGAGGGCCAGCACCTTGGCGACGAGCAGCGGGGGGATGCGGCCGAAGCGGTCGGCGAGCCAGCCGCCGATCGGGTTGAACGCGAGCGCGACCCACGACGCCATCGAGGTGAGGATCGCGACCTGCGTGGGCGTCAGCTCCATGTCGCGCGTCATCGGCCCGAGCCCGGCGCTCAGCGCCGAGTTGGAGAACGCGTCGAGGAACAGGCCGCCGAGCGCGAGCCACCAGATGATGCCGGCTCGGCCGCGGATGCCCGGGCGCGAGTCGATGTAGCCGACGACGTCGTGGACGCCGCGAAGGATGTTCGTTGCCATCAGGAAGTTGACCTCTCTGTCAGCCCCGACGGATGCAACGTCTACATGGGAAAAGGGCACTACGAAGACTCCGCCAGGAATCTTCGTCTTGCCCTAGTGGCTCTGACTGTACACGGAGGTGGGCGTCGTGCCAAACGCACCGGTAACAGTGTGATCCGGGGGCTCAGGTTCAAGCATGGCGGTGGGCGCATGCCTTCTCCCCTCCACCGCGACTCAACCGTGGACGCGACTCGCGAGTCGGGCGGCAGGCGCGACTACTCCTCTACGTCAATACGGCGTGCGAGGTGGACGACCGCGCGCCTCACGTGGGGACCGCGCTTGCGGCGGACGAGATGATCGCGCATCGCGCAGGTCGTCTACGAGCCGTGTGCAGGCGGCGCGCGACGAACGAATGTTTGGCATTCGCCCCGGGGATGGCACTTCCATTCCATGCAACTTCGTGCGTCCGCTGCAACTGGCTCCCTCGCGGCAAGATCGTCGGCCATGGCAAACCGCTGCTCCCTGGAGGCCCCCACCGCGCCCTCCTCCCCAGCGGAGGAGGGTTTCGGCCCGGCTCTCTTGAACCTCTGAACGGCGCCTCCCCGGGGCAGGGCGTCGAGCTCATCGTCGCAACCCCCGTCCGGCAACGGCACGCCCATCTTCACAGACGACGGCGGCGCCGCGCGCCGCTATGCGTGCCGGTCGGCTTCCACTCGTTCGGCGGTTGGTAGCAGCCGGCCTTCGGCCGGGACGGCCTCCTGGTGAGTGGAGCGGTGAACTGAACCACTCCACTTCCGAAGGCCTGCGCCTACCCGCGGATCAGGCCAGTGTCAGGAAGCAACGTCGCCGGGCGTCGCAGTGACCCGCGACGCTGGCGCGGCAGCTGGGGGAACCAGGGCTTCCGGACGCATGAGTGCGCGCGGCAGTTAACGTGGCACCTGTGAACATGAAGCCTTCGCTGAGCAGGTCGACGGCTGGACGCGAGTGGCTACGCAACTTTGAAGAGCCCGATGCTTCTTCAGCACGACTACTACTGAATGCCATCCAGGTAGTCTCCGAGGCGCAGTTCCGGACTGAAATGAAAGCGCTACTCGCTGCGCTCAGCGATCAGAACCCCAACGGCTGGGATGCAGCAATCCCGGTCTGGTCGCTTCCGAGAAATTTCGAGCCCCATTACCTGTGGTGCGAGGGGAAACACTCGCGCGCTCCCGCCACGCCGTGCCCGCGCCCAGAGATGACGGGCAGTTCGCTGATTGTGCAGAACTTGCTTGGCCAAGTAGCCAGCGCGCATCGACTTCTGAACTCCCCAATGCAAACAGAAGCGATCGACAGAAAGGTCCGCCGACTCTTCCTGGTGACCGACAACGTTGTGTCGGGCGAGGAGGTTTCTCGCTTCATTCGGTACGTCCGCACCAGCCCAGCTATTCGAAGTTGGAACTCATATCAACTAATCAGCGTGGAACTGGTCACACACTCAATTGTTGAATCTCGGCTGACTGACCTTGAGGCGGTGCTTCCCGTGCATTTCGTGCAGCTCAGCCCCACCTTCAGGGACGCCGACTGGTCCGACGCTGAGCGCGAGGAGGTGCGGCGGTTCTGCTTGAAGTACGGTGGCGGTCGCGCTGATGCGCTGGGTTGGGCAAGAGCCGAGTCTCTTCTCGTCTTTGGCCACACTTTCGGTAACGGAGTGCCCGCTGTTGTGCGCCTCAGCGGCCGCCCTGGCGGCGGGCCCTGGAATGCCATTGTGCCAAAGGGCCGGAACTTCGGCATGAGCCAGCGGATTCCGGAGCGCCGGGTGGCGATTCCGATCTCACAGCGCATACAACGCGAAGTCACCAGCGGCCCGACCGTCCGGCGACGCCGCCTGCCCGTAGTCGTGGGCGCATTGCGGGGCGCGATGACGCTGAAGCGCCCTATTGACGAGGACGGCGAAATCACGGCTTTGCTCGCCGCTCTGTACATGAGCAACCAGTCCTTCATCTCGTTGATGCGCACCATGAGCAGGAGCCGACCGGAAGTCGTTGAAATGCTCCGGAGGGCAGAGCGGCTCAAACTCATCTCGGGATTGGATGCATTGCTCCGCCGTCTCGCAACACCGCTTTCACAGGGACAACGCTGGCTCAGCTCCGACTCTCTACCGGTGCGGCTCACCATTCAAGGCAGGCACTACCTCTTGCGCGCGCGCCGCGCCGCTTCGAGGAAGTTGGCGGTCCCGGTGACACCGGCCGACGACTTCTACTATCCTCAACAACTAAGGTGAGGCGGCTCTACGAACTAGTGCAGTTGCCGGGTTCCGGCAACGCCGGCTCGGGCTGGCAGAGTGTGCAGCCTGAGGCGTCCGCAGGACGTGCCGGCAGGAGACCTGTCGGCATGAGAAATCGACCGCTTCCGGAAGCAGCGCGACTCTCGCTTGGTTCCTCGGAGCCTCGGCGCGAGAGCCGCGCGGCCCCTCCGGGGCCTTATCGAAGGTAGCCAGTGGAGTCGCCTCACCTGTACCGAAGCAAGGCGCCAATCGGCCTCGATCCCGCTGTGATCGAGCGCGCCATACGCCTATCGACGACGCAGTCAGCGAACGGTGTTCAGCCCATTCTCACCCTGAAGCACCTCGCCAATCAGGCTGGCGTCGGTTTCGTTTTTCTAGAGCGCGTGTGCGATCGCTCAATCGATCCGTACGTCATATATGGAGTCCGCAAGCGCGTCGGTAGTTCCAGACGAATGATCGCCGCGCCAGAGGAACAGTTGCGTGTGGTACAGCGCTGGCTTCTCGACCATGTTTTCACCAATATGCATGTGCACTCGAGCGCATTTGCGTATGTCAAGGGGCGGTCGGCCCCGATGGCCGCAAGGCTACACCTGGGCGCGAACTGGATGCTCAAGTTGGACGTGCGCAACTTCTTCCATGCGTTCGATGAGAGGCAAGTTTACGATGTTCTCGCCGGGACGGGGTACAGCGATCTGGTTCGCCTACAGGTAGCTCGAATCTCCACCCGCCACGTTCGCGAGTACCTTCCGTGGCTCCCGGAAAAGTACAGGGAGTCCCGCAGCCAAGAAGGGGCAAGTGCAGCCCGGTTCGCGCACACCGCTGCGGAGATAGACGCCTTCGAACTGACGGCGCTGCCTCATGACGGAGGGAGTCGGCTCGGCTACCTGCCGCAAGGCGCGCCGTCGAGCGGCGCTATTTCCAATCTCCTGTCCCGGGAGTTGGATCGGGACCTTGCTGAGCTGGGGATAAGTCGCGGCCTCGTGTACACGCGTTATGCGGACGACATCGCGCTGTCGGCGTCGACACCGTTCTCCCGGAAAGAGGCTGAGGCGCTGATGCATGACGCAAGCAGGGCGCTTCGGAAGCACGGCCTGGAGCCTAACCACACCAAGACCCGTATAGTGCGACCGGGCCTGCCGATAGAGCTCCTCGGCGTTCGGGTTGACGGCGAGTACACGCGAGTATCGCGGCGCGTCCGGGAAAAGATTGAGTTTCACATCCGTGCGATCGAGAAGTTCGGCCTCGCCGCCCATGCAGCACACGCGGGCTTCGGAGACGCAATCGGATGCGCGAATCACGTGATCGGCCTAGTGCGATACGCGCACGACGTAGAACCGCAGCGCGCGGGGGCGTACTTCGCCCGAATAGAGCGAGCTATTCCGGGCTTGCAAGTTCGCCCGTTGTAATGCGGCTCATCGCATTTGAGGGTGTAGCGCCGGTCTGAAGCCGCAGGCTTCGAGCAGGACCTCGCGATGTAGTTGGCGAGGTTGCGGAAGCCGAGCGCGGAGCCGCGGAGGTGCTCGAGGCGCGCGTTGATCGCCTCGGTGGGGCCGTTGGAGGTGCCGGGTCGGTCGAAGTAGGCGAGGACGTCGAGGCTGCGCTGCTTGAGCGTCCGGCCGAGCGTGATCAGCTCGCGCAGCGCCGCCGGGACGCCGCTGCTGACGGTGCCGATCAGCTCGACCATGAGCGCCCGCCCTGCCTTCCGGTCAGCGTTGCGGTAGGCGGCGATCATGCGCTGGTAGATGCCCCAGGTCACCTCGACGGCGAGGTGCCGCTCGTCCGCGAACAGCGCGTCGAGGCGTGCCTGCTGCCGTGGCGTGCGGAACGTCGCGCCGGTGTGGAGCGTGCGGCGGGCGGCGTAGAGCGGGTCGCCCTTGCGGCCCCGGTGCCCGTGGATCTCCTGCTGAACCCGCCGCCGGCACGTGTCGAGCGCGTTGCCGGCGAGGCGGACGACGTGGAACGGATCCATCACCGCGACCGCTCCCGGCAGCTCCTCGGTGGTGGCGGTCTTGAAGCCGGAGAAGCCGTCCATCGCGACGACCTCGACGGCGTCTCGCCTGGGGTCGGGCGGCGAGCCAGTGCTGGAACGCCTGCTTCGAGCGGCCCTCGACCATGTCCAGCAGCCTCGCCGGCCCCGTGCCGTCGCGGATCGGGGTGAGGTCGATGACGACCGTCACGTAGCGGTCGCCGCGGCGGGTGTGGCGCCAGACGTGCTCGTCCACGCCCAGCACCGCGACCTGGTCGAAGCGGCCCGGATCGTCGAGCAGCCGCCGCCGTCCCTCGGCGAGCACGGCGGTGTTGGCGGTGTGCCAGGCGACGCCGAGACCGGCCGCGACGCGGGAGACGGTCAAGTGGTCGAGCACCAGCGCGTCCAGCGCCCATCGCAGCCCCGTGCGGCAGATCTTCGCCCGCGGCTCCGCCGCCGCGGACGTGTCCTGCCGCCAGATGCGGCCGCAACCGGTACAGCGGTAGCGGCGGAGACGGATCAGCAGCGTCGTCGGCCGGTGCCCGAACGGCGCGTGCGCCAACCGGCGCGTGACCGTATCGCGCAGCACGCCCTGACACCCGCACCAGAGGCACCAGTCGTCCGCTTCCACGACCCGGCACGACAGCACCGCCCGATCCGGCTCAAGCCGCTGCCCGGTCGCCACCAGACCGAGCTCGTCGAGTCGGCAGAACGTGGTGAGGCAGGGCGCGTCGAAGGTAGCGTTGAGCACGTCGAGGTCTTTCGGACGGTGAGTGTAGGAACTTCCATCCTGGAAGACCTCGACCCCTATCCCCGAACCGACGCGACCCGAACGCCTACACCGTCAACTGCGAAGAGCCCGTAATGCCTTCTGGCGCTGAAGGAAGTACATCCAAGCGATGTTGCGCTCGCTATGGCGTAGCACCACAACGCTGCATCGTTGCACGCGAAGCTCGTCAGCGCAAGAAGCTGCAGCGGCGCTCGGGTTGGCTCAGGCCGCCGATTCGCCGATGGGATAGAGGTGCCCTGCACCCCGCAGCGCGGCGAAGCGCTGCCTCAACGATGACGCGAAACCGGCGTCGCGGATGATGACCCCGGCCTCGAGATTGCGCTCGTGCGCCGCCTCCGAGAGATTGGCGCTCGTGATGAAGGCGATGTGGGAGTCGACGATGACGACCTTGGAGTGTTGAATGCCTCCATCCGGGCCCGGGTTGAAGCCCAGAAAGCGCGCGCCCAGCAACTTCTTCTGGATCCACGCCGCCGTCTTGCCGTCATTGAGCGTGGGCTCCAGCAAGACCGTCACCTTGACGCCGCGCGAGACCGCTCGCCAGAGCGCCTGCATGTACAACGAGCCCGAACTCGCCGAATAGGTCGAGGCGAACACTTCCTCTGTCGCCTCGTCGACGATGTGGGCGAGTGCAGCTGTCGTGTGGTCTCCATCGCCCTGGAACGTAGGGCCGCTCCACACGGGCCGGAGGTCGACGGTGTTCGCGGCTGCCGCCGCGGCGAAGCCACGCAGCGCGTCGGCCAGAGCATCCGACCCGACTTCTACGAAGGCGGCCTGCAGCAGCGGCTTCGTCGCGTCGGGCAGACTCGCCGAAGCCTTCGAGTGGCTCCCGTCGATCTCAAGGCTCGAGGCGAGCTTCACCGCGGTCGAGGGTGATAAAGCTCGCGCAAGGCGCTCAAGCGCCCCAGCCATCTTAGGCCCCGACCTTCAGGTCCACGCCGCCGAGCAGGGGGGTCACATCGCGCGATCCCGAGTGCAGGTCGAGCGCGAACCGGCGGTCGAGGAAGCGGTTGGCGCGCTCGCACGAAGTCTCGGAGAGGAACGCGCAGAAGTGGCACGCCGCGCCGTGGAGGAAGTCCTCCTGGTCCTTCGGCACGCGGTGCGCGCAGATCGGATCCGACGAGCAGCGCTGCGCTCTGTGCAGGGCCTCGTGAACGACCTCCTCCAGTCGGTCGGTGCGAGCGAGATCGACGAGTCCGCCAAGCGTCCCCTCGCTGTCGGGCGAGGTGGTGGTGATGAGAATTCCCGCAGCGGGGTCGCGGCCGTCCGAGTCCCGCCACGCGTAGATGCGCTCAGAAAGCGAAGCGGAGCCATACCCGCTCGACATCGCCATCTCGCGGATGAGCAGGTGCGAGATCGTGTGCAACGCCCAGTAGCGAGGTGGAGGCATCCTCTCCTCGGCGTCGAGTTCCACCGCCGTCGTGCTCTGTCGGCGTGCGAGGTTTCGCTCGTGCGCGGCGACGTGGTCCGCCCACACGGAGCTGTCGAGCACCTTCGACTCCCACGCGGCGACGTCCTGCTCCGAGAAGCGGATGAAGACGCCCTCGCCGCGGTCCTCGGTCGCGGGCGCCCACTTCGGCTTGCCGGAGATCGCGATCGGCGCGATGCGCGCGGCCTCGTCGCCCACTCGGTCCAGCGCGTCGATGCGTGTGAAGCCGATGAAGGCGTTCGCCTTGCGGATGCGATCGACCGCCACGACTTCTTGCACGACCGATCCGAGGCTGAGAGCCACAGGCACGGGGTGGACCTTGAAACCGTTGCGTCGATCCTCGGCGAGGAACTCGTCGGGGTGCGTGAGCGTGTTCCACTCCGGCACCAGCAGGTGGTTCGGGTCGTAGCCGGTGGGCCCCGTCGCAGCAGCCGGTGCAGGCGCAGGCACGTCGCCCCTCGCGATCCGGATCGCGTGCCAGAGGTCGTCGTCCGAGATGCCCGTGAACTTGGCCACCATGTTGTCGGGCGCGAACTTGCGCCAGCCGTTCACGTCGCCAACCGACCTCAGCTTCGCGATCTGAGCGGGCGGCAGTCCGAGCACCTCGTCGACGATGTCCGTCGGCTTCGGCTGCTTGCGCGAAGGCAGCACGAGCACGCTGATCGTCGCCGGGAACCACTGGTTCGCCGCTCCAAGCAGCATCAGCCGCACCTCGCCGCCACACGGCTCGTCCGCAGAGGCGAACGTGGGGAGGTGCGGATGGCGTCCCCGGCAGTCGGGGAGGACAGCATCGCTGCCGCGGGTGAGTTCGGCGATGTTGCGCGTGGTCCCGCACTGCACGCACTTGATCGACACCTGCGGGCCGAGGTTGGAGCGCCACTCCATCATCCGCAGCTGCGGGGTCGGCACGCACTCCTTCCGATGGCTGTCAGCGCCGTGCACCCAGGCTTCGTAGGGGAACTCGTCGAGGTGGCCATTCGTGCAGGCGATGAGGTAGCGCGCCGGCACGGCAACGCGGTCCCGTCCGTCGCCCTTGAAGCGTCCCTTGCACTTGCGGTGCACGAAGCGGGCGAGGTCGGGACGATGCTTGCGCGTGTTCTCGAAAGCAAACTTGTTTTGTGAGACGGACGCGAGCAGGTCGCAGCCGGTGCAGCGCAGCCACTGCGGGAACACGCGTGTGGGGATGCCGACAGGCGTCGTGTCGCCCCCCGGCTGCTCCGGCAGCCATGGGGGCTGGCGGAGCTCACCAACCTGCTGACCGAGCTGGCGCCGCACGGCTTCGAGTAGGCGCGGCACGAGCACGAGCTCGGGTTCACCGCCCATCCGCACGTACGCCTTCTCCCAGGCGTCGATGCCCTGCGGCATGACGGCGAGATGCGGCAGATCGACCGACGCGCCGATGCCTGATGTGTAGAGCATCGCGTTCGGCCTGATCGATCCGACGCGAGCCCGATTCGGGCTCTTCTTCGCAGTGTCGACGAAGGGGTCGGCGACCACGCCCGCGACGCCCACGGCTCCCTCGCCAGGGGCCGAGTCTTCCACGACAGCGGATGCGGTGGCGTCGGTCACGGCTTCCCTTCCTTCTTCGGGGTGAATGACCATGCGGGAGTTTCGAGGGTCACCGGCTCGGCCAGCTTGTCGGGGAACGGGGAGACCAGCAGGTCGATCTCGGGCTGCACCTCGCGCATGGAGTTCGCGACTTGAAAGAGCCGATCGCCATCCTCGCCGAACGAGTCCTCGGGGCTCGCGAGCAGGCGCACGACATGCTGCTTGGGCAGCGTCTTGCGATCGTAGGTGAGACTGCCATTGTTGAGATCGGCCCGCTCGGTCCACTCGTCGAGGCGCAGCACGAGCTTGCTCTTGGCGAGCTTCGCGGCAGCGTCATCGCCTGCGAGGCCGACACGGGCCACCAACCGATCGACGAGCTCATCAATGGCCTTGCGCCGGCTGGCGATGCGCCCGGCCCCCGCGGTGGCATCCGGCGAGAGTGACTGGTCGGGGGCGCGCCCAGCGTCGAGCACCCGGGCAGCCGACACGATCAGCCCAGTCAGGCCTCGCTCCAGCGCAGCCTCCGAGAACGGCGTCACCGAGAGCGCCTCGACGTTCGCGTAGAACGTGTCGTGGTAGTGCTCGAACTGCTCGTAGTGCGCCATGTCGCGTGGGCGAGAGCGGTTGGCGAGCGTGACGACGAGGCCGGGCTTCGTGGCTTCGCGGCCGACACGGGAGGAGGCCTGAATGTACTCGGCGGTGTTCTTCGGCTGGCCGACGATGAGCATGAGCCCGAGGCGCGGCACATCGACGCCCACCTGCAGCATGGAGGTCGCGAGCACGACGTCGAACGGCAGCTCGCGGGCTGCGAGCTCCTCGCCCGCTTGGAGCTTGGCGCTGACCGCCTTGCGGCCGGCGGTCGTGTCGAGCGTCGCGTCGAAGGGAGTCGCGAGATGCGTAAGCGTGCGCCCGATCTCCGACGACGAGATCCTTGACGTGAGCTCTCCGATCTTGAGCGGGGTTCGACGGCGCGGGTACCCCGTCGAAGCATCGGGCGAACTGACGCGCGTCGTCACGTCGTCCTCAAGGTAGCGCCGCATGCCGGCGAGCTCTCGGGTCGCAGAGAAGTAGTCGACGAGGGTGAGGTACGGCTCGGCGGCAGCGCCGTGTTCGTCGAAGAGCCGCTGAGAGGCGAGCAGCAGGATCTCGCTAACGCGGATCTCGGCGAGTGTGAGTCGCGCGCCATGCAAGCAGACGCCGAGGTACTGGCGCCCGGGCTCCTCCGCAAGCGGCACCTCCGCCGAGAAGAACGTGTCGCTCACCGACAGCACTTGCGGCGGGAACACCTCGACATCGCGCGCGTACAGCCGCTGCACCTGCTCGGCCGCCTTACGGACCGTCGCAGTCGAGGCGATCACGAGCGGCTTCACGGGCTTCGCGGATCCCACGGCGCCGAGTTCCCACGACGAGAGCATGTCGATGACGCCCTCGAATAGCCCGACGGCGGTTCCGAGAGCACCGGTGATGAGGTGTAACTCGTCCTGAATGATCAGGTCCGGCGGCCGGAGGCGACCGGAGGCCATGACTTTCGTCGGCAAGTATGTGCGACCGTTGGCCTTTGTGGCCGTGTGGCTATCATTCCCGCAGACGCTGCCATCGGTGTCGGCGTGCTTGTAGCCGTGCCGCGGACACCTCCGCGACACGTAGCCGAAGAGGCTCGCGGCCTCGCCCTCACGAGCCAGGCGGGCGAACTTGTCGACGGTGGCGAGCAGGAAGGTTGGCGGGTGCCGGTAGATTTCATCATCGACGGTGAGCACAGGAAGCCCCTCGTCCGCGGAGCCGCCCATCGCGAAAGGACAGCCCGCCCGCCGGTCGCCGCAATAGACCCGGATGCGCTTCTCGATGTCGTCGGCCTCGACGTTCGCCTTCGGGTTGATGCCGGTGCCGCACCAAGGGCAGTGGTCGAACTGCAGCACCGAGAGGCCATAGGCCTTGCTGCCTTCGCTCTCCCGGACGTCCTTGACCTGTTCTGCGGCTTCCGCGTAGCGCTTCGGGCTGACGCTGGAGCCGACCCAGAGACCAATGCGGAACGGAGTCTCGCCCCAGGTCGCCGGATCCTCTCGGCGCACGATCTCGGCGGCACACATGAGCGTCGTCGCGCGGATGAACTGCTGCGAGGTGAGCAGACGGAGCGTGTACCGCATGAGCACGGCCACGCCATCGCCGCCATCGAGGAACCCCTCCGGGGTCTCAACCTTGCCCTGCAGTCGCCGGATGCCGAAGGTGAACGCCGCGAGGCCGAGGTAGGCCTCGGTCTTGCCGCCACCGGTGGGGAAGAAGAGCAGTTCGGCCCGAGGCACTGTGGTGGAGCGGCGAACGTGGGTCGGGTCCACGACTGAGGGCAGCTGCATCAGGATGAACGCGAGTTGGAACGCGCGCCACGAGGCGGCCTTGTCGCCCTTGGCTTCTACCTGCGCAACCGCATCAGCGATCTTCAACGTCTTCTGCTCGATGCGGAGCGCCGCAACCTGAGACCGGAGGCGCTGATCGCGCATCGCGCGGTTCATGAACCAGAACGCGCGCTGCGCCTGTTCGTCCGACGCGAGAAGGTCGAGTCCGAGCTTCAGCCGCTTGAGCGCTCGATTGGCATCCTCTAGCCCCAGGCTTCCCTCGCCCTGGAGGTGATCCGGGAGCTTCGCGTTCTTGACGGCCTGCTTCTCGATCCAGTCACCGTAGGCATCGACGAGCGGCTGCAGCCCAGCCCGCAGCTCGGCCGGCTTGGACTCCATGAGCGCGCGCATGCTGAGCACCGCGCCCGGTACCTCGGGAGCACGAGTCTGCGGCACCTCCGCGGTCGGCAACCAAGTCGTACGCACTGCAGTCGCGCGTCGCGAGTCATCAGTCGCTTCGTCCCACGCGACAGAGGCAGTGCGACCGATCGCGAACTCGAGCTTGTCCCGGTAAAGGAGGTCGAGCCGCCGGACTTCCCCGTCGCGTGAGCCGCGGTCATCCGCGAGCGCGTCTCGCGCGGGCAGGAAGACAGCTGCCCCATCTGGAGCCGTGACTTCGAGCTCGGCCTGAAACAGCCAGAGCTTCGGCGGCAATTCGCGACCCGTGACCGCCGTGTTGAGCAGCGCCGCTTCGACCACGCGACAGCCCTCGTAGTCGAAGACCTCGACCGAGATCGCCACGTCGTCGCCAAGATCGGTTCGGTGCGATCCACCACCCGGGATGCTCGTGAGATCGATGTTGACGGGCTTCTCGAATGGCGTTCGGTCGTAGATCGTCCTCGTGCGGCCCGAGTCGGGGTCGACCTCGCGACGGCCGGCGTACCGTCCCCATCGGCCGGTGAAACGCAACACCCTTGTGTTTGCTGCGACCTGAAATCGGAGCCCCATCGACGACGGAGCGATGATCTTCGACTCGGGGCCGCGGTCCTCGTCGGGCTCAGAGGGCGACGCCTCACCGATCGACTCGTCTTCGTCGACCGGCACGCCCGCGGTTTCGTGCGCATTCGACAGATCGACGACGGCCGTCTCATCGTCTCCTCGCACCGCATCGAGCGTCTTCGCCGGTTCACCCGACGACACCGGCGAAGACGCTTGCCCGTCGAGCAGCGAGATCGGCGCTAGCGCGCCTGCCAGATAGCGTGCACGGGGCGTGCCGATGATCTCCTCGGTCGGTCCGTCCCACGGCCCGACAAGATCACGACGGAGCAGATCGAGCAGCTCTCCGCGCACCTGCGCGGACGAGACGACGGATGCGTCGGTCATCAGAACATAGCTCCTTCGGGCTTCTCGGACTCCTCAAAGGTCTTGCCGCGCTTCGCTCTCTTCGGAGCGGACTGCGTCTCGATCGCCGCGCGCCGGTGGTTCTCCTCAAGCAGACGGTCGAGGATCTCGATGCGTGCGGCAGGGCTTACTGTCCACCGCTGCAACTGGCGATACGTGTGGAAGCCATGGTCAAGCGAAATGTCGGTCCAGCCGTACGCCGCCATGACCTCCTCGTCCAATCGCGTATGCAGCTGCCGGATCTCCCGGACATCTGCGTCATCATGGCTCGAATCGTGCACGAGACCGTAGCCCTCGGTAAGACCGACGCCCCTCTTCAGGAGCCGGGTCGCACGCTCTTGCTCCAAAGCCACAGCCGCCTCCCGCAATCGTGCGGTGGGCTCGGGTCTCGGGAAAGTTTCGAAACCCTCCCGCAACAGATATCGCAATCCAGTGCCCAGGGTGGAGCTATAGCGCGTCACCCAAACGTTGTGGATATTGGAAGACAGCACACCGTGAATAGCCCAGTCCTCTGAGGCGAACACCGCTACGCTGTGATCGTACACCACGCTGGACGGCCCGATTGTCGGCATCGCGGTGTTGCTAGTTAGCGCGAGTACGAACACAGTCTGCAGCTGAGTAATCGCCCTCACCATGGCTGGCCGCGTCTTCTCGTATTGCCACCAGTTGTCGTACGCATGACGGCTATATGTCACTTGCAACCGCTGAGGCAGAACGCGCTCTTCGACGATTCGGAAAGGCCCGCGGTACCTCTCCGCCTCCGAGCGACTCATAGTTCCAAAGTTGATTGCGTATTCCTTGCCCAACCACAGCATGGACTCATTCAGCGCGCCGCCTCCCACGTACGGCTTGACTACCTCTTCGTTGCAGGGATCCTCGAAGAGTAAGATCTGCGCTTCGGCGGGACGCAAAATGAAGCCTTTGCCGAGGATATTGAACCCCTGGAATCCGAGCGCAGCATTCTCCTGCAGACGAGCCGGGTCGCCCTCGACCCGCCCCTCCGGCTCAAGCAATGAGTTGATTCTCTCGCAGGCGGTGCCGTCTGCGACGCGAACTAGAGTCGCCCTGCCGAATGACCCCCAAACAGCCGCGAACGACACACCCGCTGATCGCGCTGGCCACGGGCGACTCTGCACTGCGGCGTCGATCTCAAAGCCATCGTTGATTAGACGAACCAAGCCGACTTGCCGCGTTGCGCCCTGAGCGAGCGTGTTCGTAGCAATGATTCCGAGTCGGCCGTCGGTGCGCATCAACTGTGCTGCGCGCAAGAGGAAGTACGCGACCAGATCAGCGCTTCCAGGAGTCCCTCCTGCGACAACATTGATTATCATGTCGCGAACGTTCTTGCCGACGGCACCGGTGATCTTCTGCCCTCCCAAGAAGGGTGGATTCCCCACTACGGCGTCGAAACCGCCGTTGCCGACGATGACATCGGGTGCCTCGATAATCCAATGCAGCGGCTTCCAGCGGGCTTCCATTGAGTCGACCGTCGCGGTGAGACCCGCTTCGATAGATGCTACGAGCTGACTGCGGTCGCCCTTCGAGCCGTCCGCCGGGTAAGCATCGCGGAGGGCTTGTGCGAGATCGTCGTACCGATCATCGAGCTTACGACCGGGCTTTCCCCCCTCACGTAGTGCCGCGGCGATGACGCCGTCTCCGATATCGCGAAGCTTCGCGGTGACCTGCTTCGCCTGCGCGAGCAGGGCGCGCTTGGCGCGGGTCGAGCGCATGCGATCTGCGTCGTCAGCCTGGCCGGACGAAAGTTCACGCCGGAGCCGAGCAGCGTCCTTGAGGTCCTTGTCGACATCGAAGCCGTCTAGTTGCCGCTTTACCGAGACTGTTGGGGAGATGTGCTGAGCTTTGAGCTGCGCCTCGGTGGTGACGCCAAGCAGGGAGTTACCGTGGAAGACGCGATCGTCGACGAACGAGAACGGCTTGCCCGGATCCATCGAGATGAGCCAGAGGGAGAGCTTGCACATCTCGACGGCCATGCCGTTGATGTCGGCGCCGTAGAGGCAGCGAGCGACGACTTCGCGGATCGCAAAGCGCTTCGGATTCTCCCCGCGGATGGGCACGCCCTCGGCGCTACGCGCCTCGATCACGCGGTCGGCCAGATAGCGAGCCGCAGCGACGAGGAAGGCGCCCGAGCCGGCGGCGATGTCGGCCACCCTGAGATCGAGAATCTCGGCCGACGACTTCAGCTTCCACTGCGTGCTGTCCTCGACGTCGAGCGGGCCGGGCGAGTAGACGAGCGGCTCCAGAGCCTGCAGCACCACCTCTTCGGCGAGCGAGCGAGGCGTGTAGTGGGTGCCGGTGTTGGCGCGCTGCGCCGACTCGGTCATCACGAGGCCGCCCGCGGGCACGACGTAGGGAAAACCGCGCAGGTCGTCGCGGATGAGCGCGTGGAATCGCTCGAGTCTGCCAGCGAGCTCGTCATCGCCGAGCAGGGCGTGGCGCAGTCGAGTCCGAGCGTCGGCGGCGGCGTCGAGGTCCGCCGCGCCGTAGACCTTCGCGATTTGCCCAGCGGTTCGGGGCTTCGCGTGCTCCTGGGTCTTCTTCAGGTGCGCGACGAGCGCGTCCCCGAACTGCTTGGAGGAAGCCGCGGCCGACGCAAGCTGCTCAAGCTCGACCAGCGGGACTTCCGGCTCGAAGCCTGGCTTGCCCTGCAGGCCGACCACGAGCTCGCTGGCGTACTCGGCCGAGTAGCCGAGCAGCCCCTCGTACACGTAGCCAATCTGCTCGACGTCCAGATCGCGGAACGACAGCTGCATCGCTCCGTCCTCGATGGTCTGGACGGCGCGGAGCACAGCGAGCATGGCCCTGTCGGTGAGTCGGACCCGGAGGCGGCCCTGCGCATCCGTAGCCTGCAGCCAAGGAAAGCGCTCGGGATCGAACAACGAGCCGCCGTAGGCCGGCATCCGCATGTCCTCGAAGCTTGCACCACCGAAGACGGCGTTGCTCGCGGCGAGCAGCCGATGCCAGGCTTCCCAAGAGTGGTCGAGTGCCTCGGCAGAGGTCGCGGTCGCCTCGCGCTGCAGTTGCCCGCGGAGTCCCGCGATCGCGTATGACGAGCGATAGAGATCGTGCTCGGGCAGCAGCCCCCGCTCCTCAGCGAACAGGATGAACACGATGCGCATGAGTGTCGTGACCGCGCCCTCGTAGACCGCCCGAGGATCATCGGGCAACGGCGAAGCCTCTCCCCGGGCTACGGCGCGCAGGTGCGTGTCGGACATCGATTGCAGCACGAGCTCCACCGCGCGACGCACCTGGTCTCCCAGAGCCTCCGTGATCTGTTCGGCGCTTGCGACCGACTCGGCGAACAGAGCGGGAAGGCGCTGCTCGGCCTTGCCACCGGCGAGCGATGTGAAGCTCGCGAGCGCCAGGAACGCGTCACGACTGGGGCGCTCCTCGCGCCACAGCAGGGCGTCCCACACGCCGCTCGCGGTAGTGACGTCCTTGGATGCGGACACAAGGCCCCACCAGCGTCCGTCGGTGACGATGCCGATCGGCACCCCCGTCTCGCGCAGGAGCACGGACATCCGATCAATCGCGCTCGCCGACCAGCCGTCAGTCCCCACCGCACGAAGGTCCGCGATGCGATCGACCAGCGTGACGAGCGCGGCCGGGGCGTCCCCCTCGCCAGCGAGCGCCGCGAACGGTTCGATCGTGACCGCACCGCTCGGCGAGTTCGCCGAGAAGCCAGCGGGGGCGAGTTCGAGCTCGTCGGACCAGTCGAGCAGGGTTCGCAGCACGACCTCGACCCACCGATCGCGTGCTTTGGCGTAGGTCGCCGACTCGGCCGTCCACATCGACGACCAGCGGCTGAACTCGTCGACGAACGTCTCGTTGACATCGTCCACGGAGGCATGCGCCTTCGGCAGGCCGCTCGGGAAGAACGACTGCAACGCAGCGCGTGAGAGGAACGGCCCGTCCGCATCGATCAGGGACAGCCACTCCCACGCGTCGACTTGGGGCTTGCGCCTCCTACCGGCCATCGGCGGCCTCCAGCTCCTCGACGTCCTCGGGGGTCAGGGCGAACACGAGTGCCGCCACGAAGACGTGCGCTTGCACGTCGCGGTAGCGGCGTTCGACCGAGCCTCGCTCGCGCTGCTGCTCCTCGTCGAGCGCGTCGAGGCGCCGCCGCACTCGCCTGAGGTCCTCGTCGCGTTGGCGGCGCTCCTCCGGCAACTGGAACAGCATGTCCTCGCCGGCGCGACGCGACGCGTCGGCGCTGTCGATCGTGCTGCGGAGCGTGCCGCGGAAGCGGTCGAAGATCTGGTCGATTGCGGCCAGATCAGCGTCGCGACGAGTGTCGAGGCTCGTCTCGACGTCGCGGCGCAGCTTCTCGGCACGGCGGTCGACCGCCTCAGCGACGCGGGATCGCAGGCCCGCCGCTTCGCCCGCATCCGAATTCCACTGCGCGGCGATCTGGGATAGCGCCTCGCTGCTGGGCTGAGAGATGCGCGAGCCGTCGAGCGCGGAGACCAGCAGATCCTCGGACCGCTCGATGCCGAGCTCACGGCGCTGGTGCAGGCGCGTGCCCGCGAGGAAGATCTCCTCGTGCAGGCGCATACCGCCCTCGCCGACGAGCACGAGCCGGGCGACGCCGGCTGCGAACGACTGATCGAGGCCGTCGACCACGACCGCACTGATGCCTCGCACCTGATCGGTGCGGGTCCAGACCTGCCCGCGGAGCTCACGGGCCGCGCGCTGGATGAGCGGGTGCCCGAGGTGCGCATAGACGACGTCCGACTGCTGCCGTGCGCGCTGCTCATCGAACGTAATCGGCCGCAGCACGTCGCGCGCCAGCCGTGTGTCGAGCCCGGCGAGAGCCGGGACCCACGTTCGGCTGAGGCCTGACGGCACTTCGAAGAGGCGTGCCTCCTCCCGAGGATCCCCGACCTCCGTGAGCTGCGGCTGGCCGGAGATGCGAAGTCCCTCCTCGAACACGCGCAACAGGTTGCCCTCGTGCAAGTGCATACGATCGCGCGAGTTCTCGAGGCGCTCGGCAAGACGGGTCAGATCGCGCCCAAGGGTGTGCTCGGCCTGCAGCACCTTGTTGATCGTCTGCTCACCGGCATCCGTTTTCCGCTTGCGGGCCGGGCCGCCGCCAAAGCCGAGTTCACGTTGCAGGTCGGGGGCGATGATCTCATTCGCCGAGACGCCATCGTGCTCGGAGTTCGCGATCTTGCTCGCGAGGCGGGCGAGCAGGTCGGTGTCCTGGGCATATGGCGACGCGTTCTGCTTGTCGGCGCGCAAGTGCCAGATGAGCGGGGTGTGCCGCTGGCCGAAACGGTCGATGCGACCGATGCGCTGCTCAAGGCGGTTGGGGTTGAAGGGGATGTCGAAGCTCACGAGCCGGTGGCAGTGGGCCTGCAGATCGATGCCTTCGCCGGCGGCATCGGTCGCGAGCAGGATGCGCACGGGCTGCTCGCGCGGCGGGGCCGTGAACCGCGCGCGGATCTCCTCGCGGGTCTCAGCGTCGGTCGAGCCGTCGATGACTTCGAGCCGTTCGCCACCAAGGCCGTGAGCCTCGAGCACCTCGCGCAACCACTCGAGCGTGCTGACGTACTCGGTGAAGATCACGATGCGCTCGTCGCCCCAACCGAGACCGGGGATGAGGAGCTCGCCCTTGATCAGCGTGAGCAGCGCGGCCAGCTTCGAGTCGGGTCGGCCCTCGTAACGCTCTCCCCATGCAATCAGGGCCTGGAGGTCTTCGCGATCCTCCGCGGTAAGCGCCACCTGCGCGCGCCTCGCCGAGCGCAGAGACTCCAACTCAGGCTGCTCGAGGCGGCCCTCCTCCTCGTCGGACGCCTCCTCGCCGAGTACGTCGTCGTAGTCGGGCAGTTCCACGTCCTCGTCGCCGCGCGCATCTAGGAACGCCTGCGCGGTCGAGGCGAACGCAACGGGCGACGAGAGGAACCGCTTCTTGAGGAGCAACGTGGCCAGCTCGGCTGCGCGCTTGCCGCGCTCCTGCTTGACGGCGGCACTGCGGCGCCGCGTGAAGGCGATCAGGCGGTCATAGGCGGCGGCCTCGTCGTCGCTCGGGTCGAAGACGAGCTGCCGCACCTCGCGGAGCATGAAGTCGGACTCCGGAAGGTCGCGCTTGAGTCGACGGACGGCGACCTGTCGGAGGGCACGCTCGTCGAGATCCGCGCCCCGAGCGAAGCGCTGAGGGTCGACCATCTCCAGCAGCGCCGTGAACGACTCGGTGTATCCGTTGTGCGGCGTCGCGCTGAGGAACAGGCGATGCTCGCACAGCTCGGCCAAACGCCGCACCGCGATCGTGCGCTGGCTGTCGACGGCGTATCGCGGCTGGGTCGAGCTCGATCGACTCGGCGTCGCAGGGGCGACGTGGTGCGCCTCATCGACGACCAGGATGTCGAACGCTCGCTGCGCAGCCGTGCCGGAATCCTTCACGCTCGCGTAGACCTCCTCCAGCATCCGCTCGGCGCGGGGCTGAGGCAGCCAGGACATCGAGACGATTACGCGGGGGTAGACGCGGAACGGGTTCGCATGCACGCCGAAGGTGCGGCGGAACTGCTTCATCGTCTCGGAGTTGATGATCTCGAAGTGGAGGCCGAACTTGTCGCGCAACTCCTCCTGCCACTTGATGACGAGCCCGGCCGGGCAGACGACGATCACCGAGCGAGCGCGGTGCCGCAGCAGGAGCTCCTGGATCACCAGCCCCGCTTCGATCGTCTTGCCGAGCCCGACATCGTCGGCGAGCAGCATGTTCGCGCGAGGGGACTCGATCGCTCGCCGTAGCGGCTCCAGCTGGTAGGCCTCGACTGACGCGGAGCTGCGGAACGGTGCCTGCAGCGTCCTTGGATCCGCACTCGTGAGCGCCCCCCATCGGAGCGCGTCCACGTACGCGGCAAAGGTCTTGGGATCGTCGAACTGATCAGCGCGGATGCTGTCGGGCAGGCCCTGCTCGCGCACGACGCTGCGGCCGGGCTCAAGCTCCCAGATCACCGTCAGCTCTCGCCCGTATCGCTCCTCCTCGACCGACTGCAGGGTGACGGCGTGCTGGAGTTCGGCGGTGCCGTCATCGGCGCTGGAGCGAGGAAGTGACTGCGCCGCGACGTCGGTGACGATCCAGCGGTCGCCTCGCACGTTCACCAGGAGGCCGGGTTCCGGCACCTCAAGTGCCCCGCGCTCCTTTGTGTTGACGTCTGCAGCGACGCGATTCACGAGCAATCCTCTCCTAGCCTCTCAGCAGTCTTCCAGATGAAGGAGCGCTGAGCGCGCTATGCCGAGCGCCGCGTCAGGAATGCGGCCTCGGCCTTGGCCTGGGCCCGCAACGAGAACACGCTCTGCAGAATGGCCGCACCCAACGGCGGGGGCACCGCATTACCGATCATCGTCGCCAACGCCGAGCCGGTCGAGCATCCTGAGAAGTCGAAGTAATCGGGGAACCCTTGAATGCGCGCGGCTTCGTGCGCCGTCAGTGCTCGAGGCAGCTCCGGATGCATGAAGCGCCCCTGCCCGATGCTGCCGAAGCCGCTCGTGATCGTCTGAGCAGGATCTTCCCAACGGAGGCGACCGTACATCGACTTGTACGAGTGATCGTCCTGGTGGCACTTCGGTCGCAGGTGATTGGGCAGGTCGTAAGCGTCGTTCTCAAGCATCCACCGCATCCGCGCCTGGTTGTCGGCCTTTGCACGCGGAGCCCGGTCACGCAAGCTTCCATCGTCTGCGCCCATCAAGTCGTGGATCGCCCACCGAAGGTCGCGACGATCCGCCGATTTCGCGAGCGCCTCCAGAACAAGGCGCGGGGCGATGTCGCCATCTCGGGTCGCGAGCAACACGTGGCGACGACGCGTCTGCGCGACTCCGATCGTGTCCAGAGCGACCACCGCTTGGCCGACCTGGTAGCCGATGTCCTGGAGGTGCCGTTCGGCGCGCACCACCACGCCCTCGCCATCGTGGCGATCCCTCAGTACGGCCGGCACGTTCTCGATGAGGATCAGTTCGGGCGAGAGGATCTCAGCGGCACGCACCATCCGCAGATAGAGCCCGTTCTTCGGATCCACGCGCCGCGTGTGGTTGTTGAGATTGCTGTGGCCCTGGCAGGGCGGGCCGCCAGTCAGCACCGTGACGGCTCCGATGTCCGCCATGGTCTTGTGTTCTGTGAACGTCGGTTTCGCACCGAGTTCGCCATCGAAGAACGACTCGACAGAGTCGGTTGCGATGCGCTCGGCGAACGGATAGTTGTCGCGATACACCCGCGTCGCGACTGGTTCGAAGTCCACGGCGAGCGCGATCTCGACTCGTCGGCCGGCCGTTGCCGCGGCCTGTGAGAGGCCGAGAGTCAGCCCACCGCACCCGGCGAAGAGATCGACGATGCGAACGGCGGGGTCGACGCCAAACTCGAAGCCCGGGCGGACGCTCGAACGCAGCGGATGCCGCTCAGGTTGATCTCCCGTCTCCACGCTTCAACGCTACCCGCGCCCGGTGTCAACCAAGGCGCGGTCGGGACACTGCGCCGACGGCGCAGCGAGAGTGCAGGCAGAGTGACGGAATCGAGGTTGTGTCACATGTATGGCGTAACGTCGGCCGAGACCCCTTGAGGAAGAGGACCGCAATGGCACACAAGGACGCCGTCACCGTGGCCGAGACTCTGCGACGCATCCAGCGCGGAGAACTCATCCTTCCCGCGATCCAGCGCGAGTATGTCTGGAAGCCGTCTCAGGTGATCAAGTTGTTCGACTCGATGATGCGCGGCTACCCGGTCGGCACTTTCCTTTCGTGGAGGGTGGAGCCCGAAACCGTCAAGAAGTTCAAGTTCTACGGCTTCATGAAGGACTACAGCGCCTTCGACAAGCGCCACAATCAACTGCTTGATGTCGACCCCACACAGGCAGTGACGGCGGTGCTCGATGGGCAGCAGCGCCTCACGTCCCTCAACATCGGACTACGCGGAACGTACGCCTACCGGAACAAGGGCGGATGGGCGACGAAGGAGTGGTCGTATCCGACGCGGACCCTGCACATCAATCTCCTCGGCTACGCGCCCGAGAACGAAGCCGGCCTGCGGTACCACCTCGCGTTCCTGACCCGCGAGCAACTGCAGAGCGCGGCCGACGATCCGACGCATCGTTGGTTCCCGGTGGGCGACATCCTTGAGGCGGCCGAGGCGAGCCAACTGATGAAGCTGCCCCAGCGGTACGGCGTGGGCAACGACGAGATCGCCACCGACATCTTGAGCGACCTGTGGCACGCGGTCCACAACAAGGCGAGCCTCCAGTTCTACGAAGAGGTCGATCAGGACATCGAGAGGGTGCTCGACATCTTCATTCGCGTGAACTCTGGCGGCACGGTGCTGTCCTACAGCGACCTGCTGCTTTCCATCGCGACGGCGCAATGGAAGTCGCGCGATGCTAGAGCCGCCGTGCATGGACTGGTGGATCAGCTCAACTCGACCGGAAACGGCTTCACCTTCTCGAAGGACACCATCCTCAAGGCCGGCCTCGTCCTCACCGACATCGGCGACTTCGGATTCAAGGTCAAGAACTTCCGCTCGGAGAACATGGAGCTGCTGGATACCCAGTGGGACGAGATCAGCGAGTCACTGCGAGTCGCCGCGGGCCTCCTGGCCGACTTCGGCTTGTCGGAGGGCAGCCTCTCGGCAGACAGCGTCCTGATTCCGGTCGCGTATTACCTGCGGCGCAGGAACCTCGGCAATGACTACCGCCACGCCGAGAAGCATCGCGAGGATCGAGCCGCGCTGCGCTCGTGGGTGCTGCGCTCGCTGATCGTGCGAGGGGTGTGGGGCTCGGGCCTCGACACGCTCCTGCGCGATCTGCGCGAGGCGATTCGGACGCATGGCGCATCGGGCTTCCCCACTTCCGCACTCGAGGCAGCACTCTCCAAGCAAGGCAAGTCGCTTGAGGTCACCGACTCGCTCGTCGACGACATCCTCTCGCTCCGCTTCGGCTCGCCCCGCACGTTCCCGACGCTGGCGATCCTGTTCGACCACGTCGATACTCGCCATGTCCATCATGTAGACCACATCTACCCGGCGTCGCTGGTGACGAAGAAGAACGTCGAGAAGGCAGTCGTGTCGGGATCCCTGGACATCGACAGGAGCGAGATCGACGAGGTGATCGCCGCTCGAGACCTCCTGCCCAATCTCCAGCTGCTTCCGGGCGCCGAGAACGTCGGCAAGTCGGACGTGCCGCCGGCGGCGTGGGCGCCGGCCATCTACGCGTCCAACGACGAGATGGGCGCCTACATCGATCGGAACGCTCTCCCCGCAACATTGCCCGCGGCGGTCGAGGACTTTCCCGCCTTCTTCGAATCGCGCCGGGCCTTGCTCGAGCAGCGCATCCGCGCCAAGCTCGGGGCGGCGCCAGTCGAAGCGACCGACGTCCAGTCCGAAGATCGGATCGAAGACATCGACGCCGATCTGGCGATCGCCGACACCGAAGACTGACAAAGGACAAGTTGATGCACGTCAACAGCACGCACGTCCCCAGCGGTGAAGTCGTCGCCACTTCTTGGAGTCGAACGTCTCGGCGAGCCGCCGCACGGGCTGGGCACTGACGATGGCGAGGCGCAGAACACGCGAGCAGCACATCGCGGTCTTCGGCGAAAGCGGCAGCGGCAAGACCGTCCTCATCTCATCCTTCTTCGGCTCCTACCTAGAAGCGGCAAGAGCACGGAGAGGAGTGTTGGACGTGAGAGCCGTCCGCGCGAACCAAGCCACGCTGCTGCGACAGAATTACCTGGGCATGAAGGACTCGGCGGACGTTCCCGAGCCCAACAGGTTCTCGTCGACCACCTACGATTTCGCAGTGCAGCTGCGCCGCCCGGAGGCAGCAAGCGCGCACCGCGCAGATCCGCTTCTCCACCTGGTGTGGCACGACTACCCCGGCGAGTGGTTCGAGCAGGATGCCAGCAGCGAGGAGGAAGCGAAACGGCGAGTCAGCAACTTCAGAGCGCTTCTCAACTCCGATGTCGCGATCCTGCTGATCGATGGGCAACGTCTGGTGGACCACGCGGGCGAAGAGGAGCGGTACCTGCGGTCGGTGCTCGGGAGCATGCGGGATGTCCTGGAGTCCGTGAAGGACGAGCTGCTCGACGGGTCGGCAGGTCTGGAGCAGTTCCCACGGATCTGGATGATCGCGCTGTCGAAGGCCGACCTCCTGCCCCATCTCGATGTGGATAGTTTCGCCGACCTTGTGGTGCGGAAGGCCGGATACGAGCTCAGCGTGCTTCGACAGTCGATCGCAACGCTAGTAGTGGCCGACGATGCGCTGTCGGTAGGCGAGGACTTCGTGCTCCTCTCATCTGCGAGGTTTGAGCCGGGGCGCATCGTGTTCGAGGATCAGGTCGGTGTCGACCTGCTCCTCCCCATCGCTTCTCTACTGCCGATCGAGCGCGGCAACCGCTGGGCGCAGCTCCGTCTGCTGCCGAACGAAGTCGCTCGCCGCCTGTTGCGAAACGCCGCGCACGTCGCTCGATTCGCCGCTTGGGGTGCTCGCATTGCAGGGCGACTCCCGGGCAAGCTCGCATTGCTCGCGACACTGATAGACCTCGAAGCCGTGGAGCGCCTTGCACAGCTCGGCCACGACGAACTCGTTGAAGCCCACAATCGAGCCGTAGCGCGCAACGAGGGGGCTCGGGCAGCCGCGACGCAATTCCTCCTGCAGATCAAGAAGGCCGAAGAGGAGAAGGTGCTCGCTAGGAGCACGCGATGATCACGCTCTGGGCGACCCGCGGACGCGATTGGGGGTTCCGCTTCCTGATCCGTCCCTCACACGGAATCGACCCGCTCGCGCTGTATGAGCGCGCGTTCTCGGATCACCCGCGGGGAGTCGTGATCTCGCATATCGACTCGATGGCGTCGATCCGGCTGCTGGATCCCGAAGGGCGCCTCGACCGCAGTGGCCGCAGGATTCTGCATGAGTTTGTTGTCGACGGGCCCGTCGTCAGGAGGATCGCGTCGGTTGACGACGCGGAGCGCGAACTGTGGCCGTTCGTCGCTCGCCGTTACGAGTCGCTTTGGGCTGCCGATCGCGAGTCCCCAGCCCTCAAGCCGCTTAGCGCACATCCGACGGAATAGCCCAACCGGCATGCTGCCGTGCAACGCGCCGCTGTAGTCCTCCGCCGAGACCGGTGCGCTGACCGCGGGTTTGACGGCCAGAAGGCTGCCGTCTTCGAAGTGACGCCGGAGCCCAAGAGCGCGTGTGTCGCCAGCCACCCCAATGAAGTCTGCGGTGAGCGCGTCATGCGAGCTCACCGCAGGCACCGTGTCAGTGGGTCTGCATAGCTTCACCACAGGCCACAACGCCCCCAGCCGATCGGCCACCCCTCCCCCGACCCCAGGCCGGTGGGTTCACCTGTCACGAGAGAGACATCGATGTCCTACACCAACCCCTCGCAGGGCTCCGACCCTGCGCAGGCCGGCGGCGCCATGCCGCAGCAGCCTGCTCCGCAGTACGCCGCGCCGGGCTACGCGCCCGCCGCGCACGCACCGACCGCGACCTACCCGGCTGCGCCCGGGTACGCATCCGCCCCCAACGCCTTCGGCGGGCCGCAGGCGCCGCTGAAGAGCTTCGTCGCGACGTGGCTGTTCGCCATGCTGCTCGGCGCGCTCGGCGTCGACCGCTTCTACCTCGGGAAGGTCGGCACGGGCATCGCGAAGCTGCTGACCTTCGGCGGGCTCGGGATCTGGGCGCTCGTCGACCTGATCATCACGCTCGTGGGCAAGCAGACCGACAAGCTCGGGCGGCCGCTCGAGGGCTACGACAGGCACAAAAAGGTCGCCTGGATCGTGACCGCCGTCTGGGTGGTGCTCGGCATCATCCTCGGCGCTGTGAACGGTGCAGCCGCGGGAAGCCGCGTGCCGCTCGCGGTGCCGGCGGTGTCGCAGCCGGCCCCCGAGCCTGCCGCGGAGGTCGAGGACGAGCCCGCCGAGGAGGCGCCGGCAGAGGAGCCCGCGGCGGAACCTGCCGCTCCGGTCGAGGAGCCCGCAGACGACGCCGCCTCGTGGGCTGCCGACACCTTCGGCACGTTCGAGGCCGTGACGCACCAGGGGTCGGGCGACTCCGTCATCGAGCTCCCCGCCGCGACCGCGATGGTCACCGCGTCGCACAACGGATCGTCGAACTTCGCGGTGATCGTGCTCGACTCGGCGAACGAGCCGACCGGCGACCTGCTCGTAAACACGATCGGCGGCTACGGCGGCACCGCGGCGTATGGCCTCAACTCGTTCGGCGAGGGAGTGCGCCTGCAGGTGACCGCTGATGGCGCGTGGGAGCTGACGATCGCGCCGATCGCGAGCGCCCCCGAGCTGGCGGCGAACGGGACTGGCGACGCCGTGTTCCTCTACGGCGGTGACGCGGGTGCCGCAGCGATGACGCACGATGGCGGGTCGAACTTCGCCGTGATCGAGCACAACGACGACCTGTTCTCGATGGGGCTGCTCGTCAACGAGATCGGGACCTACTCGGGCACGGTGCCGCTCGGGGCTGGGCCGTCGGTGATCACCGTCACGGCTGACGGGGGGTGGACGATCTCGGTGCAGTAAGCACGAACGAGGGCGGGGTGCGCAGTGGTTCGCGCCCCGCCCTTGGCTTTGGGAAAGTGCAGATCGAGCCTCCACCGCAGTTGGCTAGTCTCGATGCGGTCGCTGCGCGGCCTCCTCGACGGGCGGGGTAACGACGTGCCCGATCAGCGCTTCGGCCAGGGCAGGCCCCTCCAGGAGCGGACGGCAGCCTTCGCCGCCTCCGGCAGGTCGGCGGAGCAACGCCAATGCAGCGGGGTGCGAGTGCAGCGGCAGACCGTGTGGGTGGCCCGTGGTTGAGTGCAGCCATGGACACCTGGGGCATCGACGGCGAGGCATACATCGCCGCCGTGCGCGCAGGTGCGATCGATCCCCATGGCTACTCCGCAGCCGAGCTGCAGGCGCAGCTCGACGATTGCGAGCGCGAGTGGTCCGAACGCCTCGCGCTCGTGCCCGACGAGCAGCTCGACGACCTCATCGCGGGCCGCATCGAGCTGCCGACCCTGCCCGAGGAGCCAGAGCATCCTAACGCCGCGCGACTGCGCGCCGACGAGCAGTTCGTGCGCCGCATGCAGGCGCTCGAGGCGCAGTCGGCGCGCATCGAGGGCGAGCGTCGTGCGCTCATGGCCGAGCACGTGCAGCGCGTCGTCGAGCTGCCCGGCGACGCCGGCCCGGCGGTCAAGGAGCTCGCGACGATGGCCGCGGTCGAGCTGCGGCTGACCCAGGGCGGCGTGATGGGGCGCATGACGGATGCGTGGAACATCGTCACCGAGCTGCCGGCGGCACACGAGGCCGCCGAATCCGGCCGCATCACGATCGCCCACCTGCGCATCATCGAGCAGCAGACGCGAGCGCTACGCCTCGATGCGCGAGTCGACGACGAGGAGAAGGGGCGCGTCATCGATGAGCTCGTCGAGCTCGCCGAGCGGGTCTCTACCTCGCGCCTGCGGGCCGGTGCCAAGCAGCTCATCGACGAGGTGCTCACCGAGCCGCTGCAGCAGCGCCACGACGCCGCTCGGGCGAAGCGACGCGTCGAGGTCTTCGACGCGGGCGACGGTATGGCCGACCTCGTGCTGCACGGCCCCGCGCTCGAGATCCACGCCGCGCACGACCGCCTCACGCAGGCCGCACGCAAGAAGGCCAAGGACGACCCGCGCACCTACGACCAGTTCCGAGCGGATGCGCTCCTCGAGCTCATGCTGGCGGGCCTCATCCCCGACGACCACCACGGCGTCTCCCCCATCACCGCGCATGTCGCGATCACGATCCCGGCGACCGAGCTGCTGCACGGCGACCACCAGGAGCCGGCCCTGCACGATCTCCGCTTCCCCGCGGTGCTCGACGGCAAGGTGCTCGTCGACCGTGACACGGCACGCCGCATCGCCGGCGACACTGCCACCTGGGAGCGCCTCTTCACCGACCCCACGACCGGCGTGCCGGTGACCGCCGACACGTACCGGCCGCTCGAGGCGCAGCGCCGCTGGCTCCGAGCCCGCGACGGCCGATGTCGCGGGCCGGGCTGCGCCAAGCCGGTGTACCGCACCGACCTCGACCACACCACCGACTTCGCCAAGGGCGGCACGACCAGCATCGGCAACCTCGGGCACCTCTGCCGAGCCGACCACGGGCTCAAGCACGACACCCGATGGCGGCTCGAACAGCTGCCGGGCGGGGTGCTCCGCTGGACCTCACCCATCGGCCAGGTGATCGACGATCGGGTGGAACCGGCCGGACCGGTGTTCAAGGACGTCGCTCCTCGAGCACTCGATAGCGGCGCCTCGAGGGAGCCGATTCCCTTCTGATCCCGCCCCTCTGTGCGGCATGTGCGAGCGGTCGTGCGGGAGCGGACGTGCGCGAGCCGTCGCGCCGGAGGGCTCAGGTGCGAGTGACGTGCGGGAGCGGCGGTGCACGACGTCCGCACTCTGAGCGGTCATCGAGGTGGGCGAGCCACACTGGCGTCGCGCCGCGACAGCGGGACGCTGTCGAGCGACGAGGGGAGCAGCCATGACCGAACGCGAGGCGGACGACAACCTCGCCACCTACCTGAACGAGCACCTGCTCGGGTCGGAGGGCGGCGTCCGTGCCTTCCATGCGGCGGGGCGCACGTGGGCGGGGACGCCGCATGAGGCGGCGCTGCACGCGCTGGCCGACGAGGTCGCGCGCGACCGCAAGGACCTCGCGCAGCTGATCCAGCGGCTCGGCTTCCGGCCTGCGGGATGGAAGCGGGCGCTCACGCTCGCGGTGAGCGCCGTCGGGGCCGCGAATCCCGTGAACCTGCTGCGGCTGCGGCGCAGCTCGATGGCCCAGCTCGAGCTCGATGTGCTCACCGGCATGGTGCGAGCGAAGCTGTCGATGTGGGATGCGCTGCTCGAGGTCGCCGAGCACGACCGGCGCTTCGACGTGCGCATGCTCGAAGCGCTCAAGCTGCGAGCGGAGCAGCAGATCGCCGAGCTGCAGCGCATCTCCCGCGAGACCGCGCACGAGCGATTCGGGTAGCGGACCGGCGACGCGAGCGGACGCGGCAGCGCGAGCGGACGCGGCAGCGCGAGCGGACGCGGCAGCGCGAGCGGACGCGGCAGCGCGAGCGGACGCGGCAGCGCAAGCAAGCGCGGCAGCGCGAGCCGACGCGGCAGCGCAAGCGGACGCGGCTGCGCGAGCCGACGCGGCAGTCCCATCGAACGCGGCGGTCCCGGCGCCAGCGGACGCGGGTCAGGCCGGCAGCGCCCCGCCGCAGTCGCGGCACGTCGCGGCGGCCGGCACGACGAAGAAGCAGTGCGGGCAGGTGACCTCGCGCATCCCGCCCGGTGCGGGGGTCGCTCGGGCGGTCGAAGCGCGCGGGGTGGAGGCGCGCGGCGTCGTCGAGCGGCTCGTCGCCGTCCGCGTGCGACTCGACCCGCTCGACGCACGAGCGCGGGGCGCGCTCTGCAGCCGCTCGAGCACGCGCGGCGGGATCGTCGCGCTGCCGCCGTCCTCCGGCAGCTCGGCGCCGAACGCGCGGTAGCAGGCGAGGCGGTCCTCGGCGGCGACCCGCTCGCGGGTGCGCTCGTCGGTGCCCGGCTCGACGCCGGCGTAGTCCTCCGCGATGCCGTGCTCGGCCGTGACGCACAGCGACGTGAGCCGCGGCTCCCGGCGCTGCTCCGCATCCGCTGCGACCTTGCCGAGCACGTAGCCGATCCACTCCTCGGCGGGCTGCCTCGTCGTGATGCCGATCGACGCCTGGATGCGCGCGCTCAGCTCGTCGTAGGTGACGAACGCGCCATACTCGCGGGCCGCCTCGAGCAGCACCTCGCGCGCGACCGGCCACCACTGCCGCACGGCGTCGGACTGCGAGACGTACTTGCCGTTCGCGAGCTCGGGCATATGGGGGGTCCTCCTCGGATCGGCCTGCCTCAACGGTAGCGAGCCGAGCGACCCCGCCATGCCGAGCGACCGCGCGGTGTTGACCGACCGGGCGGTGTTGAGCGGCCGCCTGGCGGCGCGGACGAGAGCGACGGCGGATGCGCGGGCTCGGCCGCGAAGTGCGCGGGCGGCCGGTCAGAGGAGAGGCTCGGCGGTCAGCGAGCGAGTGCCGCGAGGGCGAGCTCATCGGCCCAGTCGGCCGCCCGGGCGAGCTCGCCGTCGACGAGGGGGCCCGCGTAGTCGTGCACGCGGAAGGTCTGCTGCTTCGCGAGGATCTCGAAGCCGAGGCTGCGCAGCTCCTGCTTCGCGGCGCGCGCGGCCGAGCCCGGCAGCCGCGGCTTGTCGACCCGGGTGTCGAAGGTGGCCGCGAGGGTGCCGCGCGGCGCGCGCTCGAGCGCCCCGAGCCATTCGCGGACCCCACGTCCGGGCGCATGCGGCGCGCCGTGCTGGTCGACGGCGTTCTGCCGCGTCGACGGCCGCGACATGGAGAAGGCGTGGGTGGGGCCGCCTGCGAGCACGAGGTCGAACCCGTCGACGTTGGTGGGCGCCGCATCCGTCGTCACCGCCTCGGAGCCCATCGTGCGCCGCAGCCGGTCGGCGATCGCACGCGCGACCTGCTCGGTGTTGCCCCAGAGCGACTCGTAGACCACCAGTGCGCGCATCGCTGCCTCCTCGGTTCGCGTCAGGCTAGGCCGGAGCCCGCCGCGGGGGAAGAACCGATCTGCCGCACGAGACCGGGGCGTCGGCTCACACGCGCGGCGGCGCGACCCGCGGCACCGGCGCGCGCACGGCGATCACCGCGACGGCCCACTCGACCATGAGGGCGAGCCAGCCGACGAGCCACGCGGCCGCGGCGGCCCACGCGATCGCGGCCGAGGCGTCGTGCGCGGGCGAGGGGGTCGTCGGCGATCCCAGCAGCACCGTCAGCAGCGACTGCAGCGACTCGGTCGTATCGCCCCCGTCGACGATCGTGGCGCCGAACAGCACGACGCCGACCGATGTGAGCCACGCCCACATCCGCGCGCGCACGCGGCGCTCGGGGCGGCGCAGCACGCCGCGCCTGCGCAGCATCCCGCGAGCGGCGGCGACCACGAGCAGCGCGTAGCCGATGAGCAGCACCGGGCTCCACAGCACCGCGAAGAAGATGAGCCAGCCGGGCACGAGCCCCTTGAGCACGAGTGCGACGAGCGGCGCGACGATCGCGACCCACGCGGTCACTGTGAGCGGCGGGCCGGATGCGAGGGGTTCGGATGCGGCGGGTTCGGATGCGGCGGGCGGCGTCGGATGCACGGGGACAGCATCGCGCACGCGCGAGCGCCGACGCCGCGGCGCGCGCGAGCCGCGGCTCCGACCCGCCGCACGAGCGCGTTGTGTAGCCTGCGGGCAGCAGGCCAACCGCACGACCGGGAGGAGGCCGCGTGACCACCGCCACCGTCGTGGGCGCCGGCCCCAACGGCCTCACCGCCGCCGCGGTGCTCGCGCGCGCGGGGCTCGAGGTGACCGTGCTGGAACGGCTCGACCACGTCGGCGGCGCCGCCGCATCCGCCCCCGCCTTCGGCGACCAGGCGATCGTCGACCTCGGCGCCGCGGGCCACCCCTTCGGCGCGGCGAGCCCCGCCTTCCGGGCGCTCGGCCTCGACCGCCCCGAGCTCGGCGAGCACCGGCTCGAGTGGGTGCATGCCGAGCACCCGATGGCGCACCCGCTGCCCGGCGGCCGCGCCGCGATCCTGCACCGCGACGCCGAGGCGACCGCGCGCGAGCTCGGCGTCGACGGCGACGCGTGGCTGCGGCTGCACGCGCCCGCGACCGAGCGTCCCTACGCGACCGCCGCGAGCATCCTCGGCCCCCTGACCCGCTGGCCCGACGACCCGCTGCTGCTCGCCAGCATCGGCGTGCGGGGCGCGTGGCCGGCGAGCCTGCTCGCGCGCACCGTCTTCCGCTCGGGCGCGGCGCAGGCGCTCTTCGCCGGCAGCTCGACGCACGCGACGCTGCCGCTCGGCAGCCTCGTCACGAGCGGCTTCGGCGTCGCCTTCGGGGGGCTCGGCCACTCGGTCGGCTGGCCCTTCGCGCGCGGCGGCACGCAGTCGATCGCGGATGCGCTGCGGCACGTCGCCGAGTCCGCCGGCGCCCGCATCGAGACGGGCGTCGAGGTGCGCGACCTCGCCGAGGTGACCGGCGACGTGGTGCTGCTCGACCTCACCCCGCACCAGCTGCTGCGGCTCGCCGGCCTCGACCTGCCCACCGGCTACGCGCGCAGGCTCGGCGGCTGGCGCTACGGGCCGGCGGTCTCGAAGCTCGACCTGCTGCTCGACGGGCCGATCCCGTGGGCCGACCCGCGCGTCGCCGGCGCCGGCACCGTGCACGTCGGCGGCACGCTGCGCGAGATCGCCGAGGCCGAGGCCGACGTCGCGCGCGGCCGCATGCCCGAGCGGCCGTTCGTGCTGCTCACGCAGCCGACCGCTGCCGACCCATCGCGCGCGCCCGCGGGGAAGCACCTGGTGTGGGCCTACGCGCATGTGCCGCACGCGTGGCCGGGCGACGCGTCCGCCGCGATCGAGGCGCAGATCGAGCGCTTCGCACCGGGCTTCGGCGAGCGCGTGCTCGAGCGCATCTCGACGCCGCCGGCGGCGCTCGAGCTGTGGAACCCCAACCTCGTCGGCGGCTCGATCGGCGGCGGATCCCTCGCCGGCACGCAGCAGCTGCTGCGCCCGCGGCTGGTCGACCCCTACCGGGTGCCGACGCCCGGGCGGGTGTTCCTGTGCTCGTCGTCGGCGCCGCCGGGGGGCGGCGTGCACGGCATGAGCGGGTGGCACGCGGCGCACGCGGCGCTGCGGGCGCTCGGCGAGTAGCGGCGACGCGTCAGACGCAGGCCTGCAGGACGTCCTGCAGCATCAGCCGGTCGGCCCGCTCGACGGCGAGGCCGTACTCGACCGCGACCTCCACGTAGCGGGCGGAATAGTCGCACCAGAAGCCCGGATCGTCGGGCAACCAGGCGCTCGGGCCGCGATCGCCCTTCGACGCGTTCGCAGCGCCGTCGACGGCCAGCAGCGTCTCCGGGTCGTTGGCGAACGCGATGCGCTCGGCCTCCGTCCATGCCCACGCGCCGCCGTCGTGCGCGGCAGAGAGACTGATGATGTGGTCGACCTGCACCCCCTGGCTGCCGCGGCTCCCCTCGGGCGCGACGGCGTCGTGGAAGAACGGGATCGACGCGCCGGTGTACGGGTCCTGCAGCGTGCCGGTCGCGACGACGCAGCGGCGGTCCGGCAGCCAGGTCACCGCGTCGAGATCCCGCTCGAGCACATCGTTGCGCGTGCTGCAGCCGTTGCGGTCGACGTCCACCCATCCATCGCCGAACGAGTCGCGGCGATACGGCGGGATCATTTGCGTGCCGTCGAGCTCGCCGAGCGAGGCGGTGGCGTCGAGGGCGCGCTGGTAGAGCACGTCTGCTTCATCGACGAGAACGTCATCAACCGCGGGCTCGCGTTCATCTTCGGCGTCCGGTTCGATGGCAGGCGATCCCTCGCCGCGAGCATTGGGCGGCAGCGAGGGGGACGGAGATTCGGTCTGCGGGCTCTTCCCGTCGTCGGCCAGCAGGGCCGTCAGCCCAGCGCCGCGATCGAGCAGCACCGCGGCGAACAGCGCTGCCCCGCCCACGAGCGCGAACGCCAGCAGCACGCAGGCTGCGACGAGGAGCCGAGCCGGCCTCACTCGAGTCAGCATCCCTACTCGCAGGCGACGCCGTCGCCATCCCGATCGAGGCCTGATCGGTATCCGGCTTGGTTCGCGTACAGCGGTGCTCGTCCTGCCGCGCGAACCGCGGAGCAGTTGGCGTAGTAGACGGATCCGCTCGACGTGCCGGATGCCGTGCCACTGGTCGAAGATCCGCTCGTCGACGACCCACCCGAAGGACTGGAGGGGGTCGCGGCGACGGGCGCGGGCCGTGGCGCTGGCGCGGCGGCGGGCGCGGGCCGTGGCGCTGGCGCGTCGGCACGCGCTGCCTCCAGCTCAGCTTCAAGGGCAGCGACTCGGTCTTCGAGGCGATCGACGTCGCCAAGTGCTGCGTCTCGCTCCTCTTGCACGGCGAGCAGAGCGGCCGCTGCTTCTTCGACCTCGGAGCCGTGCCCCTCCGCCTGGAGCTCGAGCTCAGCGATCCGGTCCTGCAGTTCCGCGACCTGGACGTCGAGCTGCTCCGCGGCGGCTACGGCCTCGGACCGCTCCGTCGCGGATTGGTCGACCAGCGCAAGAGCCTCGTCCAGCTCCTGCTGCGTCTGCTGCTGCGCGATAACTTCCGGCCTCATCAGGGAGCTCGCGAGGAAGCCAGCACAGTTGCTCAGGAGCAGGGCGAGGAAGAGCGCGAGAATCAGCAGCACCCACAGCCAAGCCGGTCGTCTGCGCCGAGACGGAGCCCCCGTGTAGACCGGTTCCATGACCTGCGTCGATGGGTTGCTCCGGAACGAAGACGTCGGATTCGTGACTGGGCGCTGCATGGACTCTCCGTAGCTGAGGAGCATGCCGCGATCGCGCGTAGGCGCGGGACCTTCGCGCGACGGATCGGCGGCGTAGACGGAGCTGGGGACGCCGTCTCCCATGAGGCTAATCGGAAGCGGGCGGCGACCGCCTCAGTATCTGCTCAGCGCGCATTGGGGTTCAAGAAGAACGTCTTGCCTGCACCCCGTGCCGCTCGGAGCGGGCAACGGAACTCCCTGCTGTGAGGAGCGGCGCGGGCTTGCCCCGACCCCCGCGGCGCGCCACCCTGGCCTCGCACAAGCGAAGGGCCCGAGCGAGGAGGGCGAGCATGGACTGGACAGCGATCGTCGGCTGGCTCGACGCCCCGCACGCCGAGCTCGCCCGGCAGGTGGTGCAGCGCGGTACCGCCGCGGCGTTCGCGGTCGCGTTCCTGTCGACGCTGCTGCAGTTCCCGGCCCTCTGCGGCGAGCGCGGCCTGATCCCCGCGCCGCGCGTCATCGCAGCGGGCGGTCTCGACGGCCAGCCGAGCGTCTTCCGGTGGGGCTACTCCGACCGGAGGCTCCGCATCCTCTGCATCGCGGGCATCGCGATCGCGCTCGCGCTCGTCACGGGGCTCCCGCAGATGGGCCCGCCGTGGGTGCCGATGCTCGCGTTCCTCGCGCTCTGGATCGGCTACCTCTCGATCCTGCCGCTCGGGCAGGTGTTCTACGGCTTCGGCTGGGAGCTGCTGCTGTGCGAGGCGGGCTTCCTCGTCGCGTTCCTCGGCTCCGACCGCCACGCGCCGCCGACCCTCGCGCTGCTGCTGATCGTCTGGCTCGTGTTCCGGCTCGAGTTCGGCGCCGGCATGATCAAGCTGCGCGGCGGCCGCGAGTGGCGCGACCTCACCGCCCTCACCTACCACCACGAGACCCAGCCGATGCCGGGGCCCTTCAGCCGCACCGCGCACCTGCTGCCGCGCTGGTTCCACAAGGGCGAGGTGCTCGGCAACCACGTCGCTCAGCTCGTCGCACCGTGGCTGCTGGTGCTCGGGGCCGTCGTGGCGACCGGCGCGACGGGCGCGGGCGACGGCAGCGCCCCATCCGTCACCGCCGCATCCGTCACCGCCGTCTTCGCCTGGGTCGCGAGCGCCGCCGCCGCGGTCGTCATCCTCACGCAGCTGTGGCTCGTGATCACCGGCAACTTCGCGTGGCTCAACTGGATCACGATCGCGCTCGCCTTCGCCGCCGTCGACGACCGCGTGGTCGCAGCGCTCGTGCCCGCCTGGCCGGCGACGCGCGCCTACGAGCCGACGCCGCTCTGGTGGCAGCTCGTCGTCGGCGCCGTCTTCCTCGCCTACGCCTGGCTGTCCATCCCCGCGGTGCGCAACCTCGCCTCGCGCCGGCAGCTCATGAACGCGTCGTTCAACCGGCTGCGGCTCGCGAACGCCTACGGCGCCTTCGGCACCGTCACGAAGGCCCGCGACGAGATCGTCATCGAGGGCACGGCGGATGCGTCGGGCGACGACGGATGGGTCGAGTACGGCTTCAAGGGCAAGCCCGGCGACGTGCGCCGCACACCCGGCTGGTTCGCGCCGTACCACCTGCGGCTCGACTGGCTCATGTGGTTCCTCGCGCTCGGCTCGTACGGCCGCTGGTTCGACGCGCTGCTCGAGCGGCTGCTCGAGGCCGACCCGGCGACGCTGCGGCTGCTCGGGCACGACCCGTTCGACGGGCAGCGGCCCGCCCGCGTGCGTGCGCGCATCTACCGCTACCGGTTTGCGACGCGGGACGAGCGGCGCGCGACGGGGCAGGTGTGGATGCGCGAGGACCGCGGGCTGCTCGTCGCGCCGATGCGGCTGCGCGGCTGAGCGGCGCCGGCCCGCGGGCGCTACTCCTCCTCGGTGACCCGCCCGATCCGCTCGCGGATCGCCCGCAGCGCGAAGATGATCGTGCCGAGCCCGGGGTCGGGCCGGTCGTGCGTCGCGACGTGCTCCGCGAGCGCGCGGATCGCCTCCTCCGAGGCGGCGGATGCGTCGGCGACGTCCTTGCCCGAGGCCCACGCCCGCAGGTGCCCGCTCAGGCCCTGCAGCGCATCCGCCACCAGCGGCCGGGCCTCGGCGTCGAGCCGCACCTCGATCGGCACCGCCCACGCGGCGCCGGAGGCCGTGTCGAGCACGTCGATCGTTCGGTGCACGATGGCCCGCAGCGCCGCGACCTCCGCGTCGGGCGTGACGTCCTCGCGGTGCCACAGCGTGCGCGGGTTGAGGCGCCGGCTCTCCCGCGCATCCTGCAGGTCGCGGTCGAGCCGCTCGACGCCCGCCTCGAGCACCGGCCCCCAGTCGGCCCAGTCCTCGCGCTCGGGCGGCCAATCGCCGCGCAGCAGCTCGGCGAGCGTCTCGACGCGGTCGGCGAGCCCCTCGACCTGGTCGAGCAGCGCCTTGCGCGCGTGCGCATCCCAGATGGGCGGGCGCGCGAGCGCGTTGACGAGCACGCCGACGATCAGGCCGATCGTGAACTCGCCCACGTAGGCGGCCGCGTAGCCGTCGGGGTCGACGCTGCCGAACATGATCACGAGCAGCGCCGCGACCGGCACGACGGATGCGCTGGTGCCGAGCGCGGCCGCGCCCGGCAGGAGCACGGCGACGGCCGCGATGATGCCGATCTTGAGCAGGCCCGGCATCTCGACGCTGAACAGCGCGAGACCGAGCGCGGCGCCGATCGCGAGCGCGACCGACTGCTGCAGCGCGGCGCGGGCGATGCTGAAGAAGCTCGTGCCGGTCGCGACGAACGCGCCGAGCGGCGCGGCGTAGGAGTACTGCGCGACGTCGCCGGGCAGCAGGTTGCCGACGAGCCATGCGGCCATCGCCGCGAGCGCCGCCCGCAGGGCCGTGGCGATGCGATGCGGCGGGAACCAGCGCAGCAGGGCGGCGCGCAGCTTCGACGGGTGGAGGTTGGAGGGGCGCAGGGTGTCGAGGCGCACGGCGCGGCCGGAGCCGGTGTTCGGGCTCTTCCCGCCGCCCAGGCCTGAGCCCGACTCGGTGCTGGCTCCGCTGCCTCGCCGATCGTCTGCCACGTGGTCACCGTAGCCCGCACCGGGGGACAGCGGGCAGGGAGGAGGCTGAACGCCGCTGCAGGGGGCGGTCAGGCATCGCGCTCGCGCCGACTGGTGATTGGTTCGACCAATCTTGACAAGCCGGGATGCCATGCCCTACCGTCGCCTATTGGTCAGACCAATGTGGTCCGACCGCTCGACGGAGAGAGGGCCGCAATGCACGAGACGCTCGAGGCGTTCGCCATCCAGCTCATCGACCTCTCCCGCGCCGAGCCCGACGGCTCGCGCCGCCTCGTCCCCGAGCGCGAGCTCTGCGCCCGCCTCGACGTGAGCCGCGGGGCGCTGCGCGAGCGCCTCTCGCAGCTCGAGTCGATCGGCATCCTCAGCCGCCGCCAGGGCCACGGCAGCTACCTGCAGGCCCCCGGCCCCGATGTCATCCGCACGTACTTCACCACGATGCGCGCCCTCGGCTTCCTCGACTCGAGCGAGATCGCCGAGGCCCGCGAGATGCTCGAGACGGTCGTCGCCGTGCAGGTCGCGCGACGCGCGAGCGCCGCCGACGCGCAGCGCCTGCAGGCCCTCGTCGACGAGATGGTCGCGTGCACCGCCGCGGGCGACCACGACGCCGCGACCGAGGCCGACCTCGCCTTCCACGCGAGCCTGTTCACGATCCTCGACAACCCCGTGTTCACGATGGTGCACAACGGCCTCGCCTACGCGCTGCAGGAGGCGATGCACGACCGCCGCGCCGCCGCGCTCGCCGCCGAGACGCCCGATGCCGACGGCCGCATGCTCACCGACACGATCCACTACCCCGTCGTCGACGCGATCGCGGCGAACGACCCCGACGCCGCGCGCGAGGCGATCCGCCGGCACTTCGAGGTCCACTCGCTCATCACGCTCGACACCGCCAAGGAGGGCACCGCATGACCACTCCCGCCGTCTTCGTCGGCCTCGGCGCCATCGGCACGCCGATGTCGCAGCGCCTCGCCGCCGCGGGCTTCGCCGTCAAGGGCGTCGACCCCTTCGAGGCCGCCCGTGAGCGCGCGGCTGCCGCCGGCGTCCCCGCCGTCGCCTCGATCGCCGAGGCGCCCGCCGACGGCCCGGTCGTCGTCATGGTCGCGACCCCCGAGCAGCTCGACGGCCTCGTGGCCGAGGCGAGCGAGGCATCGGTCGTCGCCGGCCGCACGTGGGTCATCATGTCGACCGTCGGGCCGGATGCGGCGCGTCGCGCGGGCGAGCGCCTCACGGCCGAGGGCGGCCGCGTCGTCGACGCCCCCGTCACCGGCGGGGTCGCGCGCGCGACGACGGGCGAGCTCATCATCTTCGCGTCGGGCGCCCAGGCCGACGTCGAGGCCGTCGCTCCCCTGCTCGCGCCGCTCGGCACCGTCCGCGTGGTCGGCGCCGAGCTCGGGCAGGGGCAGGCGATCAAGGTCGTCAACCAGCACCTCTGCTCGGTGCACATCGTCGCCGCAGCCGAGGCGCTCGCGCTCGGCGAGTCGCTCGGGCTCGACAAGGCCGATGTGCTCGACCTCGTCGCCGGCGGCGCCGCCGGCAGCTGGATGCTGTCGGACCGCGGTCCCCGCATGCTGCTCGGCACCGACGCGCCCGTCACGAGCACCGTCGGCATCTTCGTCAAGGACTCCGGGCTCGTCGCCGAGGCCGCCGCATCCGTCGGCGCCGATGTGCCGGTGCTCGCCGCGGCGCGCGAGCGGTACCTGCTCGCCGCCGAGGCGGGGCTCGACCGTCGCGACGACAGCCGCGTGATCGAGACCTACCTGCCCTAGCCCCGAACGATCCCCAAGCACCGACGTCGCGCCGCGCCGTCGGCCTCCCGGTCGCGCCCGCGACCATCCACCCAGGCTTCGAGGAGGAAGCATGTCCACCACCAGCCCCGCCGGCGCCGACCAGCTCGCGCCGCGCAAGGACAACCCCGTCAAGGTGTCGCTCGCGTCGATGATCGGCACCGCCGTCGAGTCGTACGACTTCTTCATCTACGCGACGGCATCGGCCGCCTACTTCGGCACCGTCTTCTTCGCGACCGACAACGCGCTCGTCGGTGCGCTCGCGTCGTTCGCGACGCTCGCAGTCGGCTTCCTCTTCCGCCCGCTCGGCGGCTACCTCGCCGGCCACTTCGGCGACCGCATCGGCCGCAAGCGCATCCTCATCTGGTCGCTCGTGGTGATGGGCGTCGTCACGACCGCGATCGGCCTCCTGCCCACCTTCGCCGCTGTCGGCATCATCGCGCCGATCCTGCTCATCGCGCTGCGGATCATCCAGGGCGTCGCCTACGGCGCCGAGTGGGGCGGGGCCGTGCTGATGGCCGTCGAGCACGCGCCGGTGCGACGCCGCGGCTTCTTCGGCGCGCTGCCGCAGATCGGCATCCCCGCCGGCCTGCTGCTCGCCAACGGCGTCATCCTCGCGACCGCGAACCTGCCCGGCGACTGGGCCTGGCGCGTGCCGTTCCTGCTCGCGAGCGTCATGGTCATCATCGGCCTCTTCATCCGCCTGCGCGTGGCCGAGAGCCCCGAGTTCGAGACGGTGCAGCAGCAGGACGCGGTGCTCAAGCAGCCCGCGCTCGAGACGCTCAAGCAGGACTGGCCCATCATCCTGCGCATCATCGGCCTGCGCCTCGCCGAGACCGGCGGCTACTACGTCACGACCGCGTTCACCGTCTCCTACGTCGGCCTCGCGCTCATCACCGAGGGCTCGAACGTGCTCATCGGCACGCTCGTCGGCAGCGCGATCGGCCTCGTGAGCCACCTCTTCTTCGGGGCGCTCAGCGACCGGATCGGCCGCAAGAAGGTCTTCCTCATCGGCTCGATCTTCACGATCGCCTTCGGCATCCCGATGTTCCTGCTCATCAACACCGGCTCGCTCGTGATGATCGTGGTCGCGATCGCGCTCTCGCTCGTGCTGAGCCACGACCCGATCTTCGCCGTCGAGTCGAGCTGGTTCTCCGAGCTCCCCGCCAACCGCCGCACCTCGGGCATCTCGCTCGGCTACAACGGCGCAGCGATCGTCGCCGGCTTCCTGCCGTTCATCGCGACGGCCGTCTACGGCTGGGTCGGCTGGATCGGCGCGGCGGTCCTCTTCTCGGCGCTCGGCGTCATCTCCACCGTCGTCGCGCTCACCGTGCGCGAGACCGCGCCCGCCGTCGTCGGCACCGCGCCCGCCGAGCCGGCGGCCGTGAGCGAGCGCGCGGAGGTGCGGGCATGACCATCGCCCCCATCGACACCCGACCGATCGACCGCGCGGGCCGCGGCCGGGACCGCGCCGCACGCATCCGCGCGGTCTCGGAGGCCGCCTACCGCGCGCGCCACCACGCGATCGACATGGGCGAGGTGCAGGGCCAGGGCTACGTCGGCCAGGCGCTCGGCGCAGCCGACATGCTCGCGGCCGTCTACGCCGACCACCTGCGCTACGACCCGGCCGACCCGACGTGGGCCGAGCGCGACCGCTTCCTGCTCTCCACCGGCCACTACGCGATCGGCTTCTACGCCGCGATCGCCGAGGCGGGCATCGTGCCGGTGGAGGAGCTCGTCACCTACGCCGCCGACGACTCTCGGCTCCCGATGTCGGGCATGGCGACGTACACCCCCGGCATGGAGATCTCGGGCGGCTCGCTCGGCCACGGCCTCACGATCGCCGTCGGCATGGCCCTCGGTCTGCGCCTCCAGGGCCGCACCGAGCAGCGCGTCATCAACTTCCTCTCCGACGGCGAGCTCGACGAGGGCTCGACGTGGGAGGCCGCGATGGGCGCGGCCTCCCACCGGCTCGGCAACCTGACCGCGCTCGTCGACATGAACGGGCTGCAGGCCGACGGCCCGACCGCCGAAGTGCTGCGCATCGAGCCCGTCGACGAGAAGTGGCGCGCGTTCGGCTGGCACGCGGTGCGGGTCGACGGCAACGACCCCGCCGCGCTCCTCGACGCGTTCGACGAGTGCAACGGGATCGCCGCCGCCGACGGCCAGCCGCAGGTCATCATCTGCGACACCAAGGTCGGCAAGGGCGTGCCGCTGCTCGAGCAGCGCGAGAAGGCGCACTTCATGCGCATCGACGAGCATGAGTGGCAGATCTGCCGCGACCAGCTCACGGCCGGCTACGAGGAGACCGAGCGATGACGACCGCAGCACCCGCGAAGCGCTTCGAGCGCAAGGGGCCCAGCACGAGCGCGATGATCGCCTCGATCGCCGACCCGGATCAGAAGACCGTCTCGGCGCCGTTCGGGCACGCCCTGGTGGCTGCGGCCGAGCAGGACGAGCGGATCGTCGGCCTGACCGCCGACCTCGGCAAGTACACCGACATGCACGTCTTCGCGAAGGCGCACCCTGAGCGCTTCTTCCAGATGGGCATGAGCGAGCAGCTGCTCTTCGGGGCTGCTGCCGGCATGGCCGAGACGGGTCTCGTGCCGTTCGCCTCGACCTACGCCGTCTTCGCAGCCCGCCGCGCGTACGACTTCATCGCGCTCGACAGCGCCGAGCCGAACCTCAACGTCAACGTCGTCGGAGGCCTCCCCGGCCTCACGACGGGCTACGGCCCGAGCCACCAGGCGACCGAGGACATGGCGATCTTCCGCGGCCTCCCCAACCTGACGATCGTCGACCCGTGCGACGCGCTCGACATCGCGCAGGCCGTTCCCCAGCTCGCCGCAGCCCCGGGGCCGAGCTACCTGCGGCTGCTGCGCGGCAAGGTGCCGATGGTGCTCGACGAGTACGACTACCGCTTCGAGCTCGGCAAGGCATCGGTGCTGCGCGGCGGGAACGACGTGGTCTTCGTCTCCTCCGGCCTCATGACGATGCGCGCGCTGCAGGCCGCGGATGCGCTCGCGGCCCACAAGGTCGACGTCGCGGTCGTGCACTCCCCCACGATCAAGCCGTTCGACGCGGCGACCGTGCTCGCCGAGCTCGACACCCCTCGACTCGCGTTCACGCTCGAGAACCACACCGTCGTCGGCGGACTCTTCTCGGCCGTCGCCGACGCCGCGGCGCAGCGGGGCCTCGGCCGGCGCATCGTGCCGATCGCGCTGCCGGATGCGTTCATCGACGCCGGTGCGCTGCCCACGCTGCACGACCGGTACGGCCTGTCGAAGGATCGCATCGTCGAGAAGGTGCTCGCCGAGCTCGGCTGAGCTCCGACCGGCGCGACGGCCCCCGCCTCCTTGGAGCGCGGGGGCCGTCGGCATGCGCGGCCGCACTCCGGGCGCCGGGCTAGAGTGCTGTCGACAGTCGAACACGAGGAGCATCACATGGCATCGCAGACCGCCGACCAGCCCGTCGTCGTCACGGCGTACTTCCGGCCCGCCGAGGGGGCGCGCGAGCGCGTGCTCGCGGCGATGGAGCGCGTGATCCCGCGCGTGCACGAGGAGGCGGGCTGCAACCTCTACGCCATTCAGGAGGCCGAGGACGGCGCGATCATCATGATCGAGCACTGGGACTCGGCGGCACTGCTCGACGCTCATGGCGAGGGCGCCCCGGTCGCCGACTTCAACGCCGAGCTCGAGGGCCTGCTCACCGAGCCGGTCGCGGTGACGCGTTACACGCCGCTGCCGATGGGCGATGCGCGCAAGGGCGTCCTCATCGCCTGACGGCCGGCTCGCCGTCCCGCTGGTCGAGTGGCCGGCCGAAGGCCGGCGTATCGAGACCAACACCGAGCGCCATCGCGAAAGCCCGCTGGCCGAGTAGTGGGCCGAAGGCCGCCGTATCGAGACCATCGCCAAGCGTCATCGCGCTGTGGGCGGCCCGTTCGATAGGCGCCTGAGCACGCACTGTTGATTGTCAACAGTAGAACGTCATACACTGAGCCGACGCCGTCGGGAGTCGACGGCGCGGGAGGAGACGACGATGTCGCTGCCCAGCAGGCTGGGGTGCTCGACGATCACGTTCCAGCACCTTCCGCTGGATGATGCGCTCGTCGACATCGCCGCGCTCGGCGTGACCGAGATCGACCTCGGCGCGCTGCCGGGCGTGTGCGACCACGTGCCCTTCGGCCTCGACGACACCGCGATCGAACGCGTCGTCGGAGCGCTCGCCGCCTCCGGGCTGCGGGTGCGCAGCGTCAACGGCGACATCGGCGACCTCAACGCCCCTCACGCCGACGCCGCTGCGCGCACCGCGCACCTCGAGCGACTGCTGCGCCTCACCGCCGCAGCCGGCGCCCAGGCGCTCGTGCTGCCCGCGGGCGCGCTCGAGCACGAGCCGATCGAGAGCGAATCGGCAGACCTCGAACGCATCGCCGCTGCGCTCTCCACCGCCGGCGACGCGGCGAGCGCCCACGGGGTCGAGCTCTGGGTCGAGTCGCTGCACTTCCTGCGCTTCAGCTGGGGCCGCGAGCGCGCCGACGCGCTGCACGCGCGGCTCGACGCCCTCGGCGCGCGCGTCGGCGTGGTGCTCGATGTCGCGCACGTCACCGCCGCCGGGGACGACCTCGACGACACCATCGCCGCGTGGGGCGAGCGCATCGCGCACGTGCACCTGCGCGACGCCGTGCGCGGCGACTTCAGCCGTCGCATCGGCGAAGGCGACGTCGACTTCGCCAGCGCCTTCCGCGCGCTCGACGCCGTCGGCTACGACGGCGGCTTCACGCTCGAGCAGCCCTCCCGCGCCTACGTCGACGATGCCACGACGGTCGCGGGCGGCGACCGTCGCGCCGAGCTCGCCGCCGTCGCCGAGCGATCCCTGACCCGCCTGCGCCACGCGATGACCGCATCCGCACCCGAACGCTGACCGAGCCGACCGATTTCCCGAGGAGCAGCCATGACCGAGCCCATCGAAGCCACCGCGCACCGCACCGCGGTCGTCACCGGCGCCGCGAGCGACCGCGGCATCGGCATGGCCGTCGCCGACCGCTACGCCCGCGAGGGCTGGGGCGTGGTGATCCTCGACCTCGACGCCGAGCGTTCGGCGCACGTCGCGCGCGAGATCGGTGCGCGCCACGGCGTGCCTGCCTTCGGCACCGCGATCGACGTCGCCGACGAGCGCGCGGTCGGGGTCGCGCACGCCGCGGTGCAAGCAGAGGTCGACGCCGGCCGGTTGCCGACGGTCGGCGCGCTCGCGAACGTCGCTGGCATCACGTCGCCCGTGCCGTTCCTCGAGACGACGCTCGAGCTGTGGAACACCGTGATGGCGGTCAACGCGACCGGCACCTACCTCGTCACGAAGGCGTTCCTGCCAGGGATGCTCGACACCGGCTGGGGCCGCATCGTCAACATGTCGTCGGTCTCCGCCCAGCGGGGCGGCGGCGTCTTCGGCAAGGTGCCCTACTCGGCGGCGAAGGCGGCGATCCTCGGCTTCACGAAGGCGCTCGCGCGCGAGATCGCCGACTCTGGCGTCACGGTCAACTCCGTCACGCCCGGCGCCGCTGACACGAACATCCGCGTGGGCGCGACCCCCGAGTCGGAGGCGCGGCTCGCCGCCGACATCCCGATCGGCCGCGTCGCGACGACCGACGAGATCGCCGCGGTGTTCACGTTCCTCTCGAGCGAGGACGCCGCCTACCTGCAGGGCACGAACATCGACATCAACGGCGCGAGCCACCTCCACTGATGACCATCACCCGCGACGACACTCAGGTAGCGTGACAGCCATGGCCATCGACGCCCAGTTCAGCTCGCTCGGAGCCATCGAGCGAGTGACTCGACGCGAGCTCATCCTCGATCGCCTCCGCGAGGCCGTGACGACCGGGGAGCTGCCGCAGGGCACCCATCTCGCCGAGACCGAGCTGAGCGCGTCGCTCGGCGTCTCGCGCGGCACCCTGCGGGAGGCGCTCCGCCACCTCGAGCAGCAGGGACTGCTGACGAAGGATGCGCGGGGCCGACTGTCCGTGCGCGTCGTGACGGCCGCCGAGGTGCGCGACATCTTCGACGTGCGCTTCGCGCTCGAGTCGCTCGCGTGCGAGACCGTCTGCGCGCGCGATGATCTCGAAGCGGTCGTCGCCGAGCTGCGCCGCGCGCTCGAGCGGCTCGCCGAGAGCGAGCGCGGCTCGATCGCCGACCAGGTCGCCGCCGACCTCGCGTTCCACGAAGCGATCTGCGCCGCGAGCGGCAACGGCACCCTGCTCGAGTCGTGGCGCCGCGTCAGCGGACTCGCCCGCGCGGTCATCACCGCCGCCGGGCGTGACACCGCGATCGCCAACATGGCTGCCGACCGCCACGCCCCGATCGTCGAGGCGATCGCGAGTGGCGACGCCGAGCGCGCGCGCGCCGTGCTGCGCGAGCACAACGACTCGGCGCGCGAGGCGATCGTCGAGCGCCTCGAGGCCGCCGCGGCCACGATCTGACGCCCGCAGCGCGGCGATCGGCGACCGCTCAGTCGCGCAGCACCTGGCGGTAGACGCCGGTGTGGTCGAGGCCGCCGTCGCCGGATGCCGACGCATCCTCGAAGAGCGCGAGGGCGGTCTGCGCGGCGCGCAGGCGCAGACCTGCCGCATCCGCCGCCTGCTGCGCGTAGCGCAGGTCCTTCACCTGGTAATCGATCGTGCCGCCGGGCGCGAACTCTTCGGCGATCCAGTGCTGTCGCTTCTGGCGCAGCGCCTCGCTGCCGGCGAGCCCCGAGCCGAGCGCGTCAGCGAGCGCCATCGGGTCGATCCCGCTCGCCCGCGCAAGAGCGAACGCCTCCGACAGGGCCGCGATCGTCTCGGCGACGACGAGCTGGTTGCAGAGCTTCGTCGTCGCGCCCGCGCCGGTCGGCCCCATGTGCGTCACGCGGCTCGCGCACGGCTCGAGCACCGCCGCGAGCTCCGCCGCCGCCTCCGCCGAACCGCCGACGAAGACGCTCAGCCGCCCCTCGGCGGCCCCGAGCACGCCGCCGGACATGGGCGCGTCGACCACCTCGACGCCGTGCTCGGCCAGCTCCTGGGCGAGCGCGCGCAGCGCGACCGGCGAGACCGTGCCCATGACGACGAGCATCGGACGGTCGACGGATGCGGCGCGCCAGCCGGCGAGGAGGCCTTCGGTGCCGTGCACCACGGCCTCGACGTCCGGGAGATCGGGCAGCACGGTGAGCACCACCCCGGCCGCCGCATCCGCCGGTCGTTCGGCTACGGCGACCGAGGGCGCCTCGGCCGCGAGCGCGTGCGCCCGCGCGGCGCTGCGGTTGTGCACCGAGAGCGCCCCGCGGGCGGCGAGCAGGCGCGCCATCGGCAGGCCCATCGCCCCCAGCCCGATGAGGCTGATCGAGCGGCCCATGGCCGCGCCTAGGCGACCGCGGCGGCGGCGAGCACCTCGGTCTCGCGCCGCAGCGCGATGGCCTGGGCGAGCGACTCGTCGACCTCGACGTCGTCCCAGCGCACGCTCTCGCCCTGCGCGATGTCGCGCTTGAGCGGCACGTGGTGGGCGAGCGCGACGGGCAGGTAGCCCTCGGCGACCGAGGTGCGGGCCGAGACGAGCTTGCCGTAGACCGCGAAGCCGCCCTCGCCGTCGAGCGTGTCGCCCGCGACCAGGTCCTTCTTGGCCGTCGCCACGACATCCGCGGTGAAGCCCACGGCCGTGCCGGTCGCGACACCGCGCAGCACCGCGTTGGCGATCGAGACGTTGAGCTCGAGCCCGACGTAGTGGTACGGCCGGTAGAGCGCGGCGTACTGCCCAGTGGGGTCCGGGTGCCAGGGGTACTCCTGGAAGCACTCGGCGACGTAGGCGTTCGTGGCCTTGACGACGACGAAGACGCCCTCCTGCGTGTTGTGCGGGATCCAGTCGCCCTCGCGCGTGTAGCTCGACATCACATCGACGGTGCCCTCGTGCGGCAGCACGCCGCCGACCGACTCGGGGCGGCAGACCGTCGCGATCTCCTCGAGGTCGCCGGGCGTGAACGTGAGCCCGGCGTCGCCCGGCACGAGGCCCGCCGCGTTCGCGACCGCCGCCATCTCGATGGCTGCCTTCGTGCCGTCGCGGAAGGACGTGTGCATGTAAGGGTTCAGCTGCCCCGACTGCTTCAGCTCGTCGGAGAACTCCCAGTGATCCCAGACGTTGTCGGGGTTCATCTGGTGGTAGCCGGGCAGGTACTTCGCGCCCTTGCCGGCGCAGACGACCTCGAAGCCCGAGGTGCGGGCCCAGTCGATGAGCTCCCAGATGAGCGCCGGCTGGTCGCCGAAGGCCATCGAGTAGACGACGCCCGCCTCCTTCGCGCGCTTCGCGAGCGCGGGACCGGCCAGCGCATCCGCCTCGACCGTCACCATCATCACGTGCTTGCCGGTCTCGATCGCGGCGAGCGCGTGCTTGATGCCCACGATCGGGTTGCCCGTGGCCTCGACGATGACGTCGATGTCGGTGCGGAAGAGGTCCATCGCGTCGGCGATGACGGCGGTCGTGCCCTCGGTGAGGTCGTCGACGGAGTCGACGATCGCGTCCTCCGGCCAGCCCACGCGCGCGAGCGACTCGCGGGCGCGCGCGGTGTTGATGTCGGCGATCGCCGCGACGCGCACCCCGGGGATGCTGCGCGCCTGCGACAGGTACATGGTGCCGAAGCGGCCCGAGCCGATGAGGCCGACGCGGATGGGCGCTCCGGCCGCTTCTCGCTCGCGCAGCAGCTCGTGCAGGTTCATGGGGGGCTCCTCAGGCGTGGTGCGCGGATGCGCGGGGTCGGGTGGAGTCTGTGGGGGTGCGGGTGCGGGGCCGCGCGCGACCTGGGTGCTCGGCGCGACGGGGACGACGGCGGGGGTGGGCGTGCGCGCACCCCCGCCGTCGCGGCTCACATGGCGCGGATCTGCTCGACCCAGGTCTGCACCTGGTCGGGAAGGCCGTCGACGACCGGCTGCGTCGCCTCGACCCAGGCCTCGCGGTCCTCGAGCTCGTGGAACGTTGCGCCGCCCTCCTCGAGCTGCGACTGGTAGTCGGCGAGGTTCGTCACCGTGTTCTCGGTGTACTCCTGGCCGACCTCGGCGGCGACGTCCTGGATCGCCGTGCGGATGTCCTCCGGGTAGCCCTGCAGCGCCTCGTCCCACATGATGAAGTGGTAGTTGGCGTACATGTGGTCGGTCCACGTGATGTTCGGCGCGACCTCGTGGATCGAGTTGAACAGGATCGCGTCGAGCGGGTTCTCCTGCGCGTCGAGCACACCCGACTCGAGCGCCGAGTAGACCTCGTTGAACGGCAGCGCCTCAGCCCGGGCGCCGAGCGCGTTCCAGGTGTCGAGCATCGTCTGCGCGCTCGGCGTGCGGATCGTGATGCCCTCCAGGTCCTCGAGCGAGGTCACGGGCTCCTTGCTCGTGAGCTCGCGCGACCCGCGGAACATGTTGCCGAGCGTCGCGTAGCCCGAGGCCTCCGTGACCGCCGAGTGGATCTCGTCGCCGAGCTCGCCGTCCCACACCTCGAAGAACTGCTCGTCGCTCGAGTAGAGGAACGGAGCGGTCTCGACGGATGCGAGGTCGGTGTACGCCTCGAGCGAGAGCAGCGACTCGATGACGATGTCGGTGCTGCCGATCTGGAGGCCGTCGATCATCTCCTCCCACGTGCCGAGGGTCGAGTCGGAGTGCACCTCGACGGTGACGCGGCCGTCGGTCGCCGCCTCGATGCGCTCAGCGAACTGCTCGGCGGCCCACTGGCGGGGGTCGGTCGTCGAGCCGGCATGGCCGAGGACGAGGGTGTAGGTCTCGTCGCCCGTGCTCGCGTCGCCGCTCGAGCCGGGGTCGCCTCCGGACGCCGAGCAGCCGGTGAGCGCCAGGGCGACGATGCCCACGCCCGCGAGTGCCTTCATGGAGTTGCGCATGGTGTTTCCTTCCTAGGGGCTTGATCGGTGCGTCACTCGCCGCTGACCATCAGCACGGATGGCAGCCACAGCGAGATCTGCGGGATGTAGGTGATGAGGATCATGTAGACGAGCCCGCACAGCAGGAACGGCCACGAGGCGCGGATCGCGGCGATGAACTTCACCTTGGCGATCTCGGCCGAGAGCATGAGCGCGATGCCGACCGGGGGCGTGATGAGGCCGATGCCGAGGTTGACGACGATGATGATGCCGAGGTGCACCGGATCGACGCCCATCTCGGTGAGCACCGGGTAGAGGATCGGCGTGATGATGATGAGCGCCGCGTTCGCCTCGATGAACATGCCCGCGATGAGCAACAGGATGTTGACGAGGATGAGCAGCACGACGAGGTTGTCGGTGAAGCCGAAGATCGCGCCGGCCGCCGCCTGCGGCACCCGGCCCGAGGTGAGCGCCCACGAGTAGAGCTGCGCCGCGGCGAGCACGAGCATGATGAGCCCGACCATGAGCGACGACTCGGCGAGCGAGGCGATGAGCTTCTTGAGCGTCAGCTCGCGGTAGACGAAGATCCCGACGACGAGCGCGTACACGACGGCCACGGCCGCGGCCTCGGTGGCGGTGAACCAGCCGAAGCGGATGCCGCCCAGGATGAGCAGCGGCAGCAGCAGCGCAGGCAGGGCGCCCAGCAGCGACGGCCAGAACGGCGGGCGCTCCTCCTTCGGCGTCTTGCCGATGAGGTCGATGTTCGTCGTGTTGGCGACGAGCTCGTCGGTGAAGCCCTGCTTGCGCACCGTCAGGTGCACGGTGACCATCACCATCGCGATGTAGAGGATCGCGGGGATGATGCCGGCGAAGAAGAGCTGCCCGATGGAGGTGCCCGAGACGACGCCGTAGACGATCATCGTGATCGACGGCGGCATGATCGGCGCCACGATCGGCGCCGCGGCGGTCACCGCAGCCGTGTACGCGGCCTTGTAGTCGCGCGCCTTCATCGCGGGCACGAGGATGCGGCCGAGGCTCGAGATGTCGGCGACGGCCGAGCCCGAGATGCCGCCGAAGAACAGCGCCGACAGCACGTTCGTCTGCGCGAGCCCGCCGCGCATCCCGCCGACGATCGAGTCGGCGAGGTCGAGCAGTCGCTTCGTGATGCCGCCCGCGTTCATGATGCCGCCGGCGAGGATGAACAGCGGGATCGCGAGGAGCGCGAACGGCGTGATGCCGGCGACGATGCGCTGTGCGCCGATCGCGAGCGGGGTGTCGGTGATCAGCCAGATGGTGATCAGGGAGGCCAGCGCGAGCGCGAAGCCGATCGGCACGCGCAGGAGCATCGCTCCGGCGAAGTTGCCCAGCAGCATGGGGCCCATCAGATCTCGCCCTTCACCATCGTGTCCTCCTCGGACTGGAACAGCACTGCCGACGGCAGCGGATCGACCTCGGGATCCGGTTCGCGCACGAGCTTCCACCACGCCTCGACCGCGAAGATCGCCGCGATCGCGCTGCCGACCGGCACCGCGAGCGAGATGAGGCCGAACGGCAGATCGGTGCCCGGCATGTTGCGTCGCATGGCGCTCGGGAGCGCCTCCATGCCGAAGACGGTGAGCGCGACGAGCGTGGCGAGCACGAGGAGGCTCGCCACCGTCGTGATCGTGATGCGCAGCCAGCGGCGCTCGGGCACGTACTCCCAGATGTCGAGCACCATGTGGCGCCCCTGACGCACGCCGAGCGCGATCGCGAACATCGAGAGCCAGACGAACGCGAGCGACGCGACCTCGACCGTCCAGGTGGCGGAGTCGCGCGTGACGTAGCGCGTGAGCACCTGCCAGCTGACCGCGATGGTGACCGTCGCGAGCGCGATCACGCACACCCATTGGACGACGCGGTCGAGCAGCGTGAGGATGCGCTCGAGCAGTGCTGGCATGGTTCGCTCCTTTGCGAGATGTGCGCCCGGGACGGCGGTCATGACGTCGGCGCCGTCACCGAGTGAAGCAAGGTGCCGCGCTTGATGTCAACAGTAGGACTGTCACCAGTTACGCGATCGTTACGGCGTGCTCCGCACGGAACTCCGCCTCGAGCTCGCGACGGACCCGGACGGCGGCGAGCGACGCATCCGCGTCGACGTCCGACCACGAGACGGTCCGGTCCTTCGGCACGTCGCGGATGAGCTTCGCACCGTGGGCGAGGCCGAGCGGCAGCGCTTCGTGCTCGAGCGAGAAGCTCGCCGGGCGCAGCTTGCCGAAGACCGTGAAGCCGCCCTCCCCGTCGAGCGTCTCGCCCGCCTTGAGGTCGCGCTTCGCGGTCGTCACGACGTCGCCGCGGAAGCCGGTGGGGGCGCCGGTCGCCTCCCCGCGCAGCACCGCGCTCGCGATCGACACCCCCAGCTCGAGCCCGATCATGTGGTACGGGCGGAACAGGGAGCCGAAGCGCCCCGTCGCATCGGTCTTGACGCCGTACTCGGCGAAGCACTGCGCGGCGTAATCGGTCTTCGCCTCGAAGGTGACCCACACGCCCCAGCGCAGGTCGCGCTCGACCTCGCTGCCGTCGCGGTGGAGGCTCGAGGCGATCTCGACGGTGCCCGAGTGCTCGAGCGCGCCGCCGAGCGACTGCGGCCGGAAGATGTGCGGGAGGTCGTCGACGCCGGCGGGCGGGAAGGCGAGGCCGTCGAGCTGGGGCGTGAGGCCCGTGCCGTTCGCGACCGCCGCCATCTCGATGGCCGACTTCGTGCCGTCGAGGAAGGAGTTGAACATCTTGGGGTTGAAGTCGCCCGAGGCGAGCTGCTCGTCGGTGAAGCCGTAGTGCTCCCAGACGGTGTCGGGCGTGGAGTAGTGGTACTCCGGCAGGTACTTCGTGCCCTTGCCCGCGCCGACGACCTCGAAGCCGACGGTGCGGCACCAGTCGACGAGCTCGGAGATGAGGGCGGGCTGGTCGCCGTAGGCCATCGAGTAGACGACGCCCGCGGCGGCCGCGCGCCGCTGCAGCAGCGGGCCCACCATGCAATCGGCCTCGACGTTGACCATGATGACGTGCTTGCCGTTGTCGATCGCAGCGATCGCGTGATCGGTGCCGACGATCGGGTTGCCGGTGATCTCGAGGATGACCTCGACGGCGGGATGCGCGACGAGCGCCATCGAGTCGTCGATGACGGCCGTGAGCCCCGTGCGCGCCGCCTCGTCGAGGCTCGTCGCAGCGAAGCGCTCAGCGCTCCAACCGGTGCGGGCGAGTGCTTCCTTCGCCTTGGGGATGTCGATGTCGGCGACGCCGACGACGTGGAATTCGGGCGTGACCGACGCCTGCGTGAGGAACATGGAGGCGAACTTGCCCGCGCCGATCACGCCGACGCGAATGGGTCCGGCCTCCGCAGCGCGACGCTGCAGCAGCGTGTGCAGGTTCATGGACTGCCCCTTTGCAGTAGTAGATCGACATCCTTGTTGGATTGTTAACAGTAGGACGCTGCCGAGGGTGTGTCAAACGACGCGCCGCATCGCCGGAGGCACCCGGCGTCGGTGCTCCGTAACGTTTCCGCAACGGACGCGGCTCCGCTCGCGGGACCCCGCATAGCATCCGGGTGACGGCACCCCAGCGAGTGCTCCCGAGCGCGCCGTCCCATGTCCTCGGGGTTCTCCCGAGGTCACCGATGCCCCCGACGCCCCGCGCTGCTGCGCGCCCCCTCCGCCTGCTGGTGCTCGCCGCCGCCCTGACGGTCGTCACGATCGCCGCGACGCTGCTGCCGGTCGGCGCCGCGCAGGCGACGCTGCCGCGCAGCCTCGACTGGATCGGCGGCAAGGACCTCTACGCCACGAGCGCCCTCATGTCGCAGCAGCTCGGTGGCGCGAGCACCGTCTACCTCACCTCCGGCGAGTCCGGCGGCGACGCGCTCGCCGTGCCGCCTGCCGCGGCGGCCGCGGACGCGCACGTGCTCATGGTGCGACGCGACTCCGTGCCGTCGGTCGTCGCCGCCGAGCTGCGCCGCCTCAACCCCCGCACCGTCAACGTCGTCGGCAGCCGCTCGGTGCTGAGCGACCGCCTATGGGCGGGCGTCCGCGCGATCCTCCCCCGCGCGACGATCCGGCGCGTCGGCACCAACAGCGGCGATCGCGTCGACAGCGCCCTGGCGCTCGCGCGTGACCTGCAGCGCGCCAACGGCCAGATGGGGCCGGTCGCGTTCATCATCGGCCAGAACGGCTACTCCGACGGCCTTGCCACCGGAAACGTCGCCGCGCGCCTCGGCGCTCCGCTGATCCCGGCGATGGGCACCCCCTCGCGGTGGGCCCAGCGCGTCGCGCCCGTGCTGCAGGAAGCCGGCCAGGTCTTCTTCATCGGCTCGCGCTCGGTGCTGCCCGAGGCCTACATGGACGCGCTGTACCAGCTGATACCCGGCGACGTGGAGCGCATCTACGGCAGCGACCGCTACCGCACGAACGCGGCCGTGGTCGACCGCTTCGTCTACGGCGTGGGCGCCGATCGGGTGTTCCTCATCGCCGGCAACGGCCACGGTGACACCATCGGCGCATCCGTGCTCGCGACCGAGCTCGACAGCATCATGATGCTGTCGGGGCGGACGTGCCATGCTCACGGCGCCATCGCGCAGCAGGTCGACCGCCTCGACGTCCGTCGCATCACGGGCATCGGCACGAAGCACTGGATCACGAGCGACGCGCTGCGCTTCCGGCTCTGCGGCGGCGGCAGCTACGCAGGCACGACGCCGCGCTTCGCACCCGGCACCGTGATGGGCCAGCCCCTCGCCAACGCGACGAGCTTCACGCGCGAGCAGCAGTGGGCCGGCCAGCGCTACGGCACGTTCCGCGGCATCCGCGCGTCCGGCCAGGCGGGCAGCACGCTGATCGCACTGCCCGCGGGCGCGCGCAGCGGCGTCGTGACGCTCACCCACGCGGGCACCGATGTGAGCGTCGAGTCGCTCGACGCCGGGCTCGGCCCGCACGACTGGCCGCTGCTCGACTACGGCGACCGCACGCGCGGCGCGACGGGCGTGTTCCTCTCGGAGTTCCGCACCGATCCGGCCCCTCGCTACCTGCGCGTCGAGGCCGACGGCGCGTGGTCGCTCACGGTGCGCGACCTGCGCCACACGCCGATGCTGCGCTGGTCGGGCACCGAGGATGCGGTGGGCCTGTGGGGCGGGCGCGACGCGTGGGCTCGCACGACGGTGCTCGGCGACTCGCTCTCCATCCAGCAGGTGAGCTTCTACTACTGGCGCGACTACGAGGTGCTGCAGGGCTCCGGCGGCCAGAGCGTGACGGGCGCGATCGACGCCGGCCCCTCGCTCATCGTGATCGACTCCGACGGCACCGGCGACGACAGCTGGCGCCTGCAGGTGACGGCGCGCTGAGGCCTCGATGCGCCTGGCCGCCGCGCCCCTGACCGACCTCGCCCGGTGGTCGGTGCTCGTGCGCGACCTCGCGACCGGCGAGGTGCTGCTCGCGCACCAGCCCGACCGGGCGCTTCCGGCGGCCTCGCTCGGCAAGCTCGCGCTGCTCGTCGCGGTCGCGGCCCGCATCGAACGGGGCGAGCTCGCGCCCGACGAGCGGCTCGATCGCGCCTCGGTGCCGCCGGTCGCCGACTCAGGCCTCTGGCAGCACCTCGCGCAGCCGACCCTCTCGGTCGCCGACGCCGCAGTGCTCGTCGGCGCCGCGAGCGACAACCTCGCGACGAACGTGCTGCTGCACCGGCTCGGCGAGGGCGAGGGCCGTGCCGCAGGCACCGGGGCGGATGCGGTGGCGCGCGAGTGCGCACGGCTCGGCATCCACGGGGTGCGCCTGCACCGCCCGGTGCGCGATGCGCCCGACGCATCCGACCCGACCCCGCTCAGCAGCGTCTCGGCCGCAGGCGCGGTCGACCTGCTCGCTCGGCTCGACGCCGGCACGGTGGGGACGCCCGCGGTCGGCGCACGGGCGCTCGCGTGGCTGAGGCACTCGCTCGACCTGTCGATGGTCGCGTCGGCGTTCGGCGCCGACCCCCTCGCGCATGGTCACGAGGAGGGCCTGCGCCTCCTGAACAAGACGGGCACGGATGCGCAGGTGCGCGCCGACGCCGGGATCGTGCGCGGCGCTCGGCGCGGCCTCGTCTACGCGGCGATCGCCGAGTGGGAGCCGGGCGTCGACGCGCGCGACGCGGTGCTCGCCTCGATGCGGGGGCTCGGCGCGGCGATGCGCGCGCTGCTCGACGCGGAGCGCTAGCGCGAGTAGGTCGCGACGAGCCGGTTCTGCTCGAGGATCGCGTCCCCGTACCGCTCGAGGAACTCCTCGCGGGTCGGCTCACCCTCGACGCGGCGCGACAGGGCGTACACCCAGAAGTAGTAGTGGTGGTCGCCGTGGCCGACCGGAGGCTGCGGGCCGAACCACGCGCGCTCGCCCTCCTCGTTCGGTCCCGTGCGCACGGCCGCTGGGTCGACGACGCCGTCGTGCGGGGCGATGCCGTAGGCGGTCCAGTGCGTGTAGCCGTGCGGGAGCGGCGCATCCGGGTCGTGCACGACGATCGCGAGCTCGACCGCGCCGTCCGGCACGCCGGTCACCGTGAGGCTCGGCAGCGCGTTGTCGAAGTCCGCGGTGAAGCGGTCGTCGATGCGGCCGCCGGCGGTGAGGTCGTCGCTGGAGATCGCGAGATCGGCGATGTTGAGGCCCATGGAGTCGTCCTTCCATTGCGGTGAGCTCGGGATCCGAGCATGGCATCCGGTCACTGGCGGTTGCTGGGGCCGCGGTAGCCGACGCGATCGTTCCCCCACGCAGAGAAGCGGGGCCGCCCCGATGGGACGGCCCCGCTCGTGCGGCGCTCACGCGAGCAGCTGGCGTGCGACGGAGTCGAGCCGGCGCTGCTCACGAGCCTCGAGTGCCTGCTCGTAGGCGAGGTCCTCCCGACGACGCTGCTCGCTCATCTCGGCCGTGAGGGCCCAGCGTGCGAGCAGCTGCGAAGCGCTGAGTGCTGCCTTGCGGGCTGCAGGCAGTCTGCGTGCTGCGTACGACATGGTGGTTCTGCTTTCTGGCATGGCGATATCGCGCCTTCTTTGGGCGCGCGATATCGAGGAATGGATGATCGTTCTTGAGCGCATCGAATTGCACCGCGTATTGCAGTTGCGGATGCGTGGAATTGCGACGGATGCGTCAGGCGACGACCGAGAGGTCGCGACGGACGCGCGTCACAGCAGTGCGGTGTTGCGGGGGCGGACGCAGGGGAAGCAGGCGTTGTGTCGCCTGGCAGAAGCGGTGCTCGGAGGCTACCGCGTCGTTCAGCCGCTGCGCTCGGCCGCTAGGAGACCCCGCCCGGAAGAAGGGGCCCAGCGGTCATGGTGATCGTGTCAAACATGGCGAGCTCCTCTCTTTCTCGGTGGCGGAAGATCGCGATGACGAAGGTATAACGACGCGAGCAGGAAATGCAAGCCCAAGTCACAGATTTCTTGGATGAATTTCTGAGGCGAGCGTGGCGAGGAGACCGCGCCGCTCGGCTCGGCCTGTGGAGAACCCACCGGCTGGGCCGGACGGTTCGCGTAACCTGCCCGCATGCTCGGTCGGCTCGCTCCCGGTGTTGCGCTCGCTTCGATGGCGGCGCTGGTGCTCGTCGGCTGCTCGCCCGGGGAACCGACTGACGAAGAAGTGGCGGCGGAAGTGCGCGCGACCTTCGAGGGCTTCTACGCGACGGTCGATCGCCAGTTCGCGTCTGGCACGACGTCCGCTCGAGAGCTTGAGGCCTTCGCAACGGCTGAGATGGCGACCGTATGGGCTGCCGACATCCAAGCCGTGCTCGATTCTGGGCAGGTCAGCCGGGGCGTTCTCGCGCTGACCAACATTGAGCTCACTGACGTTTCCACCGACTCCGTCTCGGCGTCGTTGTGCACTGATGGCCGCCAGATCGAGTCCACGGATGCTGATGGACGAGCGCTTGAACCCAGCGGACTGGTTCCGTGGAGCGCCACCTTCGTTCGAGATGTCGAAGGCCACTCGCTGTTGCTGGACGATCTGCAGCCGACGACAGACGACTCGGTATGTGGGGCGTAACAGCTGTGGCACTTGCCGCGGCGGTTGTGACGGGACCGGTCGCGGGTCCCTGGCACGCGGCTAACGACCGCTGCACTCCGGTGCTCGTCGCGACAGGAAACTGCAGCATCGATCCAGGAACCGGCGAACTCGTCGTCGGCGGTCGCATTCCCGGACAAGGCGCGCCTCCAGCGGAAGTAGAAGGAGTTGCCCGCCCCCGGCCCCCAGCGGCCGGCGGCTCGACGCCCAACTACAACGACCCCTGTCCCACGTGGGACGACCCGACGGCCTGCGCGCGGTACTACGACACCGCGCCCGTCGTAGTACCGGCGGAACCTGCCGAAACCGTGGATGAAGAAGCCGCTCCCGCGATCACGATGGCCGACATCGCTCGGTTCGCGCCGGTCGCGGGAGAGCTCGTGGTCGAGCCAGACGGTTGGGGCGTCGTGGGCACGCCGACCAACTTCTACGCGACGGCCGAGTCGCACACCATGGAGGGCGAGCTCTTCGACATGGCGATTCGGGTGCGGTGGACGCCGACGTCGTACCGGTTCGACTACGGCGACGGCACCGTGCACGAGAGCGAGGCCTCGGGCGCACCTTGGCGCGGCACCGAGGAGTCCTGGACGGAGACGACCACGAGCCACACGTACTCGAGCACCGACGACGTCACCGCATCCGTCACCGTCATCTTCACAGCGGAGGTCGATGCCGGCGGCGGGTGGTTCGCCGTGCCCGGGACGCTGCCGGTGGAAGCACCGGCGGTCGCCGTGAAGGTGTTCGCTGTCGACACCGTGCTCACCGACGGCGACTGCCGGGCCAGTCCGTCCGCGCCGGGTTGCGGCTAGCGCGACGGCGGCTCGTCGCCGTTGGGGGCGGGGTCGAGCGGGCTCTGATCGCCTGCGGCATCGTCGCCGGGCCCGGCGTCGCCCGACGCGCTGAAGGCCGCTCCGAGGGCGATCCCGATGCTCGCGCCCACGCCGATCCAGAGCGCGAGGTTGTCCTGCGCGACACCGATCGCGACGCCGATCGCGATGCCCATGGCGATGCCGACGCCGACCATCGGTGTGCGGTCGCGCTTCCCTGCCATGGCTCCACGGTAGAGCGGCGCGCGGTGCACCGACTCCGCCTGGCGACGGAGATCGCGCCGTAGAGTCGCCGCATGCCCACCACCTCGCTCGGCTGGGGCCTGCTCGGCGCGGGCGGCATCGCCGGCGCCTTCGCCCGCGATCTCATCCCACGCGGCCATCGCGTCGTTGCGGTCGGCAGCCGCGACGCCGACCGCGCCAGCGCCTTCGCCGACCGGCACGGCATCCCGCACGCGCACCACGGCTACCAAGCGCTCGTCAACGACCCCGACGTCGACGTCATCTACGTCGCCACGCCCCACTCGCACCACCTCGAGCACGCGCTGCTCGCGATCGAGGCGGGCAAGCACCTGCTGGTCGAGAAGGCGTTCACGATCACGGGCGACGAGGCGCAGACGCTCGCGGATGCCGCCCGCGCGCGAGGCGTCTTCGTCATGGAGGCGATGTGGTCGCGGTTCCTGCCGACGATGGTCGCGGTGCGCGAGCGGATCGCAGCGGGCGACCTGGGCGAGCTGCTGAGCGTCACCGCAGACCACTCGCAGGTGCTCGACCTCTCCCCCGGCAGCAGGATGATCGAGCCGAGCCTCGGCGGCGGCGCGCTGCTCGACCTCGGCGTGTACTGCGTCTCGCTCGCGCACGACCTGCTCGGGCCGGTCACGCGCATCCAGGCGTCCGGCGTGGTCGACGACGCGGGCGTCGACCACCGCGGCGCGGCGATCCTCGACCACGAGGGCGGCGGCATCTCGACGGTGACCTTCTCGATGGAGGCGCTCGGCGCCAACAGCGCGACGGTCGTCGGCACCGCCGGCGTCATCGAGCTGCAGCCGTCGTTCTACGAGTGGGTGCGCTACTCGCGCCGCAGCAGCGGCGATCGCAGCGCGCTCGTCGAGAGCTACGAGCCCGAGCGCGACGGGCGAGGCATGCAGTTCCAGGCCGCCGAGGTCGAGCGCTGCATCGCCTCGGGCCGGCTCGAGAGCGAGCTCATGCCGCTCGACGAGAGCGTCGCGATCATGCGCGTGATGGACGAGATCCGGCGGCAGCTGCGCGGCTGACCGACGCCGCAGTCGCGGGACGCCTCGTAGGGATCGGTGCACACCGGGCGGACGACGGGTCGTCGGTCCTGATCATCCGGATGCGATCAACCCTTGCGCGAGAGCCGACGCGACCGTACTGTCTCGTTTATCGATATACCGATGAACGAGATAGGAGCCGTCATGAGCAAGGTGGACCTCGACCGGGCGGTCGGTCGCGCACTCGGCCGCGGCGGCCTCATCGCCGTCATCGTCGCCGCCGCCATCGGCCTGCTGTGGACGTTCGCGCTCGCCGCGCTGCACATCACGCACTCGATCAACCGCACTCCGTCCTACGAGGTGCTCGTCGCCAGCCCGGTCGACGTGCGGCCCGACATCGTCGCGGATGCCGAGGTGCAGTACGCGACCGTGTTCTTCGTCCCGCAGACCCCCGACGCCACTGCGATGCTGCTCGAGTCGATCGGGGTGGGGTCGCGCTACGCCATCGGGGTGCTCGCCGGACTCGTCGTCATCTGGCTCGCGGTGCAGCTGCTGCGCCGCCGGAGCCTCGGCGTCGGCACTGCCGTGTCGCTCGGCGTGCTCGCGATCGGGATGCTCGCGGTGTCGGTCGCGGCACCGATGCTCGAGGCGCAGGCGACCGTGGTCGCGATCGAGGCGGCCGGCATGCCGACGGAGTACACGACGCCGGTCTTCGGCGAATCCGACGAGACGATCGTCATCGCACCGGCCCCGCACTGGCAGAGCATCGACTTCTCGCTGCTCGCCCTCGGCGCCGTCACCGGGCTCGCCGCCCTGCTGCTCGGGCGTGCCGCGCGTCTGCAGGAGGACACCCGGGGGCTCATCTGATGGCCCGCAAGGCCGACGAGCCCACCGGCGTGCACTGCCGGCTCGATGAGCTGCTCGACGAGCGCGGGATGACCCTGACCGAGCTGAGCCGCGCGGTCGACATCACGTTCGCCAACCTGTCGGCGCTCAAGAACGACCGCGGCCGGGCGATCCGGTTCTCGACGCTCACCGCGATCTGCCGAGCCCTCGACTGCGAGATCGGCGACCTGCTGGTGCTGGAGGACTGAGCCGCACCTCCCCGGTTCTCGTCAGCGCGCGGCGGCCGCCTCGCGGGCCGCGATGCGGGCGCGCACCTCGGGCCTGCGGAGCGGCGGCACCGTCTTCGGCGGTTGCCGCCGCTCGGGCAGGTCGTCGAGCAGGTGCTGGGTGATGTGCGCGATCTCGTGCACGGCGCGCTCGAAGGCGTCTCGCGTGCGGTCGGTCGGATGCGTGATGCCCGACACCTTCCGCACGTACTGCCGGGCGGCCGCCTCGACCTCCTCGTCGTTCGCGGCGGGCTCGAGGCCGCGGAGCTCGGTGATGTTCCTGCACATGGCAGTCACGGTAGGCGGGGTGGGGTGGGCGCGCCAGAGGGGTGGTGGGTCTGATGCGCCGTCGTGCGGGCGGCTGGTCGACCGGCGAGGGGCGGCGGTGGGTCTCGATACGCCGCCCTGCGGGCGGCTACTCGACCGGCGGGGTGGGGCGGTTGGTCTCGATACGCCGCCCTGCGGGCGGCTAGTCGACCAGCGAGGGGGCTGGCGGTCTCGTGACGCGTCCGGGCGAAGCCCGGGCGCTCCTCGACCAGCGGGGAGGGGCGCTCCTCGACCTGCGGAGTGGCCCGGTCAGGACTCCTTCGTGATCTCGACCGAGACGAAGAGCTGGCTCTTGCCGGCGCCCGCGTAGACGCCGCGCAGCGGCGGCACGTCGTTGTAGTCGCGGCCGAGGCCCACCTTCACATGGCGCTCGCCGATGTCGATGAGGTTCGTCGGGTCCCACGCGTTCCACTCGCCCGTGAACCACTCGACCCACGCGTGCGACTCGCCGCGGATCGTCTCGCCGATCTGCGCGTTCGGGCGCGGATGCAGGTAGCCCGAGACGTAGCGCGCGGGGATGCCGACACCCCGCAGGGCGCCGATCGTGATGTGCGCGATGTCCTGGCAGACGCCCTTGCGGGTCGGCCATGCCTCGGAGGCGAGCGTGTGGACGTGCGTGACGCCCGACATGTACTCCATCTCGTCGCCGACCATCCGTGCGATGGCCGCGGCGGCGGCGCCCGGCGTCTCCGAAGCATCCGCGATCTCTCGGGCGGTGCGCATCAGGTCGTCGGTGGGGCGGGTGCGCGGCGTCTGGCCGAGCTGCTCGACGTACTGCGTCGCGCGCTGGGCGACCTTCTCGAGCTGCTCCCACGAGAGGTCGCGGCCGCCCGTCAGGCGCGGGCGCACCTCGACGAGCGAGGTCGCGGTGAGCTGCAGCTCGGTGTGCGGGGCGAGCACGTCGAACGAGACGACCGTCGTGCCCCAGTAGTCCTCGTAGCTGTTGACCGACGTGTTCGGCCGGATGTCGAGGTTGGAGTAGATGACGAACTGGCCGTCGCTCGTCGACGGCAGCATGCGCGACTCGTTGTAGCTCGCGACCGCCGGCTGCTCGTAGCGGTAGCCGGTGGTGTGGCGGATGCGGATGCGGCTCACGATGCCTCCCTCGTCCAGGCGGGCATGTTGTGGGTCGGGAAGTAGCGCTCCCGCACGGCGTTCGAGACCGCCGTCGTGGTGGTCTGCACCTTGTCCATGACCGTCGGCAGGTCGTCGATGATCTCCTGGATGGGCCGGAACTCGAGCTCCGCGCGGATCTGCCCCAGCATCCGCTCGGCCGCCCCGACGTAGCCGACGCGCTCGCGCCGCGGCTCGATGTCCTCGAGGCACTGCTCGGCGCCGCGCACCGAGAAGAGGATCGAGCGCGGGAAGAGCCGGTCGAGCAGCAGGAACTCGGCCGCGTTGGTGCTCGAGGGCACGCCGCGGTAGGTGCGCAGGTACGCCTCGTACGCGCCGACGGAGCGGAGGATCGTCGTCCAGGACGGCCCGCTCGCCTCGGTCAGCGCCCGCGTCGCGAGGAGGCGCGCGACCATGTCGGCGCGCTCGATGTAGCGGCCGAGCGTGAAGAAGCTCCACGCGTCGTCGCGGCTCGAGGTGGCGTCGGCCATGCCGCTCGCGAGCGCCATCCGCTCGCGCACCCATCCGAACATCGCGTGCACCTGCTCGGTGTTGACGCGGCGGGGCATGCCCGCGTAGGTCGCGTTCAGCACCTCCCACAGCTCGGTCGAGATGGTCTCGCGCGCGCGGCGGGCGTTCTCTCGCGCGGCGTTGACCGAGTAGGCGATGGATGCGGTCTGCGTGCGGTCGATCGCGAGGAAGTTCACCACGTCGGTGCGGGTGAGCTTCCGCTCGGGCGGCGCCTCGTGGCCCATGACGCCGAGCAGGGCGCGGCACGCGGTGTCCTCGTCGACCGCGACGTCCTCGAGCAGCAGCTGCAGGTAGACGTCGAGGATGCGGGCGGTGCCGTCGGCGCGCTCGATGTAGCGGCCGATCCAGAACAGGCTCTCGGCGATGCGGCTGAGCATCATTGCTGGGCGCCTTCCGTCGGGGCGAGCGCTGGTCGAGTAGCGGCCGAAGGCCGCGTATCGAGACCTGGTGCGGCGGTTGGTCTCGTGACGCGCGCGCCTCCGGCGTGCGCTCCTCGACCGGCGGGGTAGGTCGCGCGCTGCTGCTGCTGCTCCTCGGCCTGGCCGGTGCGCTTCGGCGCGTCCTGCGGCGACTGGTCCTGCGGATGCTCGTGGCCGGCCGTCACGACCGGCACGGGCCGCGTCATGGGCTCGCCCGATGCGCCGAACTCCGCGTCGTGGTCGACGACCGGGATCTGCTCGCGGGCGCCGGCGAGCACCCACGTGTCTTTCGAGCCGCCGCCCTGCGACGAGTTGACGACCAGCTGGCCCTCGGGGAGCGCGACGCGGGTGAGGCCGCCCGGCAGCACCCACACATCCTTGCCGTCGTTGACGGCGAAGGGGCGGAGGTCGACGTGGCGGGGGCGCACGCCGTCCTCGACGAGGGTCGGGATGGTCGAGAGCTGCACGACCGGCTGCGCGATCCAGCCGCGCGGGTCGTCGAGCAACCGCTGCTTGAGCGCCTCGAGCTCCTCAGGCGTGGCGTCGGGGCCGACGACGAGGCCCTTGCCGCCGGAGCCGTCGACGGGCTTGACGACGAGCTCGTGGAGGCGCGGGAGCACCTCGTCGAGCACGCCCGGCTCCTCGAGCCGCCAGGTGTCGACGTTCTTGAGGATGGGCTCCTCCGACAGGTAGTAGCGGATGAGCTCGGGCACGTAGGTGTAGACGAGCTTGTCATCGGCGATGCCGTTGCCGACCGCGTTCGCGATCGTCACGTTGCCGAGGCGGGCGGCGAGCATGAGGCCGGGGCTGCCGAGCATCGAGTCGGCGCGGAACTGCAGCGGGTCGAGGTAGTCGTCGTCGACGCGGCGGTAGATGACGTCGACGCGCGCGGGGCCCTCGGTCGTGCGCATGTAGACGCGGCCGCCCGAGGTGAACAAGTCGCGGCCCTCGACGAGCTCGACGCCCATCAGGCGCGCGATGAGGGTGTGCTCGAAGTAGGCCGAGTTGTAGACGCCGGGGGTGAGCACCACGACGCGCGGGTCGTCGACGCCGGCGGGCGCCGCGTTCCGCAGCGCGTGCAGTAGCTTGTCGCAGTAGTCGCCCACGGGCCGCACGCGCATCGACGAGAACATCTCGGGCAGGGTCTGGGCGATCACGCGGCGGTTCGACATGACGTACGAGACGCCCGAGGGCACGCGCACGTTGTCCTCGAGCACGCGCCACTCGCCGAGCTGGTCGCGGATCAGGTCGATGCCCGAGACGTGGATGCGCACGCCGTTCGCGCCGACGACGCCCGCGGCCTGGCGGTGGAAGTGCGTCGAGGTCGAGATGAGCTTCGCGGGGATGATGCCGTCCTCGACGGCCCGCTGCGGCCCGTACATGTCGGCGAGGAACGCCTCGAGCGCCCGCACGCGCTGCTGCACCCCCGACTCGACGTGCTTCCAGTCGCTCGCGGTGATGATGCGCGGGATCGCGTCGAGCGGGAACGGCCGCTCCTCGCCGGCGAAGTCGAAGGTGACGCCCTGCGCGAGGTAGGAGCTCGCGAGCGCGTCGGCGCGCTCGCGCAGGTCGTCCTTCGTCATCTCGCTCAGCGCGTCGTGGAGGGGCTTGTAGGGAGCGCGCGGCGCGCCCGATTCCTCGAACATCTCATCCCACGGCCGGCCCTCGCGCTTCCGCGGATTCGCGAAGGGCTTGTCGTAGTCGTCGAAGAGGTCGCCCATGTCGGCGAGCCTAACGGTGCGCGCTCCGGGCAACCCGATCGCGGGCACGCCGGTCGTCTCAATGCGTGAGTCACTCCGTCTTGGCCAGTGACCAAGACGCGCCTACGGTCACAACAAGACAGAAGGAGCGCGCATGTCACGAGCTGCACAGCGCATCGCCGTCATAGGGGCAGGAGCGATGGGGCTACCCATCGCCCGCCGCCTGCACGAGGCCGGGCACGACGTCATCGCCGTCGATCCGTTCGAGCCGCAGCGCGAGCGGATCGCGGCCCTCGGCATGGTCGCCGCGAGCCACGTCGACGAACTGCCCGAGCGCGACGTCGCGGTCCTCATGGTGGTCAGCGCGGAGCAGGTCGACGAGGTGGTCGCGAGCGCCTACATGCGCGGCGACCGCGCGCCGTCGCACGTGATCGTGATGAGCACGATCGGTCCGGATGCGGTGCGCGCGACCGCGGGAGCGCTGCAGTCCTGCGGCATCGCGGTGATCGACTGCCCGGTCACCGGCGGCATCGCCGGGGCCGAGGCCGGAACCCTCGTGCAGCTCGTCGGCGCCGACCGCGCCGCCCTCGAGGCCGTGCGACCGCTGCTCGAGCGGCTCGGCCGCATCGAGCACGTCGGCGCCGTCGGCGACGGGCAATCGATGAAGCTCGTGAACAATCACCTGGCGTGCGTGAACGCGACCGCTGTCGCCGAGACCATCAACTTCGCCCGGGCGCTGGAGCTGCCGCTCGACCGCGTCTTCGAGATCCTCCGCTCAGGAGCGGCGCAGTCGTGGATGCTCGAGAGCCGCTTCCTGCGCATGGCGCAGCCTCGCGACGAGCGCGCGACCGACACGGTCACGGCCATCATCGCGAAGGACTCGACCCTCATCCGAGAGGCCGCTCGGGAGGCAGGCGCCGTCATCCCGCTGCTGGACGAGACCTGGGACGTCTACCGGCGCGCCGTGGAGCAAGGCTGGGCGAAGGAGGACGACGCGTGCATCGCCGACCCGCCCGTCGCGCAGGGACGACTCGCGGGCGGCCCGGCTTCGGAGCCGAGTCCCTGAGGGCCGAGTCCCGTCGATGCGCAGTCGAGCTGCGCGCTCGCGTCAGCGCTCGCTGGTCGAGGAGGCGCGGAGCGCGAAGTGCTCGACGTTCGGCGCGCCGCGGAAGACGGGCCGCACGATCGCGCTCCACTGCTCGTACGCCGCCGATTCACGGAAGCCCACCGTGTGGTCCTCGACCGAGGCCCATTCGATCATCAGCAGGTATCGGTCGGGGCTCTCGACGGAACGGCGCAGTTGGTAGCCGACGAACCCTCTGGACGTCGACAGGACCGCATCCAGCCCGTGGCGGATGGTCGACTCGAATGCCTCGCCCCCGCCGTCCGCCGCTCGCAGGTCTGCCACCTCAAGCACCATGCGGCGCTCCTTCCTCATCGATCTCCAGGTCTTCCCGGATCCAGCGCAGCACCGATCCGTGCCGCGGCGCCCAGCCCAGCTCGTCGCGCGCGCGCACTGCGCGCACGCGGCTGTTGCTGCCGAACGTGAAGTACGCGCGCGCGGCGCCCCACCGCTCGGCCGCCTCGTCCGCGTCCCACGACTGCACTTCGCCGAGGCCGAGCCGGTCGGCGATCGCCACGCCGATCTCGGCGAAGGAGCTCTCTCCGTGCTCGGCGAAGTAGAAGGCGCCGGCGGGGGCGTGCGCGAGGACGCGCGAGTAGAGATCCGCGAGGTCATCGATGTGGACGGTGGACCAGCGGTTGACGCCGCGGCCGACGACGCGCACGACGCCGCTGCGCATTGCCTGCTCGACGAGGAAGGGCACTTGGATGCTGTCCCTGCGGATGCCGCGGCCTGTCCCGTAGATGAGCGACGGGCAGACGATCGAGCTGCGGACGCCGCGCGATGCTGCCGAGAGTACGGCGTCGTTCAGCTCCTGCCGAGCGCGCTTCCGTTCGTCGACCGGGAACTGCGACGCCTCGTCGTAGATCGCCTCCGACAACCGGGCGCCCTTGACGTCGTCGCCGACGACGCTCGACCCGCTCGTGTGGACGAGCGGCTTGCCCGTTCCCTCCAGCGCTGACACCAGCGCATCCGCGGACGCCCGATGATCGGCGTGCGCGCAGTGCACGACCGCGTCGGCGCGGATCGCCTCGACGCGCAGCAGCTCGAGGTCGTCGAGCTCCCCCACCACGGGTTCGATGCCCATCTCGCGCAGCGCTCGCGCGTTGCCGGCGTCGCGGGTCAGGCCGCGGACGACGAGCCCGTCGTCGAGCAGCCTCCTGGCGACGCTGCCGCCGATGTAACCGGAGGCGCCGGTGAGGAAGACGCGCACGCGACTACTCGGTGACGGCCGACAGGTTCGGCAGGAAGGTGACGAGGTCCGGGAAGAGCAGCAGGATCGCGATCACCACGAACTCGGCGAGCACCATCGGCAGCACGGCGCGGAACACGCCCTCGGGCGTGATGTCCTTGCGCAGCCCCGAGGCGACGAACACGTTGATGCCGAAGGGGGGCGTCACGAGGCCGATCTCGATCGCCTTCACCACGAGGATGCAGTACCAGACGCCGTCGACGCCCATGGTGTCGAGGATGGGCCAGAGCAGCGGGATGACGATGACCATGATCGAGATCGAGTCGAGGAAGCACCCCAGGATGAGCATCATGACGAGCGAGATGATCACGACGACCATCGGCGAGAGGTCTGAGGACGTGATCGTGCGCACCAGCTGGTTCGGCAGCCCGGTCTTCACGAGGAAGTAGGCGAAGATGGCGCCGCCGGCGAGCAGCGCGAAGATCATCGCGCTGAGCCCGCCCGCGTCGATCACCGCGTCCTTCACATCGGTCCACGTGCGCCGCCAGCCCTTCGGGACGACGCGGATGAAGAGGATGGCGAGCGCCACGAACGCCGCGACCGCGCCAGACTCCGTCGCCGTGAACAGGCCCGCGTACATGCCGCCGATGGCGACCAGGAAGATGACGGCGACGTAGAGCGAGCCGACGACGTGCTTGCGCGAGACGGCGGGCGCCTCGAGCTTCGCGGGCTTCGTCAGGAGCGCCGTCGAGCGCGACGCCGCGAGCTGCCGCTCGACGAGGCGCGCGGGGATCGACTCGGTCGCGAATCCCGGGACGGTCAGCTTGCCGCGCTTGTACATGATCATGACCGTGACCGAGTAGACGATGATCGTGATGATCGCGGGGATGACGCACGCGATGAGGAGCTTGCCCACGGACAGGCCGGTCATCGACGCGAACACGACGATGATGATGCTCGGCGGGATGAGCACGCCGAGCGTGCCGCCGAGCGCGACGAGTGCGGCCGCGGAGTTGGGCTTGTAGCCGCGGGAGGTCATCTGGTCGACCGCGATGCGGCCTACGGTCGCGACGGTCGCCGAGCTCGAGCCCGTCACGGCGGCGAAGCCACCGCACGCGACGATCGTGGCGATGCCGAGGCCGCCCGGGAGGCGATGCGTGAGCCGCTCGGAGATCGTGAACAGGTCCTCGGCGAGCCCGGCTTTGCCGGCGAGCACGCCCATGAGCACGAACATCGGGATGATCACGAGCGCGTAGCTCGCCGTCGCGTTGAACGCGTCGGCTCCGACCGCGCTCGCCGCGACATCCATGCCGTCGAGCAGCAGCAGACCGATGCCGCCCGCCGCCGCGAGCGCGACCCAGATGGGCTGCGCCATGAGGATCAGCGCGACGAGGACGGTCAGCGCTCCGACCGTGATGGGGATGACGTCGGCGTTCATGCTTGGTGCCCTTCAGCAAGCTCTTCGGCGAGCGTGTGGTCTTCCTTGTCGAGGAACCGCTCCAAGGAGCTGCGGATGTACTCGAAGACGAAGAGGACGAGGCCGATGGCGAGCGCGACGCGCGCGGGCCAGATCGGCACGTGCGCCAGTCCGAAGCGATACTCACCGGTCTGGAACGACACGAGCGCCGCCTCGACCGAGACGATCGCCATCGTGGCCACCACGACCGCGCCCACGATCGCGCCCACGAGCTCGACCCAACGGCGCACCCGCAGGGGCAGCGCTTGCGTGAGCACCATGGTGTTGACGTGGTAGCCGCGCGCCTGTGCCGCGGCGATCGCCAGGAAGACCGCGATGACGAGCAGGACTTCGCTGTACTCCAGCGTGCCGGGCACGCCCCGCCCTGACAGCTTGCGCATCGCCACATCGGCGACGGTCAGGAGCATCAGCAGGATCACGATCCCGCCGGCCACCGTTCCCAGTGGCAGCGTCACCCATCGGGTGAAGCGCTCGAGCGCTGCTCGCATCGCGTTCACCTCTCAGCTCAGTCTCGGTCGGCGCATGCCGCCATGCCATCGACGTAGTCGGCACTGCCCTCGGACGACTCCACGAGCGAGAGGTACTCGTCGTAGAAGGCCTGGCCGTCGGGGCCCGCCGCCTGGAGCCACGAGTCGAACGCGGTCTCGCCGACCGCGTCGGCCCACTCCTGCGTTTCGCTCTCGTCCCAGATCGTCACCGAGCCGCCGGCCTCGAGGATGAGGTCGCACGCCTCGGTGTCGAACTCCTGCAGCACCGACAGGTACTCGTCGTTCATGTCGAGCATGACCTCGTCGAGCACAGATTGCTGGTCGGCCGAGAGCGAGTCGTAGGTCGACTGGTTGATGAAAACGTTGGTGAGCGAGTAGATGCCTGCGCCCGGGTCGGCGACGTGGGGCACGAGCTCCTGCAGGCTCGTCGAGGGCACCGTGCCGAGGTTGAGGGACGTGACGCCGTCGATGAGACCGCGCTGCGCCGACTCGTAGACCTCGGGCAGCGCGAGCGCGACGGGATTGCCCCCCGCCGCCTGCACCGCGTTCCCCATGAGGCTCGTCGCGCGCAGCGACTTGCCGGCGATCCAGTCGTAGCCGGAGGGCGCGTCGCGACCGAGCATGATGACGGGCGTGACCGCCTGCACGTTGAGCATGTGGAGACCGAGGTCGTTCCACTCGGCCTGGTAGGCCTCGTTGGAGCTGTACAGCTCCATGAACGCATCCTGCACACCGGCGACGTCGCTCGTGACGAACGGGAGCGTCATGATCTGCGTGAGCGGGAGCTCGGCCGGGCTGTAGTTCGGCGTCGTGAGCCCCATGTCGGCGCGCCCCTGCGCGACGCCGGAGAGCACGTCGGGCCCGCCGAGCAGCGCGCCCTCCCAGTAGACCTCGATCGTGAGGTCGCCCTCGCTACGCTGCTCGAGCTCATCGACGGCCCACTGGAGCGCCGCACCGTAGGGGGTCTCCGGACCGAGGTAGGTCGCGAGCTGCAGCTGGCGAGCCTCGCCGTCGCCCTGCGGCGCGGCGGACGAGCCGCCGGGGCCGCCGCTCGAGCACGCCGCCATCGAGATCGCGAGCATGCCGGCCGCGGCCACGGCCGCCGCCCTCTTGAAGTTCTTCACGATCGCTCCTTTGCGTCGTTCTGCCCGCCGATCGCGGGCCCCCGTTGTGCTTGGGGATGCTTCATGCTTCCAGGCTGATTGATGCGAGTCCAATACTCAATGCATGTCGCATCGATAGCGCAGAAGAATCAGATGTGGCGGCCCCCGCCGATCTCGATCACGGCGCCGGTCACGTAGCTCGAGAGCTCGCTCGCAAGGAAGAGCACGACGCCCGCGACCTCGGACGGCTCGCCGAAGCGGCCGAGCGGCACCTCCGAGAGTCGCTGCTCGCGGATGCGATCGGGCATGGCTTCGGTCATGGGTGTCGCGATGATGCCCGGCTGGATGGCGTTGACACGCACCCCGGCGTGTCCGACCTCCTTGGCCGCGGCCTTGGTGAGCCCGACCACGCCGGCCTTCGCCGCGGAATAGTTCGTCTGGCCGATGTTGCCGACCTTGCCGGAGATGGACGAGACGTTGATGATCGAGCCGCCGCCCGACTCGCGCATGATGCCGGCGGCCGTCCTGGTGCCCAGCCACGCGCCGCGCAAGTGGACGTCGATGACGGCGTCGAAGTCCTCGATCGCCATCTTCCGCATCGTGGCGTCGCGGGTGAAGCCGGCGTTGTTGACCCACACGTCGAGGGCGCCGTACACGTCGACGGCCGAGCGCGCCGCCGCGGCGACGTCATCCGGATCGGAGGCACCCGCGCGCACGGTCGTCACACGCTCGCCCGCGCCGAGTGCTGCGGTCGCCCGCTCGAGGGCCTCAGGGGAGACGTCGGTGAGCACGACGTTCGCGCCTTCGTCGAGCAGGCGACGAGCCATCGCGAGCCCGAGTCCACCGGCTCCGCCCGTGATGACGGCGGTCTTCCGATCGACGAGTGGCATGAGGTGCTCCTTGGGGGTCGAGCGCGATCAGAGGATCGCGCGGGCGTTGGCGAGCGAGGCGACGCCGCCGGTTACGTGCATGGGCTGGGCGACGAGCAGGAAGCTGTCGCGCCGCGAGTCGCGGCACGCAGCCACGAGCTCGTCCAGCCGCCACAGCTCGCCGATCGCGAGACCCAGCAACGGGATGAGGATGCGGTGCAGCATCCCGGTGTGGCTCGAGCGCTCGAGGGCGCCCAGCCGCTCGGCCTCGACGGGCAGCGCCATCGGATCCGCCGGCCACGCCTCGAGCGCGAGGTTGTCGGACGCGACGAGCGCGATGCGGTGATCCCACAGCCACGCCGCGGTGCGCTCCTCGGCGAGGAGGCCGGGCGAGGTGACGCGGGCGGGCCGCTGCTCGGCAGGCAGCGCGAGGAAGCGCTCGAGCCACCCGAAGTTGATGAGCAGGATGTCGCCGGGCTCGAGCTCCGTGCCCTGCCAGCGCAGCGCGCGGTCGAGCTCGTCGACGTCCACCCGCGCCGGCTCCTCGAGGTCGAACGCCGCGCCGCGCGCGGCGCGGAACGCCGCGAGGTCGAGCAGCACACCGCGCCCGACGACGCCGTGCTCGGCGAAGCGCTGCACCCCGAGGTCGGGCGTGCCGGCCACGAGCCGCTCGCCGGGCACCCCGTTGTAGAAGCCGCGATCGGGGTGGCCGAAGTGGCGCAGCCCGTCGATCTGCGACGACGCCTGCGGGAAGAACGCGTCGAGCCGGTCGTCTCGGTGGAACTCGTTGAGGCCGAAGACCTCGTGCCGGACGGCGCCGCGATGCGCGATGAGCGGCGGCGAGAAGGCGTCGAGCGGCAGATTGAGGCTGAACGATCGCCCCGAGCGCACGAGCGCCGCCGCGGCCGCCGCCCGCTCGGGTGTCAGGTGATTGAGCGTGCCGAGCTCGTCATGCTCGCCGAAGAGCCCCCACGCCGTGCCGCGCACGGGCTCGGGACGCTCCTGCAGCGCCGCGTAGTCCGGCAGCGGGTCGGTCGCCATCGTGGCTCCTCCTCAAGCAGCGGCGCCGCGTCCGCGCGGTGCGGACGCGGCGCCGTGATGGTCGGGATCAGGCCTGGTCGTCCATGACCTGGTGGATCTCGATCATGTTGCCGGCGGGGTCGGTGAAGAAGATCTGGTACCAGCCCTTGACCGACCAGATGCCCCAGTCGTCGAACGGGATGTCATTGGCGCGCAGTTGCTCCATGACCTCCTGGATGTTGTCGGTGCGGAAGGCGAAGTGCCCGCCGATGAGCGGGTTGACCGTGTGGCCCTCCTTGAGCGCGAGGTAGGGCTGGCGCCGCGTCGCGTGGATCTGGAGGTTCTCAGGGTCGCCGGCGGAGAAGAACGTCGCGCCGTCCTCCCACTCCGCGTCCCCGTCCGACTCACCCGACGACGTCGTCGCGATCATCGCCGGTGAGGGGATCTGCTCGAGGCCGAGGGCCTTCGAGTAGAACTCGTTGAGTGCGTGCATGTCCTCCGACGTGACGTTCACGTGGTGGAGTCGGATCTGAGCCATGGTGGATCTGTCCCTTCGTCGCCTCGAGTGTTGCGGACGGCCTCGCATCGAGTCCAATACTCAATCACTCGCCGATTGATTAGGTTTCGCTATGACTGGGCGGGCGTCGCGAACCGATCGAAGTCGACGCGGCGCGGCGTCGCGTAGACCTCGCGCACGACGTCGAGCACCGCGCGCAGCGCTGCGGACGAGTTCATCGAGCGCCACGCGATCGCGGCGTCCAGCGTCGGCAGGGCGTCGGAGAGCCGGCGGTACACGATGTCCTCCTGCCGTGCGTGCATGCAGGAGGTCAGCGTCAGCGTTACCCCGACGCCCGCGGCGACGAGCGCGAGGATCGTGTAGGAGTCCGGAGCCGACTGCACGACCGTCGGCGCGAAGCCCTCGTTGAGGCAGACCTGCTGCGTGATGGCGTGCAACGACGAGCCGGAGTCAGCGGGGAAGGTGATGAACGGCTCCTGCGCGAGGTCGCGCAGCGCCACCGTCTCCTGCGCTGCGAGCGGGTGGCCGAGGGGCATCGCGACGATGAGCTCCTCCTCCTCGACGACCTGGTGCTCGATGCCCGGAGCCCCGATCGGCAGGCGCACGAAGCCGAGGTCGAGCGATCCATCGGCGATCTTCGCGAGCGCCGCGTTCGCGTACAGCTGGCCCCGCATGTCGAGCTCGAGGTTCGGATGCGCGCGGCGCACGGCGCGCGCGAGCACGGGCAGCGCCGCCTCGCTCGAGGCTCCTGCGAACCCGATCGTGACCCGGCCGTACTCGCCGCGGCCACCGGCGCGGGCTGCGCGCTCGGCGTCCTCGACGCCGCTGAGCACGGCGCGCGCCGGCTCGAGGAACGCCTCGCCCGCCGACGTCAGGCTCACCGATCGCGTGTTGCGCTCGAAGAGCCGCACGCCCAGGTGCGTCTCGAGCTGCCGGATCTGCTGGCTGAGCGGCGGCTGCGCGATGTGCAGACGCTCGGCGGCCCGGCCGAAGTGCAGCTCCTCGGCGACCGCGATGAACGCCCGGATGTGTCGAAGCTCCATCGCTCCCCCTCTATCGATCTCGTAAGGATCATAATCCATCTCGGATTCAGTATTGGACGTTCACCAATCCGAACGGCCATGCTCACAGCAGCGGCCCTCGACGCGGAGAGAGCAGGACGATCCATGAACGCGCCCCTCAGCACCCACAGCGTGGACAAGACGATGTCGTTGCACGATGCCATCGCCCGGTTCGTGCGGCCAGGATCGACGCTGTGCATCGAGGGCTTCACGCATGCGATCCCGGTCGCCGCAGGCCACGAGATCATCCGGCAGGGCATCAAGGGCCTCACGCTCGTGCGGATCACCGCCGACATCATCGTCGACCAGATGCTCGCCGCCGGCTGCATCGACACCCTCGTGTCATCGTTCGTCGGCAACTCGTCCGCCGGCTCACTCGGGGAGGTGCGGCGTCGCATCGAGCGCGGCGAGCCCAAGCCGCTCGAGTACGTCGAGTACTCACACTACGGGATGGTGTGCCGCTACCTCGCCGGCGCCCAGCGCCTCCCCTTCTACCCTGTGCAGTCCTACTTCGGCAGCGACCTGCCCGCGATCAACGACGAGCTGCGCACCGTGACGTCCCCGTATCCGCTGCCCGACGGCAGCTCGCAGGAGATCTACGTCGTGCCGCCCATCAACCCCGACGTCACGATCGTCCACGCGCAACGCGCCGATCGCTCGGGGAACGTGCAGATGTGGGGCCTCACGGGCGTGCAGGCCGAGGCGGTCTTCGCCGCGGAGCACGCCATCGTGACGGTCGAGGAGATCGTCGACGACGACGTCGTCCGCTCGGACCCGAACCGCACGATCATCCCCGCGCACGCCGTGAGCGCCGTGGTGCAAGTGCCCATGGGCGCGCACCCCTCGTTCGCCCAGGGCTACTACGACCGCGACAACGAGTTCTACCGCGCGTGGTCGGCGATCAGCGCCGATCGCGAGCGCCTCGCTGCGTGGCTCGACGAATGGGTGCACGCGCTGCCCGACCACGCGGCCTATGTCGAGCGGCTCGGCGCGGACACCCGCGAGCGCCTGCGCGTCGCCCCGGCGCTCAGCCAGCCCGTCGACTACGGAACGAGGATCCTGCGATGAGCCTGCAGACCACCGCGCCCACGGCATCCGTCGAGGAGGTCATGACCGTCACCGCCGCGCGCGCGCTCGCCGGCAAGCACCGCGTGTTCGCGGGCATCGGCCTGCCGACGCTCGCCGCCTCGCTCGCGCAGGAGACGACCGCTCCCGGCATCGAGGTCGTCTACGAGTCGGGGGTCTGCGGCGCGCATCCGACCGAGCTGCCTGCGACGATCGCCGACTCCGTGCTCATCACGGGATCCGAGGCCGTCCTCACGATGCCAGCGCTGTTCGGCTACGTGCTGCAGGCCGGCCGCATCGACGTCGGCTTCCTCGGCGCGGCGCAGATCGATCGGTTCGGCAACCTGAACTCGTCGGTGATCGGCGACTGGCACCGGCCGCACAAGCGCCTGCCCGGCAGCGGCGGCGCTCACGAAGTGCTCGCGAACTCCCGCGAGGTGTTCGTCGTGATGCGTCGCCACACGCCCCAGGCGTTCGTGGAGCGGCCCGACTTCATCACTTCGGCGAGCCCGGATCGCGCCGCCGAGGCGGGCGGACGCCCCATCGGCCTAGGCGTGACGCGCGTCTTCACCGGCCTCGGCACACTCGCTCGCTCCGGGCCGGGCGAGCCGCTGCGGCTCGTCGAGATCCATCGCGGGGTGACGATCGACGAGGTCGTCGCCGCGACCGGTTGGGAGCTCGAGGTCGCCGACGACGTGCATACCATCGAGCAGCCATCGGCCGAGGAGCTGCGGCTGCTGCGCGACGAGATCGACCCCAAGCGCGTCTACCTGCGCTGAGCGTCGGCGCAGCGCTGCGCCGAGAGAGGAGGCACGCGTGCGTGCTGTGTACAAGTCCGGTCCTGTCGAGGGCTTCGACTACCGCGACGATGCCCCCGCGCGCGGCCCGGTGCCAGCCGGGCACGTGCGCATCGCGGTCGCTGCGGCTTCGGTGTGCGGCACCGACAACGCGATCCACAAGTTCTCGCCCGCAGCCCAGGCGTTCAACCTGCGCCTGCCGGTGATCGTCGGCCACGAGGGCTCGGGCACCGTGGTCGAGGTCGGGCCGGGCGTCAATGCGCTCGCGGTGGGCGACCGGGTCGCGATGGACTCGCACATCCCGTGCCTTCAGTGCTACCAGTGCAGCATCGGCAGCCCGCACATCTGCGAGAACATGCTGCTGCTCGGGCTCCACGTCGACGGCCTGTTCGCCGAGGAGGCGATCGTGCCGGTCTCGGCGACCTTCAAGCTGCCAGGCGACTTCCCCCTCGACGAGGCGGCGCTGCTCGAGCCCGCGGGCGTCGCGATGCACGGGTTGCAGGAACTCGGGCGCTCGGTGCTCGGCAAGCGCGTGCTCGTGGTCGGCGGTGGTCCGGTCGGCCTCTTCGCTGCCGAGCTCTCCCGCATCGGCGGGGCCGCCAAGGTCGTCGTCGTCGAGCCGAACGCATTCCGCCGCGAGTTCGCCGAGTCGCTCGGCGTCTCGACCCTCGCCCCGGGCGAGGGGGTCGCGGATGCGCTGCGTGCGATGAGCGCGGATCGCGGAGGCTTCGACGTCGCCTTCGAAGCGTCCGGGCACCCCTCAGGTCTCGTCACGATCCTCGATGCGCTGCGCGTGGGCGGCGCGGTCGTGACGCTCGGATTCTCCTCGACGCCACATCCGCTCGACGTCTCCGAGCACCTCAACCGCAAGGCGATCACGATGAAGGGCAGCTTCGGCCGCCTCCTGTGGCAGACGTGGGACGACATCAGCGTGCTGATCGCCGAGGGCCGCCTCGAGCTCGGCAAGTTCATCACGCACCGAGTCGGCCTCTCGCAGATCGACGAGGCGATCGCGCTGCTGACGCAGGACTCGTGCAAGGTGCTCGTGGTGCCGGAGCTCGACGCCTGACCGGACGCAGGAGCGGGGCGGCCGTCGGCCGCCCCGCTCCTGTCGTGCTCGCCTCAGGCGAAGGCCGAGATCCCCGTGACCTCGCGGCCCACGATGAGCGCCTGCATCGAGTCGGTGCCCTCATAGGTGTGCACGACCTCCATGTCGAGCAGGTGGCGGGCGACGTGCCGCTCGAGCAGCAGTCCGTTGCCGCCGAGCATGTCGCGGGCCTCGCGGCAGACCTCGCGCGCCTTCTGCCCCGTGTGCAGCTTGACGATCGACGCCTGCGCGTTGCTCAGCCGCCCCTCGTCGGCGAGCTTCGAGGCGCGCCAGACCATCAGGCGCATGGCTGTGAGCTCCGCGAGCATGGTCGCGAGCTTCTGCTGCACGAGCTGATAGGAGGCAATGGGCTTGCCGAACTGCTCGCGCTCCATCGCGTAGTCGCGGGCGATCTCGTAGGCGGCGATCGCGTGGCCGACCGCCTCCCACGCGACGGTGGGCCGGCTGGTCGACAGCAGTGCCGAGACATCGCGGAACGACTCGGCGCGCTCGAGCCGGTTCTCGACCGGAACGCGCACGTCGGTGAGCGTGATGTGGGCCTGCCAGACCGCGCGCTTCGCGATCTTGCCGGTGATGACCTGGGCGTCGTACCCGTCCGGGTAGCCACCTGCCGCGTCCTTCTCGACGACGAACCCCTTCACCCTCGCGTCGGCCACGTCGCGCGCCCAGATGATGACGACGTCGGCGACGTTGCCGAGCCCGATCCAGCGCTTCGCGCCGTTGAGCACGAAGTGGTCGCCGACGCGCTCGGCGCGCGTCTCGAGTCCGACCGAGTCGGAGCCGTGCGCGGGCTCGGTCAAGCCGAACGCGCCGAGCCGATCGAGCGACACGAGCCCCGGGAGCCACCGATCCTTCTGCTCGTCGGAGCCGAAGCGGTCGATCGTCCCGATCGCCAGGCTCGACTGCACCGCGTTGATCGTGTTGACCGAGCCGTCGCCTCGCGAGAGCTCCTGGGCGACGATGCCCGCGCCCACCCGGCTGAGGCCTGGCGCGCCATGACCCCGCACGGTGGTGCCGACGACGCCGAGCTCGGCGAGCTTCGGCAGCAGCTCGAGAGGCATCTCGGCGCGCTCCCAGTAGCCATTGATGATCGGCGTCACCTCAGCGTCGACGAACGTGCGGACGCGCTGCTGGAGCTCGCGCTCCTCGTTGGTGAAGAGGGCGGACACGTCGTAGAAGTCGCTCGTCTCGGGTACCTGCATGGCCAGATGGTGACACCCCGATTACGCATGAGTCCAATACCAATCAGGTGTTGGTTCATTCGTTCGACGTTCTTATTCTGACGTCAGGCGCCGAGCGGCGCCGGAGGAGGCTGGCATGCACACGATCACCTCGCTCGGCGACGCCGAGCGGCTCGTCGGCTCGACGCTCGGCATGAGCGACTGGCTCGAGCTCGACCAGGCCCGCATCGACGCGTTCGCCGAGGCGACCGGCGACCAACAGTGGCTGCACACCGATCCGCAGCGTGCCGCCGCCGGACCCTTCGGCACCACGGTCGCGCACGGGTTCCTGCTGCTCTCGCTGCTCCCGTTGCTCTCAGCCTCCGCGGTGCACATCACGGGCTTCGCATCCGTCATCAACTACGGTCTCGAGCAGGTGCGCTTCCCCGCGCCGGCCCCGAATGGCTCGCGTGTGCGCGACATCGTCGCCCTCGCGGCGGCGCGCGCCACGAAGGGCGGCGTGCTGCTCACCGTCGATCACACGCTCGAGGTCGAGGGTCGTGAGAAACCCGCGTGCGTCGCGCGGCAACTGCGCGTGCTGCTCTGATCTCGATATCACTGCCTGCCCGATCCAGTATTGGACGCTCTGGATCCAGTTGCATACGGTCGAGCAATACCGGAACGAAGGAGCGACGGATGTCGGCACACGGCCAGCGGCACATCGGTGTCATCGGCGCGGGAGCGATGGGCCTGCCGATCGCCGCGCGCCTGCATGCATCCGGGGCGCGCGTGCTCGTCGCCGATCCCTTCCCCGCCGCGCTCGAGCGCGTGCGCGACGCGGGCATGACCGGGACCGCGGATCCCGCGGACGCTGCGGCCTGCGAGCTCGTCGTCGTCATGGTCGCCGCGCCCGCCCAGCTGCTGAGCCTGCTCGAGGCGGGCCCGTTCGAGCAAGGCAGCGCGGTGCGCACGGCCGTCGTCACCGCGACCGTCGGACCGCTCGCGATCCGCGAGTTCGCCGAGCGGCTCGCCGAGCGCGGCATCGACGTGCTCGACGCTCCCGTCACCGGCGGCGTCGCGGGCGCCCGCGACGGCACCCTGACGCTCATGGGCGCGGGCGGCGAGGCCGCCATCGCTCACGCGACGAGCGCGCTCGCACCCGTCGGCAGCGTGCGCGCGGTCGGCACACGGCCGGGCGACGGCCAATCGGTCAAGCTCGTCAACAACCTCCTGTCGTCGGTGCACGCGGTGGCGGCGAGCGAGGCGCTGCGCTTCGCCCGCGCCCTCGACCTCGACCCGATGGCGATCCACCCGCTGCTCACGAGCGGCGCAGCGAACTCGTGGATGGTCGGCGACCGCTACCCGCGCATGGCCCAGCCGCGCGACGAGCGGGAGTTCAACACCGCGACAGCCATCTTCGCCAAGGACACCTCGCTCATCGGCGACACCGCGCAAGCCCTCGGCACGGCAGTGCCGATGCTCGAGCTCGCGCGCCACGTCTTCCAGCAGGCCGTGCAGCTCGGCTGGGAGCGCGAGGACGACTCGTGCATCGCCGACCTCCCGACGTCGGCCACCGCGGCCGCGACCCTCTGAACCCAGCACACGAAGGAACCCCATGCGCCAGTCCTCCCGCCGCATCGCCGCAGCGCTCGCCGCTGCTGCCGTCGCCTCCACCGCCGTCGCCTGCTCGGGCGCGAGCGCGGAGCCGAGCGCCGAGCAGCAGGTGACCCTGCAGTTCGCGAGCTACCTCGGCCCGCTGATGGCGGAGTCGCAGGCCCTCCAGTGGGCGTTCGATGAGATCAACGAGCGGTCGGACGGCAGCGTCACGATCGACCCGGTCTGGGAGGGCGGCATGCTCGCCGGCCCCGACATCCTGAGCGGTGTCTCCCAGGGCCGCGCCGACGCCGGCTTCCTCACCATGCTCTACAACCCGGCAGAGCTCCGCATCTCGCAGCTGGGCACCGTGCCGTTCTTCACTGAGGACCGCGGCGCCGCCGGGGCCGCGTTCGAGGGGCTGTACGAGTCGAACGACGCGTTCCGCGCCGAGTGGGATGCGACGGGTGTCGTGCCGATGTACTTCACCGGCAACCCCATCGCCGTCATGGGCACCACCGACCCCGCCGAGCGCGTCGCCGACATCGAGAACGTGTCGATCCGCGCCGCCGCGTACTCGGCGAACGCCCTCGAGATCGCGGGCGCGAACGCCGTCTCGCTCGCATCGCCCGAGATCTACGAGTCGATGCAGCGCGGCGTCATCGACGGCTGGACGAGCCAGATCTTCGACATGGTGCCGGTGCAGAGCCTGCAGGAGGTCACGAACCACATCGTCGAGCCCGGCATCGGCGTCTACACGATCAACGCGTTCATCATCGGCGACCGCGCCTGGTCGCAGCTGAGCGCCGAGCAGCAGGCGATCATCGACGAGGTCGCGGCCGAGGTGCCCGGCAAGCTCGACGAGATCCTGGCGGGCGTCGAGGATGCGGCGTGCGACGCGACCCTCGAGGCCGGCGTCGACGTGTCGATCTGGGACGACGCGGCGAAGGCCGAGTGGCGCGACATGATCGGCGACGACATCCTCGACGAGTGGCGCACGACCGTCGAGGCGAGCGGCGCCGATGCGGATGCCATCCTGACGCAGTACGAGTCGCTGCTCGAGGAGCACGCCACCGAGCAGACCTCCGGCGTCGAGCGCTGCGCAGCGCGCGGCTAGCGGCGACCGCGGACCGGAGGGCCACCATGCGCATCGAATCCATCGAGACCATCCCCTATGCGATCGACTACGCGCGACCCCTCCGGTTCGCTTCCGGCGAGGTGCTCGTCGCCGACCATGTGCTGGTCCGCGTGACGACGAGCGACGGCGTCGTCGGCATCGCCGACGCGCCCCCGCGGCCGTACACCTACGGGGAGACGCAGGCCTCGATCGTCGCGACGATCCGCGACCGCTTCGCACCCGCGATCGTGGGCCTGGACGTCTCGGACCGGGACCGCATCCGCTCAATCATGCGGCGCACCGTGCACAACGACGTCGCGAAGGGCGCGATCGACATCGCCGTTTGGGACGCCTACGCCAAGACCCTCGGCGTCGGCGTCAGCAGCCTGCTCGGCGGCTGGAGCGACCGCGTCCCGGTCGCGCACATGCTGGGCTTCTGCACCCCCGACGAGGGCGTCGCCGAGGCGGAGGAGCTGCGCGAGCGGCACGGCATCGCGGCCTTCAAGGTGAAGGTCGGCCGGCAGCCGATCGAGCAGGATCTCGCACTCGTCGAGGCGCTCCGCGAGCGGCTGCCCGCCGACACCGTGCTCTACGTCGACGCGAACCGCGGCTGGAGCGCCAATCAGGCGATCGCCGCCCTGCCCCGGCTCGAGGGAGCCGGCGTCATCAGCTTCGAGGAGCCCTGCGACGCGGCCGAGGCGATGGGCAGGCGCCGCCTCGCGCAGCACTCGCGGATCCCCATCGTCGGCGACGAGAGCGTGCCGACGCCCGGCGACGCCGCGCGCGAGCTGCAGTCGGGCGGGTGCCACAGCGTGAGCATCAAGACCGCGCGAGGCGGGTTCACCAACGCCACCCAGGTGCTCGGGCTCGCGGACGGCCTCGGCGTCGACGTCTTCATGGGCAACCAGATCGACACGCAGCTCGGCACGGCCGCGACGCTCGCCTTCGCCGCCTCGCACGAGGCGACCGCGGCACGGCCCGCGGAGCTCTCGAACTACCTCGACATGGCCGACGACCTCATCGCCGAGCCGCTCGAGATCGTCGAGGGCCGGATGCGGGTGCCCTCAGGTCCCGGAGTCGGCGTCGTGATCGATGAGGAGAAGCTGGACCGCTACCGAGTCGATCGGTGACGCCGGCGCCCTGCCGCTCGCCGCATCCGCGCCCCGACTCCCGCGGCATCGCCGCGGCGGTCGTGACGAACCTCATCTGGGGCGCGTTCCCGATCTACTTCTCGCTGCTGCTGCCGGCCGGAGCAGGCGAGATCGTCGCCGCCCGCATCGTGCTCTCGTTCGCGATGCTCGTGCTCCTCGCGACGATCGCCCGCCGCTGGCGGCGGATCGCGGAGGCCGCCCGCAGCCCGCGCACGCTGCTGCTGCTCGCGGGGGCCGGCGCGGTCGTCGCGCTCAACTGGCTGCTGTACGTGACCGCGATCGAGGTGGGTCGCGTGCTCGAGGCATCGCTCGCCTACTTCATCACGCCGATCATCAGCGCGCTGCTGGGCAGCGTGCTGCTGCGCGAGCGGGCCTCGCGGCTGTTCTGGGTCAGCGTCGGCATCGCGGGCGGAGGCGTGCTCGTGCTCATCGCCGGATATGGGCAGACACCGTGGATCGGCCTCGCGATGTCCGTGACGTTCGCGATCTACGGGCTCCTCAAGCGGCTCGTGGGACCCCGAGTGGCGCCCGTCGACGGCCTCGTGCTCGAGACGGGCGCCGTCGCCCCCTTCGCGATCGCGTTCGGCTTCCACCTCGCCGCGTCGGGACAACTCATCACCGGCAGCGCGGGCAGCGCGCACGCGCTGCTCATGCTCGGGCTCGCGGTCGTCTCGCTCGCCCCGTTCATCACCTTCGGGATAGCCGCAGCCCGACTGCAGCTGACGCGCCTCGGCTTCATCGGCTACATCACGCCCATGCTCGTCTTCGTCGCCGGCCTGACGTACTTCGGCGAGGACATGCCGCTGTTCCGCTGGATCGGGTTCGGCGTCACGTGGATTGCGCTCGCGGTGTTCGCGGTCGACACGTGGCGCGGCACGCGCCGACGCTGACCGCCGGCGCGCGCCGCCGCTCACGCCTCGATGTTCTCCAGGCACACCGCGAGCCCCTGCCCGACGCCGATGCAGATCGCGGCGACTCCGTAGCGCACGCGCTCAGCGCGCATGCGCGCGGCGAGTGTGCCCAGGATGCGGACACCGGAGGCGCCGAGCGGGTGCCCGATCGCGATGGCGCCGCCCCAGGCGTTCACGATCTCCGGATCGACCGGCCAGTCGCGCACGCACGCGAGCGCTTGCGCAGCGAACGCCTCGTTCAGCTCGACCGCGCCGACCTGATCCCACCCGATGCCGGCTCGCTCGATCGCCGCGTTCGCGGCCGCGACGGGCGCATGGCCGAAGAACTGCGGCTCGTTCGCGGCCGCGCCACGCCCGACGATGCGAGCGAGCGGATCGCGGCCGAGGAGCGCCGCCGCTGCTTCGCTGCCGATGAAGCCCGCGCTCGCGCCATCCGACATCGGGCTCGCGTTGCCCGCGGTGACCGTGCCGCCGGCAGCCGGCGTGCGGAACACGGTACGCAGCGCGCCGAGCGTCTCGACCGAGACGCCGTCGCGGACGGTCTCGTCGCGCGCGAGCTCGACGCCAGGGACGCCGACGACGAGGTCGTCGTAGTGCCCCGCGGCCCACGCGGCGGCCGCGCGCTGCTGGGAGCCCGCCGCGAAGGCATCCTGCTCCTCGCGCGTGATGCCGTGCCGCTCGCGCAACTGCTCGGTCGCCTCACCGAGGCTCACCGTCCATTCCGCCGGCATCGACGGGTTGACGAGCCGCCAGCCGAGAGTCGTCGACGCGAGCGCGGCGTCGCCGATGGGGTACGCCCGCTCCGGCTTCGGCAGCACCCAGGGCGCGCGGCTCATCGACTCGGCACCGCCCACGAGCATCAGCTCTGCCTCGCCGAGCTCGACTTGCCGGGAGGCGATGATCGCCGCGTCGAGCGAGGAGCCGCACAGACGGTTGACGGTCGTACCGGGGATGGAGACCGGCAGGCCTGCGAGGAGCGACGCCATGCGCGCGAGGTTGCGATTGTCCTCCCCCGCGCCGTTGGCGTTGCCGAGCACGACCTCACCGACCCGCTCGACGTCGAGCTGCGGGCTGCGGTCGACGAGTGCGCGCACGACGTGCGCCGCGAGGTCGTCGGGGCGCTGCGCCGCGAGGGCGCCGCCGATCTTGCCGAAGGGCGTACGGACGGTGTCGTAGATGAAGGCTCCAGGCATGGCGATTCCTCTCCTGTGCGTCCTGCTGACGCGTGCATCTATTGTCACAATGGATCAATCGCTGTGCGGGACGAGCTGGGTATCGCGGCGATACCGCGCCGCTCGGCACGCTGTGCGCCTAGCCTGAAGGGATGCCGACGCCCGACCCCGCCGCCCTCGCCCGCGCCGAGGGGCTCATCGCGCGCACCCCCGACTTCCCGGTGCCGGGCGTGCTCTTCCGCGACATCGCACCGGTGCTCGCCGACGCCGATGCGCTCCGCACCGTCACCGGCGCGCTCGCGGCGCCGTTCGAGGGCGCGTTCGACCTGGTCGCGGGCGTCGAGGCGCGCGGCTTCCTGCTCGCCGGCGCCGTGGCGATCGCCGCCGGCACGGGCGCCCTGCCCATCCGGAAGGCCGGCAAGACGCCGCGGCCCACCGCATCCGTCGACTACGCCCTCGAGTACGGCGTCGCGACGATCGAGGCGGCCGGCGACCTCACCGGCCGCCGCGTGCTGCTCGTCGACGACGTGCTCGCGACCGGCGGCACGCTGCGCGCAGCGACACAGCTCATCGAGCGGCTCGGCGGCGCCGTGGCCGGCGTCGCAGTCGTGCTCGAGCTGACCGAGCTCGGCGGGCGGGCCGCCGTGCCCGCCGCGCACGCGGTCTTCACCGCCTGACCCTCGAGCGCACCGGAGGCACCCGATGGACCGACGCATCCCCACCTTCGCGCAGCTGCGCGAGACCTTCACCCTTCGGCCCCTCGAGAACCCGGCGGCGATGCGCCTCGCCCGGGCGCAGACGATCGCCGAGCTGCGCGCGATCGCGAAGCGGCGCACGCCCAAGGGGCCCTTCGACTACACCGACGGCGCTGCCGAGAGCGAGCTCGGCATCGCCCGCGCTCGGCAGGCGTTCGAGGACATCGAGCTGCACCCGAGCGTGCTGCGCGATGTGACGGATGTGTCCACCGGGTGGGACGTGCTCGGCGCGCACTCCAGGTGGCCGCTCACGATCGCGCCGACCGGCTTCACGCGCTTGATGCACGCCGACGGCGAGCCCGCCGGGGCGCGGGCCGCGGCCGCGTACGGCATCCCCTTCACCCTCTCGACGATGGGCACGACGTCGATCGAGGCGGTGCGGGCGGCGGCGCCGGATGCGCGGCTGTGGATGCAGCTCTACGTCATGCGGCAGCGCGAGCACTCGATGGCGCTCGTCGAGCGCGCCGCCGCCGCGGGCTACGACACGCTCATGGTGACGGTCGACACGCCCGTCGCGGGCGCCCGGCATCGCGACCAGCGCAACGGCATGGCCTTCCCGCCGGCGCTCACGCTCGCGACGTTCCTCGACGCGGCGCCCAAGGTCGAGTGGTGGTGGAACCTGCTCACGACCGAACCGCTGACCTTCGCCTCGATGTCGCGCTTCGACGGCGCGGTCGGCGAGATGATCGACGCGATGTTCGACCCCTCGCTCGACTACGGGGCGCTCGCCGAGGTGCGCGCCGCGTGGCCCGGGAGGTTCGTCGTCAAGGGCGTGCAGTCGCTCGACGACGCGAAGCGGCTCGCCGACCTCGGCGTCGACGCGATCACGTTGTCGAACCACGGCGGGCGGCAGCTCGACCGCGCGCCCGTGCCGTTCCTGCTGCTGCCGGAGGTCGCGCGCGAGGTGGGCAAGGATCTGGAGATCCACCTCGACACGGGCATCATGTCGGGCACCGACATCGTCGCGGCGGTCGCGCTCGGCGCGCGCACCACCATGGTCGGCCGCGCCTACCTCTACGGGCTCATGGCCGGCGGCCGGGCCGGCGTCAACCGCGCGCTCGCGATCCTGACGGGCGAGATCCAGCGCACGATGCGGCTGCTCGGCGTCGCCTCGCTCGAGGAGCTCGGGCCGCAGCACGTCACGCAGCTCGAGCGGCTGCGGCCGCGCCGCTGACGCCGGCGCAGCCGCCGGGCCAGCCATCGCGAGCGGTGCGGTCCCGCCCGAGGGGTGCGGGCACGCCGGTACCGGTCGGGCGCACCCGCACCGGTCACGCGAACACGCCTACCCCGCGTGCGGCGCAGCCTCCGCGTGCTCGCCGCGGTGCAGCGGCATGCCGCGGCGCTCGCCCGCGACGATGTCGGCGACGTGCGCGCGGAACGACGGGCACGTCGCAACATCGTGCGCCCGGCACTCGAGCGCGTGCAGCGCCATCGCCCGCGACCGCTCGAGCGCCGCGATCGACGCGTCGATGTCGGCGAGGTGGGCGTCGAGCACGCGGTGCCGCTCGCGGGAGGCACCGTCGAGCATCGCCCGCACCTGCTCGAGCGACATCCCCGCCGCCTTGCTCGCGAGGATCGTCGCGACCCGGTACGCGTCCGCCTCGCCGTAGCGCCGACGCCCGCCTGCGTCCCGCACCGGCGCGAGCAGCCCCTCCGACTCCCAGTGGCGCAGCACGTGGGTCGCGAGCTCGAATCGCTCGGCGAGCTCGCCGATCGTCCACTGCGCGAGAACGGCACTTGACTTCATGTCGACATGAAGTCACACCCTGGTCTCCACCGCAACACCTCCACCGCACTGCACCACCCCACCCAGGAGCCCATATGCACCCCTACGACGTCATCGTCATCGGCGGCGGCCCCGCCGGCCTGCAGGCCGCCCTCACCCTCGGTCGCATGCGCCGCCGCGTCGCGCTCATCGACGGCGGCAGCTACCGCAACGACCCTGCGCACGCGATGCAGAACCTCATCGGGCACGACGGCCACCCGCCGGCCGAGCTGCGCGCCGCCGCCCGCGCCGAGCTCGCGCGCTACGCGACCGTCGAGGTCGTCGAGGCGCGCGTCGCCGACCTCGCGGGCGAGGCGGATGCGTTCCGCGTCGCCCTCGAGGACGGCCGGGCACCGGAGGCGCGCACCGTCCTGACCGCCCGCCGCCTCCTGCTCGCGACCGGCGCCGCCGACGCGCTCCCCGACATCCCGGGCGTCGCCGAGCTCTTCGGCGACCGCATCGCCCACTGCCCGTACTGCCACGGCTTCGAGCTCGCCGACGGCCCGATCGCCTTCCTCGGGCTCGGCCCGCACACCCCCGCGCAAGCGGCGCTCGTCGCACGGCTCGCCACGCGCCGGCTGGTGCTGCTCGACGGCGCCGACGCGCCCGCCGAGGTGCGCGAGCAGCTCGATCGGATGGGCGTCGAGGTCGTGCCTGAGCGCGTGCTTGCCGTGCGGGCGCACGCTGACGGGCTCGAGGTCGCGCTCGACCGCGGCCAAGACGACGCGGAAGCGGATGCGCTCGTGCTCACGGGCATGTTCGTCGCGCCGGGGTGGTCGCAGGCCGCGCCCTTCGCCGAGCAGCTCGGCCTCGAGCGCGCACCGACCGGTGCGACCCTCGTCGACTCGATGGGCCGCACGAGCCTCGACGGGGTCGCGGCGGCGGGCGATGCCGCACAGCCTCGCTCGATGCCCGGGCCGATGAGTTCGGTCGCATCGTCGATCGCCTCGGGGCAGGTCGCTGCGGCGACGCTCGACCGCGAGCTCGCCATGCTCGACGCCGGGATCCCGCTGCCCGTGTGAGCGCGGGCGCGGCAGCCTGCATCCGTGCCCGCCTGCCCCCGCATCCGTGCCCGACTCCCCGCGCATCCGTGCCCGCCTGCCTGTCGGGGCATCCGCCCCTGCGTCGTCGCCGACGGCCCGCGCCGCGAGCCCGGGGAATACCCGCACGGCCCGGGCGTTGACCCGAGTACACGTCGTTTCGAATTTTAAGGAGTGAGAACGATGGCACGATTCGAGAACAAGGTCGCACTGGTCACCGGTGGCGGTTCGGGCATCGGGGAGGCGATCGCGAAGCGCCTGGCATCCGAGGGCGCGAAGGTCGTCATCACCGACATCAAGCTCGAGTCAGCGCAGCGCGTGGCCGACGAGATCACCGCCGCGGGCGGCACCGCGGCGCCGATCGAGGCGAACTCCGCGAAGGCCGAGGACGCCAAGAAGGTCGTCGACTTCGCCAAGGAGACCTACGGCGCGCTGCACTACGCCGTCAACAACGCCGGCATCGGCGGCGCTCCCCACCGCACTGCCGAGGTGCCCGTCGAGGAGTGGGACGCGGTCGTCGCGCTCAACCTCAACGGCGTCATGTACGGCATGCGCGAGCAGATCACCGCGATGCTCGATGCGCCGAAGGAGTCGGCGATCGTCAACATCGCCTCGATCCACGGCATGGTCGCGGCGCCCAACAACAGCGCCTACACCGCCACGAAGCACGGCGTCGTCGGCCTGACGAAGAACGCCGCCGTCGAGTACGGCCCCGAGGGCCTGCGCATCAACGCGGTCGGCCCCGGCTACATCCTCACCCCGCTCGTGCAGCAGCACCTCGACCAGGAGGCGCGCGACGCGATGGCCGCCAAGCAGGCGCTCGGCCGCCTGGGCGAGCCGGAGGAGGTCGCGGCGGTCGTCGCGTTCCTGCTCTCGGACGACGCGTCGTTCGTCACGGGCAGCTACCTCATCGCCGACGGCGGCTACACGGCCGTCTGACGCCACGCATCCCGGGCCCGTCGCGCACTGCCGCGGCGGGCCCGCTGCGTTGCCGCCGGCGCGTTAGCCTCGAGCCATGCCCGACCAGACCCGCACCGACGCGCGCGACGGCGTGCTCGTCGTCGGCTCGATCAACGCCGACGTCACCGCCTACTCGAGCCGCCTGCCGCGGCCCGGCGAGACGTTCGCGGGCGAGTCGTTCGCGCTCGGCCTCGGCGGCAAGGGCGCCAACCAGGCCGTCGCCGTCGCGAAGGCGGGCGCCCCGGCGCACATGGTCGGATGCGTCGGCGACGACGAGTTCGCGCGCCTCGTCACGGCAGAGCTCCGCGCCGCCGGGGTCAGCCTCGACCACGTGCGGTCGGTGCCGGGCCACACGGGCATCGCCCACATCCGGGTCGCAGGCGGCGAGAACGACATCGTGATCGTCGCGGGCGCGAACGACGCGCTCAACGACGCGCAGCTCGACGCCGCGTTCGCGGCGCTCGGCGGCACGGCCGGCGTCATGCTGACGCAGCTGGAGACGCCGACGGCGACGACGGCCCGCGCGATCCGCCTCGCCCACGACGCGGGCATGACCGTCATCCTCGACCCGGCGCCCGCGCCCACGGCGCCGCTCGACGACGCGCTCTGGCCGATGATCGACATCGTCAAGCCGAACGAGACCGAGGCGGCGCTCCTCACGGGCATCGCCGTCGACTCCCCCGCGAGCGCCGCGGCGGCCGGCCGCTGGCTCGTCGAGCGCGGCGCCGGGGCTGCCATCGTCACCCTCGCCGGCGCGGGGAGCGTGCTCGTGACCACCGACGGCGTCACGGAGCACGCGGCCATGCGGGTCGACCCGGTCGACACGACGGCCGCGGGCGACGCCTACGCGGGGCACCTCGCCGCATCCATCTCCCGTGGCCTGCCGCTCGAGGAGGCGATGCGCCGGGCGAGCGCCGCAGGCGCGATCACCGTCACGCGCCGCGGCGCGTCGGCGAGCCTCGCGACCGGCGGCGAGGTCGACGCGCTGCTCGCGTCCCGCGTCGCCCGCGGAGGCTAGGCCCCGGGACGCTCCCACGGCGCCGCGACCGGGAAGTACGCCTCGAGGAACGCGCGCACGGCGGCGGTGCGCTCCTCGACCGAGATCTCGGGGAACGAGCCGTCGTTGAGGCAGAACATGTCCTGATCGCGCTTGCGCAGCAGCCGCTGCATCGCGGGCAGCGCCTGCTTGAGCGTCGTCTCGATGTACTGCACCTTCGCGGCGTGCTGCTGCACCGCGCGCCCCGTCATGAGCGCGTAGTAGTGGTACAGCGAGTTGGTGACCGAGATGTCGGTCGCCGAGCGGAACTGCGCGGCGGCCGTGCGGCGGAACTCCTCGGGGAACTCGGCCTCGAGCTCGGCGGTGACGCTGCGCCGCAAGGGCGCGGCGCAGTGCTCGAGGTGCCGCGTGGTGATGGTGCCGAAGCGCTCGTGCAGCAGCCGCCGGTTGGTGCGGGCGGCGTTGTCGTGGCCCGAGCGGCTCGGATGCGTGTCGCCGAGCCCGATGCGCGTCGTCGCCTCGACGAACTTCGTGATGCCGCCGGGCGAGAAGAAGAGCTCGGGCTTGAGCGGCCGGCCGAAGAACATGTCGTCGTTCGAGTAGAGGAAGTGCTCGCTGAGCCCCTCGATGTGGTGCAGCTGCGCCTCGACCGCGTGCGAGTTGTGGGTCGGCAGCACCGACGGGTCGGCGAACATCTCCTCGGCGCGCACGATCCGCACCTTCGGGTGCTCGGCGAGCCACGCGGGCGCGGGCGAGTCGGTCGCGATGAAGATGCGCCGGATCCACGGGGCGTACATGTGCACCGAGCGCATGGCGTAGCGCAGCTCGTCGATCTGCCGGAACCGCGCCTCGGAGTCGTCGCCCTCGCCGACCACGTAGGTCTGCATGCGCTTGGCCCGCTCGCGCTGGAACTCGTCGCTCGAGCCGTCGACCCACGAGAAGACGATGTCGATGTCGAAGGTGACGTCGCTCGCGTGCGGCTCCCACATGTGCTCGATCGTGCGCCACTGGCGGCCGTAGCGCTCGACGACGTCCTCGATCGCCTCCGAGCGCGGCATCGTCCGGCGCATGAGCGCGTTCGGCAGCGGCGCGACGATGGCCTCCTCGCCGAAGCGCCACAGCTCGAGCTGCGCCGCGGTCTCCGGTCCGTAGCGCAGCCGCCCGGCGGGCTCGACGCGCGGGCGGTAGACGCGCATCGCGGCAGCCTTCCGGTGCGCCGAGAGTCGCCCGTCGGCGAGCAGCACGCGGCCCGAGCGGGCGGCCTTGCCCGGCGCGATGGCCTCCGAGTAGAACGGCTCGTCGGCGAACGCCTCGGCGAGCGCCGCCTCGAGCTGCGAGCGCCGCGCCCGATCGACGACCACGATCGGTCGCCCGTCGTCGTCGCGCACGAGCAGGCACGGGATGTCGGCCGCGTCGAGCGCGTCGCGGATCGCGAGCAGGTCCTCCACCATCGACTCGTGCGGCGTCATGTGGCCCGCCTGCAGCGCGTAGCGCCCCTTGCGCATCACGACGTCCGGCCGGTCGAAGCGCGCGAAGCGGCCGCCGGTCGGCAGCAGCACGGGCTCGTACGCCCCGACGCTGCTCAGGCGCACCGCGGAGGCGTCGTCGGGGTCGGGAGCGGCGATGGCGCGGGCGGTTCCGGCGACGTCACGGGGCGACTGGATGCTCAGATGCGGGTCCTCTCTCGGTTGCGGCACGCGGGGTACAGCACCCTCCATCGTACGTCCGGCGCCTCCGAAGTTCGAAACAGCGTCCTGGAATCCGGTGGAGCAGCGGCGTGTTGTGTTCGGTACACGCCGCGTTCACGTCGCGTTCTCCGGCACCCGCTGGACTAGCCTCCGGGCAGAGCCCGACGTCGTGCTGAATGAACACCTGGGATTGGGATCCATCGTGACAAGCCGCTCGGCCGAGCACCCCCGGCCGGACCACTTCCTCCTCCACATCTCCGACACGCACCTGCTCGCCGGCGGCGGCCGCCTCTACGACCGCGTCGCGAGCGAGGAGCACCTGCGCCGCCTCTTCGACGAGTTCGAGGCCTCCGGCGCGCGCCCCGAGGCGATCGTCTTCACCGGCGACCTCGCCGATCGGGGCGAGGCGGATGCGTACCGTCGCCTCCGCACGATCGTCGACCCCGTCGCCGCCGACCTCGGCGCCGAGGTCGTGTGGGTCATGGGCAACCACGACGAGCGCCGCGCCTTCCGCACCGAGCTGCTCGACGAGCCCGCGTCCGACGCCCCGATCGACGCCGTGACCCGCATCGGCGGCCTGCGCATCATCACCCTCGACTCGACCGTGCCCGGCCATCACCACGGCGAGGTCGCGGACGCCCAGCTCGACTGGCTGCGCGCCGAGCTCGCCGACCCCGCGCCGGAGGGCACGATCCTCGCGATGCACCACCCGCCGGTGCCGAGCGTGCTCGACCTGGCCGCGAGCGTCGAGCTGCGCGACCAGCGGAACCTCGCCGAGGCACTCGTGGGCACCGACGTGCGCTCGATCCTCGCGGGGCACCTGCACTACTCGTCGACCGCGACGTTCGCGGGCATCCCCGTCTCGGTCGCATCCGCCACCTGCTACACGCAGGATCTCAACGTGCCCGTCGGCGGCACGCGCGGCCGCGACGGCGCGCGCGCCTTCAACCTCGTGCACGTCTACCCGACGACCGTGCTGCACTCGGTCGTGCCGCTCGGCGAGTACGCCGCGCTCGACTGGATCGACGCGACCGAGTCGGCGCTACGGCTCGAGCGCGCCGGCGTGCGCATCGACGAGGCCGAGCGCGCCGCCCTCGTCGGCTGAGGCCCGGCCCGGCCAGCCGGGCGAGACCAGCTGCTGCGCCTAGACCAGCCGCGCCTCGATCGTCACGTCGTCGGTCACCTCGACCTGCACGTCGGCGAGCCGGATGCCCTCGGGCAGCTCAGAGGCGAGGTCGATGCGGCGCCCCTCGAGCTTCGCGACGCGACCGCGGACCGCGCCGAGCAGCGCCGCGATGAGCGGGTTGCCCGAGTCGAGCGCGATGTCGCTGAGCGTCACGCCCATGCGGTCGTCGATCGACGCGCGCGCCGTGCCGGTGACGTGCCCGCCGATGAGGCCCTTGCGCAGCTTGGCGTCGAGCCCGAGCCGCAGCTCGCGGGGGCCCTCGGCCTGCACGTCGATGTCGAGCTTCGTCACCGTGACGCCGTGGTCGAGCAGCGCCGACTCGGCGAGCCCGAGCACGGCCTTCCCGAGCTGCTCCTTCGGCACGGCGACGCGCGCCCAGCCGTGCAGGGGGTGCGCGGCGTCCGGGCGCGAGAGCTCGACAGCGAGCTCGCCGTTGTCGGTCTCGATCCACTGGAACGGCACGTCCGAGAGCTCGGCGTCGAGGCGCACCGCGGCGCCCGAGATGCGCATCGGATCGGCCTTGACGCGCAGGCGCCGCAGCACCGCGTCCTCGCTCGACACCGGCGCGCCCTGCGGCTCGAGCCGCGCGCGATCGCGGTCGACCTCGCTCGCGAGCGTGAAGTCGGTGAGGTCGAGGTGCAGGTGCTCGACGTCGGCGCCGTCGAGCGCCGCGTCGATGATGGAGGTGCAGGCGATGCCGGCGGGTTCCGCCGCCACCACGAGGGTGCGGATGCGCTTCTCCAGCTGTGCAGCGGAGGTCGGCCTGGGTGCGTGCCCGAGGAGGATGCTTTCAGCCACGCCGTGAGCCTACGCCGGATCGGCCGGAACTTCTCCCAGCGCGCGGCGCATGCCCGTCTCGGCGGCCTGCATGATGCGCTCGTGCTGCGCGGCGAGCATGTGGTGGAAGACCGGGCTCGCGAGCCGGAGCGGCCGCGACTGCGCCTCGACCTCCTGCGCGAAGGCCACGCGCGTGCCGCCGCGCACGGGCACCATGCGCCACATGCACCACCCGTGTAGGTCGCCGCGCATGAGCACGCGCAGCTCGTCGTCGGCGGTGAGCGACTCGATGATCGTGATGCGGATGCGGTAGCCGATCGGGGCGCGCACCTCGAGCCGGGCGGCGCGGCGCGTCGCGCTCGAGACGTCCTCGACGACGCGGACGCCCGGCCACCACGCGCCGTAGCCGCGGACGTCCTCGAGGAGCGCGCGGACCGCCTCCGTCGACGACGGCACGATCCAGGTGGAGCCGAAGCGGTAGTGGGTGCGCATCGCGTCCATTGTGGTCTGGCGCACGCCCGCGCGGGGGCGTAGCGTCGCCGTCACCGCCGATGCTGGGCAGATCCTCAGGGGTCGCCCGCCGAGGCGACGGCGGGCGCGAGCAAGGGAGCCGGCGATGAGCCTCGTGGTGCACTTCGAGATCCACGCGAGCGACCCCGAGCGCTCGATGGCGTTCTACTCGCAGCTGCTCGGGTGGCGGTTCACGCCCTACGGCGAGGATCCCTCCTACTGGACCATCGACACCGACCCGCGCGCCGTGCACCTCGGGCCGACCGGCGCGGTCGTGCCGGGGCACGGCATCCAGGGCGGGCTGCAGCGGCGCGAGGGACCGGCGCCCGAGGCCGGCGCACCGGTCGCGGGCGCCAACCTCGTGGTGGGCGTCGACGACGCGGATGCGGTGCACGCGCGGGGTGTCGAGCTCGGCGGCCGCTCGGTCTCGGAGCCCGAGGACCTGCCGGGCATCGGCCGCATCGCCTACCTGCTCGACCCCGACGGCAACCTGTTCGGCGTCATCGCCGACCGGCTCTCGGACGGCACGAGCGCGATGCCTCCGGTCGCCGACGCGTCGATCGACCCGATGCAGGTGACGCCGGAGCCGTAGCGTTCTCGCCGGGTCGCACGCCGACCGGTACGCATTGGTCGCGCCACGCGCTGGTGCGCGACCGATCGGTACCGGTCTGCGGGTTCAGGCGGTCAGCGCCTCGCGGAACTCCCGCAGCAGCAGCTCGAGGTCGGCCTCCTCGATGACGATCGGCGGCGCGAGGCGCACCGTCTGGCCGTGCGTGTCCTTCGCGAGGACGCCGCGCTCGAGCAGCCGCATGCAGACGTCGCGCGCGGTGCCGATGGCCGGGTCGATGTCGATGCCGGCCCACAGCCCCGCCCCGCGCACCGCGGTGACGCCGTGACCGATGAGCTCGCGCAGGCCCGCCTGCAGGCGCTCGCCGAGCTCGCGGGCGCGAGCCTGCATCGTGCCCTCCTCGAGCATCCGCACGACCTCGAGGCCGACGGCCGCCGCGAGCGGGTTGCCGCCGAAGGTCGAGCCGTGCGAACCGGGCGTGAGCACGCCGAGCACGTCGCGGTCGGCGACGACGGCCGAGACGGGCACGACGCCGCCGCCGAGCGCCTTGCCCAGCAGGTAGACGTCGGGCACGACGCCCTCGTTGTCGCACTGGAACGTCGCGCCCGTGCGCCCGAGGCCCGACTGGATCTCGTCGGCGATGAAGAGCACGCGCTCGCGCGTCGTGAGCTCGCGCGCCGCCCGCAGGTAGCCGGCCGGCGGCACGTTGATGCCCGCCTCGCCCTGGATGGGCTCGAGCAGCACCGCCGCCGTGCGGGGCGTGATCGCCGCTTCGAGCGCCGCGATGTCGCCGAACGGCACGCGCACGAAGCCGGGCGTGAACGGCGCGTAGCCCGTGGTCGCATCCGGGTCGTCCGAGAACGAGACGATCGTGGTGGTTCGGCCGTGGAAGTTGCCCTCCATGACGATGATCTCGGCCTGCCCGGCCGGTACGCCCTTCACCTCGTAGGCCCAGCGGCGCGCGACCTTGATGCCCGACTCGACGGCCTCGGCGCCGGTGTTCATCGGCAGCACCATGTCCTTGCCGGCGAGCGCCGCGAGCGCCTCGACGAAGGGGCCGAGCGCGGCGGAGTGGAAGGCGCGGCTCGTGAGCGTCACGCGGTCGAGCTGCGCGTGCGCCGCGGCGATCAGGCGCGGGTTGCCGTGGCCGAAGTTCATCGACGAGTAGGCCGCGAGGCAGTCGAGGTAGCGGCGCCCGTCGATGTCGGTCACCCATGCGCCCTCGGCCGACTCGACCACCACCGGCAGCGGGTGGTAGTTGTGCGCGGCGTGCGCCTCGACCTGGTCGATGGCCGCCTGCGTGCGCTCGGTGACCGCGTGGCCGCGCACCGCATCCGTCGTCGTGTCGTGGGTCATCGTCGCCTCCATCGCGTCGCTCATCGCCGCAGCTCGAGCGTGCAGCACTTGATGCCGCCGCCGCCCAGTAGCAGCTCGGACAGGTCGAGCCCGATCGTCTCGTAGCCGCGCTCGGCGAGCTGGCGCGCGAAGCCGGTCGCGCGCTCGGCGATCACCATCGTGCAGCCGTCGCCGAACGAGTTGAGGCCCAGCACGGATGCGTCGGCCTCGTCGACGAGGATCGCGTCGGGGTAGCGGCGCTCGAGCTCGCGGCGGCCGGCCTCGTCGAAGGCGGCCGGCAGGTAGGCGATCTGCTCGTCGTCGAGGATCGCCATCGCGGTGTCGAGGTGGTAGAAGCGCGGGTCGACCAGGCGAAGGCTCACGACCTCGCGGTCGAAGATGCCGCGCAGCTCGTCGTGCGACTCGAGGCTCGTGCGGAAGCCGTGGCCCGCGAGGATCGCGCCGCGCGAGAGCAGCATGTCGCCCTCGCCCTCGTTGACGTGGCGGGGGCGGTGCACCTCGAAGCCGTTCGCCTCGAACCACGCCATGTAGGCGGGGCCCTCGGGCTGCCGCTCGGCGTAGGTGAACTTGGCGCCGTACGCCTTGCCGTCGAGCGTGAAGCCGCCGTTGGCGGCGTAGACCATGTCGTCGAGGCCCGCGATCGGGTCGATGAGCTCGACGTCGTAGCCGAGGCTCGCGTAGGCGTCGTGCAGGGCATGCCACTGCTCGAGCGCCCTCGCGGTGCTCGTCGGCTTCGACGGGTCCATCCAGACGTTGATCGCCGACGTGACGGTGAAGTGCTCGGGTCGGCACATGAGCACCGTCTTGTGCTTCGGCGTGCGCGGGCTGCGCTGGGCGTCGTCGGCCATGGCGCCAGTATGCGTCACGTCGCTCGCCTCGGGCCTCGTGGTGGTCTCCTGCATCCATCGATCGTCGCAACCAATTGGCGCAATTGCGCGGGCTCCAGCGCAGGTTTCTTGCAGATCGGGCCGGAGCATCCGTAGATTCGTGCATATGGACCGAATCGACCACGGCATCATCGATCAGCTGCGCCTCAACGCGCGCGCGGGCTACGCCGACATCGGCGCCGAGGTGGGGCTCTCGGCCTCGGCGGTGAAGCGGCGCATCGATCGACTCATCGCCGACGGCGTCATCCGAGGCTTCACGGTGCAGATCGACCCGAAGGTCGAGGGGATGGCGACCGAGGCCTACGTCGAGCTCTTCTGCCGCGGCACGGTCTCCCCCGCCGACCTCAAGCGCATGCTCGCGGGCGTGCCCGAGGTGATCGAGGCGAGCACCGTCACCGGCAAGGCCGACGCGATCGTGATGATGCGGGCGCGCGACGTGATCGCCTTCGAGGAGGCGCTCGAGAAGGTGCGCGCGGCAGCCTCGGTCGACCACACGACCTCGGCGATCCTGCTCTCGAAGCTCATCAGCCGGCAGGCGGGCTGACGCTGGGCGCGCCGTCGGGTCCGTAGCCTGGTCGCATGGGCGTCATCACCGTGTCGGCGGTCTGCTTCGAGCGCGCCGACGGCGCCGTGCTCACCGTGCGCAAGCGCGGCACGGAAGCGTGGATGCTGCCGGGCGGCAAGCCCGAGGCCGACGAGACGGCCGCCGAGTGCGCGGTGCGCGAGGTGCTCGAGGAGCTCGGCGTCGAGATCGCGATCGCGGCGATCGAGCCGATGGGCGAGTTCGTGACGACCGCTGCCAACGAGGCGGGCTTCGCGCTGCACGCGAGCGTCTTCCGCACGCGCGCGGCGATCGACCCGCAGCCGCGCGCCGAGATCGAGGCGATGCGCTGGATCGACCCGGCGGTCGGCATCGACGACCCCGCGGAGGCGCCGCTCAACCGCGAGCTGATCTTCCCGGCGCTCGTGGCCGAGCGCGCGGTGGGCCGCGGCCCGTCGGGGGTCGAGGGCGCTGCGCGGTAGCCGAGCGCACTGCGCGGTCGCCTCGGGCACTGCGCCGTAGCGACCCTGCGCATCCGCCCGGACATGCGAAGGGGGCCCGACCATCGATGGTCGGGCCCGCCTCGCGAAGTAGGACGGCATCAGATGCCGTGCATTGCCCCGTCCATGTAGCGGGACTCCCTCTGCATCCCGGCGCGAACCGGAACCCTGTCAAGCCCGATTCCCCTTGCGGGGCCCCAGCCGGGCTGTGCCCAACGCTACGTCCGGCACCTAGGAGTCGTCGATGGGGAGAACTCCCCATCCGCTGTGAACGAGGATGCGCGAGCGATGTGGCACGCTACGCGCCGATCACTCCGTGTGGCGGGGCGAGCGCCACGCGAGCACCCAGTCGACGGCGATCTCGGTCGCGAGCGCCGGCATGAGGTTGAGCGCGCCGTTCCGCGCCCCGACGAGCAGCGGGCTGCGCGTGCGGGTCGTGCTGCGGGCGACGCGCTGCGCGAGCCGCTGGAGGCGCTGCGTGCGGTCGACGCGCGCGCGGTCGTACTCCTCGAGCGCGCGCTCGAACCCGTGATCCTCGAGCAGCACGCCGAGCGTCGCGGCGTCCTCGAACGCCATGCTGCCGCCCTGCCCGAGCGTGGGCAGCATCGCGTGCGCCGCGTCGCCGACGAGCACGACGCCGGGCCGGTGGAACGACCGCAGCCGCGTCGCGAGCGACCACAGGTCGCGCCGCGCGATGCCCGCGAGCGGCGTCGCGGCGATGTGGTCGCGCACCTCGGGAGCCCAGTCGTCGAACTGCCGCAGCGCCGCCGCGACCTCGTCATCGGCCCTGCCGCCCATGGGCGCGCGCGCCATGCCCCACCAGTAGACGCGCCCGCCGTCGATCGGCTCCATGCCGAACTCGGCCCGCCGCCCCAGGTACTGCCGGGTGCCCGAGGGCGAGTCGGCCTCGGCCTGCACGACGCCGAACCACGTGGTCGCGCCCGAGTAGTCGGTGCGCGCCTTCGGCCACAGCGCCCGGCGCACCGCCGAGTCGATGCCGTCGGCGCCGACGACGAGGTCGGCCTCGATCGTCTCGAAGCGCCCGTCGCGGAGCGCCCGCACCTGCGCCTTCGTCGCGCGCGCCTCGGCCTTGCGGTCGATCGGCTCGTCGCCAGGCTCGAGCAGGCGGTGGATGCGCCGGCCCACCTTGGTGCCGCGGGCCCGGTCGCGCCGCCGCTCGCGCTCGCTGCGCGCGTCGCTCGAGTCGGGGTCGGCAGCGCCGTGCTCGATCGTGACGGACGCGCGGCCGCCGGCCGACGCATCCGTCGCCGACACCACCCGCATGCCCGTCTCGACCTCGCGATCGCCGCGCAGCAGCTCGAGCAGGGTGCCGCGGTGGATGGCGTGGAGCGCGCTGCTGTCGGTGCGGAAGCCCTGCTGCAGCGGCGATCCCTGGTCGGTGAAGACGCCCTCGGGCAGCTGCCGCACGGCGGCATCGCGCACCGCGTCGCCGACGCCGAGCTCGTCGAGCGCGGCGAGCCCGTTGGCGGTGAGCGTGATGCCGGCACCGAAGGTGCGCACCTCGGGGCCCGCCTCGAGCACCCGCACCTGCCAGCCGGCGGCCTCGAGCGCGCGGGCGGCGGCGAGCCCGCCGAGTCCTGCACCGACGATGATGGCGGTCTGCGTCATGCCCCCGAGGCTAGTGGCGGCGGCTGGGCGCGGCCATGGCAGGTCGCGCCGGCGATCTCAACGGCTGCTCGCGACGGATGTGCCGGATGCGTGCACATGCGTGCCGCATGGCCGTTGAGTCCCGCCGCGCGACGGGTCGGTCAGTCGTCGGTCGATCGTCGCTCAGTCGGCGGCGGGGGCGTCGGCCTCGCCCGAGCGCTGCGACACGCGGCGATCCCACACGAGCCACTTGTCGTCGATCGCCTGCTCGATGTCGACGCCCGTCGCGTGCGCGAGCGCGAGCAGCATGCCCACCGCATCCGCGAGCTCGAGCGCGAAGCGCCGGTCGATCTCCTCGGGGCTGTGCCCCTTGTCGCGCTGGCGGCCGGTCTTCGCGAGGTAGGCCTGCACGAGCTCGCCGACCTCCTCCTGCAGCTTGAGCACGAGCCAGTCGGGATCCCGCTCGAAGCCGTAGATCTCCGCGTAGCGACGCGAGATCGCATCGATCCGCTCAGCGGCCGCGCGCATCTCCATGCACGCCATGCTCGCATGCACGCGTAGATTCGACCCTATGGAATCTGCCTTCGACGACCTGCTCGCGCACAACCGCACCTACGCCGAGTCCTTCGACCTCCAGGGCTTCGACGGCGTCGCGCGGTCGGGCGTCGCGATGGTGACCTGCATGGACTCGCGCATCGACCCCCTCGGCATGATCGGGCTCAAGCCCGGCGACGCCAAGATCATGCGCAACCCCGGCGGCCGCGCGACCGAGCGCACCCTCGTCGCGCTCGTACTGGGCGTCAACCTGCTCGGCGTGAACCGGATCCTGCTCGTGCAGCACACGCGCTGCGCGATGGCCTCGAAGTCGGAGCGCGAGCTGCTCGCCGACATCTCCGACGCATCCGGCACCGACGCCTCGTGGCTCGACCTCGGCGCGATCGAGCACCAGCGCCTCGCGATCATCGAGGACGTGCACCGCGTGCGGTCGCACCCGCTCATCGGCGAGCGCGCGCAGGTCGGCGGCTTCCTGTACGACGTCGACACGGGGCTCATGGAGCAGGTCGCCTGACGCGCGGGCGGCGCCGGCTGCCGTGACGCGGGCCTCGTCAGGTGGTCTGCCGCACGGGCCGCACCTCGTGCCCTGACGCGCCGGCTCCGCACCGTCCGTCGACCGGTCCTCGCGGCCGTCGAGCGCTCATCGGGCTCGAACGCGCCCAGAACCGGTCGACGGACGGCAGGATGGCCGCATGACGAACCCGTTCGAGCAGGTGCCCCTCGCCGAGCTGCGCGAGCGCACGAGCATCAAGTGGCGCTTCTTCGAGCCCGACGTGCTGCCCATGTGGGTCGCCGAGATGGACGTGCTGCCGGCCGAGGCGGTCACGCGCGCCGTGCACGACGCGATGCGGCGCGGCGACACCGGCTACCCCGCCGGCACCGCCTACGCCGCGGCGTTCGCGCGCTTCGCCGACGACCGCTGGGGCGCGACCGTCGACGTGCCGCGCACGGCGCTCGTGAGCGACGTGATGATGGGCGCGTTCGAGCTCATCCGGCTGCTGACGCCGCCGGGCGGCTCGGTGATCGTCACGAGCCCCGTCTACCCGCCGTTCCACGCCTACTCGCGGCACGCCGAGCGCGCGGTCGTCGAGGCGCCGCTCGGCGACGACCTGCGGCTCGACGTGGCCGCGATCGAGGATGCGTGCGCTCGCGCCGGCGACGCGGGCGCCGTGCTGCTGCTGTGCAACCCGCACAACCCCACCGGCATCGTGCACACGCGCGCCGAGCTCGAGGCGGTCGCGCAGGTCACCGCGCGCTACGGGGTGCGGGTGATCTCGGACGAGGTGCACGCGCCGCTCACGTTCGACGCGACGTTCACGCCCTACTGGAGCGTCGACCCGCGCGGCCTGTCGCTCACGAGCGCGTCGAAGGCGTTCAACCTCGCGGGGCTGCGCACCGCGCTCATCGTCGGCGGCGCCGGGACCGGCGAGGATCTCGCGGGCATCGCCGAGGTCGTGAGCCACGGCCCCTCGCACATCGCATCCATCGCCCACGTCGCCGCGTTCGACGAAGGCCGCGACTGGCTCGACGCCGTGCTCGCGGGGCTGCGCGACAACCGCGCCCTGCTCGCGAGCGCGCTCGCCGAGCACGCGCCGACGATCCGCTGGCGGCCGGGCGAGGCGACCTTCCTCGCGTGGCTCGACTGCCGCGGCACGCGCGTCGCCGATCCGGATGCGCGCGCCGACCCGGGCTACGTCGGCCTCTCGGCAGGCCCCGCGAAGGCGTTCCTCGAGCAGGCGCGCGTGGGCCTGAGCGCCGGCGAGGCCTTCGGCACCGGCGGCGAGAACCACGTGCGGTGCAACCTCGGCACGCGACCCGACGTGATCGTCGAGGCCGTGCGGCGGATGGGTGCGGTCGCGTGAGGATCAGCCTCCGGCCGCTCGCCGACGACGACCTCGACACGCTCTTCGCCTGGGAGCGGGACGCCTCGGCCGTCGAGCTCGCGGCGTTCACGCGCGAGGACCCGAGCGATCGCGCCGCCTTCGACGCCCACTACCGGCGCGTGCGCGCGAACCCCGAGAACACGATGCTCGCGATCGAGGCGGACGGCCGGTTCGTCGGCACGATCGCGAGCTTCACGATCGAGGGCGACCGGGAGGTGAGCTACTGGGTCGATCCGGCCGAGTGGGGCCGGGGCATCGCGAGCGCCGCGCTGCAGGCGTTCCTCGAGGTCGAGCGCACGCGACCGCTGCACGCGCGCGTCGCCGCGCACAACGGCGGCTCGGCGACGGTGCTGCGCCGCTGCGGGTTCGTGCGGCACGGGGAGGAGACCTCGTTCGCGCCGGGCCTCGGCCGCGACGTGGTCGAGCACCTGTACCGGCTCGACTGACGCGCGGGTCAGGCGCCGGCGAGCAGGTCGACCATGCGCTCCTCGAAGCCCGGCTCGACCTCCATCACGACGCGGTGCCGCGCGCCCTCGGGCTCGGGCCACTGGCCCCACTCCCCCTCGAGCTCGGTGACCGTGCGGCCGCGCGCCGGGCCGTCCGAGCAGTCGACCCGCACGTCGACGATCGGCGAGAGCGTCGTGCGCACGAGGCCCGTCGCGACCGCGAGCGCGAGCGCGTCGTGGTTGCCCGAGGCACGCTCGCCCGTGTAGCCCTCGTAGTAGCGCAGGTAGAAGTCGAGGATGCGGTCGCAGAACCGCCCGATCTCGCCGCCCGCGGCGAGCCGCGCGCGGTGCTCGTCGGTGATGAGCGACGTCATCGTCACGTCGAGCCCCACCATCGTGAGCTCCCACGGCGCGTCGAAGACGACCTGCGCGGCATCGGGGTCGTGCCAGATGTTGGCCTCGGCGGTCTCGCTCACGTTGCCCGGGGCGAGCGCCGCACCGCCCATGATCGTCACCTGCCGGATGCGCTCCGGCAGCGTCGGGTCGGCGTCGAGCGCCGCGGCGAGGTTCGTGAGCGGCCCGACCGCGACGATCTCGAGGGAGCCGGCGTGCTCGTGGCTCAGCCGCAGCATGAGCTCGACCGCGCTCTCCGGGCTGAGCGCGGGCACGTGGGCCGTGTCGGCGCATCCGCCCAGCCCGTCGGCGCCGTGCACCTCGGGCGAGAAGACGGCGGGGCGCCCGTCGCGGGGGCCGGCGGCGCCGATCGCGACCGGCACGTCGCCGTGGCCCGCGAGGTGCAGCACCTCGGAGGTGTTGCGCGCCCCCTGCTCGACGTCGACGTTCCCCCACGTGACGGTGCAGCCGACGAGGTCGATCTCGTTCGAGAGCGCGGCGGTGAGGATGGCGAGGGCGTCGTCGATGCCCGTGTCGACGTCGAGCAGCACAGTGGTCACCGGAAGAGCCTAGGCCGGGCGTGGCACCCGGCGCGGCACGGATGCGGGTCGACACTGGGTGCCATGTTCGGCGACCCGGATGTGCCCCAGCGCGAGGGCGTGCGGCTGCGCGCCGCGTGGGCGGAGGCGCTCGGCACGACGACCGCTGCCCTCGAGGGCTCGGGGCTCACGCGCGTCGAGCGCGACGACCTGGATGCCGTCGTCGTCGTGCGGCTCGGCGCCGCGACCGTCGTGGCCGCACCGCCGAGCGCGAAGGCGGCGCTCGGTGCTGTGTCGGCTGAGGCGCTGCTCGACGCCGACCGGATCGCCGCGGCGCTGCCGGGCGCGCGGCCGATCGGCTCGGCGCACCTGCTCTTCACCGGCGCGCGGCCGCCGCTGCCCGACCGCGAGGCGGTGCCGGCGACCTCGTTCGACGTCGCCGCCGTCGGCGCCTCGATGGCCGAGGACGAGTGGGACGAGGCCGGCGTGCAGACGATGGAGCGGCGCTGGGCCGTGCGCGACGGCGACGCCGCGGCGGCGGTCGCGGGCTACCAGCCGTGGCACGGCGCGGTCGCCCACCTCGGCGTCGCGACCGCGCCCGGCCGCCGCCGCGGCGGCTTCGGCACCGCGGCGGCCGCGCGGGCGGTGCGCGAGGCGGTCGACGCGGGGCTCGTCGCGCAGTGGCGCTGCCGCGTCGGCAACGAGGCGTCGCTGCGGCTCGCCGACCGGCTCGGCTTCACGCGGCTCGGCATGCAGGCGTCGGTGGCGCTGGGCTGAGGGGGCCGCGCGGGCGCAGCGGCGGCGCGCGTCGGCGGGTCGGCAGCTCGACTGGTCAGCTGATGCAGAGGCAGAACGGGTGGCCGGCCGGGTCGAGGAAGACGCGGAACGTCTCGCCCGGCTGGAACGCGTGCTTCGTCGCGCCGAGCGCGAGCGTCGCCGCCTCGGCCTCGTCGAGGTCGTCGACCTCGACGTCGAGGTGCATCTGCTGCGGGTGCTCCTGCGTCGGCCACACCGGCGCGCGGTAGTCCTCGACCTGCTGGAAGCAGATGACCTGGCCGTAGTCGGCGCGGATCTCCATCCACGTGTCGTTGCCGTCGCTGCCCGTCTGCACGGGCCAGTCGAGGAGGGCGCCGTAGAACTTCGCGAGCGCGGGGGCGTCGGGGCAGTCGATCACGAGCGATGGGTAGCGTGCGATGGCCATGCGGGGCACGCTACGCGACGGCGCCCACGGGCGGAACCCGCCGCATCCGCCCTGCTCGCCCGCTTCGGCCGAGCCGCCGCGGCGGAGCCGCAGGCTCAGAACCCGTGCACGAGCGGGAAGATCGGCAGCGCCTCGGGGTGGTGGGCGTGCACGATGACGAGGAACACGATCGCGTCGAACAGCAGGTGCACGGTGACGACGTAGAAGAGGTTCTTCGTCCAGGTGAAGATGGCGCCCTGCACGAGCGCGAACGGGATGGTGAGCAGCGGCCCCCACGCCTGGTAGCCGAGCTCCCACAGGAACGACACGAAGATGCCCGCCTGCAGGATGTTGGCGAGCCACGGCCGGAAGTGGCGCATGAGCAGCGTGTAGACGGTGCAGATGAAGAACAGCTCGTCCCAGAGGCCGACGGCGTTCACGCCGACGAACAGCCGCGCGATCATGCTCCAGTCCTGCACGGCGGGCCAGTTGAGGTACACGCCGGAGGTCAGGAAGTAGAACGGCAGGATCAGGTAGGCGGCGAAGACGACCACCACGAGGTACACCCACATGCGGCGCGACCAGCGGCCGCCCGCCCACGGGAAGCGGATCGTGCGGTCCTTGAAGCCCCAGCGGGTGATCGCGTACGGCAGGATCACGGCGCCGCCGAGCGCGAGCGTGAAGCGGATCATGCCCGCGTCGGAGATGTCGGCGTGCAGCGAGATGGTCGAGATCCAGGTCAGCGCGATCGCGATGACCGAGAGGTCCTGGCCGAGCTTGCGGGAGGCGCCGGCGCGGTCGGTGAGGATGCCGCCGATCACGCCGGCGACGAGCGGCACGTAGCCCCAGTCGGTCAGCACCCAGAAGAGCAGGACGGCGGCGAGCGTGACGAGCGCGGCGGGCACGATCGCGATCGGTCGCGTGGTGGTGCCTGTCGCCGCGATCGTCACGCTTCAAGCCTAGGGATGCCCGGCTGGGCGGCGGCGGTGGTGTCGGCGGCGCGGGCGACGTGGGCGGGGCGCCCGTCATCCCAGCGGATGATCCGCGCTCGGTCGCGCGATGCAAAGGCGGCCCGCACGCGCGTTCTGCGCGCTCGGATGGAGCCATGCACAACGATCCGCACCCCGCCCCGCACACCAACCGGCTCGAAGCCCACCGGCTCACGCACGTCTACGGCGAGGGCGCGTCGGCCTCCCCCGCGCTCGCCGACGTCTCGCTCACGATCGGCGCCGACGGCCCCGAGGCCGTCGCCATCATGGGCCCGTCGGGCTCGGGCAAGTCGACGCTGCTGCACGTGCTCGCCGGCATCGTCGCGCCCGCCGACGGCCGCGTCGTGTGGCGCGGGCAGGATCTCGCGACGATGCGCGACGGCGCGCGGACGCGGCTGCGCCGCAGCGACTTCGGCTTCGTCTTCCAGTCGGGGCAGCTGCTGCCCGAGCTGCCGGCGATCGAGAACGTCGCGCTGCCGCTCATGCTCGGCGGCGGCTCGCGCGTCGGCGCCGAGGCTGCCGCGGGCGCGCTGCTGCACCGGCTGGGGCTGGGTGCGATGCTGCATCGGCGGCCGGGCGAGCTCTCCGGCGGGCAGGCGCAGCGCGTCGCGATCGCGCGGGCGCTCGTCGGGCAGCCCGGCATCGTCTTCGCCGACGAGCCGACCGGCGCGCTCGACCGCGCGACCGGCCAGGCCGTCATGGCCCTGCTCATCGGCGCGACGCTCGGCCACGGCGCCTCGCTCGTCGTCGTCACGCACGACCCCGAGGTCGCCGCCGCGTGCTCGCGCGTCGTGCGGCTCGAGGACGGCCGGATCGTGAGCGACGGGGCGCCGGCTCCCGCTGTGCCGCCGGTCGAGGAGTCCGCGCCGCAGGCGTCCGCGTTCCACCCGCCGGTCGAGGAGCGGACGCCGCAGGCGCTCGCGTCACTCCCGCCGGTCGAGGAGCGCGCGCCGCAGGCGCTCACGTTCCCCTCGCCGGTCGAGGAGCGCGCGCCGCAGGCGCACGCGTCACGAGACCACGCCCACCTCGCCGCCGGCTCCACGCATCCGTCCCGCTGGTCGGCGCAGGCGCCCGCGCACCCCGCGCCGTACGGGGCGGCGCACCCGGCGCCCCACGGCGCATCCGCCCCCGCCCCTTCCGCGCCGACCTACGGCCAGCAGCGGGTCGCGAACCCGATGCAGCAGTGGATCCAGCAGAGCGCGCAGCACCGGGGCGCGAACCGATGAGCGCCGTGCTGCTGTGGGCGCGGCTGCTGCGCGCCACCGGCCCGCGCGCGACCGACGTGCTGAGCGCGACCGCCTTCGCCTTCGCGACCGCTGCGCTGCTCGCTGTGCTCGGCGGCGTCAACGCCTTCCGGCTGCGGCTCGTCGAGGGGCGGGTCGAGGAGTCGCTCGGCTCGTTCGTGCTCATGCTCGCCTTCGTCGCGGCGGCGCTCCTGCTGCCCGCGGTGTGGACGCTCGCGCAGGCAGCCGTGCGGCTCGCGATCGCGCGGCGCGACGACCGGCTCGCGGCGCTGCGCCTCGCGGGCGCGACGCGTGGGCAGGTGACCGCGATGGCGGTGCTCGACGCCGTCGCGCAGGCGCTCGTCGGCGTGCTCGTCGGTGCGGCGCTCGCGCTCGCGGTGACGCCGGGCATCGCGCGCATCGAGTTCCAGGGGCTGCCGTTCACGGTCGCCGAGCTGCTGCCGCCCGCGTGGGTGTGGGGCGCGGCCGCGGGAGCGGTCGTGCTGATCGCGCTCGTCGCGGCGCTCGCGTCGCTGCAGCGCGTGCACGTGACGCCGCTCGGCGTCGCCCAGCGCGTCTCGCCCAAGCGGCTCTCGCTGTGGCGCATCGCAGGCTTCGTGGCGGTCGTCGCCGCCTACGTCGTGGTGGTCGTGCTCGACCTCGTGCCGGTCGAGCTGACCTTCTCGATCGCCCTCATCTCGATCGTCCTGCTGTCGTACTCCCTCATCGGGCCGCTCGTCATCCAGGGCGTCGCGTGGCTCGTCGCCAAGGGCGCGCGCAGCCCCGCGGCCCTGCTCGCCGCGCGGCGCGTCGTCGACGACCCGCGGGGCGCCTTCAACATCGTCGGCGCCATGGCGATCGCGGTGATGGCGGGCGGCTTCGCGTCCCTCGCGCCCGCGATGGCGGGTGCCGGCGACCCGATGAGCGACGACATGGCGACTGGCGCCGTGCTGACGATCGCGATCGCGGGCGTGCTCGGCGCGGTGCTCGCGGGCATCGCGCAGTCGGCGAAGGTGCTCGACCAGCGGCGCGAGCACCAGGCGATGCACCGGATGGGCGTCGACCTGCCGGTCATGCAGGGCGCGATCGTGCGGCAGGTGCTGCTGCCGCTCCTCATCGGCGTCGGCGGCGCGGCCGGCATGGCGCTGCTGCTCATCCTGCCCACGTTCATGCTGTGGGTGCAGAGCCCCGCGTCGATCGTGACGTGGATGCTCATGGCGGTCGGGGCGGTCGTCGTCACGCTCGGCGCGACGGCGTGCGCGCTGCCGCTCGTGCGGCGGGTCGCGACGGAGGCGGCGCCGGCGTAGGGGCGTTCGCCTCGATTGTCACGAGCAGGCCGCCATGCCCTGCGGAATAAACAAGAGGTCGGGCGCGCGCTACTCTGCGCGCGCCCGACCCGAGATGCTTTCCGCTAGATGAGGTTGCCGCAGACGGTGCGCCCACAGTTGATGCTGGCGTCACCCGCCGCATGGGCGGCTACCGGAAGGCCGACCACCATCAACATCCCGAGAACTGCTCCTGCCGCTAGTTTGCGCTTGAACAAAACTTCCTCCTTGGATCGATTTTGGGTGACGCTAGCGCGCTTCGTACGGGGAGCAAGAGTCCGTTCGCCCTTCGCCGTACCCGCCATCGTGTCTCGTCGCGCCAGCCCAGACTCGGGCGGCGTCGGCGAGGGACAGGAAGGGCCCCGGCTATATCGTGGCGGCATGCGCGGACGCTACGGACCCCTAGGCGACGGGCCGCGACGTGCTGCAGGGAGCGGTGTGTGGCTGCTCCCGGCGAGCGCCGCGCTCGTGTCGCTCGCCGTCGTCGCGGGAGCCGCGCTCACGGGACCGTGGCGGATGGGCGAGCTCGACGGCGGGCCGCCGAGCGCGCCGAGCGAGACCACCGCGCCGACCCAGACGCCGTCGGCGGAGACGCCGCCGCCGGGTGATCCGATCGACACGAGCCAGCCGGTGTCGTGGTTCGTCGTCCTCGTCGTGGCGCTGGTCGCGATCGTCGTCGCCGCCGTTCTGCTGCGACTCATCCGCGGGGCCGCCCGCGCACGCATCCGCGATGTCGCCAGCACGACGCGCCCCACGACCGACCACGATGTGGCCGAGGCGGGAGAACCCGACCTCCCGGCGCTCCGCCAGGGCGTCGATGCGGCCCGTGCCGTGCTCGCCGAGCGCGACGACGCTGACGACGCGATCATCGCCGCCTGGCTCGCGCTCGAGGCTGCGGCCGCGGACTCGGGCGTGCACCGGGCACCCGCGGCGACGCCGACGGAGTTCACCGCATCCGTGCTCCGCTCTACCCACGCGGACGCCGACACCATCCGCACACTGCTGGGGCTGTTCCACCGCGCGCGGTTCGCGCGCTCCGACCGGATGACGCGCGGCGACGTCGACGAGGCGCGCCGCTGCCTCGAGCGCCTCGCGGGGCACTGAGGGGCGCGGTGAGGCGGTTGCCACTCACCATGACAGGACTCGCCGCCGGCACGGTCGGGCTCGTCATGCTGCTGCTCGCCTTCGAGCCCGCGAACATCGCCCTCGCGGGCGCGGCCGTCGCCGTGCTCGGCGCACTCATCGGCCGTGCGGACATCGGCCGGGAGCCGTCGCTGCCGCAGCTGCCCGGCGGTGGCCGCAGCGGCGGCCAGCGGCACGAGATCGCCCAGCTCTCCTGGTCGATCATCGATCGCGACGGTCGCGTGACGGAGCAGGGCATGCGCGAGCTCCGCGCAGTCGCAGCCGGTTGCCTGCGCACCGCGGGCATCCACCCAGACGACGACGATGCCGTCGCCGCGGCGCTCGGCGCCCGCGGCCTCCGCACCCTGCGCGCCTTCGAACCCCCGACGAGCCGCGCCTTCGACGACTGCCTGACTTCCCTCGAGACCCTGCAAGGAGACCGTCCATGACGCATCCGCCCGCCCCGACCCTCGCGCCGATGCCCGTCGCCCGCATCGCAGACCTCGGTGGCGAGGTGCTGCGCGAGGTCGGCACTGCGGTCGTCGGCATGGCGCAGCCGCTGCGGCTCGCGCTCGCCGCGATCCTCGCGGGCGGGCACGTGCTGTTCGAAGACGTACCGGGGGTCGGCAAGACACTCGCGGCGCGCTCGCTCGCCACCGCGCTCGGGCTCGACTTCCGGCGGCTGCAGTGCACGCCCGACCTGCTGCCCGCCGACATCACCGGCTCCTACGTCTACGACCCCGCCGACGCAGGCTTCGCATTCCGCCCGGGCCCGGTGTTCACCGGACTGCTCCTCGCCGACGAGATCAACCGCACGGCGCCGAAGACCCAGTCGGCGCTGCTCGAGGCGATGGCCGAGCGACAGGTCTCTGTCGAGGGCACGAGCTTCCCGCTGCCCGCGCCGTTCCACGTCGTGGCGACCTCGAACCCGGTCGAGTACGAGGGGACGTACCCGCTGCCGGAGGCGCAGCTCGACCGCTTCATGGTGCGCCTCGCCGTCGGCTATCCGACGGCGGCGGCCGAGGCCGACGTGCTCGCGCGGCGGCTCGGGCGGCGGCGGGAGCGCGCCGACGTGCGGCAGGTGGTGACGGCCGACCAGCTGCTCGCGATGCAGGCGGGCGTCGAAGCCGTGGAGGTGGATTCTGATCTCGTCGCCTACTGCGTCGCCCTCGCATCCGCGACCCGCGTCCACAGCGCGGTCGAGGTCGGCGCGTCGCCGCGCGGCTCGCAGGCGCTGCTGCTCGTCAGCCGTGCGCTCGCGGTGCTCGACGGACGGGACTACGCGCTGCCCGAGGACGTCAAGGCGGTCGCGGTCCACGCGCTCGCGCACCGACTCACGCTCACCGCAGCATCGTGGGCCGGCGGCACCCAGGCGCAGGATGTCGTCGCGGCGCTGCTGGATGCGGTGCCCGGGCCTGCGACCCGTCCTTCGGTGTCGTGAACGCACCGCCTCGCACGAGCCGCCGCGCGAGCACCGCTGCCTGGGCTCCGTCGACGGCGGTGACGGCCGGCCTGATGCTCGGTGTCCTCGCGCTCCTGATCGGGGCGCTCACCGGTCGCGCCGAGCTCGCCGCGCTCGGCGTGGCCCCGATGATCATGAGCGCCGCGGCCGCCGAGCGTCGACCCGCCGGGTCGCTCTCCGTGCAGCTGCAGCCCCCGACGAGCACGGCCGCAGGATCCGGCGTGCGGAGCGCGGTGACCATAGTGGCGCCGCTGGGCGCGCACGCCGCGCGCGTCAGGGCATCCGGCCCGGGCACGCGCCCGACTGAGCGCCTCGTGCGGCTCGTACCTGGCGAGGCACGGACGCTGCCGCTGCGCACCGCGAGCCCGCGCACGGGCGAGCGGTGGGTGTTCCAGGTGGATGTGCTCGGGCTCGCGGCGCAGCAGGGTGCGGTCAGCGACGTGGTCACCGTGGGGCCGACGGCCGCGCTCGTGCTGCCGCAGCCGCGCCGGCTCGGCGCGCTGCCGCTGCCGCCGCGCCTGCAAGGACTCGTCGGTCCTCACGCGGCGCGGCGCATCGGGGACGGCACGGAGCTGCACGATGTGAGCCTCTTCGCCCCGGGAGATCGGCTGCGCCGCATCGACTGGCGCGCGAGCGCGCGCCGCGGCACGGTCGCGGGCGAGCTCCGCGACCTCTACGTGCGGCGCACGCAGTCGACAGCCGACGCGACGGTCGTGCTCGTGATCGACTCCCGCGACGAGGTCGGGCCCGATGTCGGCACGTGGGCAGGCGGGCGCGACGTGCACCCGAATGACGCGACGTCGCTGGACATCGCGCGGGAGGCCGCGGCCTCGCTCGCCGACAGCTACCTGCGGCAGGGCGATCGTGTGGGTCTCGAGGATCTCGGCCTGCGCCAGCGCCCCGTGCGGCCCGCGGGCGGTCGTCGGCACCTGGACCGGATCATCCGCCGGCTCGCGCTCGCCGCACCCGAGCGCACCGCCCCGCGAGCGCGCGTGCGCGCCCCGCAGGTGCCCTCGGGCGCGCTCGTGATCATCCTCTCGACGTTCCTCGACGACGAGGCGATGGCCGTGGCGCTGCAGTGGCGGCGCACCGGTCACCGCGTCGTCGCCGTCGACGTGCTCCCCACCGCGCGCGGTGCGGAGGTCACGAGCCGCACGGCGATGGCCTATCGCCTCGTGGCGCTTCGGCGCGACGACCGGCTCGAGGCGCTCCGTCGCGCGGGCGCCTCGGTGGTGCGGTGGGACGACGACCGACCCGAGCCGGTCGGGGCTCGAGCGGCGCTCGAGCTGCTCTCGCGCGACCGGCAGCGGGCGCCCCGGTGAGCGCGCCGACGTGGTCGGGCCGCCGAGCCGCCGATGCGCCGGCGACCTCGTTGGAGACCGAGCGATCGGTGCCGGCGCTCGTGCTGCGGCTGACGCTGCTCGCGCTGTGCGGCGCGGCCGGTGCGGTGCTCGGCGTCCCGGAGCTCTGGGTCTGCCTCGTGGCGGGCGCCGTCGTGGCCGGCTGGCCGCATCCGATCCTGCTCATCGCGGCGATCGGTACCCTCGTCGGAATGTTCGCGGTGGGTGGCGAACTGGGATGGCAGCTGCCCGTGCTCGTGCTGCTCACCCACGCGGCGCTGCGCATCGGCGTCGTCGCGGATGCCGTCTCGTGGCGAGCGCGCATCGAGGTCGCGGTGCTGCGGGATGCGGTGCCGGGCTTCCTCGCGGTGCAGGCGGTCGCGCAAGGCGCTGCGGCGCTCGCCCTCGCGCTCGAGGGTGCGGCACCGGTGCCGTGGCTCGTCGTCGGCGCCGTCGCGGCGCTCGCCGTGCTGTGCTGGGTGGTCGTCGGGCGGCTGCGGCGCACGTGACCTCGGCGGTGCTGCAAGCGGCGCGGGGCGGCGTGGTCTCGTGACGCGTGCGCCTGCGGCGCGCGCTCCTCGACCGGCGGGGTGGGCGGCATGCGGCGGCATGCACCGTTCCCTCGCCGGTCGAGCAGCCGCGGCAGGCGGCGTATCGAGACCGCGGGGGTCCGTCTCGATACGCCCGCTGCGCGGGCTACTCGACGAGCGGATGGGGCGGCGTGGTCTCGTGACGCGAGCGCCTGCGGCGCGCGCTCCTCGACCAGCGGGGCAGGGCGGCGCGCTCGACCAGCGGGGCGCGTCAGCGGGCGGGGAGCAGCGGCAAGACGTCCTCGGCGAACTGCTCGAGGAAGCGGCGCTGGTCGCCGCCCGGCCCGTGGAAGACCAGGTGGGTGAAGCCGAGCTCTGCGTAGTGGGCGATCGCGCCCGCGACGGCCGACGCATCCGACCCCACGATCCAGCGCTTCGCGACCTGCTCGATCGGCAGCTCGTCGGCGAGGCGCTGCATCTCGATCGGGTCGTGCACCGCGTGCTTCTGCTCCTGCGAGAGCGAGAGCGCCGCCCAGAAGCGCGTGTTCTCGAGCGCGGCGTCGGCATCGCGGTCGTACGAGACCTTGATCTCGATCATCCGGTCGACCTCGGCCGAGTCGCGCTCGGCCTTCGCGAGCCCCTCCTCGAGGTTCGCGACGATCGTGTCGCGGTAGTACTCGTCGCCCTTCCCCGAGGTGCAGATGTGGCCGTCCGCGAAGCGCGCGGCGTAGCGCGTGGTGGCGGGGCCGCCGCCCGCGACGTAGATGGGGATGCGCTGCGCGGGGTCGGCGGCATCCGGCCGGTCGTAGATGGTCGCGCCGTTCAGGCGGTAGAAGTCGCCCTCGAAGTCGACGCGCTCTTCGCTCCACAGGCGGCGGATGAGCCGCACCGCCTCGCGCAGCCGCGCGAAGCGCTCGGCGAGCTCGGGGTACTCGACGCCGATCGCCTGCTCGTTGAGCGCCTCGCCGGTGCCGACCCCGAGGATGAGCCGGCCGGGGTGCACCTGCCCGAGCGTCGCGAACTGCTGCGCGACGACCGCCGGGTGGTAGCGCAGCGTCGGCGTGAGCACCGAGGTGCCGAGCACGAGCCGCTCGGTGCGCTCGAGCGCCATGCCGAGCCACGCGACGGCGTTCGGGGCGTGCCCTCCCTCGTGCCGCCACGGCTGCAGGTGGTCGCTGATGAAGGCGCTGTCGAGGCCGACCCGCTCGGCGAGCACGACGAGGTCGAGCAGCTCGCTCGGGCTGAACTGCTCGGCGCTGGCCTTGTATCCGTACCGCATGCCGCCCAGTCAAGCAGGCCCGCTACAGCGGCAGCCCCAGCATCGTCGGATCGGGCAGCCCGAAGCGGTGCGCCGTGATCGCGATCGACTGCTCGCGCACGAACGGCAGCAGCTCGATCCGCCCCTCGGTCGTCACCGGCCCGTCGTAGACGGCGACCTGCGGATGCTCGGCGAGCGCCGGCAGCAGCGCCGCGTCGGTGCCCACGAGGCGGATGCGTCGCAGCGGCTCGGTCGTGCGGGTCAGGCCGAGCGCATCCTCGTTCTCGACCGCCGCGAGCGCCTCGCCCGATGCGATGCGCGCGCGGAAGCCGGCATCCGACTCCTCGACGAGCTCCTCGATGCGCACGTGCGGGATCGCCTGGCGCGAGAGCTTGAGCACGCCCGCGGGCACCTCGACGGCGGTCGAGAGGCGCACGATCGCGCGCGTGCGGGCGGCCGCGGCGAGCAGCCGCACGAGATCGGCGACCGAGCCGTCCTCGGCGACGCGGATGAGCACGTCGGCGGGCCGGTGGCGCAGCACGTTGCGCTCGACGCCGAGGTCGGCGAGCTCGCGCGCCCCGCCGAGCACGGCCTCCCACGCCGTCTGGTCGCTGTTGGCGCCGGCGCGCACGCGGTCGAACTCGATGAAGTCGAGCGCGGGGGTCGCGGCCTCGATGAGCTCGGAGACCCGCTTGTCGAGGCCGTGCAGCCGCACCGAGGCGCGCGGGCCCCGCTCGACCGGCGCCCAGTCGACGAGCGGCATGAGCCGGCTCGGCCCGCCCGCGTGGGTGCCCGGGCCGACCTGCGAGCTGCGCCAGCCGCCGAACGGCTGCCGGTGGGCGATCGAGCCCGTGATGGGCCGGTTGACGAAGGCGCTGCCGGCGCGCACCTCGTCGAGCCAGTGGGCGACCTCGTGCGGGTCGAGCGAGTGGATGCCCGCGGCGAGGCCCGTGCCCGTGCCGTTCTGCACCTCGATCGCCTCGTCGAGGTCGTCGACCTCGACGATCCAGAGGTGCGGGCCGTGGAGCGGTTGCGCCGGCAGGTGCTCGGGGAGCACCGCGTCGCGGATGCCGGGCGTCCAGAGCCGGCCCGACGCATCCGCCCGCCTCGGCTCGAGCAGCCACTCCTCCTCGTCCTCGAGGGTCGTGAGCGCCCGCAGCAGCGGGCCGTCGGCGGGCGCGACGAGCGGGCCCACCTGCGTGCGCACGTCGAGCGGCGAGCCGACGTGGAGGGCGGCCGCGGCGTCGACGAGGCGCGCGCGGAAGCGCTCGGAGTCGCCCGCGGTGTCGACGAGGATGACGACGGATGCGGCGGCCCGGCTCTGCCCGGCGCGCGCGAACGCGCTCGCGATGATGTCGTCGGCGGCCTGGTCGAGGTCGGCCGACGGCGTGACGACGATGCTGTTGACGCCGCCGGTGCGGGCGAGGAGCCCGCCGTCGGGCCGCGCGCGCCGCAGCCGCGCCGCGGTGCCGTCGTCGCCCGTGAGCAGCACGCGCCCGGCCGCCGGGTGCGCGGCGAGCCGCTCGACGAGCGCGTCGTCGGCGACCTCGCACAGCACGAGCGCGTCGCGCGGCACGCCGCCCTCCCACAGCGCCTCGCACAGCACCGCGGCGGTGCGCGCGGCCTGCGGCGCGGGGCGCAGGATGACGGCGGAGCCGGTCGCGAGCGCCGCCGTCACGTCGTCGGCGGCCGCGGCGACGGGCGAGCTCCACGGCGAGAGCACGACGGTGAGCGGCACGGGGGTCGCGACGGCGTCCTCGATCTGCTCGAGCCCCGGCGCGTGCTCGGCGTGCAGCCGCGCCGCGTCGATCGCCGCGGACACCTCGGCGTCGGCGTCGGCGATCGTCGTGCCGGTCTCGGCGATCGCGATCTCGACGAGCCGCCCGCGGTAGGCGCCCAGCGCCTCGGCGGCATCGCGCAGCGCGGCCGCGCGTGCCTCGGCGCCGACGGCAGCCCATCCGTCACCGGCCTGCGCCGCCCGATCGATGCGGCGCTCGAGGGTCGGCCAGTCCTCGATGCGGTTCATGTCGACCGTGCGCAGCCCGAGCTCGCTCGAGCCGGCTCGGCGCACGACCCGGCGCGCCCAGTCGCGGTTCTGCGGCAGCGTGACGTCGGTGACGGGCTCGTGCGCGAAGCCGGCCGGATGCGTCATGGACGCGGCGAGGTCGCCCAAGCGATCCTGGGTGCGGGTCGGCGGCGGGAGCTCGCCCGCGGCGTCCTCGCGGCGCAGGTGCTCGAGCGAGGCGAGGAACCGGTCGCGCTCGCGCTGCAGCACCGCGGGGTCGCCGAGCTCGGCCATCGCCGAGAGGAAGCCGTCGCCGTCGGCGTGCTCGTCGAGCCGGCGCAGCAGGTAGGGCACGGCGTCGGCGAAGCGGGCGGGCCGCGCGACGGGCGCCGTGAGCACGACCTGCGGGAAGAGCTCGCGCACCGCGTCGCGGTGGTCGGCGCCGATGCCGAGCAGCAGCTCGGCGTCCATGCGCTGATGGGTGCCGTGCTCGCGCGCGATCTCGGCGGCGTACGCGAGGTGGAAGAGGTTGTGCGTCGCGACGCCGAGCCGCACCGCGAACGCGTTGTCGGGCAGCAGCGCCTCGCGCAGCACGCGCGCGTAGTTGGCGTCGGTCGCCTGCTTCGAGGGCAGCGTCGCGAGCGGCCAGCTGTGCAGCGCCGCCTCGACGCGCTCGGTGGCGAGGTGCGCACCCTTCACGAGCCGCACGCGGATGCCGGCGCCGCCCTGGGCGCGGCGCCCGCGCGCGAAGGCGGCGAGGCGGCGGTAGGCCGCGAGCGCGCCCGGCAGCGAGGTCGGCACCGTCGCGCCGGCCTCGAGCCGCGCGAGCTCGGGCCGCGACAGCAGCCGCTCGAAGACCGCGACGGTCAGGTCGAGGTCGCGCTGCCCCTCCACGCCGAGCGTGAGGGGCGGCGAGCCGGCCTCCCGGGCGGCGTGGCGGAACAGCGGCAGCAGCGCGTCGACGGCGCGCTCGACGGTCTCGTCGAACGCCCACAGACGCGCTTGCGGCACGACGTCGGTCACGCGCAGCGTCACGCCGTCGACGTCGTCGCGCTCGAGCAGCGCCGTGATCGCCTCGAGCCGCTCGTCCGCCTCCTGCGCGCCCACCGCGGCGCCGCCGTCGAGCAGCGTCACGCCGACGCGCGTGCCGTCGGCGCGCAGCCGCGCGAGCGCCTTGGTCAGCTTCGCCGGCGTCGCGTCGAGCACGAGGTGGGCGACCATGTCGCGCATGCCCTTCTTGACGACGGGCATGACGAGCTTGGGGCTCACGATGCCCATGCCGCCACCGAGCGTCGCGCCGAGCCTGCGGTGCCAGTCGAGCATGCCCGGCAGCGCGCGGCTCAGCTCCTCGAAGCTGCGGGCGCTCACCCGCGGATCCTCCGGCCGGAGCACGCGGTCGACGAAGCCGAGCGCGAACTCGTACCCCTCCGGGTCGCGCAGCAGCCCCGCGAGCCGCTCCTCGGCCTTGTCGCGCCGGTGGCCGGCGTCGCCGGCGAGCCGCTCGACCCAGCCGGCCACGCGCTCGACGGCCGCGAGCGCGCGGGGGTCCTCGGTGCGCGGCGGTGTGAGGGGGGCGGATGCGGCGGCCGGCGCGGGCGCTGCAGGGTTCGCGACGGGTGCGGGGTGCGGGGCCGGGGCGCGCGGCGGAACGGGCGCGGGCTGCGGGACGGGCGCGGGTGCGGGCTCGGCCACCCGCTCCCGCACCGGCTCGGCGACCGGCTGCGGTTCCGGCTCGGGCTCAGTGACCGGGGCGGGCTGCGGCTCCGCGACTCGCGCAGGCTCGGGCTCGGCGACCCGCGTGGGCTGCGGCTCCGGCTCGGGCTCGGCGACCGGCGTGATGTCCGGCGTCGCGACCGGCTCAGGCGCCGGCTCAGGCGCCGGCTGGCGCACGGGCTCCGGCGTCGGCTGGGGCACCGGCTCCGGCGTCGGCTCGGGCTGCCGCACCGGCTCGGGCTGCCGCACCGGCTCGGTCTCCGGCTCGGGCGCAGGCGGCGTCGCGGCCTGGAGCTCCGCCTGGAGCTCTGCCGCATCCATCTGCACCGTCGGCACGTCGACGATGTCCTGCGACAGCGACCACCCGGTCACGGGCGGCGCCTGCGCGGGCCACGGCCCCGGCACCTCGACCGGCCGGTAGGGCTGCTGCGCGGCCGCCCACGTCGCGTCGTCGATCTCGAACGCGGGGCCGGAGTCGGGCAGCGGGGGCGCCTGCAGCGGCTCGTCGTCGGCGTCCTGCTCGTCGACCACCTCGAGCGGCCCGTCGAGGCCGAGCTGCCGGATGTCGTCGGCGCGCTCCTCGGGCGTGACGTGCGCGTGATCGCGCTGCGCCCGCTCGATGCCTTCAGCGATGAGCGCGTCGAAGTCGTCATCCCTGCGCTGGTCGGTCATGCCGTCATCGTATGCGCCCGACTCCGGAGCGAGCCCTCGCGCCCGACCGTTCCCCCGCATCCGCCGCTGTGGTTGTCTAGGCCCTGGCGCGGCCGATCGGCCGCGCAGCACCGAGCCCCACGGGAGCATGCATGCCGCGCGTCGCCATCGTCGGCGGAGGCCACAACGGCCTCACGGCCGCCGCCTACCTCGCCCGAGCGGGCGTCGACGTGACCGTGCTCGAGCGGCTCCCCCACGTCGGCGGCGCGGCGGTCAGCACGAACGGCTTCGCGGGCCACGACGCCCGCCTGTCGCGCTACAGCTACCTCGTGAGCCTCATGCCCGAGCAGATCATCCGCGACCTCGGCCTCGACGTGCAGCTCGCGCGGCGCCGCTACTCGAGCTACACGCCGCAGCCCGGCACCGACCGCGGGCTGCTCATCGACGTCGGCGACGAGGCGGCCACGCGCGCGTCGTTCGCCGCGATCGGCGCGGCGGACGACGCCGACGGCTTCGCCGCCTTCACCGACCGCACGACCCGGCTCGCGGCGGCGCTGTTCCCCACCCTGACCGGCCCCCTGCCCACCGCGGCCGCCGTGCGCGACGCCGCGGGAGCCGCATCCGCGTGGTCGGAGATCGTCGACGCGCCGATCGCCGACGCGATCGAGGCGGCGGTCGGGCACGACCTCGTGCGCGGCGTCATCGCGACCGATGCGCTCATCGGCACGTTCGCGGCCCTCGACGACCCGGACCTCGAGCAGAACCGCTGCCTGCTGTACCACGTGATCGGCGGCGGCACCGGCGACTGGGACGTGCCGATCGGCGGCATGGGCCGCGTCTCGGGCGAGCTCGAGCGCGCCGCTCGCGACGCAGGCGCGAAGATCCTGACGGGCGTCACCGTCACCCGCGTCACGCCCGACGGCGAGGTCACGTGGCAGGAGCGCGTCGGCGGCCTGCCGACCGACTCGGAGGGCATCCCGACCGGCACCGAGCTCACGGCCGAGTTCGACCTCGTGCTCTCGGCCGTCGCGCCGCACGTGCTCGGGCGCCTGCTCGGCGACGAGGACGGCGGGGCGCCGCGGCCCGAGGGCGCGCAGGTCAAGGTCAACATGCTGCTCTCGCGGCTGCCGGGCCTGCGCGACGGCATCGCGCCCGAGGCGGCGTTCGGCGGCACCTTCCACGTCAACGAGGGCTACGCGCAGCTCGGCGCCGCGCACGCTGCCGCGACGGCCGGGCGCATCCCCGAGCCGCTGCCGTGCGAGATCTACTGCCACTCGCTCACCGACCCGACGATCCTCGGGCCCGAGCTGCGCGCATCCGGCGCCCACACGCTCACCGTCTTCGGGCTGCAGGTGCCCGACCGGCTGCTGACGCCCGAGACGAACGAGCGGATGCGGGGCGAGCTCGGTGCGGCTGTGCTCGCCTCGCTCGACTCGGTGCTCGCCGAGCCGATCGCGCCGCTGCTGCTCGACGGGGTCGACGGGCCGGCGATCGAGACGAAGACGACCCTCGACATCGAGGACGCGCTCGCGATGCCCGGCGGCAACATCTTCCACGGGCCGCTCTCGTGGCCGTGGCTCGAGGGCGAGGCGACGACGGTCGCCGAGGCGTGGGGGGTCGAGACTGCGCACCCGCGGATCCTCATGGCGGGCTCGGGTGCGCGCCGCGGCGGCGCGGTCTCGGGCATCGGCGGGCACAACGCGGCGCACGCGGCGCTCGAGCTGCTGCGCGAGCGCCTGGCCTGACGCGTCTTCCTCGCCCAGCCCGCGGCAACCCAACGGCCATGCGCGACGGATGTGCTGATGCGCGGCACATCCGTCGCGCATGGCCGTTGAGTGCGGGGCCGTCAGCGAGGCGGGTCGTCGCCAGAGCTCGGAGCGGTCAGCGCGGCGTGCGCCCCGCCCAGTCGGAGGCGTGGCTCGCGCGCGACGGCGGCAGCGCGTTGACCTCGGCCCAGTGCGCGACCCGCTCGTCGAGCTCGGGCAGCCGCACCTCGAGCCCCGCCGCGGCGAGCACCTCGACGACGCGCGCGATCTTCGCCGTGCCCACGCCCTTCTCGATGAAGCGGCCCTGCACGACGCCGCGCGCGTGCACCTCGCCGTCGACGACGAAGCGCTGCACAAGGTAGATCGCGCGCTCGTCGGCGCCGAGCACGGCCGTCTCGATGTCGAATCGCTGCCACAGGTCGAGCGAGCGCCGGTAGACCATCGACGACTGCCCGACCACCGCGTAGATCCCGGCGCGGTCGAGCACCTTCGCCATGCCGGTGCGCGTGAGCATGTCGACGCGCGCGAGATCCATGTACGAGGGGTAGCGCCCGTTGTTCATGTGGCCGAGCAGGTCGATGTCGGTCGGCAGCACCATGAACGGCGTGCGCGCGACGTCCTCGATGCCGAGCGCGGGGCGCCCCTTGCTCTTGACGGTCATCGCGAGCAGCCACTGCAACCACATGTTCACAGCCGCCCATCCTGCCCGACGCGTGCGCCGCATCCGCACCCGTTTGGGAGAATCGTCCAATGCACAAGGTGCTGCTCTACTACCGCTTCACGCCCATCGCCGACCCCGAGGCGGTGCGGCTGTGGCAGCACCTGCTGTGCTCGCAGCTCGGCCTGACGGGGCGCATCCTCATCTCGCCGCACGGCATCAACGGCACCGTCGGGGGCGCGGCGGATGCGCTGCGGCGCTACGCGCGCGCGACGCGCGAGTACTCGGGGTTCCGCGGCATGGACATCAAGTGGTCGGCCGGCACGGGCGCCGACTTCCCGCGGCTGAGCGTCAAGGTGCGCGACGAGATCGTCACGTTCGGCGCCCCCGACGAGCTCGAGGTCGACGCCGACGGCGTCGTGGGAGGCGGCCAGCACCTGCAGCCGCACGAGCTGCACGAGCTGCTCGCCGAGCGCCCCGACGCCGTCCTGTTCGATGGCCGCAACCGCTTCGAGGCCTTCGTCGGGCGCTTCCGGGGTGCGGTCGTGCCCGACGCCGACACCACGCGCGACTTCGTCGACCTGCTCGACTCGGGCGCCTACAACCACCTCAAGGACAAGCCGGTCGTCACCTACTGCACCGGCGGCGTGCGCTGCGAGGTGCTGTCGTCGCTCATGCGCTCGCGCGGCTTCGCGGAGGTCTACCAGCTCGACGGCGGCATCGTCCGCTACGGCGAGCGCTATGGCAACGCCGGGCTCTGGGAGGGCTCGCTCTACGTGTTCGACCAGCGGCAGACGGTCGACTTCGGGGCGGATGCGGCGGTGCTCGGCACGTGCGCGGCGTGCGGCGCGCCGACGGGCGGCATGGGCAACTGCCGGCTGTGGTCGTGCCGCAAGCAGGTGCCCGTGTGCGGTGCGTGCGAGCCGTCGTGCGCGGAGCACGTCGCCGCGGCCTGATGCGGCGCGCCGACTGCTGCGCCCGCTGAGCCCGGCGGGGGCGCCGCTGCCGGGTGCCCGGCAGGGGCGAAGTGGGAGAGCGCCCGGCAGAAGTCCGGGACTCAGCGCCTCCAGCTGGATGATGCGCCCGGAGTCGCTCAGAGCCGGAGATCCTCCGGGCGGGCGGCGGCTAGGGTGGCCGCATGGGCGACGGCGACATCCACATCCGGCCGGCGACCGTCGCGGACGCGGCGGCGCTCCAGCCGATGTTCGCCGAGCACCGCAGGGTCGACGAGAACGACGAGAAGGTCGACCGCTACCGCGAGCGCCTCGAGTCGCTCGTGACGAACCCGGGCCACCACATCGTCGTCGCCGAGGCCGACGGTCGGGTGCTCGGCTACGCCGCCGCCCAGGACTACGGGCCCGCGCTGCACCGCGACTGGTCGATCGCGCGCATGCACGACCTGTGGGTCTCGCCGGATGCGCGGGGCCGGGGCGTCGGCACGGCGCTCTTCGAGGCGGTGCGCACGTGGGCCGAGCAGCAGACGCGCATCCGCGTGCTCGAGTGGCAGTCGCTCGAGGTCGCGGCGGAGTTCTACCGCAAGCTCGGCCTCTCGGGCGAGCGTGTCGACGAGGCCGACCCTCGCGAGCTCTACGAGATCGAGGTGCACCTGCCGGGCCGCCCTCGCTCGGTCGTCGAGTAGGCCTGCGCGCTCAACGGTCGTCGAGGAGGCCCGCACCCTCAACGGTCGTCGAGTAGGCCCGGAGGGCCGTATCGAGACGACCAGCGGCACGGATCTCGATACGCCGGCTGCGCCGGCTACTCGATCAGCGAAGCGCGGCTACGCCCCCAGCGCCACCTCGCCGAGCCCGTCGAGCGTCCACACCGTCGTGCCGGCCGCGACCGAGACCGTCGTCACCGAGCAGTTCGGCAGGATGATGTCGGGCGTGAGCTCAGGCACGAGCTGCCGCAGCAGCGACGTGATGAAGCCGCCGTGCGAGACGACGAGCACCTCGACCCGATCGTGGCCGGGCAGCGCCGCCGCCCCGCGGATGATGCGCTCGAGCGCCGCGTCGGCGCGCATGACGGTCGCGGCGGCCTGCTCGGCCTGCCCGCTCGTGTCGAGCCGCGCGATGGTGTCGAACAGCCCCCGCCAGCCCACCTGCTCGCCGATCGCGCGGAGCGCCGTCAGCTCGCGGTCGACCTCGAAGCCGTGCTCGACGATGACCTCCTGCCACACGTCGCGCGCGGGGCGCTCCTCGTGGCTGCCGAAGTGCCACTCGCGCAGCACCTCGGTGTACTCGATCGGCGGCTGCGGCTCGAGCGCGGCGAGGATGCCCTCGGCGGTCGTGCGCGTGCGCTGCAGGTCGGAGGAGAAGGCGAGGTCGAAGCGCTCCCCCGCGAGGTGCTTCGCGACGGCCACGATCTGCTCGCGGCCGCGCTCGGTGATCGGCGAGTCGGACCATCCCTGCATGAGGTGGTCGACGTTGTGCTCGGTCTCGGCGTGCCGCACGATGCGCAGCCGCAGCGCCCGGCCCTCGGCGAGGGCCGCGAGCTCTTCGGGCAGGTACTGCTCGGTGCGGCCGCCGTCGGCGGCGCCGGTCGTGTCGGTCATCGCTTCCCCATCTTCTCGAGCATCGCGTTGTAGGCGTTCAGGTCGGCGTCGCCGTCGCGCTCCGCGGCGCGATCGAGCCGCACGCGCTCCTTCTTGTCGCTGCGCACCCACAGCACCGTCGTGATGATCGCGAGGATCACCGTCGGGATCTCGCCGATCGACCACGCGATGCCGCCGCCGACCTGCTGATCCTCGAGCGCGTCGACGCCGTTGCCCATCGCGCCGAACCAGTCGGGCAGCAGCAGCGCCTCGCCCGTCATGAGCGTCAGGCCGAAGAAGGCGTGGAACACCATCGTGCCGATGAGCAGCACGAGCCGCAGCGCGAACGGGGGCCTGGCCGGGCCGGGGTCGATGCCGATGATCGCCTGCACGAAGAGGTAGCCGGCGCCGGCGAAGTGCACGACCATCCAGATGTGGCCGAGGTGGTCGGTCATCGCCCATTCGAAGATCGGCGTGTAGTAGAAGACCCAGAGGCTGAGCACGAAGATCGCGGCCGAGACGACCGGGTGGCCGACGACCTGCATGTACTTCGAGTGCACGATCGCGAGCAGCCACTCGCGGCCGCCGCGCGTGCCGTCGCGACGCTTGCGGATCGCGCGCATCGCGAGGGTGATCGGGGCGCCGGGCACGAGCAGCACCGCCGTCGCCATGCCGAGCAGCATGTGCACGAGCATGTGCAGCGAGAAGAGGAACTCCTGGTAGAGGTTGAGCGCACCGCTCGTGCACCACCACAGCAGCGCGACGCCCGCGAGCCACGAGATCGTGCGCCCCACCGGCCAGTGGTCGCCGCGCCGCGCGAGCCGCACGACACCGGCGACGTAGAAGAACGCGAGCAGCGCGCACACGACCGTCCACAGCGGGTCGAGCGACCACTCGGTGAAGAGCCGGCTGAACTCGAACGGCGGCGGCAGCAGCTTGCCGGTGAGGATCTCGGCGGGCGTCGCCTCGAGCCCCGGCGGCTGCTCCGGCACGGGCGTGCGCGTGCGGGCGAGGCCGGCGGCGACGCCGGCGGTCACGCCCATCACGACGAGCTCGAGCGCGAGCACCGTCGCGATAGCGCGGCCGCCCACGCGCTCACCGAGCGTCTTCGCGGGCGTCAGCAGCCGCATCCGCTGCCACGCGCCGAAGCCGCCGAGCACCACGAGGAGCGCGGCCTTCGCCATCGAGAGGATGCCGTACTCGCTGAACCAGTCGCCCTCCATGCGCACCCACGACGAGGCGACGCCCGTGAAGGCGACGACGCCGAAGCTCACCGCGGCGAGGCTCGAGTAGCGCAGCAGCACGTCGCCGTAGGCGGCGTCGGGGGCGGATGCGTCGGCCGGCTCGGCGTCGCGACCGCGCGCGAGCAGGCCCACGTGCACGAGGCCGCCGAGCCAGATCGAGACGAAGATGAGGTGCAGGAGGAGCGCCGAGACGGCGATGTCGTGCGCTGCGGTGCCGCCCGCGTGGCCGCCGGAGGCGATGAGCCAGAACGGCACGGCCCACGCGACGACCGAGAAGGCGACCGCGACCGGTCCGCGCGCGACGAGCAGCACGACGGTGAGGACGGCGAGCGAGAGCAGCGTGCCGAGCATGAGCCGGCCGGTCTCGATCTCGACGAAGAAGAGCTGCAGGAGGCGGCCGAAGTCGTTCGTAGCGGTGACGGGGTTCGTCACGACGGTGCGGAAGCCGCCCCAGGCGACGAAGCCCTGGGCGACCGCGGCGACGCCGGTCGCGACCGCGGCGAGGTCGATCGTGCGGTGCCAGTCGCGACTCGACGGGCGCAGCGCGAAGCACGCGAGCACGAGGCCGCCGAACGCCGTGGCGATCGCGAGGTTGCGCAGCATCGTCGCGATCGGCACGCCCCAGCGCACCGCGGCGCCGGGATCCTCGATCGCGGGTGCCTCGGCCCCGCCGCCGAACTCGAGCGCCGCCCACGTCGCAGCCAGGCCCGCGAGGACCGCGAGCGCCGGCGCGAGGAGACGGATGCGCTGCACCCGTCCAGGGTAGTCGTCGCCCCTATGACCGCTCCCCGGCCGCCCGCCGGTCGAGGAGCGCGAGCCGCAGGCGCACACCGCCCGCCGGTCGAGGAGCGCGAGCCGCAGGCGCACACCGCCCGCCGGTCGAGGAGCGCGCGCCGAAGGCGCACGCGTCACGAGACCAAGACGCGAGGGGCCCCGCCATCCGGCGGAGCCCCTCGCGCTGCTGTGTGGAGCGGTCCTACTTGACGGCAGCCTTGAGCTTCGAGCCGGCGGTCAGCTTGACGCGGTGGCCCGCGGCGATCTTGATCTCCTCGCCCGTCTGCGGGTTGCGGCCCGTGCGAGCAGCGGTCTCGGTGCGCTCGGCGCTGAAGAAGCCGGGGATCGAGACCTTGTTGCCAGCCTTGACGGCCGACGACACCTCGTCGAAGAGGGCGTCGAGCACGGCGCTGACCTTGGCCTGCGAGAGGTCGGTCGACGCGGCGATCTTCGAAGCCAGCGTGGTCTTGTTGATGGTCTCAGCCATGGTGTCCTCCTGGTGGTGGCATGTCCGTCCCGCCGGGGGCGGGCATCCGCCGGGGCCTGGGTGGGCTCCGACCACCCCCGAACGTAGACCTGAGGCCCGCGATCTCGCGCAAGAACACCCCGACACGCCGCGATCTCCGCGTGTTTTCGCGGTGTGCGAACGCGATTGGGGGACAAAATCGTCCTCCGGCGCGTCAGCGGCCCTGCACACCGCCCGCCCGAGCGAGGCGCACGCGCTCCTCCGTGCGCGCGCGCCGGCGCTCGAAGAATGGCAGGAAGACGCCGATGAGCGGCCCGACGCCGAACGCGAAGATGACCGTGCCGAGGCCCACCGGACCCCCCAGCAGCCAGCCGATGAGGAGGGCCGAGCCTTCGATGAGGGTGCGCACGATCCAGATGGGCCAGCCGGTCAACCGCACGATGCCCGTCATCAGGCCGTCGCGCGGGCCGGGCCCCAGGCGCGGCGCGATGTAGATGCCGGTCGCGATCGACAGCAGCAGGATGCTGCCGGCGAGCATGAGCGCCTGCGCCCAGAGCTCGGTCGGCTGCGGGATGAGCCAGAGCCCGAGGTCGGCCGCGGGCCCGACGAGCAGCGCGTTGCCGAGCGTGCCGATCCCGGGGCGCTGCCGCAGCGGGATCCACAGCAGCAGCACGAGTCCCGACACCACGACCGTCGCCGTGCCGTAGCTCATCGGCAGGTGGTTGGCGATGCCGAGCGAGAGCACGTCCCAGGGGCCGACGCCGAGCGCCGCCCGCACGAGCAGCGCGAGCGCGATGCCGTAGAGGAAGAGCCCGACGAGCAGCTGCGCGATGCGGCCGGCCGTGTCGGCAGGCCCGAGCGCGTCGATCGGGAGGAAGAGGCGGCGGATGCGGTGCACTGACCCATTCCACCGCATCCGGGATGCCCCGATGCGCCGCCAGGGTTGACGTGCCCGCGCATCCGCGCTTCCGTGGGGCGCATGGCCGTCATCGGATTCCACGCCTCCCATGAGCAGATCGCGCCGAGCGCGCTCCTGCGCGACGTGCAGCACGCCGAGGAGGTGGGCTTCGAGGCGGCGATGTGCTCCGACCACCTCGCGCCGTGGAGCCGGCGCCAGGGCCACAGCGGCTACGCGTGGTCGTGGCTCGGCGCCGCGCTCGCCACGACGTCGTTGCGCTTCGGTGTCGTCACGGCGCCCGGCCAGCGCTACCACCCGGTGATCGCGGCCCAGCGGGTCGCGACGCTCGGCGAGATGTTCCCCGGGCGCTTCTGGGCGGCGCTCGGCTCGGGCGAGGCGATGAACGAGCACGTGACCGGAGAGGGCTGGCCGTCGAAGCCCGAGCGCGAGCGGCGGCTCGTCGAGACCGTCGACCTCATGCGCCGGCTGCTCGCGGGCGAGGAGGTGACGCACGACGGGCTCGTCTCGGCGCATCGCGCGCGCGTCTGGTCCCGGCCCGCGGAGCCGCCGCCGCTCCTCGCCGCGGCAGTCACGGCCGAGTCGGCCGCCCGCCACGCCGCGTGGGCGGACGGCCTCATCACGGTGGCTGCCGAGCCCGGCGCCGTGCGCGACATCGTCGCGGCCTACCGCGACGCCGGCGGGCGCGGGCCCGTGTGCGGGCAGCTGCACCTCTCGTGGGCGCCGACCGAGGACGAGGCCCTCGCGATCGCGCGCGACCAGTGGCAGAGCAACCTCGTCCCCGCGCCCGAGGCCTGGGACGTCGAGCAGCCGGAGGACTTCGAGCGGCGCACCGCCGGCGCGACCGAGGACGAGCTGCGGCGCGCGGTGTGGATCTCGAGCGACCCCGGCGCGCACGCCGAGCGCATCCGCTCGCTCGTCGACGCCGGCCTCGACGAGCTCTACCTGCACCACGTCGGCCAGGAGCAGGCCGCCTATCTCGACGCCTTCGGCGAGCACGTGCTGCCCGAGGTCGCCGCGTGAGCCCGCGCCCGATCGAGTCCGCCGACCTCTGGTGGCGGAACGCGGTCTACTACTGCCTCGACATCCAGGTCTTCCAGGACTCCGACGGCGACGGCGACGGCGACATCCAGGGGCTCATCTCCCGCATCCACACCCTCGCCGACCTCGGCGTGACGTGCCTGTGGCTCATGCCGTTCTTCCCGACGGCCGACCAGGACGACGGCTACGACATCACCGACTTCTTCGCGGTCGACCCGCGGCTCGGCACGCTCGGCGACCTCGTCGAGCTCCTGCGCGTCGCGCGGGCGCACGGCATGCGCGTGATCGTCGACTTCGTCATGAACCACACCTCGGCCGAGCATCCGTGGTTCCGCTCGTCGCGCGCGTCCGAGGACTCGCCCTTCCGCGACTGGTACGTGTGGCGCGACGCGCCTCCGCCGAACCCCGACCCGCCGGTCTTCCCCGGGCTCGAGGACTCGACGTGGACGAAGGATGCCCGCACGGGCCAGTACTACCTGCACCACTTCCGCGCGCATCAGCCCGACCTCAACGTCGCGCATCCCGCCGTGCAGCAGCAGATCGAGCGCAACCTGGGCCTGTGGCTCGAGCTCGGCGTCTCGGGCTTCCGGGTGGACGCGGTGCCGTTCCTCTTCAGCGACGCCGACCGACACGCGACGCAGCCCGCGGGCACCGACTACGACGGCGCCGAGCACCTGCGCTCGATCGAGCGCTTCGTCTCGCGCCGGAACGGCGAGGCGATGCTGCTCGGCGAGGTCAACCTGCCGCACGACGAGCAGATCGCGTGGTTCGAGGCGCAGGGCGCGGCCGCGGGCCTGCAGGTGCAGTTCGACTTCGTCTCGATGCAGCAGCTCTTCCTCTCGCTCGCGCGCCGCGACGCCCGCCCGCTCGCGGCGGCGCTCCGCGACCGGCCGGAGCTGCCCGAGCTGTCGCAGTGGGGCAACTTCGTGCGCAACCACGACGAGCTGACCCTCGACAAGCTGACCGACGCCGAGCGCGACGAGGTCTTCGCGGCGTTCGCCCCCGACGAGGACATGCGGCTCTACGACCGCGGCATCCGGCGCCGGCTGCCGACGATGCTCGGCGACGACCGCGCGGTGCGGATGGTCTACACGCTGCTGTTCTCGCTGCCCGGCTGCCCGGTGCTCTTCTACGGCGAGGAGATCGGGATGGGCGAGGCGCTCGAGGTGCCCGACCGCTACGCGGTGCGGACGCCGATGCAGTGGGAGGCGGATGCGTCGGCGGGCTTCTCGACCGCGCCGCAGCGGCGCTGGCCGCGGCCGCTGCCCGGCGGCGAGTGGGGACCCGACCGCATCAACGTCGCCGACCAGCGCCTCGACCCCTCGTCGCTCTGGCGCCACATCCAGCGCCTCACGGGGCTCTACCGCGCCCAGCCGGCGCTCGCGTGGGCGCGGCTGGACGTGATCGGCGTGCGCCAGCGCGCGGTGCTCGCGCACGTGAGCCGCACCGACGACTGGGCGATGCTCGCGCTCCACAACCTCGGCGAGGGCCGCGAGCAGGTGCGGCTCGAGGTGAGCGCCGACGGCGGCCCGGTGACCTTCATCGACCGCTTCGACGACAGCTCGATGACCGTCGAGGGCCGGCTCGAGCTCGACCTCGACGCCTACGGCTGGCGCTGGCTCGAGGTCTCGCCGCCCGACGCGACGATCCGGCGGGTGTAGCGGCGGGCGGCGCCCCGCGCGGGTTGCGCCCCGCGTCCGCGCCTCCGCATGGAGACCATCCGCACCGGGGACGACGAAGGCCCCGACCGCCGTGCCGTGAGGCAGGGGTCGGGGCCGTCGTCGTGAAGCGGGTGCTTACCAGCTCGACTTGGTGACGCCGGGCAGCTCACCCTTGTGCGCCATGTCGCGGAAGCGCACACGCGAGATGCCGTACTCGCCGACGTGGCCGCGGGGGCGGCCGTCGATGGCGTCGCGCTTGCGCACGCGCACCGGCGAGGCATTGCGGGGCAGCTTCTGCAGGCCGAGGCGCGCGGCCTCGCGCTCCTCGTCGGTCGACTTGGGGTCGACGAGGGCCTTCTTCAGCGCCGCGCGCTTCTCGGCGTAGCGGGCGACGATGGCCTTCCGCTGCTCGTTCTTGGCGATCATGCTCTTCTTGGCCATTTATCGCTCCTCTCGGAACTCGACGTGCTGACGCACGATGGGGTCGTACTTCTTCAGCACCAGTCGGTCGGGGTTGTTGCGACGGTTCTTCTTCGTCACGTACGTGTAGCCGGTGCCGGCGGTCGAGCGGAGCTTGATGATCGGACGGACGTCCTGTGCCTTCTTGGCCATCAGAGCTTCACCCCCTTCGCCTGCAGGTCACGGATGACGGCCTCGATGCCACGGGCGTCGATGACCTTCATGCCCTTGGCCGAGACGTTGAGCGTCACGTTCCGTCGCAGCGACGGGACGAAGTAGGTCTTGCGCTGCACGTTCGGGTCGAAGCGTCGCTTCGTGCGCCGGTGCGAGTGCGAGATGTTGTGCCCGAAGCCGGGAACGGCTCCGGTCACCTGGCAAACGGCTGCCATGGTGCCCTCCATATGGTTACCGTGGGCCGGAGCCCACCCAAGATCACTTGCCTGCACACGCCACAGCCGTACCTTTTCGGGGCGTGGAGGGGGCGGGTGCTGCGCGGCCGAAGCCGCACCAAGGGTCTATCGTACGCGATCCGTGGCAATCGGGGCAAGGCCGGCTTCACCGTCGCCGGCGCGGCTCGCGCGCGGCGCGGCCGGAGGCGTGGCGCCCGCGCTCGGCGCCGCCGGTGTGCGGATGCGTCAGCGCGCCCCGGGCGGGAACACGGGCTGGCCGTCGGGCCCCATCGGGTAGGGCGTGCCGTCGGCGTAGGTGGGCCATGGCAGCAGCCCGTTCGCGTCGGGCTGCTGCGGCTGCGCGGGCCAGCCCGCGGGCTGCTGGCCCGGCTGCTGCGGCCACGCCGTCGCCCCGCCGGGCGCGGGCTGCCCCGCGGGCGGCTGGGGCCACGCGGTCGGCGCCCCGGTCGCCGCGGCGGCAGCGCTCGTCGCGACGCCGCCGCGCTGATCGAGGTAGGGCTCGGCCGGGTACCCGTGGCCCGGCGCAGCGTGGTGGGTGCTGCCGTGCTGCGGCGCGAGCGGCGGCGGCACCGGCCCGCCGACCGCTGCGGGCCGCACGTGCTCGCCGCGCGCCTCGGCCTCCTGCCAGTCGAGGTTGCGGCGGTTCCAGTAGAGGAGCACGGTCACGGAGGCCGCGAGCGCCGTGATCACGATCGCTGCGACGGTCGAGCGCCAGTACCACTCGTCGACGTCGACGCCGAAGGCGTCGATCGCGAAGTGCAGCGTCAGCAGCACGCCGACGAGGCCGAGCAGCGCCGCCGCGATGAGCCCCAGCACGCGGCCGAACTCCGTGCCCGAGCCGCGCCCGAGGGTGATGAGCCCCCATGCGCCGGCCGCAGCCGCGCGCACGACCAGCAGCGTGAGCAGCACGATGCCGAAGAGCTCGGCGAAGAGCCAGTCGTCGTCCCAGCCCTCGCGGCCGCCGCGCACCCAGATCGCGATCATCAGCACCGCGAGCAGGTAGGTGTTCGCGGCCACGCCGATGACGAGCGGCGTCGCCGAGCGCCGTGCGAGCACGAGGTCGAGCGCGAGGAGCCCCGTGAACGCCAGGAACACCACGACCGTCCACACGACGCGCGGCGCCTGGCTGTCGAAGTCGCCGACGAAGATCAGGACGACGGTGATGAGCGAGACGACGGCCAGCAGGCACATGCCGACGAAAAGCACGGGCTGGATGCCCATGATGCGTCGTGGCGTCGAGCGGGCGGGATGCTGCGGTGCGGGCGCGGCGGGCGCGTGCGCGTCGGTGCTGGGCGGGTTGGTCACGGCGGGCCTCCTCGATCCGATGGGCACAGTCTCACAGGAAGGCCACGATCGCGGCTGAGCGGCGCGCCCGCCTGTGGAGAGGTCAGCGCTGTGGAGAGGATGCGCGGCCGAGCGTCCGCTGCAGGGAGGGCCAGCCCGCGGCGAGGCTCAGCGCGGCGAGGCTCAGCGCACCGCGGCGCACTCGGCGCAGAGGCCGAAGATGTCGACGACGTGGTCGGGCTCGACGAACCCGTGCTCGGCGGCGACCTGCCGCGCCCAGCGCTCGACCGCCGCGGCCTCGAGCTCGACCGTGCGACCGCACCGGCGGCAGATGAGGTGGTGGTGGTGGGTGGGGGTGCACGCGCGGTAGAGCACCTCGCCGCCGGACTGCAGCGCATCCGCCTCGCCGTCCTCCGCGAGCGCCGCGAGCGCGCGGTAGACGGTCGCGAGTCCCACCTTGGCGCCGTCGGCGAGCAGCGTCTGGTGGAGCGCCTGCGCCGAGACGAACTCCTCGCTCGCCGCGAGCGCCTCGCGCACGGCCTCGCGCTGGCGCGTCGTGCGTCGGGGGGTCGTGTCGGTCATCGCGTCCTCGCCTCGATCGTGCCACGGAGCGCGCGCGCCGACCAGGCGAGCGCGTACAGGAGCACCGCGACGAGCGCGATCGCGCCCCCGGCGGCCAGGTCGAACCAGCGCGAGGCCAGGAGGCCCACGACGCCCGACGCGGCGCCGAGCGCCGGGGCGACCAGCAGCATCCACCGCCAATCGCGCACGAGGAGCCGGGCCGCCGCGGCCGGCGCCACGATGAGCGCGACGCCGAGGATGGCGCCGACGACCGGCATGATCGCCACGACGGTGCCCGCGATGAGCGCGAGCGAGAGCGTCTCGGGGATCCAGGGCGCGAGCCCCGCCCGGCGGTAGCCGGCCTCGTCGGCGCTCGAGAAGACGAGGTGCGCGCCGGCGAGCGCCCACACGAGCGCGGCGACGACGAGCACGCCGGCCGTCAGCGCGAGATCGGCCGTCGTGACGGCGAGCACCTGGCCGACGAGGAACGACTCGACGTCGACGGCGAGGGGCGCGACCGACTGCAGGAACGCGCCGAGCGCGAAGCCCGCGGTGAGCATGACGCCGGATGCGACGGCCGGGCCCTGCGACCGCATCCGCCCGATGCCCACGGCGATCGCGATGAGGCCGACGGCGGCGACGGCCGCGCCGAGCGGGATGGAGACGCCGAGGATCGCCGCCGCGACCGCGCCCGGGAAGGTCGCGTGCGTGAGCGACATCGTGAAGAACGCGCGCTCCCGCAGCACCACGAGCACGCCGACGAGGCCCGCGAGCACGCCAGCGAGCACGACCTCGACCATCGCGAGCCCGAAGAAGTCGAGCGGGAGGCTCATGCGGCGACCTCGCGCCGGTCGGCGGCGCGCGCCCGCCGCCCGCGGAGCGCGCCGACGCCGAGCGCGAGCAGGTAGCCGACGATCATCGTGAGCGCCACGGTCGCGCCCGGCGCCGCATCCACCCCGAGCTCGGCGAGCTGCACGACGACCCACAGCCCCGCCCAGCCGGTGACGGCACCGAAGGCGATCGCGACCGCCATCGCGGTGCGCAGCGAGCGCGTGAGCGCGCGCGCTGCGGCGGCCGGCACGATCACGACGGCGAGCGCGAGCAGCGTGCCGACGGATGCGGATGCGGCGACCACGACGAGCGCGATCGCAACGGTGCCGATCACCTCGAGCGCGAGCACCGGCAGCCCCGCGCGCCGGGCGCCAGCGGCGTCGAACGCCGCGAAGAGCTGCTGCCGCCCCGTGACGACGACGAGCGCGACGGCGATCGAGATGAGCGCGAGCGCGACGCCGAGGTCGCCCCACGTGATCGTGAGCAGGCGCCCGAAGAAGAAGTCGGAGATGCTGCCGCCGCTGCGGTCGGATGCGGAGACGAGCACGACGCCGAAGGAGAAGAAGGTGGTGAGCACGATCGCGACCGCGGTGTCGCGCGGCTGGCCGCGCCGCGAGATGAGCGCGAGCACGACGGCGGCGGCGAGCGCCGCGCCGATCGCGCCCGGCAGCAGCCCGGCCGCGCCGCCCGCGGCCGCGCCGATCGCCAGGCCGGGGAAGACGGCGTGCGTGAGCCCGTCGGTCGAGAACTCGAGCCGCCGCAGGTGCACGAGCACCCCCACGGTGGCGGCGGCGACCGCGAGCGCGACGAGCAGCAGCAGCGGCCTGCCGAGGAAGGGCACCGCGAACGGCGTGAACGGGTCGATGAGGCCGGCCGCGACCGGCGCCGCGAGCGCGGTCATCGAGCGGCGACGCGCTCGGGGCCGTCGTCGGCGAGCGGATGTCCGGGGCCGGGGTCGTCGTGGTGGCCCGCGTGCTCGGCGGCGTGGTGCTCCGTCGTGGCGAGCGTGTGCCCGTCGATCTCCATCACGTGGGACGCGAACGCCGCCTCGACCTGCTCGAGCGTGAGGACGCATCCGGTCTCGTCGAACGCGATCTGCTCGCGGTTGACGAGCAGTGTGCGCTCGCACACCGCGCGCGCGAGCTCGAGGTCGTGCGTCGTGATGAGCAGCGCGACGCCCCGCTCCTTCAGCCGGCGGATCGTCTCGATGAGCGCGTCGCGCGAGCCCTGGTCGAGGCCGTTGAAGGGCTCGTCGAGCAGCAGCAGCCGCGGCTCGCTCGCGAGCGCGCGGGCGAGCAGCCCGCGCTGGCGCTGGCCGCCGGAGAGGTCGCCGAAGCGCGTGCGACGGTGCTCCGCGAGCCCGACCGCCGCGAGCGCGTCGGCGACGATGCGGCGGTCGCGGCCTCCCGGCCAGCGCAGCCCGAGGCGCGGCGTGCGGCCCATGGCGACGACCTGCTCGAGGGTGACGGGGAACGCGGGGTCGATCTCGCTCGACTGCGGGAGCGTGCCGATCTCGCCGCGTGCGGTCGGGACGCGGAAGACGCGCGCCTCGTGCTGGGCGAGCCCGAGGATGCCGGCGAGCACGGTGGACTTGCCGGCGCCGTTCGGGCCGATGAGGGCGACCGCCTCGCCCTCGCGCACCGAGAAGCTGACGCCGCGCAGCACGGGCGCGCCGCCGTAGCCGAAGGACGCGCCCTCGATCTCGACGACCGCGCTCGACCCGGATCCGCTCACGAGAGCGATTCTGGCACCGGCAGCGGCTCGGCGCCCCACGCCGTGACCATCGCGATGGTGTTGTGCACCTGCGCGCCGATGTACGTCGCGGTGTCGCTGCCCTCGGGGCCGAGCGCATCCGCGGCGAGCGCGTCCTCCCCCTCGCGGAGCTCGACGCCGGCCTCGCGCGCGATCGTCGCAGCGAGCTGCGGGTCGATCGCGTTCTCGCTGAAGACGACCGGCGCCCCCGTCGCGCGGATCTCGGCGACGAGCTCGTCGATGTGTGCGGCGCTCGCGTCGGCGCTGTCGTCGATGCTCGGCAGCACGGTGCCCACGACCTGCACGTCGTAGGCGCGCTCGAGGTAGCCGAAGGTGTCGTGCGTCGTGACGACGAGCCGCTCGTCGACCGGCACCTGCTCGATCGAGGCGCGCATCCACGCATCGAGCTCGTGCAGGCGCTCGAGGTAGGCGGTGGCGGATGCGTCGATGTCGGCGTCCGGGTCGGCCGCGGCGACCGCTTCGACGATCGCCTCGGCCTGCAGGATGACGTTGGCCGGGTCGGTCCAGACGTGCGGGTCGTGCTCGCCGTGGTCGTGGCCGGCGTGCGCGTCGGCCTCGCTGTCGGCCTGCTCGTCGGCGTGCTCGTCGGCATGCGCCGCGTGCTCTGCGGCCGTCTCGCCCTCGTGGCCGTGCTCGTCGTCGCCGTGGTCGTGGCCCTCGTGCGGGTCGTCCTCGGCCGCGAGGAGGTCGAGCCCCTCAGAGGTGTCGACGAGCGTGCCGTCGAAGCCCGAGGCCTCGATCGTGCCCTCGAGCCACGTCTCGAGCCCCGCGCCGCTCACGACGAGCAGATCGGCGCCGGCGAGGGCGGTGAGGGCGCTCGGGCCCGGGTCGAAGGCGTGCGCCGAGGCGCCCGGCTGCAGCAGGCTCGTGACGTCGGCCGCGTCGCCGACGAGCTCGCGGGTGACGTCGGCGAGCTGCGTGGTGGTGGCGACGATCTCGAGCCGATCGCCGGGCGAGCCCGCACCGCCGGCCGCGGAGCAGCCGGTGAGCACGAGGGAGAGGGCGCCGACGGCGCCGAGGGCGGGGAGCATCCGCATGCGTGGTTCCTTGTCCAGCGCGACGCGGTGCCGCGCCCTCCCACGCTAGACGCTGTTGAGAACGATTGTCAATCTCGCGCCCCTCCACCCGCTCTGCAGGCGCCGCGCGTAGGCTCTGCGCATGGCGACACCCTCCACCGGCACCCGGCAGTCGGCGATCATCGCGGCGCTCGGGGCGCACTCCACGATCGACCCGCCCGCCGAGCTCGAGCGGCGCATCCGCTTCCTCGTCGACTACCTCGCGACCACCGGTGCGAAGGGCTTCGTGCTCGGCATCTCGGGCGGCCAGGACTCCACCCTCGCGGGGCGCCTCGCGCAGCTCGCCGTCGAGCGCGTGCGCGACGCCGGCGGCGACGCGACCTTCGTCGCCGTGCGGCTGCCCTACGGCGTGCAGCACGACGAGGCCGACGCGCAGCTCGCGCTCGACTTCATCCGCGCCGACCGCGAGGTCACCGTCGACGTCAAGCCCGGCGTCGATGCGCTCGAGGCCTCGGTCGAGGCCGCGATCGGCGCCGTCGACGACTACCACAAGGGCAACGTGAAGGCCCGTGCGCGCATGATCGCGCAGTACGCGATCGGCGGGCAGCTGGGGCTGCTCGTCATCGGCACCGACCATGCCGCCGAAGCGGTGACCGGCTTCTACACGAAGTACGGCGACGGCGGTGCCGACGTGCTGCCGCTCTCCGGCCTGACGAAGGGCCAGGGCAAGGAGCTGCTGCGCGCGCTCGACGCCGACGAGCGGCTGTGGCAGAAGGCCCCGACCGCCGACCTGCTCGACGACCGGCCCGGGCAGACCGACGAGGCAGAGCTCGGGCTCGCGTACGAGCAGATCGACGCGTTCCTGCGGGGCGAGCCCATCGACCCCGCGGTCGCCGAGCAGATCATCGCCCGCTACGCCCGCACCGAGCACAAGCGGCGGATGCCGGCGGGGCCCGGGGACGACTGGTGGCGGCCGGCGGCGGGGCCGCTCTTCGACTGAGGGCCTGCGCCGACCCCGGCTCGCGTGACGCGAGCCGGTCCCGCCGGCGCGCTCCGCGTGGTCACGACGCGCCGCCGTGGGCGCCCTGCGTGGTCACGACGCGCCGCAGCCGACCCGCTGCCGGCGGCGTGTCGTGACCACCCTGCGGGGTGCGGGCGGCGTGTCGTGACCACCCTGCGGGGTGCCGCCGGCGTGTCGTGGCCGCACGCGGGTGGGGCGCGGCCGGCTCAGTCGAGGAGGAGCGCGGGCTCCTCGAGGATCGACGCGACGTCGGCGACGAAGCGGCTGATGACGTCGCCGTCGATCGCGCGGTGGTCGAACGAGCCGCCGACCGTCGTGACCCAGCGCGGCCGCACCTCGCCGTCGACGACCCATGGCTTCTGCCGGATCGTGCCGAGCGCGATGATGCCCGTCTCCCCCGGGTTGAGGATCGGCGTGCCGGTGTCCATCCCGAAGACGCCGATGTTCGTGATCGTGAACGTGCCGTGCTGCATGTCGGCCGGCTGTGTGCGGCCCTCGCGCGCGGTGGTCGTGAGCTGCTGGAGGGCCGTCGCGAGCTGGAGCAGCGACATCTCCTGCGCATCCTTGATGTTGGGCACGAGCAGGCCGCGCGGCGTCGCCGCCGCGATGCCGAGGTTGACGTAGTGGTGCACGACGAGCTCGTCGCCCGTGAAGGTCGAGTTGACCTGCGGCGAGCGGCGGATCGCCCAGAGGATCGCCTTCGCCATGATGAGCAGCGGCGACACCTTGACGTCGGCGAAGTCGGGCGATGCCTTGAGCCGCTTGACGAACTCCATCGTGCGCGTCGCATCCACGTCGGTGAACACCGACACGTGCGGCGCCGTGAAGGCCGAGTCGACCATGCCCTGCGCGATGACCTTGCGCACGCCCTTCACGGGGATGCGCTCCTCGCGGCCGCCCGACCACTCGGGCGCCGAGAGGTTGCGGAACACCTTGACCTGCTCGGCGGCCGCCACGACGTCCTGCCGCGTGACCTCGCCCGCGAGGCCCGTGCCGGTCACGGTCGCGATGTCGACGCTCAGGTCCTTCGCGAGCTTGCGCGTCGGCGGCTTCGCGATCACGGGCGCGGCGGATGCGGCGGGCACCGAGGCGGGACGCGCGGGTGCCGACGGGGCCGGCACCGAGCGCACCGTCTGCGGCTTCCTGCGGCGGGTCTCCGCTCCCCCGCGCACGCCGTAGCCGACGAGCACGGCGCCGCCGTCGTCGTCGACCGCGACCGTGTCGGCGGTATCGGCGGCGGTCTCCACCGCATCCGGGTCGCCGCCCGAGACGCGGATGATCGGGGTGCCGACCTCGACCGTCTGGCCCTCCTCGGCGAGCAGCGCCTCGACGGTGCCCTCGAACGGGCTCGGCAGCTCGACGAGCGACTTGGCGGTCTCGACCTCGAGCAGCACGTCGTTGACGTGCACGGTGTCGCCGGGCTTGACGCGCCACGTGACGATCTCGGCCTCGGTCAGGCCCTCGCCCGGATCGGGCAGTCGGAACTCCTGCATGCGGATCTCCTCGCGTCGCGTCAGTAGGCCAGGGCGCGGTCGACCGCGTCGAGCACGCGGTCGGCGTCCGGCAGGTAGATGTCTTCGAGCTGGGCCGGCGGGAAGGGCGTGTCGAAGCCCGAGACGCGCAGCACGGGCGCCTCGAGCGAGTAGAACGCGCGCTCCGCGATCGTCGCGGCGATCTCGCTGCCGACCGAGACGTGGCCGGGCGCCTCCTGCGCCACCACCACGCGCCCGGTGCGGCGGGCCGAGGCCACGAGCGGCTCCCAGTCGATGGGCGACAGGGAGCGCAGGTCGAGCACCTCGCAGCTTGTGCCCTCCGCCTCGGCGATCTGCGCCGCCTGCAGCAGCACGTGCACCATCGCGCCGTGGCCGATGAGCGTCACGTCGCTGCCCGGCCGGGCGACGACGCTGCGGTGCAGCTCGGTCGCGGGCGCCGGCAGCACCTCGCCCTTCGACCAGTACTTCGACTTCGGCTCGAGGAAGATGACGGGGTCGTCGCTCTCGATCGCCTGCCGCAGCATCCAGTGCGCGTCGTTCGCGGTCGAGGGGCTCACGACCCGGAGGCCCGCGGTGTGCGCGAAGTACGCCTCCGGGCTCTCCTGGTGGTGCTCGACGGCGCCGATGTGGCCGCCGTAGGGGATGCGGATGACGACGGGCATCGCGAGCGCGCCGCGGTGGCGGGCCGTCATCTTCGCCAACTGGGAGACGATCTGGTCGAACCCGGGGTAGACGAAGCCGTCGAACTGGATCTCGACCACCGGGCGGTAGCCGCGCATGGCGAGGCCGATCGCCGTGCCGATGATGCCCGACTCGGCGAGCGGGGTGTCGAGCACGCGCGTCTCCCCGAACTCGGCGTGCAACCCGTCGGTGATGCGGAAGACGCCGCCGAGCGGCCCGATGTCCTCGCCCATGAGCAGCACCTTGTCGTCGGCGCGCATCGCTTCGCGGAGCGCCGCGTTCAGCGCCCTCGCCATCGGCATGGTGGCGGATGCGGCGGGTGCGGCAGCGCCGGCAGGGGCGGGCCGGCGCGCGGCGTCCGCCTGCGCGGCGGTCTGCGCGGCGTCGGTCTGCGCGGCGTCGGTCTGCGCGGCGTCGGTCTGCGGAGTCGTGTCGGTCATGCGTCGCTCCCGAAGCTCGCCTCGAACTCGGCGAGCGCGCGCTTCTGCTCGGTCATGAGCGGATGCGGCTCGCGGTAGACGTGGTCGAAGATGTCGTCGCTCGCGGCGGTGCCCGCCTCGAGCGTCTGCCGGCGCATGTCGGCGGCGAGGTCGGCGGCCTCCTGCTCCTGCTCGGCGAGCGCCGCGTCCGTCACCCCCTGCGCGCGCAGGTGGGCGGCGAGGCGCGCGATCGGGTCGCGGCGGCGCCACGACTCCTCCTCGTCGCTCGTGCGGTAGCGGGTGGGGTCGTCGCTCGTCGTGTGCGCGCCCATGCGGTACGTGTCGGCCTCGATGTAGCCGGGGGTGCCCTGCCGGGCCGCGTCGAGCATCCGCCGGGTCACCGCGAAGCTCGCGAGCGGGTCGTTGCCGTCGACCCACGCGGCATCGAGCCCGAAGCCGCGCGCGCGCTCGTGCAGCGGGAAGCGGCTCTGGCGGGTCGAGGGCACCGAGATGGCCCACTTGTTGTTCTGCACGAAGAAGACGATCGGCGACTCGTAGCTCGCGGCGAAGACGAGGCCCTCGCTCGCGTCGCCCTGGCTCGCGGCGCCGTCGCCGTAGAAGGCGATGACGGCCTCGTCGCGCGTCGCGTCGCCCGTGCCGCACGCGCCGTCGAGCCGGATGCCCATCGCGTAGCCGGTCGAGTGCAGCGCGTGGGTGGCGATGACGAGCGAGTAGATGCGCATGCCGCGGGTCTCGAGCGGATCCCAGCCGCCGTGCCGCGCGCCGCGGAAGATGTCGATGATCTGCATCATCGTGACGCCGCGGTGCAGAGCGAGGAGGTGCTCGCGGTAGGAGGGGAAGATCGTGTCCTGGTCGCGGGCGCCCCACGCGGCGCCGACCTGCGCGCCCTCCTGGCCGATCGAGGGCACCCAGAGGCCGAGCTTGCCCTGCCGCTGCAGGTGACCGGCCTCGATGTCGAAGCGTCGCGTGCGCAGCATCTCGCCGTGCATCGCGAGGCGGTCGTCGACGCTCAGCTGCGCCGCGAGCTCGCGGAGCTCGGCATTGGCGTCGGTCTCGACCGACGAGCCGTCGGCGTCGAGCAGGCGGATGGGCTGGGCCCGGTCGGTCTCGTGGCTCACTGCAGCGCCTGGATCGCCTTCGCCGCGGCGAGGATGTGCTCGTCGGCCTCGGGCTCGCCGATCGAGATGCGGCTGCCGTCGGGGAAGACCTTCCCCACGATGCGCTCGCCCTCGAGGATCTCGTGCACCGCCTCGACCTGGTGCGCCTGCGAGGGCACCCAGACGAAGTTGCCGTGCGGGCGCGGCACCGGCACGCCCGCGTCGACGATCCGCTGCCAGAGCGCGTCGCGGCGCTCGGCGAGCACCTCGATGCGCGCGAAGGTCTCGCCGGCGTGCTCGAGCGCGGCGATCGCGGCGGATGATGCGAGCGCGGTCTGCGAGAGGGGCACGCCGCAGAGGTCGGCACCGCGCAGCACCGCGGGATCGCCGACCGCGTAGCCGACGCGGAGGCCCGCGAGGCCGTGCGCCTTCGAGAACGTGCGCAGCACGACGAGGTTGTCGTGCTCGCGCTGGAGCGCGATGCCGTCGGCGGTCGGCTCGCGCACGAACTCGATGTACGCCTCGTCGAGCATGATCAGCACGTCGGCGGGGACGCGGGCGATGAACGCGTCGAGCTCGTCCTTGCCGACGATCGTGCCGGTGGGGTTGTTCGGGCTGCAGACGATCACGGCACGCGTGCGCTCGGTGATCGCGGCGGCCATCGCGTCGAGGTCGTGCCGGTGCTCGGCGTCGACCGGCACCTCGACGGGCGTCGCGCCGCCCGTGCGCACGAAGAGCGGGTAGGCGTCGAAGGAGCGCCACGCGTAGACGACCTCGTCGCCGGGGCCGGCGACCGCGTGGATGAGCTGCTGGATGAGCGTCGCCGAGCCGTCGCCGATCAGCACGCGCTCGACGTCGACGTCGAGCTCGGCCGCGAGCGCCGCGCGCAGCTCCGGCGCGCCGGGCCGGGGGTAGCGGTTGACCCGCTCGGCCTCGCGCTGCACGGCCTCGACCACCGCCGGCAGCGGCGGGAACGGGTTCTCGTTGCTGGAGAGCTTGAAGCCCCCCTGCGGAGCGGGGCGTCCCTGCTGGTAGGGCGGGATGGCCGCGATCTCGGGTCGAAGTCGCACAGTCACCGACTCAGGCTATTGCGAGCCTCGGCGCAGATGGGGGATATGGGTGCGACAATCGCGCCATGCGCTTCCTGCTCCGCGTGCTCATCACCGCTGTCGCGATCTGGCTCGTGACGCTGTTCATCGGCGGCATCCGCATCGTGCCCTTCGGCGACGCGTGGTGGCAGGTGGCGGCGACCACGGTGGGCGTCGCGCTCGTGTTCGCGCTCGTGAACGCGACGATCGGCAACCTCATCCGCATCGTGGCGTTCCCCCTCTACATCCTGACGCTCGGCATCGTGGCGCTGTTCGTCAACGCCTTCCTGCTGATGATCGTCCACTGGCTCTCCGAGCTCGTCGGCTTCGGCATCCGCGTCGACGGCTTCTGGTGGGGCATGCTCGCGGCGGTGTGCATCGCGTTCCTCACCTGGCTCATCACGATCGTCACGCGGCCGATCTTCGGCAAGGAGCGCCCCCGCACGCGCTGACCCTCGCGCGCAGCGCGCCCCGCGTCCTGTGCGCCCCGCGGCGGCCGTGCGGCGGCCTCACGGCGACCGCTCGATCTCGATGCCGACCGCGCGTATGGGCACCGCGCCGGCCATCCGCTCGGCGCGCCGCGCCTGGTGCGCGTCGATCACGAAGTCGTGCCCGTCGACCGCGTCGAGGGTCGTGACGTAGTCGGCGTCGCTGTGATCGCGAGCCGCGCCGCGGCCCTCGTCGCCGCGGTTCTCGAGGTAGGCGGTGTCGACGGAGCCGTCGGCCATGCCGTCGCCCGCGGCGACGAGGTCGCCGGAGTGCGCGACGCTCAGCACGTCGACACCGGGCGGGATCTCGGTGCCGCCGACCGGGGCGCCCACGAGCTGCACCGACCGCACGTCGAACCGCCCGGTCGCCGCGACGTTCGCGACGGCCGCGCCGCCCTGCGAGTAGCCGAAGAGATCGACGGAGTCGCCTTCCTGCACGCCCGCCGCCCGCATCGCCTCGACGACCGCCGCATCCGAGCCCTGGAGGCTGCGCGGCACGGAGGCGGCGTTCTCGAGGTTCGCGAGCCCGTCGAGGCCCGTCTCGGCCGACGGCCCCCACGACTCGGTGCCCCGCACGAGCACCTCGTGGTGGAGCGTGCCGTCGCGCAGCCGGTGGGTGCGGACGGTGACGGGGTGCTCGGCGTCGCGGAGGATGCGCATCGCCGCGCCGCCGGATCCGACGGGACCGGTGGGCGCGGGCAGGGCGCGCGTGGCGCCGGCACGCACGCGACCGGGGGATCCGGTGAAGAGGCGCGTCGCGCCCGCGGCGGACGCGGCGAGCGCCGCGTGCACGACGGTGTCCTCGACGCGCTCCCCGAGCGCGCCGGCGGGCAGCGGCGGCACGAGCAGGAACCCGGCGACCGCCTCGTCGACCGACTCGACCGCGATCGCGAGCGCGCCGCGGAACAGCGGGTTCGCGAGCAGCGTCTCGCCGAGCCCCTCCCAGAGCGCCGACGCCTGCTCGAGCGCGTCGCGCGCGCCGTCTCCCCCGCGCGCGACGAGCTCGGCGGCGCGCTCGGGATCGGCGACCGCGAGCCGCGCCGCGACCGGCACGCCGACGAGCCCGATCGCGAGCACGGCGCTCACCGCGACGCCGGCGCCGAGCAGCGCGCCCGGCGCCCACGCGGGCGCCGTCGCAAGCGCCCCCTGGATCGCGAGCCGCAGCGCCATGCCCGCGCCGTGCGCGACGGGGGCCGCGAGCCGCTCGATCGCGCCGCGCACGTGATCGGACGCGGCCTCGTAGGCGCGGCCGACGACGAGCGTCGCCTCCTCGAGCCGAGCGAGCTCGCCGCACAGCCGCTGCGCCTCCTGCGCGCGCAGGTCGAGCTCGGCGGCGCACGCGCGCAGCGCCGCGCGATCGACGCCGGGCGCGGGCTGCACCCGCAGGTCGGGCACGCCGCGGAGCGCGACGAGCGCGAGCTCGAGCTGCGCGACGCCGTCGCGCAGCCGCGCGCACGCGATGCCGGTCGCGCTCGAGTCCCACGCGACCGCGGCGGCTGCGCCGCCCGGCGCGCGGAACGCGCCGCCGCCCCCGGCCACGGCGGCGAACCCCCCGCCCGCGAGCGGGCCGCCGAACGATCCCCCGCTGCCGCCGAACGCCGCGATCGCTCCCCCGACGACGGCCCCCGCCCCGCCGACTCCCTCCGCTGCCGCGCCGACTCCCTCCGCGGCCGCACCGCCGCCCCCGCTCCAGCCGCTCACACCGCCCCCTCGATCGCGCTGCCGAGCAGCCGCAGCGCGTGCTCCTCGTCGGCGAGCCGCGCCCGCAGCGCGGCGACGCGCGCGTCGAACGCCTCGCGCGCGGGCCCGAGCCAGCCCTCGGCGCCGCGCAGGTCGATCGCCGCCGCCGCGCCCGCAGCGGCGCGCCGCGCGCGATCCACCGCGAGGCTCGCCGCCCGCGCCTCCTCCACCGCCCGCGCCCGAGCGGCGCCCGCGAGCGCGGCCGCGGCCGCCGCATCCGTCATCGTCATGGCCCCCACCTCCTGCCGGGACGATGGCATCGCAGCCGATCGCGCCGCGGAGCGCGCGGCTGCGGCTGTGGAGAGTTCGCCCCGCGCCCCCGGCGGGCGCGCGCGTTTGCCAGAATGGTGCGGTGACCATCGACCGCGACTTCGCCGATGCGACGCGGTTCCGCGTCTGCTTCGTGTGCACCGGCAACATCTGCCGCTCGCCGATGGCGCAGGTCGTCTTCGCGCACCTCGCGAAGCAGCACGGCGTCGCCGACCGGCTGCTCGTCGCGAGCGCGGGCATCAGCGAGTACCACGTGGGCGAGACGGCCGACCCGCGCACGCTCGCCGCGCTCGCCGACGCGGGCTACGACGCCGTCGACCACCGCGCGAAGCAGTTCCAGCCCGAGTGGCTCGACGGCTTCGACCTCGTGATCGCCTTCGACCGCAGCCAGGAGCGCGCGCTGCGCTCGCTCGCGCGCGGCGACGAGGAGCAGCTCTCGAAGATCCGCCTGCTGCTCGCGTTCGACCCCGACGCCACCGGGCCCGACGTGCCCGACCCCTACTACTCGGAGGACGCGTTCTTCGGCACCGTCCTGCACCAGATCGAGACCGCCGTCGGCAGGCTGTTCCGCCAGATCCAGCCCGCCATGCGCCCCTGAAGGAGCCCCATGCCGCTGCCCACCCAGCCCCTCTCGCCGCTCGACGGCCGATACCAGCGCCAGACCTCGGCGCTCGCCGAGCACCTGTCGGAGGCCGGGCTCAACCGCGCCCGCGTGCACGTCGAGGTCGAGTGGCTGCTGTGGGTCGCCGAGCACCGGCTCTTCGGCGCCGAGCCCGTCGAGGCGGGCGATGCGGATGCGCTGCGGCAGTGGGCGGCCGGGTTCGGCCAGGCCGAGATCGACTGGCTCGCCGAGAAGGAGGCGGTGACGCGCCACGACGTGAAGGCGGTCGAGTACCTCGTGCGCGACCGGCTCGAGCAGCAGGGCCTCGCGCGGCTGTCGGAGGCCGTGCACATCGCGTGCACGAGCGAGGACATCAACAACCTCTCCTATGCGCTCACCATCCGCGCGGCGGTCGCCGACGTCTGGATGCCCGCGTTCCGCGCGGTGATCGACCGGCTGCGCGAGCTCGCCGACGAGCACCGCGAGCGCCCGATGCTGTCGCTCACGCACGGCCAGCCCGCGACCCCGACGACCCTCGGCAAGGAGCTCGCGGTCGTCGCGTGGCGGCTCGAGCGCCAGGCGCGGCGCATCGAGCAGGTCGAGGTGCTCGGCAAGTTCGCCGGCGCGACCGGCACCTTCTCGGCCCACGTCGTGGCCGAGCCCGGCGCCGACTGGCCTGCCACCGCATCCGCGTTCGTCGAGCACCTCGGGCTCACCTGGAACCCGCTCACGACGCAGATCGAGTCGCACGACTGGCAGGCCGAGCTCTTCGGCGCGATCTCGCACGCCGGCCGCATCCTGCACAACCTCGCGACCGACGTGTGGACGTACATCATGCTCGGCACGTTCACGCAGATCCCGGTCGCGGGCGCCACCGGCTCGTCGACGATGCCGCACAAGATCAACCCGATCCGCTTCGAGAACGCCGAGGCGAACCTCGAGATCGCCTCGGCGCTGCTCGAGTCGCTCTCGGCCACGCTCGTCACGAGCCGCCTGCAGCGCGACCTCACCGACTCGTCGACCCAGCGCAACATCGGCGTCGCGCTCGGCCACTCGCTGCTCGCGCTCGACAACCTGAAGCGGGGCCTGTCGGAGATCGCCGTCTCGGACACCGCGCTCGACGCGGCGCTCGAGGGCAACTGGGAGGTGCTCGCCGAGGCGATCCAGACGGTGATCCGCGCCGAGGTGCTCGCGGGCCGCTCGTCGATCGCCGACCCCTACGCGCAGCTCAAGGAGCTCACGCGGGGGCAGCGCGTCGGCCAGGCCGAGCTCGTCGCGTTCGTCGACGGGCTCGACATCTCAGGGGAGGCGAAGGAGCGCCTGCGCCGCCTCACGCCGGCCGCGTACACCGGCGTCGCGAGCGCGCTCGTCGACCGGCTGCCGTAGCGGGGCGGCGCGTGCTCGAGATCCCCGACTTCGCGCCGCACGCGCCCGTCGACGCCGCGACGGCCGCGGCCTACGAGGGACTCGTGCCGGAGGAGGTGCTCGAGCTCTGGGAGCGCTACGGCTACGGCTCGTTCGGCGACGGCTTCGTGCGCGTCGTCGACCCGCACGCCTACGAGGCGCGCATCGGCAACCTGCTCGGCAAGATGATCGGCGACGGCCGCGCGGTGCCGATCATGGTCACGGCGCTCGCCGACGTGGTGCTGTGGGAGCCCGATCGCGGCGTCACCGGTCTGCTGCTGCGGCAGCGCCGGGCGGTCGGCCTCGGCTCGCGGCCGCGCACCCTGCTGCAGCTGACGGCGAAGCACGGCCGGGCACACCTCGCGCGCGCCTTCGACTGGGCGCCCTACCCGGAGGCCGTCGCGCGCCTCGGGGCACCCGCCTACGACGAGGTGCTCGCGCACCTGCCCGAGCGCGCCGACGAGCCGGCGCCGGCGCTCGAGGCGCTCGCGCGGCGCGCGGCGCTGCCGACGGTGGAGGCGCTGCTCGACCGGCAGGGGCCGATCCTGCACTGAGGCGCAGGGCGATCCGCACCGCGCGCCGACCGCCAAGCGCCGAGCGCCGAGCTTCGCCCGAGCCCCACCCCGGCCTCGCCCCAGCCTCACCCCGGCCGGCAGTGCCAGGCTGGAGGCATGCGAGCCACCATCCTGCACGCGCCCGGCGACATCCGCGTCGAGACCTGGGCCGACCCCGTCATCGAGCGACCCACCGACGCGATCGTGCGCGTCGTCGCCGGCTGCGTCTGCGGCTCCGACCTCTGGCCCTACCGCGGCGCGAACGCCGTGCCCGAGCCGCGCACGATCGGCCACGAGGCGATCGGCGTCGTCGAGGCGGTCGGCGGCGACGTCGGGCGCGTGCGCGTCGGCGACTTCGTCATCGTGCCGTTCGACCACTGCTGCGGCCGCTGCGTGCACTGCCTCGCGGGCCAGACGCAGGGCTGCGTCGAGCTCGCGATGACCGCGAGCGGCCAGGCCGAGCTCACGCGCGTGACGAACGCCGACGCGACGTGCTTCGTGCTCGACGAGGCGCCGGATGCCGCCCGGCACGCGGCGGTGCTCGCGCTCAGCGACGTGCTGCCCACCGGCTACCACGCGGCCGTCTCGGCGGGCGTCGAGCCCGGCATGACGGCGGTCGTGGTCGGCGACGGCGCGGTCGGCCTGTGCGGCGTGCTCTCGGCGAGGCGGCTCGGCGCCGAGCGCATCATCGCGCTCAGCCGCAATCCCGAGCGCCAGCGCATCGCGACCGTCTTCGGCGCGACCGATCTGGTGCCCGAGCGCGGGGACGACGCCGTGGAGGCGGTGCGCGAGCTCACCGGCGGGGTCGGGGCGGATGCGGTGCTCGAGTGCGTCGGCACGGAGGAGTCGATGGTCACGGCGTTCCGCGTCGCCCGCCCGGGCGCGACCGTCGGCTTCGTGGGCGTGCCGCACGGCGCCGCGATCCCGTGGCCCGTCGCGTTCCGCGGCAACATCGGCTTGCGCGGCGGCATGGCGCCCGTGACGCGCTACCTGCCGGAGCTCGTGCCGGCCGTCCTCGCCGGCGACCTCGACGCATCCGCGGTCTTCGACCTCGAGCTGCCGCTCGAGCAGGCGCCCGAGGCGTACGCCGCGATGGACGAGCGGCGCGCGGTCAAGGTGCTGCTGCGGCCCTGATGGCCGCGGACGCGACGCGGCCCGCACCCGGTCGATCCGGATGCGGGCCGCGTCGTGCATGGGCCTAGAAGACCGCGGGCGTGCGCACGGGCTCGGAGGCGAGCGACGTGCGGGGCTCGGTGATGGGCGTGAGCCCGGCCTCGACCTCGGCGCCGAGCGCCGCGTCGACGTTCTTCCAGTACTGGATCGCGCGCTCGCGGATCTCGGGCACGCGCGTCTTGCCGACGTGGCCGACGATGTTCGACACGAGGCGCGCGCGCTCGGCGTCGGTGAGCACCTCGCGCACGAGGGTGCCGGCCTGGCCGAAGTCGTCGTCCTCGGGGTGGAGCGTCACGGCCGAGCGCACGAGCTCGCCGTCGCTGTGCCAGCCGCGGTCGTCGCCGGCGGCTGCCGGGTCGGCCGCGGGGCCGCCGAACGAGTTGGGGGCGTAGACCGGCGCGCTCGCGGGGCCGAAGCTGTAGCGCATCGAGCCCTCCTTGTCGTAGGAGCGCACCTCGGCGGCCTTGGCCTGGTTGACCGGCAGCTGCGCGTGGTTCGCGCCGATGCGGTAGCGCTGCGCGTCGGCGTAGCTGAAGATGCGCGCCTGGAGCATCTTGTCGGGGCTCGAGGCGATGCCCGGGACGAAGTGCGCGGGGCTGAACGCCGCCTGCTCGATCTCGGCGAAGTAGTTCTCGGGGTTCCGGTTGAGCGTCATCTGGCCGACCTCGATGAGCGGGTAGTCGCCGTGCGGCCACACCTTCGTGAGGTCGAACGGGTTGAACCGGTAGGTCGCGGCGTCCTCGTAGGGCATGACCTGCACGAAGAGGGTCCACGACGGGAAGTCGCCCTCCTCGATCGCGCTGTAGAGGTCGCGGATGTGGTGGTCGGCGTCGCTGCCCGCGAGCTGGTCGGCCTCGGCCTGCGTGAGGAAGTCGTTGCCCTGGTTGGTCTTGAAGTGGTACTTCACCCAGAAGCGCTCGCCCGAGGCGTTGATCCACTGGTAGGTGTGCGAGCCGAAGCCGTCCATGTTGCGCCACGTCTTCGGCAGGCCGCGGTCGCCCATCAGCCACGTCACCTGGTGCGCCGACTCGGGGCTCAGGGTCCAGAAGTCCCACTGCATGTCGTTGTCGCGCAGGTGGCTGCCCGGCAGGCGCTTCTGCGAGCGGATGAAGTCGGGGAACTTGATGCCGTCGCGGATGAAGAAGACGGGCGTGTTGTTGCCGACGAGGTCGTAGTTGCCCTCGGTCGTGTAGAACTTCAGCGAGAAGCCGCGCGGGTCGCGCCACGTGTCGGGGCTGCCCTGCTCGCCGGCGACGGTCGAGAAGCGCGCGAGCAGCTCGGTCTCGACGCCCGGCTGGAAGAGGGCGGCGCGGGTGTACGCGCTCACGTCGTGGGTCGTGACGAACGTGCCGTATGCGCCGCCGCCCTTGGCGTGCACGACGCGCTCCGGCACGCGCTCGCGGTTGAAGTGGGCGAGCTTCTCGACCAGGTAGTGGTCGGTCAGCGCGATGGCGCCGTCGGCGCCGACGGACTGCGAATGCGCGTCGCTCGCGATCGGGGTGCCGACGCTGTTGGTGGTGGGAGTCGTCATGTCGTCCTCGTCCTTCTCGTCTCGTGTTCGTGGTTGGCAGGTGGTCCAGGGCGCGGCGGAGCCGCGCGCGCTCGTGCGGCGAGCGGATGGGCGTCGTCGCCCGGGTGCTGCGGGTGCGGCCGGCGGTCAGGCCGTCGGCACGGGGGGCGCGGCGGCGCCGGCCGCGACGCAGTCGGCGCACAGGCCGACGAACGTCACCTCGGCCGCCGCGACGGCGAAGCCCGGCGGGGCGTCGGCGTGCAGGCAGGGCGCCTCGCCGACGACGCAGTCGACGTCGTCGACCCGGCCGCACCGCTCGCACACGGCGTGGTGGTGGTTGTCGCCGATGCGGCGCTCGTAGCGCGCCGCCGAGCGCGCGGGCTCGAAGCGGCGCACGAGCCCGGCCGCCGTGAGGTCGCCGAGCACGTTGTGCACCGACTGCACCGAGATCTCGCCGCCGGCGGCGACGAGCTCGCGATGGAGCGCATCGGCGTCCGCGTGCGGCAGCGCGTCGAGCGCGCCGAGCACCGCGAGCCGGGGCTGCGTCACGCGCAGCCCGTGCTCCCGCAGCAGCTCGGCATCCGTCATGCCCTCACCCTATCGCTATCGTGAACGATTCAAAAGAACCGTCGGCGCGCGGCGTGCCGCCCCCCCCCCTCGTCCCCGGGCGCTACGGCAGCAGACCGGCGAGGCCCGACTGCTCGAAGAGCGCGAGCCTGCTCGCGGCGTCGCGCGCGAGCAGGAAGCCGACGATGCCGACGATCCACGCGGTGTTCTCGGCGCTGTTGAGCTGGAGCCACTGCGTGAGCCGCGAGAGCGGCGGCTCCACGAGCCGGCGCAGCAGCACGCGCCCCGCGAGGAGCAGGAGCGCCGGCGCGATCATCACGGCGCAGTAGGCCGCGAGCACCGCGAGGAGGAGCGGCACCGGCAGGTCCTCCTGCGACACGAGGCCGATGGCCGCGAGGTACGGCAGCATCGTCGCCAGCTCGAGCGCGCCGGCGCCGAGCGCGACGCCGACGAGCGCTCCCGTGCCCCGCCCATCCATCGCCGCGTCGCGCCAGCCGGCGAGCCGACCGGGCGGCCGCTCGAGGATCGCCGCGGCCTCGGGCGAGCCCGGCTTCGGCGCCGGTCGGCCGAGGAGCAGGGCTCCGCCGAGCAGCGCCGCGCCCAGCACGAGCTGCACCCAGAGGAGCGGCTGACTCTCGCTCATCGCCTCGAGGGCGCTCGTGAACCAGCCCGCGCCGAACGAGAGCACGAAGCCGACCGCGAGGTGGAACGCCGCGATGGTCGCGAGGTACACGAGCACGCGCACGACACGCAGCCGGCCGGGCGTCAGCAGGAAGAACAGCGGGATGAGCAGCGTGCCGATGCTGAGGCTGTCGATGAGCGCGAGCGCGCCGAGGGAGAGGGCGAGAGCAGGTTCCACGCTCCGACCCTCGCGGCGGCCGCCCTGCGCGCGCGTCGCCCGAAGGTCGCGAGCTGCCGCGCGCGCGTACATCCTTCGGCCGACGGCGCGCGGGCAGGCGCCGTGCTGGAATGAGGGCATGGTCGACGCCCCGCATCCGCTGATCGCGCGCCTCCGCGCGTGGAGCGTGCCGCTCACGGCGGCCGCGACGCTGGCGCTCGGCTGGCTCTTCCTCGCGCTCGACATCTCGAGCGTGCTGGCCGCACCGCTCGTGCTGCCCGAGCTCGCGGTCGGGCTGCAGGCGCTCCTGCTGCCGGTCGCCTGCACGGTGATGCTCGCGAAGCGGCGCGCGCCGCTGCGCGCCCTCGCCGCCGGCACGGCGCTCTTCGCCGTCGACCTCGCGCTCGGCGGCAGCCTCGGCATGCTGCTCGTGCTCATCGACCTGCTGCACGCCGCGACGCTGCACACGAGCGACCGCGGGCGGCGCGCGCTGCTGCTGCTCGTCGCCGCGGTCGCGGTCGTGGGCACGCTGCTGACGTTCGCGCTCACCGGCGACGCGCGCCAGGCGGTGCTCGCGGCCCTCTCGCTCTTCGCGGTGCTCGCGACGCCCTACTGGTGGGGCCTCGCGGTGCAGCGCGAGCGGGCGCGCGCCGCCCTCGAGGCGCAGCGGGCGGACGACCTGGCGCAGCTCGCCGCCCTCGAGCAGCACGGCGCGGTGCGCGAGGAGCGCTCGCGCATGGCGCGAGACCTCCACGACGCGATCGCGAGCGAGCTCGCCGCGATCGCGATCCACACCGAGGCGGCGCTCGCCGCGCCCGCACCCGCGCGAGCGTCGCTCGAGACCATCCGCGCCGCGAGCCTCCGCAGCCTCGAGCAGATGCGCTCGATGATCCTCGTGCTGCGCTCGGGCGGCGATCCACCCGCAGCACCCGACCGGCTCACCGACGCCGACGGCATACTCGACCGAGCGCGCGAGCTCGGGCTCTCGGTGACGCTCGAGGGCGATCCGCCGCCGATGCCGGTCGCCGTCGACCAGGCGGCCGGCCGGATCCTGCAGGAGTCGCTCACCAACGCGATGAAGCACGCGCCCGGCGCGCCCGTCGCGGTGCGGGTGGCGCGGGCGGGCGACGCCCTGACCCTGCGCATCGACTCGGCGATGGATGCTGCGGGAGCGTTCGCCCCGCCGCCCTCCGCGGGTCTCGGCGTGCGGATGATGCGCGAGCGCGCCGCCGCCCTCGGCGGCGACCTCACGGCGGGCCCCGACGCCGGAGGAGGTGCCCGATGGACGGTCCGAGCGACGCTGCCCCTACACGCGTGACCGACGCGCCGCGCGTGCTGATCGCCGACGACCACGCGGCGATCCGCGGCGGACTGCGGCTGCTGCTCGAGGCGGCGGGCGTCGACGTCGTCGGCGAGGCCGGCGACGGCCGTGCCGCGGTGCGCAACGCCCGGACGCTGCGTCCCGACGTCGTGCTCATGGACGTGCGGATGCCCGGCACCGACGGCATCGCGGCGACCCGCGCGATCCTCGAGGAGGGATCGGCCCACGTGCTCGTGCTCACGACCTTCGACCTCGACGAGTACGTCTTCGGCGCGCTGCGCGCGGGGGCTGCCGGCTTCCTCCTGAAGTCGGCGGATGCGGCGACGCTCGTCGACGCGGTGCGCCGGGTCGCGCGCGGCGAGGGCGTGATGGCCCCCGAGGTGACGCGGCGCGTGCTCGACGCGTTCGCCGCGACGCCCGAGCCTGCGGCAGCGGCGCCGCCCGCCGGGGTGGCCGAGCTGACCGCGCGCGAGCGCGACGTGCTCGCCGGGCTCGGCGCCGGGCTGTCGAACGCCGAGCTCGCCGAGCGGCTCGGCATCAGCGCCGCGACGGCGAAGACCCACGTCTCGCGCGTGCTCGGCAAGCTCGGGTGCACGAGCCGACTGCAGGCGTCGATCGTGGCGCGCGAGGCCGGGCTCGCGGGCTGAGCTACGGCAGCGACTCCGGGTCGTCCTGGAACTGCCGCAGCTCCTGCCGGCAGCGGCAGGCCGCCGCGGTCTTCGCGGCCCAATGCACCGCATCCGCCCGGCTGGGCACGTCGATGATCGTGTAGCCGCCCTCGAGCCTGGCCGTCTGCGGGTAGGTGCCCTCCTCCTCCCGGCCGTCCGCCGAGACGAGCGTGGGCCGCACCGATTCGTCGATGCCGCCGCCGAACACCCACACGCCGGCGGCCTTCGCCTCGCGCACGACGGCGTGCGCGTCGTCGGCAGCCGCCTGCAGGCCGCCTTCGTCGAGCTGCATCTCCCCGCTCGGGAACGAGATCATGAACAGCGGCATCGGGGCCTCCCGGTTCGCGCCGGCCGTCCGCGGCCGGATCACCCGAGCAGGATACGCGCGGGCGCCCCCGCTGTCACTGCTCGTCCGGGAACGCGGTGATGACCTGGCCGGTGCCGAGCCCGACGCCCACGGTCACCATCCACGAGCGCGGCTCGTCGGCGCCGACGAGCTCGACGAGCACGTCGTAGTTGACGATGTCGTCGCGGTAGGGCTCCACCCGGGTCGGCTGCTCGAGCGCGCGGTCGATCGCGAACACCGCGACGTCCTCCCACGAGGCGCCGATCGGGTCGGCGAGCTCGCCGAAGTCACCGGTGTGCCCGTCGGCGATGTGGCGCCAGCCGGCGCCGGAGGCGTTGCCGCACGTGAGGGTCGCCGAGCCCGCGGGCACGTCGAGCGCCGGCCACGCGGCGCGGTCGAACGACTCCCATCTCTCGCGCCCCGAGACGCCCTCGCAGTCGCCGTCGGGATCGACGTCGTGCGCGGCGGCATCGAACACGAGGCCCTCGGCCACGAGGTGCGGGCCGTCGGGCGCGGCGCCGGACGCGGTGGGCGACGAAGCGGGCGCGGGCTCGGCCGATCCCTGCCCCGCGGGCCCGACGACGGCGCAGCCGCTCACCGCGACCGCCGACGTCAGCAGCAGCGCCGCGACGCGCGGCGCCCGGCTCACGGCTCGAAGCCCTCGCGCTTGTCGAGGTCGGCCGACGACCGGCCCTTGGGCTTGATCGCGAGCATCATCGTGGCGGTGAGCAGCAGCGTGGCGATGAAGCCGATGCCGCCGAAGACGAGCGCGAGCACGACGTCGCGCACGGCCAGCAGGATGACGAGACCGATGAAGACGCCCACGCCGCCGGCGAAGGCGAGGTACTCGAAGGGCTTCAGCCGCTGCCGGCGCGAGGGCTGGTCGGGGGTGGGGCGCTGATCGCTCATGCATCGCTCCGCTCGCTCGTGGTGGTGCGCGCCGGGCGCGCGGAGAGGGCCGCGAGCGCGTGGTAGACGCCGACGATGACGGCGTACGCGCCGACGAGGCCGGTGAGGGTCACGGCGTCGCGCAGCAGCGCGAACACGAGGCCCAGGAGGATCGTGAGGACGCCGACGGCGCGCCAGTCGCGCGCGAGCCGCAGGATGCGCGGCTCCGTGACGGCACGCATCCGCCACCACGCCCGCAGCTCGAGCGCGCCCGCCGGGATGGCCCACGCCGCGACCGCGAGGCCGAGCGCGAGCTCGGTGGCCGAGACGGCGCCGAGCACGGCGGCGACGACGGCCATGACGGCCGTCCAGGCCGCGACCGGCACGGGCCACGCGCCGGCTCCCTCGGGCACGGCGCGGCGGCCGGCGAAGAGGGCGAGCGCGGTGCCGCCGAGCAGCAGCGCGAGCGCGATGAGCCCCACGAGCGGCGAGTGCAGCTGGATGAACGGCAGCGGCAGGCCGACGAGGAGGGCGGGGACGGCTCGCAGCGCAGGGAGGTGCCAGAGCTGCAGCCCCTGCGAGGCGGTCGGCGTGGCGGTCACGGGTCTCCTCACAGTTCCCCTCGATCCTACCGTCGCTCGCCGACCGGGCGTCCGGCCGAGGAGCGTAGCCTGGAGCGCATGACGCTCGAGAGCCACCGGCCGTTCATCGAAGACCTCTACCGCGAGCTCCACGCGAGCCCCGAGCTCTCCAACCGGGAGCATCGCAGCGCCGCCCGCATGGCCGAGCTGCTGCGCGGGCTCGGGTTCGAGGTGCACGAGCAGGTGGGCGAGGCGACCGGCGTCGTCGGCATCCTGCGCCGCGGCGAGGGTCCGACCGTGCTCGTGCGCGCCGACATGGATGCGCTGCCGGTCACCGAGGCCGAGCAGGTGCCCTACCGCTCGACCGTCACCGACCAGCTCGACGGCCAGACCGTCGGCGTCATGCACGCGTGCGGCCACGACACGCACATGGCGGGCCTGCAGGGCGCGCTCCACGTGCTCGTCGACCAGGACGACTGGTCGGGCACGATCGTCGCCGTCTTCCAGCCCGCAGAGGAGGTCATGCAGGGCGCCGCGGGCATGCAGGACGCGCTGCGCGAGCTGCTGCCGGGCGGCATCGACGTCGCCCTCGGCCAGCACGTCATGCCCGGCGCCGCCGGCGAGGTGCAGACCGCGGCCGGGCCGATCATGGCCGCGAGCGACCACTTCATCGTGACGGTGCGCGGCCGAGGCGGCCACGGCTCGCAGCCCGAGAAGACCATCGACCCGATCGTGCTCGCGGCGAGCATGGTGCTGCGGCTGCAGACGATCGTCTCGCGCGAGGTCGCACCGGCCGAGCGTGCGGTGCTCACGATCGGCACGTTCCACGCCGGCAACAAGCAGAACATCATCCCCGACCAGGCGCGCTTCGAGATCAACATCCGCACCTTCGAGCCGGCCGTGCGGCAGCGCATGATCGCCGCGATCGAGCGCATCGTGCAGGGCGAGTGCCAGGTGGCGGGCGCGCCGCCCGCGCTCATCGAGACCGGCGACATCGCGCCGCTCACGATCAACGACGCGGATGCGGCCGCCCGCGTGGGCGCGGCGTTCGACGCCGAGTTCGGCGAGGCCCATGTGCCCTCGCCGCAGTACCTCGGCTCGGAGGACTTCAGCTACCTGCCCGCCGTCTGGGGCGCGCCGTACGTCTTCTGGATGTACGGCGGCTTCGACCCGCAGCTCGTCGCCGAGGCCCGCGAGCGCGGCACCTTCGACCAGGACGTGCCCTCGAACCACGCCCCGAACTTCATCCCGGTGCTCCAGCCGACGCTCGACACGGCGACGCGCGCGATGGTCGCGGCGGTGCGGGCCTTCCTGGCCTGAACCCCGCCCGCCCGGCCGCGGCACCGCATCCGGGCCGGGAATGCGCGCGCCTCGAGCGCGTTGTCTGACATCGGCGCGCGCGGCGACGCGCGCGCACGCAGCTTCCCCCTACCCCTGAGGAGACCCATGTCCGAGCGCCCCAAGGTCGGCATCATCGTCGGCAGCACCCGCCCCGTCCGCGTCGGCCGACCCGTCGCCGACGAGCTCGTCGCGCTGCTCGAGGATGCCGGCGCCGAGGCGATCATGCTCGACCTCGCCGAGCTGCGCCTGCCGCTGCTCGACGAGGCGCTGCCGCCCGCCTCGGGCGTGCGCACCGAGCCGCACACCATCGCGTGGGCCGAGCGCATCGAGGCCCTCGACGGCGTCGTGTTCGTCACGCCCGACTACAACTCGGGCTACCCGGCCGCGCTCAAGAACGCGATCGACTACCTCAAGCACGAGTGGGTCGGCAAGCCCGCCGCCGTCGTCTCGTACGGCTGGGCCGGCGGCCGCTCGGCGGCCGCCCAGCTGACCGCCGTGCTCGCCTACATCGGCCTCGACCTGCAGGGCGAGGGCGTGCAGATGGCGTTCGAGCCCACCGACTTCGACGAGTCGATGCGCATGGTCGACGCCGCGGCCTTCGTCGGCCGCTCGATCGAGGGCCTCCGCGAGCTCGCGCAGCAGGTCGTCGCGGCATCCGCCGCCGAGCGCGTCGCCGTCTGAGACGACCGCACCGCACCACGAGGGGCGGATGCGCTGCCGAATCCGGCGGCGCATCCGCCCTTCGCGTCGCCGCCGACGGCTCGGACGCAGCGCCGTGCCTAGGCTGGGAGCATGATCGCCGTCATCCTCTCGTTCTCCGACGACCCCGCCAGGCTCGACCTGCGCCCCGCGCACCGCGAGCGCTCGGCGGCGCTGGCCGAGCAGGGCGTGCTGCTGGCCGGCGGCCCGTTCGCCGACCAGTCGGGCGCGCTGCTCGTCTTCGCGACCGACGACATGGAGGTCGTGCGCGCGGCGCTCGACGACGACCCGTACTACTCGGCCCCCGGCGTGCGGGTCGAGACGGTGCAGCCGTGGACGATCGCGAGCGGCGGGATCCCGAGCGCCTGATCGAGCGCGTCAGCGGCGCACGCCGAGCCGCGACAGCACGCGGTCGGCGAGCGGCTTGCCGCCCGTCTGGCACGTGGCGCAGTACTCGAAGGTCGAGTCGGCGTAGATGACCTGGCGCACGGTGTCGCCGCACACCGGGCACGCCTCGCCCTTCCGGCCGTGCACCCGCATCCCCTGCCGCTTCTCGGCTTTGAGCGACGCGGCGGGCACGCCCATCGCGCGCTCGACGGCGTCGCCGAGCACCTGCCGCAGCGCCTCGTAGAGCCGGTGCACCTCATCGGCCGGCATCGAGGCCGGGTGGAACGGCGACATCCGCGCGGCGTGCAGGATCTCGTCGGAGTAGGCGTTGCCGATGCCGGCGATGCGCTGCTGGTCGCGCAGCACGCCCTTGATCTGCGCGCGCCCCGCGTGCGCGAGGATCGCGGCGAAGCGCTCCTCGGTGAAGGCGTCGTCGAGCGGCTCGGGACCGAGGGTCGCGATCGACAGCACCTGGTCGGGATGGTGCACGACGTGGATGGCGAGCCGCTTGTGCGTCGCCTGCTCGGTGACGTCGAAGCCGTCGCCCCCGGCGCCCGGACCGATCCCGTCGGGGCCGGCCGCAGCCTGCCCGTCGGACGCTTCGAGGATCGCGCGCGCGGCGAGCGGCCCGCGCCCCCGGCCCGCGGTCGGCCGCGGAGCGGCCTCGCGCCACCGCACCCAGCCGGAGCGCGCGAGGTGCAGCACGAGGAACAGCCCGCCCTCGACCCCGAGCACGAGGTGCTTGCCGCGCCGGTCCGCGCTCGTGAACGCGGCGCCGCGCAGCGCGTCGACGGATGGGTCGAAGGTCTTGAGCGCGGCGATCTCGGTGACGTCGACGCGACGGATCACGCGGCCGACCAGGCGCCCGCGCAGATCGGCCGCGAGTGCCTCGACCTCCGGCAGCTCCGGCATGCGCCCAGTCTGCACCCCCGCGCCCACCTGGCGGCGCTCGACTCCCGAGGCTCGAGTCCCGGCGCTCGAGCGGGCGCGCGCCTCGCCCGCGCGCACATGAGACGCCTCTCACCGAGCGCTCCTCACCGCCTCACGCGCGATCGCGAGAGTGGTGAGCACCAGCCCACGAGCATCCGCTCACCGCACACAGGAGGAACACCATGCACACGAAGTGGATCGCGATCAGCACCGTCAGCGCGCTCGGTCTCGGCGCCATCGCCGCGAGCGCCGCGAGCGTCGCGAACGCCGTCGAGCTGCGCGGCGCCGACGGCGCGCCCGTCGACAGCGCCGTCGTCGAGAAGGCCGTGCGCGGCGACCTGACCGAGCGCGCGAGCGTGCAGATCCGCACGAGCGGCGACCACGCATCCGTCGTCTCGGCGACGACGGCGCAGACGCCCGCCTCGGCACCGTCGGCCACCGCGGCCCCCGCTCCCGCGCAGCAGCAGGCGCCGGTCGCCCAGCAGGCGCAGGACTCCAGCCCGAGCCCCGCATCGGCACCGAGCCCCGCATCGGCCCAGTCCCCGGCCTCGGCGCAGTCGCCGATGTCGGCGCCGTCGCCCGTGTCGGCCCAGACCCCGCCGTCGGCGCAGTCCCCCGTGTCCGCGCAGTCCCCGGTGTCGGCGCAGACGCCGGCGTCGGTGCCCTCGGCCGACTCCCCCGCCTCCGCCGCGTCGAACGACTGAGCACCGCCACACCGCACGACGACGCGCCCCGCCGGTCAGCCCGGCGGGGCGCGTCGTCGTGGCGGGTCAGGCGTCCTTGAGCCGCAGCAGGCGCGCCTGGCCCTCCTCGCGCAGCTCGACGAGCGCGTCCCGCGCGGTCACGAAGTCCGAGAACGACTTGTGGCCGATCGACTTCTCGTTGAAGACCGGGTCCATGCGCTTCATCTGCTCCTTGACGACGTTGGCGTGCAGCCACTCGTCGTCGGTCTTCTGGTGCAGGATGCGGAGGGCCCGCTCGAGCAGGCCCGTCGCGGCGTCCCTGCGCTGGTCGGTCGACATCGCGACCTCGTCCTGCTCGGCGGCGACGGATGCGCTCGTCGCGCGGCGGCGCCGGCGCGCGGGCCTCTTCTCGGCCTCCTGCTCGGCCTCGGCCTCGATCTGCTGCGCCTGCTCGGGCGTCGGCTCGGGCGCATCCGGCTCGGCCTGCTCGATCTGCACGGGCTCGATGCCGGGGAGCGCGTCGTAGTCGGCGAACTCGTCGCACGCCGCGGCGAGCGACTTCGAGGTGCTGCCGGCGACGCCGATGCCGACGACATAGCTGCCGAGCCGCTTCGCGCGCTGCGCGAGCGCGATGTAGTCGCTGTCGCCCGCGACGATCACGACGTGGGTGATGGCGTCGAGCCGGAAGAGGTCCTCGACCACGTCGACCGCGAGGCGGATGTCGGCGCCGTTCTTGAGCGCCCGGGTGGTCGGGAACATCTGGACGAGGTCGACGGCGCGGGCGAGCAGCTGATCGCGGTACGCGGCGTGCGCCGGCACCGACCAGTCGGCGTAGGCGCGGCTCAGCACGATCGAGCCGAAGCTCGAGGCGTAGTCGATGATCGCGCCGAGGTCGACGCGCGCCTCGGCGAAGCGGGTGCGAGCCTTCGACTCGCGGCCGTCCGGCGGCAGGGTGCGCACCTTGTCGCTGTGGAACGCCCCGCGGCCGTGCAGCTGGTCGTACCGTGAGATGAGGATGTTGTCGAAGTCGATGTAGACGGCGACGCGCGCCTCGTGGTCTGTCGGCATGCACTCAGTCTGACAGGCCGCCGCGCGCCGATCCGTGGACTCGGCCACGACATGTGCCTACAGTATTGATCACGCGCCCAACGAGGGGCGCGGGAACGAGAGGCCGGCCGTTGTCGAACGCAGTCGAAGCCACCCGGGCACCGGGCACCGCGACCGATCCCGCGCGCGGCGGCGTGCAGCTCGAGCACGTCAGCAAGCGCTACGGCGAGCAGCTCGCGGTCGACGACGTCTCGCTCGACATCCGCCCCGGCGAGTTCCTCTCGCTGCTCGGCCCCTCCGGCTGCGGCAAGACCACGACGCTGCGCATGATCGCGGGCTTCGAGCACCCCGACTCGGGCGACATCCGCATCTCGGGCGCGAGCGTGCTCGGCCGCCCGCCCCACCGGCGCGACGTCAACACGGTCTTCCAGGCGTACGCGCTCTTCCCGCACATGTCGGTCGCCGAGAACGTCGCCTACGGGCTGCAGCAGCGCCGCACGCCGCGCTCCGAGATCCGCGAGCGCGTGACCGACGCGCTCGACATGGTGCAGATGCGGCGCTTCGCCGACCGCAAGCCGACGATGCTCTCGGGGGGCCAGCAGCAGCGCGTCGCGCTCGCCCGCGCGCTCGTCAACCGCCCCGCCGTGCTGCTGCTCGACGAGCCGCTCGGCGCCCTCGACCGCAAGCTGCGCGAGGAGATGCAGCTCGAGCTCAAGCTCCTCCAGTCGCACATCGGCATCACGTTCGTCTTCGTCACGCACGACCAGGCCGAGGCGCTCTCGATGAGCGACCGCATCGCGATCATGCGCGAGGGGCGCGTCGAGCAGCTCGGCGACCCCGACGCCGTCTACGCGCGCCCCGCATCCGCCTACGTCGCCGCCTTCGTCGGGCAGCAGAACTTCTTCGAGGGCCCGCTCGCCGAGGGCGGCCGCGCGGTCGCGTCGTCGCACGTGCTGCTGCGCTCCTCTGGCGGGCCGCTCGCGGCGAGCGAGGGCACCGCGGCGGTGCGGCCCGAGCACGTGCGGATCGAACGCGACACCGGCGAGCCGATGCCCGACGCGAACGCCGTGCGCGGCACGCTGCTCGGCGTCTCGCACCTCGGCGAGACGCAGCAGCACCTCGTGCGCCTCGGCGACGACCAGAGCATCGTCGTGCGTCAGCCCACACCCCAGGCGCTCCACGCGAGCGTCGGCGACGCCGTGCGCTGCTCGTGGTCGCCCGAGCACGTGCAGCTCTTCCCCCGAACCGACGCCGCCGCTGCGGGCGGCCACGTCGACCCCCCGACCCTCTGACCTCGACCCAGCACCAGCAGGAGGCAACGATGCCCACCCCGAAGCGCCCCATCCGCATCCTCGCGACCGCGGAGGCCGTGCCGTTCATCGAGCGCGAGATCTCGCGCCGCCGCTTCCTGAGCCTCGCCGCGCTCGCCGGTGGCACCGCGCTGCTCGCCGCGTGCACGCCCGGGGGCAGCGGCAGCCCGTCGGCATCGCCGGGCGCGAGCGGCGGCGCGCTCGAGGCCGAGCTGTCCATGTACACGTGGGGCGACTACGACGCGCCCGACGTGCTCTCGGGCTTCAGCGACGAGCTCGGGCCGCAGGTGCGGCTCGACTCGTTCAGCTCGAACGAGGAGATGATCGCGAAGCTCGTCGCCGCCCGCGGCACGTCGGGCTACGACATCGTCGTCCCGACCGGATCGTTCATCCCGCAGATGGTCGAGAACGAGCTGCTCATGCCGCTCAACAAGGACCTGCTGCCGAACCTCGCGAACGTCGACCCGCAGTACCTCGGCCGCGAGTGGGACCCCGAGAACCAGTACTCCATCTGCAAGGCGTGGGGCACGACCGGCTTCGTCTACGACAACACCGTCATCACGCGCGAGCTGACCACCTGGGCCGACTTCCTCGACGCCGCCATGAACGAGGCGAGCGGTCGCACGACCCTGCTCGACGACCCCGCGGGCGTCATCGGGCCGTTCTTCTGGCGCGACGACCAGGACTGGAACACGACCGACGAGGCGCAGCTCACCGCGTGCCGCGACTTCCTCGTCGACGAGCTCGCGCAGCACATCGTCGCGTTCGACTCCTACCCCGGCGGCAGCGCCATCCCCCAGGGCACCCACGTGCTCATGCAGTCGTGGAACGGCGACGCGCGCCTCGGCATCCTCGAGTCGCCCGACCCCGACCGCTGGACGTGGGTGCTGCCCGGCCCGGCCACCGAGCTGTGGATGGACAACTGGGCCATCGCGGCGGGCGCGCCGCACCCCGAGGCGGCGCACGCGTTCATCGACTGGTCGATGCGGCCCGAGAGCATGATCGCCAACATGGACTACATCGGCTACCACGTCGGCGGGCGCGACCTCGAGCAGGTCGCGGCGGACGCGGGCCTCGAGATGACCGACCTGCTGTTCTTCACCGACGAGCAGCTCGCGACGATGCACGAGGGCGAGCTCAACGAGTCGCAGGGCCGCCGCGTCGAGATCTGGAACGAGATGAAGGCCGCAGCGGGTGCGTAGGAGGTCGTTCGGCGCGCTGCTGGCGCTCCCGGCGTGGGCGTGGCTGGGCATCTTCTTCCTCGCGCCCGTCGCGATGGTGATCTGGTTCAGCTTCGGCTACAAGCCGGGCATCTTCGGCACGCACGCCAACGACGTCCTCTCCTTCGACCGCTACGTCGAGGCGCTCTCCCCGACCTTCGCGGCGACCTTCCAGAACACCCTCTGGGTCGGCGTGGTCGGCACGCTGCTGTGCTTCCTGATCGGCGCGCCGGTCGCCTACTGGATGGCCTTCAAGGTGCGGCCCGAGCGGCGCGGGCTCATGCTCGCGCTCGTGCTCATCCCCTTCTGGACGAACTTCCTCATCCGCACGATCGGGTGGCAGGTGATCCTCGCGCCCGAGGGCTGGGCGTCGCAGCTGCTGCAGGCGATCGGACTCGGGCCGATCGACATCCTCTACACGCGCTCCGCGGTGCTGCTCGGCGTCGTCTACAACTACCTGCCGCTCATGATCCTGCCGCTGTTCGTCGCGTTCGATCGCGTCGGGCCGCAGGTGCGGGAGGCGTCGAAGGACCTCGGGGCGAGCTCGCTCTCGACCCTCCTGCGGGTCACGCTGCCGCTGTCGACGCCCGGCATCATCGCGGGCGTGCTGCTCGTGTTCATCCCGCTCATGGGCGACTACATCACCGCGACCGTGCTCGGCGGCGCGCAGGGCAACATGGTCGGGCAGCTCGTCGCGAGCCAGTTCCAGACCGCGCAGAACTGGGCGCTCGGCTCGGCGATGGCGGTCGTGCTCATGCTCGTGATCGCCGTCACCGTGGCCGTCGGCGCCCTGCTCATCTGGCTGCTCGGCCTGCCGGCGCGGCTGCGCAACCGGCTCGTGCTCGGGCCGGAGCCCGCAGCCGCCGCGCCCGAGCGCGACCGAGCGCGCGACGAGGTGGCCGCGTGAGCGCCGTCGAGCGGGGGCGCCGCGCACGCCGCCCGGCGACCGACGCGCTGCTGACGGTCTGGGGCGTCCTCGTGCTCCTGTTCCTCTTCGCGCCCATCATCGTCATCGTCGTCTACTCGTTCAACACGGGCCGCCTGCTGGTCTCGTTCGACGGCTTCGGGCTCGACGCGTTCCGCACGATCGTCGACAAGCCGGTCGTGCAGGATGCGGTGCGCGTCTCGGTCGTGACGGCCGCGATCGCCGCGATCATCGCGACCGCGATCGGCACCCTCGCCGGCATCGCGATGGCACGGCATCCCGGCAAGTGGGTGTGGTGGTTCCTGGGCCTGCTGCTGCTCGTGTCGGTCACGCCCGAGATCGTCGACGCGATCGCGCTGCTGCCGTGGTTCGTCTTCCTCGGCCAGGACCTCGGGATGCCGCTGTTCGACAACGGCTACGTGCGCCTGTCGATCGGCTCGTCGCTGTTCGCGACCGCGGTCGTCTCGTACATCGTGCGCGCCCGGCTCGTGGGCCAGGAGGCGAACCTCGAGGAGGCCTCGAGCGACCTCTACGCGACGCCGTTCACGACGTTCCGCCGCGTCACGCTCAAGCGCGCGATGCCCGCCGTGCTCGCGGGCTTCCTGCTCGCGTTCACGCTGAGCCTCGACAACACGATCATCGCCGCGTTCGTGCAGGTCTCCGGCACGACGCCGTGGCCGGTGTACGTGCTCTCCGCGGTGCGCTCGGGCCTGCGCCCCGAGATCGCGGCGGTCTCGACCATCATGCTCGTGCTCACGCTCATCGCGCTCGCCGTCGTGGCGCTCGTGCTGCGGCGCGCGGGCGACTCGGCGACGCAGATCGCGCGCACGATGGCCGGCGGCTGAGCCGGCACGGAAGGAGCCCCATGCCCCACGCCGACCTCGTCCTCGCCGGCGGTCCCGTCTTCACCGCGGACGCCGCGCGCAGCCGCGCGAGCGCCGTCGCCGTCACCGGCGGCCGCATCGTGGCGGTCGGCGGCGATGCCGTGCGCGAGCTGATCGGCCCCGACACCGAGGTCGTCGACCTCACGGGGCGGATGCTCGTGCCCGGGTTCCAGGACGCGCACGTGCACCCGGTGTCCGGCGGCCTCGAGCTGCTGCGCTGCGACCTCGCCGAGGCCGCGACCGAGCCCGAGTACCTCGAGACGATCGCGCGTTACGCGGCCGAGCACCCGGACGAGGAGTGGATCCTCGGCGGCGGCTGGGCGATGTCGGCGTTCCCGGGCGGCACCCCGACCGCGGCGGCGCTCGACCGCGTGCTGCCCGACCGGCCGGCGTTCCTCCCGAACCGCGACGGGCACGGCGCGTGGGTCAACTCGGCCGCGCTGCGCCTCGCGGGCATCGACCGGCGCACGCCCGACCCGGTCGACGGCCGCATCGAGCGCGACGCCGACGGCGAGCCGACCGGCACGCTGCACGAGGGCGCGATGTCGCTCGTCAACCGCCTCGTGCCAGAGGCGGGGCCCGAGCTGCTGCACGAGGCGCTGCTCGCGGGCCAGGGCTACCTGCACTCGTTCGGCATCACCGCGTGGCAGGACGCCATCATCGGCGACTACTCCGACCTCCGCGACCCCGGCGAGACCTACCGCCGCGCGGCGGCGGACGGGTCGCTCACCGCGCGCGTCGTCGGCGCGCTCTGGTGGGATCGCACCTCGGGGCTCGAGCAGATCCCGTCGCTCATCGAGCGGCGCGAGCGGTTGAGCGGCGGACGCTTCCAGGCGACGAGCATCAAGGTGATGCAGGACGGCGTGGCCGAGAACTTCACCGCGGCGATGCTCGAGCCCTACTGCGACCACCACGGCCACCCGACCGACAACGCGGGGCTCTCGTTCGTGCCGCCCGAGGTGCTGCGTGAGGCGGTCGCGCAGCTCGACGGCCACGGCTTCCAGGTGCACTTCCACGCGATCGGCGACCGCGCGGTCCGCGAGTGCCTCGACGCCGTCGAGCACGCGATCGGCCGGAACGGCCGCAGCGACGGCCGCCACCACATCGCGCACATCCAGGTGATCCACCCCGAGGACGTGCCGCGCTTCCGCGAGCTCGGCGTGACCGCGAACATGCAGTCGCTGTGGGCGACGCTCGAGCCGCAGATGGTCGAGCTCACGCTCCCCTTTCTCGGGCAGGAGCGCGCGGCGTGGCAGTACCCCTTCGGCGACCTGCTACGCGCCGGTGCGACCCTCGCCGCCGGGAGCGACTGGTCGGTCTCCTCGCCGAACCCGCTCGCGGCCATCCACACCGCCGTCAACCGGCAGGCCGCGCCCGGCTTCGAGGAGGGCGACTACGAGCCGTTCCTGCCCGAGCAGGCGATCGACCTCGCGACCTCGCTCGCGGCGTACACCGCCGGGTCGGCGTGGGTGAACCACCTCGACGGCGACACCGGGTCGATCCGCGTGGGCGCCTTCGCCGACCTCGCCGTGCTCGATCGCGACCCGTTCGCCGGCCCCGCCGAGGAGATCGGGGCGACGCGCGTGCTGCAGACCTTCGTCGACGGGGCGCGCGTGTTCGCCGCCGACGACGCGTGAGCCGGGCGGGGAAGCGGGTGGGAGCCGTGGGGAGCACGGTCTTCGAGCGGCAGGCGCCGAGCGCCACCGCGGTCGCGCACAGCCTCGCGCAGACGCGCACGGGCGTCTTCTGGACCGAGGACGTGCCGGAGCGGCTGCGGCCGCGACGCGCGGCGCTGCGCGGCTCGGCGAGCGCCGACCTCGTGGTCGTCGGCGGCGGGTACTGCGGGCTCTGGACGGCGCTGCTCGCGAAGGAGCGCGACCCGTCGCTGCGCGTCGTCGTGCTCGAGGCGCACCGGGTCGGCTGGGCCGCGTCGGGCCGCAACGGCGGCTTCTGCGAGGCGAGCCTCACCCACGGCGACGACAACGGCGAGCGCCGCTGGCCCGACGAGATGCCGGAGCTCCGCCGGCTCGGCATGGCGAACCTCGACGCGATCGAGGCTGCCGAGGCGCGCTACGGCATCGACTTCCAGTTCGAGCGCACCGGCCAGCTCGCCGTCGCGGTCGAGCCCCACCAGGTCGCGTGGCTCGAGGAGGCGGCGGCCGAGGCGGACGCGGACGCCGGCGCGGTGCTGCTCGACCGCGACGCGGTGCAGGCCGCGATCGCCTCGCCGACCTACCTCGCGGGGCTGTGGGAACGCCGCACGTGCGGCATGGTGCACCCCGCGCTCCTCGCCGCCGAGCTCGCCCGCGCCGCCGAGGAGCGGGGCGTCGAGATCCTCGAGCGCTCGCGCGCGACAGGCATCGACACCCCGCCCGCCGGCCACGTGACCGTCATGACCGACGCCGGCAGCATCCGCACCCGACACGTCGCCCTCGCGACGAACGCCTTCCCGTCGCTGCTGCGCCGAAACCGCCTCATGACCGTGCCGGTCTACGACTCCGTGCTCATGACCGAGCCGCTCACCCGCGAGCAGCGCGCCGCGATCGGCTGGGAGGGCCGTCAGGGCGTGAGCGACATGGCCAACCAGTTCCACTACTACCGGCTCACGCGCGACGACCGGCTGCTCTTCGGCGGCTACGACGCCGTCTACCACTACGGCGGCCACGTCGACCTGCGATACGAGCACACCCCCGAGGTGTGGCAGCGGCTCGCGAGCCACGTGCTCACGACCTTCCCGCAGCTCGAGGGCGTGCGCTTCTCGCACCGCTGGGCGGGCGCGATCGACACATCGACGCAATTCACCGCGTTCTTCGGGCACGCGCGCGAGCGCCGCGTCGCGTACGCCGCGGGCTTCACAGGGCTCGGGGTCGCCTCGACCCGCTTCGCCGCGGAGGTGATGCTCGACCTGCTCGAGGGCGCCGACACCGAGCGCACCCGGCTCGAGATGGTGCGGCGCAGGCCCGTGCCGTTCCCGCCCGAGCCGCTCGCCGCGATCGGCATCAACGCCACCCGGTGGTCGCTCGACCGCGCCGACCACCGCGAGGGTCGTCGCAACCTGCTGCTGCGCTCGCTCGACGCGCTCGGCCTGGGCTTCGACTCGTGAGCCGGCTGCAGCCCGGCGTGGCCGTCGACGCGCTCGGCACCGCCGTCGACCTCGAGCCCGTGGCGCGCGAGCAGGTGCTCGGCGGCGCGCCCCGCACCGGATGGACGATGCTCGACGAGGGCATCGGCGTGTGGGAGATGACACCGGGCGCGATGCGCGACGTCGAGGAGGACGAGGTGTTCGTCGTGCTCGCCGGCTCGGCGACGGTCGCCTTCCTCGAGCCCGCGCTCCCCGCCGTCGAGCTGCGCCCGGGCACCGTGCTGCGGCTGCGCTCCGGCATGCGCACCGAGTGGACGGTGCGCGAGACGCTGCGGAAGGCGTTCCTGTCGTGACGGCGAACGGCGGCGTCTCGTTCTGGTGGCAGCAGCTCGGCGTGCCCGAGCAGCGGCCGGCGCTCGACGGCGATCTCGACGTCGACGCCGCGATCGTCGGCGCCGGCCTCACGGGCCTGTGGGCGGCGCACGCGCTCGCCGCGCAGCAGCCCGGCATCCGGATCGCGGTGCTCGAGCGCCGCTTCGCGGGCTTCGGCGCGTCTGGCCGCAACGGCGGATGGCTCACCAACTCGGTCACGGGCGGCCGCGCGCAGTACGAGCGCACCCACGGGCGGCACGCGGCGATCGCGCAGCAGCGCGCGATGGACGATGCCGTCGACGACGTCATCCGGTGGGCGGCGGAGGCGGGCGTCGACGCCGACATCGTCAAGGGCGGCGAGCTCGAGATCGCCCGGACCCCCGCGCAGCTCGCGCGCCTGCGGTCGGCGCACGCCGCCGAGGCGACGTGGCCGGGCACCGACGTCGAGCTGTGGGGCGCCGCCCAGCTGCGGGAGCGCATCCGCGTCGACGGCGCCCTCGGCGGGCTCTGGCACCCGCACTGCGCCCGCGTGCACCCCGCGAAGCTCGTGCGGGGCCTCGCGCGCGAGGTCGAGCGCCTCGGCGCGCGCATCTACGAGGGCACGACCGTGCGCGAGATCCGGCCCGGCCTGGCGATCACCGACCGCGGCACCGTGCGCGCCGAGCACGTGCTGCGCGCGACCGAGGGCTTCACCGCGGATCTCGCCGGGCACCACCGCGACTGGCTGCCGATGAACTCGTCGATGATCGTCACCGATCCCCTGCCGCGGTCGTTCTGGGATGCGGTGGGCTGGCGGGGCGGGGAGACGCTCGGCGATTTCGCGCACGTCTACATGTACGCCCAGCGCACCGCCGACGACCGGATCGCCTTCGGCGGCCGCGGGGTGCCCTACCGCTATGGCTCGCGCGTCGACGACGACGGGCGCACGCAGGAGCGTGCGGTGCGGAGCCTCACCGAGCTGCTGCACGCGTTCTTCCCACTGGCGGCCGACGTGCCGATCGCGCACGCGTGGTCGGGCGTGCTCGGGGTGCCGCGGGACTGGTCGGCGAGCGTCGGCCTCGATCGCGCGACCGGGCTCGGCTGGGCCGGCGGCTACGTCGGCACGGGGGTGACCGCGACGAACCTCGCCGGGCGCACGCTCGCCGACCTCGTGCTCGGTCGCGACACCGAGCTGACCCGCCTGCCGTGGGTGGGCCACCGCGCGCCGCGCTGGGAGCCGGAGCCGCTGCGCTGGCTCGCCGTGCAGGGCATCTACGGCGCCTACCGGCTCGCCGATCGGCACGAGTCGATGGGCGGCCGCCGCACGTCCCCGATCGCGAGCCTCGCCGACCTGATCTCCGGGCGGTAGCGCGACGCGCCCGCACCCGCGGGAGCACGCCGAGGGCGAACGCCGCTTGCGGGCGGCCCCGCGCGCACGGCATCGTGGCGGGCTCACCGATCGGAAGGAGCACCCATGCTCACCCTGACCGAGAACGCCCAGACCGTGATCAGCGGCATCGTCTCCGGCGCCGAGGCGCCCCAGACCGGCGGCATCCGCATCTCGCAGGACGTCGAGGGCGCCGGCCTCGCCGTCGCCGTCGCGAACCAGCCGGAGGCCGACGACCAGGTCGTCGAGTCGGCCGGCGCGAAGGTCTTCCTCGACCCGCAGGCCGCCGTCGCCCTCGACGACAAGGTGCTCGACGCATCCGCGCAGCCCGACGGCCGCGTCGACTTCGCCATCGGCCAGCAGGGCTGATCGCGCGCTTCGACGGCCCCCGGCGACGGCCGGGGGCCGTCGTCTGCGTCCGGGGCGGCGTGGGGTCGCGCACCGTCGGCGGTCAGCCCGCAGGGGGCGCGGACGGCGCGCCGTAGGGCGCACCCCCGAAGGGCGTGCCGCCCGGCGGCATCGCCGGAGCGCCGGGCATGCCACCCGGGATGCCGCCGGGCATGCCGCCGCCGTCGCCCGGGCCCATGCCGGGAGCGATGTCGGCGAAGCGCGCGAGGTGACCGTGGAAGGCCACCGGGATCGTCTTCGTCGGACCGCCTCGGTGCTTCGCGACGATGATGTCGGCCTCGCCGGGGCGGATGTCGCGGTCGTAGGCGTCCTCGCGGTGGAGCAGCATCACGATGTCGGCGTCCTGCTCGATCGACCCCGACTCGCGGAGGTCGCTGATCGCAGGCTTCTTGTCGCCGCGCTGCTCGGGGCCACGGTTGAGCTGCGACAGCGCGATGACCGGCACCTGCAGCTCCTTCGCGAGCAGCTTGAGCGAGCGCGAGAACTCCGAGACCTCCTGCTGGCGCGACTCGACCTTCTTGCCGCTCGTCATGAGCTGGAGGTAGTCGATCACGACCATGCGCAGGCCGGCCTGCTGCTTGAGCCGGCGGCACTTCGCGCGGATCTCGACGAGCGTCAGGTTGGGGCTGTCGTCGATGTAGAGGGGCGCGTCGTTGATGCGGCCGCGCACCTGCGCGAGCGTCGTCCAGTCGCGGCCCTCGATCGAGCCCTTGCGCAGCTTCTGCAGCAGGATGTTCGACTCGGCCGAGAGCAGCTTCATCGCGATCTCGGTGCGCCCCATCTCGAGCGAGAAGAACACCGAGGGCAGGTCGTTCTTGATCGAGCACGAGCGCACGAGGTCCATCGCGAGCGTCGACTTGCCGATGCCGGGGCGAGCCGCGATGACGATCATCTGGCCCGGGTGCAGGCCGTTGGTGAGCTCGTCGAGCTCGCGGAAGCCGGTCGGCACCCCCGTCATGGCGCCCTCGAGGCCCTTCGCCGCCTCGATCTCCTCGATCGCGACCTCGATCGCGGTGCTGAGCGGCACGTAGTCCTCGGCCTGGTCGTCGCCCATGACGCCGTAGATCTCGGCCTGCGCGTGGTTGACGAGGTCGGTCACCTCGCCCTCGGAGGCGTAGCCCATCTGCACGATGCGCGTGCCGGCCTCGACGAGGCGCCGCAGCACGGCCTTCTCGGCGACGATCTCGGCGTAGAAGCCGGCGTTCGCGGCGGTCGGCACCATCGAGGTCATCGAGTGCAGGTAGTCGGCGCCGCCGGCGCGCGAGAGCATCCCCGTCTTCGTCAGCTCGTCGGAGACCGTGATGACGTCGGTCGGCTCCCCGCGCGAGTAGAGCGAGAGGATCGCCTCGTAGATGATCTCGTGCTTCGGCTGGTAGAAGTCGGCCCCCCGGACCGCTTCGAGGCAGTCGGCGACGGCGTCCTTCGACAGCAGCATGCCGCCGATCGCGGACTGCTCGGCGAGCATGTCGAACGGCGGCGTGCGCTCGCTGTAGCGGCTCTCATCGAGCCCCATCTCAGCCAGATCCGTCACAGCGCCCCTTCTCTCAGCCCGACCATGCCGCAAGCGACCCACACCTCGCGCGGATGGAGCCTGCATCAGGCTAGGAGTCGTGCGCTCCCTCAGCGAATCCCCCTGTGGAGAGGCCTGTGGACGGATGTGGAAAACGCCGAGATTTGACGCCCGCGACACGCCCGCAGGGTGTGCACAGACCTGTGCATGCATTCTGAGCGGAACCCCCTAAACCCCCTCTGACCGGGCATTCCTCATTCCACACCCAGTGGGGAGAAGCGGGGGTGAAGTGCACGTTGAAGGTTGGTGACGGATGCTCAGCGCCGGCTCAAGCCGGACGGTGTTTCAGTGCGGTCCCGACAGCAGCGCACGAACGCCCGAGGGCCCGCATCCGATGTGGATGCGGGCCCTCGGGCATGTCTCCAGCGCGCTACTTCGCGGCGACCACCTTGAGGGTGATCGTCGCGATGATGTCGTCGCGCAGGCGAGCCGTCGCCTGGTGGTCGCCCACCGAGCGGATCGGCGTCGGGATCTCGATGACGCGCTTGTCGAGCTTGCCGTGACCGGCGGTCTCGACGGCCTCGGCGATGTCCTTCGTCTGGATCGAGCCGAAGAGGCGGCCCTCGGTGCCGGCCTTGGCCGACAGCGTCACGGCGTTCGCCTCGAGTCGCGCCTTGAGGTCCTGGGCCTCCTCGATTGTGGCGTGCTCGCGTGCGACGCGGGCGGCCTTGATCTGGTCGACCTGCTTCTCGCCGCCGCGCGTCCACGCGACGGCCAGGCCCTGGGGCACGAGGTAGTTGCGTGCGAAGCCGTTCTTGACCTCGACGACGTCACCGGCGGAGCCGAGGCCCGAGACCTCGTTCGTGAGGATGAGCTTTGCCATGGTTCAGCCCCCTCAGCGTCCGGCGCCCGAGTAGGGCAGGAGCGCCATCTCGCGCGCGTTCTTGATCGCCTTGGCGATCAGGCGCTGCTCCTGCACCGACACACCGGTGATGCGACGGGCGCGGATCTTGCCGCGCTCCGAGATGAACTTCTTGAGCGTCGCGACGTCCTTCCAGTCGATGACGCCGACCTTGATCGCCTTGGCCGGGGCGACGTTCTTGCCGCCCTTCGGGCCCCGCGGCTTGCGGTTCTGCGGCTTGCCAGCCATAGAGTGCCTTCTTTCGTGCTCGGGGCATCCGCCCCGTGAATCTGGTGAGCGAGCGCGCCTTAGAAGGGCGTCTCGTCGTTGTAGGAGGTGCCGGGAGCGCCCCACACGTCGCCGCCGGCCTGCGGCTGCGACTGCGGCTGGCCCCACGGCTCGTCGGCGACCTGCTGCGGCTGGCCGAAGCCGCCGCCCTGGCCGCCGCCCGAGCTGCGCCCTGCGCCGCCGCCCGACGTGCGGGTGACCTGCGCGGTGGCGTAGCGGAGCGAGGGGCCGATCTCGTCGACGTCGAGCTCGATGACCGTGCGCTTCTCGCCCTGCTGCGTCTCGAACGAGCGCTGCTTCAGGCGGCCCTGCGCGATGACGCGCGAACCCTTCTGCAGGCTCTGCGAGACGTGCTCGGCGAACTCGCGCCACACCGACGCGCGGAGGAACAGCGCTTCGCCGTCCTTCCACTCGTTGGTCTGCCGGTCGAACGTGCGGGGGGTCGACGCGATCGTGAAGTTCGCGACGGCGAGGCCGTTCTGCGTGTAGCGCAGCTCAGGGTCGGCAGTCAGGTTGCCGACCACCGTGATGATCGTCTCGCCAGCCATCGCTACTTCGCCTCTGCCTCTGCGGGGGTCGACTCGGCGTCGGCGTCAGCCTTCGCCTCGCGCTTGACCGGCTCCTTGCCGGCACGGGCCACCGCGACGTCGGCGCGGAGCACCTTCGTGCGCATGACGGCCTCCGACAGGCCCAGCTGGCGGTCCAGCTCGTCGGTCGTCGCCGGCTCGGCCGTGAAGTTCACGACGGCGTAGATGCCCTCGGTCTTCTTGTCGATCTCGTAGGCCAGGCGGCGCCGGCCCCAGATGTCGACCTTGTCGATGGTGCCGCCGTCGTTGCGGACGACGCCGAGGAACTTGTCGAGCGACGGGGCGACAGTGCGCTCGTCCACCTCCGGGTCGAGAATCACCATCAGCTCGTACTGCTGCATGCTTCACCCACCTCCTTCGGACTAGAACGGCTGCAGACGGTCTGCAGCAGGAGGGTATGCATGTGCGCGCGCGAGGGCGCGCAACCTGTCAACTGTAGCGCAGGCGAAAGATGGGCTCAAGCACATCGGCGGATGCGCTGAGCCGCGTTCCGACGCCCGAGACGGCCGTCGGCGCTGGGGTCGCGGCGGAGACCCGAAAGGGTCTCCGCTTCAGAGCTCCACCGCGCGCGCCGCCCACCACTCGCGCAGCACGCGCTCGGCCTCCTCGGGCGACGCGGGGCCGTGCTCGAGCCGGTGCTCGAGCAGCATCCGGTACGCCTCCCCCACCTCGCGGCCCGGCGGGATGCCGAGGATGCGCTGGATGGCGTTGCCGTCGAGGTCCGGCCGCACGGCCTCGAGCTCCTCCTGCTCGGCGAGCTCGGCGATGCGCCGCTCGAGGTCGTCGTAGGCGAAGTCGAGCCGCTCGGCCTTCCGCCGGTTGCGGGTCGTGACGTCGGAGCGGGTGAGGATGTGCAGGCGCTCGAGCAGCGGCCCCGCGTCGCGCACGTAGCGGCGCACCGCCGAGTCGGTCCACGCCTGCTCGCCGTAGCCGTAGAAGCGCAGGTGCAGCTCGACGAGCCGGGCGACCGACTTCACGGTGTCGTTGTCGAAGCGCAGCGCCTTGAGCCGCTGCTTCGCCATCCGCGCCCCCACCAGGTCATGCTGGTGGAACGTCACCGTGCGCCCCTCGATGCGCCGGGTGGCGGGCTTGCCGATGTCGTGCAGCAGCCCCGCGAGCCGCGAGACGAGGTCGGGCTCGGCGCCGGGGTTCCGCGACGCCTCGAGGTCGATGCCCTGCTGCAGCACGGTGAGCGAGTGCTCGTACACGTCCTTGTGGTGGGCGTGCTCGTCGGCCTCGAGCCGCAGCGCCGGCACCTCGGGCAGCACCCGGTCGAGGATCCCGGTGTCGGTGAGCAGGCGGATGCCCGGCACGGGCCGGCTCGTCAGCAGCAGCTTGCTGAGCTCGTCGCGCACCCGCTCGGCCGAGATGTCCCGGATGCGCTCGGCGAGCGCCGTCATCGCCGTCACGACCCGCGGTGCGACGTCGAAGCCGAGCTGCGCGGCGAACCGCGCGGCGCGCATCATGCGCAGCGGGTCGTCGTCGAACGACTGCTCGGGCGCCTGCGGCGTGTCGAGCACGCCCGCGAGCAGGTGCTCGAGGCCGCCGCCGACGTCGACGAGCTGGGGCGACGCATCCGCCCCGCCCGGCTCGCCGCGCCCGAGGGTGTCCCGGACGGGGGTGAGGCGCAGCGCCATCGCGTTGACGGTGAAGTCGCGGCGCACGAGATCGCCCTCGAGCGTGTCGCCGAACGCGACCTGGGGCTTGCGCGAGACGCCGTCGTAGGTGTCGGCGCGGTACGTCGTGACCTCGACCGTCAGGCCCGCGACGCGCGCGGCGATCGTGCCGAACTCGCGCCCGACGTCCCACGTCGCCTCGGCGAGCGGCTCGACGATCGCGAGGATCTCATCAGGGGATGCGCTCGTCGCGTAGTCGAGGTCGGTCACGGGACGATCGAGGAACGCATCCCGCACCGGGCCGCCGACGAGGGCGAGCTCATGCCCCGCCGCGGCGAACGCCTCGGCGAGCTGCCGCGTGGGCGCGCTCGCGACGAGCGCGTGCAATCGCGCGGTCGCCTCGGCCATGTCGGTCACGACTGAGCATTCTGGCAGGTCGCGCGCGGCCGGTCTGCCCGCCATAGCGGCGCGACCTACACTTGCACCCATGCTGTCGGCAGGTCGCCTCGCGCGATGGCGCGCGGGAGCGTGCGCCCTCGCCGCGCTCGCGACGGCGGTGGTCACCGCTGGCGGTGCCGCGCCCACGCCCGCCGTCGCCGCCGCACAGCCGGACCCGGCGCCCTCGGTCGTCGTCGCTCCCGTCGACCCGCTGCTGAGCGACGGCGAGACGCTGCGGCTCGACGTCACGGTCGACAACCCGGGCAGCGCCGAGACCCCTGCCGCGAGCCTCGAGGTGCTGCTGACGACCGCGCCGATCGGCACGCGCTACGGCCTCAGCCGCTGGTACGACGGCGACGCGATCCTCGCGAGCTCGGCGGTCGGCACGGTCGACGTGCCGGCGGTCCCGGCCGGCGACCGCCAGACCGTGCGCGTCGTCATCGAGGCCGAGCAGCACGGTCTCGACGACCGCCCGTGGGGCACCTACGGCGTCGCCGCATCCGCGCCCGAGATCGGCAGCGGCGCGAGCGTCGTCGTGCACGACGAGCCCGGCGACGCGAGCCCGACGACCCTCGCGCTCGCCGCGCCCATCGGCTCGGGCGTGCGCGGCGACGGGCTGCTGACGGCTGACGAGCTCGAGCGCGCGACGGAGCCCGGCGGCGAGCTGCGCGTGCTCGTCGGCGCGGCGCGCGAGGCGGATGCGACGCTCGGGATCGATCCCGCGTTCGGCGCGAGCGCCGCGGCCCTCGGCGACGAGGCACCGTCGTCGGTGCGCGACTGGCTCGACCGCGCCGACACCGCGAGCACCTACCCGCTGCTGTACGGCAACGCGGATCCCATCGCGCAGGTGCGCGCCGGCGTCTTCCCGGTCGAGCCGCTCGGCATCCCTCGCCCCGACGACGATCCGCTGCCCGCCACGACGGGGCTCGTCGGCACGCGGCAGCCGGTGATCGACGCGACCGAGTCGCCCGTCCGGCAGGCCGAGCTCGAGTCGCTCGCGGCCGTCGGCACCGTGGTGCTCTCGACCGAGGCGCTCGACGAGCAGCTCGAGGGGAGCACCCCGAGCGCCCGCGCCCGCATCGACGGCGTCGACGTGCTCGCAGCCGACGCGCAGCTGCAGCAGCTGCTGCACGAGATGGGCACCGCGGCCGACGCGGCCGAGTCCCGCGACCTGCAGGCGCGCATCGTCGGCCTGCTCGCGACCATCACGCGCGAGCGCCCGAGCGACCCGCGCACGCTCGTCGGGGTGCTGCCGACCCAGCCCGGCTCCGATGCCGCGGGGCTGCTCGGCACGCTCGCCGCAGCCGGCTTCGTCGAGACCGCCGGCATCGATGCCGCGCTCGAGACCGAGCCGCGCGATGCCTCGCTCCTCGCGGTGGACGAGGCCGCGCTCGGCGACGGCGCCGACCTCGTGCTCGCGGCCCTCGAGCAGGAGGCCGACGTCTCCTCGATCGCCTCGATCGTCGACGAGCCCGAGCGCCTGCTCGCCGAGCTGCGCCTCTCGCTGCTCGCCGCGCTGCCGGATGCGGGGCGCGAGATCACCGACGCCGACCGCCGCGCGATCGACAACCTGGGCACCGCGATGGGCGAGATGCGCGGCGCGGTGCAGATCATCGGCGGAAGCCCGATCCACGCGGTCGGCGAGAGCGTGCCGCTGCCGATCACGATCGCCAACCAGCTCGACGTGCCCGCCCACGTGGTGCTCTCAGTGCGGCCGACGAACGCTCTCGTGACCGTGCCCGAGCCGAGGGTCGACGTGACGATCGCGCCCGACAGCCAGCAGCGCGTGCAGGTGCCGATCGACGTCGTGGGCACCGGCTCGCTGCTGCTCATCGCGCAGCTGCACACCCCCGACGGCCAGCCGATCGGCGAGCTGCAGCTGCTGCGCATCTCGGCGCAGCCCACCATCGAGGCGGTCGTGGCCTGGGCCCTCGCGATCGCGATCGTGCTGCTGCTGGGCTTCGGCATCCTGCGCTCGATCCAGAAGCGCCGCCGCGGCCAGGCCCACGGCGACATCGACGACCTGGCGGCGCGCGAGCCGCGCGAGGCAGCGACCGAGGGAGCCGCGTGAGCAAGCGACCGAGCACCGAGTCCGCGGGGAACGCCCGGTGAGCACGGGCAGGGCCAGCGCGATCATCGCGGCGGGCACGATGGTCTCCCGCGTGCTCGGGTTCGTGAAGGCCTTCATGCTCGCGGCCGCGATCGGCCAGTCGGGATCGCTCGCCGCGGCATCCTTCGGCCTCGCCAACCAGCTGCCCAACAACGTCTACGCCCTCGTCGCCGGCGGCGTCATGAGCGCGGTGCTCGTGCCGCAGATCGTGAAGGCGCTCAAGGCCCCGGACGGCGGCGAGTCGTACGTCTCGAAGATCCTCACGCTCGGCGGCACGGTCTTCCTGCTGCTCACGATCGTCGCGACGATCGCCGCGCCCTTCCTCGTCGACCTCTACGCGATCAACGCCGCCGACAGCGGCCGCGGCTTCACCGCCGAGCAGATGGCGCTCGCCGTCGCGCTCGCCTACTGGTGCATGCCGCAGATCCTCTTCTACGCGATCTACACGCTCCTCGGCGAGATCTACAACGCGCGCAGCCAGTTCGGCCCCTACACGTGGGCGCCGGTCGTCAACAACGTCGTCTCGATCGCGGGGCTCGCGGGGTTCATGCTGCTGTTCGGCGAGGCGGCGACGAACGAGGACATCTCGGTGTGGGACTGGGAGCGCGTGACCGTGCTCGGCGTCGTCACGACGCTCGGCGTCGCGGTGCAGGCGCTCGTGCTCGTGCTGTTCTTCCGCAAGACCGGGATGCGCTTCCGGCTCGACTTCGGCTGGCGCGGCGTGGGGCTGCGCGCGACCGGCAAGAGCGCGATGTGGCTCTTCGGCATCGTCATCATCGGCCAGCTCAAGGGCCTCGTGCAGTCGAACGTCGCCTCGCTCGGCGAGGGCGCCAACATCTTGACGATGCAGAACGCCTGGTACGTGTTCTCGCTCCCCCACTCGATCATCGCCGTCTCGATCGCGATCGCCTACTTCACGCGCATGTCGCATCACGCGCAGGACGGCGACCTCGCGAGCATCCGCAGCGACCTCTCCGGGGCGCTCCGCGGGGTCGGCATGCTCACCACCATCGCGGCGATCATGATCGCGGTCGTCGCGCCGCCGCTGGCCCGACTCTTCGAGCGCTCGTTCGAGCGGTCGATCGACATGTCGTGGGTGATCTGGGCGTTCCTGCTGTGCGCCGTCGCCTTCAGCGCCGAGTACGTCATCCAGCGCGTCTTCTTCGCCCTCGGCGACACCCGCACGGCGTTCCTCTACGCGTGCTTCAGCATGGTCGTCACCTTCAGCCTGCTGTGGTGGGCGTCGACCCTCGAGAGCACCTGGATCATCGCGGGCACCGCGCTCGCCGTCGCGATCGCCAACCTCATCTCGGCCGCCGTCTGGCTCGTGCTCGTGCGCCGCAAGATCGGCGCCTTCGGCTTCCGGCTCGTCGCCTGGCGGCACGTGCAGTACCTCGGCTACGCGCTGCTCGCGGGCGCTGCGGGCTTCGGCGTCGTCTGGGCGCTCGGCGGCTACGTCGACGGCGGCTTCGGCACCATCAGCAAGCCCGCGGGCGTCGTGACGTGCATCGCCGCCGGCGCCGTCATGGCGCTCATCTACTTCGGCCTGCTCTATCTGACCCGCAACCCCGACTTCCGCGCGACCGTCGCCATCGTCGTCGGCAAGCTGCGCGGCCGCGGCGGCGACGACCAGGCCCCCGCAGGCGCGGCCTGACTCGGCTCGCGCGCAGGCGCGGCGTCTAGCATGGCGGCCAGCACGGGGCGGATGCGCCGTCCCGGCACGCTGACACCGTCGGGAGGCAGCATGGCGCGCCCGCTCATCCGCATCGCCGCTCCCCTGCTGGTCGGCGCCCTCGCGGCCGTCGGCACGATCGTCGCGAGCGTGCTCGGGCGCGAGCGCCGCGAGCAGCCCGCGATCGCCCCGGCCCGGCGCCCGCTCGTGGCCGAGGGCTGGTGGTCGTCGGATGCGTCCTCGTCGCTCGCGCACGCCCATCCCGCGGTGCTCATCGTCGACGCCGACACCGCGACCCTCGTCGACTCGTGGGACCGCCGCATCCGAGATCGCGTGCACCACCCGGTCGTGCGACGGACCCCCGAGTGGCCCGCCACGGGGCTCATCGTCGTCGACGCCCGCACGGGCGATCTGCTCGCGGTGCTGCGCGAGGGCGACGCCGCGCGGCCCGGGGGCGAGGGAATGCCCGCCGCCTAGAATCGGTTGGATCAGGAGCATCCGCCACGAACCAGGAGGCCTCGTGCACGACGTCATCATCATCGGCTCCGGCCCCGCGGGCTACACCGCCGCGATCTACGCGGCGCGGGCCAACCTGAAGCCGATCGTGCTCGCATCGAGCGTCGAGATGGGCGGTGACCTCATGACGACGACGGATGTCGAGAACTTCCCCGGCTTCCCCGACGGCGTCCAGGGCCCCGACCTGATGTTCGCCATGCAGCAGCAGGCCGAGAAGTTCGGCGCCGACGTGCGCATGCAGGACGCGACCGAGCTCGAGCTCGACGGCGACGTCAAGCGCGTGCACGTGGGCGACGAGGTGCTCGAGACGCGCACGCTGATCTTCGCGACGGGCTCGGCCTACCGCAAGCTCGGCATCGCCGGCGAGGAGCCCCTCTCGGGGCACGGCGTCTCGTGGTGCGCGACGTGCGACGGCTTCTTCTTCAAGCAGAAGCAGCTCATCGTCGTCGGCGGCGGCGACTCCGCGATGGAGGAGGCCACCTTCCTGACGAAGTTCGCCGACAAGGTCACGATCGTGCACCGGTCGGAGGCCTTCCGCGCGAGCGAGGTCATGCTGCAGCGCGCCCGCGACGACGAGAAGATCGAGTTCCTCACCAACACGGTGGTCGAGGAGATCAACGGCACCGAGGTGAACGGCACCAACCAGGTCTCGAGCGTCACGCTGCGCGACACGGTGAGCGGCAGCACGTGGGAGATGCCCATCGACGGCGTGTTCGTCGCCATCGGCTCCGACCCTCGCACGCACCTCGTGCACGGCAAGCTCGAGCTGACGCCCGAGGGCACCATCGCCGTCGAGGGCCGCTCGTCGCGCACCTCCGTGCCCGGCGTGTTCGCCGCCGGCGACGTCATCGACCCCACCTACCGCCAAGCCATCACGGCAGCCGGCTCCGGCACCGTGGCGGCGTTGGATGCACAGCACTACCTGGCCGCGCACGCCGCGCCGGCCCTCGTCACGACCCCTACGGAGGCAGCACTGTGAAGGAAGTCACCACCGCGTCGTTCGAGCAGGACGTCCTGCAGTCCGACAAGCCCGTCGTCGTCGACTTCTGGGCGGCCTGGTGCGGCCCCTGCCGCGCCGTGAGCCCGATCCTCGAGCAGATCGACGCCGAGACCGACAAGCTCGACGTCGTCAAGGTGAACGTCGACCAGGAGCCCGACCTCGCGATGCGCTACAACATCACGTCGATCCCCGCGATGAAGGTCTTCCAGGGGGGCGAGGTCGTGCACGAGCTCATCGGCGCACGCCCGAAGCCGGCCATCGAGCAGGAGCTCGCCGCCTTCCTCTGACCTCTGCGAGGGGCAGCGTCGGCGCCACCGACTCCGTTCCCCCGTCGGTCGAGGAGCGCGTCGGCGCAGCCGACTCGCGTCACGAGACCCAGAAGGGCCCGCCGGATGCACATCCGGCGGGCCCTTCGTCCTTTGCGTTCAGTCCTCAGTCGGCACAGCCCCGCCGAACCCCTGCTCCCCCAGCTCGCCCAGGATGCGGTTCAGGTCGGCGACGGTCGCGAAGTCGATCGTGAGGCTGCCCTTGGAGCGGCCGAGCGCGATGCGCACGCGCGTGTCGAGCCGGTCCTCGAGGCGGGTGGCGATCTCGTCGAGGCCGTGCTGCACCGCGCCCTTCGTGGGGGTGCGACGCGGCGTGCGCGGCTGGAGCAGCCCTGCCGCTGCCTCCGCCGCGCGAACTGAGAGATCCTCATTGACGATCTTCGCCGCCAGCTGCTCCTGCGCCTCGACGGAGGACAGCGAGAGGATCGCGCGCGCGTGGCCGGCCGACAGCACGCCGCTCGCGACGCGCGACTGCACCGACTCCGGCAGCTTCAGCAGGCGGATGGTGTTCGAGATCTGCGGTCGGCTGCGGCCGATGCGCTTCGAGAGCTCATCCTGGGTGATGGCGAAGTCCTCCATCAGCTGCTGGTACGCGGACGCTTCCTCGAGCGGGTTCAGCTGCGCGCGATGGAGGTTCTCGAGCAGCGCATCGCGCAGCATGGCGTCGTCCGGGGTGTCCTTGACGATCGCGGGGATCGTGTCGAGGCCGGCCCGCTGGCTCGCGCGCCAGCGCCGCTCCCCCATGATGAGCTCGTACTTCGTGCCGTCGCCGGCGTCATCCACCGGGCGGACGACGATGGGCTGCAGCACACCGAACTCGCGGATCGAGTGCTCGAGCTCGCTCAGGTCATCCTCGTCGAACACCGTGCGCGGCTGGCTCGCATTCGGGCGAATCTCCCCGGGAGCGACCGAGGCGAGCGTCGCTCCCGGCACCTCGAGCAGCTCGTGCGCGTCCTCTTCGCCCGAGAAGAAGACGTCGACGGGCCGGCTGCCGGGCTTCGGCGCTCGACGCCGTCGGGTCGGGGTCGAGGTCTCGGGCGCCTGCCCGTCGGGCCGGGCGGCCGGCTCGGCCGCGGGGGTGGGACCGGTGGGGATCAGGGCGCCGATGCCGCGCCCCAGCCCTGCCTTCTTGCTCATGCCGCTCCTCTGCGTGCGATCTCGGCGGCCGCTTCCCTGTAGGAGAGCGCGCCCGGCGAGTTGGGGTCGTAGGCGATGACGGTCTGGCCGTAGCCCGGCGCCTCGGAGACGCGCACGGATCGCGGGATGATCGTCTCGAGGGTCTGCTCGGGAAAGTGCGATCGCACCTCGTCGACCACCTGGCGCGACAGCAGGGTCCGGCCGTCGAACATGGTGAGCAGGACCGTGCTGACCTGCAGCTTCGGGTTCAGGTGCGCTTGGATGCGCCCGATCGTGTCGAGCAGCTGCGTCACGCCCTCGAGCGCGTAGTACTCGCACTGGATCGGTAGCAGCACCTCGGTCGCGGCGGTGAAGGCGTTGATCGTGAGCAGGCCGAGCGACGGCGGACAGTCGATGAAGACGTAATGGGGCGGCTCCGCCATCGTCGAGAGGTGAGCGTCGAGCGCCTCCCGCAGGCGGTGCTCGCGGCGCTCCATGCCCGCGAGCTCGAGGTCGGCACCGGCGAGGTGGATCGTCGAAGGCACCACCTGGATGCGCGGGCTCTGCGGACTGGTGGCCACCGCGGTGCCGAGGGGCTCGCCGTCGATGAGCACGTCGTACGTGCTCATGACGTCCGCGTGGTGGTCGATGCCCAGCGCGGTCGACGCATTGCCCTGCGGATCGAGATCCAGCACCAGCACTCGCGCACCGGCTTGCGCCAGCGCAGCGGCGAGGTTCACGGCCGACGTCGTCTTCCCCACGCCGCCCTTCTGGTTGACGACGGTGATGATGCGCGTCCGCGCGGGAAGGGGGAGCTCCTGCGATGCCAGGGCCTGTCGACGTCGTGCCATCGCCGCCAGCTCGCGAGCGATCGGGGTGGTGTCGAACTTGCCCGTGTTCACGCGTGCCTTCCGGTCGATGTTTCACGTGGAACATCGCGCGGCGGCGGCGTTCGAGCACGTGGTGTGAGACCTCCAGTCTGGCGTGCCGACGCGCTTTCGCAAAGTCGGGCGCGGCCTCGCCGAGGGTGTGTCGCTGGGTCTGCACATCCGTTCTCCACAGGGCTGTGGAGAACGCTGTCGTACGTTCGACTGGAACCTGAGCTCACGGAATGGCGAAACAGCGTCCGAAATCCCGCGGAAATACGCGGAATCCGGGCGCTGAGCGGTCCGACGCCTCGGATGCGCGTCGTACAGCGAGCCGGAGTTCTCCACAGTTGTCCACACCCCTGGGTACGAACGGGCCCGCCTGGGGGGAGGACGCTCTCTGGCTGCTGGGGCGAAGCTAGCCCGCCGACGTGACCCGTTGCCGGCTCTGTGGACGACCGCCATCACGTGATTGCCGCTTTCGCTGTTTCACGTGAAACACACGCACCCGCCGCCCCGGCGAACCGCCCCCGGAGGGCCGTCGCTGTGCCGGCTACCCGGGGGGCTACCTGGATACGGACGCTTCGTGCAACCATCACTCGGTCGTCATCGATCGCTCTCATGACCGGGAACCGTTTCACGTGAAACATCGGATCCTCGCCGCGAACGGTCCGGGATGGCGTGAAGTCCCCGAGGATCGACGCTCGCGTACCCAGGATGGTGACCGACACGTCGTACAGCGCACTTCTTCTCCGCCACCGCCACGCGAGACGCGCACACAGTCAACTCGGTACCCCGCAGCTCCCATCTCCGGGTCAGCGCGCATCCCCGCGAGTCGCAGCGTTCGCCGAGCCATGGGCACTGGACGGGAGGACGCCGTTCGTGGAGCTCGGGCTGCTGACTCGCATCAGTCGCCGCCGCGCGAGCGACGATTCCGTCTCCGCGGGTATACGTCAGTGTTTCACGTGAAACACCGCGCAGTGTCGGCGACTACCGTGCGGCGAGAGTCCACGTGATCCTTGGAGCTCGCGCCCCGCGCGGCCTGCGCCGGCGCAGTTGCGGCAGGGTGGCTGTGACCCGCGAATGAACGTGTGCCGCGGGCCCAACCGGCCGCAGTTCGGTTCAGAGCCGACCTGGCAGGGCAGTCTCCGTCAGCTCGGCATGTTTCACGTGGAACGCATCGATGCGGCAGCGGTGGAAGTCCTGCACGACCGGCGCGAACGAGAGTCATCAGCTTCAGGGGAACGGCCGCGGCGCCTGCATCGAAGTCGATGCCCGCGGTTAGGGCGCGCCCGACGTGACCCATCCGGCGAACGGACCGCGGGGGGTCCGCCTTGAGGAGGTGGAGGCGACGTGGCACCTCCACGGACACCGCTCGGAGCACGACCAACACTGTGCCTCGTGCGGGCTCGCTGCTGCCGACGAGACCAGCGACCGCCCCCGCGCGCGGATCTGCGCCGGCGGCTCAGGCACTCGGGGTGCGCGGGATGAAGCGCGCAGGTCGCAGCTCCTGCTCAAGCGCGTGCGCGCTGCGTCGTGGAGCGCGTCCCACATCGCGCGAGACATCGGCGGCAGAGGCGGATATGACGGCCGCACGCAGCCGCGGTTCCCGCGGGAACGCCGGATCAGGGGTCGACGACTGCGCGCACGACCCGAGTGACGTAGAGTCCCAGATCGGCGCCCAGCTCGAGCACCTCGACATCGTGGAGCCGGTGCCTGCGGATCACCTTCTGCGCCGCGTCGATCTCCTCCTCGGCGCGACCGCCTTTCATGAGCACGAGCTCGCCGCCGCTGCGCACGAGAGGTGCGGTCAGCGGGATGAGCGTGCGGAGCGCCGAGACCGCGCGCGCGGTCACCTGATCGAGGGGGAGGAGCGTCCCAGAGCCAGGCAGCTCCTCAGCCCGCGCACGGAGCACCGTCACGTTGTCGAGCCCCATCCGATCGACTTCGGACTGCAGCCACTCGGTGCGCCGCTCCATCGGCTCGATGAGCGTGAGCTCGACGTCGGGGCGCGCGATCGCCAGCAGAAGCCCGGGCAGGCCCGCTCCGGACCCCACGTCGCCCACGCGCCCGCGCAGCAGTGGTGCGAGCAATGCAGAGTTGAGGATATGTCGACTCCACAGCTGCGGCAGCTCGCGCGGGCCGATGAGCCCCAACGTCTCGCCGTGCTCTGCGAGCGACGCGGTGTACGAGCGCGCGAGTTCGAGGCGGTCGCCGAAGAGCGTCGCCGCGACCTCGGGCTCGGCCTCGACCTGCGGGGGAGTGGCGTCGGTCATCCGGTCAGGCAGGCAGCACGACGATGTGGCGGCCCTGGCCCTCGCCCTCGGACTCGCTCATCAGCCCGCGCTCGCGCACGAGGTCGTGCACGAGCTTGCGCTCGTAGGAGGACATCGGCTCGAGCGCCACCCGGTCAGCACCGTCTGCGAGCGACGCGGCGGCGCGGTCGACGATCGCCTGCAGTGCCTCGGCACGCGCATCGCGGGAACCCGCAACGTCGAGCACGATGCGCGAGAACTCACCAGTCTGCTGCTGCACGGCGAGTCGCGTCAGCTCCTGCAGCGCCGCGACGACCTCGGGCTTCGAGAGCCCGCCCAGGTCGTCGTCCGCCTCGCCGACCACGAGGGTCGTGCGCGCGTCCGTCTGCTCGATCTCGATGTCGCCGTCCAGATCGGCGATGTCGAGCAGGCCCTCGATGTAGTCGGCCGCGATGTCGCCCTCGTCGGGCTGGCCCTGGTCGTCCTGCACGGGTGCGGTCTGCTCCGTCATGCGTCAGCCCTCTCGCTGCGACTTCGGCTTCTTGGACTTCGGCTGCTGCCGCTGCGTCTTGAGGTCGATCTCGGCAGCCGTCTCGGCCTGCTCCTCGTCGAGCGGCGGGAGGCCCATCCGCTGCCGCTTGCGCGCCATGCGCGCCTCCCGGGCGAGCGCCGCCTCGGAGCCGGGCGTGGGCAGCTTGTTGATGATGATGAGCTGCTGCACGAGCGTGTAGACGTTCGACACGAGCCAGTAGAACATCGTGCCGAGCGGGAAGAGCCAGGCCGACACCAGCAGGAACACCGGGATGATGTACAGCAGGATGCGCTGCTGCTTGTACATCGGCGACTCCTTCATCGCCGGCGTCTGGTTCTTCGTCATGATCTGCAGCTGCGTGTAGAACTGCGTCGCACACATGATCAGCGTGAGCACGATCGCCGTGATGATGACGGGCACCGAGCCCTGGGCGAAGCCCGCCTGCATCGTCATGTGCAGCGGCACGGCGCCGAAGAGCGTCGAGTTGCTGAAGAGCGTCGCGAGGTCGACCGTCAGGAGCCCGACGCCGGGCTTCTGGTTGTTGGCGTCGGTCAGCACCTGCACGAGGCCGAGGAAGATCGGCATCTGGATCAGCAGGGGGAGGCACGACGCGAAGGGGTTGGTGCCGGCCTTCTTGTAGGCCTCCATCGTCTCGCGCTGCATCGCCTCGCGCGAGAACTGGTCCTTCTTGCCCTTGTACTTCTTCTGGATGCGCTGGATCTCGGGCTGGATCTCGAGCGACTTCCGCGACGAGACGATCTGCCGCACCGTCAGCGGGATCATGGCGCTGCGGATCACGAGCACGAGGCCGACGATCGACAGCACCCACGTCAGGCCGGAGCCGGGGTCACCGCCGAGGGTCGTCACGAGCCAGTGGAATCCGACGAGGATCGCCTCGATGACCCACTTGATGGGCCACATCAGCAGGGCGAAGATGTCCAAGCTGTCACTGCTCCTTGCGGGCGAGCACGAACCCCGCCCGTGTCGTTGCGAACCGCTCGCGCGGCTCTGGGATGTCGTCGACCCCTCCGGCTGCCCACGGGTGGCAGCGGAGGATGCGCGTCGCTCCGAACCAGATGCCGCGCACCACTCCGTGCTGCTGGATCGCCTGCATGGTGTAGCGGGAGCAGCTGGGGTAGTAGCGGCACACGTCGCCGTAGAGCGGTGAGATCACCGCGCGGTAGGCGACGAGGATCGCGACGCAGATGTTGCGCGGCAGCAGCCGCAACCCCGACAGGATCTGGCTCACGACCGACGCACCAGCAGCGGCGCGATGCCGGCCCTCAGTGTAGCGAAGTCGGCGGTGCCGGCCGCGGGCAGGGCACGGATGACGATGTCTGCCGTCTCGATGCCCGGCAGCTCGGCGCGCACGATCTCGCTCAGGCGCCGCTTCACGCGGTTGCGGATCACGGCGTTGCCGACCTGCTTGGACACGATGAACCCGAAGCGGGCGACTGCCGCTTCGGGTTCGGCGCGGTGCACCACCGCGAGCTGGCCGCCCGCGCGGCGACCGGTGCGCACGATGCGACGGAAGTCATCGCCGCGCACGATCCGGTTCGCCTTCGCGAGCACCTCGTGCCTGGATCAGGCCGAGAGCTCGCTGCGGCCCTTGCGACGACGCGCGGCCAGGATGGCGCGGCCGGCGCGCGTGCGCATCCGGAGGCGGAAGCCGTGCTTCTTGGCGCGGCGGCGGTTGTTCGGCTGGAACGTGCGCTTGCTCATGGTGTTCTCCCGTGTCCGGCGCACATCCGCGCCGCAAGTCGAAGTGGGCGAGCCGACGGGCTCGACGATGTGCCGCATGCGGGCGCGGCAACCTGACAACCATACGCGACGGGGCGCGCCCGGTCAACGGCGCGCGGCTCGGATACACGGCACGCCGTGGAGCTGCAACTGGTACTTGCCAGGAATGCGCTATGCGTGCAGACTCGACTGATCCGCGCCGTGGCGGGTGCGATGGAGCACCGCCACGAGTGGACCGCGCGTCCACAGAACCTGTGGATAATGGTGTGGACACGAACGTGACCCGACTGCGCGCGGAGAGGAAACCGCATCCCGATGGCCCCGGACGACAGCACCGGACGACTCTGGTCCTCCGTCCTCGAGACCCTCGAGACCGATCAGCGGATTCCCCCGTCATTGCGCGGATTCCTCGACCTCGTCGAGCCGCAGGGCGTCATGGGCACGGTGCTCTACCTCGACGTGCCGAACGACCTGACGCGCGACATGCTCGAGCAGCGCCTGCGGCTGCCGGTGACCGAGGCGCTTGTGGACAACGCTGTGGAGATCACGCAGTTCAAGATCGTCGTGAACCCTGAGCTCGAGCACGAGGAGCCGCTGCCGGACGTCGTCGACGACCCGGCGTCCGAGCCCGTCGTCGCGCCCGTGGCGAGCTACGAGCGCGAGCCGGCCGAGCTGGGCTCGCGGCGCGTCGACTCCCGCCTGAACCCGAAGTACGTCTTCGACAACTTCGTCATCGGCGGCTCGAACCGCTTCGCGCACGCCGCCGCCCTCGCCGTCGCCGAGACGCCGGCGAAGGCCTACAACCCGCTGTTCATCTACGGCGACTCTGGGCTCGGCAAGACGCACCTCCTGCATGCGATCGGCCACTACGCCGAGGGCATGTACCCGGGCATCCGGGTGCGCTACGTCTCGAGCGAGGAGTTCACGAACGACTTCATCAACTCGATCGCGAACAACCTCAACCAGTCGTTCCAGCAGCGCTACCGCGAGGTCGACGTGCTGCTCATCGACGACATCCAGTTCCTGAAGGGCAAGGAGTCGACGCAGGAGGCGTTCTTCCACACCTTCAACACGCTGCACGACCACAACAAGCAGGTCGTCATCACGTCGGATGTCGCGCCCAAGCACCTGCAGGGCTTCGAGGACCGCATGGTGAGCCGCTTCGAGTGGGGCCTGATCACCGACGTGACGGCACCCGACCTCGAGACCCGCATCGCGATCCTGCGCAAGAAGGCCGAGGCGGAGCGCATCCAGATCCCCGCCGAGGTGCTGTCGGTCATCGCCGACAAGGTGCAGTCGAACATCCGCGAGCTCGAGGGCACGCTCATCCGCGTCACCGCCTTCGCGAGCCTCAACCGGCTGCCGGTCACGATGGAGCTCGCGCAGACGGTGCTCAAGGACCTCTTCTCGTTCGACGAGGAGGCGCCGGTGTCGCCGAGCGACATCATCAGCCACACCGCCAACTACTTCAAGCTCACCGTCGACGACCTCCACGGCTCGTCCCGGTCGCAGACGATCGCGCTCGCCCGGCAGATCGCCATGTACCTCTGCCGCGAGATGACGAGCATGTCGCTGCCCAAGATCGGGCAGCTCTTCGGCAACCGCGACCACACGACCGTGATGTACGCGAACAAGAAGATCGAGAAGCTCATGCAGGAGCGCCGCTCGGTCTACACGCAGGTCACCGAGCTCACGGCGCGGATCCGCTCGCGCGCGTGACCGCTGGAGTCGAGGCCATTGCTGGCCTCGACCGCGATCGACCCGTCGTCCCCTCCGCTGATCGAGGAGCGCGCGCCGCAGGCGCGCGCGTCACGAGATCCGTCGTCGAGGCAGGCGTTCGGTCGCGGATGCGTGGAGGAGCGGATGCGGTGCGTCGCCAAGACCTATGGTGCGTCGCGTGCTGCGCGCTCGCTTGGCTCAGCTGCCAGGTCTCGTGACGCGTGCCGGCTGCGCCGGCGCGCTCCTCGACCTTGCATGCTCTGCGCAGAAGGTCGTCCCGACCTTGTGCGCTCCGCACGCAACCTTCAACGTGCAATTCATGTGGTTCGTCCTGTGGATGGATGCGACAACCTGTGGACAACCGCACTCGAGCTGTGAGCGGCACCGAATGACACATCCGTCGCCCTCCACCGACCGGTGGACGGCCGTCAACAGCGGCTCAACATCTTCCACCGTTGTAGTTCCCATGCGACGAGCCGCGAGCAGCGCTTCCGTCCACAGGATCCACAGCGGTTATGAATGACAAGGATCGAGAGAAGAGATTCCGGCGAGCCACCAACCATGACCGGTCGGCGGCGCTGGCAGGCGACCGGGGGCCGGATCGCGAGGCTGTGCCAGAATCGACACCGCCGTTCGTGTCATTCGATCCGTCACGGCCATGCGGTGCCGCCAGCAGCGCCGCGTGCGGTCCATGAGCGAGGGAGACCCGTGAAGTTCGTCATCAACCGCGATGTCTTCAGCGATGCCGTGTCGTTCGCCGTCAAGCTGCTGCCCCAGCGCCCGACGATGCCGATCCTCAGCGGCGTGCGCATCGAGGCCACCGCGGAGGGGGTCGTCTTCTCGTCCTTCGACTTCGAGTCCTCGGCGCGCACCGCGGTGCAGGCCGACGTCGACTCCGAGGGCGTCGTGCTCGTCTCGGGCCGGATGATGAGCGACATCGCGGCGAAGCTGCCGCAGCGCGAGGTGCGCGTCGAGGACGACGGCACCAAGGTGACGATCCGCTGCGGCAACGCGAACTTCTCGCTCGCCAAGATGCCGCTCGAGGAGTACCCGACGGTGCCGACCGTCGAGGGCCGGACGGGTGTCGTCGAGGGCAAGGCCTTCGCCGAGGCCATCGGCCAGGTCGCGATCTCGGCCTCCCGCGAGGACGTCACGCCGGTCATCACCGGCGTGCAGCTCGAGGCGGCCGACACGACGCTCACGCTCATCGCCACCGACCGCTACCGCGTCTCGGTGCGCAGCGTGCCGTGGGACGCGGGCGACCAGACCGACCCGATCACCTCGCTCGTGCCGGCCCGCACGCTCGTCGAGGTCGGCCGCACCTTCGGCGGCGCCGAGCGCATCGAGATCACCATGAGCGAGGCGGGGGAGCGGCAGCAGATCGCGTTCTCGACCGCCGACCGCACCGTGACGAGCCTGCTCATCAAGGGCAACTACCCGCCCGTGCGCCGCCTCTTCCCCGAGGCGGTCGACCACCACGCTGTCGTCAACACCGCCGACCTCGTCGACGCCACCCGCCGCGTGCAGCTCGTGCTCGATGCCGAGGCCGCGATCCGCTACACCTTCAGCGAGGGCCAGGTGCAGCTCGAGGCCATCGGCTCCGAGCAGGCGCAGGCCAGCGAGATCCTCGACGCGGTGCTCGAGGGCGACGACATCGTGCTCTCGATCAAGCCGCAGCTGCTCATCGACGGCATCCAGGCGACCCATTCCGAGTTCGTGCGCGTCTCGTTCACGCACTCCGAGAACACCAACAAGCCCGGCCCCATGCTCATCCGCGGCCAGACCTCGCGCGACGACGCCGAGGCGACCGACTTCAAGTACCTGCTGCAGCCCAACCTGCTGCTGCGCTGACCCAGCGCCCGTCGAGGAGGCCATCGTGACGACACACATCGGATTGATCGGGCTCGGGAGGATGGGCGGCAACATGCGCACCCGTCTCGAGGACGCCGGCATCGGCGTGACCGGCTACGACACCAACCCCGAGATCTCGGACGTCGCCTCGGTCGACGAGCTCATCGACGCGCTCCCCGGCCCGCGCGTCGTGTGGGTCATGGTGCCCGCCGGCGCGATCACGGATGCGGTGGTCACCGAGCTCGGCGAGAAGCTGTCGAAGGGAGACCTCGTCATCGACGGCGGCAACACCCGCTTCACCGAGGACGAGCGCCACGCCGCCCAGCTCGCCGAGCGGGGCGTCCGCTTCGTCGACGTCGGCGTCTCGGGCGGCATCTGGGGCCTCGAGAACGGCTACGGGCTCATGGTCGGCGGCGACGCGGCCGATGTCGCCGAGCTCATGCCCGTGTTCGACGCGCTGCGGCCCGAGGGTCCCCGTGAGGAGGGCTTCGTGCACGCGGGCCCGACAGGCGCGGGGCACTACGTGAAGATGGTGCACAACGGCATCGAGTACGGCCTCATGCAGGCCTACGCCGAGGGCTTCGAGCTGCTCGAGAAGAAGGACCTCGTGCACGACGTCGCCGGCTCGTTCAAGGCATGGCAGCGCGGCACGGTCGTGCGGTCGTGGCTGCTCGACCTCATGGTGCGCGCGCTCGACGAGGACAACGACCTCTCGGAGATCGAGGGCTACGTCGACGACTCCGGCGAGGGCCGCTGGACGGTGGAGGAGGCGATCGCGAACGCGGTGCCGATGCCCGCGATCTCGGCCTCCCTCTTCGCTCGCTTCGAGTCGCGCCAGGAGGACTCGAGCGCGATGAAGGCTGTTGCGGCGCTGCGCAACCAGTTCGGCGGCCACTCGGTCAAGAAGGCATAGGTGCGCGTCAGTCGCCTCGCGCTGACCGACTTCCGCAACTATCGCAGCGCGGACGTCGCGTTCGCGCCCGGCGCCAACCTGCTCGTGGGCCGCAACGGCCAGGGCAAGACGAACATGGTCGAGTCGCTCGTGTGGATCGCGACCGGCTCGAGCCATCGCGTGCCCACCGACGTCGCGCTCATCCGGGCTGGCGAGGAGCGCGCGATCGTGCGCTGCACCGTCACGAACGACGAGCGCTCGTTCCAGCTCGACGTCGAGCTCAACGCCCGCGGCGCCAACCGCGCGCAGGCGAACGGCAGCACGGTGCGCATCCGCGACCTGCCGCGCTACCTGCAAGCGGTGCTCTTCAGCCCGGAGGACCTGCAGCTCGTCCGTGCCGATCCCGGTGGCCGGCGCCGCTTCCTCGACGAGCTCGCGGTCATGCGCGCACCGCGGCTCGCGGGCGTGCACAGCGACCTCGACCGCGTGCTCAAGCAGCGCAACTCCCTGCTCAAGAGCGCGCGCGCCGCACGCATCCGCCCCGATGACCTCACGACGCTCGACGTGTGGGACGGCCGGCTCGTCGAGCTCGGGCTCGAGGTGCTGCGCACCCGGCGGGCGCTCGTCGCCGACCTGGCACCCCACGTCGACGCCGCGTACCGGCTCGTCGCGGGCGACGAGCACGAGGCGCGCATCGCGCTCGTCACCAACGTGCCCGACACCGCCGAGGCGTTCGCGGCGCTCCTCGCCGAGCGTCGCCGCGACGAGCTCGACCGCGGCGTGAGCCTCGTCGGCCCGCACCGCGACGACCTCGATCTGCAGCTCAACGGGCTGCTCGCCCGGCACTACGCGAGCCACGGCGAGTCGTGGTCTTTGGCGCTCGCGCTGCGGCTCGCATCGGCCGAGCTGCTACGCGACGGATCGGGCGGCGACCCCGTCATGATCCTCGACGACGTCTTCGCCGAGCTCGACGCCGGTCGGCGGCAGCGGCTCGCCGAGGCAGCGGCGGGATTCGAGCAGGTGCTCATCACCGCCGCGGTCGAGGACGACGTGCCGGATGCGCTCCGCCACCACCGCATCCGCATCGACGCGGGCGTCGTCGTCGACGTCGAAGCCGCGCCCGCGCACGAGGAGACCCGCGATGGCTGACCGTCCGTGGAGCCAGCTCGCCGCGACCGAACCAGAGCGCGTGTGGCTGCGGCTCAAGGCCAAGATGGGCGACCCCGAGCTCGTCACGCGCGACGGCCGCCGCAGGTCGCGACGGGATCCGGATGCGTCGGTGCCGTTCGGCAAGGGGCGCGATCCGCGGGCGCTCGGCGACGTGCTCGGCGGCTTCGCCGAGGACCGAGGCTGGACGACGACGCTCGCTCGCGCCGACGTCGTGGCGCACTGGCCCGAGCTCGTCGGCGAGGAGAACGCCGACCGCACGGAGCCGGTCGCCTTCGAGGACGGGGTGCTCACCGTGCGCTGCGCCTCGACCGCGTGGACCCAGCAGATGCGGATCCTGCGCGCCGAGACGACCACCCGCATCCTCGCCCGCTTCCCGGACTGCGGCCTCGAGTCGGTGCGGTTCATCGGGCCGGATCTGCCGAGCTTCCAGCGCGGGCGCCGATCCGTGCCGGGGCGCGGGCCGCGCGACACCTGGGGCTGACCGCCCCGTCGGTCGAGGAGCGCGCCGGCGCAGCCGGCACGCCTCACGAGACCCTCGCGCAGCGGGAGGGTGCCCGGCCACCGGTCTCGTGACGCGTGCGCTGCGGCGCGCGCTCCGCGACCTGCGGAGGTGACGCGTGCGCCTGCGGCGCGCGCTCCTCGACCTGCGGAGGTGACGCGTTGCGCGTGCGCGCCCCTCCTCGACCTGCCGCACCGCGCCGTTCCGCGGATTCCCGTCCCCCGACGGCTAGCATGTCTGACAAGTGCCTTCGAGGAGGAAGCATGCCCAGGCCATCGCGCACGCACGACGCCGTCGACCGGCTGCTCGACGCCATCATCGATGGCACCCTGACCGCGGGCGAGCCGCTCCCGCCCGAGGGGCAGCTCGCCGTCGAGTTCGGCGTCTCCCGACTCACCATGCGCGAAGCCGTGCGCCTGCTGCAGGCACAGGGCGTGATCGTCCAGGTCCCCGGCAGCCGGCACCGCATCGCCCCCGTCTCGGCGTGGACGGGCATGGATGCGGTGGTCCGCCACGCACGCAGCGCCGGCCAGCGCCGGCGGTCGTCCGTCGAGCTGCTCGAGGTGCGCATGATGATCGAGACGGGCGCGGCCCAGCTCGCGGCCGTCCGCCGCACCGAAGCCCACCTCGCGGCGATGGAGGATGCGCTCGAGCGCATGGAGGCCCACCACGAGGCCGCCGACGTCGACGCGTTCGTCGACGCCGACCTCGAGTTCCACGACGTCGTGATGCGGGCGGCCGAGAACCGGATCCTCATCGCCGCGATGCTGCCGCTCACCACGATGCTCGCCGAGACGCGCGGCGAGACGAGCGCGGTGCCCGAGATCCGCGAGCATGCGATCGAGGAGCACCGGTCGGTGCTCGAGGCCGTGCGCTCGGGAGACCCGGTCGTGGCGCGGGACGCCATGGCCCGCCACATGCAGCAGACGCACGACGACCTCGTCGCGCTCGTCCCCGAGTAGGCGGACGACACTCCGGCGGGGGTTGACAGGCACCCAACGGCTCGGGAACCATATCTGATATCAGATCGCAACCGTCGCACTGATCCGGCGGACAAGGGAGTTCCCATGCACATCGACGAGCTGCTCGCGCCGCTGCCGCCGAGCCTGCGCATCGACGCGGCCGACGTCGCCGCGGCCCGACCCGACGACCTCGTGCTGGTCGTCCTCGACGACGACCCGACGGGCACGCAGTCGGTCGCCGACCTGCCGGTGCTCACGCGCTGGGAGGCGGAGGACCTCGACTGGGCGCTCGCCCAGGGCGCGCCCGCCGTCTACGTGCTGACGAACACGCGCTCGCTCGACGAGGCCGACGCCGCCCGGCGCAACCGCGAGGTCGTCGCCGTCGCGATGGCGGCCGCGGAGCGCGCCGGCGTGCGCGTCGGCTTCGTGAGCCGCAGCGACTCGACGCTGCGCGGCCACTTCCCGCTCGAGACCGACATGCTCGCCGCCGCCGTGGTCGACGCCGGCGGCGCCGCGCCGCACCTCACCGTGCTCGTCCCCGCGTTCCCGGACGCCGGCCGCATCACCGTCGAGGGCGTCCACTACTGGGTCGTCGACCACGAGGCCACGCCGGTGGGCGAGACGCCGTTCGCCGCCGACGCGACCTTCGGCTTCCGCTCCTCGGACCTGCGCGACTGGGTGGCCGAGAAGACCGACGGCCGCATCCCGCGCGACGACGTCGCAGCGCTCACGATCGACGTCATCCGCGCCGGCACCGAGGCGGTCACGGCATTCCTCCGCGAGCAGCCCACCGGCACGGTCGTCGTGGTCGACGTCGTCGACGAGCACGACATGCGACAGGTGGCGCTCGCGCTCCACGCGCTCGACGCCGAGGGCGTCACGTCGCTCCTGCGCATCGGCCCGCCGTACCTGCGCGCCCACATCGGCCAGCCGATCGCCGAGCCCGTCACCGCCGACCGCATCGAGTTCGGCAACGCGCGCGGCGGCCTCGTGGTCGTGGGCAGCCACGTGCCCCTCACGACCGAGCAGCTGCAGCGCCTCCAGGACGACCGCCCGGGCACCGCGACGATCGAGCTCGACGTGCGCGCGCTCATCGACGACCGGCGCGAGGCGCACCTGACCGAGCGAGCGGATGCGGTGGCGCGGGCCATCGAGACCGGCACCGTCATCGTCCACACGAGCCGCGAGCTCGTCACCGGGCGCGACGGCGAGGAGAGCCTGCGGATCGCGCGCAGCGTCTCCGCCGGGCTCGTCGAGCTCGTCGCGCGCGTGCTCGAGCTCGCGCCGCCCCGCTTCGTCATCGCGAAGGGCGGCATCACCTCGAGCGACGTCGCCTCCGAGGCGCTCGGCATCCGTCGGGCGCGGGTCGTCGGCCCGATGCTGCCCGGCATCGTCTCGCTCTGGCAGCCGATGACCGGCCCCGCCGTGGGCATCCCGTACGTCGTCTTCGCAGGCAACGTCGGCGCTGCCGACTCGCTCGCGCGCGTCGTCCGCACGCTCGCCGACTGACGCGGCTGCGCCCCGGCCGCCCGCCGCATCCGCACCACCCCCCATCACGAGAGAAGAACCCACATGACCTCCACCGTCGCCGTCATCGGCCTCGGCGCCATGGGCCTGCCCATGGCCACCCGCCTCGCCCAGCGCTTCGACGTGCGCGGCTTCGACCTCGCGCAGGCGCGCATCGACCTCGCCGCCGAGCAGGGCGTCGCGCCCGCCGCGAACGCTGCCGACGCCGTGACCGGCGCCGAGGCCGTGCTCGTCGCGGTCCGCACGGGCGAGCAGCTGCGCGACCTCCTCTTCGGCGAGACGGGCCTCGCGAGCCACCTCGCCGACGGCGCGGTCGTGATCCTCACGAGCACCGTCGGCACGAGCGGCATCGACGACATCGCGGCTCGCCTCGCCGAGTCGGGCGCGAGCCTCGTCGACGCCCCGCTCTCGGGCGGCCCCGTGCGCGCGGGCGAGGGCGACCTCCTCATCGTCGTGGGCGCCGAGCCCGCGGCGCTCGAGGTCGCGCGGCCGGTGCTCGAGCAGCTCGCCTCGACGCTGTCGATCGTGGGCGACCGCCCCGGCGACGGACAGGCGCTCAAGACGGTCAACCAGCTGCTGTGCGGCGTGCACATCGCCGCCGCCGCCGAGGCGCTCGCGCTCGCCGACGCGCTCGGCCTCGACCGGGAGCGCACGCTCGAGGCGCTCACCGCCGGTGCCGCGAACTCCTTCATGCTCGGCAACCGCGGGCCGCGCGCGCTGCAGGCCTACGACGAGGAGGGCGCCGAGGTGCTCAGCCGCCTCGACATCTTCGTGAAGGATCTCGGGATCGTCGGCGACGCCGCCCGCCAGCACCACCTCGCCGTGCCCGTCGCCGCGGCCGCCGAGCAGCTCTTCCTGCTGGGCGAGGCGCAGGGCCTCGGGGCGCTCGACGACTCGGCGGTCATCCGCGTCGTCGCGCCCACCCGCCGCGGGGAGGGCGACGCCTGATGGCGCTCCCCCTCGGCGCACTGATCGCCATCGGCCTGGGCGGCATCGGCCTGCTGCTGCTGCTCATCATCCGCTTCAAGGTGCAGGCCTTCTACGCGCTGCTGCTCACCTCGATCGTCGTGGGCGTCGCGGCGGGCCTGCCGCTCACGACCATCCCGGCGACCGAGGCCGAGCCCGAGCGGCTCGGCGTCATCCAGGCGATCATCGCCGGCGTCGGCGGCACGCTCGGCTCCGTCGCGGTGCTCGTCGCGCTCGGCTCGATGCTCGGCAAGATCATCGAGCTCTCGGGCGGCGCCGAGTCGCTCGCCGGCAGGTTCACCGGCTGGCTCGGTCCCAAGCGGGTCGGCGTCGCGCTCACCGGCGCGGCCGCCATCCTCGCGATCCCGGTCTTCTTCGACGCCGGCTTCATCATCCTCGTGCCGATCGTCTACGCCTTCTCGAAGGCGGCGGGCGTGAGCCCCTTGAAGTTCGGCCTGCCGATCGCCGGCATCATGCTCGCCGTGCACGTCGCGGTGCCGCCGCACCCCGGCATCGTCGGCGGCGCGACGATCCTCGGCGCCGACATCGGCTGGGTGACGATCCTGTCGCTCGCGATCTCGGTGCCGCTCGCGTTCGCCGCGTACTGGCTCGGCAAGCTCCTCAACCGCCGCGAGTACGCGATGCTGCCGGCCACGAAGGCGCTCTTCGACGCGTTCGGCACCGAGCAGCAGACCGACGCAGAGCTGCGCGGCAGCTCGCTCGGCGAGGGGGAGCGCGCACCGAGCGCGTTCACGATCCTCGGCATCATCATCCTGCCGCTCGCCCTCATCATGGTGGGCACGACGGTCGCCCCCGCGTTCGAGGCGGGCTCGTTCTGGCACGGCTTCCTGTCGATGATCGGGCAGCCGATCTTCGCCCTCATGGTCGCGATCGCCGTCGCGATGATCGCTCTGGGCGTGCGCCGCGGCTGGTCGGCCGCGCACCTCGGCGAGGTCATGGAGTCGGCGCTGCCGGGAGCCGCCGTCATCATCCTCGTCACGGGCGCCGGCGGCGCGTTCGGCCGCATCCTCACCGAGACGGGCATCGGCGGCGCGGTCGCCGACGTCATGGCGGCATCGGGCATGCCCGTGCTGCTGCTCGGCTTCCTCATCTCGCTCATCATGCGCGCGGCGCAGGGCTCGGCGACGGTGGCCATCACGACCGCGGCGGCGCTCCTCATCCCCTCGGTCGCCGCGCTCGGGCTCGACCCCATCCACCTCGCGCTCTTCGCCGTCGCGGTGGGCTACGGCGCGCTCGGCCTCAGCCACGTGAACGACTCGGGCTTCTGGATCGTGACGCGCTACCTGGGGCTCTCGGTCAAGGACGGCCTGCGCACCTGGACGGTGATGACCACCGTGCTCGGCGTGCTCGGATTCGCCCTGACCGCGGTGCTGTGGGTGCTCATCCCGATGGGCTGAGACAGGCCCGGGCGGATGCGTCGCAGGGGCTCGGGGGCGTCGGCTCCCGGGCCCCTGCACGCACCCGCGACAAGGGCGGCCCAGTGGAGAGCGCGCTTCGGCGGGGGGATGGACTCCCGTCGGGAATCGGCCCTCCCAGCCCCGGGAAGGCCTCCAGCGCCCCGGAACGGCTCTCGGACGGTGTTTCGTGCCCCCGAGCGCCCCGATCGGGGCGCAGAGGCGCGTTGGACGCGGCTCCGCGCGCCCTTCCGGGGTAGGATCGGAGGGTTGCGCCGCCCCAGGTGGGCGACGCGGAAGGCGGATGCGAAGACCCATGGTGAACGAGCACGACGCACAGCCCGAGGAGCAGTCCCAGGATCAGCGCGAGGCGGCTCGGCCGAGCACGCCCAAGCCGCAGGGGGACTACGGCGCCGACCAGATCCAGATCCTCGAGGGCCTGGAGGCGGTGCGCAAGCGCCCCGGCATGTACATCGGCTCGACCGGGCCGCGCGGCCTGCACCACCTCGTCTACGAGATCGTCGACAACGCCGTCGATGAGGCGCTCGCCGGCTACTGCGACTCGATCGACGTCACGATCCTCGCCGACGGCGGCGTGCGCGTCGCCGACAACGGCCGCGGCATCCCCGTGGCGCCGCACTCGAGCGACCCGAGCAAGTCGACGGTCGAGGTCGTGCTCACCGTGCTGCACGCGGGCGGCAAGTTCGGCGGCGGCGGCTACGCCGTCTCGGGCGGCCTGCACGGCGTCGGCTCGTCGGTCGTCAACGCGCTGTCCTCCCGCATGGAGGTCGAGATCCGTCGCGACGGCCACGTGCACCGCCAGTCGTTCGCGGTCGGCGACCCCGAGGGCCCGCTCGTGACGGGCGAGGAGACCGACGAGACCGGCACGATCGTCACCTTCTGGCCGAGCGCCGACATCTTCGAGACGATCGAGTTCGACTACGAGACGCTCGCGAAGCGCTTCCAGCAGATGGCCTTCCTCAACAAGGGCCTGCGGATCGCGATCGAGGACCTGCGTCCCGAGGCGCTCGTGCAGCCCGACGGCGACGACAGCGCCGAGCCCGAGCAGCGCTCCGACGAGTACCGCTACGAGCACGGCCTCAAGGACTACGTCGCCTACCTGAACGAGTCCAAGAAGGCCGAGCCCGTGCATCCGGAGATCATCGACTTCGAGTCGGAGGACGCGGAGCGGCGGATCTCGGTCGAGATCGCCATGCAGTGGACCACCTCCTACCAGGAGGGCGTCTACACCTACGCGAACACGATCAACACCCACGAGGGCGGCACGCACGAGGAGGGCTTCCGGGCGGCGCTCACGAGCATCGTCAACCGCTACGCCAAGCAGACGAACCTGCTGAAGGAGAAGGACGAGAACCTCTCCGGCGACGACGTGCGCGAAGGCCTCACCGCCATCGTCTCGGTGAAGCTCGGCGAGCCGCAGTTCGAGGGCCAGACGAAGACGAAGCTCGGCAACACCGAGGCGAAGTCCTTCGTGCAGAAGGTGACCTTCGAGGAGCTCGGCCACTGGTTCGAGTCGAACCCGGCGATGGCGAAGGAGATCGTGCGGAAGGCCATCCAGGCCGCGACCGCGCGCATCGCCGCGCGCAAGGCGCGCGAGCAGACGCGGCGCAAGGGCCTGCTCGAGTCGGCGGGCATGCCCGGCAAGCTCAAGGACAACCAGTCGAAGGATCCGACCATCTCGGAGATCTTCATCGTCGAGGGCAACTCGGCCGGCGGCTCGGCGGTGCAGGGGCGCGACCCCTACACGCAGGCGATCCTGCCGCTGCGCGGCAAGGTCCTCAACGTCGAGAAGGCGCGCCTCGACCGCGCGCTCGGCAACGCCGAGATCCAGTCGATGATCACCGCCTTCGGCGCCGGACTCGGTGAGGACTTCGACCCCGAGAAGGCCAGGTACCACAAGATCGTGCTGATGGCCGATGCCGATGTCGACGGCCAGCACATCACGACGCTGCTGCTGACGCTGCTGTTCCGCTACATGCGGCCGCTCATCGACCTCGGCTACGTGTACCTCGCGGCACCGCCGCTCTACAAGCTGAAGTGGTCGAACGCCGAGCACGAGTACGCCTACAGCGACCGGGAGCGCGACGAGCTGCTCGCCGCGGGCCAGGCGGCCGGGCGCCGCATCCCCAAGGACAACGGCGTGCAGCGCTACAAGGGACTCGGCGAGATGAACTACTCCGAGCTGTGGGAGACGACGATGGATCCCGCAACCCGCACGCTCAAGCAGGTGACCCTCGACGACGCCGCCGTGGCCGACGCGATCTTCGCGACGCTCATGGGCGAGGACGTCGAGGCCCGCCGCACCTTCATCCAGAAGAATGCCCGCGACGTGCGGTTCTTGGACATCTGAGAGATGTCCAAGAACCGCACGCCACGGGCAGGTCGAGTAGCCGGCCCTCCCGGCCGGCGTACCGAGACTCCGTGACGTCCGCGCCCATCGCGACCAGACTCATCCGCACTCGAAGAACGAAGCGAAATGACTGACGAGACCTCCACCCACGAGCCCTTCGACCGCGACGCCCCCAACCACGGCGCGATCGAGCAGGTCGACCTGCAGCTCGAGATGCAGCGCTCCTACCTCGACTACGCGATGAGCGTCATCGTGGGGCGCGCGCTGCCCGAGGTGCGCGACGGCCTCAAGCCCGTGCACCGCCGCGTGCTCTACGCGATGTACGACGGCGGCTACCGCCCCGATAAGGCGTACTCGAAGTGCTCGCGCGTCGTCGGCGACGTCATGGGCCAGTTCCACCCGCACGGCGACTCGGCGATCTACGACGCGCTCGTCCGCCTCGTGCAGCCGTGGAGCATGCGCTACCCGCTCGCGCTCGGCCAGGGCAACTTCGGGTCGGCCGGCGACGACGAGGCCGCCGCGCCCCGATACACCGAGACCAAGATGGCCCCGCTCGCCATGGAGATGGTGCGCGACATCGACGAGGACACCGTCGACTTCCAGGACAACTACGACGGGCGCACGCAGGAGCCGGCGGTGCTCCCGGCGCGCTTCCCGAACCTGCTCGTCAACGGCTCGGTCGGCATCGCCGTCGGCATGGCGACGAACATCCCGCCGCACAACCTGCGCGAGGTCGCCGACGGCGCGATCTGGCACCTCGAGCACCCCGAGGCATCGCGGGAGGAGCTGCAGGAGGCGCTCCTCCAGCGCATCCACGGCCCCGACTTCCCGACCGGCGCGCAGATCCTCGGCACCAAGGGCATCCAGGAGGCCTACCGCACGGGCCGCGGCTCGATCACGATGCGCGCGGTCGTCACGGTCGAGGAGGTCGGCAACCGCACGGCGCTCGTCATCACCGAGCTGCCGTACCAGGTGAACCCCGACCGCCTCGCGGTGCGCATCGCCGATCTCGTCAAGGACGGCAAGCTGCAGGGCATCGCCGACATCGAGGATCAGACCTCGGGCCGCACCGGCCAGCGGCTCGTCATCACGCTCAAGCGGGATGCGGTGGCGAAGGTCGTGCTCAACAACCTGTACAAGCACACGCAGCTGCAGGAGAACTTCGGCGCGAACATGCTCGCGATCGTCGACGGCGTGCCGCGCACGCTGCCGATCGACGGCTTCATCACGCACTGGGCCGACCACCAGGTCGAGGTCATCGTGCGGCGGACGCAGTTCCGCCTCGCGAAGGCCGAGGAGCGCATGCACATCCTGCGCGCCTACCTCAAGGCGCTCGACGCGCTCGACGAGGTCATCGCGCTCATCCGCCGCTCTCCCACGACCGAGGCAGCGCGCGAGGGGCTCATGGAGCTGCTCGAGATCGACAAGGGGCAGGCCGAGGCGATCCTCGAGCTGCAGCTGCGCCGCCTCGCGGCCCTCGAGCGCCAGAAGATCCAGGACGAGGCCGACGAGCTCGAGAACCGGATCGCCGACTTCAAGGAGATCCTCGCGAGCCCCGCGCGCCAGCGGCAGATCATCATCGACGAGCTCAGCGAGGTCGTCGCGAAGTTCGGCGACGACCGCCGCACCGAGATCATGCACGGCTACGGCGGCGACGTCTCGGTCGAGGACCTCATCCCCGAGGAGCAGGTCGTCGTGAGCCTCACGACCGGCGGCTACATCAAGCGCACGCGCATCGACCAGTACCGCGCGCAGCACCGCGGCGGCAAGGGCGTGCGCGGAGCGCAGCTGCGCAGCGACGACGTCGTCGAGCACTTCAGCGTCAACTCGACGCACGACTGGATGCTCTTCTTCACGAACTTCGGCCGCGTCTACCGCATGAAGGCGTACGAGATCGCCGAGGCCGGCCGCGACGCGAAGGGCCAGCACGTCGCCAACCTGCTGGCGTTCCAGCCCGACGAGCGCGTGCAGACCGTGCTCACGCTCCGCAGCTACGAGCAGGCCGAGTACCTCGTGCTCGCGACCCAGCAGGGGCAGGTCAAGAAGACGAGGCTCGACCTCTACGACACCAACCGCACCGGCGGCATCATCGCCATCAACCTCGCAGAGGGGGATCGCCTCATCTCGGCGATGCTCGCCAACAGCGACGACGAGATCCTCGTGATCTCGAAGGGCGGCCGCGCCGCGCGCTTCGAGGCGACCGACGATGCGCTCCGCCCCATGGGCCGCGCGACCGGCGGCGTCCGGGGCATCCGCCTCAAGGGCGACGACGAGGCGCTCGCCGCGATGGTGATCGGCGACGAGGGCTACGTCTTCGTCGTGACCGAGCAGGGCTTCGGCAAGAAGACCGCCGTCGCCGACTACCCGACGAAGGGCCGGGGCACGCAGGGCGTGCTGACCTTCTCGTCGGGCGATCACGACCGCGGCTCGCTCGTGGGCGCGACCATCGTCGGCGACGGCGACGAGCTGCTGCTCATCCGTGCCTCCGGCAAGGTGATCCGCTCGAACGTCGACGAGGTGCGCGCGACCGGCCGCACGACGATGGGCGTGCAGTTCGCCGAGCGCTCCGACAAGGACCTCGTGATCCAGATCGCGCGCAACGTCGAGGAGGACGAGGTGGTCGAGGAGGCCGCGGCCGCTGCGGCCGAGCCGACCGACGCATCGGCCGACGCCGGCGCCGACGCGGATGGCGCTATCGTTGACGCCACGGAGTCTGCGACCGCCGACGCCGACCCCGAGCAGGAGACCGACGAATGAGCATTGCCGAGAAGCTGCAGAGCAAGTCGCCTCGACGCAGCGGATCGAGCAAGCAGGTGCGCCTGCGCCTCGTGCACGTCGACTTCTGGTCGGCGATGAAGGTCTCGGCGGTGCTGGGCCTCGTGCTCGGCGTCGTGCAGCTCGTGGTCGTGTTCGTGATGTGGACGCTGCTGCAGGTCGTCGGCCTGTTCGGCAAGATCGACGAGGTGCTGCGCGACATCCTGGCGCAGCCCGACTTCGCGATCACGTCGTTCCTGTCGCTGCCGCAGGTGATGATGTTCACGCTGCTCGTCGCGGTGCTGAACTTCGTCGTCATCACGGTGCTCGGCGCGGTCATCGCGGTGCTCTACAACCTGTCGGTGCGCGTCACCGGCGGGCTGCAGGTCGGCTTCGCCAACCAGTAGCCGAGTTCCGCATCGCTCCACCGGCATGGTAGAGTCGATGCTTGTGCTCGGGGCTATAGCTCAGGCGGTTAGAGCGCTTCGCTGATAACGAAGAGGTCCCTGGTTCGAGTCCAGGTAGCCCCACCACGCACACTCCCCGGCATGCGAATGCCACGGGGCCTTAGCTCAGTTGGTAGAGCGCCTGCTTTGCAAGCAGGATGTCGGGAGTTCGATTCTCCCAGGCTCCACACCCAGCCCCGCGTCGCGCGGGGCTTTCGTCGTCTGCGAGAGGATGGTCGCGATGGACGGCGAGAGCAGGCAGCGCAGGGACTGGCGACGGCGGATCGTGGGCGCGATCCGCACCGACGCCTCCTCGCGGCCCATGACCGAGGCCCTCCTCACGATCGACGAGGTCTACGCGCGCAAGGTCATCGACCTCGCGATGCGCATCGCCGAGGCCCTCACCGCGGTCGGCGCGTCGGCCAACGACGTCGCGCTCGCGACCATCCGCGTCTCGGGGGCGCTCGGCATCCGCCCCGTGCACGTCGACGTCACGTACAACTCGATCGGCGTCTCGTACCACCGCGGCGACGCCGACCTGCCGATCACGCTGCTGCGCGTCGTGCGCGCCCCCGTGCCCGACCACGCGAAGCTGCAGCGGCTGCAGGCGCTCGTCGTCGAGATCGAGGGCGGCCTCGAGCTCGAGCAGGCGCGCGCCAAGTTCCACGCCATCCGCCGCATGCCGTTCATGTACCGGCCGGCGTTCATCGTCGTCGCGCAGGGGATGCTGACCGTCGGGGTCGCACTGCTGTTCGGCGCGTCGTGGGTCGTGGCCGCAGCGGCCTTCGTCGCCGCGACGAGCGCCGCGATGACGCAGCGCCTCATGGCGCGGCTGCGCGTGCCCTTCTTCTTCGCCCAGATCGCCGGCGCGTTCGTCGTCACCGCGATCGCCGCCATCACGAGCTGGTTCGCGTCCCAGGGCGTGCCGCTGCTCGACGACGTGCGGCCCGCCATCATCGTCGCCGCCGGCATCGTCCTCATGCTCGCCGGGATGTCGGTCGTCGGCGCCGCGCAGGACGCGATCGACGGCTTCGCGCTCACGGCGGGCGGCCGCATCCTCGACCTCGCGCTCCTCACGCTCGGCGTCGTGCTCGGCATCGTCGCCGGCCTCTCCGCCGCCCGCGCGCTCGGGATGGGCTTCGTGCTCACGAGCGACGCCCCCGCGCTCGGCCCACTGCCGCTGCAGTTCGTCGGCGTCGCCGTGATCGCCGTGACCGTCGCGGTGTGGAACGGCGCGGGGGTGCGCACGATCGCGGTGAGCGCCGTGCTCGCGGGCATCGCGTGGAGCGGCTACACCGCCGCGACGCTCGCCGGGTTCGATCCGATCGTCGGCAGCGGCATCGGGGCGCTCGCCGCGAGCTTCGTCGGCATCCTCGTGGCGCACCGCCTGCACGTGCCGTCGATCGCCGTCACGACCGCCGCGATCGTGCCGCTCGTGCCGGGATCGGCGGTCTTCCGCGGCCTCCTCGAGCTCGTCGAGTCGGACGGCACCGCGGAGAGCCTCGTGCTCGGGGTCGCGACCCTCGTGGGCGCCGGCGCCATCGGCCTCGCCCTGGCCTCGGGCGCCTCGCTCGGCCTCGTGCTCGGCGCGCCCGTGCGCGACAGCGTCGAGAGCGTCGTGCGACGCCGTGGCCGCATCCGCTGATCGCGGTCGCATGCACTGATCGCTCCCCTCGCGCACCCAGGATCGCGCGACTACCGTGAGGTCGTCCCACACCGCGGTCCGGCGGACCGCGCAGCGCGAGCAGGGAGCACCCCATGGCCGAGCACGACGCCCCCGACGACCGAGCCGACCGTCCCCTGCGGCGGCTGAAGCGCTCGGAGCGCCCGATGCACCCGGCGCTCGACGCCCCGCCGATGACGGTGGCGACGGGCGAGCGGAAGCCGCTCGACACCGTCGTCTTCGGCGTCGCGGCGGCGGTCGCCCTCGCCTTCGTGCTGTGGGGCGCGTTCGCGACCGAGTCGCTCAGCGCAGCCTCGAGCGTGGGCCTCGACTGGGTCGTGCACAACACCGGATGGCTCTTCGCGCTCGCCGCCTCGGGCTTCGTCATCTTCACGATCTGGATCGCCGCGAGCCGGTACGGGCGCATCCCGCTCGGCGACGACGGCGAGGATCCGGAGTTCAGCACGGTCTCGTGGATCGCGATGATGTTCTCGGCCGGCATGGGCATCGGCCTCGTCTTCTACGGCGTCACCGAGCCGGTCAGCCACCTCGTCTCGCCCCCGCCGGGCACCGCGGGCGGCACCGACACCGAGGCGGTGCGCACCGCGATGGCGACCACGATGTTCCACTGGTCGCTGCATCCGTGGGCCATCTACTCCGTCGTCGGCCTCGCGCTCGCCTACAGCGTCTTCCGCAAGCGCCGGTCGCTGCTGATCTCGGCCGCCTTCACGTCGATCGTCGGCAAGCGCGTGGTCGAGGGGCCCATCGGTCGAGCCATCGACATCTTCGCGATCTTCGCCACCCTGTTCGGCTCGGCCACCTCGCTCGGCATCGGGGCGCTGCAGATCGGCTCGGGCCTGCAGATCGTCGCGGGGCTCGACCGGGTCACCGAGGGGCTGCTGATCGGCATCATCGCGGTGCTGACCGCGGGCTTCGTGGCCTCCGCCGTCTCGGGCGTCGCGCGCGGCATCAAGTGGCTCTCCAACATCAACATGGTGCTCGCGGGACTGCTGGCGCTGTTCGTCTTCGTCGTCGGCCCCACCGTCTTCATCCTCAACCTGCTGCCGACCACCATCGCGGGCTACATCGAGCAGCTCGCCGTCATGTCGTCGCGCACCGAGGCGGCCGGCGGCGAGGAGGTCGCGGCCTGGCTCTCCGGCTGGACGATCTTCTACTGGGCCTGGTGGATCAGCTGGACGCCCTTCGTGGGCATGTTCATCGCGCGCATCTCGCGAGGCCGCACCGTGCGGCAGTTCGTCACCGGCGTGCTCGTCGCGCCCACGCTCGTCTCGCTCGTGTGGTTCGCGATCTTCGGCGGGCTCGGCATCGACCTGACGCTCTCCGGTGTCGACCTCGGCACCGACGGCGCCGAGGAGGCGGTGCTCTTCACCGCGCTCGCCGAGCTGCCGCTGGGCCAGATCACGGCGGTGGTGGTGATGGTGCTCGTGTCGATCTTCTTCGTCTCGGGCGCCGACGCCGCATCCATCGTCATGGGCACGCTGTCGCACCGCGGCTCGCTCCGGCCCAGGCGCCTGACCGTGGTCGTCTGGGGCATCACCACCGGGGCGGTCGCCGCCATCATGCTGCTGCTCGGCGGCGAGGACGCGCTCGCGGGCCTGCAGCAGATCACCATCATCGCCGCCCTCCCGTTCGTCGTCGTGATGATCGGGCTCGCCTTCGCGGTCGCCCGCGACCTGTCGCAGGACCCCGTGGTCGTGCGGCGGAAGTACGCGATCGCCGCGGTCGAGCAGGCCGTCGTCACGGGCGTCACCGAGCACGGCGAGGACTTCCAGCTCACCGTCGAGCAGACGGAGCCGGGCGAGGGCGTGGGCGAGCTCGTGCCGACGGTCGCCGTCGATCCGACAGCCTCCCCGAGCGCCGAGGCGGATGCGGCGGATGCGCCGGGTGCCGCGGCTGCGGCGGATGCGTCGGGTGGCTCGGATGCGGACGCGGAGGCGGGTGCCGCGGAGCACGGGGCGCGGGATCCGCTCGCGCGAGCGCCGGAGGACGATGCGGGTGAGCCGCCCGCGGGGGCGGGCGAGCCGCCGCGACCCGCGACGTAGGATGGCCAGATGCGCATGCGAGTCGCCGCCTACGCCCTGATCACCAGGGGCGACGGCGACGACCGCGAGATCCTGCTGCCGCACTGGCGCGAGGGCGACATGAGCGGCTGGACGCTCCCGGGCGGCGGCGTCGAGCCCGGCGAGCACCCCGCCGACGGCGCGGTGCGCGAGGTGCGCGAGGAGACCGGCTACGACGTGCGCCTCACGGGCCTCCTCGGCGTCGACTCGGCCGTGCTCGCCTCCACCTCGCGCGGCGACGAGCTGCAGGCGCTGCGCATCCTCTACCGCGCCGAGATCATCGGCGGCGAGCTCGCCGTCGAGGTCGACGGCACGACCGACGACGTCGCCTGGCACCGCCTCGCCGACGTGCCGGCGCTGCGGCACGTGCACGCGGTCGACTGGGCGATCAGCCACCTCGACGACGAAGGATCCCCGCTGCGCTGAACCGCGCATCCGACACCATGCATCCGCTCATCATCCTCGGCTTCTGCCTCATGGTCGCCTGCTGCGTCGTCAGCGGCATCGACGTCTTCCGCACCATCCGCGAGGGACGCGACCCCGAGCGGCGGATGCGCTCGTTCCTGCTGGCCGCGGGCCTCCTCATCGGCGGCGGCATCCTCGTCATCATCGGCCTCACCGCCGGCTGATGACGAGAGGGGCCCCACCGTGCGGTGGAGCCCCTCCCAGGATCGAGCGTCAAGCCTGCGGCGAGCCGGCCTCCGGGCCGTCGGCGAGACCGCCGGAGGGCTGGTCGGCCGGGCGCGGCGGCGCGTCGATCGCGGTGTCCTCCGCGTCCGGGATCCACAGGTCGTCGTCGGCGCGCAGGGTCTGCCAAGCGGCGTACGCGGCGCTGACCACGGCGACAGCCCCGACACCGATGAGCACCCACTGGAACGCGTTGGGACCCGACTTCGCGGATCGCGCGGGCGCGACCTCGGGAACGGTCGCGTAGCGGCGCACGCTGTCGATCGCGCTCTTCACGCGGTCGTCCTTCGCGATCTGCGCCATGGCGGCGAAGGAGCCGAGCCCCGATGCGATCGCCGGCACGACCTGCTTGTTCCAGCCGCGCGTCGCGCTCGCGAGCCCGTTGCGCGAGGCGTCGACGCCGCGGTGCAGCGCGTGCTCGGCGGCGGGCAGCAGCGACTCGTTGCCGTAGGCGCGCGCCTGATCGCGCGCCTCGCGGGCGAGCTCGGCGGCGTGATGGCTCACCACGCGCTGCTCGGCCCAGATCTTGTCGGCCTTCTTGCGGAGCTTCTTGATCTCCTTCGCGCGCTTGCGCGTGAGTTCGAGCGACATGTCAGTCCTTCCGTGGTCGAAGCCTGCGCGTCATCCTTGCACGTTCTCCTGGATGCGTCACCCAGTGCCCGGCGCGGTTTCGCTGTCGTCGAACCGGCCCCTCCCGCCGGCCCCGCGCGGGCCGCCCTGTGGGAGGATCGAGCCATGGCTCACCACACCGCTGTCGCGACGATCCGCACCAACCACGGCGAGATCAAGGTCAACCTCCTCGGCGACCACGCCCCCGCCACCGTGAAGAACTTCGTCGAGCTCGCCACGGGCGCTCGCGAGTGGACGCACCCGGGCACGGGCGAGACGTCGACCGCGCCGCTCTACGACGGCGTCGTCTTCCACCGCATCATCCCCGACTTCATGATCCAGGGCGGCGACCCGCTCGGCCAGGGCGTCGGCGGCCCCGGCTACCAGTTCGACGACGAGATCCACCCCGACCTCACCTTCAACGCGCCCTACGTGCTCGCCATGGCGAACGCCGGCAAGGTCGGCGGCCGCGGCACGAACGGCTCGCAGTTCTTCATCACGACGGTCGCGACCCCCTGGCTGCAGGGCAAGCACACGATCTTCGGCCTCGTCGAGGACGAGGCGTCGCAGCGCGTCGTCGACGCGATCCAGGCCGTGCCGACCGACGGCCGCGACAAGCCCCTCGAGGACGTCGTGATCGAGACCATCGAGATCCAGCAGGCCTGAGCGCACGGTGGCCGCCTCACCGCCCGCAGATCGGTGCTACCGGCACCCTGATCGCATCAGCTGGGTGCTGTGCTCGCGCTGCGGGCGCACCGTCTGCGGGGAGTGCCAGCAGCAGGCGCCGGTCGGCGTCCGCTGCCCGGAGTGCGTGCGCGAGCTCGCCGAGGAGCAGCGCGCGCTGCACCAGCGGACGCGCGTCGCCAGCGGTGCGCCGCGCACGCGCGGCGGCCAGCTGCTGCGGCAGTGGCTCGCGCAGCCGTCGCCCGTCACGCTCGCGCTGGTCGCCGTCACGACGCTCGTCGGCGTGCTGCAGGTGCTGCCGGGCGACCTCTCGGTGCACCTCATGTACTTCCTGGGCTACTCGCTCGTCGAGCCCTGGCGCTTCCTCACGTACGCCTTCGTGCACGCGAGCGTGCTGCACCTCGCGTTCAACATGCTCGTGCTGTTCATGGTGGGGCCCTCGATCGAGCAGCGCATCGGCAGGCTCCCGTTCCTCGCCGCCTACCTCGTGAGCGCCGCCGGCGCCGCGGTCGCGGTCGCGTGGTTCACGCCGATGTCGGCGGTCGTCGGCGCCTCGGGCGCGATCTACGCCCTCTTCGGCATGGCGATCGGCATGCAGCGCATGCTCGGCCGCGTGCAGCCGGCGCTGCTGCTGATCGTGGGCATCAACCTCGTGATCACGTTCCTGTTCAGCAGCATCTCGTGGCCCGCGCACGTCGGCGGGCTCGTCATCGGGCTCGCGCTCGGCTTCGGCATCGGGCTCGTGCACCAGCGGATGCGCGGAGATCAGGCGGCGAAGGCCGCGTGGCTCGTCATCGGGGTCGTCGCGCTCGCGCTCGCCGGGCTCTTCGCCCTGCGCGTCGCGCTCATCCTCTGAGCGTCAGCTCTCCACAGTTTCATCCACAGCTGGGGAGAACTACACCGGTGTAACTCGGCGCTACTTCCACCGGGTGGTCATGATGAAGCCGATGAACATCACGGCGAAGCCGATCACGATGTTCCACGAGCCGAGCGCGGGCACCGGCAGCGTCGTGTTCGAGATGTAGTAGACGATCACCCACAGGAAGCCGACGATCATGAAGCCGAACATGACCGGCTTGAACCAGGCGGGGTTGCGCTGCTCGTCGTGCGGGTTGCGCTCGCGGCCCTTCGCCGCCGCCTTCTTGCTCGCGGCGGACGCCTTGTCGACCGACTTCTCGCTGGGGCTCATAGCACCCCATGCTAATGCAGGCACCGCCTAGGATTGTCGCTGTGGCCGGGCACCAGGGGGAGCGGCGGCGCCGACCCCGGCGCCGCGCGACCGTCGCGAGCGTGCTCGGCGAGCTGCTGCTGACGGCAGGGGTCCTCGCGCTCGGCTACGCGGGCTGGCAGCTGTGGCTCTCCGACGCCGTGCTCGGCGCGCAGCAGCAGGCGGCCGGGCAGTCGTTCGCCGCCGAGCTCGGGCCCGACGCGATCGCCGCGCCCGACACGGCGCTGCGGCCCGCAGCGAGCGCCGAGCCGGAGCCGGAGATGCCCGCGGAGGCGGCGGTGGCCGATCGCGCCTCCTTCGCCGTCATGTACATCCCGAGGCTCGGGCAGTTCGAGCGCGTGGTCGGCGAGGGCACGAGCCGCGCGGTGCTCGACTCGCTCGAGCAAGGCCTCGCGCACTACAGCGCCTCCGCGATGCCCGGGCAGCTCGGCAACTTCGCCGTCGCGGGGCACCGCAACGGGCAGGGCGGCCCGTTCACCCACCTCGACGAGATGCGCATCGGCGACCGCATCTACGTCAAGACCGCCGAGGCCTGGTACGTCTACGAGTTCCGCAACCACGAGTACGTCGCGCCCACGGGCGTCGGGGTGGTCGAGCCCGTGCCGCAGCAGCCGCAGACCCCCGCCGACGGGCGCTACCTCACGCTCACGACCTGCAACCCCGAGTGGTCGTCCGCCGGCCGGCTCATCGCCTACGCGACGTTCGTCGGCTGGCAGCCCCTCGAGGACGGCATGCCGCTCGCGCTCGCCGAGTCCCTGGGGCGGGCCTGATGTACGCCGCGCTGTGGCGCGCCCTCCCCGGCCCGTGGCCGGTGCGCCTGCTCATCGTGCTCGTGCTGCTCGCCGCCGTCGCCTACCTGCTCGTCTTCCACGTGTACCCGTGGGTGATGCAGGAGTTCTTCCCCACGCCCGACCCGGTGCTCGACGCGCACCGCTCCGCACTCCCAGGAGGGCCCGCATGACCCGCATCCTCGTCGTCGACAACTTCGACTCCTTCGTCTACACGCTCGCCGGCTACCTGCAGGAGCTCGGCGCCGAGGTGACGGTCGTGCGCAACGACGAGGTCGACGCATCCGCCATCGGCGAGTGGGATGCCGTGCTGCTCTCGCCCGGGCCCGGCGCCCCGGCGGATGCGGGGGTCTCCATCCCGATGGTGCACGCCGCGATCGAGACCGGCACCCCGCTGCTCGGCGTCTGCCTCGGCCACCAGGCGATCGCCGAGGCGCTCGGCGGCGTCGTGACGCACGCGCCCGAGCTCATGCACGGCAAGACGAGCCAGGTCGAGCACGACGGCACGACCGTCTTCGAGGGCCTCCCGAGCCCGGTGACGGCGACGCGCTACCACTCGCTCGCGATCGTCGACGGCACAGTGCCGGATGCGCTGCGCGTGACCGCGCGCACGGTCCCGGATGCGCCGGATGCCGACGGCGTCATCATGGCGGTCGAGCACCGCGAGGCGCCGGTGTGGGGCGTGCAGTTCCACCCCGAGTCGGTGCTGACCGAGGGCGGCTACCGCATGCTCGGCAACTGGCTCGAGGCCGCCGGCCTCGCGGGCGCGGCCGAGCTCGCGGCCGGCCGGGCGCCGCTCATGACGCTCGCGCCGCCGCCCGACCACGCCCGCTGAGCGCACCGGGCCTCGGACGGCTCGCGGAGCGCCCGGCCGTCACGGCACGCGCATGGTCATCACGGCACGCGTGGGACCGGTGATGCGACGTCAGCCGTCGTCGCCGCCCCCGCCGCCGCCGTTGCCGGGGCCGTTGCCGCCCCCGTTGTTGCCGCCGCCGTTGCCGTTGCCGCCGCCCGAGTTGCTCGGCGAGGGCTCGGGGTCGGGCTGCGGTGCCGGTTGCGGGGCGGGCTGCGGCGAGCCGTTGCAGTAGAGGATCGTGATGGTGCTGCCCTGGGGCTGCTCACCGATGAGCGACTGCTCGCGCACCGTGCCGTCCGAGAGGCAGCTGAGCGTGAAGCGCCGCTCGACGGTGAGGCCAGCCGCCTGCAGCTCCTCGACCGCAGCGGCGATGGGGCTGCCCACGACGTCGGGCACCTCGACGCGGCCGTTCGAGAGCACGAGGTTGATGATCGCGCCCTGCGACACGCTCGTGCCGGCGCTCGGGTCGGTGCTGATGACGTGGTCGGCCTGCACCGTCGGCGAGGAGTCCCTCGTGATCTCGCCGACCGTGTAGCCGGCCGACTCGAGCGCCTGCCGCGCCTGCGCCTCGGTGAGGTTCGCGACGCTCATGAGCGGTTCGGGCGGTGGACCGTTCGAGACCACGAGCTGCACCGTCGACCCCGGGGCGATGCTCACGCCTGCCTCCGGCTCGGTGCGCAGCACCGTCCCGGCGGGCGCGTCGTCGATCGTGCGGCGCACCTCGGCCCTGAGGCCCTCGGCGTCGATCGTCGCGATCGCCTCGTCCTCCTGGGCGCCGACGACGTCGGGCACGGGGGTCGACAGGCCGGCGATCGGCAGGTTGCCGAGGCTGAAGGCCCAGACGCCCGCGCCGACGACGAGCACGCCGATGAGCACCGCGGCGGCCCACAGCCACACGAGGTGCGGTCGTCGGCGGCGCTCCTGCGCGGCTTCGGCCTGCGCCTCGGTCTCGGGCTCGTCGACGTGGAGGGCCGCGAACATCGTCGTCGCCGCGCCGATCTCGATCGGCGCGGTCGTCGGCCGGTCGAGCGGCACGAGCACGCCGGCGAGGGCGTCGTCGAGCGCCTGCTTGAACTCGGTCGCGGTCTGGAAGCGGTCCTCGCGCGGCTTCTGCAGCGCCTTCGCGACCACCGAGTCCATCTCGGGCGTGATGCCCGGCGTGATCGACGAGGTGGTCGGCGGCTCCTCGGCGACGTGCTGGTACGCGATGCCGACCGGGGTGTCCGACTGGAACGGCGGCTGGCCCGTCAGCAGCTCGAAGAGCACGACGCCGGTCGAGTAGAGGTCGGTGCGAGCGTCGACCGACTCGCCGCGGGCCTGCTCGGGCGAGAAGTAGCCCGCGGTGCCGAGGATCGTGCCGGTCTCGGCGACGTTGGCGCTCGTCTCGCTCACGGCGCGCGCGATGCCGAAGTCCATCACCTTGATCTGGCCGCCCGGCGTCACCATGACGTTGCCGGGCTTGATGTCGCGGTGCACGATGCCGGCGCGGTGCGAGTACTCGAGGGCGGTGAGGATGCCCTTCGTGATGCGCACCGCCTCCGCCTCCGGCAGCGGACCCTCCGCGATGATGTCCTTGACCATCCGGCCGTCGACGTACTCCATGACGATGTACGGCACGGCCGCCGGCTCGCCGTGGGCATCGGTCGTCGGCTCCTCGCCGGCGTCGAACACGCGCACCACGGTCGGATGCGACATGCGGGCCGCCGACTGCGCCTCCTGCCGGAAGCGCGTGCGGAACTCCGGATCCTTCGAGAGCTCGGGCTTCAGCAGCTTGACGGCGACCTGCCGGTCGAGCCGCGTGTCGCGCGCGAGGTGCACCTGGGCCATGCCGCCCTGGCCGATGAGCTCGCCGATCTCGTACCGGTCGCCGAGGGTCCGCAGCGACGCGATGATGCTGTCGGTCATCGCAGCTCCTTCCCTCGTGCGTGCCGGTGCCGATGGCCCCCGGCAGTGGCAGGGGGATCGGTCGATTCTACGTCACGCGCCGATCACGGCCCGTCCGAGGGCTCGACGGGCAGGGTGACCGTGGGCTCGGGCGTGGGCTCCGGCGTGGGCGTCTCCTCGGGCGACGCCTGCATCGTCAGCGCCGGCGACGCGCCGCTCGTGAGCGTCTCGCCGCCGTCGATCCCGCAGCGGTACGCGTAGGAGATGAGGTTGTCGCCGGTGGGCATCTGCGTGATGTTGAGGCGGGCGCCGTTGACCTGCAGCGTCTCCTCCTCGCCGTTCGCCCACATGATCGTCACGTCGTAGCCGGCGAGGGTGTAGCCCGCCGGGCACGTCGCGGCATCCCACTCGACCGTGTACGGCTGCCCGGTGCGGAGGTCGGTCTCGTCCGCGCCGTCCGCCATCCGCGGCGGCGTGGTCGGATCCTGGATCGCGGTGACGGGCGCGTGGATCGTGCCGGTCACGGTCGAGCCCTCGGCGATGGGGCCGGTGGGGTCGACCGCGTAGATGCGCGCGACGTCGCCCGTGCTCGTGGCGGGGTCGCCGGTCTGCACGCTCGCGACGAGCCCGAGGTCCTCGATCGCGCTGCGGAACTCGGCTTCGGTCATGCCGATGAAGTCGGATGCGTCGACCGTGACCGTCGGCGTCTCCTCCGGAGCCTGCGAGGTCTCGGTCGCCGCGGGCGGGCTCTGCTGGCCGTTGATGAGCATCATCGCGATCGCGACGCCCGCGGCCACGAGCAGCACGGCGAGGATGACGACGGGCCAGATCCACGGGTTGGTGCGGCGCCGCTCCTGCGTGCGCTGCGCAGTCGTCGCCGCGACCGGCAGCGCAGCCGTCGCGGGGCTCGACTGCGTCGTGATGACGCGCGTGGCGGCCTGCGTCGGCGAGTCGATCGTCGCGAACGAGTCGGTGGATGCGATGCCCGGCACGATCGCTGCCGCGCCGGCGATGTCGCCGCGGCGCAGCATGGTCGCGGCTCGCGAGAGGTGCGCGGCCGACGTCGGGCGGTCGGCCGGCGTCTTCGCGATGCACGAGAGCACGAGGTTGCGGACGGGCTCCGGCACGGTGCCCGGGAGGTCCGGCGGCGCGTCGTTGATGTGCGCCATCGCGATCGCGACCTGCGACTCGCCCGTGAACGGGCGGCGGCCGGCGAGGGCCTCGTAGGCCACGATGCCGAGCGAGTAGATGTCGGTCGACGGGGCCGCCTGCTGCCCCGAGGCCTGCTCGGGGGAGAGGTACTGCACCGTGCCCATGACCTGGCCGGTCGCGGTGAGCGGCACCTGGTCGGCGATGCGCGCGATGCCGAAGTCGGTGATCTTCACCCGGCCCTCGGGCGTGATGAGCAGGTTGCCGGGCTTGATGTCGCGGTGCACGAGGCCGGCCTGGTGGGCGGCGTGCAGCGCGGCCGAGGTCTGCGCGACGATGTCGAGCACCTTGTCGGCCGAGAGCGTGCGGTCGCGGTCGAGGATCGCGCTGAGCGGCTCGCCGGGCACGAGCTCCATCACGAGGAAGGCGCTGCCCTCCTCCTCGCCGTAGTCGAAGACGTTGGCGATGCCCTCGTGGTTGACGAGCGCGGCGTGGCGGGCCTCGGCGCGGAAGCGCTCGAGGAAGCCCGGGTCGCCCATGTACTCGTCCTTGAGGATCTTGAGCGCGACGGTGCGCCCGATCACCTGATCGGTCGCCTGCCAGACCTCGCCCATGCCGCCGATGGCGATCCGGCTGGTCAGCTGGTATCGCCCACCGAAGGTGAGTCCGCTGGATGGTCTCATGAGTTCAGCACCGCCTCGATCACTGCTCTCCCGATTGGTGCGGCGATCACGTTAGAAGTATCACCGACGATGTTCTCATCCGGCACGACCACGACGGCGACTGCCACGCTCCGGTCGTCCCGCTCCCCGTAGCCCGTGAACCACAGGTTGAAGGGCTCGTTGTTCTCGCCCGTCTCCGCCGTCCCCGTCTTGCCGCCGACGGTGACGCCCGGGATCTGCGCGTTCGTCGCGAGGCCGTCGGTCACCGCGAGCTCCATCGCGCCGCGCATCTCTGCGGCCATGCTCGCCGAGATCGGGTTGCCCATGATGGTCGGCTCCGGGTCGGAGGTGACGTCGAGGTTGGGGGCCAGCACGCGGTCGACCATGTTGGGCCGCATCATCGTGCCGTCGTTCGCGATCGCCGCGGTCGTCATCGCGATCTGCAGCGGCGTGACCCGCACGTCCCACTGGCCGAAGCCCGTGAGCATCGTCTGCGCGTCGTCGAGGTTCGTCGGGTAGCGGCTCGGCGTCACCGGGAGCGGGATGTCGAAGCCCTGGCCGTAGCCGAAGGCCGCGGCCTGCTGCGCGATCGCATCCTGGCCGAGGTCGAGCGCGAGCTGGGCGAAGGGGATGTTGCACGAGAGGATGAACGCCGTCTCGAGCGTGACCGTCTCGCCGGGGCCGCACGTGTCGCGGGATGCGTTGCGCACGACCGCGGAGGACTGCGGCAGCTGCAGCTCTGCGGGGTTCTCGAACTCCGACTCGAGGTCGTACTCGCCCGACTCGAGCGCGGCCGCGAGCACGAGCACCTTGAACACCGAGCCCGGGAAGTAGAGGTCGCCGGCGATCGTGCGGTTGAAGAGCGGGTCGTCCGGGTCGCTCAGCAGCTGGTTGTAGACCTCGGTGACCGCCGCGGTGTTGTGGCTCGCGAACGGATTGGGGTCGAACGTCGGGCTCGAGACCATCGCGAGCACGTCGCCCGTGTCGGGATCGAGCGCGATGACCGCGCCCTCCCGGTCGCCGAGCGCATCCGACGCCGCCTGCTGCACGTCGTGGTCGATCGTGAGCTCGACCGACGAGCCCGCAGGGTCCTGCCCGGTGATCGTCGCGAGGACCTGGTCGAGGAACTGGCTGTTGGCCGTGCCCGTGAGCTCCTCGTTCATCGCGCCCTCGATGCCGGTGTTGCCCTGGCCGAGGGTGTTGTAGCCGGTGATGTGGGCGTAGAGCGGCCCCATCGGGTACTCGCGCTGCCACTCGTACTCGTCGTCGGAGGGCGACGAGAGCGCGACCTGCACGCCGTCGACGACGATCGAGCCGCGCTCGACCGCGAACGAGTCGTAGAGCGTGCGGGTGTTGCGCGCGTCGGCGTGCAGCGCGTCGGTCTGCACGGCCTGGATCATCGTCGACGAGCCGAAGAGCCCGATGAACATCACGAGCAGCAGCGTGCTCACGCGCCGGATCGGGCGGCGCATGCTCGCCTCCCTCTCGGTGCCGGTCATACGATCCCCCTTCCGCGCACGGAGTCGCTCAGTCGCAGCAGCAGCGCGACGATCAGCCAGTTGGCCAGCAGCGACGATCCGCCGGCGGCCAGGAACGGCGTCGTGAGGCCCGTCAGCGGGATGAGCCGCGTGACGCCGCCGACGACGATGAACACCTGCAGCCCGATGACGAACGCGAGGCCGACGCCGAGCAGCTTCGTGAAGTCGTCGGGGCCCTGGAAGCCGATGCGCATGCCGCGCGAGACGAGCACGAGGTAGAGGCCCAGGATCGCGAAGATGCCGGCGAGGCCGAGCTCCTCGCCGAGCGACGGGATGATGTAGTCGCTGTTGGCGTAGGGCGTGATGTCGGGGCGGCCGAGCCCGAGCCCGGTGCCGAGCAGGCCGCCGTGCGCCATCCCGAACACGCCCTGCACGATCTGGTACGAGCCGCCCTGCGCCTCGTAGACGCTCTGGTCGAATGCGTGGATCCACGCGTGGATGCGGCGCTGCACGTAGCCGAGCGCGAAGTAGGCGACGACGCCGCCGACAGCGACGAGCCCGAGCCCGATGACCATCCACGACCGGCGCCCGGTCGCGACGTAGATCATCACGAGGAAGAGGCCGAAGTAGAGCATCGAGGTGCCGAGGTCGCGCTGGAAGACGAGCACGAGCATGCACATCGCCCACACGATGAGGATCGGGCCGAGGTCGCGCACGCGCGGGAAGCGGATGCCGAGCACCTTGCGGCCGACGACCGAGAGGGAGTCGCGCGCCGTCATGAGGTAGCCGGCGAAGAAGATTGCGAGGGCGATCTTGGCGAGCTCGCCCGGCTGGAACGAGAGCGGCCCGAGGCTGATCCACACGGTCGCGCCGTTGATGGTGCGGCCGATGCCCGGGATGAGCGGCAGCACCAGCAGGATGAAGGCGACCGCCATCGCGAGGTAGCGGTAGCGCGCGAGCACGCGGTGGTTGCGCACGGCGACGATCGCGACGATCGCGACGAGCAGCGCCATCGCGGTCCAGGCCATCTGGCGCACCGATGCGGCATCCCAGCCGGTGAAGCCGTCGGCGATGTCGATGCGGTAGATCATCGCGATGCCGAGGCCGTTGAGCGCCGTCGCGACGGGGAGGATGATCGCGTCGGCCTCGCGCGCGACGACGCGCAGCGTGATGTGGAGCGCGAGCGTGAGCAGGCCGAGCATCGCCGCGAGCTGCAGCGGGAACGTGTCGACGCGCTGCAGCGCGCCGAGCTGCACGAGCACCATCGCGCCGCCGCCGATGACCCACGCGAGGATCAGCAGGAAGAGCTCGAGGTTGCGCAGCTTCGCGGGGTTGCGGATGCGCACCTTGATCGCCTCGGTGGCGTCGCGCAGCTGCACGATGCCGGTCTGCAGCGCGTTCTGCTGGGTGGGAGCGGAGGGGTTGCTCACGGCGAACGCTCCAATCGCTCGATCACGGCCTGCGCGGCCTCCAGCGACGGCGCCGAGATCGTCTGCTCGACGTTGCGCTGGTTGAAGGGGGAGAGGTCGTCGACGGCGATGCCGGTCTGCTCGACCTCGGTCGCGAGCACGAACGGCCCGATCTGCTGCTGGATGCCCTGGTAGATCACGACCTGCCCGGCGTCGTCGACGCCGACGAAGTAGCGATCCTGGGTCCAGCTGTAGAACATCGTCGAGACGACGACCACCGCGGCGATCATGAGCAGCGCGCCGACGCTCCACGTGATGCGGCGCTTCCTGCGCATGGCGCGCTGCTCGGCGAGCAGCTCCTGCAGGAACTCCTCGCTCTCGGGCTCGAAGTGCTCGAACGCCGGCTGCATGCGCGACTGCCGCGGGTGCAGCAGCAGCTGGCCGAGCGAGACCGAGGTGCGCTCGGGCTCGACGGCCTCGTAGCTGATGGGCGCGGCGGCCGAGCCGACGGTCGTGGGCTCGATCGACGAGGAGTGCCGCTCGTCGATGTCGCACAGCACGACCGTGACGTTGTCGGGCGCGCCGCGCGAGAGCGACTCGTTGACGAGCCGCTGCACGGTCGAGGGGGTGTCGAGCCCCTGCGCGAGGATGGTGCGGATGCGCTCCTCGTCGACGTAGCTCGAGAGGCCGTCGGAGCACACGAGCCAGCGGTCGCCCGGCAGGGCGTCGGCGACCAGCGTGTCGATCTCCGGGTTGGTCTCGACGTTGCCGAGCACGCGCATGACGACGTTGCGACGCGGGTGGTGCTCGGCCTCCTCGCGCGTGATGCGGCCGGCGTCGACGAGCTTCTGCACGAACGTGTGGTCGGTCGAGATCTGCTCGAGCGCCCCGACGCGGTAGCGGTAGATGCGGCTGTCGCCGATGTGGGCGATGCCCATCGTGTCGCCCACGCGGATGATGCCGGAGCCGGTCGTGCCCATGCCCGAGAGCTCGGGGTGCTCGAGCATCGCCTGCTGCAGGGCGTCGTTCCCCTCGCGGAGCGCCTGGGCGAGTGCGTCCGCCGCCTCCTTCGCGCTCGCGTACTCGCGGTCGGCCTCTCGCGCGCGGCGGGTGACGATCGCGCTCGCGACGTCGCCGCCCGCGTGGCCGCCCATGCCGTCGGCGACGAAGCACAGGTGCGCGCCGGCGTAGCCGGAGTCCTGGTTCTCGGTGCGGATCCGGCCGACGTGGCTGATCGCTGCGGCGAGGGGTGTGCTCAAGCTAGCGCCTCAGCTCGAACGACGTCGTGCCGATCCGCACGGTGGTGCCGACCGGCACCGGCGTCGACTGGCTGATGCGCTTGCCCTCCACGAAGGTGCCGTTGGTGGAGTCGAGGTCCTGCACGACCCACTGGTCGCGCCAGCGCACGATCTTGGCGTGGTTGTTCGACGTGTAGTCGTCCTTGATCTGCAGGCCGCTCGCCGACGAGCGCCCGATGGAGAGGCCCGTGCTCGGCAGCTCGATCTCGAGCCCCGCGCGCGGGCCCGAGGTCACGACGAGGCGCGTGGCGTCGCCGGATGCGGGGCGGGCGGTGCCAGCGCGCTCGGTCACGGTCGTGGGGGCGTCGCTCGTCGCGCGCGGTGCGGCCGCCGGCGCGCTCGGCGCCTCGCGGGAGCGCTGGTTCTGCACCGCGACCCGCTGGAGCGGCGTGAGCTTCGGGCCGAAGAGGTCGCTGCGCAGCGAGTACAGCACGATGAAGATGAAGAGCCACAGGAGGGCCAGGAAGCCGATCCGGATGATGATGAGGGTCAGCTCGCTCACGGCTGCTCCTTCGACTGGGCCAGCAGGCGATAGACGATGCGCGTCGCGCCGATGTCGATGATCGAGTCGGGCTCGAGGAGGGCGCTCTTGAGCGCACGCCCGTTGAGCGTCGTGCCGTTGGTGGAGCCGAGATCGGTCACCTGTGCGCGCGTGCCGTCCCAGATGATCTCGGCGTGTCGGCGCGAGGCGCCCGCGTCGTCGACCGTGATGTCGGCGTCCGAGCCGCGGCCGATGACGGTGCGGCCGCGCCGCAGCCGGTGGCGCTTGCCCTTGATGTCGACGACCGCGGTCCACACGACCTCGCCGACCTCCGAGTCGGAGGCGATCTCGAGCATCCCCGTCGTCATCCGCTCGTCGGGCTCGAGGCCGAGGTCGATCGGGCCGGGGAAGGAGTAGCCCGACTGGCGGGCGTGCGCCTGCACCGTGCTCGTGAGCTCGTCGAGCAGCGCGTCGCCGAGGCGCCGCAGCCGCTGGAAGTCGGAGGGGGCGAGCCGCACGGTGAGGCGGTTCGGCACCAGGATCCGGTCGCGCGAGACGACCGACGCCTGGGTGTCGAGCTCGCGCTTGAGTGCGCTGGCGATCTCGACGGGCTCGACGCCGGATCGGAACGTCTTCGCGAAGGCGCCGTTGACCGCCTTCTCGAGTCCGCGCTCGATCGAATCCAGGAATCCCATTGCTCGTGCTCACCGCCCTTCAGCCACGTCAGCGTACCCGCCGTGGCTCGGAACCTGATATTCTCGTGTGGTTGCCCGGGCTGCCCCGGGCGTCGCGCGAGTGGCGGAATTGGCAGACGCGCTGGCTTCAGGTGCCAGTGTCCGTACGGACGTGGGGGTTCAAGTCCCCCCTCGCGCACGATCGGCCCCGGGCTCCACCCCGGGGCCGTTCCTCGTCTCCGGCGCTTCGCGCTCGACGGCCGTTCAGAGCTGCAGCACCGCGCGTGCGATCAGGAAGTAGACGACGAGGCCCGCCGCATCCACGAACGTCGTGATGAACGGGTTCGAGAACACCGCCGGGTCGACGCGCACGGCGCGCGCCACGATCGGCATGACGCCGCCGATGCTCGCCGCGAGCGTGCAGACCGCCAGGAGCGTCAGCCCGATGACGAGGCCGACCGACGGGTCGTAGACGAGGCTCGTGACCGCCCAGCCGATGGCGCCGAGCAGGAGGCCCAGCAGCGCGCCGACGCGCAGCTCGCGGGCGAGCACGCGCAGCACGTCGCGGGGCTGCACCTCGTCGAGGGCGAGGGCTCTGGTGACGGTCGTCGCCGCCTGGTTGCCCGTGTTGCCGCCCGTGCCGATGAGCAGCGGCACGAAGAGCGCGAGCACCGTCACCTGCTCGATCGTCGTCTCGAAGACCTCGAGCACCTGCACGGTGAGCGTCGCGCCGATCGCGAGCACGAGCAGCCAGACGACCCGGGAGCGCACGAGGCTGCGGACGGGGGTCGAGAGGTAGGGGCGGCGGAGCGGCTCGGCGCCGCCCTGGCGCGCGGCGTCCTCGCTCTCCTCCTCGGCGAGGATGCGCACGGCGGCCTCGAGGGGGAGGATGCCGACGAGCCGCCGCTCGGCGTCGACGATCGGCATCGCCCGCCGCCCGCGATCGGTGCAGCGGCGCGCGACCTCCTCGGCGTCGTCCGTCGTGCGCGCGGTGGTCGTCCCCCGCATGAGGGCGCTGACGGGCTCGTCGGCGTCGGCCCGCAGCAGGTCGCCGAGCCGCACGACCCCGAGCACGCGGCGCTCGTCGTCGACGACGGGCAGGGCGGCGGCGAGCTCGACCTCGGCCGGGAGCGCGCGGGCGCGATCGAGCGCCTCTGCCGCGCGCATCCCGCCGCGCAGGGTGACGAGCCCGCCGCTCATCCGCCGTCCGACCGAGCCCTTCGGGTAGCCGAGCACGACGGCGGTGCGCTCGCGCTCGTCGTCGGGGAGCCCCCGCAGGAGCCGCTGCGCGACCGTCGCCGGCAGCTCGTCGAGCAGCGGCACGCGCCGCTCGGGATCGAGGTCAGCGAAGACCGCTGCGACCTCCTCGCGCTGCAGGCCCGCGACGAGATCGCGCTGCAGGCTCGGCGGCAGCGCCTCGAACACCTCGAGCGCGACGGGGCGGGGGAGCAGGCGGTAGAGCACGGCGCCGCGCTTCACCGAGAGCCGGCCCAGCGCGGCGACGAGGTCGGCGGCGGGCAGCTCGGCGGCCGCCTCGGCGAGGCCGGCGAGGTCGTCGGACTCGAACGCGCGGTCGACGCGCGCGAGGGCGGCGCTGCGAGGCTGCGGATCGGTCACCCTGCGAGTCTGGCGCATGGGTGCCGACCCGCTGAGCCCTCCGCGCTCACCGCGAGGGTGAGCGCTCCGGGCTCAGGGCTGGAGCACGACCTTGATGCAGCCGTCCTCCTTCTTCTGGAACGTCTCGTAGTACTCCGGCGCCTCCTCGAGCGGCACGAGGTGCGTCGTGAGGTCGCCCGTGCCGAGGGGGTCGGCGGGGTCCTCGACGAGGGGCAGCAGCTCGTCGCGCCACGACTGCACGTTGCACTGCCCCATCCGCAGCGTGATCTGCTTGTCGAACAGCGTCATCATCGGCGTCGGGTCGGCGGAGCCGACGTAGACCCCCGAGAGCGACACCGTGCCGCCGCGGCGCACCGCGTCGAAGGCGGTGTGGAGCGCGGAGAGCCGGTCGAGGCCCGCGTGCCGCATCATCGGCTTCGCGAGCAGGTCGGGCAGCGCGCCCACGAGCTGCTGCGCGGTCGCCGCGCCGGGCGAGCCGTGCGCCTCCATGCCGACGGCGTCGACGATCGCGTCGGGGCCGCGGCCGTCCGTGAGGTCGCGCAGCGCATCGGTCGCATCGTCCATGTCGAGCGTCTCGACGCCGTACCGCTCGGCCATCGCCCGGCGCTCGGGCACCGGCTCGACGGCGAGCACGCGGTGGCCGAGGTGCCGCCCGATCCGGGCGACGAACTGCCCGACGGGACCGAGGCCCATGACGGCGAGCGTGTCGCCCGGCTCGAGCCCCGCGTACGCGACGCCCTGCCACGCGGTGGGGAGGACGTCGCTGAGGAAGAGGTAGCGGTCGTCGGCGAGCTCCGTGCCGACCTTCGTCGCGTTGAAGTCGGCATAGGGGACGCGGAGCCGCTCGGCCTGGCCGCCCGGCACCGAGCCGTAGAGCGACGTGTAGCCGTAGAGGGACGCACCCGTGCCGGAGTGGCGGTTCTGGGTCGTCTCGCACTGGGTCGTGAGCCCCTTCTCGCACATGAAGCACTCGCCGCACGCGATCACGAAGGGGATGACGACCCGGTCGCCGACCTGCAGCCGGGTCACCGCGGCGCCGACCTCCTCGACGATGCCCATCGGCTCGTGCCCGAGGATGTCGCCGCGCTTCAGGAAGGGCGCGAAGAGCTCGTAGAGGTGGAGGTCGGAGCCGCAGATCGCGGTCGAGGTGACGCGGATCACGACGTCGGTGGGCTGCTCGATGCGCGGATCGGGCACCTCTTCCACGGTCACGGTGCGCTTGGACTGCCAGGTGAGTGCTCGCATGGCCGCGACGGTACGCGGGTGGGGTACAGAAGTCGACCCCTCCGGCCGGATGCCCAGCGACCTCGCAGACGACGGATGCGCCCCGCCCTGATGGGCGGAGCGCATCCGTCTTTCATGGCTCAGCGTGCGCCGGGGCCGTCGCCCTTCGCGGCGGCCCGCACCTGCTCGAGCTCGCCGTTGGGGTCGTGCACCTTGCCGATGAGCTCCTCGCCGATCGCGACCCGGTCGAGGTCGTCGTCGCCCGGCACGACGTCGCCGCGGAGGCTGCGGCCCGCGGTCTCGTTGAACGTCCAGATGGCGATGAGGCCGATGATGCCCGCGACCGTCATGTAGAAGCCCGGGATGAGCGTCGAGCCGGTCGACTGGATGAGCGACTCGTTGATGAGGCCCGCCGGGCCGCCGAGCAGCGACGTCGCGACGTTGTAGCCGAGCGCGAAGCCCGCGTAGCGCACCGTCGTCGGGAACAGCGCCGGCAGCGACGCCGAGATGTTGCACAGCAGCATCACGAGGAAGATGCCGAAGATCGCCAGCCCCAGGATCTGCAGCGCGATCACGCCCGTGTCGAGCAGCATGATCGCCGGGATCGAGAAGAGCGTGAAGCCGAGCGCGGCGGTGAGCAGGATGGGCCGCCTGCCGACGCGGTCGGTGAGCGCCCCGAGCGGGATGATCACGACCATCATCACGAGCTGCACCCCGACGAGCATCATGCCCGCCTGGGTCGCGTCCATGTCGAGCGACGTCGTGAGGTAGGTCGGCATGTAGGTGAGCACGAGGTAGAACGCCGTGTTGATGAGCACCGTGATGCCCATGATCTTCAGCAGCTGCTTCGGCTGCTGCGTGACGAGGTCGCGCAGCGTCTGCCAGGCGCTCGTGCGGGTGTCCTGCTCCTTCGCCTCGGTGAAGGTCTCCGAGTCGTGCAGGTTCTTGCGCATGATGAGCGCGACGATGCCGAGCGGCAGGGTCAGCAGGAACGGCAGGCGCCACCAGCCGGCCTCCATGCCCTCGGGGCCGACGATGAGCTCGAGGCCCGTGACGAGGATGGCGGCCATCGAGAAGCCCAGCAGGGTGCCGAACTCGAGGAACGAGCCCCAGAAGCCGCGGCGGTCGTCGGGCGCGTGCTCGGCCATGTAGACGGCGGCCCCGGCGTACTCGCCGCCGGCCGAGAAGCCCTGGATGATGCGCAGGCTGAACAGCAGCAGCGGCGCGAGCCAGCCGACCTGCTCGAAGGTCGGCAGGATGCCGATCGCCGCGGTCGCGAGCGAGATCATCAGGATGGTGAACACGAGCACCTTCTGGCGCCCGATGCGGTCGCCGAGCGGCCCGAGGATGGCGCCCCCGATGGGGCGGATGAGGAACGAGACGGCGAAGCCGAACAGCGCCCACAGCGTGGAGTCCTCGCTGCCGCCGAAGATCTGGCTCGAGAGGTGCACCACGAGGTAGCCGTAGATGCCGTAGTCGAACCACTCGATCGCGTTCCCGGCCATCGCGCCCATGACCGACTTCTTCACGGTCTTGCGCTGGATGGGGGAGAGGTCGAGCTCTCTCGTGATGGGCGGTGGCTCGTGCGCGGGGTGCGCTGCTGCGTGCTCGGTCATGGCCGTGTCCCTTCTGGATGGTGCCTTGGGGGGTCGTGCTTCCGGTCTTGCGTCAGTGCGCGGGCTCGTGCTGGAGGCCCACGAGCATGCGAGTGTACGCGCGGGCCGCTGTGGAGAGGTGGGAGACGAGCACGCGCTCGTCGGGCTGGTGGGCCTGGCCGGTGATGTCGCCGGGACCGAGGATGATCGTGGGGCAGCCGTGGTGGCGCGCGACGAAGCCGCCCTCGCACGCGGCCGTCCACGCCTCGACCGGCGCCGCGACGCCCTCGGCGGCGAGCGCCCCCACCGCGGAGGTGACGAGCGGATGCGTCGGGTCGGTCTCGAAGCCTGGCATCTCCATGAGCAGGCGGGTGCGCGCGGTGCAGCACGCGGCGCCGGGCGCGGCCTGGCGCGACTCGTCGTCGAGCACGTGCGCGATCCCGGCATCGAGCTGCGCGAGCGCGTCGGCGCCGGTCTCGTCCGGCATGAGCCGGCGGTCGACGAGCAGCGTGCAGCGGTCCGGCACGATCGACGTGCCGTGGCCGCCCTCGATCCTGCCGACGCTCCAGGTGGCCGAGCCCAGCAGCCCCGAGGCGCCCTCGCGCATCCGCCGGTGGTCGTCGGCGATCCACGCGGCGACATGCGCCGCCGTCGTGATGGCGCTCGCGCCGTCCTCGGGGCGGCCCGCATGCGCGGCGCGGCCGGCGACCTCGACCTCGAGGTTGGCGGCGCCGCGGCACGCGACCACGACGGCGAGGTCGGTGGGCTCGGCGACGATGCACGCGAGGTAGCGGTGCGGATCCTCGTCGTCGGCAGCGAGGTGCGCCTGGATGCCGGTCGCGAGGTCCTCCTCGTCGGCGGTCACGAGCAGCTCGAGCGGCAGCTCGGGGCACACGGCGCTCACGGCGCCCATCGCCTGCAGGGCCGCGGCGATGCCGCCCTTCATGTCGACCGCCCCGCGCCCGGTGAGCCAGCCGCCCTCGACGCGGGGGTTGAAGGGGTCGGCGCTCCACCCGCTGCCGGCGGGCACGACGTCGCTGTGGCCGAGCATGAGCACGCCGGGGCGCTCGCGGGTGGGCTCGGGGCCGAAGCGGATCGAGAGGTTCGGCCGGTCGGGCGCGGCCATCGTGCGGCGCGTGCGTGCGCCGAGCCGCGACGCGATCGCCTCGAGCACGCGCACGGCGACGAGCTCGGTGCCGCCCGGGTTCTCGCTCGCGGCGAGGATGAGCGACGAGGCGTCCGCGACGATCGTCGCCTCGTCGACGAGGTCGAGCGCGCGCCTGGCGCACGCGTCGCGCGCCGCCGCATCCGTCATGCGTCCTCCAGCACGATGAGCTCGCGCGGCGCGTCGGTGAGGATCTCGACGCCGCGCTCCGCGACCGCGACGGCCTCGCTGATCTCGCACCCGTAGCCGTCCATCCACATGCCGGCGATGATGTGCAGGCACATGCCCGCCTCGACGATCGTCTGGTCGTCGCCGCGGATCGAGACGGTGCGCTCGCCCCAGTCGGGCGGGTAGCCGATGCCGATCGAGTAGCCGAGGCGCGAGGGCTTCTCGATGCCCTCGCGGGCGATGTGCGACTGCCAGATGCCGTGCACCTCGGCGACCGTGAGGCCGGGCCGCAGGCCGTCGAGCACGAGCTGCAGGCCCTCGGCCGCGACGGCGGCGACGCGGGCGAGGCGCGCGTCGGGCCGGCCGAGCGAGAGCGTGCGCGCGAGCGGGGCGTGGTACCGGCGGTGCGCTCCGGCGAGCTCGATCGAGACCGCCTCGCCCGCGTCGAGGCGGCGCGCGCTGAAGGTCATGTGCGGGGTGTCGGCGCTCTCGCCCGTCGGGAGCATCGGCACGATCGCGGGGTAGTCGCCCTCGGCGCCTTCGACGCCGGTGGCCTGCGCGAACTGGATCGCGGCGGCGATGTCGTTGAGGCGCGCGCCCTCGGCGATCGCGTCGATGCCGGCGCGCATGGCGGCGCTCGCGACCCGGCCGGCGGCGCGCATGAGCTCGAGCTCGGCCGGGCTCTTCACGAGCCGCACCCAGTTGACGAGGTCGTGGCCGTCGACGAGCTGCCACTCGGGCAGGCCGCGCTGCAGCGCGAGGAACGAGCGCACCGAGAAGAAGTGGGCCTCGCCCTCGTACCCGACGCGGCCGCGTCGCGCGAAGCCGTGCGCGCGCAGCTGCTCGGCGGCCCAGTCGAAGGGGTGCACGTTGCGCTGGTGCACGAGCGACTCGGGGTAGCCGAGGATGCGCTCGGGCGGCGTCGCGACGGCGGTGCGGTGGGCGCCCCCCGCATCCATCGCCCGCATGATGAGCAGCGGCTCGCCCTCGAGCGGCACGAACAGCAGCTGCGGCATGTAGAACGACCACGCGTCGTAGCCGGTGAGGTAGTGCAGGTTGGCCGGATCGACGACGACGAGCCCGTCGAGGCCCGAGCGGGTCATGCGTGCGCGCGTGCGCGCGAGCCGTTCGGCCAGCTCATCGGGGCTGGGCTGCAACCGCGCCTCCTCACGTCGTGCCGCCACCCTAGTGCGCCCGCCCATGCTGGCCGGGGACGGCGGGCGGGCGGCGCGGCGCGCGCTACTCGATGAGCGGCACGAAGGCGTAGCCGATGCCGTCGGTGCGCGTGCGGGGCCGACCGCCGTGCACGTCGACGACCTGCATCGCGCCCGCGATCGGCGCGACCATGCGGCCGCCCTCGGCGAGCTGGGCGACGAGCGCGTGCGGCATGCGGCCGAAGTCGGCCGAGACGAGGATGCGGTCCCACGGCGCCTCGTCCGGGAGCCCGAGCGCGCCTTTCGTCGCGAGCTCGATGCGCGGCGCGCTCCGGCCGCGCGCTGCGCCGTGCGCGGCGAGGTTGGCCCTGCCCTGCTCGACGAGCTGCGGCACGAGCTCGACCCCGGTGACGTCGGCGCCGAGCTCCGCGAGGATCGCGGTCGTCCAGCCCGAGCCCGCGCCGACGTCGAGCACGCGGTGCCCGGGCCGCGCGTCGAGCAGCTCGAGCATGCGCGCGACGGTCGACGGCTGCGAGTTCGTCGCGTCCCAGCCGATCCCGATCGGCCGGTCGACGCCGGCGAGGTGCCGCACGCTCGGCGGCAGGAAGGTGCGGCGGTCGGCCGCGCGCATCGCCTCGTGCACGCGCCGCACGGTCTCGGCGTCGACGGGCAGCTCCCTCATGCCCCGCACGCTACGCCGCGCGCCCTCGTCGGTCGAGGGCGCGCGGCGGTCGAGCGGGCGCTTGCGCGCGGCGCGGTCTCGGCGGATGCGGAGGGTGCGTCAGGCGAGCGACACCCGGTGGTCCCACGAGCGCACCGTCGCCCACACCATCGCGACGATCGCGACGACGAGCACCGGTACGAAGCCGATGGGCATGAGCTGCAGGTCGGTGTCGGTGACGAGCGCGCCGAGCAGGTCGGCGGAGACGACGCCGAAGTCGCCGGCCTCGTCGACGCCGAGGCCGAAGGGGATCGCGAGGATCGCGACGAACATGGCGATCTGGAGCACGGTGTAGAGGCCGAACCACACCACGACGGGGCCGCCCCAGCCGAGCCGCTGGAGCCATCGCTCCGAGCCGATCGAGGCCGCGCACGCGTACATCACCGTCGAGAGGCTGTAGAGCAGCACGAGCAGGGCGGGCGCGCCGAGCGCGACGAGCCACGGCGCCGCCGCGAAGGCATCCGCGAGGATCTCGCCCGCCTGCTGCGCGAACTCGCCTGCCGTGAGGCCCAGCATGGTGGGCGCGGCGCCGAGCATCACGACCCACCAGAGGCCCACGGTCGCGACGAGCCCCGCGAGCATGACGAGCAGCGCCCACAGGAGCTTGGCGCGGTAGATGCGCGAGCCGCGCACCGGCAGCGTCTGGGTGAAGTAGCCGATGCGGCCGTAGCTGCTGCGCCAGTAGTCGATGCCGAGCGCGAGCTGCAGCGCCGGCAGCATCCCGAACGCGCCGATGAACCCGAGCACGACGCCGAACTGCGAGAGCACGGGCCAGCCCGTGAGGGCCATGAGCGAGCCGACGACGGCGAGGCCGACCCCGGCGCCCGCGATGGTGAGCACGAACCCGCGGGTGCGGAGGGCCTCGTGCTTCATGAGCGTGCCGATCATCGGTAGACCTCCCGGAAGAGCTGGTCGATGGACTTGCCGTGCTCGGCGCGCAGGTCGTCGACCTCGCCGGCGAGCACCACGCGGCCGTGCCGCATCATCACGACGCCGTCGAGGATGGGCTCGAGGTCGTGGATGAGGTGGGTGGAGATGACGAGCAGCGAGTCCTCGGACAGGCTGCGGAGCACGCCCTGCAGGATCAGGTCGCGCGCGGCCGGGTCGACGCCCGAGATGGGCTCGTCGAGCAGGTAGACGCGCGCCCTGCGCGCCATCGCGAGCGAGATCTGCACCTTCTCGCGCATGCCCTTCGACATCTCGCGCAGCCGCGTCGACTCGTCGAGGCCGAAGAAGCCGATGAGCTCGTGCGCCTTCGCGGCGTCGAAGTCGTCGAAGCAGTCGTCGTAGAGGCGGATGCAGTCGCGCACGCGGGCGGCGTCGCTCAGGAACGAGACGTCGGGCAGGAACGAGACGTGCGCCTTCGAGCGCGGACCGGGCTCGTGGCCGGCGATGCGCACGTCGCCCTCGTAGTCGGCGAGCACGCCCGCGAGCACCTTGAGGAGCGTCGTCTTGCCGCAGCCGTTCTCGCCGAGGAGGCCCACGATGCGGCCGTAGGGGAGGGTGAGGTCGAGGCCGTCGAGGGCGCGCTTCGCCCCGTAGGCCTTCACGAGGCCGTGGATCTCGATCGCGGGCGCGGTCACGTCGTCACCTCGCTGCCCGGTCGTCGGTCGGTCGTCGGTCACGGTCATGGTCGTCCCATCTCTCGGCGAGGAGGTGCTGTGCGTCGGTCAGGCTGAGCCCGACCCCGATGGCGCGGCGCGAGAAGTCCTCGGCCGCATCGGCGACGAGCCGTCGCCGGAGGGCGGTGATGCGCGCGTCGTCGTCCGTGACGAAGCGGCCGGCGGTGCGCTCGGCGCGCACGAGCTCCTGCCGCTCGAGCTCGCCGAACGCGCGCTGGATGGTGTTGGGGTTGACCTGCAGGTCGGCCGCGAGCTCGCGCACCGCAGTGATGCGCGCGCCGGGCTGCCACTCGCCCGCGGCGATCCGGCGGGCGAACTCGCCGACGAGCTGGAGCCAGATCGGCTGCGCGCTGTCGAACTCCATGGCTCCCCGTCTGTCTGACTGTATTAGTTCAGTAACACAATACGATTGCGGAGCATCGAGCGCAAGCGGACCGACGGGGCCGCTCCCTCGCTGGTCGAGTGACCGGCGCGGGCGGGGCCGCTCCCTCGCTGGTCGAGTAGCCGGCGCGGGCGGGGCCGCTCCCTCGCTGGTCGAGTAGCCGGCGCGGGCGGGGCCGCTCCCTCGCTGGTCGAGTAGCCGGCGCAGCCGGCGTATCGAGACCCGGCCGTCCCGTCTCGATGCGGCCCTGCGGGCCTACTCGACGAGCGGGCGGGGGCTGCGCCTACGCGTCGCCGGAAGCGAGCAGCCGTTGGTCGAGGAGCGCGCACCGAAGGTGCACGCGTCACGAGACCAGCGCACAGAGAAGCGATGCGGACTGGCTCAATGGCGCTTGCTCATTCGCAAGGAGTGGTGAAGGCGCCTGGTCGGTCCGCATCGCTTCCTTGCCCCGCACTGTACGCCCGGCCCACCGCATCCGCAACGGATCGCGGCGCGTCTGTGGAGAACCGCGAGCGGCTAGTCGAGCGAGGGCACGCGCGGCTTGCGGATGCCCGGGTGCGACTTCGGGATCGACGCGAACAGCACCCAACCCGACACCGCGATGCACGCGATGATGAGCGGGTAGGTGAGCGCCGCGCGCATGATCGCGAGCCACGTCGTCTCGTCGAGCCACCAGAGCACCGAGAACACGACGACGCGGATGACGTACTGCATCACCCAGATCCACGAGGCGCGCTGGTAGGCGCGCAGGAGCACCGGGTCCTTGCGCCATCGCGTCTTCGTGCCGATGAGGCCGCCGACGATGATGCCGAGGAACGGCCAGCCGATCGCGATGGAGACGATCCACGCGAGCGCGCTCGCGGCGTTCGAGAGCAGCTGGATGAGGAAGAAGTTGCGCGCCTCGCCCGTGTAGTAGGCGACGATCGCCGCGATCACCGTCATGAGCATGCCGATCAGGACGGCCTTCGGCCGGCGGCGCTCGACGAGCGCGTAGACGAGGGTCGCGGCGCTCGCGGCGAGCGACCACACGACGGCGGTGAGGAGCTCGCCGCCGCTCGCGAGCCAGGCGATCAGGAAGGCGATCGGCGGCACGCTGCCCTCGATCGCGGCCTTGCCGCCGCCGAGCAGCCGCGCGAGCGACTCCTCGCGCGTGGGGTCGCCGTCGGCGTCGAAGCGTCGCGGCTCGAACGCCGCGGGTGCGAGGTCGGCGGACTCGTCGGGCTGCGGGACGGCGCCGGTGTGCGTGCCGTGCTTCATCGCGAACCGTCGATCGCGCGGCGCGGGCGCGCGGCGAGAGCGAGGGATGCGGTCACGGCTTCCAGGGTATTCGGCGCGACCGCGGCCCGCCAGCGGTTCCGCCGCGGGCGATCAGATATCGCCGTCGGTGTCCCAGCCGGGCCCCAGGGAGCCCGCCGCGTACTCCTGCATGGGCACCGCATCCGCCCGCCACGCCTCGAGCACGGGCTCGATGATGCGCCAGCACTCCTCGGCGGCGTCGCCGCGCACCGCGAGCCGCGGATCGCCGTCGAGGATCGAGGCGAGCACCTCGCCGTACGGCAGCAGGGCGCCCCCGCCGAGCTCGCCCCGCAGCACCGTCTGCTCGAGGGTGAAGGGGTCACCGGAGCCGTTCGTCGTGATGTGGAGCTCGAAGCCGTCGGGCTTGAAGTCGATCACGAGCCGGTCGGGGGTGTCGCGCCCGGCGAAGCCCTCGGGCACGAGCGCCGGCGGCCGCCAGTGGATGATGGCGCGCTTGCGCACGCCCGCGAGCGACTTGCCCGAGCGCAGGATGAAGGGCACCCCCGCCCAGCGCGCGGTCGCGACCTCGACCTGTACCTCGGCGAGCGTCTCGGTGCCGAGCGACGCGTCGACGCCCTCCTCGGCGACGTAGTCGGGCACCTCGCGGCCGTCGATGCTGCCCGCGGTGTAGCGCGCGCGCCGCGAGTGCGCGACCGGGTCGGCGACGCGGGCGGCGCGCAGCACCTGCCCCACGGCGTCGCGCAGGTCGCGCGCGGCGACGCTCGCGATCGGCTCGATCGCGATGAGCGCCATGATCTGCAGGAGGTGCGACTGGATCATGTCGCGCAGCGCCCCGTTGCGGTCGTAGTAGCCGGCGCGGCCCTCGAGCGTGACCGTCTCGTCGTAGAGCACCTCGACCTTCGCGATGCTGTCGCGATCCCAGACCGGCTCGAGCAGCCGGTTCGCGAAGCGGAGGCCGAGCAGGTTGAGCACGGTGTGGAGGCCGAGGAAGTGGTCGATGCGGAAGACGCGATCCTCGGGCACGATGCGCGTCACGAGGGCGTTGAGCTCGCGCGCCGACTCGAGGCTCGCGCCGAAGGGCTTCTCGATCGCGAGGATCGTGCCCTCGGGCACGCCTGTCTGCTCGAGCGCGCGGCACACGGGCTCGGTCACCTGCGGCGGCAGCGCGAAGTAGATGACGAGGCGGTCGCAGTCGATGCTCTCGAGCAGCGCCCGCAGCGACGCGGGGTCGGTCGCGTCGCCGGCGACGTAGCGGGTCGAGCGCAGCACGGCCTTCGCGCCCGGCCCGACGACGCCGTCGAGCTGGAGCGCCGTGTGCACGCGATCGTGCCAGTCGTCGGCGGTGAGCTCGCGCAGGTCGGCGCCGACGACGTCGACCCGGCGGTCGGGCTCGGCGCGCAGCAGCGTCGCGATGCCGGGCAGCAGCAGGCGGCTGGTCAGGTCGCCGGATGCGCCGAGGATGAGGAGGGTCGTCGAGGGCTGCGATGCCATGCACCGATCCTGGCACTGCGCGCCTGCGCGCGGCCCGGCGCATCCGCCGCCGAGCGTAGATTGGCAGCATGCTCGCCCGTGCGTCGCGCCTCGTCCTGCCCGCGATCTGGCTGGGCCTCATCATCGGCATCTCGCTCATCGAGACGCCGCTCAAGTTCCAGGCCCCCGGCATCACCGTGCCGCTCGGCCTGGGCATCGGGCGGCTGGTCTTCGCCGCCATGAACATCGTCGAGGCGGTCCTCGTCGCGCTGCTGCTGGTCGCGGTGCTGGCCTCGCGCGCTCCGCGGCCCGAGCGCATCGTCGCCCTCGTGCTCGCCGTGGTGCTCGCCGTCAAGGCGCTCGTGATCCGCCCGATGATGCAGGGCACGACGGATGCGGTGGTCGCCGGCGAGAGCGCGGGCGGCTCGGGCATGCACGTGCTCTACATCGCCGCCGACGGCGCGCTCATCGTGGGGCTCGTCGCGCTCCTTGCGCTCGCGGCACGGGCGCTGCTGGGCGAGCGACCCGTCGCGGATCAGGCGTCCCCCGTCACCAGATGATGCCGCCGCCGTTGGAGATGCCGACGAAGGTGAGCACCACGAAGATGCCCGCGAAGACGGCGGGCGCGATGCCGCGACCGCCCGAGTGGCGCGACTTCAGCAGCGCGATGATCGTGAGGACGCCGGCGAAGGCCCCGAGCCCGCCGCCGAGGAAGAACCCGATGAAGAGCGGTATGGGCATGAGGATGAGGCCCAGCAGGCCGATCCAGAACGCCCACCACGCGGTCGGATTCGAGCGCTTCATCTGCATGCGCCCATCCTCTCGCGCGTCCCCTCAGAAGGGGCCGTGAGCCCCCTTCCGGAGATCGTCGGCGAATGTCCTTGACAAGTTGCGTAACAGTGTCACACTAAGAGTCCAGCGCCCCCACCTGTCGTGACCAGGTGGGGGCGCCCCTCGTGTCGGGGCCTCCGCGGACGGCCGGGCTCGTGGCACGCTGGAGCCATGACCCGAGACCTGCACATCACCGGCGACGACGCGGCCGATCGCCTGCTCTCCGACGACGACTTCGCGCTCCTCACCGGCATGCTGCTCGACCAGCAGGTGCCGATGGAGACCGCCTTCGCGGGGCCCGCGAAGCTGCGCGACCGCCTCGGCGGCCTCGACGCATCCGCGGTCGCCCGCATGGACCCGGAGCAGTTCAAGGCGGCGTTCGCCGAGAAGCCCGCGGTGCACCGATTCCCCGGCTCGATGGCCGGCCGCGTGCAGGCGCTCGCGGCGGCCGTGGTTGACGACTGGGGCGGCGACGCCGGCGCCATCTGGCGGCAGGGCGACCCCGACGGCGCCGAGGTGCTGCGCCGCCTGCAGGCGCTGCCCGGCTTCGGCGAGCAGAAGGCCAAGATCTTCCTCGCGCTCCTGGGCAAGCAGTGCGGCTTCGACGGCGCCGGGTGGGCGGATGCGGCGGGCCCGTACGGCGAGGCCGGCGCGAAGCGCTCGGTGGCCGACATCGTCGATGCCGCATCGCTCGCCGAGGTGCGGGCGACGAAGCAGGCGGCGAAGGCCGCCGCGAAGGCCGCGAAGGGCTGAGCCGCCGGGACCCGCCGACGGGTCGGGACGCCGCGAGCACCTGGCTTAGAACGTTAGCCGTCACGGGTGCCGCGTCCTCGACGCTCGCGCCGCCTCGAACGATGGTCGGCAGCGGCTCGAGTACCGTGACGGTGACCAGCGGCGCCGCGGCGGCGAACGACCCGCGCGGTGCGTTGCAGAAGGGGATCGCCATGCGCGCGCTCATCCAGGACCGCTACGGCTCGTCCGATGTGCTGCGCTTCGGCGACCTCGACGTGCCGGAGCCGGGCGACGGGCAGGTGCTCGTGCGAGTGCGAGCCGCCGGACTGAACGGCTCGGATCGCGAGAACCTCGCCGGCACCCCGTTCTACGCCCGGCTCGGCGGCCTCGCTCGGCCACGGCATCCCGTGCCGGGCTCCGACGTCGCGGGCGTCGTGACGGCCGTGGGCGACGGCGTCACGCGCTTCGCGCCCGGCGATGAGGTGCACGGCGAGCTGCCGGGCTACCGCGGCGCGCTCGCCGAGTACGCCGTGACGCCCGAGCGGCTGCTCGCGCGGAAGCCCGCCGACCTCACCTTCGCGCAAGCGGCCGCCATGCCGCAGGCGGCGTCGATCGCGCACCGCGCCACCGCAGGGCTGCGCATCGGCGACCGGCTGCTGGTCAACGGCGCTGGCGGCTCCGGCGGCACCTTCCTGCTGGCGCTCGCGCGACGGCTGGGCGCGTCCGTGACCGCCGCCGACCGCGGCGACAAGGCCGAGCACCTGCTGCGCTCCGGCGCCGACGAGGCGATCGACATCGGCGCGCGCGACTGGGCCGACGACCGCGACCGCTACGACCGCATCGTCGACCTCGTGGGGCAGCGGCCGCCGCGCCGCGTGCACCGGTCGCTGCGTCCCGGCGGGCAGTACCTGCTGGTCGGTGGGTGCACGCGCGTGCTGCTCGCCACCGCGCTGCTGGGCCCGGCCATCGGGCGCGCGACGGGCAAGGTCGTGCGCGTGCTCGCCGTGCCGCAGTCGGGTGCGCTGCTCGAGGAGGCCGCCGCGATGCTCGCGCCCGCCGACGTCGAGCGCACGATCGATCGGGTGCTGCCGTTCGAAGAAGCCCCGGCGGCGCTCGCGCTGCTCGCCGCCGGGGAGACGCGGGGCAAGCTCGTGCTCGATCTGCCGTAGCGCCCGACTGCGCCGGGAGGATCGCGACGACGTCGCGATGCACGAGCGCACCGGCGTCGAGCGCGGTGGCCACCTGCCGCACTGGCCGGGACGACCCATCCGATGGAAGTCCATGGGCAGAACTCCACCTGGAACCTGAATCACCCGTCAGGTAGCGTCGCCGCCACCTCATCGCCGGACGCCGGTCGACGACGCCCGGGGCGGCGGCGGGGGGACTGGAGATCCGCATGACTCGTCCTGCACGCATCCGTCGCACGCCCGCCGCGCTGCTCGCGCTCGCCGTCTCGGCCGTGCTCGCCGGCGCCGGCCTCGCCGCCGTCCCACCCGCGCAAGCGGTCACGTGCCCACCGGGCTTCGAATCGCTGCCGGGCTGCGATGCGCCCGTCGACGCCGTCGCCGAGGTGACGCCGGGCGACTGGAGCACCGAGACGATCGCCGGCATGCGCGTGCACCTCTACACGCCCGAGGCGGCACCGGCGCTCGCGGCCGGGCGCGCGCTCATGGTCACGCTGCACGGCTGCGTGCAGACCGCCGACGACCTCCGCACCGGCGGCAACTGGGTGCGCCAGGCCGAGGAGCACGGCATGGTCGTCGCCGTGCCCGCGGCGCCGAACGGCGGCGTGCTGCTGGGCTGCTGGGACTACTACGACGCGAACCACTCCCGCACGGCGCCGAGCCGCCACGACGACAACCTGCTCGACCTCGTCGGCGCGCTCACGGCGCGCGGCGAGCTCGGCATCGACGCCGACCAGGTCTACCTCTCCGGCCTCTCCTCCGGCGGCGGCCAGACCATGGTGATGGGTTGCCTCGCGCCCGACGTCTTCGCGGGCATCGGCATCAACGCGGGTCCGACCGTCGGCACCACCGCGGGCCAGATCGGCTACGTCGCCGTGACCGAGGCGCAGGGCGCGGCGACGTGCCGCCAGTTCGCGGGGTCCGCCGCGGGCGACTTCGACACGCAGCTCACCTCGATCGTCTACGGCAGCGACGACACCACGGTCGCGCCCGGCTACAACACCCTCAACGGCAAGATCATGGCGGGCATCTACGGGGCGGATGCGACGTCGACGTTCGCGCTCGACGGCCTCGAGGGCGCGAACACGGCAGGCTCCGGCACCCTGCACGCCGACGCCGACGGACCGCGCGTCTCGGTGATCCAGAACACGGGGCTCGGCCACAACTGGCCCGCGGGCGGCGGTCCGGGCGGGCGCTACATCTCGACGAGCAGCATCGACTACCCGGCGTACGTCACCGACTTCTTCTTCGACAACAACCGGCGCGTCGACCGCACCGGCGAGCCGGAGCCCACGGAGGAGCCGGAGCCGACGGAGGAGCCGGAGCCGACGCCCGAGCCGACGGACCCGCCCGAGGAGCCGGAGGCCTGCGCGACCGCGTCGAACGCCGAGCACCAGGCGGCGGGCCGCGCGTACAGCTACGGCGTCAACCCCTACAACCCGTACTACGCGACGGGCTCGGCCGACTACCTCGGCCAGGGCGACGCGACGGTGACGAGCCTCGAGGAGGATGCCGCGGGCGCCTGGCAGCTCGTGCCGACCTGCTGAGCCGCCGACGAGTGCACCTCCGCCCGAGCGGTGCGGGCACGGCAGCACCGCTCGGGCGAAGGCGCACCGGTCGCCGCGCCGCGCGTAGCGGACCCGCGCGCGGGCCGCGCCTCGAAGCCTCGGCACATCATCCTGGCGGCTGACGCGACACCGTCGCCCGGCGCCTAGCGTGGCGGCATGACCGCCGTCGCCCGCCTGCTCGAACCGCTCACCCCGAGGGTCGCGCCCGCGGATCCCGTCGCCTTCGCGGCGATGCAGCGCGACCGGCAGGCCAGCAGCATCGCCTGGCTCATCGCGGCGGTGCTCGCGGCGCAGCACACGGCGCTCGCGGCGCTCGCGGCACTGCCGGGAACCGCGGGCGGCGCGGCCTGGCCATGGGCAGCGATCGCCGTGCTCGTCTCGCTCGCCATGCTCGGGGCCGGCGCCGCGCAGCTCGTGCTGCTGGTGCGCGCCGATCGCGGGCGCGCTCCCGTCGCGGCGACCATCGGGACGCTCGCCGCGTTCGGCGCGCTGCTCGCGCCCCTCTCGGGCTTCCTGATGATCGCGGCCGGCATGCTGCACGTGCTCGCGCCTCTCGGCGCCATGGGGTTCGCGATCGCTCTGCTCGCGCTCGACCCGCGGATGCGCCCGGGCGTGCGGCGGCCCGTCGGCGCGGTGCTCGTCGGCGCGGCAGGCGCGGTCGCGATGCTCCTGTGGGGCGTGATCGACGCGCTCGTGCTCCTGCCGCTGACGCTCGCGCCCGGCATGGCGCTCGGCGAGATCTACGCCGCGCTCGGCGCCGCGCGCGAGGACGGCGGCGTCTGGGTGCCGCTCGCGTGGGCGGGGCTCTGGCTGCTCGCCATCGTGCTGCTGTCGCTCGGTCTGCTGCGCAGTCGGCGTGGCGGGCGAGCGGCCCTCGGCATGCTGCTCGCCGTGCCGGTGGTCGCACTGCTCGCGCTGCCGCTCGCCGAGTTCTCGATCGGCATGGGCGTGAGCGACACCGTCGCGTCGCAAGGCGGCATGTCGTCGGGATACCCCGCCCTCGTGCTCATCGTCACGCTCCTCGCGGCGACCGCGGCCGCACTGCTGATCAGCGCGAGACGCGGAACGACGCCGTCCTGACCCAGGTCGGTCCTGCGGACCCCTACGCGGGGGCGCCGATGGAGCGGAGGAACGCCGCGACCGCCTCGGTCGCGTGCGCGCGCCGCTCCGCCGAGCGAGGGATCGCGTCGTCACCGAGCAGCATCGCGGCATTGAGCGGCGCGCCCATCACGAGCCAGTTGAAGCGCTGCGCCGCGGCCGCCGTGTCGTGCGCGGGCAGCTTCCCTGCGGCGACCCAAGCGTCCAGCCGACGCTCGAGCCCGGCGACCGCTCGCGCCGGCCCGTGCTCGAACAGCGCCCGCCCGAGATCCGGGAACCGGTTCGCCTCGCCGATCACGAGGCGCCGGAGCCGCAGGATGCGCGGCGTGAGCACGGCATCGAGCATCGCCACGCCGAGGGCCGTGAGGGCCTCGCCCGGATCGGCCGACGCATCCGTGGTCTCATGGCCGACGGGGTCGCCGGTCGCGGTGGTCATGCTGCCGACCAGGTCGACGAAGAGGCGCTCCTTGCTGCCGAAGTGCTTGTAGACGGTCTGCTTCGAGGCGCCGGCGAGCCGCGCCACCTCGTCCATGCTCGCGCCGACGTAGCCGTCGCGCAGGAAGACCTCCTCCGCCGCGGCGAGCACGGCGGCGTGGATGCGCGCGCTGCGGCCCTGCGGCGGCGCGAGGTCGGGCGCAGGCAGGGCTGGAGGATCGACCGTTGACATGGCAGAACTGTACCGTCTAGTTTGAGCCGGGGAGTGAACTGGACAGTCCAGTTCGCGGAGGGGCGGCGATGACCGACGACACCACGATCGAGCTGGAGGCGGCCATCGTGCGCGACGCGCACAAGGGCGGCTGGACGTACGTGCTCCTGCCCGGCTCGAAGGAGGCGCTCGGCACCGGCAAGCCGGTGCGGGTGGCCGGCGCCGTGGACCATGTCGCGGTCGAGGCGACGCTCATGCCGTTCGGCGGCGGCACGCACATGCTGCCGCTCAAGCAGTCGGTCATGGCGGCCCTCGGAAAGGGTCACGGCGAGACGGTCGCGGTGCGCATCTCGCCGCGCGGGAAGGATGCTCGGTGACCGTCGCGCAGCAGCAGCCGACCCGCTTCGCGCAGACGAGTGCCGGCGATCGGATCGCCTTCGAGCTCCACGGCGAGCCGTCCGCGCGCCCGGGCGCGGTGTTCGTCGCAGGTGCCGGCCCGTTCCGGGCGATCGACCCCACGACCACGGAGACCGCCCGGCTCGCGGCCGAGCAGGGGGTGCAGGCGCTGGTCTACGACCGGCTGGGCCGCGGCGACAGCCCCGCCGAGGGCGACCTGACGCTCGAGCGCGAGCTCGCCGCGATGGCGGCCGCGATCGACGCGGTCGGCGGCGCGGCGGTGCTCGTCGGCCACTCGTCCGGGTGCGCCATCGCGCTCGCCGCCGCCGATGCCGGGCTGCCGGTGACGGGCCTCGTGCTCTGGGAGGCGCCGATCGGCCAGTTCGACGGCGGGGCCGCGGGCTTCGAGCGGGACTTCCTCCGGCACCTCGACGCCGGCGACCTCGAGGCGGCGCAGCGGGAGTACATGCGCGACATGCCGCCCGAGTTCCTCGAGCAGGCGACGCGCGACCCCGCATGGCCGCACATCGTGCTCGGGAGCCGCACCTACCGGGCCGACGCGCGTGCCCTCGCCTGGGCGGAGGAGCTGCCGCTCGCCGAGCGGCTCGCGGCGATCACGGTGCCCGTCGTCGTCGCGGTCGGCGAGCACACCTTCCCCGGCATGACCGAGACCGCCGAGGCGCTGCAGGCGGCGATCCCGACGGCCGGCTTCCGGGTGCTGCCCGGCGCGATGCACGACTGGGAGCCAGGACCGATGGCGGATGCGATCGCGGCGGTCGCGCGAGACTGATGCCGAGGGGCGCGGTGGGGTCGTCTCGACCCTTCTATGTGTCGGTGTCAAGTGTTGTTGAGGATCTTCTTCAGGGTCCGGTAGGTGCTGCGGGCGGTGTAGCGCTTGAGCAGGCGGCGGATGTCGGCGTTGGTCTTGCCTTCGGCGAGGTGCTGGTCGCGGTATGCGCGGGTGGTGGGGTCGGAGCGCAGTCGGGTGCGGACGATGGTGTCGAGCGCGGCGTTCAGGCGCCGGTCGCCGTGCCGGTTGAGGCGGTGCCGCTGCGTGTTGCCGCTGGAGGCGGGGATCGGTGCGACTCCGGCGAGCGACGCGAACGCGGCCTCGGAGCGGACACGTCCGTGGTGGGAGTAGGCCGCGATGCAGGCGGCGGCGCTGACCGGGCCGATGCCGACCTCCTCCAGCAGTTCGGGCGCGAGCGTTCGCACGTGCCGCTCCAGCATCGCTTTGTTGTCCTTCAGCTCGGCGGCGCGCAGCCGGCTCTGGCGGGCGAGTCGCGTCGCTTCGGCGCGGGCGATCGCCTGCGCGATCGAGTCCGTCGTCCGCGTCCGCCAGGCGGCGATCTGCTCGACCTGCCTGTCGGTGAGCGCCTTGCGCGCGTCGATGCCCAGTTCGATGCGGCGGACGATCGCGGTGAGCGCGTTGTGGTCCTGCGCGCGTTGCCGCTCGAGCAGCCGGCGAGCGGTCAGCAGCAGCTGCAGCGCCCGCCGCAGCTCGCCCGAGCGCGGCGTCGCGAGCCGCTCGAGCGGTTCGCTAAGCACCGACCGGGCGGCGGCGACCGCGTCGATCTGATCCGACTTGCCGCGGCCCGCGCGGGAGGCGCGCTTGGGCGGCCGCGCTTCGAACACGACCGTGCCGGCCTGCTGCAGCCGCGCCGTGAGGGTCGCGCCGTAGGAGGCGGTGCCCTCGACCGCGGCCACGTAGCCGGGCGCGCGACGCTGCGCCCAGGCCAGCGCACGGTCCAGGCCCGCCGGCGTGACGGGGAACGTCGCCGCGGCGACCACGGCGCCGGTGGCGGCCTGGACGATCGCGTACGTGTGGGTCTTCGCGTGTGTGTCCACACCCATGACATGCGTGCATCGGTCTGCGACGATGGTCATCGCGGTTCCTCCTCAGGATCGGGACCGTTACGGTGCCGGCCCTGGGAAGTCGCTCCGGAGGCAGATCTCTCACAAGTCACAACCGCCAGGTTGGACAACCTTCTATCAAGCCACCGGCGCGGACGGGCCGGCACCGGCCCCCCACGGACGGACAGGTCGAGACGAGGTCACCGCCGCAACGGGACAGATACGGCCAGAGTCACATCCGCGGGAAGCTGGTGCCAGCCTGCCAGCCTGCCAGCCAGCCCCAGGCCAGCCAATGACTATGAGAGATACGGCCGCTGCGCGGCCTACTCGACGAGCGAAGGGACATCCGGCTCAACCGCGTCGCTTCCATGCCCACGCGTCTGACGCTGCGCGGCCTGCTCGACGAGCGAGGCGAGGCCCCAGTCAGCCGCGCCGCTTCGCCCGCCCGCGCGGCAGCAGCTGCGCCGTCGGCAGGCGAGGCGCCGCGAGCGGCAGGGCCGCGTCGTCGACGACCGTGCCGAAGCGCGGCCGGGCGCTCTCGCCCGCGTCGCGCTCGCGCATCCACTCGTCCCGCGCCGCCTGCACCTCGTCGTGGTCGGTGCCGATGAAGTTCCAGAACATCACGATCTCCTCGGCGAAGGGCTCGCCGCCGAGGAGGATCGCGACCGCGTCGCGCGAGGCGGAGACGAGCAGTGCCTCGCGGCCGGGCGCCGCGTAGGCGATCGCCCCGCGCGGCACCGGCACGTCGTCGACCGTCACGCCGTCGGTGAGCGCGAGCACGCCGTGCTCGAAGTCGCCGCGCAGGTCGAGCCGCGCCTCGCTGCCGCCGACCAGCCGCAGCTCCACGCCGAGCAGGGGCGTGTAGGCGCCCACCGTGCTCTCGGCGCCGGCGTACGCGCCGACGAAGACGCTGCCCGTCACGCCCTCGGCGAGCGCCACCGCCGGCACCGCGTCGAGCCCGTCGAACCACGGCTCGCGGCCGCGCTCGTGGGCCGGCAGCACCGTCCACAGCTGCACGCCGTGCAGCACCTCGGCGTCGGGCGTCGAGTACTCGCTGTGGGCGATGCCGCGGCCCGCCGTCATGATGTTGAGCCCGCCGGGGCGCACCGTGTGCGTGAAGCCGACCGAGTCGCGGTGCTCGATCGCGCCGTCGACGAGCCAGCTCCACGTCTGCAGGCCGGTGTGCGGATGCGGGGGCACATCCATGCCCGGCCGCTCGGCCATGGGGGTGGGGCCGAACGCATCCGCGAAGCACCACGCGCCGATGAAGTGGCGGTGCTTGTTGGGCAGCACGCGCAGCACGGGCATCGCCCGGGGGCCGCCGAGCGGCACCTCGCGCGGCAGCAGCAGCTCGAGGCCGGCCGCCACCGCCTGCTCGGCGCACGCCTGCTCGCTCGTCTCGACGATCGTGGCCTCGTCGTTGCTCATGCTCCGACGCTAGCCCTTCGGCGGCGAGCGCGCTCGGCGCGGCCATGGGCCCGCCGCGTACCATCGAGGGGTGAGCGAGCAGCCTGCCGGTTGGTACCCCGACCCCTTCGCGGCCGAGCCCGGCGCGAGCCGGTTCTGGGACGGCGAGCGGTGGACGACGCAGGTGCAGTCGCCGCTGCCGTACGCGCAGCCCTCACCGGGTGCATCGGGTCACGGCCACGACGCGCGAGGCTGGGGCGTCCCCGCGCAGCCCGCCGGCGGCCAGCCCGGCCGGCCCGGCGGCCACCCGGAGGGCATGCCGTGGTCGCGCCCCGACCGCAGCGGCGAGCTCGCGAGCTGGGGCGCCCGCGTCGGCGCCTACCTCATCGACATCGTGCCCGTGATCGTCGTCACGATGGTCATGCTCTGGATGACGGGCGTGTACGACGCGGTCAACGCCGCGATCGAGTCGGGCGACGAGGCGGCCGTCGACGCCGCGATGGCCATGATGGCGACTGGCCACCCCGCGGGCCTCGCGATCACGGCCGTCAACCTGCTGTTCGTCGCCGTCTACAACATCGGCTTCCACGTGAGCCGCGGCGCGACGCCGGGCAAGATGATCGTCGGCATCCGCGTGCGGATGGCCGACGAGGACCGCAACCCCGACCTGCGCGCCGCCGGCGTGCGCTGGCTCGTGCAGTTCGGCCCCAACCTCATCAGCGGCGTGCCGGTGATCGGCTTCCTCGCCGGCATCTTCTCGATCGTCGACCACCTCTGGCCGGTGTGGGATGCGCAGAAGCAGGCCATCCACGACAAGGCCGGCCGCACCGTGGTGGTCCGCTCCCGCTGAGCGTGGGGCGCGTCAGCCCAGCAGCTGGTCGCCGAAGACGATGATCACGATGCCGGCCAGTGCCAGGAGCACGCACAGCACCATGAGCGACGCGGCCAGCGCGTCCGAGCCGGGGCGGCGGCTCTCCTTCGCGCGCACCGCGATCGCGTAGATCAGCGGGATCCCCGCGCCCAGCAGCAGGCCAACGCCCAGCACCGACGCCACCGCGACGGCGAGGCTTCCGAGGTCGAACATCACTTCCTCCGCTTCCCGCCCTTGCCGCCGCGCTGCTTGCGCTTGCGCGGTCGCGTCACGGGCGCGACGTGCGAGGCGACGGCGCTGAGCTCGCGATCGATGACGCGCTTGCGCTCGCCCTTGGGCGCCTCCCACTCGTCGGCGACGTTGTGGTGGCCGACCGGGTTCAGCCGCGAGCGCAGCCACATGGCGGCGCAGGCGACCACCAGGATGGTGGTGACCACGACGGCGCCGAGCACGTGCCCGAACAGGTTCGAGATCAGCAGGCAGATCCCGCCGACGGCGCCTGCGGCGGGCAGCGTGATGACCCAGGCGATCAGCATCCGGCGGGCGACGCTCCACCGCACCTTCACGTCCTCGCGGGCGAGCCCCGAGCCGATGACCGAGCCGGAGGCCACGTGCGTCGTCGACAGCGGCAGGCCGAGGTGGCTCGAGGTCAGGATGATGGATGCGCTGGAGAAGTCGGCGGACATGCCCTGGCGGGGCGAGATGTCGACGATGCCCTTGCCGAGCGTGCGGATCACGCGCCAGCCGCCCATGTAGGTGCCGGCCGCGATCGCGACCGCGCAGGCCACGCGCACCCACAGCGGCATGTCGGCGTCCGGGTCGATCGTGCCGTGCGCGACCAGCGCCAGGAAGATCACGCCCATGGTCTTCTGCGCGTCGTTCGTGCCGTGCGCCAGCGACATGAGCGAGGCCGCGCCGATCTGGCCCCAGCGGAAGCTCTGCTGCTGCGCGCGCTCGCTGATCGTGCGCGTCACGCGGTGCACGACCCAGGTGCCGACGAACGCCACGACGCCCGCGATGACGGGCGCGAACAGCGCCGGGATGAGGATCTTCTGCGACACCCCGCCCCACAGCACGCCCGAGAGCCCCAGCGCGGCGATGGTGGCGCCGATGAGCCCGCCGAAGAGGGCGTGGCTCGACGACGATGGCAGCCCGAACAGCCACGTGAGCACGTTCCAGACGATCGCGCCGGTGAGCCCGCAGAGCACGATCAGCATCAGGCGCTCGCCGTCCACGCCCGTCAGGTCGACGATGCCGCTGCCGACGGTGCGCGCGACCTCGATCGAGAGGAAGGCGCCGACGAGGTTGAGGGAGGCCGAGAGCGCCACCGCCGGCTTCGGCTTCAGCGCCCCCGTCGCCACCGACGGGGCCATGGCGTTCGCGGTGTCGTGGAAGCCGTTGGTGAAGTCGAACGCCAGGGCGACGATCACCACGATCACGAGGATGGCGAGTTCGGGCACCGCGCCAGTCTGCCACCCCCGCGCGCACCCGGTGCGGGAGCCCGGCTACCCGCCCTGCACGCCCAGCCAGTAGAACGACTGGGTGCCGAAGGTGAGCGAGAAGCGACCGTCCTCCGCGATGGTCGGGAACTCGCCGCCGCCGAAGAGGTCGTGCAGCCGCGAGCCCGCGAACTGCGGCGCGTCGATCGAGACGTGCACGGGGTTGTGGCTGAACGAGAACACGCACAGCACCGTCTCGGCGCGTGCGCCCGCGTAGGTGCCGTCGCCCTCGTACGAGCGCACGAAGGCGAGCACCGCCTCGTTGTCGGTGTCGAGCACGGTGATGTCGCCGAGCCCGAAGACCGGGTGGGCGCGGCGCACGTGCAGCACCGACCGCATCCAGTTGAGCAGGCTCGAGGCCTGCGCCATCTGCGACTCCACGTTGACGGCGGCGTAGTGGTAGACGAGCGACTGCACGACGGGCAGGTAGAGCTTGCCGGGGTCTGCCGACGAGAAGCCGGCGTTCCGATCCGGCGTCCACTGCATGGGCGTGCGGGATGCGTCGCGGTCGTCGAGCCAGATGTTGTCGCCCATGCCGATCTCGTCCCCGTAGTAGAGGAACGGGCTGCCGGGCAGTGACAGCAGCAGGGCGTTCGCGAGCTCGAGCTCGGCGCGCGAGTTGTCGAGCAGCGACGCGAGGCGACGGCGGATGCCGACGTTCGACCGCATCCGGGGGTCGTAGGCGTACCAGCCGTACATCGCCTGCCGGTACTCCTCGCTCACCATCTCGAGCGTGAGCTCGTCGTGGTTGCGCAGGAACACGCCCCACGCGGCGCCCGGCGGCACCTCGACCTGCTCGGCGAGGATGCGCTTGAGCTCGAGCGCGTTCTGGGCGCGCAGCGAGTAGAAGATGCGGGGCATCGTCGGGAAGTCGAACGCCATGTGGCACTCGGGCGCCTCGGCGGTGCCGAAGTAGGCGGCGGTCTCGGCGGGCCACTGGTTGGCCTCGGCGATGAGCACGCGGCCCGGGTACTCGTCGTCGACGATGCGGCGCAGCTTCTGGATGTAGGCGTGCGTCGCGGGCTCGGACTCGCCGTTGCCGTCCTCCGACTCGTAGAGGTAGGGGATCGCGTCGAGCCGGATGCCGTCGACGCCCATGTCGAGCCAGAAGCGCATGACGCCCTCGATCGCCTCGTGCACCGCCGGGTTCTCGTAGTTGAGGTCGGGCTGGTGCGAGAAGAAGCGGTGCCAGTAGAACTGCCGCCGAACCGAGTCGAACGCCCAGTTCGACTCCTCCGTGTCGACGAAGATGATGCGCACGTTCGGGTAGCCCTCGTCGGTGTCGCGCCACACGTAGAAGTCGCCGTAGGGCCCGTCGGGGTCCTCGCGGGAGGCGAGGAACCACGGATGCTGATCGGACGTGTGGTTGATCGGCAGGTCGATCATCACGCGCATGTTGCGCGAGTGCGCCTCGGCGACGAAGTGCCGGAAGTCGTCGATCGTGCCGTACTCGGGCAGCACCGCCTCGAAGTCGCTCACGTCGTAGCCGCCGTCGCGCAGCGGCGACTGGTAGAACGGCGGCACCCAGATGCCGTCGATGCCGAGCCACTGCAGGTAGTCGAGCTTGGAGGTGAGCCCCGTGAAGTCGCCGAACCCGTCGCCGTTCGAGTCGACGAACGAGCGCACCATCACCTCGTAGAAGACGCTCTTGCGGTGCCAGTCGCGGTCGAGCGCGAGGCCCGGCACGGTCGCGGACTGGATGGGGATCGGCGAGGTGAAGCTCACGGGCGCTCCTTGACGGGGGCGGATGCGGTGGTGCGGTCACGCGGGTCGCTCACCCACGCTAGTCGGGTCGCCCGAGCGCGCAACCTCAGGCGGGCGGGGCGGTGGACGAGCGCACGACGAGCTCGGGGGCGTACGCGGTGTGGCTGCGGTCGGGCTCGGCGCCGCGCGGCTCGGCGAGCGCGGCCATGATCCAGTCGACGACGTCCTCGCCGTGCTGCGCCGGATCCTGGCGGATGGTCGTGAGCCCGAAGGCGGTCGCGGCCGGCACGTCGTCGACGCCGATGACGCTGAGCTCCTCCGGCACCCGGATGCGCAGCTGGTGCGCGGCGAGCACGACCCCGAGCGCGACCTCGTCGGTGCCCGCGACGATCCCCGTCGGCCGGTCGGGACGGTCGAGCAGCTCGCGCGCGACGGCGTGCGCACCCTCGAGCGACGTCGGCACGGTGCGCACGGGACGCATCCGCAGGCCGTGCCGCGCCGACACCGCCTCGAAGGCGCGCTTGCGGCGGTCGGAGGAGGAGGCGTCGAAGGGCTGCACCTCGGTCTCGCTCGCGATGTGCAGCAGGTCGGTGTGCCCCAGCGCGACGAGGTGCTCGGCCGCCTGCGTGCCGGCCGCGTCGTCGTCGAGGCTGAAGGATCGCGTGTGCGGGGTCGGCTCGCCGACGGTCGCGACGGGGATGCCGAGCTCGGCGAGCCGCGAGAGGTCGCCGCCGACGAGGCTCCACGTGATCGTGATGAGGCCGTCGACCTCGCCGCGGCGCATGAAGCGCTCGAACTTCTCGTGGCCGCCGTGGCCGAAGGCGCCGAGGTCGTAGAGCAGCACGTCGTGCTCGTGGATGTCGGCGGCGTGCGCGATGCCGTGCAGCACGCTGCCGAAGTACCAGCGGTCGACCGACGGCGTGAGCACCCCGATCGTGCGGGTCTTGCCGGTGGCGAGCCGGCGCGCGGCGCCCGAGGCCCGGAACCCGAGCTCGGCGGCGATGCGCTCGACCCGCTCGCGAGTGGCGGGCGAGACGCCCTCGGCGCCGGAGAGGGCGCGGGATGCGGTGGCCTTCGAGACGCCGGCGGCACGGGCGACGTCGGAGAGCAGTGGCATGCGCCTCCCTCGCTCGGGGCGGCGCCGTCGCCGCCGGAGTGGACCGGAACCGGTTCCGAGCGTAGGCCGTCGTCCACGCCGGCGGAGAGGGGCGCCGCTTCGATCGTTGCAGAATCGCAACATGCGATCCGGCGCCCGCCGCAGGATGGTGCGCTAGCGTCATCGGCACTGGAACCGGTTCCGGTTCCAGTCCTGGGCACGTCGCCGTGCGATTCCCCGCTGCGGCGCGTGCCACGCACTGAGCGAAGGAGTTCACGTGAAGCACGCACGCAGGATCGCGGTGCCGCTCGGCATCGCTGGCGTCGTCGCGCTCGCCCTCACGGGCTGCGTCGGCGATGCGGAGCCGGGCGCCTCCGAGGAGCCCGGCGGCTCGGCGGCACCGGGTGCCGCCGGCTGCGAGGCCTACGCCGACTACGGCACGTTCGACGGCGCCGAGGTCAACGTCTACGGCACGATCCTCAACGAGGAGCAGGAGCGCCTCAACGAGTCGTGGGCCGAGTTCGAGGAGTGCACCGGCATCGACGTCGTCTACGAGGGCTCCGCGGAGTTCGAGGCGCAGATCAACGTGCGCATCCAGGGCGGCAACCCGCCCGACCTCGCCATCTTCCCGCAGCCCGGCCTGCTGCAGTCGGTCGTCGGCACGGGCTCCGTGCTCGAGGCGCCCGAGGCGGTGCAGGCGAACGCGCAGGAGTACTGGAACGAGACCTGGCAGGGCTTCGGCACGGTCGACGGCACGGTGTACGCCGCTCCGCTGATGGCGAGCGTCAAGGGCTTCGTCTGGTACTCGCCGTCGGTCTGGGAGGAGAACGGCTGGGAGGTCCCGACGACCCTCGACGAGGTCGACGAGGTCACCGCCGCGATCGCCGAGTCGGGCGTCATGAAGCCCTGGTGCGTCGGCTTCGGCTCGGGTGAGGCGACGGGCTGGCCGGGCACCGACTGGCTCGAGGACTACGTCATCCGCACCGCGGGCGCCGACGTCTACGACCAGTGGGTCGCGCACGAGATCCCGTTCGACAGCCCGGAGATCGTCGCGGCGCTCGACCGGGTCGGCGCGCTCATCAAGGATGACGCCAACGTCAACGGTGGCATCGGCGACGTCACGACGATCGCGACCACCGACTTCGGCGAGGCCGGCCTGCCGGTGCTCGACGGCGAGTGCGCGATGCACCACCAGGCCTCGTTCTACGAGGGCTTCTGGGGCGACGGCGTGACCGTGGCCGAGGACGGCGACGTCTGGGCCTTCATCCTCCCCGGTCAGGAGGCGGGCGCCGCCGACGTGACCGGCGGCGGCGAGCTCGTCGGCGCGTTCAGCGACGCCGAGGAGGTCGTGGCGACGCAGACGTACCTCTCGAGCCCCGAGTGGGCGAACTCGCGCGTCTCGCTCGGCGGCGTGCTCTCGGCGAACTCGGGCCTCGACCCGGCGAACGCCTCGAGCGACCTGCTGCGCCAGGCGTACGACATCCTCCAGGACCCGAACACCACGTTCCGGTTCGACGGATCCGACCTGATGCCCGGCGCGGTGGGCTCCGGCACGCTGTGGCGGGGCATGGTCGACTGGATCTCCGGCACCGACTCGGAGACCATGCTGGCCACGGTCGAGGACAGCTGGCCGCAGTAGTGGGCTGAGGCCGGTGCGGGGGCTGTCACGGCTCCCGCACCGGCCTCGCCGACGCGGCCCCGGAACGTCAGGGGGAGTGCATGACCACGATGGATCTGGTCGGCAAGGTGCTGCAGGCCGTCGTCGGCCTCGCGGCCTTCGGCGTCGTGATGGCGCTGCTGCTGACGTTCCTCGACCGACCGGAGGACAAGCCGCGGGCCGCGAGCTGGGGCGCTGCGATCCGCCAGGGGCTGCGGCCCCGCGTGATCCTCATCGCGGCCTTCGCCCTCATCGCGATCCTCGCCCGGGTGCTCTACGGCGCCGTGCCGTGGATGACGCAGGCGCTCACGAACGCCGCGATCATGATCGGCGTCGCCGGCATCGTCGCGGTCGTGCTGCAGTGGCTGCTCGACCGCCTGCTGCAGCCGGCGCCCGCCGCGGTGCGCAGCGCCGTCATGCGCGCGCTCGGCGCGGTGCTCGTCATCGCGCTCGTGGTGGTCGCGATGTCGGCAGAGCGCATCCCGGCGCTCGACTGGGTCACCCCCGCCCTCGTGCTCGCCGCGACGATCGTCGGCTGGCCGCTCGCGGCCGCGCTGCTCGCGACGGCCGCGATCGCCTTCCTGCCCCCGCGCATCCGCCGCGGGGTGCGGCTCATCGCCTGGCTCGCCGCCGCTGTCGCGGTCGTGGTGGTCGCGCTCGTCCTGGAGCAGGGCCGCGAGCAGCCGATCGGCGTCTGGCCGTGGGCCGCCGCCGCGGGGCTCAGCATCATCGGGCTCCTCGGCTACTTCGCCGACGAGGACGAGGACTCGCGGCCGATGCTCGTCTTCCTCGCGCCCGCGGCGCTGCTGCTCACGGTCGGCCTCGTCTACCCGGCGATCCGCACGACCGTGCTCGCGTTCACCGACCGCACGGGCACGTTCAACGGCGTCGACAACTTCGTGTGGATGTTCACCCAGCCGGAGGCCCTCGTCACCCTCGCCAACACGGTCGTGTGGGTCATCCTCGTGCCGACGCTCTCGACCGCGATCGGCCTCGCCTACGCGGTGTTCATCGACAAGAGCCGCGGCGAGCGCGTGTACAAGATGCTCGTGTTCATGCCGATGGCGATCTCGATGGTGGGCGCCTCCATCATCTGGAAGTTCATGTACGCCTACCGCGGGCCCGAGCAGGATCAGATCGGCTTCGTCAACCAGATCATCGTGTGGTTCGGCGGCGCGCCGCAGCAGATCCTGCAGAACAGCCCCTGGAACACGCTCGCGCTCATCGCGGTCATGATCTGGATCCAGACCGGCTTCGCGATGGTCGTGCTCTCGGCGGCGATCAAGGGCGTGCCGACCGAGCAGCTCGAGGCCGCCCAGATCGACGGCGCGAACCCGTGGCAGCGCTTCTCGAACGTCACGCTGCCCGGCATCCGCACCTCGCTCGTCGTGGTCATCACGACCATCTCGATCGCGACCCTCAAGGTCTTCGACATCGTGCGCACGATGACGGCGGGCAACTTCAGCACGTCGGTCGTGGCGAACGAGATGTACACCCAGGCGTTCCGCTCCGGCGAGCCCGGCAGAGGTGCGGCGCTCGCGCTGATCCTGTTCATCATGGTGCTGCCGATCGTCGCCTACAACATCCGCGTCCTGAACCAGCAGAAGGCGATCCGATGAGCTCCGTGGCAATCACCCCCGACCCCGAGATCACGCCGGCCGCCGCGGACGCGTCGCTCGGCGGGACGACGCGCGCCGACCGCGTGAAGCGCCGGCTCACGAGCCCGTGGGCGACGATCGCCGCGCTCGTCATCGCGGTCCTGTGGACCATCCCGACGTTCGGGCTGCTGCTGTCGTCGTTCCGTCCCGCCGACCAGATCGCCACCTCGGGATGGTGGACGTTCTTCAGCGACCCGCAGCTCACGCTCGCCAACTACGGCGAGGTGCTCTTCTCGGGCTCCCAGTCGTCGCCGCAGCTCGGCGAGTACTTCGTGAACTCGCTCGCGATCGCGATCCCCGGCACGCTCATCCCGCTCGTGCTCGCCTCGCTCGCCGCCTACGCGTTCGCGTGGGTGAAGTTCCGCGGCTCGTCGACGCTCTTCGTGATCGTCTTCGCGCTCCAGATCGTGCCGCTGCAGATGGCGCTCATCCCGCTGCTGCAGCTGTTCGTGACGTTCCTGCAGCCCTTCCAGAACGCGCTGCACGACGCGGTGCCGTTCATCAGCGACCGGCAGTTCCTGCCCGTGTGGATCGCCCACGCGATCTTCGGCCTGCCGCTCGCGATCTTCCTGCTGCACAACTTCATCTCGGCCATCCCGGCCGACGTCATCGAGGCGGCCCGCGTCGACGGCGCGGGCCACGGGCAGATCTTCCTGCGCATCATCCTGCCGCTCGCAACGCCGGCGATCGCGTCGTTCGCGATCTTCCAGTTCCTGTGGGTGTGGAACGACCTGCTCGTCGCGCTCGTGTTCTCCTCCGGCACACCGGATACCGCGCCGCTCATGCAGCGGCTGGCAGAGCTCGCGGGGTCTCGCGGCGAGAACTGGGAGCGGCTCACCGCCGGCGCCTTCGTCTCGCTCGTCGTGCCGCTCATCGTCTTCTTCGGCCTGCAGCGCTACTTCGTGCGAGGGCTGCTCGCCGGCTCGGCGAAGGGCTGAGCGGGCTCGGGACGAGGCGCCTGAGCGCCTCGTCCCGAGGATCGGCAAGGCGGGCGCTCCGCCCGCGGCTCCCTCGTCGGCTGGGCCCCGGCGGCGCGCCGGTCAGGCGGTGGGCGGCACGAGCCGCAGGCGCGGCCTCGGCGCCTGCGCAGTGCCCGCGTTGATCTGCAGCGGCTCGGGGTCGGCGGATGCGTCGGGCTCGAGCGCGATGAGGTGCCGGTGGCCGCGATCCGTGTGCCGTCGGCTGGGCACCGCGAGCAGCGCCCGGTGCACCGGCACGACGGCCGCGGCGCTCCACGCCTGCGGCGAGCACGCGCCGGGGTAGGGGATCGGGTCGGGGGCGTCGTCGACCCCGTAGCCCGCGTACACCTCGGGCATCCGGCCGTCGAACGCATCCGCCGCCCGCTCGAGCTGCGCCGCGAGCTGCCCCGCCTCGCCGACGAAGCCCGAGCGCAGCAGCCCCTCGACGGCGATCGCGGTGTCGTGCGGCCAGATCGCACCCGAGTAGGGCGCGAGCGGCCAGTAGTGCTCGGCATCGGTCGCCATGGTGCGCAGGCCGAACCCGGAGGAGAGGCGGTCGTCGAGCAGCAGCCGCGCGACCTCGGCCTCCTCGACGCGGCTCAGGAGCGTCGTGCCGATGAGCTGGCCGATGTCGCTCACGAGCACCTCGATCGGCTGGCCGTCGGCGTCGAGCGCCATCGCGGGGAAGCGCGCATCCTCGTGCCGCACCCAGAAGGCGTCGCGGAACCGCGCGCGCAGCCGCTCGGCCCACGCGCGCCACGGCTCGCCGTCGTCGCCGAGCGCGTCGAGCAGCGCTGCCCCGCCCACCGCCGCGCGGCACGCGAGTCCTTGCGCCTGCGCGGTCGCGAGGGGGGCCGCGCCATCCGCGGCGGGGGCGATGCGCCGCTCGGCGCCGCCCTCCCAGCCCTTGCCCGAGTGCCCGTAGCCCGCCTCGTCGGCGGCCGTGAAGAATCCGTCGCCGCAGTGCGACTCCATCCAGTGGAGTGCCGCGTGCAGCGCCGTGCGCAGCTCGCGCACGGTCTCGAGCGGCAGCCCCGCCTGCCAGGCGTCGTGCAGCAGCACGATCCACAGGGGCGTCGCGTCGAGGGAGCCCGTGTAGACCGGCGGCGGCTCGACGCCCGGCCGCACCGGGTCGCTCTGGCGCATCTCGTGCAGGATGCGGCCCGGCTGCTCGCCGGTCGCCGCGTCGACCTGCACGCCCTGGCGGGCGGCGAGCGTGCGCAGCGTGCCCTCGGCGAGCGCGCCGCCGAGGGGCAGCAGCAGCCGGCACGCGATGAGCGCGTCGCGGGCGACCATCGTCATGTGCCACGGGGCGCCGGCGGCGGGGAAGGCCCCGTGGCCCGCGTCGAGCAGCAGGCTCTCGAGATCGGCCATCGCCCGCTCGGCCCAGCGGTCGAGCGCGGGCCGGCCGGTCGGCTCGAGCTGGTCGAGCGCCGCGTCGCAGCGCGCGCCGTGCACCGCGAGCGTCGGGTCGTCGATCTCGAGCTCGAGCGTCATGCCCGACCAGTCGTCGGGCAGGACGTGCGCCTCCTGGGCGAGCACGACGCGGCTGCCGTCGATGCGCAGGGCGCCGCCGCGGCCGGAGATCCGCACCGTGCGGGTGCCGTCGCGCATCACGACGTGCTCGCCGTCGACGAGCGGCACGAGCTCGATGGCCTCGGGCGCCGGCTGCCCTGCGCGCACGCTCTCGATCGGCGCGAGCTCGATCTCGCACACGAGCTCGACGACCGCGTCGACCGCCTCGTCGCGGCCGTTGACGAGGGTCACCCGCTCGACGAGCGCGCCGGGCCGCACCTCGCGCATCCGCTCGACCGAGACGCGGGGGATGGGCAGGTTCGAGCCCGCCGCGCACGCGACGGCGTGGAAGATGGTGCGGCCCTGCTCCTCGGCGCTCGCGATCGGCTCGACCGGCACGCCGTCGACCAGCAGCCCCATCGCCCGCACGTAGCGCCAGTCGCCGTGGTACACCCCGTGCGCCTCGCTCGAGCCGACCGTGCCGTCGTGCGCCGACCAGACCTGCGTGGGCGCGGCGAGCGCGACGAGCTCCTGGTGGAGCAGTGGCGGTCGTGCGGCGCACATCGTGGGTTCCGTTCCTCGTCCGGCTGACGCCTGAACGGTAATCCGCGTACCCCGGCACGGCGCGCAGGGGCGACTCAGGCTTGCCTGTCGAGACGCTCAGTGGTCGGCAGGTCGGCCCTGACGGCCCCGTCAGGTCGACTAGGGCGTCGGGTGCCGCGCGTCGTAGGCGAGGAACGTGCGCTGCGCTCGGGTGACGACCGCGATGAGCACGATGATCACGAACCCGCCGAACAGCGGCGGTGCCCAGAGCGCGACGAGGCTCGCGGCGGCGCCGGCGTAGAGGTCGCCGATGCGCGGACCGCCCGCGACGACGACGGTGAACAGGCCCTGCGTGCGGCCGCGCATGTCGTCGGGCGCCGCCGTCAGCAGCATCGTCGAGCGGAAGATCGCGCTGATCTCGTCGCTCGCGCCCATGCCGGCGAGCGCGAGCGCGGCGAGCGCGAGGGCCGGCCACGACACCCGCGACCAGTCGGCGCCGACCGGGCCGAACCATCCGCTCATCGCACCGAGGATCACGAGGCCGAGCAGCGCGACGCAGCCGCCGTACGCGGTGATCGCGCGCGCGACCGCGACGCCGTGGCGGTGCACGTGCGCCACGGGCCCCGAGAGCAGGCTCGCCAGCAGGGTGCCGACGGCCGCGGCGGCGGTGAGCACGCCCACGGTGATCGGGCCGCCGCCGATCGCGACCGCGCCGACCGCCGGCAGCAGCGCGAACGGCCGCCCGAAGGTCATCGCGATGATGTCGACGACGAACGACATGCGGATGTTGGGCGCCTGCCGCATGAACCGCACGCCGTCGCGCAGCGACGCGAGACCGGGCCGCACCGCCTCGCCGAGCGGCGGCAGCTTCGGCAGCCCGACGATGCCGAGGAACCCGGCGGTGAAGAGCACCGCGTCGACCGCGAACGTGACGGGCAGCCCGACCGTCGCGACGAGCACGCCCGCGGCTGCGGGGCCCGCGGTGAGCATGATGCCGATCGCGATGCCGTTGAGAGCGGCGGCGCGCGAGATGAGGTGGGCGGGCAGGATGCGCGGGGTCACGGCGCTGCGCGTCGCGCCCGAGATGGTCGCGGCGACGGTGTTGAGCGTCGTGAGCACGTAGAAGGGCCACACGGCCGCGCGCCCGCCGTCGGCGACGAGCGCGGCGTCCCACGCCGAGAGGGCGACGAGGCCGAGCACCGCCGCCCAGCCGGTGAGGCTCGAGAGCATGAGCACGAGCCGGCGGTCGAAGGCGTCGGCGAGCATGCCGCCCCAGAGCCCTGCGACGACCATCGGCAGCAGCGCGACGCCGCCGACGAGCGCGACCATCATCGTGCTGCCGGTCATGTCGAAGATCTGCAGCCCGACGGCGACGATCGTCATCTGCGCGCCGATGCCGCTGATGGCGCTGCCGATCCAGAGGCGCGCGAACGCGGGCGAGGCCTTCAGCGGCGCGAGGTCGACGAAGCGGCGCTTGCGCGCCGGGGCGCCGGGCTCGGTCGGCGCGGCGGGCTCGACGGTCTCGATCGGGCCGGTGAGCGGCGCGGCAGGCAGGATGCCGTGCGCGCCGGTCGAGGGCTCGGCGCCGGTTTCGAGCGGCGGCTGCGGCTCGGTCACGCCGCGTCGGCGGCGGCGTCGATGCCGTAGAGCGCGTCGATCGCGGCGAGGAAGTCGTCCTGGCGGCCCTCGGCCGCGAGCTGGCGCGCGCGCACGGTGGGCTTGTGCAGCAGCACGCCCGCGAAGTGGCGCAGCGCCTGCTCGGCGAGCCGTCGCTCGTCCTCGGTCCCGCGCTTGGCGATGCGCTCGAGCTCGGCCTCCATCGCCTCCTGCACGTGCTCGCGCAGGGCCGCGATCGCGGGGCCGATCTGCCGCTCGGCGGTGCCGCGCTCGAAGCGTCGCGCGGCCTTGCGCACGAGGTCGCGGGCGTCCTCGGTCGCGGTGAGGTGCTCGAGCGGCGCGTGCAGGCGGATGGTCTCGAGGTCGAGCACCTCGACGCCGTGCACGCTCTGCACGTCGGGGTCGACGTTGCGGGGCATGCCCATGTCGACGATGAGCTGCGCCGAGCGGCCGTGCTCCACGGGGCAGCGCGGCTCGGCGGTCACGGCGGCGTGCACGGGGCATCCGGCGGCCGCCGCGCGACCGGGCTCGGGGGCGCCCGCGGCCGCGCCGACGAGCGCGGGCTGCGGCTCTGCGCCCACGTGCACGGGGCATCCGGATGCGTCAGCGGCCTCGGCCGCGGAGCCCGGGAACGCGTGGGTCGCCGCGAGCATCGAGCGCCCGCGCAGCAGCAGCTCGGCATCGACGACGTGGTGCTCGGCGCTCGTGCAGGTGACGATCACGTCGGCGCTCGCGGCGGCGAGCGCGGCGTCGCGGCCGTCGACGTGGGCGACGGCGTGGCTGCGGGCGAAGCCGTCGCCGCGGCCCGAGGGGCTCCAGACCTCGATGTGCTTGGCGCCGCGGCGGCGCAGCTCGGCGAGCGAGACGCCCGCGAAGCGGCCGGTGCCGACGAGCAGCACGCGCGCGTCGGCGAGGTCGACGCGCGCGCTCGCGAGGTCGAGGGCGAGGCGAACGATCGAGCGGCCGGCCTCGCCGAGCCCCGTGCGGTTCTTGATGCCGCGCTGCGTCTCGGCGGCGCGCTGGAACAGGCGCTCGAGGTGGGGGCTCGTGGTGCCGGCCTCCTGCGCCGAGCTGAGCGCGCGGCGCACCTGGCCGGCGATCTCGCCCTCGCCGATCACGACCGACTCGAGGCCCGCGGCGACGGCGAACAGGTGCTCGGCGGCGCGCGCGTCGGCGAGCGGCTCGAGGGTCTCCGGGTGGTGGAACCCGAGCGCATCCGCCGCCGCCGTCTGGGCGATGCCGGCCGCCGCGTCGGCGTCGGCGTCGACGTCGAGGTAGACCTCGAAGCGGTTGCAGGTGGAGACGACGACCGCCCCGTCGACGGCGGGGTGGGAGGCGAAGGCGGTGGGCAGCTGCGCGGCGTCTGCCGACGACAGCGCCTCGAGCGCGGTGAAGTCGGCGTTCTTGTGACTCGCCGTGAGGCAGATCAGCATCGGTCCATCGTACCCCGATCCGCATCCATATCAGACTCCAAGCCGGTCGGCCTCGAGCCCGGCCCCGCGAGTCCCCCGGAAGTGGGAGAATGGCGGGGATGCCTGCGCTCCGTGAAGACCATCCGCTCAACACCCGCACCGGCGCCTCCCGGCTCGTGCGCGCGTACCGCGGCGACCGCCCCGAGGTGACCCCCGTGTGGTTCATGCGGCAGGCCGGGCGCTCCCTGCCGGAGTACCGCGAGCTGCGCGCTGCCGAGAGCGCCGCGGGCCGCGGCATGCTCGACACGTGCCTCGACCCGGCGCTCGCGAGCGAGATCACGCTGCAGCCGGTGCGGCGCCACGGCGTCGACGCCGCCATCTTCTTCAGCGACATCATGGTGCCGCTCAAGCTCGCGGGCGTCGACGTCACGATCGAGCCGGGCGTGGGCCCCGTGATGGCCGAGGCGGTGCGGAGCCCCGAGGACGTCGAGCGGCTCGTCGCGCTCGACCCCGCCGCGCTCGAGGAGACGCTCGAGCCCGTGCGCGAGGGCGTGCGGCGCACGGTCGCGGGCCTCGCCGAGATCGGTGACGGCTCGACCCCGCTCATCGGCTTCGCCGGCGCCCCCTTCACGCTCGCCGCCTACCTCGTCGCCGGCCGCCCCTCGAAGGACCACCTCGAGGCGCGCAGCCTCATGCGCGCGCACCCCGAGGCGTGGGACCGGCTGACGCGCTGGGCCGCCGACGTCACCTCCCGCTTCCTCCGCGCGCAGGTCGAGGAGGGCGCGAGCGCCGCCCAGCTGTTCGACTCGTGGGCCGGCTCGCTGCCGCTCGACCAGTACCAGGAGCACGTCGCGCCCGCCTCGCGCGCGGCGCTCGACGGGGTGCGGGAGCTGACGGATGCGTCGGGCGCGCGCGTCCCGCTCGTGCACTTCGGCGTCGGAGCGGGCGAGCTCTACAGCGCGATGGACCTCGACGTCGACGCGATCGGCGTCGACTGGCGCGTCTCGCTCGACGTCGCGCTCGAGCGCATCGACAGCGACGTGACCGTGCAGGGCAACCTCGACCCTGCGGTGCTCGGCGCGCCGTGGGAGATCGTCGAGGCGGCGATCGACCACGTGATGCTCGCGGGCTCCGTCGCGCGCGCGCACGTGTTCAACCTCGGCCACGGCGTGCCCCCGACGACCGACCCCGCGGTGCTCACGCGCATCGTCGAGGCGGTGCACGCGCGGTGACCGACCACAGCGGCGCCGAGCGCACCGGCGCGGTCGCCGACGCGCGAGCCGCGTCGCCGGCGGCGGATGCGCCTGGCCCCGCCCCGCAGTACGACACGATCGTGGCCGGCGCGGGCATCGCGGGGCTCACGGTCGCGCACGAGCTCGCGGGCCGCGGCTACCGCGTGCTCGTGCTCGAGGCGACCGACCGCGTGGGCGGCACCGCTGCCGCGCTCGAGCTCGACGGCCTGCGGCTCGACGCGGGCGCGGAGTCGTTCGCGGTGCGCGGCGGAGCCGTCGCCGAGCTGCTCGGCGAGCTGGGCCTCGCCGACGACATCGTCGATCCGAACCCGGCAGGCGCCTGGCTGCAGCTCGAGGATCGGGCCGTGCCGCTGCCGAAGCGCACGCTGCTCGGCATCCCGTCGACCCCGCTCGCGCAGGACGTCATCGACGCGCTCGGCTGGGGCGGGGCGCTCCGCGCCTACCTCGACCGGCTCATGCCGGTGCTGCGCATCGGCAAGGACGACGCGCTCGGCCCGCTCGTGCGACGCCGGATGGGCCAGAAGGTGCTCGACCGGCTCGTCGCGCCGCTCGCGGGCGGCGTCTACTCGGCCGATCCCGAGCTGCTCGACATCGCCGTCGTCGCCCCGGGCCTCAACAACGGCATCACGCGCACGGGCTCGCTCTCGGGCGGCGTCGCCTTCGTGCTCGAGGAGCGCGCAGCAGCGGGCGCCGCCGGTGCCGACGCGAAGCCCGGCAGCGCCGTGCAGGGCGTGCGCGGCGGCATCCACCGCCTCGTCGATGCGCTCGCCGAGCGCGCGCGAGAGCACCGCGCCGAGATCCGCACGGGCGTCCGCGTCGCCGCGATCGCGCCGACCGACACCGGCTGGAGCGTCGAGACGGATGCGGGCGCGCTCGCCGCGTCGTCCGTGGTCGTCGCGCTCCCCGAGCCCGAGGCCCGCCGCCTCCTCCTGCCGCTCGCGTCCACTCCGCCGGTCGAGGAGCGCGCGCCGGAGGCGCTCGCCTCCACTCCGCCGGTGGAGGAGCGCGCGATGGAGGCGCTCGCCTCCACTCCGCCGGTCGAGGAGCGCGCGCCGGAGGCGCTCGCGTCACGAGACCACACCGTCGACCCCGGCGCCACCGTCGAGCTCGTCACCCTCGTCCTGCCCGCCGGCGCCGTCTCCGGCGACCCGCGCGGCACGGGGGTGCTCGTCGCCGCCGACGCCACGGGCATCCGCGCGAAGGCGATGACCCACGCGACCGCCAAGTGGCCGTGGCTGCGCGAGGCGGCCGCCGGCCGCGAGATCGTGCGCCTCTCGTACGGCAGCGCCGGCGGCGCCGCTCCCGCGACCGAGGGCCTCGACGACGAGGCCGCCGCCGCGCTCGCGCTCGAGGACGCGCAGGCGATCTTCGGCACCGCGCTGCCGCAGCCGGTCGCGACCGCGCGCGTGCGCTGGCAGCAGGGACAGCCCTCGAGCGTGCTCGGCGCGCGCGACCGCCAGCAGCAGCTGCGCGATGCCGCTGCCGCGCACGACGGCCTGGTCGTCGTCGGCGCCGCGGTCGCCGGCACGGGCCTCGCGCAGGTCGTGCCCGACGCCCGGCGGGCGGCGCTCGAGATCCGCCGCGAGCGGTTCGCCGTGCGCGGCACGCCCTGGACGGACGACCTGGAGCACGACAGCGGCACCGACCTGGAGGCCGACGGGGCCTCCGCGACCGGGCGGCGCGACGCATCCGCCCCCACCGACGACGCAGCACGAGGAGACGCATGAGCGAGCAGACGCACGACGCAGCACCGCACGACGCAGCACCGCACGGGCACGGCACCGACGGCCCGACCGCCGACGACCTGGGCGACGGCTACACGATCTGGGCCGTCTTCCAGCGGGGCCAGGGCCCCGCCGAGGGCGGCGCGCCGCTCGCCGACGAGCTCGCGGCGCTCGAGGCCGAGGGCGTCGTCGCGCGCGGCATCTACGACGTGTCGGGCATGCGCGCCGACGCCGACATCCTCGTGTGGCTCCACGGCGCCGCCGGCGCCCGCACCGCGCCCGAGGCGCTGCAGGCGGCGGTGCGACGCGTGCGCCGCTCGCGCGAGCTCGCCGGCACGACGCAGGTGTGGGGCGCGATGGGCGTGCACCGCGACGCCGAGTTCAACAAGCGCCACGTGCCCGGATTCCTGCGCGGGGTCGACCCGAAGCGATGGGTGACGGTCTACCCGTTCAACCGCTCGTACGAGTGGTACCTGCTGCCGGCCGACGAGCGCAGCCGCATGCTCGCCGAGCACGGCAGGGCGGGCGCCGTCTACCGCGGCGTCGTCGCCAACACCGTCGCCGCGTTCGCGCTCGGCGACTACGAGTGGATCCTGCCGCTCGAGGCCGACGACCTCGTCGACCTCGTCGACATGATGCGCGACCTGCGGGCGGTCGACGCGCGGCTGCACGTGCGCGAGGAGATCCCCTTCTTCACCGGGCGCCGCATCGGCGCCGACGAGATCGAGGAGGTGCTCGCGTGAGCGAGACCCAGATGACCGAGCCCCAGATGACCGAGCCCCAGGCGGGCGGATGCTGCGGCGGCGGATGCTGCGGCGGCATGCAGCAGCAGACCGAGCAGCAGGCGCAGGCGCAGGCCGAGCAGCGCCGGGAGACCAAGGCGCCGGCGGCGACCGGCGTGCACCTCGAGCCCGGCGCCGCGGTGCCGAGCGCGACGCCCGCGGCGCAGGCCGGCCCCGAGCACGTCGAGGAGCCGGTCGCCTACGACGGCATCCTGCTGTCGGGCTTCGGCGGCCCGGAGGGGCAGGACGACGTGCTGCCGTTCCTCCGCAACGTCACGCGCGGCCGCGGCATCCCCGACGAGCGCCTCGAGGAGGTCGCGACCCACTACCGCCACTTCGGCGGCGTGAGCCCCATCAACGACCAGAACCGCGAGCTGAAGGCCGCGCTCGAGGCGGCGCTCGCCGCCGCGGGCGTCGACCTGCCCGTCTACTGGGGCAACCGCAACTGGGCGCCCTACCTCGACGAGGCGCTGCAGGAGGCGGCCGACGCGGGCGCCCGCTCGCTCATCGCGATCCCCACCTCGGCGTACTCGTCGTACTCGTCGTGCCGCCAGTACCGCGAGGACTGGGCGGATGCGCTCGAGGCCACGGGCCTGCAGGGCACGATGCAGATCGACAAGGTGCGCCAGTTCTTCAACCACCCCGGCTTCCTCGCGCCGTTCGTCGACGGCGTCCGCGCGACGGTCGCCGAGGCGCGCGAGGCGGGCTTCGCCGACGGCGAGATCGAGGTGCTCTTCGCGACGCACAGCATCCCCACCGCCGACGCGGAGCGCTCGGGCGCGCCCGACCTCCACGAGTGGGGCCCGGGCGGCGGCTACGAGGCGCAGCACCTCGCCGCGGCCGAGTGGGTCATGGGGGAGGCGGCGCCGGGCGTCGCGTGGCAGCTCGTCTACCAGTCGCGCTCTGGGCCCGCGTCCCAGCCGTGGCTCGAGCCCGACATCAACGACGCGATCGAGGCGCTCGAGGCGCGGAAGGCCGTCGTCATCGTGCCGCTCGGCTTCGTGAGCGACCACATGGAGGTCATGTGGGACCTCGACGAGGAGGCCGTCGAGACGGCGACCGAGGCAGGGCTGTGGGTGCGTCGCGCACCCACGCCGGGCGTCGACCCGCAGTACGTGGGCGCGCTCGTCGACCTCGTGCAGGAGCGGCTCGAGGGCCGGCCGACCGCCGAGCGCAAGGCCGTCACGTCGATCCCCGCCTGGTACGACGTGTGCCGACCGGGCTGCTGCGAGAACCCGCGCCTGGGCTTCCGGCCCGCGATCGCCGGGCTGCAGCCGTGAGCACCCTCAGGGTCGGCACGCGCGGCTCGGCGCTCGCGATGGCGCAGTGCGCGGCGCTCGCCGAGCGCTTCGCGGGCGAGGTCGAGCTCGTGCCGATCACGACGAAGGGCGACACCGACCGCTCCTCGCTGCAGCAGCTCGGCGGCACGGGCGTGTTCGTCTCGGCGCTGCGGGATGCGCTGCTCGACGGCACGGTCGACGTCGCGGTGCACTCGCTCAAGGATCTGCCGACGGCGCCGGCCGACGGGATCGAGCTCGCCGCGGTCTCGAAGCGGGAGGACGCCCGCGACGCGCTCGTCGCTCGCGACGGCCTGCGCTTCGCCGAGCTGCCCGAGGGCGCGAAGGTGGGCACGGGATCGCCGCGCCGCGCCGCGCAGCTGCGGCTGGCCCGACCCGACCTCGAGGTCGTCGACATCCGCGGCAACGTGCCGACGCGCATCGCGCGCGCCCTCGGCGACGCGGAGACGGGCGAGGGCGCAGACCTCGACGCGGTCGTGCTCGCGCTCGCGGGGCTCAAGCGCCTCGGGCTCGACGGCAAGGCGACCGACATCCTCGACCTCGTCGACTTCCCGACCGCGCCCGGGCAGGGCGCGCTCGCGGTCGAGATCCGCGCGGGCGACGCCGCGGCGCGCGCGGCGGTCGCCAAGACCGACCACGCCTCCACGCGCGCATCGGTCGACGCCGAGCGCCGGGTGCTCGCGGGCCTCGAGGCGGGCTGCGCCGCGCCGCTCGGCGCGCACGCCGAGGTCGCCGACGGCATGCTGTTCCTGAGCGCCAGCGCGTACGCGACCGACGGCTCGAAGCGGCTCACCGCATCCCACGCCTACACGCTCGACGGCACTGCGTCCGCGGAGCTCGCGGGGGCGGCGCGCGACGTCGCCGAGCGCGCGGTGGCCGAGCTCATGGAGGCAGGGGCGGCCGAGCTCATCGCCGACGCCCGCTGATGCGCGGGGCGCGGCCCGGAGGATGTCCGGATCTGCGCGCGTCCAGCGGGATGATCCAGCTGGACGCGCGTGACCGCGGAACGGCTCCGGGACGCCGCCCGGTACGCTCCCTCCCATGCCCGACCGTCCCATGCGAGTCCTGATCCCGCGCGGCGGCAGCTGGGGCGACGACGTCGCCCGGCGCGTCGCCGCAGTCGGCTTCGAGCCGGTCGTCGTGCCGCTCGTGCAGACCGCGCCGGCCGAGGATCAGGAGCGCCTGCGCGCGATGCTCGAGCAGCTGACCGCGGGCCGCTTCGACTGGCTCGTCGTCACGAGCCAGTCGACGGTGCGCGTGCTGCGCGGGGTGCCCGCCAACGTCTCGGTCGCGGCGGTCGGCAGCGTCACCGCGGCGGCGCTGCGCGAGCGCGGCATCCCCGTCGCGTTCATCCCCACGCGCCAGTCGGCGGCCGGGCTCGTCGACGAGTGGCCGATCCGCGCTGGCCGCGTGCTGTGGCCGCACGCGCTCGACGCCAAGCCCACGATCGCCGAGGGCCTGCGCCGCCACGGCATGCAGGTGACCGAGGTCGTCGCGTACCGGACGACGCCCGTGTTCGCCTCGGCCGACGACCTCGCCGAGGCGGTGCGGAGCGCCGGTGCTCCCGAGCCCGCGGATGCGCTGCGCCACCAGGCCGAGCTGCAGGCGGCCGCACGGGATACCGCCGACGACGCGCTCGCGACCGCGACCGATGCTGCCCGTCCCGCATTCGTCGACGCCGTGCTCGTGACGTCCGGCTCCGTCGCCAAGCAGGTCGCGCGGCTCGGCCTCGGGCCCGCCGCGCTCGTCGTCGCGATGGGCGAGCAGACCGCCGAGGACTGCCGCCGGGCGGGCCTGGCGGTCGCCGCGGTCGCGGAGCGCCCGAGCCCCGAGGGCCTCGTCGCAGCCCTGACGACGGCGGCGCCCGCGGCGTGAGGCGGAGGCGTAGCGTGGGTCCATGACCGACGCGACCGCCGACGCTCCCCGCAACCCCGCGCTCGACGCGCTCGCAGCCTCCGGCCTCGAGCACGAGGTGACGCGCCACGGCCGCGTCGGCTCGCTCGCCGAGGCCGCCGCAGCCCGCGGGGTCGAGCCCGCCGACATCATCAAGACGATGGTCGTGCGCCGCGGCGAGGGCGACCACCTGCTCGTGCTCGTGCCGGGCGACCGCACGATCTCGTGGCCGAAGCTGCGCGAGCTGCTCGGCGTGAGCCGGCTGTCTATGCCCGATGCCGACGCCGCGTTCGCCGTGACGGGCTTCCGCCGCGGCACCATCACGCCCTTCGGCACGACGCATCCGCTGCCCGTCGTCGCCGACGAGCGCGTGCGCGGTCGCCGCGTCTCGATCGGCGCCGGCGATCACGGCGTCGCCGCGACCGTCGACGGCGACGCGCTCGTCGCGCACCTCGGCGCGCAGGTCGCCGACGTCACCGATCCCGAGCAGCCGCGCTGACGCATCCGCCCCGGCGCTTGCCCTCGCAGCGCGCGTCGCGTATCTTCGCCTGAGCATCGCGGGCGGTGTCAGCGCCCGCGCCCTCGCCACGAGAAGAGTCGACATGACCGAGATCCAGGGAGCCGCGACCGCGCGCTGACCCGGCAGCCCACGCACTGCCGACCCTTCCGTCAGCGCTCCCACGCTCTGATGAGGATCTCTCTTGGCACATCCCGCCATCGCGCTCTCGCGCGTCTCCTTCCGCTGGCCCGACGGCACCGTCGCGCTCGACGGGCTCACCGGTTCGCTCGGCCACGGCACCACGGGCCTCGTCGGCCGCAACGGCGCCGGCAAGTCCACGCTCCTGCGGCTCATCGCCGGCGACCTCGCGCCCGCATCCGGCGAGCTCGTCGTGCGCGGCTCGGTCGCGACGCTGCCGCAGCAGCTCGCCCTCGGACCGGGCACGGTGGCGGATGCGCTCGGCATCGCCGACGTGCTCGGTGCGATCGCGGCCATCGAGGCCGGCGACGTCGCGCAGCACCGCTTCGACGCCGTCGGCGATCGCTGGGGCATCGAGGCGGAGGCGCTCGCCGAGCTCGCCGCACTCGGCCTCGCGGGCGATGCCGACCTGCTCGCCCGCCCCATCGCGACCCTCTCCGGCGGCGAAGCGGTGCTCGTCGGGCTCGCCGCGATCCGCCTCCAGCGCGCCGACATCGCGCTGCTCGACGAGCCGACCAACAACCTCGACGCCGCCGCCAGCGCGCGGCTGCACGACGCGGTGGGCGGTTGGCGGGGCACGCTCGTCGTGGTCAGCCACGACGTCGCGCTGCTCGAGCGGGTCGACCGCATCGCCGAGCTCCACGGCGCGGGCCTGCGCACCTTCGACGGGCCCTACAGCGCCTACCGCGCGGCGATCGCCGCCGAGCAGGCCGCGGCCGCCAGGGGCGTGCGCGACGCCGAGGCGCTCGTGCGGCGCGAGCGGCGCGACCGCATCGAAGCGACCGAGCGCCGGCAGCGGGCCGAGGCGGCGGGTCGGCGGGTGCGGCTCTCCGGCGGCATCCCGACGATCTTCGCGAACGCGATGCAGAACGCCGCCGAGCGGACGACGGCGCGGTCCGGCGCTCTGCACTCGGGGCGGGAGGCGTCGGCCGCCGCCGCGCTCGACGAGGCACGTGCGCGCGTGCGCGACGAGGGCGCGATCCGCATCGCACTGCCCGACACGCGCGTGCCCGCCGGCCGCGACGTGCTGGGGCTCGTGCTCGCGGACGGCACGGACGTCGCGGTGCGGGGGCCTGAGCGGATCGCGCTCACGGGCGCGAACGGCGCGGGCAAGTCGACGCTGCTCGAGGCGATCGCCGGCCGCGGGTCGACCGTCCTGGGCAGCACGGATGCCGCGGGCGACGGCTCTGCAGCGGGCGACGGCTTCGCAGCGGGCACCGGCCGGCCAGCCGCGCTCGCCGAGGTGACGCACCGCATCCGGCATACCGCCCTGCTGCCGCAGCGCATTCGCTTCGACGACGACGGCGCGACCCTGATCGAGGCGGTGCGCGAGACGGCGCCCGCGCGCACGCCGCTCGAGGTGCGGGCGCAGCTCGCACGGTTCCTGTTCCGCGGCGCGCGGGCCGAGCAGCGGGTGCAGGAGCTCTCGGGCGGCGAGCGGTTCCGGCTCGCGCTCGCGCGCCTGCTGCTCGCGGACCCCGCGCCGCAGCTGCTGCTGCTCGACGAGCCGACGAACTCGCTCGACCTCGACTCGATCGACCGGCTCGTGGAGGCGCTGGCCGCCTACGAGGGCGCGCTCGTCGTCGTGAGCCACGACGCGGCGTTCCTCGACCGGCTCGGCATCACGCGCCGCTGGCACCTCGAGGGCGGTCGCCTGACCGACCGACCGGCGTGACCCGGCCGCGCCCGTCGCGGCGGCGCGCGCCCCGCTATCCCGCCCAGTCGCGCCCCGTAGCCTGCTGATCACCGACTTGCGAGGAGCCCCCATGCACATCGATCCCGCCGCGCTCGACGAGGCCGTCGCGCGGCGCCCCTTCACCGGCGTCCTCGCCGTCGACGTCGACGGCGAGCGCGTGCTCGAGCGGTGCGAGGGCTTCCGCCACCGAGCGCTCGCGGCGCCCATGACCGCCGACACCCGCATCGCCGTATCGAGCGGCGGCAAGGGCTTCACCGCCGTCGCGGTGCTGGCCCTCGTCGAGCGGGGTGCGCTGCGCCTCGACCAGCCGGTGCGCGAGCTGCTCGGCGACGACCTGCCGCAGATCGACGACGCCGTCACGGTCGAGCACCTGCTCACCCACACCTCCGGCATCGGCGACTACCTCGACGAGGAGGCCGACTGGCAGCCGAGCGACTTCGTGCTCAGCGTGCCGGTGCACGAGCTCACGAGCGCGGAGGCGTTCCTGCCGATGCTCGACCTGCCGCAGGCCTTCCCGCCCGGCGAGCGCTTCGCGTACTGCAACGGCGGCTACATGGTGCTCGCGGTGCTCATCGAGCGCGTCACGGGCGAGCGCTACCACGACGCGGTCCGGCGGCTCGTGCTCGAGCCCGCGGGCTTGACGCGCACCGGCTTCCTGCCGCTCGACGCGCTGCCCGGCGACGCCGCGGTCGGCTACCTCGGCGACGAGGGCGACCTCGCGAGCACGCTGCGCCTGCCGGTGCTCGGCAACGGCGACGGCGGCATCTTCACCACGGCCGCCGACCTGCACCGCTTCTGGCTCGCGCTGCTCGACGGCCGCATCGTCTCGCCCGAGTCGGTCGCGCTGCTGACGGGCCCGCGCCACGACGTGCCCGACGAGGGCAGGCGCTACGGCATGGGCTTCTGGCTGCACGCGACCGAGGCCGCGCTCATCCTCGAGGGCTACGACGCAGGCTCCTCGTTCCGCTCGACCCACGTGATCGCGACCCGCACGACCGCGAGCGTGCTCGGCAACAGCTCCGAGGGCGCGTGGCCGGTGATCGGCGTGCTCGCCGACGCGATCGACGCGGCATTCGCGGATCCGGAGCGCCGCGCATGACCGACGCCGCCCGCCCGGCCCCCGACCCGCACGTGCTCGGCCCCGACCTGGCGCCGACGCCCTTCACCGCCGACGAGATCCGCGCCGCGTGCCCCGACAGCCACTGGGTGCTCGTGCGCACGACGGGCAGCGGCGAGGTGCACCACCACCTCTCGGGCTTCGCGGGCGGAGATGCCGAGGGCTGCACGTCGACGAGCGTCGAGACGGATGCGTCGGGCACGCCGACCGGGCAGGCGCAGGCCCGCCGCGTCACCTGGCTCGAGCTGCAGGCGCACGCCGCCTTCCCGGCCGCCTCCACCACGATCGCGCGCGAGCGCATCCGCCTCGCCTTCGGCGAGCGCGACTGCCTCCGCTACGAGGTGGTGGACGACGAGGGCGCGACCACCTTCTGGTTCGCGCTCGAGCACCCCGGCATGCCGGTGCGCTGGGCGTCGGCCGGCGTGACGGCCGAGGCGGTCGCGATCGGCGACGGCGGCGCGCCGGGGGCGCCGCGCGGATAGCGCCCGCGGCCGAGGGCGGCCCGTGGGCCGGCCCCGTCGCGGCTGCCCGCGTCGCTACGGCACCACGACCGCGCGCCCGCGCACCTTCCCGTCGTGCAGGTCGGCGTACGCCTGCAGCGCGTCGTCGATCGGGTACTCCTTCGTCTCGATCCTGATCTCGCCGCGCTTGGCCATCTCGACGAGCTCGATGAGCGACGAGCGGCGGCCCCACAGGGAGGTGCGCACCTCGACGTCGTAGGGCGCGGAGAGCAGCCCGACCTTCGCGCTGCCGCCGCCCGCGCCGACCACGACGACCGCGCCCGCTACCCGCACCGCGGCGGTGGCGGTCGCGCCCGTCGGGTCGATGCCGACGAAGTCGAACACGACGTCGGCGCCCACGCCGCCGGTCATCTCCTTGACCTTGCCCGCCGCATCCGCGTTCGACTCGAGCACCTCGTGCGCGCCGACCTCCTTCGCGAAGGCGAGCTTCTCGTCGCCGACGTCGAGCGCGATGACGCGCGCCGAGGTGAGCGTGCGCAGCAGCTGGATCGCGACGTGGCCGAGGCCGCCCGCGCCGATGACCACGGCGGTCGATCCGCCCAGCAGGTGGTGCTGCACCTTCTTGATCGCCTCGTAGGGGGTGAGCGCCGCGTCGGTGAGGGAGGCGGCGCGCACCGGGTCGAGGTCGCCGATCGGCACGAGGTGGCGCACGCTGTCGACGATCATGTGCTCGGCCATGGCGCCGTCGACGCCGAGACCGGGGGAGACCATGCCGGTGAGGCACAGGTTCTCGCGCCCCGAGGCGCACATGGTGCACACGCCGCAGCCCCAGCATCCGTAGACGATCACGCTGTCGCCCACCTCGACGCCCGTCGCGCCCTCGCCGAGCTGCTCGACGACGCCCGCCGGCTCGTGGCCGAGGGTCATGGGCATGGGATACGGGTAGCCCTCCTCGGGGAACGACATCACGACCTCGTCCGAGTGGCACAGGCCCGAGGCGGTGATGCGCAGCAGCACCTCGCCCGGCCCGGGGGAGGGCTTCTCGACCTCGACCAGCTCGGGCCGCTGCCCGAACGCCCTGTACTGCACTGCCTTCATGTCGCGCTCCTCCTCGAGTGGGCGAGGCCGGCCGCGGTCGGCTGACGACCTCGTTGCGCGCTCAGCCTAGGTCGGCGATGGCGCGGGCGACAGGGGCGGCGTCGCCGCCGGGACGCCGATCGTCCACCCCCGGGCGGGCCGATCCCGCGTACCCTGGAGACCGATGTCACCCACGATCCGCCCCCGCCGGCTGCGGGCCAGCGCCCCCATGCGCCGCCTCGTCGCCGAGACCCGCATCCACCCCGCGCAGCTCGTGCTGCCGATGTTCGTCGCCGAGGGGCTGCGCGAGCCGCGGGCCATCAGCAGCATGCCCGGCCAGGTGCAGCACACCCTCGACTCCGCCGCGCGCGAGGTCGAGCGCGCTATCGCCGCGGGCGTCGGCGGCGTGATGCTCTTCGGCGTGCCCGAGCACAAGGATGCGGTGGGCTCCGGTGCGACCGATCCCGAGGGCATCCTCAACGCCGCGACGCGCTTCCTCGCCGAGCGCTTCGGCGACGCGACCGTCATCCAGACCGACCTGTGCCTCGACGAGTTCACCGACCACGGCCACTGCGGCGTGCTCGCCGCCGACGGCTCGGTCGACAACGACGCGACGCTCGAGCGCTACGCCGACATGGCGATCGCGCAGGCGGAGGCGGGCAGCCAGCTGCTCGGCATGAGCGGCATGATGGACGGCCAGGTCGAGCACGCGCGCGCCGCCCTCGACGCCGCCGGGCACGCCGGCACCGCCATCCTCGGCTACAGCGCGAAGTACGCCTCCGCGCTCTACGGCCCGTTCCGCGAGGCCGTCGACTCGAGCCTCACGGGCGACCGCAAGACCTACCAGCAGGATCCCGGCAACCGCCGCGAGGGCCTCCGCGAGGCGCTGCTCGACCTCGCCGAGGGCGCCGACATCGTCATGGTGAAGCCCGCATCCCTCTACCTCGACGTGCTCGCCGACGTCGCCGCCGCATCCGACGTGCCCGTGTGGGCCTACCAGGTCTCCGGCGAGTACGCGATGGTCGAGGCGGCCGCCGAGCGCGGCTGGATCGACCGCGACCGGCTCATCGCCGAGAGCATCACGAGCATCCTGCGCGCCGGCGCCGACACGGTGCTCACCTATTGGGCGGTCGAGCTGGCCGAGCGGCTGCAGGCGCAGTCGGGCGCCCGCGCCGCGGGAGGCATCGCATGAGCACCAACGCCGAGCTCTTCGAGCGCGCCAAGCTCGCCATCCCCGGCGGGGTCAACAGCCCGGTGCGGGCCTTCGGCTCCGTCGGCGGCACGCCCTCGTTCCTCGTGCGCGCCAAGGGCGCCTACGTGACGGATGCGGAGGGTCGCGAGCTCGTCGACCTCGTCGCGAGCTGGGGCCCGGCCATCCTCGGCCACGCCCACCCCGAGGTCGTCGAGGCGGTGCAGGACGCCGCGGGCCGCGGCCTCTCCTTCGGCGCGTCGACGCCCGCCGAGGCGCTGCTCGCCGAGGAGGTCGAGCGCCGCGTGGACCCCGTCGAGCGGCTGCGGCTCGTCTCGACCGGCACCGAGGCGACGATGACGGCCATCCGGCTCGCGCGCGGCGCGACCGGCCGCGACCTGCTCGTGAAGTTCGACGGGCACTACCACGGGCACTCCGACGGCCTGCTCGCCGCCGCCGGCTCCGGGCTCGCGACGCTCGCGATGCCGGGCTCCGCGGGCGTGCCGGAGGCGGTCGCCGCGACGACCCTCGTCATCCCCTACAACGACCGCGACGCCGTCGAGCAGGTGTTCGCCGAGCGCGGCGACGAGATCGCAGCCGTCATCGTCGAGGCCTCCGCCGCCAACATGGGCGTCGTCGAGCCCGACGGCGACTTCAACGGCTTCCTCGCCCGCACCGCGCACGCGCACGGGGCGCTCCTCATCAGCGACGAGGTGCTCACGGGCTTCCGGGTGCACCGCTCGGGCATGTGGGGCATCGAGCAGTGGTCCGGCGCCGAGGCGCCCGACCTCATCACCTTCGGCAAGGTCATCGGCGGCGGCATGCCGCTCGCGGCGCTCGGCGGCCGCGCCGACGTCATGGAGCTGCTCGCGCCCACCGGCCCCGTCTACCAGGCGGGCACGCTGAGCGGCAATCCGGTCGCCGTCGCGGCGGGCCTCACGACGCTGCGGCTCGCGACCGAGGCCGTCTACGAGCGGCTGGATGCGGCTGCCGACGTCATCACGGGTGCCCTCACGGATGCGCTCCGGGCCGAGGGCGTCGCGCACGCGATCACGCGCGTCGGGAGCCTGTTCTCGGTGGCGTTCCGCGAGGGCGCGCCGCGCGACTTCGACGAGGTGCGGGCGCAGGACGCCTTCCGCTACCCGCCGTTCTTCCACGCGATGCTCGAGGCGGGGGTGAGCCTGCCGCCGAGCGTGTTCGAGGCGTGGTTCGTCACCGCCGCGCACGGCGACGAGCCGCTCGGGCGCATCGTCGACGCGCTGCCCGCGGCGGCGCGCGCGGCGGCCGCGGCGACGCGGGCGTAGGCGTGGGCGTGGCGAGCTCGCGCACGCTCGTCGACGACGAGCGCTTCCGCATCGTCGAGTGGACGATCGAGCCCGGCGACGCGATCGAGATGCACACGCATGCGCTCGACTACGCCGTGCTGCCGCAGGAGGGCGCGGTCATGTGGGCGGTGCTGCCCGACGGCTCCGAGCTCGAGGTGCCGCTCGTGCCGGGCGAGGCCTACACGCGAGCCGCCGGGGCCGCGCACCGCATGGAGAACCGCGGCGCCGAGCGCATCGTCTTCACCGAGGTCGAGTCGAAGCGGTAGCGGCGCGCGAGCGCATCCACCCCTTTCCGCGCCGCCGAGCGGGGTCTACGGTGGCCGCATGGCGACCCAGGTGGCATGTCCGCAGTGCGGCACGCTCATGCGGGAGATCGTGTGGGGGTACGGCACGATCGCCGATGTCGCCGACGCCGGCGACGTGGTGATCGGCGGCTGCGTGATCGATGTCGACGCCGGCGGGCGCGCGGCCGCGCTGCAGTGCCCCGCGTGCGGCACGCGCACCGACGCGCACGGCATCGCGCTCGAGCGCCCGCAGCCGGCGCCGACGACCGAGCATCCGTTCGCGGTCGCCTTCAGCTCTCCGCCGGGCACGGACGAGGAGGTCACGATGAGCGAGCAGGCATCCCAGGGCGAGGAACAGCCGCCGGGCGGCCACGAGGCGGATGCGTCGCCGTACGTCGACGACGACTTCGGCGGCGTGGCCTCGGGCGGCGACTGGCGCGACCACGTCGAGCCGTACGCCTCGCGGGACGACGCGCTGCCGACGGCCTCGGCGCCTGCGCCCGAGCGCGTGGAGCCCTACGCCTCTCGCGACGACGCGCTGCCGGCGCGGGCGGCGTCGTCGCCGGAGCGGGTGCCGCCCTACGCGTCTCGCGAGGACGCGCTGCCGCCGTCCTCCGCGCCCGCGCCCGACCACGTCGACCCCTACGCGTCGCGCGAGGATGCGCTGCCCGACGCGGCCGACCGGGCGTGGCGCGACCGCATCGCGCCGTTCGCCGACTCGTAGTCGCCCCTCCCTCGTCGGTCGAGGAGCGCGCGGCGGAGCCGCACGCGTCACGAGCTGTTCAGTGCGCTGGCGCGCGCCCTGGATGGGCGAACAACGTGTTGGGGCACGCGTTTTTCCTAGGAGACCGGGTCGTTCCCTCGCTGGTCGAGTGGGCCGGCGGAGCCGGCCGTGTCGAGACCGGGGCGTTCGTCGTCTCGATACGCGCCCTGCGGGCGCTACTCGACGACCGTGGGTCGGCGGGGCCTTCCCTCGTCGGTCGAGGAGCGCGCGGCGGAGCCGCACGCGTCACGAGACCCGCCGTCAAGGGAGGCGGCGGCTCAGAACAGCCGCGCGTGCCCCGAGTCGATCCCGCGCATCTCGTCGTAATCGAGCACGACGCAGCGGATGCCGCGATCCTCGGCGAGCGTGCGCGCCTGCGGCTTGATCTCCTGCGCGGCGAACACGCCCGTCACCGGCGCGATGCGCGGGTCGCGGTTCAGCAGCTCGAGGTAGCGCGTGAGCTGCTCGACCCCGTCGATCTCGCCGCGCCGCTTGATCTCCACCGCCACCGTCGCGCCGGCCTCGTCGCGCGCGAGGATGTCGACCGGGCCGATCGGCGTCATGTACTCGCGCCGCCACAGCTCGTAGCCGTCGCCCAGCCGCTCGATCTGCTCGGCGAGCAGCACCTGCAGGTGCGCCTCGACGCCGTCCTTCACGAGGCCCGGGTCGACGCCGAGCTCGTGCGAGGTGTCCGAGAGGATCTCGTGCACCGAGACGATGAGCGAGTCGCCGGTCTTCTTGTGCGTGACCGTCCAGATCTCGGTGATGCCCGCATCCGCCTGATCCTGATCGGGCTCGGATGCGCTGAACACGGCGGGCGGGCTCATCCAGTTGAGCGGCTTGTACGAGCCGCCGTCGCTGTGCACGAGGATCGACCCGTCGGCCTTCAGCATGAGCACGCGGGGTGCGAGCGGCAGGTGCGCCGACAGGCGCCCTGCGTAGTCGACGGAGCAGTGGGCGACGACGATCCTCACGGGGAGTCCTCCTTGACGGTCGCCCGCTCGCGGGCGACGTGGCTGGTGGCGAGCGAGAGCAGCACGAAGGCGAGCACGGCCAGCAGCGCCAGGCGCAGGCCGATCGCGTCGCCGAGCAGGCCCAGCAGCGGCGGGCCGGCGAGGAAGGCGATGTAGCCGATCGCCGAGACGGTGCCGACGCGCGCGGCGGCGAGGCGCGGCTCGTCGGATGCGGCGCTCATGCCGACGGGGAAGCCGAGGCTCGCGCCGAAGCCCCACAGCACGACGCCGCCGATGACGAGCGCGGGGTGCTCGGCGAAGATCACGAGCAGCAGCCCCATCGCGGCGATGGCGGCGGTGAGCCGCAGCACCGGCACGCGGCCGTAGCGCGAGAGCAGCCCCACGCCCAGCAGGCGGCCGCCGGTCATCGCGGTGAGGAAGAGCGCGAGCATGAACGCGCCGCCCTCGTTCGTGAAGCCGTGGCCGTCGACCATCGTGAGCGCGAGCCAGTCGTTGGCGCTGCCCTCGGTGAGCGACATGCCGAGCACGAGGAGGCCGAGCAGGATCGTGCGGGGGTCCTTCCAGACCGCGAGCCGCTCGCGCAGCGTCACGGGCTCCTCGTCCTCCGCGGCGACGTCGGCGGGGAGCGCCCGGTAGACCACGAGGCCGAGCCCCACGGTCGCGAGGCCGACCCCCGTCGCCTGCCAGCCGAGCCCCATGCCGAGCAGCTCGCACAGGCCGCCGAGACCCGCGCCGGCGACGGTGCCGAGCGAGAAGAACGCGTGGAAGACGGGCATGATCGGCTTGCCGACGGCGCGCTCGTTCGCGGCGCCCGAGATGTTCATCGCGACGTCGGTGATGCCGGTGACGCTGCCGCCGAGGAGGAAGCCGGCGATCACGAGCCAGGCGAGGCCGCCGTCGGCCGCCCAGCCCGCGAGCGAGAGCCCGGCGGAGACGACCATCATGCCGAAGGCCACCACGACGCGCGTGCCGAGCGCGTGGATGATGTGGCTCGCGAGCAGCAGGCCCGTGACCGAGCCGATCGAGATGCCGAGCAGGATGAGGCCCATCTCGCCCGTCGTCACGCCCAGCTGGTCGCGCACGTGCGGCAGCCGCGCCATCCAGCTCGCGTAGCCGAGGCCCATCGCGAAGAAGGTGGCGAACACGGCGTTGCGCCAGGCGGTCACGGAGTGCACCGGGCCATTCTGCCGTGCCGCGGGCGGCCGCCATGCCGCGGCCGCCCCGGGCCAGCGGCGCAGCGCACCGTCGCCGCCGCTGATCTCGCACAACGCAAGCCCATCGGGTCGACTGCGCGGGTCGTGGCGGTCGCCGGGACGCGAGCCCGCGGGATGCCGCCGCGCGGCTTGCGTTGTGCGGGCGCGGGAGTAGCGTCAGCGCCGTGGAGGATCGGGTCATCGTCACCCGCGGGCTCGAGAAGCGGTTCGGGCGGGTGCGCGCGCTCGACGGGCTCGACCTCGAGGTGGCCGCCGGCGACGTGCACGGCTTCCTGGGGCCCAACGGCTCGGGCAAGTCGACGACCATCCGCGTGCTGCTGGGCATGCTGCGCGCCACGGGCGGCGAAGCGCGGGTGCTCGGCATGGACCCGTGGCGCGACGCGGTGGCCATCCACCGCCGGGTGGCGTCGGTACCGGGCGACGTGACCCTGTGGCCCGGCCTCACCGGCGGGGAGGCGATCGACGCGATCACGCGGCTGCGCGGGCACCGTGCCCCCGCATCCGGCCGCGCCCGCCTGATCGAGGCGTTCGACTTCGACCCGCGCCGCCGGTCGAAGACCTACTCGAAGGGCAACCGGCAGAAGGTCGCGCTCATCGCGGCGTTCGCGAGCGAGGCCGACCTCTACATCCTCGACGAGCCGACGAGCGGGCTCGACCCGCTCATGGAGAGCGTCTTCCAGGCCGAGATCCGCAGGGTCGCCGAGCGCGGGGCGACCGTGCTGCTCTCGAGCCACATCCTCAGCGAGGTCGAGCGGCTGTGCGACCGCGTCTCGATCATCCGCGACGGCCGCATCGTCGAGGCGGGCACGCTCGACGAGCTGCGGCACCTGCACCACTCGGTGCTCGCCTACCGCGGGCCGGTGCCGCCGCCGGGGCTGCCGCTCGACGACGTCGAGGTCGACGACGGGCGGGTGCGCGCCTCGGTCGCGCCCGAGCACCTGGCCGCGGTGCTGCGGTGGCTCGGCGAGCGCGGGGCCGAGGGCGTCACGCTCACGCCGCCGAGCCTCGAGGAGCTGTTCCTCCGCCACTACGGCGACGAGCAGCGGGTCGCGACGGCGCGCGGCGAGCGCGCGATCGGGCAGTCGCACGCCGAGGCGCGCGACGGGGGCTGAGCGCGTGACCGGCCTCGGCCTGCTGCTGCTGGCGGCGCTGCGACGCGACCGCCTCGTGCTGCTGCTGTGGGTGCTCGCGGTCGCGGGGCTGTGGGCGGCCGTGCTCGGCGGGCTCGGCGCGGCCTTCGACGACGAGGCCCGCCGCGGCCTCGTCGCGCTGCTCGCCGCGCAGCCCGCGATCCTGCTGCTGCGCGGCGCGCCGGCGGGCATCTCGCTCGGCGCGGTCATGTTCGTCTCCACCTACGCCTACCTCGCGGTGATGGTCGGCTTCATGATGACCTTCTTCGCCGTGCGGCACTCGCGGGGCGACGAGGATGCGGGGCGGGCCGAGCTCGTGCGCGGCACCGCGGTCGGCCGCTGGGCGCCGCTCACGGCGACGCTGCTCGCGGGCGCGATCGAGCTCGCGCTCGTGTGCGGCGCGACGCTCGCGGTCTCGATCGCGCTCGGGCTGCCGGGCGAGGGCTCGACGCTCCTCGCGCTCGCGCTCGCGGGCGTCGGGGTGCTCGCGATGCTCGTCGGGCTGCTCGCCGGCCAGGTGTTCCCGACCTCGCGCGCCGCGAACGGCGCGGCGGCGATCGTCGTGGGGCTCTGGTTCTTCGTCCGGGGCGTGGGGGATGCGCTGGGCGAGCCGAGCGCGGATCTCACGCGCGTCGAGGCGGCGTGGCCCGTCTGGCTCTCGCCGATCGGGTGGGGCGCCCAGGCGCATCCGTTCGCCGACGCGCCGTGGGAGCCGGACGGGACGCCGCTGCTGCTGCACGCGGCGGCGGCGCTCGTGCTGCTCGCCCTGGTCGTCGCGCTCGAGTCGCGGCGCGAGCTCGGCCGCTCGCTCCTGCGCGAGCGGTCCGGGCGCGCGACGGCGCGCGCCGCGCTCGGCTGGGCGCCCGGCGGTGCCCCGCTCGGGCTCACCGCGCGCCTCCTGCGCGGGTCGGCCGTCGCCTGGCTCGTGGTCGGCGCCGTGATCGGGGCGCTCGCGGGCCGGATGGCGCCGGTCGTCGCCGATGCGCTCGGCGACAACCCGGTGCTCGTGCGCATCGTCTCGTCGATCGGCGACGAGGGCGGCGGCGACATCGAGGCCACCTTCATCAGCGGCATGGCGGGGATGATCGCCGTCATCGCGTGCGCGGCCGCGATGCAGTCGGTGCTGCGGCTGCGCCACGAGGAGCTCGCGCACGGCGAGCTGCTGCTCGCGACCCCCGTCCGTCGCCTGGGCTGGCTCGGCTCCCACGCGCTCGCGGGCGTCGTCGCGGGGCTCCTGCCGCTCACGGCCTTCACCCTCATCGCCGCCGCGCTGCTGGGCGCCTCGGGCGACGACCGCTGGCAGCAGCTGGCCGTGATCGCGCTCACGCACCTGCCGCTCGTCGCGATCTACCTCGCCGTCGCGGCGGCGCTCGTCGCCTTCCTGCCGGGCACGGTCGCCTGGCTCGGCTGGGTGCTGCTCATCGGCCTGCTGCTCGTGGGCGACTTCGCGCCGCTGCTCGGCGATGCGTGGGAGTGGCTCGAGAGCCTCAGCCCCTTCCACTGGGTCGCGAACGCGCTCGAGGACGAGCCCGACTGGACGGGCACGTGGTGGCTGCTCGCGATCGCGGCAGCGCTCCTCGCGGCGGCCGCGATCCGGTTCCGGCGCCGCGACGCCCTCGTCTGAGCGCGACAGGGATCGGGGTCAGCGGCGACCGACCCGCATCCACGCGTCGGTGCGCGCGCGCAGGCCGAGCGTGAGGGCTCGCGCGCCGAGGTAGCCGAACGAGAAGGCCGCCCAGATGACGGCGAGCGCGTGGGCGCCCGGCACGAGCGCGAGCAGCAGCAGCGGCAGGTAGACCGCGAGGTTCGCGATGCCCGTCCAGGCGAGGTAGCGCACGTCGCCCGCGCCGATGAGCACGCCGTCGAGCACGAAGACGTAGCCCGCGATCGGCTGGGCGAGCGCGAGCAGCACGAGCGCGACGGGCAGCGCCGCGAGCACCGCCGCATCCGAGGTGAAGACGCCGCCGAGCACCCACGCGACCGCGAGCAGCAGCGCGCCCACGACGCATCCGAACCCCACGCCCCACAGCTGCAGCCGGCGCGTCACGGCGCGCGCCTCGGCGACGTCGCCCGCTCCGAGCTCCTTGCCGAGCATCGCCTGGCCGGCGATCGCGAGGGCGTCGAGCGCGAACGCGAGGGTCGAGAAGAGCGTGAACGCGATCTGCGTCGCGGCGAGGGTCGTGGTGCCGGCCTGCGTCGCGACCGCCGTGGTCGACAGCAGCGCGACGCGCAGCGAGAGCGTGCGCACGAAGAGCCAGCCGCCGGTCGAGGCGGTGCGGCCGAGGTCGCCCCAGTGGATGCCGAGCGGCACGTGCGCGCGCCGGGCCTCGCACACGGCGAACCACAGGAAGAACGCGGCCATGCCCCACTGCGCGATCACCGTGCCGAGCGCGCTCCCGGCCACCCCCAGCCCGATCCCGTAGATGAGCACGACGTTGAGCACCGCGTTCGCGCCGAAGCCGATCGTCGCGACGACGAGGGGCGTGCGGGTGTCCTGCAGGCCGCGCATGAGCCCCGTCGCGGCGAGCACGATGAGCATCGCCGGCAGCCCGAGGATCGAGATGCCGAGGTAGACCGCGGCGTGCTCGGTGACGGCGGATGCGGCGCCGAAGAGGGCGACGAGGGGATGCGCGAGCGGGGTCGCGAGCAGCAGCGCCGCGCCCGCGACGATCGCGAGCCAGATGCCGTCGATCCCCGCGCGGATCGCGGCCGGCCGGTCGCCCGCGCCGAGCAGCCGCGCGACCGCCGGCGTCGTGCCGTAGGCGAGGAAGATGAGCAGCCCGACCGCGGTGGAGAGCACCGCGACGCCGATGCCCACGCCCGCGAGCTCCTCGGCGCCGAGGTGGCCGACGAGCGCGGTGTCGACGAGCAGGAACGCGGGCTCGGCGATGAGCGCGCCGAGCGCGGGCACGGCGAGGCGCAGGATCTCGCGGTCGCGGGCGCGCCGCTCGCCCGCATCCGTCCGCTGTCGCACCGCTCCACGCTACCGATGCGTCCGCGTCGCGCGGCTCGCGCCGTTCGCGGTGCGCCGCCGTAGGCTGAGCCCATGACGACCCTGCCCTCCGGTCTGCCCGTCGACGACTTCGACGACAGCATCCGCCCCCAGGACGACCTCTTCCTCCACGTGCACCGCAACTGGCTCGAGCGCACCGAGATCCCCGCCGACAAGGCGCGCTGGGGCTCGTTCGCGGTGCTCGCCGAGGCGGCCGAGGAGGCCGTGCGCGAGATCGTCGTCGAGATGCAGCAGGCGTCGCCGGGCACCGACGCCCGCAAGGTCGGCGACCTCTACGCATCCTTCCTCGACGAGGCCGCCGCCGACGCGAAGGGCATCGAGCCGATCCGGCCGCTGCTCGAGCGGGCCGAGGCGGTGACCGACGTCGACGGGCTCCTGACGCTCATCGGCGAGCTCGAGGCGATCGGGGGGCCCTCGATCGCCGGTCAGTGGGTCGACACCGATCCGGGCGACCCCTCGCGCTACCTCGTGCACCTCAACCAGGGCGGGCTCGGCCTGCCGGACGAGTCGTACTACCGCGACGACGCGTTCGCCGAGGCGCGCCAGGCCTACCTCGCCTACCTCCAGACGATGTTCGGCCACCTCGGCTCCGAGAGCCCGGAGTCGGATGCCGCGCTCGTGTTCGCGCTCGAGACCGAGATCGCGGGCCATCACTGGGACCGTGTCGCGAGCCGCGACGACGAGAAGACCTACAACCTGCAGCGCCCCGCCGACGAGCACCCGCGGCTGCAGCCGTGGCTCCGCGCGATCCACGCGCCCGAGGGCACCTACGACGAAGCCGTCGTGCGGCAGCCGAGCTTCTTCGCGGGGCTCGCCGAGCTGCTCGTCGACGAGCGCATCGACGAGTGGAAGGCGTGGCTGCGCATGGGCATCCTGCGCTCCTTCGCGAGCTACCTCACGACGCAGATCTCGCTCGACCAGTTCGCCTTCTACGGCACCGCGCTCACCGGCGCGCCCGAGCAGCGCGAGCGCTGGAAGCGCGGCGTCTCGCTCGTCGAGGGCATGCTCGGCGACGCGGTGGGCCGCATCTACGTCGAGCGCCACTTCCCGGCCGAGGCGAAGGCCGCGATGGACGACCTCATCGACCACCTCGTCGAGGCGTACCGCAGCTCGATCGCGCAGCTGCCGTGGATGGGCGACGAGACCAAGCGCCGCGCGCACGACAAGCTCGACCGCTTCACGCCCAAGATCGGCTACCCCGTCAAGTGGAAGGACTACGGCTCGCTCGAGATCGGCGACGACCTCGTCGCGAACGTGCAGGCGGCGACGCGCTTCGAGCACGACCGCGAGCTCGCGAAGATCGGCAAGCCCATCGACCGCGACGAGTGGTTCATGAACCCGCAGACGGTCAACGCCTACTACAACCCGGGCTTCAACGAGATCGTCTTCCCCGCCGCGATCCTGCAGCCGCCGTTCTTCGACGCCGGGCGGGATGCGGCGGCGAACTTCGGCGCGATCGGCGCGGTCATCGGCCACGAGATCGGGCACGGCTTCGACGACCAGGGCTCGAAGTACGACGGCGACGGCCGCCTGATCGACTGGTGGACCGACGAGGACCGTGCGGCCTTCGAGGAGCGCACGAGCTCGCTCATCGCGCAGTACGACGCGCTCGAGCCCGCCGCCGCGCCGGGGCACAAGGTCAACGGCGCGCTCACGATCGGCGAGAACATCGGCGACCTCGGCGGCCTCGGCATCGCGTGGAAGGCGTACCTGCACTCCCTCGGCGGCGAGGAGCCGCCCGTCATCGACGGCCTCACCGGCGCGCAGCGGTTCTTCCTGTCGTGGGCGTACGCGTGGCAGCTGAAGATCCGGCCCGAGGAGGCGGTGCGCCTCGTCGCGATCGACCCCCACTCGCCCAACGAGCACCGCACCAACCAGGTCGTGAAGAACATCGACGCCTTCGTCGAGGCGTTCGACGTGCGCCCCGGCGACGCGCTGTGGCTCGACCCGGAGGCGCGCGTCACCATCTGGTGACGGCCGCGCCGCTCACGGTGACCGAGGAGCGGACCTCGCCTCGGTGATCGAGGAGCGACTGTCGCCTCGGCGATCGCGGCGGCCGTCCCCTCGGTGATCGAGGAGCGGCCGCAGGCCGCGTATCGAGATCCTTCGTCTCGATCTAGCCGTCGCGTGCCTACTCGACGACCGCGGTCGCGGGCACGCGCAGCAGCGCGCCCAGCTCGTCGAGCGCGCCCGGCACGACGCGGTAGAAGGCCCACTTGCCGCGCTGCTCGCGCTCGACGAGGCCGGCGCTCACGAGCACCTTGGCGTGGTGGGATGCGGTGGGCTGGCTCACCTCGATCGCGTCGGCGAGGTCGCACACGCAGATCTCGCCATCGGCTGCCGCGAGCATCGAGAGCATGCGCAGCCGGCTGGGCTCGGCGACGGCCTTGAGGCGCGCCGCCATGCGCTCCGCCTCCTCGCGCTCGAGGGCGGGCTCTCCGGGCGTGCAGCAGACCGTGGTGCGCATGCGCACATCCTCTCACATCGATGGCCGTCTATGTGATACACATTGATCGACATCGATACGAGAGGAGGTGCACCATGGACGGCGACATCGAGCTCGAGGTCCGCGGAGAGTGCTGCGGCGACGGCTGCTGCTAGCGACCGCCGGTGCGGGCGGCCGCGGCCGCCCGCACCCTGGGCAACCTCTGAGCATGGAGGGGGCGGCCGTGGGTATCGTGGGGCACGACCCGGCCAGCATCGCTGGCAACCCAACGGCAGGAGCGAACATGCGCGGCAGGATCCTCTTCGTGGTCGGACTCGGCGCGGGCTACGTGCTCGGGGCGAAGGCCGGCCGTCAGCGCTACGAGCAGATCGCCAGCGCGGCAGACAAGGTCTGGAACTCGCCCGCGGTCACGAAGCAGCGCCACGAGGTGCAGCACTTCGTCGAGACCAAGGCGCCCAAGCTCGTCGAGTCGGCGACGGATGCCGCGAGCGACGCCATCGACAAGGTCACGAAGCGCAAGGGTCCCCGGAGCGCCGGCCCGGCATCGCGCGGGAGCGCCTGATGACGCCGCGCAAGCCCCTCGGCGACCTCATCGCCGAGACCCCCGGCCTCATCGTCGACCTCTTCAAGGCCGAGATCGCGCGCCTCAAGGCCGAGATCGCGGGCAAGGCGAAGGGGCTCGGCGTCGGCGGTGCCCTGCTCGCCGTCGCGGGCGTCTTCGGCCTCTTCCTGCTCGGGTGGCTGCTCGTCGCCGCCTTCGAGGGCCTCAACGAGGCGTTCGCCCCCTGGCTGTCGGCGCTGCTCGTGTCGGCCTTCCTGCTGATCATCACGGCGGCGCTCGTGCTCATCGGCCTCGGCTCGATCAACCGCAGCAAGGACTTCTCGAACCTCGAAGCGGTCGACAGCATCAAGGACGACGTGAACATGGTGCGCGGCCTCGGCCACGCCGCTGACGGCACCGACCCGCTCGACGACATCGACATGAACGGAGCGCAGCGATGAGCGACCAGAGCGACGTCGACCGCAAGCGCGAGGCGCTGCGGCAGCACCTGAACGAGCTCGAGGATCGCGTCAACCCCAAGAAGGTCGCGAACCGCGCGGTCGGGCGCGCGCAGGACTCCTACAACGACGACCCGACGCCGTGGATCGCGGCAGCGGCCGGCGTGGCGGTGCTCGTCATCGGCGGCATCGCGCTCGCGGTCTTCGGCCGACGCTGACGAGGGCCCCGCTGCCGCAGGCTATGCGACGGCGGGCTGCCGCAGCTCGCGCCGCGAGACCTCGAGCGTGTCGAGGTCGATCCGCACCGCCGTCTCGGGCGCCATGCGGTTCCAGCCGTCGCCCGTGAGGCCGCTCGAGGTGACGGCGATCGCGCCGTCCTCGGAGCGCCGCCACGACAGCTGGTAGTAGTGGTCGACGTGGTCGACCGGCAGGTCGTCGCCGAGGCCCGACTCCTCGAAGAGCTCGAGCGGGATGGGCGCGCCCTCGTTGGCGTGCGTGGCGATGAGCTCGCGGGGCGAGAGCACGAGCAGGTTGAGCGCGGCGGTCGGGAACTCGCGGCGCAGCTCGGCGACCGTCGCGGTGACGGCGTCGAAGAGCGGTTCGCCCGCCTCGTGCCGCCGCATGATGAGCGCGAAGACCATCGCCGTGTCGGTGTCGCCGCCCACCCGGGCGAGCTCCGCATCCGTCACCTTCGCCCGCAGCCGCTCGATCGGCGTCACCGAGCCGTTCTGCGCGAGCACGATGTCGCCGACCCGGAACGGGTGCGTGTTCGAGGTGCGCGTCGCGAGCCCCTCGGTCGCGAGGCGCAGGTGCGTGAGCCGCGCGCGGCTCGGGGTGTCGACGAGCGCGTCGGTGAGATCGGGGTTGTCGAGGCCGAGCGTCGCGTCGCGGTAGCGCCGCACCTGGTCGCCGTCGAGCCACGCGGTGCCCCACCCGTCGGTGTGGAGCCGGCCGAGCCGCTGCCACTCGACGCACGAGGCGTCGCCGATCACATCCTGCGTCGTAGCAGGGGTGGGGGAGACGTGCGCGAGCAGCCTGCACATGATCGATCCCCCTCTCCGTTGCGACCATCCTCTCAAAGCCCGGGGCCGAGGTGGCGGATGCGTCGTCACATTGGGTAACACCGTCCGGCCGCTGCGCAGTCCCGCGCCCGCGCATCCGGGTGCACCGCCGCCCCGCGGACCGGCCCTGCACACCCCGGCGCGCGCCGCGCGCGCCCGCCTCGCGCCTGCGGGAGAATGGAGGGATGGGGATCGAGCTGACGCCGGAGCAGCTGGCGATCCATGAGCGCATCGAGCGGGGTGCCGAGCACCTGTTCATCACCGGCCGCGCCGGCACGGGGAAGTCGACGCTGCTGCGGCACCTCACCGAGCACTCGAGCCGGCAGATCATCGTGTGCGCGCCGACCGGGGTCGCGGCGCTCAACGTGGGCGGGCAGACGATCCACTCGCTGCTGAAGCTGCCGCTCGGGGTGATCGCCGACGCGCCGCTGCGGCAGAGCGCCGAGCTCAAGCGCATGCTCGGCAAGCTCGACCTGCTCGTGATCGACGAGATCTCGATGGTCAACGCCGACCTCATGGATGCGATCGACCGGTCGCTGCGGCAGGCCCGCGGCGTGCGCTCGGTGCCGTTCGGCGGCGTGCAGGTCGTGATGTTCGGCGACCCGTACCAGCTCGCGCCCGTGCCGGGCGACGCCGAGGAGCGCGCCTACTTCGCCGACCACTACGCATCCATGTGGTTCTTCGACGCGCGCGTGTGGCGCGAGGCCGAGCTCGAGGTGGTCGAGCTCGTGCACATCCACCGGCAGGCCGACCTCGAGTTCAAGCAGGCCCTCAACGCCGTGCGGCACGGCACCGTCACGGCCGAGATCGCGCAGCTGCTCAACGACGCGGGCGCGCGCACGCCGCCGGGCGACGACGTGCTGACCCTCGCGACCCGCAACGACACCGTCACGCGCATCAACAGCCGCGAGCTCGCGCGGCTCGCCGGGCGCTCGAAGACGGCGGTCGCCGAGATCTCTGGCGACTTCGGCGGGCGGCAGTACCCGGCCGACGCCGAGCTGCAGCTCAAGCTCGGCGCGCAGGTGATGTTCCTGCGCAACGACTCGGAGGGTCGCTGGGTCAACGGCTCGCTCGGCAAGGTCGTCGACATCGGCGGCACCGTGTGGGTCGAGGTCGACGGCGAGCAGCACGAGGTCGAGCCGGCCGTCTGGGAGCAGTACCGCTACGCCTACTCGCCGACGACGAAGGAGATCAAGCGGGATGTCGTGGCCGAGTTCACGCAGTTCCCGCTGCGGCTCGCGTGGGCGGTGACGATCCACAAGTCGCAGGGCAAGACGTTCGAGCGCGCGGTCGTCGACCTCGGCTCGCGCGCGTTCGCCCCGGGGCAGACCTACGTCGCGCTCTCGCGACTCACGTCGCTCGAGGGGCTCTACCTCACGCGCCCGCTGCAGCCGCGCGACATCATCGTCGACCAGCGGGTGCGCCGCTTCATCCACGACGTGCGCACTCGCGCCCAGGCGCAGGGCGAAGGCGCGTTCGGGCCCCCGCGAGACACGGGTCGGGGCCCGTCAGGGGCATCGGGCGGGCCTGCCGACGAGCGACCGTCGAACGCGCCCGCCGAGACGGCGGCGGATGCGGATGCCCGCGACCGCGCCGAGGTCGCGTTCGCCCCCGACGGACCGACGCCCTTCTAGCCCGCGGTCGGCTCGGCCGGCGTGAGCGCCTGCGCGTGGTCGAGCACGGGCAGGTCGGCCATGGCGCGGAGGAAGCGCGTCGTCGCACGGCGCTCCTCGCCCGTCATGCGCGCGGCGATCTCGAAGCGTCGGGCGTGGTCGCGGCCCACGGTCGCGCTCGCCGACGCGCGGGTCTCGTCGGTCACGACGATCGAGAGCGCCCGGCGGTCCGTCGGGTGCGGCTGGCGGCGGATGTGGCCGCCGTGCTCGAGGCGGTCGAGCAGCTTCGTGACCGAGGGCCCCGTGATGCCGAGGTGCTCGGCGAGCATCGTCGAGGTGACGATGCGGTTCTCGCGGCGCGCGACCATGAGGAAGCGGATCGCCCGCATGTCGTTCTCGCCGAGCTTCATGAACTTGCGGCTCGCCTCGCTGTGGGCCTCCGACATCTGGTGCCAGCGCCGCAGCGCCTCGAAGAGGTCGATGATCTCCTCGACGTCGTCATCGGCGAGACCGAGCTCGCGCACCATCGCGACGGTGGGGTCGAGCCGCCGCGGGTCGAGCATGCCGCGCTCGTCGTGCGTCTTCCGCTCATCAGCCACGGGGGACAGCATAGCGAAAAGGCTTATAGTTTGCTGGGGTAACTATTAGCGCATTGTTGCTATGCTCGCGGCATGCAGCGCACCGAAGAGGTCGACGAAGAGCTGGTCGTGCTCCTCGACGAGCACGGCCAGCCCTCCGGCACCGCCCGCAAGTCCGAGGTGCACACCGCATCCACACCCCTGCACCTCGCATTCTCGTGCTACCTCCTCGACGATGCTGGGCGCATGCTCGTCACGCGCCGCGCGCTCGGCAAGGTCGCGTGGCCCGGGGTCTGGACGAACGCGTGCTGCGGCCATCCCGCGCCGGGCGAGGCGCTCGAGGACGCCGTGCGGCGCCGCGTGGGCCACGAGCTCGGCGCCGGCGTGCGCGACCTTGAGCTCGTGCTGCCCGGCTTCTCCTACCGCGCGGTCGACGCGAGCGGCATCGTCGAGCACGAGCGCTGCCCCGTCTTCGTCGGCCGCCTCGACGGCCCGCTCGATCCGAGCCCCGCCGAGGTCGCCGAGTGGCAGTGGGTCGAGCCCGAGCGCCTGCTGACCGCCATCCGCGCGACGCCGTGGGCGTTCAGCCCCTGGCTCGTGCTGCAGGCCGAGCAGCTGCCGGTGCTGGCGGGTGCCTCGTGACCGCGGTCGAGGCCCCGAGCGCGCTCGCCGAGGTCGAGCGGCGCATCTCCGAGCTGCTCGATGCCGCCGACGCGCACACCGTGCACGAGGCCGCCCAGCGCGCGTGCGTCGGGGGCAAGCTGCTGCGGCCGCGGCTGCTCATCGCCGCGGCGGGCGAGGACGCCCCGCGCGACCTCGTCGTGCGCGCGAGCGCGGCGATCGAGCTCATCCACGCCGCGCTGCTCGTGCACGACGACGTCATCGACCACGACGACGAGCGGCGCGGCGAGCCGACCGTCGCCAGCTGGGCGGCGCGCGGCGCGCGCAGCACCGGCTCCTCGGCCGGGCGGGCGGCGCGCATCGGGCTCGCGACCGCGATCGTCTCGGGCGACGTGCTGCTCGTGCGCGGCGTCGCCGAGCTCGCGCGGCTCGACCTCGACGACGAGCCCCGCCGCCGCGTGCTCACGATCGTCGAGCGCGCCATGGTGCGCGCCGCCGAGGGCGAGCACGACGACGTCGTGCTCGCGGGCGGCTCGCCCCACGAGGAGCAGATCGAGCTGCTGCTCGAGCGCAAGACGGCCGAGTACTCCTTCCGGGCGCCGCTCGAGCTCGGCGCCGTCATCGCCGGCCGTCCGGCCGAGGCGGTCGCGGCGCTCGCCGACGTCGGGCTGCGCATGGGCGTGCTCTACCAGCTGCGCGACGACGTGCTCGGCATCTTCGGCGACGAGGCCGTCACGGGCAAGAGCGCGCTGAGCGACATCCGCGCCGGCGCCCCCACGCTGCTCGCGACGCTCGCCTCGCGCGATCCGGCGTGGCAGCGGGTCGGCGGCGACTACGGCGACCCCGCCGCCGACGCGGGCGCGGGCTCGCGCATCCGGCACCTCATGCGCGCCTCGGGCGCGCTCGACGAGGTCGAGCGGCGCATCGCGTCGGGGGCGGATGCGCTGCGGACGTCGATCGCGCGGCTGCCGGTCGAGCAGGCGCTCCGCGACGAGCTCGCGGGGCTCCTCGAGCGATGCGTGGAGCGCGCGCGATGACCGGCCTCGCGCTCTACACGGCCGCCGCCCGCCGGGCGAGCGCCACGGTCATCGAGGCCTACTCGACGTCGTTCGGGATGGCGAGCCGGCTGCTGCCGCCGGGGATGCGCGGCGACATCCAGAGCGTCTACGCGCTCGTGCGGGTGGCCGACGAGATCGTCGACGGGCCCGGTGCCGAGGCGGGCCTCGGCACCGCGGAGTGCCGCGAGCGGCTCGACGCGCTCGAGGCCGAGGTGCAGCGCGCGCTCGCGTGCGGCTTCAGCACCGACCTCGTCGTGCACGCCTTCGCCGAGACCGCCCGCCGCGTCGGCATCACCGCCGACCAGACGACGCCGTTCTTCGCCGCCATGCGCCGCGACCTCGAGCCCGTCGCCTTCCAGAGCGAGGACGAGCTGCGCGACTACGTCTACGGCTCGGCCGAGGTCGTCGGCATCATGTGCGTGCGCTGCTTCTTCGCCGGCCGGACGCTGCCCGACGCCGAGGCGCGGCGCGTCGCCCGCGGCGCCCGAGCGCTCGGCAGCGCCTTCCAGGTCGTCAACTTCCTGCGCGACCTCGGTGCGGACGCCGACGGCCTCGGCCGGGCGTACCTGCCGGGTGTCGACCCCGCGCATCCGACCCCCGAGGCCGTCGGGCGCGTGCTCGACCGGCTCGAGGGCGAGCTGCGCATCGCGCGCGCGACGATCCCGAGCCTGCCCGCCGAGGCGAGGCCGGCCGTCATCGCCGCGCACGACCTCTTCGCCTCGCTCGCGCGCCGCATCCGCGCGACCCCTGCCGACGAGCTGCCCCGGCGCCGCATCAGCGTGCCGCCGGCCGAGAAGGCGCTCATCGTCGCCGCCGCCGCGACGCGCGCGAGCATCGTGCGCGCCCGCGCGCCGCGTCCCGCGACCCGTCCCGCACGCTCGGAGCTCGCCCGATGAGCCGCATCGTCGTGATCGGTGGCGGCATCGCGGGCCTCGCGAGCGCCGGGCTCCTCGCGCGCGACGGCCACGAGGTGACGCTCGTCGAGCAGCGCGACGAGCTCGGCGGCCGCGCGGGCGTGTGGCGCTCGGAGGGGTTCTCGTTCGACACCGGCCCCTCGTGGATGCTCATGCGCGAGCCGTACGAGCACGCGTTCGCGCTGCTCGGCTCGAGCCTCGAGGCGGAGCTCGACGTCGTGCGGCTCGACCCCGCCTACCGGGTGCTCTTCGAGGGCGAGCCCGAGCCGCTCGTGCTCTCGGGCGACGTCGAGACGACCCTCGCGCGCGTCGACGCGATCGAGCCGGGTGCGGGCGAGCGGCTACGGCGCTACCTCGGCTCGGCGACCGAGACGGCCGAGCTCGCGACCGGCGGCCTGCTCTCCAACCGCTTCGACTCCGTGCGCGCGTTCGCGGGCCTCGGCCTCGGCCGCCGGTTCCCGACGCTCGCGCGGCTGCTCATCGAGTCGCTCGAGTCGCGCATCCGCCGCGACTTCGCCGACCGGCGGCTCCGGCAGGTGCTCGGCTACCCGGCGGTCTTCCTCGGCACCGAGCCCCGCACCGCCCCCTCGATGTACCACCTGATGAGCCACTTCGACCTCGTCGAGGGCGTCTGGTACCCGATGGGCGGCTTCGCCGCGGTCGTGGATGCGCTCGCGCGGCTCACGCGGCAGGCCGGCGCCGAGGTGCGCACGGGCGCCCGCGTGCGCCGGATCGTCGTCGAGGGCGGCGTCGCGCGCGGCGTCGAGCTCGCGAGCGCCGACGGCGGGCCGGGCGAGGTGCTGGCCGCCGACCTCGTCGTCTCCGCCGCCGACGGCCACGCGACCGACACGAAGCTGCTCGCGGGCGTGCCGGGCGCCGCGGCGCGCGCCCGCCGCTGGCGGCGCAAGGTCGCCGGCCCCTCCGCCGTGCTCGTCATGCTCGGCGTGCGCGGTGCGCTGCCGCAGCTCGACCACCACACCCTGCTGTTCACGCGCGACTGGCAAGCGGGCTTCGACCGCATCTTCGGCGCGCCCGCGGCCGACCCCGCCGACGGCGTCACCGACCCCGCCTCGCTCTACGTGAGCCGCGCATCCGCCACCGACCCCTCGGTCGCGCCCGCGGGCGACGAGGCGCTCTTCGTGCTCGTGCCCGTGCCGCCGGACGTGCGGCTCGGCAGCGGCGGCGTCGACGGCGCGGGCGATGCGGCGGTCGAGGCGATCGCCGACCGCGCGATCGCGCAGATCGGCGCGTGGGCGGGCATCGAGGGGCTCGCCGAGCGCGTCGTGACGCGCCGCACGATCGGCCCCGCCGACTTCGCCGCCGACTTCGACGCGTGGCGCGGCACCGCCCTCGGGCCCGCCCACACGCTGCGGCAGAGCGCGATGCTGCGCGGCTCGACCCGCCACGCGAACGTCGACCGGCTGCTGCTCGCCGGCTCGACGACCGTGCCCGGCATCGGCGTGCCGATGTGCCTCATCTCGGCCGAGCTCGTGCTCAAGCACGTGCGCGGCGACCGCTCGACCGGCCCGCTCGCCGCGGCCGAGCGCGCCCGGAGCCGGCCGTGAGCCTCGCGTACCTCGGGGCGATCCTCGTGTCGGCGCTCGGTGTCGGCGCGATCGACGCGCGCTGGCGGCTCGCGCTGTTCCACGACGCCCGGCGCGCCGTCATCGCGGTGCTCGGCACCGCCGCGGTGCTGCTGCTCATCGACCTCGCGGGCATCGCGACCGGCAACTTCATCCTCGGGGCCTCGGCGTGGATGACGGGCATCGAGGTGCTGCCGCACCTGCCGATCGAGGAGCTCGCGTTCATCGTCTTCCTCGCCTACGTGTCGCTCGTGGCGATCACCGGCGCCGCGCGGGTGCTCGCGGCCCGCAGGGAGCGGCAGCGCGCATGAGCTACGCCCTGCTCCTCGCCCCGGTGCTGCTCGCCGCGGCCGTCGCGGCGGGCGTGGCGCTGCGCCGCGATCGCCGAGCGTGGGCGGCCGTCGGCCTCGCGGCCGCCGCGGTGCTCGCGCTCACCGTCGCGTTCGACTCCCTCATGATCGCCGCCGACCTCTTCCGCTTCGACGAGGCCGGGCTGCTCGGCGTGCGCCTCGGCCTCGCGCCGATCGAGGATCTCGGGTACGCGCTCGTCGCCGTGCTCGTGGTCGCCGCGCTCTGGCGGCTCGTGCCCGCCCGGCGCCCTGCCGCGCGGGAGGCGGCGGATGGCTGAGGTCGCCTGGAGCGGACCGGTGCGGTCGGGCTCGCTCGCCCGCCGCCTGCTGCTCGCGTCGCGCCCGGTGAGCTGGATCAACACCGCCTTCCCGTTCGCGGCGGCGATGCTGCTCACGACCGGCCGCATCGACGCGCCGCTCGTGGTCGGCACGCTGTTCTTCCTCATCCCGTACAACCTCGCGATGTACGGGATCAACGACGTCTTCGACTACGCATCCGATGCCACCAACCCGCGCAAGGGCGGCGTCGAGGGGGCGCTGCTGCCGCCCGAGACGCACCGGGCGACCCTCGTGTGGTCGGCGGCGCTCGCGCTGCCGTTCGTCGTGGCGCTCGTCGCGATGGGCGGGCCGCTGTCGTGGGCCGTGCTCGCGGTGAGCCTCTTCGCGGTCGTCGCGTACTCGGCGCCCGGGCTGCGGTGGAAGGAGGTGCCCTTCCTCGACTCGATCACCTCGAGCACCCACTTCGTGAGCCCTGCGGTGTACGGTCTCGTGCTCGCGGGCGCCGAGTGGAGCTGGCAGCTCGTCGCCGTGCTCGCCGCGTTCTTCGCCTGGGGCATGGCGAGCCACGCGTTCGGCGCGGTGCAGGATGTCGTGCCCGACCGGGAGGCGGCGATCGGCTCGATCGCCACCGCGCTCGGCGCGCGCGCGACGGTGCGGCTCGCGATCGGCCTGTGGGCGCTCGCGGGCCTGCTCATGCTGCTCGCCCCGTGGCCGGCGCTGCTCGCCGCGGCCGTCGCGGTGCCGTACATCGTGCTCGCCGCGCCCTTCTGGAGCGTCACCGACCTCGGCAGCGCCGCCGCCAACCGCGGCTGGCGGAAGTTCCTCTGGGTCAACTACGCGTGCGGGTTCGCCGTGACGATGGTGTGCATCGCGTGGGCGATGGGGGTGCGATGAGCCGCATCCTCGTGACGGGCGCGACGGGCTACATCGGCGGGCGGCTCGCCCCGCGGCTCGTCGAGGCCGGCCACGAGGTGCGGGTGCTCGCGCGCGACGCGGGCCGGCTGCGCGACGTGCCGTGGGCGGATGCGGTCGAGGTCGTGCAGGGCGATCTCACGTCGCCCGACGACGTGCGCCGCGCCGTCGAGGGCGTCGACGTCGTCTACCACCTCGTGCACGCGATGGCGGCGGGGGGCGACTTCGCCGCGGCCGAGCTCGCGCAGGCGCAGCACGTCGCCGAGGCCGCGAAGGCCGCCGGCGTCGGCCGCATCGTCTACCTCTCGGGCCTGCACCCCGAGGGCGAGCGGCTCTCGAAGCACCTCGCCTCGCGCGTCGCGGTGGGCGAGGCGCTGCTCGCCTCCGGCGTACCGACGATCGTGCTCGAGGCGGGCATCGTGATCGGCTCGGGCTCGGCGTCGTTCGAGATGATCCGGCACCTCACCGAGGTGCTGCCCTACATGCCGGCGCCCCGCTGGGTGCGGAACTTCGTGCAGCCGATCGCCGTGCGCGACGTGCTGCACTACCTCGTCGCGGCGGCCGACCTGCCGCCCGAGGTGCACGGCGCCTACGACATCGGCGGCCCCGACGTGCTGCGCTACGGCCAGGTCATGAACGGCTACGCGCTCGAGGCGGGCCTGCCGCAGCGGCCCATCGCGCCGCTGCCGGTGCTGACGCCCTGGCTCGCCTCGCAGTGGGTCAACCTCGTCACGCCCGTGCCGCGCGCGATCGCGATGCCGCTCATCGGCTCGCTGCTGCACGACTGCGTCGTCGAGGAGCGACGCATCGACGCGATCATCCCGCCGCCGGCCGACGGCCTGCAGGGCTACCGGAGCGCCGTGCGGCTCGCGCTCGCGCGCGAGCGCTCGGGCGACATCGAGTCGAGCTGGCGCTCGGCCTCGGCCGAGGGCGCGCCCGCCGAGCCGCTGCCGAGCGATCCTCGCTGGTCGGGCGCGACGGTGCTCGAGGATGCGCGCGAGCGCGTGACGGATGCGTCGCCCGCGGCGGTCTGGAGCGTCGTCGAGGGGATCGGCGGCGACCGCGGCTGGTACTCGGTGCCGCTGCTGTGGAGCCTGCGCGGCCTCGCCGACCGGCTCGTCGGCGGCGTGGGCCTGCGCCGCGGCCGGCGCGACCCCGTGCGGCTGCGCGAGGGCGACGTCGTCGACTGGTGGCGCGTCGAGCGGCTCGAGCGGGGGCGGATGCTGCGGCTGCGCGCCGAGATGAAGGTGCCGGGGCGCGCGTGGATCGAGTTCCGCGTCGACCCCCACCCGGATGGCGACACCGACGGCACCCGCTACCGGCAGCGCGCGATCTTCCTGCCGAGCGGCCTGACGGGCCGGCTCTACTGGTGGTCGCTCGTGCCCGCGCACGGCGTGATCTTCGAGGCGATGGCGAGCCGCATCGTCGCCGCCGCCGAGGAGGCCGAGTCCGCGACCTCGCTCGATCGCGAGGCGGGCGAGGCACGGGCAGTCGCCGCTGAGCCGGCCGCCGCCGAGCCGACCGGCGCCGAGCCGACCGGCGCTGAGCCGGCCGACGCCGAGCCGGCCGCCCCCGGGCGGGAGGAGCGCGGCCGATGAGGCTGTGGTCGCTGCACCCGGCGCTGCTCGACCGGCAGGGCCTCACCGCGTGCTGGCGCGAGGGGCTGCTCGCGCAAGCCGTGCTCGCGGGCCGCACCCGCGGCTACACCCGCCATCCGCAGCTCGACCGCTTCCGCGCGCAGCCCGACCCGATCGCCGCGATCGGCGCCTACCTCGAGACGGTCGCGGCGGCCGCCGAGGCGCGCGGCTATCGCTTCGACCGCGCGCGCATCGACCGCTCCCGCACCGAGGGCACCGAGCCCGTGCGACGCATCCGCGTCACCGACGGCCAGCTCGCCCTCGAGCTCGCCCACCTGCACGCCAAGCTCGCCGGCCGCAGCCCCGACCTGCCGCTGCCGCGCGACCCCGTGCCGCACCCGCTCTTCATCGTCGAGCCGGGGCCGGTCGAGCCCTGGGAGCGCGTCGATCCCCCGTCCAGGTCCGCCCCGCAGGATGGAGCACGATCATGAGCACCGACACCGACCGCCGCGACCCCGCTCGCCGCGACACCGGCGGCGCCCGCGCCGCAGCCCCCCGGAGCACGGCCGAGCGCATCCGCCCGTGGGCCGTGCTCATCGCGCTGCCCGCGACGCTCGCGATGGCGGCGCTCGGCTCGGGCCTGTTCGGCGGGCAGGAGGTGCAGGCGTCGTCGAGCGGCGCGCTCTCGGCCGACGCGACCCCGCTCGCGCCCGCGACCCCTGCGTTCTCGATCTGGTCGGTCATCTACCTCGGCCTCGCCGTCTACGCCGTGTGGCAGGTGCTGCCGCGGCAGCGGCACGACGAGCGCCAGCGCCGCATCGGCTGGCTCGCGGTCGCATCCCTCGTGCTGAACGCGGCGTGGATCCTGTGCGCGCAAGCGGGGCTGCTGCCGCTCACGGTCGTGGTGATCGTGCTGCTGCTCGCGGTGCTGCTCGCGATCTTCGAGCAGCTCCGGCGCTCGCGCCCGGGCTCGTGGCTCGAGGCGGTCGTCGTCGACGGCACCTTCGGCCTCTACCTCGGCTGGGTGTCGGTCGCGACGGTCGCGAACATCGCCGCGTGGCTCGCCGACGCGGGCGTCCGTCCCGACCCGTTCGAGCTGCCCGCGGTGCTCGTCCTGGCCGTCGTCGCGCTCGTCGGCATCGCGATCGCGCTGCGGGGCCGGGGACGTGTGTCGCCCGCGCTCGCGATGCTGTGGGGGCTCTCCTGGATCGGCGTCGGGCGCCTGACGGACCAGCCGGCGTCGGATGCGGTGGGCTTCGCCGCCGCCGCGGTGTGCGTCGTGATCGGCGCGGTCACCGTCATGGCGCGGCTGCGGGCGCCGCGCGGGATCCACCGCCCTCTCGAGGGAGGCGCGTGAGACCCGTCCGGCCCCGCATCTCGGTCGTCGTGCCCGTCAAGGACGACGCCGAGCAGCTGCGCGGGTGCCTCGCGGCGCTCGCGGCGCAGCGCCGCGCACCCGACGAGGTGCTCGTCGTCGACAACGCCTCCGCCGACGACTCGGCGGCGGTCGCGCTCGCGGGCGGCGCGCGCGTCGAGCGCTGCGACGAGACCGGCATCCCCGCCGCGGCCGCGCACGGCTACGACCTCGCGAGCGGCGACCTGATCCTGCGGCTCGACGCCGACTGCCGGCCGGGCGCCGGATGGGTCGAGACGATGGAGCGCGCCTTCGCCGAGCGCCCCGACGTCGCGGTGCTCACGGGCGGCGCGCGCTTCGTCGACGGACCGTGGGCGCTGCGGGCGCCCCTTGCCGCGCTCTACCTCGGCACGTACGCCGCGGCGGGCGTCTCGGCGCTCGGGCACCTGCCGCTGTTCGGCTCCAACCTCGCCTTCCGGCGGGAGGCGTGGGAGGAGATCCGCGGCATCGTGCACCGCGAGGATGCCGAGCTGCACGACGACTTCGACCTCGCCTTCCACTTCGGCGAGCGGCACCGCATCCGCTACGTGCCGCGCACCGCGATGGGCATGTCGATGCGGCCGTTCACGAGCGCGAGCGGCTTCCGCCGGCGCATGGCCCGCGGCATGCGCACGGTGCTCGTGCACTGGCCCGACAGCTTCCCGCCGTGGCGCTGGCGCCGGCTCGCCGAGCGCCGCCGCGACGCCGTGCGGGGCACCGCCCGCGAGGCACCGGCCGCGACGTGACGGGGATGCTCGGCCCGGTCGCCGCGCCCGCGCTGCACGTGGCGACGTGGAACGTGCGGCGCCGCATGCGCGCGCCGCTGCGGCCCGCCGACCGCTGGCGGTCGAGGCTGCCGCTGTTGCAGGTCGCGCTGCGCCGCGAGCGGCCGACGCTGCTCGCCGTGCAGGAGGCCATGCCCGACCAGGCGGAGGCGGTCGGCGCCGCGCTCGGCGCCCGCTACCGCCGCGTCGGCGTCGGCCGCGGTCGCGACGGCCGCGGCGAGGGCTGCCCGATCTTCTTCGACAGCGACCGGCTCGAGCTCGTCGGGTGGTCGCAGCGCGCGCTCTCCGATCGCCCCGACGACCCCGGCTCCATGTCGTGGGGCAACCGCATCCCTCGCGCCGCCGTCGAGGCGACGCTGCGCGATCGCGAGACCGGCGTGCGCTTCCTCGCGATCAGCACCCACTTCGACGTCTTCTCCTCCGCATCCCGCGTCCGCTCGGCCCACGCGGTCCGCGACCGGGTCGCGCTGCACGGGCTGCCGGCGCTCGTGCTCGGCGATCTCAACGCGCGCCCCGGCTCGCCCATGGCGCGGGCGCTCCTCGCCGGCGGCGTGCTCACGGATGCGTGGGAGCGCGCGGCCGTGCGCGTCACGCCCGAATGGGGCACGTACGCCGGCTACCGCCGGCCGCGCTCCGACGGCCGGCGCATCGACTGGATCGCGACGACGCCCGACGTCGAGGTGCTGCGCATCGGGATCGACGGCGATGCCCGCGCCTCCGATCACCTGCCCGTGCACGCGGCCGTGCGACTGCCCGAGCCCGTCGACGCCTCGGCCGCCGCGGCCGGAGCCGAGTCGTGAAGGCGCACTTCCTGCGGCGGCCGCACGGTGCGACCGAGCTGCTCGCCGACGCGGTGCGGGTGCTCGGGCTCGTCGGCGTGCTCGTCGCGTGGGTGTGGTGGCAGCCGACCGACGCCGGGATCGCGGCGCTCGCGCTGCCCGCGCTCGTCGTGCCGCGGTTCCTCGGGGTGCGCGGCTCGGCCGATCTCGTCTCGGGCCTCGTCGTGCTCGTCGCGGCGTGGAGCAACGTGCTGGACCTCTACCGCACGGTCGTCGGGTGGGATCTGCTCGTGCACTTCGCGTGCACCGCGGTGCTCGCCGCGTGGGCGTACCTCGCGCTCGCGCACGTGGGCATCGTCCCGGCGCGCGGGGCGGCGGGGTTCTCGACCGCGGGCGCGCTCGTGCTCACGACGGCGCTCGGGCTCGCGCTCAGCGTCGTGTGGGAGGTCATCGAGTGGGCAGGCTGGCGCTTCGTCTCGGACGCGATCTTCGTCACCTACGAGGACACGATCGGCGACATGGTCGTCGGCGGGCTCGGCGCGGCGGTCGCGGGACTGCTGCTGGGTCGCGTGCGGCTGCTGCGGGACCCGGTGGAGGAGCCTGCCTGAGGCTCGCCGCGGGCCGGGGCGAGGCCTCTCGGCGTCAGGCCTCGCAGGGTCAGGCCTCGCAGGTCGGGCCGCGCGGGGTCAGCCCTCGTAGTGGCGCGCCCACGCGGCGAGGATCCGCTCGAGCGCCGCGCGGTCGGCCTCGGGCAGGGGGGCGAGGATGCGGCGCTCGTTCTCGAGGTGCGCGACGAACGCCTCGTCGATCAGGCCGCGCCCCGCATCCGTCAGCCGCACGACGCGGCCGCGGCCGTCGTCGGCGGAGGCTTCGCGGGCGACGAGTCCCTTCGCCTCGAGCGAGTCGAGCCGCTTCGAGACCGCGCCCTGCGTGACCATCGTCGCCTCGCGCAGCGCGGAGGGCGAGAGCGCGAACGGGGCGCCGGTGCGCCGCAGGGTCGCGAGGATGTCGAACTCGCCCTCGCTCAACCCGAAGCCGCGGTACAGCGCGACGAGGTCGGCGGTCACGTGGCGCGAGACGCGGCTGAGCCGCCCCACGACCCCGATGGGCGAGGGGTCGAGCTCGGGCCGCTCGGCGCGCCACTGCTCGATGATCGCGGCGACGGCATCGGGCTCCATGCTTGCAGTCTAGTTGAGACGGAAACTAGAGTGGTTTCCGTGGAAACGAATCAGGCGGGGCGGATGCGCTGGGTGCTGCTGGGCGCGCTGGCGCCGATCTCGTGGGGCTCGGTCTACTTCGTGACGCTGCACTGGATCCCGGCGGAGGAGCCGTTCACCGCCGCCGCCCTGCGCGCGCTGCCTGCCGGGCTGCTGCTGCTCGTGCTGCGCCGCCGCCTGCCGCGCGGCGCGTGGTGGTGGCGCTCCGCCGTGCTCGGCGTGCTCAACTGCGGAGCCTTCTTCGTGCTCGTCTACCTCGCCGCGAAGCTGCTGCCCACCTCGATCGCCGCGATGCTCATGAGCCTCTCGCCCATCGCGATGATGCTCATCGCCTGGGCGCTCGTCGCCGAGCGGCCGACCGCGCGGCGGCTGCTGGGCGCGGCCATGGGGCTCGTGGGGGTCGTGCTGCTCATGGCGGCGTCGGTCGGCGCGGTCGACGGGTGGGGCGTCGCCCCCTCGGTCACCGCGATGGCGATGTACGCGCTCGGCTCGGTGCTCGCGAAGCGCTGGAGCGGCGAGGTCGACGCGATCGCCTCGTCGTCGTGGCAGCTCACCGCGGGCGGCCTGCTGCTCGTGCCGCTCGCGCTCGCGATCGAGGGCGTGCCCGGCGCCGTCCCGCCGACGGCGCTGCTCGGCTACGCCTACATCGCGGCGATCCCGACGACGCTCGCGTTCGTCTGCTGGTTCGGGGCGCTGCGGCACCTGACGGCCGGCCAGGTGGGGCTGCTGGGCCTGCTGAACCCGGTGACGGGCGTGCTGCTCGGCGTGCTGCTGGGGGCGGAGCTGCTGACGGCGTGGCAATGGCTCGGCATCGCGGTCGTGCTGGCGGGCATCGCGCTCGGCCAGACGACGGCGCGGCAGGGGACGCCGAGCCGGGCACGAGGTCTCGTGACGCGTGCGCCTTCGGCGCGCGCTCCTCGACCTTGAGGCCTCCGGACGCAACGCGACTGCGTCGCATCGCGGCCGGGCACGAGGTCTCGTGACGCGTGCGCCTTCGGCGCGCGCTCCTCGACCTTGAGGCCTCCGGACGCAACGCGACTGCGTCGCATTGCGTCCTCCGGCCTCAACGGTGCTCGAACCGCCAGGGGAGCGAGCCGACGTGCAGGCGGTGGCGCGGGCCCTCCTCGGTGTCGGCGCCGCCGTCGTAGGCCTCGTCGCCGTGCCACAGCGCGAGCCCGCGCGCCGCGTCCTGCCGGGTCTCGTAGCGGCGCGGCTCGTGGTCGCGGATGCCGCGCAGCGCCGCATCGACCGTCGGATACGCCATGAGCGTGTCGAGCGTCACCCACGTGGGCGGGAACAGCCGGAGGCCGCCCGCGCCGTGGCGCTTGAGCGCATCCGCCGGCCGCATCCACTCGTGCGCGACCACTTCGCTCGGCTGCGGCACGACCTCGCCGTCGACCGCCTGGGCGACGAAGAACCACGTGTGGAAGCGCGCCTCGAGCTGGGGCGGCGGCGACCAGTGCGACAGGGGCTCGAGCGACTCGGGCGCCACGATCAGGCCGGTCTCCTCGGCGGTCTCGCGCACCGCGGCATTGCGGGCGGCGAGCTGCGGGTCGCCGCCGACCTCGTCGACCGGCTCGACCTTGCCGCCGGGGAAGACCCAACCGCCCCCGAACGCGCCGCGGTCGGGGCGCTGCAGCAGCAGCACCTCGATGGCGCCGGCCCCGTCGCGCAGCAGCACGAGGGTCGCGGCGGTGCGGATCTCGGTCACGGGCTCACGCTATCGCCGAGCGCCGCCCATCCCCGGCAGCCTCGCCCGCGAGCGCCTCGATCGCGGCGTCGGCGTGCGTCGTGCCGGAGGCAGGCTCGACCTCGACCTCGAGCTCGACTCCCGACTCGGACCCGGTGGCGTGCACGTCGGGCTTCTGCGCGGGCACCGCGAGCACCTCGAGCGGCGGCGTGCGCTCGAGCGCGGGCTCGAGGCCCTGCAGGCTCGAGAACCGCCGCGCCTGCGTCACGACGTTCCGGTCGAGGGAGGCGTTGAAGGCGTTGTACGCCTCGACGGTGCGGTTGAGGCTGCTGCCGAGCTTCGTGAGGTGGCTGCCCATCGTGCCGAGCCGCTTGTGCAGCTCGCGCCCGACCTCGAGCACCTGCATCGCCTCGCCCGCGAGCTGCTCCTGCCGCCACGTGTAGGCGACGGTGCGCAGCAGCGCGACGAGCGTGGCAGGGGTCGCGAGCACGACGTTGCGCTCGAAGGCGCGCTCGAAGAGCGTCGGGTCGCGCTCGAGCGCGGCGTTGAGGAACGGCTCGGCGGGCACGAACATCACGACGAACTCGGGGCTCCCGGGCACGGCCTCCCAGTAGGCCTTCGAGCCGAGTTGGTCGATGTGGTCGCGCAGGTGGCGCGCGTGCGCGTCGAGCCGCTTGTCGCGCGTCGCGTCGTCGCGCGCCTCCATCGCCTCGAGGTAGCCCGAGAAGGCGACCTTCGCGTCGACGACGACCTGCTTGTCGCCCGCGAGGTGCACGAGCAGGTCGGGCCGCAGCGCGCCGTCGTCGGTCGCGTGGTGCGCTTGCTCGGTGAAGTCGACGTGCTCGAGCATGCCGGCCGCCTCGACCACGCGGCGCAGCTGCAGCTCGCCCCAGCGGCCGCGCACCTGCGGCGCGCGGAGCGCCGTGACGAGCTGCCGGGTCTCGACCGTGAGCTGCTCGGAGGACGAGCGCATCGCCTGCAGCTGCTCGGCGAGCGCGGCGTTCGCCTCGGCGCGCGCCTTCTCGGCGGCGGTCACCTCGCTCCGCACGCCCTCGAGCGTCTTCGAGAGCGGCTCGATGAGCTGCTTGACGGCTGCCTCGCGCTTCGCGAGCTCGGCCGCGCCCTCGGTCTGCGAGCGGCGCAGCCGCTCCTCGGCCTGCTCGAGGAAGACCGCCGAGTTGCGCTCGAGCGCCGCCGACGAGAGCTTCGCGAACTCGTCGGCGCGGCGCTGCGCGTCGGCCTGCAGCTCGGCGATCGCCTCGCGGCCGCGCTCGCGCTCCTCGGCGATGCGCCGCTGGGCGTCGGCGCGCACCTCGTCGAGCTGCGCCGTGTGCCGCCGCTCGGCGATGTCGCGCTCGCGGTCACGCTCGGCGGTGAGCGAGGCGAGCTGCGCGCGCGCGGCCTGCAGCTCGCCGGCGGCGCGGGCGTGGTCGGCGAGCGCCCGCGCACGCCCGGCGCGTGCGCCGAGCCACGCCCCCGCGGCGCCGGCGGCGAGCACGGCGACGAGGGCGACGATCATGAGCAGCGGTTCCATGCCCCCATGGCACCAGAGGCCGGTGACATCGCCGGGCCGCCGCGCCCGAGTGCGGCCGGGCCGGCGCGCCCTGCCGGAGAGCGCCTCCGCGGGACCCACGGCATCCCCGGCACCCAGCATCCGCCCACCGACTCGCCCCCGGCGCCCCGTAGGGTCGGGGCATGGTCGAGATCCAGCGCATCCTCGCGCCCAACCCCGGACCCATGACCCTCGACGGCACGAACACCTACGTGCTCGGCGGCGAGATCGTCGTCGACCCCGGGCCCGCCGACGTGCAGCACATCGAGCGCCTCGTCGCGCTCGCGCCGCGGCTCGTGCTCGTCACGCACCACCACCCGGACCACACCGAGGCGGCGGCCGAGCTCGCGCGCTCGGTCGGCGCCGAGCTGCGCGCGCTCGATCCCGACGAGTGCTACCGCGGCGCGCCGCTCGTCGACGGGGAGTGGATCCCGGTGGGGGACGTCGAGCTGCAGATCCTCGCGACCCCCGGCCACACCTCCGACTCGATCTCGATCGTGGTGCCCGGTCGCGCGGTGCTCACGGGCGACACCGTGCTCGGCCGCGGCTCGACCGTGATCATGCACCCCGACGGCTCGGTCGGCGCGTTCCTCGCCTCGCTCGACAAGCTCGAGGCCCTCGGCGACCTCGAGGTGCTGCCGGGCCACGGCGAGCCGCTGCCCTCGATCGCGCGCGCCGCCCGCGACTACCGCGCGCACCGCCACGAGCGGCTCGACGAGGTGCGGGCCGCACTCGCCGAGCTCGGCACGACGGCGGCGGATGCGTCGGTCGCCGCGGTCACCGACGTCGTCTACGCAGACGTCGACGGCAGCATCCGGCAGGCCGCGGAGGCGTCGATGGCGGCACAGCTCGCCTACCTCGCCGCCGCCGACCGGTAGCCGGCCGCGAGCGGCGCCGCCCGCGAGTCGCCGACCGCGAGCGGCGTGGGCCGCTCCTCGTCGCGCTCCGGATCCGCCGCGTGGCCGTCGCCCGCGCCGAGCGGTGCGGTCGCGCCTGACCGGTGCGGGCGAGCCAGCACCGGTCGGGCGGAACGGCACCCGTCGGCGCCAGGTGCGCACGGTACGCCGACCGTGCGATCGGGGACCGCACCGCCGCCGCCGGCGGAGACGCGAACGGGCCCGCGCGCAGCGCGAGCCCGTTCGAAGGGACGGGAGTGCTCAGCCGCTCTTGCGTCGGTGCACCCGCTTCTGCACGGCGGGGCCCGTGTGGGCGGACTGCACGCCGGCATTGGGGTTCATGCCCTGGCCGTGGTGGCCGAGCTTCTTCTTGTCGAGCGCCTCGCGGAACTTGCGGCGCTGCGCCTCCTCGGGCGTCTCCGTGCCCTCCGGGGTGTCCTGCGGGGTCTCGAGCTCGCCCTCGGCGGGATGGTGTTCGGTCATGCGACCACCTTGCCGCCTACCGCCCCGGATGTCGACCCCGGCGCGCGAGCGCCGCCCGCAGCATCCGTGCCCGCTGCTCCCGTGCCCCGCGCCCCCGCGCCGCCCGCCGCATCCGCCCGGTCGGCGGAGGCCGCCCCGAGCGCCCGCACGAAGACGCTGAGCCACACGAAGATCAGCCCGCACGCGGCGAACTCGAAGCCGGTGAAGTTGTAGTAGCCCACCGGCACCCACAGCACGAGCGCGACGACCGTGCCCGCGACCATCGCCGCCGAGGCGACGTGCACCACGCGCGGCAGGTGCGGCGCGAACCACGGCAGGCCAGCGCAGAGCACCGCGAAGATCACGACCATGCTCGAGGCGAACGCGATGTGCAGCCACTCCGCGACGTCGACGCGCACGAGCCCGGTGAGCGCCATGCAGGCGCCGATCGCGGCGAGCAGGCGCCCCACCCACTCGGCGCCGCCGCGCTCGTCGCGCTGCGTGAGCAGGTCGAGGTCGCTGCGCACGCAGCCGCCCAGCGTGGCGACGAGCACGCCCGAGAGCACGAGCGTCATGTTGAACGCGAAGCCCGACACGCCGCCGCCGGCGCCGAGCGACGAGAAGTGCACCTGCCACCAGCGCTCGTCGGATGCGGTGAGCATCGAGAAGAGCACCCCCACCACGAGGAACGTCGGCACGAGCACCGCGAGCGTGCGGGTCGAGATGTCGTCGCCGAGCGGATGCGCGAGGTAGGCGGCGGCGCCGGCCGCGATGCCGCAGACCAGGGCGCCCGCGAAGGCGTCGAGCTCGAGCCCGACGAACCCGGCCTGGAAGACCTCGCCCGCCGAGACCGCGGCGAGGTAGCCGAGCCCGAAGACGACGAGCGCCATCGCGATCGTCGCGGCCGCCGTGAGCGTGCGGCGCAGCCGGCGGCTGAGGGTCGGCAGCGGGGCGGCGGAGCGCACGCGCGCGACGGCGAACGACCCCGCGCCCGCGAACCCGGTCGTGAACGCCGCGACGCGCGCCACCGACCCCGCGCCGCCGATCGGGTGGGTGCCGCCCTGCAGCAGCGCGAGCCCCACCGCGAACGCGGCGACGCCCGCGACGCCCGCGGTCACGACGGCGGCGAGCTCGAGCCGGGCGCGGGCTCCCTGGTCTGCTGCCGTGCTCATGCGCGGCGCAGGGGCAGCGCCAGGCGCGGCACGGCCGAGGGGCGGGATGCGTCGGGCGCGCACGCGCTCAGCGTGCGCACGAGGGTGGTCATCCAGACGAACGCGATGCCGACCGCGATCGCCTCGAGCGCCGCCGCGTTGTAGATCCCGGCCGGCCGCCACAGCAGCAGGGCGGCGACGATCGCGGCGCCGGCGCCGAGCGTGGTCCAGCGCATCGCCGCCGGCGGCCCCGGCATGACGAGCGTGACGACGACCGCCGTGAGCGCGAAGAGTCCGAGCGAGCCGAAGGCGGCGATGTCATGCAGCAGCGGCGCGCGGGCGACGGGGAAGGCGCCGACGCCCGCGAGGGCGGCGCCCGTGGCCGCGAAGAGCGCGACGACGGCCGCGATCGCGGGCAGCCGCGCGTCGCCGAGCCACCGGTGCAGGTCGCGGCCGACGTACGAGCCGATCGTCGCGACGAGCAGCCCGGCGACGATGACGGTCGCGTTGAAGGCCCAGCCGGCGCCGAGCTCCGAGAAGTGGCGCTCCCACCAGCGCGGGTCGGCGGCGGTGAGCATCGAGAAGACGGTGCCGATCGTCAGGTAGACGAACAGCAGCGTCGCGAGGTCCCGCGTGCGCAGCTCGACGCCCGCCTGCCACGCGAGCCAGCCGCCCGCCGCGCTCGGGAGCGCCGTGAGCAGCGCCCCGCCGATGAGCGGCGCCTCAAGCCCCTGCAGCCCCTGCGCGAGGATCTCGCCCGCGGTGAGCACGCCGAGGTACGCGACCGCCGCGAACGCGAGGGTGAGCGCGACGGTCGAGGCGTGCGAGACCGCCCGCTGCCAGCCGGGCATCGGCGCCGTCTCGCCTCGGCGGTGCAGCAGCGTGCTCAGCACGAAGGCCGCCGCGGTGACGATCGCCGCGATGCCGGCGGCGGGCTCGGCGACCGAGCCGTCGCCGGCGATCGGCCGCGGGCCGCCCGCGAGCGCGATGAGCGCCGCGGCGAGGCCCGCGCCGAAGCTCGCCCAGGCGGCGGCGATAGCCCGCGACTCCTGCCGGGCCGCGTCGCCGCGTGCGTCGTCGTCGGTGCGTGCCTCCACGCATCCGATGGAACCACGATCGGGTGACCCGGCGGCGCCCAGCCGCGCCGCCGGCCGCGCCGATACCCTCGCCGCATGCGCAGCCCCGTGCCCGACCTGCTCGATGCGGTGCTCGAGGAGTGCCGCGACGCCGGCGACGACGGGGAGCTCGCGGGCTCCATCCCCGAGCTCGCCGACGCCGACCCCGAACGGTTCGCGCTCGCGCTCTGCACGGTCGACGGCACGCGCTACGCGGTCGGCGACGCCGAGCACCGCTTCACGATCCAGTCGATCTCGAAGCCGTTCGTCTACGCGCTCGCGCTCGCCGATCGCGGCTACGACGAGGTGCTCGACCACGTGGGCGTCGAGCCGTCGGGCGATGCGTTCAACGAGATCTCGCTCGAGGACAACGGGCGGCCGCGCAACCCGATGATCAACATCGGCGCGATCACGACGCACGCACTCGCCGGCCCGCGCGGCGCGACGGCCGAGCAGAGCACCGCCCGCGTGCTCGAGGGGCTCTCGACGTTCGCGGGCCGCGAGCTCGAGGTCGACGAGGCGGTCGAGGCCTCCGAGCGCGAGACCGCCGACCGCAACCTGGCGCTCGCCTACCTCGTGCGGGCCCGCGGCAAGCTGCAGGACGAGCCGCACGACGCCGTCGACGGCTACATCCGCCAGTGCTCGGCGCTCGTCGACGTGCGCGACCTCGCCGTGATGGCGATGACGCTCGGCGCCGGCGGGCGGAACCCCGTCACCGGCGAGCAGGTGGTGCCCGCGTGGGTGTGCCGGCAGGTGCTGAGCGTCATGGCGACGTGCGGCATGTACGACGCGGCGGGCGACTGGATGACGACGGTCGGCATCCCCGCCAAGAGCGGCGTCTCGGGCGGCGTGCTCGGCGCCCTGCCGGGGCAGGTGGGCATCGGCGCCTTCTCGCCGCGGCTCGACCGCTTCGGCAACAGCGTGCGCGGCTCGCGCGCGTTCGAGCGGCTCTCGACCGAGATGGGCCTGCACCTCATGCACGCGCCCGAGGTCGCGGCGCACGTGCTCTACGGGCTCGTCGAGCCCGACGACGATGCGGATGGGCTGCGCGAGGTGCGGCTGCAGGGCACCATGCACTTCGCCGCGGCCGAGGCGGCGCTGCGCGAGCTCGAGGCGGTGCCCGATGACGGCGCCCCCGTCGTCGTCGACCTCTCGCGCGTCGGCTCCGCGAACGCCGTCGGGCGGCGGATGCTGCGGGAGGGCGTCGAGCGCCTCCGTCGCGACGGGCACGAGGTGCGGGTCGAGGACCCGGACGGCGTGCTCGACGACTGAGGCGACGCATCCGCATCGATTGACATTCGATAGATAGTGCTCGATCATCGATACATGCTCCGCTCCCGGCTCGTCCTCCTGCTCCTCCGGATCGTGCTCGTCGCCGCCGCGCTGTGGCTCGGCGTCGTGCTCGTCTTCTCGCTGCCGGGCGAGCTCGCCGACGAGGGGCTCGTCTTCCGCGTGATCGCGCAGATCGTGCTCTCGATCGTCATCCTGTGCGTGCTCGCCGTGATCGTCTGCACCTGGCGGCTGCTCACCCTCGTCGGCCGCGACCGCATCTTCAGCCCGGAGTCGCGCCGCTGGGTCGATGCGATCGCGTGGGCGCTCGGCATCGCGTGGGTGCTGTTCGCGGGCGGGGCGCTCGCGGTCGCTGCGGTGATCTTCGTCACCCCGGCGCTCCGCGATCCCGGCGTGCCGATGGCGCTGTTCGGCATGGTGGTGCTCTCGGCGCTGCCGGTGCTGCTCATGCTCGTGATGCGCGGGCTGCTGCGGCAGGCGACCGCCTATCGCGCCGAGCTCGACGAGGTCATCTGATGCCGATCGTCGTGCGCATCGACGTCGAGCTCGCGAAGCGCAAGCTGAGCGTCGGGGAGTTCGCCGAGCGGGTCGGCCTCACGCCCGCGAACGTCGCGGTGCTCAAGAACGGCCGCGCGAAGGCGGTGCGCTTCTCCACCCTCGACGCGATGTGCCGCGTGCTCGAGTGCCAGCCGGGCGACCTGCTCGAGTGGGTGCCCGACGAGGAGGGCGACCGCAGCTCCACGTGACGCGAGAGGTCCCGCACCGATGCGGTGCGAGACCTCTCGGTCGGTGGGGCATCCGTCAGGCGCGGGTCTCCGGCTGCTTCGCCGAGGCCTCAGCATCCGCCTTGGCGGCCGCCTGCTGAGCCAGGTAGGCGTCACGCTTGGCGCCGGGCACCCAGCCGCGGTCGACCACGCGCTTCTGGTAGACCGACGCGGCCACCACGAGCACCACCGCGATCAGGATCGAGACGATGACGCCCGGCACGACGCCGCCCAGGAGGCCGAGGCCGATCAGCGTGCCGAACCATCCGAAGTCCGCGTCGCCGAACGTCGTGTTCGCGAAGCCGAACTCGCCGAGCACGAGCAGCAGCAGCGCGGGCAGGATCGTGATGATCACGCCGTTGACGAAGCCGCCGACCGCCGCGCCGACCCGGCCGCCGGTGGCGTTGCCGAAGACGCCGGCGCCACCGCCCGTGAAGAAGTGGGGCACCATGCCGGGCAGGATGAGCGCGAGCCCGAAGGCGGGGTTCAGCCAGATCGCGATGAGCCCGAGGGACACGAGCCCGCCGGCGAACGAGGCGAGGAAGCCGATGAGGACGGCGTTGGCGGCGTAGGGGAAGACGATCGGCACGTCGAGGGCGGGCTTGGCGCCCGGCACGACCTTCTCGGCGATGCCCTGGAAGGCGGGGACCAGCTCACCCAGCACGGTGCGGACGCCGTACAGGATCACCGCGACGCCGACGCCGAACATCAGCGCCTGCATGAGTCCGGCCATCACTGCGGAGCCCGCGTCGGCGCTGCCGAAGATCTCGATCGTCGTCTCCGGCATCGACACGAGGCCCCAGACCACGAACACCTCGTAGATCAGCACCATCGAGAGGGCGGTCGCGACCATCGAGTCGCGCAGGAACTTCAGGCCCTGCGGGAAGCGGATCTCCTCGGTCGATCGGCTGCGCGGCCCGGTGACCTGGCCGGCGGCGCCCGCCGCGATGTAGCCGAGCGTGCCGAAGTGGCCCATGGCGATCGTGTCGTCGCCGGTGATCTTGCGCATCCAAGGCTGCGCGAATGCCGGCATCACCACCATGATCACGCCGAGCAGGAGCGCCCCGACCAGCACGACGAGCCAGCTGAGGTCCTCGCCGAAGCCGACCGTCAGCACGACGGAGAGCAGCAGCGACATGAAGACCATGTGGTGACCGGTCAGGAAGATGTACCGCAGCGGGGTGAAGCGCGCGAGTGCGAGCATCACGAGGAAGCCGAGCACGAGCACGTACGCGCTCGTGGCGCCGTACTGCTCCGACGCGATCGCGGTGATCACCTCGTTCGTCGGGATCACGCCCTGCGCCCCCGTGACGGCAAGGATGAGGTCGCCGAGCGGGGTGAGCGAGCCGACGACCACGCCGGCGCCCGCGCCGAGGATGAGGAAGCCGAGCGCCGCCTTGAGGCCACCGCCGATGACCTGCCCGGCGGAGCGGCCGAGTGCGATGAGGCCGATCGCGGTGATGAGGCCGATCAGGTAGGCGGGCACGTTGAGGATCTGCTGCCCGATGAAGTTGAGGATGTCGACGAACCACTCCATTGTGGTGCTCCTTCCGGGGGTGGGGGACTGCTGGTCAGCCCAGCTGGGCCTGGATCTTGTCGGTGATCTCTTGCACGTCGGTGAAGTTGTTGATGACGACGACCGACGCGGGCACATCGCCGATCTCGTCCGCGAGGTCCTGGGAGGTGAGCACCATGTCGGCGGTGCGCGCGACGCCGCGCGCGACGCCGATGTCCGCGGCCTCGACGTCCGCATCCACCCCGAGCGTGCGCAGCGCCTTCTCGGCGTTCATCTTCAGCAGCACCGAGGTGCCGATCCCCATGCCGCAGACAGCGACGATCTTCATGGCTGGTCCTCTCGTTCGATCATGATCCGGACGCGCGCGACAGGATCGCCCGCACGCCTGCAGGGCTCGTGGCCGCGCTGAGCTCCTCGAGCACGGCGGGCTCGGCGAGCACGCCGGCCAGCGCGGCCATCATCTCGATGTGCCCATCGTGGTCGGTGGCGGCGAGTCCCACGACGAGCCGCACCGGATCGTTCACGGCGTGGCCGAAGGGCACCGGCTCGGCGAAGGAAACCCAGCTGATGCCGGTGCGCCGGACCGCGGGCGATGGTCGCGAGTGCGCGAGCGCGAAGCCGGGTGCGATGACGACGTACGGGCCGTGGGCATCGATCGCGGCGATCATCTCGTCGGTGTACGCCTCGGTGGCGACTCCGGTGGCGACCAGCCGGTCTCCCGCCAGGCGCACCGCATCCCTCCAGTCGTCGGCGCGGGCGCCGACCTGGATCGCCTCCTCGGGCAGGGAATCCGCCAGGTTCACCTCGACTCCTTCGTCGCTGGTCCGTTCTGCAGGGAGCCTAGTGCAGACGCGACGACTTTTGCACAGTGTTGAGCGGAAGTGCGGCAAGCCATCGGCGCGCCGCGCGGTCAGCTCGACGGCGTGCCGCGCGTCAGCTCGCTGATGCGCGCGGCCTCGAACAGCGCGTCCTGCGCCAGCAGGGAGGCTCCGCGGACGCCGGCGCGATTGCCGAGGCGCGCGCGCTCGACCACGAGTCCCTGCTTGGAGAAGGCGTGGCCCGCGCGGAAGAGCGACCGGCGGATCGCTCCGACGAAGCGGTCGCCTGCCTCGGCGAGGTTGCCGCCGATCACCACCGCGGAGGGGTTCAGGAGGCCGACGACATCGGCGATGGTGTAGCCGATCTCCTCTCCCGCCTCCTCGATGGCGGCGACCGCCTCGCTGTCCCCGTCGGCGACGAGCGCGACGATGTCGGCGCTCGTCCGGATGCGGACCCCGTGGCGCTCCCGCTCGTCACGAGCGAGCTGCTCGCGGATCGTGCCGCCGGAGGCGACCGTCTCCAGCCGGCGGAGCGGCTCGCTCAAGGCGGTGCGCAGCGGCGCGCTGAGCTGGCCGGAGCCTCCCCGGCTCCCGCGGTGGATCGAGCCGTCGAGCACGAGCGCGCAGCCGACGCCGATGCCGGCCTTGACGACGACGAGGTCGCGGTGCTCCGGCCATGCCAGGCGGGCCTCCCCGATGGCCAGGATGTTCGCGTCGCGGTCGACGGTCACGACGACTCCGTGCGGCAGCGGACCCAGGAAGTCGGCGATGCGCACGTCATCCCAGCGGGGGTCGAGCTGCGGGCTGCCGAGCGTGCCCGTCTCGCTGTCGACGGGGCCCGGCACGCCGATGCCGATGCCGCGCACGTCGGCGAAGGATCCGCCGAGGCCGAGCAGCAGATGCTCGAACACCTGCATCGCCCAGGCGAAGATGTCGTCGGGGCCGTCGTACAGCCCGATGTCCGCCTCGCTCTCGCACAGCACCGTGCTCACGAGGTCGGTGACGCCGACGCGCGTGTGCGAGCCGCCGATGTCCATGGCGAGCAGCAGCCCAGCGTCCTTCGCCACCGCGAACGCGCTCGCGGGCCTGCCGCCACCGCTGTCCTCGAGCCCGGCCTGCACGATGATCCCGGCCGCGAGCAGCTCATCGAGCCGCTTGGCGAGCGTGACCCGCGACCAGCCGAGCTGCTCGATCAGGGCGCTGCGGGTCGTCGCGGCCCCGGAGCGGATGAGGTCGAGGACGACCCCCGAGCCGGTCGCGCCTGGCTTCGGCCGCGGCTGCTGCGCCATTGCGCCTCCTGGCTCCGTTGACTTTTGGATAGAAGTATACGAAAGTGGCCGCTATGGTCAACGACGCCACCGACATCCTGCCCGACGAGCGTCGCGTGAGCGACGCGGAGCTGCGCGCGCTCGCCTCGGCGACCGCGATCCCGGCGCACGTCGTGCAGTCGAAGGGCCATGGCCATGCGGGCACGGCGATGGCGCTCGCGCCGCTCGCCCACGTGCTGTTCCAGCGCGTGCTCCGGCACGATCCGGCGGATCCCGCGTGGGAGGGCCGAGACCGCTTCGTGCTCTCGGCCGGGCATGCGAGCCTGCTGCTCTACGTGCAGCTGCACCTGACGGGGTACGGCCTCGAGCTCGCAGACCTCGCGGCGAGCCGGGCGCTCGACTCCCGCACGCCCGGTCATCCCGAGCTGGGGCACACGCCGGGCGTCGAGATGTCCACCGGACCGCTCGGGCAGGGCGTCGCGAGCGCTGTCGGCCTCGCGCTCGCGGCTCGTCGGGATGCCGCGCTGCACGACGCCGGCACAGGGGTCTGGGACCCGACGGTCTACGTCATCGCGGGCGACGGATGCCTGCAGGAGGGCGTCTCGGGGGAGGCGTCGAGCCTCGCGGGCACACTCGCGCTCGACAACCTGGTGCTCATCTGGGACGACAACGCCATCACGATCGACGGCGGCACCGAGCTGGCCTTCGGCGAGGATGTGCGCGCCCGCTACCGCGCCTACGGCTGGCGCGTCATCGACGTCGAGGACTCCAGAGATCTCGACGCGCTCGAGGGCGCCTTGCGGGATGCCGCCGCCCGGGACGGCCGGCCGACGCTCCTCGCGCTGCGCACGGAGATCGGCTGGCCGTCGAAGCTCGTCGGCGGCACGTCCGCGGCGCACGCGGGCGCCTTCGGCGAGGAGGATGTGGCGGCGATCAAGGAGGGGCTCGGCTTCGCGGGCGACGCTCCGCTCGATGCGCTCGTCGAGCCGAGCGCTCTCGCGTGGGCTCGAGGTGCCGTCGATCGGGGTGCCGCGCTGCACGCGGAGTGGGAGCAGCGCCGCACGGCCTGGGCTGCAGCGAACCCGGAGGCGGCGCGCCGCCGGAGCGCGCTCGCGGCCGGCGCCGCGCGACCCGCTGTGCTCGGCGCAGCGCACCCGGACGCCGCGGAGCCCCTGGCGCTGCTGGCGGCGATGGAGCTGCCTGCCGAGGGAGCCGCGGTCGCGACGAGGAAGACCAACGGTCAGGTCCTCGCGCTCTTGCAGGGCTGGGGCGGGCTCTTCGGAGGCTCGGCCGATCTCTCGGGGTCGACGAACGTCGCGCTGCCGGGACGCGCCGCGTCCGCGACCGAGCACGCGGGCGACTTCGTGCACTTCGGCATCCGCGAGCACGCGATGGCCGCGATGCTCACGGGCATCGCGCTCCACGGGCTCTGGCGGCCGTACGGCTCGACCTACCTCGCGTTCAGCGACTACCAGCGCCCCGCAGTGCGCCTGCAGGCGCTCATGGGGGCGCCCGTGCTGCACGTCTACACCCACGATTCGGTGGCCGTCGGCGAGGACGGGCCGACCCATCAGCCGGTCGAGCAGATCGCGGCGCTCCGCACGATCCCGGGGCTGGACGTCATCCGGCCGGCCGATGCGGTCGAGGTCGCCGCGGTGTGGCGTCGCATCCTCGAGCGTCCGGCGGGTCCTGTCGCCCTGGTGCTCTCGCGACAGGACGTCCCGGTGCTCCCTCAGCCGGGAGCGAGGAGCGCTGCTGCGGTCGACGGCGCGTACGTCGCGTGGCAGCACGGCGACGGTGGCGGCGCCGCGATCCTCGCGACCGGCAGCGAGGTGCACGTCGCCATCCAGGCAGCGGAAGCGCTCGTCGACGACGGGATCGCCGTGCGCGTGGTCTCGATGCCCTGCTGGGAATGGTTCGAGCAGCAGGAGCAGTCGATGCGGGACCGGGTGCTGCCGCCCTCGCTGCGCGCGCGCGTCGCCGTCGAGGCCGGGCGCGGCGACGCGTGGCACCGCTGGGTCGGGCTCGACGGCCGCGTGGTGTCGATCGAGCGCTTCGGGGAGTCGGGGCCCGGCGCGGCGGTCCTCGAGCGGCGGGGGATCACCGCGATGGCGGTCGCCGAGGCGGTGCGCAGCGTCGTCGCCGCGCAGGCGCGCGACACCGCGCGCTGACCCTCACAGCAGCGTCTCCTCGGCGACGACGAACGGCACGGATGCGTCGACGTCGATCGTGCAGAAGCGGTACTGGTTCTTGTGCACCTGGGGCGATGCGCTCGCCTCGAGCCACGCGTAGACGTAGATCCCGTAGCGCCGCCCCGGCACCGCGACGAACGACGTCGCGAGGCCGTCGCCGACCGTCGCGGTGCCGGCCGCCGGCACGTCGTGCAGCAGGTCGGTCGTCGTGTGGGCGTAGGCGGTGATCCACGCATCCTGCTCCTGCCGCACCGCCGCATCGCCCGCCTTCCAGCTCTCGACGAGGATCCCGAGCAGGCACGAGACGGATGCGCGGGTCGCCTCCGGCTCCTCGTCCCACGTGGAGTGCGTGAACGACGCGGTCGTGCGCCACGGCAGGTAGGGCCGCACGGCGACCTGCGCGGCACCGTGCTCGGGCACGAAGAGCATGCCGGCGCCCGTCACCGCGAACGCCGACTGGCCGGAGTAGGCGTAGGCGTTGGCCTGCAGCAGCCCCTGCCCGATGATCTGCGGCGCCTTCGCGAAGATGATGCTGCCGCCCGGGCTGCCGTCCGTCCACGCGAAGCGGTAGTAGCGGCGCTCATGCTTGGCGTCGCGATCAGGGCCGTACACGTGGCGCAGGTCGCGCGGCTCGGGCGGCTTCCGGAAGCCGATGTGCTCGACGCCGGTGACCAGCACGCCGTCGGTGACACGCTGCAGCACCGTGCCGTGGAAGTCGCGCAGCGGCAGCCCGCGCATCGAGTCGCGGAACTGCTCGACGTGCTCGCGCACGACGGTTGCGATGGGTCGCCCGTCGTCGCTCGTCCAGTCGGGGTCGCGCCCACCATGGGGCGCGGGTGCGCCGCGACGCTCGCGCAGCCTCCGGCCGATCGTCTCGATCACGTGCTCGATGTCGTGGTTGTCGAGCAGCACGTCGTCGCTCATCGCCACCACCCCTCGGCAGTCGGCGTCACGATCCGCGTCGATCCCGGCCGGGTCGCGCGTCGGGACGGTTCGAAGCATCCCACCGCTTGAGCGCGCCCGCCAGAGCAGACCTGGCCCGAAGCAGACCTGGCCCGACTCAGACCTGGCCCGACGGCGGATGCGGCCGGCACCCCGAAGGGCGACCGGCCGCATCCGTCAGCGTCTGCTCGGGGGTGTGGTCAGATCGTCACGATCCGGATCTGCGAGAACTCCTCCGGTCCCACGACCGACGCGATCCAGTCGAGCACCTCCTGCCGGTCCGTCCGGTAGGAGAAGTCGACGCCGCGGCACCACGAGTTGAGGCCGAACGACGTCACGGCGACGATCGTGTTCGACTCGTAGCCGCCGTAGAAGACCGGGCCGCCGGAGTCGCCGGAGCACGTGCCGCCGCGGCCGTTGCCGTTGCCGTTCGTCTGCAGGTTGTAGCCGTCGGTGTTGGCGCTCCGCAGGTTCGTCAGCTTCGCCGACGCCATGAGGCGCTCGCGGAACGACGTGACCGAGACCGGGTTGCTCTTCGTCAGGCCGTAGCCGCTCGCCGTGAACGTCACGCTCTGGGTGCCGCGCGCCGTCGCGAGGCGGTCGAGCGACCCGGGCGCCGCGAGGGCCCCGTACTCGGAGAGCTGGATGGGCTGGTCGAGGATGACGATGCCCACGTCGTGGGTGTCGGGGAAGGACGCGAAGTCGTCGAAACCGTAGTTGTACAGCTCGTCGGATGTCGCGCACAGCACGCCGAGCGTGCCCGGAGCACACGTCTCGGGGTAGCCGGTGACGGGGTCGACCTGCGTCGCCGGGTCGTAGTTGGCGCCGGCATCCTGCTGGAAGTAGACGCGCGCCGAGGTGTTGCCGTCGGTGCAGTGCCCGGCGGTGAGGAACACCGTCGGGGTCAGCAGCGAGCCGGAGCACCGGCTCGTGAACTCGCCGGCCTCGTCGTAGAACACGACGAGCCCGACGTACGGGTGCTCGTTGTCCTCGACGTAGTTGCCGGTGATCGCGGACGCCGGGGCTGCGGCGCCCAGGATCAGCGCCACAGCGGCGACGACCCCCAGTAGTAGCTTTCGCATGGATCTCCTCCTTGAGATGAGCGAAGTCCGGGGCTCCGTCGTGCGGCTGCCCGTGTCTGCATGCGCGCGACGCTATCCGCAAACGGCGTTACGCTCAACCCGCAGACGGGCGGCGCCGCGAGCGATGCAGACCGGGAACGCGAAGCGGCCGGCCACCCGCTCGGGGTGACCGGCCGCATCCGTCAGCGATGGACTCAGAAGTCCCAGTCCTCGTCCTCGGTCGCCTCGGCCTTGCCGATCACGTAGGAGGAGCCGGAGCCCGAGAAGAAGTCGTGGTTCTCGTCGGCGTTCGGCGACAGCGCCGAGAGGATCGCCGGCGAGACGTCGGTGACCGTCGACGGGAACAACGGCTCGAACCCGAGGTTCATCAGCGCCTTGTTCGCGTTGTAGTGCAGGAACTTCTTGACGTCCTCGGTGAGGCCGACGGGGTCGTAGAGCTCGGCCGTGTACTTCGACTCGTTCTCGTAGAGCTCGTAGAGCAGCGAGTACGTGTAGTCCTTGATCTCGGCCTGCTTGTCGGCGGGCAGCTTCTCGTAGCCCTTCTGGAACTTGTAGCCGATGTAGTACCCGTGCACGGCCTCGTCACGGATGATGAGGCGGATGAGGTCGGCCGTGTTCGTGAGCTTCGCTCGGCTCGACCAGTGCATCGGCAGGTAGAAGCCCGAGTAGAACATGAACGACTCGAGCAGCGTCGAGGCGACCTTGCGCTTGAGCGGGTCGTCGCCCTCGTAGTAGCCGACGATGATCTCGGCCTTGCGCTGCAGGTAGGGGTTCTCGGTCGACCAGCGGAACGCCTCGTCGATCTCCTTCGTCGACGCGAGCGTCGAGAAGATCGAGGAGTACGACTTCGCGTGCACCGACTCCATGAACGCGATGTTCGTGTAGACGGCCTCCTCGTGCGGGGTGATCGCGTCGGGGATGAGCGAGACCGCGCCGACGGTGCCCTGGATCGTGTCGAGCAGCGTCAGGCCCGTGAAGACGCGCATCGTCAGCAGCTTCTCGGCCTCGGTGAGCGTGCCCCACGACTGCACGTCGTTCGACAGCGGCACCTTCTCGGGCAGCCAGAAGTTGTTGACCAGGCGGTTCCAGACCTCGAGGTCCTTCTCGTCCTCGATGCGGTTCCAGTTGATCGCCTGCACGAGGTGGTTGTGCTTGTGCTGCTGCTTCTGCGCCTCGGTCTGCTGCGCGCCCTCGGCGAAGGCCTCCTGCACCTCGACGCGCTCGGCCTCGATGGTCTCCTTCGCCTGCGAGGCGTCGACGGGGGATGCGTCGGCGAGCTCGTCGAAGGCGCTCGCGGCGGTGTCCTGCGTGTCCATGTTCGTGTCCTTCATCATCGTCTCGCCGGCGTCACAGCATGCAGCTGACGCAGCCATCCACCTCAGTGCCCTCGAGCGCCAGCTGGCGGAGTCGCACGTAGTAGATGGTCTTGATGCCCTTGCGCCAGGCGTAGATCTGGGCCCGGTTGATGTCGCGCGTCGTGGCGGTGTCCTTGAAGAACAGCGTCAGCGACAGACCCTGGTCGACGTGCTGCGTCGCCGCGGCGTAGGTGTCGATGATCTTCTCGGGGCCGATCTCGTACGCGTCCTGGAAGTACTCGAGGTTGTCGTTCGTCATGAACGGCGCCGGATAGTAGACGCGGCCGAGCTTGCCCTCCTTGCGGATCTCGATCTTCGACGCGATCGGGTGGATCGACGACGTCGAGTTGTTGATGTACGAGATCGAGCCGGTCGGCGGCACGGCCTGCAGGTTCTGGTTGTAGATGCCGTGCTGCTGCACGAGCGCCTTGAGCTCGCGCCAGTCGTCCTGCGTCGGGATGTGCACCTTCGCGGTGTCGAAGAGCTCCTGCACGCGCGCGGTCGCCGGCTTCCACTCCTGCTCGGTGTACTTGTCGAAGAACTCGCCCGAGGCGTACTTCGAGCGCTCGAAGCCGTCGAAGGTGCGACCCGTCTCCTGCGCGATGAGGTTCGACGCGCGCAGCGCGTGGAACAGCACCGTGTAGAAGTAGATGTTCGTGAAGTCGATGCCTTCCTCGGAGCCGTAGTGGATGCGCTCCCGGCCGAGGTAGCCGTGCAGGTTCATCTGGCCGAGGCCGATCGCGTGGCTCATGTCGTTGCCGCGGGCGATCGAGGGCACCGAGCCGATGTCCGACTGGTCCGAGACCGCGGTCAGCGCGCGGATCGCCGTCTCGACGGTGCGGCCGAAGTCGGGCGAGTCCATCGACAGCGCGATGTTCATCGAGCCGAGGTTGCAGGAGATGTCCTTGCCGACGCTCTCGTAGTCGAGGTTGTCGTCGTAGGTCGACGGGGTGTTGACCTGCAGGATCTCGCTGCACAGGTTGGACATGTTGATGCGGCCGTCGATCGGGTTGGCCCGGTTGACGGTGTCCTCGAACATCACGTACGGGTAGCCCGACTCGAACTGGATCTCGGCGAGCGTCTGGAAGAACTCGCGCGCGTTGATCTTCGTCTTCGTGATGCGCGGGTCGTCGACCATCTCGTGGTACTTCTCGGTCACGGAGATGTCGCTGAAGGGCACGCCGTAGACGCGCTCGACGTCGTAGGGCGAGAAGAGGTACATGTCCTCGCCCTTCTTCGCGAGCTCGAACGTGATGTCGGGCACCACGACGCCGAGCGAGAGGGTCTTGATGCGGATCTTCTCGTCGGCGTTCTCGCGCTTCGTGTCGAGGAACCGCATGATGTCGGGGTGGTGCGCCTGCAGGTACGCCGCGCCCGCGCCCTGACGGGCACCCAGCTGGTTCGCGTACGAGAAGCTGTCTTCGAACAGCTTCATGACGGGGATCACGCCGGAGGACTGGTTCTGGATCTGCTTGATCGGCGCGCCGTACTCACGGATGTTCGTGAGGTTGAACGCGACGCCGCCGCCGCGCTTCGAGAGCTGCAGCGCCGAGTTGATCGAGCGGCCGATCGACTCCATGTTGTCCTCGATGCGCAGCAGGAAGCACGAGACGAGCTCGCCGCGCTGCTTCTTGCCGGCGTTGAGGAAGGTGGGGGTCGCGGGCTGGAAGCGGCCGTTCACGACCTCGTCGACGATCTGCTCGGCGAGCGTCTCGTTGCCGGCCGCGAGCGCGAGCGCGACGTTGACCACGCGGTCCTCGTAGCGCTCGAGGTAGCGCTTCCCGTCGAAGGTCTTCAGCGTGTACGACGTGTAGTACTTGAAGGCGCCGAGGAAGGTCGGGAAGCGGAACTTGTAGCCGTAGGCCCGCTTCATGAGCGACTTGATGAACTCGAAGGAGTACTGGTCGAGCACTTCCTTCTCGTAGTACTCGTTCTCGACCAGGTAGTCGAGCTTCTCCTTGAGCGAGTGGAAGAAGACCGTGTTCTGGTTGACGTGCTGCAGGAAGTACTGGTTGGCCGCCTCGCGGTCCTTCTCGAACTGGATCTTGCCGTCCGGTCCGTAGAGGTTCAGCATCGCGTTGAGCGAGTGGTAGTCCATCGCCGACGCCTTGCCCGTCGTCATCTCTGGCGTCACTGTCGCCATAGTGCATCCAATCCTTCGTTGACGACGCGCACGTCGTCGGGGGTTCCGAACAGTTCGAAGCGGTAGAGGTGCGGCACGTTGCACTTGCGCGCGATGATGTCGCCCGCAAGCCCGTAGCCGGCGCCGAAGTTGGTGTTGCCGGCCGAGATCACGCCTCGCAGGTGCTTGCGGTTCTCCTCGTCGTTGAGGAACCGGATGACCTGCTTGGGGACGGCGCCCTTGCCGTTCCCGCTGCCGTAGGTCGGCACGATGAGCACGAACGGCTCACGCTGCTCCAACGGCGGATCCGAGGCGTAGAGGGGGATGCGCGAGGCCGGCCGGCCGAGCTTCTCCACGAATCGGGCGGTGTTGCCCGAGACGCTCGAGAAGTAGACCAGGTCGCTCACGGCGCCCCCCACGACGGCCGAGAACACGGGGCTCAGGCCGCGATGATCGCCTTGATGCGGTCGGGCTGGAAGCCGGACCAGTGGTCCTCGTCGGCGATCACGACGGGGGCCTGCATGTAGCCGAGGTCCTTGACCGTCTGCAGCGCCTTGTCATCGGCGGTGACGTCGAAGATCTCGTACTCGATGCCCTGCGCGTCGAGCGCGCGGGTGGTCATCGTGCACTGCACGCAAGCGGGCTTGGAGTAGACGGTGACGGTCATGTCTGGCGCTCCTTCTGTGCGGTCTGTGGTGAGCGGGGACTGCGGTGCGGCTGGGGCCGGGCTCCCACTATATGTGGGGTCTGGCGCCGGTCAACGGCACAAGATGGTGTGTTTCTCCACATCTGTTTCAACAAGAACTCCACAGATGTGATTCCCGCCGCGGAACGACGCGGAAGTTGCTGTGGAGAGCGCTCGCTGACAGCTGTGCACGGCCCCGGAAACCCGTTTCGCGACACGCCGAGGACGAATCACACGCGTGTGGTTCGAGCACTGCATCGGGCACCTCCGAGGGCTGCACCCATGCTCCACCCGACCGCCCACACGAGCCCCTCCCGCAGTGGCGCGGGGTGCGCGAGGGCACGCTCAGTCGGCGACGAAGGCGCCGACGCGCACGGTCGTGAGCATCCCGACGTCCATGCGGGCGTCGTGGGGCGGGCCGCTGTCGCCGCCGACCATCGTCTCGGCGCGGATCTCGGGCTCCACTCGCACCGGCGCCTGATCCTGCGCGAGCTGCACGACGAGCATCGAGATGTGCTCGTCGTGGGCGCCGGCGAGGGCGCCCGTCCATTGGATCGGCGCGCTCGCCGAGCCGCCCGGCTCGAGCACGAGCGGCATGGGCTCGCCCGAGTCCATCGGGCTCTGCTCGGCGAGGATGAGGAAGGTGCTGCCCCACTCGCCGCGTGCACCGATGCCGGGGTAGCCGCCGAGCGCGCAGGGGTCGCCGCCCGCGTTCGTGACGCGCAGCGTCGAGAAGCGGCTGCCCGCCGCGACGTCGTACCCCGAGAGCACGACCTCGACGTCCTCCGGCTCGCACGTCTCCGGCCGCACCGCGCCGGTCGCGGGCACCCGCAGCAGCGCCGCGAGCTCGTCGGCGGTGAGGGATGCATCCGGCTCCGCCACGCTGTCGGGCGGGCTGTCGAACCCCGGCGGCAGCTCGCTCTCGTGCGGCTCGGGCGCCGCGGTCGGGTCGGCGTCGGGCGCGGGCTCGACGGCGACGGGCGAGGGCGTCGGCTCGGGCGGCGGCGCGATGCAGCCCGTCACCGCGAGCGAGGCTGCCGCGCCGATCGCGAGCAGGCCCGCACGTCGAGCGGGCGGATGCGGGATGGGGTCGCCGGGGGACCGGCCGGCGTTCGCCATGGGCATGAGTATCGCAGGCTCATGGCTGACAGCCAGGGGGTGTCCAGGCGAGCGACGTAGCGTCGAAGGCGTACCCCGAACGAGAAGGAGGCAGCGCTATGGCTGACATCACAGGCAAGCAGGTCGCGTTCGTGCTCACGAACGGCTACGAGGACTCCGAGCTCACCAGCCCCTGGGAGGCCGTGCAGGCCGCCGGCGGCGTGCCCACGCTCATCGCGCCGAAGGGCGGCGAGGTCGAGGGCAAGAAGGGCCACACGCAGTCGGTGGACGCCCTCGTCGCCGACGTCGACGCATCCGCCTACGACGCCCTCGTGCTGCCGGGCGGCGTCGTCAACGCCGACCACCTGCGCATGGACGAGGACGCGGTCAAGCTCGTCAAGGGCTTCGTCGACGCGGGGAAGCCCATCGGCGTCATCTGCCACGGCGCCTGGATCCTCATCGAGGCCGGCGGCGTGCAGGGCCGCACCATCACGAGCTACCCGAGCCTGCGGACGGATCTCGTCAACGCCGGCGCCGAGTGGGTCGACCAGGAGGTCGTGACCGACGACGGGCTCGTCTCGAGCCGCACGCCCGACGACCTGCCCGCCTTCAACGCGAAGGTCGTCGAGGAGATCGCGGAGGGCGTGCACGTCTGACGCGCACCCCCTCGCCTCGGGGCCCCGCCCGCCGCTGCCGCGGCGCGCGGGGTCCCGTCGCGTGCGGCGATCGCGGAGCGGTCAGTCGCGCCAGCCGAGCTCGCGCGCGAGCAGGCCGAGCGACTCGAGCAGGTGCGCGTTGACGTCGAGGCCGAGCTGGCTCGGGAGGGCGAAGAGCACGGTGTCGGCAGCCTGCACCGCCTCGTCGGCGAGCAGTCGCCGCGCGACGTGCTCGGGCTCGCCCGCGTAGGTCGGGCCGCCGCGCACGGCGCCGCCCTCGATGCTGCCGCGCCCGTCGTGCCGCTCGTCGGCGAGGCCGAAGTAGCGGCGGTCGTCGTCGCTGCGGATGGGGAAGGCGCTGCGCGTCACGGCGGTGCGCGGCGGCACGACGTGGCCGGCTGCGGCGTAGGCGTCGAGGTAGTCGCGCACCTGGTCGGCCTGCTGCACGTGGAAGGGCCGTCCGTCGTCCTGCGTCAGCAGCGTCGACGAGAGCAGGTGGTAGCCGTGCTCGGCCGCCCAGAGCCCCGAGGCGTGGTTGCCGGCGCCCCACCACAGGCGATCGGCCAGGCCGGGCGAGCGCGGCTCGACGGGGAGGTCGGCGGCACCGCCCCGCTCGGCGGCGTGCGCGGAGCGCGCTTGCGGTTCGCCCCGCAGCGCCCGCCGCAGGTGCGCGGCGCGCTCGCGCGCGACCTCCGGCCACGCGGCGCCCTCGGGCAGCGGCAGCCCGAAGCGCGCCTGCCCGTCGACCGCCCGCTCGGGCGAGCCGCGCGAGATGCCCAGCTGCAGCCGGCCGCCCGCGATGAGATCGGTGGCGCTCGCGAGCTCGGTCATCGCGAGCGGCTGCTCGTAGCGCAGGTCGATCACGCCCGTGCTGAGCTCGAGCGTCGTCGTGCGCGCGGCCATCGCCGCCAGCAGCGGGTAGGGCGTGGCGAGCGACTGGTCGAAGTGGTGCACGCGCACCCACGCGCCGTCGACGCCCGACTCCTCGGCCGCGACCGCGAGCTCGACGTGCATGCGCAGCGAGTCGCCGGCAGTCGGCACGCGCGAGCCCGGCACGTCGCGGTAGTGGCCGAACGAGAGGAACCCGATGCGCTTGCCCATGCTGCGGGCAACCGGCGGGGCACCGCCCGCATTCCGGCGCACTCACCCCTGCCACCGCATCCGCGGCATCCGCAGCACCCCCGCATCCGGCGTCGTGCACACGCGCGACCGGATCGGGGGGTCGAGCGCAGCGCCGCGGCGCGGCATGATCGGTGGCAGCGCGACCCGCGCGCGACGAGAGGACGCACCATGGCAGAGGACGACGGCACGCTCTCCGACTTCGAGCGCAAGGCGCTCAAGGAGCGCACGGCCGAGCTGCGCAAGCAGGCGGGCCGCAAGGGCGGCAACAAGAAGGAGAAGGATCTGCAGGACGTGCTCGACACGATCCGCGACCTGCCCGAGCCCGACAAGGGCATCGCGCAGATGATCCACGAGGTCGTCACGGAGGTGGCGCCCGAGCTCGACCCGAAGACCTGGTACGGCTTCCCCGCCTACGCCAAGGACGGCAAGGTGCTCGTCTTCTACCAGCAGGCGAGCAAGTTCGAGGCGCGCTACGGCACGCTCGGGTTCCAGGACAACGCGATGCTCGACGACGGCCCGATGTGGCCGGCCTCGTACGCGATCGTCGAGGTCACGGATGCGGTGCGCACGACGGTCGCGGAGCTCGTGCGGAAGGCGGTCGGCTGACGCATCGCCGCTCGCCCGTGGCGAACGGGAATGCGCCGCACAGCCATCGTGCTCTAACTTGAGTCGAACGCACTCAAGTTTCGATGAGCACATGGAGGGGAGCTCATGGCAGCCATCTACGGCCCGGTCGGCGACGGATCGTTCGACGACCTCATCGCGCGGCTCATGCAGCAGGGCGGCCGCACGCCCGCGGCGCGCTCGATCGACCTGTCGCGCCTCATCTCGCGGCGCACCGGCTCGGTCATGGCGTCGGCGCTCGAGTACGCGCGCGCCCACAAGCACCCCGAGGTCGACGCGCTGCACCTGCTGCACGCGCTGCTCGAGCTGCCCGAGTTCTCCGCGGGCCTCCAGGCCGCTGGCGCCGACGTCGACGCGCTGCGCACGACGATCGCCGACCGCCTGCCCGCCGACGGCGAGGCCGAGGTGCAAGGGCCGCCGAGCCTCACCGCATCCGCCCAGCGCGCCCTGCGCGACGCCTACCAGCTCGCGCGCGCCAACGGCTCGAGCTACATCGAGCCGCAGCACCTCTTCTTCGCGTTCCTGTTCGCGGCCGACACCGCCGCGGGCGCCGTGCTGCAGGAGGCCGGGATCACGCAGGAGTCGCTGCAGCGCGCCCAGCTCGAGGCGCAGCGGCAGGCGATCGAGGCGCAGCACGGCCGGCAGCCCGGCAAGGCGGTCGACCCCTCCTCGAGCACGCCCACGCTCGACGAGTTCGGCATCGACCTCACGGCGCGCGCCCGCGAGGGCGAGCTCGACCCGGTCATCGGCCGCGCCGACGAGATCGAGCAGACGATCGAGATCCTCTCCCGCCGCACGAAGAACAACCCCGTGCTCATCGGCGAGGCGGGCGTCGGCAAGACGGCGATCGTCGAGGGGCTCGCGCAGGCGATCGTCGCCGGCGACGTGCCGAAGTCGCTCACGGGCAAGCGGGTCGTGGGGCTCGACCTCACCGCGATGGTCGCGGGCACGCGCTACCGCGGCGACTTCGAGGAGCGCATCACGAAGGCGATGGACGAGATCGCCGCGCACAAGGACGAGCTCATCGTCTTCATCGACGAGCTGCACACGATCCTCGGCGCCGGAGGCGGCGGCGAGGGCGGCATGGATGCGGCCAACATCCTGAAGCCCCGCCTCGCGCGCGGCGACCTGCACATGGTCGGCGCGACCACCCTCAACGAGTTCCGCCGCATCGAGAAGGACGCCGCGCTCACCCGCCGCTTCCAGCCCGTGCTCGTCGCCGAGCCCTCGGTCGAGGACGCCGTGCGCATCCTCGACGGGCTGCGCCCCGCCTACGAGCAGCACCACCGCGTCACCTACACGCCCGAGGCGATCCGCGCCGCGGTCGAGCTCTCGCACCGCTACATCTCCGACCGCTTCCTGCCCGACAAGGCGATCGACCTCATCGATCAGGCCGGCGCGCGGCTGCGCCTGCGGCTCGGCGCGAAGGTCGACGTGGATGCGCTGACGAAGGAGCGCGAGCACCTCGAGGAGCAGAAGCGGCAGGCCGTCGAGGCCGAGGAGTTCGAGGAGGCCACCCGCATCCGCGACCGCATCGCGACGATCCAGGCGACGATCGACTCGGGCTCGGGCGAGGACGGCGTCGTCGACGAGGAGGAGATCGCCGAGGTCGTCTCGCGCGCGACCGGCATCCCCGCATCCCGCCTCACCGAGGGCGACCGGCAGCGGCTCGCCGTGCTCGAGGAGGAGCTGCACGAGCGCGTCATCGGGCAGGAGGATGCCGTGGGCGCGGTCGCGAAGGCCGTGCGGCGCTCGCGGTCGGGGCTCGGCGACGCGTCGCGCCCGATCGGCTCGTTCCTCTTCCTCGGCCCCACGGGCGTCGGCAAGACCGAGCTCGCGAAGGCGCTCGCCGAGAGCCTGTTCGGCTCCGAGGGCGCGCTCGTGCGCTTCGACATGTCGGAGTTCGGCGAGCGGCACACGGTCGCGCGGCTCATCGGCGCGCCCCCCGGGTACGTCGGCTACGACGAGGCGGGCCAGCTGACCGAGCGCGTGCGCCGTCAGCCCTACTCGGTCGTGCTGCTCGACGAGATCGAGAAGGCGCACCCGGACGTCTTCAACCTGCTGCTGCAGGTGCTCGAGGACGGCCGGCTCACCGACGGCCAGGGCCGCACGGTCGACTTCCGCAACACCGTCGTCATCATGACGTCGAACCTCGGCGGCGAGGTGCTCTCGTCGCGGTCGGGCCCCATCGGGTTCCAGGCGGCGGGCGACGCGGCCGACGACGTGCGGGCGAAGGTGATGGGCAAGCTGCGCGAGCAGATGCGCCCCGAGCTCATCAACCGCATCGACGAGATCGTGCTCTTCCAGCGGCTCGAGCCGGAGCAGCTGCGGCAGATCGTCACGCTGCTGCTCGACCGCGTGCGCGACCGGCTGACGGCGCAGGATGTGCGGCTCGAGGTGACGGATGCGGCGGTCACGTGGCTCGCCGAGCACGGCTACGAGCCCGAGTACGGCGCGCGGCCGCTGCGCCGCCTCATCCAGCGCGAGGTCGAGGATGCGGTGGCCGACCTCATCGTCGGCGGGCTCGACTCCGGTGCGGTGCGCGTCGACGTCGAGGGCGACGAGCTGCAGGTCGCGGCGGTGGACGAGGCGCCGACGCCGGCGATGTAGCCCTCCGATTGCGGGCCGGGTGGGGAGCGAGCCGCTCGACCCGCGCCGCGGCGCTCCGATTCGCCGCGCGCTCGCGGGGCGCGCTGCGCGTGGAGCGCAGGCGTGCGAGCCTGGAGCGGCGGCGCGGCTGCGCCGCGCAAGAGCGAGCACAGGAGTCCGAGATCGAGCCCCGCACCACCTCCCCCGCCGACGCTCCCGCAACGCTCGGGCGCGGCGCGCACTGGCTGGGGCACCCGCAGATCAGCGGATCGATCGTCGGCGGCATCGCCGGCTCCGCGTTCGTGTGGGTGAACGCCGGCGCGCTGCCGGCGGGATGGAGGCTCGCGGCCGCCGTCGTCTGGGCGGGCGCGCTGGCGTATTGGGCATGGGCGGTGCTCATCGCCCGCCGGCCAGTGCCGCAGCTGGCGCGGCCGAGGCGATCAGCGCTCTGGGTCTACCTCGGCAGCGTCGTGGCGATGGTCGCGCTCATGGCGCTCGGCGCCTGGGTCGTGCGGGAGCTCGGCAGGCCGCAGCTGCAGGTCGCGGTCGTCGTGCTCGCCGTCGGCCTGCACTTCGTGCCGTTCGCCGCCGCGTTCGTCGCACCGGTGTTCCGCACGCTCGGCTGGGCGCTCGCGGCCATCGGCGCGCTCGGGCTCGCGCTCGGCGCGATCCTCGATCCCGTGGCGGCACCGGCCGCCGCGGTCGTCGCCGGGGTGGTCACGCTCGTGCTCGTCGCTCGCGCCAACCGCGCGCAAGGGGTGAGCCCGCGGTCCCGGTGAGTCGCTGCGCGGTATCTTCATCGCCCGGCACATAGCAAGCCGGGCTACATTGTCTGCGTCGAGAAGCCTCCGGACTGCGCGAGCGGCCCGTGCTCAGATCCCGCGGGCAGGTCCCCGTGGTCAGATCCGAAGGAGCATCCGTGAGCCAGCGCGTCGCATCCGCCAGCACCGCCGACCGCTTCGTCCGCTACCGATGGTGGGGGCTGCTGGCGATCAGCCTGGGCGTCGCGCTCATCATCATGGACTCGACGATCGTCTCGGTCGCGGTGCCAGCGATCGTCGACGAGCTCGGCATCTCGAGCACCGAGATCCAGTGGGTGCAGGAGATCTACACGCTGCTGTTCGCGGCGCTCCTGCTCACGTGGGGCCGGATGGCCGACCGGGTCGGCCGCCGCCGCATCATGCTCATCGGCATCGTGCTGTTCGTGGTCGCGAGCGTCGTCTGCGCGCTCGCCGGCAGCGGCGCGGTGCTCATCTTCGGCCGGGCGCTCCAGGGCCTCGGCGGCTCGATGATCCTGCCGACGACGCTCGCGCTGCTGAACGCGAACTTCCGCGGCCGGGAGCGCGGCATCGCCTTCGCGGTGTGGGGCTCGACGATCGGCGGCATGGCCGCGATCGGGCCGCTCGCGGGCGGCTGGCTCATCGAGCACGCGAGCTGGCGCTGGGCGTTCGGCATCAACGTGCCCGTCGGCATCCTCATCGTGGCTGGTCTGCTGCTCTTCGTCGCCGAGTCGCGCGAGGCGCGCGGCGCGGTGCAGCGGCTCGACCTCATCGGCGCGCTGCTGTCGATCGTCGGCTTCGGCGCGCTCGTGTTCGGGCTCATCGAGGGCCGCAGCTACGGCTGGTGGGCCGCCGAGGATGCCGCGCCGTTCACGGTCGGCGGGCTCTCGCCCATCCCGCTCGCCTTCGTGCTCGCGGTCGACGCGCTCGCCGCGTTCGTGCTCGTCGAGCGCGCACGCTCGCGCGCGGGGAGGGGCGTGATCCTCGACCTCTCGCTCTTCCGCATCCGCTCGTTCGCCAACGGCAACGTCACCGCGCTCATCGTGAGCTTCGGCGAGTTCGGCCTCATCCTCTCGCTGCCGCTGTGGTTCCAGAACGTGCTGGGCTTCACCGCGTTCGAGGCGGGGCTCGCGCTGCTGCCGCTCGCCATCGGGTCGTTCGTCGCGAGCGGCGCCGTCGCGGCCCTCACGAAGCGGATGCCGCCCGTCGTCGTCGTGCGCATCGGCCTCGTGCTCGAGATCGTCGCGATCGCGGCGCTCGCGCTGCTCATCCGCCCCGACAGCACGGGCTGGCTCACGTCGCCCGCGCTGTTCGTCTACGGGCTCGGCGTCGGCCTCGCGACGGCGCAGCTGACGAGCGTCGTGCTCGCCGACGTGCCCGTGGAGCGCAGCGGCCAGGGCTCGGCGACCCAGTCGACCGCCCGCCAGATGGGCTCGGCGCTCGGCATCGCCGTGCTCGGCACCGCGTTCTTCTCGACCCTCGCGAGCGGCACCGCCGACCGGCTCGCGGCAGCGGTGGCCGAGCAGCCGGCGCTGCAGGGCCTCATCGACTCGGTCACCGCGAGCTCCGGCGGCAGCATCGCGAGCCTCGCCGACGACCCGCGCACCGCGTTCGTGGCGGATGCGGCGCGGGCGGCGATGACCGACGGCACGGCGCTCGCCGCGTGGATCGCCGTCGGCGCGCTCGTGCTCGGCCTGCTCTCGAGCCTGCGCATCAAGCCCGCCGCCGGTTGACGCGCCGCCGGCGGAGCCCCATGCTCGTCGGACACGAGGAGGTGCCATGGCCGATCTCTCGGCACGACTGACGGCGGTGCTGCGCGCGCTGCCGCTGCGCGAGGGCATGCGCGTGCTCGAAGTGGGCTGCGGGTCGGGCGCGCTCGCCCGCGCGATCGCTGCGGAGGTCGGCGCGAGCGGCTCCGTGCTCGGCGTCGACCGGTCGCCGACCGCGATCCAGGCGGCTGAGCGGGCGAGCGACCACGGCAGCCTCGACTTCCGCGTCGCCGCCGTCGAGCGGTTCCGGCTCATGGGGCGCGAGCAGCCGTTCGACCTCGTCGTAGCCATCCGCGTGGGCGCGCTCGACGGCCGCCACCCCGAGCTCGAGGCCGAGGCGCTCGAGCGGCTGCGCGCGGCCACCGTGCCCGGCGCATCCCTCTACATCGACCGCGGCGACCCGCTCGAGCGGGTCGCGCTGCACTGAGGGGCCGCGATGCGCGTGTCGAGCGGGATGCGCCTCTTGAGAGGGATGCGCCTCTGGAGCGGGATGCGGCTGCCGAGCGGGATGCGGTGGGGGATGCCGGGATGAGCGAGCGGATCGCGGTGATCGGCGCGGGCGTCATCGGGCTCTCGATCGCGCACGAGCTCGCCTCGGCCGGGCGGGCGGTGACGGTGCTCGCCGACGCGGCGCCGCTCGAGACCACGTCGGCGGTCGCCGGCGCCATCTGGTTCCCCTACGCCGCCGAGCGCTCGCCCGCCGTCGACGCGATGCTCGAGGCGTCGCTGCGGCGCATGCGCACCATCGCGCTCGAGGAGCCCGACGCCGGAGTCGACCTGCGCAGCGGCATCATCGTGGAGCGCACGCCCGACCCCGACCGCGCCTGGACGCAATGGGTCGAGAGCGAGCCCGCCGACCCCGCCGAGCTCCCGGCGGGCGCGACCGGTGTGCGCACGACCGTGCCGCTCGCGACGATGTCGGTCTACCTGCCGTGGCTGCAGCAGCGCTGCGCGGGCCTCGGCGTGCGCTTCGAGCGGCGCGCGATCGACGACGTGGATGCGCTCGCGGGCGAGTGGAGCACGGCGATCGTGGCAGCGGGGGTGCGCGGGGGCGCGCTGCTCGGCGACGACGACGCGGTCGTGCCGATCCGCGGGCAGGTCGTGCGGGTCGCGAACCCGGGCATCGCCGAGTTCCGCATCGACGACGACAACCCCGGCGGCCTCGCCTACGTGCTGCCCCGCCGCGACTGCGTCGTGCTGGGCGGCACGGCGGAGCCGGGGGCGACGTCGCTCGCGCCGGATCCGGCGACCGAGGCGGGCATCCTCGAGCGCTGCGCGGCGCTCGTGCCCGAGGTGGCCGGTCAGCCCATCGTCTCCCGCGCCGTCGGCCTGCGGCCCGGTCGCTCGCGGCTGCGGATCGAGGAGGTGCCGGGGCGCGCGCTGCGGGTGATCGCGGCGTACGGGCACGGCGGCTCGGGCGTCACCCTGTCGTGGGGCACCGCCGAGCGCGTCGCCGGGATGCTCTAGCGCTGGGTGCCGGGCTGGCCGCCCGGCGCGTCACCGGGCTCGGTGCCGTGCGGGTGGCCGGGCAGCGGGGCGCCGGGCTGCGGTGCGGCAGGGTCGGCGCCGTACGCGGGGCCGCCGTAGGTCGGGCCGCTGTACGCCGCGCTGCTGTAGGCCGGGCCGCCGTACGCGGGGTCGCCGTACGCGGCGTTCGGCGCCTCGGCGCCGGGCGCCTGGCCGTAGGGCAGCTGCCCGGGCGCGGGCTCGTAGACGGGCTGGCCGAAGGCCGGCTCCGGGCCGGCGAAGGCAGCCTGCTGGCTGAAGGCGGGGTCGAACCGCACGCCCGCGGGGTGCGAGGGGAAGAAGCTCATGACGAGCGGCACGATCCCGAGGCTGATGATGTTGAGCAGGGCGAAGGCTCCGTGGAAGTTCGCGTCCTGCAGGCGGCGCCACTGCACCGCGAGGTAGGGGAGGAAGATGGCGAGCGTGATGACCAGCATGACGCCGAGCCAGCCGAGCATCGGGCCCATCGCGGCGAGCACGGCGTCGGGGTCGGGCTCGATCACGGGCGAGGAGGCCTCGAGCGCCATCGCCTCGCGCATGAAGCCGAACCAGGCGATCCAGAACGGGATCTGGGCCACGAGGGAGACGAGGGCGACGAAGAGGTAGGCCCACCAGTACTCGCTGCGGCTCGCGCGGCCCGAGAACGTCACGTAGCCGCGGAAGAAGCGCTGCACGGCCTGGCCGAACGAGGCGCCGTAGAGCGGTTGGCCGACAGGCAGGGGCGGACCGACGGGCAGGGGCTGGCCGGCGGGAGGGGGTTGGGTCGTGCTGCTCACCCTCCCATTGTCCCCCACCGAGGCGACACGCCGGTGCACCGCGCGTGAACGATCGATGTCATGGCGTGAGACCAGCGCGCAGCACCGCCTCGGCGAGCGCGCGGTCGCCGTGCACCTCGACGCCCTCGGCCGCGAGCCGGTCGTCCACGGGCACGCCGCGGCCCCACGCGAGGAGCGCGAGTGCGCGAGGCGGGCCTGCGATGACGACCTCGGGGGCGTCGTCGGCCGCGCCGCCGAGCGCGAGCCGCGCATCCGCCCCGGGGTCCGCCGACGCATCCGCCCCCGTGGGCTGGAAGACGATGCGCGCGGCGGGCGGTGCGACGCGGCCGAGGCGCAGCTGCCGCGGGTGCATCACGGTGACGACCTCGTCGAGGCAGTCGAGCCAGAGCGCGTCGTCGACGTCGACCGCCTCGCCGATCGCGGCCCGCAGATCCCAGAGGTGCACGAGGGTCTCGTGCGCCTGCCGGCGGTGCCAGAAGCGCACCGTGCCGGTTTGCTGCTCGCGGGGCACGCCGTCGTCGATGAGCGCCCACGCCCGCGCATCGGGGTCGAGCTCGGCGAGCGTCTCGCGCAGCTCGGCCGCGCACCGCTCGTAGAGCCCCGGCAGGTCGGCGAACGGCCCGCGGCCGAGGGGCGCCTCCTGGCGGCGCCGCGCCTGCCCAGCGGCCCAGTGGTGGATGCGCGCGAGGTGCACGACGAGCTGCTCGATCCGCCAGCGGCCGAGCCACGGGATGGGGGTGGCCGGGTCGGCGCGCCGGGCGGTCTCGAGGAAGTCGTGCTGCAGGCCGGTGAGCGCGCGCAGGTGGTCCATGACGGCAGGGTAGGGCGAGGCGCCCACGCTCGAGGCGCGCTCGGCCGCGGCGCGCCTCAGCCGCGGCCGGTGAACCGCGGCGCGCGCTTCTCCTGGAAGGCGGCGAAGCCCTCGCGGAAGTCGGCGGTCTGCCGCAGCTGCTCCTGCGCGACGTTCTCGGCGTCGACCGAGCGCCACAGCCCCTGCCGCTCGTCGCGGAGGCCGCGGATGATCTCCTTCGTCGCGAGGAACGCGAGCGTCGGCCCCTGCGCCGCGTGCGCGGCGGCGGCCCGGGTGGCCTCGAGCACCTCGTCGTCGGGGAAGGCCCGCGAGAAGAGCCCTGCCGCGACCGCCTCGGCGCCGCTCATGAGCTTCCCCGAGTAGATGAGGTCGAACGCGCGGTGCGCGCCGAGCCGCTCGAAGAGCAGCGCGTGGCCGCCCGAGTCGAGCGTCGCGCCGAGCGCGGCGAACGGGCTGCCGACCTTCGCCGACTCGGCGACGTAGACGACGTCGGTCGCGATCAGCAGGCCGAGCCCGATGCCGAGGCACGCGCCGTGCGCGACCGCGAACGTCGGGGCGGGGAACGCCGCCATCTGCTCGAGCACGGGCTGCAGGGTGCCGCGCATGAAGCCGAGCGCGTCGTCGGTCACCGGGTCGACCTCGGCGATGTCGCGGCCGGCGCAGAACGCCTTGCCCTCGCCGCGCAGCACGAGCGCGCGCACGCCCGCCTGCTCGGCGCGGGTGTACGCATCCGCGAGCTCGTGCAGGGCGGATGCGTCGACCGCGTTGCGCTTCTTGGGCGCGTTCAGGACGACCTCGGCGATGTCGTCGGCGATGGTCAGCTCGATCATGGGGCTCCTCGTGTTCGCTCGTCGAGCAGTGGCCGGAGGCCGTTGCTCCTCGGTCATCGAGTAGGCCCGCAGGGCCGTGTCGAGATGACGCCGTCGTGATCTCGATACGCGCTGCGCGCTACTCGATCACCGTATTGGGCCGTTGCGCCCGCAGGGCCGCATCGAGATGACGCCGTCGTGATCTCGATACGCGCTGCGCGCTACTCGATCACCGTATTGGGCTACACGTCGTAGTCGACGACCACCGCATCCGACGTCGGGTGCGACTGGCACGTCAGCACGTAGCCGCGATCGATCTCGTCGGGCTCGAGCGCGTAGTTCTCGGTCATCGTCACGCTGCCCGAGACGACCTTCGCGCGGCACGTGCCGCACACGCCGCCCGCGCACGCGAACGGCACGTCGGACCGCACCCGCAGCGCCGCGTTCAGGATGGACTCGCGCGCGGCGACGGGGCTCTGCACCTGCGACGACTGCCCGTCGAGCGTGAAGTCGAGGCTCCACGTCTCCTCGCCCGCCTCGACCGTGACGGGCCTGCCGCGGTCGCCCGCCGCATCCGTGGGCCGCCCCGTGGTGAAGAGCTCGAAGCGCACGTGCGCGGGGTCGACGCCCTTGCGCTCGAGCACGTCGCGGCACAGCTGCACGAGCTCGAACGGCCCGCACAGGAACCACTCGTCGACGCTCTCGGGGCGGATGAGGTCGGTGAGGATGCGCTCGAGGCGATCCTCGTCGATGCGGCCCGACATGAGCGGCGCGGCCCGCTGCTCGCGCGAGAGCACGTGGTGCAGCGCGAGGCGCGCGGGGTAGCGGTCCTTGAGGTCGGCGAGCTCCTCGATGAACATGACGTCGAGCGTCGAGCGGTTCGAGAAGAGGAGCGAGAACGTCGACGTCTCGCTGCTCGCGAGCACCTCGTGCGCGAGCGCCATCATCGGCGTGATGCCGCTGCCGGCGGCGATGCCGACGACGTGCGCGCCGTCGAGCGTCTCGAGCGTCGACGTGAAGGTGCCCTGCGGGCTCATGACGTCGATCCGGTCGCCCGGCCGCAGCTCGCTGTTCGCCCACGTCGAGAAGCGGCCGCCGAGGTCGCGCTTGATGGCGACCGAGATCGAGCCCCGGCTCGGCGGCCGGCAGATGGAGTACGAGCGGCGCATCTCGTGGCCGTCGATCGTCTTCCGCAGCGCCAGGTGCTGACCGGCGACGTAGCCGAAGGCGTCGTGCAGGTCGTCGGGCACCGCGAAGGTCACCTCGACCGACTCGCCCGTGAGCGGTCGCACCTCCGCGACCTCGAGGCTGTGGAACTGCCCGCGACGGCGGGCGGATGCGGTGCCCGCGGGGGCAGCGAGGCCGGTCGATCCCAGGTTGATGGCCGCCATGTCAGTGCACCTTGAAGTGGTCGAAGGGCTCGAGGCACGCGAGGCACTCGAAGTGGCTCTTGCACGCGGTCGAGCCGAAGCGCGACACCTCGCGGGTGCGGAGCGACCCGCAGCGCGGGCACTTGACGCCGAGCGAGAGCGGGATGGGGCCCGAGCGCTCGCCCGCGCGGTGCGTGGGCGGGGCGATGCCGTACTGCTCGAGCTTGGCCTTGCCGGCCTCGCTCATCCAGTCGGTCGTCCAGGCCGGGGTGAGCGTGAAGTCGACGCGCACGTCGCGGTAGCCCTCCGCGGTGAGCGCGAGCAGCACGTCGTCGCGCATCTGGTCGATCGCGGGGCAGCCCGAGTAGGTGGGCGTGAGCGTGACGACGATCGTGCCGTCCTCGTCGCGCACGTCGCGCAGCACGCCGAGATCGTCGATCGTGAGCACGGGCACCTCGGGGTCGACGACCGCAGCGGCGATGCGGCGGGCGTGCTCCACATCCGCGACCCGGGGCTGGCGCTGCTCGACCATCACCACGTCGCCCCCGGGTGCCGGCGGGCCAGCACCTGCATCTCGGCGAGCAGCGGGCCGAGGTGCGTCGAGTGGTTCCCGTGGCGGCCGCCGCCCGACGACTGGCCGATCTTGGGGTTCGTGAACTCCTCGACCGTGATCTCGGCCTCGGCGAGCACCGCATCCCACACCTCGTCGAAGCCCGCGCGGAGGCTCGAGGGGCGGGGCGCTGCGCCCCCGAGGCGGTCGTGCAGCGGGTCGTCGCGGAAGAGCTCGTCGGTGTACGGCCACAGGTCGGTGAGGCCCACGAGCATGCGACGGCGCGACTCGTCGGTGCCGCCCGCGAGGCGCAGCGTCCACTGCACGAAGTGGTCGCGGTGGTAGGCCACCTCCTTGACCGACTTCGCCGCGATGGCCGCGAGCGACGCATCCGTCGACTGCGTCAGCGCGGTGTAGAGCTCCTGCATCCAGATCGCGGCGATGAGGCCGCGCGCGACGGTGTGCGCGAAGTCGCCGTTGGGCTGCTCGAAGAGCCACGCGCAGCGGAACTCGTGCTCGTCGCGCCAGTACGCGAGGTCGTCCTCAGAGCGGTCGGATGCGGTGCCCGCGTAGTGCAGGAGCGAGCGCGCGTGCCCCAGCAGGTCGAGGGCGATGTTGCCGAGCGCCATGTCCTCCTCGAGCTCGGGGGCGCGCGAGATCCACCACCCGAGGCGCTGGGAGAGGATGAGCGCGTCGTCGCCGAGGCGCAGCGCGTACTCGGCGACGTCGGCGGTCGCCTTCGCCGATGGCACGCCCGAGAGCTCGGCGGCGAGGTCGAGCTCGTCGACGGTGACGTCGCCGTGCGCGTCGGCCGCCTCGGCCTCGTACTCGGCGTTGACGGTGGCGGCGTCGCGGTGGGGGGTCGCCGCCGGGGGCGCGGCGGTGGCTGCCTCGGAGTGGGGCGTGGCGGGGTGCGCCGCCTCGGAGTGGGGCGTCTCGGGTCGCGCCGTCTCCGGCCGCGCCGTGTCGGGCTGCGCCGGCTCGGCGGGCTGCGCGGCCTCGGCGAGCTCGGCGTCGTTCAGCTGGGCGTTCACAGGTGCGGCACCTCCGCGCTCTTCTCGTAGTACTTCGCGTGGCGGTAGTTCTTGCCCGCGGGGCTCTCGAAGAAGGCGCCCTTCTGGTCGGGGTCGCTCGTCGTGATCGCGCTCGAGCGCACGACCCACACCGAGACGCCCTCGTTGCGGCGGGTGTAGAGGTCGCGCGCGTTGCGCAGGGCCATGTCGTCGTCGGGCGCGTGCAGCGAGCCGACGTGCACGTGGCTCAGCCCTCGGCCGGCGCGCACGAACACCTCGTACAGCGGCCAGCCCTCGCCGGCGACGTCTCCGGGTGTCGACATCCTCGTCTCCTTCATCCTCTTGCGTGTGTGGGGGTGGTCACGACGCGCCGTGCGCCAGGGTCCGCCGCCGGCGTGTCGTGACCACCCGGGGGCGGGCCCGCGGCGTGTCGTGACCACCCGGGCGGATCAGGCGGCGGCGCGCTCCGCGGCGCGGGCGCGCGCGGCCTGCTTCTCGGCGTAGGCGGCGGCCGCCTCGCGCACCCAGGCGCCATCCTCGTGGGCGTCGCGGCGGTGCTGGATGCGCTGCGCGTTCGCGGGGCCGCGGCCGGCGAGCACCTCGTTGAACTCGGTCCAGTCGATCTCCGACATGTCCCAGCTCTTGGTCTCCTCGTTCCAGCGCAGGTTCGGGTCGGGCAGCGTGAGCCCGAGCACCTCGGCCTGCGGCACGAGCATGCCGACGAAGCGCTGGCGCAGCTCGTCGTTCGAGAAGCGCTTGATCTTCCACGCCATCGACTGCGCCGAGTTGGGCGACTCGTCGTCGGGCGGGCCGAACATCATGAGCGAGGGCCAGTACCAGCGGTTCACCGCGTCCTGCGCCATCTGGTGCTGCTCGGGGGTGCCGTTCGAGAGCTCGAGCAGGATCTCGAAGCCCTGCCGCTGGTGGAACGACTCCTCCTTGCAGATGCGCACCATCGCGCGGCCGTAGGGGCCGTACGAGGCGCGGCACAGCGGCACCTGGTTGCAGATCGCGGCGCCGTCGACGAGCCAGCCGATCGCCCCCATGTCGGCCCAGGTGGGCGTGGGGTAGTTGAAGATCGACGAGTAGCGGGCGCGCGAGGTGATGAGCTGCTCGGTCATCTCGTCGCGCGAGATGCCGAGCGTCTGCGCGGCGGAGTACAGGTAGAGCCCGTGGCCGGCCTCGTCCTGCACCTTGGCCATCAGGATGGCCTTGCGCTTGAGGCTCGGCGCGCGCGAGATCCAGTTGCCCTCGGGCTGCATGCCGATGATCTCGGAGTGCGCGTGCTGCGAGATCTGGCGGATGAGCGTCTTGCGGTAGGCGTCGGGCATCCAGTCGCGCGGCTCGATTCGCTGGTCGGCCTCGATGATCGCGTCGAACGCGGCCTGCGCCTCGGCCAGCTCGGCCTCGGTCATCGGCGCGTCACGACGGGCGGATGCGTCGGGTGCGGTGAGCGTCATCGTCGACTCCTCGGTGGCGGTGCGAATCGGAATTAGTGACCGAACGTTCAGTAAGTATAGACTCGGTCGCGACGGACCTGCAACGGGTCCTCCGGCAGGTGCAGAACCGACGCCCGACCCCAGACGCAATGGAGCGTGCATGGCACTCGAGACGAGCCCACCCGCAACACCCGCGGTCAGCAGGGACGAGACCTGGCTGGCCACGATCATGGCCGAGACCGACAACGCCAAGGCGGCGTTCGGCATCGAGATCGCCGAGCTCGAACGCGGCCGCGCGGTGCTCACGATGCCCATCGCCGAGTCGATGGTGAACGGCTTCGGCATCACGCACGGCGGGCTCGTCTTCACGCTCGCCGACACCGCCTTCGCGTACGCGTGCAACGAGGACGAGCACGTCACCGTCGCCTCGGGCGCCGACATCACCTTCGCGAAGGCCACCCACGCGGGCCAGACGCTCACCGCGACCGCCGAGCGGCGCTGGCGCGCTGGCCGCAACGGCATCTACGACGTGACGATCGTCGACGAGACCGGCGAGACCGTCGCCGAGTTCCGCGGCCGCTCCTTCACGACCAACCGCACCGCACCGACCGGACCTGGAGGGCCCGCATGAGCAACGCATCCGTCGACGTCGCCGGCCACGACCTGCGCGACCCGGGCGAGCGGCTCCCGCTCGACGAGCTGCGCGCGCTGCAGCTCGAGCGGCTGCAGCAGACGGTGGCCCACGCGTACGCGAACGTGCCGACCTATACGCGGAAGCTCGACGAGGCCGGCGTGCACCCCGACGACATCCGCTCGCTCGACGACCTCGCGCGCCTGCCCTTCACGACGAAGGAGGATCTGCGCCAGTCGTACCCGTTCGGCATGTTCGCGGTGCCGCGCGAGCAGGTCGTGCGCATCCACGCCTCCTCCGGCACGACCGGCCGCCCGACCGTCGTCGGCTACACGCAGGCCGACCTCGACAACTGGGCGGAGGTCGTCGCCCGCTCGCTGCGCGCGGCGGGCGTGCGCCCGGGCATGCGCGTGCACAACGCCTACGGCTACGGCCTCTTCACCGGCGGCCTCGGCGCGCACTCGGGCATCGAGCGGCTCGGCGCGACCGTCGTGCCCGTCTCCGGTGGGCAGACCGCGCGGCAGGTGCAGCTCATCCGCGACTTCGAGCCCGACGCGATCATGTGCACGCCGTCGTACCTGCTGACGATCGCGGATGCGTTCGAGGACGCCGGGCTCGACCCGCGCGAGACGTCGCTCAAGGTCGCGATCTGCGGCGCCGAGCCGTGGACCAACGAGATGCGCCACGAGCTCGAGCAGCGGCTGGCGATCGACGCGGTCGACATCTACGGCCTCTCGGAGGTCATGGGGCCGGGCGTCGGCAGCGAGTACGCGTCGACGAAGGACGGCCCGACGATCTGGGAGGACCACTTCCTGCCCGAGATCATCGACGGCGAGACCGGCGAGGTGCTGCCCGACGGCGAGATGGGCGAGCTCGTCTTCACGTCGCTCACGAAGACCGCGTTCCCGGTGCTGCGCTACCGCACGCGCGACCTGACGCGGCTGCTGCCCGGTACCGCGCAGCCGACGATGCGGCGCATCGAGAAGATCACCGGCCGCAACGACGACATGATCATCCTGCGCGGCGTCAACCTCTTCCCGACGCAGATCGAGGAGATCGCGCTCGAGATCGAGCACCTCACGCCGCACTTCGTGCTCGAGCTCGTCAAGCGCGGCAAGATGGACGGCCTCGTCGTGAAGATCGAGTGCCAGCCGGGCCTGAAGCCCGTCGTGATGACGGCGGCCGGCGAGGTGCTGAAGGCGCGCGTGAAGGAGCGCATCGGCACGACCGTCGACGTCGAGATCGTGCCGTCGGGGTCGCTGCCGCGCTCGGAGGGCAAGTACAAGCGCGTCTACGACCTGCGCGACCGGTGAACGCCACCTCACGGTGGTCGAGTAGGCCGCGCAGCGGCCGTATCGAGACCCACGGCCAGCCGCCTCGATACGCCGCTTCGCGGCTACTCGACGACCGTGGGCGGTGCACCGCTGAGAGGATGACCGGATGACCGCCACCGAGCCCGTCGCCGCCGCCGCCCGTCGCGGCCGCCCGGGCTACGACCGCGACTCGATGCTCGAGGTCGTCGTCGAGGCGTTCAACGAGCGCGGCTACGACGCGACCTCTCTCGGGGTGCTCGCCGACCGGCTCGGGCTGTCGAAGTCGGCGATCTACCACCACTTCGCGTCGAAGGAGCAGATGCTCGAGGTGGCGCTGGGCAAGGCGCTCGACGCGCTCGAGGCCGTGTTCGACGCGCCGGAGGCCAACGAGGGCCCCGTGATCGACCGCATCCGCTTCGTGATCCGGGGCGCGGTGCTCGTGCTGTGCGAGCGGCAGCCCTACGTGACGCTGCTGCTGCGGCTGCGCGGCAACACCCCGATCGAGCTCGAGGCGATGGCGCGGCGGCGCGCGATCGACCGGCGACTGCGCGCGCTGTTCGAGGCGTCGCGCGACGAGGGCACGCTGCGGCCGGACATCGAGCCGCGCGTCGCCGAGCGGCTCACCTTCGGCATGGTCAACTCGATCGTCGAGTGGTACCGCCCGGGCGGACCGATCACGCCCGAGCAGCTCGCCGACTCGGTGCTGCAGCTCGTGCGCACGGGGCTGCGCGAGCCGGCGTCGCTGTAGCCCGCGTCGCTGCAGCCGGCAGGGGCGTCGACCTCGCCGCGTCGTGGTGCACCTGAGAGCGCTGATTGTTATCGAATCGTGATCTTTGGTAGCGTCGTCGGCTTGAACCGCGAAGGACGGCCGTCGCATCCGCCCCGAGAGTCCTTCGTGCCATGGAATCGAGTTCCGGTCGGGCGGTCGGATGCGCGGAGATCCGCGCGCTGAGACGGGGCCGTGGAGTTCACCCATGCAGCAGTCCATCACTGACGCACCCAAGTCGAAGCGCCTCGCGCGCGGCGGCCTCCTGACGGGCGTCGGCGTCGCCGTCTTCGGCGCCGCGATGCTCGTGCCGACCGCGGCGAACGCCGCCGACGGGGCGACCTGGGACGCGCTCGCCGAGTGCGAGTCGGGCGGCAACTGGTCGATCGACACCGGCAACGGCTACTACGGCGGCCTGCAGTTCTCGCTGTCGACGTGGCAGGCGAACGGCGGCTCGGGCAACCCGGCCGACGCGTCGCGCGCCGAGCAGATCCGTGTCGCCGAGAACGTGCTCGCCACGCAGGGCTGGGGCGCCTGGCCCTCGTGCTCGGCGCAGATCGGCGCGAGCGGCCAGGCCGAGCCGAGCAGCGCGCCCGCCGCGGCGCCGCAGTCGGCTCCCGGCGCGCAGGCCTCGAACGCGCAGGCCGGCGCGAACGCCGCGCCGCAGGCCCGGGAGCAGGCCTCGCCCGAGGCGCTCGGCCTGCAGCTGCCCGACGTCGAGCCGGGCGATGAGACCTACACGGTCGAGTCGGGCGACATGCTCTTCGAGATCGCCGAGGAGCTCGACGTCGAGAGCGGCTGGCTCGGCATCTACGCCGTCAATCAGGATGTGCTCGACGACCCCGACCTCATCATGGCGGGGCAGGAGCTCGTGCTGCCGGCGGAGTAGGGCCGGGGCACCTCGACCCTAGAGCGGTACCGGTCGGTCGCTGCGCGCGTGCGTCGGCGGCCGATCGGTACCGCTCCGTCGTGTTCCGGCGGATGCGGGGGCGCGGATGCGGTCGGGTTCCGGTCTCGTGACGCGTCCGGCTGCGCCGGGCGCTCCTCGACCTACGAGCGTGATGGGTCCGGCTGCGCGGGGGCTCCTCGATCTGCGGGGATGACGCGTCCGGCTGCGCCGGGCGCTCCTCGGGCCGCGGGGGTGACGCGTCCGGCTGCGCCGGGGGCTCGACCTACGAGGGGGCGACCTCGACCCACGCGGCGCGCCAGGCGGGCGGCTCGAAGGGTTCGCTCCAGTAGGCGGTCTCGCGGGCGATGCGGTCGCCGCGGAACTCGAAGATGAACACCGTCGCGTAGACGGCGCTGCCGCCGTAGTCGAGCGACGCCTCAGCGACGACCAGGTCGCCCGCGCTCAGCAGGCGCCGGGGCGTGATCGTCGGCAGCTGCGGGAACGCGCCGTAGACGCCGCGCCGGTTCTCGCCGCCCACCACCCGCTCGCCGGACTGCGGCCAGTCCATCACCGCATCCTCGTGGAACAGCTCGTCCATCACCGAGATGTCGCGGTCGTTGATGCAGGCGATGAGCCGCTCGACGACGGCCTCATGCCCAGGGTTGCGCGAGTCAGCCATGGCGCACCTCCCTCTCAGGGACGGTGTACACCTGGGCGGCCGCTGGCGCCAGGGCGAGGTCGGCGGTGGCGGTCTCGTGACGCGTGCGGCTGCGCCGCGCGCTCCTCGACCTGCAGGGGTGACGCGTGCGGCTGCGCCGCGCGCTCCTCGACCTACGATGCGGTCTTCGCGACGTAGGTCAGCAGGTCGTACTGCGCGACCGTCTCGTCGTGCTGGTTCGTGAGCACCGCATCCCACCGCACCTCGCCGTAGTCCTCGGTCTCGCGCGGGGTGATCTGCTTGGCGGTGAGCGTCACGCGCAGCGAGTCGCCGGGGGAGACCGGCGTCATGAAGCGCAGGTTGTCGAGGCCCGTGTTCGCGAGCACGGGGCCGGGTGCCGGCTCGACGAAGAGCCCCGCCGCGAACGACAGCAGCAGGTAGCCGTGCGCGACCCGCCCGGGGAAGAACGGGTTGGCCTCTGCCGCCTCCTGATCCATGTGGGCGTAGAAGAGGTCGCCGGTGAACTCGGCGAAGTGCTCGATGTCGTCGAGGCTGATCTCGCGCCGCTCCGAGACCACCTGGTCGCCGATCCGCAGCTCGGCGAGCGACTTGCGGAACGGATGCGGTGCCTCGGCCGACGCCGGCGCCCCCGCGTGCCACACCCCGGTGAGCGCCGTGAGCATGGCCGGCGAGCCCTGCACGGCGGTGCGCTGCATGTGGTGCAGCACCGAGCGGATGCCGCCGAGCTCCTCGCCGCCGCCGGCGCGGCCGGGCCCGCCGTGCACGAGCATCGGCAGCGGCGAGCCGTGGCCGGTCGAGGCGCGCATGTCGTCGCGGTCGAGCAGCAGGATGCGGCCGTTGTGCGGCGCGATGCGGCGGGTGAGCTCGCTCACGAATGCCGCATCGTGCGACGCGACCGAGGTGACGAGCGATCCGCCGCCGCGCGCCACGAGCTCGGCGGCCTGCTCAGCGCTGCCGTACTCGACGAGCGACGAGACCGGGCCGAACGCCTCGATCGTGTGCAGCGCATCCGCCTCGGGGTCCTCGAAGGCGAGCAGCGTCGGCGCGACGAACGCGCTCGACTCGGGCGCCTCGCCCATCGACCCGTCGGCGAGCGTCACGTGGCCCGCGTCGCCCCCGACGACGATCGCGCCGCCGCCCTCGCGCAGCTTCATGACCTGCTGCAGCACCTCGTCGCGCTGCTCGACCGACGCGAGCGGACCCATCGTGACGCCCTCGGCGCGCGGGTCGCCGACGACCACCTTCGCGGCGATCCGGTCGCGCACGGCCGCGGCCACCGCATCCGTCATGCCGCTCGGCACGATCGCGCGGCGGATGGCCGTGCACTTCTGCCCCGCCTTCGACGTCATCTCGGTGACGAGCCCGCGCACGAACGCGTCGAACTCGGGGGTGCCCTCGGTGGCGTCGGGCCCGAGCACGGATGCGTTGATCGAGTCGGTCTCGGCGGTGAAGCGCACGCCGCGGGCCTGCACGGCCTCGTGGCGGCGCAGCGCGTCGGCGGTCGAGGCGCTGCCCGTGAAGCCGACGGTGTCGCCGAGGCGCAGGTGGTCCATGAGCTCGCGCGCCGAGCCGTTCAGCAGCTGCACGCTGCCGGCTGGCAGCAGGCCCGACTCGGCGAGGATGCGCACCATGTGCTCGGCGACGAAGCCCGTGGGGGTCGCCGGCTTGATGAGCGTCGGCATGCCGGCGAGGAACGCGGGCGCGAGCTTCTCGAGCGAGCCCCAGACGGGGAAGTTGAACGCGTTGATCTGCACCGCGACGCCCGGCAGCGTCGTGCAGATGTGGCGGGCGAGGAACGAGCCGTCCTTCGAGAGCACCTCGGCGGGCCCGTCGAGGTAGATCGACGACTGCGGCAGCTCGCGCCGGCCCTTCGACGAGTAGGTGAAGAGCACGCCGATGCCGCCGTCGACGTCGACCCAGCTGTCGGCCTTCGTCGCGCCCGCCTTGACGCTCAGCTCGTAGAGCTCGTGCTTGCGCTCGGTGAGGGCGAGCGCGAACTGCTTGAGCAGGATCGCCCGCTGGTGGAACGTGAGCGGCGCGAGGCTGTGCTGGCCGACGGTGCGCGCGTGCTCGAGCGCGGCATCGAGGTCGAGGCCTGCGGCGCTGACGCGCACGACCTCCTCACCGGTGGATGCGTCGCGGACGACCGCGGCGTCGGTCGCGTCGGCGGGCTCCCACCAGGCGTCCTGGATGTAGCTGGGCAGCAGTCGGGTCATCGTCGATCCTTCTTCTCTCGTCGTCTCGTCGTCTCCGGTCTCCTGACGCGTTCCGCTGCGCGGCGCGCTCCTCGACCTGCGGGTCAATCCCAGTGGTAGAAGCCGCGGCCGCTCTTCTTGCCGAGGCGGCCGTCGGCGACCATGTCGCGCAGCAGCTGCGGCGGCGCGAAGCGGTCGCCCAGGTCGCGGTGCAGCTGCTCGGCGATGCCGAGCCGCACGTCGAGCCCCACGATGTCGGTCGTGCGCAAGGGGCCGACCGGGTGCTTGTAGCCGAGCTCCATCGCGGCGTCGATGTCGCCCGGGCTCGCGACGCCCTCCTCGACCATGCGGATCGCCTCGAGCCCGATCGCGACGCCGAGCCGCGAGCTCGCGAAGCCCGGCGCGTCGTGCACGGTGACGGGCGTCTTGCCGAGCGCCTCGACCCACGCGCGCGCGTCGTTCGCGAGCGCCGGGACCGTCGCCTCGCCGAGCACGATCTCGACGAGCGCGGATGCGGGGACCGGGTTGAAGAAGTGGAGACCCAGGAAGCGCTCGGGGCGCGCGAGGCCCGCCGCGAGCCGGTCGATCGAGATCGAGGACGTGTTGCTCGCGAGCGCCGCCTCGGGCGCCAGGACCGCCTCGACGCGGCCGAGCGCATCCGCCTTGAGCGCCTCGTCCTCGGGGACGGCCTCGATCACGAGACCGCTGCCGGCGAAGGCGGCGACGTCGACCGCGGTCGCCACGCGGCCCTCGAGCTCGGCGAGCGGCTCGGACCAGCCGCGCTCGACGCTCCTCCGCAGGCTCTCGGTGACCCGCTCGCGGGCCGCGTGCGCGGCGACGTCGTCGCGCTCGACGACGACCACCTGGCTGCCGGCGAGCACGAACGCGTGCGCGATGCCGGCGCCCATGCGGCCGCCGCCGAGCACCCCGACGCGCTCGGGCGCGCCTGCGCCGACCACGGCATCCGTGTCGTCTGCGGTCATCGCTGCTCCTGATCGGTGTCGGCTCGGCTGGTGGCAGCCGCGCTGCTGGGGGCGGAGTTGGTCTCGCCCGGGCTGGTGTCGGCCGAGCCGCGCTCTGCCGGGCGGTTGCCGCTCGAGCGGCCGCGCCGCTCGAGGAAGTCGGTCATGCGGCGCATCTTCTCGTCGCTCTCGAACAGCACCGCCTGCTCGCTGAGCTCGATGCGCGGGTGCTCATGCGCGGGCGCGAGCAGCGCGCGCTTGGTCGCCTGGGTCGCGGCCGGGTCGAGCGCGGCGACCCGCTCGGCGAGCTCGGTCGCGCGCGCGAGGGCCGCCTCGGGCTCGAGCACGGCGCTCACGAGGCCCGCGGCGAGCGCCTCGTCGGCGCCCAGGATGCGGCCGGTGAGCAGCATCTCGCTCGCGAGCGCGTCGCCGACGATCTGGGGCAGCCGCCAGGTCGCGCCGGCCGCGGCGATGATGCCGAGCCCGGTCTCGGGGTTGCCGATCTTGAGCGTCGGCGTGCCGATGCGGATGTCGGCGGCGTAGGCGAGCTCGGCGCCGCCGCCGAGCGCGTAGCCGTCGAGCACGGCGATCACCGGCATCGGCAGGGCGCGGATGCGCTGGAAGCAGCGGGTGTTGATGCCGGCGAGCGCGTCGGGCGCGCGGCGCTCGCGCAGCTGCGCGATGTCGGCGCCGGCCGCGAACGAGCCGCCGGCGCCCGCGAGCACGAGGGTGCGGCGCTCGACCTCGAGCCGGGCGCAGAGGGCGTGGAGTGCGTCGACGAGCTCCTGGTCGATGGCGTTGCGCTTCTCGGGGCGGTCGAGGGTGGCGAGCAGGTGGGTGCCGCGATCCTCGATGCGGAGGGTCTCGCTCATCGCCCCGCCCCCTCGCTCGTAGCGCGGCGGCGGGCCGCCTCCCGCTCGCTCGTCGAGTAGCGGCCGGAGGCCGCGTATCGAGACGACGGACGGTCATGGTCTCGATACGGCCGGCTGCGCCGACCTACTCGACCAGCGAAAGGCGACGCGGCGCTCATACGCGCTCCACGATGATCGACGTCCCCTGGCCGACGCCGACGCACATCGTGGCGAGGCCCCGGTCGGCGCCCTCGCGCTCCATGCGGCCGAGCAGCGTCACGACGAGCCGCGAGCCCGAGGAGCCGAGCGGGTGGCCGAGCGCGATCGCGCCGCCATCGGCGTTGACGATCGACTCGTCAAGCCCGAGCCGCCGGATCGTGCCGAGCGACTGCGTCGCGAACGCCTCGTTGAGCTCGATCGCCCGGAGGTCGTCGATCGAGAGCCCGGTGCGCGCGAGCAGCTTCTCGGTCGCGGGCACGGGCCCGAGCCCCATGATCTCCGGCGCGATGCCGGCGCTCGCGCCACCCACGACGCGCGCGCGGGGCGTCAGGCCGAGCCGTTCGACGGCGGCGTCGCTCGCGACGACGATCGCCGATGCGCCGTCGTTGAGGCTGGATGCGTTGCCGGCGGTGACCACCGACCCTCCGGCCACGACGGGGCGGAGGCGCGCGAGCGCATCCATCGTCGTCTCCCGTCGCGGGCCCTCGTCGACCGCCACGTCGCCGGCCTTGGTCGGCACGGCGACGATCTCGTCGGCGAAGCGGCCGGCGTCGATCGCTGCGATCGCGCGCTCGTGCGAGCGCAGCGCGAACGCGTCCGCGTCCTCGCGGGTGATGCCGTCGACGCGCGCGACCTCCTCGGCGGTCTCGGGCATCGAGAAGGTCGCCTTGTCGCGCGCCGCGAGCCGCGGGTTGGTGAAGCGCCAGCCGATCGACGTGTCGAACGCCTCGCCGGGCTTCGCCCACGCCCGCTCGGGCTTCGCCTGCACCCAGGGCGCGCGGGTCATCGACTCGACGCCGCCGGCGATCACGAGGTCGGCGTCGCCGGCGCGGATCATCTGCGAGGCCATGATGATGGCCGACATGCCGCTCGAGCAGAGCCGGTTGACGGTGATGCCGGGCGTCTCGTCGGGCAGGCCCGCGAGCAGCGCGGCCATGCGGGCGACGTTGCGGTTGTCCTCGCCGGCCTGGTTGGCGCCGCCGAGGATCACCTCGTCGACCGGCTGGCCCTCGATGCCGGCGCGGCGCACGGCCTCGCCGACCACGAGGGCGGCGAGGTCGTCGGGGCGGATGCTCGCGAGTGCGCCGCCGTAGCGGCCGACGGGCGTGCGGACGCCGCCGACGAGAAGGGCCTCGGGCATGGGACTCCTGACTGCGCTGTCTGCGGGCCGACCGGACCGAATTAGTGACCGATCGTTCAGGAATACAGTATGCGGCGGCGGATGCGGCTGCAAGCGCGGCGCGGTCCGCGCGGCCGTGCGCGGCCGTGCCGCCTGCGTGGACGGGTGCGCGCTGCCGCCGTTCGTCAACCGGGTGTCACGCTCTTCGGGCTGGCGGGCGGCTCGCTGGGGCCGAGCACCGGCTGACCGATGACGCCGCGCTCGTCGTGCGGCCGGGCGGCGCGCGAGCGTCAGGCGCGCCGGCCGCCCCGCCGGCCCAGCAGCTCGGCGCCGCGCGCGAGCCCGATGACGACGGCGCCGAGCGCCACCACCGTCCCCGCGGCGATCGCGAGCGCCACGAGCGATGCGCTCGCGATCGTCTGCAGCAGCTCGAACATCTCCATGGTGCGGTCCTCTCCGTCTGCCTCCGACGCTAGGAATCCGGGGTGGGCCGCCGCATCCGCCCGACGGCCAGAGCGGGTCATCCTCGGGGATGATCCGCAGCCGGGCCGGGCCGTGCGGGGCCGGCCCGGCCGTGCCAGGCTGGCGGCATGCCGATCGAGCCAGACACGAAGGACTGGACGTGGGTGCTGCACGAGCGGTGCCCCGAGTGCGGGTTCGACCCGCTCGACGCGCCGCGCGACGACCTCGGCCGCCGCATCCGCCACGCCGCCGCCGCGATGCACCAGCGGCTGCACGGCGACGCAGTGACGGAGCGGCCCGACGACGCGACGTGGTCGCCGCTCGAGTACGCCGCGCACGTGCGCGACGTGTGCGACGTGATGCGCACGCGGCTGCACCAGATGCTCGGCGAGGACGATCCCGTGTTCGCGAACTGGGATCAGGATCAGGCGGCGATCGACGGCGACTACGCGAGCCTCGACCCCGAGCACGTCGCCGCCGAGGTCGACCTCGCCGCGGCGCAGCTCGCGAACGCGGCGGATGCGGTGCCCGCGGATGCGTGGGGCCGGCCGGGCAGGCGCTCCAACGGCTCGGTGTTCACGGTCGAGACGCTGCTCGTCTACGCGCTGCACGACCTCGAGCACCACGTCGTCGATGTGACGAAGGCTCGCTGAGGCGGCGGCGGATCGCTGCCTCGGTCTCGTGACGCGGGCGGCCTGCGGCCGCGCGCTCCTCGACCAGCGGGGTGGGTCTCGTGACGCGGGCGGCCTGCGGTCGCGCGCTCCTCGACCAGCGGGTGGGAGCGCTCCTCGACCAGCGGGGGCGGGGGACTACCCGCGGAAGGCGGCGATGCCCGTGAGCGCCTGCCCGATCACGAGGGTGTGCACCTCGTCGGTGCCCTCGTAGGTGCGCACGCTCTCGAGGTTGGCCGCGTGCCGCATCGGGGAGTGCTCGAGCGAGACGCCGTTGCCGCCGAGCAGCGCCCGCGCCTCGCGCGCGATCTCGATCGCGGTGCGGCAGGAGGCGAGCTTGCCCATCGAGATCTCGTGCGGGCGCAGCAGCCCCGCGTCCTTGCGGCGGCCGAGGTGCAGCGCGAGCAGCTGCGCCTGCTGCAGCGCGAGCACCATCTCGGCGAGCCGCGCCTGCGTCAGCTGCATGCCCGCGAGCGGCCGGCCGAAGACCTCGCGCTCGCCCGCGTAGGCGAGCGCGACCTCGAGCGCATCGCGGCCGGCGCCGAGCGCGCCCCACGCGATGCCGTAGCGCGCCTCGTTGAGGCACTCGAACGGCGCGCGCAGCCCGCGCGCCTCCGGGAGCCGCGCCGACTCCGGCACGCGCACGCCGTCGAGCACGATGTCGCACTGGATCGACGCGCGCATCGAGAGCTTCGGCTCGATCGGCGTCGCGGTGAAGCCCGGCGTCGGTCGGCCCTGCGCGGAGGTCTCGACGAGGAAGCCGCGCACCCCTTCCTCGGTCTGCGCCCAGATGACCGCGACGTCCGCGATCGACGCGAGCCCGATCCAGCGCTTCGCGCCGTCGAGCACCCAGTCGTCGCCGTCGCGCCGCGCGAACGTCGTCATCGCGCCGGGGTCGCTCCCGGCGCCGGGCTCGGTGAGCCCGAAGCACCCGATCGCCTCGCCGGCCGCCATGCGCGGCAGCCACTGCTGCCGCTGCTCCTCCGACCCGTGCTTCGCGATCGCCGTCATCGCGAGCGACCCCTGCACCGACACGAAGGTGCGGATGCCGCTGTCGCCGGCCTCGAGCTCCTGCATCGCGATGCCGTACTCGACCGCCGAGCGCCCCGCGCATCCGTGGCCCGTCAGGTGCATGCCGAGCAGCCCGGCCTCGCCCAGCACGGGCGCGAGCTCGCGCGGGAAGTGCCCGCGCTCGAACCAGTCCGCGATGTGCGGGCGGACCTCCCGGTCGACGAGCGCCCGCACCCGCGCGCGCACCGCGCGCTCCTCGTCGGTGAGCAGCGATTCGAGATCGAGCAGGTCGGTAGTCATGGGGCTCCTCGGTGTGGATCGGCGTGGGTCGGGTCGGATGCGTCGGGGGCGGAGGCGGGGTGTGGTTGCGCGGGTCGGCGGGATGCCGGGGTCACGGCGCGGGTCGCGACAGCCAGCCCCGCACGTCGGCGTCGTGCTCACCGAGCAGGGGCGGCGCGGCGCTCGCGGTGCGCGCGCGACCGTCGATGCGGATGGGGGAGGCGGGCTGCCGGCCGGCACCGGCGCCGCCGCGCACCTCGACGACGGGCTCGAGACCGAGCTCCGCGGCGAGCTCGAGGCCCTCGCCGATCGTGCGCACGCGGCTCGCGACGAGCCCGGCGGCGAGCATCCGCCGCTCCCACACGGCGGCGCCGTGGCGCGCGAGCGCGCGCTCGAGCAGCGGCACGAGCGCCTCGCGGTGGGCGACGCGCTGGGGATTGGTCGCGAAGCGCGCGTCGTCGGCGAGCTCCGGCGCGCCCAGCAGGGCGGCGAAGGCCCGGAACTGCGCGTCGGTGCCGACCGCGACCGCGAGCGGCCCGTCGCCGGTGTCGAGCAGCTGGTAGGGCACGATCGACGGATGCGCGCTGCCGGCTCGGCGCGGCTCGGTCGCCGGCGCGCCCGCGGCATCGCGATCCGCGTCGGCTGGCGGCACGACGGGCCCGAGCACGGTCTGCAGCTGGTTGACGAGCGCCGCCTGCGCGCTCGTCAGCAGCGCGACCTCGACGAGGCCGCCGCGCCCGGTGCGCTCGCGCCGCAGGAGCGCCGCGAGGATGCCGGAGAGGGCGTCCTTCGACGTCAGCACGTCGACGACCGCGACGCCGGCCTTCGTCGGCGGTCCGTCGGCGTCGCCCGTGATGTGCATGAGGCCGCTCGCCGCCTGCACGACGAAGTCGTAGCCGGCCCGGTCGGCACCGCCGGGCTGTGCGCCGTACCCGGTGATCGAGCACCACACGAGCCGCGGATGCTCGCGCAGCAGCGCGTCGCGGTCGAGCCCGAGCCGGGCGGCGCCGCCGGGCCGGAAGTTCTCGATCACGACATCGGCGCGAGCGATGAGCTCGCGGGCGAGGGCGCGGTCGTCGCGATCGGTCAGGTCGAGCGCGACCGACTCCTTGCCGCGGTTGGCGCTGTCGAAGTAGGTCGAGCCGGTGGCCGACGCGGGCGGCGACCAGGTGCGGGTGCCGTCGCCGACGCCCGGCTGCTCGACCTTGATGACGCGCGCGCCGAGATCCGCGAGCGCTGTGCCGGCGAGCGGCCCGGCGAGCACGCGCGACAGGTCTGCGACCAGCAGTCCTGCGAGCGGCGCGTCGTCGGGCGGGGCGTCGTGGCTCACCCTGCCAGCATGCCTGAAAGGGCGTGCGCGGATCGCCCTGCGGCCCCCGCCCGGGGTGCTCCGCTCCTGCCGACTACCGCGCGTTCAGGTCGGCGAGCGACTTGTCGGGGCGGAGGCCCCGCCACACGGGGTGACGCAGGGCGCCGGAGGCGGTGAGCTCGGTGTGCTCGACCTCGGCGACCGTCGCGCGCACCCACCGTGCCGTCCGCGCGACGTCCGAGGGCAGGTCGTCGACCGCGGGCACGGTCTTCCGCTCGCGCAGCTGCTCGCGCAGCCGATCGCGCTGGGCATCGGTGAAGCCCGTGCCCACCCGGCCGGCGTAGCGCATCCGCCCGCCCTCGCCCGGCAGCGCGAGCACGAGCGAGCCGACCGTGCCCGCGAGCGACCCCTTGCCCTCGAGCCAGCCGATCACGACGACCTCTCGCGCGAGCACGTGCTTGAGCTTGAGCCAGTCGCCCGAGCGGGCGCCCGACCGGTAGCGACTCTCGCGCCGCTTGGCCATGACGCCCTCGAGGCCGCGCTCGCTCGTCGCCTCGAGGATGCTCGCGAGGTCGCCGCGCAGCGGCTTCGAGAGCTTCACGCGCGGCCCCTCGCGCACGAGCTCGGCGAGCCGCGCCTGCCGCGCCTCGAGCGGCTCGTCGACGAGCCGCCGACCCTCGACCTCGAGCACGTCGAAGAGCATGAGCGTCGCCGGCGTCCGCGCGGCGGCCCGCGCCGCCTGCCGGCCCTCGAGCCCGCCGCGCTCCTGCAGCGCCGCGAAGCTCGCCGACCCCGCGCTCGATCCCGACCGCTGCAGCACCACGATCTCGCCGTCGAGCACCGCCTCCTCGGCGTCGACCGCACCCGGCACGGCCGCGGCGAGCTCGGGGAACGCGCCCGCGTAGTCCTTGCCGCCGCGGCTCACGAGCCGCACCTCGTCGCCGCTCACCTGCACGATCGCGCGCCAGCCGTCCCACTTGAGCTCGTACGACCACTCCGCTTCGTCGTCGATGTCGGATGCGTCGGCCGCCGTCGCGAGCATCGGGCGCAGCTCGGTCTGCGGTGCGGCCTTCGCGCGGGCACCGGCAGGCTTCGCAGCGGCCTTCGCCGAGCCGGCCTTCGCCGAGCCGCCTTTCGCCGAGCCGCCTTTCGCCGAGCCGCCCTCCGCCGAGCCCGCCGCAGGCGTCTCGCCCTCCGTGGCGGCGCCGCTCCCGCCGACGACCGGCGGCGCATACCCCTTCTTCCGCGCATCCCGCGCCGGGTCCTGCTCCTTCATGCGGTGCAGCAGCCAGTGCCGCTGCTCGGCATCCGTGCGGATGAGCGCGAAGCGGTAGGGCTCGCCGCCGAGCCCCCCGTCGGGCCGGCCGTGCAGCGTGCCGATCACCTCGTCGTCGCGGAACTTCTCGAGCTCCACGCGCCCCGCGTCCCAGATGCGGATCTCACCCGCGCCGTACTCGCCCTTCGGGATCGTGCCCTCGAAGCCGCCGTACTCGAGCGGGTGGTCCTCGGTCTGCACCGCGAGCCGGTTGCCGTCGCCCGCGCCCGGTAGCCCCTTCGGCACCGCCCACGAGACGAGCACGCCCTCCTGCTCGAGCCGCAGGTCGTAGTGCAGCCGCCGCGCGTGGTGCTCGTGCACGACCCACGAGTCGCCCGTGCCCGCGCCCGGCACGGGCGGCCCCTCGGGGATCGGCTCGGGCGTGCGGGAGGCCGAGCGCAGCCCGCGGTACTTCGCGAGTCGGTCGGGCGGCGGGTCGAGCGCCGCGATGAGGTCGCCGTCGCGCTCGAGCCGCTCGAGCACCTCGCCGTACTCGAGCTGCGTGAGCCCGCCGGCTTCGATCTCGTCCCACGTGCGCGGCGCCGCGACGGTCGGCCGCAGCCGCCCGCGCAGCGAGTAGGGCGCGACGGTCGTCTTGGAGCCGGAGTTCTGGCTCCAGTCGATGAGCACCTTGCCCTGCCGCTTCGCCTTCTTCATGTCGCTCACGATGAGGTCGGGGTGCATCTCCTCGAGCGACCGCGCGAGCTGGTGCGCGACCTCGCTCGCCTGCTCGGAGGTGACGGTGCCGTCGAGCCGCGTGTAGAGGTGGATGCCCTTCGAACCGCTCGTGAGCGGCACGGGGTCGAGCCCGATGTCGATGAGCAGCTCGCGCACCCACAGCGCGACGCGCGCGCAGTCGTCGAGCGTCGCGCCCTCGCCCGGGTCGAGGTCGAGCACGAGCCGGTCGGGGTTCCAGCGCTCGCCGTCGACGACCCGCCACTGCGGCACGTGCAGCTCGAGCGCCCCCATCTGCGCCATCCACGCGAGCACCGCGGGCTCGGTCACGACGGGGTAGTGCTTCGGGCCCGTGGAGTGGCGCTGCTCGATCGTCTGGATCCACTCGGGCGCGCCCCGCTCGAGCGTCTTCTGGAAGAACACCTCGCCCGGCGCATCCTCGGTGCCGACGCCGTCGGGCCAGCGCTTGCGCGTGACGGGGCGGCCGGCCATGTGCGCCATGAGGGGTGCGGATGCGCGCAGCACGTACTCGAGCACGTCGCGCTTGGTCGTGCCGGTGGCCGGGTACAGCACCTTGTCGGGGTTCGAGAACCGCAGCCGCCTCCCTCCGACGGCGATCCGGTCGGCGTCGGCCACGTCAGGCGGACTTCTTCTTCGTCGCGCGCTTCTTGGCGGGCTTCGGCTTCGCGTCCGCGTCGGCAGCCTCGTCCTCGTCGGCGGCCGCCTGCTTCGTGCGCCCCTTGGCACCCGACTTGGAGGACCCGGACTTCGTGCCCGCCGCATCCGCCTTCTTCTTCTCGACCGAGCGCTGCAGCGCCTCGAGCAGGTCGATGACCTCGCCGCCCTCGTCCTCGGCCTTGCCGAAGGTCGCGGCGGTGTCGAGCGCGTCGCCCTGCTCGAGCTTCGCCTCGACGAGCGTGCGCAGCTGCTCCTGGTACTCGTCGACGTACTGCTCGGGCTCGAAGTCGGCCTCGAGCTCGGACACGATCGAGCGGGCGAGCTGCATCTCGCGGTCGCCGACCGTGATGTCGCTGCTGAGGCTGTCGAACTCGGCGGCGCGCACCTCGTCGGCCCAGCGCAGCGTCTGCACCATGAGCACGCCGTCGCGCACCCGCATCGACGCGAGCCGCGTGCGCTGGCGCAGGGAGAACTGCACGATGGCGGTGCGCTCGGTCTCCTCGAGCACGCGCCGCAGCAGCACGTAGGCCTTCGGGCTCTTCGAGTCGGGCTCGAGGTAGTAGCTGCGCTCGAACAGGATCGGGTCGATCTGCTCGTTGGGCACGAACTCGAGCACCTCGATCTCGCGGCTCTTCTCGGCCGGCAGCGCCTCGAAGTCCTCCTTCGTCAGCACGACCGTCTGCTCGCCGTCGTCGTAGGCCCGGTCGATGTGCGCGTACTCGACCTTCTTGCCGCACACCTCGCACTTGCGCTGGTAGCGGATGCGGCCGCCGTCGGCGTCGTGCACCTGGTGCAGCTCGACGTCGTGCTCCTCGGTCGCGGCGTACAGCTTCACCGGCACGTTGACCAGCCCGAAGGTGATCGAGCCCTTCCAGATCGCTCGCATGGGGTTACTGTCCCCCGAACCCCGGGCCGCCGCCACCCCTGAAACGCCCAGGTTCGTGGGGCAGCGCGCCGCGCATCCGATGCTCAGCCCGGTGGGGGACAATCCGGGCATGACGCTCAGCACGCCTCCCGCGGGGGCGCCGCGCACCCTCGGGGTCGAGGAGGAGGTCATCCTGCTCGAGCCCGAGACGCTCTCGCCGGTCGACGTCGCCGACGAGGTGATCGCCGAGCTCACGCACCTCGACACGTCGATGTCGTTCATCACGCACGAGTACCTGCGCGCGCAGGTCGAGTTCTCGTCGCCCGTGCTGACGGATGCGGATGCGGCCGACCGGGTCGTGCGCGAGTTCCGCCGGGCGATGGGCCAGGCCGCCGAGCGGCGCGGCCTCATCGCCGCGAGCGTCGGCACGCCGCCGGGGCCGGGCCGCTCGGGCACCGCCGCGGGCGAGCGCTACGTGCGCTTCGACACCGAGCTCGGCGCCATGCGGCCCGACCACCAGATCCAGGGGCTGCACGTGCACGTCGCGATCCGCTCGCGCGACGAGGGCGTCGCGGTGATGCGGGCGCTGCGGCCGTGGCTCGCGCCGCTCATCGCCCTCTCGGCGAACTCGCCCCGCATGGCGGGGGTCGACACGGGCTTCGCGAGCTGGCGCACGATCGTCGGGCGCCGGTTCACCACGGCCTCGGTGCCGCCGATCTTCGCCGACGCCACCGACTACGACCGTCGCGTCCGCGCGCTCGTGGGCATGGGCACGACGTTCGACACCGCGTCGCTCGCGTGGATGATGCGGCTCGCCGAGCGCTGGCCGACGGTCGAGCTGCGGGTCTTCGACGCGCAGCTCACCGCCGACGAGACGGTCGCGCTCGCGCTGCTCGCGCGCGCGCTCGTCGAGACGGCGGCGGCGGGCGAGCTGCCGCACGCAGAGGCGGCCTCGCACGCCGAGCTCGTCGACGCCTCGGTCTGGCACGCGGCGCGGCACGGGCTCGAGGACGGCCTCGTCGACCCCGCAACGGGCTCGCAGGCTCCCGCATGGGTCGTGGTCGAGCGGATGCTCGGGGCGGCCCGGCCGGCCCTCGTCGCCGCGGGCGATGCGGAGCGCGTCGACGCCTACGTCGAGCACGTGCGGGCGGTCGGCAACGGTGCGCACCGGCAGCGCGAGGCGCTCGCGGACGGCGCCGCGGCGCTCGGGCGCCTGCTGCGGGCGACCTTCACGGCGTAGCCGCGCCTCGCCGGTCGAGGAGCGCGCGGCCGGAGGCCGCACGCGTCACGAGACCCAGCTCCCTCGCCGTCGGTCTCGATACGCGGGCTGCGCCCGCTACTCGACCAGCGGAACTGTCCACCCGCCGGTCGAGGAGCGCGCGCCGCAGGCGCACGCGTCACGAGACCCAGCTCGCTCGCCGTCGGTCTCGATACGCGGGCTGCGCCCGGTACTCGACCAGCGGAAGTGACCACCCGCCGGTCGAGGAGCGCGCGCCGCAGGCGCACGCGTCACGAGACCCAGCTCCCTCGCCGTCGGTCTCGATACGCGGGCTGCGCCCGGTACTCGACCAGCGGAGCTGTCCACCCGCCGGTCGAGGAGCGCGCGCCGCAGGCGCACGCGTCACGAGACCCAGCTCGCTCGCCGTCGGTCTCGATACGCGGGCTGCCGCCCGCTACTCGACCAGCGGAGCTCACCCCCGTCACGAGACCCCGCTCGCCCCCACCCCCGCGAGCGCATACGCCGCCGCCTCGAAGACCCCGTACTCCCGCCCCCGCTCCTCCGCCTCCCGCAGCGCCCCCGCATCCGCCCGCTCGGCGAGCGCGGCGAGGTAGCGCGTGTGGAAGACGAACACCTCGGCGTCGAACGCGGCGGTGCGCTTGCGGATCGTCGCGGCGGCGCCCGCGAGCACCCCCGCCCGCTCGACCTCGCCCCGCTCGGCCGCGACCGCGCAGAGCCCCTCGATCCCGTAGGCGACGCCCTCGTCGTGGCGCAGCGCCACCGAGCCCTCGAGCGCATCGACGTAGAGCCGTTCGGCGCCGTCGACGTCGCCGCCGAAGAGCCGGACGCGGGCGAGGTGGTGGGTCGCGACGGTCGCGGCGAAGCGGTCGCCGCTGCCCTCTGCAGCCTCGACCGCACGCCGGAACCGCTCCTCGGCGGTCGCGAGGTCGCCGCCGAGCGTCGAGGCACGCCCGAGCGCGACGAGCGCGAGCGACTCGCCCCAGCCGCTGCCGACCGCGCGGAAGCGCCGGGCGCCCTCCTCGACGCGCGCCGTCGCGGTCGCGAGATCGGGGTCGGGGGTCGAGAGCTCGGCGAGCCCGGCGGTCGCGGTCGTCATCGCGACGCCGAGCTCGTCGCCGCCGGCGGCGAACTGCTCGGCCGCCTCGAGCAGCTGGGCGGGGATGTCGTGCGACGGCGCGATCCACATGTCGCGCCAGCAGCGGTAGAAGGTGGCGATCGCGCGGGCGCGCGGCGAGCGGTCGCCCGCGCCGTCGCTCACCTGCTCCATCCACAGCGGCACCTCGGTGAGGTAGCCGCCGACCCACCAGTAGAGGAACAGGCGCCACGCGACGTCGGCGACCGTCTCGGCGTCGCCGGTGCTCACGAGGTGCCGCACCGCGCCGCGCAGGTTGCCGCGCTCGAGGTTGAGCCGCGCGACGGCGCGCAGCTGGTCGGCCCAGCCGAGCCCCCGGCCCTCGCGGCGCGCGAGGTCGACGTAGACGGCCGCGTGCGCGTCCCGCGCCGCGCGCTCCTCACCCGCCTCCTGCAGCTGCTCGACGCCGTGCTCGCGCACGGTCTGCAGCATCGAGAAGACGGCCTCGCCGTCGACGTCGTCCTGCTCGAGCAGCGAGCTGTCGACGAGCGTCTCGAGCGCCGTCCACACGTCGGCCTGCCAGCCGCGGAGCGCCGCGAGCGCCTCGACGGAGGCGAGCGTGAAGCCGGGGGAGAAGACCGACAGGTCGCGCAGCGCCAGCCGCTCGGGCTCGGCGAGCAGCCCCGTCGACCACTCGATCGTCGAGCGCAGGGTGCGCTGCCGCGGGGGCAGGTCGCGCGACGCGTCGACGAGCAGCGGCAGCTGCCGGTCGAGCCGCCGCAGCATCGCGGCGGGCGTGAGCACCCGCATCCGCGCGGCGGCGAGCTCGAGCGCGAGCGGCAGCCCCTCGAGCACCCGGCAGATGCCGACGACGGCCTCGGCGTTCGCATCCGTGACCGCGAAGTCGGGCTTGACCGCGTGCGCGCGCTCGGCGAGCAGCTCGACCGCCGGCGACGAGCGCGCGCGGGCGATCGAGTCGGGCGCGTCGGCATCCTGCGCCGCGAGGGGCGGCACGTCGACGACGCGCTCGCCGCGCACCCGCAGCAGCGTGCGGCTCGTGACGAGGAAGGTGACCTCGGGGGCCGCGCTGAAGAGGGCGACGATCGTCGGCGCGGCCGCGACGAGCTGCTCGAAGTTGTCGAGCACGATGAGCATGCGCCGGCCCTCGAGCGCGATCGCGAGCCGCTGCTCGATCGGCATCTCGCCCGTGTCGCGGATGCCGAGGGCGTACCCGATCGTGGGCAGCAGCAGCTCGGGCTCGAGCACGTTCTCGAGCAGCACGAACGCGGTGCCGTCGGGGAAGCGCTCCTGGGCGCGCCGCACGACCTCGATCGCGAGCCGGCTCTTGCCGATGCCGCCGGGCCCGACGAGCGTCACGAGCCGGTTCGCCGGGTCGTCGAGCAGCGCGAGCACCCGGTCGACCTCGCGCTCGCGGCCGATGAGCCGCGTGTACGGCGCGGGCGCGCGGGCCGCGCGCAGGTCGATCCCGGGCGCGGTCGCAGTCGGAGCCTGGCGCGCCGCGTCGAAGCGCTCGGCGAGCAGCGTCGCGAGGTCGGCCTCCACGAGCTCGGCGAGCGACTCGGGGCTGTCGTAGCCCTTGTAGGAGGCCGCGTCGTCCTGCTCGATGCGCGCGACGAGCGCGTCGAGCCGAGGCTCGCGGCTCGCGCCCTCGCGCAGGTAGATGAGGCGCGGCATCGCCGGCGGCGCGAGCCGGTACTCGTCCTCGAGCCCCGAGATCTCCTCGCCCGGCGCGATCCAGCCGTAGCGCTCGCCGTAGATGCCGATGAAGACGTCGCTCTGCTCGAGGTAGGCGCGGTAGAGGTCGCGCGGCGGGTGCGGCCGCGCGCCGAGCTCGAACATCACCGGCGCGAGGTGCAGCCGCTCGATCGCACCGCGCACCGCGCGCCGCTCGGGCTCGAGCTCGCGCAGGGTCGACGAGACGAAGATCCGCAGCCGCTGGTCGGGGGTGCGGATGCGGCCGGGCGCGTCGTCGCTCACCGTCCCGCCCCGCTCACCACGGCCCCGCCCACGACCGGCTCGCTCACCCCTCGCTCGCTCACCACCGGCTCGCTCACCACTGCGCCAGCGCGGGAGCGATGCGCTCGCGCTCGGCCTCCGGCAGCGCGAGCTCGATCGCCTCCACGACGCTCAGCGTCTCGCCGTGGCGCTCGCCGGCGGCCACCGCATCCGGGTCGGCCGCGCGCATCGCGTCGAGCTGCGGCGTGTGCACCGTGAAGACCTCGGCGTCGAACACGCCGATGCGCTGACGGATGCCGTCGGCGGCCGACGAGAGCGCCCCGGCGCGCTCGCCGTCGCCGCGCGCCGCCGCGACCGCGCACAGCCCCTCGAGCCCGTAGGCGACCCCCTCTTCGAAGTGCAGCCGGATCGAGACGAGCAGCGTGCGGATGCAGCCGCCTTCGGCCGCATCGATCTCGCCGCGCACGAGCTGCAGCCGCGCCTGGTGGTTGCCGGCGACCGAGAGCGTGAAGAGGTCGCCGCTCGCCTCGGCGACCCCGGTCGCGCGGTCGAAGTGCCGCTGCGCGTCGTCCGTGCGGCCCCGCAGCCACGCGAGCCGCCCGAGGGACACCTCGGTGATCGCCTCGGCCCAGCGGTTCTCGAGCGCGCGCAGCCGCTCGACGGCCTCGCCGAGCTCGCGCTCGGCGGTGTCGAGCTCGGGCAGCGGCAGCTGCAGCCGGGCGGTCGCGCGCGCGGCGGTCGCCATCGCCGCGGCATCCTCGTCGCCGCTCTCGGTGAAGAGGCGCACGCACTCGCCGATGCCCGCGACGACCTGCTCGGTGGGGCGCTGCCACATCTCGCTCCACAGCGCGAAGAACCACGCGATCGCACGCGTGCGCGGCTCGATCGGCTGCTCCTTGTCGAGCAGCTCGAGCATCCACACGCGCACCTCGCCGAAGAAGCCGGCGATCCACCAGTAGACGAGCAGCCGCCACGCGAAGTCGCCCGCGTCGTCGAGCCGCCCGATGTGCACGAGGTGCCGCACGGCGGCGCGCAGGTTGGGCAGCTCGAGCCCGAGCTCGACGACCGCCTCGCCCTGCCCGGGGCCGCGCAAGCCCGGCGCGACCCGCTCGACGAGCGCGCTGTAGTGGTCGGCGTGCGCCGCCCGCATCGCCGATGCCTCGCCCTTCTCCTTGAGCCGCCCGAGCGCGTACTCCCGCACGACCGCGAGCAGCGAGAGCACCGAGCGGCCGCCGATCTCGGCCTGCTTCACGAGCGACGCGTCGACGAGCGCCGCGATGCCCTCGATCGCCCGCCCCTCCCACGCGCGGCCGGTGCCGAGCGCCTCGACCGCCTCGAGCGTGAACTGCCGCGCGAAGACGCCGAGGTCCTCGAGCAGCGCGCCGTGCTCGGCCTCGAGCAGGCTCACGCTCCAGTCGATCGTCGACCGCATCGTCTGGTGGCGGCCCGGCACGTCGCGCGCTGCGGTCGTCAGCAGCGGGAGGCTCTGCTCGAGCCGCTCAGCGATGCCCTGCGGCGTGAGGAGGCGCGCCTTGGCCGCCGCGAGCTCGATCGCGAGCGGCAGCCCCTCGAGGCGGCGGCAGATGTCGGCGACCGCATCCGCGTTGGCGTCGGTGAGCGAGAAGGAGGGGTTCACCGCGCGCGCCCGGTCGACGAAGAGGCGGCACGCGGCCGAGCGCAGGGCCCGCTCGGCGCTGCCGTGCGCGACCGCGGGCACCCCGAGCGCCGACACCTCGTAGACGCGCTCGCCGCGGATGCGAAGCACCGTGCGGCTCGTGACGAGGAAGGTCGTCTGCGGCGCGATCGCGTAGAGCCGCACGAGCAGCGGCGCCGCGTCGACGATCTGCTCGAAGTTGTCGAGCACGAGCAGCGTGCGGCGGCCCGCGAGCGCGCGCGCGATGCGCTCCTCGAGCGCCGCCTCGCCGTTGTCGCGGATGCCGAGCACGTACGCGATCGTCGGCAGCAGGAGCCCCGGCTCGAAGACGCCCTCGAGGGGCAGGAAGTAGCGGCCGTCGGGGAAGAGGTCCTCGGTCGCGCGGGCTGTCTCGACGGCGAGCCGGCTCTTGCCGATGCCGCCGGGCCCCACGAGGCTCACCACCCGATCCTCGCCCCGCTCGAGCAGCGCGCGCACCTCCTGCAGCGCGCGCTCGCGCCCGACGGTCGGCGTGTACGGCACGGGGAGCCGCGACACGGGCGTCGGCGGGATCTCATCCGGCCCGCCGCCCTCGGGCATCCGCGACTGGTCGAAGCGCTCGGCCAGGAGCGTCGAGAGGTCGCTCGCGACCTGCTCCTCGAGCTCGTCGGCCGACGAGAACGGCAGGTAGGCGGCGGTGTCGTCCGAGCGGATGCGCTCGATGAGCGCCTCGAGCCGCGGCTCGCGCTGCTGCGACTCGCGGATGTAGATGAGCTTCGGCATCGTCGACGGCGCCAGGTGGTACTCGTCCTCGAGGCCCGAGCGCTCCTCGTCGGGCGCGACCCAGCCGTAGCTGTCGCCGTAGATGCCGATGAAGACGTCGCTCTGCGAGAGGTACGAGCGGTAGAGCGCGCGCGGCGGGTGCGGGCGCGCGCCGAGCTCGAACATGACCGGAGCGAGCCGCAGCCGCTCGATCGCGGCGCGCACCGCCCGCCGCTCGTCGGCGAGCTCGCGCAGGGTCGAGCTGACGAACACGCGGATGCGCTGGTCGGGTGTGCGGATGACCGGTCGTCCCCCACTCATGGCGAAATCCTGCACCCGCGGGCCCCGCGACGCCACGGTTCTTCGGGAACTCCTCGGCGCATCCCCGGGAACGACGGGTTAGCGTGGCCGGATGGTGGATGGGGAGCGGGCGCGAGACGCCGCGTCGCAGGCGAAGGATGCGGCCGGCCGCGCGGCCGGGCAGGCCCAGGATGCGGCGGCGAGGGCCGAGCGCAGCCGCACCGCGCGCCGCGTCGCCCTCGTCGGGCAGATCGCCAACGGCATCGTGCACCTCATCATCGGCGGCATCGCGCTCGCGGTCGCGTTCGGCGCCGGCGGCTCGGCCGACCAGTCGGGCGCGATGCGGGCCCTGCAGCAGACGCCCGTCGGCGGGGTCGCGCTGTGGGCGGTCGGCATCGCGATGCTCCTGCTCGCGGTGCACTCGGCGGTCTCGGCCGTCGCCGCCTCTCGGCGGGACTGGAAGGACGCGGTGCGCGCGGGCGGCCGCGCCGCAGCCTACGTCGCGGTGGGCGTGACGGCGCTCGTGTTCGCGCTCGGCGGCAGCTCCGACAGCGAGGAGAGCACCCAGTCGTTCTCGGCCACCCTCATGGCGAGCCCGTTCGGGCAGCTGCTCGTCGGCGCCGTCGGCGTCGGCATCGCCGGCATCGGCGTCGCGTTCATCGTCAAGGGCCTGCGCCTGAAGTTCCGCGAGGACGTCGCGCCGCCCCGCCGCTTCCGGCGCGCGGTCGACGTGCTCGGCGCCTCGGGCTACGTCGCGAAGGGGCTCGCGGTCGTGATCGTCGGCGTGCTGTTCGTGATCGCTGCCGTGCAGCACGATCCCGAGGAGGCGGGCGGCCTCGACGGCGCGCTCCAGTCGCTCACGTCGGTGCCGGGCGGCGTCATCGCGCTCGTCGCGATCGCGCTGGGCCTCATGCTCTACGGCCTCTACTGCTTCGCGCGCGGCGCCTGGTCGCGCTGACGAGCATGGGCGAGCGCTCGGCCCGCAGCGGCGCGAAGCGCGCCGCCCGGAAGGCGCAGCGCGCCGCCGCCGAGGCCGAGCGGCACAGCGCGACCGACTGGATCGAGGCGATCGGGCAGTCGGCCAACGGCCTCGTGCACGTCATCATCGGCGGCATCGCGCTCGGCATCGCGTTCGGCGCGGGCGGGCCCGCCGACCAGTCGGGCGCGATGCGCGCGCTGCAGAGCACGCCGGTCGGCGGGCTCGCGCTCTGGATCGTGGGCGTCGCGCTCGTCGGGCTCGCCCTGCACGCGTTCGTCGTCGCGATCGCGTCCTCCCGCAGCGACCGGCGCGACGCGTTCCGCGCGGCGGGGCGCGGCATCGGCCACGCGGTGGTCGGCGGCACGGCGCTCGTGTTCGCGGTCGGCGGCCAGGTCGACGGCGAGCGCACGGTCGAGGACATCTCCGCCGCGGTGCTGCACAGCGCCATCGGCCCGTGGCTCATCGGCGCGGCAGGACTCGTCGTCGCGGGCGTCGGCGTCGCATTCGTCGTGCGCGGCGTGCGGAGGCGCTTCTTCGAGGACGTCGCACCGCCGCCGCGGTTCCGGCGGCTCGTCGAGGCGCTCGGCGCGCCGGGCTTCGTCGCGAAGGGCATCGCGATCACGATCGTCGGCGCGCTCTTCGTCATCGCCGCCGTGCGGAGCGACCCGCAGGAGGCGGGCGGCCTCGACGGCGCCCTGCAGTCGCTCACGACCGTGACCGGCGGGGTGATCGCGCTCGTCGCGATCGCCGTCGGGCTCATCGTCTACGGCGCCTACCTCGTCACGCGCGGCATCTGGGCGCGCTGACGCGCGGGTCGCGACCCGTCGCGCGGATGCGTCAGCGCTTGCCGGGCTGGCGCCGCGGGTGCGGCAGGATCGGGTTCCGCAGCCGCGCGAGCCGCATCGCGAGCTCGGCGGGGCGCACCGCTCCGCGCTCGTGCGGCGGCAGGTCGTCGAGCGTGGGCTCGGGGTTCTGCTCGACCTCTGCCTGGTCCTCGGCGACCGCCTCCGACCGGCCGTCGCTCGGGGAGGCGTCCTCCGGCGACTCCGGCACGTGCGGATGCTGCGCGACGTGCGCCTGCAGGCGTCCGTCGAGCGCGGTGAGGTCGGGGCCGGTCGACTGCAGGTCGCGGCCCATCGCGCGCAGGACGCGCACGACGGTCTCGTACTCGTCGTCGGTGACCCCGGCATCCACCCGCCGCGACACCTCCTCGTCGCCGAGCGAGCGGCGCGCGCGCTCGACCGCCGCCGCGGCCAGCTCGACCCAGTCCTCGAGGCGTCGATCCCGTCTGCCGTCCATGGGCACCCCCCTTGCGCGGGCGGCCCGATGCGGGCCCCTGCCGCCCATCGTCCTCTTATCCGCTGTGAACCGCATCCGCGCATCCGCTCGCCGTCGTCCGCCTCGTCGTGCGCCGCCGCCGGCGCGCCCCGGCGGCGCACCCGGTGCCCGATACGCTCCACTCGTGCTGCTCAGCGATCGCGACATCCGTGCCCGCCTCGAGTCGGGCTCCCTCGGCCTGCACCCGCTCGACCTCTCGATGGTGCAGCCCTCGAGCGTCGACGTGCGGCTCGACCGCGGCTTCCGGCTGTTCGACAACCACAAGTACCCGTTCATCGACCCCGCCCAGGATCAGCCGGAGCTCACGCGGCTCGTCGAGGTGCCGGCCGACGAGCCGTTCATCCTGCACCCGGGCGAGTTCGTGCTCGGCGCGACCTACGAGCGCGTCACGCTGCCCGACGACGTGGCCGCGCGCCTCGAGGGCAAGTCGTCGCTCGGCCGGCTCGGGCTGCTGACGCACTCGACCGCGGGCTTCATCGATCCCGGGTTCTCGGGCCACGTGACGCTCGAGCTCTCCAACGTCTCGACGCTGCCGATCAAGCTGTGGCCCGGCATGAAGATCGGCCAGGTCTGCTACTTCCAGCTCTCGTCGCCGGCCGAGGCCCCCTACGGGCACGGCGGCAACCTCAACCGCTACCAGGGGCAGCGCGGGCCGACGGCGTCGCGCTCGTTCCAGTCGTTCCACCGCACGCCGATCGAGTGAGCTGATGGCGGGCCCGCTGCGCGTCGAGCGCGACATCGACGCGGCGCGCTGGTTGCAGCGCGCGCTCGCCGACGACGCGAGCGTAGCGCTCGCGGTGCCGCCGATCTTCGACGCGTACGCGCGCATCCTGCATCCCGCGACGCTGTCGACACCCACGGGCGAGGCGGATGCGTGGGGCCAGCCCGTGCACGCGTCGCGCGAGATCTCGTGGGCCGAGGCCGCCGCGCTGATCGGCGACCCGGTCGGGCAGCCGAACGGGTGGACGCTGTGGCAGCGCCGCTTCGGCGAGGTCGAGCGCACGCTGCCCGACGGCTCGACGCTCGTCGACGGCCACGTGCTCGCCGACGGCAGCCGCATCGACGAGCCGCATGAGGGCGACGTGCCCGTGCCGCTGCTCGCCGCGCTCGCCGCGCTGCTCGTCGACGAGCACGGCGATGCGGATGTGCTCGCGGCGTGCTGGGAGGGCAGCGAGCTCGACGCCGACAACCCCGGCTTCGTCTTCGCGTGGAGCGACGGCGAGCGGCTCTCGCGCCGCGAGCTGCATCGCATGCAGCGCGAGCAGCAGGCCGCGCACGCGGCGGCGGTGCGCGCCGCGATCGACGCCGAGGTGACGTCGGCGATGCGCGCGGGCGACGTGCTCGGGCTCCCGCGCGAGCAGCAGGGCCGCGGTCACGTGCTGCTGCGGGGCAGGCTCTCGACGTTCGCCGACGAGCGATGGGTCGAGGCGGCGGGCCTCGGCTGGCGCAGCGATCGCTGGGATCGGGGTCGCACGCCCAACGCCCTCTGGCCCGTCGAGCCCGCGGGCGCGCCGGCGTGGTTCGTCGCGACCGAGCTCGATCTCGACTTCACGCTCGTCGGCGGCTCCGGCCACTTGATCGGCCGCGTGCTCGGGCATCCCGCGCTCGAGGCAGAGCGCATCCGCCCCACCGACCCGCTGCTGCCGTGACGCGGCGCAACGCCCTGCCGCGGGTCGCTCGGCGCGCAGCGCTCGGGCACCCGGTGCGGCAGATCCTCCGCCACATCTGAGCCGCATCCCGCTGTAGGGAGTCGCGGCGCGCAGCGGAATGGCGGGGCTCGCGGGTCAGACCGGTAGCGGTTGGTCGCGCCCGAGTCGGCCACGCGACCATCCGGTACCGCTGTGCCTATGGTGTGCCGCTCCACCTCGCAGACCGGTACGTGATGGTCGTGCGCGCCCCGTCCGCGCGGCGATCCGGTACCGCTCTGCCGTCGCCGGCGCGGTAGCCGCGGTGCAGAGCGCACGCTCAGGCGCGTCGGTCGCGCGCCGCGCGGACGCGACGCACGAGGCTCTGCCCGCCGTGCCGCAGGTCGGCCTTCGTCGCGCGCACGACGATCCAGCCGAGCGACTCGAGCAGGTCCTGGCGCGCGATGTCCTTCGCCCACTGCCCGGGATCGAGGAGGTGATGCTCGCCCTCGTACTCGATCGCGATCCGCAGCTCGGGATAGGCGAGATCGAGCACCGCGCGCCGCTCGCCCGCGACCCAGACCTCGTGCTGCACCACCGGCTCCGGCAGCCCCGCAGCGACGATGCAGAGGCGCGCTCGCGTCTCCTGCGGCGATTCCGCTCCGACCCGCGCCTCGACGAGGGCCGCGCGCATCGCTGCGACGCCACGCATGCCCCGGCAGCGCTCGAGGAAGGACGCGAGCGTCTCGGGTGTCGCGGCCGGACGCCGCAGCCGGAGGCCGGGGTAGTGGTCCAACGGCGTCAGCAGCGCGTCGACGAGCACGACGAGCTCGCTCGAGGTCACCCGATCGGCCATCGTCAGCACCGCCGCGGCAGGCTCGAGCAGCCGCAGCCCGTCGAGCGTCACGACGTCGAGCCGGCTCGCGTCGAACTCGCGCGTGCGGGTGCCCCGCGCGCGAGTGCGCGTCGTCCCCGCTGGCACGCCGATCACGAGCGCCTCGTCGGCGACCCAGCTGCGAGGCACGGGCAGCCCCCACAGCCTGGCTGCCGTGATGCCCGCGAACGCGTGCCCGGGGCGCATGCGCACCGCGAACGAGGCGGCGAGCTCGGTCACCGCGACCGGCTGCTCCGCACGTCGCACGCCGAAGAACGGTCGCGACAGGTCGGCGCCACGCAGTCGCCGCGGCGTGACCCCCGCCGCGATCGCGTCGGCGGTCGTGAACGGGCCGTCGGCGAGCGGCTCGGGCAGCGGTGCGAAGGCGGGCATGCGCGCATCGTGCAGCCGGCCCGCCTGCTCGTGCGCTCGCATCCGCCCCATGTGTGGAGAGCCGTGCCGCATGGTCGCGCGCGACGCGGGTCCCGAGCCCATCCTGCGCCGCTCGGCGCGCCGACCCTCGGCGCGGCATGACTGCGAGCGCCGGAGCCGCACGACCGGTACCGGATGGTCGCGCGCAGAGGCCGCAGGCGACCATCCGGTACCGCTCTGCGTTCCAGTCGGGGCGGGCGCCGCCCCGAGAGAGCGCCGAGCCCCGCCGCGCGTCAGTCGCGGTCGGCGATGAGCGTCGGCTTGGGGCTCACGGGCAGCACGAGCAGCAGGCCGGCGATGAGCACGATGACGATGCCGAGGATGCCGAAGCGGGTGTCGCCCGCGAGCGTCACGAACAGGCCGAAGAGCGTCGGTGCGAGGAACGACACCGCGCGGCCCGTCGTCGCGTAGAGGCCGAACATCTCGCCCTCGCGGCCCTCCGGCGTGATGCGCGCCATGAACGAGCGAGAGGCCGACTGCACCGGGCCGACGAAGGTCGACAGCGTGAGGCCGAAGACCCAGAACAGTCCCTTGGGCTCGATGAAGAGCACCGCGAGCCCCGAGAGCGAGAGCGCGATGAGGGAGACGACGATGACGACCTTCGGGCCGAAGCGGTCATCCGCCCAGCCGCCGATGAAGGTGCCGGCGCCTGCCGTGACGTTCGCGGCGATCGCGAAGAGGATGACCTCGGTCGAGGTGAAGCCGAAAACCGACGACGCGATGATCGCCCCGAAGGTGAACACGCCAGAGAGCCCGTCGCGGAAGACCGCCGAGGCGACGAGGAACAGCAGGGTCTTGGGCGACGTGCGGCCGATGCGCACGAGCGTGCGCGCGAGGATCCGGTACGACTCGGCGATCGAGGCGCGCGCGGGCGCGGCGTCGGTCGGGGGCAGCTCGGGCACGCGCAGCAGCAGCGGCAGCGCGAACACGAGGAACCACACCGCCGAGGCGAGCACCGCGAGGCGCACGTCGAGCGCCTGCCCGTCGAGGCCGTTCGGGATCTGCAGGACGCCGCCCGCATCCTCGGAGACGATCGGGAAGATGAAGAGCACCAGGAGCAGCGCGAGCAGCACGATGCCGCCGACGTAGCCCATGCCCCAGCCGTAGCCCGAGGTGCGGCCGAGCGCATCCTTCGTCGAGACCTGGTGCAGCATCGCGTTGTAGTTGACGGAGGCGAACTCGAAGAAGAGGTTGCCGGCGGCGAGCAGCGCCGCGCCGAGCCAGATGTACTCGGGCACGGGCGTGACGAAGAACATCGCGCCCATCGCGAGGATCGTGATGCCCGTGTTGACGCCGACCCACAGCTTGCGGCGGCCGCCGCCGTCGGAGCGCTGCCCGATCACGGGCGCGAGCAGCGCCACGAGGAGGCCCGCGATCGCGACCGCCCACGCGACGATCGCCGCGTTGTCGGCGAGCGCGCGCGTCAGGCCGTCGCCGCCCGCCTCGACGATCGCGGGATCGACGAAGAGGTCGGATGCGATGTACCGGCTGAAGACGAAGGTCGTCACGACCGCGTTGAACGACGCCGAGCCCCAGTCCCACAGCGCCCACGCGCGGGCGCGCCGGCCGAGCTCGCGCCGGGTGACGGGGGCGACGCCGACCTGCGACGGCTGCACCAGCTCGTCGGGCGAGGGCTTGCGGGGTGCCGTGGCGGGCTGCTGAGGGACGCTCATGACCCTGAGCGTAGGGCTGCCGGGCGAACGCGCGATGCAGGCGCGGTGACGCGCCGGATTCGACCCGCAGCCGCCGCGCCCGACGGCGGCTCGCGGTGCGACAATGCCGCTGTGCAGATCACCCAGACGCTGCTCCCCGGCGTGGGGATGCGCTACGACATGACGACGGCGAGGGGCGTGCCGCTCTCGGTCGTCGTGCACCGCGAGGGGCAGGCCGACCTCTGCGTGCTCGATCGCGACGATCCCGACGACGTGCGGCTCCAGCTCGCGCTCAACGAGGACGAGGTGGATGCGCTCGCCGAGCTGCTGGGCGCCGCCCGGATCGCGGAGGGCCTGCTCGACGTGACGCGGGCGATCCCCGGGCTCGAGACGGCGCGGCTCGCCATCGAGCCCGGCTCGCCGTTCGCGGGCCACCCGCTCGGCAGCACGCGAGCGCGGACGCTCACGGGCTGCTCGATCGTGGCGATCGTGCGCGGCGACGACGTCGTGGCGGCGCCCGGCCCTGACGAGCGGCTCGAGGCGGGAGACGTGCTCGTGGTCGTGGGATCGGCGACCGGCATCGACCAGCTGCGCGTCAGGCTGCAACCGGCGTAGGCCCGTCCATGCACGACGTCGCGCCCCTGCTCCTCGAGCTCGGCGTCGTCGTGCTCGCGGTGTCGCTGCTGGGGCTCCTCGCGCATCGCATCGGCATCTCGCCCGTGCCGCTCATGCTGCTCACGGGGGTGGTGCTCGGCACGGGCGACATCGTCGACATCACTCACGCCGAACCGTTCATCGGCACGGCCGCCGAGATCGGCGTCCTCCTGCTGCTGCTCATGCTCGGCCTCGAGTTCACGGCGGAGGAGCTCGCGCAGTCGCTCGCGCGGCACAGCCGCTCAGGGCTCGTCGACATGGTGCTGAACGCAGGCGCCGGCTTCGCCGCCGGGCTCCTGCTCGGGATGCCGCTGCCGGCGTGCCTCGCGCTCGCGGGCATCACGTGGGTGTCGTCCTCGGGCATCGTCGCGCGCATGCTCGCCGACCTCGGCAGGCTCGGCAACCGCGAGACCCCCGCGGTGCTCTCGATCCTCGTGATCGAGGACATCGCGATGGCGATCTTCCTGCCCATCCTCATCGCCGTGCTGACCGGCGCCGAGTGGTGGCAGGCGCTCGGCGCGGTCGCGCTCGCCCTCGGCGCGGTCTCGACGATCCTCGTCGCCTCCCGCCGCGCATCCGCCCGCCTCGGGCAGCTGCTCAGCCACCCGAGCGACGAGCAGGTGCTGCTGCGCCTGCTCGGCATCACGCTCGTCGTCGCCGGGCTCACGCAGCTCCTCGGCGCCTCTGCGGCGGTGGGCGCGTTCCTCCTGGGCATCGCGGTGCCGCCGTCGCTCGCGGTGCGGGCACGGAGCATCCTGGGGCCGCTGCGCGACCTCTTCGCGGCGATCTTCTTCTTCTCGTTCGGGCTGCCGATCGTGGCCGCCGAGCTGCTGCCGGTGCTGCCGGCCGCGCTGCTGCTCGCCGTGGTCACGACCGGCACCAAGCTCGCCACCGGCTGGTTCGCCGCCGGGCGCGACGGGGCGCAGCGGCGCGGACGGCTGCGCGCCGGCGCGGCGCTCGTGCCGCGCGGCGAGTTCTCGATCGTCATCGCCGCGCTCGCGGTCTCGGCGGGCCATCCCGAGGTGGGCGCCGTGGCCGCGTGCTACGTGCTGCTGACCGCGATCGGCGGCCCGCTGCTCGCCCGGTGGATCGTGCCCGCGCGCTCGTCCGCGCGCCCCGTCGCCTGACGCATTCGGTCGCCTGTGAATCCGCCGACAAAGTTGACACGACTCGACTCAAGGTGAGAAAGTTGAGTCATCGCGACTCAAGTCGAGCGCCCAGCCCGGGCGCCGGTCGCCGCCGGGGTTCCGGGGGATGGGTCCACCGCCATGATGCGCCGCTCGCGAGAGCGCGCGTGGGGGCTGTCGGTGGGCTCGTCCGCCGGAATCAGGCACCATCTCTGCGCAATTAGGAGGCAAGAGACTATGGCACGAGCAGTCGGCATCGACCTCGGCACCACCAACTCCGTCGTCGCGTTCCTCGACGGCGGCGAGCCCACCGTCATCGCGAACGCCGAGGGGTTCCGCACGACGCCCTCGGTCGTCGCGTTCGTCAAGGAGGGCGAGACCCTCGTCGGCGAGCCGGCCAAGCGCCAGGCCGTCACCAACGTCGACCGCACCATCACCTCGGTCAAGCGCCACATGGGCACCGACTGGAAGCAGACGATCGACGGCAAGCCCTACACGCCGCAGGAGATCTCGGCGCGCATCCTCGGCAAGCTCAAGCGCGACGCCGAGACCTACCTCGGCGAGAAGGTGACGGATGCGGTCATCACCGTGCCCGCGTACTTCAACGACGCCGAGCGCCAGGCCACGAAGGAGGCCGGCGAGATCGCGGGCCTCAACGTGCTGCGCATCATCAACGAGCCCACCGCGGCGGCCCTCGCCTACGGCCTCGACAAGGGCAAGGAGGACGAGCTCATCCTCGTCTTCGACCTCGGCGGCGGCACGTTCGACGTGTCCCTCCTCGAGGTGGGCAAGGACGACGACTTCTCGACCATCCAGGTGCGCGCGACCGCCGGCGACAACCGCCTCGGCGGCGACGACTGGGACGACCGCGTCGTCGAGTGGCTGAAGAAGCGCTTCAAGGAGCAGACGGGCGTCGACGTCTCGAACGACAAGATCGCGATGCGCCGCCTCAAGGAGGCCGCGGAGCAGGCCAAGAAGGAGCTCTCGTCGTCGACGACCACGAGCATCCAGCTGCCGTACTTCTCGCTCACCGAGGCGGGCCCCGCCAACCTCGAGGAGACGCTGACGCGCGCGCAGTTCGAGCAGATGACGCAGGATCTGCTCGACCGCACGAAGAAGCCGTTCGAGGACGTCATCCGCGAGGCCGGCATCAAGGTGAGCGACATCGCGCACGTGGTGCTCGTCGGCGGCTCGACGCGCATGCCCGCCGTCTCGGAGCTCGTGAAGTCGATGACGGGCGGTCAGGAGCCCAACAAGGGCGTCAACCCGGATGAGGTCGTCGCCGTGGGCGCGGCCCTCCAGGCCGGCGTGCTGAAGGGCGAGCGCAAGGACGTCCTGCTCATCGACGTCACCCCGCTCTCGCTCGGCATCGAGACCAAGGGCGGCATGATGACGAAGCTCATCGACCGCAACACCGCGATCCCGACGAAGCGCTCGGAGACCTTCACGACCGCCGAGGACAACCAGCCCTCGGTCGCGATCCAGGTCTTCCAGGGCGAGCGCGACTTCACGCGCGACAACAAGGCGCTCGGCACGTTCGAGCTCACCGGCATCGCGCCGGCGCCGCGCGGCATCCCGCAGATCGAGGTCACCTTCGACATCGACGCGAACGGCATCGTGCACGTCTCCGCCAAGGACAAGGGCACCGGCAAGGAGCAGTCGATGACCATCACGGGCGGCTCGAGCCTCTCGAAGGAGGACATCGACCGCATGGTCAAGGACGCCGAGGAGCACGCCGCCGCCGACCACGCCCGCCGCGAGGCCGCCGAGCAGCGCAACGCGGGCGAGACGCTCGTCTACTCGGTCGAGAAGGTGCTGACCGACAACGCCGGGCAGCTGCCCGACGACGTGAAGTCCGAGGTGCAGGCCGACGTGGATGCGGTGAAGGCCGCGCTCGCGGGCGACGACGACGAGGCCGTCAAGACCTCGGTCGAGAAGCTGCAGCAGTCGCAGTCGAAGCTCGGCGAGGCGATCTACCAGCAGGCGCAGGCGCAGCAGCCGGCCGGTGCGCCCGGCGAGGAGCCGCAGGCCGCGCCGACGGAGTCGGAGGACGACGTCGTCGACGCCGAGGTCGTGGACGACGAGGACGAGGCGGAGAAGAAGTAGCCGTGGCCGAGCACGAGGAGTTCGAAGAGCCGCGCGTCAACGACAAGCGACGCATCGACCCCGTGACGGGCGAGCCCCGCGAGCAGGCCACGGCCGGCTCCGGGGCCGCCCCGGCATCGGGCGAGGCGGCGGCCGACGAGGCCGCCCCCGCTGGCGAGCCTGCTGCCGAGGGCGCCGAGGAGGCGCCCGCCGCCGAGTCGCACGACGCGGTCGAGCCGGCCCCCGCATCCGACGACCTCACGCCCGAGGATCGGGCGCTGCTCGAGGGCGAGGCCGCGGCGATCGAGGCTGAGCGCGCCGCGCTCGAGGCCAAGTCGCAGCAGCAGCTCGACGAGCTGCAGCGCCTGCGGGCCGAGTACGTCAACTACCGCAACCGCACCGAGCGCGAGCGCGCCGGCGATCGCGACGCGACCATCGCATCCGTGATCGAGGCCATGCTGCCGGCGCTCGACGACCTCGACCTCGCCGACAAGCACGGCGACCTCGTCGAGGGCCCGCTCGCGATCGTCGCGCAGAAGCTGCGCGGCTCGTTCGAGCGGCTGGGCGTCGTGCGGCTGGGCGAGGTCGGCGAGCCGTTCGACATCGACAAGCACGAGGCGATCGCGCAGCTGCCCAACCCGGAGGTGACCGAGATGGTCGTCGCCGACGTGGTGCAGACCGGCTACCGGGTCGGCGAGCGCGTGCTGCGCGCCGCGAAGGTCGCGGTGTTCGTCCCGGCAGAGTGAGGCAGGGCCGCATGGGCCGGAGGGAGGTGACGCATGGCGAGCAATGACTGGTTCGACAAGGACTTCTACGCCGTCCTGGGCGTCGCCAAGGACGTCTCCGCCGCCGATCTGAAGAAGCAGTACCGCAAGCTCGCGCGCCAGTTCCATCCGGACTCGAACCCGGGGGATGCGGCGGCCGAGGCGCGCTTCAAGGAGATCTCCGAGGCGCACGCGGTGCTCTCGGACCCCAAGCAGCGCAAGGAGTACGACGCGGTGCGCGCGATGGCCGGCGGTCGGCCGCGCTTCGCGCCCGGCGGCGCCGGCGGCTTCGAGGACGTCTTCGGCGGCTTCGGCGGCGGCCCGCGCGTGCAGTACTCGCAGGGCGACTTCGAGGATCTGCTCGGCGGCATGTTCGGCGGTGCGGGCGGCGGGTTCGGCGGGTTCGGCGGTGCGCGCCGCCCCGCGAAGGGCCGCGACGTCACGGCCCGCGCCGCGCTCGACTTCACGTCGGCGGTGCAGGGCGACACGCTCAAGCTCACCGTCGGCGGGAAGACGATGACGGTGAAGATCCCCGCGGGCGTGCACGACGGCCAGCGCATCAAGCTCGCCGGCAAGGGCGACCCGTCGCCCACCGGCGGCGAGCCCGGCGACCTCATCCTCACGGTGCAGGTGCGGCCGCATCCGGTCTTCACGATGGACGGCCTCAACCTGCGCGTCGACGTGCCGGTCACGTTCGCCGAGGCGACCCTCGGCGCGACGATCGAGGTGCCCACGCTCGGCGGCAACCCGGTGCGGCTCAAGGTCGCGCCCGGCACGCCGTCGGGTCGCGTGCTGCGCGTCAAGGGGCGCGGCGTCGCGGGCAAGAAGGGCACGGGCGATCTGCTCGCCACCATCCAGGTCGCGGTGCCGGGCCACCTCACGAAGCAGCAGGTCGAGCACCTCGAGGCGTTCGTGGCGGCGGGTCCGCACGAGTCGCCGCGCGACGAGCTGCTCGCCAGGGCGAAGGCCAGCTGATGCTGAGCGCGCCCACCGGTCTCGACGAGACGTCGCCGATCTTCTCGATCGCGGCGGCGGCCGAGCTCGCCGGGCTGCACGCGCAGACGCTGCGGCAGTACGACCGGCTCGGCCTCGTCGAGCCGGCGCGCACCGCCGGCAACACCCGCCGCTACTCGATGCGCGACGTCGGGCGGCTCAAGCAGGTGCAGCTGCTCTCGAGCGAGGGCGTCTCGCTCGAGGGCATCCGCCGCATCCTCGAGATGAGCGATGAGAACCGCGAGCTGCGGCAGCGCGTGCGCGAGCTCGAGAGCGCACTCGCGGATGCGGTGATGCAGCAGGCGGGCCGCCGCGTCTTCGCCGCGGGGCACGCGGGCATCACGACGATCCGCGCGGGTGCCCGCCCGGCGAAGCCCGGCTCCGTCGTGCTCTGGCGGGGCGGCCCCGGCCACTGACCCCTCGCCGGCCCCTCGCCGGTCGAGGAGCGCGCCCGCGCAGCGGGCACGCGTCACGAGACCCCCAGCCGGGCACGCGTCCCCTCCGTCGGTCGAGGAGCGCGCCCGCGCAGCGGGCACGCGTCACGAGACCCCGCACATCCGCAGGCGCCCTCCCGGCCCTCGGTGCCATGATGTGCCCGTGGAAGAGACCCCGAAGCCGCGCCCCGTGCCGCGCGACGCCTCGTCGCCCATCCCGCTGCCCGTCGACGACGGCGAGCAGCGCCCCATGCGGTCGACCGCCCGCGAATCGGCGCCGGCCCCCACCGCGCAGCACCCGCGCGTCGAGGCGGGCTCGGAGCGCTGGAGCTCCGCGACGCATCCCGATGCCGTCGCGCCCGCAGCCCCCGCCACCGATGCGACGCCCACCGCCGTCGCCCCCAGGCCGGAGGAGCGCGCCGACGCGACCGAGCGCATCCAGGAGCCCACGCTCGTCGAGCGCGTGCAGGTGCAGCGGCCGGGCCTCGGCAAGCGCGAGCGCCGCGGCGCCGTCGTCGCCGGCGCCCTCGGACTGCCGCTCGTCACGCTCGGCCTGATCACGCTCGCGGTGCCGATCGGCGCCTGGTACGTCACGACGGTCTTCAAGTCGGTGATCATGGCGGTCGCGGCGCTGTTCGCGACCGAGTCGCAGGTGCGTGAGCTCGACCGCTCGATCACCGCCGTCGACCCGACCGCCTTCGGCAACGTGTCGTTCTGGCTCATCGTCATCGGCGCAGTGCTCACGATCGGCGGCATCCTGCTGTCGTGGCTCGTGCTGCGCTCGCACGGTGTCTTCCATCCGTTCCTCGTCACGCTCACGGCCGTGCCGATGGCGCTCGGCCTCTCGGCCATCCTGCAGGCGGGCGCGGCCGCGCTCGCCGGGCTCGTCTTCCAGCTCGGCGACGGCGGCATCTCCGCGGTCATCGCCAACGCGCTGTTCGCGCTGCTGCTGTTCCTCGTCGCCGCGGTCGCGATCGCGGTCGCGGTCGGCATCGGCGTGTGGCTGTGGATGGCGTCGGTCTTCCGCGCGACCGTCGTGACCGGCGCCCCGACCACCGCGAAGGGCTGACCTCCGCGCACCATGACCGCCGATCCTGCCGACCCCGCGGGCCCTCCCGGCGCGCCGCCGCCGCCCGGCGCCGACACGCCGGTGCCGGCGGATGCGGCCGAGCGGGCCGCTGCCGCGGGCCGCGCGAGGCGGCAGGAGCGCGCGGAGCGAGCGGCTCGCGATCGGCTCGTGCCGACCACGGCCGTCGAGAGCAGGGCCGAGGAGCGGGCGCGGATGCGGCGGGCGCGGCTCGGCCTCACCGCGGCGCCGTCGCCGATCGGCGCCGGGGTGCCGAACCCCGCGGCCGGCATGCCCGCGGGGCCGTTCGCGCCGCCACCCGGGATGCTGCCGGCGGTCGCGGAGACGATGCCGCAGCGCTTCGCGCCCGCGGGCTGGTCGGCATATGGCGGACGCACCTACGGCGGTACGCCATACGGCCAGCCAGCGAGCCCCTACCCGGCGCCCGTCGGCCCCTATCCGGTAGCCCCCGCCTCATATCCCTATGGCGTCGGCCCGTACCCCTACAGCGTCGCGCCGGCACCGTTCCCTCAGCCGATGCCCTACGGGGCAGGCCCGTACCCGGCGGCCCTCATGCTGCCGCCGCGCATCGTGTGGACGAGGCGTCAGCGCTCCGCGGCGCTCCTGAGCTCGTGGCTCGGCCAGACCGTCATGGCGGTCGCGACGCACCTGCTCACCGCGTTCCTCCTGGTCGTCGGCTTCGCCGCGCTCCTGCACGCATCCGGCGACACCGCCGACTTCGAGGCCGACTCGTTCACCTCGGTGATCGCCCGCTGGACGATGCCCGACCGCGTGTGGCCGACGCTCATCGTCGGGCTGCTGATCGGCGGCGGACTGCTCGTGTGCGGGTGGCTGCTCCACGCGCTGTGGGCGAAGTCGGCGGGGCTCGCGAAGCCGCACCGCTCCGCGTGGCTCGCGTGGCTGTGCACCACAGCGTCGACCGGGCTCCTCGGCATCGCCCTGTGGCCCCCGGCGATCGTGTTCGCCTTCACCGCCTCCCTCATGTCGACGAGCGCGTCGCTCACCACGGGCTCGATGTGGTCGACGCTGTTCTGGCTGCTGGGCATCGCCGCCGTGCTCACGGGCGGCGTGGGATTCCTGTTCGGCTGGCTGTTCCTCTCGCAGGCGCGGCCGCGCATCGACATCGCCGCGATCCTGGCGGCCGAGGAGGCCGCGGCGCGTGCCGCCGACGAGGCCGAGCTCACGCGCGTGCGGCTGCGCGGCGAGCCCTCGCGATGAGGGCGCTGCGGGCCGGCCCGCCCGACCCGCTCGACGCGACGCAGCGGGCCGCGGTGCGATCGGCCGGCGCGATCGGCCTCGCCCTCGTCGGGGCCGGGGCGAGCCTGCTGTGGGGGCTGCTCGTCGCGGCGCTCGTGCTCGCGGTGGTGCGCGCGGCGGTCATCGACCTCTTCGACGACGTCGAGTGGGGCCTCGCGGTCGTCGCGTGGATCGAGGCGCTCGACCTCTCGTGGCTCGTGCCGATCGTCGCGGTGCTGCTGCTGGTCGCGGCGTCGTCGATCGCGCTCGGATGCTGGGCGAGCGAGCGGCGGATGCTGCGGGCCGGCGTCGTGGGAGCCACCGTCGTCACCGCGCGGGGCGCCGCCCTCGGCACCGGCCTGCAGGCGGTGCTCTCGACGCTCTCGAGCTGGGTGCTCGGCCTGCTGCTGCTCCTGACCGGCGTGGTCGGCTTCTGGATCGTCGCCGGGCTCTGGCTCGTCGGCTCGATCGCCGCGTCGGCCCTCATCGGCTGGCTCGCCGGCCCGCGCACGTGGCTCGCGGTCGCGCGCCGGGAGGCGCGTCGCGCCGCTGCCGGGGTCTGAGGCGGGTCGGGCGCGGACCTGGCCGATCGTCACCGGAGTATTTCCGCGTTCAGCGACTGCATGAGTGGATAGTCCACGCATGGCACGCGAGGCGCGTGGATCTTCCGGCGCCGCCCGGGCAGCACGGCGGCGGCGCCCTGCCGTGACGGCCCGAGGGCCGCGGGGGCAGGACGCCGCCGTGGGGGAGGTCAGGCGGATGCGCCGCTCGCGGCCGTCTCCGATGAGGCGCCGCTCGAACTGCTGCTCGAGCCGGATCCCGCGCTGATCTCGCTGCGGCCGTCGCGCTGCTCGACCGCGATCTTGCGGGGCTTCGCCCGCTCGGCGATCGGGATCGTCAGCATCAGCACGCCGTGCTGGTAGTCGGCCTTGATGTGGTCGAGGTCGACGTCGTTGCCGAGCCCGAGCTGGCGGATGTAGCGGCCGGCGGGCCGCTCCTGCGCGAGCCACTGCGCGCCGTCGACGGCGCCGATCGTCCGCTCTGCCTGGATGGTGAGCGTGTTGGCGTCGACGTCGAGGTCGATCGAGCCCGGGTCGATGCCCGGCAGGTCGACGTTGACGACGTAGTGGTCGCCCGCGCGGTAGAGGTCCATCGGCATCCAGCTCGCGGAGCGCTGCGTGCCGCCGCTCGTCAGCAGGCGCGCGGCCATGCGGTCCATCTCGCGGAAGGGATCGAAGGTCAGTGCCATGACAACCACCTCCTCATCGCGGGCCGTCGCCCTGTGCGGCGGCCCCGTGTGTCTGGCAGCTCCCCGGGTGGTGCGACCCGGGTCTGCTCCTATTGTTGGCACTCTTCCTTAGAGAGTGCTAATTGCTCGCTCCCGGATCGCTCAGAGCGCCGCCTCGCGCGAGCGAGGGCGGGGGCGCACCCGACGGAAAGCCGGGGGAGCATCCTCCGGTCAACCCCCTGCCGAGACCTGCCCCGGCACGCGAGGCTCGAAGCGCTGCCGCGGTCCGCCGCGCACTCGCAGCCCGACCCCAGCACCAGGAGGAGCCATGCACGAGCTCGTGCTCGACGCATCCGACATCCACAAGTCCTACGGCAGCGGCGACAGCCGCTTCGATGCGCTCAAGGGGGTGTCCCTGCAGGTGCGCCGCGGCGAATCGCTCGCGATCGTCGGCAAGAGCGGCTCGGGCAAGTCGACCCTCATGCACATCCTCGCGCTGCTCGACGCGCCCGACGCCGGCACCCTGCGCATCGACGGCACCGACACCGCACAGCTGCGCCGCGCCGAGGTGCAGCGGCTGCGGAACGCCGAGTTCGGCTTCGTCTTCCAGCAGTTCTTCCTCACGCCCGACGCCACCGTGCTCGAGAACGTGATGCTGCCGCTCACGATCGCGGGCGTCGGCCGCCGCGAGCGCACCGAGCGCGCGATGGAGGCGCTGCGAGCGCTCGAGCTCGACGACAAGGCGAAGAACCGCGCCACGGCGCTCTCGGGCGGCCAGAAGCAGCGCGTCGTGATCGCCCGCGCGCTCGTGAACCGGCCGTCGGTGATCTTCGCCGACGAGCCCACCGGCAACCTCGACACCGCCACGGGCGGCATCGTCGAGGGCATACTGTTCGACCTCGTGCGCGAGCAGGGCATCACCCTCGTGGTCGTCACGCACGACGACGAGCTCGCCGCGCGGTGCGACCGCCGCGTGCACCTGCGCGACGGCCTCGTGGTCGGCGCCGACGCATCCGCGCTCGCCGGGGCGGTGGCAGCATGAGGGCGGCCGACGTGCTGGGCTCGGCGGTGCGCAACACCTTCCGCAGCAAGCTGCGCACCTCGCTGACGGTCATCGCGATCGTCATCGGCGCGTTCACGCTCTCGATCACGAGCGCGATCGGCGCGGGCGTCTCGAGCTACATCGACGCGCAGCTCGGCATGGTGGGCGCGCCCCACGCGCTCGTGGTCACCCCGGCGGCGGAGGACGGCGCCGGCGGCGACGGCCCCCGCGAGTACGACCCGGAGCGCTCGGTGGCCGGCGGCGCCGCGGGCCCCGTGGCGCTGAGCGGCATGAGCGCCGCCGACTTCGACGACATCGCCGGGGTCGCCGGCGTCGAACGGGTGCAGCCCATCGCGATGCTCGCGGTCGACTTCATCGAGACCGCCGGCAGCGACCGCTTCGAGCTCGCGATCGACCCGTCGAGCGAGGCGATGCAGTTCGACCTCGCCGCGGGCAGCCACGTCGCCGACGTCGCCGAGCGGCAGCTGCTGCTGCCGACGCCCTACGTCGAGGCGCTCGGGTTCGCCGATGCGGCCGACGCCGTCGGCGCGACGGTGACCCTCGGGGTCACGGATGCGGTGGGCCAGCAGCACGAGGTCACCGCGGTCGTGGCCGGGGTGGCGCAGGCGTCGTTGCTCGAGCCGGGCGCCGAGAGCAACCAGTCCCTCACCGACGCGCTCGTCGACACCGCATCGACCGGTCGCGCCGACAGCGGCGGCGCCGTGCACTACGCAGCCGTCGCCTTCGCGGCGGAGGACGTGACCGACGAGCAGCTGCAGGCGATCAAGGACGACCTCGCGGCGATCGGCTTCCAGGCCATGACGGTCGACGACCAGATCGGCATGTTCCGCGCGGTGATCGACGGGATCGTCAACGTGCTGAACGCGTTCGCGATCATCGCGCTCATCGCCGCCGGCTTCGGCATCGTCAACACGCTGCTCATGAGCGTGCAGGAGCGCACGCGCGAGATCGGCCTCATGAAGGCGATGGGCATGGGCAGCGGACGGGTCTTCGGCCTGTTCACGACCGAGGCGGTGTTCATCGGCCTGCTCGGCAGCGCGATCGGCGCGGGCCTGGCCATCGTGGCGGGCACGCTCGCGAGCGGTGCGCTCGCCGAGACGCTCTTCGCCGAGCTGCCCGGCCTGCAGATCATGCGCTTCGAGGCGGTGCCGGTGCTCACGGTGATGCTCATCGTCATGGCGATCGCGTTCCTCGCCGGCACGCTGCCCGCCCGCCGGGCCGCCCGGCAGCACCCGATCGAGGCGCTCCGCTACGAGTAGGCGAGCGGCTACTCGCGGCCCGGCGCGAGCATGCGCCGGGCCGCGCGCATGCGCACGGGGCGGCACCCCGCATCCGTGAGCGAACGCAGGATCGCCGGCTCGCGCCGCGCGAGCAGGATGCCGCGCTTGATGAGGAACGCGGGCGCCTTCCGCCGCTCGCGCAGGTCGCGCGCGAACCGCAGCCCCATCGTCACCCAGCGCGAGCGCCGCACGACGATCGCGTCGGCGAGGATACCGCGGCGGCGCGCCTCGGCGACGACCTCGCCGACGAAGACGCCCTCCGCGACGAAGCGGGTCGCGCCGCCGAGCGTCACCTCGTGGGTGCCGACGGATGCGCTGCGCGAGATGTCGTAGACGGGCGCGGTCGTGCGCCCGGTGCGCGCGAGCTCCTCGAGGGCGTCGGCCGCGCGGTCGAGGTGCCAGCTGCCCGGGTGGTCCCAGTCGACCTCGCCCGTCGGCAGCCGCGGCAGCAGCGGGTCGCCCGCCTCGCGGTAGTAGTCGTCGAGCCGCAGCACCGGCAGCCCCGAGTGGTGGGCGATGCGCGACTTGCCCGAGCCGGAGGCGCCGCCGACCAGCACGACGCGCGCGAGGGGCTCGTCGGGCGCAGGCATGGATTCGATTCTGCCGGATGCTCGGGGGCAGGTCGGACGCGGACGGCTGCACCCGGAGGAAGCCCGGATCGCAGCTGCGCCAGCGCGATCATCCTTCGGACGCCGACGGCTGCCACCGGAGGAAGTCCGGATCGCAGCTCCGCCGGCGGGATCATCCACATGGGAGACCGGGGATCCGGACTTCCTCCGGGCACCGGCGCCCCGAGGCGCCCGCCCTCAGCCGTTCTCGGTCGGGATGAGCTGCGTCTTCTCGGCGATCTCCACCTCGACGTCGAGCTCGGCCGCGGGCGTCGCGCCCGTGTCGGCCGGCTCGAGCATGTGCTGCGCGAAGAACGCCGTGAGCTCGTCGCGCGCCGTGAGCGGCAGCACGCCCGCGACGTACATGTCGGGCCGCACGATGACGATCGCGCCGTCGCGGCTGATCTCGCGCTCGCGGTGGATGTCGCGGCCGTGGCCGGCCGAGAAGACCTGGTTGATGTCGATCAGGCCGTAGGGCACCTTGACGGGTCGGAACGCATCCGGCACCGCGTTGGGGTCGATCTCGGTGTAGTCCTGCTGGTAGATCACCTTGGTGTCGAACACCGCGTCCTCGTCGCCGCCGGTGGGCGTGTAGCGCACGCGCGGCGAGGCCGGGTCGGTCGCCCACCAGGTCGCGAAGTCGGCCGTCGGCGTGCCCGCGCGCGCGGGCGCGGCGGCGTCGGCGAAGACGTAGACCCGCCAGCGGCCGTCGGCCTCGTGGGTGTGCCCGAGGTGCCGCCAGCGGTTGTCGGCGCGGCGGATGACCTCGGCCGACTTGAAGCGCTTGCCGACCGGGTAGCCCTTCGCGAGCTCCTGGTGCTCGTCGCCGAGGGTGATCATCGACTCGGCGTACTGGGTCATGAAGCCCGCCGGGAACTCGATCGTCTTGAGGTAGTAGGCCTCGAGCTCGTTCGGGTCGTCCCACTCGTCGACGGGCTTCGCCATGAGCGTCGACCACTCCTTGTCGAAGTCGATCAGGTCCTGCGCGACGACCTGCCGCTCGGCCGCGTAGGTCGACAGCAGCGACTCGGGCGCGCGCCCCTCGAGCACGGCGGCGAGCTTCCAGCCCAGGTTGAAGCCGTCCTGGATCGACACGTTCATGCCCTGCCCGGCCTTCGCCGAGTGCGTGTGGCACGCGTCGCCCATGATGAACGCGTGCGGCGCGCGGACCCCCGCGAGCTCGGCCGGCACGTCGTCGAAGCCGTCGGTGATGCGGTGCGCGACCTCGTAGACCGACCACCAGGAGACGGCCTTCACGTCGAGCGTGTAGGGGTGCAGGATGCGGTTGGCCTTCGCGATGATCTCCTCGACCGGAGTCTGCCGCACCTTGCCGGCGTCGTGCTCGTCGGTCTCGCCGAGGTCGACGTAGATGCGCACGAGGTACTCGCCCTCGCGCGGGATGAGCAGGATGTTGCCCTGGTCGTGCGACTGCACCGAGCACTTCACCTGGATGTCGGGGAAGTCGGTGTTGGCCATCACGTCGATGACGCCCCACGCGTGCAGCGAGGCGGCGCCCTGCAGCTTGTGGCCGAGCGCCTTGCGCACGCTCGAGCGGGCGCCGTCGCCGCCGACGAGATACTTCGCGCGCACGGTGCGCTCCTCGCCCTCGCGCGGGCCGGCGCAGTAGCGGATGCGGGCGGTCACCGGCAGGTCGGCGTCGGGATCGATCGTGGCGTCGAGGAACTCGATGCCGTAGTCGGGCACGATCCGGCCCGGCGCGCGGACAGCGTCGCGCAGGAAGTAGTCGAGGATGCGCGACTGGTTGACGTAGATGTGCGGGAACTCGCTCATGCCGGTCGCGTCGTCGGGGGCGCGCGAGGCGCGGGCGATGCGAGTGGGCTCCTCGGGGTCGGGCTTCCAGAAGCACATCTCGACGTTGCGGTACGCCTCGTCGATCACCTCGTTCGCGAAGCCGAAGGCCTGGAACGTCTCGACCGAGCGCGCCTGGATGCCGTCGGCCTGGCCGACCGCGAGCCGGCCGGGGCGCAGCTCGATGGCGCGCGCGTTGATGGAGGGGAAGCGGGAGAGCTGGGCGGTGACGACCGCGGCTGCCGGGCCGGTGCCGACGATCAGCACGTCCATCTCATCGGGCAGCTCCGTCGGCCGGTCGATGCCGTGCCCGGCGGCGGGCTTCACGCGGGGGTCGCCGGACTCGTAGCCGCGGTGGTGGATCTGCATGCCGTGGTCTCCTTCGACCGTTCCCTGACGCCGCCGCCGAGTTCAGATGTTGTCTCGATAGTTGCGACGGATGTTCAACTACAGGTACGATCGTACGACCGGTCGGTGCACGTCGCAAGAAGCGGGGCCTCATGGCGGAGTCGGAGAAGACGGCTGCAGGATCGCAGACGCTCGCGCGCGGGCTCGCGGCGCTCGCGATGATCGGCGAGAGCGACACCCCGATCACGGTGCGCGAGCTGGCCGAGCGGCTCGGCATCCACCGCTCGATGGTCTACCGGCTCGTCGCGACGCTCGAGCAGAGCGGCTTCGTCGAGCGCACGGGCGGCGGGGAGCTGCAGATCGGCATCCGGCTCGTCGGCATCGCCCGCACGGCCGCGCGCGACCTGCAGACTGTGGCGCTGCCCGAGCTGCTGGCAGCCGCCGACGAGCTCGACGCGACCGTCTTCCTCGCGGCCTACGACGGCGAGGCGGCTGTCACGCTCGTGAGCGCCGAGCCGCGGAACGCCCACGCGGTCGTCGCGCAGCGGCCCGGCAGCCGGCACCCGATCGGCCGCGGCGCACCGGCGCGCGTGATCCGCTCGCAGGTCGACCCGGTCGCGCATCCGCCCGCTCGGTTCGAGGAGAGCCACGACGAGGTCTACGCGGGGCTCGCGGCGATCGCGGTGCCGCTCCTCCTGCCCGGTGGACGGCCGATGGCCATCGCGGCGCTGCACCTCGCGGGCCGCCCGGTCGACCCCGAGCCCATCGTGGCCCGCCTCGAGGGCGCGGCCGAGCGCATCCGCAGCCAGCTGCACTGAGGCGGAGCGCCGCGCCGGCCGCGTCAGATGCCGGGTGTCAGCCGCAGCGTGACGCGCCGCGACTCGGGACTCACGATCGTCGCGAGCGACTCCGGCCACGCGCCGTACTTCTCGCGCATGGCCGCGTCGATCGCGTCGTGCACCGTGTCGTCCTCGTCGAGGTGCTCTGCGGTGACGTCGGCGCTGACCCCGCCGGCCTTGATGTGCGCGAACGCGGCGTCGGCCGTGCGCCGGTACCAGGCGCTGTCGGGACCGTAAGCAGAGCGCACGTAGAGCTCGCCGTCGACGGCGGCGTGCCAGATGGGCACGGGCTTGCGGAGCGAGCCGTCGGCGCGGCTGGTGATGATCTCGAGCTCCTTCGCGCCGTGCACGGCGGCGAGCTCGTCGGGCTGCCAGGTCATGCCGCCACGCTAGGGGTGCGGTGCCGGCGACGCGCTCAGGCGGCGCGCCAGCGCCGGAGCGTCTCGGCGACCGATCGCACGTCCGCCTCACCGGTCGCGACCGCGATGACGGTGTCGTACGCCTCGTCGTCCGGCGCATCGAGGTCGACGCCGTTCAGGCCGAGGAACACGACCAGCGCGAGCCAGCCGAGCCGCTTGTTGCCGTCGGCGAGCGGGGGGCTGCGAACGATCGATTCGAGCAGCGCGGCGGCCTGCTCGTCGAGGGATGCGTAGGCGGGGGTTCCCCAGAGCGTCGTCGCCGGCCGCCTCGCGGCCGACTCGAGCAGCCCGAGGTCGCGCACGGAGCCGACACCGAGGTCGTCGACGAGTGCGAGCAGATCCTCGGTGGAGAGGTAGACGATCACCGGCCGAGTCGCTCGAGGAGGTCGGCGTAGCGGTGCCGCGCGCTCGCGGAGAGCTCGCGCACGGCCCGCTCGTGACCCCGCCGCGCCGCCGCCTCGCGGATCGCGCGCACGGTCGCCTCCTGTCGGCTCACGCCGTCGGCCTCGGCGAGCTCGGCGAGCATGCGCTCGTCGTCGGGAGTCAGTCGCAGCGTCATCGCCATGGAGCCACGATACCAGTGTGGTATCAGTCGTGGAAGGCGCGGTTCATGCGTCGAGGAAGCGCGACAGCACCTCGGTGAAGACCTTCGGCTGCTCGGAGTGCACCCAGTGCCCGGCGCCCTTGATCGTCACGCGCCGCACGCGCGGGAAGCGCGCCTCCATCGCCGGCACGAACTCGTCGCGCACGTAGCCCGAGTCGCTGCCGCCGATCCAGAGCACCGGTCCCTCGTAGACGGCGTCCGTCTCTGGGAAGCCGCGCAGCACGTCGAGGTCGCGCCGCAGCATCTCGAGGTTGGGCAGCCAGCGCCAGCCGTCGGCCTCGCGCCGCAGGCTCTGCAGCAGGAACGCGCGCACGCCCGGGTTCGGCACAGCATCGGCGAGCGCAGCGTCCGCGTCGGCGCGCGAGCCGATCGCGCCGAGGTCCATGCCGAGCATCGCGTCGATGAACCCGCGGAACTCGTCGGCCGAGCGGTACTGCACGGGCGAGACGTCGACGACGACCAGCCGCTCGACGCGCTCGGGGTGGCGCAGGGCCGCGAGCATCGCCGCCTTGCCGCCCATCGAGTGGCCGACGAGGGCGGCGGGCTCGTCGATGACGCCGGCCACCGCATCCGCCATCGCCTCGTAGTCGAGCCGCTCGCTCCAGGGCGACTGCCCGTGGTCGGGCATGTCGACGAGGGTGACGCGGTGGGATGCGGCGAGCGCCTTGCCGATCTGCGTCCAGTTCTTGCCCTGGCCGAAGAGGCCATGGCAGAAGACGACGGGCGAGCCCTGCTCGCCGAGGGTCGTGGTGTGGAGGTCGCTCACCTCGCCGACCCTATCGATGCCGCTCGCCGCTCGGCCGCGCTCGGCCGGGCCGCTCGCCCAGCCCGAGCTCAGGGCGCGCTGCTCGGCCGAGCGGCTCGCGCAGCGCTGCAGCTACCGCCGCACGTCGGCTGCGTCGACCTCGAACCCCGCGCGGTCCACCCGGCGGTGGAACCGCATGCCGGCGAGGCCGCCGAGCACGGCGCCGATGAGCGCCACGACCGCCACCACGACGGCCGAGATGATCGCAGCGGTCGTCTCCTGACCCTCGGGGAACGGCAGCGTGGGCATCGCACCCGGCGGCAGCGCGAAGTTCTGGCCGGCGACGAGGCCGATGAGCGCCGCGACGATCGCGATGATGACCGCCCATACCCAGACCGCGACGCCCTGCTTGGCGCCGTCGAACCGCGCCATGCGCCCGGCGACGTAGCCGCCGCAGTAGTAGCCGACGAACCAGATCACCAGCAGGATGACGATGCCCCAGATGCCGGTCGCCTCCAGGTTCCGCTGCGCATCCTGCGCCGCTTCGCCGATGCCGCCGGAGAGCGAGGCGATGAGCGCTGCGATCGCTGCAGCGAGTGCGGCGAGCAGCACGACTGCTCCCGTCGCGGTGAGCCAGCCGAAGAACGCGGCGCCGATCTTCACGCCGCCGAAGCGCTCGCGCTCGCGCGCGACCACGGCCTCGCGGACGTCGGGCAGGCCTGCGCCGGGCGCGCCGACGACGCCGCCCCGCTCGCGACCGTCGGCCACGCCGTCGCCGTCGCGGTCGAGCGCGCGCGTGCGCTCGTCGCGATCGACGACACCGTCTCGATCGCGGTCGCGCGCATCTGCCCTCCGCTGGCGATCGGTCGCACCGTCGACGACGCCGTCGCCGTCGCGCACATCCGCCCGCTCGCGGTAGTCCGCGACGCCGTCCGCCTCGCGGTCGACGGCGGCATCGTGCCGCCTCGTCGTGTCGTCCGCCATGCCCCGCGGGTTCGCGGGCACGCTCCGCGGGACGGAGCCGTTCGGGTGTTCGGTGGTCATGTCGATCTCCTCATCCGCTCACGTCATCGTGCTCGACAGGTCGCCGCGACGGCGTTCTGTACCCCAGTATCCGGTGCGGCGGCCCTTGTGGCCCGATCTCCCAGGCGGCGTTCAGCATCCGGTGGCCTGAAGGCGGGCGAATCCCTGGCGCTCAGGGCGAACCCGGAGTAAACTTGAGTCAACACCACTCAAGTTTCAAGCAGCGAGCGGATGCGTCGGGGGAGACGCGCTCGCAGGACAGGGGGATCGATGGCACGGATGGGCGGCATGATGCCTGGCCAGCAGGAGGAGCAGCAGTCGGCGCTCGAGCAGTTCGGCACCGACCTCACGGCGATCGCGCGCGCGGGGAAGCTCGACCCGGTGATCGGGCGCGACAGCGAGATCCGGCGGATCAGCCAGGTGCTCTCGCGGCGCACGAAGAACAACCCGGTGCTCATCGGCGAGCCCGGCGTCGGCAAGACCGCCGTCGTCGAGGGGCTCGCGCAGCGCATCGTCGCGGGCGACGTGCCCGAGAGCCTCAAGGGCAAGTCGCTCGTCGCGCTCGACGTCAACGCGATGATCGCGGGCTCCAAGTACCGCGGCGACTTCGAGGAGCGCATGAAGAACGTGCTCGCCGAGATCGCGAAGGCCGAGGGGCAGATCGTCACGTTCATCGACGAGCTGCACATCATCATGGGCGCCGGCGCCGCCGAGGGCAGCCAGGGCGCGAGCAACATGCTCAAGCCCATGCTCGCGCGCGGCGAGCTGCGCCTCATCGGCGCGACGACGCTCGACGAGTACCGCGAGTTCATCGAGAAGGACGCCGCGATGGAGCGGCGCTTCCAGCAGGTCTACGTCGGTGAGCCGTCGGTCGAGGACACCGTGGCGATCCTGCGCGGCCTCAAGGAGCGGTACGAGGCGCACCACAAGGTGACGATCGCCGACAGCGCCCTCGTCGCCGCCGCGTCCCTCTCGAACCGCTACATCACGGCCCGCCAACTGCCCGACAAGGCGATCGATCTCATCGACGAGGCGGCGAGCCGGCTGCGCATGGAGATCGACTCGGCGCCGACCGAGATCGACCAGCTGCGTCGCACCGTCGATCGCATGGAGATCGAGCGGCTCGCGCTCAAGCGCGAGAAGGACGACGCCTCGAAGGAGCGCCTCGCCGCGCTCGAGGCGACGCTCGACGAGCACCGCCGCGAGCTCGCCGAGCTCGACGAGCGCTGGCAGGCCGAGCGCGCGAGCCTCAACCGCATCGGCGGCCTGCGCGAATCGCTCGACGAGCTGCGCAGCCGAGCCGAGCGCGCGCAGCGCGACGGCGACCTCGAGCGCGCCTCGCGGCTGCTCTACGGCGAGATCCCGCAGATCGAGCGGCAGCTCGCCGAGGCCGAGTCGGCGGCCGCCGAGGCGGGCGCCCGCATGGTCGGCGACCAGGTGAGCGCCGACGACATCGCCTCGGTCGTCGCGGCGTGGACGGGCATCCCCGTCGGCCGCCTCATGCAGGGCGAGACCGAGAAGCTGCTCGCCCTCGAGGGCGAGCTCGCGCACCGCGTCGTGGGGCAGCGCGAGGCCGTCTCGGCGGTGTCGGATGCGGTGCGGCGCTCGCGCGCGGGCGTCTCGAACCCCGACCAGCCCACCGGCTCGTTCCTCTTCCTCGGCCCGACCGGGGTCGGCAAGACCGAGCTCGCGAAGGCGCTCGCCGAGCTGCTCTTCGACGACGAGAAGGCGCTCGTGCGCATCGACATGTCGGAGTACGGCGAGAAGCACTCGGTCGCACGGCTCGTCGGCGCCCCTCCCGGCTACATCGGCTACGAGCAGGGCGGGCAGCTCACCGAGGCGGTGCGCCGCCGCCCCTACTCGGTGATCCTGATGGACGAGGTCGAGAAGGCCCACCCCGAGGTCTTCGACCTGCTGCTGCAGGTGCTCGACGACGGCCGGCTCACCGACGGCCAGGGCCGCACGGTCGACTTCCGCAACACCATCCTCATCCTCACCTCCAACCTCGGCTCGGCGTTCCTCACCGACCCGACAGTCCCGCAGGCGCAGGCCCGCGAGCAGGTCATGGGGGCGGTGCGCGCGGCGTTCAAGCCGGAGTTCATCAACCGGCTCGACGACATCGTCATCTTCGACGCGCTCTCACCGGAGGAGCTCGGCGCGATCGTCGACATCCAGGTGCAGGGGCTCGACCGGCGGCTCGCCGACCGCCGCCTGGTGGTCGAGGTGACGGATGCGGCGAAGCAGTGGCTGAGCGAGCGCGGCTACGACCCGCTCTACGGCGCGCGGCCGCTTCGCCGGCTCATGCAGCGCGAGATCGACGACCGGCTCGCGCGGGCGCTGCTCGCCGGCGATGTGCGCGACGGCGACACCGTCGTGGTCGACGTCGCGCCGACCGGCACCGGCCTGTGGGTCGGAGCGGCCGGCGCCGACCGACCCGCGCAGTGGTCGTTCGACACCGGCGCGCAGGCCGGCGCGGGCGGTGCGGCCGCAGGCTCGACGGCCACCGGAGCCCACCCGGCCGGCGACGCCGACGCATCCGACGTCGTCGAGGGCGAGGCGCTCGACGACCTGTAGCGGCTGGTCGTCTCGATACGCCCCTGCGGGGCTACTCGACGAGCGTGATGCGGCGCCTCGCTGGTCGGGCGCCCTCGCTGGTCGAGGAGCGGCCGCAGGCCGCGTATCGGGACCGACTGCCGCCGCTCCTTGCTGGTCGAGTAGCGGCCGCAGGCCGCGTATCGAGACCGACTGCCGCCGCTCCTCGCTGGTCGAGTAGCGGCCGCAGGCCGCGTATCGAGACCGAGTGGCCGCCTGCGGGTTCGCGTTCGTAGGCTAGGACGATGCCCGCTTCCGCCCCCCTCCCGCCGCTGACGCCCGGCCCGCACCGCCGGCGGCTCGGCGTCATCGCGATCGTCGCGTGCTTCGGCGGGCTGCTGTTCGGCTACGACACCGGCGTCATCAACGGCGCGCTGCGGCCGATGAGCGGCGAGCTCGGGCTCGACGCGCTCACCGAGGGCGTGGTGACGAGCTCGCTCGTCTTCGCCGCCGCGTTCGGCGCGCTCGTCGGCGGGCGGCTGTCGGATGCGCTGGGCCGGCGCACGATGCTCGTCGCGCTCGCCGTCGTGTTCTTCGTCGGCACGCTCGTGGTGGTGCTCGCGCCGGGCTTCGCCGTGCTCGTCGCCGGACGCGTGCTGCTCGGGCTCGCGGTCGGCGGCGCCTCCACCGTCGTGCCGGTGTACCTCGCCGAGATGGCGCCCTTCGAGATCCGCGGCTCGCTCTCGGGCCGCAACGAGGTGGCGATCGTGTCGGGGCAGCTCGCGGCGTTCGTGGTGAACGCGGTGCTCGGCACGGCCCTCGGCCACCTCGACGGCGTCTGGCGCATCATGTTCGCGGTGTGCGGCCTGCCGGCGATCGCACTCTTCGTCGGCATGCTGCGCATGCCCGAGTCGCCGCGCTGGCTCGCCGAGCGCGGTCGGCGCGACGACGCGCTCGCGGTGCTGCGCACCGTTCGCTCACCAGAACGGGCGGAGGCCGAGCTCGCGCAGATCGAGCGCGTCGTCGCCGAACCGGCGGCACGGGCCGGGCTCTCTGCGGTGCTGCGCAGCCGCTGGCTGCGACGCATCCTGCTCGTCGGCATCGGCGTCGGCGTCGCCCAGCAGCTCACCGGCATCAACGCGATCATGTACTACGGCCAGAGCGTGCTCGTCGAGTCGGGCTTCTCCGAGTCGGCGGCGCTCATCGCCAACATCGCGCCGGGTGTGATCGCGGTGGTCGGCGGCGTCGTGGCGCTCGCGATGATGGATCGCATCGACCGTCGCACGACCCTGCTCGTCGGCTTCTCGCTCACGACGCTGTGCCACCTGCTCATCGGCGTCGCGTCGGTCGTGCTCGAGCCGGGGAACCCCATCCGCCCGTTCGTGATCCTCGCGCTCGTGGTCGCCTTCGTCGGCTCGATGCAGACGTTCCTCAACGTCGCCACGTGGGTCTACCTGTCGGAGATCTTCCCGCTCCACATCCGCGGCCTCGGCATCGGCGTCGCCGTCTTCGCGCACTGGCTCGCCAACGGCGCGCTCGCGCTCGCGTTCCCGTCGCTGCTCGCGGCGGTCGGGCTGACGGGTGCGTTCTTCCTCTTCGCGGCCGTCGGCGCGGTCGCGCTCGCGTTCATCGCCACCCAGGTGCCCGAGACGCGCGGGCGCACGCTGGAAGGGCTCGAGGCAGAGATCGTCTCCGGGCGGGCGTTCCGGCGGCGCGCGGTCGTCGGGTGATCGATCCGGGCGGGCGTCAGCCGCCGGAGTCGAGTCGCCCGATCACGGCGTTCGGCGAGTTCGAGACGTGCACGCCGGCGAGCGACGGACCGTCGTCGGTGAGGCGCCGGTAGCCGAGCCAGCCGAGCACGAGCCCGACGGGCACGAGCGCGATGAGGGCGACCACCATCGCGAGCTCGAGTCCTGAGCCGCTCGCGCCGAGGAACAGCAGCGACCACGGGTCGTCGCCGGTGTCGCGCGCCGAGCGGAACGCTGGGAAGACGCGTGCGCCGAAGCCCGCCACCCCAGCCAGCACCATGGTGCAGCCGACCACCAGCCGGTGCGCCCTGCGGGGTGGCCGGGCGCACCGCGCGATCAGTGGAAGGGGCAGCGCGCGGCCGACGCGGGGGCGGATGCGCTGCGGACGAGGCCGCCGGACGCGGGCTTCGTGGGCAGGCGGCGCCGGTTCACCTCGAGGCCCTCGCCGAGGATCGTCACGCGCGGGTCGCTCATCGCCGCGATCGCCGCGGCGAGGCACGCCACCGCGATCTCCTCGCCCGGGCAGCGGTGGCCGGTCGTGGGGTGGCCGCCGCCCTGCGGCACGAACGCGTCGATCGACTCCCAGTCGTCGCGGCCGACGAAGCGCTCGGGGTCGAACTCGTGCGCGCGCTCCCACGACTCACGGTCGGTGTTCGTGCCGAGGATGTCGAGGAGCACGCGGCCGCCCGCCTCGAGCCGCTCGCCGTCGAGCTCGATGTCGGTCGTCGCCGTCGCCGGCAGCATCGGCACGAACGGCGCGGTGCGACGCACCTCCTGCGCGAACGCGCTCGCGAGCGGCCCTCCGGCGAGGCTGCCGCGCTCCGTCGTCTCCGCGGCGATGCGGGCGCGCCACTCGGGCCGGTCGTGCAGCTCCTTCGCCGCGAACGCCACGAAGCGCGAGACGGCGATCGCCGGCCGGAACGAGTTCTGCAGCTCGATGCCCGCGAGCTTCGCCGGCAGCAGCTCGCCGTCGGCCTCGCGGTGCCACGCCCACGCGTGCAGCGCCGTGCCGGCGGCCGCCTCGAGCGTGCCCGCGCGCACCGCCTCGATGAGCTCGGCCGCGTGCCGATCCGACCACCAGCGGTTCGCGGCCGCCTTCAGGAACTCGGGGGAGTAGGGGGTGCCGAACCCGTCGACGATCTGCGCCTGCCGCCGTGCCCACCGGGTCTTCGCCGCATCCGTGCCCGGCAGGCCGGCCCAGCGCTGCATCGCGCGGCCGATCGCGCCGATCGCGGCGTCGTAGGCGGTGCGCTCGCCGCCGGCGATCCACGCGTCGAGCTCGGCCGCCCACTCGCGCTCGAGGTGCGGCTGGAGCCGCGCGACCTGCGCGGGGTCGTACGTCACCTGCAGGAACGTCTGCTTGCGGTGCAGGTGCTCGGCGCCGTCGAGCGAGTGCACCGAGTCGTGGCCGAAGAGCGTCTCCTGGATGAAGGCGGGCATCGCGCCGTGCCGCTCCACGCGCTCGGGGTCGTAGAAGAGCTCGACGCCGTCGGCGCCGCGCACGAGCAGCGAGTCGCCGCCGAGCAGTCGCAGCGGCACGGCGCGCGCGGTCGCGCTGCGGGCGCGGCGCCAGATGTGGCGGCCGAAGTCGTAGCCGCGCGCCAGGAACGTCAGGGTGTCGTCGCCGGCGGGGCGGAGGTCGGTGCGGGCAGTCGTCATGGGAGCGTCCTTCCGTCGACGGCGACCGTATCGCCGGGGTCTGACCGCCTGCCGAGCGAACGCCGAGCGCTGTCAGACCCCGCCTGCTAGCATGGGGGCACTGCGTGAGCCGGGCGTCGCCGCCCCTCACCTGCGTCGTTGAACGCTCCTCTCTCCACCCGGCCCTCCGAAGGCCGCGTGTCGATGAACCTTCCACGGCGAACGATCGCGAATCCTCGCGCTCGCCGAATCGCGTCGACGCATCCCACCAAGAAGGCCCCGCACCGCTGTGCGCGGCACCGGGATGCGCGCGCATGCTCACAGAAAGAGCCACTCTTGACCGACACCATCACCACCCCCGAGGTCACCACGACCTTCGCCGAGCTCGGCGTCCCCGCCAAGCTCGTCACCGCCCTCCAGGGCATGGACCGCCCGCGGCCCTTCCCGATACAGGCCGACACGCTGCCCGACACGCTCGCGGGCCGCGACGTGCTCGGCCGCGGCAAGACCGGTTCGGGCAAGACGCTCGCGTTCTCGATCCCGCTCGTCGCGCGCCTCTCCGGCGACCTCGCGGGCGGCGGCCGTCGCAAGGGCCTGCCGCTCGGCCTCGTGCTCGCTCCCACGCGTGAGCTCGCGACCCAGATCGCTGCCGAGATCGCCCCGCTCGCGAAGGCCGCCGGGCTCACCGTCACGACGATCTTCGGCGGCGTCTCGCAGCGCCCGCAGGAGACCGCGCTGCGCAACGGCGTCGACATCGTCGTCGCGTGCCCCGGCCGCCTCGACGACCTCATGCAGCAGGGCATCGCCTCGCTCGAGGCGATCGAGATGACCGTGATCGACGAGGCCGACCACATGGCCGACCTCGGCTTCCTCCCGGTCGTCACGAAGATCCTCGACAAGACCCCGAAGTCGGGCCAGCGCCTGCTCTTCTCGGCCACGCTCGACAACGGCGTGGACAAGCTCGTCAAGCGCTTCCTGCAGAACGAGGTGCTCCACTCGGTCGACGAGGCGCACTCGCCCGTCGCCGCGATGACGCACCACCTGTTCGAGGTGGCGCCGGACGACAAGATGCTGCTCGTGCGCCGCCTCGCGTCGGGCATGGGCCGCCGCATCCTCTTCACCCGCACCAAGCACCAGGCGAAGAAGCTCGCCAAGCAGCTCACCGCGTCGGGCATCCCGGCCGTCGACCTGCACGGCAACCTGTCGCAGAACGCCCGCGACCGCAACCTCGCCGCCTTCTCGGACGGCTCGGTGCGCGTGCTTGTCGCCACCGACGTCGCCGCCCGCGGCGTGCACGTCGACAACGTCGAGCTCGTCGTGCACGTCGACCCGCCCATGGAGCACAAGGCCTACCTGCACCGCTCCGGCCGCACCGCGCGCGCCGGCTCGGAGGGCGACGTCGTCACGGTGATGCTGCCCGCGCAGCGCCGCGACACCATGGCGCTGCTCCGCAAGGCAGAGATCACCGTGCAGCCGCAGGCCGTCGTGGCCGCGTCGGATGCGGTGGATGCGCTCGTGGGTCCGTACGCCCCGCACGTGGCGCCGGTCCCCGGCGGCCCGGGCTCGGGCAACGAGCTGCCGCAGCAGCGCGGCGGCGGTCGCTCGCAGGGCGCGAACGCGCGCCGGAAGCGCTCGGCGCGCGAGGGCGTCGCCGGCTCCGGTGCGCACGGCGCCGACTCGGGTGCCGCTCGCTCGGAGCGCCCGAAGAAGGATCGCTCGGGTCGCCCCGAGGTCAAGGCGAAGCGCTCGGGTGTCGCCGGCGAGGCGCCGCGCGGCGGCGGCCGGGGCGGCGCGCGTCAGGGCCAGTCGTCGCGCGGCCAGGGCGGCGCTCGCGCCGCGGCCCCGCGCGGCGGCTCGTCGGTCGCGTGGTCGTCGACGGGCGGCGGCTCGATGCAGGGCGGCCAGCCCGCCCGCTCGGGCGGGCAGCGCGGCTCGCGTCGCGCGTCGCGCCCCCAGGGCTGAGACGCACAGCCAGGTCACGTCGAGAGCGCCCTCCCGGTTCGCCGGAGGGCGCTCTCGCCCGTTCCGCGAGGCGAGTCAGCGTGAGGCGAGCACCGCCGCGCCGATCGCCGCCGCGTGATCGCCGAGCCGCGCGAGCTCGAGCCGTCGCGGCTGCGGCACCGCCTGCAGCGGCACGTGCTCAGCGAGCTCTCGCTCGATCACCGGCAGCAGCAGGTCGGCGCACGACAGCAGCACGCGACCGCCGAGCACGACGACCTCGGGGTCGAACGCGGGGAGCAGCCGCCGCAGCCCTGCCGCAACAGCCCAGCCCGCGCGCTCCATCACCGCGAGCGCCTCGGCATCGCCGGCACGCGCCGCCGCGGCGAGGTGCACCGCGGTGGGTCGCGCGCCCGCGATCGCGCCCGACGGTGCCTCGGGTCGCGCGCCCGCCGACGCATCCGCCGCCTCGGCCGTGCGCGCCGCCTCCGCCGCGGCGAGCGCGACCGCGGCCGGCACCCCCGCCGCGTCGCGCGCGAGCGCATTGCCGCCCGCGTACGACTCGATGCAGCCGCGCGCCGTGCACGAGCACACCGGCCCCGACTCGTCGACGGTCACGTGCCCCAGCTCGCCCCCGAGCCCGTGCGCGCCCAGCAGCGGCCGCTCGCCCTCGATGTACGCGCCCCCCACGCCCGTGCCGAGCGCGATCAGGATCGACGACGACGCATCCGCCGCCGCCCCCATCGCCGCCTCGCCGAGCAGGTAGCCGTTCGCGTCGTTGTCGAGCGTGACCGGCATGCCGAGGCGCGCCTCGAGCGCGGCGCGCAGCGCGAAGTCGCGCACGCCGAGGTGCGCCGCCCATACGACGGTCTCGCGGTCGCGGGTCATCCACGCGGCGATCGCGAGCCCGACCGCCGACACCGGCGACTGCCCGGTCGCGGCGAGGTGCTCGTCGAGCTCACGCACGCATGCCGCGACGGCGTCGACGAGCGACTCGGGCCCCTGGATGCGGTGCGGCGCGTGGGTGCGGACGAGCACGTCGGCCTCAGTGCGGGGCGCACCGCCGGGGGCACCGCCGGGGGCACCGCCGAGGGGCGCCCGCAGCGCCACCGCCGCGATCTTGGTGCCACCGATGTCGAGGCCTGCGATGGTCATCGCACCATCCTGCCGTGCCGCGGGCCCGCCCGGCGACGCGGCGACGCGGCCTGCCCCCGTTCACGCCGGGGGTGCAGGATGGGCGCCATGAAGATCCTCGTGACCGGCTTCGAGCCCTTCGGCGGCGACCCCGAGAACGCGAGCCTCGAGGCGGTGCGGCGGCTGAAGGCCGCCTGGGCGGACGCCCCGCAGCCGGGCATCGAGCTCGTCACAGGCGCCCTGCCGGTCGCCTTCGCGACCGTCGGCCCGGCGCTTGACGCGCTCGTCGACGCGCACCGGCCGGATGCGGTGCTCGCGGTCGGCGAGGCGGGCGGCCGCTCGGCGATCACGCCCGAGCGCTGGGCGGTCAACGAGGACGACGCGCGCATCCCCGACAACGCCGGCGACCAGCCGCGCGCCACCCGCATCGACCCGGGCGGTCCCGACCGCCGCGCATCCGCCTTCGACGCCGACGCGCTCGTGAGCGCCGTGCTCGCTGTCGGGCTGCCCGCCGACGCGAGCGCCGACGCCGGCCGCTTCCTCTGCAACCACGTCGCCTACCTCGTCGCGGGGCTCGACGTGCCCGGCGGCTTCGTGCACGTGCCCGCGGTGCGCTCGCACGGCAGCGCCACGGTCGGCGACGAGACCGACCCCGGGGCCGACGTGACGGGCACGGATGCGCGCGCCCGCGCATCCGCCCACACCCACGACGGCAGGGCGCTCACCTTCGACGACCTCGCGCTCGGGCTCGGCGCGATGGTGCGGGCGATCGCGCACGGCGACGCGGACCCCGCGGACGGCTCGACGCGCGAGCACGGGCGGGTCGACCGCGCGGCGACCGTCATCGAGGCGGCGGCCGACGACGTCTACGGGGCGCTGCTCGACCCGGCGGCGCTCGCGGCATGGCTGCCGCCCGAGGGCGCGACCGGTTCGATCGTCGACATGGATGCGCGCGAGGGCGGCGGCTTCGTGGTCGAGCTGCGGTTCGCCGAACCGGTCGATGCGAAGACGACGGCCGACACCGATGTGTCGCGCGTGACGTTCGTCGAGCTCGTGCCGGGGCGGCTCGTGGTGCAGCGGGTCACGTTCGACTCGGAGGACGAGCGCTTCGCCGGCGACATGCTCATGACGTGGCGGCTCGAGCCGGTCGCGGCGGGCACGCGCGTGACGGTCGCGGCGACCGAGGTGCCGGCCGGCATCGCGCAGTCCGACCACGAGCTGGGGCTCGGGCAGTCGCTCGCGAACCTCGCGCGGTACCTGGGCGGTGCTGGGTAAGGCTGCTCGCTCCTTGGTCTCGTGACGCGTGCCGGCTGCGCCGGCGCGCTCCTCGACCAGCGGACAGGGCGATGAGCCCGTAGGTCGAGGAGCGCACGCCGCAGGCGTTCGCGTCACGAGACCGGAGCCCGGGGGTCTCGATACGCGGCCTGCGGCCGCTACTCGACCAGCGAGGCGCCTTGCCGCCGCTACTCAGCCAGCGAGGCGGCAGCAGCGGCCGCCGCCGCCCGCTCCACCCACCGCGGCGTCTCGCCGTAGCGCTGCGGCGGGATGAGCCGGCCGGCGGCCGAGTCGTCGGCGAGCTGCCGCGCGCGCTGCTCGCGCGTCGCCTCGCGCTTGGCGCCGAGCACCCACGCGATCGCCGCGCGCCGATAGCTCTCGGTCGCCTCGGCGAGGAAGGCCCGCGCGGCGGGCGACGCGTCGACGTGCCGCTGCAGCTCCTCCGGCAGCGTGCGAGGCGCCGTCTCGTAGGAGTAGCCGGCACCCGTGTCGGCAGGGCGCGCCTCGAACGCCGCGAGGCCGGCCGGACGCATCCGCCCCTCGGCGATGAGCCGCTCGACGTGCGCGACGTTCACGGCCGACCACACCGATGAGCGCTTGCGCGGCGTCCAGCGCTGCCGGCGCGAATCGCCGTCGATGCGCTGCGAGAGCGAGTCGATCCAGCCGAAGCACAGCGCCTCGGGCACCGCCTCGGCCCACGTGAGGCCGCGCGGCGAGACGTGCTTGGCGTGCAAGCCCATCCACAGCTCGGTCTCGGTCTCGTGGTGCGCTTCGAGCCACGCGCGGAACTCCGACGCATCGCGGAAGAAGACCGCGGGCCGCTCCTCCGAGCCGCCGGGGGTGCCGATCATGGCGACAGTGAAGCACGCGCCACCCACGCCGTGCGCACGCTGCCGGGCACGCCTCGCACCCCGTCAGCACAGCCCGGGCCGGCGACGGCCCGGCCGTCAGCAACCCGGCCCTCAGCAGCCCGACGCCGGCAGCCCCTCGACCGCGACCGGCAGCCGCCCCCGCGCAACCGCGTCGCCCGCGAGCACCGCCGCGACCGCGTCGAACGCTCCCGCCGTGCGCCCGAACGCCGCGATCCGCACGGGCGCAGACGTGCCGGCGAGGGCGTGGGGCCAGTCGAGCGCCACCGCAGCATCCGCCGAGCCGCCACCCGATGCGCCGCGCAGCAGGCGCACGGTGCTGTCGGCCGCGCTCCCCGACACCGCCTGCAGCCCGTGCGCGTGCAGCGCGTCGGTCATCGCCGCGCGATCGGCGTCCGTGCCGCCGAGCAGCTGCACCCGCGGGCCGACGAGCGGCCCCGAGCACGGCCCCGAGACGAGCGTGATCGCAGCGGCCGAGAGGGCGGCGGATGCGTCGGCCGCGGCGGCCGTGGACGCCTCGACCCCGGTGATGTCGGCTCGCTCGGCGATGCGCGCCTGCCAGCGCTGCATCGCGATCACCCGCCCGGCCGCCTCGTCGAGCCGCGCACGGGGGAGCGCGCCCGACTCCACCGCATCCGTGATGCCCCGCACCGCCGCGGCGGCGTCGGGCGGTGTCAGCAGCAGGTCGGCGCCGGCCCGGAGCGCCTGCACGGCGATCGTGCCGCTGTCGCCGAACGCGGCGAGCGCCCCCATGCCGAGCGAGTCGGTGATCGCGACGCCCGTGAAGCCGAGCGCGCGCAGCCGCTCGTAGGCAGCGGGCGAGAGCGTCGCGGGCACGCCCGGATCCCACGCGTCGACCGCGATGTGGCCCATCATGACCATCGGCGCGCCGGCGTCGATCGCGGCCTCGAACGGCACGAGGTCGCGCGCGGCGAGCTCGGCGTCGGAGGCGCTCTGCTCGGGCAGCGCCTCGTGCGAGTCGACGGTGAGCGCGCCGTGCCCGGGGAAGTGCTTCGCCGCGGCGAGCACGCCGCCCGCCGAGAGGCCGCGTGCGGCCGCGGCCGCGGCTTCGGATGCGACGGCGGGATCCCCGCTCGCCGAGCGCGTGCCGATCGCGGCGTCGCGCGGCCCGATCGTGACGTCGGCGACGGGCGCGAAGTCGGTCGTGATGCCCACCGCGCGCAGCTCGTCCCCGAGGGCGCGGTAGGCGTCGTGCACCGGCTGCGCGTCGCCGCCGGCGACCGCCGCACCCGACGCGAGGAACGGCGGCATGCCCGGCCACCCGGAGCGGCCCCCGAGCCGCTGCACGATGCCGCCCTCCTCGTCGACGGCGACCATGGTCGGCCAGTCGCGCCGCTCGGCGCCCGCGGCCTGCACCGCATCGGCGATCGCGCGGACGCCGTCGGGCCCGCTCGCGTTCGGCGCGAAGAGGATGACCCCCGCGAGCCCCAGCTCGCGCACCTGCTGCGCGGCCGCATCCGGGTCGGTGCCGGCGAACTGGGCGACGACGACCTGTCCCGCCGCATCCGCCGTCGGCATCGCCGCGGCCGCCTCGATCCCCTCGTCGAGCTGCGCCTGCGTCGGGCCCCACGCGAGCGGCGGGGGCGGCAGAGGCAGCGGGGGTGTGGGGGCGGATGCGTCGGGTCGCGCCGACTGGGAGGCCGACGGAGCCGTGCGGGTCACGGAGGCCGGCGCGGCGCACCCCGCGAGCAGGCCCGAGAGGGCCAGCAGCGCCGCGATCATGAACCCCGATCGACGCAGCCTCATGCTTCGACGGTACGCGCTCCGCGGCCGCGGCCGCAGCGCCCGCCGGGCCTACCCGCCGACGGCCTCCCGCACGGCCGCGGCGAACGCATCCACGTCGTCCTCGGTCGTGTCCCACGTGCACATCCAGCGCACCTCGCCGGCCGCCGCATCCCAGTCGTAGAAGAAGAACGCGTCGCGCACGCGGTCGGCGACGCCCTGGGGCAGGCGCGCGAAGACGCCGTTCGACTGGGTCGGGTAGGCGAACGAGACGCCGTCGAGCGGCTCGACCGCCGCGCGCAGCCGTGCCGCCATCGCATTGGCGTGCGCCGCGTTCTCGCGCCACAGCTCGCCCTCGAACAGCGCGATGAGCTGCGCCGAGATGAAGCGCATCTTCGAGGCGAGCTGCATGTTGAGCTTGCGCAGGTAGACGAGGCCCGCGCCCGCGCGCTCCGACAGCACGACGACGGCCTCGGCGCCCATCGCCCCGTTCTTCGTGCCGCCGAGCGAGAGGATGTCGACGCCCGCATCCGTCGTGAAGGCGCGCAGCGGCTGCCCGAGCGAGACCGCCGCGTTCGACAGCCGCGCGCCGTCGAGGTGCAGCAGCATGCCGCGCTCGTGGGCGTGGTCGGCGATCGCGCGGATCTCGTCGGCGGTGTAGAGCGTGCCGAGCTCGGTCGACTGCGTGATCGAGACGGCGAGCGGCTGGGCGCGGTGCTCGTCGCCCCAGCCCCACGCCTCCTGGTCGATGAGCTCGGGGGTGAGCTTGCCGTCGGGGGTCTCGACGGTGAGCAGCTTCATGCCGCCGACGCGCTCGGGCGCGCCGCCCTCGTCGACGTTGATGTGCGCCGTGCGCGCGGCGATCACCGCGCCCCAGCGGGGCAGCAGCGACTGCAGCGCGAGCACGTTGGCGCCCGTGCCGTTGAAGACCGGGAACGCCTCGGCGGCCTCGCCGAAGTGGCCGCGCACGACCTCCTGCAGGCGTGCCGTGTAGTCGTCGGCGCCGTAGGCGGTCTGATGCCCGCCGTTCGCGGCGGCGAGCGCGGCGAGCACCTCGGGGTGCACGCCGGAGTAGTTGTCGGATGCGAAGCCGCGGCGGGCGGTGTCGTGGAGCGTCTGCACGCGACGATCCTCGCAGACGCGCCCACGCGCATCCGACGGATCCGGGGTACAGAATCCCAGCCCGGCGCGGCACAATGCCACCCAGGGGCACACCCGCCCCGCCTACTGCGGCGCAGCCCGCCGCTGCACGATCGGAGGACCAGATGGACACCGGATCGCACAACGACGACTCGCCCGTGCCCGAGCACGCGAGGCCCGTGCACCCCGACGGGATCGTCGACGACGCCGTCGACCAGGCCTCGCCCGAGGAGGGCATGGGGTCGAGCCCGGGCACCGAGGGCGCGCCCGTGCAGCAGCGCACGTCGCCCGTCGAGGGGCTCGGCGCGACGGAGGCCGGCGAGGGCTCGCCCGTGCGCGACGCCGAGTCGCCCGCCGAGGGACTCGGCGGCACGGGCTCGCCCGTGCAGGACGCCGAGTCGCCCGCTGAGGGCCTCGGGCCGTCGGGAGCCGGGAGGCCGCGCGCCGAGCACGAGTAGCGGGCACGCGGGCGGTGCGACGGCAGCGGCTGTCGCGCCGCCTCCGCACCTGTGCAATCCAGCTGCACCCTGCGCGACCCAGCTGCACCCGGGGCATCCCCAGCCGCGCGGGCGCCGCGACCACTAGCCTCGGCGCATGGGCACGCAGCTCGTCTGGTTCCGGCGCGACCTGCGGGTGCGCGACCACCCGGCGCTCGCCGAGGCCGCGGCTGCCGGCGATGTGCTGCCCGTCTTCGTGCTCGACCCCGCCTTCGACGGCGCGGGCGCGGCGCGCACCGCGGCCCTGCGCACCGCGCTCGCCGCCCTGCACGCCGCGACCGACGGCGCGCTCGTCGTGCGGTCGGGGCGCCCCGAGCAGGTCATCCCCGCGCTCGCCGACGAGGTGGGGGCGGATGCGGTGCACGTCTCCGGCGAGTCCACCCCGTACGGCCGTGCCCGCGACGCCCGCGTCGAGCGCGCGCTCGCGGTGCCGGTCGTCGCGACCGGCTCGCCCTACGCCGTGACGCCCGGCCGCGTGCGGAAGGACGACGGCACGCCCTTCCGCGTCTTCACGCCCTTCTCGAAGGCCTGGCTGCGGCACGGGTGGCGGGCGCCGGCCGAGCTGCCCGCGTCGTTCCGCTGGGTGCGGCGCATCGAGGGCGAGCCGCTGCCTGCGGCGCCCGAGGTCGAGGCCGACCTCTCGTGGGCGAGCGAGGAGGGGGCGCTCGAGCGCTGGCGCGCGTTCCTCGACGACGCGATCGACGACTACGACGCGCACCGCGACCGCCCCGACCTCGACGGCACCTCGCGCCTGTCGATCGCGCTCAAGCTCGGCGCCGTGCACCCGCGCACGCTGCTCGCCGACCTCGACCGGGTCGCCCCGCGCCGCAGCGCCGGCGCGCAGCGCTCGCTGCGCCGGTTCCAGACCGAGCTCGCGTGGCGCGAGTTCTACGCCGACGTGCTGCTGCACCACCCCCGCTCGGCGTGGCACGACTTCAGCGAGGCGCTCCGCGGCATGGCGTACGACGAGCCCGGGGACGGCTTCGTCGCGTGGCAGGAGGGACGCACCGGCTTCCCCTTCGTCGACGCCGGCATGCGCCAGCTGCACGCCGAGGGCTGGATGCACAACCGGGTGCGCATGGCGACGGCGAGCTTCCTCACGAAGGACCTGCACGTGTGGTGGCCGCACGGCGCCCGCCACTTCCTCGACCTGCTCGCCGACGGCGATCTCGCCTCGAACAACCACGGCTGGCAGTGGACGGCGGGCACGGGCACGGATGCGTCGCCGTTCTTCCGCGTCTTCAACCCGGTGCTGCAGGGCCTCAAGTTCGACCCCGACGGCGACTACGTGCGCCGCTGGGTGCCGGAGCTCCGGCATCTCGCCGGCGCCGCGGCGCACGAGCCGTGGAAGGCCGACGACGGCTACGCCGACGGCTACCCGGAGCGCATCCTCGACCACGCGGCCGAGCGCGAGGAGGCGCTCGCGCGGCTCGAGGCCGTCAAGCGCTGACGCGCGGCGATGGCCCGCACCAGGCGGTGCGGGCCATCGAGCGCGATGCCGATCGGCGGGGATGCGCGGTTCAGCGGGCCTGCGCCCGCCGCACGAGCGTGAACCACGCGGCCGCGCCGAGGGCGCCGACGAGCACGACGACGCCCATCCACGGCAGCCAGCCCATCGAGCCGATGTCGAACACCACCTGGCGGAACGCCTCCGACAGCAGCGCACCGCCGACGATCGCGACGACGACGACCGCGAGCCCGATCCAGAAGACCCAGAGGAACGACTGGCCCCAGCGGTGGAACGCGGTCGTGATCGCGGCGCCGAGGAACATGACCATGAGGATGAGCAGGAACGTCTGCGCGAGCGTCTGCCACCACTCGCCGGTGCCCGTGTAGACGGTGTTGAAGAAGCGGATGCCGAGCCCGAACCCGCCCGTCGCGACCTCGATGACCTTGCCGATCGTGACGATGACGGCGAAGAACAGCGCGTTGCCGAGGAACACGGCGGTCGTGCCGAGCGCGAACTCGCGGCGGGTGAGGCCGAGGCCGAGCGCGAGCGGGAAGTACTGCCCCATCGCGGTGAAGCCGAAGCCGATGAGCGGTCCGAGCAGCGCGAAGATCGCGCCGTTCCACTGCATCCCCGTGCTCATGCCCGCGCGCGCGTCGGCGAGCGAGTCGCCGCCCTGCGACGTCGCGACGTTGAGGATGATGGCGCCGATCACGAGCACGATCGCGAGCGAGAAGCTCATGATGAGCAGTGGCCAGCCGAAGGCCTGCAGCTTGTTGACGGTGTGGAGCTGGACGACGTTGCGGATGCGCATGGTCGGCCTCCTCTCAGACTCTCGCGCGCGCGTCGGCGCGGTCGGCGGCGTCGGCCGCGTTGGCGGTGGTCAGGTGCACGAAGAGCGCCTGGAGCGAGACGGGCGTGAGGTCGAGCCCGGCCTCGTGCGCGGCGCGCTCGTCGCCCTCGCGGGGCGTGAACGTGGCGCTCGCGAGCGTGCCGAGCGCCTTGCGCTCGAGCACGTCGCGGCCGCCCAGGAACGCATCCACCGCATCCGCCCTGCCCGAGACCGTGATGGCGGCGTCGTGCAGGTCGTCGGTGTCGGCGTCGAGCAGCACCTTCCCCTGGTCGAGGATGACGATGTGCTCGAGCAGGTTCGCGACCTCGTCGATGTGGTGGGTCGAGAGCACGATCGTGCGCGGGTGCTCGGTGTAGTCGGCGAGCAGGTCGTCGAAGAACATCTGCCGCGCGACCGCGTCGAGCCCGAGGTAGGGCTCGTCGAAGAAGGTCAGCGGTGCGCGGGCGGCGAGCCCGATGACGATGCCGACGGCGGAGAGCTGGCCACGGGAGAGCTTCTTGATGAGGCGCTTCGCGGGCAGCCGGTACTTGGCGACGAGCCGGTCGGCGTAGTCCTGATCCCAGTTGGGGTAGGCGCCGGCGGCGATGCGCAGCACGTCGATCGCGCGGAACGTGTCGGGGTACTTCTGGCTCTCCTGGATGAAGACCGTCTGCGAGAGCACGTCGACGTTCTCGACCGGCGTGCCCCCCAGCACCTGCATCTCGCCGGAGGTCGCGAACACCTGGCCGGTGAGCAGCTGCATCAGGGTCGTCTTGCCGGCGCCGTTGCGGCCGAGCAGGCCGTGGATGCGGTGCTCCTCGAGGCTGATCGAGACGTCGTCGAGGGCGGTGACCTCGGGGTAGCGCTTGGTGAGGCCGCGGGTGACGATGGCGGTCATCGTGCTGGCTCCTTCGTGATCATGCTGGCGAGCTCCTCGGGCGTGATGCCGAGCTGGGCTGCCTCGCGCAGCAGGGGTGCGATGTACAGGTCCTCGAACGCGAACCTGCGGCGTTGGCGGAGCGCCTCTCTGGCGCCTTCGGCGACGAACATGCCGATCCCTCTCCTCTTGACGAGCACCCCCGCGTCGACGAGGAGCCCGAGGCCCTTGCCGGCGGTGGCTGGATTGATGCGGAGGAACGCGGCCAGCTGGTTGGTCGAGGGCACGGGATCGTCCTCGGCGTAGGTGCCGTCGAGGATCCCGTCCTCGATCTGCTCAGCGACTGCTTGGAACAGCGGCTTGCTCTCATCGAGCATCACTGCCTCCTGGTGGTGTGGGTCGGATGTGCGCACATCCGGCGAGCGATCGAGCGGACTCGCTCCGTTGGTTCATTACTCAACTAATGAACCATGCAACCCATGAACCTGTCAAGCGCCGATCGAAGGCTCATGACGGCGGATGCGGTGGGTCACCGTGACGCGCGATGGGCGCGCCAGAGGTCGGACCAGTCGGCAGGGGAGAGATCGCGCGGCAGGCCGCCGGCGGCGTGGCCGCGATCGCGCAGCCAGCGCTTGGCCGCCTGCGGCGGCAGCACGCGCGCTGTCGGGAGGATGCGGGCCAGGCCGTGGCCGCCGCTGCCGAAGACGCGCGCGACCATCGCCGCGTAGTCGCGCCGCTGTGCTGGCGGCACGAGCGGCTGCGCGCGCCGACGCACCGAGAACAGGCCGCCGTCGACCTGCGGCATCGGGCGGTACGCCTGTCGCGGGATGCGGCGCACGAGCGCGAACTCGAACCACGGCGCCGACTGCGCGGTCAGCTGCGTGGCGCCGCCCACGCCCGCACGGCGACGGGCGACCTCCCACTGCGCGATGAGCACCGCGTCCGTCCACCCGGGTGCCGCGAGCAGGCGACGCAGCATGGCGGTCGTGATGTGGAAGGGCAGGTTCGAGACCACGACGTGCGGTGCGGCATCGAAGCGGTGGGCGAGTGCGTCGGCGTGCTCGACGCGAACGCGCCGTGGCGCGCGGGCGGCCAGCCGGTCGGCTCGGCGTGGGTCGGCCTCGAGGGCGCGGATGGGTCGGCCGAGCCGTGCGAGCGGCAGCGTGATGGCGCCGTCGCCGGGGCCGATCTCGAGGATCGGGCCTTCGGTGGCGGCGACGTGCTCGACGACGTCGGCGATGACGCCGGGGTCGACGAGGAAGTTCTGGCCGAGCTCGTGGCGGCCGGCGGCGTGCGGGCCGGCGGCGTTGGGGTGCGTGGTGTGCCGGTGAGGGGTGTGCTGGTGAGCGGGCTTGGGGTGAGCGGCCGCGCGCGGGTGCGCGCGACGATGGGTCTTGCGAGGCATGGGAGCTCCGGTTCGCGGTGGAGCCGGGCAGCGTGAACGGCGCCGCGCCGGCGAGTGGCGAACGGCGAGCTGCGTGCGTTCAGAGGATCCGGGAGCAGCGCGCCGTCAGCGGCGGCGCAGCCGGATGCTGGCGGTCATGCCAGCGCAGCTCGCCGCGATGGCGGCCGAGCTGCTGCAGATGGTTCCCATGCCGGCAAGCGTAGTGCCTGTGCCTGTGCCTGTGCCTGTGCCTGTGCCTGTGCCAGTGCCTGTGCCTGTGCTCGTTCTCGTTCTCGTGCTCGTGCCTGCCCGTCTACCAGCAGATATGTGGCAGATGGGGGTCATGGGGGCACGCGAAGCCCCGAAGCGTCACACATCTGCGGGGCGACGCAGCAGAGCGCCCCGATCCGGAGGATGCGGGGCGCTCGGGCTATGCGCGAGGAGCTCGGCGGGGCGCTACTGCTTCAGCGCGTCCTTCCACTTCACCATCGCGCCGGTCTTCAGCAGCGAGCGCTCGTAGACCTTCGCGGCGAAGCCGATCACCAGCACGGTGAACCCGGCAAGGATCGCCAGCGACAGGTACGGCTCCCACCACTGCTGCGTCTCGAGGTAGACCCGCATCGGCACCGCGACCGGCGCCGAGAAGGGCACGTACGACATGATCTGCAGCGCCAGCGGGTTGTTGTTGAAGACGATCACGAGGATGTACGGGATCATCACGAGCATCATCAGCGGGCTCGTCGCGGTGCCGAGGTCCTCGGCGCGCGAGACGAGCGCGGCGGCCGCGGCGTAGAGCGCCGCGAGCATGATGAAGCCGACCGTGAAGAGCACCACGAACCAGACGATCGGCATGCCGAGTCCGTCGAGCAGCAGCTCCGAGCCGGTGAGCGCACCGCCGAGCAGCACGACCGCGGCGATCAGGATGATCTGCCCGAACGCGAGCACCGAGTTGCCGATCACCTTGCCCGCGAGGATCGCGCGGGCCGGCACGGCGGCGAGCATGATCTCGACGATGCGCGACTGCTTCTCCTCGACGACCGACTGCGAGATGGTCGTGCCGAAGGTGATCGCGGACGAGAAGAACACGATGCCGAAGGCGATGCCGATGAAGTAGGTGAGCATCGGGTCGGGTGCATTCGGGTCGAGCAGCTCGAGCTCCGGCGCGACGCTCAGCAGCTGCAGCAGGCTCGTCGGCGCCTCGCGGTCGCCCAGCACCAGCAGACCGCTGGGCCCGCTGCCCGGGATGACCCCGGCGCTCACCGTGCCCGACGCGACGGCCTCGCGCACCGCATCCGCAGACCCGAGGGTCGTGACCGCGAGCCCGTCGAGCCCCTGCAGGGTCGGTGCGAGCGCGGCGACGGTGGCGACGGTGGTGTCCTCGTCGAACAGCGCGGGGCCGATCGACGAGAAGATGACGCCGGCGAGGATGACCGCGAGCATGATCGCGGTCGAGATGACGAACGACTTCGAGCGCAGGCGCACCATGATCTCGCGCTGCGCGACGATGCCGGTGGCGGCCCAGAAGCCGGTGCGGCCACGCTGGTTGGGGGCGGATGCCGTGGCCGGTCGGGTGGGGACGGTGCTCATCGCACGACCTCCTGGAAGATCTCGTTCAGCGGTCGGATGGAGGGGGCGAAGCTGCGCACGGCACCGCGCTCGATCGCCTCGCGGAGCACGCGGTCGGCGGCCTCGGGATCGTCGGCGGTGAAGCGCACGTGGCCGCCGTCGAACTCGAGCACCTCGATGCCGGCGATGCCGCGCACGAAGCCGGCGTCGCCCGTCTCGAGCACCCACTCGGGGCGGGTGTGGGCGGCGCGGATCTCGTCGCGCGTGCCCGCGGCGCGCACTTCGCCGTGGGCGAGGATGACGAGCGAGTCGCAGAGCCGCTCGACGACGTCGAGCTGGTGGCTCGAGAAGAGCACCGGGGCTCCTGCGCGGGCGACGTCGCGCAGCACCTCGAGCGTGACCTCGACGGCCATCGGGTCGAGGCCCGAGAACGGCTCGTCGAGCACGAGGGCCGTCGGCTCGTGCACGAGCGCGGCGGCGATCTGCGCACGCTGCTGGTTGCCGAGACTGAGCGACTCGAGCGTGTCGCGGCTGCGCTCGGCGAGGCCGAGCTGCTCAAGCAGCAGGTCGGCGCGCATCGCGGCGTCGGCGCCGCTCATGCCGTGCAGGCGGCCGAGGTAGACGAGCTGCTCGTGCACCTGCATCTTGGGGTAGAGGCCGCGCTCCTCGGGCATGTAGCCGAACTGCGCGCGGTCGTCGGCGGTGATCGGGCGGCCGTCGACGCGCACCTCGCCGCTGTCGGCGGCGAGCACGCCGAGGATGATGCGCATGGCGGTGGTCTTGCCGGCGCCGTTCGCGCCGACGAAGCCGGTCATCAGGCCGTCGTGCACGTCGAACGAGACGTCCTTGAGCGCCTGCTTGCCCTTGAAGGAGCGGCTGATCGCATGGATGGAGAGCATGCTTCGACGCTAGGCGGCCGGATGCGGGGCGCGCCTCCGCCGTGCGGCTGGAATCCGCGCTCCCCCTGGCGGGGGAGGGGTGCGCTGTCCCCTCCGATGGTGTGCCCTGGCCAGAGCGGTACCGCTTTGTCGCATGCGGCGAGCGGATGCGACCATTCGGTACCGGGCTGCGCGCTGCGCCGCTCGGGCGGCGCCACCGGCTACTCCTCGATCGCGCCGCCGATGGCGCGCAGGTGCTCGCGGAAGGTGATGCCGCGCTCGTCGCGGGCGCGCAGGTAGTCGCCGAAGGCCATCTGCTCGCGGAGGCTCGTGCCGGCGCGCATCGCGGCGGCCTGCCGGTGCTCGGTGTCGCGAATCGCGGCGGCCGCGCGGGCGATGGCGGATGCGTCGGCGAGCGGCAGGAAGATCGCCCCGTCGTCGTCGGCCACGACGAGGTCGGCGGCGGTGACGTCGTGCTCGCCGCACGCGGCCCGCTCGAGCGCATCCGCCGGCTGGGGGAGCGCGGCCGCCGGGCCGGTGGGCGACGCGCCGGCGCTCAGCACCGGCAGGCCGATCTCGCGCAGCTCGGCGGTGTCGCGATGCAGGCCCCAGATGAGGATGCCCGCGAGCCCTGCGCGCGCGACCTCGAGCGCGACGAGATCGCCCACGCACGCGCGGTCGGTGCGGCCGCCGTCGTCGACCACGAGCACCTCGCCGGGCGTCGCCCGCTCGAGGGCCTCGAGGAAGACGTCGACGCTGCCCGAGTGGCGCGCGGGGCGCGCACGCCCCGCGATGCGCATGCCGGGGGCGAGCGGTGCGAGCTCGGCCGGCGCGACGCGCACGGGGATGCCGAGCCGCATGCACGCGTCGGCGAGGTGGGCGGTCGTGAGGCTGTCGAAGGCGGTGAGGTCGTGGACGTCGGTGTCGCTCATGCCGCCATTGTGGCGCTGGTCGCGCGCGCCGAGCGGGAGGATGATGAGCGCCATGCTCGACGAACCGGTCGGCGCAGCGCAGCCCGACGCCGGCCAACCCCGTGCGGAGGAGCCCCGCGCCGAGGAGCCGCGTGCCGACCAGTCCGGCGCCACCCCGCTCCCGACGGGCGAGGCGGAGTCCGACGCCGTGCTCGCGCGCCGCGCGCAGATGCTCGCGACCGAGCACTGGGGCCTGCTCGCCGCCCGCAGCACCGCGCAGAGCGAGGTGCTCACGCGCATCACCATCTTCCTCACGCTCGTCTCCGCGGGCCTCGTGACCATCGGCATCCTCGGTCAGGCGTCGCGCTACGCGGGCTGGTTCTCGCCCGCGATGCTCGCGATCCTCGGCTTCGTGGCGCTCATCGGCGCGATGACGCAGCAGCGGGTGCTGCTCGTGAGCGAGGAGGACTTGATGTACGTGCTCGGCATGAACCGGCTGCGCGGCGGCTACGTCGACCTCGACCCGCAGGTCGGGCAGTACTTCCTCGCCTCGAGCGCCGACGATCAGGCGGGCGCGAGCGTCACCTACTCGTTCCTGCGGGCGAGGTCGCAGGCGAGCCACCTGCTCGGCAGCTCGATGGTGCTCATCCTCGTCGTCAACGCATGCGTCTACGGGCTGCTCGCCGGCGCGTTCGTCGTCTCGCTCGGGGCGGCACCGGGCTGGGCCATCGCAGCCGGCGCGCTCGTCGGCGCCGCGTGGATGGTCGTGTGGATGCGGATCGGCTACACGCACTACCGCGCGGCCATCCGCGCCCACACGCCGCGGCGCTCGAGCGGCAGCACGGCCTGGGCCCCCTGACGCGGCCGGTGGTGCTGCGCGGCCCGCGGCGAGCAGCACGCCGCGGTCAGCGCTGCGGCGCGATGACCCCGTGCTCGTAGGCCCAGATGACGGCGTGGATGCGGTCGCGGACGCCGAGCTTCAGGAGCACGTTGGAGACGTGGGTCTTGACCGTCGCCTCGCCGACGAAGAGCCGGGCGGCGATCTCGGCGTTGGAGTGGCCCTTGGCGAGCAGGAGCAGCGTCTCGTGCTCGCGGTCGGTGAGCTGGGGGGACGGGGCGCTGGCCTCTGGTCTCGTGACGCCGCCTTCGGCGGCTCCTCGACCGACGGGCGGAACGCCGCCTTCGGCGGCTCCTCGACCGACGGGCGGAACACCGCCTTCGGCGGCTCCTCGACCGGCGGGCCCGGGGGCGGCGGGTCTCGATACGGCGCCTTCGGCGCCTACTCGACCAGCGGGCGGGGCGGCGCCTTCGGCGCCTACTCGACCAGCGAGGGGGGTGTCGGCTCGACCAGCGGGCGAAGCCGCCGCCGTGAAGCGCTCGATCACGCGGCGGGTCACCTCGGGGCTCAGCAGGGCGTCGCCGCGGGCGAGCGCGTGCACGGCGTCGATCAGCTGCTCGGGCTCGGCGGTCTTCAGCAGGAAGCCGGCGGCGCCGGCCGAGAGCGCGTCGAAGAGGAAGTCGTCGCGGTCGAACGTCGTGAGGATGAGCACCGCCGCGTGGTCGTCGGCGGCGCAGATCGCGCGGGTCGCCTCGAGGCCGTCCATCACCGGCATCTGCACGTCCATGCAGATGACGTCCGGCCGCAGCTCGGCGGCGAGCCGCACGGCGTCGGCGCCGTCCTTCGCCTGCCCGACGACCTCGAATCCGGGCTCGCTGCCGAGGATCGTCTCGAACCCGGCGCGGACCAGGGCCTGGTCGTCGACCAGCAGGATGCGCGTCACCCGTCCACGCTACCGGCGCGGTCGCGGGCCGCAGGCGAGGGCATCCGCGCCCGCACGAGCCAGCCGCCGCGCGAGCGCGGCCCCACCTCGAGCACCCCGTCGAGCGCCGAGACGCGCTCGCGCATCCCGAGCACACCCGCGCCCGCGCCGTGCGCACCGCTGCCGCCGCCGCGCCCGTCGTCGGCGACCTCGACCTCGAGCTCGTCGTCGAGGTAGCGCACGCGCACGTCGACCTGCGCGAGGGGCCCCGCGTGCTTGCGCGCGTTCGTGAGCGCCTCCTGCACAATGCGATACGCCGTGAGCCCCACCATGGGCGAGACCGTGCGCGGCTCGCCGACCTCGGTGAGCGCGACGCGCTGCCCGGTCGCGACCGCCGAGTCGACGAGCGCGGGCAGGTCGTCGAGGCCCGGCGCCGAGCCGGTGCCGTCGTCCTCGGCGCGGAGCGTCACCACGAGAGCCCGCAGCTCGCCGATCGCGTCTCGCGCCGACTGCTCGACGTGCCGCAGCGCATCCGCCGCCTTCTCGGGATCGGTCGCGAGCACCCGCCGCGCTGCGCCCGCCTGCACGCCCATCGCCGAGACGTGGTGGGCGACGACGTCGTGCAGCTCGCGCGCGATGCGCACCCGCTCGAGCGAGACCGCCTGCTCGGCGAGCCGCTGCTGCTGGGCGGCGATCTCGGCGTGCGCGTCGGCGAGCCGCTGCTGCTCGAGGGACTCGCGCCAGGCGCGGTCGCCGAAGATCCAGCCGCCGCCGAAGTACGCGACGTTCACGACGATCTGGATGAGCAGGAACGCGAAGTAGGCCGAGACGCCGCGCTCGCCCGTCTCGGGGTCGAAGAAGCCGCGTACCGCCGAGGTCGCGAGCCAGGCGGCCATCACGAGCACGATGACGACGCGCGCCCACAGCGCGCGGCGGCGGTTCGTCTCCCACGCGCCGATCGAGTAGAACCCCATGAAGAGGTTGACCTGCGAGACGTAGAGCTCGAGCGAGCCGGTCTCGCCCGCGATGATGTAGATCGCGATCTGCGCGATCGAGACCGGCACCGGGTGCACGCGGCGCAGCACGAGCGGCGCGGGCAGCAGCACCGCGGCGAGCATCGGCTGCCAGATGGGCACGTCGTCGAACTGCAGCCCCGTCATGGCGCTGAGCGCCACCATCACGCAGCCGAGCGCCGCGAGCGCGCCCGCGAGCAGCGCGTCGGTGCGCATCGACGCGGCGTCGGGAGCGGGGCGCACAGGCATGGCTTCGAGCCTAGGCGGGCGGCGTCGGCGGTCGCCTCCGCCGGCAGGCGGGCGGATGCGTCGGGTCGCCTCCGTCGTGCGGGGGAGGCGGGTGCCCCGGCTGCCGGCCGCCGTGGGTGGGGTGTGGGCGCCCAGCGCGGTCGCGCCGGTGCGGTCCCATCAGCGCGGTCGCACCGGCGTGGTCGCTCCGCGCCGCGAGCTCCCGCGCTACCGCTCGGGCAGGTCGATGAGGGTCACGAACTCCCACGCGGTGTGCGCCGCCGCGAGGCCCGTGATGCCCGCGTGGTCGTGGGCCGGCAGCACCTCGACGACGTCGCATCCGACGATCGGCAGACCGCGCAGCTCGCGCAGCACGGCGAAGAGCTCGCGCGTGCTGATGCCGGCGACCTCGGGCGTGCCGGTGCCGGGGGCGTGCGCCGGGTCGAGCACGTCGATGTCGACCGAGATGTAGACGGGGCGGTCGCCGAGGCGCTCGCGGATGCGTGCGGCGAGCCGCTCGGCCGGCACGCGCCCGAACTCGTCGCTGCCGATCATCGCGAACCCGGCGCGCGCGTCGTCCTCGAGCTCGCTCGGGTCGTACACGCCGGCGCGGGTGCCGACGTGCTGGCAGTGCTCGAGGTCGAGCAGCCCCTCCTCGGCGGCCCGCCGGAAGGGCGAGCCGTGCCAGATGCTCGCGCCGTGCAGCACATCCCAGGTGTCGAGGTGCGCGTCGAAGTGCAGCACGGCGAGCGGACCGTGCTCGGCGGCCGCGGCCCGCAGCAGCGGCAGCGCGATGGTGTGGTCGCCGCCGATCGCGACGATGCGCGTGCCCTGCTCGACCAGCTGCCGCGCCTGCGCCTCGATCGCCGCGACCGCCGCCTCGATGTCGTACGGGCCGACGCGGAAGTCGCCCGCGTCGACCACCTGGCGGTCGCGGAACGGGAAGGCGTCGTGGAGGTAGTGGTACGGATGCAGCTGCCGCGAGTGCTCGCGCACGTGCGCCGGCCCGAAGCGCGCGCCCGGCCGGAAGCTCGTACCCGAGTCGAAGGGGATGCCGACCACTGCGATGTCGGCGTGCTCGACCTCGTGCAGCTGCGGCAGCAGCGCGAAGGACGCGATGCCCGCGTATCGGGGGAGGTCAGGATCCTCCCGCTGGCCGACGATGCCCTCGCGCTCTCGCATGGCGCCATGCTCGCACAGCGCGATGCTCGCACAGCGCCCAAGTCGCCGAGGCGTGCCTTACTGCTCCTGGGCGAACGACGCCTGCAGCGCCTCGAGCGTCGTGGTGCGCTCGCGCTTCGCGAGCACGCGGTAGACGGGCATCGCGAGCTGGCGGGTGCCGCGCACCTGCAGGCGCGCGGTGTGGCGCACGCGCGTGGTGCCGTCCCCCGCATCCGTGAGCTCGTAGCCGGGCCAGCCCTCGGCGATGATGCGACCGCGCCACGGCTCCCACCAGTGGTAGACGAGGCGGGTGGGGCGCTCGAAGACGGCGATCTCGCCCGGCGTCGAGCCGACCGAGGTGCGATCGACGTAGGTGGTGCCGCGGCGCGGCGGTCCGGGCGAGGTCTGCTCGGTCGCGCGGAAGATCGTGCGCTTGTGCGGCATCCAGTCGTGGTGGCCCTCGATGTCGGCGAGCCGGTCGAAGACCGCCTCGATCGGGGCGGCGATCACCCGCTCGAGCTCGAACTCGTACACGGCCATAGCCCAGCGTGCCCCGCACGGCGGCGGTGCACAAGCGGTCGGTGCAGGCGGGCCGGTGCAGGCCCGCTGGCGTCGGCCGCTCCGGGCGTAGAGTGTGCGGCATGGGCGAGCGGTCGGCAGTCGGAGCCGCGGCCCGAACGGGCGGCGGCATCCCCGTGCGGCGACTGCTGGCACTGGCAGCGCTCATCGTCGGCCTGCTCGGCATGCACACGCTCTCGGCTGCGCCGTCAGGGCACGGGTCCGCCGCGCCGACCCAGTCGATCGCCGCCGGCCACCACGCCTCCCACGCCATGACGGATGCGGCGGCGGCCGGGCACGACGACGGTGACGGCGCCGCTCAGCCCGCGCCGACGCACGACCACACCGCGATGATCACGTGCGTGCTCGCCCTGCTCGCGGGGCTCGTCCTGCTGCTGCCGCCTGCTCGGGGCGGTGCGGCCGCGCTGCTCGTGCTGCCCCGCCTCGCGTCTCGCGCGCCGGGCGTCGTCGGGCATGCGATGCCCCCGCCCAGCCTCGTCCTGCTCTCGATCAGCCGCACCTGATCGGTGGCCTGGCCCTTCCGCGGTCAGCCCGCGGCGCCTCGCGCGCCCATGCCACCGACCCCTCGAACGAGAGAGCAACGACCATGCACATGCACACCTTCCGCGCGCTGACGGCGCGCGTCCTCACCGCCGGCGCGCTCGTCGCCGGCCTCGCCCTCGCCGGCTGCGCGACCGGCGGAACCGGCAGCGCCCAGCCGACGCCCACCGCATCCGGCACCGCGTCGGCGCAGCAGCCGAACGCCGCCGACACGATGTTCACGATGATGATGATCCCCCACCACGAGCAGGCCATCGAGATGTCGGATGTCGTGCTCGGCAAGCCCGACGTCGACCCGCGGGTGCGCGACCTGGCCCAGCGCATCAAGGACGCCCAGGGGCCCGAGATCGCGCAGATGGAGGCCTGGCTCGACGCCTGGGGCATGCACGCCGACCCGCACGCGGGCATGGGCCACGGCGGCGGCATGGGCGGCATGATGTCGGAGGACGACATAGAAGCCCTCGAGCAGGCTGACGGCGCCGCGGCGAGCGCGCTCTTCCTCGAGCAGATGATCGAGCACCACGAGGGCGCGATCGAGATGGCCGAGACCGAGGTGCGGCAGGGTGCGATGCCCGACGTCATCGCGCTCGCCGAGTCGATCATCGAGTCGCAGCGGGCGGAGATCACCGAGATGGAGGGCCTGCTCGACGAGCTCTGAGCGGCGACCGCCCGGCCCCCTCAGCCGCGCCGCGGGAACGCGAGCATCGTCGCGCCGCTCAGCAGCCACACGAGGCCGGAACCGGCGAGCAGCAGCAGCGGGTCGAGGCCCGCGAGCGCGCCTGCGATCGCGGTGCCCGCGGCGCTCGCGGCGGTGCGGAGCGCGGCGCCGACCGTGAAGACCTGCGCGACGACGCCCTCGGGGCTCTCGGTGCGCCGCAGCATGAGCATCGCCGCGGTCGGCGCGGCGGTGCAGAGGCCCGAGATGCCGACGAGCGCCACCGTCCAGACGAGCCCGAGGTCGAGCGCGGCGGCGAGCGTCGCGAGGCCCGTGAGCCCGAAGCCGATCAGCATGGTCGCCTGCGGCGAGAGCGAGCGGCGGCGGATGGGTTCGATCGCCGCGCCGAGGAGCGCGCCGATCGCGAAGGCGGTCACCACGATCGCGCTCGCCGCGGGATCGCCGAGGGTCGCGACGGCGATGCCGATCGCGGCGATCGGCAGGATGCCGCGGCCGAGCTCGGCGAGCGTGCCCGAGGTCGTGACGACCGCGAGGCGCCGATGGGTCGAGAGCGCCACGATGCCGGCGGCCATCGAGCGCCACAGCCCCGTGCGCTCGGTCTCGCGCGGCTCGACGTGCAGCAGCGGGTAGGCGGCGACCGAGCACAGCGCGATCGCTGCCATCGCCACGAGCGCCCAGCGCGGTCCGACGGTCGGCGCGAGCACCGCGACGAGCGCGGGGCCGGCGACGCCGCTGAGGTTGTAGCTCAGCGCATCGAGCGCGTAGGCGCGGTGGTGGTCGCCGTCGTCGGCGGTCGAGAGGAAGCTCGACAGCCCGCCGAAGCCGAAGGGGTTCAGCAGCCCGCTCACCACGAGCGCGCTCGCGACGAGCCACACCGGCAGCGGGTCGAGCGCTGCGGCGACCGCGTACGCGGCGGCGGTGCCGGCCGCCGCGCCCATCATCCACGCGCGCGGGCGGTGCGAGCGGTCGAGCAGCGCGCCGACGAGCGGCGCGGCGACGATGCCGGGCATGAGCGCGAGCGCGACGAGCATGGCGCCGAGCGCGATGTCGCCGGTCGTGGCGACCGCGAGGATGGGGATCGCGATCTGCGCGCCGCTCGCGGCCGTGCGCACCGGCACCGAGGCGGCGAGCTGGCGGGCGCCCTGCGCGCGCGTGCCCGCAGTGAACTCCCGACCCGGGCGCCCGCCGGGCGCCGCACGATCGAGCCGCCTCACCCATCCATCATTCCGTGCAACGGATGCGCGCCGCGCCGCGGGCGAGCGGCGACCCAGATCACGCTGCGCGAGCGGGTCGCGGCGCGGATCGCCGCAGGTGCCGCGCGCCGCCGCTGTAACCCGTGCCCGCGACCCGGACAATCCAGGCTGTGGACCTCGCGCAGACCGACGAGCAGCTGTGGCATGCCGTCGTGCGCGGGGACGGGGTCGCCTTCGCGGCGGTCTTCGATCGCCACGGCGACCGCGTGTGGCGACACGCATGGAGACTGATGCAGCACCGGCAGGACACCGAGGATGTGACGGCCGCAGCCTTCGCTGAGGCGTGGCGGTCGCGTCGCCGCGTGCGCATCGTCGACGGCTCGGTGCTGCCGTGGCTGCTCGCCACCACGACCAACTGCGCGCGCAACGCGAGCCGCAGCATCCGCCGCAACCAGCGGCTCATCGCGCACATCCCGCTCGGGCCCGATGCGCCGGATGCCGCCGATGTCGCCGTCGATCGGCTCGAGCGCCTCGACGCGGGCAGCGCCGTCGCGCAGGCGCTGCGCGAGCTGCCCGAGCAGGATGCGCGGCTCATCTCGCTCGTGCTGCTCGAGGAGCTGCCGCTCGCCGACGCGGCGAGCGCGATCGGCCTCGGCTACGGCGCCGCGAAGACCCGCATCCACCGCGCGAAGACCAAGCTGCGCGCGGTGCTCGAGCGGCACGGCGCCGCGCCCGGCCTCGACCACCTCGACCTCGAGGAGGTGCCGGCATGAGCGAGCAGCCGCCCCCCATGGGCGATGACTTCCAGGCGCGGATGCGTCGGGGCCTGTCGACGATGGCGGTGCGGGAGCGCGTGCGCGAGCGCCGCCGCACGCAGGCGATCGCGGGCGGCGCGCTCGCGGTGATCGCCGCCGCGGTGGTCGGGGTGGGCGCGTGGCAGCTCGCCGGCGCCGCGGGCGACCCGCATCGCGATCAGGCGGCGCCGACGCCGGGCGTGAGCCAGCCGGCCGACACCCCTGCGCCGAGCGAGCCGGGCGCGAGCGAGGCCGCACCCACCGACCGGCCCGACCCGACCGCCCCGCCCGGCCTCGAGGGCGTCGCGGCCGGCGAGCCCGAGGTGCTCGACGTGCTGCGGTGCGAGGAGTGCGGCGACGCCGGCGCCGCGGGCCAGGCGCCCGTCGTCGAGCGCACCTTCGACGTCTACCTCGTGTGCGAGGCCGACGGCACGGTCGACTACGGCGGCCAGCGCTGGGTCGACTGCGCCGACCACCCCGCCGGCACCGGCTTCACGCAGCTCGGCGTAGCGGACCTGATCGACGACGGAGACCCGCGGTTCACCGCGAGCGACGACTTCGACGGCGCGCTCAGCATCGTCGACGCGGGCGCGCCGCCGGTCGGCAGCATCGACGGCGCGAGCGCGACCGTCTCGGTCGAGTGCCACCGCGACCAGGGCGCCGTCACCGTCGGCGGCGTGCGGTTCGACTGCGCCGCCGGCTGGGAGGGCTACGGCGTGCAGTCGGTCACCCAGGCCGCGTGGGGCGTGCCCATCCGGCCGGGCGAGATCGGCCCGCGCATCGAGCTCGAGGGCGACGCGCTCGTGAGCGTGACCTACGCGGTGGAGCGATGAGCCGGCTCGCGTGGGCGGCGGCGCTCGCGGCCGTGCTGGTGGTGAGCGGATGCGCGCCCTCCGGCATGCTCGAGGGTCCCGACCCGAGCACTCTGGCGCCCGCACCGAGCGGCAGCGCGTCGCCCGAGCCGAGCTCTGCCGACGGGGGCTCCGCGTCTCCCGACCCCGACGCATCCGCCACCCCAGCATCGGCCACGCCGGCGCCCGCTGCGACGGCGCCCGCCGCACCCGCCCTGCCGCCCCGCGCGATCGGCCTCCCGCAGATCGAGCCCGCCCTCACAGAGCTGCCGGTCGGCGGCGCCGTGGCGGGTGCCGGCGCGCGCGACCTCTACGTGGCGTGCTCGCTGCCGAGCCGCATCTGGACGGGCGGCACGCGCACCGATGGCGCCGTCGACGGCTCCGCGGCGGATTGCCGCGATGCCTGGGGCGGCGTCGTCGTGCAGCTCGGCGTTCCGGCCGGTGCGACCCGGGCGCACGCCGTGCTCGAGGCCGATGCGACGGCGCCCCTCATCGTGGCCATGCCCGCCGGTCGCGAGCTCGACACCGCCTCGCGCGCGGGCTTCGTGCGCGGCCTCGGCTCGCCGAGCGCGCTCGACATCACTGTCACGTGCGAGGGCGAGACGGGCCGGGTGACGGTGGGCGGCATCCCGTTCGATTGCTGGGGCGATGGGCTGGCGCTGCGCGTCGGCGTCGACCGGCTCGGCGGTCCGATGCCCATGATCGTGGCCGACGCCGGCGTGACCGCGTGGGTCGTGCTGCAGCCGGTGGAGGGATGACATGAGCTCCTTCCGGAATCGCATGCGAGCCGCCGCACTGGTCGTCGGGCTCGCGGCGGCCGGGCTCGCGGCGGCCGGGCTCGGCGGCTGCACCGCCGCCCCGCCCGCGCCGACCGGCACGCCCGACGCCTCCGCTGCGCCGACCGACGCGGCGGCCACGCCGGTGGCGACCGAGGGGGCGGATGCGGCGCCCACGCCCGATCCCACGGCCGTCGGCCCCGCGGGCGGCGCGATCATCGACGACCGCTCGGCGCCGAGCGCCCTCGCCGAGCCGCCGCGCTCGGGAGCGGGCTCTGCGCGCGAGCTCGAGGTGATCGACGGCCGCAACCACTGGCGGTTCACCACCGGGACCGGCACCGCGAGCTTCGCCGTGCCGCTCGACTGGCGCGTCGAGCCGCAGTACACCGAGGTGGTCGACGCGCGCGGCCGGGCGGCTTGGCTGACGATCGTGCGGCTGCTCGAGCCGAACGGCGACACCGCGCTCATGTTCACCGAGGGGCCTCGCGCGAACATGTCGCCGGGCGGCACGCCGGCGTCGTGGGACGCGGGGGAGCGGCGCGGGGTCGCGGGCGGTCTCGAGGCGGTCTCGTGGTCGTACGCGAGCGAGTACATGGGCTCGCCGTCACGCGAGCACGGCGTCGGGCTGACGACGGCGGGCGCAACGACGCTGCCCGACGGCAGCGTCTGCGCCGGCGACATGTGCCGCAGCTTCACCGGCCACCAGCCCAGCTGGTACGCGGGGGTGACGACGGCCGAGGCGTGGTTCGCGGGCGAGCTCGAGGAGCGGATGCTCGGCGTCGTGGCCTCGCTCGAGCTGCACCACGACGACCTGACCGCCTCCCCCTGGCAGTAGCCCCGCTCGCAGGTCGAGGGGCGCGCGCCGTCCCCTCGCCGGTCGAGGAGCGCGCGCCGAAGGCGCCCGCGTCACGAGACCCGTCCCCTCGCCGTTCGAGGCGGCCCGCAGGGCCGTCACGAGACCCCCGCCGTTCCCTCGCCGGTCGAGGAGCGCGCGCCGAAGGCGCACGCGTCACGAGACCCCCATCCGTGACCATCCCGTGACCTCCCGCCCGTAACCCGCACCGCACAGCGGACATGTCAGGTCGAGCGGGGAAGCGCCCCGCCGGAGAGGAACCGCGATGCGCGCATCGACGACCGGCCGGGCGGCCTCCGCCGCGGCGATCCTGACCATCGGTGCACTGCTCGCGGCCTGCGCGCAGGCGCCAGAGGAGCCCGCGGCGCCGCCGACGCCGACGTCCTCGACGACCGCCGCCGACCCCACGGAGACCGAGCCGATGCCCACCGCCCAGACCACCGCCGTCTCCGCCCCCGCGACCGAGTCCGAGGCGCCCGAGCCGACCACGGCATCCGTCACGCCCCCGGTGATCGACGGCTCGCCGTCGGCCACGCCCGCGGCATCGGTGCCGGCCGCCCGCTCGCAGCCCAACGACGAGGAGCCTGAGCCGGCACCCGCGCTCGAGACGCCCCCTCCCTCACCCGTCGCGCCCGGCACGTACACGACGCAGAACGGCTCGGCGACGTTCACGGTGCCAGCGGGCTGGTCGGGCACCGACCGCAGCTGGCCCACCCTCGACCCCGACACCGGTGCGCCGACGTGGATCAACATCGTCGACCTCGTCGGCCCGGGCGTCGCGCTCACCTACCTCGACACCCCGCAGTTCGGGGGCAGCTGGTCGTACGACGCCGAGCTGTGGGAGGCGGTGGATGCGCGCCCCGTGGGCGACGGCGACGTCGCGCAGTCGTTCTGGCGCGTCTCGCAGGGCCGCTACATCCCGCACGTCGCGCTCACCTACCTGCAGGGACCGAACGACTGGGGCTTCGACGAGGGGTCGGTGAACTCGCCCACCTGGTACGGCGAGAGCCGCAGCAACTACCGCTTCGAGGCGACTTTCGAGGGCCGGCCGTCGTTCGGCACCGAGGCCGAGGTCGTGACGTTCCTGCGCTCCGCGCCGGCGGTCGCGGCGCTCGACGTGGTCGCGAGCGTGCGCCTCACGGGCGTCGACGGCTTCACGATGCCCTGAGCGCCCCGCTCCCTCGCCGGTCGAGGCCCTTCCGCCGGTCGAGGAGCGCGCGGGCGCAGCCCGCACGCGTCTCGAGACCCCCGCTCCCTCGCCGGTCGAGGAGCGCGCGCCGAAGGCGCCCGCGTCACGAGACCCCACACCTCCACCCGGAGAGACCCGACGGCCCCGCGGAACACCGCGGGGCCGTCGCCGGGCGCCCGCATCGTGATGCAACCGTGACCCGGGAAGCGACACCCGAGCCCCGCATCCGGACATCTTGGGATGAGGCGGCCATCGCGGCCCGCCCGACGATGGAGGCACACCATGCGCACTCGCACCGCCCGCACCGCCGCCGCCCTCGGCACCGCCGCCGCGCTCGCCCTCGTCGCCGGCTGCGCGACGACCGCCGCGCAGCCGACCGCGCCCGCCGACCCCACCGAGAGCCCCGCGCCGCCCGTCGAGGCCGTCGTGCTCGAGCCGTTCACGACCCAGAACGGCACTGCGACCTTCGGCGTGCCGCAGGGCTGGCGCGTCGACGACACGAGCGTCGCGGCCACGAACCACGGCGGCGAGCGCCAATGGGTGAACCAGGTCACGCTCGTCGACGACGAGGAGCGGGCGCGGGTCACCTACGTCGACGGCTACATGTCCGACGTCGGCTGGGGCGAGGTGCCGTGGCGGCTGGTCGAGCAGCGCGCGATCGCGCAGTCGCCGCCTGCGGGCGACGCGACGGCCAGCGCCTGGTGGATGGAGCTCGAACCGGGCCGGTTTACGCCGCAGGTCGCGGTGACGGCGACGCCGAACGAGCTGGCGCCCAACACCTACCTGATGCACGTGGAGGGGCGCTTCGGCGTCTTCAGCGCCCACGTCGACGGGCTCGACGGCTGCGCCGAGGTGCTGGCGGATGCCGCTGCCGCCGAGGCGTGCCTGAGCGGTGCCGAGATGGCGACGACCATGGGCGTGCTCGCGTCGCTCGAGGTGCACGACGTGCCCTGGAATGCGATGCCGCAGGCGGCCGGCGATGCCGACGGGGAGGCCGCAGGGGAGACCTTCGAGACGCAGAACGGCACGATGCGCGTCACGCTGCCTGCCGGCTGGTCGGCGCGTGACCGCAGCGGCGAGGTGACCAACCACGACGGCCGCACGCAGTGGGACAACCACGTGCGGTTCACGGGGCCCGACGGCACGCAGGTCCGCTACTACGACGGCTACGCGAGCGACGTCGGCGCCCTCGATGCGTGGGGCGAGGTCGAGCGCATCGAGATGGCGGATGGGCTGGCCGCGGTCGCGTGGTGGGAGCAGCGGGAGGGCGGGGTCGTCGCGCGCGTCGCGCTCACGAGCCAGACCGAGGGATCACCGCCGTTCCCGTGGGCGCAGCTCGACGGCGTCAACCGCAACCACAGCGCGATGCTGCTGACGAGCGACGAGCCGGGCGGTGAGCGCCTGTTCGGCTCGGTCGCCGCGGCGGAGCGCTTCCTCGAGAGCGCGCCCGCGCGTGCGGCGCTCGAGGTCATCGCCGCGATCGAGCTCGTGCCGGTCGACCAGTATGCGATGCCCTGAGCGGGGCGAGTCGCGCGGCCGCGGATCGTGATGCGGCTGGTGGCGCACTCGATCGCCGCCCGACGCGTCGCCACGCCCGACAGGATTCGGTGACGTCCCTTGCGGATCAGCGCCGCAGCACGATCCTGGGCTGAGTCAGCGCATCGGCGCGACCGCCACGCTCGCGAGCGCGGGCCTGCCGCTCGAGCAGTGCCCTGAGGTGTCGTTCGCTCGGAGTGCCCGGGCGGCGGCGTCGCCTCGGTGGGCGAGTGGACGGTCGGGCCGCGTCGAGCGGATCCGGTTCGCTTGATGCGGTGCTCACCGTGTGGTCCAGCCCGGGCTTGCGCTCGCGGAGGTCCGGCAGCCGCACTGCGAGTGCAGCGGGTGCGGCGGTGGCGAGTGCGGCGGGCGCGGGGGCGGCAACAGCGGCGGGTGCTGCGGTGGCGAGCGGATGATCGCTCGCAGCTGCGTCGAGCGAGCCGGGCGCGGCGCCGCCGAGCCACGCCGAATCACCGGCCTCCGCGTCGAGCGGCACCGCGGCGACCGTGCTGCGGGCGGGCTGGAGCTCGGGGACGATGCGCCACTGGCCCGGCCCGGGTCCGGCCTCCTCGACCCGCAGTCGGCCGGCGTGGATCTCGTGGTGGTGGTAGTTGCAGACGAGGATGCCGTTGTCGACGTCGGTGGGGCCGCCGAGCTGCCAGGGCACGATGTGGTGGGTCTCGCACCAGGCGACGGGCATGCCGCAACCGGGTACTCGACAGCCCTTGTCGCGCCTGGCGAGGGCTCGCTTCTGCGCGCGGGTGAACAGCCGCTGCGTGCGGCCGAGGGCGAGTGGGTGGCCGTCGCCGTCGACGACCAGCTGCTGGACGTCGGCGTGGCAGAGGACCTGGTCGATGCGCTCGATCGGGAGGAGGCAGTTGGTGTGCTCGATCGTGAGGGTGCGCTCGGCGTGGCGGAGCCCCTGCACGTACGCGGCGTAGGCGTCGATCGTGCCGGTGAGCACGAGCGTCGGCGGCTCCCCGCCGGCGACCGGCGCGGTGCCGGAGGCCGCGTGCGCCTTCACCACGGCGATGAACGCGTCGTGCGCCTTCTGCTCGCGCGTGCGGTCGTCGAGGGAGACCTCCCCGCCGTCGCCGTCGCCGTCGCCGTCGCCGTCGCCGTGGCATGCCTTGCCGTCGCAGCCGCCCCTTGCGCAGCGATCATCGTGGAACGCGACGTTCACGCGCGGCCCCGTGTACGCATCCGCCAACGCCTTGATGGCCGCGCCGTCGTCGGCAGGGGAGCGGATGGTCGTGAGCCATGACCCGTCGGGCTGCTGTCGGATGCGCAGCGACCGAAGCGCCCGCTGCCGCTCGTCGTTCGGCAGCACCCCGTCGGGATCGAGCAGCGCAACGCAGCGGCGGGCGAGCACGACCAGCTGCTCGGGCGGCCGCGGCGTGGCGGGATCGGTCGCGTGGCCGACGAGCGTGCGCTCGGCGACGCGCAGCTGCTCGCCGTCGGCGCGCGGCGCCGCCGGGTCGAGGGTCGAGACGATCGCGTGCGCCTGCGCGAACGACAGCTCGCCCTCCGCGAGCGCGGCCGCGACCGCCGGGTACTTCGGCGGGATGCTGGCGCCGGTGAGCGCGACCGACGGGGCCGTCGCGCGCGCCATCAGCAGCAGGTCGAGGGCGCGGCCGGGGCGGATGCCGAAGGCGCGGCCGATGGCTTCCTTCGCGTGCCGGGCGCCCAGCAGCAGGCACAGCGGCTCGTCGGCCGAGCCCCGCGAGCGCTCCTCGACCTCGTGCGCGAGCCGCACCTGCAGGCTCTCGACGACCCTGGCCAGCTCCGCGACCCGGCCGAGCAGTTCGACCACCTCGCCGCTGGACGCGGTCGAGAACGACGGGGCATCCGCGAGCAGCGCGCGAGCAGCGTCGACCGCTGCTGCTGCTTGCTCGGTGCTCGTCATCGTCGCCTCCTTGCGAGGAGGGTAGATGCGGCCACCCACATCCATCCCCGACCTCGTGCGACGAGGGTATGGGCGGGCACTGACACGCGAATGCGGCCCGAAACGACGACCGCGCCGCGTGCTCGGAGCACACGGCGCGCTCGTCGGAAGGCCGAAGGATCAGGCCGCGACGAGCAGGCTTCGAGACGTGCGCGCCTGCGGCGCACGCTCCTCAGCCAGCGAGCGCACGCTCCTCAACCAGCGAGGGCGCGCCTCAGCCAGCAGAAGCGATCAGTCCTCGATCGGAACGATCAGCCCGCCCCACGTGTCGAGCATGTACTGCTGCAGCTCGTCGGAGGTCAGCAGCTCGTGCAGCGCCTCGACGCGCGGGTCGTCCTGCAGCTCGGGCGTGGTGACGAGCGCGTTGAAGTACGCCGAGTCGCTGCCCTCGACGAGGATCGCCTGCTCGCCCGTGAGGCCGGCCGGCAGCGCGAACGACGCGGTGACGAAGACGGCGTCGTTGTCGGGGATCGCGAGCGGCAGCGTGGCGTTCTCGACCTCGGTGAACTGGAAATTGCGCGGGTTCGAGGTGATGCCGTCGAGGTTGGTGGTGCCCTCGGCGATCTCGATCAGGCCCTCGGCCGCGAGGATCTCGAGCGCGCGCGCCTCGTTGGTCGGGTCGTTGGGGATGGCGATCGAGGCGCCGTCGGGCAGCTCGTCGAGCGAGCCGATCGACTCCGAGTAGTACGCGGCGGCGGGCAGGTAGATGTCGCCGACCGAGACGAGGTCGCCGCCGGCCTGGGAGTTGTACGTCTCCATGAACGTCGTGTTCTGGAAGAGGTTGGCGTCGGTCGAGCCGTCGCTGAGCGCCGGGTTGGGCGTGTTGTAGTCGGTGAACTCGACCCACTCGATGTCGAGCCCGGCGTCGGCGGCGAGGTTCTCGTCGACCCAGGTGAGCATGTCGCCGGCCGGCACGGGCAGGGCGCCGACGCGGATGGTGCCGAGCGAGCCGTCCTCGGGCGCCTCGGCGGGCGCGCCCGACGAGCAGGCGGCGAGGGCGGCGACGGCGACGCCGGCGACGATGGTGGTCGCGACGCGACGCTTGAGCGAGATGGTCATGGTGCTTCCTTCGGTGGTGAGGGGTCGGATGCGCGTGGCGGTCAGGCGCCGCGCGGCGGGTTGCGATCGATCGCGGCCTGGGCACCGCCCGCGACGTCCGCATCGAGGTGGGCCTGCGCATCCGCCACCGACCGCTTGCCGGCGCGGCGACCGGGCACCGCGCCGAGCCGGGTGGCCGCGAGCGTGAGCGCCCACTGGATGAGCTGCACGAGCACGAACAGGATGATGACGACGCCGACGATGTGGATGGCGCTGTAGCGCTGCATGCCGTAGGTGAGGGCGACGTTGCCGAGGCCGCCGCCGCCGACCACGCCGACCATCGCCGAGAAGTTGATGATCGAGGTGATGGTGGTGGCGGTGCCGAGCAGGATCGCCGGCCACGCCTGCGGCAGCAGCACGCGCTTGACGAGCAGCCAGCGCGACGCGCCGAGCGAGTCGGCCGCCTCGAACAGGCCCGGGTCGACCTCGCGCACCGCGATCTCGACGACGCGCACGAAGAACGGGATGGCGACGAGCGTGAGCGGCACGATCGCGGGGCCGGTGCCGATGAACGAGCCGAGCAGCCAGCGGGTGAGCGGGATGAGCGCGATCATCAGCACGATGAACGGCACCGAGCGGCCCAGGTTGACGATGAAGCCGAGCACCGCGTTGATCGCGCGGCCGAGCCAGCGCTGCCCGAGCGGCGCCTCGAGGAAGCGGCCGGGCTCGGTGCCGACGAGGATGATGCCGAGCGGCAGGCCCACGAGGAACGTGATGGCCATCGCGACGCCCGTCATGTAGAGCGTCTCCCACGTGCCCTCGAGCAGCACCTCGATGAGCTTGGCCCAGAAGTCGGGCGCGTTGACGTCGATCACGGGTGCACCTCCCAGGCGGTCACGCCCTGCGCGGTGAGCGCGTCGATCACCTTGAGGCCCACGGATGCGTCGCCGGGCACGGCGAGGCGGGTGCGGCCGGCCTGGTGGCCGTTGATGGTCTCGAGCGCCGCGCCGAGGATCGAGACCTCGAGCCCGAAGTCGCGCACGAGCTGCGCGATCACCGGGCGGTCGGCGCTGAGGGCCGTGTAGGTGATGTCGATGACGCGGTGGCCGGGGATGTAGTGGGCCTCGCCGACGGGGAAGAGCTCGGCGGCGACCTTCGAGCCGGGCGTGCGGATGAGCTCGTCGAGCGAGCCCTGCTCGATGATGCGGCCGTGCTCCATGAGCGCGGCGGCGTCGCAGATGCGCTTCACCACCTCCATCTCGTGCGTGATGAGGAGGACGGTGAGGCCGAGCTCGCGGCTGAGCCGCTGGATGAGCTCGAGGATCGAGCGGGTGGTCTCGGGGTCGAGCGCGCTCGTCGCCTCGTCGCTCAGCAGCACGTCAGGCTGGCTCGCGAGCGCGCGGGCGATGCCGACGCGCTGGCGCTGGCCGCCGGAGAGCTGGCCGGGGCGGTCGTCGGCGCGGTGGGCGAGACCGACGAGGTCGAGCATCTCGAGCGCCTTGGGGCGGCGATCTTTTTTGGGCGTGCCGACGGCCTCGAGCGCGAACTCGACGTTCTGGGCCACCGAGCGGTTGCCGACGAGGTTGAAGTGCTGGAACACCATGCCGATGCGGTGGCGCTCCTTGAGGAGGGCCTTGCCCTCGAGCGCGGTGACGTCGGTGCCGTTGACCAGCACGCGGCCCGAGTCGGGCCGCTCGAGCGCGTTGACGGTTCTGAGGAGGGTGGACTTGCCGGCGCCCGACTGCCCGACGACGCCGAAGATCTGCCCCTTCGCCACCTCGATGCTCACGTCGTCGAGCGCGACGACGGCGTCGGGGCCGTCGCCGAAGCGGCGGCTGACGTGCTCGATCGAGATCATGCGGCTCCCCGTGCCTTGGTGGGCGGATGCGGTGGGTCGCCTTCCATGGTCTCACGCTGTCTGATAGCGCGGCGGGATGTGACGTAATGAGACGCTTCCTGGGCGGGCGCGCCGGCCGGCGAGACTCCGCTCTGCTCTTGCGTCTCGGGCGGTGGGCTAAGTCTGCGGACGAATGCCACAACGACTTCGGGCGCCTTAAAGCCACTCGTGGCGCATGCGTGAGATGAGGTCGCCTCACGTTATGCTGCAAACATGGTCCTCAAGCGCGCCCGCGTAACTCAAACGCCGTCGCAGACCTCAGGTTCGATTGATTTCGATCGCTTCCGCGACGGACTGGCACGCGATAGTTCGCTGAGAGGCGAACTCGAAGCCGCGATGCGGCTCAACGTTGACCGCGTGAATCCGAGCGATCCAGGCAATCGCTTCATTGTAGGCGGCGCCATCGAGTGGCTGGTGGCGGCGGCGGCGTGGGCTCTGGGTGTGCTCACGATACCCGGCGGCCACTCCGTGCGCGGCTTCGATTTGATGGATCTGCAGGACGCGGCGCGCGGCTTGTGGAGCGTCAAAGCCCAGACGGCTCGGAAGAGCGGAGCTTTCCGGATCTCCAACGGGTTAGGGGGCAGCGGCAGAGGATTCGGAGATCCCACGATCTTCCTGTCGCCTAATCTGCCCGGACTCGTCTTCATCGATCCCGGTTTGCATCCGGCTGCTGCAGCAAGGGCTGTCGCTAAGAACGACGCTGTCGAATTGCCGTTCGCGGCAGTGAGCGTGCATGCCCAGCATCATCCTGAGTGCGTGGCGCCGCTGCAGGCTCCCGCGAACGAGAACCGCGGAATCGAGAACCCATTCCTCGCTTACGCGCAGACAATCGCAACCCCTGAGCGGTTTCCGCGGCTCGCGACGATGTTCACGGCAGCGAAGCCGCCGACGGCAGGGCGAGCCGCCGAGGTCGAGCGGCTAATCGAGATGAACCGAAGCGGCAAGATCACCGATGCCCAACTTCACGCCTTGGTGAACCAGTTGGCCGGCCTCTGAGGACCGGCGTGTCCTATCCGGGCACAACGGATTTCTTCTTGGCCGTGCGGGCCCTCCGCTACGGCTGCGTCGGCGTCCAGTGCAACTCGACGCGGGCGCCGGCGCCAGGCGCCTAGTCCCCACGATAGGCGCCAGCGATGAGCGTCAGTGGTGTTCCTGGCTGGGTGTGGCGAAACTGGTCTGCGCGAGCGGCCCGACAGCCGGTCGGCGTGTGGGCGCCCCGTCTCACCGTCGCGCGTGGCGCGAAGAGCTAATGTCCGTAACATGACAGGTGCTCAATCGACCGCTCAAGCCCGTCGCCGGATCGCCATCGACGCGCTCGGAAGCGAAATCAGCGCCCTCCCGAACTCGGCCGCGTCACGACTGGCTGCGCTGCTCCGTCAGCCGCGTCAGTTGGCTGTCAGCGCGGATATTGACGGGCTAGTGTCGGCCGCAATGTTGACTTCTGTAGCCCCGGAGTTCGAGATTGTAGCCTTCTCTCTGAGGTCGCAGGCCTGGCTGGTGCATCCCGATTTCCGCGAGAGAACGCCGTCCGACCTGATGATGATCGACCTATTTTCGACCCGCTTCGACAGTCTGAGCAATCACGTTGTGCGGTGGGGGTCGAAAAAGCCCCAAGTGACAGAGATACGAGACGCCTACCAGCACTGGGACGGCGTGGTGGATGCTGCGAGCCGCGAGAGATTGCTCGCGGTCCCTTCGCTATGGGCTGCGACTCAGGGCGGGTACGAAGAGTCAGATCGCGCAGATTCGGCTCGATACAAATATCCGCTCGGTACGGCACAGTTCTTGTTGGCGATGCTCGAGGTTTCGGGCAACGCTCCGCGGTTCTACGACCGCACATACTTACCATGGTTGGTTGCGAATTGTGACGACGGCATTCTGACCTACACAAGGTATTCGGACAACGCTCGGGTTTGGTGGCCGGTCCTCGCCGGTGCGGTGGGACCCGGCAGTCTGACTGAGCAGGTCTTCTCGATGGTGGATCGCATGCGACCACACGATTTCATAGACGCGGTCCACCGTCTCGACAGAGAGCGTGCGGCGTCGGGCACCGCCCCGTGGCTCGACGACAAGTGGAACCTGTTGGGGTCCACGCCCGACATACTAGGAACCGCGCTGCAATGGCTCGGCGAACTTACCGGGTGGCGAGACCCGTTGCGAGGTGGCGTGGCCAACTTAAGCTCGTGGGTGCAGATCACAGCACGCGGTGCAGGCATGGTTCGTTTCGGTGGTTCCAGCAAACTGTCGAGTGGTGAGCGCTCAGCCGCGGCGGAACGAATCCGAGCTGCTGCGTCAGCGCTCAACGCCAATTTCTACTACGGAGGCCGCGGCGATGGGTCGCGCTTCAACTGGGTTGGCGGGTGGGCCTGACTTCTCCGCGGCCGCCTAGCTCAACGCGCGCCGGCGCGCAGCGTGGGTCGATGCCCAGCGCGCGAAGGAATGACTGACCCGCGTCCTGCTGACTGACGTCGACAAGCGGATGTCCTGGCAACAATAGGAGCGCGACCGGACGACGTGACAATCGACGCTTCGCCGAGCCGCCGCGGGTTCCAGCGGTCAGCCGCTGCTGGCGGGGGAGCCGTGCGAGGGCGACCGGATGCCACCTCGCCGATGTCGGTGGAGTGGCGCGCGCGTTCGAATCTTCGACGGAGGACAAAGACGCCTCCGGTGTCCGCTGCATCCTGCGCTGATCACCGAAGGGGCGGATCTCGAACCACTACCTCGCCACTCGATGTCGATTCTGAGAGCACTGGGCGGCGGTGTGAGGCACTTCTTGCGCGGCAAGCGGCGGAGGATCCGCCTTCGACGGGCGTCGAACCTTGCGACCTACGCTGCCCGAGTCAGACGGGTCGGCTCGCCGAGCGCCTCATCGGGATTCAGCGGCGCGGACAAGATCGCGTCCAGCGCAGCGGGTGACGTCTCCTCGATCAACTTCGCATCCCGCTCGACGTGCGTCCGAAGCATGAAGTTCGCGGCGCCAACGTTTACTCCGTTGCCGAGTTGCTTGTACGTGAGCGCGTCTCGCTGGCCATCGAAGCCGAACCAGTCCGGTAGCCCTTGAAGGCGAGCGGCTTCGCGTGGCGAGATCCGGCGTCCTCGGGAGCCGAGGATCGAGGTCTGCGTGATTGCGACGAGCGCGGGCAGGTAGGTCGGACGCTTGGCGCGCAGGCCTGAGGGGCGAAGGTGCATGACGGTCTCGCGCAGATCTTCTGTCGATTGCGCCTGCCACTCCAGTTTGCGTCGAGAGGCGGGTAGTTCCCGCAGGTTGCCGTGGGCGTGCAGCCACGCATCGATGACATCGTGATGTTCGGTATAGAACGTGGCGTTCTTACGTAGGAAGTCGGCCTTCCACGCGGGTGTGCCCTCGTCGATCTCCAGCGCATCCAGGTGTGCGAACTCGTCCGCCCAGATGGGAAATCCTGGGAGCTTCGACACGCCCTTCCGTCGAAGCCGCTCGACGAAGTCAGCCCAGACGTCGATGACATACGAGTCGGCCTCGGATAGCCGGTAGTCCTCGACCCGCTCCACTTCGTGATCCGGCTGCACGAGCGGGCGCTGCTCGGGGCCGATCGGCGTCTTGAAGATGTCCCAATCATCCGGGTTCCAGTTGCCCACAGCTGCGCGCGGCACTAGTGGCTCGCTCGGGGACAGCTTTCGAGCGCGATCCGGATCGCCGACGTATGTCGCCATGATGAAGACCCGGTCGCGGATCTGCGGGCGTCCACCGAGCTCTGGCGGCAAGAAGTGAGGAGAAAAGACCGTCGGCTGAGTGGAGACCTTGTACCCGGCTTCCTGCATCAGACGAACGATGGTCGCCCAAGTCTCGCGGTGCCGCGGGCCCGCCAGGTTGCGCACGTTCTCAAGCATGACGACGGCGGGCTTGCGCTCTTGCAAGATGCGCAGGATGTTGAAGAAGAGTGTCCCGCGTGCCTCGTTGATCCCGCGTTGGAACCCGGATTTGGAGAACGGCTGACATGGGAAGCCCGCGCTCAGGACGTCGTGGTGGGGCACCGCCATCACGTCCTCCGTGAGTGGGATGATGTCACCCTGAGGTGCCTGGTCCCAGTTCTGGGCGTAGATCGCGGCGGCATGGGCGTCGATCTCCGATGCCATGGCGAGCGATCCGCCGTTCACAGCGCCGAGCGTCGCGTGGAAGCCGCCGATGCCGGCGAAGAGGTCGACGAACCTGAAGGAGGGCATAGATCGAATGTACCTTCGGCCACTGACGAGAGCTGGCCAGCTCGCCGAAGCTGTGGAAAGCTATGAGTGAACTAGGCGACGAACTAGAGACGGTGCTGCGCCCCAAGTGGACGCAGCGAGGCGGGTGGGCGTCGAGCCCGGGCGTCGCGTCCGTCATGCGTGCGAACACCCGTCGAGACACGAATCCGGAGCTCCGCGTCCGGCGAGTACTGCACGCGTCCGGGTTGCGTTTCCGCGTGGACCTCGCCCCGCTGGCCTCACAGCGATAGCGGCGGGCGGACATCGTGTTCACGCGCCGCAAGGTGGCCGTCTTCATCGATGGTTGCTTCTGGCACGGCTGCGCGAAGCACTTCGTGCCGCCGAAGGCCAACGCTGACTACTGGAGACTGAAGATCGCCCGCAATCGCGAACGCGATGCTGACACGTCGGCGATCTTGGAGAGCGATGGGTGGACGGTCCTCCGATTCTGGGAGCACGAGGACCCGCGAAAGGTGGCCGTCATCATCGCAGGGGTGGTGCGTCGAGCTCAAGGCGATGGCGCTCGACCGGCAGCCCCGACCGCTGGGGACTAGCCGGGACCGGCCAGTCCGCGCGGGTGCTCTCCTGCAAGGGTTCGCGCCAATCGAGTCAATGGCACTTCGTGGATACCATCGCGCGGCGTCGCTACCGTGTCGGCATGCATCAGGCGTCGCGCCACGGCGCACGCGCCGCCTTATCCCCTTGCGCGGGCGCATGCGCGGCGCAATCAGTCCAATCCCGACCGAAGCACCTCGTCCGCCTCATCCGTGATGGGCGTGATTTCAGCAGTCGCGACGTCGTAGTGCACCACGTGAACGGGTGCAACACGAGCAAACTCCAGGCCCGCTTTCGTGACTTTCCCGCTCGTCCACAGCATCGCGGATCTTCTCTGCGCGACCGCAACGGCGAAGATTTCTCTCACCTCTTCGACAGGAACATACCCGGCATAGTGTTTAACGGAGATGGCGAACCGATCCGTAAGAACATCAACGCCGCCATCGCCGGTCCCAGGCGTAACGCGCGCGTTGCGGGCGCCGAGCCAATGCGCCGCGTCGCGCACCCAGTGCTCGGCTCCCGTCGCGGTTACCCCATACTTTTGTGGCTGAGGAGGCGGGGCGTCACCCCGTCCTTCGTATCTGGTCCTGGTGCGCGAGCGCTCCGCCACCACGCCGGCGAGCGAGTCGTAATGGCCATGAAGCGCGGTTCGGCTAAGTTCCGCGAGCCGAGCCCTAGCCTGCGACGAAGCTGCTCGATCGCGCTCGCTTAAAGCCGGGCGGAATAGTCGAAAGAACGCCCTGACTTCAAATGCAAAGGAACTTCTGATTGCCCGAGAGGCCTCACTTGCCAACTGCTCCGCGGATACTTCCACATATTGATGCGCACGCTCGTCGAATCGTACGAGTGGTTCGCGCGCGACGCCGGGCTGTACGAGGGCGGTGAGTGCGTCCACGGCCGGTGCTGATTCGCGCGAGCGGATCCCAAAATTGCCTGCGTCGCTCGCGGGCGCGAGCGGTGCCGAGAGCCGCCCGACCTCTACCGCCATGTGGGTCAGCAACGCGAGGCTGTTCCCTGATAAGGACCCGGTCTCACGAATCTCTTGTCGCGCCGTCTGCGCTGCGGAGTCTGCGAGTGACCACCTGCGGCTCGGCGCCGCTAGCGCGCTCTCCCTCCAGTGGGACGAGAAGTGCTCGAAGACGCCAGTAGACCTCGCGAGTCGGCGTCCCTCCATCATGCCGGCCGCGAGGTCAGCGAGAAGATCCTCCGGTCTCGGCATCACTGTCAAGTGAACTGCAGTCGGCAAGTAGGAGGTGAAGAGATCTGCCAGCTCCAACAATTCGCGACGGGCACCCCACCGCGCGGAAGGTCGCTCCCGCAGCAGTTTCAGCGCCAACTCGTAGTCCGCCGGCACCAGGTCTTGAATCGTCGCGTCCCGCGCGAGTTCGCGTCCGGCCGCCCGAGCCGCCGAAGAAGCCAGCCGCAACTGTTGATCCCCACTCACGATTTCATCTTCTCGCGATCGCGTAGCCGACGGTGACCGGCGCAAGAACAGCCGCGGCTCGACGGGCGCTGCAGCTGATGTCATAACCGGGCATTGGCGGGCTCGGTTCCTGCAGGCCCGGCCTATTGCCGCGACGCACATAGCGCGCTGGCGCGCTGGCTGTCAGTCTCGCGGAAGCAGCGGCATCACATCCTCGGCGAACTGCGTCAGGAAGCGGCGCTGGTCGTGTCCGGGGCCGTGGAAGACGAGGTGGCGGAAGCCGAGGTCGATGTAGTGCTTGATGGCGGCGGCGGTCTCCTCCGCATCCGATGAGACGATCCAGCGCTTCGCGACCTGCTCGATCGGCAGGGCGTCGGCGAGGCGCTGCATCTCGGCGGGGTCGTGGATGTTCTGCTTCTGGTCGGGCGTGAGCGAGAGCGCTGCCCAGAAGCGCGTGTTCTCGAGCGCGAGCTCGGGGTCGCGGTCGTAGGAGACCTTGATCTCGATCATGCGGTCGACGTCGGCGTCGTCGCGGCCGCCGGCGGCGATGCCCTCCTCGAGGTTGGGCACGATCGTCTCGGTGTAGTACGCATCCCCCTTGCCCGAGGTGCAGATGTGGCCCTCGCCCACGCGGCCCGCGTACTTCGTGGTGGCCGGGCCGCCGCCGGCGATGTAGACGGGGATGCGCTCGGCCGGCCGGTCATAGATGGTCGCGCCGTGCAGCGAGTAGTAGTCGCCCTCGAAGTCGACCCGCTCGCCGTCCCACAGCGCCCGCATGAGGCGCACCGCCTCGCGCAGCCGCGCGAAGCGCTCGGGCAGCTCGGGGTAGTGCACGCCGATCGCCTGCTCGTTGAGCGCCTCGCCGGTGCCGACGCCGAGGATGAAGCGGCCCGGGTGCACCTGGCCGAGCGTGCCGAATGCCTGCGCGATCACGGCCGGGTGGTAGCGGAGGGTCGGGGTGAGCACGCTCGTGCCGAGCACGATGCGCTTCGTGCGCTCGGCGGCCATGCCGAGCCACGTCAGCGCGTTCGGGGCGTGGCCGCCCTCGTGGCGCCAGGGCTGCAGGTGGTCGGAGATGAAGGCCGAGTCGAAGCCGTGGCGCTCCGCCTCGACGACGAGCTCGAGCAGCTCTGCGGGCGCGAACTGCTCGGCGCTCGCCTTGTATCCGTAACGCATCCGTGGCCTCCTCGACCGGGCGGTGATCTCTGTTCCGTAACGACGGAGAAATGTCGTCGACATCTCCGCCTGCGAGGCTTAGCATGTCATCTACCGAACCTAGGGTCCAGTGAGTGAACCGGAGGTCTTATGTCGACGACGACGTTGGCCGGGAGGCGGACTGCCGCCGACCCAGCGCCGAGCGCGGTGCCGCCACCGCGCCGCAAGCAGCGCTCGAGCGCCTGGCAGTACGCCGTCATCACGATCGGCCTCGTGGTCGCGGCCGCTGCGCTCTGGGAGGGCTACAAGCTGCTCGGCGCCGCGACCGGGGGCATGATCCCGTTCACCGATGTGCCGCTGCCGATCGCCTCGAACGACATGGCGATGCCGCACCTGTGGACGATATTCGGCGCGCTCGGCGCGCCGGCGTCGACCGCGACCGACCAGACGCTGCTCGCCTACCTGCTCGTCGAGACGAGCGTGACGCTGCGGGAGGCCGCCTACGGCCTCGTGCTCGGCAGCGCCCTCGGCGTGCTGCTCGCGATCGGGCTGCGCGAGCTGCCGATCGTCTCGCGCGGGGTGATGCCGTGGCTCGTCGTCTCGCAGACGATCCCGCTCGTGGCGCTCGCGCCGATCATCGTCATCTGGGTCGGCGGGCTGGGCCTGCCGAGCTGGATCGCGGTCACGATCATCTCGGCCTACCTGTCGTTCTTCCCCGTCACCGTCAACACGCTGCGCGGCCTGAACTCGGCCGACCCGATCCACATCGAGCTCATGCGCTCCCTCAACGCCTCGCGCTTCCAGACCCTCGTCTGGGTGCGCATCCCCTCGGCCATCCCGTCGCTGTTCAGCGGCCTGCGGCTCGCGGCGATCGCGAGCGTGATCGGCGCGATCGTGGGCGAGCTCTCGGCCGGCACGGGGCTCGGCATCGGCCGCGCCATCCTCTCGGCCGCCTACTTCTACTCGACCGGCCCGGAGAAGCTCTTCGCCGCCGTGCTCATCGCGTCGCTCGCGGGCGTCGTCTTCGTCCAGATCATCGCCATCGCCGAATCGCTCGTGCTTCGCAGGAGGACCCAATGACCATCACCGACCGGGCCGACGCGCCCACCCAGGCCCCCGCCATCTCGCTGCGCGGCGTCAGCAAGACCTTCGACACCGCGAGCGGCCCCGTGCACGCGCTGCAGGACATCGACCTCGACATCCAGCCCGGCTCGTTCGTCTCGCTCATCGGCCCCTCCGGCTGCGGCAAGAGCACGCTGCTGCGCGTGATCGGCGACCTCATCGACCCGAGCGAGGGCGTCGTCGAGGTGCACGGCAAGAGCGCCTCGGCCGCCCGCAAGGCGCGCGACTACGGGATGGTCTTCCAGCAGGCGGGCCTCATGGACTGGCGCACGGTGCGGCGCAACATCGAGCTGCCGCTGCAGGTGCAGAACGTCGGCCGCGAGGAGCGCCGCGCGAAGGCCCGCGAGATGCTGCAGCTCGTCAAGCTCGAGCAGTTCGAGCACCACCGCCCGCGCCAGCTCTCCGGCGGCATGCAGCAGCGCGTCGCGATCGCCCGCGCGCTCTCGTTCCAGCCGCGCGTGCTGCTGATGGACGAGCCGCTCGGCGCCCTCGACGAGATGACGCGCGAGCACATGCAGCGGCACCTGCTCGGCATCTACCAGGAGACCGGCACGACCGTCGTCTTCGTCACGCACTCGGTCTCGGAGGCCGCGTTCCTCTCGACCGACGTGATCGTGATGTCGCCGCGGCCCGGCCGCATCGCCGAGCGCCTGCACATCGACCTGCCGCGCTACCGCAACGACGAGACGCGCGTGAGCGAGCAGTACTTCGCCGAGGAGGCGAAGGTGCGCGAGGCGCTGCACAGCGTGCTCGACGAGTCGCGGAGCGCCGCGTGACCGCCACGACCGCGATCGCGCTGCCCAAGCGCGCCGGCGTCCGGCCGAGCGGGAAGGCGCTGCTGTCGCAGGCGCTGCCGCCCATCGTCGTCGGCGTGCTCGCGCTCGTGCTGTGGGAGGGGCTCGTGCGGGCCCTGAACGTGCAGGCGTACCTGCTGCCGGCGCCCTCGGCGATCGGCGAGGCGATCGGGGCGAACCTCGCGACCATCCTCTCGGCGGCGCAGGTGACGACCGCCGCCGTGCTCGGCGGCATGGCGCTCGGCTCGGTCACCGGCGTGGTCGCCGCCTTCGTCGTGAGCCTCTTCGAGCGCGCGGCCAACACGATCCTCGTGCTCGTCGCCATCCTCAGCTGCGCGCCGGTCGTGGCGCTCGCGCCGATCTTCAACCAGTGGTTCGGCGCTTCCAACCTGATGTCGAAGATCGCGGTCGCGGCGATCATGGTGTTCTTCCCCGTCATGGTCAACACCACGCGCGGCCTGCTGCGCGTCGACCCGCTGCACCGCGAGCTCATGCAGTCGCTCTCGGCCTCGTCGCTGCAGCTGATGCTCTTCGTGCGGATCCCCGGCGCCCTGCCGTCGCTCTTCGACGGGCTGAAGATCGGCGCGACGCTCTCGGTGATCGGCATCATCGTCGCCGAGTACTTCGGCGGTACCGCCAACGCGCTCGGCGTGCTCATCGCCAACACCGCAGCCCTCTCGCGGTTCGAGCAGACCTGGGCGGCCGTCGCCGCCGCGAGCCTGCTCGGCCTCGCCGTCTACGCGTTCGTGCTGCTGCTCGAGCGCGTCGCCATGCCCTGGCATCACGCCATGAATCGAACCTGAGGAGGTTCACCCCGATGAAGAACCAGCACAAGCGCGCCGCCCGCAGCCTCTCGCTGCTCGCGGCAGCGGCCCTCGCGCTCACCGCGTGCTCGGGCATGGGCGCCGAGGCGCAGCCCGCGGCCGAGCCGACCGCCAACGGCGACTGCGCGAGCGTCGACAGCGTCACCGTCGTGCTCCAGTGGGTCGCGCAGGCCCAGTTCGCCGGCTACTACGCCGCCGACGCGAACGGCCACTACGCCGACCAGTGCCTCGACGTCACGATCCAGGAGGGCGGCACCAACGTCGTGCCGCAGCAGGTCGTGGCCTCGGGCAACGCCGAGTTCGCCGTCAGCCACGTGGTCAAGAGCATGCTCACGCGCGAGCAGGGCGCCGACATCGTCAACATCGGCCAGGTCTTCGAGCGCGGCGGCTACCTCCAGGTCGCGTGGGCGGATTCGGGGATCGAGTCGCTCGAGGATCTCGCGGGCACGCGCATGGGCTCGTGGGGCGGCGGCAACGAGCTCGTGCTCTACGGCGCGCTCCGCGACCGCGGCATCGAGCCGACGACCGACATCGAGATCCTGCAGCAGCCGTTCGACATGTCGATGCTGCTGAACCGCGAGGTCGACTCGGTGCAGGCCAAGGGCTACAACGAGCTCGCGCAGCTGCTCGAGACCGTCAACCCCGACACGGGCGAGCTCTACCAGCGCGAGGACTTCTCGATCATCGACCTCCAGGCCGAGGGCTACTCGGTGCTCGAGGACAGCCTCTACGCGCGCGACTCGTGGCTCGCGGAAGAGGGCAACGAGGACATCGCGACCCGCTTCCTCGCCGCGACCTACATGGGCTGGGCCGACTGCCGCGACGACGCAGACGCGTGCGTGCAGACGGTGCTGCAGCAGGGCAGCGCCCTCGGCACGAGCCACCAGCAGTGGATGATGAACGAGATCAACGCGCTCATCTGGCCCTCGACGAACGGCATCGGCCGCCTCGACGAGGCAAGCTGGCAGCAGTCGATGCAGTTCGCGATCGACGGCGAGATGCTCGAGGCCGAGCCCGAGGGCGGCTACCGTACCGACCTGACCGAAGCGGCGCTCGCGATCGTCGAGGAGGCCGGCTACGACATCATGGGCGCAGACTGGCAGCGCGCCGAGGTCGAGCTGGTCGAGGGAGGCCGCTAGCCATGCGCACCACGACATCCGCCATCCGCGTCGCGTGCGCGCAGACCGATCCGGTGCTCGGCGACATCGCGGCGAGCACCGCGGCCTCCGTCGACGCGATCCGAACCGCCGCTGACGCGGGGGCGGATGTCGTGGTGCTGCCCGAATGCGCGTCGAGCGGCTGGGCCTTCGCCGACGAGGCGGAGGCCCGGCCCGCGGCGCAGGGCCTCGACGGCGAGACGATCCGCGCCTGGCACGCCGAGGCGCGCGAGCGGGACCTGTGGGTGTGCGGCGGCTTCGCCGAGCTCGGCGACGACGGCCGCATCTACAACTCCTCCGCGCTCGTCTCGCCCGACGGCGTCGAATCGGTCTACCGCAAGGTGCACCTCTGGAACACCGAGCACGACGCCTTCACCCCGGGCGATCGCGGCTTCCCCGTGGTCGAGACCCCCTTCGGCCGCGTCGGCATGCTCATCTGCTACGACGCCTGGATCCCCGAGAGCTTCCGCTCGCTCGGCCTGCAGGGCGCCGACCTCGTGCTCGCGCCGAGCGACTGGGTGCCGAACCCCCGCCAGCCCGAGCACCTGCCGCCCTCGGCCCACATCGTCACGATGGCGGGGGCGCAGGCCAACCAGTGCTACGTCGCCTCGGCGAGCCGCGTCGGCACCGAGCGCGGCACCACGTTCATCGGCGCGAGCATCATCGTCGACCCGTTCGGCTGGCCGCTGACGCGCCCCGGCACCGACGGCGTCGATCTCATCTGGGCCGACATCGACCCGCTCGGCACGCGCGAGTCGCGCCTCGCCGACCCCTTCAACCGGCCCCTCGGCGACCGGCGGGCGGATGCGTACGCCACCGGCATGGAGGATGCACGACGATGAGGAGCGGGTGGTGCGATCCCGCCGCCCGTCACCTTGCATCCTAAGTGAACCGATGGTTCACTAGATGAACTGAGGTGCGCGAGCCACCGCTCGGAGCCTCCCCCAAAGCGATGGCGCTGCGGCCGCATGCCCGGCGCCGGAACCGACCGAGGAAGGTCTCGACCATGAGCAACGCCGTCGACGTGCAGCGCAGCACCGACGCCGCCGCCGATCCCGGGCTCGCCGCTGAGCTCGAGATCGAGCAGAGCGCGTACAGCAACGAGGATCTGAAGCCCGTGCCCAAGGCAAAGCGCACCTGGCACACCTACAACTACGCGGCGCTCTGGATGAGCATCGCCCACGGCATCCCCACCTACTACCTCGCCTCGGGGCTGATCGACCTCGGGATGAACTGGATGCAGGCGGTCGGCACGATCGCCCTCGGCAACCTCATCGTCACGATCCCGCTGCTGCTCAACAGCCACGCGGGGACGAAGTACGGCATCCCGTTCCCGGTCTTCGCCCGCGCCGCCTTCGGCCTCCGCGGCGCCAACGTGCCGGCGCTCATCCGCGCGATCTCGGCCTGCGGCTGGTTCGGCATCCAGACCTGGGTCGGCGGCCAGGCGATCTACACGCTCATGTCGGTCATGCTCGGCGAGGGCTGGCGCGACGCACCCGCCGTCGGCGGCCACGCGTGGACGCTGTGGCTCTCGTTCGGCATCTTCTGGCTCATCCAGATGGCGCTCGTGCTGCGCGGCATCGAGTCGATCCGCCGACTCGAGAACTGGGCGGCGCCGCTCATCCTCGTCGTCGCCGGCTTCCTCATGGCGTGGGTCGTGGGGCTCGCGGGCGGCCTCGGCCCGATCGCGAGCGAGCCGTCGTCGCTCGGCTGGGGGCCGGAGTTCTGGGCCATCTTCCCCGGCGCGCTCATGGGCATGATCGCCTTCTACGCGACGATGTCGGTCAACATCTCGGACTTCACGCGCTTCGCGAAGTCGCAGAAGGCGCAGATGGTCGGGCAGGCCTCCGCGCTCACCCCGACGGTCGCGCTCTTCACGACGATGGGCGCGCTCACGACCTCGGCGACCGTCGCCGTGTGGGGCGAGGCGATCTGGGACCCGGTCGAGCTCGTCGGCCTCATCCCCAACACGATCGCGGTGCTCTTCGCGATGCTCTGCATCATCGTCGCGACCGTCGCCGTCAACGTCGCCGCCAACACCGTCGGGCCTGCGTACGACTTCTCGAACGCCTTCCCGCGCCTCGTCTCGTTCAAGGTCGGCGGCCTCATCACCGGCGTCATCGCCATCCTCATGCAGCCGTGGAACCTGCTCGCGAGCTCCGACCTCTACATCTTCGTGTGGCTCGGCATCACCGGCACCTTCCTCGGCTCGGTCGCCGGCATCCTCGTCGCCGAGTACTGGCTCATCCGCCGCCGCACGCTCGTGGTCGCCGAGCTCTACTCGCCCGCCGGGCGGTATTGGTACCGCCACGGCCTCAACTGGCGCGCGCTCGCCGCGATGGGCGTCGCGCTGGTGCTCTCGATCGGCGGCGCCCACTCCGCCGGCGGGGTGCCGTTCCCCGAGGAGGGCCTCATCCCGGCGCTGCGCGGGCTCTACGACTACAACTGGCTCGTCGCGTTCGGCACCGGCCTGCTCGTGCACTGGGCGCTCGCGCGCTTCGCACCCGCCGACTCCCACCGCCGCGACGCCGCCGACCGCGCCAACGCCGCGCAGGCCGCCGCATCCGCCCCCGAGACGCCGCAGGAGGCGAACGCATGAAGACCGAAGCAGCCGTCGTGCTCGAGGCCGGCCAGGACTGGACGGTGCGCGAGATCGAGCTCGCGCCGCCGCAGGCCGGCGAGGTGCTCGTCGAGTTCACCCACGCGGGCCTGTGCTTCTCGGACGAGCACACCCGCGAGGGCGGGCTGGGCGCCATCCCGGTGGTCGGCGGCCACGAGGGCGCCGGCATCGTGCGCGAGGTCGGCGCGGGCGTCACGGGCCTCGAGCCCGGCGATCACGTCGCCGCGGTCTTCGTCTCGACCTGCGGCGCGTGCGACTGGTGCGTCACCGGCCGCTCGAACCTGTGCGAGCAGGCGGCCAACAACCCCGACAACGTCGCCGAGAGCGACCACCGGTTCTCGATCGACGGCGAGGCCGTGCCCGCCAACTGCGGCCTCGGCACGTTCGCGAGGTTCTCGGTCGTGCGCGCCCACACGCTCGTCAAGGTGAGCAAGGACGTGCCGCTCTCGGCGGTCGCGGTCGCGAGCTGCGGCGTGCTCACGGGCTTCGGCGCGGCCGTGCACGCCGGAAAGGTCGGCGTCGGCGACGTCGTGCTCGTGCTCGGCGCGGGCGGCGTGGGCGTCAACGCCGTGCAGGGCGCGCGCATCGCCGGCGCCCGCGACGTCGTCGTCGTCGACAGCAACCCGGCGAAGCTCGAGGCCGCGCGCGTCTTCGGCGCGACCTCGACCTTCGAGTCGATGGCGGATGCGGTGGCCCACCTGGCGGAGGTCCATCCCGTCGCGAAGGGCGCCGACGTCGTGATCGTCGCGACCGGCAACACGACCGAGGGCGTCGTGACCGCCGCCTACTCGGCGCTCGGCAAGGGCGGCACGCTCGTGCTCGCGGGCATGTCGCAGGACGTGATGGCGAAGAACATCCACCTGCCCGGCACGCAGCTGATCTTCAACGACCAGACCATCCGCGGCACGATCTTCGGCTCGTCGAACCCGCGCCACGACATCCCGCTCATCCTCGACCTCTACGCGCGCGGGCTGCTGAAGCTCGACGAGCTCGTCTCGCAGCAGTACGCGCTCGCCGACATCAACCGCGGGTTCGAGGATCTGCGCACCGGCAAGAACCTGCGCGGCGTCGTCGCGCACGAGGGTGCCGCCGACGGGCGCGCCGACGGAAGCGAGGCATGACCATGGAGACCACGAAGCTCTACATCGACGGCGCCTGGCGCGAGCCGAGCACCGACGCGCGCGGCACGACCGTCGACGCGAACACCGGCCAGCCGATCGGCAGCTACCCGGTCGGCGGCCCGGCCGACATCGACCGGGCCGTGACCGCCGCCAGGCGCGCCCTCGACGACCAGGCGGGGTGGGGCGGCTCGACGCCGGCCGAGCGCATCGCGATCATGCGGCGCTTCGCCGACGCGATCGAGCGCCGCCGCGACGCGATCGGCGCGCTGATCGCCGCCGAGGTCGGCACCCCGCTCGAGCGCGCGACGTTCTCGAACGCCGACGCCGCCACGGGGCTGCTGCGCTTCTACGCCGATGTGCTCGAGCGCACAGAGATCGAGGATCTGCGCCCCGCCGGCCGCGGGCACTCGCTCGTGCGCCGCGAGCCGATCGGCGTGGTCGCGATGATCGCGCCCTGGAACTTCCCGCTCTCGACGCTCTTCTTCAAGATCGGCCCCGCGATCGCCGCGGGCTGCACCGCGGTCATCAAGCCCGCGTCGGTCACCGCGCTCGACTCGTTCCTGATCGCCGAGGCCGCCGACGAGGCGGGCGTGCCCGCCGGCGTGCTCAACTTCGTGCCCTGCGACCGCGCGACGGGCGATCACCTGGTCGCGCATCCGGGCATCGACAAGGTCGCCTTCACCGGCTCGACCGAGGTCGGCCGTCGCATCGGCCGCATCGCGGGCGAGCAGCTCAAGGAGGTCTCGCTCGAGCTCGGCGGCAAGTCGGCGGCGCTGCTGCTCGAGGACGCCCCGATCGAGACGTTCATCGCCGAGCTGCACGACCTGTCGTTCTCGAACAACGGCCAGGCCTGCACCAACAACTCGCGCATCATCGTGCCCGACGCGCTCTACGACGACGTGCTCGAGGCGATCCGCGCCGAGGTGGGCGGCTGGACCGTCGGCGACAGCCGCGACGCCTCCACCGTGATCGGCCCCGTCTCGAGCGCGGGCCACAAGGCGTCGATCGAGCGCTACTACGGCATCGCGGCCCGCGAGGGCGCCCGCACGATCATCGGCGGCGGCAGCGACTCGCGCGACGGCTTCTTCGTGCAGCCGACCGTGCACGGCGACGTCACGCCCGAGATGACGGTCTTCCGCGAGGAGCTCTTCGGGCCGGCGGTCTCGGTCACGCGCTACTCGGGCGACGTCGAGGAGGGCATCCGGCTCGTCAACGACTCCGAGTACGGGCTCTCGGGCGGCGTCTTCACCGCCGACGAGCAGGTCGGCATCGAGGTGGCCCGCCGACTGCAGACCGGCACGGTCGGCTGGAACATCGCCAACTTCGACTTCGGCGCACCGATGAACGGCCGCAAGGCCTCGGGCGTCGGGTTCGAGCTCGGCGCCGAGGCGCTCACGCGCTACTTCCACTACAAGACGATCTTCACGCCGGTCGTGCCGGCGCGGATCGGCGAGCGTGCGCCGCTGCCGGGTGCGCGCACCGGGGCCGCGGTGCCCGCATGACGCGCACCCTCTTCCGCGGCGGCACGGTCGTCACGTCGACCGAGCAGACCCGCGCCGACGTGCTCGTCGACGGCGAGCGCATCGTCGCCGTGGGCCTCGATCTCGAGCGGATGCTCGGCGCGACCGACGCGTACGTGGTCGACGTGACCGGATGCGCGCTGCTGCCCGGCGGCATCGACACGCACACCCACTTCGAGCACATGGTCGCCTCGGGCGCCACCCGCACGGCCGACGACTTCACCTCCGGGTCGATCGCGGCGCTGTGCGGCGGCACGACGACGGTCGTCGACTTCGTGCGCGCCCCGGCCGGCACGGGCATCCGCGACGCCTTCCTCGCGCGCCGCGACCGCGCATCCGCCTCGATCGCGACCGACTTCGGGCTGCACCCGATGGCGACCGCCGCGGCGAGCGACGCCGACGCGATCGCGCAGCTGCAGCGGCTCGCGACCGAGGAGGGCGCGACGAGCTGGAAGTTCTTCATGGCCTACCCCGGCTCGATGGTGGGCGACGACGTGCTGCTCGCCGGCTTCCGAGCCGCCGCCGAGGTGGGCGCGCTGCCGATGGTGCACGCCGAGAACGGCCACATGGTGGCGGATGCGATCGCCCGCCTCGTGGCCGAGGGTCGCGTCGACCCCACCCACCACGTGCACGGCCACCCGGGCGCCGCCGAGGCGGAGGCGATCGGCCGCGCCGCCGCGCTCGCGCAGCAGGCCGGCAGCGAGCTCTTCGTCGTGCACGTCTCGGCCGCCGAGGCCGTCGAGACGCTCGTGCGGCTGCGCGACGAGGGCGTGCGGGTGGGCGCCGAGACGTGCCCGCAGTACGTCGCCGCCGCGGCCGACGCGCCGGAGGTGACCGGCGCGCTCGCGGCCGGCTACGTGTGCTCGCCGCCCATCCGCGAGGCCGCGAACCAGGAGGCGATCTGGCGCGGCATCGAGCAGGGCGTGCTGCAGACGATCGGCACCGACCACGCGGCGTTCCGGCTGACGCAGACCGACGACCTGCCGCCGCAGAAGGTCGTGCACGACGACTTCACGCGCGTGCCGAACGGCGTGCCGGGCGTCGAGGAGCGGCTCATGGTCATGCACGAGCTCGGCGTGCGCGGCGGCCGCTTCCCGCTCACGCGCTTCGTCGACCTCGTCGCGACCGAGCCGGCCCGCCGCTTCGGCCTCGACCGCAAGGGCTCGCTCGCGCCCGGCAAGGACGCCGACATCGTCGTGTGGGATCCGGCCGCGACCCGCGTGCTGCGCGCGAGCGAGCTGCACAGCCGCAGCGACTACAGCGTCTACGAGGGCCTCGAGGTGCACGGCACCCCGCGCCAGGTGTGGCGCCGCGGCACCCTCGTCGCCGAGCACGGCGAACCGGTCGGCGACGTCGCCGCGCTCGCCGGCACCGGCACCTACCAGTCCCGATCCACCATCCATCCGACGGAGGCACCATGACCCTGCAGCTCGGCATCCACCTGGGTGAGCGCTTCACCCTCGACGAGACCATGGCCGCGGCCGACCTCGCCGAGCGCTACGGCTTCGACTCGCTGTGGGTCGCGGAGGGACGGCTCACGCGCGACGCGATCTCGATCATGGCGCTGCTCGCCGACCGCACCGAGACGGTGCGCATCGGCTCGGGCGTCGTCAACAACAAGTCGCGCAACGCCGCGCTCATGGCGGTGAGCTTCAAGACGCTCGACGAGATCGCGCCCGGCCGCATCATCTGCGGCATCGGCGCGTGGTGGGAGCCCCTCGCCTCGAAGGTCGGCACGCCGCTCAAGAAGCCCGTCACTGCGATGCGCGAGTACGTCGACGTGCTGCAGCGCTTCTTCCGCAACGAGGAGGTGACGGTCGACGGCGAGTTCGTGCAGATGGACGGCGTGCGCTTCGACCGCATGTACGCCGAGAACGTCGCCGTCGACATCCCGATCTACGCCGGCGCCGTGGGCCCCCGCATGCTCGAGCTCTCGGGCGAGATCATGGACGGCGTCTACCTCGACTTCCTGCTGCCGGTCTCGTACGTCGACTTCGCCAAGCGGCAGCTCGACAAGGGCATCGCGAAGCGCACCGACGGCGTCACCGGCGTCGACATCACGCAGGCCATCGCGTGCGCGGTCGACGACGAGGATCCGCGCCGCGCGATCGACGCGTGCAAGAACTTCCTCACGATGTACCTCATGCAGCAGCCCCACATCGCCGAGCACGCGGGCGTCGCGCCCGAGGTGGTCGAGCAGATCCAGCAGGTCGCGGGCTGGCCGGCGACGCCCGAGGACATCGAGCGGGCGATGCAGTTCGTCTCCGACGAGGCCGTGCACGCGGTGTGCGCGGCGGGCTCGACGGCGGATGTCGTGGCCAAGCTCGAGGAGTACCACGCGGCGGGCGTGCGGGTGACGGTGCTCAACCCGCTCGGGGCGAACAAGCTCGGCACGATCGAGGCCGTCGCGCGGGCGCTCGCGCCCTCGACGGGCGCCGCGTCGGCCGCCGCGTCGGCTGCCCCGCAGTCGGCTGCTGCATGATGGAGCGGTGATGAACGAGCGCAAAGATGCAGGACTCGTGCAGAAGACGGTGCACATCGTGCGCTCCGTCGCGACGCACCCGGACGGCGTCGGGCTCTCGGAGGTCGCGCGCGACACCGGGTTCTCGAAGGCCACGTGCTTCCGCATCCTGACGGCGCTCGAGGACGAGGGGTGGCTCGTCTCGGACCCGGTGACGCGCCACTTCAGCCTCTCGCTCGGCCTCTTCATGCTCGTCTCCTCGCAGCACACGGCCGCGCGCCGGTCGGCGCTCGTCGACGACGTGCTGCGGGGCGTCGCCGCCGAGGTCGAGGAGGCCGCGGGGCTCGACCGGCTCGACCAGCAGGCGGCGCTCGTGCTGCGCGAGTTCTCGGGCCCGCACCAGATCGGCCACACGCCGCGTGCGGTGCCGCGGCGGCTGAGCGCCGTGCGCACCTCGACCGGCCGCGTCATGCTCGCCTACGGCGACCGCGACAAGGCGCGCGAGCTCTTCGAGGAGGACGCCGCGAGCGGCCGCCCGCTCGCGATCAAGGACGCGGCGGCGTTCGACGCGATGCTCGACGAGGTGCTCGAGCGCGGCTACGCCGTGTCGAGCGACGAGCTCGAGCCGGGGCTCACCGCGATCGCGGTGCCGGTGCGCATCGACGACGAGGTGCCCTACTCGACGTGGGTCTCCGGCCCGACGTTCCGGATGCGCGAGCGCGAGCAGGCGCACGTCGTCGAGGCCCTGCGGGGCGCGGCCGAGCGCCTCGCCGTGCTGCTCTAGGGGCCGCCTTCCGCGACCCGAGCGCCCTGCCGCGCCCGGGCCGCACGCGCGCGCCCGCGCATCCGGACCATCGACCGCGCGAAGGCTCGACATTCCGGCACCGGGCGGCGTACGATGTCGTCTAGTGAACCGATGGTTTAATAGATGAACCACGGGGGAGGCGAAGGAGCCTCCGGCCAGGACCAGGAGGAGTGGACGTGAGCATCGTTGTGAGGAAGATCGTGCGGCACCGCGAGGAGACGCTGCGCGAGAACGGTCAGGACGTGCCGCGCACGCACGTCGTCGCCTGGGTCGCCGCCGTGATCGAGAACCCCTACGGCACCGACGGCTACGTCGAGGATCTCGTCTCGAAGGCCGACGCGATGGGCCAGGAGGTCGGCGCGCTGCTCGGCCCGGCCACCGTCGAGCTGCTCGGCGAGGAGGTCGAGGGCTTCGGCAAGGTCGCGCTCGTCGGCATCGGCGGCGAGGTCGAGCACGGCTCGGCGATCATCCACAACCTGAAGTTCGGCAACGAGTTCCGCAGCGCCGCCGGCGGCACCGAGCTGCTGCCCGGCGCCGAGAAGGTCGGCCTCATGGGTGCGACGATCGACGCGGCGGTCAAGCACAAGCTCGACGCGAAGACCCGCTCGCACCACCAGACCATCCCGCTCTCGATCCCCGACGCCCCGCGCCCCGACGAGATCGTCATCGCGTGCGTCGCGACGAGCGCCGGCCGCCCGCTCGCGCGGCTCGCGACCTTCGGCGCAGAGGTCGGCGGCGCCGACAAGGCCAACGAGGGGGTGGCACGGTGACCGCCGTGCTGCCCGAGGCGACCACCGATGTGTGGACGCCCGAGCGCATCCTCGAATCCGACCGGCGCTACGTGATCCGCAGCTGGTCGCAGCAGGGCAAGCCCGCGCAGGCGGTGGTGACGGATGCGTCGGGGTCGTGGTTCACCACCGGTGACGGTCGCCGCATCCTCGACTTCCAGTCGCAGCTCGTGAACATGAACCTCGGGCACCAGCACCCGAAGCTCGTCGAGGCGATCCAGCAGGCGGTCGCCGAGATGGCCTACATCGGCCCCGGCTTCGCCGCGCGCGCCCGCTCGGAGCTCGGCGAGATGATCGCCGAGATCGCGCCGGGCGACCTCGACTTCTCGTTCTTCACCACCGGCGGCGCCGAGGCGAACGAGAACGCCATCCGCCTCGCGCAGCACATCACCGGTCGGCAGAAGGTCATGGCGCGCTACCGCTCGTACCACGGCGCGACCCTCGGCGCTCTCGCCGCGACCGGCGACCCGCGCCACAACAACGGCGGCGCGAACGTGCCCGGCATCGTCCGCTTCCACGACCCGTACACCTACCGCACGCCGTCGGGCCTGCCGCCCGAGCAGGACCCCGCGTGCCTCGGCGCCCCGCACCTCGAGGAGATCCTGCAGTACGAGGACCCCTCGAGCGTCGCGGCGATCATCATCGAGTCGATCACCGGCACCAACGGCCTGCTCGTGCCGCCGGACGGCTACCTGCAGTCGCTGCGTGACGTCGCCGACAAGTACGGCATCATGCTCATCGCCGACGAGGTGATGGCCGGCTTCGGCCGCACCGGCGAGTGGTTCGCGATCGACCACTGGAACGTGGTGCCCGACATCATCACGAGCGCGAAGGGCCTCAACTCTGGCTACATCCCGCTCGGCGCGATGATCGTCGGCGACCGCTCGCGCGAGTGGCTCGAGAGCAACAAGTTCTGGGGCGGCCAGACCTACGCCGGCCACCCGCTCGCGTGCGCCTCGGGCGTCGCGTCGCTGCGCATCATGCAGGAGGAGGGCGTGCTCGAGAATGTGCGCGAGCGCGGCGCCCAGCTCGACCGCGCGCTGCGGGCGATGCAGGAGCGCTACCCGATCATCGGCGACGTGCGCGGCAAGGGACTCTTCTACGGCATCGAGCTCGTGCGCGACCGCGCGACCAAGGAGCCGCTCGTGCCGTTCAACCCGGCCGGCACGGCGGCGAAGCCCATGCAGCAGATCGTCGCGGACGGCTGGGCGAAGGGTATCTACCTCTCGGCGAACAACAACGTGCTGCGGCTGACGCCGCCGCTCGTGATCACCGAGGAGGAGCTCGACCTCGCGATCGCGATGCTCGATGAGATCATCGGCGCGGCGGACTCGCGCCTGCAGAGAGGGGAGACGGAGTGAGGGCAGCAGCCATCCAGCTCGGCGTCGGCCAGAGCGTCGACGAGACCATCAGGACCGCCCGGGAGCTCGTGGACGAGGCAGCGGCCGACGGCGCCGACTTCATCGTGCTGCCGGAGCTCTACGCGGTGCCGTTCGTGCAGCCCGAGCCCGACCCCGAGTACTTCGCGCTCGCGGAGTCGCTCGACGGGCCCTCGAACACGATGGCGCGCGAGGCATCCGAGCGCCACGGCATCACCGTCGTCTCCTCGGTCTTCGAGGCCGCATCCGTGCCCGGGGTCTACCACAACACCTCGTGCACCTACTCTGCAGGCGAGCTCGTGCAGACCTACCGCAAGTCGCACCTGCCGTTCTCGAACGGCTTCCCCGAGAAGTTCTACTTCCGGCCCGGCGAGGAGGCCCCGTCGGCCGTCGACACCGTCGCCGGCCGCGTCGGCACGATCATCTGCTACGAGCGGCACTTCCCCGAGCTCGCCCGCGCGGTCGCCCTCGACGGCGGCATCGCGCTCGCGCTGCCGGTCGCGTGCGCGAGCAAGCCGATGCGGGATGTCTTCCAGATCGAGCTGCGTGCGCTCGCCATCGCCAACGGCATGGGCGTCGTCTGCGCCAACCGGTCTGGACTCGAGGTGGAGAAGGACTACTTCGGCACCAGCGCCGTCTACGGGCCCAGCGGAGAGATCCTCGCGCAGGTCGACGACGGCCCCGGCATCGCGATCGCCGATCTCGATCCGGCCGCGATCGCGGCCACCCGACGTACCCGTCCGTTCCTGCGCGATCGCCGGCCGGACATGTACGCAGCGCTCGTCTGAGCGCGCATCGACGGGACCCGCACCGGGGGTGATGACCGGCGCGGGTCCCGCTCGACTCTCCGCGCGACCGTGCCTTCGCCCGGCGCCGCTCCCACGATCTCGAGTCAGAAGGTGTGCACCGTGAACCGCATCTCCGCCCGCATCGCCGCCATCAACGAATCCGCCACCCTCAAGGTCGACGCCAAGGCGAAGGCGCTGAAGGCCCAGGGGCGCGACGTCATCTCGTATGCCGCGGGCGAGCCGAACTTCGCGACGCCGCCGAACATCGTCGAGGCCGCGCGGCGGGCGCTCGCCGATCCGAAGAACTACCGGTACACGCCGGCGGCTGGCCTGCCCGAGCTGCGGGAGGCGATCGCGGCGAAGACGCTGCGCGACTCGGGGCTCGCGGTCGAGCCGTCGCAGGTGCTCGTGACGAACGGCGGCAAGCAGTCGGTCTACCAGGCGTTCCAGACGATCCTCGACCCGGGCGACGAGGTGCTCGTCCCCACCCCCTACTGGACGACCTACCCCGAGGCGATCGGGCTGACGGGCGCCCGCCAGGTCGACGTGTTCGCCGGCGCCGACCAGGGCTACCTCGTCACCGTCGAGCAGCTCGAGGCCGCCCGCACCGACCGCACCAAGGCGCTGCTGCTCGTCTCGCCCTCCAATCCCACGGGCGCGGTCTACCCCGTGGAGCGGCTGCGCGAGATCGGGCAGTGGGCGCTCGAGCACGGCCTCTTCGTCGTGAGCGACGAGATCTACCAGAACCTGACGTACGACGGGCAGCGCGCGGTCTCGATCGTGGAGGCGGTGCCCGAGCTCGCCGACCGGACGATCCTCGTCAACGGCGTCGCGAAGACCTACGCGATGACGGGGTGGCGCGTGGGCTGGATGGTCGGCCCGGCCGATGTGATCGCCGCGGCGCAGAACCTGCAGTCGCACCTGACGAGCAACGTCAACAACGTCGCGCAGCTGGGCGCGGTCGAGGCGCTGAACGGCCCGCAGGATGCGGTGGCCGAGATGCGCGCCGCGTTCGACCGGCGGCGCCAGACGATCGTGCGCGAGCTCTCCCGCATCCCGGGGTTCTCGGTGCCGGTGCCCACGGGCGCCTTCTACGTGTACGCGGATGTGTCGTGGCTGCTGGGCAGGGAATGGGGCGGTGTGACGCCCTCGTCGAGCCTCGAGCTCGCCGACCTCGTGCTCGAGCAGGCCGAGGTCGCCGCCGTCCCCGGCGAGGCCTTCGGCCCCTCCGGCTACCTCCGCTTCTCCTACGCCCTCGGCGACGACCCCCTCCTCGAGGGCGTGCAGCGCCTGCAGCGCCTCTTCGGCACCGCCTGACGAGTCCCCTCGCAGGTCGAGGAGCGCGCGCCGCAGGCGCACGCGTCTCGAGACCGCTGCGGCTCCACGCTCGTCGACGTGCCCACCCACGCCCGTCGAGTGGGCCCGCAGCGCGGCATCGAGCGCGCCCGCGCCGGTCAGGTCTGCTGGCTCGTGATCGCGCTGAAGCGGCAGTCGCGGCACCAGAAGGCATAGATGACGCCCTCAGTCCACTGCTCCCAGCCCGGGGCCCCGAAGGGCGTGAATGCGCCGAACTGGGCGACGATCGGCATCGTCCGCGCGCAGGAGGGACAGGTCGGGTAGATCTCGTCCTGCACCCAGGTGCCGACGCCGCCGACGCGGTTGATGTTGCCGAACCAATCCTGCACATGCCAGCGCGGCGGCGCTGGGTGGAACGTCGCGGGGAGGTCGGGGACCGGGTCGGGCACGGGCATGCCGATGTCGGCGAACCGATTCACGCGCTGCACCGAGATCGGTGCTTCTCCCTCGTGCGAGAAGCACTGCGTGTCCCACATGCACGGGAAGTTCGGACACGCGACGATCGTGCGCGGGACCGCAGCTCGCGCCGGGCGGTGAGCGAACGCCGCGTCCATGTCGCACACGGCGCAGGAGGCGGCCGCCCTGAACGTCAGCCGTTGCGCTGCGCCTGGATGATCGACTCGCGCAGGTCGTCGATCGCGGCGATGAGCGAGAGCGCCCCGTCGTTCACCGGGCGAAATCCGAACTTGCGATAGAAGGAAGCCGCGGTCTCGTCGGCCGCGTGTACCAACATCACGCGCGCGGCTGCGATCTCACCTGCGCGGACGGCCTGGATGACCGCATGCTGCAGGAGGCTGTATCCCAGCCCCCGGCCGCGGTGATCTCGATGGACAGCGAGCTTGCCGAGCAAGATGGCGGGGATGGGCGGCGGGCCACCCTTGCCGTCCTTGCCCGCGAGCCTTCGCTCGACGGCGAAGCTCGAGAGCGTGTAGAAGCCCGCGACATCGCCCGCCCCGTCGAGGGTGACAAAGGTGCGCGAGAAGCCTTTGACCTCATTCCTGAGTGCTTGGCCGCGCAGCCACGCGTCGATGCTCGTATTCCCGCACTCGAAGCGGTCGAGGTCGTGCTCGGCGGTGAGCGGCGCTGGCTGGCTGTAGCTCAAGCCTTGAACACCGACTGCCGGCGGAACAGGTCGACCATCTCGGCGATCGGGGCTGGGTCGTCGTCTAGCATGGCGCAGACGCGATCCCAGCTCTCGCTCTCGAGTGCGATACGCCGCTCGGAGTCGATCACCCGGTCTGCGGCGTCTCGCAGCGTCGACTTGATGAAAGCCGCCGAAGTCGTGCCGCGGATGCTGGCGGCGCGATCGACCGACTCCTTGAGGTCGGCGTCGACACGGACTTCGATTCGCTCCTTGGCGCCAGACATGTTCTCAATGTACGGCAAAACACCGGCGCACGTCAGATCGGGTCTTCCGGCGTGCGCGAGCTGATGGTGCTCAGCGGCTGGCTGCCGGGTCCGCGGCGACGACCTCGTCGAGGCTCGTCAGCACCACGAGGCGCTCGGTGGCGCGAGTCGCGCCGACGTAGAGCAGGTCGCGCCAGCCGGTCATCGAGTCGTCGACGTCGGTCAGCACGACCACCGGGGCCTCGAGCCCCTTGAAGAGGTGCACGGTGCCCCATCGGATGCCGGGGCCGTCCGCGTCGTCGGGGGCCAGCGCATCCGCCACCGTGCCCGTCGCACTGCGAGCGGCGGATGCGCGGCGCGGGGAGAGCACGAGGATGTCGCGGGCCTCCCAGCCCTCCTCCCACAGGTCGCGCAGCACCTGCTGCAGCAGCTCCTGCTGGTGCTCGGCGCTGTCGTAGCGGAGCACCTGGCCGCACTCGGCGCCCAGTTCGGCGCGCTCGTACTGCGCGTAGACGTCGTCGCCGAGCAGCTGCTCGACGAAGGCGGCGAGCTCGGGACGCTGGCGCACGTTGCGGGCGACCGTCATGCGGCCGGCGTCGGGGAGGCGGGCGAGGAGGAGGTCGCGCCTGGTGGAGGTGGTGGTCTCGAGACGCGTGCCGCCTGCGGCGGGGCGCTGCTCGACGGGCGCGGGGAGGGTCTCGTCACGCGAGCGAGCTGCGCCCGCGCGCTCCTCGACCAGCGAGGGAGCGGCGGTGGCGCGGGGGCGGTAGATGTCCTGGCCGTCGAAGTCGCCGGCGACGACGACGCGGGCGCCGGCGAGGCCGCCGACGAGCAGGCTGTCGAGCACGTCGAGGGTGGAGTCGCGCGCGAGGTCCTGCGCCTCGTCGGCGACGAGGCACGTGTACGGCGGCTCGAAGCCGGGCGACCGCGTGATCGCGAGCGTCGCATCCGGCAGGGTGCCGTTCCACCAGGCGTCGTCGGCGTCCGCCGGGGGCGTCAGCCCGGTGAGCGCGAGCATCGGCTGGTGCACGCGGGCGACCGTCAGGTCGGAGCGGTCGCGCAGCCGGTGCCGCAGCTCGGCCTCGAGCTTGCGGTTGAAGCACGTCAGCAGCACGCGCTCGTCGCGGTTGGCCGCCTGCAGCGCCGCCCGCACGGCGATGTTGGTCTTGCCGGTGCCGGCCGGACCCTCGACGACGAGCCGGGGGTAGTGCGCGAAGTACTGCAGCGCCTCCTCCTGCCGCTCGGTCGCCTCACGCAGGTCGCGCTCGCGAGCCGCGCGGGCGTCGGCGCTCAGCTGGCTCCAGGTGACCGGGGGCGTGAGCAGGGCGCGCGCCTCATCGATGTCGTCCTCGGTCGGGCGCCCCTCCTCGTAGCGCACGCCGCGGCGGCGCAGCTCGCGCTCGCCGGCGCGGAGCGCACCGACGATGCTCGTCACGAGCCGCTCGGGCTGCAGGTCGGGCCGCGTGAGGGTGACGTCGTGGGTCACGTCGATGCGCGCCTCGAGCTGCCCGACGAGCTCTCCGCCGCGGTTCGGGAACCACACCGCGTGCCAGATCGGGTAGCGCGGGTCGTAGGCGCGGCGCATGATCCACGACCGCAGGCTGCGGGCGTTCTCGATCGCCTGGTCGTAGGGGGAGCGGTCGGTGGGCTCCTGGCTGCCGAGCCGCCACAGCCCATCCGCCCCCACCTCGACGCGGTCGTGCGACTTCACCTCGATGACGAGGAGGCCCTCGCCGGGCACGAGCACGACGAAGTCGGCCTCGCCCTCGACCTGCGTCTCGTGGTGGCGGATGCGCAGGCCGTGCCACACGACCCAGCCGTCGGTGCCGGGGTGGTCGCGCAGCGCCTCGAAGACCTTCGCCTCGCCGGGCGGGGACTCGGGGCGCAGGATGCCGGGGATCATCGTGGCCATGGTCGGAGCGTATCCAGCGTCGAACTGCCTGCTCGCGAGGCGCGACACTAGGGGTTCCGCTCAGTGGAACATTGCAGTCTAGAGACGTAGCGTCGGGCGCCGCTCGACCTGGCGCGTGATCGCCTGGGCGGCAGTGAGCACGGCGGGTCCGACCCGTCGCACGTCGACGTCATCCATCCAGCCGGCCGCCGAGATCGCGGCGACCGGCTCGCCCGAGACGCTGCGGATGCACGCCGCGGCGCACGCGATGCCGGCACCGCTCTCCTCGCGCTCGTAGGCGACGCCGGAGGTGCGCACGCGCGCGAGCTCGCGGTGGAGGCGCGCGGGGTCCGTCACGGTGTTGGGGCCCAGCCGGCGCAGCTCGCCGCTGAGCAGCTCGTCGACCAGGTGCGGGTCGGCGTAGGCGAGCAGGGCCTTGCCGAGGCCCGTGGCGTGGGCGGGCATCCGCCCGCCGACGCGGCTCGGGAGGCGCGGCGTGCCGCGCGCGGGCAGGATCTCGATGTAGACGACCTCGCCGCGCTCGAGCACCGCGAGGTGCACGGTGAGGTTCACCGCGTGCCGCAGATCCGACATCGAGGCGAGCGCGAGCTTGCGCAGGTCGCGGGGCCGCGCCGCGGTCTCGCCGAGCTCGAAGACCTTGAGGCCCAGCCGTACCCCCGAGCCGTTGCGCTCGAGGAACTGGTGCGTCACGAGCTCGCTCACGATGCGCGAGGTGCTCGACTTCGCGAGCCCGGTGCGCCGGGCGATCTCGGAGACTCCGAGCGTCGTGTCCTCGGCGGTGAACGCGCCGAGGATGGCCGTCACGCGTCCGACCATGGACACCGACGGCTCCGGCGGGCTGTTCCGCTCAGTGGATCGCATTGTTGGAGTATGCCTCGGCTTCCACGCAGAATCCAAGCACCGGGGCGACGACGCCCGGAACCGGACGACGATGGAGTCGAAGTGGACGATCTGCAGCACGCAGCTCTGGGGGACGCGCTCCTCGAGGCGGCGGAGACCCGCGAGCCCATCGCCCCGCTGACGGCCGACCACCCCGGGATGAGCGTCGAGGACGCCTACCGCGTGCAGCTGCACCAGACCGCCGCGTGGGAGCGCGCCGGCCGCAAGGTCGTCGGCTTCAAGGTGGGCCTGACGAGCAAGGCCATGCAGCGCATGCTCGGCGTCGACTCGCCCGACTTCGGCCACCTCTACGACGACATGGTGCTCGACCCGGCCCAGCCGATCGACACGACCCGCTTCATCGCGCCGCGCATCGAGCCCGAGATCAGCTTCGTGCTGAAGGAGGAGCTCGCGGGCCCGGGCCTCACCGCCGTCGACGCGATCCGCGCGATCGACTACGCCGTCGCATCCATCGAGGTCATCGACTCGCGCATCGCCGACTGGAAGATCGGCCTCGCCGACACCATCGCCGACAACGCCTCCTCGGGCGCCCTGCTGCTCGGCACGCGCCCCGTGCGGCTCGACGAAGCCGACCTCGGCCTGCTCGGCTGCGTCGTGACGAAGAACGGCCAGGTCGTCTCGACGGGCGCCGGCGCGGCTGTGCTCGGCGACCCGGTCAACGGCCTGCTGTGGCTCGCCAACCAGCTCGGCAGCCTCGGCCGCTCGCTCCCGGCCGGCTCGATCGTGATGGCCGGCGCGCTCTCGGCCGCCGTGCCCGTCGCACCCGGCGACCGCGTGAGCGCCCGCTTCGCGCGCCTCGGCACGGTGAGCGCGCGCTTCGCCCCGCTGACGAACAAGGAGAACGCATGACTTCCACCGCCGCGATCGTCGGCTCCGGCAACATCGGCACCGACCTGCTCATCAAGATGCTGCGCAGCGAGGCGCTCGAGGTGCACTCGTTCGTCGGCATCGACCCCGCCTCCGACGGCCTCGCGCGCGCCCGCGATCTCGGTGTGCGCACGAGCGCCGCGGGCGTCGACTGGCTGCTCGCGCAGGACGACCTGCCCGACTTCGTCTTCGAGGCGACGAGCGCGAAGGCCCACCTCGCCAACGCCGAGCGCTACGCCGCCGCGGGCATCACCGCGATCGACCTGACGCCCGCTGCGGTCGGCCCGTTCGTCTGCCCGGCCGTCAACCTCGACGAGCACGTCGGCGCCGAGAACGTCAACATGATCACGTGCGGCGGCCAGGCCACCGTGCCGATCGTGCAGGCCGTCTCGAGCGTCGCGCGCGTGCCCTACGCCGAGATCATCGCCTCCATCTCGTCGCGCTCCGCGGGCCCCGGCACGCGCGCGAACATCGACGAGTTCACCGAGACCACCTCGCACGCGCTCGAGAGCGTCGGCGGCGCCGAGCGCGGCAAGGCGATCATCATCCTCAACCCGGTGAAGCCCGACATGATCATGCGCGACACCGTCTTCTGCTCGCTCGAGCCCGGTGCCGACGAGGCCGCGATCGCCGACGCGATCCGCGCGCGCGTCGCCGAGGTGCAGCAGTACGTGCCCGGCTACCGCCTCCGCAGCGAGCCGCAGTTCGACGAGCCCAACGAGCTGTGGGGCGGCATGGGGCGCGTGGGCGTGTTCCTCGAGGTCACCGGCAACGGCGACTACCTGCCGCCGTGGGCCGGGAACCTCGACATCATGACGGCCGCCGCGCTGCGCGTGGGCGAGCTGCTCGCGACCTCCAGGAAGGCCTTCGCATGAGCGACACCACCAAGCCCTTCGTGCGCATCACCGACACGACGCTGCGCGACGGCAGCCACGCCGTGCGCCACCAGTTCACCGAGCGCCAGGTGCGCGACGTCGCCGGCGCGCTCGACGCCGCGGGCGTGCAGGTGATCGAGGTGACCCACGGCGACGGCCTGAGCGGCTCGTCGTTCAACTACGGCTTCAGCAAGGTGCGCGACATCGAGCTCGTCGCGGCCGCCGTCGACGAGGTCGAGCAGGCACGCATCGCGGTGCTCATGCTGCCCGGGCTCGGCACCGTGGCGGACCTGCGCGAGGCGCACGGCGTCGGCGCACAGGTGGCGCGCATCGCGACGCACTGCACCGAGGCGGATGTGTCGATCCAGCACTTCCAGGCCGCGCGCGAGCTGGGCATGGAGACCGTCGGGTTCCTCATGCTCGCGCACCGCGTCGAGCCCGACGAGCTCGCGGCGCAGGCGCGGATCATGGCCGACGCCGGATGCGAGTGCGTCTACGTCGTCGACTCGGCCGGCGCGCTCTTCCCACACACGGCAGCGGCTCGCGTCGAGGCGCTCGTGCAGGAGCTCGGCGACGACGCGCAGGTCGGCTTCCACGGCCACCAGAACCTCTCGCTCGGCATCGCCAACTCGATCGCCGCGTACGAGGCGGGCGCGCGGCAGATCGACGGCACGCTCTGCGCCCTCGGCGCCGGAGCCGGCAACTCGCCGAGCGAGATCCTCGCGACCGCCTTCGGCGCCCTCGGCATCCCCACCGGCATCGACGAGGAGCGGATGCTCGCGGCGGCCGAAGAGGTGCTGCGCCCGATCATCACCCGCATGCCGGTCGCCGACCGGGCATCGATCGTGCAGGGCCGCTACGGCGTCTACAACTCGTTCCTGCTGCACGCCGAGCGCGCCGCCGAGCGCTACGGCGTGCCCGCCTACCAGGTGCTCAAGCGGGTCGGCGAGGCCGGCTACGTCGGCGGCCAGGAGGACATGATCATCGACGTCGCGATCGAGCTGGCGGCGGCACGATGAGCGACGCGATCGTCGACGCCGTCGCGACCGAGCTGCTCGCCCGCGAGACCGAGCGCCGCGACGGCGGCCGCCTCACCGAGCAGCACGCCGGCCTCGACCTCGACACCGCCTACGTCGTGCAGCGCGAGCTGATCGCCCGCAAGCTCGCCGCCGGCGAGCGGGTGGTCGGCGTGAAGCTCGGCCTCACCTCGCGCGCCAAGCAGCAGCGCATGGGCATCGACTCGCCGCTCACGGCCGTCATCACCGACGCCATGGCCGTCGACGTCGGCACCCCGCTCGAGACGAGCGAGCTCATCCACCCCCGCGTCGAGCCCGAGATCGTCTTCGTCATGGGGCAGCGGCTCGCCGGCCCCGGCGTGACGGCCGCGAGCGCGATGGCAGCGGTGCACAGCGTGCACGCGGGCCTCGAGGTGATCGACAGCCGCTACGCCGACTTCAGCTTCGCGCTGCCCGACGTCGTCGCCGACAACGCCTCGAGCGCGCGCTTCGTCGTGAGCCCCGACGGCTTCGACCCCGCCGGGCTCGACCTCGCGCTCGAGGCGGCCGTGCTGCGCGTCGACGGGGAGGTCGTCGACACGGCCACCGGTGCCGCCGTGCAGGGGCACCCCGCGCAGGCACTCGCCCTCGCCGCGAACGCGCTCGCCGAGCGCGGCGAGGCGATCGAGGCGGGGATGCTCGTGCTCACCGGCGGGCTGACCGACGCGGTCTTCGTCACCCCCGGCGGCGAGGTGTCGGTCGAGTTCACGACCCTCGGCTCGGTGACCCTGCCGATCGCGCCAGAGGCGACGCCGTGACCGCCGTCGCCGAGCGCCCGGCGTCGATCGCGCCCTCGCGCCTGCGCCGCTGGTCGCGCGGCGCGGGCGGCAAGCGCGTCATCCGCGGCGCGATCGGCGTGCTCGTGCTGCTCGCCATCGTCGAGGCGGCATCGCTCCTCGGGATCGTGCCGTCGACCGTGCTGCCCTCGGCCTCGAGCGTGCTCGCAGCGACCGCCTCGCTGCTCGTCAACCCGGTCTTCCTCGGCGACATCGGCGCGACGGTGCTCGCGTGGGCCGCGGGCCTCGGCATCGCCACCGTCGTGGGCGTCGGCCTCGGCCTCGTGCTCGGCTCGTTCCGCCTCGCGAACGAGGCGGCCTCGGCGGCGATCGAGTTCCTGCGCCCCATCCCGTCGGTCGCGCTCATCCCCGTCGCGATCCTCGTCTTCGGGCAGGACGCCGACATGAAGATCGCGCTCGTCGTCTACGCCTCGATCTGGCCGATCCTGTTCAACACGATCTACGGCGTGCGCGACGTCGACCCCATCGCCAAGGAGACCGCGCGCACGTTCCGGCTCAGCCGCGTCGCCGTGCTCACGCGCGTCAGCCTCCCGTCGGCCGCGCCCTTCGCGTTCACCGGCATCCGCATCTCGGCCGCGATCGCGCTCATCGTCGCCATCAGCGCCGAGCTGCTCGCCGGCTCCGCAGACGGCATCGGCGCCTTCATCCTGCGCACGAGCTCGGGCGGCGGCGACACCGCGCTCGTCTTCGGCGGCACGATCGTCGCCGGGCTGCTGGGCGTGCTCGTCAACCTGCTGCTCGTGGGCGCCGAGCGCCTGCTCTTCCGCTGGAAGACGAACGGAGTGCCCGCATGACCGCCGTCCGCACCCGCTCGGCCGACGCATCCGCCCCGGTCGCCGCGCCGCGCGCCCCCAAGCCGCTGCTCGAGCGCACCGGCTTCCGCATCGCGCTGCGATGGATCGTGCTCGTCGTGCTGCTCGTCGCCTGGCAGGTCGCGACGATGCTCATGCCCTCGCCGTTCTTCCCGCAGCCGGTGCGCATCTTCGAGCGCGCGTTCGAGCTGTGGCTGCCGAACGAGACCGGCTTCCTCAACGAGAACGTGACGACGGATGTGCTGCCGTCCCTCGGGCGGATGCTCGCGGGCTTCGGCGTCTCGGTCGTCGCGGGCGTCGTGCTCGGCGTCGCGATCGGGCTCAGCCGCCGCATCGGCGACTACATCGACCCCATCGTGCAGTTCATGCGCGCCGTGCCGCCGCCTGCGCTCATCCCCGTCTTCCTCGTGCTCTTCGGCACGGGCGACTCGATGCGGATCCTGCTCATCGCCTTCGGCACCGTCTGGCCGATCCTGCTCAACACCATCGAGGGCGTGCGCGGCATCGAGGCGCTCAAGTACGAGACCGCGACCGTGTTCCGCATCCGCTTCACCGACCGCCTCGCGCGGATCGTGCTGCCGGGCGCTGCGCCGAAGATCTTCGCCGGTGTGCGCACGAGCCTCGCGATCGCGCTCATCCTCATGGTGATCAGCGAGATGGTCGCCGCGTCGAACGGCATCGGCTTCGGCATCGTGCAGGCGCAGCGCGGCTTCGCCTTCCTCGACATGTGGGCCGGCATCGCGCTGCTGGGCGTGCTCGGCTTCGTGCTCAACCTCCTCCTGACCGTCGTCGAGCGTCGGGTGCTGCGCTGGCAGCGCACCGGCGGCCGCGAGACCGTCTGACCCCGAAAGGACCCGATCATGGCGATGCTCGATGTGGCACAGCTGACCCACACCTACGGTGCCGGCGCGAAGGCGCACCGGGCGCTGCTCGACATCTCGTTCAGCGTGCGGCCGGGCGAGCTGGTCTCGATCGTCGGCCCCTCGGGCTGCGGCAAGACCACGCTGCTGCGCACGATGGCCGGGCTCATGGAGCCCAGCGGCGGCGCTGTCTCGCTCGAGGGCGATCGCATCGTCGGCGTGCCGGAGGGGCTCGCGATGGTGTTCCAGGACTACCGCGGCTCGCTCTTCCCCTGGCTCAGCGTCGAGGCGAACGTCGTCTTCCCGCTGCGCGGCCACGGGCTCGAGAAGGACGACATCGCGGCGCGCGTGCGCGATTCGATCGCGGCCGTCGGCCTCACGGGCTTCGAGGACCGCTACCCCTCGCAGCTCTCCGGCGGCATGCAGCAGCGCGTCGCGATCGCGCGGGCCCTCGCCTACCGGCCCAAGATCCTGCTGATGGACGAGCCCTTCGCCTCCGTCGACGCGCAGACGCGCGAGGAGCTCGAGGACCTCGTGCTCGCCGTCAAGGCGCGCTTCGGCATGACGATCCTCTTCGTCACGCACGACATCGACGAGAGCGTCTATCTCGCCGACCGCGTCGTCGTGCTGTCGAAGCCGCCGACCTTCGTGCAGACCGTGCTCGACGTCGACCTGCCGGCCGAGCGCGACCAGATCGCCACGAAGGAGCACCCCGAGTTCATCCGCCTGCGCGGCGAGGCCGCGCGGCTCATCCGCTCGGCGCCGCACGGCGATCCCGAGGCGCACGCCGCGGCGCACGCCCCCGCCGCAGCATGAACCTGGGGCTCGAGGGCCGCGTCGCGATCGTGACGGGCGCCGGCGGCGGCATCGGCGCCGCGACGGTGCGGCTGCTGCTCGCCGAGGGCGCGCGAGTGGTCGCGGTCGAGCGCACGCCGGGCGCCGCATCCGCGCTCGCGGACGAGCAGGGCGACCGCATCGCCGTGCTCGAGCGCGACCTGCTCGACGACGCGACGCCCGACGAGGCCGTCGCGCTCGCCGAGTCGCGGTTCGGCGGCCTCGACATCCTCGTCAACAACGCCGCCGCGGCGCCCGTGCGCGACGGCTTCGCGCAGACGACGCCGGAGGACTGGCGAGCGACGCTCGAGCTCAACCTGCTGACGCCCGTGCGGCTCTGCCGCGCGGCGCTGCCGGCGCTCGCCGACCGCGGCGGGGTGATCGTGAACGTCGCGTCGACCTCGGGCCGCTACCCCGAGCCGATGCTCGTCGACTATGCGGCCTCGAAGGCCGCGCTCCTGTCGCTCACCGGCGCCCTCGCCACCGAGTACGGACCCGCAGGCGTGCGCGTGCTCGCGGTCGCGCCCGGTCCCACGCGCACGCCCATGTGGGATGCGCCCGGCGGCTTCATCGACGGCATCGCCGCGCGCTACGGCCTCGAGCGCGAGGCCGCGGTCGAGCACCACATCCGCGAGGTACGCGGCATCGCGCTCGGCCGTCCCGGCACGGCCGACGACATCGCCCGCACCATCGTCTTCGCCGCCTCCGACGCCGCTGCCCACACCTCGGGCACGACGCTCGCGGTGCACGGCGCCATGGCGTCGCACCTCATGTAGTCCCTCACCCGTCCACCCCGACCCACCCCATCCCATCCATGCACGTTCAAGGAGGAACCATGCACACCACCACCACGCGACGCCGCGCCGCCGGCGCGGTCGCGCTGCTCGCCGCTGCGGCCCTCGGCCTCGCCGGCTGCTCGACGTCGACGGCGACCCAGACCCCGGCACCGGCGCCGGACGCGAGCGAGTCGGGCGCGCTCGAGACGACCGAGCTGCTCGTCGGCATCGTGCCCGTCATCGACCACGCCTCGGTCTTCCAGGCGATCGAGGCCGGCTACTTCGAGGAGGAGGGCCTCGACGTCACCGCGCAGCCCGCGCAGGGCGGCGCCGCCGCCGTGCCCGCGATGATCGCCGGCGAGATGCAGGCCGCCTTCGCGACCTACCCGTCGTTCCTGCTCGCCCAGGCGAGCGGCGTCGAGATGAGCATCGTCGCGATGGGCATCGAGGGCACCGAGGAGACCGCGGGCGTCTACGTCGCCGAGGGCAGCGACATCGCCTCGATCGAGGACCTCGAGGGCGCGACCATCGCCGTCAACACGCTCAACAACACCGGTGACCTCACGATCAAGGCGCAGCTCGCCGAGGCCGGCGTCGACGCGAGCTCGGTGCAGTTCATCGAGCTGCCCTTCCCCGACATGGGCCCGACCCTCGCCTCCGGCGGTGTGGATGCGGTCTGGGTCGTCGAGCCGTTCCTCACGGGCCTCGAGGCCAACGGGGCGCAGAAGGTCTTCTCGACCTACGCCGGCCCGACCGCCGAGATCCCCGTCTCGGGCATCGGCATGACCCGCGAGTTCGTCGACGCGAACCCCAACACCGTCGCCGCCTTCCAGCGTGCCATCGAGCGCGCGAACGCCGACCTCGCCGCCGACCCCGACATCGCCCGCGAGCTCGTGACCGGCTACAGCCAGACGACCGCCGAGGTCGCGCAGCAGCTCAACGCCCCCACGTGGGTCGAGGGCGGCCCCTCGGCCGACGACCTGCAGGTGTGGAACGACCTCATGGTCGAGCTCGGCGCGCTCCAGGAGCCCGTCGACCTCGACGCGATGGCCGTCACGCAGGGCTGATCCGGCCAGCACCGAACCCGCGGTGGGGCGGCCCCGGCCGCCCCACCGCCACCCCCTTGCAGCAGAGAGGAACCCCATGGAGACCTTCGGTCATGTGATCGACGGCGAGGAAGTGCAGTCGGCCGACGGGCACGTCTTCACCAGCATCGACCCGTACACGCGCGAGCCCTGGGCGCAGATCGCGCTCGGCACCGCCGTCGAGGCCGACCTCGCCGTCAGGGCGGCGCGGAAGGCGTTCGACGAGGGGCCGTGGCCCCGCATGAGCGCGGGCGAGCGCCGCCGCCTCATCCACCGCTTCGCCGACCTCATCGAGGAGCACGGCGACGAGCTCGCGATGGCCGACACCCGTGACATGGGCAAGCCCATCACGCAGAGCCGCGGCAACGACGTGCCGCGGACGGCGCAGAACTTCCGCTTCTTCGCCGACCACGCCGCGCTCACGCCCGGCGAGGTGCTGCCGATGGACTCGGGCCACCACACCTACACGCGCTACGACGCCGCGGGCGTCGTGGTGGCGATCGCGCCGTGGAACTTCCCGATGATGCTCGAGAGCTGGAAGGTGGCGCCGGCGCTCGCGTGGGGCAACACCGTCGTGCTGAAGCCCGCCGAGGACTCCCCGGTCTCGGCGACGATCATGGCGCGGCTCGCGCTCGAGGCCGGCATCCCGCCGGGCGTCTTCAACGTCGTGCACGGCTACGGGCCGGACTCGGTGGGCTCGGCCCTCACCGAGCATCCGCTCGTCGACCGCATCACCTTCACGGGCGAGTCGAACACCGGCAAGGTCATCGCCCGCGCAGCGGCCGCGAACCTCGTGCCGGTGAGCCTCGAGCTGGGCGGCAAGGGCGCCAACGTCGTCTTCGCCGACGCCGACCTCGACAACGCGATCGCGTGGTCGATCAAGGCGATCTTCACCAACGGCGGCCAGGTGTGCCTCGCGGGCAGCCGCATCTACGTCGAGCGCCCGCTCGTCGACGAGTTCGTCGAGCGCTTCACCGCTGCCGCGAAGGCGATGGTCGTCGGCGACCCGAAGGACCCGAAGACGCAGATCGGCCCGATGTCGAGCGGCGTGCACTACACGAAGGTGCGCGGCTACTTCGACTCGATCCACGAGTCGAAGGGCAAGCAGCTCACGGGCGAGCTCGGCGAGGGCTGGTTCGTCACGCCGACCGTGATCGTCGAGCCCGACCGCGACTCGGCGCACCAGCGCGAGGAAATCTTCGGGCCGATCGTGACGATCACGCCGTTCGACACCGAGGAGGAGGTCGTCCACGAGGTGAACGACAGCCCCTACGGCCTCAACGCGATGGTCTTCACCGAGGATCTGACGAGGGCGCACCGGGTCTCGGCGCGCCTCGTCGTCGGCACCGTGTGGGTCAACTGCTTCTTCATCCGCGACCTGCGCGCCCCGTTCGGCGGCGCGAAGATGTCGGGCGTGGGGCGCGAGGGCGGCAGCTTCAGCCGCGAGTTCTTCACCGAGCCCAAGGCGGTCGTCATGCAGATGCAGCCGGCGATGCCCCACTGACGCCTGCCCCGACCGATCCCGCAGAGGCCGCCCGAGCACGGGCGGCCTCTGTGCGTGCGCCTGCGGCCCTCTGCGCGCGTCGATGCGCCTCCGCGTGCGCCGACGCATCCATCGACGGGGCATGCGAGAGCGCCGCGCACCCTCGCGGATGCGCGGCGCTCTCGTGCTGCCGGTCAGGCCTTGGCCGCGGCCGCCTTCTCGGCGAGCGTCTGCCCGCCCGAGAGCCACTGCGTCGGCGGCACCTCGGTGACGAGCACCCGCACGCTCGCCTCGGGCGCTCCGATCGCGCGCACGACGGCCTCGTGCACCTCGCCCATGAGGCTCCGCAGGTCGTCCTGGCTGCGGCCCTCGGCGATCGAGATCTGCACGAGCGGCATCAGGCGTCCTGTCGCTCGGTCACGGCCTCGGCCGGGGCGTCGGATGCTTCGGATGCGCGGGCGCCGAGCGGGCGGCGCACCTGGTACTGCGTCGACGCGCGCTGCGTGGTGCCGCCCCACATGTCGATCGACTTGGGGTGCGCGGGGTCGAAGTAGCGCGGCACCCACGTCGCGTCGTCCTCGATGCGGCGCACGCCATAGGAGTACTCGTACGTGAGGCCCTCCGGCCCCTTGAAGTAGATGAAGATGGCCGTCGACTGCGGGTGGCGGCCGGGGCCCTGCTCGATCTCGACGCCGTTGTCGAGCAGGAAGTTCCAGCTGCGCATGATGTCGTCGATCGACTCGACCTGGAAGTTGATGTGGCACAGACCGGGCTTGTCGCCCTTGAAGACGGCGAGCTTGTGGTGCACCGGGTCGAAGCGCATGAGCGCCGCGGCGTCGCCGATCCAGTCGCTGATCTTGATGTTGAAGTGGGTGCTCCACCACTCGTAGGCGGCGCGCACGTCGGGCGCGTCGACGCACAGGTGGCCGAACTCGGTGATACCGGCGTGGCGGCTGAACTGCACCTTGTTGGCGTCGTTGACCTGGTCGACGACGAGGTCGAAGCGGTTGCCCCACGGGTCGTCGAACGAGATGAACTCGCGCACGCGGCGCGAGCGCGCCTCCTCGGCGGTACCGCGCACCGTCGCGATGCCGGCGAGGTTCAGCTCGACCTCGGCCTGCGCGAGCGCGGCGCTGTCGAGCAGCACGAGGCCCGAGCTGAGCACGCCCGACTCGCCCTCGACGTACGCGAGGCAGTGGTGGCGGTGGTCGGCGCGCAGGTAGTGCACGCCGTCGTCCTCGCCCTGGTACTCCATGCCCACGATCTCGGTCGCGAAGCGCACGGCCTCCTTCGCGTCCGACGTGCCGGAGCGCACGTAGGCGATGTCGATGAGCTCGATCATCCTTGATCTCCTTCCCTCTCGAGCACGTGGCTCAGTCCATCCCGTGCGAGCGCACGAGGAAGTCGTACATGCGCGGCAGCAGCTCGTCGCTGCGCTCGCGCCACCATGCCTGCTCGTGGTCGGGCAGGGCGGATGCGTCGGGTCCGGCCGCGAGGGCGAGCTCGGCGCTGCGCTCGAGCAGCCACATGCGGGCGACCGCCTCGGCGAGGGTCGCTCCGCGCGTCACCGCGCCGTTGCCGCGCAGCACGACAGCGGGCGCCGCTCCGATCGCGCGTGCGACGGCCGTGCCGGCGTCGGCGTCCCGGACGAGCCGCGAGTCGTCGTACACGGGCACCTCGGCACCGAGCATGGCGCCCTGCCCGTCGAGGGCGCGGATGCGCAGGCCCGCGGCGATGGCCTTGGCGACGGCGCGGGGCTGGGCGCGGCAGACGGCGCCCGTCGCGGCGTCGGCTCGCGCGATCGCCACGTGGATCCACGCCTCCTTGGGCGTGCCCGGCGGCAGGTCGTCTGCGGCGAGGGGAAGGAGCGTGAGGTCGTCGGCGCGCTGGAAGGCGAGCGGGACGGGTGCGGTGATGAGCAGGGCGTCGCCCTCGCGCACGGTGACGTGGCCGAAGGCGTCGCTCAGCCGCGCGCTGGCCACCGCTCGCGCGGCTCGTGCGAGCTCGCGGCGCACTTCGTCGTGCATGGGACACCCTTCGTTGGTGACATGAGACTACATGTATGCGTAGAAATGTCAACGCAGAGGGGTCGTGGGCTAGCATCCATGCCATGTCACTGCCGCACGCGATCCTCGGGGTGCTCGAGGCACGCCCGATGACGGGCTACGAGCTCTGCCGCTTCTTCGACGGCACCGCTCGCTGGGTCTGGACCGCACCCCAGAGCCAGATCTACCCCCTGCTACGCAAGCTCGAGGCCGAGGGGTGGATCGAGGGCGAGGAGCAGGTGCGCGGCGAGCGGCTCAAGCGCACGAACTACTCGCTGACGGCCGCGGGCATGGACGAGCTGCGGCGGTGGCTCGGCGAGCCGCACGCCGAGCCGGCGGTGCGCGACGGCCTGCTGCTGAAGTCGCTCTTCTTCGACCTCGCCGACCCCGACGAGGCGGCGCAGGTGCTCGAGCAGCACGTCGCCGAGCTGCGCGAGCGCATCGAGCAGTGGTCGGCCCACCGGACCGCACTGCTCGCGCGCGACACCCCGCTGCTCAAGGAGCGGCTCGACCACCGCCCGGCCGAGACGCACGAGCGCATCGCGCGACTGAAGGCGCACGCCTTCGACCACCTCATCGACCAGGCCGAGCTCCGCATCCGCTGGTGCGAGCAGACGCGCGAACTGCTGCACGCGCCCGTCACGACGCCGGAGGCGGCGGCGCGCGCGTAGCCTGCTCGCATGCATGCCGCGCACCTCGTGCTGTACGTCGAAGACCAGGCGAGGGCGCGCGACTTCTACGGCGCGGTGCTGGGTGCCGGGCCGCGGCTCGACGTGCCGGGCATGACGGAGTTCGCCCTGCCGGGCGGCGCCGTGCTGGGGCTCATGCCCGAGGCGGGCATCCGTCGGCTGCTCCCGGCGATGCCCGACCCTGCCGCGGCGGCTGGCGTGCCGCGGGCCGAGCTCTACCTGCTCGTCGATGCGCCTGAGCGCCGGCTCGAGGCGGCCGTGGCCGCCGGCGCGACCGAGCTGTCGGCCGTGCAGCCGCGCGACTGGGGCGACGCGGCCGGCTACTGCCTCGACCTCGACGGCCACGTGCTCGCCTTCGCGTCGCGCGGCTGAGCGGCGCCGCACCCGCGCGCGAGCGGGTACGGTCGCCTCATGGACGAGACGATCACGCCGGTCGAGCTGTCGCGCGAGCTGGGCATGGACCGCAAGGGCAGGCAGATCCGCGGGTTCCTGCGCAATCCCGCCGACGGCGGCGGGCCGTTCGAGGGGCACGAGATCGGCACCGAGTGGCACCTGACGCCCGAGCAGGCCGACCGGGTGCGGCGGCACTTCCGCAAGGACTGACACGGGTCAGCCCCTGCGCCGGGGCCGCGCCGAGGCGCGGGCGATACTGGCCAGTGCGTCCAACAGATCGGAGCGCCGTGGACAACCCGCACCCTCGCCGCTCGCGCTCGCGCTCGCGCCCGCGCCCGCGCTGCGCGTTGGCCGTCGTCGTCCTGCTGGCGGGTCCCCTGGGCGGCTGCTCCGCGAACGCGGGTGCGCTCGTCGCCTTGGATGACGGTCAGGCAACGGTGTGCGCCCCGGCGGACGCCCAGGGCCGGGCGGTCTTCGGCGTCAGCACCGTGCAGAACCGCTCGGGCGCCGCGATCGACGTGGTCAGCGCCCGGCTGGTGCAGCCCGACGACATGGAGCTGCTCGGCCTCGAGCTGCGGAGCACCGATGATCAGGACGCCCAGGTGGTCGGAATGGACTACGACAGGTACGGGCCGCTGTCCATCCGGCTGCCCGAGGCTCTCGCGGCCGGCGACGCCAGGACGACGCTCGTGGGAGTCGGCGTGCCGCCCGACTCAGGTGGCGCGGCCGCATCGCTCGAGCTCAGCTATCGCGCCGACCACGGCTTCAACGGCACCGCGGTGACGCGCGTCGCCATGGTGGTGGTGCCGTTCGGCGAGGTCTGCCGGATGGCCGAGATCGGCTAGCTGTCGGTCGAGGCGTCCCGCTCGCGCTCACGGCGGGGTCGCCAGGTCGCGATGAGGCGCCAGCCGACGAGCTGCACGAGCAGCGCGAGCGTCGCGACGACGATGAACGGCAGCGCGGTGCCCTGACCGGTCAGCGCGCGCAGCAGCATGCCGCCGGCGACGGTCACGAGCCAGACCGGCACGCCGGTGCGCCACGGCGCGCGCGGCGCGCGCCACGCTCGGCTCACGAGCCAGCCCGCGCCGAGCGCCACGAGGAATGGCCACGCCGTCTCGGCGATGCCCAGCGGTGTGAGTGCCGCGTCATGGCTGCTGCGCCCGACGGTCGCGAAGAGGACGACGAAGAGCGCGTCGGCGAGCAGGGAGAGCAGCGCGCGGCGGGCGGCGACGCGGGTCGTGGGGGAGGGCATCGGGGCAACGGTAGCGCGGGTCGGGTTGCCGCGGAGGGGCGGGGTCTCGTGACGCGATCGGCCTGCGGCCGAGCGCTCCTCGACCGGCGGGTGGGGCGAGCGCTCCTCGACCGGCGGGTGGGGGTGGCGCGGGAAGTGCGGGGGTCTCGTGACGCGGTCGGCCTGCGGCCGAGCGCTCCTCGACCGGCGGGGTGTGGGGGCGGATGCGCCGACGGCGATGTCTGATACGTACGATTGGGACCGCGCCGCGGCCCGTCGGCCCGGCGCGATCAGATCAGGAAGGCGCCCTCTTGGCCACCGAACCCGCTGCCGACCAGCCGACCGCCGTCGCCCCGGACGCGCCCGACGCGCCCCGCGCATCCGCCCCCGCCGGCCCGGCGGCAAGAAGCTGCGCTCGCGGCACGTGACCATGATCGCGCTCGGCGGCATCATCGGCGCGAGCCTGTTCGTCGGCTCGGCGAACGTCATCCTCGCGGCCGGCCCGGCCGCGACGCTCTCGTACCTCGGCGGCGGCCTCATCGTCTTCCTGGCGATGCGGATGCTCGGCGAGATGGCGGCCGCGCGCCCCGCAGTCGGCTCGTTCATGGAGTACGCCCGCGTCGGCCTCGGCGACTGGGCCGCCTACATCGTCGGCTGGCTCTACTGGTACTTCTGGGTCGGCGTCATCGCCTACGAGGCGGTCGTCGGCGGCGGCATGCTGAACGCCTGGTTCCCGGCCCTGCCCGCGTGGGCCGGGTCGCTCATCCTGCTCGCCATCTTCGTCACCACGAACCTCATCTCCCTACGCGCGTTCGGCGAGACGGAGTTCTGGCTCGCGAGCATCAAGGTCGTCGCGATCGTCGTCTTCCTCGGCGCCGGCCTGCTGTTCGCGCTCGGCCTCTGGCCCGAGTCGACGATGTCGGTGGCCAACCTCTGGCAGCACGGCGGCTTCATGCCCAACGGCTTCGGCGTCGTCATCTCATCGATCGCGCTCGTGCTCTTCGCCTACTTCGGCGCCGAGATCGCCGTCATGGCCGCCGCCGAGTCCGAGGACCCGGCCCGCGGCATCCGCAAGGCCGCGAACACCGTCATCTGGCGCGTCATGCTCTTCTACGTCGGCGCGGTGCTCGTCATCGTCATGGTCGTGCCCTGGAACCAGCTGCCGACGCCCGACGAGATCCCGCCGTTCGCCTACGTCTTCAGCCTGCTCGGCATCCCGTTCGCCGAGGAGATCATGACGCTCGTCATCTTCACCGCCGTCATCTCGGTGCTGAACTCCGGCACCTACTCGGCCTCGCGCATGTTCGCCGCGCTCTCCGAGCAGCAGCTCGCGCCGCGCATCATGTCCAAGCGCTCGAAGCGCGGCGTGCCCGTCGCCGCGGTCATCGCATCCACCGTGGGCGGCCTCGTCGCGACGCTCGTCAACTTCCTCGCGCCGAGCTCGGGCATCTACGAGTTCATCATGAACTCGACGGGGCTCGTGGCGCTGTTCGTCTTCGTCTTCATCGCGGTGACGCAGTGGCGCCTGCGCGCGAAGATGACGCAGGAGGAGCAGGATGCGCTGACGCTCAAGGTCTGGATGTTCCCGGTGCTCAACGTGGTGCTGATCGCCGCGGCCATCGGCATCGTCGTGATCATGCTCGGCAGCGAGAGCGGTCGCGCGCAGGTGCTCACGAGCTGCATCGCGGCCGGCGCGCTCGCGCTCTTCTGGCCCGCCGTGCGGCGGAAGCTCGAGCGGGCGCGGGCGCGGGCGGGCGCTGCTGTGGCTGCGGGTGCGGCTGAGGCCTGACAGGCTCGCACCATGCGCTGCACGATCACGGAGGAGACGCCGTCGCGGGATGAGCTCGTCGCGCTCTACCGCTCGGTGGGATGGACCGCGTACACCGACGACGCCGAACGACTCGTCGCTGCGGTGCGCGGCTCGCACCTCGTCCTGACCGCACGGGATGCGTCGGGCGCCCTCCTCGGGCTCGTGCGGACCGTCTCCGACGGGCTCACGATCGCCTACATCCAGGACATCCTGGTCGCGCCGCAGCAGCAGCGAGCCGGGATCGGCGGCGCGCTGCTCGACGCCGTCATCGAGCGGACGGCCAGCATCCGGCAGACCGTGCTGCTGACGGACGACGAGCCGGGGCAGCGGGCCTTCTACGAGTCGCGGGGGCTCGTGGAGGCGCACGATGTGCGTCCGCACGCGCTGCGGTCGTTCGTGCTGCTGCGCTGAGGGCGCTGCTGGGCGGTTCCGGTCTCGTGACGCGTGCGGCCTCCGGCCGCGCGCTCCTCGACCTGCGGGGTGGGGGCGCGCGCTGCGGGGCGGATCCGTTCTCGTGAGGCGTGCGGCTGCGCCGCGCGCTCCTCGACCTGCGGGGTGGGGCGCCGCGCGGTCCTCGACCTGCGGGGTGATGACCGCGCGCTCCTCGACCTGCGGGTGCGGGGAGGGGCACGCGTAGACTCGAGGTGCCGCCGCAGCGCGGCCGCCGTCCATTCTGGCCCGCAGGGGCTGGGCGGCCCGCGTGAGGACGCGCATCCCGATCCATCCCCGGATGCCGCGCCCGGCGCATCCGCCACCCCAGGAGCCGACATGGCCAGCACGGCACCCGCGCGCGAGCGCTACCGCGACGACCCCTCCGTGCTCTCCGTGATGCGCAGCCCGCGGCTGCTGACCCGCGAGGCGCTCGCGGGCCTCGTCGTCGCGCTCGCGCTCATCCCCGAGGCGATCTCGTTCTCGATCATCGCCGGCGTCGACCCGGCGGTCGGGCTCTTCTCGAGCTTCGTGATGGCGGTGACGATCGCGTTCGCCGGCGGCCGGCCGGCGATGATCTCGGCAGCGACGGGCGCCGTCGCGCTCGTGATCGCGCCGATCATGCGCGAGCACGGCTTCGACTACTTCATCGCGACCGTGCTGCTCGCGGGCGTGCTGCAGATCGCGCTCGCGCTGCTGGGCGTCGCGCGCCTCATGCGCTTCATCCCGCGCAGCGTCATGGTCGGCTTCGTCAACGCGCTCGCGATCCTCGTGCTGCTCGCGCAGCTGCCGCACGTGATCGACGTGCCGTGGCTCGTCTACCCGCTCATCGCGGTCGGCGTCGCGCTCATCGTGCTGCTGCCGCGGCTGCAGAAGGTCGTGCCGTCGCCCCTCATCGCGGTGGTGGTGCTCACCGGCGCCGTGCTGATCTTCGGCTGGTCGGTGCCGAGCGTCGGCGACCAGGGCGAGCTGCCGCGCGCGCTGCCCCAGCTCTTCGTGCCGCAGGTGCCGCTGACCCTCGAGACGCTCGGCATCATCGGCCCGACCGCGTTCGCGATGGCGCTCGTCGGCCTCATGGAGTCGCTGCTGACGGCGAAGCTCGTCGACGACATCACCGACACCCGCTCGGACAAGACGCGCGAGTCGTGGGGCCAGGGCGTCGCCAACCTGCTCTCGGGCTTCTTCGGCGGCATGGGCGGCTGCGCGGTCATCGGCCAGACCATGATCAACGTCAAGGTCTCGGGCGCCCGCTCGCGCGTCTCCACGTTCCTCGCGGGCGTGTTCGTGCTCGTGCTCTCGGTCGTGCTCGGCGACGTCGTCGCGCTCATCCCGATGGCGGCGCTCGTGGCCGTGATGATCATGGTGGTCGTGTCGACGTTCGACTGGCACAGCATCCGCCCCTCGACCCTGGGGCGGATGCCCGTGTCGGAGACGCTCGTGATGGTCGTGACCGTCGTGGTCGTCGTCATCACCCACAACCTCGCGATCGGCGTGATCGTCGGCACCGTGACCGCGATGGTGCTCTTCGCTCGCCGGGTCGCGCACTTCCAGTCGGTCACGCGCGAGGTGCGCGAGTCGGATGGCGGCGAAGCGGTGCACTACGCCGTCGAGGGCGAGCTGTTCTTCGCCTCGTCGAACGACCTCACGACGCAGTTCGCCTACACCGCCGACCCCGAGCACGTCGTCATCGACCTCTCGCGCTCGCACATCTGGGACGCCTCGACCGTCGCGGCGCTCGACGCGATCGAGACGAAGTACGCGCGGCTCGGGAAGCGTGTCGAGCTGCACGGGCTCAACGCCGCGTCGACCTCGATGCGCGAGCGGATGTCGGGGCGGCTCGGGGGCGAGTAGGGCCGATCTTCCGGGGCGCCGCTCGCCGGTGTACACCTGATGCGGAGGCGGCGATGGCGGTGTCGAGGATCCCTGGACAGACAGCTCCGGCGCGTGCGGCGACAGCTGGGCCCGGCGGCGGCGGGCGCTGGATCTGGCTCGTGCCGCCCGCGCTCATCCTGCTCACGAGCATCCCGATCACGACCGGCGCGCTGCGGCTCACGCAGCTGAGCGGCGGCCCGGCGATCATGCCCGAGGCTGCGCGCTTCACCGAGTTCCCGCTGCCGGTCATCGCGCACATCGTGGCGGGGGTCGTGTTCGGCGTCGTCGGCGCGTTCCAGTTCGTGCCCGCGCTGCGGCGAGGGCGGCGCAGCTGGCATCGCGCGGCCGGCTACGTCCTCATCCCGGCGGGCTTCGTCGTGGCGCTCTCGGCGCTCTGGATGGCGACCTTCTCCGACCTGCCGCCCGGCGACGGGCCGGCGCTGCTCGTCGTGCGCTGGATCTTCGGCGGCTTCATGGTCGTCACGCTCGCGCTCGCGGTGCGGGCACTCGTGCAGCGGCGGTACGCGGTGCACGGGGCGTGGATGACGCGCGCGTATGCGCTCGGGGTCGCCGCCGGCACGCAGGCCTTCGCCCTGATCCCGGGCTCGCTCATCTACGGCTCCGACGACCAGACGTCGCGGGTGGTCGCGATGACCGCCGCGTGGCTCGTGAACCTGGCGGTCGCCGAGCTGGTGATCCGGCGGCGACGCCGGGCGCGGGCGTAGTGGAGCTCCCCTCTCAACGGCCATGCGCGACCGATGTGCACGTGACGTGCACATCGGTGCTGCATGGCCGTTGAGTGCGGAGGGCGTCAGCGGGCGGTGTAGCCGCCGTCGACCGCGATCGAGGCCCCCGTGACGTAGGCGGCCTCGGGCGAGGCGAGGTAGGCGACGGCCGCCGCGACGTCGTCGGGCGTCGCGAGCCGTCCGAGCGGGATGTCGGCGAGCGTCTCGGCGAGCGCCGCGTCGGGGTCGGGCTGGTCGGCGAGCCAGTCCTCGATGAGCGGCGTGAGCGCCATGCCCGGCGCGACGGCGTTCACGCGGATGTTGTGCGGCGCGAGCTCGACCGCGGCGCCCTTCGTGTAGGCCGCGAGCGCGCCCTTCGAGGCCGTGTAGGCCGTGAGCGTCGGCACGCCCGAGGTCGCGAGGCGCGACACCATCGTGATGATCGCGCCGCCACCGGTGGGGATCATCGCGCGCGCCGCCGCCGAGGTCGTGAGCATGGGCGCGATCGCGTTGAGCGCGAAGACGTCGGCGAGCTCCTCCTGCGGGGTGTCGACGATGAGGCCCGCGTGCCTGCGCCCCGCATTGTTGACGAGCACGTCGAGCCGGCCGAGCGCATCCACCACCTCGCGCACGACGCGGTCGGGCACGCCCGGCTCGGTCAGGTCGCCCGCGACGAAGAGCGCATCGCCCAGCTGCTCGGCCACCTCGGGCGACGGCGCGTGCCGCCCCGTCACCGCCACCCGCATGCCATCGGCCCGCAGACGCGCGGCGATCGTGACGCCGAAGCCTGAGGTGCCGCCTGTGACCAGGGCGACGCGCTGCGTCTCGGTGGGGGTCATGGGCCTGCCTCTCTCGGTGGCGGATGCGGTGGCGGGGTGCGGATGCGATGGTGCCGGATGCGCGGCGCGCGTCAGACGCCGTCGTCGCGGTGCGTGAAAGTGCCGCCCGCGATGGTCGCACGGACGGGGATCGCGCTGATGTCGGCGGTCGCGACCTCCGCCGGATGCGCCTCGAGCAGCACCATGTCGGCGAGCTGCCCCGGCGCCAGCCGCCCCTTGACCGCCTGCTGGCCGGTGACCTGCGCCGAGCCGACCGTGGCGGCGTGCACGGCCTCGTCGACGCTGATGCGCTCGTGCTCGCCGTAGATGCGGCCCTCCTCGCTGCGGCGCTCGACGAACGACTGGATGCCGAGCAGCGGCGCGCCGGCCGCGACCGGGCGGTCGGAGGAGAACGCGAGCGGCATGCCCGCGTCGAGCTGCGAGCGCGCGCGGATCGACCACTCGCCGCGCTGCGGCCCGACCGGTCCGCGGATGCCCTCGCCGAACGAGGGGATGAAGCTCGGCTGCACGACGCACGCGATGCCGAGGGCCGCGAGCCGCTCGAGCTGCTCGGGGCGCACGACCATGCCGTGCTCGACGCGGTTCGGCACCGGCGGGCGGCCGTGGCGGCGCGTCGCCTCCTCGATCGCGTCGAGCGCGAAGTCGAGCGCGGCGTCGCCGACGGCGTGGAGCGCGAGCGCCCAGCCCGCCGCCGCCGCCTCGAGGATGCGCCCGCGCATCGCGTCGGGGTCGTCCTGCAGGTAGCCGTGATAGCCGGGGCAGCCCTCGTACTCGTCGCGCATCTGCGCCGTGCGGCCGAGGATCGAGCCGTCGGTGAAGACCTTCACGGGCCCGAGCTGCAGCCGCTCGTCGCCCCAGCCCGTGCGCATGCCGGCGCCGAAGCCGCGCCGCACGGGCTCGTCGTCGTGGCCCGGGATCGGGGAGAGCGCATCCATCACCGGCATCACCTGCATGCGGGTGCGGAGGCGGCCGGCGTCGCGCGCAGCCTGGTAGGCGGCGAGCTCCGCGGGCGCGTGCCCGATCCAGCCCGCCGCGACCCCCGCATCCGTCACGCTCGTGAGCCCCTCGCGGGCGTACTGCGCGGTCGCGAGCTCGAGCGCCCGCTCGATCGAGGCGAGCGGGTAGGGGAGCAGGATCGCCTGCACGAGCGCCATGGCGCGCTCCTCGAGCACGCCCGTCGGGCGTCCGTCGTCGCCCAGCACGATGAGCCCGCCCTCCATCGGCTCACCGGCGCGCGCGTCGACGCCCGCGAGCCCGATCGCGGCGCTCGACGCCTGCCCCGAGTGGCCGGATGCGTGCTTGATCCACACGGGACGGCCCCCGCTCGCGCGGTCCAGGGCGTCGCGGTCGGGCACGGCGCCGTCGAGCAGCACGGGGTTGTAGCCGGCGGCGACCACCCATTCGCCCGGGGCCGTCCTCTGCGCCTGCGCCTCGACCGCGCGGTAGATGTCGTCGAGCGAGGCGACGGCCGAGAGGTCGGCCTCCATGAGCGTCGTGCCGAACCAGACGCTGTGGGTGTGCACGTCGTTGAATCCCGGGAGCAGCGCGAGGCCGCGCGCGTCGAGCGTCTCGCGCGCCTCGAGGCCGTCGACCTCGTCGTCGAGCGCCACGACCCGGCCGTGCAGCACCGCGAGGGCGCTCGCGCGCGGCCGCGAGGCATCCCGTGTGTCGATGCGGGCGTTCCGCACGATGAGGTCGACCTTCATCACAGCTCCTTCGGTGGCGCGGCCCGCCTGGTGCATCCACGAGTCTTGCAATCGAGCCGTCCGTCAAACATAGTATGTATCACCTAATGCGACGGGCGGACGGCATCCGCTCGCCGGTCCCTTCCCAGACGGAGACACCATGGCAACGACGCCAACCACCACCCAGCACACCGACCCTCGCGCGGCGGCCGACACGCGCCGCCTCCGCAGGGTCGCCACGACATCCTTCATGGGCACCGCGATGGAGTGGTACGACTACTTCATCTACGGCCTGTTCGCCGCCCTCGTGTTCGACGAGCTGTTCTTCCCGAGCTTCGACCCCGCCGTCGGCACGGTGCTGGCCCTGCTCACCTTCGGCATCGGCTTCGTCGCCCGTCCCGTCGGCGCGATCATCTTCGGCCACCTGGGCGACAGGATCGGGCGCAAGAAGACGCTCGTCGTGACCCTGCTCGTCATCGGCCTCTCGACGGGCATCATCGGCCTCCTGCCGACCTTCGACGCGATCGGCTTCGCCGCGCCCATCCTGCTGACGACCCTGCGCTTCATCCAGGGCCTCTCGCTCGGCGGCGAGTGGAGCGGTGCCGTGCTGCTCGCGGTCGAGCACGCGCCGGCCAAGCAGCGCGCGTTCTACGGCGCGATGCCGCAGTACGGCTCGCCCGCCGGCACGCTCGCATCCTCCGGCATCGTGGCACTCGTGACGCTGCTGCCCGAGGACGACCTCATGGCCTGGGGCTGGCGCATCCCGTTCCTGCTCTCGTTCGTCTTCCTCGCGATCGCCCTCTACATGCGCCTCCGCGTCGAGGAGTCGCCGGTGTTCACCGACGTCGTGCAGACGCAGCGCGCCGAGCAGCCGAAGGCGAAGCTGCCGCTCATCGAGGTCTTCCGCCACGCGGGCGGCCGGGTGCTCATCGTCATCGCGACGGTGCTGTTCGCCTCGGGCGGCTTCTTCCTCATGACGACGTACGCCGTGAACTTCGGCACCGGCGAGCTCGGCATGGAGCCCTGGAAGCTGCTCGTCGCGACGATGGTCGGCGCGGTGCTCGAGGCGATCGGCATCTACATCGGCGCGAAGCTCGGCGACCGCTGGGGCGCCTGGAAGACCGTCGTCTTCGGCGGCGGCATCGCCGTGGTGCTCGTCGTGCCCATCGCGCTCATGCTGGGCTCGGGCGTCGAGGTGCTCGTCATCGTCGCGGTCGCGCTCGGCATCGGCATCCTCGGCATCCCCTACGGACCGCTCGGCACGATGCTCTCCGAGCTGTTCGAGGCGCGCTACCGCTACTCGGGCGTCGCCGTCTCGTACAACATCGGCGGCCTCATCGGCGGCTTCGTGCCCTCGATCGCCGCTGGGCTCGCGCTCGCAGTGGGCAGCGCGGTGCTCGTCATCCCGATCCTGCTCGGCATCATCATGGCGCTGTGCGTCGTCGGCGGGCTCATCGCCGGCCGCGTGCTCTCGCGCCAGAGCGAGACGATCGCGGCCTGAGGCCGACGGGGTGCCGCGCCGTGGGTCTCACCGCGGCGCGGCACCTCGCTACGATCGGACGCGGCGCGGGAGGTGCAGATGAGTGTGAGCGCAACCGTGCGCGACGGCTGGTCGAGCGCCGCCGCCGCGATCGGCGCCCTCAAGAGCGACCGCGTCGTCGCCGTGCTCGAGCAGCAGATCCTCAGCGGCGAGCTCGCCCCCGGCACGATCCTCCCGACCGAGCCAGAGCTGTGCGCGATCCTCGGCGTCAGCCGCACGGTGCTGCGCGACGCGGTGCGCGCGCTCGTCGCCCGCGGACTCCTGAGCGTGCGGCAGGGCCGCGGCACGATGGTCGCGCAGCCGAGCGACGAGGCGTTCTCGACGGCGATGGTCGCGCTGCTGTCGCGCTCCGGCCTCACGGTGGCCGAGGTGATGGATGCGCGGCAGACGGTCGAGATCATGCTCGTCCGGCTCGCGGCGGCCTCGGGCGCGCAGGCCGACTGGGACGAGCTCGAGCGCACCGAGCGGGCGCTCATGGAGGCGATCGCCGCCGCGGACGACGTGGCCGCGCACGCCGCGCACGCCGAGTTCCACGCGGGCATCCTGCGGGCCACGCACCAGCCCGCGCTCGTCCTCATGCTCGGGCCCATGAACAAGGTCGCGCTGCTCACGGGCACCGCCTCGGTGCGCAGCGGCACGACCGAGGACTGGGACCTCGAAGCGCACCGCGCGATCCTCGAGGCGCTGCGCCTCGGCGACGCGGATGCGGCCGAGGCGGCCATGCGCGCCCACTTCGAGCGGCTCGACCGCTCGCCGATCTACCTCGACCTGCTCGACCGGCCGTTCGCGCAGGCGTACTTCCGCGCGCCCTAGGGCCCTCGGTCGTCGAGTAGCCCCGAAGGGGCGTATCGAGACGACGTCCGCTGCGCGAGCGACCGGTCTCGATACGGCGCCTGCGGCGCCTACTCGACCAGCGAGGGCGCGCAGCCTGCGTAGGCTTCGAGCGTGCTCGACCTCCACCGCCTCGTGCTGCTGCGCGCCGTCGGGCTGCACGGCGGCATCACCGCCGCGGCCCGCGAGCTCGCGTACAGCCACTCGGCCATCTCGCAGCAGCTCTCGCTGCTCGAGAAAGAGGCCGGCACCCCGCTGCTCGAGAAGGTCGGCCGCAGCGCCCAGCTGACCCCTGCCGGCCTCGAGCTCGTGCGCAACACCGAGCCGATCCTCGCCGCCCTCGAGCACGCCGAGGCCGAGCTCGCCGCCTCGCACGACCAGCCGCTCGGCGTCGTCACGCTCGCGGTCTTCCCGTCGATCGGCCGCGGCGTGCTGCCCGCCGCCCTGGTGGCGCTCGCCGACGCGCACCCCGGGCTCGACGTGCGGGTGCGCGTGCTCGATCCCGAGGACGCGGCGCTGCGGCTCGTCTCCCGGCAGGTGGATGCCGTGGTCACCGACTCCTACCCGGGCACGCAGGTCGCGCCGACGGGCGGCATCCACGCGAGCGTGCTCGGCCGCGACGCCGTGCGCGGCTACCTCCCCGCGGCGCACGCCGACGCCGACCTCGAGCGGCTGCGCACGCTGCCGTGGGTCATGGAGCCGCGCGCGAGCGCATCGACCCAGTGGGCCCTGCGGGTGTGCCGCGAGCTCGGCTTCGAGCCGCACGTCGCGCACGAGTCGAGCGACGTGCTCTTCCACCTGCGGATGGTCGAGGCGGGCGTCGCGGCCGCCTTCCTGCCGGACCTCGTGGTGCGGGAGACCGGCAGCCGCCTCGCACCGAGCGCGCAGCTGCCGGCCGACCAGCACCGCAGCATCCTCTTCCTCACCCGCTCCGGCGCCCAGGCGCATCCGGCCCTCGCGGTCATCGAGCGGGCGATCGCCGACGCGTTCGCAGAAAGCGTCAGCAGAGCCGACTGATACCGGTCGGAAACGGTCACTGCGAGCGACCCTTCCGGGCACCTACAGTGCTCATGGCAGCGACGCCTTCGCGTCGCGCCCAGGACGACGAAGGAGACGCGATGACGCTCACCGACACCACCGCATCCGCCACGGCTGCCCCCTCGGGCGCCGTGCTCGACGGTCCCGCGCTGTGGTCGGCGCAGGCGCAGATGCCCGCCGTGCTCGGCCGCCAGCTCGTGATCGAGCGCGCCGAGGGCTCGTACCTCTTCACGACCGACGGTCGGCGCCTCTTCGACGGCACCGCGGGCCTGTGGCACGCGAACGTCGGCCATGCGCACCCCGAGCTCGCGCAGGCCGCGTTCGACCAGATGCGCACGCTCGAGACCTTCCACATCTTCCAGCGCTTCGCGAACGACCGGGCGATCGAGCTCGCCGAGCTGCTCGCCGGCATCTCGCCCATCCCGCGCTCGAAGGTGCTGCTCAACTCCGGCGGCTCCGACGCGATCGACCTCGCGTGCAAGCTCGCGCGCCGGCACTGGCAGCGCGAGGGCCGCACGAGCAAGCAGATCATCCTCAGCCGCGAGCACGCCTACCACGGGCTGCACGCCTATGGCACGTCGATCGCCGGCCTCGACTTCAACCGCGAGGGCCTCGGCACCGAGTCGCTCGTGCCCGAGACGGCGCGCGTCTCCCACGACGACCTCGCCCAGGTCGAGGCGGCGATCGAGCGCATCGGCGCCGAGCGCATCGCCGCGATCGTGAGCGAGCCGATCCAGGGCACCGGCGGCGTCAACCCGCCCGCGCCCGGCTACCTCGAGGGCCTGCAGCGGCTCGCGCGCGAGCACGACATCCTGCTGATCCTCGACGAGGTCATCACCGGCTTCGGCCGCACCGGCGAGATGTTCGCGGCCGAGCGCTACGGCATCGAGCCCGACATGATCACCTTCGCGAAGGGCGTCACCTCGGGCTACGCGCCGCTCGGCGGCGTGCTCGCGGCACCGCGCCTGTGGGAGCCGTTCTACGTCGACGCGCCCGACACCCCGGTGTTCCGCCACGGCGCGACCTACGCGGGCCACGCGACGGCGGCCGCGGTCGCGATCGCCAACCTCGGCATCCTCGAGCGCGACGGCCTCGTGGCGCGCGCCGCCGAGCTCGAGCACGTGCTGCGGCGCGAGCTCGAGGGCCTCGCGGCTCGCCAGGAGGCGGTCGTCGACGTGCGCGTCGCTGGTTTCCTCGGCGGCATCGGCCTCGACGAGCGCATCGCGAACGACCGCGTCGCCGACCGCGCGATCGAGCACGGCTTCATCACGCGGCCGCTGCGCGGCAACACGCTGCAGCTGAGCCCGCCGTTCATCGTCAGCGACCAGGAGGTCGTCGACTACGTCGCCGCGATCGAGCTCGCGATCACCGAGGAGGCCGCCCGATGAGGGCCACGACCACCGCCGGGCTCGTGCCGGCCGACGCATCCGCCCTCGACCGCGCCGACCGCGTGATCGCGGGACTCGGCCTGCCCGCCACCGGCATCGACGTCGCCGACCCAGCGACCGGCGCGCAGATCGGCCGCATCGCCGACATCGACGTCGACGGCGCCCTGCGGGCGGTCGAGACGGCGGATGCGGCGGGTCGCGCCTGGGCGCGCACGACCCCGCGGCAGCGCGCCGACGTGCTGCACGCGTGGCACGCGCTGCTCGTCGAGCACACCGAGGACCTCGCGCACCTCATCACGCGCGAGATGGGCAAGCCGCTCGCCGAGGCGCGCGGCGAGGTCGCCTACGGCACCGACTTCGTGCGCTGGTACGCCGAGGAGGCCGTGCGGCCGGCCGGCAACTTCCGCGAGGCGCCTGCGGGCGGCTCGAGCATCCTCACCCGCCGCGCGCCGGTGGGGCTCGCGGTGCTCATCACGCCGTGGAACTTCCCGCTCGCGATGGCGACCCGCAAGATCGCGCCCGCGATCGCCGCGGGTTGCGCGGCGGTCGTGAAGCCCGCGACGCTCACGCCGCTCACGACGATCTTCGCCGTCGAGCTCGCCCGCCGCGCGGGCGTGCCCGCCGACCTCGTGCAGGTCGTGACGACCTCGAGCGCGTCGCGCTTCAGCAGCGCCGTGCTGGCGGATGCGCGGGTGCGGAAGGTGTCGTTCACCGGCTCGACCGAGGTCGGGCGGACGCTCCTCGAGCTCGCGGGCCGCAACGTGCTGCGCTCGTCGATGGAGCTCGGCGGCAACGCGCCGCTCATCGTCTTCGACGACGCCGACCTCGAGCGCGCCGTCGAGGGCGCCGTCGCCGCGAAGCTGCGGAACGCCGGCCAGTCGTGCATCGCCGCGAACCGGTTCTTCGTACAGGAGGGCATCGCCGACGCGTTCGTCGAGGGTGTCGCCGAGCGGCTCGCCGACGTGCGGGTCGGCAGCGGCTTCGGCGACGGCACCGTCGTGGGGCCCCTCATCGACGACCGCGCGGTCGCCTCGATGAAGGCCTTCACCGAGGATGCGCTCGAGCGCGGCGCCGAGCTGCGCGCCGGAGGATCGGCGATCGAGGGCGACGGCTCGTTCTTCGCGCCGACCGTGCTCGACCGCGTGCCCGAGGGCGCCGACGTCGCCCAGCGCGAGATCTTCGGCCCGATCGCCGCCATCCAGCGCTTCCGCACGCAGGAGGAGGCGATCGAGCGGGCGAACGCGACCGAGTTCGGGCTCGCCGCCTACGTGTTCACCGAGAGCCTCGACCGGGCGCTCAACGTGGCCGACCGCATCGAGAGCGGCCTCGTGGGCATCAACCAGGGCGTGCCCTCCAACGCCGCCGCCCCGTTCGGCGGCGTGAAGCAGTCGGGTCTCGGGCGCGAAGGGAGCGCCGAGGGCCTCGAGGAGTACCAGTCGGTACGGTTCTACAACATCGCCCGTCGCGAGACGGCGTGACCCCCGTGAATCAGAAGGAGAGCGTCGTGCAGATCGGCGTCGTCAAGGAGATCAAGCCGCGGGAGGAGCGGGTGGGCATGACGCCCGCCGGCGCCGCCGACCTGGTGCGCAGCGGCAGCACCGTGCTCGTCGAGAGCGGAGCCGGCGCGCGTGCCGGGTTCGACGACGAGCTCTACCTGGCAGCAGGTGCCGACATCGTCTCGCGCGAGGATGCGTGGGCGGCCGGCACCGTCGTGAAGGTCAAGGAGCCGATCGCCGAGGAGTACGGCTTCCTGCGGCAGGACCTCACCCTCTTCACCTACCTGCACCTCGCTGCCGACCGGCCGCTCACCGAGGCGCTGCTGGCGGCCGGCACGCTCGGCATCGCCTACGAGACGGTCGCCGACAGCACCGGGCTGCCGCTGCTGCAGCCCATGAGCGAGATCGCCGGCCGGCTCGCCGCGCACGCCGCGGCGACGCACATGATGCGGCACGGCGGCGGCCCCGGCCTGCTGCTGGGCGGCTCGCCCGGCGTCGCGCCGGCGCGCGTCGTCATCATCGGCGGCGGCGCGGTCGGCACGCAGGCGGCGCTGCTCGCCCTCGGCATGCAGGCCGAGGTGACGATCCTCGAGATGTCGCCCGCCCGCATCCGCCAACTCGACAGCCTGCTCGACGGCCGCGCGCGCGTGCTCATGTCGGATGTCGCGACGGTCGAGTCCGAGCTCGCGCAGGCGGATGTCGTGATCGGCGCGGTGCTCGTGCCCGGCCGCGCGGCGCCCAAGGTCGTCTCGCGGGCGCAGCTGTCGCTGCTGCGGCCGGGCGCCCTGCTCATCGACGTGGCGATCGACCAGGGCGGCGCGTTCGAGACGTCGCGGCCGACGACCTACGACGACCCGATCTTCGAGGTCGACGGCGTGCGCCACTACTGCGTCGCGAACATGCCCGGCGGCGTGCCGCAGACCGCGACCCGCGCGCTCACGAACGCGACGCTGCCCTACGTGCGCCGCATCGCGCAGCAGGGCGCCGAGGCGGCGATCGCGGCCGACCCGGCGCTCGCGCTCGGCGTCAACACGCGCGCGGGCAGCATCGTGCACCAGGGGGTCGCGGATGCGTTCCCCGACCTGCCGTCGTCGGTGGGCGGGGGCAGGTCGGCGGCGCTGCACCGCTGAGCCGCGGGCTTGCCGGGGCACCGGATCGCGCCTAGCGTCGGGGACCACCGTCCCTGAGCGCCGCTCGCGCGGCCAGACGAGAGAGGCCGATCCGGTGCAACCCAGCAGGCGCCAGCGGTGGTCGAGCAGCCGGCGCCCACGGTGGTCGAGTAGCCGGCGGAGCCGGCGTATCGAGACCACGCCAGCTCAGCGGAGATCGCGCTGACCCCGCCCCCGCATCCGCTCATACCCTGGATGCCATGACCGAGACCGTCGCCGCCCTGCAGGCCGAGCTCGCCGCGCTCGAGGATCCGCGGATGCGCGAGGTCAACGAGCGCCACGGCGACGACCACGGCGTCAACCTCGCGAAGGTGCGCGCGATCGCGAAGCGGCTCGGCACCGACCACGAGTTCGCCCTCGCGCTGTGGGCGACGGGCGAGACGCCGTCGCGGCTGCTCGCGCTGCTGATCGCGCGGCCGAAGTCGCTCTCGTCCGATGAGCTCGACGCGATGCTGCGCGAGGCGCGCGCGCCCAAGGTGCTCGACTGGCTCGTGAACTACCTGGTGAAGAAGGGGCCGCACGCCGAGGCGCTGCGGCTGCGGTGGATCGACGATGCGGATGCGGTGGTCGCCGCTGCGGGATGGGCGCTCACGAGCGAGCGGCTGCGCAAGGCGCGTCACGCCGCCGACGTCGCCGACCTCGACCTGCCCGCGATGCTCGACACGATCGAGGCCGAGATGGCGGATGCGCCCGAGCGGCTCATGTGGGCCATGAACGAGGCGCTCGCCACGATCGGGATCACGCAGCCGGCGCTGCGCGAGCGCGCGCGGGGCATCGGCGAGCGGCTCGGGGTGCTCAAGGACTACCCCGTGGCGCGCGGCTGCATCTCGCCCTACGCGCCGATCTGGATCGACGAGACGGTCGCGCGCCAGGGAGCGTCCCGCGCGTAGCGGTCCCCTTCCTGCAGCGCTGAGCGGGTGCTGATCCTGCCCACAGGGAGGCGGGCGGGTTCTGCGCGTGCCATTGGCGTCCGTTCGGCGACGAGGATGACCTCGTGCAGTACCGTCGGCGCCAGCGGTCGCCAGCCGGTTGCACTCGGAGCCCCGGCCCGATCTGACCGAGGTGGTCGACATGTCAGTGCAGAGCTCGATGCCCGAGGGGCTGATGGCGATCGACGGTGCCGCGCGGGGGCCGGCGGCTGCGCCGCCCGAGCATCCCCAGACCCCCGCCTTCGTCGTCGACGAGCCGCTCCTGGATGCGCTGCGGAGCAGCTTCCAGCACGCGATGGCCGCGCACTGGCCGAGCTCGATCCTCGCGTACTCCTTCAAGACCAACGCGCTCCCGTGGCTGCTCGCGTACTTCCGCCACCGCGGCGCGTGGGCGGAGGTGGCCTCCGACACGGAGTACGAGCTCGCCGTCGCCCTCGACTTCCCTCCCGACCGGATCGTCTTCAACGGGCCCGCCAAGCGCCGCGACCGCCTGCGCTCCGCCCTCATCGAGGGATCGATCGTCAACCTCGACGCGAAGCGCGAGGTCACCTGGGCCGCCGAGCTCGCGCGGGAGCGGCCGGAGCTCGACGTGCGCGTCGGCGTGCGCGTCAACTGGGATCTCGCCAGTCTGGTGCCGGGCGAGCTGATCTCCGAGGACGATGTCGCCCGCTTCGGGTTCAGCCTGGTCAACGGGGAGTTCGACGCCGCCGTGGCCGAGCTGCGGGAGGCCGGCGTCCGCGTCGCCGGCCTGCACATGCACAACAGCACCCGGTCGAAGAGCGTCGAGGTCTACCGGGCTGCCGCGCGCACGGCTGCCGACGTCGTCTCGACCCGCGGATTGACGCCGGACTGGATCGACATGGGCGGTGGGTTCTTCGGCGGCGTCGACGCGACCCCCACCTTCGACGACTACTTCGCGGTCATCCGCGAGGAGCTCGAGCGGGCCGTCGACCCGGAGCGGACGACGCTGATCGTCGAGCCCGGCGGATGCCTCGTGGCCCCGCCGTTCGAGTACCACGCGACCGTCATCGACGTGAAGGACGTCGGCCAGACTCGGTTCGTCGTGATCGACGGCAGCCGCACCGACACCGACCCCCTCTTCCGCCGCACCCGCCCGTACGAGCTGCGCGTGGCATCCGCGTCGGCGCGCGTCCTCCCCGTCCAGAAGGTGGTGGGTGCGACGCTGACGGAGCTCGACCGGGTGACCACGCTGCACGACGAGCGCGAGCTGCGGGTCGGCGACCGGCTCACCTTCTCCAAGCTCGGCGCCTACACGCTGCCCCTCAGGGGCCTGTTCATCGACTACCTGCCGAACGTCTACGTGCGCGACGCCGACGGCGCGCTGACGCAGGTGCGCCGCAAGTGGGGCGCGCAGGAGTTCCTGCAGGCCAACCTGTGGTCGGACGGCGACGGCAGCCTTCGAGGCCCCGCGCAGGATCCGACCTCGGCGTCCCCGGAGCGGCCCGCTGATGCCTCCGCCATGCTCGCCCCGCCGACGCCTGTCCGCAAGCCCCGCCGCCGGACCCGTGCCGGTCGCGACACCCGAGGAGCCGACGTTGCCTAGTCACGAGCCCATGAAGATCGTCATCGCGTCGGCCGGACGCCGCGCCCATTACCTCGAGTGGTTCCAGGACGCCTTGCGCGCGCTCGGCATCCGCGGCGAGGTCATCGCGATGGAGTACCGCAGCACCGCTCCCGGCTTCGGCGTCGCCGATCGTGCCGTCACGATGCCGGCGTACAACAGCCCGGAGTACGGCGACGCGATGCGGCAGTGGTTCGCCGACGAGCGCCCCGACGCCTTCTTCTGCATGAACGACTACGAGAGCCAGGTGCTCTCCGGCGAGCTCGCGGACGACCTGCGGCGCTCGGGCGCCGTGGTCGCCGTGCTGGCGCCCGACGAGCAGGCGATGGTCCTCGACAAGTACGCCATGGCCGAGAGCTTCGCCGCGCACGGGATCCCGACCCCCGCGACCTCCCTGGGCACCGAGGTCGACGACGTGCTCGCGTCCGCCTCCGCGGGGACCAGGTTCGTGGTCAAGCACCGCTTCGGCTCGGGCTCCTCCGGCCTCGAGCTCCCCACCACCGAGGATCTGCGGGCGGCGGTCGCGCGCTCGGCCGGATCGGCGCTCGGGCCGGACGGGCGCCCGGTGGACGCCGACCCGGCCGCTGTCGTCGTGCAGGAGTTCCTGCCCGGCGACGAGTACGGGCTCGACGGGGTCTTCTCCCTCGACGGGCGCTCGGAGCTGCTCGGCGTGATGGCCCGCAGGGTCGGCCAGAAGCGAGCCGGGGACACCGACGTCGCCACGACCGCCGACCCAGGACGGTTCCGCGAGCTCGTGGCGCAGGTCGGCAGGCTCCTGCTGCCCAGCGGCTCGATCGACATGGACGTGCGCGAGGACGGCGAGGGCGTGGCGCGAGTGATCGACATCAACCCGCGCTTCGGCGGCGGGTATCCCTACTGCCATCAGGCGGGCGCGCAGGTGCCGGCGGCACTCATCCGCAGCGTGCGCGGCCTTGAGCCCGACCCGGCGCTGCTCGACTACGAGATCGGCGTCACCTCCACGCGCCGGGAGGCGTTCACCGTCATCGGGCGGGAGGGTGCCACGAGCCGCGACGCCGCCCTCGCCGAGACGTCGCTCCGGTGATCGTGGCCCGCCCGGCACGCGCCGAGGGCGTGGGCCCGAGCCGGTCTACCCTTGCCGCATGATGCGCGAGCAGTCGGAACCCGGAGCGACGGTGAGCCTCGTCGTGGACGAGGCGCTCTCGAAGCTCGAGGCGCTCTCAGCCATCGCGGATGCGTGCGGCGGCGCGGTCGTCGACGCCGGCACCGCCCGCGCCCGCGTGCGGCTGGGCGACGGAGCGTGGGCGGAGGTCGAGGTGCCGAAGTTCGGCGATCCGCCGCCGCTCACGATCGACGTCCGCGCGGCCGATCCGACGAGCGCGCGCCAGCACGCGGAGCATCTCGCCGCGGGGCTCGAGCGGCTGGGCTGGCGGCCGCGCTTCCTCCGGGGCTGATCCGCGCGGCCCGCCGCGGACGCCTCGGACGCCTCAGTCGCCGATCCGCGCCTGCGCCGCGTCGGGGACGCCGTCCTCGTTCTCGTCCGCGCTCCGCGCTCGCCGCGCATCCCATCGCAGCAGCGGCGCCGCGAGCAGGGCGGCGACCCCCGAGCCGATCAGCACCGCGAGCTTCGCCGCGTCGGTGCGCGCGGTGTCGTCGAACGAGAGCTCGGTGATGAGCAGCGACACCGTGAAGCCGATGCTCGTGAGCAGGGCGACCGGCAGCAGGTCGCGGAGGCCGATGCCGTCCGGCAGGCGCAGCGGCGTCCAGCGCGTCACGAGCGCCGTCACGCCCAGCACGCCGAGGAGCTTGCCGACCACGAGTCCCGCGGCGACCGCGAGCAGCACGGGCTGCGCCGCGAGCTCGGCGAAGCCGCCGCCGTCGGCGACGGAGACGCCGGCCGAGCAGAACGCGAAGACGGGCAGCGCGATCGCCGTCGACCACGGTCGCACCGCCGCCTCGTGCTGGTGCGTGCGCGGGACGCGCTCGCCATGGATGCCGTGCGCCGGCACGCAGGCGCCGAGCACGACGCCCGCGATCGTCGCGTGCACCCCCGACTCGTGCATGCACCACCACGCCACGAGCGCGATCGGCAGCAGCACCCACCACAGGTCATAGCGCGAGCGCACGAGCAGGGCGAAGGCGGTGACCGCGACCGCGGCGCCGAGCAGCGCGAAGACCTGCACGGTTGCGGTGTAGAAGACCGCGATCACGACGATCGCGAGCAGGTCGTCGACCACCGCGAGCGTGAGCAGGAACGTGCGCAGCCCGATCGGCAGCCCGCGGCCGAAGATGGCGAGCACGGCGAGCGCGAAGGCGATGTCGGTCGCGGCGGGGATCGCCCAGCCGCTGAGCGCTGCGGGGTCGCCGGCCGCCACGACGATGCCGACGTAGACGAGCGCGGGCAGCGCCATGCCGCCGATCGCGGCGAGCACCGGCACGGCCGCGCGGCGCGGGTCGCGGAGGCTGCCGGCCGCGATCTCGTGCTTGAGCTCGACGCCGACGACGTAGAAGAAGACGGCGAGCAGACCGTCAGCCGCCCACGCGGCGACGCTCAGGTCGAGGTGCAGCGCGGCGGGACCGACGCGGGTCTCCGTGAGGCCCGCGTACGAGTCGCGCGCGGGCGAGTTCGCCCACACGAGGGCTGCCGCGGCCGCGATGAGCAGCAGCGCGCCGCTCGTGGTCTCGAGGCGCAGCAGCTGCGCGATGCGGGCTCGGCGTGCGCCGGTGGGCGTGCGGGTGGGTTCCACGGGGCTCCTCTCGACGCCACCGGACCCTGCGCCCGGTGGCACGCCGACCAGGCTTCCCGGCACACCGCCCACCAGCCTACGGAAACCGGCTGGCGCACGCCAGCGCACGCGGTACCGGGTCGTCGCCGCTCGAACCTCAGTGCTGCAGCGTCTCGCGCTCCTCCGGGATGCCGACGCGGTTGCGCTCGCCCCGCGTGGCTCGGCGTGCGAGCAGCGCGCCCGGGCACCAGCCGCGCACGGCCCCCACGATCAGCACCGCCGCACCGGCTGCAGCGAGCACCGCGACGACGGGCTCGTCGAGGCTGTCGACGGCGAACGCGGCGAGCAGCACCCCCACGAGCGCCTGCACGACGCGCTCGACGCCTCCCGAGGCGCAGGCGGCGCGGAGGCGCGCACGCCGGCTCCTGCGCATCGTCACGCCACGGCGGGCGTGCGGCCCGTCGCGCGCGCCCAGCCGGCGTACGAGCCGTCGAGCTCGATCACGTCGACGCCCGCTCGGCGCAGCGCGCTCGCGACGATGCTGTTGCGCACGCCGCTCTGGCAGTAGGTGACGACCGGGCGGTCGCTCGGCAGCTCGTCGAGCCGCCACAGCGCCCGGCCTCCGCTGAGGTGGAGCGAGCCGGGGATGTGGCCGTGGGCGTGCTCGCCGCGCCCGCGCACGTCCACGAGCACCGCATCATCGAGGCCGTCGAGCTCCTCCGGCTGCACGAGTCGCGGCTGCACGAGCTCGAGCCCGTCGAGCGAGCGGACGAAGCCATGGACCCGGTCGATGCCCACGCGCACGAGGTGGTCGCGCATCCGCTCGGCGTCGTCGGCGGATGCGGCGAGCAGCACGAGCGGGCGGTGCTCGTTCTCGGGGTCGTAGACCCACGCGCCGTAGCTCGCCGTCTTGCCCGTGTCAGCAGGGATCGCGAGGGCGCCCTCGACGGTGCCGTCGTGCACGCTGCGATGGTCGCGCGTGTCGACCAGGACCGCGGCGTCGGCGTCGAGGAGCGCGCGCACCTCCTCGGCGGAGCGCTCGGGGAGCGGCGCGCGGTCGCCGAGCAGGGCGGGGCCCTGGCGGTTCTGCCGCTTCATGCGCGCGAAGTAGGCGTGCGCGTCGGGCTGGCCCGTCAGGAGCGCCTCGACGAATCCCTGCTCGTCGTCGGCCGCGAGGTAGGGCGCCCACCAGGCGAACGTGCGCTCGTAGCCGACCGTGGTCGCGGCGATCGCGCCGAGCGCCTTGCCGCACGCGCTGCCCGCACCGTGACCGGGGAGCACCTGCACGTAGTCGGGAAGCGGCAGGAAGCGGTCGCGCAGGCTCGCGAACAGCTGCTTCGCACCCTCGAACCGGGTGTCGACGCCGCCGGCCGCCTCGTCGAGCAGGTCGGGCCTGCCGAGATCGCCCACGAAGACGAAGTCCCCGGTGAGCAGGAAGCCTGGCTCGGAGGCCTGCGCGCCGTCGGTGACGAGGAACGAGAGGTGCTCGGGCGTGTGGCCGGGGGTGTGCACGGCCTGCACGCGCACGTTGCCGACGACGATCGTGTCGCCGTGGCGCAGCCGCTCTGCCTCGTCGAAGCCGACGCCGTAGCGCCACTCGGGCCCGCCCTCGTCGGAGACGTGCATGCGCGCGCCGGTGCGCGCAGCGAGCTCGCGCGTGCCCGACAGGTAGTCGGCGTGGATGTGGGTCTCGGTCACGTGCGCGATGCGCAGCCCGTGCCGCTCGGCGAGCGCCAGCATCTCGGCGACGTCGCGCCGCGGGTCGACGGCGATGGCCTCGCCGGTCGCCTGGCAGCCGATGAGGTAGCTCGCCTGCGCGAGGTCCTCGTCGTAGATGCGCTCCAGGAGCATGGTGTCCCTCCCTCGTGTTCCGGTCGGTCAGCAGCGGCAGCGGTCAGCGGCGGGGACGCCCGCGAGGGCCTCCTCGACGTGCTGGCCGCATCCGGCCCAGGTCGGCTTGCCGCAGCGGTCGCAGGTGGTGCGTGCACACATGTCGTGTCCTCTCGTCCTCTCGCTCAGCGCCCGAAGAGGCGCGCGAAGAACCCGCCGCGGGTGCCGCGGGCCTCCGCCATCTCGCGCTCGGAGTGCTCGCCGCCGCACCACTGGGATGCCGCGACCGTGCGCCGCACCTCCTGCACGTGCTGACCGCATCCGGCCCAGGTCGTCTTGCCGCACACGCGGCACGTCGTCGCTCTGCACATCTCGCCCTCCAGGCGTCGTCGTCGTCCCGAGATACCCCCGGGGGTATGCACGACTATACCCCCGGGGGTATGGTGGGTGTCAATACGAGGAGGACCGCATGAGCACGCCAGACACCCACGCGGCGCAGAGCCCCGACGCGAAGCGCAAGATCGGCAACCGGCTCCGCCGCGCGCACGGCCAGCTGGCGGCCGTGATCGCCGCGGTCGAGGACGACGCGCACTGCCGCGACATCGTGCAGCAGCTCTCCGCGGTCTCGAAGGCGGTCGACCGGGCCGGGTTCCTCGTGGTCGCGAGCGCGCTGCAGGAGTGCCTCGCGGACGAGCCGGCGAACGCGGAGCGCGTCGACGAGCTCGAGAAGCTCTTCCTCTCGCTCGCCTGAGCGGCGGGCATGCGCTCGCGCGAGCGAGGAGCGCGCGCCCGCTCAGCCCGCGAAGAACGCCTGCGCCACCCGCGCGAGGTCGAAGAGGTCGCTCACGCCCGCCAGCTCGCGCGCCGAGTGCATCGACAGGATCGGGATGCCCACGTCGACCGTGCGGATGCCGAGCCGGGTCGCGGTGATGGGCCCGATCGTCGAGCCGCACGGCACCTGGTTGTTCGACACGAACGCCTGGCTGTGCACGCCGGCCTCGGCGCACCAGCCGTGCCACGCGGCGGCGCCCGCGCCGTCGGTCGCGTACCGCTGGTTGGCGTTGATCTTCAGGATCGGCCCCGAGCCGAGCACCGGCCGCACGACCGGGTCGTGCTTCTCGGCGAAGTTCGGGTGCACCGAGTGGCCGACGTCGCTCGAGACGTGCCACGACGACGCGAGCGCACGCATCCGCTCGCCCCGGTCGGCGCCGAGAGCGTCGCCGATGCGCGCGAGCACCTCCTCGAGGAACGGCCCCGCGGCGCCCGTGCGGGTCGCCGACCCGACCTCCTCGTGGTCGAACACCGCGAGCATGGGGATGTGGTCGGCGGCGAAGCCGTCGGCGAGCGCCGCCATCGCCGTCACGCCCGCGTGCACGCTCGCGAGGTCGTCGAGGCGGCCGCTCGCGAAGAGGACGTCGTCCTTGCCGAAGACGGCGCCGCGCTGCGCGTCGGCGACGACGAGGTCGTAGCCGCGGATGCGGCCGGCGTCGACGCCGGTGCCGGATGCGGTGACGACGGATGCGGCGACCTCGGCCAGCAGGTCGGCCGACTCGGGTGCGCCGAGCCCCCACACCGGCTGCGTGTGGGCCTGCTTGTCGAGCGCGAGGTGGTCGTTCGCCTCGCGGTCGAGGTGGATCGCGAGCTGCGGCAGCCGCAGCAGCGCCCCCGTCGCGGCGAGGTGCTCGCTGCCGTCGTCGAGCACGATGCGGCCCGCGAGGCGCAGCTCGCGGTCGAGCCACGAGTTGAGCAGCGGCCCGCCGTAGACCTCGACGCCGGCCTGCAGCCAGCCGAGGCGGCCCGTCGTCGGCTGCGGCTTGAGCTTGAAGCCGGGGGAGTCGGTGTGCGCGCCGAACACGCGCACGGGGGTCGTCGCCGTCGCCCCGTCGGGCACGATCCAGGCGATCGCGGCGCCCTCGCGCAGCACGACGTACCGGCCCGGGGCCGCGGGCCACGCATCCGTCTCGTCGAGCGCGGCGAAGCCCGCCTCCCGCAGGCGCCGCGCGACCTCGGCCGCCGCGTGGTAGCTCGAGGGCGAGGCCTCGACGAACGCGGCGAGATCCTCGGCGTGGGCGAGCGGGGCGGCGGGGGCTGCGGGCACGGCGGGACTCCTTGTGGGACGGGCTTCCGATCGTATCCGGGCAGCGGCGCCGGCCGGTCGGCGCCGCTGCCCGCAGCGCTGAGCGCACCGTGACCGCAGCGCTCAGCGCACCGTGCCGGTCGTGAGCAGGTACTCCCAGCGCATGAGGCCGTCCTCGAGGTGGCGGTCGCCGAGCTCCGCGAGCGCCGCGTCGAGCTCTGCGACGCGCTCGGGCTGCTCGGCGATGGCGCGGTAGGCGGCGATCGTCGGCCCGTAGGTCGCCTTGAAGAAGTCGCGGAACGCCGCGCCCGATGCGAACGCCGACACGTCGAGCTGCTCGCGCGCGAGCCGCAGCTCGACCCGCTCGCGCAGCAGCTCGCGCACGTGCTCCTCGTCGCCCCACAGCACCGGCGGCTGCGCGCCCTCCGGCGGCGGCGGTGCGAACGGCTTCATCGCCGCGAACATCTGCCCGATGAAGCCCTCCGTCGTCCACGCGATGAGTCCGATGCGGCCGCCGCGGCGCACGACGCGCGTCAGCTCGGCCGCGACCGGCGCGTGGAACGGCGCGAACATCAGCCCGACGCACGAGATCGCCACGTCGAACGCGCCGTCGTCGAACGGCAGCGCCTCGGCGTCTGCCGCCTGCCAGGTGATGTCGAGCCCCGCACCCGCCGACTTCGCCCGGCCGGCCTCGAGCAGCGCGGGCGTGAGGTCGCTCGCGACGACGCTCGCGCCCCGCTCGGCCGCGGGGATCGATGCGTTGCCGTCGCCCGCGGCGATGTCGAGCACGCGCTCGCCCGCGGCGACGCCGACCGCGTCGACGAGCCGCGGCCCGAGCGCCGGGATCACCTCGCGCGCGACCGCGGGGTAGTCGCCCATCGCCCACATGGCGGCGTGCTTCGCCTTGAGCTCGGGTGCGGCCGTGGTGACCGCGGCGGGGATGGTGTCCATGGGTCTGCCCCTCTCTCGATGCAACGAGGGTGCTCCCGTCCGGGCCGCGATTCCAGCCCCGATTCCCCCGCGGCGTCAGCGGACGCGCGCGGCGACGATCGCGGCGGTCGCGGCCGGGTCGACGGAGTGCCCGCGCGACTCCGGCACGCGCACGAGCTCGGCCGACGGCATCCGCTCGACGAGCATCGGCGCCGCGCGCTCGAGCAGCGGGAAGGTCTCGGCGCCCAGCAGCACCGTCGTCGGCACCCGGAGGTGCAGCATCCGCTCATCGGGGTCGGAGGTCGCGGCGGCGATGGTCGCGTCGTAGACGGTGGATTGCGCGAGCGACTCGAGGTGGGGCATGAGCTCGGAGGCGGCGATCTGCTCGATCATCGGCTCGGGCAGCTCGATGCCCTCGCGCTGGAAGGTGAGCACCGCCTCGCGGGTGCGGCCCGCGTCGACGAGCGACTGCAGGCGCTCGGGCAGGTCTGCGGCGGGCTCATCGAGGCCGAAGCGCATCGGCGGCTCGGAGAGGAAGAGGTGCGTGACCGGGGCGCCGTGCGCGGCGGCGAGCAGCGCGACGAGCGCGCCGGAGGAGTGGCCGAGCAGCACGGCGCTGCCGCCGACCGCGTCGATGACGGCCGCGACGTCCTCGGCCTCGCGCTCGGGGGAGAAGGGGGCGCGCTCGCGGGCATCCGCCGGCCCGTCGCCGCTGTCGCCGCGCGCGCGCCGGTCGACGGTGACGGCCTCGAATCCGGCCTCTGACAGGGCGTCGGCGATGGCGGATGCGTCGGCCGCGGTCGAGAAGGCGCCGCCGATGACGATCACGGGCGTGCCGCTGCCGCGACGGTGGAAGGCGATGGGCGTGCCGTCGGCGGATCGCGCGTGCTGCATGGGCGCCAGCCAAGCACCGGGCGAACCCAGCGACAACCCCCTCCGCCGGTCGAGGAGCGAGCCGCCGAGGGCGGCCAGCGTCACTCTCCGCTGGTCGAGGAGCGGGCGGGCGCAGCCCGCACGCGTCACGAGACCCGCCGCCGCGCGGCGACAAGCCCCCTCCGCTGGTCGAGGAGCGCGCGGGCGCGAGCCCGCACGCGTCACGAGACCACACGGTCGCGCGGAGCGCCGGTCCCCTCGCTGGTCGAGGAGCCCGCCGCCGCAGGCGGCACGCGTCACGAGACCCTCCACGCGAGCCGGCGTCAACCCAGCACGCGATACCGGACGTGCGTCGCCTTGGGCGACGTCTCGACCCGCACGATCTCGAGCCCGATCGGCGCCGGCAGCACGTCGACGATCCGGCGGCCGCCGCCCATCAGCAGCGGCACGTGATGCAGGCGCAGCTCGTCGATCGCGCCCGCGGCGAGCGCCGTCGGCACCCACGCCGAGCCGATCATGTGCACGTGGCGGTCGCCCGACGCGGCCTTCGCCTGCGCGATCGCGTCGACGACATCCGTCACGTAGTGCACGAGCGGCATGCCGGCGACCTCGGGCGGCGGCTCGCGCCGGCTGACGACGTAGATCGGCACGCCCATGCCGTGGTGGTCGCCGCCCCAGTGGTGCGTCTGCTGCGCGGTGCGGCTGCCCGAGAGCACCGCGCCCGCCTGCATCACCTCGGCGAGCTCGCGCAGGTCGGTCTCGGAGCCGCGCGGATCGTCGGGGTCGCCGAACCAGTCGTGCAGCGAGAAGCGCTCGCCGCCGGGCTGCTCGATCGTGTCGTTCGGGCCCGCGATGCAGCCGTCGAGCGAGACCGACATGTCGAGCGCAGCGAGGCCCATGGCGGGGACGGTACGTCGCGTCGGTCGCGGCCGCAACGGGTGACCTCGCCGGTCGAGGAGCGCGCGGGCGCAGCCCGCACGCGTCACGAGACCCGCCGCGATCCGCCCCTCCGCCGGTCGAGGAGCGCGCCGCCATAGGCGGCACGCGTCACGAGACCCTCAGCTCCCGCGGGCCCGCCGCTCTGGCGCCGGCGGCACCGGCTTCGCCGCGACGATGTCGCCGAACGTGATCACGACTTCGCCGCGACGGGTGGCGACCGTGCACTCCGCCGGGCCGACGCGCACGAGCTCGCCGAGCGCATCCGTCGCCCCGTGCTGCTCGCCGTGCAGCCGGTAGCGCACGACGATGCGCGTGCCGAGGGGCAGCGCGCGGAGCTCGGAAGCCTTCACATCGGCAACGGTAGCGGCGGCATCAGAGCCCGGGCCGCGCGCTCAACCGCCCAGCGCGGCAGCGCCGCCCGAGCCGACGGGCGGGTACAGCCAGGCGGCCCAGCCGCCCATCACCACCGCGACGGCGATCAGCGCGAGCGCCGGCACGATCGTGGCACGACCCACGTCGCGCCGCTCGGCGATGAGCTGCACGACCGTCGCCACGAGCGCGAGCGCCGCCGTCACCATCGCGGCCCAGCCGAGCATCCACAGCAGCTCGGCCGAGCCGTCGGGCGCGTGCACCGCGAGCGACGCCGCATGCAGCAGCATCGCGGCCACGACGGCTGCGCCCGCCGCGGTCGCGGCGGGAGCGAGTCCGGGATGGCGCTGCGCTGCCATGCCCCGACGCTAGCCGCGGCGACGGCGGAGCGCGCTGTGGCTTCGCGCAGGAGCGGGTCAGGGTTCCGGCGAGCGCCCTCGACCGGCGCGCCATCGACCAGCCGGGCGCGGCCGCGCGCCGATGCGACAGACTCGAGGGGATGACCCTCCTCGAGCACGCCCCGGCCACCTGGGATCCCGACCAGGCCTTCGACGCGTTCGAGGCATGGGCCGCCGGGCGCGGTCTCACGCTCTATCCGGCGCAGGAGGAGGCGCTGCTCGAGATCGTCACGGGCGCGAACGTCATCCTGAGCACCCCCACCGGCACGGGCAAGTCGCTCGTCGCCACCGGCGCCCACTTCGCCGCCCTCGCGCAGGGCAAGCGCACCTTCTACACCGCGCCGATCAAGGCGCTCGTGAGCGAGAAGTTCTTCGCCCTCGTCGACATCTTCGGGGCCGAGCAGGTCGGGATGGTCACGGGCGACTCGTCCGTCAACGCCGACGCCCCCATCATCTGCTGCACTGCCGAGATCCTCGCCAACCTGGCGCTGCGGCACGGCGAGCAGGCGGATGTCGGCCAGGTCGTGATGGACGAGTTCCACTACTACGCCGACCCGCAGCGCGGGTGGGCGTGGCAGGTGCCGCTGCTGACGCTGCCCCAGGCGCAGTTCGTGCTCATGTCGGCGACGCTCGGCGATACCACCGAGATCGCCGACGACCTCAGCCGCCGCACCGGTCGCGAGACCGCCGCCGTCACGGGCGTCGAGCGGCCCGTGCCACTCAGCTACGAGTACGCCGAGACGGTCGTGCACGAGACGATCGAGGATCTGCTCGCCACCGGCCAGGCACCCGTCTACATCGTGCACTTCGCCCAGGCCGCCGCGCTCGAGCGGGCGCAGGCCCTCGCATCCGTCAAGATCGTCAGCCGCGAGCAGCGCGACGAGATCGCCGCCGCGATCGGCGACTTCCGCTTCACCACCACCTTCGGCAAGACGCTCTCGCGGCTCGTGCGCGCGGGCATCGGCGTGCACCACGCAGGCATGCTGCCGAAGTACCGGCGCCTCGTCGAGCAGCTCGCCCAGCAGGGGCTGCTGCGGGTCATCTGCGGCACCGACACGCTCGGCGTCGGCATCAACGTGCCGATCCGCACGGTGCTGCTCACGGGCCTCACGAAGTTCGACGGGCAGCGGATGCGGCACCTCACGGCGCGCGAGTTCCACCAGATCGCGGGTCGCGCGGGCCGCGCCGGCTACGACACAGCGGGCACCGTGGTCGTGCAGGCGCCCGAGCACGAGGCCGAGAACGCGAAGCTGCTCGCGAAGGCCGGCGACGACCCGAAGGCGCGCCGCAAGCTCGTGCGCAAGAAGGCGCCCGAGGGCTTCGTCTCGTGGGGCAAGCCGTCGTTCGAGAAGCTCGTCGCCGCCGAGCCCGAGCCGCTGCACTCGCAGATGATCGTGAGCCACTCGATGCTGCTCAACGTCATCGGCCGCGGCGGCGACGCCTTCACGGCGATGCGCGAGCTCATCGAGGCGTCGCACGAGTCGCCCGCGCCGAAGGCGGCGCTTAAGGTGCGGGCGCTCGCGATCTACCGCACGCTCCGCACCGCGGGCGTCGTGGAGCAGGTGCCGGACGCCTCCATGCCCGGCGGCCAGCGCATCCGCCTCACGGTCGACCTGCAGCCGAACTTCGCGCTCAACCAGCCGCTCTCGCCGTTCGCGCTCGCGGCGATCGACCTGCTCGACCCGGCCGACCCGACGCATCCGCTCGACGTCATCTCGGTGATCGAGGCGACGCTCGACGACCCGCGGCCGATCCTGTCGCAGCAGCAGTTCCTCGCGCGCGGCGAGGCGGTCGCGGCGATGAAGGCCGAGGGCATCGAGTACGACGAGCGCATGGAGCTGCTCGAGGAGATCACGCACCCCAAGCCGCTCGACGAGCTGCTGACCGAGGCGCTGCGGGTGTTCGCCGCGTCGCAGCCGTGGGTGGGCGACTTCGCGCTGTCGCCGAAGTCGGTCGTGCGCGACATGTGGGAGCGGGCGATGACGTTCGCCGACTACACGCAGCACTACGGGCTCTCACGCTCGGAGGGGCTCGTGCTGCGCTACCTCTCGGATGCGTACCGGGCGATCCGGCAGACGGTGCCGGAGGAGGCGAAGGGCGAGGAGCTCCACGACATCATCGAGTGGCTCGGCGAGCTCGTGCGGCAGGTCGACTCATCGCTGCTCGACGAGTGGGAGGAGCTGCTGCACCCCCACTCGCCGGAAGCCGCGCCGGTCGCGCCGCCGCCCCCGCCGTCGGTCGTCGCGAACCCGCGGGCGTTCCGCGCCCTCGTGCGCAACGAGCTCTTCCGCCGCGTGCAGCTCGCGGCGCTCGACAAGCACGAGGAGCTCGGCGAGCTCGACCCGGGCTTCGGGGCGGATGCGTGGGGCGACGCGCTCGACGCCTACTACGACGAGCACGGCTCGATCGGCACGGGCGCCGACGCGCGCTCCTCGCGCATGCTCGTGATCGACGAGGGGCCTGCGGAGTGGCACGTGCAGCAGATCCTCGCCGACCCGGCGGGCGACCACGACTGGCGGATCTGGGCGACCGTCGACCTGGCCGAGTCGGCGGATGCGGGGGTCGCGGTCGTGCGCGTGACGCGCGTCGGGCGGCTGTAGCGGCGCTGGCGGGCTGGCGTGCTGGCGGGCGGGCTGGCGGGCTGGCGTGCTGGCGGGCGGGCTGGCGTGCGGGCGCGCCGTCGTTCGCGTCGTTCGCGGGGAGCGCCGGCCGTCGACCGGTGCTCGCGGGGTTGGAGCGCGTATGGCGGCCGCGACCGCCGAGCACCGGTTGAGCGACGGCGGCGGGCGGATGGGGGCGCGCGCCGCGCGGTCTGCGAGCGGCTGCACGGGCGCATGGGTGTGGAATGGATGCGGAGCGCGGGCAGGCCGCGCGGGCGAGAGGAGAGCGCATGCCGCTGGAGGGTGAGTACGCACCGAGCACGTCGGATTGGGCGCGCAAGCAGGCCGAGGCGTTCGAGGCGTCGAACGGCGCCGAGGCCAACACGCTGCGCGGCATGCCGATCATCGTGCTGACGACGGTCGGGGCGAAGTCGGGCAAGCTGCGCAAGACCCCGCTCATGCGGGTCGAGCACGAGGGGGCCTACGCGGCCGTGGCGTCGCTCGGCGGCGCTCCGAAGCATCCGGTCTGGTACTTCAACGTCAAGGCGCACCCGCACGTCGAGCTGCAGGACGGCGCAGAGAAGCACGACTACCTCGCGCGCGAGGTGAGCGGCGACGAGCGCGCCGCCTGGTGGGAGCGGGCCGTCGCGGCCTACCCGCCGTACGCCGACTACCAGGAGAAGACCGAGCGCCTCATCCCGGTCTTCGTGCTCGAGCGAATCGAGGCTTGAGCCCGGTACTCAACGGCCATGCGGCACGGATGTGCTCGTCAGCGACACATCCGTGCCGCATGGCCGTTGAGTGCGTGGGGCGTCACGGCTCGTCGGCGTCGCCCGCTCGTCGGTCGCCGGAGCGCAGGTACATGACGACCGCGACCGCGAGCAGCACCGCGCTGATCCAGCGCGGCAGCAGCGCGCCGGTCAGCAGCAGCGCGAGCGCGACGAGGCCGACCACGAGCCACGCGGTGCTCGGCGGGCCAGGCCGGGCGGCGCTCACCGCGGAGGCGCGAACTCGGCGGCCAGCTCGGCAGCGAGTTCGCGCACGTCGGTGGCGCCCGCGAACGCGCGCTCGGGCTCGGCCGCCCGGTCGGCGTCCGACACGAGCGCCTTCACGCGCTTGACGACCGTGCGCGCGGGCGTCTCGCGCAGCGCGTGGCCGACCGCCGCGACCCAGGTCTCGGCCGCCGCCTTGAGCGCCACGTAGTTGGCGTTGCCCGCGGTGGGGCGCTCGACCCCGGTGGACGACACGATCGCGACGACCCCCGCATCCGACCGCCCGATCGCGTCGGCGAACGCGCGCGTCGTGTTGCGCAGCGTGCCGACCACGCGCGCCTCGAGCCACGCCCAGTCGTCGTCGGTCTGCCCGGCGAGCCCGCCGCCGCCGCGCCAGCCGCCGACGAGGTGCACGAGGCCGTCGAGGTCGCCCACCTCTGCGGCGAGCGCCTGCACCGCCGCGAAGTCGCTCAGGTCGCACTCGAAGCGCTCGGTCGCGTCGACGAGCCCGAGCCGGTCGGCGTTCGAGCCGACGGCGATCACGTGGTGGCCCGCGTCGATGAGGGCGGAGGCGGTGGCGTGGCCGAGCGCGCTCGTGGCGCCGGCGATGAGGATGCGCATGCGCACAGTCTGCCCGAGGCGCCCGGGGGGCGGCGCCGCCCGCGCAGGGACGGCGCCGCGCCCGCCCGGCGGCCGTCAGCGTCCGGAGCGCCGCTTCGGCCCCGCGCCCTCCGGCACCGCGCCGTGCAGGTGGGGCTCGTAGACGAGCTTGAGCGTGCGCCCGTCGAGCACCGTCGACGAGACGAGGTCGAGGTCGAGCTCGGGCCCGCCCTCGAACAGCGACGCGAAGCCCGCATCCGCCGTCACTGCGGGGAAGACCATCAGCTCGATGCGGTCGACGAGCCCGGCCGCGAGCAGCGCTCGGTTGAGCGCGATGCTGCCGTGCGACCGCATCGGCACGTCGGTCTCGCGCTTCAGGCGAGCGATCTCGGCCACGGCGTCGCCGGCGTGCACGGTCGAGTTCGCCCAGCCGAGCGGCTCCTCGAGCGTGCGCGAGAAGACGAGCTTCGGCGCGGCGATGAGGCTGTCGTAGTACGGCTCGTCGTACTCGCGCACGAAGTGCCGGAACTCCCGGAACGTCGTGCCGCCGAAGACGAGCATCTGCTGCTGCGCGAAGGTGCGCACGCGGTCCTCGACCACCTCCGGCCCCTCCTTGCCCCAGTAGCCCGGCCATCCGCGGGCGGAGCCGTGCATGTCGAGGCTGCAGAAGTAGTCGAGCGTGTAGGTGGCGGGCATGCCGCGAGGCTAGCCCCAAGCCGCGCCTCGCGCGTCCCCCGCTCGCCGCGCCCGGGCGTCAGCGGCGCCCGCGCTCCCGGAACGGCGACGGCACCGCATCCGTCGTCAGCCGGAACAGCCGCACCGTGCGGCCCGAGTCGCGCTCGTACGCGCGGTAGCCGGGCCACTGCGCCTCGATGCGCGCCCACGCGGCGTCGCGCTCCTCGTCGGCCACGCGCTCGGCGCGCACCGGGTAGCGGCGGCCGCGCACGATCGCCTCGGCGTCCGGATGCGCGGCGAGGTTGGCGGTCCAGCCCGGGTGCGCCGCGCGCGCGAACGAGGTGCCCGCGATGATCGCACCGCCGTACCCGTCGGGCGTGTACATGAGCTCGGATGCGCGGGTCGCGCCGGTCTTGGCGCCCACGGTGCGCAGCACGAGCGACGGCACGAGCAGGTCGGAGACGAGCACCCGGCCGCCGGTCAGCCGACGCAGGATGCGCTCGGCGACGGGCAGCGCGCGCGGGCCGATGCGGCGGAAGGCCCGCGTGCGGGTGATCGGCGCGATGATGCGCCGCAGCCGGCCGCGGATGCCCATGCCTCGATCGTGGCACGGCGCGGCGGGCATGCAAGGGGCGCCACCGTCGCGGCGCGGCGGGCTCGCACGGCGCACCCCGCCGCGCCGCGGCAGGCACGCACAGCGCACCCCGCCCACCGCGGCGCAGTCGCTCAGTAGGCGAAGTGCACGTGCGCGCGGCGGTGCTCGCCGCTCTCGATCGCGTCGACGACCGCGAGGCCGAAGTCGGCGCCCGAGATGGCCGAGGTGCCGTCGGCGTCGACGATCGGCGTCTCGCCGCCCGTGCGGTACTCGCCGCGGCGGGTCTGGTCGGGGATGAAGCTGCCGAACGCGCCGGCGGGGGAGACGTACGTCCAGTCGAGCTCGTCGATGGCGCTCACGCGCTGGTAGGCCTCGAACAGCTCGAGCGCCTCGGGCTTGTACTCCGGCGCGAACGCGTCGGTGTTGACGATGCGCTCGCCCTGCTCGTCCTTGAGCGAGCCGAAGCCGCCGACGATGATGAAGCGCGTCGGCGTGCCCGCGAGGCGGCCCGCGATGTCGGCGTAGGCATCCGCGACCTTGCCCTCCATGTCGCCGCGCGGCGAGAGCGCGCCCACGACCACGTCGGCGCCGTCGATGGCCTGCGCGACCACGTCGCCGTCGAGCACCGAGCCCTGCAGCACGCGCGCGCCGTCGGGCGTGGCCCCGGGGGTCGAGCGCGAGACGAGCGTGAGCTCGTGGCCGCGCGCGGCGGCCTCCTGAGCGATGTTGCCGCCCGCGAAGCCCGTGGCGCCGAGCACCGTGATCTTGGCCATTGCGTGTCCTCTCGTCGGAAGCCGTCGCCATCAGACAACGACGCGGCCCGCGCGCGCATTCCGGCGGATGCGGCCGGCAGCACCCTGCGGCGCCTGCGGACCGACTACGGCGAGGTCGCGCAGCGCAGCTGCTCCTCGATGAGATCGGCGGCGCGGGGCGGGCCGCCGGCCGCCTCGAAGCCCGCGGCGACCGCGTCGACGCCCGCCTGCATCCCGCGTGCGCGCCGCACCGCATCCCGCACCCGCTCGGGGGTCAGCTGCTGCCGCGGCACCCGCACCCCGGCGCCCGCGTGCTCGACGCGCGCCGCCACCTCGAACTGGTCGCGGCCCCACGGCACGACGACGACGGGCACGCGATGGGCGAGCGCCTTCTGCGTGACGCCCATCCCGCCGTGCGTGATCGCGCAGACCGCCTTCTCGAGCACCTGCCCGTGCGGCAGGAAGCCGGTGATGTGCGCGTTCGCGGGCGAGCCCGTGCCGAGCCGGCCGTCGCCGGGCATCGTCGCGACCACGGTCACCGGCTCGTCGGCGAGCGCCTCGAGCGCGACCCGCGCGATGTCGGTGTCGCCCTGGAAGTCGCCAGAGACGGTCACGAGCACGACCGGGCCGTCGATCGCGTCGAGCCACGGCGCCGGCGCGGCGGGCGGCTCCCAGGTGGTTGGGCCGACGAGCGTGAAGTGCGGCTCCCAGTCGGTGTGGGCGTACTCGAGGGGCTCGGCCGAGGTGACGAGCGTCTTCGGTGCGCGGCGCAGCACGTCGTCGAAGGTGCGCTCGGGCGGCAGGCCCGCGACCTCCGCCCGCAGCGCGTTGATGCGCGGCATCGCGATCTCGGTCGCCGCCTGGAGCACGACGCGCGCGGCGAGCGCGTCGCGCACGCGGCCGAGCGGTCCGCGGGCGGGGGCGAGGCCCGGCCCGAACGGCGGCCAGCCCTTCGAGCGCACCACGGGCGTGTAGGGCGAGAGCACCACCCATGGCAGCCCGGAGCGCTCGGCGACCGCCGCCGCGCCCCAGGTGTTGATGTCGGTGAGCACGAGATCCGGCCGGTCGTCGTCGAGCATCGCCTGCAGATCCGGTCCGTCGAGGGCGCCGCGCGCGCAGTACAGCTGCGCGAGCCGCAGCAGCGCGTCGCGCGGGCTCGCGGCGCGCCAGTCGTCGAACTCGATCCGGTCGATCGCCGGGTCGTAGGCGTCGGCGTCGAAGCCGAGCTGCCGCATCCGGTCGACCTCGGCAGGCAGCGTGCGCAGCCGGATGCGGTGGCCGCGCCGCTGCAGCTCGAGCAGCACGCCGGCGAACGGGAACGCGTGCGCGAGCGCCGGGCTGGTGTAGGCGGCGATGAGGGCCACGGCTGGCCTCCTTGCAGGAGCGTCGGATGCGGCGGCTGGGGTCCGCGCATCCGCTGCGACCGGGGCCGCAGCGTACGTGGGCACAGCGTAGCGGAGGCCCGCCGCGTCGCGACGGGCCTCCGGCGCATCAGGACTCGGCGGTGATGCCCTTGGTGGATGCGATGACGTCGCGCATCTTCTTCTCGAACGCCTCGTAGAACATCGACAGCGGGAACTCGTCGTCCATCACGAGGTCGGTGAGCTGGCGCGGCGTGCCGTCGAGCGGCAGCTCGCCCGCCTTCCACTTCGATGCCGGGTGCGGCTCGACGACCGAGGAGACGAGCTCGTACGCGGCGAGCCAGTGGGCGACCTTCGGGCGGTCGATCGACTTCCAGTAGAGCAGCTCGATCGCCTCGCCGAGCTTGTTGACGACGTCGGGCACCTCGTCCCAGTCGAACGCCAGCTGCGTGTCGGTCCAGTGGAGCACCCGGTGCTGGTGCAGCCACGCGAACAGCAGCTGACCGCCGAGGCCGTCGTAGTTGCGGATGCGGGAGCCGGTGATCGCGAAGCGGAAGATGCGGTCGAAGATCACCGCGTACTGCACGTGCTTCGCGTGCTTCTGCAGGTCGCGCTCCGCATCCGTCGCTCCGTCCTTGGCGGCGATGCGGCGCTCGATCGCGACCGCCTCGCGGAACGCGGTGAGGTCGCAGCGCAGCTCCTCGAGCGAGTAGAGGAAGAACGGCATGCGCTGCTTGATCATGAAGGGGTCGAACGGCAGGTCGCCGCGCATGTGCGTGCGGTCGTGGATGAGGTCCCACATGACGAAGGTCTGCTCGGCGAGCGTCTGGTCGGCGAGCATCTCGGCGGCGTCGGCGGGCAGCTCGAGCTTCGTCACGTCGCACGCGGCCTCCACGACGCGGCGGAAGCGCGCGGCCTCGCGGTCCTGGAAGATGGCGCCCCACGTGAAGCTCGGGATCTCGCGCATCGCGACGGTCTCGGGGAACAGCACGGCCGAGTTGGTGTCGTAGCCGGCCGTGAAGTCGATGAAGCGCAGCGGCACGAACAGCGCGTTGGAGTAGTCGCCCGCCTCGAGCTCGGCGATGAACTCGGGCCAGATGACCTCGACGAGCACGGCCTCGACCTTGCGCTCGGGCGAGCCGTTCTGCGTGTACATCGGGAAGACCACGAGGTGCTGGAGGCCGTCGATGCGGTGCTCCTGCGGCTGGAAGCGCACGAGCGCGTCGAAGAAGTCGGGCTCGCCGAAGCCGCCCTCGGCCCAGCGCTCGAAGTCGATCGCGGCCTGCGCGAGGTACTCGGCGTCGTGCGGGAACTGCGGGGCGAGCTCGCGGATGCCCGAGGCGAGGTCGGCGACGAGGGCGCCAGCCGCGTCGTGGTCGCCGGCGTCCTCGATCGCGCCGTTCTTGGACTGCATCGGCTGCAGCGCCGTGGCGGCGGCCTTGATGCGCAGCCAGGCGGGGTGCTGGCGCAGGTCGGCGGCGGTGGCCTGGGTCATCGTCATGGGAGCCTCCCGGCGGTCTCGTGGGCGGGGTGATCGCACCGACGTCGCGGCGCTCGATCTGTGCGGGTTTCCAGCGTATTCGGGCCGATGCGGCAGTTTCTTGCGCTTCGGCCTGCCTTTCCTGCCGGTTCCCGGCGTGACGAGCGGGATCGCCGCGGCACGCAACCGCGTTGCGCGTGCGCGATGTGGGGGGTCGGTGGCACCATCGTGCTCGACGGCCTCGTGTACCCCAGCGCGCGGGCCGCCGCGCATCGTCGCGCCCGCGACGTCGCGGAGCAGCTCGAGACCCCGGAGCGAGACCATGGACGCCGAAGACCCCGCAGCGCGACACCCTGCAGAGCCCCCGCCCGCGGCGCCTCAGCCGGGCGCGCGCTCGCTCCTCGTCGCTCGGCCCGTGCTCGCGACCGGCATCGCCGTCGCGGTCGTGGTCGCGTTCCACGCGGTCGTGTGCCTCGCGATCATCGCGGCGGTCGACCCTGAGATCGACGATCCGGTCGCCTACCAGGTCGTCTCGGTGCACCTCCCGGAGCTCGCGTGGACTGCGCTCGTGATGGGCCGCGCGATCGCATGGCGGCGCTGGTCGCCCTTCTGGCTCGGCGCCTCGGCCGGCGCGGTGGTCGTCGGCTGCTTCATGCTCGCCTTCATCATCCTCATCGTCCGCATCGATGCCAAGGGCATCCCGATGGCGGTCGCCATCTCGTCGTGGGTGCTGCTCGCGGTGGCCATCCTCGTCGCGCTCACCATCCGCGCGTTCAGCGAGCACGACGACCCGCCCATCGATGCCGATGACGAAGCGGATGCGCGGGCGCCGCGGACGGGACGCGCGACGGGCGCGCACGCCGCCGAGGAGGCGCAGCGCCCCTCGGCCGACCCGCACGCGCCCGACGAGGCGACGGCCCAGGGAGCGGCGACTGCACAGGGAGCGGCCTCCGCCGCGGAGGATCCCGAGCAGCGCGAAGGCGAGGCCGACCCGCCGCCCCCGCTCACGTCCTAGCTCAGACGAGTCCCTGCGCGACGAGGAAGCCGACCCAGCAGCCCGCCGCGGCGAGCACGGGCGGCACGATCGCCCAGCGCTGCTTCGTCGCGGCCGCCGCGGCACCGATGCCGTTGCCCACGAGGGTGCAGCCGAGCACCGAGAGCCAGAAGACCATGCGCGCGGGGCCGTCGTCGGCGCCCGAAGCCGCCGCGGCCTCCGCGAGCCCGCTGTCGCCCGCCGGCGCGAGCACGAGCAGGCCGAGCACGTTGAGGAAGATGAGCACCCACGCCGCCATGCGCCAGCGATCCGCCGTCGTCCACTCGCGCTGCGGCTCGAGCTCCTCCCACTCCTCGGTCACGGCCGCACTCCGTACCTCGGCGCCCGCGCACCCGCGCGGGCCGACGCATCCGTCATCAGAAGATCATGGGTCGGTCGTCGTCGAGCTCGGTCTCGAGGTCGAGGTCGACGACCACCGGCACGTGGTCGCTCGGGGCGTCGCCGGATCGCTCGTCGCGGTGGATCTCGGCGCGCGCGACCAGGTCGGCGAGCTCGGGGCTGCCGAGCACGAAGTCGATGCGCATGCCCTCGTCCTTGTTCCACCGCCCGGCCTTGTAGTCCCAGTAGGTGTAGCCGGGGGCGCGATCGCGCACCACGTCGACGAGGCCGGCGTCGAGCAGCCCCTGGAACGCGGCGCGCTCGGGCGCCGAGACGTGGGTCGCGCCGTCGAAGACCCCGATGTCCCACACGTCGTGGTCGAGCGGCGCGATGTTGAAGTCGCCCATGAGCGCGAGCGGCTGCCCGCGCCACTCGTCGAGGAGGCCGGTGAGCACCCGCAGCCACTCGAGCTTGTAGCCGTAGTGGGCGTGGGTGAGCTCACGGCCGTTCGGCACGTAGAGGCTCCACAGTCGCACGCCCTCGACCGTCGCGGCCATCGCGCGGGCCTCGACCACCGGGTCGCCGGTGTTCGCGTACCCGGGCTGGCCGGGGAAGTCGCGCTCGACATCTGTCATCGGCAGCCTCGAGGCGATCGCCACGCCGTTCCACTGGCTGTGGCCGTGTGCCTGCACCTCGTAGCCCGCCGCCTCGAACGCCGCGTACGGGAACTGCTCGGTCTTGCACTTGATCTCCTGCATCGCGAGCACGTCGATGTCGCTGCGCTCGAGCCAGTCGACGATGCGTGCCGTGCGGGCGCGCACGGAGTTGACGTTCCAGGTGGCGATGCGCATGCCCCCGAGCCTACGAGAGCGGCGGATGCGTCGGCACATCGGCGCACGGGCTGGGGCAATGCGACGGATCGGCGGACGCGCCGACGGATGTCCGGCCCACGCGCACCGTAGTGCACTATGGAACGATGGGCACCGCGCGCGACCGCTACCTCCAGGCTCTCGACCTCTTCTCGGCCGAGGCTCGAGCGGGCGCCGATCGGCTCGGCCTGCCCACGGCGTGCTCGGAGTGGTCGATCGCCGATGTGGTGCGCCACGTCACCGCCGTGCAGTCCGCGCACGCGGGCGCCGCGCTGCTCGGCCGCGTTCCCGGTGAGCGCGAGGAGTCGGCCGACCACCGGGCGGCGATGGCGGCGGGCGGCGCCTTCGAGGTCATCGACGTGTGGGAGGCGCTCGCGGCCCAGCTGCGTCACGCCGCGCACGAGGCCGACGAGGATGCCTTCAGCTCGCTCGCGCTCGCGACCTTCGACATGGCGCTGCACGCGTGGGACGTGCGCTGGGCCGGCGTGCGCGTCGGCCTCGGCGCGAACCTCGACTTCCCCGACGCGCTGCTCGCGTGGATGGACCGGTACCGCGAGCGCGCCGACGACACCGTGATCCGCGCGCCCGGCGTCTTCGGCCCGGCCCTCGAGCCGCCGGCCGACGCGACGCCCTCCGAGCGCATCGCCGCGTGGACGGGGCGCCAGGCGCGCATCGCCTACGCGCCGCTCACCGCCGTCGGCGCCTGACGCGGCCCAGTGGCGCTCGCGCCTCGGGCGGCTCGCGCGTCGAAGTAGCCTGGTGGGCGTGACCGCGCGCGACCAGCTCATCCAGCTCATCCGTGACGAAGCCGTCTTCCACGGCGACTTCACCCTCACCAGCGGCAAGCGTGCGAGCTACTACATCGATCTGCGCAAGCTCTCGCTCGACCACCGGGCGGCGCCGCTCATCGGCGACGTGCTGCTCGACCTCATCGCCGACATCCCTGGCGTCGCAGCGGTCGGCGGCTTGACGATGGGCGCCGACCCGCTCGCGAACGCCGTGCTGCACCGCGGTCTCGCCCGCGGCCTCGCGGTGGATGCGTTCGTCGTGCGCAAGGAGCCGAAGGACCATGGCCGCGGCCGCCAGATCGAGGGGCCCGAGCTCGCCGGCAAGCGCGTCGTCGTGCTCGAGGACACCTCGACGACGGGCGGCAGCCCCATCAAGGCCATCGAGGCCCTGCGGAAGGTCGGTGCCGAGGTGGTCGCGGTCGCCGTGATCGTCGACCGCGCGACCGGCGCGCAGGCGGCCATCGAGGCGGAGGGCGTCGAGTACCGCGCGGCGATCACGCTCGACGACCTGGGCCTCACCCCGCAGTAGGCCTCGGCGCCTTCGCCGGTCGAGGAGCGCGCGGGCGGAGCCCGCACGCGTCACGAGACCCACAGCCCGTCCGCTGGTCGAGGAGCGCGCCGCCGCAGGCGGCTCGCGTCACGAGACTCACCGCCCACGCCGAGCGGCAGACCCCGCCGCTCGCACCCACCACGCGACCCCCGCGCACCGCGCTGCGGCAACCCGCGCGTAGTGCACACTAGATGTCAGACAGCGGGGGAGGTCGCGTGACCGGAGTGCTCATCGGCTTCGCCATCATCGGATTCGTCATCCTCGTCGGCTGGCTGCTCGCGCGCTTCAAGGTGGTCTCGCAAGAGGGCCGGCTCGTGCTCAACCGCACGTCGTTCTTCGCCGCGAGCCCCGCGCTCCTCTTCACGGTGCTCGCCGACTCCGACGTCGGGCTGCTCTTCTCGAGCGTGCTCGCGGTCGCGCTCCTCGCCTTCGCGGTCGTCGCGCTCATCTACCTCGTGGTCGCGCGCCTGTGGCTCACGAAGGACCCCAGCCGCCTCGCCCTCGCCGCGACCGCCACCGGCTACAGCAACGTCAACAACATCGGCCTCCCGGTCGCCATCTACGTCATCGGCGACGCGGGCTTCGTCGGCCCCATGCTGCTGCTGCAGCTGCTCGTCATCGCGCCACTGCTGCTCGTGACGCTCGACATCCTCACCGCCGGCCGCGCATCCGTCGCCGGCATCCTCACCCAGCCGCTCCGCAACCCCATGCTCATCGGCGCCGGGCTCGGCGCGATCGTGAGCGCCCTCGACATCCAGCTGCCGGCGCCCGTGCTCGCGCCGCTCGAGATCCTCGGCGGGGCGGCGGTGCCGCTCATGCTGCTCGCCTTCGGCATCTCGCTCGGCGGTGACAGGCCGCTGCAGCCGGGCACCGGGCGCCGCGAGGTGTGGCTCGCCGTGGTGCTCAAGAACCTCGCGATGCCCGTGGCCGCCTACGTGCTCGCCCGATTCGCCTTCGGCATGGACGACCAGCTCGTCTACGCGTGCACCGTGATGGCCGCGCTCCCGAGCGCGCAGAACATGTACCAGTACGCGCTGCGCTACGACCGGGCGACCGTCATCACGCGCGACATCGTGCTGCTGACGACCCTCGCGTCGCTCCCGGTGATGCTGCTGATCGCCTGGCTGCTCAAGCCCGCCTGATCTCGGACGGCCGCATCAGCGGCTCGGCCACTCCGTCGCAGGCGGCGCCGGACGCAAGCAGCCGCGCTCGGGCAACGGCACCTCCCAGAAGCGCGCCGACGCCGTCACGTCGCCGAAGTCGTCGAGCTTGACGCGGATGCGCGCCGGCGTGACCTCGACGACCCGCACCCGCACATCCGCCCCGTCGACCTCGAGCAGCCACGGCTCGTCGATCCAGGCGATCGTGTGCGCATCGAGCGCCTCCTCGACCGCGAGCCAGTCGCTCGGGTCGCCGAGCGGCCGCCCGAAGAGGTCCATCGGCTGGAACGCCTCGCCGACCTGCCGCACGAAGCCCACCACCTCGCCGTCGGCGCGGCGGTGCGGCATCCAGTCGTCGGGGATCACACGTCGAGGCTACCTGCCGGTGCGCTCAACCGAGAGAGGGGTCGGCTGCGACGACGATCGGCTCATCCGACCACGAGCCCGGTCGAGAGAGGCGGATGCGTCAGGCCGCGTCCAGCGCGCGGCCCTACGGTCGACGCATGTCGCACCCCGCACCGCACCCGCACCGGCCAGCCGAGCAGTCCGGGCAGCCCGGCCAGATCGCCCAGCACACGCAGCCTGCGCCCGGCGCGCAGCAGCCGCAGTACGGCCCGCATCCGACGTTCGCGCCGCCGGCCGCGGGCGAGGGCACGGAGCAGGGCAAGGGCAAAGCGTTCGCCATCGTCGCGATGGTCTTCGCGGTGCTCGAGCTGCTCTCCGGCCCGGTGCGCTCGGTGGTGTTCGCGGGCCTGCTCGCCGACGGCGCCGCCCCGTCGATGATCGGGCCGGCGAGCGCCGCGCTCGCGACGGCATCGGCGGTGCTCGCGCTGCTCGCGATCGGCTTCGGCCTCGCCTCCCTGCTGCGCGGCGAGCGCGCACGCGTGATCGCGGGCTCGGCGATCGGCGTCGGCGCCGCGGCGATCGTCGGCGCGCTCTCGGGGCTGCTGCAGGGCGCGCTCATCTCCGCCCTCTGACGCCGCGCGGCCCGACCGGGGAAGCGAACCCCGGCGCCCGGCGTTGTCCCTATCGTTGCGATTCGAACGATCAGGGGGAGCGATGACCGGCACCGGGGGCGAGCGCGCCGCGACGATCATGGTGATCGGCGCCGGCCAGGCGGGCCTCTCGGCGGGTCACCACCTGCAGCGCCGCGGCTACGCGAGCGCGCTCGACGAGCCCGATGCCGAGCGCACGTTCGTGATGCTCGACGCCGACGCGGCGCCGGGCGGCGCCTGGCAGCACCGCTGGGAGTCGCTGCGCATGGCGACCGTCAACGGCATCTTCGACCTGCCGGGCTTCCCGCAGCCTGCCATCGACCCGAGCGAGCCGAGCCGCGACGCGGTGCCCCGCTACTTCGCCGCGTTCGAGCGCGAGCGGCAGCTGCCGATCCTCCGCCCCGTCCGCGTCGAGACCGTCACGGCGGTCGACGACGACCCTGAGGGCGAGCTGCTCGTCGCCTCGAGCGCCGGCGCCTGGCGCACGCGCGCGATCATCAACGCGACCGGCACGTGGAACAACCCGACGCTGCCCGAGTACCCGGGGGCGGATGCGTTCCAGGGCCGCCAGCTGCACACCCGCGACTACGTGTCGGCGGATGCGTTCGCCGGCCAGCGCGTGGCGGTGGTGGGCGGCGGCATCTCGGCCGTGCAGCAGCTCGAGGAGCTCTCGGCCGTCGCCGACACCCGCTGGTACACGCGCCGCGAGCCGGTCTTCCTCGACGGGGACTTCGAACCGGAGACGACCGGCCGCGACGTCATCGAGCGCGTGACCGCCGATGCGGAGGCCGGCCGGCCCACGGGCAGCGTCGTCTCCTACACGGGCCTGCTCTGGACGGACTACGCGCTGCGCGCCAAGGCTCGCGGGGCGCTCGAGCGGCGGCCGATGTTCACAGCGATCGAGCCGCACGGCGTGCGCGAGGCCGACGGCAGCTTCACGAGCGTCGACGCCATCCTGTGGGCGACGGGCTTCCGCGCCGACCTCCGCCACCTCGACCCGCTCGGACTGCGCAACGACCTCGGCGTGCCGCAGGTCGTCGGCACCCGCGCGGTCGCCGACGCGCGCGTGCACCTCATCGGCTTCGGACCGAGCCAGTCGACGGTCGGCGCCAACCGTGCCGGCCGCGCCGCCGTGCAGGAGCTCGACCGGATGCTCGGGCGCGAGCGCAGGTCCCTCGCCGCCGCGGGCGCCCGGGCGGCGTAGCGTGGCAGGCATGCGCTGGTCGGATCGCCTCCTCAGGCTGCCGCCGCTGATCGTCGCCGGCGATCGCTTCTCCGGCTGGCTCGGCGTGCTCGTCGGCTGGACCGCGATCGGCTTCGGCGCGAGCGCCGCCTCCCGCGCGACGGGCCTGCTGCTCTCGTACCGGGACGGCGCGTGCGGCGCGCTCTCGCAGTCGATCTGCCAGGTCTCGGGATGGGGCGGGCTGCTCATGGGCATGGTGGCGCTCGCGGGCGGCACTGCGGCGTGGGTGTTCATGGCGCGCGGCTTCGGGCCGCCCGCCACGTGGTGGGTGCTGCCGATCGGTCTCGCCGCGCTCGCGCTCGCGCCCTTCTCGGCGGCAGAGGGGGCGGCGCTCTCGCCCGTGTGGCTGCTGCTGACGCTCGTCGCCGGCGCACTCGCGCTCGTGCTCGCGGCGCTCGCTGCGGGCCGCGGCAAGGCGGCCCGCTACGGCTGGATCCGGCTCGACGGCCTCGACGCGCGCGAGGCCGCGCACCGCGGCGTCGACAAGCTCGTCATCCCGCTCGCCGCGCTCGCGCTCGTCATCGCGGGCGGTGTCTTCGGCGCGCACGTGATCCGCCTGCTCTCCGAGGCCTGAGCGCCTGAGCGCCCGGCGCATCCGCCCTCAGACGTCGGCGCGGGGCTCGTCGAGCTCGGAGTCGACCGGCGCGGGCTCCAGCAGCTCCTGCACGCTGCGCAGCATCTCGTCGGGGCGGAACGGGAAGGTCTCGACGACCGCCGGGTCGCTGATGCCCGTCATGACGAGCACGGTGTGCAGGCCCGCCTCCATGCCGGCGACGATGTCGGTGTCCATGCGGTCGCCGATCATGCCGGTCACCTCGGAGTGCGCGCCGATCTTGTTGAGCGCCGAGCGGAACATCATGGGGTTGGGCTTCCCGACGATGTAGGGCACGCGGCCCGTCGCCTTCGTGATGAGCGCGTTGATCGCGCCGGTCGCCGGCAGCACGCCGTCGGCGCTCGGGCCGGTCGCGTCGGGATTGGTCGAGATGAAGCGCGCGCCGCCGGCGATGAGGCGGATCGCCTTGGTGATCGCCTCGAACGAGTACGAGCGGGTCTCGCCGATCACCACGAAGTCGGGCTTCGTCTCGGTCATCGTGAAGCCGATGTCGTGCAGCGCGGTGATGAGGCCCGCCTCGCCGATGACGTAGGCCGAGCCGCCCGGCATCTGGTCGTGCAGGAAGTCGGCGGTCGCGAGCGCGCTCGTCCAGATCCGCTCCTCGGGCACGATGAGGCCGGATGCGCGCAGTCGCGCAGAGAGGTCGCGCGGCGTGAAGATCGAGTTGTTGGTGAGCACCAGGAACTCGGTGCCGGCGTCCTGCCACTGCTGCAGCAGCTCCTTCGCGCCGGGGAGCGGGCGGTCCTCGTGGACGAGCACGCCATCCATGTCGGTGAGCCAGCATTCGATGTCAGCGCGGGTGCGGTCGATGGCCATGGGGCCAGGCTACGCCGCGCATGTGTCCGTCATGTGAACGACCACGACGCGCCGTCTTGAGCCAATCCGAAGCCAGATTGAGGATTCCTCCATTCGAACAGCGTTCGGTTTCGTTCACTTTTGAATCACCCGGAGACGCTGAGATTTCCTTGCGTTCTGAGCCCCCGGCTCCTGAGGTTCGCTCAATACGTTCATCGACGAAGCGAGCTGCGACGGAGACCACCGACGGCCAGCCCTCGAAGCGCACCGCGAGCTCGCTCACATCACGAACGATCCAGGGATGGAACTCGCATGCTCACGCGCACCTCTGCACGACGACGCCCGCTCGGCGTCGCCGTCGCCGTCGTTGCGCTCGCGGTCGCCGCGAGCGTGCTGCCGCAGATGCCGGCCTCCCCTGTCGAGGCCGCAGCGCTGCCGACGCAGGGCGGCTCGCTCTACTGGCGGACTGTCGACGGCAGCGGTGCGCTCTACGGCGGAGCGACGTACCGCGTCGAGAAGGCCCAGGGCAACGGCTCCGAGAACTGGGAGACCGCCCAGGCCCTCACCGTCGTGGACTGCACCGAGGCTCCGTGCTCGGGGCCGGATATCCACCCCGGTGCGGGCGAGCTGCAGGTGCTGCTGAACGACCCGAACCACAACGGCATGCGCCGCTACCGCGTCTCGCCCGTCCCTCAGCCGCCTGGTGCGACCTTCACGAGCACGGCCCCCGCCGCCACCGGGTCGTCGAACAGCTGGCTGTCGACCGTGACGCTCGGTCCGTTCCGAGTGGACCGCGTGGTGCTGCCCTCGGTTCCGTGTGCCGGTACGGCGTTCGCGCTGTTGAGCAGTGGCGCTGTGCAGCAGGTGTCGACGGCGAACTCACCTGTGGTGACCCTCTTCGGTGCCTGGACCGGCTTGACCGGCGAGGCCAACGGCCTCGCCGCCGGCACCGGCTCCGAGCTCTACGCGGTCGACCGGAGCGGCTCCAGGCTCAGCGCCGTGCTGCGGTACGACACCTCAGGCGGCTGGCGGCGCGTCCCCGTGAGCACGTCGGTCGCCTATTCGATCGTCGCCGGCGCGTACGACCGCGCGAGCAGCCGCTTCCTCTTCGGGGGATTCACGACCTCCGGTTCCTTCCAGCTGCACCAGTACGACGCGCAGAGCAACGCCGTCGCCCTCGTCGGCACGATCGCGACGGGAGCCTCGAGCGATGGCAGCGGCGACATGGCGTTCGACGGGGCAGGCGACCTGGTGATCATGCGCGCGGGCGCGACCTCGGTCACGACTTTCACGGTGGCGGCAGCCGCGCTCGCGGCTGCGAACGGCGGCTCGATCGCTGCGACGGCAGGCTCGCCTCGGGAGGTCAGCCTCAGCGGCATCAACGGCGCCGCGTTCGCCGACGACGGCTCCGTGCTGCTGTCGAACGCCACGACGCTGCGCCGCTACGACCCGGTCACCTGGACGCAGCGCTCGGAGATCACCACCGGCCTCGGTCCTGGTGCGACCGACCTCGCGACCTGCGCGGTGCCGGCGGCGAACTCGTCGCTGACCGTCGCCGTGCAGGTGACGAGGCGCGACCTCGCAGCGGACTCGTTCCAAGTGAGCGCCGCTGGCACCGTCAATCTGGGGCCGGCGTCGACCGGAGCCAATACGGCCGCGCAGGTCGGGCCGTCGGTCGTGACGCCGGGGCAATACACCGTCACTGCTGCGAGCGTTCCTTCTGCTCAGGCGCCCTACTACTCGGCCCGCATCGCGTGCACGGGCACGAGCTTCACTCCGGTCGATGGATGGTCCGCGTCTGTGAACGTGCCTGCCGGCGCCAGCGTCGTGTGCACCATCACGATCATGCCGCTCCGTACCGTCATCACCGTCGCGAAGGGTCTCCTGGGCCCGACCGATTCGGTCTCCTCGCCCGGCGCCGATTGGGCGATGGCCATCACCACCGCGTTCGGCAGCGGCAGCCCGACCTCGTTCGTGCGCACGACCCAGGCGTCCGGCGTGACGCCGGAGCTGCGCTTCGTGCACCCCTCGGCGACGACTCCGGCGACGATCACCGTTGAGGAGCCGGCTCGCGCCGGGTACGCACCGGAGTCAGTGCGCTGCGACGTGATTGCGCCGAGCGGAACACCCCTGCCCAGCGTCAGCGGCACGGCGACGCGCAACATCACTGTCCCGGGCGTGCCGGCCGGATCGACAGTGCACTGTCGCTTCCTCAATCGGGAACAGCCCACCACGCTGACACTTGCGGCGGCCGTCGCGGCGCCGGGCGGGGCCGCTCCGACGACCTGGCAGCTGTCGTCGCGCGACCCGCAGAACGTCCTTGGCCCCTCGGGTGCGACGGGTTCGCGCACCGCGACCGCGTCCGTCACGAAGGGCGTGCCGTACACGCTCACTGCTACGGGCGACCCTGCCTATCTCGGCACCTGGGCCTGCGTCGACCAGCAGGGCACAACCGTTCCCGTGACCGACAGCAAGGTGACCGTGGCGCAGGGCTCTCAGGTGACGTGCACCGTCACGCTCACGACCGCGCGGCTCACGCTGCTGAAGCACGTCGCCGGTCAGCCGAGCGCGCTGCTCGCGAGCGGGTTCACGCTCACGGCCACCCCGTCGACTGCCATCGCCGGCCTGCCCGCCGTCACGGTGCCCGGCAGCGAGACCGTTGTGCCCAGCGGCGCCGGCGCAAACAGCTTCGACGTGCGCCCCGACCACGAGTACCGACTCACCGAGGCGACGAGCTACGCGGCGCTCGGGCTCGAGCTCCAGCAGTACCGCGGAGGCTACCCCGCGAACGGCGTCTTCCTCGAGGCCGAGTGGGTGACCGTGACCTCGCCGACCGCCCGCGTCGCCGTCGGCGGGCACGAGGTCTACCGGTTCGTCAGCGCGGCGCCCGCGCCCCTGGCGCTGCCCCTCACCGGCGGCGTCGGCGCCGACACCTACCAGCTCGGCGGATCGGGCGTGCTGCTGCTCTCCTTCCTCGCCTCCGCGTTCCTCCTCGTCCGCACGAGGATCCGCTCCCGCACGGCAGGCCGCCGAGCGTGAACCCCAGACCCCAGCACAACCGTCCCTCTGCACCACCCCTCCAGGAAGGAACTGCCTCCATGGCAACAACCACCAAGAGCCTGTCGGCGCGCATCGTCGCCGGCTTCGGCGCCGTCGCCCTCGCGACGCTTGCCGCCTTCGGCGCCGTGCTGCCCGCTTCCGCTGCGGCCAACATCGACCCTGCTGCGCCGGCGGCGATCACCATCCACAAGCACGAGCAGACGGGGGCGGCCGGCGCTCCTGGCACCGGTGCTTCGACCGACCCGGTCGCCGGCGACCCGATTTCGGGCGTCGACTACTCGATCCGCCGGGTGACGAGCCTCGACGTCGCGCAGAACAGCACGTGGACGACGCTCCGGACGCTCAAGGCGCCGGCCGTGATCGCGGCTCCTGCCACGTACCCGCTCGGCGCGACGGCCGGCGTGAACGCCTGGACCGTGACGACGGGCGCCGATGGCAGCGTCCGACAGGTCGTTCCGCAGGGCGTCTACCTCGTCGAGGAGCTCGACGCTCCCGCGGCGGCCGGCATCGTGATCAAGTCGCAGCCGTTCCTCGTGGTGGTCCCGCAGCCCGTCGAGGCAACGGGCGCCTGGAACTATGACGTGCACGTCTTCCCCAAGAGCACGGTCTCCGACGTCACCAACCGCGCTGAGGCGTTCGAGCAGGAGGGCCTCGGCTCGAATGTGACGTGGACGCTCGACATCGGCGTTCCCGTCGCCACTGCCGGCACGACCGTCGACTCCTTCGTGATCACCGAGACGCTCGACGACCGCCTCGCGCACACCATCGGCGACACCGGCGCCGTGCGCATCACCGTCGGCAGCACGACGCTCGTGCGCGGCACGGACTTCTCGGTGACGCTCACGGGGCAGGCGCTGCGCATCGAGTTCACCGCCGCGGGTCGCGCTGTGCTCGCCGCCAACCCCGACCAGCGCGTGGCGGTGGCCATCGACACGACCGTCCAGAGCTTCGGCGCCGGCACGATCGGCAACTCGGCCACCATCACGATCAACGGCGCGAGCATCACGTCGAACACCGCATCCGTGTACTTCGGCGGCATCGAGCTGCAGAAGAACGACGACAATGGCGCGCCGCTGCAGGGCGCGATCTTCGAGGTCGTCGACGCCTCGGGCGAAGTGGTCGCCATCGGTGGCCGCACGGAGTTCACGAGCGACGTGAACGGCGTTGTCGCGATCGCCGGCCTGCGCACCGACGCGAACGGCGCGCAGACGTACCTGATCCGCGAGAAGTCTGCGCCCGCCGGGTATGTGCTCGGCGCGACGACCGAGTGGACCCTGGCGATTCCCGTCGGCGTCAACGCCGCCGTCGAGGCCGTGGTCGTCAACGACCAGGTGCCCGCCTACGCGCTGCCCATCACCGGTGGCGCCGGCCAGGCCGCCTTCATGATCGGCGGCGCCGGCCTGCTGCTCGGCGCCCTCGGCTTCATGCTCGTGCGTCGCCGCAAGGCCGCCGAGCAGGGCTGAGCCACCCAGACCCAGTCCCGCGGCAGCGGCCCCATCCCTCCGCTGCCGCGGGGCTGACCTCCTCCGAAGGAGCCACCGTGACGCTCGCCGCCGAGTCCGCCCCGGCCCCCCGCGCATCCGCGGCCTCGCCGGCGCGGCGGACGCGGCGGCGAGCGCCCGGCTCCTCGCTGATCGTCGCGCTCATGGTCATCGGCGGCGTCAGCACCCTGCTGTACCCGTCGATCGCGGGTTGGTTCAGCCAGCTCGAGCAGTCGCACCGCATCGACGACTACGCCGAGGTGATGACCGACCTCGGCCCGGAAGGGCGCGAGCAGGAGCTCGCCGACGCGCGCGCCTACAACCAGACCCTCACGGGCGGGGCGCTCATCGACCCGTACGGCGGTACGCCGCTCAGCGAGCAGCGCGCCATCGTCGCCGCCTACGAGGAGCAGCTCGACCTGGGCCCCGCCGACGTCATGGCCCGCATCCGGATCCCTTCCATAGCCGTCGACCTGCCGATCTACCACGGCACCGACGAGGTGACGCTGCGGAAGGGCGTCGGCCACCTGCTCGGCTCGGCGCTGCCGGTCGGCGGGGAGAGCACGCACAGCGTGCTGACGGGCCACCGCGGGCTGCCGGAGTCGGTGCTCTTCAGCGACCTCGATCAGGTGGCCGTCGGCGACGTCTTCGAGCTCGACGTCTACGGCGAGGTGCTGACCTACCGGGTGCGCGAGGTGCAGGTGATCGAGCCGAGCGAGACCGACTCGCTCGCGCCCGAGCTCGGCCGCGACCTCGTGAGCCTCGTGACGTGCACGCCCCTCGGCGTCAACAGCCACCGCATCATCGTCACGGGCGAGCGCATCCCCACGCCCGAGGCCGACGCGCCCGAGCGCATCATGCCGGAGATCCCCGGACCGCCGTGGTGGGCGGTGGGCCTCGCGTGCGGCTTCGCCTTCGCGGCGGCCTACCGCTCGATGAGCGCGCGCCTCACCTGAGCGAAGCCTGCGACCAGCGGCGTCTTTGCGTACAACGCACAGTGTTCGGTAACGCGCTTATCGTACGTTGAGGATTCGTTCGGTGAACGACCGCGGCCTCCTTGAGTCTTGCTCAATACGTTGCAGGCAACCCCAGCGGGGCCCGCGTCGGAGCGTCTCTTCTGCACTGGCAGGGCCTCAGCACCCGCCTGTCCGGAAGGTGTCTCGCCATGCGATCGCGCACGCCCTCACGCCGCCGCTCACCACGTTCGGTGCTCGGCCCGATCGCCACGGCGATCGCGTGCTCGCTCGCGCTGACGGTGCTCGCGCCGAGCGCTGCGAGCGCGGCCGACGCCGCCGCACCGTCGACATCCGACGCCCCCGCGGCCCAGACCTCCGCTGCGGCGTCGCTCACGGCGGCGGCAGCGCCGTCGGGCTCGGACGCGGCGCCGACCGAGTCTGCGTCGACGGCTCCGGCGCCCTCGGAGACCGCTGCTCCGCAGGCGCCTGTGGCGCAGCCCGCACCCTCCGCGCCGGCCCCCGTGCCCTCGGCCCAGCCGGCCCCCTCGGCCCAGCCGGCGCCGTCCGCGCAGCCGGCGCCGACGACCGAGCCCGCCCCCACGACCGCGCCCGCGCCCGCACCAGCGGCGAGCCCGGCCCCAGCCGCGCCGGCCCCTGCGCAGCCCTCGCCCGCCTCAGCCGCTCCGGTAGAGCCGACGGCACCTCAGGCGTCCGCCTCCCCGACGGATGAGCCGGTCTCCGAGCTCGCCGACGCCCCGATCGCGCCCCTCGCGGTCGGCGGGCCGGAGGCTGGGGTCGAGACGCCCTCGCTCCACTGGCTCGTCTCGCCCGCGGCGGCCGGCTCGACCTTCGAGGTGCAGCATCGCTCGCGCACCGGCACGGTGCTCGCGGGCGAGACCTGGTGGGCCGACTGGTCGGCGTGGAGCGCGAGCGCGACCGTCGCCGACTGCACGGCCGGCTGCGCGGGAAGCGGCGACCTCGACCCCGACGCGGGTGAGCTGCAGCTGAGCCAGGTCGGCGCCGATCCCGTCGCGGTGAACAGCGCCACAGCCCAGCACGAGTACCGGGTGCGCCCGGCTACGCCGCCGGCGGGCCGCTTCTGGACCGACACGAGCTGGCGCACCGCGAGCCTCACGTCGGCGAGTGCCGATCTCGGCACCTTCACGACCGCGGCCAACGCGGCGCTCGTGTGCACCGCGGGGTCGTTCTACTCGCTCTCCTCGACCGGCGTGATCACGCGCGTCACGCCCACGGGCGGCGGGGCGTCGACGAGCCAGGTCTTCGCGACCGTGCCGAACTTCGGCAACAACGAGGCCAACGGTCTCGGCATCGGACCGGGCGGCACCACGGCGTACCTCATCGAGCGGCCATCGTCCAACGCATCCGGCATCGGCGCGTTCCGCTACTACTCGGTCAGTCAGGGGTGGCAGCGCATCCCGCTCGCGAACGACGTGAGCCTCGCCTCCGCGCGCTACACCGCCGGTGCCGTCAACCTCGGCGACGGCAGCTACGCCTTCGCCGCCTTCACCAACGGCCAGTCGCAGAGCGTCGCGCTCTACCGCTTCACGCCGACGACAGGCGTCACCCGGCTCGGGCAGTTCACGACGCAGGAGACCACGCAGCAGGCCACCGGCGACCTCGCCTTCGACGCCGCGGGCAACCTGTACGTCGCGGTCACGTCCTCCACCACGGGCTCGCCGACGCGGATCTACACGATCGCCGCGCAGACGCTCGCGGCGGCGAACAACACGACGCTCGCCGTCGCGGCGTTCACGCCGATCGTGACCGGCCTCAGCGACGTCGTCGGCGCCGCCTTCAACGCCGACGGTCGCCTCTACCTCGGCAGCAGCACGGCGGTGCGCTCGTACAACCCGTCGACGCAGACCTTCGACGCCGGCAACGCCGCGAGCGGGCTCTCGAGCACCGACCTCGCGAGCTGCCAGACGCCGTCGACGCTCACGATCCTGAAGGATGTCGTGGCGCGCGCCGGGACCGGCGACCAGTTCACCATCAGCTCGCGCACCCCGGCCGGCGCGTCGCTCGCCTCGGCGACCACGACGGGGGCCTCCACCGGTGTGCAGTCCGCGCAGGCCGGGCCGGTCGCCGCGCTCGCGGGCGGCACCTACGCCTTCACCGAGACGTTCTCGAACGGCAACGCCTCGAGCTACGCGACGAGCTTCAGCTGCGTCGACCAGAACGGCACCGCGCTGCCGGTCGACACGAGCACGGCGGGCTCCGGCCGCGTGACGATCGCCTCGGCCGGCATGAGCGTCGCCTGCACCATCCGCAATGCACCGCTGACCGGATCCGTGACGATCCGCAAGGTGGTCGAGGACGTCGGCGGCGCGAACCGATCGCCGGGCGCCGGCTGGTCGGTCAGCACCTCGGTGACGGCGACGACGCCGACCGTGTCGCTCGTCGGCGCGGCGCAGCAGCAGACGAACGCCCAGGGCGTCGCCACGTGGGGGCTGGCCTTCGGCTCCGCGTCGGCCCGCGCCACCGTCTCGGTCGCCGAGCAGCAGCAGCCCGGGTTCGCGTTCCAGGAGGGCGCGTGCATCGTGCGGCCCATCGCATCCGCGCCCTTCGTGCAGAGCTTCACGACCGCCGACGGCGCACAGCTGCAGCAGGTGGCGCCCGGCACCCGCATCGAGTGCTCGTTCGTCAACCGTCGGCAGCCGACGCGGCTGACGCTCGTCAACCAGGCGACCGACGCCGATCCCGCCGCGTGGAGCCTCTCGGCGACCCCGACCGGCGGCAGCCCCATCGCCTTCACCACCGGCGTCGCGCAGGATGTCGCGCCCGGCGCCTATCAGCTCGCCGCGACCGGCGGCCCCGCGACCCACGTCGCCGGTGCGTGGAGCTGCGTCGACCAGGGCGGCAGCGCCGTCGCGGTGACCAGTGCAACGGTCACGGTCGCCGTCGGCACGCGCGTCACCTGCACCGTGACGCAGCAGACCGCGCACGTGGTGCTGCTCAAGCACATCGATGCCGCGATGGCGGGCTCGCTCCTGCCGGAGGACTTCGAGCTCACCGCCGCACCCGTCGACGCCACCCTCGGGCTGATCCCCACGACGGTGCAGGGCGCAGAGGCGGCGGATGCGGACAACACCGTGACCGTGCGCCCCGGCGCCGCCTACGCGCTCAGCGAATCGAGCAGCTACGCCTACCTGCAGCTGCGGCTGCAGCGACTCGAGGGCAGCACCTGGGTCGACGTGACGTCGAGCGAGATCACCGCCCCCGAGCCCGGGCAGACCACCACCTACCGGTTCGTGAACGCGGCGCCACCGGCGCTCGCGCTCCCGGTCACCGGCGGCCTCGGCGCCGACGCCTACCTCTTCGGCGGACTCGCGCTGCTCGTGCTCGCCGCCGCGGCGCTGCTGATCCGGATGCGCGTCATCCGCCTCCGAGGGCGGCTCACGTGATCCGGCCTGCCCCGTCCACCCGACACCTGTCCATCCACCCTCTGCAACACCCTGCATCACCGAAAGGAAGTGCCGCCATGGCATCCACGAAGAAGGGCCTGACGGCACGAGTCGCCGCAGGCTTCGGAGCGGTCGCGCTCGCGACCCTCACCGCCCTCGGCGGGGCCCTCCCGGCCTCGGCCGCCCCCAACATCGACCCGCAGGAGCCGGGGTCGATCATCATCCACAAGTTCGAGCAGCCCGTCGAGCGCGGCGATGTGGGCACGGGCCTCGAGCTCGGCGAGGACGCGCTCGCGGGTCTCGAGCCCGTCGCCGGGGTCGAGTTCACCGTCACGCGGGTGACGAGCCTCGACGTGCTCGACAACGACACGTGGGCCAAGCTCGGCGTTGGCCTCACCGGCGCGGATGTCGTGAACGGCGTCGGCGGCCCGTACGAGTTCGGCACGCCGGTCGTGGGCTCCACCGACGGCGACGGCCTGCTCGAGGTCGACGGGCTCCCGGTGGGCGTCTACCTCGTGCAGGAGTCGGCCGTCCCGGCGCCGAGTGTCGGCGGCCCCAACGTCGTCATCCAGCCGGCGCCGTTCCTCGTCGTGCTGCCGCAGGTCGACGAGAGCACGGGCGACTGGTTCTACGACGTGCACGTCTACCCCAAGAACACGACGGCGCTCGCGAGCAAGTCGGTCTCCGCGCCCGACCACCAGGTGCTCGGCACCACGATCGAGTGGGCGATCACCTCGCACGCGCCGGTGCCCTCGCAGGGCACCGCGCTCACGAGCTACGTCGTGCGCGACGACCTCGCCGCGCAGCTCGACTACGTCGAGGGCTCGATCGTCGTCACCGTCGCGGGCACCGCGCTCGAGCTCGGCGACGACTACACGCTGAGCGCGCCGGGCGGCGCGGGCGGCACCCTGTCGGTGACGTTCACGGGAGCCGGCCGTCAGGCGCTCCTCGACAACCCCGGCGCTGAGGTCTCCGTCACGTTCGACACCGCCGTCGTCGCGGTCAGCGCGACCGGCGCGATCGCCAACACGGGCGCCGTCGTGATCAACGGCACCACGGTGCCGACGAACACGGTCACCGACCACTGGGGCGCGGTCGAGCTCTTCAAGCACGACGCGAGCGAGCGCGGCCTCTCGGGCGCGGTCTTCGAGCTGCGCGACAGCTCGGGCGTCGCGCTCCTCGACGGCTCGGGCGACCCGATCCGCTACACGAGCGGCGCGAACGGCGTCATCGCGATCGACGGCCTCCGCACGGCCAGCCCCACGGGCCTGGCGTACCAGCTCGTCGAGATCACGGCGCCCTCGGGCTACGTGCTGCCGGCGAACCCGGCCGACCGCGTCCACAGCTTCACGGTCGCCCCGGGCACCCCGGCCGGCTACGAGGTGACGGTCGAGAACGAGCAGGTCCCGCCGTACCAGCTGCCGGTCACCGGTGGCACCGGGCAGGTCGCCTTCATGATCGGCGGCTTCGGCCTCGTGGCGCTCGCGCTGGGCTTCGCCCTCGCGCGTCGCCGCAAGGAGCAGGCGCAGGCCTGATGCCGTCCCGGGTCGGCCGGAGCTCCGGCCGGCCCGGGCGAACCGGCCCCGCGGCGCGACCCCCAGTCGCCGCCGCGGGGCCGACCCCCATCCCTCGAGGAGGCAGCATGAGCGCCGTCATCGCCGACCAGCCCGCAACGACGACCCGGCAGAGCGCGCGCGCGAGCCGCCGCCGGCGAGGCAGCGCGTCCACGCTCGTGATCGCCCTCCTCGCCATGGCTGGCTCCACCGTGCTCGCCTACCCATCCGCCGCCGGCTGGTTCGCGCAGCTCGAGCAGTCCGACCGGGTCGACGACTACGCGGAGGTGATGACCGCGCTCGGTCCCGAGGGCCGCGAGCAGGAGCTGGCCGAGGCGCGCGACTACAACGCCACGCTCGCCGGCGGCGCCCTCATCGACCCCTACGGCGGCACGCCGCTCAGCGACCAGCGCGCAATCGTCGCCGCGTACGAGCGGCAGCTCGACCTCGGCCCCGCCGACGTCATGGCCCGCATCCGCATCCCCTCGATCGCGGTCGACCTGCCGATCTACCACGGCACCGACGAGGCCACCCTGCGCCGCGGCATCGGGCACCTGCTCGGATCCTCCCTCCCCGTCGGCGGCGACGGCACCCACAGCGTGCTCACCGGCCACCGCGGCCTGCCCGAGGCGGTGCTCTTCAGCGACCTCGACGAGGTGGAGCCCGGCGACCTCTTCGAGGTCGACGTCTACGGCGAGGTGCTCACCTATCAGGTGCGCGACGTCGAGGTCATCGACCCCGGCAACACCGACGTGCTGCTCCCCGAGTCCGGTCGCGACCTCGTGAGCCTCGTCACGTGCACGCCGCTCGGCGTCAACAGCCACCGCATCATCGTCACCGGCGAGCGCATCGCGAACCCCGCATCCGACGACCCCGCCACCGCGATGCCCGAGATCCCCGGCCCCGCGTGGTGGGCCGTGGCGCTCGCGGGCGGGTGGGCGCTCGCGGCCGGCTACCGAAGCCTCACGGCCCGCCCGCGCGAGCCGGGCGCCGAGCCGCCGCTCGAGCCCGAGCGCGCGGTCGAGCCCGACATCATCGCGCGGCGCCGCCCGTAGCCTGGAGGCGTGCACGACGAGGAACCCCGGCTCGAGGTCGGCGTCGGCCCGTGGCGCGGACCCCTGCCCGACGACGAGCGCTACGACCCCGAGCTGCTCGCCCACGGCGACCGCCGCAACGTCGTCGACCGCTACCGCTACTGGCGCCTCGAGGCGATCGTGGCCGACCTCGACACCCGCCGCCACCCGTTCCACGTCGCGATCGAGAACTGGCAGCACGACCTCAACATCGGCTCGATCGTGCGCACCGCGAACGCCTTCGCCGCCGCCGAGGTGCACATCATCGGCAAGCGCCGGTGGAACCGCCGCGGCGCCATGGTCACCGACCGCTACCAGCGCATCCGCCACCACGAGACGACGGATGCGTTCACCGCGTGGGCGCACGAGGCGGGCCTCACGATCGTGGCCGTCGACAACACCGCCGGCAGCGTGCCCGTCGACGCGGCGCCGCTGCCCGAGCGCTGCGTGCTGCTGTTCGGGCAGGAGGGGCCGGGGCTGACCGACGAGGCGATCGTGGCGGCGGATGCGCACGTCGCGATCCGCCAGTTCGGCTCGACCCGCTCGATCAACGCGGCCGCGGCTGCCGCGATCGTGATGCACGAGTGGGTGCGCGAGTGGGCGCTCTGATCGGAGCTCCCCCCGGGCCTCCACGCGCCCAGCTCGCCGACGCCCGTGCAGGGTCGAGATCGATCTCAGCCGATGAGGCTCGGCTGCAGGTCGCGCAGCGTGCGGTGATCCATCATGCGCGCCACCCCCGCGATCACCGCCAGCACGGCGATGCCCAAGAAGCCTGCGAGCACGAGCGCGTCGTTCGCCGCGATCGACGCCTGCCCGCCGTACATGGCCTGGCGGATGCCGTCCACGGCGTAGCTCATCGGCAGCAGGTGGTGGAGGGCCGCGAGCGGCGCCGGCAGCGTCTGCCACGGGAAGGTGCCGCCAGCGGTCACCAGCTGCAGCACCATCAGCACCAGCCCCAGGAACTGCCCGACCGAACCCAACCAGACGTTGAGCGCGACGATGATGGCGGCGAAGGTCACCACCGTGAGCATCATCAGCCCGACGGTCGCCCATGGCCAGGCGATGTCGAACCGCAGCCACAGTGCGATGAGCGCGAACAGCGCCGCCATCTGCGCGACGCCCATCAGCGCGGGCGTGAGCCAGGCGGCGAGGCCGACCCGCACGGGCGAGCGGAGCGCCGTGATCGCGCGCCGTGACAGCGGCTTGGTGATGAGCATCAGCGCGTACATGCCGATCCACGCCGCGAGGCTCAAGAAGAATGGGGCGAGTCCGGCGCCGTAGGTGCCGGCGGAGGTCACCGCATCGGCGTCCGTCGTGACCGGGTCGGCGATCGTCGAAGCCTGGTCGGCGCGCAGCGCCGGTGTCGAGGCGGGCACCTGCGCGACACCATCGGCCAGGCCGTCGCGCAGCTGCACAGCCCCGGAACGCAGCTCGTCGACGCCGTCCCGCAGCGCTGCGGCCCCGTCGTCCAGCTGGTCGAGACCCGCGACCAGACGGGTCGCGCCGTCGTCCAGCGCGAGCGCGCCATCGTGCGCGGCGGCGGTGCCGTCCGCCAGCCGAGCTGCGCCGGAGGAAGCCTGCGCGATCCCGTCGGTGAGTGCCGGTGCCGACGCGGCGATCTGCGCGGCTCCGTCGGCCAGCTGCGAGCTGCCGCTCGCCAGCTGCTGCAGCTGCGCGTTCGCCTCCTGCACGCGCGCATCGCCGGCGACGATGTCGGCGCCGAGCGCATCGAGCGGCTCGAGCGCGGCCGCGAGCTGCGCCTCGTCGAGGCCGGCGGCGGTGAGCTGCGCGACGATCTGTGCTCGGGCATCGGGGACATCGCCCGCCAGACCGCCGGTGACGCCCGCGACCCGGTCGCCGAGGGTCGCCACCTGCGCGTTGCCGTCGGCCACACGGCGCGCCCCATCCGCGAGCTGCTGCGACTGGGCGGGGAGGTTCGCGGTGCGTTGCTGCAGCGTGCCCAGGCCGTCGGCGAGCTGCGCGGCACCGCTCTGCAGCTGCGCCGTGCCATCCACGAGCGATGCTGTGCCCGACTGCAGCTGCGTCGCGCCGTCCGACGCGTCGGACGTGCCGTTCGTGAGCTGCGTCGCCCCGTCGAGCGCGCTCGTCAGACCACCGGCGAGCTGCCCGGCACCGCCCTCGGCGTCGAGCATGCCATCGCGCAGATCGCTGATGGCCAGCAGCATGCGCCCGGCCGCCTCCTCGCCCACGGCCGCCACCACGCTCTGGCGGATCCTCGCGGTCGCCTGCGTGCCGATCGTCGATGCCAGATAGCTGTTCGCGTCGTTCGTCGTGAGCGTGACCGTGGCCTGATGCGGGTCGTCACCCGAGACGCTCTGCAGGTCTGCCGAGAAGGTCTCGGGCAGCGTCAGCGAGAAGTCGAAGGTGCCGTCGGCGACGCCGGCCGCGGCCTCGGCAGCGCTCACCCGATGCCAGTCGAAGGTGGCGTCCGCGATCACGCGGTCGGCCACCTCGTCGCCCTGGTTCTCGCCGTTGAACCCGGCATCCTCGACCACCAGGGCGGCCGGCAGCTCATCGAGGTACGCGTAGGGGTCCTGGTTGGCCCACAGGTAGACGCCGCCGTAGAGCAACGGCACGACGGCGAGGGCGAGCAGTGCGAGCCTGGCCATCGGCGTCGACACCAGGCGCCGCAGCTCCGCCGTGACGAGCTGGGGGATCTTCACGCGTTGGACTCCTCGTCGTTCGTGAGCGCCGCATCCGCCGCGCTGCCCGCGATCACCAGCACGGCGTAGCCGCGCTCGGCCAGCCGCTGGGCGATCGCCCACCACTGACCGGGCTGCCCGCCGTGCCGGTCTGGGCTGACGATCACGATCGCCTCGATGTCGTCGCGTAGGGTGGCGAGCTCGGCCAGCACCCGCACGCGCACGGTGGGGGAGACGTCGGCGATGGGGGTCGCCAGGTGCTCGCCGACGCCGAGCTGCTCGGCCCAGCGCCGCACCTGCAGCGGCGTGCCGGGTATGCCCGCGTAGAGCAGCTCCTCGGCGATCGCACCGCCCAGCGAGACGTTCGGCTCGGGGTCGGATGCGCCCGGCGCATCGACGAGTGCGGTGCGGCGGCGGATCTCGCGCCGTGCGCGGTCGTCGCCGTCTAGCAGCACCCGGCCGGTGTCCGGCTTCATGCGACCGGCGGCGATCAGCCCCAGCACGGTAGGGCGCTGCTCGGTCTCGCAGACGGCGCGCGTGACCTCGCCCGAGGTGAAGGCGCAGCTGGTCGTCGGCAGGGCGATGCCCTTGCCCTTGCTGACGCTCTGGAGCTCGATGCGCATGACGGGGTCCCTCCCTTGCGGAGCGGCGGTGCGGATGGTGTGGTCGCGAACAGGACGGAGTCGATGCTAACCTGAACTGACTGGTCAGTACAACTAAGCGTGCTGTCGGTCGCGGATCCTGGAGGTGTGCAGTGGCAAGGCCCAACCTGAGTCGCGCCAAGGTGCTCGACGCGGCAGCGGAGCTCGCCGCCAGCGGTGGGGTCAGCGCCACCACGGTCGACGACATCGCGGCCGCCGCGGGCGTCGCCAAGGGCAGCGTCTACTACTCCTTCGCCTCCAAGGAGCAGCTGTTCGAGACGCTCATCGAGGAGTCGGTCACGCGCCTGGCCGAACGGCTCGGTGAGTCGGTGGCGGAGGCGCTGCCCGGCGAGGGCCGCCCGGCCGCCCGAGCGCTGGCCCGGGCGTTCCTGCACGCGGTCGAGGAGCGGCCGCTGCGCACGAAGGTGGTCTTCGCCGAGCTGCTGCGCACCGACCGTCCCTGGAGCGAGACGCTCGGGGGCCATCGCACGACGGTGCTCAGCCGCATCTCGGATGCGCTGCGGCGCGACGGCTCACCGGCGTCGCCGCTGCACGCCTCCGCGTTCTTCGGCGCCCTGGTGATGGTCGCATTCGAACGGCTCGTGTTCGAACCCGGCCTGACGGTCGAGGCAGCGGTCGACGCGGTGGTCGGGTAGCAGCGGCGCGCGCCGCCGCCCTGGCGCGCCGCCGCTAAGCCGGCAGCGGCTCGGCGCGCTGCGGCTCCGGCTGGCAGCGCGGGCACCATTGCACCTGCCGCAGCATGCCGTCCTCCATGCCGAGCTGCGCGTCGCGGATGCGGGTGCCGCACCGCAGGCACGGCTGACCGCCGCGCCCGTACACCCACGTGCGCCGCCCCCGCCGCGCATCGCCCGTGAACGTGCGCTCCACCCGGTCGCGGTTCGCGACCATGAGCCGCCGCGCGAGCGCGACGAGCGGCTCGAGCTCGACCTGCTCGACGGGCGTCACGGGGTGCAGCCCACGCAGGAAGCACAGCTCGCCCCGGTAGACGTTCCCGAGCCCCGCGACCGCCGTCTGGTCGAGCAGCGCGACGCCCACGGGCACCCCGGTCGCGCGCAGCCGGCGCACCGCCTCCGCCGCATCCGCCTCGCTCCACTCGGGCGAGAGCAGGTCGGGGCCGAGGTGCGCGACCGCCTCGCCGTCGCGCTCGCGCGGCAGCAGCTCGAGCACGGGCAGCGACGAGCCGACGATCTCGTGCGCGTCGGTCGCGAGCACGGCGCGGATGGTGTGGGCCGCCACCGGCGCGCGCTGCCCGGGCGCGAGCACGTGCCAGAGCCCGTCCATGCCGGCGTGCGAGTGGATCGTCCAGTGCTCGCCCCGCATGAGCAGGTGCTTGCCGACACTCACGACCTCGTCGATGCGCTCGCCCGCGAGGTCGGCGGTCGCGAGCCGCGGCACGCGGAAGTCGCTGCGCACGAGCGTGCGCCCGGCCATCGCCTGCCCGAGCCGCACGGCCGCGCGGTGGATCGTGTCGCCCTCGGGCATCAGCGACGCACCGCCGACATCGCCCTCGCGGCCGCACCGCGATCGGCCGCACCGCTCGGGACCGACCCGCTCACGGCCCGATCCTGAATCCGCGCGGCGTGCGCCGCAGCCCGCCCGCCTCGAGCAGCGCCGCGACCTCCCCGTCGAGCGACGAGCGTCCGTCGACCTCCTCGATCACGCGTCGCCGCCCGCCGAGCCGAGCCACCGCATCCGCGAGGCTCTCGAGCGCCCGCACGAGCGTCGGCTCGTCGTCGGTGAAGGTCAGCAGCGCCTTGCCACCGCGCTCGAGGTGCAGCACGGCGCGGCCGCTCGCGATGGTCGTGAGCGCGCCGACGCGCCGCGTGGGCCGCCGCTCGGCGCGCGCTTCGGGCCACGGCAGCGACGCGCCGAACGGGTTCGCCGGATCGACCGCCGCGACCGTCGCCACCGCATCCGAGGGCCCGCTCGACTGCCGTGCCCGCAGCGCGTCGACGACGGGCGCGTCGGCGAACTGCGCGGCGCCGAGCCCGTCGACGAAGTAGCCGCGGCGCGTGTGGCCGGCCTCCTCGAACGCCTTGAGCACCTGGTAGACGCCGTGGAAGCCGCCCGGCACGTCCTCCGCGACTACGCTCCCGCGGGTGACCACGCCGTAGCGCGCGAGCAGCGCATCCGCCGTCTGCGCCGCCCGTTCGGTCGGCGAGCCCGTCGGCGCCGACGCCAGCAGCCACCGGCCCGCGAGCGTCGGCAGCGCATCCGACCGGAACGGCTTCGCGCCCGCGAGCCGGCGCCTGCTGACGGGCGCCGCGCGGCGGCTCGGCGCGGGCGCCGACCGCGCCCGAACGCCCAGCAGGTGCGCGCGCAGCGGCGCGATCGTGTCGTTCGTCACGCGCCCCGCCCACACGAGCGGCCACAGCACCTCGCCGAGCTTCGTGAGGTCGAAGGCCAGGATGTCGCTCAGCTGCTTCGCGAACAGGGCGCCGCCGCCCGAGAGCGCCTCGAGCAGCGCCTGCGCGTCGGGATCCTCGTGCTCGGTGTCGCGCCGCTGCTCGACGGTGTCGGCCGGCCGCAGCACCACGCGGCCGTCGCGGCCGCCGAGGGCGCCGGCGCCGACCCACGTGATGACGCCGGATGCGGTGAGCTCGTCGAGCATGGACGGCCGGTAGTCGCGCACGCGCGACGGCAGGATGAGCGTCTCGAGCGCCGAGAGCGGCAGCGGCACGCCGTCGAGCCGGTCGAGCGCCTCGAGCACGCCGTCGGTGCCCGACAGGGGCCGGGTGATGCGCTGGTGCGCGAGCAGGTGGTCGGCGAACACGGCGTGGTCGACGGGCTCGACGTCGCTGCGCAGCGCTTGCAGGCTGCGGCGCTTGAGGCGCGAGAGCACCTGCGCGTCGATCCATTCCTCGCCGGTGCCGTGCTGGCGGTACTCGCCCGGCACGACGCGCCCCTGCCGCTCGAGGGCGCGCAGCGCCGAGTGCGCGACGGCGCGCGGCAGGCCGAGCTGCGCGGCCGCCTCTTCGAGGGTGAACGGCCCGTGCGTGCGGGCGTGCCGGGCGACGACGTCGCCGATCGGGTCGGCGACCGCCTCGAGGAAGGCCGACGGCACCCCCTGCGGCGGCGGCACGCCGAGCGCGTCGCGGAGCCGCGCGACGTCCTCGATCGCTGCGACGCGCTCCTCGTCGCCGATCCGCACGCGCACCGCGCGCCGCGCATCCACGAGCGTCGCAGCGATCGCCGCGGCGCCGGACTCGTCGAGGTGCCCGTCGGCGTCGCCCTCGAGGCGCAGCGCGAGCTCGCCCACCGTGAGCGGCCCGAGCAGCCGCAGCAGGTCGGCCGCGCCCTCGACGCCCTTCGCGCGGCGGTCGGGCGCGAGCCGCTGCAGCTCGAGCTCGGTGCGCTCGACGACCGCCGGGTCGAGCAGCTCGCGCAGCGCCGCCTGCCCGAGCACGTCGGCGAGCAGCGCCGGGTCGAGCGTGAGCGCCGCCGCCCGGCGCTCGGCGAGCGGGGCGTCGCCCTCGTAGAGGAACGCGCCGACGTAGCCGAAGAGCAGGTGGTGGGCGAAGGGGGAGGGCGAGGGCGTCTCGACCTCGACGACGCGGATGTCGCCGTGCTGCAGCCGCTCGGCGATCGAGCGCAGCGCCGGCAGGTCGTAGGCGTCCTGCAGCACCTCGCGCAGCGCCTCGAGCACGATCGGGAAGTCGGGGTAGCGCTTGGCGACGTCGAGCAGCTGCGCCGCCCGCTGGCGCTGCTGCCACAGCGGTGCGCGGCGCGCGGGGTCGCGCTTGGGCAGCAGCAGCGCGCGCGCCGCGCACTCGCGGAACCGGCTCGCGAAGAGCGCCGTGCCGCCCGCCTCGGTCTCGACGATCGAGACGAGCTCGTCGGGCTCGAAGCGGATGAGCTCGGCCCCCGGCGGCTCGGCGTCGGAATCGGGGATGCGGATCACGATGCCGTCGTCCGAGGCCATCGCGGCGGCCCCCAGGTCGCGATCCTCGCGCAGCCGCCGGTCGATCGCGAGCGCCCACGGCGCGTGCACGCGGCGGCCCCAGGGGGAGTGGACGATGAGCCGCCAGTCGCCGAGCTCGTCGCGCGAGCGCTCGACGACGAGCTGCGCGTCGGTCGGCACGGCGCCGGTCGCGGCGAGCTGGTCGCGCACGTAGGCGTCGAGGTTGCGGATCGCGCGCTCGTCGGAGTGCGGCAGGTCGATGCCGGTGCCGGCCGCGAGCGCAGCGGTCGCCTGCCCGATCGAGCGGCCGAGGTCGGCGGGCCGCCCCTCGGCGTCGCCGTGCCAGAAGGGCAGCTTGCCGGGCTCGCCGAACGCGGGCACGACGAGCACGCGGTCGTGCGTGATGTCGACGACGCGCCAGCTCGTCGCGCCGAGCGCGAACACGTCGCCCGCGCGCGACTCGTAGACCATCTCCTCGTCGAGCTCGCCGACGCGCGCGCCCGGCTTGCCCTCCTGGCCGGCGAGGAAGACGCCGAAGAGCCCGCGGTCGGGGATCGTGCCGCCGGAGGAGACTGCGACGCGCTGCGCGCTCGGGCGCCCTTCGATCGTGCCGGCCTCGCGATCCCACACGACCCGCGGCCGCAGCTCAGCGAACTCGTCGCTCGGGTACACGCCCGAGACGAGGTCGAGCGTCGCGTCGTAGGCGCTGCGCGGCAGCGTCGCGAAGCCGGCCGCGCGCCGCACGCACTGGAACCACTCGTCGACGTCGAGCACATCCATCGCGGCAGCCGCGACGGTGTGCTGGGCGAGCACGTCGAGCGGATGCCGCGGCATGCGGATCGGCTCGAGCTGCCCGCGCGCCATCCGATCGGCGACGACCGTCGCGTGCAGCAGGTCGGCGCGGTGCTTGGGGATGAGCACGCCCCGCGAGGCGTCGCCGACGTTGTGGCCGGCGCGGCCGACGCGCTGGAGGCCGCTCGCCGTCGACGGCGGCGACTCGACCTGCACGACGAGGTCGACCTCGCCCATGTCGATGCCGAGCTCGAGGCTCGAGGTCGCCACGACGCAGCGCAGCCGCCCCGACTTCAGCTGATCCTCGATCTCGGCGCGCTGCTCCTTCGAGACCGACCCGTGGTGGGCGCGCGCGAGCGGCGGCGCCTCCGCGTCGTCGCCGCCTGTCTCGCGGGCGGCGGCGCGCTCGGCGAGGCGCAGGCGGATGTGCTCGCTCACGTCGCGCAGCACGACCCCGTCCCGCGCCCCGCCGTTGCCGCCTCCGCTGGTGGAGGAACGCGTGCCGCTACTCCCGCCGGTCGAGGAGCGTGTGCCGCTACTCCCGCCGGTCGAGGAGCGCGCGCCGGAGGCGCTCGCGTCACGAGACCCCCCGTCACCCTCGGCGTCAGCGGCCTCCAGCGCATCCAGCCGCTCCGCATCCAGCTCGTTGAGCCGCGCCGTCAGTCGCTCGGCCGCGCGCCGCGCGTTGACGAACACGATCGTCGAGCGGTGCCGATCGACGAGCTCGAGCACCTCGCGCTCGATGTGCGGCCAGATCGACGGCGTCTCGGGCTGCGTCGAGCCGAAGGCGCTGCCGGTCGGCGCCGACTCCTCCCTCGCAGGCCCGCGGAGGTCGGTCATGTCGTCGACGGGCACGGTGATCGTGAGCTCGATGCGCTTGTCGCTCGGCGGCGCGACGGTCGTCACGGGGGCCGGCCCGCCCAGGAACGCCGCGACCTCCTCGATCGGGTTGACGGTCGCCGACAGGCCGATGCGCTGCGCAGGCTCGGGCAGCAGCGCGTCGAGCCGCTCGAGGCTCACCGCGAGGTGCGCGCCCCGCTTGGTCGGCACGACCGCGTGCACCTCGTCGACGATCACCGTCTCGACGGTGCGCAGCGTCTCGCGCGCGCGGCTCGTCAGCAGGAGGAAGAGCGATTCGGGTGTGGTGATGAGGATGTCGGGCGGATGCTTCGCCTGCTGCCGGCGCTCCTCCTGCGGGGTGTCGCCCGTGCGCAGCCCGATGCGGATCGGCGGCGGCTCGGCGCCCTCGGCGCGCGCCCGGGCGGCGATGCCCGCGAGCGGTGCGCGCAGGTTGCGGTCGACGTCGACGGCGAGCGCCTTGAGCGGCGAGACGTAGAGCACGCGGACGCCCGGCTCGCGCTCCTCGTGCGGCTCGGCGTCCTCGCGGTGCAGCCGGTCGATCGCCCACAGGAACGCCGCGAGGGTCTTGCCCGAGCCCGTCGGCGCGACGACGAGCGTGTGGTCGCCGCGCGCGATCGACGCCCACGCCTGCTCCTGCGCCGGCGTCGGCGCGTCGAAGGCGCCCGCGAACCATGCGCGGGTCGCGGGGGAGAACAGCTCGAGGGCGTCGCCCATCCGGTCAGTACAGCACAGCAGGCTTGGGGGACGCCCCGGCCACAATGGAGCGTGCCTCCTGCCCAGACGACCCTCCCGCACGCCGTGACGATCGCCGACGGCCGCGGCGCCCAGCTGCTCGCGCGCGCGCTGCCCGAGCAGCCCGCCGGCGTCGCGCGTGCGCTCGCCGCCGCGCCCGCCCTCGCCGGCGTCGTGCCGCTGCCCGCGGCGGGCGAGACCGCCACGCGATTCGAGGTGCTCGCGACGCTCGCGGCCGCGGATCTCGAGGTCGCGCGCGCGATCGAGCCGCACCTCGACGCGGTCGCGATCCTCGCCGAAGCGGATGCGAGCCCGAAGGCGGGCGCGTACGGCGTCTTCGCGGCCGAGGCCCCCATGGCGAGGCTCGAGGCCCGGGAAGGGCGGCTCGAGGGCGAGAAGCCGTGGTGCTCGCTCGCCGACCGGCTCGACCGGGCGCTCGTCTCGGCCTGGCAGGGGGACGAGCGCGTGCTCGTCGACGTCGACCTGCGCCAGCCCGGCGTGGTCGCCGTCGAGGGAGCGTGGCATGCCCGCGGCCTCATCGGCATCCCCTCCGGGCCGGTGCGCTTCGCCGGCGCCGCGGCCGAGCCGGTCGGCGAGCCCGGCTGGTACCTGCGGCGCGCGGGGTTCGCGTGGGGCGGCATCGGCGTCGCGGCGTGCTGGCACGGCGGTGCCGTGGGCGTCGCGCGGCGGCTGCTCGACGCGGTCGCCGGTGCGCCGGAGGCAGCGCCGCTGCGGCTCGCGCACCTCGGCGCGATCGACGAGGTGCTCACCGCGAGCCGGCTCGCCCTCACCGACGCGGCGCGCCGCATGGACGCCGGCGACGTCGACGAGCCTGCCGTGCTGGCGCTCTGCACGCGCGGGATCGTCGCGCGCGCGGTCGAGGAGGTGCTCGCCCGGGTCGGGCGCGCGCTCGGCGCTGCGCCGCTCGCGCTCGAGCCGGAGCACGCCGCGCGCGTCGCCGACCTGCAGCTCTACGTGCGGCAGCACCACGCGGAGCGCGACCAGGCGGCCCTCGGCGCGGCGCTCGGCGTACGCGCGGCAGCAGGGGAGCGGATGTGGTGACGTCGGCACCCCGCTTCCGGGGCGAGGACGAGGGCACCCCGCAGGACGTCTGGCTCAGCAGCCGCGCGCTGCGCGACGCGCCCACGCTCGCCGCGGCGCCGAGCGCCGTGCTCGCCGTCGCCGCGCATCCCGACGACGACGTGCTCGGCGCCTACGGGCTGCTGCACGAGGCGGCGCGGGCCGGCGCCGACGTGACGGTCGTCGTGGCGACCGACGGCGAGGGCTCGCACCCCGGCTCGCCCACGCTCGCGCCCGAGGCCCTCGCGGCGACCCGCGTCGCCGAGCACGAGGCGTCGCTCGCCGGCGTCGCGGGCCGCATCGTGCGGCTCGGCCTGCCCGACGGCGGCCTCGCCGCGCGCCGCCGCGAGCTCGTCGCCGCACTCGAGCCGATCGTCGCCGCGCTCCCGGCCGATGCGCTCGTGGTCGCGCCCTGGGCCCGCGACGGCCATCCCGATCACGAGGTCGTCGGCGATGTGGCCGCGGCGGTCGCCCGCGAGCGCGGCACCGCGTGCGCGTGGACGCCGGTCTGGGCCTGGCTGTGGGGCGAGCCGCCGCTGCTCGACGGGCTCGACGTGCGGCGCGTGCCCCTCGACGGCGAGGCGCGAGCCGCCAAGGCCGCCGCGATCGCGGCGCACCGCTCCCAGGTGGCGCCGCTCTCCGCGCACCCCGCCGATCGCGCGGTGCTCACGCCGCGCATGCTCGAGCGCTTCGCGGGCGATGAGTGGCTCGTGCTCGCACCAGCGGCTGCGCCGACGCGGTTCGACGAGCGCTACGAGCGGGCCGGCGACCCGTGGGCCACCCGGTCCGCCTGGTACGAGCGGCGGAAGCGCGCGGTCGTGCTCGCGTCGCTCCCGCAGGAGCGCTACCGCTTCGCCGTCGAGGTCGGCTGCGGCACGGCGACGCTCGCAGCCGAGCTCGCCTCCCGCTGCGATGCGGTGCTCGGCGTCGACGCGTCGGTGCCCGCGCTCGCCGAGGCCAGGTCGACGCTCGACCAGGCGCCGAACGCCTGGATCGAGCACCGCGACGCGGCGCTCGGCCTGCCGGCGGGTGACATCGACCTCGTCGTGCTGAGCGAGATCGGCTACTACCTGCCCGAGCGCGCGTTCGCGGCGCTGCTGCACGAGGCGCGCGACCGGGGCGCTCACGTCGTGCTCTGCCACTGGCTCGGCGACGGCGACGACCTGCGAGCGCCCGCCAAGGACGTGCACGCCCAGGCCGCCGCCACCCCGGGCATGCGGCGCGTCGCCGAGCACCGCGACGCCGCGTTCATCGTCGACGTGCTCGTGCCCGCATGAGCGCTCCGCGCATCCGCCGCATCCTCGTCGTCGTGCCCGCGCGCGACGAGGTCGACACGATCGCCGCGTGCCTCGCGAGCGTCGACGCGGCCGCGGCCCTGCTCGCGCGCCGAGCGCCGCGCGTCGCGGTGCGCGTCGTGGTGGCGGCGGATGCGTGCACGGACGGGACCGCGGAGGCGGCGGCTGCCGCCGGTGCGGAAGTCGTCGAAGTGGCCGCGGCATCGGTGGGCGCGGCCCGCGCGGCCGGCGTCGCACGAGGTCTCGCGCGGTGGCACGACGACCTCGCGGCGACGTGGGTCGCGAGCACGGATGCGGACAGCGCGGTGCCGGCGACCTGGCTGCTCGATCACCTCGCGGCGGCCGCGACCGGCGCCGAGCTGCTGATCGGCCGCGTCATCCCCTATCCCGACCACCTGCCCGCTGCGGCGCTCGAGGCGTGGCACGAGGCGCACGCGAGCCGCCCGGTCGGCGGCTCGGTCCACGGCGCGAACCTCGGTGTCCGAGCCGATGCGCTCGAGGCCGTCGGCGGCTTCGGGCACCTGCCCCTGCACGAGGACGTCGACCTCGTCGCGCGGCTGCGCGCGGCCGGCGCGCGCGTCGACGACCTGCCGAGACCCCCGGTCGTCACCTCCGGGCGCACCCGCAGCCGCGTCGAAGGCGGCTTCGCGAGCTACCTCGCCGCGCTGCCGGGCGCTCGCTAGTCCGTGCCGAGGTCCATCGCCGCGCGGTCGTTCCACTGCTCGATCGCCTCGGGGTCGGCCTCGGGGGAGACCATGATCTCCTCGGCGCGGCCCGCCTCGAGCGCGCCGAGCAGCTTCGCGGTCTCGCCCTGCACGAGCCCTGCGGCGGCGTAGCCCTCGAGGCGCGCGCGCGAGTCGGCGATGTCGAGGTTGCGCATCGTGAGCTGTCCGATGCGGTCCTCGGGGCCGAAGGCCGCGTCGCCGACGCGCTCCATCGAGAGCTTGTCGGGGTGGTACGAGAAGCCCTCGCCGCGGGTGTCGAGCACCGTGTAGTCCTCGCCGCGGCGCAGGCGCAGCACGACCTCGCCCGTCACCGACGAGCCGACCCAGCGCTGGATCGACTCGCGCAGCATGAGCGACTGCGGGTCGAGCCAGCGGCCCTCGTACATGAGGCGCCCGAGCCGGCGGCCCTGCTCGTGGTAGGTCGCGATCGTGTCCTCGTTGTGGATGGCGTTGAGCAGCCGCTCGTAGGCGATGTGCAGCAGCGCCATCCCCGGCGCCTCGTAGATGCCGCGGCTCTTCGCCTCGATGATGCGGTTCTCGATCTGGTCGCTCATGCCGAGGCCGTGGCGGCCGCCGATGGCGTTCGCCTCCATCACGAGCGCCACCGCATCCGGGAGCTCGACGCCGTTGATCGCCACCGGACGGCCGGCCTCGAAGCGCACCGCGACGTCCTCGGTCGGGATCTCGACCGACTCGTCCCAGAACCTCACGCCCATGATCGGCTCGACGACCTCCATCGACTCGTCGAGGTGCTCGAGCGTCTTCGCCTCGTGCGTCGCGCCCCAGATGTTCGCGTCGGTCGAGTAGGCCTTCTCGGTCGCGTCGCGGTACGGATAGCCGTGCGCGACGAGCCACTCCGACATCTCCTTGCGCCCGCCGAGCTCGGCGACGAAGCGCGCGTCGAGCCACGGCTTGTAGATGCGCAGCGCCGGGTTGGCCATCAGGCCGTAGCGGTAGAAGCGCTCGATGTCGTTGCCCTTGTAGGTCGAGCCGTCGCCCCAGATCTCGACGTCGTCCTCCTTCATCGCGCGCACGAGCAGCATGCCCGTCACGGCGCGGCCGAGCGGCGTCGTGTTGAAGTAGGTGCGGCCGCCCGAGCGGATGTGGAACGCGCCGGTGGCGAGCGCGACGAGGCCCTCCTCGACGAGCGCGGCCTTCGCATCCACGAGCCTGGCCCCCTCGGCGCCGTACTCGCTCGCGCGCCCGGGCACCGCGTCGATGTCGGGCTCGTCGTACTGCCCGATGTCGGCCGTGTAGGTGAAGGGCACGGCGCCGTTGTGGCGCATCCAGGCCACCGCGCAGGAGGTGTCGAGGCCTCCGGAGAAGGCGATGCCGACGCGCTCGCCGACGGGCAGGGAGGAGAGGACCTTGGACATGCCCTCAATCCTACGAGTCGGGCGGATGCGCGAGGCCGCCCCGGGTGCCGACGGCACCGTTCCGGGTGCCCGCGCACGACTCCGTGCCGCCGATGCGCTGAGCGAACTCCCAGGTGCTCATGTCACGATTCCATAACGGGGTACAAAACATCGTCCCCGTGCGAGCACGGACACGACGGTTGGGGATGCGATGCTGCAGGTCGACGATCACTTCGAGGTCGCGGCGCCGCGTGACGAGGTGTGGCGCGCCTGGACCGACTTCGAGCGGTTCCCGAGCTTCATGACGGGCGTGGACTCCGTCTACGCCGAGACGAGCGAGCGCCTGCGCTGGCGCCTGTCGATCGCGGGCGTGCAGCCCTCGCTCTACGCGATCGTGATCGAGCGCGTCGAGGGTCGACGCATCGCGTGGGTCAGCGTCGACCAGTCGACGATGGGCTGGTGGATCGACCTCGACGACGCCGACGGCGGCGGCACCCGCGTCACGGTGCGCATCATCTGGTCCCCGCGCGGCGATGCGCCCGCGGCGCCCGGCGCGCGAGAGCTCGACGAGCTGACCATCCGCTGCGACCTCCAGAGATTCCGAGCCTCCTTGGAGGGTGCGCTCCAGCGAGCCGCCTAGGCTGACCCACCCCGGTGCCGTCGGCGCCGGTCGCACGACCCGAGCATGACGAGAGTGAGGAACACCCATGCCGCAGATCACCGACAGCATCGACGTCGAGGCCCCGATCAGCGCGGTCTACGGACTGTGGACCCAGTTCGAGCGCTTCCCGGAGTTCATGGGAGGCGTCGAGTCGATCACGCAGCAGAGCGATGACCGCCTGCACTGGGTCGTCTCGGTCGCCGGGGTCGAGCGCGAGTTCGACGCCGAGATCACCGAGCAGCACCCCGACGAGCGCGTCGCGTGGCGCAGCGTCGACGGCGAGACGCACGCCGGTGTCGTGACCTTCCACCGGCTCGATGACGCCACCACGCGCGTCAACGTGCAGATCGACTGGAAGCCGCAGGGCGTCGTCGAGGCCGCTGGCGCGCTGCTGCAGATCGACGACGCGCAGGTCGGCAAGGACCTCAAGCGCTTCAAGGAGCTTGCCGAGGGCGTCTCGCCCACCCAGGCCGCCGACGCCGGCTGGGACGGCGACATCGAGCGCCCGGCCGACGCGACCGGCCGCTGAGCCGACGCGCCCTGCGCTGCGTCAGGGCGCGCGCCCAGGCTCCGGGCATATCGTCCGGATCCATGGGCATCGAGCACTGGAGCACCGTTCCGGCGGCGACCGACGAGGTCTTCGCCTGGCATGAGCGACCGGGGGCGCTGCAGCGGCTGATGCCGCCGTGGCTCCCCGGTCGCGTGCTGCGCGAGGCCGATTCGCTCGCCGACGGCCGTGCGGAGCTCGCCCTGCCGGGCGGCCAGGTGTGGATCGGGCAGCACGACCCCGCGGGCTTCGTGCCCGGTCGCGCCTTCGTCGACGAGCGCGTCGACGCGGGAGCGCGGTCGGCCGCGCTCGCCCCCATCCGCTGGCGCCACGAGCACCGGTTCGACCCGGTCGAGACACCGACCGGGCAGGGCACGCGCGTGCACGACCGCGTCGAGGCGCCGGTCGGCTCGCGCGCGCTGCGGCCGATGTTCGTCTACCGCCACCGGCAGCTCGCCGACGACCTGCGTCGGCACGCCGAGCTCGCAGCAGAGCCGATGCGCGTCGCCGTCACGGGCGGCGGCGGCCTCATCGGCACGGCGCTGCGCGCCTTCCTCACCACCGGCGGGCACGAGGTCGTGCGGCTCGTGCGCCGCGACCCCGGCGAGCACGAGCGCCGCTGGGATCCCGACTGGCCTGCCGACGACCTGCTCGAGGGCATCGACGCGGTCGTGCACCTCGCGGGCGCGAGCATCTTCGGGCGCTTCGACGAGGGCCACCGCCACCGCATCCGTGCGAGCCGCATCGGCCCCACCCGGCTGCTCGCCGAGCGGGCGGCCGCAGCGGGCGTGCGCACGTTCGTGAGCGCCTCGGGCATCGGCGGCTACGGCGCCGACCGCGGCGACGAGGTGCTCAGCGAGGAGAGCGCCCAGGGCGACGGCTTCCTCGCCGAGGTCGTCGCCGACTGGGAGGCCGAGGCGGCGCTGGCCGGCGCCGGCGGCGCGCGGGTCGTGCAGGTGCGCACGGGGCTCGTGCAGTCGCCGCGCGGCGGCATGCTGCAGGTGCTGCGCCCGATCTACGCCGCCGGGCTCGGCGGGCCGCTCGCGGGCGGCGAGCACTGGCAGGCGTGGATCGGGCTCGACGACCTCGTCGACGTCTACGCGCGGGCGCTCGTCGACGATCGGCTGCAGGGCCCCGTCAACGCGGTCGTGCCCGATCCGGTGCGGCAGGCCGAGTATGCGGACGTGCTCGCGGGCGTGCTGCACCGCCCGGCGGTGCTGCCCACGCCGTCGCTCGGGCCGCGCGTGCTGCTCGGCCACCAGGGCATGCAGGAGCTCGCGCTCGCCGACCAGCGGGTCGTGCCGGCGAAGCTGCTCGCCGCCGGGCACCGCTTCCGCCATCCGGGGCTCGAGGATGCGCTGCGGCACATGCTCGGCAAGCAGCGCGAGGCGGGCCGATAGGCGCCGCACCCGCGCATCCGACCCGCGCACCCGGCCCGCACGACCGCGGCCCGTCATGGGCGGAAGGCCGCGCTCGATAGGCTGGGGTGTACGCGAACCGGTCGAAGGGATGCCCCATGCCAGGAATCGTCATCGTCGGAGCCCAGTGGGGCGACGAGGGCAAGGGCAAGGCCACCGACCTGCTCGGCGGCCGCACCGACTACGTCGTGAAGTTCAACGGCGGCAACAACGCCGGCCACACGGTCGTCGTCGGCGACCAGAAGTACGCGCTGCACCTGCTGCCGTCGGGCATCCTCACCGAGGGAGTCACGCCCGTGATCGGCAACGGCGTCGTGATCGACCTCGAGGTGCTCTTCGACGAGCTCGAGGCGCTCTCGGCGCGCGGCGTCGACGTCTCGAAGCTGCGCATCTCGGCCAACGCGCACATCATCACCGACTACCACCGCACGCTCGACAAGGTCACCGAGCGCTTCCTCGGCAAGCGCTCGATCGGCACGACGGGCCGCGGCATCGGCCCGACGTACGCCGACAAGATCAACCGCGTCGGCATCCGCGTGCAGGACCTCTTCGACGAGTCGATCCTGCGCCAGAAGATCGAGGGCGCGCTCGACGTCAAGAACCACATGCTCACGAAGGTCTACAACCGGCGCGCGGTGACCGTCGACGAGATCTTCGACGACCTCACCTCCTATGTCGAGCGGCTGCGCCCGATGGTGGGCGACACCGGGCTCGAGCTGTCGCAGGCGATGGATGCGGGCAAGACCGTCGTGTTCGAGGCCGGCCAGGCGACGATGCTCGACATCGACCACGGCACCTACCCGTTCGTGACCTCATCGACGGCGACCGCCGCGGGCGCCGCGCTCGGCTCGGGCGTCGCGCCCGCGCGCCTCGACCGCGTCATCGGCATCGTGAAGGCCTACACGACCCGCGTCGGCGCGGGCCCGTTCCCCACCGAGCTCTTCGACGAGTGGGGCGAGCTGCTGCGCAAGAACGGCTTCGAGTTCGGCACCACGACGGGCCGCCCCCGCCGCTGCGGCTGGAACGACACCGTCATCACCCGCTACGCCTCGCGCATCAACGGGCTCACCGACATCGTGCTGACGAAGCTCGACGTGCTGACCGGCATCGAGCAGATCCCCGTGTGCGTCGCCTACGAGGTCGACGGGCAGCGCTTCGACGAGATGCCCGTCTCGCAGTCCGACTTCCACCACGCGACGCCCGTCTACGAGAGCCTCCCCGGCTGGACCGAGGACATCTCCGGCGCGCGCGAGCTCTCCGACCTGCCCGCGAACGCGCAGGCCTACGTGCGCTTCCTCGAGGAGCGCTCGGGCTCGCGCATCTCGGCGATCGGCGTCGGCCCCGACCGCGAGGAGATCGTGCAGCTGCACGACCTCGTCGACTGACCCTCCGGGTGGGGATCGGGTTCAGGCCTGGTCGTGCTCGAAGCCGATGAGCCAGCGCAGGCCGAACCGGTCGACGACCTGGCCGTCGCTCGCGCCCCACGCGCGCGGCTGCAGCGGGTCGATGACGGTGCCGCCGTCGGCGAGCGCGTCGAACCAGCGCGTGAGCGTGTCGGGGTCGGCCGCGCCGAGCGCCGCCACGCTGATGCCCTGCATGTCGACCGGTCGATCCTCGGGCCCGGCGTCGGTGCCGTACAGGCTCACCGGCCCCGCGAGGATGCCGTGCGCGATCGCGTCGGCCGGTCCGTCGGTGCGGCCGAACTCCTCGTAGGTGTGCAGCTCGAGCTCGCCGCCGAACACCTCCTGGTAGAAGGGCAGCGCTTCGCCGGCGGTCCCGGGGAACCAGGCGTACAGGGTCATCGCGGTCATCGGTCGAGCCTCTCGTCGGTCCTGGTTCCTTCAGTGGTGGTGCGCGGCGGCGTCGACCGGCGTCGCGCCCGGCCGGCTCCACTGGGGCGTCGGCCGCCCTGCCGTGCGCCAGGCTGAGAACGTCGGTGACTGCGGCCAGCCTGCCGGAGAGTCCTCCCACGCCTCCTGCCGGCCGTAGGCGGTCATGTCGGCGATCGCCATCGAGCTCATCATCGCCTCGACGCCGCGGCCGGTGATCCAGTTGGTCGCGAAGACGCGGTCGCCGCGGCGCAGCAGCGAGACGTAGGCGCCCTCCGTCGCGGGCCCGAGCAGCGGGTCGTCGACCGCGCGGTTCGAGAACCACGGATGCGTGTACCCCATGAAGGCCCGGAAGGGCTCCAGCTCCTCCCACGGGCCCTTGCTCAGCACGGCGAACGAGATGCCGCGGGCGTTGGGGTACGAGGCGTCGTGGAAGTCCCAGATCGTGGCGGTGCAGCCTTCGCACTGCGCCTCGATCGTCTGCCCGTCGTGCCACATGTGCTTGTAGAGCACGAGCTGCGGGCGTCCGTCGAACAGGCCGAGCAGCGGCGTCTCGCCCTGCTCGCCCACGAGCGCGACGTTCGGCACCTCGGTCATCGGCAGCCGGCGCCGGGCGGCGGCGATCGCGTCGCCCTCGCGGGTGTGGGCCTTCTCGCGATCGAGGAGCGCGAGCCGTGCCGCCCTCCAGGCCTCGCGGTCGACGACGTCGGGAGCGGGTGCGGTCTCATCGATGAGCGTCATGCGCCCGATGTTAACGCCGTTCACATCGCAGGGGAACCCCTCGCTCCAAGCTGCTTCGCGCACCGCCCGCCCTACGACCTACGTGCTGATGGAGCGGGCGAGATGGACCAGCTCGGCGGGGTCTCGGTACGCGCCCTGCGGGCGCTACTCGACCTTGAGCGCTCCGGGCGCGACGCCGCTGCGCGGCATCGCGCCCTCCGCGCTCAAATCACGCCGAGGGCGAGCATCGCATCCGCCACCCGGTTGAAGCCGGCGATGTTGGCGCCCGCGACGTAGTCGCCGGGGCGGCCGTACTCCTCGGCCGTCTCGGCGCACAGGTCGTGCACGCCGCGCATGATCTCGGCGAGGCGCTCGTCGGTGTGCTCGAACGTCCACGAGTCGCGCGAGGCGTTCTGCTGCATCTCGAGCGCGCTCGTCGCGACGCCGCCGGCGTTCACCGCCTTGCCGGGCGCGAACGTGACGCCCGCCTGCGCGAAGACGCGCGCCGCGGCCTGCGTCGCGGGCATGTTCGCGCCCTCGCCGACGAGCGTGCAGCCGTTGCGCGCGAGCGTCGTGGCGTCGTCCTCGTCGAGCTCGTTCTGCGTCGCGCACGGCACCGCGATGTCGCACGGCACCGACCAGATGGTGCTGCCATTGGACGAGAAGGATGCGTGCGGCCGCGCGTCGACGTACTCCGAGATGCGGGCGCGCCGCACCTCCTTGATGTCCTTGAGCAGCGCGAGGTCGATGCCCTGCTCGTCGACGATGTAGCCCGAGGAGTCGGAGGCGGCGATGACCGTGCCGCCGAGCTGGTGCACCTTCTCGATGGCGTAGATCGCGACGTTGCCCGAGCCCGACACGACGACGCGCTTGCCCTCGAACGACTCGCCGCGGGCGCGCAGCACCTCGTCGAGGAAGTAGATGGTGCCGTAGCCCGTGGCCTCCTTGCGCACCTGCGAGCCGCCCCACGTGAGGCCCTTGCCCGTCAGCACGCCCGACTCGTACGCGTTCGTGAGGCGCTTGTACTGGCCGAACATGTAGCCGAGCTCGCGGCCGCCGACGCCGATGTCGCCGGCGGGCACGTCGGTGTACTGGCCGATGTGGCTCGAGAGCTCGGTCATGAACGACTGGCAGAAGCGCATGATCTCGCGGTCGGACTTCCCCTTCGGGTCGAAGTCGCTGCCGCCCTTGCCGCCGCCGATCGGCAGGCCCGTGAGCGAGTTCTTGAAGATCTGCTCGAAGCCGAGGAACTTGATGATGCCGAGGTAGACGCTCGGGTGGAACCGCAGCCCGCCCTTGTACGGCCCGAGCGCCGAGTTGAACTGCACGCGGAAGCCGCGGTTGATCTGCACGACCCCCTGGTCGTCGATCCACGGCACGCGGAAGATGATCTGCCGCTCGGGCTCGACGATGCGGTTGAGGATCTGCGCGTCGACGTAGTCGGGGCGCTTCGCGACGACCGGCCCCAGGCTCTCGAGCACCTCGAACACCGCCTGGTGGAACTCGGCTTCGCCGGGGTTGCGGTGCAGCACGTCATCGAAGACGGGCGCGAGCTGGGGGTGGAGTTGCGTCACCATCGGCCTCCTGCGGGTGTCAGACAGCGTTCGATCCTACCGCGCACGCCGTTCGCGAACCGGTGGGGGAGTCAGCGACCGGCCGCGAGCACCCCGTCGAGCCCCGCATCCGGTCGCCTGCCGGTGAGGAACCGCAGCGCCTCGAGGCCGAGGTCGCGGGCGGATGCGTTGGCCGCGGCCAGGTGCAGGGCGTCGAGCACGTGCGCGGGCGCGGGCCGCCACTCGAGGCCTGCGGCGTCGGCGATGTCGAGGCCGTGCACGGTGAGCTCGAACACCCGCGTGCGCAGGTACTCGCCGAGCACCATGCCCACCGGATCGGGCCCGCCGCCGACCGCGATGCGGCGCGCCGGCCCGGCCGCGGCGACGGCGCCGATCGCGGCCGTGACGAGCTCGGTGAGCGCCGGCACGGGATCGTCGCCGAGCGCCGCGGCCGACGCGCGGCCGCGCAGCGCGATCGCCTCGTCGTCGCCCCGTTGGCGCAGCACGACCTCGAGGTACTCGCTCGCGGAGTGCACCGTGACCTCGGCGGGTTCGGGGAGCGCGAGGTAGTCGGTGACCGTCGAGACGGCGCGCGAGGTGTGGCCGATGAGCTCGCGGAGCGTCCACTCGCCGAGACCCGGCGCGTCGAGCCGCTCACGCGGCACGCGCTCGACGAGGTCGAGGAGATCGCCGGCGGCGTCGTCGAAGCGCACGGTCATGACGGCATGGTGGCAGTCGCGGCGGCGAGCCCGCCAGCGCGGTCTTCGCAGCGGGGAGCAGAATGTGGCCGTGACCGACGACCGATCCCGGATCCTCGACATCCCGGTGCTCACGCATCCGCTCGCCACGCTCGAGCCGCTCTCGCACGAGCACGCCGCCGACCTCGCGGCCGCGGCCGCCGAGGGCGACCTGTGGCGGCGCGCCTGGTACACCTCCGTGCCGGAGCCCGACGCCGTCGCCGCAGAGATCGACCGGCGCCTCGCGCTCCACGCCGCGGGTTCGATGGTGCCCTGGACGATCGTGGTCGACGGCCGCGCGGTCGGCCAGACGACGTACATGCACATCGACGCCGAGACGCCGCGGCTCGAGATCGGCTCGACGTGGATGGCGGTGTCGCAGCAGGGCACGGGCGTGAACCCTGCGATCAAGCTGCTCATGCTCGAGCGGGCGTTCGAGGTGCTCGGATGCGTCGCGGTCGAGTTCCGCACGTCGTGGCACAACCGGCAGTCGCGCGACGCGATCGAGCGCCTCGGCGCGAAGCAGGACGGCGTGCTGCGCAGCCATCAGGTCGTCAAGGGCACGCTGCGCGACGTCGTGGTCTCCTCGATCATCGCGGTCGAGTGGCCCGCGGTGCGGCGCGGGCTCGAGGCGCGGCTCGACCAGCGCGCGACCTAGGCTGGAGGCATGACGAGCCCGAGCCCCGAGGACCAGCTGCTGCGACTGCGTCGCTCGATCGACAACGTCGACGCCGTGCTGATCCACACGCTCGCCGAGCGCTTCAAGCTCACGCAGGCGGTGGGCGAGCTGAAGGCCGAGCACGCGATGCCGCCGTCGGACCCCGCGCGCGAGGCGACGCAGATCGCCCGCTTGCGGCGCCTCGCCGAGGAGGCGGAGCTCGACCCGGAGTTCGCCGAGAAGTTCATCACCTTCGTGATCGCCGAGGTCATCCACCACCACGAGCGGATCGCGGGCGCCGAGTAGCGCCGCGACGACCGCCAGCTCGTGGGGCCCGCGGCTGCTCAGGCGGGGCTGCGCCGCACGATGCTGCGGATGCGGATGAGGTCCACGACCCACCAGCCGAGCGCGGCGACCGGCACTGCCGCGAGCAGCAGGCGCGAGCTGCCCTCGTCCTGCAGCACCACGAGCGCGGCGGCGGCGCCGAACGACAGCATCATCTGCGCGATGCCGGAGCCGATGCGGCCGAGGTAGTAGCGGTGGCCGCCGAGCAGGCCGAGCGTCAGCAGCAGCACGGTCGCGGTGACGAGCCGACGGCTGCGGCCCGCGGCCGCTGCCTCGCGGTCGGGGCGGATCGGAGCGGGCGACGAGCCGCCTGCCGCGGGCCTCGGCAGCGGACCCGTCGGGCGCTCGGGCTGCTCGCCGAGCGCCCGGCTCGCGCGGCCGCCGGCGGTCGGATCGAACGTGAGGGAGCGGTCGAGCGTCGGGCGCTGCTGCGGCGGCCGCTGCGAGCCCTCGGGCTCGTCGGCGTCGGCCCACGGCGCGTAGGCGCCCCAGTGCGTGCCCGTCCACCAGCGCCGTCGACCCTCGGGGTCGTCGTGCCAGCCGGGCTCGGTCGGCGTCGCGGGCATGGCTCCAGCCTACGAGCGCGCGAGGCCCTCGGCAGCCGCCGCGATGTCGTCGAGGTCCTGCTGCATCATCGTCCGCATCGTCGACGCGCCGAGCTTCGCGGTGAGCCTCGCAGCGACGCGCTGCACCCACGAGACCGCGAGGAACGTGCCGGCGAAGCGCATCCGCAGCACCGTGCCGCCGCCCGCCGGCTCGAGCGTGAGCTCCGTGCGCTGCGCGAGGCCGTGCGACTCGGCCGCGAGCATCGTCGAGCGGCCCTCGTCGATGCCGACGACCTCGAGCTCCTGGCTCTCGTCACGGCCTCGCGCGCGCCGCGTCTCGCGCCAGCGCGTGCCGATCGTGTAGCCGGCGCCGGCGAGCCGCTCGACGCGGGTCACGCCCGACAGCACCGCCTCGAAGCCCTCGACGTCGGTGATGACGCGCCACACCGCATCCGCGGGGGCGTCGATCGTGCGCTCGACCGTCAGCGCGATGTCGCTCATGCGGCGGGCGGCCAGACGCCGATGATCAGGCCCATCGCGGTGATGATGAGCAGCTCGTTGAGCGCGGTGTGACCCGTCACGCGGAAGCCGCGCGGGTCGAAGGCGTCGTGCACGACGACGCGCGCGAGCGTGAACCCGACGAAGAGGATCCAGCCGGTGACGAGCGCGTTGAGTAGGAAGCTGCCGCCGTAGAACTCCTGCGAGATCCAGGCGGCGCCCGCGAGCACCCACGCCGTGACGAACGCGCACACGACGATCAGCGGGTACACCCAGGGCTTCGGGCCGCGCGCGACCGAGTCGGTGGTGTGGCCGATGGCCTTCATCCACGACGTGCCGAGCACCTTCGGGTGGTAGTAGACGAAGCCGATCACGATCGCGGCGACGGTCGCGAGCAGCACGGCCCAGATGTTGACGGCCGGCACGGTCAGTTCCATGGCGTCAGCATAGGCTCGCGGCGAGCAGACTCAACGGCCATGCGCGACGGATGTGCACGCACAGCGCACATCCGTCGCGCATGGCCGTTGAGATGACGGATGCGACGGGTCGCGCCGTGCGCGCGGCTCGCGCGACGGGTCGCGCCGCGCGCGCCCGTCGCCCCGCGGTCCCCGCGTCAGGCGAAGCGCGCGAGCGGTGCCCGGTTCGCCGAGCGCAGCTCGTCGAGCGACAGCGTCGCGACGTCCTGGATCTCGATCGTGCCGCTCGTGGCGTCGGTCACGCCGATCCGCAGCACGGGCACGCCGCGCGCCTCGCACATGCCGGTGAACTTCACCTCGTCCTCGCGGGCGACGGCGACGAGCGCGCGGGCGCCCGACTCCGAGAAGAGCGCCGCGGTCGCGTCGATCCCGTCGCGCTCCATGAGCGAGTCGAGCCAGATTCGGGCGCCGATGCCGAAGCGCAGCGCGCCCTCGACGACGGCCATGCCGAGCCCGCCCTCCGAGAGGTCGTGCGCGGCGGTCGCGAGTCCGTCGAACGCGATGCCCTGCATGAGGCCCGCGAGCTGCTTCTCGGCCGCGAGGTCGACGCGCGGGGGCACACCGCCGAGGTGGTCGTGGATCGTGCCGGCCCACGCCGAGCCGTCGAGCTCGTCGCGCGTCGTGCCGAGCAGGAAGAGCGCCTGCCCGTCGTCCTGCCAGCCCGAGGGGATGCGGCGGTCGACGTCGTCGATGATGCCGAGCACGCCCACGACGGGCGTCGGGTGGATCTGCGTCTCGCCGGTCTGGTTGTAGAACGACACGTTGCCGCCGGTGACGGGGATGCCGAGCTCGACGCACGCGTCGGCGAGGCCGTCGACCGCCTCGGCGAACTGCCACATGACCGCCGGGATCTCGGGGTTGCCGAAGTTGAGGCAATCGCTCACGCCGACGGGCGTCGCGCCCGTGACGGCGACGTTGCGGTACGACTCGGCGAGCGCGGCCTTCGCGCCCTCGCGCGGGTCGAGCTGGCAATAGCGGCCGTTCGCGTCGACCGAGACGGCGAAGCCGAGCCCCGACTCCTCGTCGATGCGCACCATGCCGGCGTCGTCGGGCGTCGAGAGCGCCGTGTTGCCGAGCACGTAGTCGTCGTACTGGTCGGTGATCCACGAGGTGTCGGCGAGGTTGGCGCTGCCCGCGAGCGCGAGCAGCTGCTGCCCGAGCTCGGCGTCGGCGACGCGCGGCAGCGCCGAGGCGCTGTCGGCCTGCAGGGCGTCCTGCCACACGGGGCGCTCGTAGGGGCGCTCGTAGACGGGGGAGTCGACCGCGACGGTCTTCGGGTCGACGTCGACGATCGTCTCGCCGGAGTGGGTGATGACGAGGCGGCCGTCGCCGGTGACCTCGCCGAGCACGCTCGTCTCGACATCCCACTTGCCGGTGATCGCGAGGAACGCGTCGAGCTGCTCGGGCGCGACGATCGCCATCATGCGCTCCTGCGACTCCGACATGAGGATCTCCTCGGCCGTGAGCGTCGGATCGCGCAGCAGCACGTGGTCGAGCTCGACCCGCATGCCCGAGTCGCCGTTCGCGGCGAGCTCACTGGTGGCGCACGAGATGCCGGCGGCGCCGAGATCCTGGATGCCCTCGACGACGCCCGCGGCGTAGAGCTCGAGGCAGCACTCGATGAGCACCTTCTCGGCGAACGGGTCGCCGACCTGCACGGCGGGGCGCTTCGCGGGGCCCTCGTCGTCGAACGACTCCGAGGCGAGGATCGACGCGCCGCCGATGCCGTCGCCGCCGGTGCGGGCGCCGAACAGCACGACCTTGTTGCCGGCGCCGGTCGCGTTCGCGAGGTGCAGGTCCTCGTGCCGCAGCACGCCCACGGCGAGCGCGTTCACGAGCGGGTTGCCCTGGTAGACCGCGTCGAAGACCGTCTCGCCGCCGATGTTCGGCAGCCCGAGGCAGTTGCCGTAGAACGAGATGCCGCTCGTCACGCCGTGCACGACCCGAGCGGTGTCGGGGTGGTCGATCGCGCCGAACCGCAGCGCATCCATCACCGCGACCGGGCGGGCGCCCATCGAGATGATGTCGCGCACGATGCCGCCGACGCCGGTCGCGGCGCCCTGGAAGGGCTCGACGAACGACGGATGGTTGTGCGACTCGACCTTGAACGTCACGGCCCAGCCCTCGCCCGCGTCGATGACGCCCGCGTTCTGGCCCATGCCGACCATGAGGCGCTCCTGCATCTCGGGCGTGACCTTCTGCCCGAAGGTGCGCAGGTGCACCTTCGACGACTTGTAGGAGCAGTGCTCGCTCCACATCACCGAGTACATCGCGAGCTCGGCGCTCGTGGGGCGGCGGCCGAGGATCTCGCGGATCCGCTCGTACTCGTCGGTCTTGAGGCCGAGGGCCTCGTAGGGCTGCTCGCGCTCGGGGGTGGCGGCGGCCACCTCGACGGTGTCACGGGGCGTGCGGGATGCGGTCACGACTCTCCTAGAGCTCAGCGCGGCGGTCCTTCGATCCTACCGAGGTGGCGGATGCGGGGGCCGCCCGCAACCGCCGCAGCCGCGCGGCGGCGTCCTCGTGCTCCGGGTCGAGCTCGAGCGCCCGGCGGAGGTGCTCGACAGCCTCGGCCGCACGCCCCTCCACCTCGTGGGACCACGCGGCCGTCGCCCACGCATCCGCCGACTCGGGCTGCGCGCGCAGCCACAGCTCGAGCAGCGGCCGCACGAGCTCGGGGCGGTGCAGCTCGACCGCGGGCCACGTCGCATCGTCGAAGCCGGGTTCGTCGAGGTCGGCGCGCGGCGGCCGCTCAGCGGCAAGCAGCCGGAACAGCGCCTCGGCGGCTTCGGGCCCGGCCACCTCCAGCTCGCGCCCGACCGGCACGACCGCGGGCGGCAGCGGGGGCTCACCCGGGTCCTCGCCGAGCAGCACGGCGAGCGTCGCCTCGGAGAGCTCGACCGGCACGAGGTTGCTGTTGCCGAGCACGGCGAAGCCCACGCGCTCGTCGGGCACGAGCCCGTGGTTGGTCGCGAAGCCCGGATCCTCGCCCGAGTGGCTCACGACCGTGCGGCCGCGGATCGTGCCGAGGAACCAGCCGAGCGCGATCTGCGCGTGCCAGACTCCGCCCGCCTCCGCCTGCGGGGCCCACATCTCGCGGTGCAGCTCCGGCGAGAGCCCCGCGCGGCCGTCGAGGTGCGCGACGAGCCAGCGGCCGAGCTCGGCGGCGCTCGAGTGCAGCGACGAGCTCGGCGCGTGCTGTCGCGTGTAGGGATAGGCGCCCTCGGGCACGGCTGCGGGCTGGCCGATGTGCGGCGCGGCCTCGAGCGCCGGGGGCACGTCGTGCCGCAGGAACGTGCTCGTCGCCATGCCGAGCGGCCGCAGCACGCGCTCGGCGAGCAGCGCCTCGAAGCTGCTGCCGGTCACCGTCGCCAGCAGGTGGCCGAGCAGCTCGTAGGCGGCGTTCGAGTAGGCGAACGCATTGCCCGGGTCGCGCTCGAGCCGCCAGCCGGCCACCTCGGCGGCGAAGCGCGCGAGCGCGTCGTCGTCGAATTCCGGGTCGTCCCAGCCGTAGTCGTGCACGTCGCCGAGCCCCGAGCGATGCGAGAGCAGGTGCCGCAGCGTGATGCCGCGCGCCCGCTCATCGGCCCAGCGCAGCTCCGGCAGCAAGGGAGCGATCGGCGCGTCGAGCTCGAGCGCGCCGTCGTCGACGAGCTGCAGCGCCGCGGTCGCGACGAACGGCTTCGAGATCGATGCGAGGTGGAAGAGCGTGTCGCCGGTCACGGGCTCGCCGGTGCGCACGTCGCGCGTGCCGAAGCCGCGCGCGACCACGGCCTCGCCGCGCACGGCGCAGATCGCGACGCCCGGCAGCGCCCAGGCATCCATCACCTGCTCGACCCAGGGCCACAGGCGCTCGGCCAGGAGGCGGTCGAGGGCGGCGTCCTCGGGGCTCATGGCCCGACGCTACGCCCGCGGCACGCGCGGCGCACGCCCCCGATCAGTCGAACCAGGCGGTGGGCGGGCCCGCGTTCAGCAGCACGACGAAGACGATGGCGACGACCGCGAGCACCGCGATCGTCAGCAGCAGCGCGTGGTTGATGCCCCAGCGGAAGAGCCGGTCGATCCACCGCCGGTCGCGCGGGTCGTCGCTCGGCTCGGTGCGCCAGGCGCCCTCGAGCAGCCCGCGCCGCTCGATCCGCCGCTCCCAGGGGATGGTCGCGTAGGGGATGACCGCAGTCACGATGCCGAGCAGCACCGTGCCGGCGCGCCAGCGCTGGTTGTGCCCGACGACGAGCTGCATCGCCCCGTAGGAGAGGAAGACGAAGCCGTGCAGCGAGCCGGCGATCGGCATCGGCCACTCGATCTCGAAGCCGTACTTGGCGATCATCGCCGCGATCAGCAGCGTCCAGGTGATCGCCTCGGCGATCGCGAGGATGCGGTAGAGCCGCTTCGGCGAGAGTCCGGTCGAGGTCGTGGTGGTCGCGGCCGCAGTCATGTAGCCAGTCTACATGTCAGGCCGCGACGGCCTCGAGCGCGCTCTTGAAGATGTCGAGCCCGTCGAGCCCCGCCTTCATGCGGGTGGTCGTGGGGCCGAAGCCCAGCTCGACCGCGTGCTCGGGGTGCGGCATGAGGCCCACGACGTTGCCCGCCTCGTTCGTGAGGCCGGCGATGTCGTCGATCGAGCCGTTCGGGTTCTCGCCCACGTAGCGGAAGGCGACGAGCCCCTCGCCCTCGATGCGCTTGACCTCCTCGGGCGTCGCGACGAAGCGGCCCTCGCCGTTCTTCAGCGGGATGACGATCTCCTGGCCTTCGTCGAAGCGGTTCGTCCACGCGGTCGTCGTGCGCTCGACCCGCAGCCGCTGATCGCGCCGCACGAACAGGCCCGTCTCGTTCCGCACGAGGCCGCCCGCGAGCAGGTGCGCCTCGGCGAGCATCTGGAACCCGTTGCAGATGCCCAGCACCGGCATGCCCTTGGTCGCCGCCTCAACCACCTCGGTCATGATCGGCGACAGCGCGGCGATCGCGCCGCAGCGCAGGTAGTCGCCGTACGAGAAGCCGCCGGGCAGCACGAGCGCGTCGACGCCGTGGAGGTCGTGCTCGCCGTGCCACAGCGCCACCGGCTCGTGGCCCGCGAGCCGAACGGCGCGCTGCGCGTCCCGGTCGTCGAGCGTGCCGGGGAAGGTGATGACGCCGACCTTCATCGCGACTGCTCCTCGACCACGCTCACGCCCACGACGTCCTCGATCACGGTGTTGGCGAGCACCTCGTTCGCGACGCCGCGCACCCGCTCGAGCAGCGCATCCGTCACCTCGCCCTCGACCCGCAGCTCGAAGCGCTTGCCGACGCGCACGTCGCCCACCGCCTCGTGGCCGAGGCGGGCGAGCGCGCGGGTGACCGCCTTGCCCTGGGGGTCGAGGATCTCTGCCTTCGGCATCACGTCGACGACGATGAGGGCCATGGGTCGCTCCCTGGGGGTCGGTGGGGGTGGGTGCCTCCAGTCTATTGAAGGGCGTGCGCCGCGGATGCGTCGGGTCGCGCGGGCGCTCAGCGGGCTCCCGGGCTGGCGCGCAACGGCGAGGGCTATTGTTCGTCCATGACGTTCAGGGGCGACGCGGGCTTCGACACCTCGGCTGTGAGCAAGGGCGGCGGCGGAGGCGGCATCGGCGGCGGCACGATCGCGGTCGGCGGCGGCGGCATCATCACGGTCATCCTGGTGATCGTCTCGATGATCTTCGGCGTCGACCTCACGGGCCTCGCGCCCGGCGATCCCATCCAGCCGCAGTCGCAGCAGCAGGGCGAGGAGGTCACCGGCTGCACCGGCGCCGACGCGAACGACCCCGCGAACGTCGTCTGCCGCATGGAGGGCGGCGCCGACTCGATGTCGGCGTTCTGGGCCGCGACGATGCAGCAGAACGACCTCGAGTACGCCGACCCGACCGTGCAGCTGTTCGATCGCCAGGTGCAGACCGGATGCGGTGCCGCGACGAGCGCGGTCGGCCCGTTCTACTGCCCGCCCGACCAGCGCATCTACATCGACACCACGTTCTTCCAGCAGATGCGCGACCAGTTCGGCGCCGAGGGCGGCAACCTCGCCGAGCTCTACGTGCTCGCGCACGAGTGGGGCCACCACATCCAGGGCGTGACGGGGCAGCTCGACCGCGTGCAGCAGGGCGACACCGGGCCGCAGTCGTCGGCGGTGCGCAGCGAGCTCCAGGCCGACTGCTACGCCGGCGCGTGGATCGCGGGGGCGTCGCAGACCGCCGACCAGGGCGGCGGCGCGCCGGTGATCGAATCGGTCTCGGAGGAGCAGATGCGCCAGGCCGTCGACGCCGCGAAGACGATCGGCGACGACCGGCTGCAGGAGATGAGCGGTGGCGGCGTGAACCCTGAGGGCTGGACGCACGGCTCGAGCGAGCAGCGCCAGACCTGGCTGCTGAACGGCTACAACGGCGGCGTCGGCGCCTGCGACACCTGGAACGCTCCGCAGGTCTGACCCGGTCGCTGGTCGAGGAGCGCGCCGGCGCAGTCGGCTCGTCCCCTCGCTGGTCGAGTAGCCGGCGCAGCCGGCGCAGCCGGCTCGTTCCCTCGCTGGTCGAGTAGCCGGCGCAGCCGGCGTATCGAGACCTGCACGGCCGCGTCTCGATGCGGCCCTGCGGGCCTACTCGACGACCGAGGGGGCCACCTCCGCCGGTCGAGGAGCGCGCCGGCGCAGCCGGCTCGCGTCACGAGACCTGGACAGTCCCGTCTCGATACGGCCCTTCGGGCCTACTCGACGACCGAGGGGAACAGCCGAATCGATCCTTCCGGGCCTACTCGCCGATCGAGGGAGCCCCGGTCAGCCGCTCGATGAGCTCGCGGTAGCGCGCCGCCGTGCGCTCGACGATCTCGGCGGGCAGCTCGGGCGCCGCGCCCTCGCCGTCCCAGTTGGCGGCGAGCCAGTCGCGCACGATCTGCTTGTCGAACGACTCGACCCGGCCCGCCTCGAGCGCCGCGGCATCCCAGTACCGCGACGAGTCCGAGGTGAGCACCTCATCCGCCAGCAGCAGCTCGCCCGTCACCCGGTCGCGCCCGAACTCGAACTTCGTGTCGGCGAGCACGAGCCCCGCCGCGGCGGCGACCTCCGCCGCGCGCGCGTAGACCGAGAGGCTGAGCTCGCGGATCGCCGCCGCGTCGGCCTCGCCCACGAGCTCGACCGTGCGCTCGTACGACACGTTCTCGTCGTGCTCGCCCTGCGGGGCCTTCCACGCGGGCGTATAGATCGGCTCGGGCAGCGCGTCGCCGTCGACGAGGCCGTCGGGCAGCGACACGCCCGAGATCGACCCGAGCCGCTGGTACTCCTTGAGGCCCGAGCCGGTCACCCGTCCGCGCACGACGCACTCCACCGGCAGCATGTCGAGGGTGCGCACGAGCATCGCGCGGCCTCGCACCGGCTCGGGCGTGCGCGCGTCGGCGTCGGGAGCGAGCTGCGACGGCAGGCCGAGCCGCTCGGTCCACCAGCGGGTGAGCTCGGTGAGCAGCTCACCCTTGCCCGGGATGGCCGGCTCGAGCACCTGGTCGAACGCCGACACGCGATCCGACGCGACCATGAGCATCTCGGGCGCCGTCTCGAGCGACTGGCCCGCGGCGACGTAGAGGTCGCGCACCTTGCCGCTGTACGCCAGGCTCCAGCCCGGCAGCGCCTCGGTCATGCGCCGGCCGCGATGTCGGTGCGCGCCTGCCCGCCCTCGAGGCTGATGCGCCCGAGCGCCGCGTAGGCGCGCTCGCGCGCCTCGGCGAGCGTCGCACCGGTGCCGACGACGTTGAGCACGCGGCCGCCGGTCGCCGTCAGGCCTTGCTCGCCCTCGCCCGTCGCGGCGTGCAGCACGTGCACGCCCTCGACCTTCGCCGCCTCGTCGACGCCCGTGATGACGCGGCCCGTCACGGGCTCTGCGGGGTAGCCCTCGCTCGCGAGCACGACCGTGACCGCGGCCGAGTCGCGCCACGTCAGTGGCGCGGCGGAGCCGAGGGTGCCGTTCGCGGCCGCCAGGAGCGCATCCGCGAAGCCCGACTCGATGCGCGGCAGCACGACCTGCGTCTCGGGGTCGCCGAAGCGCGCGTTGAACTCGATGACCTTCACCCCGGATGCGGTGACGATGAGGCCGCAGTACAGCAGGCCTGAGAAGGGGGTGCCGGCGTCGGCCATCGCGCGGATCGTGGGCATCGCGACCGTCTCGACGACCTCGTCGACGAACGCCTGCTCGCTGCCGAAGCGCTGCGCGAGCCACGGCAGCGGCGAGTACGCGCCCATGCCGCCGGTGTTCGGGCCGGCGTCGCCGTCGCCGAGCCGCTTGTAGTCCTGGGCGGGCGCGAGCGGCATGACCGCCTCGCCGTCGGTGAGCACGAACAGGCTCACCTCCGGGCCGTCGAGGTATTCCTCGATGAGCAGCGGGCCGTCGGGCAGGAACGCCTCGGCGTGCGCCTCGGCCGCGGCGCGGTCGTCGGTGACGATGACGCCCTTGCCGGCGGCGAGGCCGTCGGCCTTCAGCACGTAGGGGGGCTTCGTGGCGTCGAGCGCCGCGCGCACCTCGTCCATCGAGGTGGCGGTCTGGTCGATGCCTGTGGGCACGCCGGCGCGCGCCATCACGTCCTTCGCGAACGACTTCGAGCCCTCGATGCGGGCGGCGGCCTTCGTGGGGCCGAACGCGGGGACCCCGACCTCCCGCAGCGCATCCGCCACGCCCGCCACGAGCGGCGCCTCGGGGCCGATCACGACGAGGTCGTAGCCGCCCTCGACGGCGAGCTCGGCGACGAGCTTCGGCGACTTGATGTCGACGCGCACCGCCTCGACGTCGCGCTTGATGCCGGCGTTGCCGGGCGCGGCCGTGATCTCGTGGCCGCCCTCCGCCAGGAGTGCCGCGATGATGGCGTGCTCGCGCGCGCCGCTGCCGAGTACCAGGATCCGCACCAGGCCATTCTACGAACGAAGCGGCGCGGTCGCTCCGCCCGGGTGGATGGATCTGCGGGCGAGCGGCCGCAGCGCCCGGCAGTCGGGCGCAGGCGGCCCGCGTCTGCGGCCGTGACTAGCCTGGATGCGTGGCCAAGCGCATCCCCGACCTCGACGGCGTGGCGGCAGTGCGCGCGGCCCTCGAACGGGGTGCCGAGCGCGCGCAGACGGCGCTCGCGGTGCGCTACACGCTGCAGTGCCTCGCCGAGCGGGCGCCCGGCAAGAGCGTCGAGGTGCGGGTGCCGCCCTTCGGTGCGGTGCAGGCGGTCGAGGGGCCCGGGCACACGCGCGGCACGCCGCCCAACGTCATCGAGACCGACGTCGCGACGTGGCTCGCGCTCGCGACCGGAGCAGAGGCGTGGGCGGATGCGGTCGGTCGCGGCGCCGTGCGGGCGTCGGGCGTGCGCGCCGACGTGTCGCCCTGGCTGCCGGTCGTGCGCACCTAGCGCTCCCCGCTGCGACACCCGCGGGTCGAGGAGCGCCCGGCACACCCGCTGGTCGAGGAGCGCCCGGCCGCAGGCCGGACGCGTCACGAGACCGAGCCCGCGAGCAGCTCCGCCCACCGCCGCCCCCGGCGCGCCCGGTCGCGGGTCGCGGGGACCCGCTGGTCGAGGAGCGCCCGGCCGCAGGCCGGACGCGTCACGAGACCGAGTCCGCGCGCACCCTTCCGCCCACCGCAGGCCCCGGCGCGCCATACTGAATCCATGGCGCAGGTCGTGCAGTCGAAGGGGTGGGTCGCTCCGCTCGTCACGATGGTGATCGGCGGCATCCTGCTGCTCAACGGCGTGCCCGCGCTGCTGCAATGGCTGCCGTGGATCGCGCAGACCGCTGCGCTCGTCGACCTCGACTACGCGCTCGAGACCGCGCTCGTGCCGCTGCTCATGGCCGGCGCCGCGACCTTCATCGGCTTCCTCATGGCGCGCGGAGGGTTCAGCGCGCTCGTGCGTCAGGGACGCGGCGCTGCGCAGCGGGCGCGCGGACAGGTGCGCGACGGGGTGCAGCAGGTGCGCCGTCAGGCCGAGCAGCGCTACGGCGACGTGAGCTCGCAGGCGCAGCAGCTCGTCAACAAGGTGCCCGACGGCTGGCGCGAGCGCATCCAGGCCGCTGCGCAGGCCGTCGAGCAGGAGCGCGCCGCCCGAGCGGTCTCCGCGGCCCACCCCGAGTGGGAGGGCCAGGGCGCGCGGCAGCAGGCTCAGGGCCAGCGGCCGCAGCAATCGCAGGGGCAGCCGACCGCTCGCCCGCAGCGCGCCGCGCAGGAGTGGGAGCAGCTGCAGCAGGGCCGCCCGCCGCAGGGCTGGCAGCAGCCGCAGCAGCAGCGCCCGCAGCAGCAGCGCCCGCAGCAGGCGCCCGGCGCCGACCGCCTCTCGCGCATCGAGGAGCTGCGCTCGCGCGTCGATTCGCGCGTGCAGCAGGTCGCGCACGGCCAGCAGGATGCTGCGCGCCAGGCCGCCGAGCAGGCGCGCCGCGCAGCGCAGGCAGCGGCAGCCCGCGCGCAGCAGGGCCTGCCGGTGCGCCTCGACGAGGCGACCGAGGCGCTCGTCGGCCGACTCGACCTCGCCGACGCCGAGCGGGTGCGCCGCCGCGGCTCGTCGCTCACGCGGTCGTCGCTCTCGACGAGCGCGCTGTCGAAGACCTCGCTGCGCCTCAACTCCCTGCTGCAGCACCGCCGCTGACGGCGTCCACTGCCCTCGCGAGCGCCGACTCCCCACGGAACGCGCAACGGCCCCCGCCCACGAGGGGCGGGGGCCGCAGACCGCCGAGCGCTCCGGCGTCAGAGGAGCGACCAGACGAAGAGGGTGCCGGCGAACACGAGCCCGGATGCGATGAGCGTCACGGTCGTGAAGCCGAGGATGTCGCGCATCTTCAGTCCCGCGATCGCGAGCAGCGGCAGCGCCCAGAACGGCTGGATCATGTTCGTCCACTGGTCGCCGTAGGCCACCGCCATGATCGGGATCGCCGGGTCGACGCCGAGCCGCTCGGCGGCGTCGAGCATGATCGGCGCCTGCACCGCGAACTGCCCGCCGCCCGAGGGCACGAAGAAGTTCACGAGCCCCGCCGACAGCAGCGCGAGCACCCCGAACGTCGTCGGGTTCGAGATCTCGACGAACCAGTCGGAGAACACCTGCACGAGCCCCGACACGGTCATCATGCCGAGGATGCCCGCGTAGAGCGGGAACTGCAGCAGGATCTCACCGACGTTCGATGCGGCCTCCTTCGTCAGCCGGATGATCTCGAAGGGGCTGCGGACGAGCAGGAAGATGAGCGCGAGGAAGGACCAGTTGACGATGTCGAGCGTGATGGTGCCGCCCTGCACGAAGTGCACGATGAGGTAGCACACGAGCGCCGCGCCGACGATGAGCGTGATGACGCGGCTCGCGTCGATGCGGTCGGCCGGCGTGACGACCTCCTCCTCCTGCTCGACGATCTGCTCGCGCGCGTCGATCTCGAGCTCGACGACGCGGTCGGCGCCGCGCGGCGCGACGAGCGCGAGGGCGATGGCGACGACGACGATGGTCGCGACGGCACCGATGATGTTCGGCAGCGCGAAGGTCGTCTCGCTCACCGGGATCACCTGGCCGCCCAGGTGCTCGGCGATGAACGAGTCGGGCGTCGCGGCGGTCAGCGGCCCGGAGCCCGAGTAGCCCATGTGCCACACGACGAAGCCCGAGAACCCGGCCGCGACGAGCATGGGGAAGTGCAGGCGCAGGCCGCGCTCCTTGCCCGAGGCCGCGACCTCGCGGGCGAGCAGGCCGCCCACGACGAGGCCGAGGCCCCACGTGATGAGGGACGCGACGGCGGCGACGACGAAGACGAACAGGTAGGCCTGCACGGGCGTCTGCGGCAGCGCCGACAGCCACCGCAGCAGCTTGCGCACGGGGCGCGTGTTGGCGAGCATGTGCCCGAGCAGCAGGATGAGCGCCATCTGCGTCATGAACGCCAGCAGGCCCGAGAGCCCGTCGCCCCAGCCCTTGACGAGCTCGACCGGGCTCGTGGGCGTGATCGCGAGCGCGAGCACCGCGATCACGAGGGTCAGGATGATGCCGAAGACGAGCGCGGAGGGTATCCACCGCTCGACCACGTTGTTGATGGGCCGCATCGCGCGTGCGAGCGGCGCGCCGGACTGCTTCGTCTCCACCGGAGCGTTCGCCATGGTTCACCTCGTTGTGCATAGGGATGGGTGCGGGCGCCCGAGGGCGCACCGCCGCCGACCCTAGCGGTGTCAGATGACGAGCGGATGCGGTGGGCCGCCCCGGCCGGGCACGGCGAGATGGGATGCTTGAGGGCATGGACCACACGCCGGATCCCGCAGCGAACGACGGCGCGGGCTCGCCTCGCGAGCACCACCACGACGTCGAGGTGCAGGTGCGCCGCTCGCCCAAGTACGGGCGCTTCATGGCGCTCGGCGCCGCGCTCGGCGCTGTCGTCGCCTGGATCGTCGCCTGGGTCATGCCGCCGGCGGTCAACGCGGCGGGAGAGCGGGTCGACACCTCACCGATCATCGGCCTGTCGATCGTCGTCGGCTTCGTGCTCGGCGGCGCGCTCGGCGCGGTCGTCGCGCTGCTCATCGATCGCTCGCTCGCGAAGCGGGCCGGCACCGCGACGGCCGAGCAGATCGACGTGTCCGAGGCGGATGCGCCGGCCGACGCGGCCCCGCCCGCCCCGCACGCCCCGCACGCCCCGGTCGTCGAGGCGGAGTTCGAGCACCACCGCTCGCTCGACGAGCCGGCGGCGCCCCCGGCCCCCGGCGAGACGGACGAGGCCGACGACGAGCGCGACGGCCCCCGCGGAGCCTGACGTGGGGGCGCGCCGCGCGCGGCTGGGCATCGGGCACGCGCTCGCCTGCCTCGCGCACGGCGTCGCCGTCGCGGCGCTCGTGACGGATGCGGCGAGCCGGCCCGGAGCCGCGGTCGCTCTCGCGCTCGGCGCAGCCTGCGCCGTCGCCGCGGCGGCCGTCGGCCTGCTGGCGCCGCCCCGCGTCCCGACGCGCGCGCTGCTGGTCGCCGCCGCGGCGCTCGCGGTCGTCGCCGCAGCCGCGGGCGGCGCGCTCGCGCTGCTCGACCTGCCGCCGCACGCCGGCGTGGCCGCCGCGCTCGGGCTCGCCGCGGGCCTCCACACGGCCGCGATCGTCGCGGCGGCCGAGAGCGACCCGCCGCTCGCGCCGCGCGTGCGCCCCGCTCCCACGCTGCTCGCCGCGGGCACGGGCGCTGCGCTCGTCGCGGTCGCCGAGCTCGTGCCGCAGCTCGCCGAGGGCTGGCCGCTCGTCGTCGCCGCGGTGCTGCAGCTCGCGGCGCTCGCGGTCGGCGCGTCCTCGGGAGCATCGGCCTCCGATGCCGAGCCCGATGCCCTCGCGAGCGCCGCTGCAGAGCACGCGCACCCCGCTCCCGCGCTCGGCGGCACCCTCGCCACCACGGGCTCCGAGCGCGCGGCGACCGCCGCGGCGGCGCCGCCGCGCGGGGCAAGCGATACCTCCGACGAGCTCGGCGCGAGCGGCCGCAGCACCGCCGGCCGCGCCCCGCTCGGCGCCCCCGCACCGCTCCTCGCCCTGCTCGCGCTCGCGGTCGCCGGCGCCACCGCGCTCGCTGCCCTCCGCCCCGCGCTCTCGGCGATCGGCGTCGAGCAGCCGCAGCCCGCGGGACCGCTCGCCCTCACGCTCATGCTCGGCGCGCTGCTCGGGCCGCCGCTCGCACGCCTCGCCGAGCAGCTGCCGACTCGCGCCGGGGCGACCCTCGCGACCGCAGGCGGCGCGGCGGCGCTCGTGGCCCCCATCGCGCGGCCCGGGACCCTCGACGTCGTGGCCGCGACCCTCCTCGGCGTCGCGCTCGCCGCATCCGTCGCCCTCGTCGAGCTGGCCCGTCGCCGCGGTGCGCGCGTGCGCCGGCCGGCGCCGACGCTCCTCGCGCTCGCGGGTGCGGCGGGCGCGGTGCTCGCGGCGCTGCTGCTGGCCGCGGTGCCGCTGCCCGACGTCGTGCTGGGCGCGGCGCTCGCGTGCCTCGTCGCCGGCGTCGGCGCGTGGGTGCCGCGCTGACCCGTCCGCACGCCGCAGCGCGGCAGGGGCCCGCGCGGCTCGAGGCCCCGCTCAGCTGAGCTGGGTGCGCTCCACCCACTCGAGGTACTCGTCGGTGACGTCGCCGGTGATGTACTCGCCGGTGAAGCACGACATGTCGAGGCCCTGCACGTCGCTGCCGTCGAGAATCGCGCGCTGCAGGTCGTCGACCTCCTGGTAGACGAGGAAGTCGCTGCCGAGCGCGGCGTTGACCTCGGGGATCGTGCGGCCGGATGCGATGAGCTCGGCGCGGGAGGGCATGTTGATGCCGTACACGTGCGGGTAACGCACGGGCGGCGCGGCCGACGTGAAGGTGACGTTGGCGGTGCCGACCGAGCGCATCATCTCGACGATCTCGCGGCTCGTCGTGCCGCGCACGATCGAGTCGTCGACGACGAGCACGTTCTTGCCGCGGAACTCGCTCTCGAGCGCGTTGAGCTTCTGCCGCACCGACTTCTTGCGGGTCGCCTGCCCGGGCATGATGAACGTGCGGCCGACGTAGCGGTTCTTGTAGAAGCCCTCGCGGTACTCGATGCCGAGGCGCCGCGCGACCTCCATCGCGGCGGGTCGCGACGAGTCGGGGATGGGCATCACGACGTCGATCGCGCCCGACGGCGTGTACTTCGCGATCGTGTCGGCGAGGCGCTCGCCCATCCGCAGCCGCGACTCGTAGACGTTGATGCCGTTCATCACCGAGTCGGGGCGCGCGAGGTAGACGTACTCGAACGAGCAGGGCATGAGCACCGGGCTGTCGTGCGTCATCGCGCTCGTGATGGCGCCGTCGGGAGCGATGAAGATGGCCTCGCCCGGCGCGACGTCGCGCTCGAGGGTGAAGCCGGAGCCGGTGAGCGCGACTGACTCGCTCGCGACCATCCACTCGGTGCGGCCCGACTCGGCGGTGCGTGAGCCGAGCACGAGGGGGCGGATGCCGAACGGGTCGCGGAAGGCGAGCATCCCGTGCCCCGCGATGAGCGCGATCACGCCGTACGAGCCGCGGATGCGCTCGTGCACGCGCCGCACCGCCTGGAAGACGCGATCGGCGTCGAGGTCGCCCGCGGCGACGAGCGTCTGCAGCTCGGAGCCGAGCACGTTGACGAGCATCTCGGTGTCGCTGCCCGTGTTGACGTGGCGGTGGTCGACGGTCGCGAGCTCGCGCTCGAGCTCGCGGGAGTTCGTCAGGTTGCCGTTGTGCACGAGCACGATGCCGTAGGGCGCGTTCACGTAGAACGGCTGCGCCTCGAGCTCGTTCTCGGCCTCGCCCTTGGTCGCGTAGCGCACGTGGCCGAGGCCGATGTCGCCGAGCAGCGAGCGCATGTCGCGGGTGCGGAACGCCTCGCGCACCTGGCCCTTGGCCTTCCGCACGTGGATGGAGCGGCCCTCCGCGGTGGCGATGCCCGTGGAGTCCTGGCCGCGGTGCTGGAGGAGGGCGAGTGCGTCGTAGACCTGCTGGTTGACGCTCGAGTCGGAGACGATGCCGACGATGCCGCACACAGGCGAGCTCCTTCTGTCGCGGGGCTGACGATCCAGCCTACCGGCCGCGACGTGCCGCGGCGGGGTCTGCGCGGCGCTGACGGGGCCGAGGCGCTCGCGTCACTCGGCGCGCCGCCGCCGCGCCCGCCGCACGATCGCGATGATCGCGAGCGCGCCGATCACCGCCGCGATGATGCCCGCGCCGAGCATCCACGGCTGCGCTCCGAGCGGCGCGTCGCGGCCTCCGCCATCGACGGATGCGTCGCCGCCCGCCGCCCGCGCGGCCGCGGTGCGCTCCACGACGCTCGGCTGCAGCTCGGCGAGCGTCGCGCGCCCCTGGGGCAGCTCGGCCGCCGCGTGCTCGTCGAGCGGCGTGAGGGTCTCGCCGACGAGCGCGTACCAGGCGTCGATCGGGGGATCGCTCACGAGCGTCGCGCCGGCGGGCACCGCGAGCAGCGCGGCCGCGAGCCCGGCGTCGTCGCTCGTCGCCGCGAACTCGGCGGGCGCGCCGGGCGAGGGGCGCCAGGCGGTGAGCGTGCCGATCGGTTCGCCCTCGCGCTCGACGGCAGCGATCCACTCGTCGAGCGACGCGGTAGGCGCGCCGCCCTCGCCGACGAGGTAGGCCTCGCTCCACGTGAAGACCTCGTGGATGCCGCGCGGCTCGCCCGGCAGTCCCGAGCCCTGCAGCACGCCGGACGCCTGCTCGGCGAAGAAGGCGGCGACGTCGTCGGGGATCGCCGCGGCGCTGGCGGCAGGCGGCCCGGCGACGCTCGCGGCAGGCACCGTGGCCGCCCCCGCGGCCGGCGCTCCGACGATCAGCAGCAGCGCCACCGCGACGGCGAGCCCCGAGCCCGTGCGCACGCTCGCCATCGCGGTCTCCCTCGTCCGTTGCGCCGACCCTAGGCGGCCCTGATCGCGCGGTCAACGACGCTCGCCCGGCCGGGCCGACGCAGGGCCGGCGTCCACCCCGCTCCCAGCCGCAGCATCCACAGTGGGGGACATGAACGTCGACACCGAATCCATCAAGCATCTGCCCGAGCAGCAGCAGGAGTGGCCCGGTCGCACCGACGACCTGCAGCCCGTGCCCGACCACGGCGAGACGAGCTACACCGGCCGCGGCCGCCTCGAGGGCAAGCGCGCGCTCGTCACCGGCGGCGACTCCGGCATCGGCCGCGCGACCGCCATCGCCTTCGCGAAGGAGGGCGCCGACGTCGCGATCGCCTACCTCCCGCAGGAGCAGGACGACGCCGAGGAGACGCGGCGCCACATCGAGGCCGCGGGCCGCCGCGCGGTGCTCGTGCCGTGCGACCAGCGCACCGACGAGGCGAACGCCGAGCTCGCGCGGACGGTCGTCGAGCAGCTCGGCGGCGTCGACGTGCTCGTCAACAACTCCGGCTTCCAGATGGCGCAGGAGTCGCTCGCCGACATCGACGACGCGCAGCTGCGCCAGACCTTCGAGACCAACATCTTCGCGATGTTCAACCTCACGCGTGCGCTGCTGCCGCACCTCGGCGAGGGGGCGAGCATCATCAACTGCTCGTCGATCCAGGCCTTCGACCCCTCAGAGACGCTGCTCGACTACGCCTCGACGAAGGCGGCGATCAACAACTTCACCGTCAACCTCGCCGCCCAGCTCGGCGAGCGCGGCATCCGTGTGAACGCCGTCGCCCCCGGCCCCATCTGGACGCCGCTGCAGCCCGCGACGAAGCCCTCGGTGAAGGACTTCGGCATGGATGCGCCGCTCGGCCGCCCCGGCCAGCCGATCGAGGTCGCGACCGCGTTCGTCTACCTCGCGAGCGACGAGGCGAGCTACGTCTCGGGCACCGTGCTCGGCGTCACCGGCGGCAAGCCCGTCTTCTAGCGCGGTGGAGCTGAGGGCGACGACCCTCTCGGGTCGACGCCGCGACCCCAGCGCCGACGCCCGTCCCGGGCGTCGGGCGTCGAGATGCGCCTCCTCGCGCGTCGAAGTCCCACGCGTCGCGAGATCTCCCGCCTCCGCCGGGGACCCAGGGTGGTCACGACACGCCGGGCCGCACGGCGGGGGTGGTCACGACACGCCGCCGGTCGACTCGCGCGACGGCGTGTCGTGACCACCCTCGTGGCCCGAGCGGCGCAGGCGCGCCGCCGAGGCTCAGCCGCCGAGGCTCAGCCGCCGAGGCTCAGCCGCCGACGCGCTCGCGCGCCGCGGCGAACGCCGCCACCGCGCGGTCGACGTCCGCGTCCGAGTGGGCGGCCGAGAGCTGCACCCGGATGCGGGCCTCGCCGCGGGGCACGACGGGGAACGAGAAGGCGGTGACGTAGACGCCCTCGGCGAGCATCGCATCCGCCATCTGCGCCGCGAGGCGCGCGTCGTGGAACATGACCGCCGTGATCGGGTGCTCGCCCGGCAGCAGCTCGAAGCCCGCCGCCTCCATGCCCTCGCGGAAGCGCGCGGTGTTGCGCTGCAGCTGCTCGCGCAGCTCGCCCGCACCCTCGACGAGGTCGAGCGCGGCGAGCGAGCCCGCGACGACCGACGGCGCGAGCGCGTTCGAGAAGAGGTAGGGCCGCGAGCGCTGGCGCAGCAGGTCGACGATCTCGGCGCGCGCGGCGATGTAGCCGCCCGAGGCTCCGCCGAGCGCCTTGCCGAGCGTGCCCGAGATGATGTCGACGCGGTCCTGCACGCCCGCGAGCTCTGGCGTGCCGGCTCCCGTCGCGCCGGTGAAGCCCACCGCGTGCGAGTCGTCGACCATCACCATCGCGTCGTAGCGGTCGGCGAGGTCGCAGATCTCGCGCAGCGGCGCGAGATAGCCGTCCATCGAGAAGACGCCGTCGGTCACGATCAGCCGGCGGCGCGCGCCCGAGGCCTCGACCAGCCGCGCCTCGAGCTCGGCCATGTCGCGGTTCGCGTAGCGGTACCGGGCCGCCTTCGACAGCCGGATGCCGTCGATGATCGAGGCGTGGTTTAGGGCGTCCGAGATCACCGCGTCGTCAGCGCCGAGCAGCGTCTCGAAGAGCCCGCCGTTCGCGTCGAAGCACGACGAGTAGAGGATGCACGCCTCCTGGCCGAGGAAGGCCGCGAGGCGCGACTCGAGCTCGAGGTGCTGCGTCTGCGTGCCGCAGATGAAGCGCACCGACGCCATCCCGAAGCCCCAGTCGTCGAGCGCGGCCTTCGCGGCGTCGACGATGCGCGGGTCGTCGGCGAGGCCGAGGTAGTTGTTGGCGCAGAAGTTGAGCACCTCCTGCCCGTCGGTGACGACGGATGCGGCCTGCGGGGAGGCGATGGCCCGCTCGTGCTTCGTGAGGCCGGCGGCCTCGATCTCGGCGAGCTCGTCGGCGATCGCGTCGCGGATGGAGAACATCTCAGGCTCCTTCGGTGAAGTCGAGGATCACCTTGCCGGCGGCACCGGAGCGCGCGCGCTCGAAGGCCGCCTGCCAGTCGGCGAAGGCGAATCGGTCGGTGATGACGGGGGAGACGTCGAGCCCGGTCTGGGCCATCGCGGCCATCGCGTACCAGGTCTCGTACATCTCGCGGCCGTAGATGCCCTGGATCGTCAGCATGTGCGAGACGACCTTGGCGAAGTCGAGCTCGATCGGGGTCGAGGGCAGCCCGAGCATCGCCATGCGGCCGCCGAAGTTGAGGTTCTCGATGATGCCGACGAGCGCCGCCGGCGAGCCCGACATCTCGAGCGCGACGTCGAAGCCCTCGGTCATGCCGAGCTCGCGCTGCACCTCGCGGATCTCCTGCTCGCGCGGGTCGAGCGCCCGGAAGCCGAGCGAGCGGGCGAGCTCGAGCCGCGGCTCCGAGATGTCGGTGACGACGATGTGGCGGGCGCCCGCGTGCCGCGCGACCATCGCCGCCATGAGGCCGATGGGGCCAGCGCCGGTGACGAGCACGTCCTCGCCGACCACTGGGAACTTGAGCGCGGTGTGCACGGCATTGCCGAAGGGGTCGTAGATGCCGAAGACGTCGAGCTGCTGCGCGGTGGCGGATGCGGCGGTGACGCCGGGGTGCACCCAGACGTTGGTCGCGGGCAGCACGACGTACTCGGCGAAGCACCCGTCGCGCTGCACGCCGAGGTTGGAGGTGCGGATGCACAGGTGCCGGCGCCCGGCGCGGCAGTTGCGGCAGTGCCCGCACACGACGTGCCCCTCGCCGCTCATGAGCTGTCCGACGGCGTAGTCGGTGACGCCGTCGCCGACCTCGACGATCTCGCCGCAGAACTCGTGCCCGACGGTGAGGCCGGGCGTCACGGCCGACTGGGCCCAGGCATCCCACCCGTCGATGTGCAGGTCGGTGCCGCAGATGCCGGCGCGCAGCACGCGCACCTTGACATGGCCCGGCGGGGTCTCGGGCTCCGGGATCTCGACCAGCTCGAGTCCCGGGGCGCCTCGGGTCACGAGTGCGTGCATGGGTGTCTCCGTCGACGTGGTGGGCGTGCCGCGCCCCATCCTGCCATCCCGATCCGAACGGCCATTCGCGACGGATGTGCCGCCAAGCGGCACATCCGCCCGGGATGGCCGTTGAGTCCGACGCACCCGCGGCTCGGTAGCCTGGGAGCATGACCGATCCGTATGCCTCCGCCGGCGTCGACACCGAGGCGGGCGACCGCGCGGTCGAGCTCATGAAGGCGGCCGTCGGCCGCACCCACGGCCCGGGCGTGCTCGGCGGCTTCGGCGGCTTCGCGGGGCTGTTCGACCTCTCGGCCGCGGGCGCCTACGCCAAGCCGCTGCTCGCGACCTCGACCGACGGCGTGGGCACCAAGATCGCGCTCGCGCAGGCGATCGACAAGCACGACACGATCGGCCAGGACCTCGTGGGCATGGTCGTCGACGACATCGTCGTCGTGGGCGCGAAGCCGCTGTTCATGACCGACTACATCGCGTGCGGGCGCGTCGTGCCCGAGCGCATCGCCGACATCGTGCGCGGCATCGCCGAGGCGTGCGAGGCGACTGGCACCGCGCTCGTCGGCGGCGAGACCGCCGAGCACCCGGGCCTCATGCAGCCCGACGACTACGACGTCGCGGGCGCCGCCGTCGGCATCGTCGAGGCGGATGCGGTGCTGGGCGCCGAGCGGGTTCGCGCGGGCGACGTCGTGGTCGCCATGGCCTCGTCGGGGCTCCACTCCAACGGCTTCTCGCTCGTGCGCCACATCCTCGCGCAGCGCTCGATCGCGCTCACCGACCGGGTCGACGAGCTCGGCGGCGTCGCGGCCGAGGCGCTGCTCGAGCCGACGCGCCTCTACACGCTCCCGCTGCTCGGCATGCTCGAGGCCGGCCACGGCATCCGCTCGATCTCGCACGTCACCGGCGGCGGCATCGCCGCGAACCTCGCGCGCGTGCTGCCGCAGCACCTCGCGGTCGAGATCGACCGCGCCGGATGGCAGGTGCCCGAGGTGTTCGACGTGCTCGCGCAGCTCGGCGGCTTCCCGCTCATCGAGGCCGAGGGCACCTGGAACCTCGGGCTCGGCATGCTCGTGGTCGTGGATGCGGCCGACGCCGACCGCGTGATCGCGGCGAGCGAGCAGGCGGGCATCCCCGCGTGGACCGTCGGCGAGGTGCGCGACGCGCCCACCGACCCCGCCGGCTGGGTGCGGGGCGCGAAGGGCGTCGACGGCGGCGCGGTGCGCCTCTCCGGCAGCTACCGCTGACCCGACCGCTCGCCCCGCGAGCGCTCTTGGACGGCCGACCGCGACGTCCAGGTGATCCGGAGCCTCCGGGCGTACGGTGACTTGCGGTCTGACACCGCAGCGGTCGCAAGAGCGCCGCGCGGTGCGAGCGGATGCTTGGAACCAGCACGACAGAGGAGGTGCACGATGGACCCGAACGCCGACCGCTTCGGCCCCTGGGAATCCGGCGGCACCGCGGAGCAGTCGCCGCCGGCGCCCCACGCGGCGCCGCACGCCTCTCCGCACGCAGCGCCGCCGACCGCCACGCACGCCTCTGCCTTCGGCGCCGTCCACCACCCCCGCTTCGGGTCGCCTGCGACGCAGTTCGGCCTTCCGCCGCGGGTGCAGCCGCACTTCTCCGCTGGCTTCGACGGCCGCGACGCCCCGCTCATCCACCCGGCGGCCGCGCAGGCCTCGAGCCTCACCCCCTACGGCGTGCCCGTCTACCGCGCGCCGGCGCCGGCACCCGTGCCGCAGGTGCAGCGCGGCCTCTCGACCACCGCGCTCGTGCTCGGGATCTGCTCGTTCGTCTTCGCCTGGATCTTCGTCGTCGTGCCCATCATCGGCATCGTCTTCGGCATCCTCGCGCTGCGGCGCGAGCCCGCCGGGCGCGTGATGGCGATCGTCGGGCTCGTGGGCTCGGGCCTCGGGCTGCTGCTCGTGCTGCTCATCTACGTGCTGCCGCTGATCGTGCTGCTCGGGGCGATGCTCTTCGCGGTCCCGGCCGGCCCCTGACCGGCGGGTTCGCTCGTAGCGGTCCCGCATCCCTGCGCCGTAGGCTCATCCCGGCGCACCGCGCCCCCTGCCCGCACCACCAGCAAGGACCGTCATGACCTACACCCCTCCGGAGCAGCCCGACCCGACGGGCGGCTACCAGCCCGCCCAGCCCGGCTACCAGCCGGCGCAGCCCGGCTACCAGGCCGCCCAGCCCGGCTACCAGCCGGCCGGCCAGCAGTACGGCTACGCCGCGCCCTCGACCAAGCGCACCCTGTCGCTGTGGGGCCTCATCCTCGGCATCTCGAGCATCCTCATCCCCATCTGGATCAACGCGATCGCCGGCGGCGTGCTTTCCGGCATCGGTCTCGCCAAGGAGCCGGCCGGCAAGACGATGGCCATCTGGGGCCTCGTCACGTCCATCCTCGGCTTCATCTGGGCGTTCATCTTCTGGCCGCTGATCATCACCGTGATCTTCGCCGCGGCCTTCCAGTCGCAGTACGGCTACTGACCCGCTCGCACGGAGGGCCCGCCGATCGGCGGGCCCTCCGTCATGTGCGGGATCGTGCCGGTCAGCACTCGATGTACGCGACCGCGAGCCCGCCGAGCGCGGTCTCCTTGTACTTGTCGCTCATGTCGGCACCGGTCTGCCGCATCGTCTCGACGGCGGTGTCGAGCGAGACGTAGTGGGTGCCGTCGCCCTGCTTCGCCATCCGCGCGGCGTTGATCGCCTTGACGCTCGCCATGGCGTTCCGCTCGATGCACGGGATCTGCACGAGCCCCTTGATCGGGTCGCACGTGAGGCCGAGGTTGTGCTCGATGCCGATCTCGGCCGCGTTCTCGATCTGCGCCGGCGTCGCGCCGAGCACGGCGGCGAAGCCGCCCGCGGCCATCGCGCACGCCGAGCCCACCTCGCCCTGGCAGCCGACCTCGGCGCCCGAGATCGACGCGTTCGACTTGATGATGATGCCGATCGCGCCCGCGACGAGCAGGAAGCGCACCTGCCACGGCAGCTCGTCCTCGACGCAGTCGGCGAAGCGGTCGGCGTAGTGCATGACCGCGGGGATGATGCCGGCGGCGCCGTTGGTCGGCGCGGTGACGACCCGCGAGCCCGCGGCGTTCTCCTCGTTGACCGCGAGCGCGTAGAGGTTCACCCACTCCATGCCCTCGAGCAGGTCGGGGCGCCCGGTCTTCGGTGCCGCGTCGCGCTCGAGCAGCTTCGCGTGCCACTCCTTCGAGCGGCGCTTGACGTCGAGGCCGCCGGGCAGGATGCCGCCGGTCGCGATGCCGTGCGCGACGCACTCCTGCATGACCTCCCAGATGCGCTCGAGCTGCGCGACGGTCTGCTCGCGCGGCCGCCACGCGGCCTCGTTGCGCAGCATGAGCTCGGCGACCGAGAGGCCCGTCTCCTCGCACAGCGCGACGAGCTCGTCGCCGGTCGTGAACGGATGCGGCACGGGGTGCAGCTGCTCGGCCGGCGCGGGCACGGGGGAGAGCACGTCGCCCTCGTCGTGGCGCATCACGAAGCCGCCTCCGATCGAGTAGTAGCCGGCGGTCGCGATCGTCTCGTCGGCCGCGTCGTAGGCGGTGATGCGCAGGGCGTTCGGGTGCTCGCTGCGCACGGTGAGCGGCCGGAAGACGAACGCCTTCGCCTCGTCGAACGCCACCGCGCGCCGGCCGCCGAGCGGGAGCTCGCCGGTGGCGCGGATGCGCTCGAGCGTCTCGGCGATCTGCGGGGTCTCGACGGTGTCGGGCGCGAGCCCGGAGAGACCGAGCATGATCGCGGTGTCGGTGCCGTGGCCGGAACCGGTCGCGCCGAGCGAGCCGAGGAGGTCGATGCGCAGCCGCACGATCTCGTCGAAGCGGCCCGACGCATCCGCCTGCCCGAGGAAGTCGAGCGCGGCCCGCATGGGGCCGACGGTGTGCGACGACGACGGGCCGATGCCGATCTTGAACAGATCGAGCACCGACAGCGACTCGAAGACCGGTGCGGCGGCGGTCGCGTGCGATCCGACGACCGTCGGCTCGAGGCCGCGCCCGTTGGTGATCGGCGGCGTCTTGCTCGTGGTGGCGTGCGAGGTCACGATCGGCTCCTTCGCGTCAAGGCGCCCGGAACCGGAGGTGGTGGCTCAGGCGGTGCGGCCCGTCTGGTACTCGTCAGCGTAGTCGTCGCCCTCGGGCTGGTACTCGGCGTAGTCGGCCCACTTGTCGACCTCGGGGTCGCCGGAGCGGCTGCCGAGCTCTGCCTGCAGCGCGTTGTAGTTGATGTCGGGGCTGAACGACTTCAGCTCCCGAGCCAACTTCGTGTGCTTTGCCTTCTGGCGGCCACGACCCATGCTGGACCCCCTTGCTACTGGCGTCGGCTCGCATGCCGACGGACGATTGGGAGAACTTCTGCTATCAAGTCCAACCTGCATCGTATCATCGCGGCTGTCGATCCGCTGTGCCCTGGCCCGGGATGTGGACAGCGTTCCGAATCGCTCAGGCCGCGGCCGCAGGAGCGAGCATCGCGGCGATGAGCAGGCCGGCGGATGCGGCGAGCGCGCCCCCGACGAGGGTCACGGCGACCGTCGCGAGCGCGTGGCCGCCGCGCCGGCGCTCGAGCTGCTCGACGGCCTGCACCGCGAAGGCGGAGTAGGTCGACATGCCGCCGCAGAAGCCGGTGACGAGCACGGCGCGCCAGGCGTCGTCGAGGGGCATGAGCCCTGCCGCGAGCCCCGCGAGCAGGCTCGCGACGAGGTTCACGGCCATCGTCGCTCGCGCCGGCCGCCGTGGCGCGAGCGCGCCCGCGAGGAAGCGCACCGTCGCGCCGACGCCGCCCGCCGCTGCGATCGCGAGCAGCTCGAGCGGGCTCATGCCGCCCGGCTCCGGGCGATGCGCCGCCCGAGCGCGAGCCCGGCGCCGGCCGCCGCGAGGCACGCGAGCAGCATCCCGACGGCGAGCGCGATCCCGGGGAGCGCGGGCGCGAGCGCCGACCAGCCGCCGCGGCCCGCGGACGCGGCGACGCTCGCGACGGCCACGGCGCTGAAGGTCGTGAAGCCGCCGAGCACGCCGGCGCCGATCCCGTGGCGCAGCCACGCCGGCGCGTCGGCGAGCGCCGCGACGGCGACGCCGAGCAGCAGCGAGCCCAGCGCGTTGACCGCGAGCAGCAGCCACCACTCGGGCAGCGCAGCCTGCAGCAGCGCGCGCGCCGCGGTGCCGAGCGCGCCGCCCACCAGCACGGCGGCGATCGACGGCAGCAGGGGCATGCGTCGAGGCTAGCGGCGCTCCCGGGCCGGCCGGTGCTGCTGGCGGACGACGGGCCGGGCGGGCTGGCCGCGCCGGGCGTCGCCGGGCAGGGGCCGCGGGTCCGGGCCGACCGGCAGGTCGGGGTGCAGCCGCCAGGGCACGAGCGCGAGCGTCACGCCGTGCTCGAGCGTGAGGCGCTGGCGGATGCGCGTCGAGCGACGGTTGTGCAGCAGATGCTCCCACCAGCGCAGCCCGACGAGCTTCGGCGTGTAGACCGTCACGACCTCGGGGCCGTGCTCGGCGCGGTGCCGACGGATGTGCTCGACGACCGGTTCGGCGACGTCGCGGTAGGGGCTCGGCACGATGCGCAGCGGCACGCGCACCCCCTCGGCCTTCCACTGGCGCTCGAGGCGCATGGTCGCCTCGGGGTCGACGTCGGCGTGGACGCCCTCGAGCGTTGCGTGCCGGGCGGCGATCGCGTAGTCGAGCGCCTTGAGCGTGGGCTTCGTGAGCTCCTCGACGAGCACGATCGCGTGGTCGCCCTTCGCGCCGAACACGGTCGTGCGGTCGGCGGCGATCTCGGCGCGCACTCGCGCGTAGTAGCGGTGGATGCCGAGCATGAGCCACCACAGGATCGGCCCGAGCACGAACACGGCCCACGCACCGTGCGTGAACTTCGTCACCGTGACGATGAGCAGCACCGCGCCGGTGCACAGGGCCGACGTCACGCTGATCGCGAGCGGCAGCATCCGGAACTCCCGGCGGCGCGTGCGCCGCAGCCGCAGCCAGTGCACCGTCATGCCGATCTGCCCGAACGAGAAGGAGACGAAGACGCCGATGACGTACAGCTGGATGAGCGCGTTGACGTCGGCCCGCAGCACGAGCACCAGCAGCGCTGCCGCGAGCGCGAGCAGGATCACGCCGTTGGAGTGCACGAGCCGGTCGCCGCGGTTCGCGAGGCTGCGCGGCGCGAACCCGTTGGCCGCGAGCACGCTCCCGAGCAGCGGGAAGCCGTTGAAGGCGGTGTTGGCGGCGAGCAGCAGCACGAGGGCGGTGGATGCGGTGACGAGGTAGACGAGCGGTGCGCCCTCGCCGAAGACCGCGGTCGCGAGCTGCGCGATCACCGACGGCTGCGGCCGCGTCGCGCAGTCGGCGTAGCCGATGAGGTCGCAGGGATCCTGCGCGTAGTGGAGGCGCGAGATGACGCCGAGGGCGGTGATGCCCGCGAAGAGCGAGATCGAGACGCCGCCGAGCAGCAGGAGCGTGATGCGCGCGTTGCGCACCTTCGGCCGCCGGAACGCGGGGACTCCGTTCGAGATCGCCTCGATGCCGGTGAGCGCCGAGCACCCAGAGGCGAAGGCGCGCAGCAGCAGGAGCGCGAGGCCGGCCTGCGTGATCGGGTCGGCCTCGACGGCGTAGGCGCTCGAGGCGGCGACCGGCGGGTCGCCGAGCGCCGTGCGCACGAGGCCCGTGCCGACGAGCAGCACGACGGATGCGATGAAGACGTAGGTCGGCAGGGCGAAGGCCGCGCCCGACTCGCGCACGCCCCGCAGGTTGGCGATCGCGAGCAGCGCGATGAGCGCGACCGCGAGCTCGACCCTCCACGGCGCCAGTGCGGGGAGCGCCGAGATCACGTTGTCGACGCCCGCCGCGACCGAGACCGCGACGGTCAGCACGTAGTCGATCAGGAGCGCCGCGCCGACCACGAGGCCGGCGCGCGGCCCGAGGTTGCGGTGCGCGACCTCGTAGTCGCCGCCGCCCGACGGGTAGGCACGCACGAGCTGGAAGCTGCCCGCGACGACGATCGCGATGAGGCAGATGACGCCGAGCGCCACCCATGGCGCGTGGGCGAGCACGGCGAGGCCGCCGATGGTCAGCACGAGGAACATCTCCTGCGGGCCGTAGGCCACCGACGAGAGCGCGTCGCTCGCGAAGACGGGCAGCGCGATGCGCTTGGGCAGCAGCTGCTCGTCGAGGCGGCCGGACTCGAGCGGTTCGCCGATCAGCCAGCGCTTCGGCGAGAACTCCTCCGTCACGGCGAGAACATACACCCGCTGCGTCACGCGCTTGACGTTGACGTTGCGTCAACCTCTACCGTCGTCTGCATGGAGTGGTCGATCCAGCGCATCGCGAAGCTCGCCGGCGTCTCGAGCCGCACGCTGCGGCACTACGACGCCGTCGGCATCCTCGCCCCCGCCCGCACCGACGCGGGCGGGATGCGCTGGTACGACGAGGCATCGCTCACCCGCCTGCAGCGCATCCTGCTGCTGCGCGGGCTGGGCGTGGGGATCCCCGCGATCGCCGAGAGCCTCGAGCGCGCGTCCGACGAGGAGGCGCTCGCGGCGCACCTCGTCGACCTCGAGCGCGAGGCCGACCGCATCCGCAGGCAGATCCGCGCCGTCGAGCAGACGCTGCGGGCACGAGAGGAAGGAGCCGCCATGGCGGCAGAGCAGGCGCTCGACGGGTTCGACCAGGGCCAGTACGAGCAGGAGGTCACCGAGCGCTGGGGCGCGAAGGCGTGGCAGGACGGCCAGGCCTGGTGGAAGGGCATGACGGATCCCGACCGTGCGGCGTTCCAGCAGGAGCACCTCGACATCGCGGCGGGCTACGCGGCCGCGCGCGCGGCCGGGGAGCCGGTGGACTCGGAGGGCGTGCAGGCGCTCGCCGAGCGGCACTACCGCTGGATCGGCGCCGGCTGGCAGACGGCCGAGCCCGACCTCGACGCGTTCGCCGGCCTCGGCGAGATGTACGTCGCCGATGAGCGGTTCGCCGCCAACTACGGCGGAAAGGAGGGGGCCGCCTACGTGCGCGACGCGATGCGGGCCTTCGCCGAGCGCCGCCGAGCCTCATAGGTCGAGGAGCGCGCGCCTCAGGCGCACGCGGCACGAGACCGGAGCCGCGCGGTCCCGCAGGTCGAGGAGCGCGCGCCGGAGGCGCACGCGGCACGAGACCGTGAGCACCGCCCGCGGCACGGGAGCGGATGGGGGGGCGCCCGCATCCGCTCCCCACCCCGGGAGTGGGAGGATCAGCGAGTGCACCTGCTCTCGCTCGCCAGCCTGAAGAACAAGGCGCTCGTCGCCCTCGTGACGATCTGCATCGCGATCTTCGGCGGCGTCGCCCTCGCGAGCCTCAAGACCGAGCTCACGCCCGAGCTCGAGCTGCCCGCTGTCGTCGTCACGACGACCATGCCGGGCGCGAGTCCCGAGATCGTGAGCGAGGACGTCACGGCGCCCATCGAGCGGGCGGTGCAGTCCGTGCCGGGCCTCGAGGGCACGAGCGGCACGTCCTCGACGGGCTCGAGCGTCGTCTTCGCCGAGTTCACCTACGGCATCAACATCCCCACGACCGAGCAGCGCGTGCAGCAGGCCGTCAACCGCATCGCGGCGCAGCTGCCCGACGACGCCGAGACGACCGTGCTCACCGGGTCGATCGCCGACTTCCCGGTGCTGCAGCTCGCGATCGCGGCGCCGGGCGACACCGCGGCGCTCGTCGACCGCATCGAGACGGTCGCGGTGCCGCAGCTCGAGCGCACCGACGGCGTCCGGGCGGTGCAGCTGCAGGGCGCACCCGGCCAGCGCATCACGATCAGCCCCGACGACCAGGCGCTCGCCGCCGACGGCCTGACGCGGCAGGACATCGCCGACTCGATCGACGAGCACGGCGCCCTGCTGCCGGGCGGCACGGTCGACGATGGCGACCAGACCCTCAGCGTGCAGATCGGCGAGCGGCTCGGCTCGGTCGCCGACGTCGCCGGGCTCCCCGTCACCGGCGAGCGCACGATCGGCGACTACGCCGAGGTCGCGCTCGACGAGGACCCGGTCTCGTCGGTCGCGCTCGTCGACGGCGAGCCCTCGATCATCCTCTCGATCACGAAGACGCAGGCGGCCAACACGGTCGACGTCTCGCACGCCGTGCTCGAGCAGCTCGACGGCATCCGCGCCGAGCTCGGCGAGGGCGCGACCATCACGACGATCCTCGACCAGGCGCCCTACATCGAGCACTCGATCGAGGCGCTCGCGGTCGAGGGCGTCCTGGGCCTCGTCTTCGCCGTGCTCGTCATCCTCATCTTCCTGTGGTCGGTGCGCTCGACGCTCGTCACGGCGATCTCGATCCCGATGTCGGTGCTCATGACCTTCATCGGCATGTGGGGGGCGGGCTTCTCCCTCAACGTGCTCACCCTCGGGGCGCTCACGATCTCGATCGGCCGCGTCGTCGACGACTCGATCGTCGTGATCGAGAACATCAAGCGGCACCTGTCCTTCCAGGCGTCGAAGGCGAAGGCGATCCTGGATGCGGTGCGCGAGGTCGCCGGCGCCATCACCGCCTCGACGGTCACGACCGTCATCGTGTTCCTCCCGCTCGCCTTCGTGAGCGACATCACGGGCGAGCTCTTCCGCCCCTTCGCGCTCACGGTGACGATCGCGCTGCTGTCGTCGCTCGTCATCGCGCTCACGATCGTGCCGGTGCTCGCCTCGTGGCTGCTCCGGCGCCCGAAGGCGGTCGTCGAGGCGGAGGCGGCGGCCGAGGCCGAGGCTGCGCGCGAGCATGCTGCGGCGGATGCGCGCGGCGCGGATGCGCGCACGACCGCCCGCCCGGGCCTCCGGCAGCGCTTCCGCCTGCGCCGCGCATCCGCCCCCGAAGCGCCGTCGGGCGCCGTCGCCGACGCGCGCGGGGCCGGCCGCTCCCGGCCGGGCGGTCCCGATGCCCCGGCCGCTGCCGCCCACGACCTCGAGGAGCGCCGCGACCGGCTCCGGCGCGGCTACCGGCCGATCCTGCTCGCGACGCTGCGGAGGCCCTGGCTCGTGCTCGTCGGTGCTGCCCTCGTGCTCGGTGCGAGCGGCGCCGCGGTGCCGCTCATGGCGACCAACTTCCTCGGGGACGACGGGCAGACGACGCTGCGCATGTCGCAGCAGCTCGAGCCCGGCGCCTCGCTCGACGCGCAGCTCGACGCCGCCGACGAGCTCTCGGCGCGCGTGGGCGAGCTCGACGGCGTCGAGACGGTCTCGGCGACCGTCTCGAGCGGCGCCGGCCAGTTCGCGGCCTTCCTCGGCGGCGGTGGCGGCGGCGCGATCAGCTACGGCGTCATCGCCGCCGACGGCACCGACATGACAGCGCTCCGCGAGGCGATCCGCGACCTCGCGGACGACCAGCCGGGCGAGGTGACCGTCGGTGAGTCGGGCGGCTTCGGCGGCAGCGACATCGAGGTCGAGGTGCAGGCCCCGACGCCCGACGCGCTCGAGGCGGCCACCGCATCCGTCACCGACGCCGTCGCCGGGCTCGACGGCGTCGCGCAGGTGACCGATTCCCTCGAGGGCGCGCAGCCGCTCGTGCAGGTCGCGGTCGACCGCGAGCTCGCCGCGAGCCTCGGGCTGAGCGAGGCCGCCGTGTCGGGCCTCGTGGCCCAGGCGATGCAGCCGACGCCGATCGGCGACATCCAGCTCGACGGCTCGCTCGTGCGCATCTGGCTCGACGCGATCGCGCCCGCCGCGACGCTCGACGAGCTGCGCGAGCTCGAGCTGCCGACGCCGCAGGGCCCCCTGCCGCTCGCCGACGTCGCCGAGGTGAGCGAGATCACGGGGCCGGTGTCGATCTCGACGAGCGACGGCAGTCGCACCGCGACGGTGACGATCACCCCCGACGCGGCCGACGTCGGCGGCCTCTCGGCGAGCCTGCAGGCCGAGCTCGACGCGCTCGAGCTCGCCGACGGCGCGACCGCCGAGGTCGGCGGCGTCGCCACCCAGATCACGGATGCGTTCACGCAGCTCGGCATCGCCGCGCTCGTCGCGGTGCTGCTCGTCTACGTCGTGATGGTCGCGACGTTCAAGAGCCTGCTGCAGCCGTTCCTGCTGCTCGTCTCGGTGCCGTTCGCGGCGACCGGCGCGATCGCGATGCAGCTCATCACGGGCGTGCCGCTCGGCGTCGCCTCGATGGTGGGCGTGCTCATGCTCGTCGGGATCGTCGTGACGAACGCGATCGTGCTCATCGACCTCGTCAACCAGTACCGCGACCGCGGGCTCAGCGTGCGCGAGGCGCTCGTCGAGGGCGCCGAGCGGCGCCTGCGCCCCATCCTCATGACCGCGGCGGCGACGATCTTCGCGCTCGTGCCGATGGCGGCGGGGCTGACGGGCCAGGGCGGCTTCATCTCGCAGCCGCTCGCGATCGTCGTGATCGGAGGCCTGATCTCGTCGACGGTCCTCACGCTCATCGTGCTGCCGGTGCTCTACCTCGTCGTGGAGGGCGCGATCGAGCGCCGGCGCGTGCGGCGCGGCACCGGCACGCGCGCCGAGCGGCGCACCGAGCTCGCCGCGGCCAGCGCACGCTGACCGCGCTCCCAGCGGATGCGCGGGGCGCGCTGGTTGGATGGCTCCGGCCCCGCGGCTCCCGAGCGCGGCGGTCGCACGGATGCGAGCGAGGAGGAGGTGAGGCATGCCGGCATTCCTGATCGTCCACTCGGCGTGCCCCGACGGCCGCATCGACGCGTACCTCCAGCCGCCGACCCTCGACATCGGCGGGCTCCGCGCGCCCCTCGACTGGGGCGACGTGACGCTCCACGTGCCGGCCGGCGACCTGCCCGTCACGGTGTTCGTCACCCGCACGAGCGGGCAGGTCGAGGGGGCGCGGATCACCGTGCGCACCCCGGCGGGCACCGGCACGCGGCTCACGTTCGTGCCGCCCCTGCAGCCGGGAGGGCAGTCGATGCTCCGCATCGACGGCCAGTGGCCCTCCGACCCGTCGATGCACTACTACGCGGCGCGCGACGCCCGCATCCTCGCCCGGCCGGCACCGGTCGCCGCCCCGGCGCAGCCGATGTCCGCGCCGGCTGCGCAGCCGATGTCCGCGCCGGCTGCGCAGCCGATGTCCGCGCCGGCTGCGCAGCCGATGTCCGCGCCGGCCGGGCAGCCGATGCAGGCTCCCGGGGCGCAGCCGATCCACGCGCCCGTCCCGCAGCCGGGGCAGCCCCTCCAGCCCACGTCGGCGATCTCGGCGCCCGCCGCCCACGTGACGCCGGCCGCGCCCGGCTGGCAGCCGTCGGCGCAGCTGCCCGCCGCACCGTCGGCGCAGTCGCCCGCCGCGCCGTCGGCGCAGTCGCCCGCAGCGCCGACCGAACCGCAGCCGGCGTCGCCCGTGCCTCCCGTCGGCCCCACGCCCGGCTCGACGGCGGAGGTGCCGCCGCGGCCATCCGCGTTCGGCCATCAGCAGGGTGCGCGCGTCGACCCCGTGCAGCCGTCGCCCGTGGCACCCGCGTCGCAGCCGGCGCCGTCGTTCGGTCAGCGCCCGCCGACCGTCGATCGCAGCGCCCAGACGCCCCCGATCCCGACCCCTGCCGAGTTCCACCGCCTCGAGCAGGAGGCGCACGACGCGCAGCGCAGGGCGTACGAGGCGTGGCAGGCGCAGCAGGTACCGCAGCAGCCGGCCGCGGCCGGCGCGCACGACGGAGCGCCCCAGCCGATCGAGCTCCAGGGGGCAGCCGGGCTCGCCGCGCCCGGCTGGTATCCCGACCCGTTCCGCCGCGCCGAGACGCGCTGGTTCGACGGGCGCCAGTGGTCGTCGTCGGTGATGCGGGGCGGCGTCCGCGCGGTCGATCAGCCGGGCTGAGGCGAACTGCCCCTGTCGTCGCGCGCGGTCGTGCCGTAGAGTGGGTCGGTCGGCTCGGGACAGCGCGCGTGTGCGCACCATGGAGATGTCGCCGCGGCCGGAGATCCCGCGAGCACCCTCGCGGTCGATGACGAAGCCCGCGATGCATGCGGCTCTATCAGCGCGAGCGAGATCTCGCGCGCAATGAATGCGAGCAATGGCAAGGAATGACTCGCGCCCCGAGGGCGCCCGCCGACCGAACGACCGAGACAGCCGCCCCGGCTCCCGCAGCAAGGGCCACCGCGGCTACCGCGACGAGCAGCCCTCGAAGGGGCGCTGGAGCCGCGACGACCGCGAGCGACGCGACCAGGGCGGCCGCACCGCATCCGGCCGCCCGAACTGGACGCCGCCGGAGGCGCGCGACCGCGACGCCCGTCGCGGCCCCGCCTTCCGCACGCGCGGAGGCGCCGACGGCGGCCGCGATCACCAGCGCGACGACCGCCTGCACCGCGGCGAGCGTCCGCGCGGGTTCGACCGCGCCCGCGACGAGCACAACGGCCGGGGGCGCTACGGCGCTGCACCGGCGCGCGGCGACCGACGCGACGACCGCCCGGCGCGCGACGACCGCGACCGCCGGTTCGATCGCGACGACCGCTCGCGCGGCGGCGACCGCCGGTTCGACCGCGACGATCGCGGCCCGCGTCGCTTCGACCGGGACGATCGCTCGCAGGGCGGGGACCGCCGGTTCGATCGCGACGACCGCTCGCGCGGCGGCGACCGCCGGTTCGACCGCGACGATCGCGGCCCGCGTCGCTTCGATCGGGACGATCGCTCGCAGGGCGGGGACCGTCGCTTCGACCGGGACGACCGCTCGGGCGGCGGTGACCGCCGGTTCGACCGCGACGATCGCGGCCCGCGTCGCTTCGACCGCGACGACCGCGGCCCGCGCCGCTTCGACCGCGACGACCGCTCGCAGGGCGGGGACCGTCGCTTGGACCGGGACGACCGCTCGCGCGGCGGTGACCGCCGCTCCGACCGCGACGATCGCGGTCCGCGTCGCTTCGATCGCGACGACCGCGGCCCGCGACGCGACGACCGCGGCCCGCGTCGCTCCGACCGCGAGGACCGCGGCGACCGCCGCTTCGACCGCGACGACCGCCCGCGCCGCGACCGCTCCGACGAGCGCCCGCGCCGCGACAGCACGTACTACCCGTCGAAGGAGTCGAACCCCTTCGAGCCGAAGGAGGACGTCGTCCTCGAGCGCCTTGAGGCGCAGGCCACGCGCGCCGAGGACATCGAGGGCGTCACGTTCGCCGACCTCGGCCTCGGCGCCGGGATCGCCGGTGCGCTCAAGTCGATGGGCGCCGAGCGTCCGTTCCCGATCCAGGCGGCGACCATCCCCGACGTGATCGCGGGCCGCGACGTGCTCGGCCGCGGCCGGACCGGCTCGGGCAAGTCGATCGCGTTCGGCGCGCCAATCGTCGAGATGCTGCTGCGAGGCCGCCCTGAGCGTCGCGAGCTCGGCCGGGCTCCCCGCGCGCTCGTCCTCGCCCCGACGCGCGAGCTCGCCCAGCAGCTCAACCACACCATCATGGGGCTCGGCCGTGCGGTCGGCATCTTCACGACCGTCATCGTCGGCGGCGTGAAGCAGGATCGACAGGTCGAGGCGCTCCGCCGCGGCGTCGACATCGTCATCGGCACGCCCGGTCGCATCGAGGACCTCGTCGAGCAGCGCCGCCTGAACCTCGGCGCCGTCGAGATCGCGGTGGTCGACGAGGCCGACCACATGTGCGAGCTCGGCTTCCTCGAGCCCGTGCAGCGCATCCTGCGCCAGACGAAGCCCGGCAGCCAGAAGCTGCTCTTCTCGGCGACGCTCGACTCCGAGGTGCAGACGATCGTCAAGGAGTTCCTCCCCGAGCCGGCTGTGCACGAGGTGGCGGGCGAGGAGCAGTCGACGAGCACGATCGACCACCAGGTGCTCGTCACCGACCGCTACGACAAGGATGCGGTGCTCGAGCAGATCGTGCGCAACCCGGGCCGCATCGTGGTCTTCACGCGCACGCGCGCGTACGCCGAGCGGCTCGCCGAGCAGTTCGACGACGCGGGCATCGCCGCGGTGAGCCTCCACGGCGACCTCACGCAGGCCAAGCGCAACCGGTCGCTCGAGAAGCTGCGGCGCGGCAAGGTCGACGTGCTCGTCGCGACCGACGTCGCGGCGCGCGGCATCCACATCGACGACGTCGCGCTCGTCGTGCAGGCCGACCCGCCGGACGAGTACAAGACCTACCTGCACCGCGCCGGCCGCACCGGCCGCGCGGGCAACGACGGTCGCGTCGTCACCGTCATCGCGCCGGCCCGCCGCAAGCGCACCCAGCAGCTGCTGGACCGCGCCGAGATCGAGGCGCCGATGATCCCCGTGCGCCCCGGCGACGACCTGCTCGACACGCTGAGCGCGCCGCCGGCACCGGCGCCCGCGCCGCCCGCCGAGGCGACCGAGGCCGAGCCGGCACCCGCCGGCGCCGACGCGTAGCGCGCCCCGACGCATCCGCCCCCGCAGCCCGAGCCGACGCGCTCCGCGGGCTCGGGGGCGGATGCGCGCCGCGGGCGGGGGCGGATGCGCGCTGCCGCCCAGGCGATCGGCTTGCGCGCGGCCCACGCTGGCGTAGCGTTGGGGCATGCGCATCGTCGTCATCGGCGGAACAGGGAACGCGGGCTCGGCGATCGTCCGAGCGCTCGCGCGCCGGGGAGCCGAGGCCGTGCCGCTCTCGCGCTCCGGCCGGGCGGTCGACGGCCATCCGGGCGTGCAGGCCGACATCGTCTCAGGCACCGGGCTCGACGCCGCGCTCGCGGCCGCCGAGGTGCTCGTCGACGCGTCGAACTCGCGCAACCCCATCGACCCCAAGCCCTTCACGATCGGCGCCCGGAACGCCGTCGCGGCGGCCGAGCGGGTCGGCGTGCAGCGCGCGGTCGTGCTCTCCATCCTCGGCGTCGAGGCGTCGAAGCTCTCCTACCATCGGCGCAAGCGCGAGCAGGAGCTCGCGTACCTCGACTCGCCCATCGAGACCGCGATCATCCGCGCCGCCCAGTTCCACGAGTGGTCGGCCGACCAGTTCGAGGCCGGCTCGGCGCTCGGAGCGATCCCCGTCGTGCTCGGCGGCCGGCTGCAGCCGGTGGCGGTGAGCGAGGTCGCCGAGCTCGTCGCCGACGAGGCGCTCGACCCGAGCGGCAAGCGGTTCATCGAGATCGCCGGCCCCCAGGTGCGCGTCTCCCGCGACCTCGCCAAGGCGTGGCAGGCCGCCACGGGCGCGCGCGGCATCATCGTGAACGGGCCGTTCCCGCCGTCGATGCTCGACTACCTGCGCTCCGGCGCCAACCTCACCGAGCAGCGCAAGGGCCGCATCACGTTCGAGGAGTGGCTGGCGCAGCGCCGCTGAGCCCCTCCACAGCGACCCGCCGGAGCGCGGCCGATGTCGGCGGCGCGGCCTAGGGTGGATGCGTGATGGACGCGAAGGGGGACGCGTGACGCACGCCATGCGCGACGACCGCACCGACGGCCGCATCGACGGCCCGATCGACGACTGGTTGCCGCCGAGCGACGACGACGCACCTGAGCCGCCCGAGCCGTCTGAGCCGTGGGACTCGTGGGGCGACGACGGCTGGGTGCCGCCGGACGACGCCGACGCGCCGCCCGCCGGCGGCGGCTGGGCGACCGCATCGCCCGGCGGGGCGCGAGCTGCGACCGCCGCTCGCCCTGCGCCGCGCGCTGCCCGCGCGCACGCGCCGGGCGTCGCCGCGTCGGCGAAGGCCGCCACGCCGCTCGAGGCGCTCACCCGGGTGTGGGGCTACGACGCCTTCCGCGGGCAGCAGGCCGAGGTGATCGACGAGGTCGTCGCGGGCCGCGACGCGGTCGTGCTCATGCCCACCGGCGGCGGCAAGAGCCTCTGCTACCAGATCCCCTCGCTCGTGCGCGAGGGGACGGGCGTCGTCATCAGCCCGCTCATCGCCCTCATGCACGACCAGGTCGACGCGCTCGAGCAGCTCGGGGTGCGGGCCGCCTACCTCAACTCGACGCAGTCCGTCGACGAGCGCCGCGACGTCGAGCGCCGGCTGCTCGCGGGCGAGCTCGACCTGCTCTACCTCGCGCCCGAGCGCCTGCCGGTCGCGCAGGGCCTGCTCGACGCCGCGCCCATCGCGCTCTTCGCGATCGACGAGGCGCACTGCGTGAGCCAGTGGGGCCACGACTTCCGCCCCGACTACCTGCAGCTGTCGATGCTCGGCGAGCGCTGGCCCGGGGTGCCGCGCATCGCGCTCACCGCGACCGCGACCGTCGAGACGCGCGCCGAGATCGTCGAGCGGCTCGGGCTCGACGGCGCGCAGGTGTTCGTCTCGAGCTTCGACCGGCCCAACATCCAGTACCGCATCGCGCCGAAGCAGGATGCGAAGGCGCAGCTGCTGCGCATCATCCGCGACGAGCACCCCGGCGCCGCCGGGATCGTCTACTGCCTATTGCGCCGCTCGGTCGAGTCGACGGCCGAGTGGCTGCGCGCCCAGGGCGTCGACGCGCTCCCGTACCACGCGGGCCTCGACGGCGGCACCCGCGCGGCGAACCAGCAGCGCTTCCTGCGCGAGGACGGCGTCGTCATGGTCGCGACGATCGCGTTCGGCATGGGCATCGACAAGCCCGATGTGCGCTTCGTCGCCCACCTCGACCTGCCGAAGTCGGTCGAGGGCTACTACCAGGAGACCGGCCGCGCGGGCCGCGACGGCGAGCCCTCGACCGCGTGGCTCGCCTACGGGCTGCAGGACGTCGTGCAGCAGCGGCGGATGATCGCCGAGGGGGAGGGCGACGCGCAGCGCAAGCGCAACCAGACCCTGCACCTCGACGCGATGCTCGCGCTCTGCGAGACGGTCGAGTGCCGGCGCGTGCAGCTGCTCGCCTACTTCGGGCAGGCGAGCGAGGCGTGCGGCAACTGCGACACGTGCCTCACCCCGCCCGACTCCTACGGCGGCACGGTCCCGGCGCAGAAGCTGCTCTCGACGATCGTGCGGCTGCAGCGCGAGCGCCGGCAGGCGTACGGCGCGGGGCACCTCGTCGACATCCTCGTCGGGGCCGACACCGAGCGCATCCGCCGATTCGGCCACGACGGGCTCGCGACCTACGGCATCGGCGCCGATCTGCCCGCAGCGCAGTGGCGGGGGATCGTGCGCCAGCTGCTCGCGCAGGGGCTGCTGCGCGTGCAGGGGGAGTACGGCGTGCTCGCGCTCACGGATGCGTCGGCCGCGGTGCTCGCGGGCGAGCGCGAGGTGCGCCTGCGGCACGAGACGAAGGCGCCCGCGCGCGCTGCGAAGCGGTCGGCGTCGACGATCGCGCTCGACGACGCGCAGCAGGCGGTGTTCCAGGCGCTGCGCTCCTGGCGCGCGGCGACGGCGAAGGAGCAGGCGGTTCCCGCCTACGTCGTGTTCAACGACAAGACGCTCGCGGCGATCGCCGAGCGCCGGCCGGCAACGATCGTCGAGCTCTCGACCATCACGGGGGTCGGCGAGTCGAAGCTCGAGCGCTACGGCGAGGCGGTGCTGGGGGTGCTCGCCGAGGCATGAGCGACCGCGTGCGGCTCGACGTCTGGATCTGGGCGGTGCGGCTCGTCAAGACCCGCGCGGCCGCGACCGAGGCGTGCCGCGGCGGCCACGTGAAGCTCAACGGCCAGGCGGCGAAGGCGGCGCAGCCCGTGCGGGTCGGCGACGAGGTGCGCGTGCGCATCCACGGCTTCGACCGCATCGTGATCGTGCGGCAGCTGCTCGCGAAGCGCGTCGCGGCGCCGATCGCGGCCGAGGCGATCGAGGACCGCTCGCCGCCGCGGCCCACCGCGATCGATGCCGCGCAGGTGCCGCACCGCCCGAAGGGCGCCGGGCGTCCGTCGAGCCGGGAGCGGCGCGAGATCGACCGGCTGCGCGGCCGCGACCGCTGACCGCGCTGCGCGTCAGCCTGCGCTCGCGAGCGCGCCCATGAGCAGCACGGAGCCCCAGGCGAGCACGAGGAGCCCGGCGGCGATCGCCGTCCAGACCCCGACGCTCTGCAGCCTGCCGTCGGCGCGCACCGCCAGGACGACGCCGCCGGCGCACACGGCGGCCGACGCTGCCAGCAGGGTGACCAGCATCGTGATGGTCGTGGCTCCATCGCTCATGGCTCCACCCAACCACGGCCCGCGAGGGTCGGGCGCGATGCTCTCAGGACATTCCCAGCAACGCGCTCGCGGCGGAGAGCACCGCGGGCACGAGCAGCAGCGTGCCCAGCACGAGCAGCGTCACGCCGAACGCGAGGAACGGCCGCGACGTGGAGTCGTCGTGCCTGCGGGAGCCCAGCACGAGCAGCACGACGCCGCCGCCGATGACCAGCAGACCGAGCACGACGGCGCCCACCAGGAGCAGGGTGCCGAGCATGCCGAAGGCCATGCCCGGAGCCTACCCGTCGGAGGCGGCGCGGCCGGCGCTGCGGATAGGCTGGAGCGCGTGCCTCGCCATTCCGTGTCGCCCCTGATCGCCCGCTCCTGGCTGCTCGTGCCGGCCTCGAAGCCCGAGCTCTTCGAGATCGCGCAGGCCAGCGACGCCGACGCCATCATCATCGACATCGAGGATGCGGTCGCGGCGAAGGACAAGGCGCAGGCGCGCGCGGACACGATCGAGTGGCTGAGCACGGGCCACCGCGCCTGGGTGCGCATCAACGACGCGGCGAGCGAGTTCTGGAGCACCGACCTGGCCGAGCTCAAGGAGGCGCCGGGGCTCGAGGGCGTCATGCTGGCGAAGACGGAGTCGTCCAGCCACGTCGACGACACGGCCGACCGCCTGCCGGAGGAGATGCCGATCCTGGCGCTGGTCGAGACGGCCCGCGGCCTGCAGAACGTGGCCCAGATCGCCAGCGCCCCCTCCACGTTCCGCATCGCCTTCGGCACGGGGGACTTCAAGCGCGACACCGCGACCGGCGAGGACCCCATCGCACTCGCCTACGCCCGCTCGCAGCTCGTGATCGCCTCGCGCGCCGCCCGCCTGCCCGCGCCGATCGACGGTCCGACCCTCGCGATGGACGCGCTCGAGGAGGGCACGCGCCTCGCGAAGGAGATGGGCATGTCCGGCAAGCTGTGCCTCACGCACACGCACGCCGCGACGATCAATGCGGGCCTCGCGCCGAGCGTCGAGGAGGTCGCGTGGGCGCACGGGTTCGTGCGCGCCTTCGAGGAGTCGGGCGGCAAGATCACCGACGGCAGCGACCTGCCGCGCCTCGCCCGAGCCCAGAAGATCCAGGCGCAGGCGCGCGACTTCGGCATCGAGGTCGACCCGGCGACGCTCGCCGAGCTCAACTACTAGGCCACCGCGCCGGTCGAGGAGCGCGCGCCGCAGGCGCACGCGAGCCTGTAGGTCGAGGAGCGCGCGCCGCAGGCGCACGCGAGCGCGTAGGTCGAGGAGCGCGCGCCGCAGGCGCACGCGTCGCGAGACCGGAGCCCGCATCCTCGCCGACGACGAGGCGCAGACGCTGAGGGGGCGGAGCGCCGCAGCGCCCCGCCCCCTCATGCATCGGATCAGCGTCCGAAGGCGTCCCCCACATCCTTGCCGGCGTCCTTGACGTGCTCGCCGGCCTGCTTCGCGTTGGCGACGGCCTGGTCCTTGTGGCCCTCCGCCTCCAGGCGCTCGTTGTCGGTGGCGTCGCCGATGCCCTCCTTGGCCTTGCCGACGCCTTCCTTGGCAGCGTTCGAGATCTTGTCGTCGAGACCCATACTCAACCTCCTTGCTCGGCCTGGAGCGATCGCTCCCGGGGGTACAGAACGTACGCGCGGATCCTGGACGTCTGCTCAGGGCGCCGACGCGCTGCGATCGCCCGAGCCGCCCACGACCGGGATCGACGACGTCGTCACGGGAGGGGCGTACGAGCCGGGTGCCGACGCATCCGCTTCGAGCTGCGCGAGGCGCGCCCGCTGCTCCATGGCCTCCTCCATCGCCGACTTCTGCTTGAGCGGCGGTGCCTTGAAGAAGATCGCGAGCACGAACGCGACGCTCACCGTGATGAGCCCCACCCAGAAGGGCATGAGGGTGGCGGTGTTGAAGCCGTCGAGGAACGGCGCTGCGAGCCGCGGGTCGGCGGTGTTGAGGAACGACGAATCGGAGTTGAGCGCGCCGCCGATCTGCTCGGGGTGCTGCAGCACGTCGAGGATGCGCGCGTTGCCGGGGTCGGCGAGCACCGCAGGATCCTCGAGCGCCGTCGCGAGGTCGGCCCGCAGGTCGGTGCGCGAGAAGGATTCGCGCAGCGTCTCGGGCAGCCGGGCGAACAGGAGCGAGAACGCGACGGCGACGCCGGCCGTGCCGCCCAGCTGGCGGAAGAAGGTCGACGAGCTCGTCGCGACGCCCATGTCCTTCGCCTGCACGGCGTTCTGCGAGGCGATCGTGAGCGTCTGCATGAGCTGCCCGAGGCCGAGGCCGATGCCGAACTGCGCGAGCAGCAGCGCCCACAGCGGGCTGTCGTACGAGAGCGTCACGAGCAGGCCGTAGCCGAGCGCCATGACGCCGAGGCCGACGACGGGGAAGAACCGGTACCGGCCGGTGCGGGCGATGATCTGCCCGGAGCCGATCGAGGCGATCATGAGCCCGAGGATCATCGGCAGCGTCGCGAAGCCGGCCTCGGTCGGGTTCATCCCGTGCACGATCTGCAGCACGAAGGGGATGAGCATCATCGCGGCGAACATGCCGAAGCCCGTGAACACCCCCAGGAGCGTCGCCATCGAGAAGGTGCTCGAGCGGAAGAGGTGCAGCGGGATGAGCGCGGCGTCGCCCATGCGGCGCTCGACCCAGACGAAGAGCACGACGCCGATGGTGCCGACCGCGTAGCAGGCGATCGCGGGGGCCGAGAGCCAGCCCCACTCGCGGCCCTGCTCGCCGACGAGCAGCAGCGGCACGACGCCCACGACGAGCAGCGCGGCGCCCCACCAGTCGATCCGCACGCGCTCGTGGTGGGCGGGCAGGTGCAGGTAGTGGAAGACCATCCACACCGCGGCGATGCCGATCGGCAGGTTGAACAGGAAGACCCAGCGCCAGCCGTCGAGCCAGAGGATCTCCGGCGTGCCGGCGAGCACGCCGCCGATGAGCGGGCCGAGGATCGACGAGACGCCGAAGACGGCGAGGAAGTAGCCCTGGTACTTGGCCCGCTCGCGGGGGCTCAGGATGTCGGCCATGATCGTCATCGGCAGCGACATGAGGCCACCGGCGCCGAGGCCCTGGAGGGCGCGGAACGCGGCCAGCTGCACCATGTCCTGCGCGAACGAGCACGCGATCGAGCCGACGAGGAACAGCACGATCGCGATGAGGAACAGCGGCCGGCGACCGAAGATGTCGCTCAGCTTGCCGTAGATCGGCGTGACGATCGTCGACACGATGAGGAATGCCGTCACGACCCACACCTGCAGGTCGAGCCCGTGGAGGCTGTCGGCGATGGTGCGCATCGACGTGCCGACCACGGTCTGCGAGACCGAGGAGAGGAACATCGAGATCATCAGGCCGACGATCACGAGCGTGATCTGGCGGCGGGACATCAGGGGATTCGTCGACTCGGGGTCGGCGGAAGAGCGCGGATCGCGCTGGGGCATGCGGGTCCTTGTCTGAAAAGTCATTAGCCCGACGAACGGTCTGGGCCCAGCAAGTATCGCACGACCGACCCTCGCCGCGCATCCGCCATCGCGACCGCGTGCGACGATGGCCTCGTGCGGATGCTGGTGCTCGGAGCGCTCGTGGTCGCCCTGGTGGGCGGCTGCTCAGCCGTGCCCGCGCAGCCGAGCGGCAGCCCCGCGCCGGCGCCGACCGCGACCGCGGCCGTGACGCACAGCGAGCGCCCCCAGGTCGAGCCCGCCCCGACCCGCACGCCGGCGCCCGCCGAGATCTGGGACGTCGACTCGGCCGAGAGCCTCCAAGTGGTCGTCAACAAGCGCCGGCCCATGGACCCGGCCGACTTCGCGCCCGAGCTCGTCACGGTCTCGACGGGCAACGAGGACGGCGCGGAGGTCGTGCGCCCCGAGGTCGACGCCGCGCTCACCGCGCTCGACGCCGCGATGCGCGCCGCGATCGGCGAGGGCACGTTCGTCACCTCGTCGTACCGCTCCTACGACCTGCAGGCCACCTACTACCGGCAGGCGGTCGCGCGCTTCGGCCAGCAGGGCGCCGACACGACGAGCGCGCGCCCGGGGCACTCCGAGCACCAGACCGGCCTCGCGATCGACCTCATGTCGACGTCGATGCAGTGCCGGCTCGCCCACTGCTTCGGCGACACCGAGGCGGGCCGCTGGATCGCCGCGCACGCGTGGGAGCACGGCTTCGTCGTGCGCTACCCCGAGGGGTCGGATGCGGTGACGGGCTACGCGTGGGAGCCGTGGCACCTGCGCTACGTCGGGCCCGAGGTGTCGAGCGCGATGCACGAGCAGGGGATCGCGACGCTCGAGGAGTTCTTCCGCCTGCCGCCGGCCCCGGACTACGACTCGTGAGCGCCGCCCGCCTCGTCCGTCCCACGCGCGCCGAGCGACGCATCCGTCCCGTGCGCGCGGCGGCCGTAGGGTTGCTCGCGCTCGCGGCGCTCGCGGGCTGCGCGGCGCCCGCGCCGCAGCCCACGGCCGAGCCCACCGCCGCGCCGCCCGAGCCGGCGACCGCGAGCCCCGTGCCCTCCGCGACGCCGACCGAGACCGTCGTCGAGGTCTCGGCGCTCGGCGACATGCTGCCGCACCAGACGATCCTCGACGGTGCCCGGACCGCGGACGGCTGGGACTTCACCCCGTACCTCGCCGACATCGCGCCGGTGCTCGATTCGAGCGGCCTCGTGACCTGCAACCTCGAGGCCCCGGTCGCCGGCGACGCGCTCGGCGTGCGCGCCTACCCGGCGTTCAACGCGCCGTCGGCGTTCGCGCGCGACCTCGCCGCCTCCGGATGCGACGCCTTCAGCACCGCCAACAACCACGCGCTCGACGCGGGGGTCGAGGGACTCGAGCGCACCGCCGACGTGCTCGACGCGCTGCCTGTCGTCTGGCACGGCACCGCCCGCTCGGCCGAGGAGCAGCGCATGCCCGCGATCACGGAGGTCGACGGCGTCCGCATCGCCCTCGTCTCGGCGACCGCGCTCACGAACGTCGCCGGCCCCGCCACGAGCCTCTCGATGCTCTCCGACCGGCCGCTCATCGAGCAGCTGATGGCGACGGCGGAGGCGGAGGCCGATGTCGTGGTGGTCGCCGCGCACTGGGGCGTCGAGTACGCGCCGACCGTCTCGCCCGCGCAGCGCGAGGCCGCCGAGTGGCTCTCGTCGCTCGGCGCCGACGTGATCATCGGCACCCACCCGCACGTGCTCGAGCCGGTCGAGTGGGTCGAGTCCGACGCCGGCCGCACGCTCGTCTGGTACTCGCTCGGCAACGCGCTCTCGTCGCAGATCGACGTGCCGCGCGTGTTCAGCGCCATCGGTCGCTTCGACATCGCGCGCACGGCGGACGGGGCGATCGAGATCCGCGAGCCGCGCGCGATCCCGATCTACATGCACTTCGACTGGTCGGTCGCCGACCGCCGGGCGGGCGTGCTCGAGACGCGCTCGAACCCGCACCTCTACCTGCTCGAGGATGCCGCCGAGCCGCTCACGCGCTCGGCCTGGGAGACGACCGTCGACGAGCAGCGGGCCGCGATCGCGGCCGCGCTCGGGCCCGAGGTGACGCTCGTCGACCGGTAGGCGCCGCTCGCCGCCGGTCGCCGCGCCCGGTCGCATCCGCCGCGTCGTCGCATCCGCCACGTCGCGGTCATCCGCCACGTCGTAGTCTGCCTGCATGGCGAAGATGGGCCGCAGCGGCGGCGGCTTCAAGGGCGGTGGCGGCGGCTTCCGCGGCGGCGGAGGCTCGCGCAGCTTCTTCGGCGGCGGCTCGCGCTCGGGCGGCGGCGGGTCGTTCGGCGGTGGCCGACGCAGCGGCTCGGGCGGCTCGAGCTGGTCGAGCTGGGGCGGCAGCTCGGGTTCACGGCGCTCCCGCAGCCGGTCGGGCGGCTCGAGCCAGGGAGACTGGCGCACGACGCTCATCGTCATCGCCGTGCTCGTCGTCATCTACATCATCATGAGCCAGTCGTGATGCGGCGCCCGCTCCTCGCCGCGCTCGCGGCCGCGCTGCTGCTGACCGGCTGCCAGCAGGGCGCGCTCGACCCGGCGCCCTCGGCCACCGGCAGCGCCACGCAGCCCACCCCATCCGCGACCCCGAGCCCGACGCCCGAGCCCGTGACGGTGTCGGTGAGCGCGATGGGCGACATGCTGCCGCACGACTCGGTGACGGCCGACGCCCGCCAGCCCGACGGCAGCTACGAGTACGGGCACTTCTTCGACGCCGCGCGGCCGATCTGGGCCGACAGCGACCTCGTCTACTGCAACCAGGAGGCGCCGAGCGGCGGCGTCGAGCTCGGCCTGACGTACTTCCCTGCGTTCAACGCCCCGGTCGAGTTCGCCGAGGGCCTCGCCGCGGCGGGCTGCAACACCATCGGCCTCGGCAACAACCACACCTTCGACCGCGGCCAGGAGGGCATCGACCGCACGCGCGCGGTGTGGGACGAGCTCGACCCGCTGCTCATCCACGGCGCCTTCCGCTCGGAGGAGGAGCAGGCCGAGGTGCCGACGACGCAGATCGCGGGCGCCGACGGCGGCGAGCTGACCGTCGCGTTCCTCAACTTCGTCGACCTGTCGAACACGCCCACGAACGACTACGCCGTGACGTGGCTCACCGACCCGCTCGTCGAGGAGCAGCTCGCCGAGGCCGAGCGCATCGCCGACGCCACGATCGTCGCCGTGCACTGGGGCGACGAGTACTCGCCGACCGTGAACGCGCGCCAGCGCGAGCAGGCGCAGCGGCTCGCCGACCTCGGCGCCGAGGTCATCCTCGGCACCCACCCGCACGTGCTGCAGACCGCCGAGTGGCTCGAGCGCGAGGACGGCACGCGCGCGTTCGTCTACTACTCGCTCGGCAACGCCCTCACGACGCAGATGGCGGTGCCGCGGGTCGTGAGCGCGGTCGCGCAGTTCGACCTCGTCGGCATGCCCGGCGGCCCCGTCGAGGTCGTCGACCCCGCCGCGGTGCCGCTCTACATGCACTTCGACCTGACGCCCACGCAGTTCGTCACGCAGGACTGGATCCACCGCCGCAACCTGCAGCTGCACCCGCTCGTCGACGCGGCCGAGCCCATCACGCGCTCGGCGTGGCGGAACGAGCTGACGGTCGAGTCGGGCGTGCAGCTCGTGACGGATGCGCTCGGCCCGCAGGTGCGCATCATCACGGACTCCTTCGCGCAGTAGTCGCCCGCTCGTCGAATCGCCCCCACCCTCGTCGAGCAGCGCCGTCGAGCCGTCCCCACGCTCGTCGAGTAACGCCGGAGGCGTGTATCGAGACGACGCTCGTCGATGATCTCGATACGCGCTTCGCGCTACTCGATCAGCGGCTGGGGGCGCTTCGCGCTACTCGATCAGCGGCTGGGGGCGCCGCGCGCTGCTCGATCAGCGGCTGGTTGCGCTGCCGCTACCCGGCGAGCGCCGCGTCGACGATCGCCTTCGCCTCCGCCTGCACCTGCCGCAGGTGGTCGGCGCCCGCGAACGACTCGGCGTAGATCTTGTAGACGTCCTCGGTGCCCGACGGGCGGGCGGCGAACCACGCGCGCTCGGTGACGACCTTGAGCCCGCCGATCGCGGCGCCGTTGCCGGGCGCCTCGGTCAGCCGAGCGACGATCGGGTCGCCCGCGAGCTCGGTCGCGGCGACCGCGTCGCCCGAGAGCTTCCCGAGCCGCGCCTTCTGCTCGCGCGTGGCCGGCGCATCCACCCGCTCGTACACCGGCGCGCCGAAGCGCGACGTGAGCTCGTCGTAGAGCTGCGACGGCGACTTGCCCGTCACCGCGCGGATCTCGGAGGCGAGCAGGCACAGCAGGATGCCGTCCTTGTCGGTCGTCCAGACCGTGCCGTCCAGCTGCAGGAACGACGCACCTGCCGACTCCTCGCCGCCGAACCCGACCGAGCCGTCGACGAGCCCGGGCACGAACCACTTGAAGCCCACCGGCACCTCCCAGAGCCGGCGATCCAGGGCATCCGCCACCCGGTCGATCATCGACGAGGAGACGAGCGTCTTGCCGATCGCCGCGTCGGCGCGCCAGTGCGGCCGGTGCGCGTAGAGGTACTCGATCGCGACGGCGAGGAAGTGGTTGGGGTTCATGAGCCCCCCGTCGGGCGTGACGATGCCGTGCCGATCGGCGTCGGCGTCGTTGCCCGTGAGGATGTCGAACTCGTCCTTGCGGGCGAGCACCGACGCCATCGCGTGCGGGCTCGAGCAGTCCATGCGGATCTTCTCGTCCCAGTCGAGCGTCATGAACGACCACGTCGGGTCGACCGCGGGGTTCGTGACGGTGAGGTCGATCCCGTAGCGCTCGGCGATCGCGCCGTAGTAGTCGACCGCCGCGCCGCCGAGCGGATCGGCGCCGATGCGGATGCCCGACGCGCGGATCGCGTCGAAGTCGATCGCCCGGCCGAGCGCGGCGACGTACTCCTCGCGGAAGTCATACAGGCCCACGCGCGAGTCGCTCGAGCCCTCGACCGCGACCCGCCGCACGCCCTCGAGCCCCGCTGCGATGAGCTCGTTCGCGCGCTTCGCGATCCAGCCCGTCGCGTCCGAATCGGCCGGCCCGCCGTGCGGCGGGTTGTACTTGAAGCCGCCGTCGCGCGGCGGGTTGTGGCTCGGGGTGACGACGATGCCGTCGGCGCGGCCCTCGTTCCCGGCGTCGTCGGATGCGTCGGCGTTGTGGGCGAGGATCGCGCGCGAGACCGCAGGCGTCGGCGTCACCGAGCCCCGCGCATCCGCCTGCACGCGCACCCCGTTGGCCACGAGGACCTCGAGCGCCGAGCGCTCGGCCGGCAGCGAGAGCGCGTGGGTGTCGCGGCCGATGAAGAGCGGCCCGGTGATGCCCTGCTCGGCGCGGTACTCGCAGATGGCCTGGGTGATCGCGAGGATGTGCGTCTCGTTGAACGCCGTGTCGAACGCGCTGCCACGGTGGCCGGAGGTGCCGAACGCGACCGCCTGGTCGGGGTTCGTGACGTCGGGCACGAGCTCGTAGTACGCCCGCTCGAGGGCGCTGACGTCGATGAGGTCGTGGGGCTGGGCGACGGTGCCTGCGCGAGTCATGGCTTCATCCAAGCACCGCGCCCTGGGCGGCGGCAGGTCGCGGCCGCGGATGGCGCCGATCTCGGCGGCCGCCGCGCACAGCGCAAGCGGCCCGTTGTCGCGGCCGAGCACCGGTGCCACACTGGCGCTCGTGGACGCACGCGATGGCGCGGACGACCGCGAGAGCGCGCTCGCGGCAGCGCACGAGGCGGCGCTCGAGTGGCTCCGCTCGCTCGACGAGCGGCCCGTGTGGCCGCGCGTCGGCCTCGACGAGATGCTCGAGGTCTTCGGCGGCCCGCTGCCCGAGCACAGCACCGACGCGACCGCCGTCGTGCGCCAGCTCGCCGACGGCGCGGGTCCGGGGCTCGTCGGCATCCCGGGCGGCCGCTTCTTCGGCTTCGTCATCGGAGCGACGCTGCCGGCGGCGCTCGCGGCTGACTGGCTCGTCTCCGCGTGGGATCAGAACTCCGGGTCGGCGATGCTCACGCCCACGACCGTCGCGCTTGAGCGCGTCGCCGGGCAGTGGATGCTCGACCTCTTCGGCCTGCCCGCGGGCGCGAGCGTCGGGTTCGTCACCGGTGGTCAGCTCGCCAACTTCGCGTGCCTGCTGACGGCGCGCAACGCCGTGCTCGCGCGCGCCGGCTGGGATCTCGCCGAGCAGGGGCTGCACGATGCGCCGCGGGTGCGCTTCGTCGTCGGCGCCGACCGGCACGGGTCGATCGACCGCGCCGCCCGGTTCCTCGGCATCGGTCGCGCCGAGTGGACGGTCGTCGAGGCCGACGACCAGGGGCGGATGCTCGCGAGCGGGCTCGAGCGCGCCCTCGACGCGGGAGAGGGCCCGGCCATCGTGTGCCTGCAGGCGGGAGAGGTGCACACCGGCGCCTTCGACGACTTCGGCGCGCTCATCCCCGTCGCGCACCGGCACGGCGCGTGGGTGCACGTCGACGGCGCCTTCGGGCTGTGGGCGGCGACGAGCCCGAGGCTGCGGCACCTGACCGCCGGCATGGCGGCGGCCGACTCGTGGGCGACGGATGCGCACAAGACGCTCAACGTGCCGTACGACTGCGGCATGGCGATCATCCGCGACCCCGCCGACTCGATCGCCGCGTTCCGCACCGGCGGCGACTACCTCGTCTACACGGGCCTCGACCCGTGGGATGTCACCCCCGAGCTCTCCCGCCGTGCGCGCGGCGTGCCTGCGTGGGCGGCGCTCCGCAGCCTCGGCCGAGCGGGGGTCGCCGAGCTCGTCGAGCGGTTGCACGCGAACGCGCGCGCGATGGCCGAGGGGCTCGGCGCGATCGACGGCGTCCGGGTGCTGAACGACGTCGACTACACGCAGGTGATGTTCCGGCTCGCCGACGACGCTGCGACGCGCGCCCTGGGCGCGGCGATCCTCGCCGAGGGCACCGCGGTCGTCACGGGCGCCGAGTGGCGCGGCCGGGCGGCGCTGCGCTGCTCGATGTCGTCGTGGGCGACGACGCCGGCCGACGTCGACCGCACGCTCGCGGCCGTCCGCTCCCTCGTCGGCTGAGCGTCGGGCGGACCGCGGCGGCGCACCCGCCGCGACCTAGGCTGGAGCCATGACCCAGCCCCGCGTCGTCACGTTCCTCGGCCCTCGCGGCACCTTCACCGAGGCCGCGCTCGAGCAGGTGCCGGGGCTCGAGCACGCCGAGCGCGTCCCGGTCGCGAACGTCGCGGAGGCGCTCACGGCAGTGGCCGAGGGGCGCAGCGACGCCGCGATGATCGCGATCGAGAACTCCATCGAGGGCGGCGTCACGGCGGCGCAGGATGCCCTCGCCGCGACCCCGGGCCTCCGCATCATCTCCGAGCACGTGGTGAGCGTGAACTTCTCGCTCGTCGCCCCCGTCGGCACCGCGCTCGACGACATCCGGGTGGTCGCCGCGCATCCGGTCGCGTGGGCGCAGTGCAGCGGCTGGCTGCAGCGGGAGCTGCCCGGCCGCGCGCACCTCCCCGCCGCCTCCAACGTCACCGCCGCGGCCGAGCTCGCCGACGGCCCCGCGCAGGCCGCCCTCTCGACGCCCACGATCGGGCACTGGGTCGAGGGGCTCGAGGTGCTCGCCGACCGGATCGGCGACAACCCGGATGCGGTGACGCGGTTCCTCTTCGTCGGCCGCGTCGCCGAGGTGGGCGAGCCCACCGGCGCCGACAAGACGAGCGTGGTCGTCGAGCTGCCGGCCGACAAGGCGGGCATGCTGCTCGACATGCTCGAGCAGTTCGCGACGCGCGGCGTCAACCTCTCGCTCATCCAGTCGCGACCGATCGGCGACCGGCTCGGTCGCTACCGCTTCGTGATGGACGCCGACGGGCACATCCGCGACGAGCGGGTGGCGGATGCGCTGCTCGGCCTCAAGCGCTTCAGCCCCCGCGTCGTGTTCCTCGGCTCGTACCCGCGCGCCGACGGCCAACGCATCGAGGTCGAGCGCCGCTACTCGAACGCCTCCTTCGAGGAGGCGCGCGACTGGCTGCGCGGCCTGCTCGCCGGCGAGCCCGAGTAGCCCCGCCCTTCGCTCGTCGAGCGTCCCTGTCGCTGGTCGAGTAGCCGCCGCAGGCGGCGTATCGAGACCCCGCCGCGACCCCCTTCGCCGGTCGAGCAGCCGCCGCAGGCGGCGTATCGAGACCACGCCGCTCCCTCTCGCCGGTCGAGCAGCCGCCGCACGCGGCGCATCGAGACCCCGCTGTCTAGACCGGCACACCGCCCTGCGCGCCGCGGTGCGGCACCCGCACGCGGAGCGCATCCTGCCGGATGCCTGCGCGCAGCGCGACGGCCTCACCGACCACGTCGCCGTCGACCTGCACGGCGCGCGGCTCGTCGAGCCTGGCATGCGTCTCCTTCGCCTGGCCGTAGCCGAGCGCCGCGCCCGTGCGCTGCCGCTTGAGGTGGCCGCGGCGGCGCAGCAGCTTCGTGACGAGCAGGTTGTTGCGCGCGACGTAGCCGGCGACCTGCAGCCAGCCGCGCGCGCCTCGCGGGCGGATGAGCGCGATGTCGAGCATGCCGTCGTCGATCACCGCATCGGGCAGCACGACGATGCCGTTCGTGACCGTGCCGCAGTTGCCGACGAGCATCGTGTTGACCGTCGAGCGCAGCGTGCGCCCCGCATCCATGCGCACCTGCACGCGCACCTTGTCGAGGCCCGAGATCACGCGGCCGGCGGCGTCGACGTAGGCGAGCCAGCCCACCTTCTTCTTGAGCTGCTCGTCGGTCTTGTCGATCATCTCGGCGTCGAGCCCGAAGCCGACCATGACCGCGAACGCGTGCTTCGTGCGCGTGCCGTCGGGCGCCTCGATCTCGAGCTCGCCCAGGTCGATCTCGCGCTCCTCGCCCTCGAAGGCCGTGCGCACCGCGTTCTTGAGGCTCGCGACGTCGATGCCGAGGTTGCGCGCGAGCAGGTTGCCGGTGCCTGCGGGGATGATCGCGAGCGGCACGGCGGTGCTCGTGATCTCGTCGGCCGCGACGCGCACCGTGCCGTCGCCGCCCGCGACGAGCAGCAGGTCGATGTCGGCCTCGAGCGCCGAGCGCACGGCCGCGCGGCCGGCGTCGTCGGCCGCCGTCTCGAACCAGACGGGCTCCGACCACTCGAGCGGCTGCGCCGACTCGACGGCGACCGCGAGCTCCTGCCGATCGATCTTCACCGGGTTGTAGACGATGCCTGCGCGCATGGGGGCACAGTACCGGCCGTCGCCTGTGCCGCGGCGAGCAGCGGCCGATGCCGCGCCCACGCCGCGGCGAGCGGCGGCCGACGCCGGGCCACGCCGCGGCGAGCCAGTGCCCGCGACGATCCTGGGTGGCTCCCCGCCGCCCGCTCGTAGACTGGGGGCGTGATCGATCCTCAGCTGCTGCGCGAGCAGCCCGACCTCGTGACGGCCAGCCAGGAGCGCCGCGGCGACCCGGTGTCGTACGTCGACGACGCGCTGGCCGCCGAGAGCGCCCGCCGCGCCGCCATCACCGAGTTCGAGCGCCTGCGCGCCGAGCAGAACGCCCACGCGAAGCTCGTCGGCCGGGCGAGCAAGGAGGAGCGCCCGGCGCTCATCGAGCAGGGCAAGGCGCTCGCGGGCGGCGTGAAGGAGGCGCAGGCCCGGGTGACCGAGGCCGAGGCGGCCTTCGACGCATCCGTCATGAGGCTCGGCAACCTCGTGCACCCCGACGTTCCGGCCGGCGGCGAGGAGAACTTCGTCACGCTCCTCGAGCACGGCGAGCAGCGCGCGTTCGACTTCGAGGCGCGCGATCACGTCGAGCTCGGCGAGAGCCTCAAGGCCTTCGACATCGCGCGCGGCGCGAAGGTCGCCGGCACGCGCTTCTACTACCTCACGGGCATCGGCATGCGGCTCGAGCTCGCGCTCATGCTGCTCGGGCTCGACCAGGTGCTCGGCGACGGCTTCACGCCGCTCACGACGCCCACGCTCGTGCGGCCCGAGATCATGCAGGGCACGGGCTTCCTCGGCGAGCACGCGAGCGAGGTCTACCACCTGCCCGCCGACGACCTCTACCTCACCGGCACGAGCGAGGTGGCGCTCGCGGGCTTCCACGCCGACGAGATCCTCGACCTCGAGGGCGGCCCCAAGCGCTACGCCGGCTGGTCGACCTGCTACCGCCGCGAGGCCGGGAGCGCCGGCCGCGACACCCGCGGCATCCTGCGGGTGCACCAGTTCAACAAGCTCGAGATGTTCTCGTACGTCAAGCCCGAGGACGCCGAGGTCGAGCACGACCGCATGCGCGCGCTGCAGGAGCGCATGCTGCAGGCGTGCGAGCTCGACTACCGCGTGATCGACGTCGCGGCGGGCGACCTGGGCTCCTCGGCATCCCGCAAGTTCGACATCGAGGCGTGGATCCCCTCGCAGCAGCAGTACCGCGAGCTCACCTCCACGTCGAACTGCACGACGTTCCAGTCGCGCCGCCTCGCCACCCGCTACCGCACCGAGAGCGGCAGGACGGCGCCGGTCGCGACGCTCAACGGCACCGCCGCGACGACGCGCTGGCTCGTCGCGATCCTCGAGACGCACCAGCGGGCCGACGGCTCGGTGCGCGTGCCCGAGGCGCTGCGCCCCTACCTCGGCGGCCTCGAGGTCATGGAGCCGGCGGCATGATCCGTCGGGCGGATCGGCTCCTCATCGCGCTCGACATCGACGGCACCGTCGTGCGCGAGGACGACTCGATGTCGCAGCGGGTGGCGGATGCGGTGCGCTCGGTCGCCGAGGCCGGTCACGACGTGGTGCTGGCCACGGGCCGCTCGAAGGCGACGACGGTCTCCACCGCGCAGCGCCTCGGCATCGAGCCGAGCCACCTCGTCTCCGCCAACGGCGCGCTCGTGCTCGAGCGCCGCAGCGCCGACCACTACGCGACGATCCACGTCGAGACCTTCGATCCGGCGCCGGCCCTGCGCACGATCGCGCAGGGCCTGCCGACCGGCTCGTTCATGGTCGAGGACGCCACGGGCCACCGTCGCTACACCGACGGCATGATCGACTGGAACCTCGACGAGGCCGAGGAGGTCGCGTTCGAGGAGCTGCTCGAGATCCCCGCGATGCGCGTCGTCGTGATGAGCCCCGACCACCAGGTCGACGAGTTCCTCGAGATCGTCGAGTCGATGGGCCTGCACAAGGTCTCCTACGCGATCGGCTACTCGTCGTGGCTCGACATCGCGCCCGACGGGGTCAACAAAGCCACGGGCCTCCAGCGGGTCGCCGACCTGCTCGGCTACTCGCGCGACCGCATCCTCGTCGTCGGCGACGGACGCAACGACATCGACATGTTCCAGTGGGCCGTCGCCGGGCAGGGCCGGGCGGTCGCGATGGGGCAGGCGCCCGACGAGGTGAAGGCCGCAGCGAGCGAGGTCACCGCCTCGGTCGAGCAGGACGGGCTGGCGATCGTGCTCGAAGGGCTGCTCGTCAGCGCCTGACGAGCGCTTGGCTGCGCGGCGTAGAATCCTCCGAGGCCCCCCACGCCCCAGCATGCGGTCGGGCCGATGGAGGGCTGTCCGAGCGGCCGATGGAGCCGGTCTTGAAAACCGGTGGGCAGCAATGCCTCGTGGGTTCGAATCCCACGCCCTCCGCAGCGGGCGATCGCCGATCGCCGAACCGCAGGAGGGACCGACATGGCAGCGCAGCGCACGCAGAGCGTCGTCGACACGTCGTCGATGGCGCCGCGCCACGGTCGGCTGCGGCGCCGCTCGGGCGTCGCGCACGTGCTGCGCTGGGTGGCGCTCGGTCTCTCGGTCGTGCTCATCGCCGCGATCGGCGTCGTCGGGGTCTCGCTGCTGCGCTTCTCGACGGGGCTGCAGACGGTCGACCTCGGCTCCGACGTGCCGCCCGCCCAAGCCGGCTTCGCGCCCTACGAGGGCGGGTTCACGATCCTGCTCGTCGGCTCCGACCAGCGCACGGGCCAGGGCGCTGAGTTCGGCGAGAATTCGTACGGCGAGGGGATGCTCAACGACGTCACGATGCTGCTGCACGTGAGCGACGACCACCAGCTGGCGCGCGTCGTCTCGTTCCCGCGCGACCTGATCGTCGACTTCCCGGCGTGCGAGGATCCGGAGACCGGCGAGACGCAGCCCGCCGTGACGGGCATCCAGTTCAACCAGGCGCTCAGCCGGGGCGGGCTCTCATGCGTCGCCGAGGTCGTCTCCGACATGACCGGCATGCCGGTGCCGTACGCGGCGATGATCACGTTCCAGGGCGTCATCAGCATGTCGAGCGCCGTCGGCGGCGTGCCGGTGTGCTTCGCCGGCCCGATCGACGACCGCTGGACGGGCCTCGAGATACCCGCGGCGGGCACCTACGAGCTCGAGGGTGCCCAGGCGCTCGCGTTCCTGCGCTCGCGCCACGGCGTCGGCGACGGCTCCGACCTCGCCCGCATCTCGTCGCAGCAGGTCTTCCTCTCGTCGCTCGTGCGCACGCTGCAGTCGGATGCGGTGCTCACCGACCTCACGAAGCTCTACGGCATCTCGCAGGTCGCGCTCGAGAACATGACGCTCTCGTCGGGCCTCGCAGACATCGGCACGATGGTGTCGATGGCGCGCGTGCTCGCCGACATCCCGCTCGAGACGATGCAGTTCGTCGTCTACCCGAACGCGCTCTCGGGCAACCGCGTGTACCCGATCGAGGACGCGGCCGAGGAGCTCATGCGCCGCATCCGGCTCGACCTCCCGATCGAGCTGGGCGAGGACTCGCTCGGCGTCGGCTCGACCCAGGAGACGCCGACGCCGACGCCGGAGCCCGGCGAGCCGCTGCCGACCGAGACGCCCGAGCCGACCGAGACGCCCGGCGCGACGCCGACTCCCACGCCCACGGACGGGCTCGAGGGCGTCGTCGGGCAGGATGCGTCGCAGGAGTCGTGCGTCGTCCCCTTCGGCGGCTGACGGCGCCCTCCGTCCCCTCGCGGGTCGAGGAGCGCGCCGGAGGCGCACGCGTCACGAGACCCTTCCGTCCCTTTGCTAGACTTGCCGCTGGCCTGTCGTCAGGCGGGCCACGGAGACGTCGCATAGTCCGGTCTAGTGCACCACCCTGCTAAGGTGGAGTCCCCAATAGGGGACCGAGGGTTCAAATCCCTCCGTCTCCACGCAGGCCCCGCCATCCTCGGATGCGGGGCCTTTCGTGTGCCGCGACACGCCTGCGAATACCGCATGTTTGCGCGAGCGCTGGTATGACACGCCGTGCACTTGTACCCTTGGTGCGTCACGAACCCAGATCGAGGTCCTCTCATGCGCTCGCGCCCCCTCGCCGTCCTCGTCGCTCTCGCTGCGGCCGTCGGCATCGTCCTCCCCATCGGTGCCACGGCATCCGCCGCCCCCGCCGCCGCCGCGCCGCTCGCCCAGGGCGTCGCCGTCGACCGCGACACCGCCGGTGAGCTCGCCGCGGTCTTCGACGCGATCAACGCGTTCCGCGCCACCGAGGACCTGCCGCCGCTGCGCTTCATGCCGGCGCTCCACACCGTCGCGCAGTCGTGGAGCTACGAGCTCGGCCAGACCGATCAGTTCAAGCACCGCACCGACTTCGCGTCGCGCTACCCCGCGGGCTCGACGCGCTCGGGCGAGATCATCGCGTGGCGCAGTGACATGCGCGCCGCCGAGCTCGTCACGCAGTGGATCAACTCGCCGGCCCACAAGGCCCACCTGCTCGGCGACTACACGGCCATGGGCATCGGGGTCGCCGAGGTGCGCGACTACCGCGGCTCGTCGCGGACCGCCCTGATCGGCACCGTGAACTTCGGCAAGTACGTGGGCTCGGCGCAGCCGACCACCTACGCGAACGTGCAGGAGTGGGTGCGCGCGGGCGGCCGCGTCGCCTCCCCGCCGCCGGCGCCGCTGCAGACGACCTTCGACCGCATCCCCGCACGCGACACGATGCAGGCCTCGGTCGAGCTGAGCGCGTCGTCGAGCGATGCGACCCAGGTCTCCGAGGTCTACCTCGCGCCCAGCCACGTCTTCTTCGAGGCGCTCACCGCTGCCCCCGCCGCGGCCCGCAATGACCGCGCGCTCCTGCTCGTCGATCCCGCCGGTCCCTCCTCGGCGGTCCTCGCCGAGCTGCGGCGGCTCAACCCCGCGACGGTGACCGCGGTCGGCACCGCGAGCGTGCTGAGCGAGGCGAGCCTGAGCGCGGTCCGCTCGGCGCTGCCCGCGGCGCAGGTCACGCGCGTCGCCGGCCGCGACGTCGCCGAGATCTCGGCGAACTTCGCCCGGCAGGAGTTCCCCGGCGCTCGATCCGCCTACATGGCCGCCGAGCGCAACCTCTCCGACGCGACTTCGGGCGCGTCCTCGGCCGCCGTCTCGGGCGTGCCGCTCGTCCTCACGCCCCGCGTCAACACGATGCCGGATGCGGTGCGCAGCTACTTCGCGCAGGCCCGCCTCTCCGAGCTCGTCATCGTCGGCGGCGCCCCGACGCTCGCGAAGGCGCACCAGGATCAGGTGCGTGCCGCGAGCTCGGGCACCGCGGTGCAGCTCGTGCGCGGCGCCGACCGCTTCCGCACCAACGCCGCGACGCTCCAGACCGCCTGGTCGGGCGCGCAGAGCACCGTCTACCTCGCGTCGGGCCTGCGCTTCGGGCACGCCGCGATCGGCAGCGCCGTCGCGACGGGTGTCGGCCCCGTCGTCCTCACGTCGATCGGCTGCGTGCCGCCGGCGCCGCATTCGTTCGCGAGCGCGGTGGATCCCGACCGCGTGGTCGCGCTCGGCCGCGAGTGGACCGTCAGCGACAACGCCGCGATGCTGGGCCGCTGCGCCCGATGACCGGCGCCGGCCGGTCGGCGGGCCCGTCCTGCCGGCCGGTCAGCCGTCGATGACGGCGTTCGGGTTCGCCGCCCGCGCGAGCGCGAGCGCGTCCGCCCGGCGCTGCTCGGCCTCGGCGCGCAGGGCGGACGCCTCCGCCTCGGCCGACTCGACCTCGGTGGCGCGGGCCGCGAGCTCACCGCGGTAGCGCTCGAGCTCCTCCCAGCGGTACTGCAGCGACGCCTCCCACGACATCGTCAGCTCGGCCCCGCCGGCCGGTCGCAGCGTCACCTCCCAGCGCGCCTGCTCCTCGGCCGGCGTCGCCTCGAACCGCGCGAGGTCCTCGCCGTAGGTGGCCGCGGCGGCGTCGTAGCCGCGGCGGTCCGCGTCGAGCTGCGCCCGGTCCCGCGCGGTGCGCGCGGCGGCGTCGTTCGCTGCCGACCATGCCGCGTCGGCCGCGGCGACAGCGTCGTCGACCACCGCATCCGCCCGCCGGTGCGCATCCACGAGCGCGAGCCGGTCGGTGAAGATCCTCGCGTAGCGCTCCTCGAGCTGCGCCGGGAACCCGCCCGCCACGGCGACCTGCGACCCGAGGTAGGCGAACTGCTCGTTCGCCCGGTTCGCCTCGTCGCCCGCGACCGACCACTCGATCTGCTCGTGCACGGGATCGCTCGCCGGCACCATGGCGGTCGCGTCCGCGACCAGGCGGTCGATCTGCGCGCGCTCCATCGGGCTGGCGCGCGCGTAGACGGCATGCAGCAGCTCGTGCGCCGCGATGGAGACCATCGAGCCGTGCAGGCGCTCGTCGTCGGGTCGGAGCACGAAGATGCGATCGGCGTCGCGGCTGAGCGCCTGGCCGACGAAGCATCCGCCGGTGAACAGGTCGGAAGCATCCGCGTCGCCGACGCCTGCGCACTCGACGGCGATCGCGTCGGCGTCGACGAGTCGCGGCCGGGCCGCGAAGAAGATCGAGCGGCCCTCGTCGGTCAGGAACATGGCGTCGGCGAGTGCGACGACCTCCGCGTCGGGCGCCGCGTCGGGCGGCGCGTCGGCAGCCGGCGTGCCGGAGGTCGGCTGCGGCGCCGCCGCGCTCGGCGCAGGGCCGGTGTCGTAGCCCCGCGGCGGCACGATGCCGCCCCACAGCGCCATCGCGCCCCCGAGCGCGACCGCGGCCAGCAGCGCTGCGGTGCCGACGGCGGTGCGGACAGGCATGCGGCGTCGCGAGCGCGACGGAACCGGCTCGAACGACGTCATCGGGCGCTCCCACGGTGCGGCGGCGGCCGTCGGCCGGCGCGCTGGGGGACGCGAGGTCGGCGGTGCCTGAGGCGTGCTCTCCGCGCGCGGGGCGCGGATGCGATGAGGCTATCCGAAGGCGGGCTGCGCCTGCGGTCGTGCGTCGGCGGTGCGCACCTGCGGGATCCGCAGGAAGTTTCTCAGCGAGCCGGGTGCTCGGGACGCTACGCTTGCGGCGGCGCAGAGTAGATCTTGCTCTGCGCTTCTGAACGCAGCTCCGGCTGCTTTGCATTGATTGAAGGAAATATGGCAACCGGCACCGTCAAGTGGTTCGACTCGGGCAAGGGCTTCGGCTTCATCGCGCCCGATGACGGCGGCAAGGATCTGTTCGCTCACTACAGCCAGATCCAGTCCAACGGCTTCAAGACCCTCGAAGAGGCTCAGGCAGTCGAGTTCGAGATCGTCGAGGGCAACAAGGGCCCGCAGGCAGCGAACATCCGCCCCCTGTGAGCCTGGTCGCGCCGCTCGCGGCGCGACTCGATTCGCGCTGACGGCCAGGGATCAGTTAGACTGATCCCTGGCCGTTTGGCCAAGCGCCCGTAGCTCAACGGATAGAGCATCTGACTACGGATCAGAAGGTTGGGGGTTCGAGTCCCTCCGGGCGCGCACTGTGTTGAGACAGTCAGAAGGCCACTTGCGAGAGCAGGTGGCCTTCGTGGTTCCCGGGAGCGACTCGCCGCCGGGCGACCGGCTCAGGTCGATCGTGCCGGTGCCGGCACCTGCGCCGTCCATCGCAGCGTCGCACCCCCGTCCAATCCCGATTCCAGCCGCGCGTCGCCGTCCCAGCGCCGTGCGCGGCGGCTCAGGTTGGCGAGGCCGCTCGTGTGCGCGAGCTCGCCGATGCCCACGCCGTCGTCGGTGATCTCGAGCGTCACCATCGCATCCTGCACCGCGAGCGAGACGCTCGTCCGGCGCGCGTGCGCGTGCTTCGCGGCGTTCGCGAGACCCTCCCTGATCGCGGCGAGCACGTCGTCGGCGAGGGCGCCCGTGATCGTCAGGTCGACCGGGCCGGAGAACCCGACGTGGGGTGGGAGCGGGAGCACGGGATCGAGCTCCGTGAGCAGGTCGAGCACTCGGTGCCGCAGCGTGGGGCTCTCGCCGCGCTGGGCGGTCAGGGCGAAGATCGAGGTGCGGATCGAGGCGATCGCACGGTCGAGCGACTCCACCTGCTCGACGAGCTGCTCGCGAGCCGCCGGCTCGTCGTCGAGGCGGCCGGCGATCGACTGCAGCTGGAGGCCGACGGCGAACAGCCGCTGGATGACGTGGTCGTGCAGGTCGGCGGCGATCCTGGCGCGCTCCTCGAGCAGCGCCAGCCGCTCGTGATCCGACCGGTTCGCCGCCAGCTCGAGCGCGACGCCGACCTGGCTCGCGAAGTCGGCGGCCATCTCGAGCTCGGCGGCTGAGAACTCGGCGCGCCCCGCATCCCGGCTCGCGCTGAGCACCGTCACGGGGCGCCCCGCGGTCGCGACGGACACCGCGAGGGTCGACCCGCGCTCGAACCGCACGTCCGCCGCAGCCATGGCCGCCATCGCAGGCTGGCCGCTCGCGATGACGCGGGCGCTCAGCGAGCCGCGACCGCTCAGCGTTTCGCCCTCGAGGCCCGCCGCTCGTCGTCCAGCGGCGGTCTCGATGCGCACCTCCTCGGCGGAGACGGGCCGCACGATGCACGCGAGATCCGCGGCGGCGAGCTCGAGCACCCGGTCGGCGACGAGCTGCAGCGGGTCGCCCTCGTGCTCGGAGAGGAGGGTGGCGGTGATCTCGGCGAGCGCCGCCGCCCACCGCTGGCGCCGCATGGATTCCTCGAACAGGCGCGCGTTGTCGATCGCGATGCCTGCAGTCGCGGCGAGCTCGCCGAGGAGCGCCTCGTCGTCCGCAGTGAAGGCGCCGGATGCGGCTTCGGTGAGGTAGACGTTGCCGAACACCTCGGCGCGCACCCGGATGGGCACGCCGAGGAAGCTCTCCATCGGCGGATGGTGCGGCGGGAACCCGATGGATCTCGGATCGCTGCCCAGGTGCGCGAGGCGGATGGGCCGCGGGTCGTCGATGATCGCGCCGAGCAGGCCGAGGCCCTTCGGGAGCTCGCCCATCCGGGCCGCGAGCGCCTCCGGGATGCCGACGTGGATGAAGCGCTCGAGGTGCCCGTCGGGCGCGATGACGCCGAGCGCCCCGTACTTCGCGCCGACGAGCTGCACCGCCGCCTCGACGATGCGCCGCAGCACCGCCTCGAGGTCGAGCTCCTCGACCATCGACTGGCTGACCCGCAGCAGCCGCCGCAGCCGCGCCTGCGAATCGTGCGGAGACTCGGTGAGGTCGGCCGCGGCGTGGACCAGCCCGTCGTCGCGCCCGGTCGAGAGCGCGGGGGGCTCCCGGCGCTCGGTCATCCGCATCTCGCCTTCACGTCGTTGCAGGTCGGGAGTATACGCCTGGGCCCTTCGGCCCTGCACCCCTCGCTCGCCGCTGTGAGCCTTGACCCATGGAGCGGGTCGCTTCGGTCGCCCCGCGAGGCTCCTGGGTGAGGGGGGATCGCGTGGGCGAGACCTTCGTGGGCGTCGACCGGGGCGCGTCGGCGTCGACCTCGTTGCGGTGGGCGGTGTCGCGAGCCGCGGCCCTCCGCGAGCGCGTGGTGCTCGTCCACGCGGCCGAGCACGCGGCCGACGCGGTGCGCGGCGAGCGCATCCTCGCCGAGGCGGAAGAGGCGGCCCGGCAGCAGTCGGCCGACGTGCGCTGCGAGACACGCCTGCTCGAGGGCAGCGTCATGCGCGCACTGGTCGCGCTCGGCCGGCCCGGCGATCTGCTCGTGATCGGCACCCGGAGGACCGGCTTCTTGCGAGGGCGCCTCATCGGCTCGCGCGGCGTGCTCGTCGCGATCGCGTCGCGGCGCTCCGTCGCGGTGCTCCCGGAGCACGATCGCCAGGGGCGGCGCGGGGTGCTCGCCGGCATCCCGCCCACCGGTGACCCGAGCGTGGCGGTCCGCGCAGCGGCCAGGGAGGCGCAGCGGCTCGGGGAGCCGCTCACCCTGCTGCTCGCGTCACCGCCGGCGGACGGCGCGAGCGAGGCCGGCTCCGCCGATGCGCTCGCGCGCGCACGGGCGGTGGCGACGGATGCGGGGGCGCCGCCGTCGATCGCGGCGCGCGCCGTGCGCAGACCGGTCGCCGAGGCGCTCCTGGATGCCGGGCGCTCGGCCTCGCTCGTGGTCCTCGGCGACTCCGGCCGCGGCCCCGTGGCCGGACCCGTCGTGCACGACGTGCTGATCAACATCACTGCGCCGGTGCTCATCGCGCGGGCGGATCGCTGACCGCTCCGCAGCGGGACCTTCGCCCCTGCAGCACGGGCCACCGGAGCGCACACTCGGCTTCGGCGAGACGGTGGAGGACGGCATGGGCGAGGATCGGCGGAGCGTGCGGGTGGTCGAGAAGGCGGGGCCGTGGGGCTTCTTCTTCCTGCTCGCGTACATCGGTGCCGCGATCTACTTCATCGCGCACTCCGACGGCAGCTTCTGGGCCGTGGTCCTCGGGCTGCTCCAGGCGGCCGTCTGGCCCGTCTTCTTCCTCTACCACCTGCTGGAGACGCTCGGCGTGTGAGCCGCGGGCTCGCCCTGGCACGCGGCGCAGCGCGGTGGTACCGTGCGGGCCACCCGCTCGGAGGCGCCGATGACCCGCATCTTCCTCGTCGACGACCACGAGATCGTGCGGCGAGGCGTCGCCGATCTCCTCGGCCGCGTCGACGGCTTCGAGGTCGTCGGCGAGGCCGACGGTGCGCGGCGCGCGCTCGTGCGGATCGCCGCTGCGCTGCCTGACGTCGCGCTGCTCGACATGCGGCTCCCCGACGGCGACGGCATCGACCTGTGCCGCGAGATCCGGTCTCGCCATCCGGAGGTGCGCTGCCTCGTGCTCACCGCCTTCGACGACGACGAGGCGATGCTGTCGGCGGTGCTCGCGGGGGCCGACGGCTACGTGCTCAAGAGCATCTCCGGCACGCGCCTCGTCGACGCCATCCGCGCCGTCGCGGCCGGCCGACCGCTGATGCCCCCAGCGATCGGGAAGCGGATCTTGGCCCGGAGCGACGCCGACGGCCGCGACGACCCGCGCTTCGGGTCGCTGCAGCTGCGGGAGCGCCAGGTGCTCGCGCTCATCGCCGAGGGGCTGACGAACCGGCAGATCGGCGCCCGTCTCGGGCTGGCGGAGAAGACCGTGAAGAACTACGTCTCCGGCCTGTTGCGCAAGCTCGGGCTCGAGCGCCGCACGCAAGCGGCCGTGTACGAGCTCGGCCGGAAGCACTCGGACGAGTCGATGTGACCTTCGGCCCGGTCGCCCGGCACGGGCCGGAGGAGCGTGGGGCCATGTTCAGCTCGATCATCGTCGGTTGGGACGGCTCGACCGCGTCGCAGGCAGCGCTCGACTGGGCGGCGACGATCGCCCTCGACCGACCGCTCGTGCTGCTGCACGCGATGGGCGGCACCCCGAAGGGCAGCGACTACCTCTCGGCGACGAGCGAGCGCTCGGCGCAGCGCGTCGGGCTCATGGAGGTGGCCGACGCGGTGCGGCTCGCCCACCCCGGCATCCGGGTCGAGACCGAGACGGTGCAGGGGGCGGCTCTCGACGAGCTCGGTCGGAGGCTCGCGGAGGACGCGCTCGTGGTCGTCGGCGGTCCGGATGCCGGCATCCGGAGCCCGTGGACCCTCGGCGCGCGGCTCGCGGGCCGGCCTGGGCGGCGCGCCGTGGCCGTCGTCCCGGTGGACGCCCCCGCCGTGCGCCCTTCGGCGCTCGTGGTCGGGATCGACGGCACCGCCGAGGCCCGCGCGGCGCTCGAGCTCGCGATCGCCGAGGCCGACGCGCTGGGCGCGAGCGTCCGCATCGTGCACGCGTGGGATGTGCCGGCCGGGTGGAGCCACGGCTTCGGCGAGTACCCCACGCAGGCCGACATCGACGTGCTCGAGGACATCCATCGCGAGCTGCTCGAGGATGCGGTCGAGTTCGCCGGCTCGCTCGGCGCTCGCGTCGAGAGCCGGCTCGAGATGGGGCCGGCAGCCGAGGTGCTGCGCCAGGAGGGCGACTCTGCGCTCGTCGTCGTCGCGAGCCACGCGGCGGGAGGCCTCGCGCGCTTCTTCCTGGGCTCGGTCAGCCATGACCTCGTGGTGCGGCCGAAGGGCCCCGTGCTCGTGCTCGGCACCTAGCCGGACACCGCATCCGCCGGACGTGCGCCGCCGGACGCGCCGCGGCCGCGGGCCGACTCGGGAGTCGACGCCGCGGCCGCGGGTGTCAGTGCTGATGTCACATGATGATGTCATCGTCGCCGGCGATGGACGACATGATGATGTCGTCGTCGCCACCGAGCGTGACAAGCAGGTGAGTAGGAAGCTGCTCGCGACGCTTCATGTCACTCCTTCGTGTCGGCGGATGGTGCTGTCACGTCTGTTTATAGAGCGTCGAGCGCGCTTTCCGCTAGAGGCAACCTTGCGCCGCAGGAAAATCAGCCCTCGAGCCTCGCCGACTCCAGCTGGATGTCGACCCCGGCGAGCGCCTGCGACACCGGGCAGCCGGCCTTCGCCTGCTCGGCGTAGTCCTGGAACTGCTCCTGGTCGATCCCGGGCACGCGGCCGGTGACCGTGAGCACGCTCGTTGTGATGCCCTCGCCGGCGACGAAGGAGACCTTCGCGCTCGTCGCGAGCGACTCCGGCGCGTGGCCGGCCTGCGCGAGCGTGTGCGAGAGCGCCATCGAGAAGCACGAGGCGTGGGCGCCGGCGATGAGCTCCTCGGGCGTCACCGCGCCGCCCTCCTCCGCGCGCGCCTTCCACGACATGTCGAAGCTGGTGCCCGAGCCGAGCACCGAGGTGCCGCTGCCGGATGCGAGGTCGCCGTTCCAGGTGGCGTTGGCGTTCGAGGTGATGGCCATGAGAAGTCCTCCTTGGTTCGCACGTGCCCGCACACCGCGGGCCGACGGTGCCAGCGTACGCACCGCATCCGACGACCGGCAGGGGAGCGCGTGCGAGGATGGTGCCATGACTGAGAAGCCCGAGATCGACGCCCCCGAGGGGCCCGCCCCCACCGACCTGGAGATCACCGACATCACCGTCGGCGACGGCGAGGAGGCGGTGACCGGCAAGCAGGTCAGCGTGCACTACGTCGGCGTGACGCACTCGACCGGCGAGGAGTTCGACGCCTCCTACAACCGGGGTGCCCCGCTCGAGTTCCCGCTCGGCGTCGGCATGGTCATCAAGGGCTGGGAGCAGGGCATCGAGGGGATGCGCGTCGGCGGCCGCCGCAAGCTCGTCATCCCGCCCCACCTGGCCTACGGCGAGCGCGGCGCCGGCGGCGTGATCGGCCCGAACGAGACGCTGATCTTCGTCTGCGACCTCGTCGCCGTCCGCTGACAGATCGCTGCTGACCGGCTCCGACGCCCAGGACGGGCGTCGGCGCTGGCGTCGCGGAGGAGGCCCGAAAGGGCCTCCTCTTCCAGCTCCAGCGCGTCTGCGACCTGATCGCGGTCCGCTGAAGCACCCCACGCTGATCGAGTAGACGCCGCAGGCGTCGTATCGAGATCCCGTCTCGATGCGGCCCTGCGGGCCTACTCGACGGCCGTGGGATGGCCCGCTCGACGACCGCGGGATCGGCGGTCAGAGCGCCTTGCCGGGGTTCAGGATGCCGAGCGGATCGAACGCCGCCTTCACCGCGCGCTGCAGCGCGAGCTGACGCTCGCCGAGCTCGTCGACGAGCCAGCGGCGCTTCAGGATGCCGACGCCGTGCTCGCCGGTGAGCGTGCCGCCGAGCGCGATGCCCGCGGTGAACACCTCGTGGGCGCAGGCCCAGATCTCCTCGCTCGGCTCCGTGCCGTCGAAGACGAAGGTCGGGTGCAGGTTGCCGTCGCCCGCGTGCGCCGACGTGACGAGCCGCACGCCGTGCCGCCGCGCGGCCTCGTCGCACGCGCGGAACATCTCCGCGAGCCGCGAGCGCGGCACCGAGATGTCCTCCACGAGCACCGTGCCGAACGACTCGAGCGCGAAGTGCAGCTGCCTGCGCACCTGCACGAGCGCATCCGACTGCGTCAGGTCGTCGGTGCGCTCGACGGCGCCGCCGTGCGCGGCGAGGATCTCGGCGACCGCCGCCGACGTCGTGTCGGCGCCGAGGTCGTCGGTCTGCACGAGCACGAACGCGCCCGCCATCGCGCGGCCCGTGTAGGCCGCGAGCATCGAGACGGCCTCGCGGCCGACGAGCTCCATGATCGCGGGCCGGATGCGGGCGGCCGTCACGGCCGTGCAGGCCGCGGCCGCGCTCGCCTCATCCGCGAAGAACGCGCCGACCGTCCAGACGGGACCCTCGACGAGCGGTCGCAATTTGAGGGTGGCGCCGACGACGATGCCGAGCGTGCCCTCCGAGCCGATCATGAGCGCGGTGAGGTCGAGGCCTGTCACGCCCTTCACCGTGCGGTGGCCGGTCGTGACGAGGCTGCCGTCGGCGAGCACGACGTCGAGCGCGAGCACCCACTCGCGCGTCACCCCGTACTTCGCGCACAGCAGCCCGCCGGCGTTCGTGGCGATGTTGCCGCCGACGGTCGAGATGGCGCGGCTCGCCGGATCCGGCGGCCACCACAGCCCGTGCGCCGCGAGCAGCTCGTTGAGCTCGGCGTTGCGGATGCCCGGCTCGACCACGCACGACTGGTCGACGACCGAGACGTCGCGCAGGCGCCGCATGCGGTCGACCGAGACGACGAGCTCGCCGCCGCCCGCGATCGCCCCGCCCGCGAGCCCCGTGCCGGCCGCGCGCGGCACGACCGGCACGCGGTGCGCGCTCGCCCACGCCATCGCCGCCTGCACGTGCTCGACGGCCTCCGCCTCGACGATCGCGAGCGGCGGCGCGACCGAGCGGTGGCCCGACTTGTCGGCACGCGCCACGTCGAGCGCGGCGGGGTCGGTGACGACGACGTGCGGCGGCAGCGCCGCGCGCAGCGCGTCGAGGCTCACGCGCGCACCAGCCCGTCGACGAGGCGCCACGCGCCGGGAAGGCCGGTGCAGCGCACCGAGTGCGCGTTGTCGGGCGTGCGCGTCTCGAGGCCTGTGACGTGATCGGCGAACGCGCGGATGAACGTGCCGTGCGCGACGATCACGAGCGCGTCGACCGGGTGCGCCGCAGCGACCTGGTCGACCGCGGCGACCGCCCGGCGCTGCAGCGCCTCGAACGCCTCCTCGCCGGGCCAGTCGGTGCCGAAGCGCGCGATCGCCTCCGCCTTCGTCAGTCCCTCGGCCTCGCCGTAGGCGCGCTCGATCAGGCTCGCGTATCGCCCCGCGACGTCGAGGCCGAGCTCGGCGGCGATGATGTCGGCGGTGACGGCGGCGCGCTGCAGCGGCGACGACACCACCGCATCCCACGGACGCCCGCCCGGCGGGTGCTCGGCGAGGAGGCGCGCGGCGGTGTGCGCCTGTGCGATGCCGGTCTCGTTGAGCGGGATGTCGCTCGTGCCCTGCAGCCTGCCGTCGCGGTTGAAGTCGGTCTGGCCGTGTCGGACGAGCGCGATCTCCATGCCCCGAGCCTAGGCGCGTGAGAATCCCGTCATCCACAGGCTCACATCCGGGCCCGCCCGCGCGTTGGCAGGGTATGAGAGGACTACGGCCATGAAGCACACCATCATCGACAGCCCGATCGGCCCGCTCACGCTCGTGCGCGGCGACGCGGGGCTCACCGGCCTCTACATGCCCGACCACAGCCCGGCCCCGGATGAGGCGCGCTTCGGCGACCGCGACGATGCGGCGTTCACGGATGCGGTGCAGCAGCTCGGGGAGTACTGGGCAGGGGAGCGCACGGCGTTCGACCTGCCGCTGGCGGGCATGGGCACGCCCTTCCAGCAGCGGGTCTGGGCGGCGCTGCGCGCGATCCCGTACGGCGAGACCCGCACGTACGGCTGGATCGCCGAGCAGCTCGGCCAGCCGACCGCCGTGCGCGCGGTCGGCTTGGCGAACGGTCGCAACCCGCTCTCGATCGTCGTGCCGTGCCACCGGGTTGTCGGCGCGAGCGGCGCGCTCACCGGCTATGCGGGCGGCGTCGAGCGCAAGCGGTTCCTCCTCGACCACGAGCGCGGCGCTGCGCTCCCAGGCGCCGGGCTAGATTCGGTCGCGTGAGCCGTGCGCCCTTCGAGAGCCTCGTCGAGGCCCATGGCGCGCGGGTCTGGCGCGTCTGCCGTGCGCTGCTCGACGAGGCCGACGCCGACGACGCATGGAGCGAGACCTTCCTCGCCGCGCTCGAGGCGTACCCGACGCTCGCGCACGACACCCGCATCGAAGGCTGGCTCGTGACGATCGCGCACCGCAAGGCGATCGACGTGCTGCGCCGGCGCTCGCGGCTCGTGCTCGGCGAGCCGCCCGACCGGCTCGCCCCCGATGCGACGGTGCCCGGGCGCGCCCGCGACCTCGACCTCGCGCGAGCGCTTCTGCAGCTGCCGCCGCGGCAGCGGGAGTCGGTCGTGCTCCACCACCTCGGCGGCCTGCCGTTCACCGAGGTGGCCGCGGCGCTCGGGGCGTCGTCGGATGCGGTGCGCCGCGCGTCGTCGGACGGCGTGCGCCGCTTGCGCTCCCTGATGGGAGGCGACGATGGCTGACGCCCTCTTCGACGCCGAGCTCCCCGCCGGGCGGCTCGACGCGCTCCGCGCCGGCCTCGCCGATCGCGCGGCCGAGCGCGCCCTGCTCGACGTCGCCTTCCGCACCCTCGACACCGACCTCGGCACGCTGCTCGTGGCGGGGACGCCCGCGGGCCTCGTGTCGGTGACCTTCGACGGCAGCCATCCCGACGCGACGCTCGAGCGGCTCGCCGCGGCGCTGAGCCCGCGCGTGCTCGAGGCGCCCGCCCGGCTCGACGCCGCATCGCGCAGCCTCGAGCGGCTGATCGAGGGCCGGGCGCGAGCCTTCGACGGGGCGCTCGACCTCTCGCTCGCGCACGGCTTCGGGCGCCAGGTCGTCGAGCAGCTGCGCGAGATCCCCTACGGGGAGACGCGCAGCTACGGCGACGTCGCCCGCGCGATCGGCTCGCCCGGCGCCGTGCGCGCGGTCGGCACCGCCTGCCGCCGCAATCCGCTGCCGATCGCCATCCCGTGCCACCGCGTGGTGCGCAGCGACGGCTCGATCGGCCAGTACGCCGGCGGGCCGGAGGCCAAGCAGCGGCTGCTCGCCGTCGAGGCGTCGACCGCGCGGTAGTCCCCTCGTCGGTCGAGGAGTCCCTCGTCGGTCGAGGAGCGCGCCGGGCGGAGCCCGGCACGCGTCACGAGACCCCGCAATCCCCTCGCCGGTCGAGTCGGTCCCCTCGCTGGTCGAGTAGGCCGCAGGCCGTATCGAAACCACCCGCTGCCTCGCCGGTCGAGTAGGCCGCACGCCGTATCGAGACCACCCGCCCACCGCCCTCGGGCGACCCTCGCTTCCGCCCCGCTACCGTGGTCGCGTGCCCTCCACCACCCTGCTCGCCGTCGTCGAGCGCGACGGCTTCACCGAGGCCGAGCACCACGGCGTCGCCGTGCTCGTCGACCCCGACGGCGCCGTCATCGAGGCCCACGGCGACATCACGCGCGCGTTCCTCGCCCGCAGCAGCCTCAAGCCCCTCTACGCCGCGTCGCTCATCGCCGCCGGCCTCGTCGAGCTGCAGCCCGAGCACGCGGCCCTCGCGAGCGCGAGCCATCACGGGCACCACGAGCACCTCGAGACCGCGCAGGCGATGGCGAAGGCGCTCGGCGTCGACGAGCACGCGCTGCGGTGCCCGCCGATGCGCGACCCGGAGGGCGTGCTGCGCCGCTTCGCGCACATGTGCGCCGGCAAGCACATCGCGCTCGCTGCCGCCGCCCGGGCGCTCGGCGCGAGCGACGACTACTGGAGCGGCGACCACCCCCTCACCGCGATCCTCCGCGACGGCATCGCCGTCGCGACCGACGAGGCGATCCGTCAGAGCGCGCGCGACGGCTGCGGGGCGATCGTCTTCCCGACCACCCCGGTCGGCCTCGCCCGCGCCTTCCGCCGCCTCGCGCCCGACGGCACCGGAGCGCACCGGCTCGTCGGCGACGCCATGCGCGCGCATCCGACCCTCATCGACGGCGCGGGCAGGCCCGACGCCGTCGTGATCGCCGAGACCGGATGCGCGACGAAGTTCGGCGCCGAGGGCACGCAGGCGATCGTCGCGCCCGACGGCACGACGGCGGTGGTGAAGACCGCCGACGGCGCCCGTCGCGCGGGAGCACCCGTCGCGCTCGCCCTGCTCGAGCGCGCAGGCGCCGTGCCGCGCGGCACGCTCGATCGCCTCGCCGAGCCGCTCGGGCTCGTGCAGCGCAGCGCCGACGAGCCCGTCGGCATGCTGCGCGTCACCGTCTGAGTCGCTGCTGGTCAGCGCTCGAAGTCTGCCCGGGCCGCATCGGGCCGCGAAGCGCCGGCCTGAGATGCCCGGCGCCGTCCGTTGGGCACGCCCGCGGCCGGCGCTGCGGCGACGACGACGATCGCCTCGATCGCGAGCGCGACGAGGCAGCCGTGCGGGTAGTAGCCGGTCGCGAGCACGCCCGCGATCAGCACCGGGAGCGTCGCACCGAGCAGCACCCGCAGCCACGTCGGCCAGCCGCGCGCCGTGAACGCTGCGGCGATGCCGGCGAGGCCGACGAGCACGAGCAGCGGGCCCTCGGAGCCCCAGAGCGCGTGCAGCGGCGACTCCTCCGGCGTGGAGAGGTAGCTCGCCGGCGTGACGACGGCGCCCGCGAGCACGAGCGCCGCGAGCACCCGCCCACCCCACCCGCCACGCCACAGCGACGGCAGCAGGGCGAGGCCGATCGCGAGGAACGAGAGCCCGGCGAGGGCGCCGAAGAGGATGTACGGCTCGTCGACCGCGGCGCGCACCGACCGCCACGGATCGATGCGGCTGAGCTGCCCCACCCACGGCGCGCCCCAGTCGGCGGCGGTGAGCGGCAGAGACACGAGCGCCCACGCGCCGCCCGCTGCGGCGAGCGCGATGCGGCCGGGTCGAGGCCCCACGCGCACGGCGCCCGCACCGCTCACAGCGTCACCGCGAGCCCGGCCCACAGCACGACCGCCGCCACCGCTGCGAAGACCAGCTCGGTCGCCGCGAGATGCCGCTTGGCCAGCCGCGAGATCGACATGTTGATCACCGAGTGCAGCGGCAGCGTGACGAGCACGAGCCACGGCTGGGCGAACAGCAGCAGCGTGAAGCCGATGTGCACGGCCGTCGCGCTCACGCGCTCGAGCACGCCCCACACCACCTGCTGCGCGCCCAGCATGCCCTGCGCCTCGAGGAGCGCCCGCGCCTCGAGGGACTTCGCGTCGGTCTTCGTGATGAGGCTCGCGAGCGCGATGCCGTTGACCACGACCAGCAGCACCTCGACCGTCGCCCAGCCGAAGCCCGCCCAGAGCGCGTCCTCGGTCGAGCGGATCGCGAGCAGCACGAGGGCGAGCCTCACGAGCTCCTCGGCCGGTCCGGAGCACCAGCCGACGATCGTCGCGGTGCGCTCCGGGGTCGTGCGCCGGCTGACGAGCAGTGCGATCGGCTGCCGCAGCACGAGCGCGAGCAACCAGCCGGCGGCGCCGAGCACGAGCGCGATGAGCGGAGGCGCGCCGGCGAGCGCGAGCAGCAGTGCACCCAGCAGCATCGGGACGGGGAGGGCGGCGAGGGCGTTGCGCCGCATCGTCGCGGCGGGCCCGTGCTCAGCGCTCGTGGTCGTCATGGGGCTCCTCCTGGTGGGGCTGCGTCATCGGCAGCGTGATCGTCGCGACGGTGCGGGGCCGGCGGCCGGGCGCGGCCGGGGCCGCCTCGTACCTGGCGATCACCTCGCGCAGCTCGCCGACCATCGCCACGAGCTCGTCGTGGGTCGCGTGCACGACGTGCATGCGGTACCCGACCCCGTCGCGCTCGAGGTCGACGTCGCCGCGGTCGAGGTAGGAGCCGTACTCGCCCATGAGGCTGCCGACGAAGGCGCCGAAGTAGCGGAAGTGCTCGTCGTCGCTCGACTCGGCGACCTCGTCGGCCGCCACGATCGCTGTGCGGGCGAGCCCGTAGGTGCGCTCGACCGCACCGCGCAGCTGGCGCTCGGCGACGATCTGCAGGATGCCGCGCTCGTGCAGCAGGGCGAGGTGGCGGTAGAGGCTCGACTGCGACAGCTCGGGCAGCGCCGAGAGCAGCTCCTGGGCGGTCGCGGGCGCAGCGTTCAGGGCGCGCACGATCGCGAGCCGCTGCGGATGGAGGATGACCTCTGCCCTACTCGGCGCCTGCTTTCCCATACTTGAGAATGTAGCACCGGGTGTGTACATTCCCAATCGCGAGAATGCACTCGCCGCCCCTCTCGGGCGTCACTCAGCAGAGAGCCATCCATGCACGGACCCGACACCCCGCGCGCCGACGTGCGCACCGCATCCGGCGCCGACCGCCGGCGCACCATCCTCACCTTCCTCCTGATCGCGTACGGCTGGGCCGCCCTCGTGGGCCTCGGCCTCTTCCTCACGCGCACGCCACTCGACTCGATCGCGGGCATCGCCGCGATGGGCCTGCTCGTGATGCCCTCGCCGTTCGTCGCGGCGCTCATCGCCGAGCGCGGCATGCGGCGCGATCGGCTGCGCCTGCCTCGCCGCGGCGGGGTGCTCGTCTTCCTCGTCGCACCCGTCGCCGCGGTGCTCGCCTTCGTTGCGCTCTTCGTGGCGGCCCACCTCACCGGCGGCAACCTGCTCGGGCTGCCGCTGTTGGGCCTCGCGACGACCGACGCGGAGATCCTCGCGGGCGCAGCGGCGCTCCTCGGCTCCGACGCGGTCGCGGGCGCGGGCGCGCCGCCGCCGCTGCCTGTGCTGCTCGCGGCCGCGATGCTCATGGCCGTGGTCGCCGGCTGGACGGTGAACGGACTCGTCGCGATGGGGGAGGAGTACGGCTGGCGCGGCCTGCTGTGGGAGCAGCTGCGACACCTCGGCGTCGTGCGCGCCAACCTGCTCGTCGGCACGGCGTGGGGCCTCTGGCACACGCCGCTCATCCTGCAGGGCTACAACTACGGCGGCGCGCCGCTCGGCGTCGTCGCGATGGTGGTCTTCTGCATCGCCATGTCATTCGTGCTCTCGGCGATCCGCGAGCGCACCGGCAGCGTGGTGCCCGTCGCCGCGGCGCACGGCATCCTCAACGCCGTCGTGCCGAGCTTCCTCATCGTCGCTCCGGGCGCGGATGCGGTGCTGACGGCGCCGCTCGGGCTCCTGGGCTCGGCCCTGATGCTCGTCGTGGGCGCCGCGGCGTGGCGGCTCGCGCGCCGCGGCGTGAGCCGTACCGCGGCGACCGAGCGCCTCACGGTCGTCGCGTGAGCGGCTGGGCGGGCGTCCTCCAGGGCGCCCGCCCTCAGGGACGCGGCTCGAGCCGCTCCCACGTGCCCTCCGAGATCACCTCGACCTCGCCGTCGACCACGGCGAGCGCCGTATCGTCATCGATCGCGTACACGGGCGCGGGGATGTCGGCCGCCCACTCCGCGATGCGCTCGAGCGACGCGTCCTCCATGTCGGGATGGCCGAGGTGCGGGTAGAGCGCGAAGCCCACGAGCCCGAGCGCGCGCTCGGCGTCGCGCCCCATGTCGCTTCCGTCCGGGACGAAGCGCAGGTCGAACGCTGCGTCGCAGTTGTGCGGGGTGACGGTGATGCTGCCGGCGCTCACGCCCAAGTACACGGTGTCGTGCAACTCGGGGAGGAGGTCCGCGAGCCCCGACTCGCGCATCCAGTGCACGAGGTAGAGCACGTCGCCGCCCCAGACGAGCAGCGCGTCGACCCCGCGCACGGCCGCCTCCCACTGGTCGCGCCGCACGGTCGGCAGCGCGGTGAGCTCGAGCACGCCGAGCGAGCGCCAGCCGATCCGGCTGAGCGGTCCGCCGACCGTGCCGTCGGTGACGCCGCGCACCATGTCGGGGCCCTCGGGGAACGGATGCGCGCCGGTCGGCACGAGCAGCGCCGTGGACTCGGCGATCGGCTTGCCGAGCATCCGCTCGAGCGCGGCGCGGATGCTGGCGTTGGTGATGCCGTTCGAGGTGAGCAGGTACTTCATGCGCGCGGGGTCCGGATGCGGGTCACGCGTCGAGCATGCCGCGCGGCCGGGCGCGTGTCCACGGCCGTCACAGGCGCGCGGCGCACGCCTCGGCGAAGGCGCCGAAGCCGCGCTCGACGACGCCGAGCAGGGTCTCGTCGGTCGCGAGGTGCTCGCGCCAGCCCGCCACCGCATCCGCTGAGCGCAGCTCGCTGAGGGTCGGCGACGCGACCGAGTCCCACAGCCGCATGACGCGGTCGTCGGCCTCGAGGTGGAACTGCATGCCGACGGCGGATCCGTAGCGGAAGGCATCGTTGTCGACGGTGTCGCTGCGGGCGAGCAGCGTCGCCCCGGGCGGCAGCGAGACGACGTCGGAGTTCCAGCGCATGGCGCCGATCGTGCCGACGTGGTCGCCGAGCCATGGATCGGGGGCGACGAGCTCGATGTCGATGATGCCGACCGCGTCGACCGCGCCCTCGCGGTGCTCGCCGCCGAGCGCACGCCCGATGATCTGGTGGCCGAGGCAGAGGCCGAGCACCGGGATGTCGGCGTCGATCGCCCGCAGCGCGAGGTCGGCGGCGGCCTGCAGCGAGGGGAACCGGTCGACCTCCGCGGCGCTCATCTGGCCGCCCGTGATGACGATGCCGGCGATCTCGTCGAGCGGCGGCAGCCGGGTCTCGAAGACCGCCTCGCGGGTCGGCAGGTGGCTGAGCAGCGTCATGGCGTGCCCGCCGGTCTCGTACTCGATGTGCTCGACGAACAGGACGGAACGCGCCAATGCGGGGCCTCTCTCTCGTGCGGCTAGCCTAAGCGCATGGGCAGCAGGGCGACGGCGTTCGCGATGGCGCCAGACGGCGTGCGGATCGCGCTGCACGAGCTCGGCGACCCGGGCGGCCGGCCGGTGCTCATGATCCACGGCTTCTCCTCCAACGCGCAGCGCAACTGGATCGGCAGCGGGTGGGGCGGCGCGCTCGCCGAGCAGGGCCTCCGCGGCATCGCGATGGACCTGCGCGGCCACGGTGAGAGCGACCGGCCGAGCGTCGGCTACGACGTGCCGCGGTTCGTCGACGACGTCGATGCGGTGCTCGAGCAGCTCGCCATCGACGAGGCGCCCGGGGCGATCGGCTACTCGATGGGCGCGCGGCTGCTCTGGCGGCACGCGGGCACGCGGCCGCACGCGTTCCGCGCGCTCGTGCTCGGCGGGCTGCCCGCGGGCGACCCGTTCCAGCGCTTCGACGTCGACCTCGCGCGCCGGGCGCTCGCCGGCGAGGCGGAGCCGGGCCCGATGGAGTCATTCATCGTCGATCTCGTGGGCGTCTTCCCCGAGCACGACCCCGCGACGCTCGTGACGCTCGCCGGCGAGGTCTCGCGCACGCTCTTCGACCCCACCCAGGCACCGCCGCAGGTGCCGACGCTGCTCATGACGGGCGCGAAGGATCGCCGCGCGGCCGACACCCGCGAGCTGCTGCCGCTGCTGCCCGACGGGCGCTTCGAGGAGATCCCCGGGCGCAACCACATCGACGCACCCACCTCGGGCGCCTTCCGCCGCAGCGCATCCGCCTTCCTGGCCGCGCACCTGGGCTGATCGGCGCACGCGAGCTCGAGCGGCTCGGCGCCCCGACCGCACCCGCCGCGGACAGCAAGAGGGCCGGTCGAGCATCGCCCGACCGGCCCCAGTCCCTTGCACCAAGCGGGGCGTCGCCCTCGCTTCCGTCGACCGCCACAGCACTACGATCGACGTGCCTCGACGGTATAACGGAACGGTAACGAGCGCGCCCAGTTCCCGCTGTGATTTCGCTGTGTTCCGGTGTACCCCAGCGGCGGATGCGGTGGGGTCAGAAGCGGTCGGGGCTCGGTCCGCCGGCGAGCACCGTCACGTCGGCGTGCCGGTCGAAGCGGTAGCCCGCCCCCCGCACCGTGCGGATCACCTCGGCGTAGTCCCCGAGCTTCGCGCGCAGCCGGCGCACGTGCACGTCGATCGTGCGCTCGTTCGGCCGGTCGTCGGCGTCCGCGTCCCACAGCGCGTCGATGATGTCGCAGCGGCCGACCGTCGTGCCCTCGCGCAGCACGATGTGCTGCAGCAGCTCGAACTCGCGGTAGGTGAGCGGGGCGACCTCGTCGCCGATCGCGACGCGCTTGCGCGTGAGGTCGATGACGATGCCCGGGTCGACCTCGGGCGCCGGCTGCTGCACGGCCGGGTCGCCGAGCGCGCGGCGCACCACGTCGACGTCGCGGCCGCCGGCGCCGGCCGGCGCGAGTGCCACGGCGGCGTGCGTCTGGGCGCTGGGCGCGAGCCGGCTCGTGAGCGCCCGCAGCTCGCCGACCAGGCGGGCCAGCTCGATCCGGTCGGCGGCCGCGGCGTCCTCGCCGAGGCCGACGTAGAGCACGAAGCCGCGTGCCTCGGTGCCCTCGGGCACGGCGCGGACGGGGCTCGAGGGGGCGGCGGCGGCCGGCGGCGCGGGGCGCAGCGGTGCCGGAGCGAGCGCGCTCGAGCCGTGGACGGCAGGCAGCTCGCGGGACGGGCGTCGGGTGCGGGTCGGGAATGCGGTGATGGTCATGGTGGGGCCTTCCGGCGTGCGGTCGGCGGCCGCCCCGATGCGGGCGATGAGGGCCGTCGACCCAGGTGGCCGACCCGTGGGTCGGTGCGTGTCGAATGCGAGCCGCGTGGGCTCGGGGACCGCTCGGGGCTGCTCAGGCCCACGGAGCGCGACGCCGTGGCGTCAGCGACTCCTCAAGGAGCGGTCGGGCGGTGCGAGCTGTGCTCAAGCACACATTCGACGCATGTCGACCATCGGCATCATCATGCCGTTCGTCCCGTTCGTCGCGAGGACGGACTGGGGGCGGAAGGTGGTCGTCATGCCTGCCAGTATCGCGGCTTCGAGCGTCGGAAGTCAAACGACGCAAGAATGTGACGAACCATGACGGAAACGGGCGCGCCGGACGGGCGGCGCGCGGTACGCGCGACGGCGAGTCGGCCATGCGGCGCCCGGCGAATGGGGCGCCGCGAGCGCGTCAGTCGCCGACGGTGCCGTAGAGCCGGTCGCCGGCGTCGCCGAGCCCCGGCACGATGAAGCCGTGCTCGTTGAGGCGCTCGTCGAGCGCGCCGAGCACGATCGTCACGTCGCGCCCCTCCATGTCGCGCTCGACGCGCTCGAGGCCCTCGGGCGTGCCGAGCAGGCAGATCGCGGTCACGTCGACGGCGCCGCGGTCGAAGAGGAACTGCATCGCGCCGGAGAGCGAGCCGCCGGTCGCGAGCATGGGGTCGAGCACGAAGCACTGCCGGTCGGAGAGGTCGTCGGGCAGCCGCTCGGCGTAGGTCGTCGGCTCGAGCGTGACCTCGTTGCGGGCCATGCCGAGGAACCCGACCTCGGCGGTGGGCACGAGCGCCGTCATGCCCTCGAGCATCCCGAGTCCCGCGCGCAGGATCGGGACGACGAGCGGGCGGGGCTCGGCGATCGCGACGCCCGTCGTCGTCGTCACCGGCGTGCGGATCTCGCGCGGCGTCACGCGCACGTTGCGCGTCGCCTCGTAGGCGAGCAGCGTCATGAGCTCACCGACGAGCGAGCGGAACGTGGGGGAGGGCGTGCGCTCATCCCGCAGCACGGTGAGCTTGTGGGTGATGAGCGGGTGGTCGGCGACGTGGACTCGCATAGGGTTCAGGGTAGTGGGCGCAGCCGGGCGCCCGGGCCGGGCGAGGGGATGCGGATGCGGGCTGCCGCGCGCGACGAGCGCCTCATGCGGCTCGCCCTCGACGAGGCCGCGCGAGCCGCGACGACGGCCGACGTGCCCGTCGGCGCGGTCGTGGTCGACGCATCCGGCGCCGTGATCGGCACGGGCCGCAACGAGCGCGAGGCGCGGCACGATCCGACCGCGCACGCCGAAGTGGTCGCGCTGCGCGAGGCGGCGGCGCGGCAGGGCTCGTGGCGGCTCGACGGATGCGCGCTCGTCGTGACGCTCGAGCCGTGCGTCATGTGCGCGGGCGCGATCCTCGCGAGCCGCATCGAGCGGGTGGTCTTCGGCGCGTGGGACGAGAAGGCCGGCGCGGCCGGCAGCGTCGTCGACGTGCTGCGCGAGCGGCGGCTGCCGCACCGCGTCGAGGTGGTCTCAGGCGTGCTCGCCGACGAGGCCGAGGCGCAGCTGCGCGCCTTCTTCGCCGGCCGTCGCTGAGCTCTCGGTCGGCCGAGCTGCCGCGACGCCCGCCGATCAGCGCGACGCGCCCGCTCGCCGCTCGAGGGGCCGCCCGCCGTCAGGTCAGGGGCGGGCGGCGGCGCTTCGGCTCGCGCAGGTCGACGCTGTCGCCCGCCTCGGCCTCGCTCTGCGCGGCCAGCTGCTGCTCGTAGACCGCCGGCCGGTAGATCTCATCGAAGATGCCGGGGCCTGCGGATCTGCGTGCCCGCTGCCACGAGCGGCTGTGCCAGATGCGCGGCCCGAGCAGGACGAGCGCGACCGTGGTGCCGAGCACCACCGCCCACGCTGCCGGCTCGAGCCAACCCATCCGCTCACCCCGTGATGCTGCGGGCCATCAGCGCCAGAAGACGGCGATGAGCAGGTTGACGAGCGCGAGCCCGCCGGCGGCGTGGAAGAACGGCATGAGCTTGCGCTCGATCGCTACGTCGGCGACGACCTGGGCCCCGCCGGCCTGCAGCGTCGCGCGCTCCTTGCGGATCGCCTTCTGGCGCAGGAAGCCGATGAGCGCGGCGACGAAGACGACGACGGCGACGAGGCCCTTGATGCCGAGCTTCATGTGGTTGGGCTCGCCATCGCCGGCCATCGCGAGGCCGTAGAGCGCGACGCCCGAGACCAGCTGCAGGGAGGCGCCGATGAGCATGATCGGGAAGCTGTGGCCCGCCTTCGCGCGCATCTGCACGAAGAAGGTCCCGACCAGGAGCGAGGCCCCGATCAGGTGGACGGCGACGAGCAGGGAGTGCAGGAAGTCCATGCAGACAGCCTACACAACCAGTCCTGTCAGTTGCCCGACTGGATGACGATGTGGTCGGTCGAGGGCGCGATCTCCGGCTTCGCGACGTAGAGGTCGGGCTCGATGTAGATGACCCGTGCCTGCGGCACCTCGGCGCGCAGCTGCCCCTCGAGGTCGTTGATCGTGCGCGCGACGTGCTCGATGTCGGACTGCGGCGGGAACGCGACCTTGGCGGCGATCATGAGCTCGTCGGGGCCGAGGTAGAGCGTCTTCATGTGGATGAGCGACTCGACGCCGGGGTTGGCGTTCAGCACGCGCTGGATCCGCTGCTGGTCCTCGCGCGTCGCGCCCTCGCCGATCAGCAGCGACTTCATCTCGACCGCGAGCACCGCGGCGACGAGGATCAGGAGCGTGCCGATCATGAGCGTGCCGATGGCGTCGAAGACCGGGTTGCCGGTGAGCACCGAGAGGCCGACCGCGACGAAGGCGAAGCTGAGGCCGAGCAGCGCCGCGAGGTCCTCGAGCAGGATGACGGGCAGCTCGGGGCTCTTCGCCTTGCGGATGAACTCCCACCAGCGCGTCGTGCCGCGCACCTGGTTGGCCTCGCGGATCGCGACGCGGATGGAGAACGACTCGAGCACGATCGCGATGCCGAGCACGGTGAGCGGCAGCCACGGCACCTCGATCTCGTGCGGGTGCTGCAGCTTGCTCACACCCTCGTAGATCGAGAACAGCCCGCCGACCGAGAAGAGCACGAGCGCGACGATGAACGCCCAGATGTAGCGCTCGCGCCCGTAGCCGAACGGGTGGTCGGGCGTCGCCTGCTTCTTCGCGAGCCGCCCGCCGAGCAGCAGCAGCAGCTGGTTGCCGGCGTCGGCGACGGAGTGGATCGCCTCGGCCAGCATCGATGCCGAGCCCGAGAAGAACCAGGCGATGAACTTGGTGATGGCGATGCCGGTGTTCGCGAGGAACGCCGCGATGACCGCCTTCGTACCGTGGTTTGCGCTCACGGGCGCGAGTCTACGCGTCCGGCCGCGCCGCATCCGGAGCCGCCGTGGATAGCCTGGCCGGATGACCGATCTCCTCCCTCCCATCGCCATGCTCGGCGTCGGCTCCATGGGCGGCGCGATCCTCCGGGGGCTCGTGCGCCACGGTGCCGAGTCGATCGCCGTCACCAACCGCAGCCGCGAGAAGGCCGAGGCCATCCGGCTCGACGGCGTCGAGTCGATCGCGCTCGAGGACGAGCCCGGCGGCAACGCGCGCGCGGTCGACGGCGCGAAGCTCGTCGTGCTCGGCGTCAAGCCCGCGGGCATCGTCGACCTCGCGCGCGAGATCGGCCCGCACCTCGCGGCGGATGCGGTGGTCGTCTCGATCGCGGCGGGCACCACGACCGCGTCGATCGAGGCCGTGCTGCCCGCATCCGTCTCGGTCGTGCGCGTGATGCCCAACACGCCGTCGACCGTCGGCCTCGGCGTGAGCGGCGTCGCGGGCGGCAGCCGCGCCACCGAGGACGACGTCGCGCTCGTCGCGCGCATGTTCGAGGCGGTCGGCGACGTGATCGTGCTCGACGAGTCGCAGATCGACGCGCTCTCGACGATCTCGGGCTCGGGGCCCGCCTACGTGTTCCTGCTCATCGAGGAGCTCACGGGCACGGCCGAGCGGATGGGCTTCACCGCCGAGCAGGCCGCGACGATGGTGCAGGGCACCTTCCGCGGCGCGAGCGAGCTGCTCGCCGCGGGCGACGTCGACCCGGCCGAGCTGCGGCGTCGCGTCACGAGTCCCAAGGGCACGACCGAGCAGGCGATCCGGGTGCTGCAGGAGGCCGACCTCGGGGCCGTCTTCGATCGCGCGACCGCGGCCGCGCTCGCTCGCGCGAAGGAGCTCGCGGCGGGCTGAGGGCGGGCCGAGCGGCTCAGCGCGGCCAGTCGCCGGAGCGCGACTGCGCGATCGCGATGAGCGCACCGACCTCCGCCGGCTCGAGCCGCGCGAGCTCCGGCACCGGCATCGTGCCGCGGTTCAGTCGGTGCATCCAGCGGGCGAGCGGCGCCGCGCCGGTGAGCCAGGGCCGCTGCCCGGCCGGCGAGACGTGCAGCAGCAGCTGCCGCCCCTTGCCGCGCTTGCCCGTGTGGGCGATCGCCGCGGCGCCGATCTCGCGCCACGGCACGAGGTCGCCGCCGTGGTGCCGCAGGCCGTGCGGCTCGAGCACGAGGGCGCGTCGCCGGTGTGCGAGGACGTGCAGTCCGGTCGACACCCCGACGACGCCGAAGAAGGCGACCCCGACGAGGCCGACGAGCACGACGAACGGGCTGTCCCAGCGGCTCGAGCCGAACGGCAGGCTCGAGAGCGGTCCGATGACCAGCGCGGCGCTCGCCACGGCGAAGGCGGCCCCGCCGAGCAGCATCAGCACGCCGGGGGCGGCCCGCCCGCGCAGGGCCACTGCCTCGCCGCGCAGCACGCGGTCGGCGATCACGCGCGCGTCGGGTCCCAGCACGCCGGCCGTCATCGCGCGGTGCCGTCCACGTAGCGCCAGCCGCCGTCGCGCCGGAACCGGCTGAGCTCGCGCATGACGCCGCGCTCGCCGTCCGCGACCCAGTGCGCGGCGAACGCGACCATGCCCTCGTCGTCGAACGGGCCGCCCGCGGCGTGCTCGATGTCGAGGCGCAGCCAGCGGATGCCGGGGTCGAGCTCGAGGGAGCGCGGCCGCGTCGAGGGGTGCCACGAGGCGAGCAGCCACTCGACGTCGTCGAGCGCGAAGGCGGTGTAGCGCGAGCGCATGAGCGCCTCGGCGGTCGGTGCTTCGCGCTGGCCGCGCTGGATCGGCCCGCAGCATTCGCCATAGGTCAGCCCCGTGCCGCAGGGGCAGCGGGCGGTGTCGTCGAGCGCGGTGCTCACGAGCCGAGGCCCGCGAACCGCTCGATGTCGGCGTGGTGGCCGGAGACGATGATGAGGTCGTGGTTCGACACGACCGTCTCCGGGGTGGCGTAGGTGAACTCGCCGCCCGGGCTCTTCACGCCCACGACGGTGAGGTGGTACTTCGAGCGGATCTGCGACTCCGCGAGCGTCATGCCGCGGATGCGCTTGGGCGGGTACATCTTCACGATCGCGAACTGGTCGTCGAACTGGATGTAGTCGAGCATCCGGCCCGAGACGAGGTGGGCGACGCGCTCGCCGGCCTCCGCCTCCGGGTAGATGACGTGGTTGGCGCCGATCCGGCTGAGGATCTTGCCGTGCGACTGGCTGATGGCTTTCGCCCAGATCTGCGGGATGCCGAGGTCGACGAGGTTGGCGACGATGAGCACCGACGCCTCGATCGACGACCCCACCGCGCACACGGCGATCGAGAAGTCCTGGGCGCCGAGCTGCTTGAGCGCGTCGATCGACCGCGCATCCGCCTGCACCGTGTGGGTGAGGCGCTCGGACCACTTCTGCACGAGGTTGATGTCGTCGTCGATCGCGAGCACCTCGCGGTCGAGGCGCGCGAGCTGCCCGGCGGTCGCGGCGCCGAAGCGGCCGAGGCCGATCACGAGCACGGGGGCGTCGTGGGGGATCCTGTCAACCAACGATCGGCCTCTCCTCGGGGCGCGTGAACAGCTGCGTGCGCTGGCTCGCCGCGAGCGCGGCGGCGAGCGTCACACTACCGATGCGTCCGGCGAACATCGTCAGGGCCAGGATGACCTTCGCCGGGTCCTCGAGGCCGGAGTGCGTGAAGCCCGTCGAGAGGCCCACGGTGGCGAACGCGCTGATGACGTCGAAGAGCACGAACGACATCGGGGCGCCGGTGATCTCGAGCAGCACGACGGTCACGAGGGCGACGATGGTCGCGCTCCAGAGCGTGACCGAGACCGCGAGGCGCAGCACGTCGGACGGGATGCGGCGGCCGAACGCCTCCATCGAGCGGCGGCCGCGCGCCTCGGCGACCGCGGCGAGGAAGAGGATCGCGAGCGTCGTCACCTTGATGCCGCCGGCGGTCGAGGCCGAGCCGCCGCCGACGAACATGAGCATGTCGGTCACGAGCAGGCTCGAGTTGTGCAGCAGCCCGAGGTCGTCGACGGCGAAGCCGCCGGAGCGCGCCATCGACGACAGGAAGAAGGCGTGCAGCAGCTGCTGGCCGAAGTCGCGCGTGCCCCACGAGTCGCCGTTGCCCCACTCGAGCACGAGGTAGGCGAGCCCGCCCGCGAGGAAGAGCATCACCGAGACCGAGATGGTGAGCTTGACGTGCAGCGACCACTGCCGCGGACGGCTGAGGTGGCGCAGCAGCACGAAATAGACGGGGAAGCCGAGCGAGCCGATGAAGACGCCGAGCATCAGCACGATCATGAACCACGGGTCGGTCGCGTACGGCTCGAGGCCCTCGACCGTCGGGACGAAGCCGGAGTTCGTGAAGGCCATGATCGACCAGTAGACGGCCTCGTAGAGGGCGGTGAGCGGATCCTTCCCCTCGAGCAGGATGCGCGGGTACAGCAGCACCACGAGCGCGGCCTCGAAGGAGAGCACCGAGATCGCGACCGTCCGCAGCAGCCCGCCGACCTCGCCGAGCCGGATCGCCTGACCCTCCTTCACGACGCCCTTCCGCACCCGCGACGGGTTCGAGTCGCTCGCGGCCAGGAGCCGCTGACGCAGGCCCAGCCGGCGCGCGACCGTCATGCCGAGGAGCGACGCGAGCGTCAGCACGCCGATGCCGCCGACCTCGACGCCGACCATCACGACGGCGTTGCCGAGGGGGCTCCAGTGCGTGGCCATGTCGACGACGGTGAGGCCCGTGACGCACACGACGCTCACGGCCTGGAAGAACGCATCCACGATCGGCGTCGCCCGGCCGTCGGCCGACGCCCACGGCGTCATGAGCAGCAGCATGAACACGACGTTGAGGCCCGCGAAGACGAGGATCGCGAAGCGGGCCGGGTAGCTGCTCGCGAAGACGTCGAGGCCGTCGCGGGCACGCCCCACGAACGATCGATCGCTCGAGGTCTGCTGGTCGGCCACGGACGGCGCCTCCTTGTCGGGCGGTCTGCGTGAGCTCCACCGCGCAGAACGGGCCCAGCGTAGTCCTTCGAGCCGCCCGCGACGCTCCGGCACGGTTTGTCGCACCCGCGCGGCGCTGGCATGCTTTCGACATGGCCGACATCTTCAGCGTCATCGCGGACAGCACGCGACGCGACATCCTGAGCGTGCTCCTCGAGCGCCGCAGCATGACGGGCGAGGCCAGCGTCAGCCAGATCGTCGAGGCGCTCGGCGTGCCCCAGCCGACGGTCTCGAAGCACCTGCGCACCCTGCGCGACGCCGGGCTCGTGACGGTGCGCGAGGACGGCCAGCACCGCTACTACGCGATCGTGCTCTCGCCCTTCGACCAGATCGACGACTGGCTCATGCCGTTCATCTTCGCCGACGGCGAGCAGGAGGAGGCGAGCCTCGGCGCCGCCGCCTTCGCCGCGTGGGCCGGCGTCAACGTGCAGGCGCCGCTGCGCGCCGCGGCGGACCAGGCCCGGCAGGCCGCCGAGCAGGCGCGCGTCGCCGCCGAGCAGGCCCTCGCCCGCATCGGCGACCGCGTCGAGCACCCCGCGCCCGTCGGCGCCTCCCTCGGGCGCCGCGCCGCCGAGAGCGTGCACGACCTGCAGGAGCGGATGCAGGAGGCCCGGGACCGCATCCACGAGGTGCAGGACCGCCTGCACGACATGCAGTCGCGCGCCTCGCAGCGCTTCGACGAGGCCCGCGGCAAGCTGCGCGGGGGCGAGCCCGAGCGCCCCGCCATCGCGGGCGACGCGGGCGGTCCCGAGCGGCCCGCGCGCACCGAGGACGACGCCGAGCTCGACTGACCCTGGACGCCCGACATGCGGCGGGTGCTCGGGTTCCGGTAGCATGTCCCGAGCGTTTTCCCTGCGCTGATGTCGCACCGTCCCGGTGAAGCCGATCGCGCAGCGTCTACGAGCAATCTCAATCGGAAGTGAGGAACCTCGATGGGTTCTGTGGTCAAGAAGCGTCGCAAGCGCATGGCGAAGAAGAAGCACCGCAAGCTGCTTCGCAAGACGCGCCACCAGCGTCGCAACCGCAAGTAGCGTCAGCGCCGTGACCCGTCCCGGGTCGCGGCCACGATCTGCTCGGAGGCCGGGCCCCGCATCCGCGGCGGCTCGGTCTCTGCGCGTCCAGGTGCGTGTGCTGGGGTAGCGGCATGCGCTGCAACCTCGGCACGCCGGACGTCAGCGGACTCGAGACGGCGCTCGCGGCGCTCGCGACCTGGCAGGTGCCCGGCGACCCGCTGCAGCTGCATCCGGGCGATCTGGGGTGGCACCTGCGCCTCGGCACGGCGGCGACCGCGGATGCGGTGCGGACGTGGAGCGCGGACGGCCGGATCGTGGCCGTCGGCCTGCTCGACGGCGCCGACCTGCTGCGCGTGGCCACCGCCCCGGCGCTGCGACAGGACGCGGCGCTCGCCGACGCGATGACCGAGGACATCGCGCTGCCGGAGCGCGGCGTGCTGCCCGCAGGCGGAGCGTCGGTGGAGGCGCCCTCCGGGGCGCTGCTCGACGCGCGGCTCGCAGAGGCCGCCGGGATCGTCGCGTGGTCGTGCGGCGCGGGGCGCCCCGGGCTCATCGAGCCGATGGGTGTGCACGCTCGCCACCGCGGTCGCGGTCACGGGCGCACCATCACCCTCGCGGCCGCCGCGGCGCTGCGCGAGCTCGGCGCCTCGAGCACGCAGGTGGCGACCGAGGCCGCACGCGCGGCGGCGGTCGCCACCTACCGCTCGGCGGGCTTCGCGCCGCTGCCCGCGCGATGGGATCGCGTGCGCCAGGCCTAGGCTGGCGGCATGGTCGAGATCACCCTCATCGCGAAGCCCGGCTGCCACCTGTGCGACGAGGCGCGGCCGGTCGTCGAGCGCGTCGTCGGCGACTTCGAGGGCGTGACGCTCACCGAGGTGTCGATCCTCGACGACCCGGCGCTCGAGGCGCGCTGGGCCGACGACATCCCCGTCGTGCTCATCGACGGTCGGCCCCACTCGTCGTGGCGGGTCGACCCGGCGAAGCTGGCCGACCGCATCCGCTCGCGCCTTACGGCGTGAGGCGCGTCGGGCCGCGGAAGAGGTACGTCGACTCGCGGATCGAGTGCAGGCCGAGCATGAGCATCACGACGCGCGCGAGCCCCATGCCGAAGCCGCCGTGCGGGGGCACGCCGTAGCGGAAGAAGTCGAGGTACTCCTCGAGCTCGGCCGCGTCCATGCCCTTCTCGGCGATCTGGGCCTCGAGCACGTCGACGCGGTGCTCGCGCTGCGCGCCGGTGGAGATCTCGACGCCGTTGTAGATCAGGTCGTACGAGTTCGTCACCTCGGGCCGGCCCTCGGGGCGCAGGTGGTAGAAGGGCCGCACGCTCGAGGGGTACTCGGTCACGAAGACGAAGTCGTGGCCGAGCTCCTCCTTGACGTGCTGCGAGATCTGCCGCTCGGCCTCGGGGTCGAGGTCGCCGTCCTGGCGCTCGATGCGGTGGCCGCGGGCCTCGACGATGGCCTTGACCTCGGCGTGCGGGATGCGGGGGAAGGGCGTCGTGGGCACCTGCAGCTCGATGCCGAAGTGCTGCTGGATCTCGGCGCCGTGGCGCTCGACGACGGCGGCGAGCGCCTTCGTCAGCAGCGTCTCGTGCAGCTGCATGACGTCCTCGTGCGAGTCGATCCAGGAGATCTCGCTGTCGACCGAGGTGAACTCGGTCGCGTGGCGGCTCGTGAACGAGGGGTCCGCGCGGAACGCCGGGCCGATCTCGAAGATCTTGCCGAAGCCCGCCGACTGCGCCATCTGCTTGAACAGCTGGGGCGACTGGGCGAGGTAGGCGGTCGTGTCGAAGTAGGGCACCTCGAAGAGCTCGGCGCGCGACTCGGAGGCGGTGGCCATGAGCTTGGGCGTGTGCAGCTCGATGAAGCCCTCGTCGATCCAGTGCTGGCGCATCGCGTGCTCGATCGTCGTCTGCACGCGGAAGATCAGCTGCGCCTCCGGGCGACGCAGGTCGAGGAAGCGCCAGTCGAGGCGCTTGTCGATGGAGGAGTCGTCGGCGATGGGGGAGTCCTTCGCGACCGACTCGACGGTGAGCTCGCGCACCTTCACCTCGAGCCCGCCGAGCTTGACGCGCTCGTCGGCCTTGAGGTCGCCCTCGACCGAGACGAACGAGCCGTGCATGAGGCCCGAGATCGTCGCGGCGGTCGCAGCGGTCTCGTCGTTGACGGGGTTCACGAGCTGCGCCGAGCCCGACTCGTCGCGCAGGATCACGAACTGCACGCGCTTCTGGTCGCGCACCGTCTCGACCCAGCCGGAGACCCGCACGGGTCCGTCGGGGAGCGATGCGAGGTCCTTGATGAGCGTCCGCTGAGTCATGGGCCCGATCCTATCGACGCTGATTGGGCGCCCAGCGCGCGAGCGCGACCCACCCCGCTGGCAACGCGAGGGCTGAGGCGATCAGCAGCGCCCATCCCGGCCAGGCGGGCACCGCATCCGTCGTCTCCGCCAGCACGATGAGCCCGAGTCCGGCGGCCGCGAGCAGCGCGACGGCGATCGCGACCGCCATGCCGTGCCGCACCCGCGCGATCGAGCCCGCCCACACCCACAGCATCGTCGCCGCGAGCGCGACGACGAGCGCGACGGTGAGGGGCACGAGCAGGGGCACGAGACCATCATGGCGGGGCGTCGCGCCCCGGTCGCGCAAGGGCTCCGGGCCCGCCCTGCAGTCATAGGAACGCTCGGTACGATTGCAGGCATGCCCGCTCGTCGCCTCCATCTCGTGCGCCACGGCGAGGTCCACAACCCCGGCGGCGTGCTCTACGGCCGGCTGCCGGGTTACCGCCTCTCGGAGCGCGGGCACCGCATGGCCGAGCTCGCCGCCGCCCACCTCGCGAGCGGTCCCGCCGCGCGTCCCGTCGTGCGCCTGGCCGCGAGCCCGCTCGAGCGCGCGCAGGAGTCGGCGCAGCACTGGGCCGACGCGTTCGGCCTCCAGATCCGCACCGAGCACCGCATCATCGAGCCCACCAACGCGTTCGAGGGCAAGACCTTCGAGGCGAGCGGCGCGCTCCGGCACCCCTCCGCGTGGCCGCTGCTGCGCAACCCCTTCAAGCCCTCGTGGGGCGAGCCCTACCGGGCGATCGCGCAGCGCGTGCGCGCCGCGATGGAGGACGCGTGGGATGAGCTCGACGAGTCGGGCGACGACGGCGACATCGTGATGGTCAGCCACCAGTCGCCCATCTGGATGGCGCACCTCGACATCGCCGGTCAGCGGCTCTGGCACGACCCGCGCAAGCGGCGCTGCCAGCTCTCCTCCATCACGACGTTCACCCGCTCGGGCGGCGACTTCACCGAGATCGGCTACGCCGAGCCCGCCGCCTCGGTCGCGGCGATCGACCAGGGGGCCGTGTGACCGGGCGGATGCGGCGGGTCGCCGCCGGTGCCGCGGCGATGGTCGCGCTCGTGCTCACGGGCTGCGCGTCGGCCGACGGCGTCGCGGGGCAGGTCGGCGACGCCGGCTACATCGCGGGAGACGGCTTCGTCACCGAGTTCGCGCCCGCCGAGCGCGGCGCGCCCGCCGCCTTCAGCGGCCCGCTCGCGACCGGCGGCGAGTTCGACTCCGCCTCGCTCGACGGCGTCACGCTCGTCAACTTCTGGTACGCCGCGTGCCCGCCGTGCCGCGTCGAGGCGCCCGTGCTCGCCGAGCTGCACGCCGAGTTCGGCGACCGCGTCGACTTCCTCGGCGTCAACGTGCGCGACGGCGCCGCGCAGGCGCTCGCCTTCGAGGAGCAGTTCGGCATCGACTACCCGTCGATCCTCGACGACGAGACCGCCGAGGCGCAGCTCGCGTTCACCGGCATCGTCGCGCCGAACGCCGTGCCCTCGACCATCGTGCTCGACGCCGAGGGCCGCGTCGCGGCGCGCGTCTCGGGCGCCGTGACCGACACGAGCATCCTGTCGACGCTGCTGCGGGAGGAGCTCGAGCGGTGAACGCCGCAGCCCTCGCGACGCTCGCGCCGCTCGCCGCCTTCGACCCGGCCGGTGCGGTGATGAGCGGGCAGCTGCTGGTCTCCGTGCCGATCGCGATCCTCGCCGGCCTCGTCTCGTTCGCGAGCCCGTGCATCCTGCCCCTCGTGCCCGGCTACCTCGGCCTCATGGGCTCGCTCGTGGGCGAGGGCGGCGGCCGCGGCCGCCTCGTGGCCGGCGTCGCGCTCTTCGTCGCCGGCTTCACGCTCGTGTTCGTGCTCGGCAGCGCCGTCGTCGGCGTGGTCAGCTCGTTCCTGCTGCAGCACGCCGACACGCTCGTGCAGGTGCTCGGCGCCGTGCTCATCGTGCTCGGGCTCGTGTTCGTCGGGCAGTTCTCGTTCCTGCAGCGCATCTGGAAGCCGCAGCAGGTGCGCTCCGGCGGCATGTGGACCGCGCCGCTCGTCGGCGTCGTCTTCGCGCTCGGCTGGACCCCGTGCTCGGGGCCGACGCTCGCCGCGATCGGCGCGCTCACCGTCACGACCGGCAGCGCGTGGCAGGGCGCCGTGCTCGGCTTCGCCTACGCGCTCGGCCTCGGCATCCCCTTCCTCCTCATCGCGCTCGGCCTCGGCTGGGCGGGCGGCGCCGTCGCGTGGATGCGCCGCCACATCCGCGCCATCAACATCGCCGGCGGCGCCATGCTCATCGCCATGGGCGTGCTCATGGTGACCGGCGCGTGGAACGCCATCATGCAATCGCTCCAGGGTTGGATCGCCTCCGTTGTCACCGTCATCTAGCGCCGAAGCCACCGCATCCGACCCGCTGCGGCCGGGCGACCACATCGACGCACCCGCGCCTGCGCCGCCCGCGCCGGGAGGCTCGAAGCTCGGGCTCGCCGGCTGGCTGCGCTTCCTGTGGCGCCAGCTCACGTCGATGCGCACCGCGATCGTGCTCCTCCTGCTGCTCGCGGTCGGCGCGATCCCCGGCAGCCTCGTGCCGCAGCGCTCGAGCGACCCCAACGGCGTCATCCAGGTGCGCGCCGACAACCCCGACCTCGTGTGGCTCTACGACGCGCTGTCGCTCCACGACGTCTACTCGAGCCCGTGGTTCTCGGCGATCTACATCCTGCTGTTCACGTCGCTCGTCGGATGCGTCATCCCGCGCCTCGCGCACCACTGGCGCGCCATGCGCGCGCAGCCGCCGCGCACCCCGGCGCGGCTGTCGCGGCTCGTCGGGTTCCAGACCGTGCCGGGCGACGCATCCGACCTCGACCGCGCGGAGCGCGTGCTGCGGCGCCTCGGCTACCGCACCGTGCGCTACGGCGAGTCGATCTCGGCCGAGCGCGGCTACCTGCGCGAGACGGGCAACCTGCTGTTCCACATCGCGATGCTCGCGATGATCCTCGTCGTCGGGCTCGGATCCGGCTTCGGCTACAACGGCCAGCGGCTCGTCGTCGAGGGGCGCGGGTTCGCGAACGCCCTCTCCTCCTACGACACGTTCTCTTCGGGGCAGTGGTTCGACGACGCTGCGCTCGAGCCCTTCTCGGTGCAGCTCGACCGGCTCGACGTCGTCTACGAGACCGAGAACCCGAACGCGGTCGGCGCGCCGATCGACTTCACCGCGCACGTGTCGGTCAACGACCGGGGCGAGCAGAGCGACGCGCAGATCAAGGTCAACGAGCCGCTGGGCGTCGCGGGCGCCGACCTCTACCTCATCTCGAACGGCTACGCGCCGCGCATCTCGGTGCGCGACCCCTCCGGCGAGGTCGTCTACGACGAGTTCACCCCGTTCCTCGCGCAGGACGACCTGATGACGAGCCTCGGGGTGATGAAGCTGCCCGACGGGCTCGACGAGCAGCTGGGGCTGCGCGGCTTCTTCTACCCGACCGCGGTCGAGCTCGAGACGGGCGCGCTCGCCTCGGGCTACCCCGATCTCGCGAACCCCGTGCTCTCGCTCCAGGCGTTCACGGGCGACCTCGGGCTCGACGCCGGCATCCCGCGCTCGGTGTACTCGCTCGAGACCGACGACATGACGCAGATCGCCGGCGGCGAGTCGGGCACCGACGCGCTCGTGCTCGTGCCCGGGCAGACCGTCGACATCCCCGGCGGCCTCGGCACGATCACGTTCGAGGAGGTGCGCCGCTACGGCGTGATCGACGTGCACGTCGACCACACGCAGACGCCGGTGTTCTGGATCGCGCTCGTGCTGCTCGTGTCGCTGCTCGCGTCGCTGCTCGTGCCGCGCCGCCGCATGTGGGTGAAGGTCGCGGGCGGGCGGCTCGAGCTCGCCGGGCTCGCGCGCGGCGAGGACCCGACGCTCGAGCGCGCCGTCGACGATCTCGCGAAGCGGCTGCGGGAGGACGGCGGCGACGCCGATGCCGGCGCCGACGCCGACGCCTCTGCGACCGCCGACTCGACCGCGGACTCGGCAGCGGATCCCGCGGCGGATCGCGCCGCCGGGCGCGAGTGACCCGAGAGTACGATTGAGCAATGCCCGTGGCCGAACTCGACTCCATCTCGCTGCTGCTCGTCTACTCGGCGATGGCGGTCTACACGCTGTCGTTCATCGCCTACGCCGTCGACGTCGCGCGCCGATCGGCCGCGCGGCCCGCGCCCGCTGAGGCACGCGAGCTCGTCGGCGCCGGTGCGCCGGCGCTGGCTTCCAGGCCCGACGCATCAGCGCCCGCATCGCAGCCCGCATCCGTCGCCCCGGCCAAGCCCGGCCGCGGCGCGCGCATCGGCTTCACGCTCATCGTCATCGCGTGGCTGCTGCACCTCGCCGGCACCGTGCTGCGCGGCGTCGCGGCGGGCCGGGTGCCGTGGTCGAACATGTACGAGTTCGCGCTCACCGGCGTCGCCGTGATCGTCGGCGTCTTCGTGGTGTCGCGGCTGTGGAAGGACCTCAACTTCCTCGGCGTCTTCTTCAGCGGCCTCGCGACGGTCTTCCTCGGCGTCGCGACCGTCAACTACTACGTCGCGCCGACCCCGCTGCCGCCGGCGCTGCAGTCGTACTGGCTCGTCATCCACGTCTTCGTCGCCACGCTCGCGACCGGCCTGTTCGGCCTCGGCACGGGCCTGAGCATCCTGCAGCTCATCAAGGAGCGGCGCGACAACGGCTTCCTGCGCTCGCTGCCCGCGCCGGTGCAGCTCGAGGACCTCGCGTACCGCGTCGGGGTGATCGGCTTCATCTTCTGGACGTTCACGCTCATCGCCGGCGCCATCTGGGCCGAGCACGCGTGGGGCCGCTACTGGGGCTGGGACACGAAGGAGGTGTGGACCTTCGTCATCTGGGTGGTCTACGCCGGCTACATCCACGCCCGCGCGACGCGCGGCTGGCGCGGCTCGCGCTCGGCGTGGCTGCAGATCATCGGCTTCGTCGCGATCATCTTCAACTTCACGATCGTCAACCAGTTCTTCGCCGGCCTCCACGCCTACAGCGGCCTCTGAGGCTCAACGGCCATGCGGCGCGGATGTGCACGTGACGTGCACATCCGCGCGCAATGGCCGTTGAGATCGGAGGTCACCGGTCCGCGCGACTGCGCAGCAGCCGCCGCACCTGCGCGATGACCGCGGCACCCTCGTCCATCACCTGCTGGTACGACACGCGCACGACGACGTAGCCTGCCGCGCTCAACTGCGCGTCTCGGCGCCGATCCCGCTCGTAGTGCACGTTCCCGCCGTGCCACGCGCGGGAATCGCACTCGACGATCAGCCGCCTGCCGATCAGGAAGTCGACGCGGATCCCGGGCAGCACCTGCACCTGCTGCTGGAAGCGGATACGTGCTCTGCGCAGCAGCTCGGCGAACCGTGCCTCGCTGCAGCTCTCCGACGCGCCCGTCACCGCGAGCAGGGCCGTGCAGAGGCGAGCGGGCAGCGTGCGGGCGAGGCGATGCAGGGCCGCTCGTGTGATGCGCCGCTTCGCGAGAGCGTCGCCCGCCATCGTCACCAGGTCGAGCGCCTCGACGCAGCGCGCCGCGACCGCGAGCGCGGTGATCAGGTCGTCGGTGCCGAGCGGCGGACGAGGCTCGTGGCGGCCCCGCAGGAGTCGGTGCGACACGACCTCGCCGTCCTCCTGCGTGGCGTCGACTCGAGCGGAGTTCGTGCTGCGCCGGATGCGCACGTGGAGACGGTCGTCGGGCGGCACCCAGATGTCGGAGGCGGCAAGCGCCGAGACGCAGCTCAGCAGCCCGCCGAGCCGCAATGCGCGGGTGCGGTCGTCGACGACGCCGACGAGGGCGACCCAGCCGCGCAGCGGCGCCCAGATCACGCTGCCCCAGAGGCTGTCGAGGTGCTCGCGAGTGGTGCGGTCGAGCGCGCGTTCGATGCTGCAGAGTCCGCCGTTGGAGCGGAGCCAGTCGAGGAAGTCCACGGGTGCAGGGTGCCGATGCGCGCCGCCGTGCGCGGCCGCGCCGGCGCCTCCTGTGGAAAGCGCCTTCAACGGCCATCCGCGACCGATGTGCGCGGTGCGTGCACATCGGTCGCGGATAGCCGTTGAGTAGCGGGTCAGAGGTGGGGGAGGCAAGCGGCGAGGCGGGCGCGCCAGTGGGCGACGCGCTCGGGAGGCGCAGCGTGCGCCGCGAGCAGCGCGGGGTCGGGCGCAACGCGGACGGCGGGGATCGAGCCGTCGACCGGCACGAGCGGCTCGGCGACGTCCGCCGCGAGGAGCGCGCCCGTGCCGAGCCCGCAGTCGTAGGGCAGCTCGGGCAGCGCGCCGGCGAGCGCCGCGCCCATCGAGAGCCCGACCGACGAGTCGAGCGCGCTCGAGACGACCGCGGGCAGGCCGGCTTCCGCGACCACCGCGAGCGCCGCCCGCACCCCGCCGAGGGGCTGCGCCTTCACAACCACGACGTCGGCGGCGCCGGCGCGGGCGACCGCGAGCGGGTCGGTCGCCTTCCGCACCGACTCGTCGGCCGCGATCGGGATCGCGAGCCGGTGCACGCGCGAGCGCAGCTCGGCGAGCTCCGGCACCGTCGCGCACGGCTGCTCGACGTACTCGAGGTCGAAGCGCTCGAGCGCGCGCACGGCGGTCTCGGCCTCGTCGACGCCCCACCCGCCGTTCGCGTCGACCCGGATCCGCGCATCCGGCAGCAGGGCCCGCACCTCGGCGACCCGCGCGACGTCGTCGGCGAGCGTCTGCCCGCGCTCGGCGACCTTCACCTTCACCGTGCGGCAGCCGTCGTAGCGGGCGAGCACCCCCGCGACCGCGTCGGGCGCCACCGCGGGCAGCGTCGCGTTCACGGGCACCCGCGAGCGCTCGAGCGGCGGCCGCTCGAGCGATGCGTCCTCGATGGCCGCGGCGAGCCAGCGCGCCGCCTCCTCGGGCCCGTACTCGAGGAACGGGCTCCACTCGCCCCAGCCGGCGTCGCCCGACAGCAGCGCCACCTCGCGCACGTCGACGCCGCGGAAGCGGGTCGCGAGCGGCAGCGAGACGACGTGCATGCGGTCGGCGAGCCGCTCGAAGGCGAGGTCCACGCGCCCATGCTCGCACGCGCGCTCGCCGCCATGCGCCACAATCGAGGCGTGACCGAGCTGCCCTGGGTGATCGACACGCGCGGCGCCACCCGCAACCGCAACCCCGTCTGGGGCGTGCTCGGGCTCGCCGGCGCGGTGCTGTGCGGCGCGTGCTTCCTCATCGGCATGGCGGTCTCGTGGGCCGAGCTCGACGCCCTCGTGGTGTGGCTGCTGCCGGTGTGGGGCATCATCACGCTGCTCGCGCTCGCCTTCTCGATCACCGCCGCGGCCCGGCGCGGCACCGCCAACCTCACGATGGCGGCGATCGCCGGCGGCCTGCTCGTCATCTCCAACCCCGTCGTGTTCCTCATCATCGGCTTCGCGCTCGGGTTCCTGCGGTAGCGGATGCAGTGGCGCGCCTCACGGCGCAGCCCCCGCCCCGCTCGTAGCATCGGCGGGTGATCGAAGACCTCCTGCACGCCGAGCCGGAGGCCCGGCCCTCCCGAACCGCCCCCGCGCCGTCGCCGATGCACCGCCGTCGCGCGCGCCTCGGCCCGATGTCGCTGTGGCTGCTGCTCGCCGCCGCGGTGCTGCAGGTGATCGCGCTCGTGCAGCAGTTCAGCTACCTCTTCGCCCCGCGGCCGGGCGAGCTCGCGCTGCTGATCGTCATCACCGGCGTCGCCGTGCTCGTCTCGCTCGCGGGCATCGCGTGCGGCATCGCAGGCGCGACGACCCCGGGCGGCCGGCGCACGGGTGTCTTCGGCGCCGCGCTCGGCATCGGGCTGCTCGTGCTGTTCGGCGCAGCGACGTCGTTCGGCTTCGGCTTCCTCGAGGCGCTCTCCACCCCCGTCTGACTCCGGTCGGCGCGCGCGATCCGGGGGCTACCGCGGCCCCGGCGCCGGCGGGACAATGGCGATGTGTCGTCGCCGATGCCGGAATTCGCGATGCCGCGCCTGGCGGAGGATGCCGTCCGGCCGCCGGACGATCCCGCGCCGACGACCGCCGACGCCGACGCCGACGGCGACCCCGCCGACGCCCCGGGCGACCCCCTCGATCCCGCGCCGCGCATCCGCCGCCGCTTCAGCTGGCGCCAGCTGATGGTCGCGGGCCTCGTCGGCGTGCTCGTCGGGGTCGCCATCCCTGCCGCCGTCGAGGCGTCCGGCCGCTCGGGAGCCGCGGCGCAGGTCGCGGCGCTGCGCTCGGTGGCGACCGAGTACCTCGCCGCGATCAGCACGGGCCGCGCGGGCGTCGCGACCGAGCTCTCGCCGGTGGCGAGCGGCAGGGTGGCGCCGGATGCGGTGCTGCAGTCGGCCGATCCCATCACCGACCCCTCGGTCCAGCTCGTGCAGGTCGCCGGCACGCACGGCACGGCGGATGTGCGCTACCGGGTGGGCGGCTTCGAGGTGTTCCGCTCGCTCGAGGCCGAGCTCGTCGACGGCGCGTGGCGGCTGCGCACGACGCTCGCCGAGGTGGCCGACGTCACCTTCACCGAGCCGATCGGGCGGGTGCTCGTCGCAGGGGTGCCGCTCGACGGCGGCCAGCCGGTGCTGCTCTACCCGGGCGCGTACCGGGTGGATGCGTTCTCGGGCCCGTTCTTCCTCTCGGGCGGCGACGAGTTCGTCGTCGACGGCGACCCGCGCACGCCGACCCTGCCGTACGTCACCGCGGGCGTCGTGCCGGTGATCCGAGACTTCGCGACCGAGCTCGCGCTCGACACCGTCGCCGACTGCCAGATGCGCTCGCGCTGCCCGGTCGCGCACGGGCTGCGGCTCGTGCCGGTCGGCGAGCCCTACCCTGTCGACGTCGACGCGGCGTCGGGCGCGATCGATCTCGCGGTGCCGATCATGGCGCTCGACGGAGCGGACACCCGCTGGTTCGACGTGCGGCTGCGCGCGGTGCTCGGCGACGACGGCGCGCCCTCCGAGTGGCTGTGCGCCGAGCCGGGCGGCGGGGCCGACGAGCTCCACGCCTGCACGCTCTGAGCGCCACGCGGGCCCCGCGTCGGTGCACGCTCTGAGTTCCAGGCAGGTCCCGCGTCGCCGCTCGGTCCGAGCGCCAGCACGCTCGCGCGACGCGAGCCGCGCGCGACCCGCCCGCCGAGCCTCGCGCATCGATCCCGCAACGATGCAGATCCGCCGCGCACGCGGCCCGCGAGTCGCGGGATGATGTGCGCGTGCCGACGATGCCCGAGTTCGAGATGCCCGCCGAGGTGTCTGCGCCCCCGCGCCCCGAGCCGGCGCAGCCGGCGACGGAGCGCCCCGCGCACACGGCCGAGCCCGGCGCATCCGACCGCCTCGAGGCCCCGCGCCCCGTCAGAGCGGGCTGGCGGCGCCTCATCGCCGCCGGCGTCATCGGTGCGCTGCTCGGTGCGGCGCTCCCGGGCGCGCTGCAGCTCGTCGAGCGCCGTGCCGCCGCGGCCGACACCGAGAGCCTGCGCACGGTCGCGGCCGACTACCTCGCCGCGATCGCCGAGGGCCGCGCAGCCGAGGCGACCGCGATGGTGCCGCTGCCGCAGCGCGCCGAGACGGCGACGGATGCGGTGCTGCAGTCGGCCGATCGGATCGAGGATGCCGCGGTGCGGCTCGTGCACATCGACGGCGACGCCGGCCTCGTCGAGGTCGCGTTCACCCTCCTCGGCGAGGAGCACGCGCGCTCGCTGAGCGCCGAACGCGTCTTCGGCGAGTGGCGCCTCACGACGCCGCTCGCCGAGCCGCTCGACATCGGCATGTTCTCGAACGCGGTCGCCGCGATCGGCGGCTTCGAGCTGCCGCGCGGCGGCGTGCACCTCTACCCGGCCCGGTACTCCTTCGACCGGCAGACCGGCCCCGTGGTGCAGGTGCGCGGCGAGCCGTTCGTCGTCGACGGGGATCCCGCGAGCCAGACGATGGCGTACGTCGAAGCGGTGCTCGTGCCCGATGTCGCGGCAGCGGTGAACACGATGGTCGCCGAGCTCGCGGAGGTATGTCAGCGCGCGCTCGACTGCCCCGTCCCTGCGGGCGCGGATGTGCGGACGCCGAACGTGTACATCAGCAACGTCGGCGAGCGCTCGATCGATCTGATGGCCCAGGTCGCCACGAGCACCGGCCAGAGCGAGCAGTGGTTCGACGTCATGGTGCGCGCTGAGCTCGGCGACACGGGCGCCGCCCAGCAGTGGCTGTGCTCCTCGATCGGCTCGTTCTCGACCCCGACCGAGCCCTGCCCAGCCCCGCCCACTGACTGACCGGTGCCCCACGCGCAGCGCCGCGTCCGCGGCTCGGCCATGACCAGCCCGCGCGCACGCGCGGCTCGCTAGGCTGGCCGCGTGACGATCTCGCCCCTGTTCGACCCCGCCCAGTGGGGCGATGCCGAGCCCGGGTTCGACGACATCACCGTGCACCGCTCGCGCGACGGCCGCATCGCGCGCATCGCCTTCGACCGGCCCGAGGTGCGCAACGCCTTCCGGCCGCACACCGTCGACGAGCTCTACCGCGCGCTCGACGCCGCCCGGCAGGACAGCCGCGTCGGCGTCGTGCTGCTCACCGGCAACGGCCCGAGCCCCAAGGACGGCGGCTGGGCCTTCTGCTCGGGCGGCGACCAGCGCATCCGCGGCCGCGACGGCTACCGCTACGCCGACGGCGAGACGGCCGAGGCGATCGACCCGGCGCGCTCCGGCCGCCTGCACATCCTCGAGGTCCAGCGCCTCATCCGCTTCATGCCCAAGGTCGTCATCGCCGTCGTGCCCGGCTGGGCGGCCGGCGGCGGCCACTCGCTGCACGTGGTCTGCGACCTCACGATCGCGAGCCGCGAGCACGCGCGCTTCAAGCAGACGGATGCGGATGTCGGGTCGTTCGACGCCGGCTACGGCAGCGCGTACATGGCGCGCCAGACGGGGCAGAAGTTCGCGCGCGAGGTGTTCTTCCTCGCGCGCGAGTACAGCGCCGACCGCGCGCTCGAGGCGGGCGCGATCAACGCATCCGTGCCCCATGCCGAGCTCGAGGAGACCGCGCTCGACTGGGCGCGCGAGATCCTCACGAAGAGCCCGACCGCGATCCGCATGCTGAAGTTCGCCTTCAACGCGGTCGACGACGGGCTCGTCGGGCAGCAGATCTTCGCGGGCGAGGCGACGCGGCTCGCGTACGGCACCGACGAGGCGGTCGAGGGGCGCGACTCGTTCCTCGAGAAGCGCGAGCCCGACTGGTCGCCCTATCCGTGGCACTACTGAGACCGGCACTACTGAGAACGGCACGACTGAGACCAGCACCACTGAGACCGAGAGACTGACACCGCGAAGGAGGCGCCCATGACGACCGTCGTCGAGACGAGCGGTTCCAGCGGCGTGCCCAAGCGGGTGATCCTGTCGGACGAGGCGATCCAGGCGTCGACCCACGCCGCGATCGAGCGGCTCGGCGGCGCCGGCCAGTGGGTGCTCGCGCTGCCCGACCACTACATCGCTGGCCTCAACGTGATCTGGCGCAACGAGGTGAGCGGCGCGCCGCTCGTGCGCACCGAGGGGGCCTTCACGGCCGAGGCGTTCGTCGAGGCGGTGCAGAGCCTCGAGCACGAGCGGAAGTACACCTCGCTCGTGCCCACGCAGCTCGCGCGGCTCGTCGACGCGGCGATGCTCGACCGCTCGTTCATCGGCCCCGTCGCGCGCCTCGACCGCATCCTGCTCGGCGGCCAGCGCGCCCCGTTCGGCCTCATCGAGCGGGCGGCGCGGCTCGGCTGGCGCATCACGCGCACGTACGGCGCGACCGAAACGGTCGGCGGATGCGTGTGGGACGGGAAGCCGCTGCGCGACGTCAAGGTGCGCCTCACCGACCAGATCGAGATCTCGGGCCCGCAGCTCGCCGACGGCTACGACGATCCCGCGCTCACGGCGCAGCGCTTCCACACCGACGGCACCGGCACCCGCTGGTACAAGACGGGCGATGCGGGGAGCCTCATCGGCGGCACCCTGCAGGTCTCGGGCCGCATCGACGACGTCATCAACTCCGGCGGCATCAAGATCTCGCTCGCGGCGATCGAGCACGTCGTGCAGGTGTTCGCCCCGGACGCCGTGGTCGTCGCGGCACCGCATCCCGAGTGGGGCGAGGTGCCGGCGGTCGTGACGACGCTCAAGCCGTCGCTCGCCGAGATCCGCGCGGCGGTCGCGAACGCCCTCGGCAAGCCCGCCCGGCCCAACCACCTCGTGACGGTGTCGGTGATGCCGACCACCGCATCCGGCAAGCCCGACCGGAAGCGCCTCGCGCGGCTCGTCGCGAGCCGCACGCAGGAGCGCCGCCGCCGCGGCCTCTTCCACTGACGACCGAACCTCCAGCACCCAACGGCCATGCGCGACGCATGTGCACGTGCCGTGCACATCCGCGCCGCATGGCCGTTGAGCCCGGTGGTCGCGCGAGCTGCAGACGAGCGGCGGCCCCGGCCGCCCGGCGGCTACCATCGAGGCGATGGCCTCCTCACGTTCCGGCAACCCAGCCAAGCGCGCGCAGCAGGAGGGCACCGCCCCCCGGCCCGCGACCGCGCGCGACTGGATCGCCGCATCCCGCCCCCGCACCCTCGGCATGGCGATCGCCCCCGTCGCGCTCGGCACCGCCGCCGCGTTCAACGCCGAGGGCTACCACCTGGGCATCGCGCTCGCGTGCCTCGCGCTCGCGGTCTTCCTGCAGATCGGCGTGAACTTCGCCAACGACTACTCCGACGGGGTGCGGGGCACGGATGCGGTGCGCGTCGGCCCCGGCCGCCTCATCGGCGCCGGCAAGGCCGCGCCGCGCACCGTGCGGAACGTCGCGATCGCCTTCCTCGCCGCAGGCGCCGTTGCAGGCCTCGCGGTCGTGCTGCTCTCGGGCCGCTGGTGGCTGCTGCTCGTCGGCGTCGTCTGCATCGCCGCCGCGTGGGGCTACACGGGCGGCAAGCGGCCGTACGGCTACTACGCGCTCGGCGAGCTCATGGCCTTCCTGTTCTTCGGGCCGGTCGCCGTCATCGGCACCGTCTACGCGATGCTCGGCCGCGTCACCGAGGACTCGGTCGCGCTCGGCATCGCGATCGGCGCGATCTCCGCAGCGCTCATGCTGTGCAACAACCTGCGCGACATCGAGACCGACCGCGCCGCCGGCAAGCGCAGCCTCGCGACCCTCATCGGCCGCCGCGCGTCGAAGGCGCTCTACGTGCTGCTGATGCTCGTGCCGTTCGTCGTGCTGTGGATCTACTCGTTCGCGCTCGTCTACGGCGTCGCGGTCTTCGCCGTGCTGCTCATCGCGGGCCCCGCGATGGTGATCGTCGTCATGGCGCGCACCCCCCGCGACCTCATCACGGCGCTCGGCCTCACCGGCCTCACGGCGCTGCTCTACGGCGTCGGGCTCGCCGTGGCGATCTGGGGCGGACCGGCGGGCTTCGTCATCGCCTGAGCGCCGCCCGGCTCGCTCGTCGGGCTACGGGCGGGCGGATGCGTCGCGGTCGTCCTGCGCGTCCGGCTCGCCCGGCTCCCCACCGGCCTCGTCGCCCGGCTCCCGCCCGCTGTCGGCACGAGCCTCGTGCCCGGCGTCTCCCGCGTGCAGCGCCGCATCCTCGACGTCGGCGTCGTCGGGGCCGGCGCCGACGCGCTTGCGGCCCTCGCGCATCCGCTGCAGGTCGGCGGCGGCCTCCTCGCGCAGCCGCGGGAAGAACACGATCGAGGCGGCGAAGGCGAACGCGAGCGAGACCAGCAGCGCGAGCCACCACTCGACCCGCGCGATCATCAGCACGGCGAACGGCAGGAGGAAGAGGAGGGTGCGCACGATGAGGTAGCGCATCGAGGGGGCCATGGATCAAGTCTATGAGCGACCCATAGCCGCACGTCGTACCCTGGAGCCATGCGGTGGCTCATCATCGGCGGGATCCTGGCCCTCGTGGTCACGGTCTACGCGCTCGTCGACCTGACGGTCACGGACGACCGGCGCATCCGCCGCCTGAACCGGGTGCTGTGGGTGGTGCTCATCGTCGTGCTGCCCGTGATCGGACCGGTCGGCTGGCTCGCGTGGGGCAAGGGACCGCGCTCGCAGGCCCGCCCGTACGCACCCGACGACGACCCCTCGTTCTCGCGCTCGAGCGACGTGACCGACGAGGAGGCCGACCGCCGCATCGCCGAGCTCGAGGCGCAGCTCGCCGCGCTCGACGCCGAGGACTTCCAGGGCGCGCCCGAGGCCCCGCGCACCGCGTCGCCCGAGCCGGAGCGCGACGACGCCGACCAGCCGCTGAGCCAGCCGCAGCAGCCGGCGCCGAAGCCGAGCCCGAAGCCCAAGCCGACGCGGTCGAAGGACGACCCGAAGGACGCCGAGGGCGACGCCGACGGCCAGGGCCACCGCGCGCCCGGCGACGGCGGCGACGCCGCGCGTGCCTGAGCCGGCGCTGCCGGCAGCCGCCTACGCCGATCGCCTCGTCGGCGCGCTCGCCGCAGCCGGCGTCACCGACCTCGTCGTCTGCCCGGGCTCGCGCTCGCAGGCGATCGCGCTCGCCGCGGCGCGCGCCGCGCGCGATGGGCGCCTCGCGCTGCACGTGCGCATCGACGAGCGCAGCGCCGGCTTCCTCGCCCTCGGGCTCGCGCGCGAGACGGGCAGCCCCGCAGCGATCGTCGTCACGAGCGGCACCGCGCTCGCGAACCTGCACCCCGCGATGCTCGAGGCGCACCACGCCGACGTGCCGCTCATCGCCGTCACCGCCGACCGGCCCGCCGAGCTGCAGGGCATCCGCGCCAACCAGACCGCGCACCAGCCCGGCATCTTCGGCGACGCCGGCCGCGTCGTGATCGATGTGGGGGCGGATGCGCTGCGCCACCCCGAGCAGGACGCCGTCGCCGCCGTGCGCGCGGCGCTCGGCTGGCGCGGCGACGACGCGAGCGGCCACCACACCGAGCCCGGCCCCGTGCAGCTCAACATCGGCTTCCGCGAGCCGCTCTCGGGCGGCGCGCCCGCCGAGCCGCTGCCGGTCGAGCGCGTCGGCCGCCCGCCGGTGCCGACGGCGTCGCTCGGCGCGGCGCCGGCCACCGTCGTGATCGCCGGCGCCGACGCGGGCCGGGCCGCCGCCGGCCTCGCCGAGGCGATCGGTGCGCCGCTCATCGCCGAGCCGACGTCGGGCGCGCGCTTCGGCCCCGCGTTCGTGCCGCACGGCCGCGACGTGCTCGCGCGGCTCGGCGAGCGCGTGCGGCGGGCCGTCGTCGTCGGTCACCCGACGCTCTCCCGCGCGGTGACCGCGCTCATCCGCCGTCCCGACGTGCACGTCGTGGTGCTCGGCCGCGCGGGGCAGGACAACGTGCGCGGCGCCGGCGAGACGACGCTGCTCACCGGCCGCATCGAGGTCGAGCCTGCGGAAGCCGACGCCGAGGGCATCGGCGCGGCGTGGATCGACGAGTGGGTCGTCGCCGGCCGCGCCCTCGCCGCCGAGCGCGATGCCGAGGCAGCCCCCGACTCCGACCTCTCGCGCGCCGCCTACGCGCGCGCCGAGCTCGCCGAGGGCCGCACGCCCATCACGCGCCGCGAGCTCGTCAGCCAGGTGTGGGATCGCACGTGGCCGCACGACCGGCTCGTCGTCGCGGCGAGCCGCCTCATCCGCGAGCTCGACGCGTGGGCAGGTCCCAAGGCCGTGACGGCGCGGGCGAACCGCGGCCTCGCCGGCATCGACGGCACCGTCAGCACCGCATCCGGCATCGCGATCGCGCACGACCGCTCGGGCGTCGGCGGCTTCACGCGCCTGCTCATCGGCGACCTCGCGCTGCTGCACGACGCGGGCGGACTGCACGTGCCGCCGGGGGAGGAGCGCCCGCGACTGCAGATCGTCGTCGGCAACGACTTCGGCGGCAGCCTCTTCGACCTGCTCGAGGTCGCCGGCACCGCCGACGCCGACGACTTCGCCCGCGTGCAGCGCACCCCGCACGACGTCGACCTCGCGCACCTCGCGGCCGCCTACGGGTGGCCGTTCGAGCGCGTGACCGACCGCGCGGGCCTGCGCCGGGCCCTCTCGCAGTCGAGACCGGGCATCATCGAAGCCGTGCTGGAGGAGGAGACGGATGCGCAGCAGCTCTGAGCGCCCGGGGGTGCGCGTCGCGCGCGGCACCACGGTCGTCATCACGGGTGGCGGCAGCGGCATCGGGCGCCTCGTCGCCCTCGGCGCGGCGCGCAAGGGCGCGCACGTCGTCATCTGGGACCGCGACGCGGCCGCAGCGCGGGCCGTCGCCGGCGAGGCGAGCGCCGTGGGCGGTCGCGGCTCGGCGGTCGTCGTCGACCTCGGCGACGCCGACGCGATCGAGCTTGCCGCCGCCGAGACGCTCATGCTCGGCCCCGTCGACGTGCTCGTCAACAACGCCGGAGTCGTCTCGGGCCGGCCGCTGGCCGAGCTCACCCCGGCGCAGATCGAGCTGACGATGCGCGTCAACGCGATCGCACCCATCCTCGTCACGCGCGCCCTGCTGCCGGCGATGCGCGACGCGGGCCGCGGCCGCATCGTCACGGTCGCGAGCGCCGCGGGCTTCATCGGCGTCGCCGGCCAGACCGACTACGCGGCGAGCAAGTTCGCGGCCGTCGGCTTCATGGAGTCGCTGCGCGCCGAGCTGCGCAAGGAGCGCTCGCCGATCACGACGCTCACCGTCGCGCCCTTCTACATCGATACCGGGATGTTCGACGGCGTCACGACGAAGGTGCCGGCGCTGCTGCCGATCCTCTCGGCCGCGACCGTCGCGACGCAGATCCTCGCCGCGATCGACTCCCGTCGGCCGCTGCTCGCGCTGCCGCCGCTCGTGCGCCTCGTGCCCGCGATCAAGGCGCTGCCGACCGCGGTCGCCGACCGGCTCGCGGATGCGCTGGGCGTCAACGAGGGCATGGAGGGCTTCCGGGGGCGCCCGGGCGGCGCCGCGCATCCCGGCGCCGCGCATCCCGGCGCAGCGGTCGCGCCGGCGGCGTCCGACGAGGAGGTGCGCTGATGCGCTGGCCGTGGCAGCGGCGCCGCGAGCTGCCGCCGCCCGCGCCCCAGGTCGTCGAGCGCGAGCAGCGCTGGATGCTGCCGCGGACGCTCATCGTGCTGCTCTCGATCATCGCGGCGATCGCGGTGCTCATCCTGCTGAGCCAGGTGGCGACGTTCGTGGCGCCCGTGTTCCTCGGCATCAACCTCGTGATCGCCGTGATGCCGCTGCAGCAGTGGCTGCTGCGCATCGGCACGCCGCGCGCGCTCGCCGCGCTCGCGTCGCTGCTGACGGTCTACGGCTTCCTCATCGCGCTCCTGTGGTCGATCTACTGGTCGGTGCAGTCGCTCGTCACCGAGCTGCCCGGCTACTCGGCCGAGTTCAACCGCATGTACCGCGACATGCTCGGGTGGCTCGAGTCGCTCGGCATCTCGCAGGACGAGGCGCTGCGGCAGCTGCAGAGCGCCTTCAGCCCGAGCGCGATCGCGGGCGCGGTGGGGGCGCTCGCCTCCGACGCCGGCAGCGCGCTCGGCTTCCTCGCGACCCTGTTCGTCGTCATCTTCTTCCTCGCGTGGGATTCGATGGGCCTGCCCGAGCGCGTGAAGCGCATCGCGGCCACCAATCCCGGCATCGTGCGCGGCGTCGACCGCTTCGCCGCCGGGGTGCAGCGCTACTGGGTCGTCGCGACGGTGTTCGGCCTCATCGTCTCGGCGCTCGACCTCGTCGCGCTCACCGCGCTCGGGGTGCCGCTCGCGCTCGTGTGGGCGGTGTTCGCGTTCGTCACGAACTACATCCCGAACGTCGGCTTCGTGCTGGGCGTCATCCCGCCCACCCTCATGGCGCTGCTCGCCAACGGGCCGATCAACGCGCTCCTCACGGCGATCCTCTTCAGCGTCATCAACTTCGTCATGCAGTCGCTCATCCAGCCGAAGGTGGCGGGGGATGCGGTGGGCGTCACCCCCGCGACGTCGTTCCTGTCGCTGCTCGTGTGGGCCTACGCGCTCGGGCCGATCGGCGCGCTGCTCGCGCTGCCGGCGACGCTCGCGGTGAAGACCCTGCTGATCGACCCCGATCCCAAGCTCGCGTGGGTCAGCCGGCTGATCGAGAACAAGCTCCCCGCGCGCGGCGACGGCCGCATCCGCAAGGCCATCGGGCCGGGCGTCGCGGGTGGCCGGGCGCGGTCGGTGCCGGCGCCGGACGCCCGGTAGCCGCTCGACGGGCGCGGAGCCCCGCGCACTAGTCTCTGCGCATGACTGCGATCACCGACGCGCTGCGCACCACCGGCTCCGTCCGGCTCGACGACATCGACCCGCGCTCGACGCCCGGCTTCGACGGCGACAAGGAGGCGGGCACGGCCGCGCTCGAGGGCGGCGCCAAGCGCTTGGGGGAGCTGCAGGAGCGGCTCTTCGCCGCGAGCCGCGCGGGCGACGAGCGCGCGGTGCTGCTGATGGTGCAGGGCATGGACACCGCCGGCAAGGGCGGCATCATGCGGCACGTCGTCGGGCAGGTCGACCCGCAGGGCGTGCGCATCAAGGCGTTCAAGGCGCCCACCGAGGAGGAGCGCGCCCACGACTTCCTGTGGCGCATCGAGCGCGAGCTGCCCGAGCCGGGCCTCATCGGCGTCTTCGACCGGTCGCACTACGAGGACGTGCTGATCCACCGGGTGCGGTCGCTCACGCCCGCCGACGAGATCGAGCGGCGCTACGGGCAGATCGTCGAGTTCGAGCAGCGGGTCGCCGAGCGCGGCATCCGGCTCGTCAAGGTCATGCTGCACATCTCGTTCGAGGAGCAGGGCGCGCGGCTGCTCGAGCGGCTCGAGCGCCCCGACAAGCACTGGAAGTACAACCCGGGCGACGTCGACGAGCGCGCGCACTGGGCCGCGTACATGGAGGCGTACGAGATCGCCATCGAGCGCACGGCGACCGAGGCGGCGCCATGGCACGTCGTGCCGGCCGACCGCAAGTGGTTCGCGCGGCTCGCGGTGCACGAGCTGCTCGTCGAGGCGCTCGAGGCGATCGACCCGCAGTGGCCCGCCGCCGACTTCGACGTCGCCGCCGAGCGCGAGCGCCTCCTCGCCACCGGCGGCGTCCGGCCCGCTCCGTAGGCCGCGCCACCCGCAGGTCGAGGAGCGCGCGGGCGGAGCCCGCTCGCGTCACGAGCTGTTCAGCGCGCTGGCGCGCGCCCTGGATGGGCGAACAACGTGTTGGGGTACACGTTCTTCCTAGGAGACCGGGCCGGCCCCTCGGTCCGCCCCCTCGCTGGTCGAGCAGCGGCCGCAGGCCGCGTATCGAGACCCGGCCGCCCCGTCTCGAGGTGCCCCCTCGCTGGTCGAGTAGCGGCCGCAGGCCGCGTATCGAGACCTGAACCGCTCGCGTCTGGATACGGCCCTGCGGGCCTCCTCGACGACCGAGGGAACGCGGTGCTCGACGACCGAGGGAGCCGCCCCACCCCGCAGGTCGATGAGCGGGCGGGCGGAGCCCGCTCGCGTCAGGAGACCGGGCCGGCCCCCGGCAGCGGGTCCGCGAGCGCATCCGTGATCGGCCGCAGCTTCACCGCCGTCTCGGCGAGCTCCGCGTCCGCATCCGATCCCGCCACGATCCCCGCCCCCGCGAACGCCCGGATCGACCCGTCGGGCGCGATCTCGGCGCCCCGCAGCGCGATCACCCACTCGCCGCCGCCCTCGCCGTCGATCCAGCCGACCGGCCCCGCGTAGCGCCCGCGGTCGACGCCCTCGAGCTCGCGGATGAGCGCGAGCGACGCGGCGCGCGGCGTGCCGGCGACCGCTGCGGTCGGGTGCAGCAGCGCGAGCACGTCGAGCGTCGAGCGGTCGCCGAGGGTGCCCGAGATGTCGGTCGCGAGGTGCCACAGGTTGGGCAGCCGCAGCGGGAACGGCTCCGACGCGCGCGCATCCGGCGCGAGCGCGAGCAGCACCTCGAGCGCCGAGTCGGCCGCGTAGCGGTGCTCCCGCAGGTCCTTGTCGCCCGAGGCGAGCGCTTCGGCGATCTCGGCGTCGAGCGCGGGCGTCGCGCCGCGAGCGGCCGTGCCGGCGAGCACGCGCGAGAAGAAGTGCCCGCGGTGCGCCGCGATGAGCGTCTCGGGGCTCGCACCGATGACGCCGTCGACGGCGTAGGTCACCGCATCCGGATAGCGCTGCACGAGCCCCACCGCGACCGAGCGCACGTCGCCGCCCTGCGGCAGCCGGCCCACGCGGTCGCGCGCCACGACGACCTTCTCGGCCTCGCCGGCGCGGATGCGCTCGGTCGCCTCGACGACCATCGCGCGGTAGCGCGCCGGGTCGATCGCGCCGTCGGTGAGCTCGACGCGCACCTCCTCGACCGCGGTCGGATGCAGCACGCCCTCGTCGCCGATCCACGTGATCCACGCGTCGTCGCCCCGCCGGCCGACGACGACCTTCGGCACGATGAGCACGCTCGTCGCGGTCGAGGCGTCGTCGAACGCGAAGGCGCCGAAGGCGATGAGCCCCGTGCCGGGCACGCCGACCGCGTCGTCGACGACGGCGTCCCGCGCGACCTGCCGCCACGCATCCGCCGCATCGGTGAAGCGGGTGGGCCCGCGGAACTCGAGCCGCATGGCCTCGCCGCGGCCGACGACGCCGTCGGCGCCGCGCCGGATCGCCAGCGGTGCGCGCGGGTCGGCGTGCTGCAGCAGGCGCCCGGGCTCAGCGCGCTCGGTGCGCACCCGCAGGCTCGGCATGGCCGTCAGCCTACCGACCGGGCCGTCAGGACGGCTCGCCTAGGATGGAGCACGTGAACCGAGCGGACATGCAGAAGGACCCGGAGGAGGTCGCCGGCATGTTCGACGCCACCGCCAAGCGGTACGACCTGCTCAACTCGCTGCTCTCGGGCGGCAACGACAAGCTGTGGCGCATCCACATGCAGCGGGCCGTCAAGCCCAAGCCCGGCGAGCGCATCCTCGACGTCGCCGCCGGCACCGGCGCCTCGGCCGCGCCGATGGCGAAGGCGGGCGCGCTCGTGACCGCGCTCGACATCAGCCCCGGCATGCTCGAGGAGGGCCGCCGCCGCCACCCCGACATCGAGTTCGTGCACGGCTCCGCCGAGGAGCTGCCCTTCGAGGAGGGCTCGTTCGACGCGGTGACCATCTCGTTCGGCCTGCGCAACGTGCAGCACCCGCGCGCGGCGCTCGACGAGTTCTTCCGCGTGCTGAAGCCCGGCGGGCGCCTGCTCATCTGCGAGTTCTCGCAGCCGCCCGTGGGGGTCGTGCGCCGCGGCTACGAGCTCTACCTGCAGACGGTGCTGCCGGGGCTCGCGCGCGCCGCGAGCTCGAACCCCGACGCGTACCGCTACCTCGTCGAGTCGATCCGCTCGTGGCCCGACCAGCAGACGCTCTCGCAGTGGATCCGCACCGCAGGCTTCACGCGCGTCGCGCACCGCAACCTCACGATGGGCGTCGTCGCCCTCCACCGCGGCCGCAAGCCCACCGAGACCACGGGCGCGATGCGCATCGCGCGCCACGCGGCGGCGGAGGAGCAGGGCGACTGATGGCCTCCATCGCCGAGACCTTCGGGCTCCGCGGGCCGCGCTTCGCCGCGCCCGCCGACAAGCGCGTCGTCGACGCGGTCGACGCCGGCCTCGAGCGGCTCGAGGTGCTGCTCGACGAGCACCTCCACGTCGCCGACCCGGTGGCGGATGCGGTGACCCGGTACCTCAACGAGGCCGGCGGCAAGCGCGCGCGGCCGCTCCTGCTGCTGCTCGCCGCCCACCTCGGGCGCGGCATCGACGACGAGGTGCTCTCGGCCGCCGAGGTCGTCGAGATCACGCACCTCGCGAGCCTGTACCACGACGACGTCATGGATGAGGCGGACACCCGCCGGGGCGTGCCCGCCGCCCACGTGGCGTGGAGCAACTCGATCGCGATCCTCGCCGGCGACCTGCTGTTCGCCCGCGCGGGCTCGGTCGCCGCGCCGCTCGGCCCCGACGTCGCGCGGCTGCAGGCGCGCACGTTCGAGCGCCTGTGCCTCGGGCAGCTGCACGAGACGCTCGGGGTGGGCGACGCCGACCCGGTCGAGCACTACCTGCAGGTGCTCGCCGACAAGACCGGCTCGCTCATCGCCGCGGCGGCCGAGCTCGGCGTCATGGTGAGCGGCGCCGACGAGGCGTACCGGGCGCCGCTGCGCGACTTCGGCGAGCGCATCGGCGTCGCCTTCCAGCTCGTCGACGACGTCATCGACCTCTCGTCCGACCCGGCCACCGGCAAGGACCAGGGCACGGACGTGCGCGCGGGCGTCGAGACGCTGCCCGTGCTGCTGCTCGCGCGCCGCGACGACGACGCGTCGCAGGCCCTGCGCGCGCGCCTCGCCACCGCATCCGCCCCCGGGGCCGACGAGGCGGCGCTCGCCGCGGCCGTCGCCGAGCTCGCCGCGCACCCGGTCGTCGACGAGGCGCTCGCCGAGGCCGAGCGCTGGCAGCGGCAGGCGCTCGAGGCGCTCGCGCCGCTGCCCCAGGGCACCGTTCGACGCGGGCTCGAGGCCTTCGCCGAGCACGTCGTCTCGCGCACCCGCTGAGCACCAGGAACCCAGGCGGCGCTGCCGCCGCGCACGTTGGAGGAGAACCGTGAGCGCACCGCTCCGCATCGCCGTGGTCGGCGCCGGCCCCGCCGGGATCTACGCCGCCGACATCCTCAAGAAGTCGGCCGCCGAGCACGGCCGCGAGGTGCTCATCGACCTCTTCGAGCGGCTGCCCGCGCCCTACGGCCTCGTGCGCTACGGCGTCGCACCCGACCACCCGCGCATCAAGGGCATCATCGCGGCGCTGCGCGAGGTGCTCGAGTCGGGCGTCGTGCGACTGTTCGGCAACGTCGACTTCGGCACCGACATCACGCTCCAGGACCTCGAGCGGCTCTACCACGGCGTCATCTTCGCCACGGGCGCCACGAAGGACGCGCCGCTCGACATCCCCGGGATCGAGCTCGAGGGCTCCTACGGTGCCGCCGACTTCGTCTCCTGGTACGACGGCCACCCCGACGTGCCGCGCGAGTGGCCGCTCGAGGCCCGCGAGATCGCGGTGATCGGCAACGGCAACGTCGCCCTCGACGTCGCCCGCATGCTCGTCAAGCACCCCGCCGACCTCATGCCCACCGAGGTGCCCGCCAACGTCGTCGCGGGCCTCGAGGCGTCGCCCGTCACCGACGTGCACGTCTTCGGCCGCCGCGGCCCGCTCGGCGTCAAGTTCACGCCGCTCGAGCTGCGCGAGCTCGGCGAGCTGCGCGACGTCGACATGATCCTGCACGACGAGGACTTCGGCATCGACCCCGACGAGGAGACCCTCAAGCAGAACAAGCAGATCCTCGTCATCTCGCGCGTGCTCGACCAGTGGCGGCAGCGCCCGGTCGGCGAGGCGAGCCGCCGCCTGCACCTGCACTTCTGGTCGCGGCCGGATGCGGTGGTGGGCGAGGGCGGCAAGGTCGCGGCCCTGCGCATCGAGCGCACCCGGCCGACGGATGCGGGGCTCGAGGGCACGGGGGAGTACCGGGAGATCCCGGTGCAGGCCGTGTACCGCGCGGTCGGCTACTTCTCGTCGCCGCTGCCCGACGTGCCGTTCGACGAGCGCCGCGGCGTCATCCCGAACGAGGCGGGCCGGGTGATGGACGGCATGCGGCCGCTGCCGGGCGTCTACGCGACCGGCTGGATCAAGCGCGGGCCCGTCGGCCTCATCGGCCACACGAAGTCCGATGCGAAGGAGACGATCGAGCAGCTGCTCGGCGACGAGCACTCGTGGTGGGAGCCCGAGGACTACGACCAGGCCGCCGTGCCGGCGCTCCTCGCCGAGCGGGGCGTCGCGTGGACGGACATCGCGGGCTGGATCCGCCTCGACGACCACGAGAAGGCGCTCGGCCTCCCGCACGGTCGCGAGCGCATCAAGGTCGTGCCCCGCGACGAGATGATCGCCATCTCGCGCGCCGAGTGACGCCCTCCGCGGCGGCGGCCCTCGTCGTCGGTCGAGGAGCGCGCGGCGCAGCGGTCTGTCCCCTCGTCGGTCGAGGAGCGCGCGGCGCAGCCGCACGCGTCACGAGACCCCGCGTCGGTCGAGGAGCGCGCGGCGCAGCCGCACGCGTCACGAGACCCCGCGTCGTCCAGATCGCCCTCGTCGGTCGAGGAGCGAGCGGGCGCAGTCGGCATGCGGTGCCCGTCGGTCGAGGAGCGCGCCGACGGAGTCGGCACGCGTCACGAGACCAGAGGCCCTGACATGGACCTCGACCTGCCCGGCTACCTCCTCATCGCCGCCGCCTCCCTCGGCGCCGGCGCCATCAACGCGGCCGCGGGCGGCGGCACGCTCATCACCTTCCCCGCGATGCTCGCCGCCGGCATGAGCCCGCTCGCCGCGAACATCACGTCGTCGATCGGCCTCCTCACCGGCACCATCGGCGGCGCGCTGTCGCACCGCGCCGAGCTCGCCGGCCAGCGGCGCCGGTTCCTGTGGAACATGCCGTTCGCCCTCGCCGGCGGCGCGACCGGCGCGGTGCTGCTGCTCGTCACCCCGTCCGACGCGTTCACCCGCATCGTCCCCTGGCTCGTGCTGCTCGCGGCTGCCCTGTTCGCCGTGCAGCCGCTCGTCGCGAAGCGGCTCGGCCGCCAGCCGGTCGACGAAGCTGGCACGACCGGCCGCGGCGGCTGGGGCACGCGCGCGGCGTTCTTCGGCATCGGCGTCTACGGCTCCTACTTCGGCGCCGGCATCGGCGTCATGATGCTCGCGATGCTCGGCCTGCTCCTCCACGACCACCTGCGCCGCCACAACGCGCTCAAGAACGTCATGGCGGCGGTCATCAACGGCACGGGGGCGCTCATCCTCGCCTTCTCGCCGCTCGTGCACTGGGGCGTCGTCGCGATCATGCTCGCGAGCGCGCTCGTCGGTGGCCTCGCGGGCGGCTGGCTCGCGCGCCGGGTGCCGTCGTGGCTGCTGCGGCTCGTCGTGATCGTCTTCGCGCTCGCCGTCGGCATCTCGCTGCTGCTCGCCTGACCCGGGGTCAGGGCCCGAAGCCGGGTCGCGAGCGGCGGCGCGCTACTGCAGCGCCGAGGTGAGCCGAGCGATCGAGTCGAACGCCTGCGCGATGCGCGGCCGCGCCATCCACGCATCGAGCGTGAGCTGCGTCGACTGCTGCCGGTACGCATCCGCGATGCCCTCGAGCTGCGTGACCATCGAGGCGCCCTCGACGAGCATCGACACCTCGAAGTTGAGGCCGAACGAGCGCATGTCGATGTTCGAGGAGCCGATGATCGAGACGCGGTCGTCGATCGTGAGGAACTTCGAGTGCAGCACCGTGGGCTTCGCGAAGAGCGTGATCCTCACGCCTGCCCGCAGCAGCTCCTCGTAGTAGCTGCGCTGCGCGTGGTAGGTCCAGAACTGGTCGCCGATCTCGCTCGCGAAGAGCTCGACGTCGATCCCGCGCAGCGCCGCCGAGGTGATCGCGTAGCGCATCGCGTCGTCGGGCACGAAGTAGGGGCTCACGATCGTGATGCGCTGCTCGGCCGCGTGCAGCAGCTCGAGGAAGACCCGCAGGTTGATCTCGCCCTCGAAGCCGGGGCCGGACGGCACGACGGATGCGTTCAGGTCGCCGTCGGACTCCGGCGCCTCGGTCGCGAGCTCCACGAGCTCGTTGGTCTCGGCCCACCAGTCCGACCAGAAGAGGGCGTCGAGGGCGAGGACGGCGGGGCCCTCGAGCTCGACCCACGTGTCGCGCCACTGGAGGCCGCGCCGCAGGTTCTTCCTCCACAGGTAGGAGGGATCGATGAGGTTGAGCGAGCCGGTGAACCCGAGGCGCCCGTCGATGACGACGAGCTTGCGGTGGTTGCGCAGGTCGGGCCGCTGCCACTGGCCGCGCCACGGCCGCAGGGGCAGCATGTCCTGCAGCTCGGCGCCCATGGCCTCGAGGCGCGCGACCGTCTCCTTGCGGCGCGGGTAGCGCACGCTCGTGAGGTGGTCGACGAGCACGCGCACCGTCACGCCGCGGGCGGTGGCGCGCTCGAGCGCTGCGAAGAACGGCTCCGTGCGCTCGGAGGCGACGATGAGGTAGAACTCCACGTGCACGAAGCGCTCGGCCTCGTCGATGCGGCGGGCCATCGCCTGGAGCTGCGCGTCGAACTCGCCCCACACGATCGCCTTCGACGGCCCCACGTGCGGCATCGACGAGAGCGTGCGGTTGAGGTCGATCACGCCCGTGAGCCAATCGGGCCGCCCGGGCAGCGGGGGAGCGTCGGGCACGTCGAGCGTCGTCTCGCCGATGACCTCCTGGATCGCCGCCATCTTCTTGCGGCGACCTGCCGGCAGCCGGTTGTTGCCGAGCAGGCTGAAGACGATCCATCCGACGATCGGCTGCACCATGATGATGAGCAGCCACGCGATCGCAGCGGCGGGCCGGCGGTTGTAGGGCACGACGACGATCGCCACCACCCGGAGGGCGATGTCGACCGTGAAGTACAGCGCGGTCAGCGCCTGCGCGAGCGTCAGCTCCACGGCGTCGGTCTCACGTGCGGCGCGCTCCGGTCAGCGGAAGTTGATGAACTGCAGGTCGATGTCGAGGTCGGCGCCCTTGAGCAGCGCGATCGTCGCCTGCAGGTCGTCGCGGCTCTTGGAGGTGACCCGCACCTCGTCGCCCTGGATCTGGCTCTTGACCGACTTCGGCCCCTCCTCGCGGATGAGCTTCGTCACCTTCTTGGCGTTCTCGCTCGAGATGCCGTCCTTGAGGGCCACCTCGATGCGGAACTCCTTGCCCGAGGGGTAGGGGTCGCCCTGCTCGAGCATCTTGAGGTCGATGCCGCGCTTGATGAACTTGGACTGCAGCACGTCGAGCACGGCCTTCACGCGCTCCTCCGACGAGGCCTTGAGCAGCACCTTGTCGCCGCTCCACGCGACGTCGGCGCCGACGCCCTTGAAGTCGTAGCGCTGCTCGACCTCCTTGCGCGCCTGGTTGACGGCGTTCTCGGCCTCCATCTTGTCGACCTTGCTGACCACATCGAACGAGGAATCTGCCATGCCCCGATCCTAGGCGCGTTCGCCTTCGCACTGGGCGAGCGCCGGGCGCTGCGCTCCGCCGGGGTGCAGAAGCGCGTCAGGACAACGCGTAGACGTTCTCGGAGACCTGCGTCGCCCCCGCCGGCGGCGTCCCGCCGTCTCGCACGACGGTGAACGCGCCCAGCGTGCCGTCGACGGTCAGATCCGCACCCGCGCATCCCTTCCGCCAGTCAGCGGGATCCCGGAAGGCGAGCAGGCAGATGCCGCCGGGCTCCTCGGAGCGCAGCAGCCAGAGGGCGACGTCCTCGTGCTCGCCGGCGAAGCGCGCCGTCTCGGCGTCGGCGCCTTCGGTGGCGGATGCGGGCAGCTCGGAGGGCAGCGCGTCCTCGTCCCCGGCTGCGCGATCGAGCACCGCGTAGGAGGGGCCGCTCGCGCAGCCGGTGAGCGCGAGCGCGCCGGCCGCGAGCACGAGGGCGGAGCGGATGGTCTTCACGGTGCCGGGTGCGGCAGCACCGTCTCGGCCCGCGACGTTGGGGAGCCTGTCCATGCGCTCACCATAGGGCCACCCGCTCGACCCGCCGCGCTGCGAGCCCCGCGTGGTCACGACGCGCCGCGCGCGCCGCCTGCGCCGCGGCGCGTCCTGACCACCCCAGCGCGCCGGGGCGGCGTGTCGTGACCACCCTGCGGGTTCCGGGGCGGCGGAGCGAGCGCGGCGGGGGCGTTGCGCCGCGGGGCGCTGCGGTGGCCGGAAGACGACGGAGCCCCGCTCGAGGCGGGGCTCCGGATGGTGGCGAGTGAGGGATTCGAACCCCCGAAGGCATTGCCAGCTGATTTACAGTCAGATCCCTTTGGCCGCTTGGGTAACTCGCCGAAGGCCCCGCCGAGGCGCAGGCCGTCTGCAATCGTACACCGTCCACAACCGGCCGGGCGACCTCCGCCGACCAGGCGGGCGGCGGGTAGGTTCGAGGCATGCGCGACCTCCACGAGCTCCTCGTCGGCATCGCGGTCGAGGCCGCGACCCTCGCTCGATCGCGTCGCGAGGCCGGCGTGGCGATCGCCGCGAGCAAGTCGAGCCTCGTCGACATCGTCACGGAGGCCGACCGCGAGGTCGAGCGCCTCGTGGTCGAGCGCATCCGCGACGCGCGCCCCGACGACGGCATCCTCGGCGAGGAGGGGACGAGCATCGCGGGCACCTCGGGCCTGACGTGGGTGATCGACCCCATCGACGGCACCGTCAACTACCTCTACGACCTCGCGCCCTACGCCGTGTCGATCGCGCTCGTCGAGGGCGAGCCCGAGCCGACGACCTGGCGGGCGGTCTCGGGCGCCGTCGTCAACGCGTCGAGCGGCAGCGTCTTCGATGCGCTCCGGGGCGCCGGAGCGCGGCAGGACGGCCGCGAGATCCGGGTGGCGGATGCGGTGCCCGCCGAGGTCGCGCTGCTCGGCACGGGCTTCGGGTACGACGCGGGACGCCGCGAGCGGCAGGCCGCCGTGGTGCAGGGCATGATCGGCGGCGTGCGCGACATCCGCCGCGGCGGCAGCGCGGCGTACGACCTCGCGAGCGTCGCGAGCGGCCGGCTCAACGCCTACTACGAGGTGGGGCTGCAGCCGTGGGATCACGCCGCCGGCGCCCTGCTCGTCGAGGAGGCGGGCGGCGTCGTGCGCGGCTGGGCCGGTGAGCCGGCGAGCAGCCGGTTCCTGCTCGCGGCGCACCCGCTGCTCGCCGATGAGCTCGCACGCATGCTCGAACCGCTCTCGCCGACCGAAGTCTGACACCCTTGCGCCGCCGTTATCGTTCCGTTATATTCGATGGGTTCGCGCCGAGTGCGATCTCCGCGCGCCTTTGCACCTGACCGCTCGTTCATGCCACGATCGACAGCGGCGATGCTGCCGGGCGTGCGATGCGCACCTCGCGAGCATCCCATCGCCCCACGACCATGAGGACGGCTGCAAGCGTGACGCACCCCACCCGACGAGCACTCCGCTCGTCTGCTGTGGGCGTCGAGCGACCCGACGAGACCCGTCCGCTCACCCGTCGTGAGCTGCGCGAGCGGGAGCGCACGGCGGAGTCGATCGCGCTGACCGCGAGCGATGCTCGCGCGGCGGAGCGCGTGCACGTCGTCGAGGGATCTGCGCCGCTCTACACGAGCCGTCGAGCGCTGCGCGAGGCCGCCACGCGGGTTGCTCGCGACCTGCCCGTGCACATGGCGGAGGCCGCGTTCACCGCTCCCGTCATCACGGTGGATGCTCCTTCGCTCGGCGGCGGCGGCGAGAGCATCCCGGGCGTGCGCCCGGCGCGCGGCTTCGCGCCCCGCGTCGTCCGCGAGGCGCCGACGGCGCCGCCGTCCCGGCCGGCGCGCGGTGCCCGCAAGCTGGCCCAGAAGATCTCCGCCGCCGGCGCCCTGCTCTTCATCGGCTCGCTCGTCGTCGTCACGTCGCTGCCCGCACAGGCGGTGCAGGCGCCGGGGGGGATCGACCCCGAGGTCGCGCAGATGCACAACGGCGACGCCCAGGTGCTCGAGGGCGTCGAGGCCGAGACCACCTCGTACTTCGCGCGCGACGACATCACGGTCAACGACCAGATGGCTGCGGCGCGCATGACGACCGGCGAGCGCGCCGCGTTCCAGGCGGTCGCCGACGGCGAGCCGGTCGGCCCGTCGTACACCGGCAACCCCGCGCAGCCGCAGGTGTGGAGCATGCTCGAGACGAGCTTCGTCCAGACGCCGTTCCCGAGCATGGACCAGGTGCCCATGTCGAGCGGCTTCGGCTACCGCCCGGGCGGCTTCCACGGCGGCAGCGACTTCACGCCCGGCCTCGGCACCGACATCCGACCCATCGCCAACGGCGTCGTCTCGGCCGTCTTCCACGGCAACAACCCGGGCGGCGGCGGCTACTCCGTCTTCATCGACCACAACATCGACGGCGAGTTCATCCAGTCCTGGTACGGGCACATGCTGCCTGGATCGATCACCGTCGAGGTCGGCCAGGTCGTCGACATCACCGACGTCATCGGCCAGGTCGGCAACTCGGGCCGCTCGACCGGCCCTCACCTGCACCTCGAGTTGAAGAACAGCGACTACATCTCGTTCGACCCGGTGCTGTGGTTCCAGACCCGCGAGCAGAACCTCGAGCGCGCCTGGTAGGCCTCGCCGCGTCGCCCGGCGACCGGCGCACGTGCAGGAAGCCCGGCCCCGAGGGGCCGGGCTTCGTGCATGCGGCGGCTACGCCGTCCTGACCCACACCACCTCATCGGCCGCGAGCGACGCGCTGTCGAGCGGCGACGAGGTCAGCAGGATCTCGCCGCGGGGCACGTCGACGGCGTCGTGGCCGAGGTTCGCCACGACGGTGATCGGGCCGTTGCGGAAGGCGAGCGCGGTCGGTCCGACGTCGAGCCACTCGAGCTCGCCCGAGCCGAGGCCGAGCTCGCGCCGAAGCGCGAGCGCGCGGCGGTACATCTCGAGCGTCGAGCCAGCGACGCCGGCCTGCGCGTCGCGCGCGAGCGCCGCCCACTCGGGCGGCTGCGGCAGCCAGCTCGCCCCTGACTCGCTGAAGCCGTAGGCGGGCGCGTCGGCCTCCCACGGGATGGGCACGCGGCATCCGTCGCGGCCCCACAGCTCGCCCTGCGTGCGCGCGAAGGTCGGATCCTGCCGCTGGTGCGGCTCGATCGCGGTCACCTCCGGCAGGCCGAGCTCCTCGCCCTGGTAGACGTACGCGCTGCCGGGCAGCGCGAGCATGAGGGCGGTCGCCGCGCGCCCGCGGCGCAGCGACACCGTCGCGTCCGCCTTCGACACCGACGTCGGGCCGATGCCGGCGCCGTGCGGCGGCGGGGGCACGAGCGCGAGGCGCGTGCGGTGGCGGATCGTGTCGTGGTTCGACAGCACCCAGGTCGGGGGAGCGCCGACCTCGCCGAATGCCTCGATCGACTCGTCGATGACCGCACGGAGCCGACGGGCGTCCCAGGGGGTCTCGAGGTAGACGAAGTTGAACGCCTGGTGCATCTCGTCGGGCCGCACGAACCGCGCCATCTTCGACAGCGGCTGCACCCACGCCTCGGCGCACAGCACGCGGTCGCCGTCGTACTCGGCGAGCACGTCGTGCCAGCGGCGGTAGATCTCGTGCACGTGCTCCTGGCCGAAGAACGGCGAGTCCATCGAGCCCGCGGCGACGAGCTCCTCGTCGATGTCGGGCAGGCCCTCGGCCTTGGCGTTCCCGTGCGCGACGTCGACGCGGAACCCGTCGACGCCGCGGTCGAGCCAGAACCGGAGCACGTCGACGAACATGTCGCCGACCTCGGGGTGGTTCCAGTCGAAGTCGGGCTGCGAGGTGTCGAACAGGTGCAGGTACCACTGGCCGTCGGGCACCCGGGTCCACGCCGGCCCGCCGAAGACGCTCTGCCAGTTGTTCGGCGGCTCGGCGCCGCCCTCGCCCTTCCCGTCGCGGAAGATGTAGCGGTCGCGCGCCGCGCTGCCGGGGCCGGCGGCGAGCGCCTCCTGGAACCACTCGTGCTGGTCGGAGGAGTGGTTCGGCACCAGGTCGACGATCACCCGCAGGCCGAGCCCGTGGGCCGCCTCGAGCATCCGGTCGAAGTCGTCGAGGGTGCCGAAGAGCGGGTCGACGTCGCGGTAGTCGGCGACGTCGTAGCCGGCGTCCTTCTGCGGCGAACGGTAGAAGGGGCTCAGCCAGATGGCGTCGACCCCGAGCTCGGCGACCTGCGGCAGCCGGGCGGCGATGCCGGGCAGGTCGCCCACGCCGTCGCCGGATGCGTCGGCGAACGAGCGCGGGTAGATCTGGTAGATGACGGCGGAGCGCCACCACTCGGCGCCGGTCGTGCCGGCGGTCGCGGAGGCTGCGGTCTGCGGCGATGCATCGGTCATGCCCCCAGGCTATGCGGATGCGTCTGGTCGCGCGTCGCGTGCGCCGATTGTCACGAGTTGCCAACGATCGGGGCGGCGCGCGCTCCGCGAGTTGCGCCGCGCGAGCGCCGCGCTCCACGATGAGCCGGGCAGTGCCGCCGACAGCCGTCGGAGGACGGCCCCCCAACAGCTGGAGGAAGGCACCATGAAGCACAGCAGCCTCATGAAGGTGGCCGGAGTCGGCGCGCTCGCGCTCACGCTCGCGGCCTGCTCGGGAGGCGGCGCGCCGGCGCCGTCGGCGAGCGAGACCGAAGCCGCGCCGCAGGGCGGCGGCGAGCTCGTCATCTGGATGGACCAGAACCGCAACGACGCCCTCGCCGACGTGATCGCGTCGTTCGAGGAGGAGACCGGCACGACGGTCGAGGTGGTCGTGAAGGACTTCGCCGACATCGACGACGACCTCACCACCCAGGCGCCGTCGGGCGAGGGCCCCGACGTCGTGGTCGGCGCGCACGACTGGATCGGCAAGCTCGTCACCAACGGCGTCATCGACCCCGTCGAGCTCGGCGACATCGCGGGCGACTTCGAGGAGGTCTCGATCCAGGCCATGACCTACAACGGCGCGACCTACGGCGTGCCGGTGTCGATCGAGAACATCGCGCTCGTGCGCAACACCGACCTCGCGCCCGAGGCGCCCGCGTCGTGGGACGAGCTCGTCTCCACGGGCGAGGCCGCCGTCGAGTCGGGCGACGCGGAGTTCCCGCTGCTCGTCGGCATCGACCCGAACAACGCCGACCCGTACCACCTCTACCCGCTGCAGGCCTCCTACGGCGGCCCGGTCTTCGGCATGAACGAGGACGGCTCCTACAACCCCGACGACCTGCAGCTCGGCAACGAGGGCAACGTCGAGTTCGCCGGCGCGCTCGCCGAGTGGGGCCAGCAGGGCATCATCAACCTCAACATCTCGCAGGACATCGCGAAGGAGCAGTTCGCGAACGGCGCCTCGCCGTACACGATCACGGGCCCCTGGAACCTCACCACGTTCCAGGACGCTGGCGTGAACTACGCGATCAGCGAGATCCCCTCGGCCGGCGGCCAGCCGGCGACGCCGTTCGTGGGCGTGCAGGGCTTCTTCATCTCGGCCTACGCCAACAACCCGATCGTCGCATCGCAGTTCCTCACCGAGTACGTCGCGAGCGAGGAGGCGCAGACGGCCATCTACGAGGGCGGCCAGCGCGCCCCCGCGCTGTCGTCGGCCTTCGAGGCGGCGCAGTCGAACGAGGACGTCGCGGCGTTCGGCGAGGTCGGCGCCGCGGGCGTGCCGATGCCGAACATCCCCGAGATGGACGCGCTCTGGGGCGACTGGGGCACCACCGAGGCGCAGATCATCAGCGGTGACGCCGCCGACCCTGCCGCCGCGTGGACGACCATGGCGGAGAAGATCCAGGAGACGCTGGGCGGCTGAGCCGCCTCGCACGGCGGTCGGCGCCTCCCGCGCCGGCCGCCATGCCTCCCGCACGCACTTCGCCCGTCCTGAGGAGACCGAGTGACGACGACGTCCGCACCCGAGCGCCGCATCGCGCCGCGCAGAGGCACGATGCACCAGCCGCCGAGCGCGCGCGTGATGCTCGTCAAGATCGCGCTGCTCGCGATCGTCGACGCCATCGCGGTCTTCGCGATGTCGATCCTGTTCTTCCAGGAGAGCTGGACGGTGCTCGCGATCCTGGCGGCGGTCACGCTGCTCGTGAACGTCGTCTACCTCTCGCCGGGGCTCCTGCCGGCGAAGTACCTCACGCCGGGCCTCATCTTCCTGGCCGTGTTCCAGATCTTCGTCGTGCTGTACTCCTGCTACATCGCGCTGACGAACTACGGCGACGGGCACAACTCCACCAAGGAGGATGCGGTCGCGGCGCTCGTGTCGCAGAACACGCAGCGCGTCGAGGGCTCACCGACCTACCAGGTGCAGGTCGTCGAGGGGCTGCAGGGCCTCGGGCTGCTCGCGACGGCGCCCGACGGCGCCGTGCTCGTGGGCACCGCCGAGCAGGCGCTCGCGCCGGTCGACCCGGGAGCGGTCACCATGGACGGCGACCGCGCGGTCGCCCTCGAGGGCTGGACGAGCCTGTCGATGCAGGATGTGCTGCAGCGGCAGCAGGAGATCGCCGCGCTGCAGGTGCCGCTCGACGAGAACCTCACCGACGGGTTCCTGCGCACCTCCAACGCCTCGCAGGCCTTCGTCTTCCAGTCGAACTTCGTCTACGACGACGTCGCCGACACGATGACCGACACTGAGACCGACACCGTCTACCGCGATCTCGGCAACGGCCAGTTCGAGACCGAGGACGGCGAGGCGCTCGGCACCGGCTGGCAGATCTTCGTCGGCCTCGAGAACTTCCTCTACCCGTTCCAGGAGCCCAGCTACGGCGAGGCGCTGGTGAGCGTGACCGCCTGGACGTTCGTGTACGCGATCGCGTCGGTCGCGATCACGTTCCTGCTGGGCCTCTTCCTCGCGATCACGCTCAACGACCCGCGGATGCGCAGCCGGCAGGCCTATCGCGTGCTCGCGATCCTGCCGTACGCGTTCCCGTCCTTCCTCTCGGCGCTCGTGTGGCTCGGGCTGCTCAACGCGCAGTTCGGCTTCGTCAACGAGGTGCTCTTCGGCTCCGCCGACATCCCCTGGCTCACCGACCCGTGGCTCGCGAAGGTCTCCGCGCTGCTCGTCAACGTCTGGCTCGGGTTCCCCTACATGTTCCTCATCTGCATGGGCGCCCTGCAGTCGATCCCCGACGAGCTCACCGAGGCGGCCAGGGTCGACGGCGCGAGCGGCTGGCAGGTGTTCCGCAGCATCAAGTTCCCGCTGCTGCTCGTCTCGACGGCGCCGCTGCTGATCTCGTCGTTCGCGTTCAACTTCAACAACTTCAACACCATCTACCTGCTGACCGGCGGCGGTCCGCGGATGGCGGGCGTCTCCGAGAACGTCGGCCACACCGACCTGCTCATCACGCTCGTCTACAAGACGGCGTTCGAGGGCGGCACGCGCGACTACGGCCTGGCATCCGCGCTGTCGATCCTCATCTTCCTCATCGTCGCGATCGTCTCGGCGATCGCGTTCTCGCGCACGAAGGCCCTCGAGGAGCTGAACTGATGGCCGACCCCACCTCCGTCGACCGCCCCGCGCGCGAGCGGCGCGCACCCCGCACGACGCTCTCCCGCCGCACGTGGCTGCGCGAGCTCGGCTGGCGCCACCTCGTCGGCATCGCTGTCGTGATCTTCGCGATCTTCCCGCTCGTCTACGTGCTGAGCGCCTCGCTCAACCCCGGCGGCACGCTCACCGGCTCGAACCAGCTCTTCCGCGAGCTCTCGCTCGAGAACTACGGCACGCTGCTGAGCGATCCGCGCCGCCCCTACGCGGCATGGTTCGCCAACACGCTCATCGTCGGCATCACCACCGCGCTCGGCACCGTGCTGCTCGGAGCGCTCGCCGCCTACGCCTTCTCGCGGATGCGGTTCACCGGCAGGCGTCAAGGCCTGTTCGGCCTGATCCTCGTGCAGATGTTCCCGCAGCTGCTCGCGGTCGTGGCCATCTACGCGCTCATGCGCGGCATCAGCGAGGTGTTCCCGGCGATCGGCCTCGACACGCTCATCGGCCTCATCATGATCTACCTCGGCGGCGCGCTCGGGGTGAACACGTATCTCATGTACGGCTTCTTCAACACCGTGCCCGCATCCATCGACGAGGCCGCGAAGATCGACGGCGCGGGCCACGCGCGCATCTTCTTCACGATCATCCTGCCGCTCGTGGCGCCCATCCTCGCGGTCATCGGCCTGCTGTCGTTCATCGCGACGACCAACGACTTCGTGATCTCGTCGGTCATCCTCAACAGCCCCGACAAGCTGACCCTCGCGGTCGGCCTCTACCGCTACGTCTCGGAGGAGACGAACACCAACTACCCCGTCTTCGCCGCCGGCGCCGTGCTCGCGGCGATCCCGGTGATGGCGCTCTTCCTCTACCTGCAGCGCTACATCGTGAGCGGGCTCACCGCGGGCGCCGTCAAGTAGGGCCGACCGCCGCATCGCGGCTGTGGCAGGGTAGGGCTGTCCCCGCTGCACCGGCGCCCGGGAGGAGCCCGCGATGACCGTCACCAAGGCCCCGATCGATCGAGGTCGGTTCTCGAACAAGACCGTGTTCATCATGGCGGCCATCGGCTCCGCCGTCGGGCTCGGCAACATCTGGCGCTTCCCCTACGTCGCGTACGAGGGCGGCGGCGGGGCGTTCATCCTGCCGTACCTCGTCGCGCTGCTCGTCGCGGGCATCCCGCTCCTGCTGCTGGACTACGCCATCGGCCACTCGCAGCGGGGGTCCGCCCCGCTGTCGTTCCGCCGCATCTCGAGGCGGCTCGAGTGGATCGGCTGGTGGCAGGTGGCGATCTGCGTCGTCATCTCGGTCTACTACGCCGCGATCCTCGCGTGGGCGATCCAGTACACGGGCTTCTCGTTCACGCAGGCGTGGGGCGACGACCCCGAGACATTCCTGTTCCAGGACTTCCTGCAGGCAGGGGAGCCGGGCGTCACGCTCGAGTTCGTGCCCGCGGTGCTCATCCCCATGGTGGTGCTGTGGGCCGTGACGATCGTCATCATGGCGCTCGGGGTGCAGAAGGGCGTCGGCGCGACCTCCGTCATCTTCATCCCGGTGCTGCTCATCGCATTCGGCGCGCTCGTCGTCCAGGCGCTCTCGCTCCCCGGCGCGCTCGAAGGCCTCCAGACCCTCTTCCAGCCCGACTGGGCCGCGCTCGCGCAGCCCGCGGTCTGGGCGAGCGCGTTCGGGCAGATCTTCTTCTCGCTCTCGGTCGGCTTCGGCATCATGATCACCTACGCGAGCTACGTCGGGCGCAAGATCGACATGACCGGCTCCGGCTTCGTCGTCGGCTTCGCCAACTCGGGCTTCGAGCTCCTGTGCGGCATCGGCGTCTTCTCGGCGCTCGGCTTCCTGGCCCAGGCCTCCGGGCTCGGCGTCGCGGATGTCGTGGCGGACGGCATCGGGCTCGCCTTCGTCGCCTTCCCCGCGATCATCTCCCAGGCGCCGCTCGGCGCGCTGCTCGGCGTGCTCTTCTTCGTCTCGCTCGTGCTGGCGGGCTTCACGTCCCTCGTGTCGATCCTCGAGGTCGTCATCTCGGCCGTGCGAGACAAGCTCGAGCTCGGCCGCGTGCAGGCCACGCTCGTCGTGACGGTGCCGCTCGCGATCATCAGCATCCTGCTGTTCTCGACCACGAGCGGCGTCTATGTGCTCGACATCGCCGACTACTTCATCAACCGCTTCGGCATCCTGCTCGCGGCGCTCGTCGCGATGGTCGCGGTCGCGTGGGGCGTGCGGAAGGTGCCGTGGTTCGCGGAGCACATGAGCCGGTACGGCTCGATCCGGCTCGGCGGCTGGTGGAAGGCGCTCGTCATGGTCGTGACGCCCATCGCGCTCGTCATCATGCTCGTGCAGGAGACGATCACGGCGATCACCGTGCCCTACGAGGGCTACCCGGCGTGGATGCTCGGGCTGTTCGGGTGGGGTGTCGCGGGCGCGGCGATCGTGGCCGGCGTCCTGCTGTCGTTCACGCGGTGGAAGGCGACGACGCCGATGGAGGCGCCCGAGGCGGACGAGGAGGTGATCCGATGAGCGCGGACGCCATCGTCATGATGGCCGTGGCGATGCTCGTCCTCTGGGGCGGCCTCGCCGCGGCGATCGTCAACATCGTGCGCTTCCGGGGCGTCGAGCCCAGCGAGTCGATGCGCGACCTCTGAGCGGCGCGCTTCAGCGGATCCTGAGGTCGCGCTGAGGATTCGGCTAGGCTCTGGCCACTGCACCGATGCAGCCGGCGCAACGATGCGCCGGGGATGGGAGTGTCCGCATGCCCGAGTCCGTCACGATCGCCGAGCGCAGCATCGAGATGCAGCGCTCCCCGGAGTTCCAGCGGCTCCGACGCACGTTCCTGACCTTCATCCTGCCGATGACGGTCCTCTTCCTCGCCTGGTACCTCGCCTACGTGCTCATCGCCGGCTACGCGCCCGACTTCTTCGCCACGCGCCTGGGCGAGAGCCACATCACGGTGGGCCTGCTGTTCGGCCTCGGCCAGTTCGCCTCGACCTTCGCGATCACGATGCTCTACAGCCGGTGGGCCAACCGCGTCTACGACCCGGTCGCCGAGCCGCTCGCCGCCGAGATGGAGCGCGCGCAGGAGGGTGAGCGGTGATGGAGCAGGAGATCAACCCGGTCATCAACATGATCGTGTTCGCCGCGTTCGTCGCGGTGACGCTCTTCATCGTCTTCCGCGTCTCGCGCCGGAAGGCGACCGAGAACGAGTTCTACGCCGCGGGCCGCTCGTTCACCGGTCGGCAGAACGGCATCGCGATCGCGGGCGACTACCTCTCGGCGGCGAGCTTCCTGGGCATCTGCGGCGCGATCGCCGTCGCGGGCTACGACGGCTTCCTCTACTCGATCGGCTTCCTCGTGGCGTGGCTCGTCGCGCTGCTGCTCGTCGCCGAGCTGCTGCGCAACACCGGCCGCTTCACCATGGCCGACGTGCTGAGCTTCCGGCTCAAGCAGCGGCCCGTGCGGATGGCGGCGGCGCTCGCGACCCTCGCGGTCTGCTTCTTCTACCTCGTGGCCCAGATGGCGGGCGCGGGCGGGCTCGTGGCGCTGCTCATGGGCTTCGACGACCCGGCGGCGACCTCGATCACCATCGCGGTCGTCGGCGCCCTCATGATCGTCTACGTCATCTTCGGCGGGATGAAGGGCACCACCTGGGTGCAGATCATCAAGGCCGTGCTGCTCATCGCCGGCGCGGGGATCATGACGCTCATGGTGCTCATGGTCGTGCGCTTCGACCTCGACGAGCTGCTGCGGATGGCCGTCGAGGCCTCGCCCGACGGGGAGGCCATCCTCGCGCCCGGGCTCCGCTACACGAACCCCGTCGACTTCCTCTCGCTCGGGCTCGCGCTCGTGCTCGGCACCGCGGGCCTCCCGCATGTGCTCATGCGCTTCTACACCGTGCCCTCGGCGAAGGAGGCGCGGCGCAGCGTCGTGTGGGCGATCTGGCTCATCGGCATCTTCTACCTCTTCACGCTCGTGCTCGGCTTCGGCGCGGGCGCGCTCGTGGGACCCGAGGTGCTCGCGGATGCGGCGGGAGGGGAGAACGCCGCGGCGCCGCTGCTCGCGCTCGCGCTCGGCGGCCCGATCCTCATGGCGATCATCTCGGCGGTGGCGTTCGCGACGATCCTCGCGGTCGTCGCGGGTCTCGCGATCACCGCGGCGACGTCGTTCGCCCACGACATCTACGGCTCGATCATCAAGCGCGGCAACGTCGCGCCGGGCGCCGAGGTGCGGGTCGCGCGCTTCACCGTCGTGGTGATCGGCGTCATCGCGATCGTCGGCGGCATCGTGGCGCAGAACCAGAACGTCGCGTTCCTCGTGGCGCTCGCGTTCGCGGTGGCCGCGAGCGCCAACCTGCCGACCATCCTCTACTCGCTCTTCTGGCGGCGGTTCAACACCGGCGGAGCGCTGTGGTCGATGTACGGCGGGCTCGCGTCGTGCGTGCTGCTGATCGTCTTCTCGCCGGCGGTCTCCGGCACCCCGAAGTCGATGTTCCCCGATGGCGACTGGGCGATCTTCCCGCTCTCCAACCCCGGCATCGTCTCGATCCCGCTCGCGTTCGTGCTCGGCATCGTCGGCACGCTCGTGTCGAAGCCGGAGGACGACCACGACGTCAAGCAGGCGGAGATGGAGGTGCGCTCCTTCACCGGCGCAGGCGCCGAGAAGGCCTCGGAGCACTGAGGAGACACGCGAGGGCCGGCGACGCTTCGCGCCGGCCCTCGCGCATGCCCTAGCGTGAGCGCGTGCTCCAGCCCCACCACGACGGATCGCCCCTGCACGTCTCGACCCTGACGCCGTCCCTCGGCGACGTGGTGCGGGTGCGCCTGCGCATCCCCTCGTCGCTCGATGCGCCGCTCGAGGTGCTCGTGCGCTCCAACCCCGACCGCGAGCCGTTCTTCAACAAGGCGGTGCACCTCGGCGCGGCCGGCGCGTACGACTGGTGGGAGGCCGAGATCCGGGTGGCCAACCCCGTGCACCGCTACCGCTGGCTCGTGCACTACGCATCCGGCCACACGCACTGGATCAACCAGGAGGGCGTGCACGCGATCGAGACGCGCGACGACGCCGACTTCGCGCTCGTCGCGCACCCGGCTCCGCCGGCGTGGGCGACGGATGCGGTGCTCTACCAGGTCTTCCCCGACCGGTTCGCGCGCTCCGAGCAGGCGGCGACGCATCCGACCCCCGAGTGGGCGGTCGCCGCCGAGTGGGGCGACGCGGTGATCGGCTCGGGCCCCGGCGTCTCGGAGCAGCTCTACGGCGGCGACCTCGCGGGCGTCGAGGCGCACCTCGACCACCTCGTCGACCTCGGCGCGACCGTGCTCTACCTGACGCCCGTCTTCCCGGGCGCGTCGAACCACCGCTACAACGCGTCGACGTTCGACGTCGTCGATCCGCTGCTCGGCGGCGACGAGGCGCTCATCTCGCTCGTCGAGGCGGCGCACGCGCGCGGGCTCAAGGTGCTCGGCGACCTCACGAGCAACCACACGGGCGACACCCACGACTGGTTCGTCGCGGCGCAGGCCGATCCGGATGCGCTCGAGCGCGGCTTCTACTACTTCCACGAGGGCGGCAGCTACGCCGCGTGGCTCGGGCACGCGTCGCTGCCGAAGCTCAACTGGAACTCGCGCGAGCTGCGGCGCCGCTTCATCGAGGGGCCCGACTCGGTCGTGGGGCGCTGGCTGCGACCCCCCTATTCGCTCGACGGCTGGCGCATCGACGTCGCCAACATGACGGGCCGCTACGAGGACGACGACCTCAACGCCGAGGTGCGCCAGACGATCCGCCGCACGATGCTCGAGATCAACCCCGACACGCTGCTGCTCGGGGAGTCGACCAACGACGCGACCGACGACTTCCAGGGCGACGCGTGGCACGGCGCGATGACCTACGCCAACTTCACCCGCCCGGTGTGGGGCTGGCTCTCGGTGCCCGGATCCGCGGCGTTCGGCGGCCTCGGCATGGCCCGCTCCGTCATCCCCTCCTACTCGGGGGTCGACCTGCACGCGCAGCACCAGCGCTTCATCGCGGGCATCCCCTGGCGCACGCGGCTGCACAACATGAACGCGCTCGACACGCACGACACCCCGCGCTTCGCGACGAACGCGCTGCCGGGCGCCGTCCCGGTCGCGCTCGGCATGGCGGTGTCGCTCCCCGGCATCCCCGTGGTCTGGGCGGGCGACGAGCTCGGCCTCACCGGCGTCAACGGCGAGGACTCGCGCACGCCGATGCCGTGGGACGCGCTCGACGACCACGCCGACGCGCTGCAGCTGCACCGCGAGCTGCTCGCGCTGCGCGCGTCGCAGCCCGCCCTGCGGGGCGGCGGGATGCGGTGGCTGCACGTGGGCGAGGAGGTGCTCGTCTGGGTGCGCGAGACCTCCGCGTCGAGCGTGCTGTGCGTCGCCGCGCGCGGCTTCTACGACGTGGTCGTGGAGGAGGGGGTGCTCTGGCTCGACGGCGCGCTCACCCGGCTCTTCGGGGAGGGCGGCGCGCACGTCTTCGGCGACGGCGGGCTGCGGCTCACCGGCGCGGGTCCCGCCTTCACCGCGTGGTCGCTGCCGGGCGTCGAGGTGCCGCGGGGCGACGGCGAGGAGGAGCTCGCGCAGCTGCTCGAGGAGAACGCCTCGCAGGACGCCGCGCTCGCGCACGGCGAGCCCGCCGAGCCGACGCTCACGGCGGCCTGGAGCAAGGACACGCTCGTCGACCCGTAGCCCTCGCGAGTGTGCGCGCAGGCGCCCGCCGGTGCTACGATGTTCCGGTTGCCTGCTCAGCGGGCATCGCCCCGATAGCTCAGTGGTAGAGCACTTCCATGGTAAGGAAGGGGTCGCGAGTTCAATCCTCGCTCGGGGCTCGCGTTCGCTTGATGCCTCGTGCTTGGGTGGGCGTCCTGGCGGGGTAGCTCAGTTGGTGAGAGCGCACGACTCATAATCGTGAGGTCGCGGGTTCGAGCCCCGCCCTCGCTACCGCCAGACGAAGGGGACCGGATCGATCCGGTCCCCTTCGTCGTCCCCGGACGACCCGCGCATCCGCCCCCGAGCAGCGGATCTGGGGCATGGACGGCGGGCGCCACCCGGCGTAGCGTGCGTGCCAGCACCGCAGTGCATCTGGAGGAGGACGACGATGTCCCTCGAGACCATGACCCGCGAGGCGGAGCACGGCTGGCCCACGCCGACGCATCCGTACGTCACCGACGGCGGGCTGGAGACCGACCTGGTCTTCAACCATCGCGTCGACCTGCCGCACTTCGCCGCCTATCCGCTGCTGCGCACCGAGCGCGGCCGTGCGCTGCTCGCGACCTACTTCGCGGCCTACGCCGCGATCGCGCGCCGCTTCGGCGCCGGACTGCTGCTCGAGACCCCCACGTGGCGGGCCAACCCCGACTGGGGCTCCCGGCTCGGCGACAGCCGTCGCGACCTCTACGACGCGAACGTGCACGCCGTGCGCCACCTGCAGGAGCAGCGCGACGCGTACGGGCTCGACGACGTGCTCATCAGCGGCGCGGTCGGCCCGCGCGGCGACGCGTACGCGGGCCACGGGCCGATGGACCCCGGCACGTCGCAGGTCTACCACGAGCAGCAGGTCGACGCCTTCGCCGAGGCGGGCGCCGACCTCGTGACCGCGTTCACGCTCTCGGATCCCGGCGAGGCCATCGGCATCGCGCGCGCCGCGTACTTCCACGGGCTGCCGGTGATCATCGGCTTCACGGTCGAGACCGACGGCCGCATGCTCGACGGCTCGACGCTGCACCAGGCGATCGCGGCGGTCGACCGCGAGGCGCACGTGCTGCACTACATGATCAACTGCGCCCACCCCGAGCACGTGCGCGGTGCGCTCGAGGAGGGCGGCCCCTGGCGCGAGCGGATCGCGAGCGTGCGCTACAACGCGTCGACGAAGAGCCACGCCGAGCTCGACGCGGCCGAGCAGCTCGACGCGGGCGACATCGACCGGCTGCGCGACGGCCACGAGGCGCTGCGGCCCCTGCTGCCGGGGCTCGCGATCGTCGGCGGATGCTGCGGCACCGACGCCCGTCACGTGGCCGCGCTATGGGAGGGGACCGCCGCCTAGACTGGCTCGCGTGGCAGTGAACCCCGAGCTCCAGGGCAGGCAGTACCCGCCCATCCGGCCGTACCTCGTCGGGCGCGAGAAGGTGCGCGAGTTCGCGCGCGCCGTGCAGGCGACCCACCCCGAGCACCACGACGTCGAGGCAGCGCGCGCCGCGGGCCACGCCGACGTCGTCGCGCCGCCGACCTTCCCGATCGTCATCCAGCAGCTCACCTGGAACCAGCTGCTCGACGACCCCGAGGCCGGCATCGTGCTCGAGCGCATCGTGCACGGCGACCAGCGCTTCACCGCATCCCGCCCCATCGTCGCGGGCGACGAGCTCACGGCGCAGCTCACCGTGACGCGCGTGCGCTCGCTCGGCGGCAACGACATGGTCACATGCGAGACTGCCGTGACGGATGCGTCGGGCGCGCACGTGGTCACGGCCACGTCGTCGCTCGTGGTGGCGGGGGAGGCGGCCTGATGGGCGCGGCGTTCGATCCCGCTGCGCTCGAGGTCGGCCAGGTGGTCGCCGAGCGCGAGCTGCGCTTCACGCGCGAGAGCCTCGTGCGCTACGCCGGCGCCTCGGGCGACTTCAACCCGATCCACTACCGCGACGACGTCGCCGCGGCCGTCGGGCTGCCCGGCGTGCTCGCGCACGGCATGCTGACGATGGGGGCCGCCGTGCAGCCGGTGGTCGACTGGGCCGGCCCGGGCCGCGTCGTCGACTACCAGGTGCGCTTCACCCGGCCCGTCGTCGTCGACGCCGAGGCGGGCGCCGACCTCCGCGTGGTCGCGACCGTCGGCCGCCTCGACGAGGGCGCTGCCCGCATCGACCTCACCGTCACGGCGGGCGACCAGACGGTGCTCGGCAAGGCGCAGGTCGTGGTGGCGACCGACCGATGAGCGATCGCCGCTCGTTGGCCGACGCCACCACCATGCGGGTGGGCGGCGAGGCGCAGCGCTGGATCGAGGCGACGACGCGCGAGGCGGTCGCCGCGGCCTACGCCGAGCTGCTCGACGACGAGTACGAGCCGCATCTCATCCTCGGCGGCGGCTCCAACACCGTCGCCTCCTCCGAGCCGTTCGACGGCACCGTCCTGCGCGTCGCGACCCGCGGCATCCGCACGCTCGCGGCGGCGCAGCCGCCGCGACGGCCGGCGGGCGAGGAGCCGCCCGCCGACGACGCGGTCGTGCTGCGCGTCGAGGCCGGCGAGTCGTGGGATGCGGTGGTGGCGCAGGCGGTCGACGAGGGCCTCGCGGGCCTCGAGGCGCTCAGCGGCATCCCCGGGTCGATGGGCGCGGCGCCGATCCAGAACATCGGCGCCTACGGGCAGGAGCTCTCGTCGACGCTCGTCGGCATCGAGCTGCTGACGCTCGATCGCGAGACCGACGAGCTCGTCGTGCGGCACGTGCCGGCGGCCGAGCTGCGGCTCGGCTACCGCGACTCGGCGATCAAGCGCGGGCTGCTCTCGGGCGTCGTGCTCTCGGTCGACGTGCGGCTGCGGCGCACCGCCGATCGGCGCAGCCAGCCCGTCGCCTACCAGCAGCTCGCGACGGCGCTCGGCGTCGAGCTCGGCACGCGCGTGCCGCTCGAGGACGTGCGGGCCTCGGTGCTCGAACTGCGGCGCTCGAAGGGGATGGTGCTCTCCGACGACCCCGATTCGGTGAGCGCCGGATCGTTCTTCACGAACCCGATCGTGTCGGCGCGCTTCGCGTCCGGGCTGCCGCAGGAGGCGCCCCGCTGGTCGGTGTCGCCGCAGCCGCTGGCGACGGTGCTGCCGCTCGACGCCGACACGCCCGTGCCGTCGCTCGACCGCCCGGTGCCGCAGGTGAAGCTCTCGGCGGCGTGGCTCATCGAGCAGTCGGGCATCGCACGCGGCTTCTCGCTGCCCGGCTCGCGCGCTGCGGTGTCGTCCAAGCACACGCTCGCGCTCACGAACCGCGGAGGCGCGACCGGCGAGCAGGTCGCCGAGCTCGCGCGCTTCGTGCAGGCGCGGGTCGAGAACCAGTTCGGCGTCCACCTCGTGCCCGAGCCGGTGCTCGTCGGCCTGCGGCTCTGAGCGGAATGCGCGGCCGAGCACCCGCGTTCTGCCACGCATGACGGATGCACCGAAGCAGCTGCGGCTCGTGGTCGAGACCTCGGACTTCGAGGCGGCGCTCGCGTTCTACCGCGACGCGCTGGGCCTGCCCGAGCTCGCCGCGTTCGCCGGCGAGGGCGACGCGCGCGTGGCGATCCTCGACGCCGGCCGCGCGACGCTCGAGCTCGCCAACCCGGCGCAGAAGCGGATGATCGACCGCGTGGAGGCGGGCGGGCACGCGAGCCCGCGCATCCGCGTCGCCTTCGAGGTCGAGGACGCCGCGGGTGTCACCAGGCGGCTCGAGGACGCCGGCGCCACGCTCGTCGCCGAGCCCGTCGAGACGCCGTGGCGCTCGCTCAACTCGCGGCTCGACGCGCCCGCCGACCTGCAGCTGACGATCTTCCAGGAGCTCGACGGCGAGGAGCGCTTCGTGTCCCCTGATGCCGTGGAGGCACCGCCCCGCCCTTGATCCGCGGCGGCGCGCATGACAGAGTCGGATGCGATGGGGGACAACCTGGAGTCGCACACGAGCAGCGCGCCGCAGCCGCCGCTCACCGGCCCGATCGAGCGCATCGACGATCCGCGCGCTCCGATCGAGCACTCGCTCGACCTGCCGGTCAGCCGCACGCGGGCGTACGACGCCTACGTGCTCGGCCTGCCCGAGTGGTGGCCGCGCGGCCTCACCGCGAGCGGCAGCGGGTTCGACCGCATCGACCTCGACCCGCATCCCGGGCACCGCATCGTCGAGCACGCTCGCGACGGCAGCGAGATCGTGTGGGGCGAGGTGCTCGAGGCCGAGCCGGGGGCGCGCTTCAGCCACACCTTCGGGCTGTCGCACGACGGCGACCCGAGCCGCGTGACGATCGTGTTCGCCGACCTGCCGCACGGCGGCACGCGCGTGCTGCTGCAGCACCACGGCTGGAACGAGTCGAACCTCGCGGGCCGCGCCAAGCACACCGACTGGTCGCAGCTGCTCGAGCGCTACGCCGCCTACGCCACCCACGTCTGACCCCCGCACCGCGCACGTCGCACCAACCCCGCAGGTCGAGGAGCGCGCGCCGCAGGAGCACTACCCCGCAGGTCCAGGAGCGCGCGCCGCAGGCGCAGCCGCAGGTCGAGGAGAGCGCGCCGCAGGCGCACGCACCCCGCAGGTCGAGGAGCGCGCGCCGAAGGCGCACGCGTCACGAGACCGGAGCCCAGCCCCGCCCGCCCCTCACACGAGCCCGCGCTCGATCCCCACCGCGACCGCGCTCGTGCGATCCCGCACGCCGAGCTTCGCGAAGATCGACTGCACGTGCGACTTCACCGTCGCCTCGCCGATGAACAGCTGCCGCCCGATCGCGGCGTTCGTCGCGCCCTGCCGCATGAGCGCGAGCACCTCGCGCTCGCGCGCCGAGAGGGCGGCCGACGGCGCGGCCTGCCGCTCGGCGAGCGCCCGCGCGACGCTCGGCGCCATGGCCCGCTCGCCGCGCGCGACGGCCCGCACCGCCGCGAAGATCTCGAGCGGCGGCGACGCCTTCAGCAGGTAGCCGGTGGCGCCCGCCTCGGTCGCGGCGAGGATGTCGGCATCCGAGTCGTAGGTCGTGAGCACGAGCACCCGCGTCGCGGGATGCCGGGCGAGGATGCGCCGGGTCGCCTCGGCTCCGCCGACGCGCGGCATGCGCAGATCGGTGAGCACGACATCCGGCAGCAGCTCGCCCGCCACGCGCACGAGCTCCTCGCCGTCGGCGGCCTGCCCCACCACCTCGAGGTCGCTCGCCTCGGCGAGCAGCGCCACGAGCCCGCCGCGCACGACCGGGTGGTCGTCGGCGACGACGACCCGGATCACGAGCCGCCCCCGCGGGCGAGCCGAGCCGTCACCGTCGTCCCGGCGGGGGAGGAGTCGACCTCGAGGCTCCCGCCCGCGAGCGCCATGCGCTCGTCGAGGCCGTGGAGCCCGAGACCGCGCGTGATCGTGGCGCGGTCGAAGCCGCGCCCGTCGTCGGCGATCCGCAGCACGGCGCCCGACGCATCCGCCCGCAGCTCGATCGCGGCGCTCGTCGCCTGCGCGTGCTTGCGCACGTTCGCGAGCGACTCCTGCGCGGTGCGCAGCAGCGCGACCTGCGCGTCGACGGGCAGGTCGACCGGCGGTGCGGCGACCGTCACGGCGATGCCCGTCTCGGCCTGGAACCGAGCGCCGAGCCGCTCGAGCGCGACGGGCAGCCCGTCGTCGAGCCCGACGCCGCCGTGCGCGGCGACGATGCCGCGCACCTCGGCGAGCGCGTCCTGCGCGAGCGCCTCGATCGAGCGGACGGTCTCCGCGTCGGGGTCGCTGCGCTGCGCGAGCATGGCGATGCCGGTCAGGTCCTGCGCGATGGTGTCGTGCAGGTCGCGAGCGATGCGGGCTCGCTCGGCTGCCGTCGCGCGCTCCCCGCTCAGCCGGGCGATGGATGCCTGCGCCTGCTCTAGCTCGCCGATCAGGCGCTCGCGCTCCTCGTTGGCGCGCGCGAGCCCCGAGATCCACAGGCCGATCACCATGCTGAACGCGAAGCTGAGCGCCTGGGTCGTCGCGAGCAGCAGCACCGCGTCGCCGCGCAGCCAGAACGCCACGAGCACGCCGCCGAAGAGCCCCGCGTTGGCGACGACGGCGCGTCGCGTGCTCGCTCCCGACGACACCCACAGCAGCGGCGCGGCGAGCGCCTGCACGGCGCCCATCGGGCCGTACGCGTGGGCGGCCACGGCCGCGCCCGCGATCGCCGCGAGCTGGAACCCGGGCGTCGCGATGTCGGCGAGCATCGCGCGCCGCCGCAGCAGGTAGCCCGCGCCGACGGCGAGCACGCCGGCTGCGGCCTGCGCGATCGCGGCCGGGGTGCCCGCGAAGCACGCGACGACCAGCAGCACCACGACGCCGGCGCCCACGAACGCATCCCACATGCGGGGGTCCTCGGTCGGCGGCCGGCGCACGCCGGCGATCGCCCGCGGTGCCTCGGTCATGTCGCCCGCCTTCGCAGCTCAGCCGCGCTTGATCCAGCGGAAGGTCAGCGCTGCCACCACCGTACCGATCACCGCCCAGAGGCCGAGCGCGGTCGCCACGCCCGCGAGGTTCCACACCTCGCCGACCTCGAGGTGGCGCGCGACGTCGGGCAGCATCGCGTAGCGCATGCCGTGCGCGACCCACGCGAGCGGCAGCAGGTTGGCGATCGCCTGCAGCCACTCGGGCAGCACCGTGAACGGCAGGTAGATGCCCGAGATGAACTGCATGACGAGCGCGAGCGGGATCACGACGGCCGAGGCGCTGCTCGCGCTGCGCGGGATCTGCGCGATCGCGACCCCCAGCACGGCGAAGCAGACGAGCGCGGCGAAGAACACCCACGCGAGCGTGAGCCAGCGCTCGGGCTCGGTGGGCAGCTCGAGCCCGAAGACGGTCGTCGCGACGGTGAGCAGCAGGGCCGCTTGCAGCAGCGTCGTGACGAGCAGCTGCCCGACCTTGCCGAGGAAGTACGACAGCACCGGCAGCGGCGTGGCGGCGAGGCGCTGCAGCGTGCCGTCGGCGCGCTCGGTCGCGATCTCGATGCCGAGGTTCTGCACGCCCGAGAGGAAGACGCCCGCCGCGAGCATCGCGGGCAGGTAGTACTGCGGCTGCGTCACCGCCTGGCCGTCGAGCTCGATGAGCGCAGGCACGTCGCTGAAGGCGCTCGCGAAGATCGAGAACAGCAGCACGGGGAACAGGAACGTGAACACGAGCGCGTCGCTGCGCCGCATGTACTGCAGCAGCTCGACCCGCACGCGGTCGACGGCGCAGCGCAGGGTGTGCCCCGGGCGGATGCGCGGGCGCGCGTCGGCGGGACGGGTGGCGGTGGTGCTCATGCTGCGGCCTCCTCGGGCTCGGTGGAGCCGATGAGCTCCAGGTAGACGTCCTCGAGCGAGGGGCGCACGACCTCGAGGCCGGCGGGCTCGCCGCCGAGCGACCGCACGACCGCAGCGGGTTCGGTCGTGCGCACCTCGTGGCGGCCCGACGCATCCGACCACCGCACGATCGGCGTGCGGGCCTCGGCGCCGCCGATCGCGTCGACGCGGTCGAGCGCGAGCAGCCGGCCGCCGGCGATGATGCCGGCGCGGTCGGCCAGCTGCTCGGCCTCCTCGAGGTAGTGGGTGGTGAGCAGGATGGTCGTGCCGTCGCTCGCGACCTGGCGGATGAGCTGCCAGAAGTCGCGGCGCGCCTGCGGGTCGAAGCCGGTCGTCGGCTCGTCGAGGAAGAGGACCTCGGGCCGGCCGATGATGCCGAGCGCCACGTCGACGCGGCGCTGCTGACCGCCCGAGAGCTTGCTGACGCGGCGGCGCGCGTGCTCGGTGAGGCCCACCGCGGCGATCGTCTCGTCGACGTCGCGCGCGTGCGGGAAGACGCGGGCGAAGTGCGTGAGGATCTCGCGCACGGTGAGGGCGCCGGCCTGGCCGGTCGACTGCAGCACGACGCCGATGCGGCTGCGCCAGTCGCCGTCGCCGCGCCGCGGGTCGACGCCGAGCACGCGCGCGGTGCCGCTCGTGGGCGAGCGGAAGCCCTCGAGCATCTCGACGGTCGTGGACTTGCCGGCGCCGTTGGGGCCGAGCAGGGCGAAGGTCTCGCCGCGGGCGATCTCGAACGAGACGCCGTCGACGACGGTGCGCGCGCCGTAGCGCTTCGTGAGGCCGTCGACGACGACCGGGGGTGCTGTGCTCATGCCTCCAGGCTGGCCGTGCGCGGCGCCCGGCGGATCCACCGATCGGTGGGTGACCCGCAGGTCGAGGAGCGCGCGGCCCTCGGCCGCACGCGTCACGAGACCGGAGCGCGCCCGCCCCCTCCGCAGGTCGAGGAGCGCGCGCCTAGGGCGCTCGCGTCACGAGACCGGAGCCGCTGCCGAGCCGGCGTCAGCCCGCGAGCATCCCCACCTGATCGGGCGCGCCGCCGCCGATCGCGATCTCGTGGGCCACGCGGAACCCGAATCGCTCGTAGTAGCCGATGAGCTCGGGCACGCACTCGAGATAGGCGGGCAGCCCCTGCTCGCGGCTGCGTCGCAGGCCAGCCTCGACCAGCGCGCCGCCCGCGCCCGTGCCCCGGGCGGCCGGCGCGGCGCCGAGCGCCGAGAGGTACCAGTGCGGCTCGCCCGGGTGGGCCGCCTCGAGCGCGCGCTCGAGCGCAGGCCCCTTGCCGCCGAACTCGCGGAGCGTCGCGCCGTCGGCAGCGCGCACCAGGCGCGGCATGCTCAGCAGCCCGCGCCACCAGGGCGCCTTCCAGCGGCCCGGCGGCGCCCACGCGGCCACCGCGACGGGCGAGCCCGCGGCCTCGGCGACGAGCACGGCGCCGGGCGACGCCAGCAGGTGCTGCAGCGAGCTCTCGAAGAAGGCCGGCAGCAGTCGCTCGCGCGCCGCGTCGTCGGCGATCAGCCACCGGAAGGTGGCCGTGCCGCCGAACGCGCTCGCGAGGGTCGCGGCGAGCGCCGGCGCCTCGTCGCGGCGCGCGGCGCGCACCACCGGGTCAGGCACCGAAGAGGCGCTGCAGGCGCTGCACGCCCTCGAGCAGCGCGTCGTCGCCGAGCGCGTACGAGAAGCGCAGGTAGCCGGACGGGCCGAACGCCTCGCCCGGCACGGCGGCCACCTCGGCCTGCTCGAGCATCAGGTCGGCGAGCTCGAGGCTCGACGTGGGCGTCACGCCGCCCCACTCCCTGCCCAGCAGGCCCGACACATCCGCGTAGACGTAGAAGGCCCCCTTCGGCGCCGGCACCGAGAAGCCGTCGATCCTCGAGAGCTCGTCGACGATCGTCCGGCGGCGCCGGTCGAAGGCCGCGAGCATCTCGGCGACGGCGTCCTGCGGGCCGTTCAGCGCCTCGGCCGCCCCGAGCTGCGCGACGTTGTTGACGTTGCTCGTCAGGTGCGACTGCAGGTTGCCCGCCGCCTTGATGACATCGGCGGGGCCGACCATCCAGCCCACCCGCCAGCCGGTCATCGCGTAGGTCTTCGCGACGCCGTTCACGAGGATCGTGCGGTCGGCGAGCGCGGGCACGGCCTCGACGATGGAGACGGCGCGCTCGCCGTCGTAGGTGAGGTTCTGGTAGATCTCGTCGCTCACGACCCACAGGCCTTGGCGCTCGGCCCACTCGCCGATCTCGCGGATGCGCTCGGCCGGGTAGACGGCGCCCGTCGGGTTCGACGGCGAGACCATCAGCAGCGCCTTCGTGCGATCCGTGCGCGCGGCCTCGAGCTGCTCGACGGTGACGAGGTAGCCCTGGTCGGCGCCGGCGAAGACGTCGACCTGGCGGGCGCCGGTCAGCCCGATCGCCTCGGGGTAGGTCGTCCAGTAGGGGGTGGGGACGAGCACCTCGTCGCCCGGGTCGAGGATCGTCTGGAACGCCTGGTAGACCGACTGCTTGCCGCCGTTCGTCACGAGCACCTGCGAGGGCTCGACCGCGAGCCCCGAGTCGCGCAGCGTCTTCGCCGCGATCGCCTCCCGCAGCTCGGGCAGGCCGGCCGCCGGCGTGTACCGGTAGTTCTTCGGATCGGCGAGCGCCCGCCGCGCGGCCTCGACGATGTTCGGCGGCGTCGCGAAGTCGGGCTCGCCGGCGGCGTAGGAGATCACGTCGCGCCCGGCGGCCTTCAGGGCCTTGGCCTTCGCGTCGACCTTCAGGGTGGCGGATTCGTTGATGGCGGCGATGCGCGCGGCGATGCGGTTCACGGCCCCAAGCCTAGGGCGGCGCGGATGCGGCGCGCAGCGGTCAGCGTGCGACGAGCACGCCGTCCTCATCCGCCCACAGCATCGCGCCGGGGCGGAAGTCGACGCCCCCGAACGACACCACCGCATCCGCCTCGCCCGCACCGTCCTTCGCGCTCTTGCGCGGGTTCGAGCCGAGCGCCTTGACGCCGAGGTCGAGCGCCGCGAGCGCGGTGCGGTCGCGCACCGGTCCGTTGATGACGACGCCGGCCCAGCCGTTCGCGACCGCCGACGCCGCGATCATGTCGCCCATGAGCGCCGAGGCCATCGAGCCGCCGCCGTCGACGACGAGCACCGCGCCGTCGCCCGGCGTCGCGAGGGTCGCCTTGACGAGCCCGTTGTCGTTCCGGCACCGGATCGTGCGCACGGGGCCCGAGAAGCGCATCCGCCCGCCGAGGTCCTGCAGCTGCAGCTCGAGCGACTGCAGCTCGTCGCCCCGCTCGTCGTAGAGATCGGCCGTCGTCGTCATGCGGCCACGGTAGCGACACTCGGGCGGCGCAGCGCGAAGTGGACAGCAGGCGCGGCATCGAAGTATGCTGTTCCCTTGGTGGTTGACGACTGCCATGCTGGCGCGTGCCCCCGGGCGCACGGGATGCATGGCCGACCACCAGCCCAGGGCGGTGGCGCAATTGGTAGCGCAGCGGTCTCCAAAACCGCAGGTTGCAGGTTCGAGTCCTGTCCGCCCTGCTCGGGGCGCCGGACGGCGCCCGTCGGGCCCAGGCATCCGCCGGGTCGAACGGATGAAGGGTCATTGTGGCTGAGAACGCGATCGAGGAGGCCCCCCGCTCACGCGAGGGCGCCTCTCGCAACCCGTTCGTGCGCCTGGTCGCCTTCCTCAAGGAAGTGCTGGTCGAGCTGCGCAAGGTGGTCACGCCGACGCGCAAGGAGCTCATCCGCTACACGCTCGTCGTGCTCGTCTTCGTCGTGTTCATGATGGCGCTCGTGTTCGTGCTGGACACGGCCTTCTACGGACTCGCGGGTTGGCTCTTCGGCGACATCCCGCCGTTCGGCCTCGGCGGCTGAGCCCGATTCGCGACGCTGAAGGAGAAGGTGCACACGTGTCTGACGTCAACGACCTCGACATCGAGCTGAACAAGGCGCTCGACGACCTCGTCCCCGACGAGGAGAAGCCGGCCGAGCCGACGACCGACCCCTACGAGGACTTCAAGCGCGAGATGCGCATGAAGCCGGGCCGCTGGTACGTCATCCACTCGTACGCGGGCTACGAGAAGAAGGTCAAGGCCAACATCGCCTCGCGCGCCGAGAACATGCAGGTCGACGGCATCTACGAGATCCAGGTGCCCACCGAGGACGTGCTCGAGACGAAGAACGGCCAGGCCAAGCGCGTCAACCGCGTGCGCGTGCCCGGCTACGTGCTCGTGCGCATGGACCTCGATGAGGACACCTGGTCGGTCGTCCGCCACACGCCCGGCGTCACCGGCTTCGTCGGCAACGCCCACAACCCCGCGCCGCTGCGCTTCGACGAGGCCTTCACGATGCTGAAGCCGATCGCCGACGAGCAGCTCGCCGAGCAGCAGAAGGCCACGCCCGACGCGCAGCCCTCGCAGCTCACGGTCGAGGTCGACTTCGAGGTCGGCGAGACCATCACGATCACCGAGGGCTCGTTCGCGGGCTTCCCCGGCACGATCTCCGAGATCCAGCCGGCGAGCCGCAAGCTCACCGTGCTCGTCAGCCTGTTCGAGCGCGAGACTCCGGTCGAGCTCGGCTTCGGCCAGGTCAGCAAGCTCTAGTCCCCTCGAGGGCTGGATGCGGTCCAGGGCGCCGAAGCGCGCCCGGGCCGCGACACATCAAGAAGGAAGAGACATGGCACCCAAGAAGAAGGTCACGGGTCTGATCAAGCTGCAGATCCAGGCCGGCGCCGCCAACCCCGCGCCGCCGGTCGGTCCGGCGCTCGGCCAGCACGGCGTCAACATCATGGAGTTCTGCAAGGCGTACAACGCCGCGACGGAGAACCAGCGCGGCAACGTCATCCCGGTCGAGATCACCGTCTACGAGGACCGCTCGTTCGACTTCGTGCTCAAGACCCCGCCGGCCGCAGAGCTCATCAAGAAGGCCGCTGGCGTCAAGAAGGGCTCCGGCGTCCCGCACACGACGAAGGTCGGCAAGCTCACCGCCGCGCAGGTCGAGGAGATCGCGCAGCAGAAGATGCCCGACCTCAATGCGAACGACATCGAGGGCGCGAAGAAGATCGTCGCCGGCACCGCCCGCTCCATGGGCATCACCGTCGAGGGCTGATCCGCCCGCTGCTCGATCCCGGGCAGCACCCGAGCCGCACGGCTCACCAGTGGAAGCGCCGGCCAGGCGCGCACCGCGAACTCTGATCAGGAGAAGAACATGGCACAGAAGTCCAAGGCCTACCGGGCCGCAGCCGCGAAGATCGAGGCTGACAAGTCCTACACGGCGGCCGAGGCCGTCGCGCTCGCCCGCGAGACCGGCTCGACCAAGACCGACTCGACGGTCGAGGTGGCGCTCAAGCTCGGCGTCGACCCCCGCAAGGCTGACCAGATGGTCCGCGGTACCGTTTCTCTTCCTCACGGCACCGGCAAGACCGCTCGCGTCATCGTCTTCGCGCAGGGCCCGGCCGCTGAGGCCGCCATCGCCGCGGGCGCCGACGAGGTCGGCTCCGACGAGCTCATCGAGAAGGTCGCAGGCGGCTGGACGCAGTTCGACGCCGCAGTCGCGAGCCCCGAGCTCATGGGCAAGGTCGGCCGTCTCGGCAAGGTCCTCGGCCCCCGCGGCCTCATGCCGAACCCCAAGACCGGCACCGTCACGCCGAACGTCGCGCAGGCCGTGACCGACATCAAGGGCGGCCGCATCGAGTTCCGCGTCGACAAGCACGCCAACGTGCACTTCATCGTCGGCAAGGCCTCGTTCTCGGCCGAGCAGCTGAACGACAACATCCAGGCCGCGCTCGACGAGATCGTGCGCCTGAAGCCGTCGTCGTCGAAGGGCCGCTACATCCAGAAGGCCACGGTCTCGACGACCTTCGGCCCCGGCGTGCCGGTGGACGTCACGACGATCTGACCCACGCGTCTCGCACGAAGGCCCCGCTCCGGCGGGGCCTTCGTCGTCCTTCTCGTCCCTCCCGCGGAGCGCCCGGCGGGCGTAGGGTGCTGCCGGATGCGGGAGGCGGCATGGGCGCGCAGGTGCGGCCGACGGCCCGGCAGGGGCTGCGGAGCGACGACGCGCGGGCCGCAGCGGCCGGTGCCGCTGCGGGCTTCGTCTGGATCGGCGCGCTGCGCGTGTGGATGGCGATGCTCGTCGGTCCCGAGTCGACGGTGACGTGGCGCACCGGCCCCTTCGTGCTGCTGCCGGGCACCCTCATCGGAGCCGCCCACGGCGTCGCGGCCGGCCGTCGCGCGCACGGCGACCGGGTGCCGCCCGCCGCGCGGTGGAGCCTCGTGCTGTTCGCCGCTCCGCTGCTGCTGCCGGGCGCCGTGCGCAAGCTCGTCACGACGGGCATCGGCAGCGGTGCGCTCGTGCCGCCCGCGGTCATGGCGGCCTCGGGGGCGGCGCTGCGCCCGGCCTTCGCGGACGCGCACCCTCGAGCCCGCAGAGTCGGCGCCGTCGTCGGCGCGCTCGCCGTCGTGGGCGGCACGATCGGGGGTGCGGCCACGAAGTCGCTCGGCCGACCGGCCCGCGGCGCGCTCGTGGGGCTGCTCGGCACCGGCCTCATGGTGCTCGCGGGCGCCGCGGCGCCGCTCGCCTACGATCGGCCGCGCACCCGCGTCACGCCTCGATGAGGCGGTGCTCGTAGGCGAGGGCGATGAGCTGCACGCGGCTCGCGACCCCGAGCTTCGCGAGGATCGCGCGCATGTGCGTCTTGACCGTCGTCTCGGCCACCCACAGCTGCGCCGCGATGTCGGCGTTCGAGAGGCCGCGGGCGGCGAACGCGAAGAGCTCGCGCTCCCGCTCGGTGAGCGCGTCGAGCAGCGCCGTGTCGGGCGCCGGCCGAACGGGCGCGAAGGCCCGCAGCAGGTCGAACGTCTCGGCGGGCGCGATCACCCGCTGACCCTCGACGACCGCGCGGATCGCCTGCACGAGGAACTCGGGCCTCGCGTCCTTGAGCAGGAAGCCGCTCGCGCCGGCCCGCAGCGCATCCACCACCGCCCGGTCGTGGCGGATGGTCGTGAGCATGATGACGTGCGGCGGCGCCTCGGGCGACCCGCGCCGGATGGCGGCGGTCGCGGCGATGCCGTCGAGCACGGGCATGCGGATGTCCATGAGCACGACGTCGGGCTGCAGCTCGCGCGTGCGCTCGACGGCCTGCTGCCCGTCGAGCGCGGTGCCGACCACGTCGAGCCCCGGCTGGCTCTCGAGGATCATCGAGAGCCCCTGCAGGAACAGCTCCTGGTCGTCGACGAGCAGCAGTCGCAGCGGCGCGGCGTCGCTCACGGCGCCTCGGGCTCCGCGGCGGGCTCCGCTGCGGGGTTCGGGATGCGGCCGTCGGGAAGCCGGCCGGCGGTCAGGTCGACCGTGGTCGCGAGGGACCACCCCGTCGGCGGTGTCGGATCCGCCGGGTCCGGACGCCCGGGGCGGGCATCGGCGCCCCACCGCGCCACGATCCACGGCGCCACGACGTCCTCGGGCCGCGGCCGCGTCGGCACCGGCAGGGTGAAGAGCTGCTCCTCGGTGAGCGGCGCCGTCGGGTCGGCGCTCACCGGGCTGTAGGGCAGGTGACCGCTCACGACGAAGCGCTCGCCCTCGGCATCGATCTCGAGCGCGCCGCCCGCGAGCCGGGCGCGCTCGTGCATGCCGGCGATGCCGCGGCCCGCAGGGCCCAGCGCCGCGCGGTCGCGGATGGGGGAGGAGACCGCGAAGCTGAGGCCCGGCCCCGTCCACGTGAGGGTCACGACGATGTCGACGTCGGCCCCGCCGTGCCGCAGCGCGTTGGTGAGGCTCTCCTGCACGATGCGGTAGGCGGCGATGTCGGCGACGGCCGAGAGGTGCCCGTGCGCGCCGACGTCGTGCAGCGTGACGGCGGGGCCGGCCGAGCGCAGCTGCGCGACGAGGGCGGGGATGTCGGCGCTCGTGGGCTGCGGGCGCCTCGCGTCGTCGTCGACGCGCTCGAGCAGCTGCCGCACCTCGACGAGCGCGAGCCGCGCGGTGTCGCTGATCGTCGTCAGCACCGGGTCGATGCGCTCGGGATGCGCGCGGTGGCTCAGGCGCAGGCCCTCGGCCTGGGCGGCGAGCACCGCGAGCGAGTGCGCCATCACGTCATGGAAGTCGTGCGTGAGGTCGGCGCGCAGTCGCTCGTCGCGCAGCTCCGACTCGACGACGGTCGTGCGCGCGACCGCCTGCTCCTTCGCCTGCTCGGCGCGCACGGCGTCGCGGAGCGCCCGTGCGCCGATCGCACAGCCCCACAGGATCATCACGAACGTCCAGCTGATGAACGCGGCCGACGCCGAGCCGCCCCAGCCGCCGATCACGAGACCTGCGACGACGCCGACCGGGATCCCGAGGAGCGCCGCGCCGCGCAGCGTGCGCGTGCTGTACGCCGCGAGCATCGCGGCGGCGAGCGCGAGCAGCATCGTGTACCAGCCGCTGTTCGGCGCGACCACCGCCGCGGAGACGGCCCCGGCGGCGGCCGGGGCGAGCGACCACCACGGCAGGCGGCGCGCGAGCGCGAGCGCCGATCCTGCGAGCAGCATCGCCAGGAATCCGCCCGGCCCGTCGTCGGCGCCCTCGGCGAGCAGCGCACCGAGCACGAGGCCCGCCGCGACCATGGCTGGCGCCCACGGTGCGAGCCGCCGCGCGGCGGACGTGATCCTCATGCGCTCAGGCTAGGGCGGTGCACCCGCCCGTGCACCGGATCCGTGCGCATCTCGTCCCGAAGGAGGAGGGTGAGCGCCCGCAACCGTTGCGCGATCGTGACGGTGGTGGCACAGGTTGCGGCTGGAGTGCGGCTAGGTTGTTCACACGCACGCTCACCGCGGAGCCGCGGGGCGCGCGAACGATTCCCAAGAGGAAAGGTCCAGCACCGTGATCCCATCCGCAAAGCGACGGCTGCTCGCAGGCCTCGCCGGAGGCGCAGCCCTGACGCTCGTGCTCACCGGCTGCGTGCAGAGCCAGCGCGGTGACGACGGCGACAGCACCGCCGCGCCCAGCGACGTCGACTCCACCTTCATCTTCGGCACGTCGGGCGAGCCCTCGGGCCTCGACCCCGCGTTCGCGAACGACGGCGAGTCGTTCCGCATCTCGCGCAACATCTTCGAGGGCCTCATCGGCGTCGAGCCCGGCAGCGCCGACCCGGCGCCGCTGCTCGCCGAGACGTGGGAGACGACCGAGGACGGCCTGTCGACGACGTTCAACCTCAAGTCCGACGTCACGTTCCACGACGGCACCCCGTTCAACGCCGAGGCGGTCTGCGCCAACTTCGACCGCTGGTACAACTGGACGGGCCTCGCCGCGACGGAGAGCCTCTCGTACTACTACGGCTCGCTGTTCGGCGGCTTCGCCGGCGACGAGGACGCGCTCTACGAGTCGTGCTCGGCCGACGACGAGCTGACCGCGACCGTCACCCTGACCCGCCCGTTCTCGGGCTTCATCCCGGCCCTGTCGCTGCCGGCGCTCGCCATGCAGAGCCCGACCGCGATGGAGGAGTACGGGGCGGATGACGTGGGCGGCTCGGAGGAGGCGCCGGAGTACAGCCAGTACGCCGAGGCGCACCCGACGGGCACCGGCCCGTTCGTGTTCGAGGAGTGGAACCCGGGCTCGGAGGTCGTGCTCAAGGCGAACCCCGACTACTGGGGCGAGCAGGGCCAGGTGCAGGAGGTCGTCTTCCGCATCATCGACGACCCGACCGCGCGGCGCCAGGCGCTCGAGGCCGGCGACATCGACGGCTACGACCTCGTCGCGCCCGCCGACACGGCCGCACTCGAGGACGCCGGCTTCAACGTGATGCAGCGCGACCCGTTCACGATCCTCTACCTGGGCTTCAACCACCAGGTCGAGGAGCTGCAGGACCCGCTCGTCCGCGAGGCGATCGCGCACGCGATCGATCGCGACGCGCTCGTGCAGCAGGTGCTGCCCGAGGGCACCGAGACGGCGACCCAGTTCATCCCGCCGGTCGTCAACGGCTACAACGAGGACGTCACGACGTACGACTACGACCCGGAGCGGGCGCGCGAGCTGCTCGCCGAGGCGGGCTACGAGGACGGCCTCGAGCTGACCTTCAACTACCCGGTCAACATCTCGCGCCCCTACATGCCGAACCCCGAGGAGATCTTCGTGGCGCTCTCGGGCCAGCTCGAGGAGGCAGGGATCACCGTGAACCCCGTCGCCGATGAGTGGGTCGACTACCTCGACCGCATCCAGGGCTCGGCCGACCACGGCATCCACCTGCTCGGTTGGACCGGCGACTACAACGACACCGACAACTTCGTCGGCGTCTTCTTCGGCACGCAGGGCAACGAGTGGGGCTTCGACAACCCCGAGCTCTTCCAGGCGCTCGCCGAGGCTCGCCAGATCCCCGACCTCGACGAGGCAGGGGAGCGCTACCAGGAGATCAACGAGCAGATCGCGCAGTTCATCCCGGGCGTGCCGCTGGCGCACCCGGCGCCCTCGCTCGCGTTCGACCCGCGGGTGACCTCCTACCCGGCGAGCCCGGTCAACGACGAGGTGTACAACCTCATCGAGCTGAGCGAGTAGTCTCAGTCGGCCGGATGCCGTGGGCCCTGCTGGTCCCACGGCATCCGGCGTGACCGGCCACGGCCGGTGCCCAGAGCCCGCCCCAACGGAGAGACGACGTGCTGCGAACCATCGGCAGGCGCCTGCTGCTGCTGCTCCCGACCCTGTTCGGCCTCACTGTGCTGCTGTTCTTCTGGGTGCGCGCGCTGCCGGGCGGCCCAGCGGCCGCGCTGCTCGGCGAGCGGGCGACCCCCGAGGCGATCGAGCGGATCAACGAGGCGTACGGCTTCAACCGGCCGTTGCCCGAGCAGTACGTCACGTGGCTCGGCAAGCTGCTGCAGGGCGACTTCGGCAACTCCATCGAGACCCGCAGGCCCGTGCTCGAGGAGTTCGCGAACCGGTTCCCCGCGACGCTCGAGCTCTCGCTCGTCGCGCTCATCATCGCCGTCGGCGTCGGCATCCCGCTCGGCTACTGGGCGGCCCGCAACCACGGCCGGCTCTTCGACCACCTCTCGGTGGGCGCGAGCCTGCTGGGCATCACGATCCCCGTCTTCTTCCTCGCGTTCATGCTCAAGTGGCTGTTCGCCGTGCAGCTCGGCTGGCTGCCGACGACGGGCCGACAGGATCGCGGCATCGACGCGACGCACGTGACCGGCTTCTACCTGCTCGACGGCGTGCTCACGGGCGAGCTCGACGCAACCTGGAACGCCTTCATCCACCTGCTGCTGCCCGCGCTCGCGCTCGCCACCATCCCGCTCGCCATCATCGTGCGCATCACGCGCGCCTCCGTGCTCGAGGTCGTGAACGCCGACTACGTGCGCACCGGCCGGGCGAAGGGCGTCTCGAGCCAGGTGATCCGCAACCGGTTCGTGCTGCGGAACGCGATGCTGCCCGTCGTCACCACGATCGGCCTCCAGGCGGGCCTGCTCGTCTCGGGCGCGGTCCTCACCGAGACCGTCTTCGCGTTCCCGGGCATCGGCTCGTTCCTCGCCGGCGCGATCTTCGCCCGCGACTTCCCGGTGCTGCAGGGCTTCGTGCTCTTCATCGCCGTCGCGTACGCCCTCATCAACCTGATCGTCGACATCTCCTACAGCGTCATCGACCCGAGAGTGAGGATCCAGTGAGCGCCGCCGACGTCATCCCCGCAGCGCCCGAGACCGGCGACGCGTCGGGCGGGAACCGCAGCGGCAGCTTCTGGGGCGACGTCTTCCGTCGCGTGCGCCGCAACCCGGCCGCCTGGGTCGGCGCGATCGTCGTCGCGCTGTTCGTGCTCGTCGCCGTCCTCGCGCCGGTGCTCGCCCCCTACCCCGAGCTCGCGACCCCCGGTCGCGACTACCTGCGCCCCACGTCGCTGCCCGGCATTGGCGAGGTGCCCGAGTTCCCGCTCGGCATCGACCGCTTCGGCGGCGACGTGCTCTCGAAGCTCATCTGGGGCGCGCAGGCCTCGCTGCTGATCGGCGTCATGTCGACGTTCTTCGGCCTTGTCGGCGGCCTCGTGCTCGGCGCGCTCGCCGGTGCGTTCGGCGGCTGGGTCGACAGCGTGATCATGCGCTTCGTCGACATCCTGCTGTCGGTGCCGCACCTGCTGCTCGCCGTCTCGATCGCGGCGATCCTCGGCCGCACCCCGCTCGCCATCATGATCGCCATCGGCGTCGCGCAGGTGCCGATCTTCGCGCGCCTCCTGCGCTCGTCGATGCTCGGCCAGCGCGAGTCCGACTACATCCTCGCGGCGCGCACGCTCGGGCTCGGCACGGGACGCATCACGATGACGCACCTGCTGCCGAACTCGGTGGGGCCAGTGATCGTGCAGGCCACGCTGACGCTCGCGACCGCGGTGATCGACGCGGCGGCGCTGTCGTTCCTCGGCCTCGGCGGCGGCCGGCCGGAGACCGCCGAGTGGGGCCGCATGCTCACCTACGCGCAGAACGAGCTCGCGATCGCGCCGTCGCTCGCGTTCCTGCCGGGCGTGTGCATCATGATCACCGCGCTCGGCTTCACCCTGCTGGGCGAGGCGCTGCGCGAGGCGATGGACCCCCGCACCCGCAAGCGGTAGCGCCCACGCTGGTCGAGGAGCCGGCGGAGCCGCCGCATCGAGACCCGGGAGAGTCCATGCGTCGTCTCGATACGTGCCTTCGGCACTCCTCGACGAGCGTGCGGGACGGTCGAGGAGCGCCGCGCGCAGCGCGGCCCTCCCTCGTAGGTCGAGGAGCGCCGCGCGCAGCGCGACGCGTCACGAGACCGGAACCGCCCCCGCCGGCGCCCCTCAGCTCGCGATCTGCAGCTCGTTGCCCGGGATCGACGCGAGCAGCTTGCGCGTGTACGGGTCCCGCGGGTTCGTGAAGATCTCCTCCGAGGTCGCCGCCTCGACGAGCCTGCCGTTCTGCATCACGGCGACGTAGTCGCTGATGAGCCGCACCACCGCGAGGTCGTGCGAGATGAAGAGGTAGCTGAGCCCCAGCTCGTCCTGCAGGTCGCGCAGCAGCCGGAGGATCTGGTCCTGCACGAGCACGTCGAGCGCCGAGACCGGCTCGTCGCACACGACGACGTCGGGCTTGAGCGCGAGCGCCCGCGCGATCGCGACGCGCTGCCGCTGGCCGCCCGAGAGCTCCGAGGGGTACCGGCGCGCCATCGATGCCGGCAGCGCGACCTGGTCGAGCAGCTCGAGCACGCGGCGCCGGCGCTCGGGCTTCGAGCCCTTGCGGTAGAACGCGAGCGGCTCCTCGATGATGCGCTCGATCGTGAACATGGGGTTGAGCGACGAGTACGGGTCCTGGAACACCGGCTGCACGCGCTGCCGGAACTCGCGCTGCTCCTCGCGCGAGAGCGCGAAGACGTCCTTGCCCTCGAAGCGCACCGTGCCGCTCGTGGGCTCGATCGCCTTCAGCAGCATCCGCGCCGTGGTGGTCTTGCCGGACCCCGACTCGCCGACGATCGAGACGGTCGTGCCGCGCGGCACCGTGAGCGAGACGTCGTCGACGGCCTTGAACGGCTCGCGCCGGCCCCGCACGTGGAACTCCTTGCCGACGCCCTCGAACTCGACGATCGCGTCGGCGGCGGCCGGCGCATCCGCCCCCTGGCTCGTCGAGCCGAAGTCCTCCGGGCGCAGCCGTGCCATCGCGACCGACGGAGCCGCCTTGACGAGGGACTGCGTGTAGGGGTGCTGCGGCTGCTCGAGGATCTGCTTCGCGGGGCCCTGCTCGACGACGCGGCCGCGGTGCATGACGACGACCTGCTGCGCGCGCTCGGCGGCGAGCCCGAGGTCGTGCGTGATGAGCAGCACCGAGGTGCCGAGCTCCTGCGTCATCGACTCGAGCTGGTCGAGGATCGTGCGCTGCACCGTGACGTCGAGCGCGCTCGTCGGCTCGTCGGCGATGAGCAGATCGGGGCGGCACGCGAGCCCGATGGCGATGAGGGCGCGCTGGCGCATGCCGCCGGAGAACTCGTGCGGGTACTGCTTCGCGCGCTCCGCGGCGTCCGGCAGGCCCGCGGCCTCGAGCGTCTCGACGACCTTCTGGTCGACGTCCTTGCGGGTCGCGAGGCCGTGCGCGAGCAGCGTCTCGGCGACCTGCGTGCCGATCCTCGCCACCGGGTTGAGGTTCGACATCGGATCCTGCGGCACGAGCCCGATGCGGCGGCCGCGCACGCTCCGCATCCGCCCCTCGCTCGCGCCGACGAGCTCGTCGCCGTCGAGGCGGATGCTGCCGGCGGTCACGCGGCCGTTGCCCGGCAGCAGACCGATCACCGCCATCGCGGTCGTGGACTTGCCCGAGCCGGACTCGCCCACGATCGCGAGGGTCTCGCCCCGCCCGATCGTGAGGCTCGCCTCGTGCACTGCGGTGACGAGGCCGTCCTGGGTCGTGAACTCCACCTTGAGTCCGGAGACCTCCAGCAGCGGCTGCTTCTTCGCGTCGCTCATGCGACCATCCTGCACTGCCGGAGGCGGGTTCGCCGACTCAGCGCACCTGCAGCACGAGCTTGCCGCGCACGTGGCCGCCCTGCAGCTCGGCGAAGGCGTCGCGGATGCCGTCGAGCGGGTAGGTGCGCTGCACCTCGACGCGTACGTCGCCGGCGTCGATGAGGCGGCCGATGATGCCGAGGTTCGAGCCGTCGGCCTCGACCTTGACCGACGAGGCGCGCAGGCCCCGCTCTGCGCTCGCGGCGGCGTACTCGGGCCACGAGCCGGTCGGCACGTTGAGGTAGAGCCCGCCGTGCTTGAGCACGTCGAGCGAGCGGGTGCCGGTGTCGTCGGCGACGTTGCCGATGAGGTCGACGACGACGTCGACCTTCTGCAGCACGTCCTCGAAGCGCTCGGCCGTGTAGTCGACGACCTCGTCGGCGCCGAGCGAGCGCACGAAGTCGACGTTGCGCGCCGAGACGGTCGTGGCGACCTGGGCGCCGAAGTACTTGGCGAACTGCACGGCGAAGTGGCCAACGCCGCCCGCGCCCGCGTGGATGAGGATGCGCTGGCCCGCGCGCGCCTTGGCGATGCGCACGACCGCGTCCCATGCCGTGAGCGCGGCGCACGGCACCGCGGCGGCCTGCTCGAAGCTGAGCGACTCGGGCTTGGGGGCGAGCGCGAGGCTCGGCACGACGACCTGCTCGGCGTAGGAGCCGCGCGTGCGCCAGTGGTTGGCGACGCCGAAGACGGCATCGCCCGGCTGCAGGTCGTGCGCCTCGTAGGGGCCCTCGGCGACGACGCCGGCGACGTCGCCGCCCGGCACCCAGGGCAGCAGCGGCTCGACGGCCTTCGCGGCGCCCTTGCCCAGCACGGTCTTGTAGTCGATCGGGTTCATGCCCGCGGCGTGCACGTCGACGATGACCTCCGTGCCGAGCTTGAGCGGTCGCTCGATCTCGCCCACCTCGACCTGGTCGGTCGGGCCGAACTCCCGCACCAGCACTGCTCGCATCGCACTTCCTTCCGCGTGAGCCTCGACGGTAGCGCACGCGCATGACGCGCAGATGTCCGGATGACGACGTGTGACGGATGCGGGGCGCGACTACAGTGCTCGTGTGCCCCCGCGCTCCTCCCGGGCCGACATCGCCGTCGCCGCCGTCGCCGCCGTGTCCCTCGTCGCCGGCGCCGCCGTGATCGGTCACGCGCGGGCGTCGCTCGGCCGCTACCTGTACATCTCGGAGCTCGGCGCCCTCACGATGCCGACGGCCGCGCAGTTCCAGGTCGGCTTCGTGCTCGTCGTCGCCGGGATCATGCTCGTCGCGGTCGTCGTGCGCGACGTGCGCACGAGGCTGCCGCTGCTGCGGCGCTGGAGCCCCGCGGCGATGCTGCTCGGCGCCGGCACGCTGTTCCTCGTCGCGGCCGCGGTGCCGTGCTCGGTGGGCTGCCCGTCGCTGCTGACCGCCGAGGCGCAGTGGCGCGACTGGGTGCACATCGTCGCGGCGGTGCTCGCCTTCGCGGCGGGGTGCGTCGTGATGCTGCAGTTCGCGACCGCGCGCGATCGGTGGGTCGCGAGGCTCTCGATCGCCGGCGGCCTCGCGGTTGCGGTGATCGCGGCCACCGGCGGCATCATCTCGCTCGCGCGCGGCAACACCGACATCGGCTCGACCCTCGAGTACGTCGCCGCGGCGATCGGCGTCGTGTGGATGCTCGCGATCGCGGCCGTGCACGCGATCCCCGCGAGACGCGTCGAGCGCAGCGCGCCGGTGATCGACGCGCTGCGCTCGACGGCGCCGCAGGGCTAGTGGCTGCTGCGCACGATCTCCTTGTCCTGCACGCGCAGCCGCTCGCCGATGAAGCCGCCGGCCGCGGTGATGAGCGCGACGACCGCGAGGATCAGGACTGCGGGCCACGACACCGATTCGCCCGAGAGGCTGATCATCCAGGTGGCGATGAACGGCAGGAAGCCCGAGAGCGCGCCGGCGATGTTGTAGCCGAGCGAGACGCCGCTGTAGCGCAGCTCGGGCGGGAACAGCTCGCTCAGCAGCGCACCGGTCACGGCGTAGGTGATCGTCAGCAGCGCGATGCCGGCCGTCACGGCGAACACGATCGCGAAGGGCGAGCCCGTGTCGATCAGCAGGAAGAGCGGCCACGCTGCGGCGGCCGTCGCGAGGCCGCCCCAGAAGGTGACGCGGCCGGGGCCGACGCGCTCGGCGAGGCGGCCGCACAGCAGGATCACGACGATCTGCGCGACCGCGGCGACGAGCGTCGCGTTGACCGCGATCTGGCGGTCGAGACCGAGGGTGTTCGCGGTGTAGCTCACGACGAACGTGTTCATGACGTAGAAGCCGCCGACGCCGAGGAACGCCGCCATGGTCGCGACCGCGAGCCGGCCGCCTGCGCGGGTGAAGACCTGAGCGGCGGGCACCTTCGCGCGGTCGCCGGCCTTGACGAGGTCCTCGAAGATCGGCGACTCCTCGACCTTCATGCGGATCCAGAGCGCGATGCCGAGCAGCGGGAACGCCGCGAGGAACGGCAGGCGCCAGGCCCACGCGTCGAACGTCTCCGGCGGGAAGAGCAGCACGAGCGCGATCGCGCCCGACGACATGAGCGTGCCGACCGGTGAGCCGACCTGCACGAGCGCCGCGTAGCGGGCGCGCTGCTTGATCGGCGCGTGCTCGATCGCGATCGTCGTCGCGCCGCCCCATTCGCCGCCGACCGCGAGGCCCTGGAACAGGCGCAGCGCGACGAGCGCGGCGGGAGCGATGATGCCGATGTCGGCGTAGGTCGGCAGGACGCCGATGAGGCCGGTCGCGAGGCCGATGAGCACGATCGTGAGGATGAGCGTGGGGCGGCGGCCGATGCGGTCGCCGAGCACGCCGAAGACGAAGGCGCCGATCGGGCGCGCGGCGAAGCCGACGCCGAAGGTCGCGAGCGACGCCAGGATCGCCGCGGTGGGGTCGAGCTCGCTGAAGAACAGGCGGTTGAACACGAGCGCCGCCGCAGTGCCGAACAGGAAGTAGTCGTACCACTCGAGCGCCGTGCCGACGAAGGCGGCGCCGGCGATGCGGCGCACCTCGCGGGGGCTGACGACGATCTCGTCGGTCGCCTCCGCCCCGGTGCGTGAGACGTCGGGCTGGCTCATGGGATCTCCTCCTCGAGATCAGCGGCAAGCTCGCTCGCAGCTGGGGTCGGATGCGTCGGGGACGCCGCACATTGCGGCTCTCGTCATCTTCTTCCAGACGAATGCACATGACAATGGCGCATGAGCGCGAGAATCCGCGCGCGATCTGTGCATCTGCCCACACGGAGGTTCGCCGGGCGAGGAGCGGGCGCCCGGATGCGGGCGGCTCAGCCGGTCGGCGCGGTCGCCGGGACGGCGCGCGACGAGAGCAGCACGTGCGCGAGCGCGGCCTCGACCGGCACGGTGACGTCGAGGCCCGTCCGCTCGTGGAAGGCCGCGAGGCGGTTGAGCACCGTGTTGCGGTGGCAGAAGGCGGCGGTCGCCGTGCGCTGCACCGAGCCGGTGTCGAGGAACGTGCGCACCGTGCGCAGCACGGCGGCGCGCTGGTAGTCGGTCAGCTCGGCCAGGGGGTCGAGCCGCGCGGCCGCGAAGCCGGGCAGCAGCTCCTCGAGCCGCGCGGCCGCGACCGCGGGCCATGCCTCGTCGAGCCCCACGAGCCGCTGCGGCAGCTGCTCGACGGCGAGCATCGCGAGCGCTGCTTCGGCGCCGGAGGCGACGGCGGCGAGCCCTGCGAGGCCGGTGACGCGCACCCCGGGCACGGCGCGCAGCGCCTCGGCGGCGCCGACCGACCCCGAGGGCCAGAAGACGCAGTAGGCGTCGCGGTGCATGTGGCCGAAGAGCTCGCCCGTCGCGAGCTGCGCGTCGAGCGCGCGCTGCACCTCGTCGAGGCTGCTCGTGCGCACCGCGACGAGGTCGAAGCGGTCGTCGACGGCGACGCGCAGCCCTGCCGCGATCGCCTGCAGGGCCGTCTCGCCGGGGGCGTCGCCGCTGAAGAGCCGCGAGAGGTGCCGTTCGGTCGCGAGCCGCGCATCGCGCTGGAGCGCCGCGGTCTCGCGGAGGAACGACTGCTGCACCTCGTCGACGTACTCCTCGACCGCCGAGAGCACCCACTCGACGCCCTCGATGAGCACCCGCTGCTCGCCCCCGATCCGCTGCATCCATCGCCACAGCACCCGGAAGTCGAGCCGCACCGCCTCGAGCAGGGCGTCGAGCGGCACGCCCTGGCGCGCGCGCCGCACGCCGAGGGAGGCCGCGAGCACCGCATCCGCCTCGGTCGGCTTCCTGCCCGCGAGGCGGGCGACGAGCATGCGCAGCGTGTCGCCCGCGGTCTCGCGCAGGTCCTCCTCGCTCACGGCCTCCGGAGCGTAGAGCCCGCGCTCGGCGAACTGGGCCATGAAGTCGTCGACCACGCGCGGCATCTCGTCTTCGAGCCGAGCCATGAGGCGCACCCACTCGTCCGTCTGCGCGATGCGCTGGGCCATGGCGGCGTCCTCTCGTCGGCTGTGCAGACGCCCAGTGTAGATCCGGGCTTCCTGGCCCGGGCGGCATTGTGGCTGTAGTGATGCCCAGATTGAATGGTCGGGCAGGCCGACGACGGAGGAGCCCCAGTGCGCATCGACACGATCATCGAGAACGCTCGCGTGCTCACCGGCGATCCCGCTCGGCCCGTCGCGCGCCGCATCGGCATCTGGAGCGGGCGCATCATCGGCCTCGACGAGCAGCTCGACGGCGCGCGCGCCGAGACGCTCCTCGACGCCGGCGGCGCGGTCGTCTCGCCCGGCTTCAACGACGCGCACGCCCACTCCGTCTGGTTCGGCCAGACGCTCTCGGAGCTCGACCTCGCCGCCGCGATGACGCCCGAGGACGTCTACCGCGCCGTCGCGGCTCGCGCGGCAGCGGGGGACGAGGCCGCGACCGGGCAGCGCGACTGGATCGTCGCATCCGGCTTCAACCCGCTCGGGATGAGCGGCAGCGTCGACCGCGACGCCCTCGACCGCGCCGCGGGCGGCCGTCCGGTGTGGATCAAGCACGCGTCCGGCCATGCGTACACGCTCGGCGGCGCGGGGCTGCGGCTCGTCGGGATCGGCGACGGCCCGGCGACCGACCCCGACGGCGGCGTCATCGCGCGCGACGAGGCCGGGCGGCCGACGGGGCTCCTCGAGGAGAACGCGATGCGCATCGTGCAGGACGTGCTGCTGCCCGATCCCGTCGCCGCGATCGAGGAGGCGCTCGGGCGCGCGAGCGCGCAGTACGCGCGAGAGGGGCTCACCTCCGTGACCGACGCGGGGATCGCCGGCGGCTGGATCGGCCACAGCCCGCGCGAGTTCGCCGCCTACCAGGGCGCCCGCGACCGCGGGCTGCTGCGCACGCGCATGCAGGCGATGGTGGTGCTGGATGCGCTGCACGACCTGGGCGGGCACCGCGACGACCCCGACGCCATCGGGCTCGGGGCGGGCATCCGCAGCGGCGTCGGCGACGAGTGGCTGCAGATCGGGCCGGTGAAGGTGTTCACCGACGGCTCGCTGCTCGGCGCGACCGCGGCGATGACCGAGGACTACGCGCACGACCACGGCAACCACGGCTACCTGCAGGGCGATCCCGACGAGATGCGCGCGCGCGTGCTGCGCGCCGCCGCCGGGGGCTGGGCCCTCGCGCTGCACGCGATCGGCGACGCGGCCGTCGACTTCGCCCTCGACCTCATCGACGAGGCGCAGCGGCTGCACGGCGTCGGCCCCATGCCGAGCCGGATCGAGCACGGCGGGGTCGTGCGGCCCGACCAGCTCGACCGCATGGCCGCGCTCGGCGTCGTGCTCGTGCCGCAGGCGCGCTTCATCGCGGAGTACGGCGACGGCATGGCGGCGCGGCTCGGCGCCGAGCGGACCCGCCGCTCCTACCCGGCGGCGAGCGTGCTGCGCGCCGGCGGGCTGCTCGCGGGCAGCTCCGATCGGCCCGTCGCGCCGGGCGCGCCGCTGCCGATCGTGCAGGCGCTCGTCGAGCGCGTGACCGAGTCGGGCGCGCCCTACGGGCCGGATGAGCGGCTGACCGTCGAGCAGGCGATGCGCGTGTGCACCGCCGGATCCGCCGAGGCGACCGGCTGGGGCGGTCAGAAGGGCGTCATCGCGCCCGGCATGCTCGCCGACCTGGTCGTGCTGGGCGACGACCCGCACGCCGTGCCCGTCGATCGGATCGGCGCGATCGACGTCGTCGCGACGATCGTCGGCGGCGAGGCCGTGCACGGCGCCCTCAGCGCCCGATGACGGAAGGCTTGATGACGGAATGCCCGATGCCGAGCGCCCGATGACGGGCCGCCCGACGACGCATCCCACGAGTGGAGGAACCATGACCGAGCACGACTTCCTGACCGACTTCCGCGCGATGTCGGTGTACGGCAGGACGGCCGGCGGCGGCGTCGACCGGCAGGCGGGCACCGTCGCCGACCACGAGACGCGCGCCTGGTTCGCCGGCTGGCTCGAGAGCAACGGGTTCGACGTGCGCTACGACGCGATCGCCAACCAGTTCGGCCTCGTCGAGCTCGTGCCGGGCGCGCCGTACGTGCTCGTCGGCTCGCACCTCGACTCGCAGCCGCTCGCGGGGCGCTTCGACGGCGCCTACGGGGTGCTCGCCGGCGCGCACGCCGCGCGCGAGGTCGCGCGGCGGGTGCGCGAGGGCGAGCTCGAGGCGACGTGCAACCTCGCCGTCGTCAACTGGTTCAACGAGGAGGGCAGCCGCTTCGCGCCCAGCATGATGGGCTCGTCGGTGCTCACCGGCAAGCTCGCCCTCGACGCGGCGCTCGCGGTCACCGACCGCGCGGGCGTCACGGTCGCCGACGCGATCGCGTCGGGCGGCATGCCCACCGGCGCCACGCCGCCGCCCGTCGCCGCGTACGCGGAGATCCACGTCGAGCAAGGGCGGGGGCTCGAGCGCTCCGGCACGACGATCGGCCTCGTCGACGGCACGTGGGCGGCGAGCAAGTACCGGATGGTCGTGCGCGGCGAGCAGAGCCACACGGGCTCGACCGTCATGGCCGACCGCAAGGACGCGCTCTTCGGCGCCGCGCTGCTCATCGTCGCGGCGCGCGAGCTCACCGAGGAGCTGCCGGAGGGGATGCTGCACTCGTCGGTCTCCGAGCTCGACCTCGCGCCCAACTCGCCGGTGACCGTCGCCCGGCTCGTCGAGCTCAACCTCGACCTGCGCTCGCCCGACGAGGAGGTGCTGCGGCGCGCGAACGCGCTGCTCGAGCAGCGCATCGCCGAGATCGAGCAGCGCGCCCGCGTCGTCGTCGAGCGCCGCCTCACGCACGAGTGGGGTCTGCTGTCGTACCAGCCCGAGGGCGTCGAGCTCGCCCGCCGGGCGGCCGAGGCGCTCGGTCTCACGCACGCGCCCGCGATGACCGTCGCGGGCCACGACTCCACCAACATGAAGGATGTCGTCCCGACGGTCATGCTCTTCGTCCCGAGCGTCGACGGCGTCTCGCACAACGAGGCCGAGCTCACGCGCGACGAGGACTGCGTCGCCGGCGTCGCGCTGCTGACCGAGGTGCTCGCCGGGCTCGCGGCGGGGGAGCTCGGGAGCGAGACCGCCTTCACGCCGGCCGGCTGAGCCGGTCGACGGTCAGCGGATCCCGACGAGGAAGCTGCCGAGCTGCCGGCGGAACCAGGCGTACATCGCGTCCTCGCCGTCGTCCCGCGCGGGTGAGACGAGCATCCGGCAGCCGACCTCGGCCGCCCACGCCTCGGCGACGTGCACCGGGTGCACCGGGTCGCGCGGGCTCGCGAGCACGACGGTCGGCGCGGGGATGCGCAGCGCGCCGGGCTCGTAGCCGGTGTTGCGGGGGATCTCGACGAGCCGGATGCGCCGCTCGGCGGCGAGCGGCTGCGTCAGGAGCGATTCGAGGCCGTGCGCGTGCGCGAGCGATTCGTGCGCGATCGCCCGCCACGCGCCCGAGCGGCGCAGGTGCTCGAGCGCGCGAGCCGGCGGGTGCTCGCCGAGGAGCCGCCCGATGAGGGGGAAGACGCTCAGGTTCGGCGGCAGCGGCTCCGTCGTGAACGACGGCCGCACGAGTGCCACGCGGTCGAGGGGGAACCGGCCCGAGCGGGCGATGCGCGCGGCGAGGGCCGCGCCGAGCGAGACGCCGACGATCGAGACTGGACTGCCGTCCCCGTGCCGCACGAGCGCATCCGCCACCTCGTCGGCCATCGCGTCGAGGGCGAAGTCGTCGGGGCCGCCGATGAGCGGGTTCGAGCCGTGCGCCCGGAGGTCGGGCGCGAGCACCTGGACGCCGGGCGGCACCGCGGCGTCGAGGTAGGCGCGCATCGCGCTCGCGTCCGAGCCGAGCCCGTGGATCGCGAGCAGCATCAGCGCCCGAGCAGCTCGAGCAGCCGATCGGCGCGGTCGACGAGCGCCGCGATCTCGTCCTCGTCGCGCTCGACCCACTGGTGCCGCGGCGGGCCGACCGGCACGAAGTCGTCGTGCTGCTCCCACACGAAGAGCGTGCGCTCGGCGCCGAGCACGTACTGCTGCCACCAGATCTGCCGCAGGTAGTGCTTCGGGATGCGGTCGAACGGCCTCGAGGTCGTCTTGATCTCGGCGAGCACGGTGCCGTCGTCGCTGATGCAGTCGGGGGTGGCGAGGTGGCGGCGGTCGGGCACCGCGTGGAACAGCGCATCCGACGGCACGAGCGAGAAGTGGTCGTGCACCCAGCGGGCGATGTGGGGCTCGCGCTCGCGGCCGTGCTCGGTGAAGGCGTTCCCGGTGAAGCCGCGCAGGCCCGTCTTCTCGCGCGCGACCCGCATGATCGAGGCCGTCGTCGAGAGGCCTGCCGCATCGGTCGCCGTGACGCCCTGCGAGCGGGCCCGCAGCCACGCGACGCGGTCGCTCGAGCGGGCGAGGATGCGCTGCAGGTGGCCCGCGATCACGACGGTCGCGGTCGCGGCGACGACCTGCTCGGCGAGCGCCGTCTGCGAGCCCGGCGCCTCGGCGTCGCCGAAGATGTCGAGCTGCAGATCCATCTGCCCATCGTCCCACGTCGCGCGGGCGACGAGCCCGACCGGCTCGCGCGGCGCGGCGCGGCGGCGTGATGGGATGGCGGGCGTGACCGCGACCTACGACGACCTCGACGACGCCCAGCAGATCGAGGCGCTGCGGCCCGTCGCGCTCGCGGCCGCGGCCGACTTCGGGCTCGAGGTCGCGCGCCTCGAGCCCGTGCTCCACGCCTACAACACCACGTTCGCGCTCGACGCGCGCGACGGGCGGCGCTTCGCCGTGCGCGTCGGCACCAACTCGAAGAGCACCGTGGCGCACGCGATCGCGCAGCAGTCGTGGATCGCCGCGATCGCGGCAGAGACCGACGTGCTCGTGCCGACGCCGCTGCGCACGCCCGGCGGCCGGTGGTGCGCCGAGGTGCCGGCGCCGGCGCTGGGCCGCTCCCTGCTCGTGACCGTCGCGGCATGGCTCGAGGGGCCCGATGCCGACGAGCTCGACGTGCCCGCCGCGCACGCGCTCGGCCGGGCGATGGCGACGCTGCACCGGCAGGCCGAGCACTGGCGCGTCCCGGACGGCGGCGCGCTGCCCGTGTTCGACGAGCCGCTGTTCGGCGACGACGACGTGCTGGATGCGGCGCCGGGCCTGGAGGCCGCCGATCGCGCGGTGCTCGACGAGGCGCGCGAGCGCGCGTCCGAGGTGTTCCGCCGCCTCCACGACGGCGCTCGGCTGCGGCCGCTCCACGCCGACCTGCACGGCGGCAACCTCAAGTGGCACGAGGGGCGGCTCGCGGTGTTCGACTTCGACGACGCGGGCCTCGGGCTCCCGGTCGTCGACCTCGCGGTGTCGACCTTCTCCCTGCGCGGCGAGGACCCGGCGCTCGAGGCGGCGCTGCGCGCGGGCTACGCCGAGGTGGCGGACGTGCCCGAGGTCGACGAGGCCGACTTCGAGGCGATCGTCGCGGCGCGGCAGCTGCTGCTCGGCAACGCGATGCTCGCGATGAGCACGGCCGAGCTGCGGGCGCAGCGCGCCGCGTACGCGCAGACGACCGTCCGACGGCTCCGTCGCTGGCTCGAGACGGGGCGCTTCACGCGCGCCGACGCGTGAGCGTCGACGACGGCCGATCGCATCGCCGCTGAGGGCAGACGCACAGGAATGGCATAGGTTTCCTCGTGAGCCACGCATAGGAGGCTCTGGCGAAATGGATGGCATGACCGATACCGCTCAGCAGCAGCTGCGGGCCCAGCCGCGCCTCACCCGCCCGGATGGCTCGCCCATCCGCATCGTCGTCGTCGACGACGAGCAGAGCCTCGCCGACCTCGTCGCCATGGGCCTCAAGTACGAGGGCTGGGAGGTCAAGACCGCCGCGAACGGCCAGCAGGCCCTCCAGGCGGTGCGCGAGTTCCGCCCCGACGCGGTCGTGCTCGACATCATGCTCCCCGACTTCGACGGCCTCACCGTGCTCCAGCGGCTCCGCTCCGCGGGCTTCGACGTGCCGGTGCTCTTCCTCACCGCGAAGGACTCCCTCGACGACCGCGTCGCCGGCCTCACCGCCGGCGGCGACGACTACGTCACCAAGCCCTTCGGCCTCGAGGAGGTCGTCGCGCGCCTCCGCGGACTGATCCGCCGCACCGCCGCGGCCGCCGAGGAGTCGAGCGTGCTGTGGGTCGGCGACCTCATGATGGACGAGGACTCCTACGAGGTGCGCCGCGGCGGCCAGCAGGTCGACCTCACCGCGACCGAGTTCGAGCTGCTGCGCTACCTCATGCGCAACCCCCGCCGCGTGCTCTCGAAGGCGCAGATCCTCGACCGCGTCTGGTCCTACGACTTCGGCGGCCGCGCGAGCGTCGTCGAGCTCTACATTTCCTACCTGCGCAAGAAGATCGACACCCTCGGCCCGCCGATGATCCACACCGTCCGCGGCGTCGGCTACCAGCTGCGCGCCGCAGAGTGACGAAGCCGCGGCGGTGACCGAGCAGGCAGCGGCGTCCGCCGCCCCGCTGGGCCGCCGCATCCAGAACCCGTCGTCGTGGTCGCTGCGGCGACGGCTGCTGGTGGTCGTGGTGGTGCTGTTCGCGCTGCTCACCGCCGCCGTCGCGATCGCCAGCGTCATGACGATGCGGGTCGTGCTCGAGACGCGCGTCGACGAGCAGCTGCACGAGCTGAGCGATCGCACGCGCGTCGCGGTCGAGCGCGCCGTCGCGACGAACACGCGGCAGTCGATCGACCCGGGCGGCATCCCCTCCGGGGCGCTCATCGTGGTGCAGGACGGCGATCGCCTGCGCGACGGCTTCGTCATCAACCGGCTCGGGCAGCAGTTCGGGCTGTCGAGCATCGACGAGCTGGTCGTGCGCGGTGTCGAGGCGGATGCGGCGACGAACGTGACGCTCCCGACCTACGGCGCGTACCGGGTCACGACGCGTGACGTCGGCGACCTGCGCGTGGTCGTCGGGCTCTCGCTCGCCGACACCAACCAGACCCTCGCCGCGCTCGGCTTCGTGATCGCCGTCTCCGCCTTCGCCGCGGTGACGATCGTGCTGATGCTCGGCGACATGATCATCCGCCGGGCGCTGCGACCGCTCACCGCCGTCATCGCCACCACGGAGCGCATCTCGCAGCTGCCGCTCGCCTCCGGCGACGCACAGCTCACCAACCGCGTGCGCATCGAGGAGCCCGCCAGCGAGGTGGGTCGCGTGCAGGAGTCGATGAACCGCATGCTCAACCACATCGAGGAGGCGTTCGAGCAGCGTGCCCTCAGCGAGCGGCGCGTGCGGCAGTTCGTCGCCGACGCCTCGCACGAGCTGCGCACGCCGCTCGCGGCGGTGCGCGGCTACGCCGAGATCACCCGCAAGCACGACACCGACCTGAGCGACGACTCCCGCGCCTCGCTCGAGCGCATCGAGGCGGCGGCGCACCGGATGCAGGCGCTCGTCGACGACCTGCTGCTGCTCGCGCGGCTCGACGAGGGCCGCGAGCTCGTGCGCGGCGAGGTCGACCTCTCGCTCGTGGTCGTCGAGGCGGTCGCCGACGCGCAGGCCGCGGGCCGCGATCACCCGATCGCGCTCGAGCTGCCCGAGGAGCCGGTGGTCGTGGCGGGCGACCCGCTGCGGCTGCAGCAGATCATCGCCAACCTGCTCGCCAACGCCCGCGTGCACACCCCGCCGGGCACGGCGGTCGACGTGCACCTGCGCGCCGAGGAGGACGTCGCCGTGGTCGACATCGTCGATGCCGGCCCGGGCATCCCGCCCGAGCTGCAGGCGACGGTCTTCGAGCGCTTCGCCCGCGGCGACGCCTCCCGCTCGCGCACGGCCGGGTCATCGGGCCTCGGCCTCGCGATCGTGCAGGCGCTCGTCGAAGCGCACCGCGGCACGATCGCCATGCAGAGCGAGCCGGGCCGCACCGCGTTCACCGTGCGGCTGCCGCTGTGGCAGCCGAAGGGGGTGGCGGATGCGGTGGCGAACGCCGACGACGAGGCGGCCGACGCCCCGAAGGCGAAGGGGATGCGCGCGAAGCGCGCGGCGCGCGGCCGCGACGCGGCGCACGCCGACGGTGCGGCGCCGCTCGCGCCGACGGCAGCGCGGTCGGAGCAGCAGCCGGCGAAGCGGGCAGTGCAGCAGCCGGCGCAGCAGCATCCGGCGCAGCAGCTGGGCCCGACCTCGGCGCCGCCGGCCGGGCAGCAGTCGGCGCAGCCCGAGGTGCTGCCGGAGGTGCCGCCCCCGATGCCGCCCGCGGCGCCGCGCCCGGAGCGCTGAGCTTGCGCCGCGCATCCGCCGTGCCGTAGTCTGTTCGCATACCAAAGACCGCTGGTCGTTGGCGTGTGCTCGAAAGGCACGCGGCAGCCGAAGGCTCGCTCGTGAGAGCGTCGTCCCGCGCAGGTGCGAATGTCCCGTCGAGGACCGAGCTCCGTGCGCGTGCGCCGGAGCTCATTTTCATGTGTGAGCCAGGGAAGCCAGCAATGACGCAAGGAGCACCATGGCGAACAAGGAAGCTGCGGTCGCCGAGCTCTCGAACCTCTTCGAGAGCTCGAACGCCGTTCTGCTGACCGAGTACCGCGGTCTCACCGTCGGCCAGCTGAAGACGCTGCGCCGTTCGATCAGTGAGCACGCGACGTACGCCGTGGTGAAGAACACGCTCACCAAGATCGCAGCGAACAACGCCGGCATCACGGCGTTCGACGACACCCTCGTCGGCCCCTCTGCGATCGCATTCGTGCACGGCGACCCGGTCGCCGTCGCGAAGGAGCTGCGTGCCTTCGCCAAGGCGAACCCGGCGCTCGTGGTCAAGAACGGCTTCTTCGACGGGAACCCGCTCTCGACCGACGACGTCAACAAGCTCGCCGATCTCGAGTCCCGCGAGGTGCTGCTGGCCAAGCTGGCCGGTGCCTTCAAGGCCTCGCTGTTCGGCGCTGCCTACATGTTCAACGCGCCCGTCGCGCAGGCCGCCCGTGCGGTCGACGCGCTGCGTGCGAAGCAGGAGTCCGCGGCCGAGTAAGGCCCGGTCGGTACCAACAACAAGGAGAAGACGATGGCAAAGCTGTCGACTGACGAGCTGCTCGAGCAGTTCAAGGAGCTCACCCTCATCGAGCTCAGCGAGTTCGTGAAGAAGTTCGAGGAGACCTTCGAGGTCACCGCTGCGGCTCCGGTCGCGGTCGCCGCGGCCCCGGCCGCCGGTGGCGCCGCCGAGGCCCCCGCCGAGGAGGAGAAGACGGAGTTCGACGTCGTCCTCGAGTCGGCCGGTTCGGCCAAGATCCAGGTCATCAAGGTCGTCCGCGCGCTGACGTCGCTCGGCCTCGGCGAGGCCAAGGCCCTCGTCGACGGTGCCCCCTCCAACGTGCTCGAGGGCGCGAAGAAGGAGGACGCCGAGAAGGCCAAGGCCGACCTCGAGGAGGCCGGCGCGACGGTGACGCTCAAGTAGCGTTCCCCGCTTCAGCACGAAGGGCCGTCCCCGCTGGGGGCGGCCCTTCGTCGTGCCCAGCCGCCCTCGGCGGCGCACCAGACGAGGAGGCCCGGAAGATCCCCGCCGCTCAGCGCTCTCGTGTGGATCGTCCACGCGGGAGGGCTGAGGCGCGCGAATCCGGGCTCGGCCTCGAGCCGCCTGGCATGCTGGCGGCATGTCGAGCCAGCTGCTGCCGGTCGCGCCGGGCGTCGAGCGCTGGGTGATGCCCGAGGCCGCGATGAACGCCGTGGTCGTCGCCGACGGCGGCGACGCCCTCGTGGTCGACCCGGGCACACTGCCGGCGCGCGCGGCCGAGCTCCGAGCCGCGGTCGAAGCGCGCGGCGACCGCATCGTCGCGGTCGTCATCACCCACGCGCACTGGGACCACTGCTTCGCGCTCTCGGCCGTCGACGACGTGCCGTGCCTCGCGCATCCGACCGCCATCGCCGAGCTGCGCCAGCACGGTGACGCGCAGCGCGAGGCGGTGCTCGGCTTCGCCTCGCCCGAGGTGGCGGATGCGGTGCGCGCGCTCCCGATCGTGATCCCCGGCGAGCCCGTGGCCGCGCCGCGCACCCTGCGCGTCGGCGCGCTCGAGGTCGAGCTCGAGCCCCTCGGGCCCGCCCACACCGGCGGCGACCTCGTCGTCCACGTGCCCGCCGCCGGCGTGACGATCGCGGGCGACCTCGTCGAGACCGCCGACGACCCGCAGCTCGACGAATCGACCGACGTGGGCGGATGGCTGCGCGCCCTCGACCGCCTCGAGCAGCACGCACAGCCGCTCCTGTTGCCCGGCCACGGCGAACCCTGCGGCCATGAGCGCATCGTGCACCACCGCGCGCTGCTCGAGCCGCGCGCGGTCTGAGCCGCGCGGGGATCACGGGGTCGGCGGCGATACCCTCAGCCCATGAGCATGGGGATGGGCGGCGGGCGCGGAGCCCGCGTGGCGATGCGCGACGAGACGGCGCAGCGCGAGGCCAACGCGACGGCCCCCGACGTGCCGGACCTCGGCCGACGCATCCTCGCCCTCTTCGCGCCGCACCGCCCGCAGCTCGCGCTCGTGATCGCGCTCGTGCTCGTCGTCGCGGCCATCGCGGTCTTCCCGCCGCTGCTCACGCAGCGCGTCTTCGACGAGGCGCTCTTCCCGCCCGAGGGCGGCCCCGACCTCGGGCTCCTGTGGCAGCTCGTGGGCATCATGATCGCCCTGTGGGTCTCGTCGAGCCTGCTGGGCATCTGGCAGGTGTGGCTCACGTCGCGGGTCGGCAACCGCGTGATGGGCGAGCTGCGCAACAGCCTCTTCGAGCGCCTGCAGCGCATGGAGCTCGCGTTCTTCACCCGCACGAAGACGGGCGTCATCCAGTCGCGGCTGCAGAACGACGTCGGCGGCGTCGCGAGCGTGCTCTCGAACACCGTCTCGTCGGTCGTCGGCAACTCGGTCACCGTCATCGCGAGCCTCGTGACGATGCTCATCCTCTCGTGGCAGCTGACGATCGCGGCGGTGCTGCTGACGCCGCTGCTCGTGTGGCTGCAGCGGCGCGTCGGCCAGGTGCGCGCGCGCATCGCCACGCAGACGCAGGAGTCGCTGAGCGAGATGACCGCGATCACGCAGGAGTCGCTGTCGGTCTCGGGCATCCTGCTCGCGAAGGCGTTCGGCCGGCAGCAGGACGAGTCGCGCCGCTACCGCGCCGAGAACGACCGGCAGATCGACCTGCAGGTGCGGCTCACGATGAGCGGCCAGACGTTCTTCGCGATGGTGTCGATCTTCATCTCGATCCTGCCGGCGGTCATCTACGTGCTCGCGGGCTACCTCATCACGGGGCAGCTGGAGACGGGGGCGGATGCGGTCGTCACCGCGGGCACGCTCGTCGCGTTCACCACGGTGCAGGCGCGCCTGCTCATGCCGCTCATGGGCCTGCTGCGGGTCGCGCTCGACCTGCAGACGAGCGCGGCCCTGTTCGCCCGCATCTTCGAGTACCTCGATCTCGTGCCGGCGATCGAGCCGCCCGCCGACCCGAAACCGCTGCCGCGGGAGCGCGCCGGCGAGGTCGTCTTCGACGACGTCGAGTTCCGCTACCCGGATGCGCGCGAGAGCGAGCCGAACACGCTCGACGGCGTCTCGTTCGCGCTCGAGCCCGGCACCTTCGCGGCGTTCGTCGGCCCCTCGGGCGCGGGCAAGACGACGATCGGCTATCTGCTGCCGCGGCTCCACGAGGTGACCGCCGGCGCGGTGCGGCTCGCGGGCGTCGACGTGCGCGAGCTCGACCCGGCCGCGCTCACCGACCACATCGGGATCGTGAGCCAGGAGCCGTACCTCTTCCACGCATCCATCCGCGAGAACCTGCGCTACGCCAAGCCCGACGCGACCGACGACGAGCTCGACGCCGCGGCGCGCGCCGCGAGCATCTACGACACGATCCAGCGCTTCCCCGACGGCTACGACACGATCGTCGGCGAGCGCGGCTACCGGCTCTCGGGCGGCGAGAAGCAGCGCATCGCGATCGCGCGCGTGCTGCTCAAGGATCCCGAGGTGCTCGTGCTCGACGAGGCGACGAGCGCGCTCGACACCGTCTCGGAGCGCGTCGTGCAGACGGCTCTCGACGCGGCGGCCCGCGGCCGCACGACCCTCGCGATCGCGCATCGCCTCTCGACCATCCGGCACGCCGACGTGATCTTCGTGATCGACCGCGGCCGCATCGTCGAGCGCGGCACGCACGACGACCTGCTCGAGCTCGGCGGCACGTACGCGACGCTCTTCGCGCAGCAGGCCACCCGCTGACGCACGGCGGCGCAGCCGCCGCCACCCGGGAGCCATTCGCTACGCCCGGGCGATCGCGAACTCGACCCCTTCGACCGAGCAGGACCTGGTGCACCGGGTCGACTTCGGGCGAAGGGGTCGACGACGCGGGTCAGCGGGCGGTGGCGGATGCGTCGGGGCCGGCTGCGCGCCGGCGCGCCGGCTGCACGCGCGGCAGGTCGCGCGTCGCCTCGCGCCAGCGCGCCGCGAGCTCGTCGGCGTCGACCGCGTAGTCGGCGTACCGGCACCCGAGCCCGTTGGGCTTCACGCGGATCCCCTCCTCCTCCCAGTGGGGGAGCGCGCGCTGCAGCAGGTCGCCGCCGAAGTCGCCCGCGTGGTTCGTGATCCGCCACCACGGCAGGCCATGGCTGTAGTGCCGCATGACCGAGCCGACCTCGCGCGGGCCGATGCCGCAGATGCCCGCGATGGTGCCGTACGAGGCGACCCGCCCCGGCGGTACGAGCTCGACGCAGCGCAGCACGAGCTCGACCACCAGCTCCCTGCGCGCATCCACCCCACGATCATGCCGCGAGCGGCGGCGGTAGGCTCGACCGGTGGCAGCGGACGGCATGCGATACGCGGGTTCGATCCTCGAGACCATCGGCGACACCCCGCTCGTGCGGCTGACGAAGGTGACCGCCGGCATCGCCGCGACGGTGCTCGCGAAGGTCGAGTTCCTCAACCCCGGCGGCAGCGTCAAGGACCGCATCGCGCTCGCGATGATCGAGGACGCCGAGGCGAAGGGGCTGCTGCGCCCCGGCGGCACGATCGTCGAGCCGACGAGCGGCAACACCGGCGTCGGCCTCGCGCTCGTCGCGCAGCAGAAGGGCTACCGCTGCGTCTTCGTCTGCCCCGACAAGGTCGCCGAGGACAAGATGGCGACGCTGCGCGCCTACGGCGCCGAGGTGGTCGTCACGCCCACGGCCGTCGCCCCCGACAGCCCCGAGAGCTACTACGGCGTCGCCGACCGGCTCACCGCCGAGATCGAGGGCGCCTATCAGCCCAACCAGTTCTTCAACCCCGCCGCTCCCGGCGCGCACGAGGCGACGACAGGCCCCGAGATCTGGCGCGACACGGCCGGTCGCCTCACCCACCTCGTCGTCGGCGCGGGCACGGGCGGCACGATCACGGGCACCGGGCGCTTCGTGAAGCGCGCATCCGACGGCGCCGTGCGCGTGATCGCCGCCGATCCCGACGGGTCGATCTACTCCGGCGGCACCGGCCGCCCCTACCTCGTCGAGGGCGTGGGGGAGGACATGTGGCCGGGCAACTACGACCCGAGCGTCGTCGACGAGGTGCTCGCGGTCGACGACGCCGAGGCGTTCGCGATGACGCGGCGCCTCGCCCGCGAGGAGGGCCTGCTCGTCGGCGGCTCGAGCGGCATGGCGGTCGTCGCCGCGCTGCGCGTCGCGCGCGAGCTGCCCGCCGACGCGGTGGTCGTGGTGATCCTGCCCGACTCCGGCCGCGGCTACCTGCAGAAGGTGTACTCCGACGAGTGGATGCGCCGGCACGGCTTCACCGCGGAGGCCGAGGGCGTGACCGCGGCCGCCGTGCTCGCGGGCACCGGCCGCGACGCCGCGAGCATCCCGCACGTGCGCGGCGAGCACACCGTGCGGCAGGCCATCGCCGCGCTGCGGGAATCGGCCCTCCCGGCCCTCCCGGTGCTGCGCGCCGAGCCGCCCGCGCGCCTCGGCGAGGTCGCCGGCGCGGTCGCCGAGCGCGAGCTGCTCGCGCTGGTCGCAGCCGACCGCGCCGCCCTCGACGAGAGTGTCGCCGCGCACCTCGGCGAGCGCCTGCCCGTCATCGGCGCCGGCGAGCCGATCGACGCGCTGCACCGCGCGCTCGACGCGGCCGACGCCGTGCTCGTGCTCGACGCATCCCACCCCGTCGGCGTGCTCTCGCGCGCCGACCTGCTCGCCCACCTGACGAAGGAGGCATGACCATGGCTGACGACCGATCCGCCGACCACGGCTTCTCGACCCGGGCCATCCACGACGGCCAGGGCTTCGACCCGCGCACCGGCGCCGTCATCCCGCCGATCTTCATGACCTCGACGTTCGTGCAGGACGGCGTCGGCGGCTTCCGCGACGGCTACGAGTACTCGCGCGGCGGCAACCCGAGCCGCGATGCGCTGCAGCAGCAGCTCGCGAGCCTCGAGGGCGGCACGCACGCGTTCACGTTCGGCTCCGGCCTCGCCGCCGAGGACGCGCTGCTGCGCGCCGTGCTGCAGCCCGGCGACCACGTGCTCATGGGCAACGACGTCTACGGCGGCACGCACCGGCTCGTGTCGCAGATCCACTCGCGCTGGGGCGTCGAGATCTCGACCGCCGACGCGAGCGACCTCGATGCGGTGCGCGCCGCGATGCGGCCGAGCACGAAGATCCTGTGGGTCGAGACGCCCTCGAACCCGCTCATGAAGGTCGCCGACATCGCGGGCCTCGCCGAGATCGGCCACGCCGCGGGCGCGATCGTCGTGGCCGACAACACCTTCGCGACGCCCTACCTGCAGCAGCCGCTCGCGCTCGGCGCCGACGCGGTCATCCACTCCACCACGAAGTACATCGGCGGGCACTCCGACCTCGTCGGCGGTGCGGTGGTGATGGCGGATGCGTCCCTCGCCGAGCGCGTCGGGTTCCAGCAGTTCGCGGTGGGCGCCGTGAACAGTCCCTTCGACGCGTGGCTCACGAGCCGGTCGCTCAAGACGCTCGCGGTGCGGGTCGAGCGGCACTGCGCCAACGCGCAAGCGGTGGCGGAGTCGCTCGTCGGCCACCCGGCGATCACCGCGGTGCACTACCCGGGGCTGCCGGACCACCCGCAGCACGAACTCGCGGCGCGGCAGATGCGCGGCTTCGGCGGCATGGTGTCGCTGCAGCTCGCCGGCGGCGTGCCGGCCGTGCACGAGCTCGTCGGGCGCACGCGGCTGTTCCAGCTCGCAGAGTCGCTCGGCGGCATCGAGTCGCTCGTCTGCTACCCGTCCGAGATGACGCACGCGTCGGTCAAGGGCACCGAGCTCGCCGTGCCCGAGGACCTGCTGCGGCTCTCGGTCGGCCTCGAGGACGCCGCCGACCTCGTCGCCGACCTCGCGCAGGCGCTCGACGCGCTCTCCTGACCCACCGCATCCGCCGGCCTCGCATAGCCCGCGGGGCGGCGGCTGGACGCGACGCCCGGCAAGGCAGCGCCGGGTGGTCACGACACGCCGCGCGCCCCGCGCAGGGTGGTCACGACACGCCGGGTGCGAGCGACGCGGCACGGCGCGTCGTGACCACCCTCCTCGTCGAGCAGCGGCATCGCGCCGGGCGCTGCCGGTCTGCCCGAGCGCGCGGCCCCGGCTCCGCAGGTCGAGGAGCGCGCGCCGCAGGCGCACGCGTCACGAGACCGAGTTCACTCGAGCGCGCGGCCCCGCTGCTCGGGGATCGTCCACGCGGCGATCGCCGCGACCGCGAAGGCGAGCGCGAAGGCGCCGAAGAGCACGAGCGGCGAGCCGACGCCGAGGATGGCCGGCACCGCGAGCGGCGCGAGGATCGACGCGATGCGGCCGAAGCCGGCGGCCGCGCCGGTGCCTGTGCCGCGCACGTTCGTCGGGTAGAGCTCCGGCCCGATGGCGTAGAGTGCGCCCCACGCGCCGAGGTTGAAGAACGAGAGCGTGCAGCCGGCGGCGATGATCATCGCCTCAGTCGACGCCGTGCCGTACCAGGCAGCCGCGCATGCGGAGCCGATCAGGAAGACGGTGAGCGTCGGGCGGCGCCCCCACCGCTCGATGAGGAACGCCGCGGCGGCGTAGCCGGGCAGCTGCGCGAGCGTGATGATGAGCGTGAACTCGAACGCCTGCACGAGCGCGAAGCCCTGCGCGAGCAGGAGCGACGGGATCCAGATGAAGGCCCCGTAGTACGAGAAGTTGATGCAGAACCACACCGTCCAGAGCGCGGCGGTGCGGCCGCGGAGCGCGCGCGACCAGATCGACACCTTGGGCTCCGACGGTGCGGCGGCCGCCGCATCCGTCACCCCGACCGCGCCGGTGAGCGGCAGATCGGGCGGCGCGGCGGGGGCGGGCACCCCCGCGGCCTCCTCGAACTGCCGCACGGTGCGCTCGGCCTCGGGCACGCGGCCCTTCGCCATGAGGTAGCGCACCGACTCGGGCATGCCCCAGCGGATGACGATCGAGAAGATCGCGGGAGCCATGCCGATCGCGAGCCCCCAGCGCCAGCCGTCGTCGGAGGCGCCGACGACGTACGTGCCGATGATGGCGGCGGCGATCCAGCCGACCGCCCAGAACGCCTCGAGCCACACGACCACGCGCCCGCGGATGCGCTTGGGCGCGAACTCGCTGATGAGCGTCGACGCGACCGGCAGCTCGGCGCCGAGGCCGAGCCCCACGACGAAGCGCAGCACCATGAGCGCCGCGAGCGAGCCGACGAGGGCGGATGCGCCGGTCGCGAGGCCGTAGACGAGCAGGGTGAGCGCGAAGACGCTGCGGCGGCCGATCCGGTCGGCGAGCAGGCCGCCGAAGGTCGCGCCGAGCGCCATGCCGACGAAGCCGATCGACGCGAGCCAGCCCTTGTCGCCCGCGGTCAGCCCCCACTGCTCGCCGAGCGCGGCGATGACGAAGGCGATGAGGCCGACGTCCATCGCGTCGAGCGCCCAGCCGATGCCGGCGGTGCCGAGCAGCCGGCCGTGCTTGCGCGTGAACGGCAGCCGGTCGAGGCGCTCGGAGCGGGTCGGCACGGCGTCGGTGGGGAGCGCGGTCATGAGGGGGCCTCTCGTCGAGGGCGCTGCGCGCCGGACGGCACCACGATAGTGCGCGGCGCGCGCGGCCCCGGCTACGGTTGCCCCATGGACGAGCGCATCCAGGTCCCCGCCGGCGTCGAGCGCACCGAGATCGACGGCTTCGTCATGGCGTCGGCGGATGCGGTGTGGCCGCTGTGGACCACCGCGCTCGGCCTCGAGCAGTGGTGGTGGCCGATGTTCGACGACACCCGCTACGAGACCGACCCGCAGGAGGGCGGCTGGTACCGCTTCCACACCTCGACTGGCGGCTTCGGCGTGCAGGGCCGCTACCTGCAGCTCGAGCCCGGGCGCCGCATCGTGCAGACGTGGGACTGGCTCGGCGGCGGCGAGGAGCTGCAGGCCGACGAGCAGCTCGTGATCGTCGACTTCATCGAGACCGGCGACGGCACCCACGTGCGGGTGACGCAGACGGGCCCCATCGACGAGCTCGACGACCTGCGCGAGGGCTGGCAGGACTGCCTCACGCGGCTCGAGGAGCACTTCGACGACTGAGCCGGCGCGTCCCGCCGCCATCCAGTGGTCACGCCCGCGCCCGACTGGTCATTTCCGCACGTGAGTGGTCATTCCCGCGCGTGAGCGGTCACTCCCACGGGTGAACGGTCATTGCCGCGTGTGACCGGTCATCCCCGCGTGCGACCGGTCATCCCCGCGCGTGAACGGTCATTCCCGGGCGTGAGGGGTCGCTCGCACTGGTGAACGGTCATTCCCGGGCGCGAGCGGTCGCTCTCGCGAACGGCCGACCGCTCGAAGGCTTAAGTCATCAGGGACGCAGGAGTGACCGCTCACCTGCGGAAGTGACCGCTGGGGCGCGGAAGTGACCACTCGGGCGCGGAAGTGACCGCTCACATGCCGAAGCGACCGCTCGGGCGTGGAAGTGACCGCTCGGGCGCGGAAGTGACCGCTCGGGCGCGGAAGTGACCGCTCGGAGTGGGGCAGCCCGGGAGTCGTTCGCTGGGCTAAGCAGGCGTAGGCTTGGGTGACGCTGTCAGACACGAAGAGGACTCCCATGCTGCTCGCCATCGTCAACGCATCCGTCATCCCCGTCGAGGGCGAGGAGTTCGAGGGCACGATCCTCGTGCGCGACGGCCGCATCGCCGAGCTCGGCGCCGACGTGGCAGTGCCGGAGGGTGCGACCGTGCTCGACGTCGAGGGCGCCCAGGTGACCCCGGGCCTCGTCGACGCGCACGTGCACCTGGGCGTGCACCCCGAGGGCGACGGTGCCGCAGCGAGCGATACCAACGAGATGACGAACCCCAACACGGCGGGGGTGCGCACGATCGACGCGATCGACCCGTTCGACGAGGGCTTCGACCTCGCGCTCGCGGGCGGCGTGACGACCGTCAACGTCAACCCGGGCTCGGGCAACCCCATCGGCGGCCAGGCGACGACGCTCCACACGCACGGCCGCATCGTCGACCACATGGTGCTGCGCGAGCCCGCCGGCGTGAAGAGCGCGCTCGGCGAGAACCCCAAGCGCGTCTACGGCGAGAAGAAGCAGACGCCCTCGACGCGCCTCGGCACCGCGAAGATCATCCGCGACGCGTTCGTCGCCGCGCAGAACTACCGGCGCCGGCTCGCCGACCCCGAGAACGACCGCCACCACGACGTCGACCTCACGATGGAGGCGCTCGTCAAGGTGCTCGAGCGCGAGATCCCGTGGCGGCAGCACGCGCACCGCGCCGACGACATCGTCACGGCCCTCCGCATCCAGGCCGAGTTCGGCTTCGACCTCGTCATCGACCACGGCACCGAGGCGCACGTCGTGGCCGACCTGCTCGCCGAGCGCGGCGTGCCGGTGCTCATCGGGCCGCTCTTCACGACGAAGTCGAAGATGGAGCTCCGCGGCCGCTCGATCGCCAACCCCGGCAAGCTCGCCCAGGCGGGCGTCGACATCTCGATCATCACCGACCACCCGGTGATCCCGATCTCCTTCCTCGTGCACCAGGCATCCCTCGCCGTGCGCGAGGGGCTCGACCGCGACACGGCGCTGCGGGCGATCACGATCAACCCGGCCCGGGTGCTCGGCGTCGACGCCGAGGTGGGCTCCCTCGAGCCCGGCAAGCGCGCCGACATCGTCGTCTGGAGCGGCGACTGGATGGACCCGATGGCCCGCCCCCGCACCGTGCTCATCGACGGCCACGTCGTGTTCGAGCACGACGCCGCCACCGGCGAGGAGCGGGTCGCGCCGCGCGCCGACGTGCCGCTCGCGCTCGCCGAGTGAGCGAGCAGCCCGGCGCCTCCTTCACCCGCCGACGGCGCATCACGACCCTCATCGTGCTCGGCCTGCTCGCCGGGCTCGGGCCGTTCACGATCGACCTCTACCTACCGGCGTTCCCCGCCGTGAAGGACGACTTCGGCACGACGGATGCGTCGGTGCAGCTGACCCTGTCGGCCACGACCCTGGGCTTCGCCTTCGGGCAGCTCGTCATGGGGCCGCTCTCCGACCGCATCGGCCGGCGCCGGCCGCTGCTCGTCGCGACCGGCGTGCACGTGCTCGCGAGCGTCGCCGTCGCGCTCGCCCCCGACATCGTCACGCTCTCGCTCATGCGCATCGTGCAGGGCTTCGGCGCCGCCGCCGGCACGGTGGTCGCGATGGCGATGGTGCGCGACCTCTTCGGCGGCAAGCAGCTCACCACCGCGCTCTCGCGCCTCGCGCTCGTGATCGGGATCGCGCCGATCGCCGCGCCGGTGCTGGGGTCGTGGCTCGTGGGCATCATGCACTGGCGCGGGCTCTTCTGGGTGCTCGCCTGCTACGCCGCGCTCGTCATCGTGCTGCAGCTGCTCTTCCTGCGCGAGACGCTGCCGCCGCACCTGCGGCACGTTCCCGGCCACTCGACGCTGCGGCAGCGGTACCGCGCCGTGCTCACCGACCGGGTGTTCGTCGGCGTCGCGATCATCGGCGCGAGCATCTTCGGCGGCATGTTCGCGTACATCTCGACCGCGAGCCTCCTGCTGCAGGAGGTCTACGGATTCTCGCCCGCCGGCTTCGGGCTCGTCTTCGCGCTGTGCTCGGTGGGCGTGCTCATCGGCACGCAGACCGCGGGGTGGGCCGCCAACCGCTTCGGGCCGCAGTGGGTGCTCGCCGTCTCGACGGCCCTCCTCGTCGTGAGCGCATCCGGGATCGTGCTGCTCGACCTCGCCGGGCTCGGCGTCGCGGGCCTCGTGCCGCCGCTGGCGGTCTTCGCCTTCGCGTTCGGCCTCTCGATGCCGTGCGTGCAGACGCTCGCCCTCGCGGGACACCCGGGCGAGGCGGGCACCGCCGCGTCGCTGCTCGGCGCGCTCAACATGTCGATCGCCGGGCTCGTGAGCCCCCTCGTCGGCCTGTTCACGATCCAGGACGCGATCCCGATGGGCACGATCATGCTCGCGTGCGGGGTGCTCGCCGCGTGCTCCCTCTGGCTCGTCGTGCGGCCCCGCTCGGTGGCGCCCGTCCGCTGAGGGACCGCCGCCTAGGATGGCGGCATGACCGACGAGCTCGCGAAGGCGCAGGCAGCACTCGAGGAGGCCAGGAGGGCACAGCTCGAGGCCGAGGCGAGGATCGCCGAGCTCGAGGCGAGCGCGCAGCGCGCCGCGAAGGACACCCCGCCGCCGGCGGCCGACGACGCGAACCCGGCCGAGGCGCCGCCCGTCGCTGAGCGGTTCGAGGAGGCGCCTGCGGCCCCCGTGCCCGCCGACCCCGACCAGCCGGCCGAGCCCGGCGCATCCGTCGCCCCGACCGCCGAGTCCGGTCCCCTCGACGCGGATGCGGTGGCGCTCGTGCGCGCCGGGTACGCGTTCGAGGGCCCCGCGCTCGAGATGGGCGCGCTCGTCAACGGGGCCCCCGACGCCGAGACGCAGGTGCGGATCCCGCTCGCGATGGTCAACCGCCACGGGCTCATCGCGGGCGCGACCGGAACCGGCAAGACGAAGACGCTGCAGGTGCTCGCCGAGCAGCTCTCGGCCGCCGGCGTGCCCGTCTTCGCGGCCGACATCAAGGGCGACCTCTCGGGGATCGCGACGCCGGGGGAGTCGAGCGAGAAGCTCCTCGCGCGCACGGCGGGCATCGGTCAGGCCTGGGAGCCGCGCGCCGCGCCGGTCGAGTACTACGCGCTCGGCGGAGTCGGGCACGGCGTGCCGATCCGCGCCACGGTGCTCGACTTCGGGCCGACGCTGCTCGCGAAGGTGCTGGGGCTCAACGCGACGCAGGAGTCGAGCCTCGGCATCGTCTTCGCGTACGCCGACGACCAGCAGCTGCCGCTCGTCGACCTGAAGGACCTGCGCGAGCTGCTGCTGTGGCTCACGGGCGACGGCAAGGAGGAGCTGCGGCGCCTCGGCGGCATCTCGACGCAGACCGCCGGCGTCATCCTGCGCGAGATCACGGCCTTCAGCGAGCAGGGCGCCGATCGCTTCTTCGGCGAGCCCGAGTTCGACACCCGCGAGCTGCTGCGCACCGCCGCGGACGGCCGCGGCATCGTGAGCCTGCTCGAGGTGCCCGGCGTCGCCGATCAGCCGGCGCTGTTCTCGACGTTCCTCATGTGGCTGCTCGCCGACCTCTTCGAGGACCTCCCGGAGGTCGGCGACATCGACCGGCCCAAGCTCGTGTTCTTCTTCGACGAGGCGCACCTGCTGTTCAAGGATGCGTCGAAGGACTTCCTCGCCGCGATCGTGCAGACCGTGCGGCTCATCCGCTCGAAGGGCGTGGGCATCTTCTTCGTCACGCAGACGCCGAAGGACGTGCCCGACGACGTGCTCGCGCAGCTCGGCTCGCGCGTGCAGCACCAGCTGCGCGCCCACACGCCCGACGCCGAGCAGGCGCTGCGGGCGACGGTGCGCACCTACCCGCGCAGCGGCTACGACCTCGGCGAGGTGCTGACGACGCTCGGCATCGGCGAGGCGATCGTCACGGTCATGGACGAGCGCGGCGCGCCGACGCCGGTCGCGTGGACCCGGCTGCGCGCGCCGCAGGGCTCCATGGACCCGACGCCGGACGACCGCATCCAGGCGACGGTGCAGGCATCGCCGCTGCTCGCGACCTACGGCGAGGCGGTCGACCGCGAGTCGGCGTACGAGCTGCTGCAGGCGCGGATGCGCGAAGCCGAGCAGGCGGAGCAGGATGCGGAGGCGCGGAAGGCGGCCGAGGACGAGGCCGCGCGGCTCGAGGCGCAAGCGGAGCGCGCGCGGCGCAGCGGTGGCCGGAGCGGCGGCTCGAGCGGCGGCTCGGGCGGCGCATCCGGCGGCGGCAACGTCATCACCGACTTCCTCGGCTCGCGATCCGGGCAGGCGATGATCCGCGACATCGTCCGCGGCGTCTTCGGCAACCGCCGCCGATGACCGGCTCGACGCCGGTGACGGGCCCGTTGCCCATCGCAGCGGGCTGGCAGGAGCGCGGCGCCGCAGTGGTGCGCCCGCGCACGCTGCTCCTGCAGGCGGTCTTCGCGCTCGTGACGGCGCTCGTGCTCGTCGTCTTCACGATCGTCGACCCCGCCGTGTGGGGCGACGGCTACCCGTGGTCGGCGACGGCCGCGATCGCCGTCGCGACCGGCCTCGCGCTCGCGCTGCGCTGGATGTCCGAGCGCACCATCGCATGGGTGGCGATCGTGGTGCCCGTGCTCGACCTGCTGGGCCTGCTGCTGCTCGCCGTCGATCCGCAGGCGCCCCGCATCATCGCGATGCTCGCGGTCGTGCCGGCGTTCTGGCTCGGGCTCGCCGCGCGCAGGCTCGGTGCCGCGATCGCCGCGGTCGCGGGGCTCGCGGTCGGCATCGCGATGGCGCTGCGCATCCCCGACTCGAGCGGCGTCACGCTGACCGCCAACGCCGTGGGATCGGCGCTCGTGCCGCTCGCCCTCTTCGCTGCGGCCTGGTTCGCCGACAGCTTCAGCGGCACCGTCGAGCGCCAGCAGCAGGTCATCCTGCGCCGCGAGGAGGAGAAGGCGGCGATCGCCAAGCAGCGCGAGGCCGACGCGGCGCTGCTCGACGCGATCTTCGAGACGGCGCGCGTCGGCCTGCTGCTGCTCGACACCGAGGGGCACGTCGTGCGCGCCAACCCGACGCTCACCGGGCACCCCGCGCTCGGCGGCGACGCGCTCGGCGAGGCGCTCGAGGGCGCGGCGTTCCTCGAGCTCGACTCGCGCCGCACCATCCCGGCAGAGCGCTCGCCGCTCGCGCGGGCCGCCCGAGGCGAGTCGTTCGACAACGAGGTCGCGTGGCTGCAGCGCGACGGCCACGACCTCTTCGCCGTCACCGTCTCGTCGCGTCCGCTGCTGCTCGACGGCGAGCTGCGCGGCTCGATCGCGTCGATCGACGACGTCACCGCCTACATGCGCATGCTCGAGGATCGCGACGACTTCGTCGCCCTGGTCTCGCACGAGCTGCGCACGCCGCTCACCTCGATCACGGGCTACCTCGAGCTCGCGCTCGACGAGGCGATGCCCGATCGGCTGCGCGACTGGCTGCTGATCGTGCGGCGCAACTCGGAGCGGCTGCGCGCGCTCGTCGAGGACCTGCTCATCGTCGGCGAGATGAGCCGCGGCGAGACGCACCTCGAGCCCGAGCGCGTCGACCTGCGTGCGCTCGCGCGAGACGCCGTCGCGACGCTCGAGCACCGCGCCAGGCGCCGCGGCGTGGGCCTGCGGCTCGTCGACGGCCCCCCGATCGAGGTCGAGGCCGATCGCCGCCGCATCACGCAGGTGATCGAGAACTACGTCTCCAACGGCATCAAGTACACCCGCGACGACGGCGGCGTCGAGGTGCGCGTCGAGGCGATCGGGCCGGATGCGCGCCTGCGGGTCGTCGACGACGGGCCCGGCCTGCAGGCGGCCGAGGCCGCACGCGTCTTCGAGCGCTTCTTCCGCTCGCAGGACGCGCGGGCATCGGGCGTGCCCGGCGCGGGCCTCGGGCTGTGGATCTGCCGCATGATCGTGCAGGCGCACGGCGGCAGCGTCGACTTCGAGAGCGAGCCCGGCCGCGGATCAACCGCGTCCTTCCGCCTTCCCCGCAGCTCCTGACGCATCCGCCCCGGCGAAGCCCGTGCGGGTCATCTCGCCCCACACCTGCGTGCGGTTCGTGAGGCCCGCCCACCAGCCCTGGATGCGCCAGATCGCGGTGAGCTGGCGGTAGCCGAGGTTCTCGGCGACGATCGCCCACAGGGTGGCGCCGAAGTCGCGCCAGCGCTCGTAGCGGTGGAAGCTCGCCTCCTCGACGACGACCGCGGCGAGCGTGACGAGCGTGCCGTAGCCGTAGGAGACGAGCGCGAGGAATAGCGCGAACTGCACGTCGAGCGCTCCGGTGGCGAGCCCGAGCACCACGAGCGCGAGCCCGACGAGCTCGACGACCGGCGCGATGAGCTCGAAGAGCCAGTAGTAGGGGAGCGCGATCCAGCCGATGCGGCCGTAGCGGGGGTTGAGGAGCATGCCGCGGTACTTCCACAGCACCTCCCACAGCCCGCGGTGCCACCGGCGGCGCTGTCGGGCGAGGACGGGGAGCGTCGAGGGCGCCTCGGTCCAGCTGACGGGCTCGGGCACGTACACGACGCGCCCGTCGCGGCCGGTGTCGCGCAGCCAGCGCTGCACCCGCATGACGAGCTCGAAGTCCTCGCCGATCGAGTCTGGGTCGAGGCCGCCGAGCTCGAGCAGCATGTCGCGGCGGAACATCCCGAACGCGCCCGAGATGAGGATGATCGAGCCGAGGTCCGACCACGCGGTGCGGCCGAGCAGGAACGCCCGCAGGTACTCGACGACCTGGATCCGCGCGATGGTCTGCTTGGGCATCCGCAGCTCGACGATGCGGCCCGCGTGCACGCGCGAGTTGTTGACGATCCGGACGACGCCGCCGGTGGCGACGACGCGGCCGGGGTCGTCTGCGAAGGGCTTCGAGACCGACAGCAGCGCATCCGGCTCGAGGATCGAGTCGGCGTCGACCATGACCACGAGGTCCTTGCTCGCGAGCTCGAGTCCGGCGTTGATCGAGTCGGAGCGGCCGGAGTTCTCCTTGTCGATGACGATGAGCGGCACGACGCCGCCGCGTGAGCGCCACACTCCGCGGATGCGGCCGCGCACCGGCAGCCGGTGCGGCTGGTCGCGGTCGTCGGGCACGAGGTCGAACTCGTCGCGCAGCGCCTCCATCGTGGCGTCGGCGCTGCCGTCGTTGATCACGATGACCTCGTGGTCGGGGTAGCGCAGGTCGAGCACCGAGCGCACGCTCGTGCGGATGACGGCGGCCTCGTTGTAGGCGGGCACGAGCACGCTGACCCCGAGGCTCAGCGGGGACGCCGCCATCGCGTCGCCGCCGTCGTGGTCGCGGCCGCGCAGGTAGCGGGCGAAGTGCCGCGCGGCGATGAGCACGAGGACGAGCATCGCGGTGTTCATCGCGATGAAGTAGATCGCCGACGGCCACGCGAGCGCCATGATCGTGGCCGAGACGGCGTCGTGCAGCCAGCTCATGCGGCGTCCTGCCTGCGCAGGCCCGCGGCGCGGCGGACGGCGGCGCCGCCCTGCGCGTCGAGCTGCGCGAGGGCGTCGCCGGCCCAGACGGCGGGCATGGCGGCGAGCGTCGCCGCAGCGGCCTCGCCGGCCGGGTCGTCGGAGAGCGCCGTGCGCAGCAGGGACGGCACGGCCGACGACGCCGGCAGCCGCTCGAGCGAGCGGATCGCCGCGAGCCGGACGGGCTCGGAGGGGTCGTCGACGAGCCGGGCGAGCACCTCGGCCGCTCCGGGCGCCTGCAGCAGCCCGGCGACGCGCGCGGCGCCGTGCCGCACCCCGGCGTCGGGGTCGTCGAGCGCGCGGCGCACCCGGTCGCTCGCCGCGCCGCCCTGCTGCAGGAGCGCCGAGGCCGCCACGCTGCCGGGCACGCCGCTCTCGGTCGCGAGGGCGCCGACCACGAGGTCGATCGCCTCGGGCTCGGTGAACGACCCGAGCGCACGGATCGCGACGGTGCGCACCTCGGGCACGGGGTCGACCGCGAGCACGCAGAGCGCGTCGAGCGCCCCGGGCGGGCGCACGAGGCCGAGCGCCTCCGCGGCGTCGGCGCGGGTCGACGGCGCGCGGTGCCCGGTCGCGGCGAAGATGCGCGGCACGAGGCCCGCGGCGTCGCCGACGGCCCGCAGGCGGTCGGCGGCCTCGCCCGTGACGTCGCGCAGCATGTGGAACACCGTGCGGCGCACGTGCGCGCGCTCGGCGGCCGGGAGGGTGCGCACCTGCTCGAGGAGCGCATCCACCTCGTCGTCCTCGACGACGGTCGCGGTGAGCACGAGCGGGCGGATGCGCTGGTCGAGCTCCGCGCGGCGGAGCTCGCGCCGATGCCGCACGATGCGCTGCACGACGAGCGTCACGAGCATGCCGAGCACGACGCCGGCGGTGATCAGCAGGATGACCTGCATCGCGCCGTCGGATGGGCGCATCATCCCAGCGCGGCGGTGACGCGGGCGAGCAGCGCCCGAGGGCTGAACGGCTTGGTGACGTAGTGGTCGGCGCCGGCGGCGAAGCCCGCCTCGATGTCCTTCTCCTGCCCGCGGGCGGTGAGCAGGATGACGGGGGTGCGGTCGCCGGTGTCGCGGATGGCGCGCAGCACGTCGATGCCCGACATGCCCGGCATCATGACGTCGAGCACGATCACGCCCCAGCCGCCCTCGAGGGCGGCCTCGAGCGCTTGCGAGCCGTCGGCCCGCGCGACGACCTCGTGGCCGGCCGACTCGAGCTTGATGGTGACGAGATCGCGGATGTCGCGGTCGTCGTCGACGACCAGGATGCGCTCGTTCACGGCGCCATCACAGGGCGGCGGTCGGGGATGCTCACACCCATGCGTGCTCCATCGTGACTGGTCAGCAGGTCAGTGCGTCCACGCTACACGGGCGAGCCTCGCGGGCGGAACATTCCCCATCCTGCAGGAGTGCGCAGCGATCGGGGTTCGATCGGCGGCTCGGGCGATCGATCGGCGACTTCGTGCAGTCGCTCGCGGCGCGTCACCGTCGCAAGTCGCCACTCGGTCGCGCAAGTCGCCCATCGACGGGCGCGGCGGGGGGTGAGGCGGAGCGCGAGCAGGGTCGCGCGCACGCGACCGGACGGCGGAGGATAGGGGATTCGAACCCCCGCGAAGGCCCGGTGGGCCTTCGCGGCCCCCGGCCCGACGCGACCATGATCCGGACGGCGGAGGATAGGGGATTCGAACCCCCGCGAAGGCCCGGTGGGCCTTCGCGGCCCCCGGCCCGACGCGACCATGATCCGGACGGCGGAGGATAGGGGATTCGAACCCCCGCGAAGGCCCGGTGGGCCTTCGCGGCCCCCGGCCCGACGCGACCATGATCCGGACGGCGGAGGATAGGGGATTCGAACCCCTGAGGGCTTGCACCCAACACGCTTTCCAAGCGTGCGCCATAGGCCACTAGGCGAATCCTCCTGGCTGACCGCGAGCGGCCAACCCTGCGAGTCTAGCGCCAAAAGGGGCGGAGGCTCGCGCCTCCGCCCCTTCCGATCGAACCGCTACGGCATCTGGCCGCGGCCCGTCTGCGGGCCGGGAGCCGACTCGGCGTACACGTAGGTGCGCTCCGTCGAGCCGTCGAGGTCGTAGAGCACGACGCCGAGGTACTGCTCGTTGGCGCCGAGGCCGTTCCAGCTCAGGTCGAGCGAGAATGCGTCGCCGGTCTCCACCTGCTGGCTCGAGGGGCTCACCGTGAGCTTGCCCTTCCCGCCGTTCGGGGTGACCGCCGCGTGCTCGAGCAGGAACGGCGTCGAGGCGCCGCCCGCCGAGTACACGTGCACGAGCGCGACGTAGTTGCCGGGCTGCGGGTCCTCCAGCAGCACGGCCTCGTCGGCCGATGCGGTGCCGCCGACCCACTGCTCCACCGCCTGGCCCTGCGCGTTGAGGCGGTAGATGTACAGGTCGAGGTCGGCGACCGACTCGTCGCCGTCGAGCACGAAGTCGTGCACGAGCTCGCCCTGGCGGATCGTCACCGGGTAGACGAACTGGGCGCCCGTCGCCCCCCGGTCGCTTCCGAGCGTCTGGTACTTCGCGAAGCCCGCGGTCGACGCCGTGAGCGTGCCGGACGTGCCGGCGATGCCCTCGATGTCGATGCTGGCGCGACGGCCCTCGCCCTCGACCCACTCGGGGGCGACGATCGCGAGCGGACGGACGGCGATCGGCGAGCGCACGGCGTTCGCGTCGTTCGACCAGGTCAGGAAGCCCTTCGCCCACTGCTCGGGCTCGGCCGAGGCCGTCGTGAAGGTGACCTCGTAGGAGAGCTCCTGGCCGACCTCGGTGAACTCGAGCACCTGCGGCGACACCGACACGTCGATGCCCGCGACGCCCTCGACCGACACCTGGTAGGTACCCGTCTCGAGCGCGGTGAGCGTGCGCGTGACCGTCTGCGAGCCGGCGAGCGCGCCAATGCCGATCGACGGGATGTTGAGGTCGCTCGGGTCGATGCGCTCACCCACCCAGGCGTCCGGCAGGCCGTAGCCCAGGCCGCGCAGGTAGCCGAACCAGTCCTCGGTGCCGTTCTCGTAGACCAGGCCCGGGTTCAGGAACGCCGGCGAGTCGACGATGCCCGCGCCCTGCGCGAACGGGTCGGTCTCGCGGCTGCCGTCGGCGCGCACGGTGTCCTCCGCGCTCGTCATGAGCGCGCTCTTCACCTCGGCCGGCGACGCCGTCGGGTGCTCCGACAGGTAGACGGCGGCGAGGCCCGCGATGTGCGGGGCGGCCATCGACGTGCCCGACAGGAACTCGAAGCGGTCGGGACCGCCCGGAGCCTGCCACGCCGCGGCGATGATGCCCACGCCCGGGGCGGCGACGTCGGGCTTGATGACGTCGGAGCCGTCGGCGAGCGCCGGACCGCGCGACGAGAAGCCGGCGACCACCGGAGCGGGCGTCTGCTCGCCAGAGGTGTTGCCCGGCGTCAGCGTCACCGTCTCACCGGCCTTCGCGGCGGCGAGGGCCTGGTCGCGGTACTGCGCGTCGATGTGCACCGTGGGGACGGCGTGGTCGTCGAGGTCGATCGAGCCGGGGGTGACGTTCGCGAGGATGACGCCGATGGCGCCCACCGCAGCGGCCACCTCCGACTTCTCGACGCGCGCGTTCTCGCCGCGGTCGCAGAGCACGATCTTGCCGACCGCTGCGGTCGCGTCGAGCGTGCCGGGGAGGCACAGCGCCGCGCGCGCGGCCGTCTGGCCGGCAGCGGGGATGTCGCCGGCGTAGACCGTCTCGCCCGTGACCGAGCCGTCGAACGGCACCGTGATCGAGCCGCCCGCGACCTTCGAGCCGTCGGCGAAGGTGATCGTCGCCTCGTAGTTCGGCACGGTCGTGGCGGCCACGGTCGTGTACCAGGGGGAGGCGTGGTCGAGCGTCGAGGCACCGGGGCCCGAGTTGCCGGCCGAGGCCGACACGAACACACCGGCCGCCGCGGCGCCGAGGAACGACAGGTCGGTCGAGGTGACGACCGAGGTCGCCGCGCCGCCGCCGATCGAGTAGTTGATCACGTCGACGCCGTCGTACACGGCCTGGTCGATCGCCTGCACGAGGTCGGTCGAGGCGCAGCCGTCGTCATCGGTCGTCGAGGGGTCCGGACCGGACCAGCACACCTTGTACGCGGCGATGCGCGCCTCGGGCGCGACGCCCGACATGGTGCCCAGGTCGGCGCCGCCGACCGAGGTGATCGCGACATCCGCGTTGCCCGCCGCCGTCGAGGCGGTGTGCGAGCCGTGGCCGTCGCCGTCGCGCGGCGAGGCGTACTCGCCGGGCACCTGGGACTCGGTGCCGATGCGGCTCGCGCCGAAGCCGTCGAGGAAGAAGCGGGCGCCGACGATCTTGGTCGAGCAGTCCTCGGCGGTGAAGCCGGGGCCCGTCTCGCAGACGCCGGTGAAGACCTGTCCGTCGCCCTTCTCGTAGGTGATGACGTCGCCGACCAGGTAGGGCTCGTCCCCGGGGGTCGTGCCGAGGGGCTCGCCCGCGAAGAAGGGGTTCTCGGGCGCGATGCCCGTGTCGAGCACGCCGACGACGACGCCCGCGCCTGCCTCGCCCATGCCGCCGACCTGGTTCCAGAGCTCACCGAGCTCGAGGTAGTCGTTGGCGGGGGAGCTCTGCAGCTGCAGGATCTCGTTGGCCTCGACCGAGCGCACGCCGCGCTGGCGCGAGAGCTCCTCGGCCTGCTCGGCGGTGAGGTCGGCGACGAAGCCGTTGACGGCCGCCGTGAGGTCGGCGGCGACGGTCGCCCCGACCGAGGCCGCGACGTCCTCGTGGCGGTCGTTCAGGTGCGCGGCGTACGCGCGGGCCGCGCGCGAGTCGGTGTCGAGCTCGCCGCCGCGCTGCGGCGCGGTCGGGGCGAGCCCCGTGATGCCGCCCTCATAGGTGGCGAGGGCGTCTTCTGCGAGGACGACGATGTAGCGCCCGTCCTCGAAGTCGAGCGTGGAGCCCGGTGCTGCTGCCGCGTTCGCGGTGGCCGCGCTCAGGACCGCAGCGCTCGCGCCGAGCGCGATCGCCGTCCCGATGGCGGTCACGCGACGCAGCGCTCTCCGCGCTGTGCTGTGTGAGGTCACGTTCATCCCTTCGGTGCCGATGCCGTCGTTGGCATCGCGCTCCATCCTGAACCCAGCCTCAGGAACCGCTGAGCCTAGGCTCAAACCGTTACCGTTTCGTGACCTTTCTTCGGCACTACCCTGGGTGCGTGCCGACCCGCATCGTCATCGCCTCGCCCGAGGGCCACGCCGGGAAGTCCATCGTCGCGCTCGGCCTCGTCGACGCGCTCAGCCGCCGCGTCAGCAGGGTCGGCGTCTTCCGCCCGATCGCCCGCTCGCACGACGAGCCCGACCGGGTGCTCGAGCTGCTGCTCGCGCACGACGCGGTCGACCTCGACTACGAGGAGGCGATCGGCACGACCTACGCCGCGGTCCACGACGACGCCGACGCGGCGCTCGCGACGATCGTCGACCGCTACCACCGGATCGACGAGCGCTTCGACGCGATCGTCATCGTCGGCAGCGACTACACCGACGTCGGCAGCCCGACGGAGCTCGGCTTCAACGCCCGGGTCGCGGCGAACCTCGGCGCCTCGGTGCTGCTCGTGCTCGGCGGCCACCACCCCGAGACCGACGCCTCCCGCTCCGCAGACGAGCTGCGCCAGCTCGCCGAGGTCACGACGGCCGAGCTCGCGCACGCCCACGCATCCCTCGCGGGCATCATCGTCAACCGCGCCGACCCGGCCGCGATCGACGGCATCCCGGCGGCGGTGGCGGATGCGGTGACCGACGACGTGCCGATCTGGTCGATCCCGGAGGACGCACTGCTGAGCGCGCCGAGCGTCGGCACGCTCTTCCGGGCCGTCGAGGCCGAGCTCGTGCGCGGCGAGCCCGAGCTGCTCGCGCGCGAGTCGCTCGGCACCGTCGTCGCCGGCATGTCGATGGAGCACGTGCTCGAGCGGCTCATCGAGGGCGGCATCCTCGTCATGCCCGGCGACCGCTCCGACGTCGTGGTCGGCACGCTGCTCGCCCAGCAGTCGGACACCTTCCCGTCGATCGCGGGCATCGTGCTGAACGGCGGGTTCGAGCTGCACCCGGCGGTGCAGCGCCTGCTCGACGGCCTCGATCTCGACCTGCCGATCGGCCGCAGCCCGCACGGCACGTACGAGACGGCGCGCCGCATCGCCGGTACGCGCGGCTCGCTCATCGACGGCACGCAGCGCAAGCGCGACTCGGCGCTCGCGCTCTTCGAGCAGCACGTCGACGCCGACGCGCTGCTCGAGCGGCTGGAGGTCGCGACGACCGACGTCGTCACGCCGCTCATCTTCGAGCACAGCCTCATCGAGCGCGCGCGCCGCGACGTGCGGCACATCGTGCTCCCCGAGGGCGACGACGACCGCATCCTGCAGGCCGCATCCACCGTGCTCGCCCGCGGCATCGCGCGGCTCACGATCCTCGGCGACGCCGCGGCGATCCGCCAGCGCGCCGCCGGCCTCGGCCTCGACCTCTCGGGCGCCCGCATCGTCGCGACCGACGATGCCGAGCTGCGCCCGAAGTACGCCGCCGAGTACCAGCGGCTGCGCGCGCACAAGGGCGTCACGATCGAGCAGGCGATGGAGCGGCTGCGCGACGTGAGCTACTTCGGCACGCTCATGGTGCACATGGGCGACGCCGACGGCATGGTGTCGGGCGCCGCCCACACGACCGCGCACACCATCAAGCCGTCGTTCGAGACGATCAAGACGAAGCCGGGCGTCTCGGTGGTCTCGAGCGTGTTCCTCATGGCGCTCGCCGACCGGGTGCTCGTCTACGGCGACTGCGCCGTCATCCCCGAGCCGACCGTCGAGGAGCTCGCCGACATCGCGGTCTCGTCGGCGGCGACCGCGCGCGAGTTCGGCATCGAGCCGCGCGTCGCGATGCTCTCCTACTCGACGGGCGAGTCGGGCAGCGGCGCCGAGGTCGACCGCGTCCGCGCGGCGACGCAGCTGGTGCGCGAGCGCGCGCCGGAGCTGCCGGTGGAGGGCCCGATCCAGTACGACGCGGCGGCGGATGCGGCGGTCGCGCAGAAGAAGCTCCCGGACTCCGCGGTCGCGGGCCGGGCGACGGTGTTCGTCTTCCCCGACCTCAACACGGGCAACAACACCTACAAGGCCGTGCAGCGCTCTGCGGGCGCGCTCGCGATCGGCCCCGTGCTGCAGGGTCTCAACAAGCCGGTCAACGACCTCTCGCGCGGCGCGCTCGTGAGCGACATCGTCAACACGATCGCGATCACCGCGATCCAGGCGCAGGGGGCGGATGCCGGCGCGGCCGGCGGGGGAGGCGCGGCATGACCCGCTCGGTGTTCGTCATCAACGCGGGCTCGTCGAGCCTCAAGTACCAGCTCGTCGACGTCGACTCGGGAGCGTCGCTCGCGAGCGGGCTCATCGAGCGGATCGGCGAGACCACCGGCGAGGCGCGCCACGAGGCGCCCGGCATCGAGCGCGTCACCGAGCGGCGCGTCATCACCGACCACGAGCACGCCTTCGGGTGGGTGCTGCAGCAGCTCGACCGGCACGGGCCCGACCTCGACGACGCCAACCTGATCGGCATCGGGCACCGCGTCGTGCAGGGCGGCGCGCGCTTCGACCGCGCGGTCGCGATCGACGACGACGTCGCGCAGCAGATCGGCGACCTCGCGCCCCTCGCGCCGCTCCACAACCCCGCCAACCTGCAGGGCATCCGCTCGGCGCGCGCGACGTTCCCCGGTCACCCGCACGTCGCGGTGTTCGACACCGCCTTCCACCTCACGATCCCGCCCGCGGCCCACCGCTACGCGATCGACGCCTCGGTGGCGGCCGAGCACCGCATCCGCAAGTACGGCTTCCACGGCACGAGCCACCAGTACGTCTCGCGCCGCATGGCCGAGCTGCTCGGCCGCCCGCTCGAGGAGGTCAACACGATCGTGCTGCACCTGGGCAACGGCGCCTCGGCGACCGCGGTGCGCGGCGGCCGCAGCGTCGAGACGTCGATGGGCATGACCCCGCTCGCGGGGCTCGTGATGGGCACGCGCTCGGGCGACATCGATCCGGGCGTCATCTTCCACCTGCACCGCGAGGCCGGCATGTCGATCGACGCGATCGACACGCTGCTCAACAAGCGCTCCGGGCTGCTGGGCCTCACGGGCACGGGCGACATGCGCGACGTGCGGCAGGCGGCGGATGCGGGGATCCCGCGCGCGGTCGAGGCGCTCGAGATCGTCGCGCACCGGCTGCGCGGCACGGTCGGCGCCTACCTCGCGCACCTCGGGCGCACCGACGCGATCGCGTTCACGGCGGGGATCGGCGAGAACTCGGCACCCATGCGCGCCGACGCGCTCGCCGGGCTCGAGGGGCTCGGCATCGTGCTCGACCCCGAGCGCAACGCCGGCTCGGGCGAGCGGCGGATCTCGGCCGACGGCTCGGCGATCGAGGTGTGGGTCGTGCCGACGAACGAGGAGCTCGAGATCGCGCGGCAGGTGGCCGAGCTCGTCGACTCCTCGGGCGCCGAGTAGCCGCGCAGCGGCGCGTCGGGCCGACGCGCTCGCTCAGCGCTCGGCGAGCGCGCCGATCGCGAACTGGCTGAGCTGCTCGGCCGGCAGCGCCGCGCCGCCGTGCTGCGCGGTGAACGCATCCGTCGCATCCGTGCCGCAGATGCCGAGGATGCGGTCGGGCCCGCCGGGGTGGCGGGTGATCCACGTCGTCACGTCGTAGACCGTCCCCTCGATCGCCACCCAGCACGAGGCCGAGTCGTCGTGCTGGGCGACCTCGCCGATCGTGATCTCGGTCTGGTCCGGCTCGGCTCCGTCGTCGGCGCCCCCGCCGTCGCCCGCGGGCGCCGTCTGCGCAGGCAGGGCGATGCGGTCCTGCCACACCGCGGTCGCGCCCGTGTGCCCGGTGAGCACCGCGACGATCACCGCGCCGATCGCGACCGCGGCGAGCACGGTCCCGGCGATGAGCCCCATGACGCCCGTGGGCCGCCGCCGACGGATCGCGCGCCGCTCCCACAGCCACCACCCGAGCGTCGCCGCGAAGAGGATCGTCGCCATCGCGAGGGTCCAATTGCCGAGCTGCTCGTGCTGGCCGGGCGAGCCGACGCGCTCCGCGAGCGCCTCGCCCGAGAGCCGCGCGACGAGCGCGCCGACCATCGCGATCCCGAGCACCGCCACGACGGGCCACGCGAGCTGCGCGCGCCGGCTCGGCACGAGCAGCACGAACAGCACGCCGAGGGCGCCGAGCGGCAGCAGCACCACGGGCACGTGCACGGCGAGCGGATGCAGGGGCAGGCCGAACGCGAGGTCGAAGGGGCTGGCCGAGGCGGCGAGCGGATGCATGCGGCAACGCTACAGCCGGCGCGCGCACGCGGCCCGCGCGGTTGGTACGATGGATGCGGCTCCCCGCGTGGCGCCATCCAGGCCAACTCCCCCAGGTCGGAGACGAAGCAAGGGCAACCGGGCTCTGGCGGGTGCGCGGGGAGTCCTTCGCGTCCGGGGACGGGCGCGACCGCGCGCGTCACCGGCGGCAAGTAGCCTGGATCCATGGTCGCCGCCCTCTACCGCCGCTATCGGCCGGAGTCGTTCTCCGAGCTCATCGGGCAGGCGCACGTCACCGATCCGCTGCGCACCGCACTGCGCGCCGACCGGGTCAACCACGCCTACCTCTTCTCGGGTCCGCGCGGCTGCGGCAAGACGACGAGCGCCCGCATCCTCGCCCGCTGCCTCAACTGCGCCGAGGGCCCGACGCCCGACCCCTGCGGCGTGTGCGACTCGTGCGTCGAGCTCGGCCGCGACGGCGGAGGCTCGCTCGACGTCGTCGAGATCGATGCGGCGAGCCACGGCGGCGTCGACGACGCGCGCGACCTGCGCGAGCGCGCCACGTTCGCGCCGAGCCGCGACCGCTACAAGGTCTTCATCATCGACGAGGCGCACATGGTGACCTCCGGCGGCTTCAACGCGCTGCTGAAGATCGTCGAGGAGCCGCCCGAGCACATCAAGTTCATCTTCGCGACGACGGAGCCCGAGAAGGTCATCGGCACGATCCGCTCCCGCACGCACCACTACCCGTTCCGGCTCATCGCCCCCGCGCCGATGCTCGAGTACGTGCAGCAGCTGTGCGTCGAGGAGGGCGTGCAGGTCGATCCCGGCGTGCTGCCGCTCGTCGTGCGCGCCGGCGGCGGCTCGGCGCGCGACACGCTGAGCCTGCTCGACCAGCTCATCGCCGGCTCCGAGTCCAAGGTCACCTACGAGCACGCGGTCGCGCTGCTCGGCTTCACGCACGGCGAGCTGCTCGACGAGATCGTGGGCGCGCTGTCGGCTGCGGATGCGTCGAGGCTGTTCGCGTCGATCGATCGCGTCGTGCAGTCCGGTCAGGATCCGCGCCGCTTCGTCGAGGACCTGCTCGAGCGGCTCCGCGACCTGATCGTCGCGCACGCGGCGAGCGACCCCGCGGCGATCCTGCACGGCGTCCCGGAGGACGAGCTGCGCGTGCTCGTCGAGCAGGCCGGCGGCTTCGGCGCCGCCGAGCTCTCGCGGGCCGCCGACATCGTCGCGAAGTCGCTCACCGACATGGCGGGCGCGACGAGCCCGCGCCTGCACCTCGAGCTGATGGCCGCGCGGCTGCTCGTGCCCGAGGCGGGCGAGCCCGAGGTCGGCACGCTCGCGCGCGTCGAGCGGCTCGAGCAGCGGCTCGACGGCGCCGGCGCGCCGGCCGCCCCGGTCGCGTCTCAGCCGGCGCCCGCACGGGTGGCCGGGTCGGCGCCCGCGCCCGTTGCCGCCCCGGCCGCGCCGTCGACCGCCCCGGCTGCGCCGTCGACCGCCTCTGCTGCCGAGCCGGCGCCCGCACAGGCACCGTCGCCCGCCGCCGCCGTTGCAGCAACGCCCGCCCCGTCGGCGCCCGCCGCGTCGGCGCCCGCGCCTGCGGCCTCCGAGCCGGCTCCTGCCGCGTCGGCGCCCGCTCCGACCGCGAAGGAGCGAACCCCGGCAGCCGAGGCGCCTGCGGCGCCGATCGCCGTGCCCGCCGAGGCGATCACCTTCCAGCAGCTGCGCGACGCGTGGGACGAGGTGCTGCAGCAGCTCGCCGAGCAGAACCGCTCTGCGTGGATGCTCGTGAGCAACACCACCCCGATCGAGCTGCGCGACGGGGATGTGCTGCTGCTCGGATTCCAGTCGGATGCCGACGTGCAGCGGTTCCGCGAGCCGCAGGGCACGCGGCCGAGCCCTGCCGACGCGCTCCGCCGCGTCATCGCCGCGCTGCTCGGCATCGAGGTGAAGTACGTCCCGCGCACGCCGCGGCAGACCCCGCGCGCGTCCGCCGGCCAGCCCCCGTCGGCCGGCGAGGAGGTGCACCGAGCCGCGACGGCGTCGGCGCCTCCCGCCGCGCAGCCTGCGCCCGTCGCTCCGTCGCCGACGCCGGCCCCGTCGCCGACGCCGGCCCCGTCGACGGCGCGGGCGTCGGCTCCCGAGCCGCAGCGCGCATCCGCCCCCGTCTCGACGAGCGCGAGCGCCGGCGCGCGTGATGGCGAGCGGCGCCCCGCTCCGACGCCCGCCGCGGGTGCCCCGGCCGCCGATGCGGCCGTCACCGGCTGGGCGGTCGCGACGATCCCGACCGATGCCGATGCACCGCCGGAGGACCTCCCGGAGCAGCCGCTGCCCGACGAGCCCGAGCCGGACCCCTTCTCGTTCGTGTCGGCACCCGAGGCTCCGGCGCCCGCCGCCGCATCCGCCCCGGCACCGCAGGCGGAGGCGACGCCCGCAGCGCCGTCGCCGATGCGCGAGGCGATGGCGAGCGCGCCGCGGCCCGAGCCCGAGCTCTCGGCCTCGCAGGCCGCGCGCTACGGCGAGGCGGTCGTGCGGGAGGAGCTCGGCGCCGAGCTGATCGAGGAGCGCCCGCGGGTGCGAGGGGAGCGCTGACATGTACGACGGCATCGTGCAGGACCTCATCGACGAGCTCGGCCGCCTGCCGGGCGTGGGCCCGAAGTCGGCGCAGCGCATCGCGTTCCACATCATCCAGACCGAGTCGTTCGACGTCGACCGGCTCGCCACCATCCTGCAGACGGTGCGGCAGCGCGTGCGCTTCTGCGTGATCTGCGGCAACATCGGCGAGGAGGAGCGCTGCGCGATCTGCCGCGACCCGCGCCGCATCCCGACCACCATCTGCGTGGTCGAGGAAGCGAAGGACGTCGTCGCGATCGAGCGCACCCGTGAGTACCGCGGGCTCTACCACGTGCTCGGCGGAGCGCTGAACCCGATGCAGGGGATCGGCCCCGACCAGCTGCGCGTCGCCTCGCTCATGACGCGGCTGCAGGACGCGTCGATCGAGGAGGTCATCATCGCGACCGACCCCAACGTCGAGGGCGAGGCGACGGCGACCTACCTCATCCGCAGCCTGCTGCCGCTCGGCGTCAAGGTGTCGCGCCTCGCGAGCGGGCTGCCGGTCGGCGGCGACCTCGAGTTCGCCGACGAGATGACGCTCGGTCGCGCGTTCGAGGGGCGCAGGGCCGTCGAGCACTGAGCCGAGCGGCCGATCGCGGCACCCTCGAGAGCCTAGACTGAGGGGTCCGGGCGGAACAGGAGCGACGTGAGCCTCATCGTGCAGAAGTTCGGCGGGTCCAGCGTGGGCGACGCCGAGGGGATCAAGCGCGTCGCGAAGCGGATCGTCGAGACCCGTCGGCGCGGTGACGACGTCGTCGTCGTGGTCTCCGCGATGGGCGACACGACCGACGAGCTGCTCGACCTCGCGCACGCCGTCGTGCCGAGCCTGCCCTCGGGCGGGCGCGAGCTCGACATGCTCCTCACCGCCGGCGAGCGCATCTCCATGGCGCTCCTCGCGATGTCGATCAAGGCGCAGGGCGCCGAGGCGGTCTCGTTCACCGGCAGCCAGGCCGGCATGCTCACCGACGACAAGCACGGCGCCGCCCGCATCGTCTCGGTCACGCCCAGCCGCGTGCGCGACGCGCTCGACAAGGGCCAGATCGCCATCGTGCAGGGCTTCGCGGGCTTCAACAAGGTCACCGGCGACATCACGACGCTCGGCCGCGGCGGCTCCGACACCTCCGCCGTCGCCCTCGCCGCCGCGCTCGGCGCCGACGTGTGCGAAATCTACACCGACGTCGACGGGGTCTTCTCCGCCGACCCCCGCGTGGTCCCCAAGGCCCGGCGCATCCCCCGCATCATGAGCGAGGAGATGCTCGAGATGGCCGCGGGCGGTGCGAAGGTGCTGCACATCCGCAGCGTCGAGTACGCGCGCCGCCACGGCGTCACCCTCCACGTGCGCTCGTCGTTCACGAACGACGACGGCACGATCGTCTACGACCCAGAGAGAGCGGGGTCCCAAGTGGAAGAGCCGATGATCGTGGGCGTCGCCCACGACCTGTCCGAGGCCAAGGTCACCGTGGCGGGCACGCCCGATGTGCCCGGCACCGCCGCCCGCATCTTCACGATCGTCGCCGAGACCGGCGCGAACGTCGACATGATCGTGCAGAACGTCTCCGAGGCGGCCACGGGCCGCACCGACATCTCGTTCACCCTCCCGAAGGAGGAGGCGGGCGCAGTGCTCGACGCGCTCGAGGCGCAGCGCGAGGCCGTCGGCTTCGAGCAGCTGCACTACGACGACCAGATCGGCAAGCTCGCGCTCGTCGGCGCGGGCATGCGCACGAACGCGGGCGTCTCCGCCGTGCTGTTCAAGGCGCTCGCCGACGCCGGCATCAACATCGAGATGATCTCGACCTCCGAGATCCGCATCTCGGTCGTGACGCGCGCCGACCAGCTGATCGACGCGGTGCGGGTCGTGCACACGGCCTTCTCGCTCGACGCCGAGACCGAGGCGGTTGTGCACGCCGGGACCGGCCGATGATCCGCGCGCTGCTCGAGGAGCCGGGCGACGCGCGTCCGGTGCGCATCGGCGTCGTCGGCGCCACCGGCCAGGTCGGCGGCGTCGTGCTCGAGCTGCTGGCCGCCAGCGAGCTCGAGATCGAGCAGCTGCGGCTGTTCGCCTCCGCCCGCTCGGCGGGGAAGGCCATCGCCTTCCGCGGCGCCGAGATCACCGTCGAGGACGCGGATGCGGCCGACCCGACCGGGCTCGACATCGCGATCTTCTCGGCCGGCGGCGCCACCTCGCGCCGGCTCGCGCCGAAGTTCGCCGAGGCTGGCGTCGTCGTGATCGACAACTCGTCGGCCTGGCGCATGGACCCCGAGGTGCCGCTCGTCGTCTCGGAGGTCAACCCGCACGCCATCGCCGGCGCCGCGAAGGGGATCATCGCGAACCCCAACTGCACGACCATGGCCGCGATGCCGGTGCTCAAGCCGCTCGACGTCGCCGCCGGACTCGTGCGGCTCGTCGTCGCGACCTACCAGGCGGTCTCCGGCTCCGGCCTCGCGGGTGTCGAGGAGCTGCGCGGCCAGCTCGAGCAGGCGGCCGGCCAGCACCCCGAGCGGCTCACGCACGACGGCAGCGCCGTGACCTTCGACGCGCCCGCGGTCTACGCCCAGCCGATCGCCCACAACGTGCTCCCGCTCGCCGGCTCGATCGTCGACGACGACTCCGGCGAGACCGACGAGGAGCAGAAGCTGCGCAACGAGTCGCGCAAGATCCTGCAGCGGCCCGAGCTGCGCGTCGCCGGCACGTGCGTGCGCGTGCCGGTGTTCACGGGCCACTCGCTCGCGGTCCACGCCGAGTTCGAGCGCGACCTGAGCCCCGAGCAGGCGCACGAGCTGCTCGCGCAGGCGCCCGGCGTGCAGCTCGTCGACGTGCCGACGCCGCAGCAGGCCGCCGGTGCGGACCCCTCGCTCGTGGGCCGCATCCGCGCCGACCAGTCGGCCGAGCCCGGCAAGGGCCTCGTGCTGTTCATCGCGAACGACAACCTGCGCAAGGGCGCGGCGCTCAACGCCGTGCAGCTCGCCGAGCTCGTCGCTCGCCGCCTGGGCTGACCGGAGGCGTACGACGGAGGGCGGGACCGCGGTCCCGCCCTCCGTCGTCTCTGCTGTGCGCGCCGGTCAGGCTGCCGGCGGCGCAGTCGGGTGGTCGCCCGCCTGCGGGTGGGCGGTGCCGCCGTCGCCCGCCCGCGCCTGCGGCTCCGCCGGGGCGCCGTCGCCGGCCTGCGCCTGCGGGGCGTCCGCAGCCTCGTCGGTCGCCGCATCCACCCACTCGTTCTCGAACTCGCCGCCGCCGGCGGCGCGCGGCTCCGACCGCGTCTCGCCGCCGACCTTGGTCTCGACCCAGTGGCGCGCGTCCGCGGCCTTCTCACCGAGCGCGTGGCCCGCGTCGTGCGCCTGATCGCCCAGGCCCTCCGCCCGCCCCTTGACCCAGCCGGCGGCATGCTCCAGCTTGTCCTTCGCTTCGTCCAGGAATCCCATCGCCGCACTCCTCTCGATGCCGACGGTCGCTGTCGGTGCGGCAATGCTAGGCCTGCGATCCTCCATGTCCCCCGACCGCCGAGACCCGGCCGTTGTCCTAGAATCAGACACGTGACCACGAAGACGATCGATGTCGCCCTGATCGGCGGGGGAATCATGAGCGCGACGCTCGGTGCCCTCCTGCACCGGCTCGAGCCTTCGTGGACGATCGAGGTCTTCGAACGGCTCCCCGAAGTGGGGCAGGAGTCGTCGAACCCCTGGAACAACGCGGGCACGGGCCACGCGGCCCTCTGCGAGCTCAACTACATGCCCGAGGGCGCCGACGGCTCGATGAGCACCGAGAAGGCCGTCTCGATCAACGAGCAGTTCCAGCTCTCGCGCCAGCTCTGGGCGTCGTTCGTCGAGGACGGCACGCTGCCCGACCCCAAGGGCTTCATCTCGCCGACGCCGCACATGACCTTCGTGTGGGGCGAGGCGAACGTCGACTACCTGCGGCGCCGCTGGGAGCTGCTCAAGGACGAGCCGCTCTTCGCCGGCATGGAGTACTCCGAGGACGCCGAGGTGATCCGCGGCTGGGCGCCCACGCTCATCCCCGGACGGAAGAAGTCGCAGCCCATCGCCGCGACGCGCTCGACCGACGGCACCGACGTCGACTTCGGCGCCCTCACGCGGATGCTGCTCGACGGGCTCGTCGCCGACGGCGCCCGGGTCCACACCGACGCGACGGTGCGCGGCCTCAAGCGCACCGACGACGGCTGGCACCTGCGCGTGCGCCGCGAGGTGGGGCAGTCGATGGTCGACGTGCACGCCCGCTTCGTCTTCGTCGGTGCCGGCGGCGGGGCGCTCAAGCTCCTGCAGAAGTCGGGCATCCCCGAGGCCAAGGGCTTCGCCGGCTTCCCGATCACCGGCGCGTTCCTCCGCACCGACAACCCCGACGTCGTCGCCCGGCACTCCGCCAAGGTGTACGGCAAGGCGGCCGTCGGCGCACCGCCGATGTCGGTCCCGCACCTCGACACGCGCGTCGTCGACGGCGAGACGAGCCTGCTGTTCGGGCCGTACGCGGGCTTCAGCCCGAAGTACCTCAAGACCGGCAGCTACACCGACATGTTCGAGACGATCAAGGTCCACAACCTGTGGCCGATGATCCGCGCCGGCCTCGCCAACCTCGGCCTCGTCGGCTACCTCGCGGGCGAGGTGTTCGCCTCGCGCAGCCAGCGCATGGAGGCGCTGCGCGAGTTCATGCCCGATGCCAAGGATGAGGACTGGCGCCTCATCACGGCCGGGCAGAGGGTGCAGGTCATGAAGCGCGACCCCGAGAAGGGCGGCGTGCTGCAGTTCGGCACCGAAGTCGTGACGGGCGCCGACGGCACGATCGCCGGCCTCCTGGGCGCCTCACCCGGCGCCTCCACCGCCGTGCACATCATGCTCACCATCCTCGAGCGGTGCTTCCCCGAGCGCATGGAGGCCTGGCGGCCGACGGTGCTCCAGCTCATCCCCAGCTACGGCACCAAGCTGAACGACGACCCGCAGGCGGCGCGCGACGTGCTCGACCGCACGGCGCGCACGCTGCAGCTGGTCGAGGTGCCGGAGCCCGCGCTCCCGGGCCTTGCGGTGAGCGCCGCGCCCTAGGAGGGCGGTCCCATGGCAGTGATGGATGTCGTGCAGGCGGCGCCCCGCTCCGTCAGCATCGTCGCGAGCGGTCCTCGCGGCGCGCTGCTGCGCGACGCGATCGCCGACGAGCCCGGTCTGCGGCTCGGCGCGATCGCGGGTCGCTTCACCGACCTCGTCGTCGAGGCCGCGTTCCCCGGGGACGTCGTCGTGCTCGCCGAAGAGCCCGGCAGGCAGCTCTTCGCGCACGCCGTGACCGCGGCGGCGGCCGGCGCCGTCGTCGTCGCCCACGCCGACGTCGACGAGCAGCTCCGCGAGGCCCTCGAGCACCTCGGCGTCGTCGTGCTGCCGCTCTCCGAGCCGGCCGACGCGGTCGCGCGCCGCATCGTCGAGACGCCGCCCACCAGGCCCCGCGGGCACGGCTTCCGCTCCGGGATCGCAGGAGACGTGCAGCGGCCGCGGCTGTCGGCCGGCGAGCGCCGGGCGCTCGCCCACTACGTGCAGGGCCTCACGACCGTGCAGGTCGCGGCCGAGATGGGCGTCGGGTACGAGACCGCGAAGACGTTCCTGCGCCGGGTGCGCGCGAAGTACGCGGCGATCGACCGCCCGGCCGGCAAGCGCAGCGAGCTCATCGTGCGCGCCGAAGAGGATGGCATCCTCTAGTCGTGGCGAAGCTCTACTTCCGGTACGGCGCGATGAACTCGGGCAAGTCGACCGGCCTCCTGCAGGCCGCGTTCAACTACGAGGAGCGCGGCCAGCGGGTGCTGCTCGCGAAGCCCGCGACCGACACCAAGGGCGAGCGCGACGTCGTCTCGCGGCTCGGCGTGACGCGCGCCGTCGACTTCCTCGTCGGCGCCGACGAGTCGGTGATCGAGGCGTTCGAGGCAGCCGCCTCCGAGGACGAGGCGCCCGTGGCATGCCTGCTCGTCGACGAGGCCCAGTTCTTCGCGCCATGGCAGGTCGACGAGCTGCTGCGGATCGCCGTCGAGCGCGGCGTGCCCGTGCTCGCCTACGGCATCCGCACCGACTTCCTCACCCACGCCTTCCCCGGGTCGGCGCGGCTGCTCGAGCTCGCGCATTCGCTCGAGGAGCTCAAGACCATCTGCCGCTGCGGCCGCAAGGCGATGTTCAACGGCCGTCGCATCGGTGACGGATTCGTCTTCGACGGCGACCAGGTCGCCATCGACGGCGAGGCGGTCACTTACGAGTCGCTGTGCGCGACGTGCTACCTGCAGGAGTCGGGCGGCCGGCTCGGCTCGTAGCTGGAGGGGCGCTCCGCTCCGCTCGCAGCTCGAGGAGCGCGCCGCTCCGCTCGCAGGTCGAGGAGCGCGCCGGCGGAGCCGGCTCGCGTCACGAGACCGACGTGGTCGCGTCCGGCGAAGCGGTGCTTCGCCGGGAGAAACGTCGCGGGTGACAGCGGCATCTGCACGGCTCGCGACCGCTCCGCGGTCGCTCGAACCGTCAGATCCCGTATGAACCTACGGTCCAAATCCTGCCAGGACAGCCCCTACAGACGACGAAAGGGCCCTTGCTTGCGCAAGGACCCTTTCGGCATCTGTCGGGGTGACAGGATTTGAACCTGCGACCTCGTCGTCCCGAACGACGCGCGCTACCAAGCTGCGCCACACCCCGGTGCTGCTCCGCGGGCCGACGCCCTGAGCAACCGCACCAGTCTACCCGATGTCGCGGGGCACGAGCGACACGACGACCGCCTCGGGGGGCGTGCCGAGCCGGAAGGGCGCGAAGATCGACGCCCCGATGCCCTGCGAGACGTTGAGCGGCACCGTGCGCCCGCCGTGCGACCACGCGGTGAGCCCGGAGGCCTGCTCGCGCGGGATGTCGCAGTTCGTGACGATCGCGTGCCCGCCCGGCACCCGCACCTGCCCGCCGTGCGTGTGGCCGGCGAGGATCGCATCCGCCCCGAGGTCGACGAAGGCGTTGAGGATGCGCTGGTACGGCGCGTGCGCGACCCCGAGCGTGACGCGCGGGCCGTCGCCGAGCTCGCGGCGCATGCGCGAGATCGCCGTCTCCGTCTCGTCGAGCCGATCCCAGTGCCGGTGGGGGTCGTGCACGCCGAAGCCCGCGACCGTGGTGCCGCGCACCTCGAACGCGCGGGCGGTGTTGTTGAGGCTCAGCCAGCCGAGCTCCTCGAAGGCGCGCTCGAGGCCGGCGGTGTCGAGCCGGGTCACCTCACTCTCGCCCGAGAGCGTCGAGGGGCCGCCGAAGTAGCGCAGCGGATTCTTCGCCTCGGGGCCGTACACGTCGTTGGAGCCGTGCACGAAGAAGCCCGGGATCCCACGGAAGACGCGCAGCGCATCCGCGAGCACCGGGAGCGCCGCCGCGTGCCCGAGGCTGTCGCCGGTGTTGACGATGAGGTCTGGCTCGACGGCGGCGAGGCCCTCGAGCCAGTCGAGCTTGGCCGACTGCCACGGCGCGAGGTGGATGTCGGCGAGGTGCAGCACGGTGATCGGGCGCGCGCCCGACGGCAGCACCCGCAGGGTCTCGTTGCGGATGCGGAAGGCACGCGGCTCGATCGCGGTCGCGTAGGCGGCGACAGCGGCGCCGGCGGCGAGGATGCCGCCGGCGACCGCGCCGAGCGCCCGGCTAGCAGCCAGGGTCGCCTCCGCCGGCGTTCGTGCCGACCACGACCGAGATCGGGTCATCGGGTCCGCCGGGGGAGCCCGGCTCCGGGTTCTGCGCGAGCACGCGGCACACGTTCGCCTCGCCGTGGTCCTGCCAGGTCACCTGCACGAGATCCGCGTTGAACCCCGCATCCGTCAGCGCCGTCCGCGCGTCGCCGAGGGACTTCGCCCGGACGTCGGGCCAGGTCTGCGCGCTCTCTGGCGGTGCCGTCTCCTGCGGCTGCGCGTCCGGGTTGAGCGCACCGTTGGAGGGGTACAGGATGATCGGCGTCTGCGTCGTCACGAGCGAGCCCGCACCGGGTGCCGTGTACTCGACGAGGCCCTCGGCCTGCACGCCGTCGATCGCGTCGGCGACCTGCACCTCGAAGCCCGCACCCTCGAGCGTCGCCGTGGCCTGCTCGATCGACTGGCCCGCGACGTTCGGCAGCTCCGAGGCGTTGCCGCGCAGCGTCTCCTGGTCGGGCGTGAGGAACTGGCCGCCGGGGTAGCGGGCGATCGCCTCGGCCATCGCCGTCCGGAAGATCGTCGACCGGACGTTCCACCGCGACTCGAGCGACTGGTTGCCGACGATGTTGCCGACCCACACCGACGTCGCGACGGTCGGGCTCGCGCCGTTGACCCACGTCTGCACGACGCCGTTCGTCGTGCCGGTCTTCGAGATCACGGGCGTGTCGCCCGGCGGGTTGTTGAGCGGGTTGCGGTTGGTCACCGTCTCGAGCACGAGCTGCATGACCGACGCCACCTCCGGCGTGATCGCCTGCTGGCACTGCTGGCCGGGAGGCGCGATCTCGCTGCCGTCGCGGGCGACGATGCGGTCGATCGCGATCGGCTCGCAGTGCACGCCGCCATTCGCGATCGTCGCGAAGGCCGAGGCCATGCCCATCGGGGTCACGTTCGAGCCCGAGCCGATGACGGCCGGCGCGAAGATCTCCCAGTCGCCGCCGTTCGCCGGGGTCGTGCCCATCCGCGCCGCGGTGTCGTGGATGTCGCACAGGTCGAGCTGGCTCGCCATCTGCACGACGCCGGTGTTGACCGAGTTCACCATGATCTCGGTCGGCGTCATGCGGGTGTACTGGTTGCCCTCGTTGTTCTGCAGCTGGTAGCGCTCCGAGATGAGGCCCGTGCACGAGGCCTTGAACGTGCCCTGCGGGTAGTCGTCGACGCTCGCGTCGAGCTGCTCGTTCACGGAGTGGCCGTCGATGATCCACTGCGCGAGCGTGAAGATCTTGAAGCCCGAGCCCGGCTGGAACCCGCCGGAGCGGCCGTGCGCGTAGTCGGCGTTGAAGTTGATGCTCGTCGCCGTCGGCGGGGCGTTCTCGGTGGGGGAGTAGTCCTTGTTCTGCACCATCGCGAGGATGCGGCCGGTGCCGACCTCGAGCTGCGTCACCGCCGCGCCCGACTGCCATCGGGTCTCGGTGTTGGGCACGAGCTCGTCGACGGATGCCTGCACCGCGTCGTTGAGGTCGAGGTCGATCGACGTGTAGATGCGCAGGCCGCCCTCGAACAGCGCCGCCCGGTTGTCGGCCTGCGATGCCCCGAGGATGTAGGCGCCGTCCTCGGTGCCGTCGATCGTGTCGTTCTGCAGCACGCGCTGCACGTAGTCGCAGAAGAAGCGGGTGGACTCGTACCCGGCGATGCAGCCGTTGCGCGCGGGCTGGATGTCGACGAACTCCTCGTCGACCGGGATGGCGAGCGCCGCATCCCGTTCCTCGGCCGTGATGAAGCCCTCGTTCGCCATCGCGCGGATGATCACATCGCGGCGCTCCTGGTTGCGCTCCCAGTTGTCGGGCTTGAAGAGGTTGCGCGTCGAGGGGTTCTGCACGGTGGCGATGAGCGCCGCCGACTCGGCGATCGAGAGCTCGGAGGCGGGCTTGTTGAAGATGCGCTGCGCGCCCGACTCGATGCCGTAGACGTTGCCGCCGAAGTTGGCGATGTTCAGGTAGGCGAGGACGACCTCGTTCTTCGTGTAGCGCTGCTCGAGGCCGATCGCGAGGCGCATCTCGGCGAGCTTGCGCTGGTACGACTCGGAGTACTGCGCCGCGCACGTCTCGGCCGCGGCCTCGTCGTCCGACAGGCACGCGTCGATCGCGATCTGCTGCCGCACGAGCTGCATCGTCAGCGTCGAGGCGCCCGAGTCGCCGCCCACGCCGAGCTGCGACATCGCCGCGCGCACGACCGACGGGGCGTCGACGCCGCCGTGCTGGTAGAAGCGGCGGTCCTCGCCCGCGACCAGCGCATCCACCGCCGTGCGAGGCACGTCGGACCACTCCAGCACCTGGCGGTCCTGCGCGTAGAACTGCGCGATCTCGACGGGCTTGCCGTCGCGGAGGCCGTAGATGCGGTTGCGCTCCGACTGCTGGTCGATCTGCGCGTACGACGGCAGGCTCTCGAAGAGGTCGAGGCCGCTGTTCGCGGTGCTGCTGGCGACGGCGAGGGCGGGCGTGAGCGTGGCGGAGACGAGCACTCCGGCGATCACGCTGAGCCCGAGGAGCCCGGCGAGCGAGCCGAGCAGGCTCCCTGGCTTGTGACGTGTGGCGGCCATAGCATACGAGGGTACGGGAACAACCTATGAGGGCAGGGACGACAGACTGATGCCGAAGACCACCTGGGAGTACGCGACGACGCCGCTGCTCATCCACCGCGAGACCGCCATCCTCAACACATGGGGCGGTGACGGCTGGGAGCTGGTGCACGTCGCGAACGGTCCCGAGGGCGGGCTCGTCGCGTTCCTCAAGCGCCCCGTCGAGGGCTCGGCCGAGTGAGCGTCGCGGACCGCCTCGCCGAGCTCGGGCTGACCCTGCCGGCGGTCGTGCCGCCGGTCGCCTCCTACGTGCCGGCCGTCTCGCACGACGGTCTCGCCTTCACCTCCGGGCAGCTGCCGATGGTCGACGGCGCGATGCCGCGCACCGGCAAGGTGGGCGCCGAGGTGTCGCCCGAGGACGCCTACGCCGACGCGCGCCGGTGCGCGCTCAACGCGCTCGCGGCGCTCGACGCCGAGATCGGCTCGCTCGACCGCATCACCCGCATCGTCAAGGTCGTCGGATTCGTCGCCTCGGCCGAGGGCTTCACCGGCCAGCCGGGCGTCGTCAACGGCGCGAGCGACCTGCTCGGCGAGGTCTTCGGCGACGCCGGCCGGCACGCGCGCAGCGCCGTCGGCGTGGCCGAGCTGCCGCTCGGCGCACCGGTCGAGGTCGAGCTCGTCGTCGCGTACGCGTAGCGAGCTTCGCCGGTCGAGGAGCGCGCGCCGCAGGCGCACGCGTCACGAGCTGTCCGCTGCTCACAGCGACGGATCGGTCTCGAGACGCGTCCTGGCTGCGCCCGGGCGCTCCTCGACCGGCGGAGGGGGCGCGCGCTCCTCGGCGGGCGGAGGCTACGCCCCGCGGAACTGCTGCTGGATCGCGTCGACCACGCCCTGGTCGGCGAGCGTCGTCGTGTCGCCGAGCGCACGGCCCTCAGCGAGGTCGCGCAGCAGTCGCCGCATGATCTTCCCCGAGCGGGTCTTCGGCAGATCCGGCACGATGAACACCTGTCGCGGCCGGGCGATGGCGCCGATGTCCTTCGCGACGTGCTCGCGCAGGATCTGCTCGGCCTCCTCGATCGTGTGGTCGCGCGACGCCGACTGCTTCAGGATCACGAACGCGACGACCGCCTGGCCCGTGGTCGCATCCGTCGCCCCCACCACCGCCGCCTCGGCGACCCCGTCGTGCGCGACGAGGGACGACTCGATCTCGGCCGTCGAGAGCCGGTGGCCCGAGACGTTCATGACGTCGTCGACGCGGCCGAGCAGCCAGATCTCGCCGTCCTCGTCCTTGCGGGCGCCGTCGCCGGCGAAGTACTTGTCGCCGAACTTCTCCCAATAGGTCTCGCGGTAGCGCTCCTCGTCGCCCCAGATGCCGCGCAGCATCGACGGCCACGGCTCGGTCGCGACGAGCAGCCCGCCGTCGCCGTCGGCGACCGGCTGCCCGGAGTCGTCGAGCACGTCGACCTCGATCCCCGGGATCGGCACCTGCGCGCTGCCCGGCTTGAGCGTCGTGACGGCGGCGAGCGCGGAGATCATGATCGCGCCGGTCTCGGTCTGCCACCACGTGTCGACCACGGGCGTCGTGCCGCCGCCGATGACCTCTCGGTACCAGACCCACGCCTCGGGGTTGATCGGCTCACCCACCGTGCCGAGCACCCGCAGGCTCGAGAGGTCGCTCGACTGCGTGTGCTGGCGGCCGAGCTTCATGAAGGTGCGGATGGCCGTCGGGGCCGTGTAGAAGGTCGTCACGCCGTAGCGCTCGATGATCTGCCAGGGCCGCTCGGGGGTCGGGGTGTCGAACGTGCCCTCGTGCATCACCTGCGTGGTGCCGTTGGCCATCGGCCCGTAGACGATGTAGCTGTGGCCGGTCACCCAGCCGATGTCGGCCGTGCACCAGTAGACATCGGACTCGGGCTTGAGGTCGAAGACGTGACGGTGCGTGAACGACGTCTGGGTGAGGTAGCCGGCGCTCGTGTGCAGGATGCCCTTCGGGCGGCCCGTGGTGCCCGACGTATAGAGGATGAACAGCGGGTGCTCGGCGGGGAAGGCCTGCGCGACGTGCTCGGCGGGAGCCGCCGCCATCGCCTCGTGGTACCAGGTGTCGCGGGAGTCGTCCCAGTCGATCTCGTTCTCGCCGCGCTTGACGACGAGCACGTTGCGCACGCCGTGGCCCGGCTCGCGGAGCGCCTCGTCGACCGTGGGCTTGAGCGGGAAGACCTTGCCCTTGCGCCACGCGCCGTCGGTCGTGATGACGAGGGTCGCGCCGGCGTCGTCGATGCGGCCGCGCAGGTTGGAGGGGCTGAAGCCGCCGAAGACCGCGGTGTGCACCGCGCCGATGCGGGCGCACGCGAGCATCGCGGCGATCGCCTCGGGCAGCATCGGCAGGTAGATCGCGACGCGGTCGCCGGCCCTGACCCCGAGGCCCTCGAGCACGTTCGCGAGGCGCTTGACCTCGGCGGTCATGTCGGCGTACGTGAGGGTGCGGCGGTCGCCGGGCTCGCCCTCCCAGTGGAAGGCGACGCGATCGCCGTTGCCGGCGTCGACGTGCCGGTCGAGGCAGTTGACCGCCACGTTGAGGGTGCCGTCGTGGAACCACTTCGCGTGCGGCGGCTGCCAGTCGAGCACCTCGGTGAAGGGCGTCTCCCACTGCAGCTCGCGCGCCTGCTCGGCCCAGAAGCCGAGGCGATCCTGCTTGGCCCGGTCGTAGAGCTCGTCGCTGGTGGCCGATGCGCCGCGCAGCTCCTGCGGCGGGGCGAAGCGGCGCGTCTCGGTGAGCAGGTGATCGATGTGATCGGACACGTGGTTCCTCCAGACTTCCTCGTCGCGTCGAGCCTACCCACGCGGGCTGTCAGATTGCGTCGTGTTGCATCTCACCGGGTGAGAGCTTCCCGCCTACCATGGGCGGTGTCGGCCACGCCGACGTGAGCAGGTGCACGGCGGATCCCCCATCCGCCCCTCCTGCGGCGGCGCCCCCTCCCCCCAGGCGGGCGCCGCCATCCCCAGCCTCGCCGGCCTGGGCCGCGCTGGCCTGCGAGGGGGCCTCGCCCCGTCGCTCTCCACAGGCCGTTGCGCCGCTGCCGCGGCACGTGAGCGCGGCGCCGTACGGTGCCCGCCATGGCAGGAGGGGCGCACGCGGCGCTGGGGCGATCGACGGGGATCCCGTTCGTCGCCGGCGCGACGCGCGGCCATGCCGCGGTCGGCGGTGCTCCGGCACGCACCCGGGCCGACGGCGGTGCACTGCGCGAGTTCGCCGAGCTCGCGCCGCTCGTGGCGGAGGCGGCGGTCACGGATGTGTTCGTCACAGCCGGGCAGGTGTGGGTCGACCGGGGCGCGGGCCCGGAGCGCGCACCGCTCCGGCTGGACGCCGGGCGTGCGCGCGAGCTCGCCGTCGCGCTCGTCGCCGCGGGCGGACGCCACGTCGACGAGGCGACACCGGCCGTCGACGTGCGGCTGCACGACGGCATCCGCGTGCACGCGGTGCTGCCGCCGGTCGCCGTCGCGGGCGCGCAGCTGTCCATCCGGCTGCCGCGGGTCGCCGCGCTCTCGCTCGACGAGCTCGACGACGCGGGCGCATTCGACGCGGTCCCGCTCGAGCGCGTGCGCGCGCTCGTCGAGCGGCGGGCGAACGTGCTCGTCGCGGGCGCCGGCGGCTCGGGCAAGACGACGCTGCTCGGCGCGATGCTGTCCGACGCTGCGCCCGGGGAGCGCATCGTGACGATCGAGGACGTCGCCGAGCTGCGCATCCGCCACCCCCACGTCGTGGCGCTCGAGGCACGGCAGGCGAACGCCGAGGGCGCCGGCGCGATCGGCCTCGAGCAGCTCGTGCGCGAGGCGCTGCGCATGCGGCCCGACCGGCTCGTGCTCGGGGAGTGCCGCGGCGCCGAGGTGCGCGAGCTGCTCTCGGCGCTCAACACCGGGCACGACGGCGGGGCCGGCACGCTGCACGCGAACTCGCTCGACGACGTGCCCGCGCGCCTCGAGGCGCTCGGCGCGCTCGCGGGACTCAGCCCGGCGGCGCTCGCACGGCAGGCGGTGAGCGCGATCGACGCGGTGCTGCACCTCGAACGGCACGCGGGACCGGACGGGCCGGTGCGGCGGGTCGCCGCGATCGGCGAGCTCGCGCTCTCGGGCGACCGGCTCGTGGTGCGGACGGCGTGAGCGTGACGTGGCGGCGCGGCTCCGCCGCCGCGCGCGCGGTCGAGTCGCGGACGGACGTGGCGAGGGCGGCCGCGACGCGTGAGGACGATGCCGCGGCGACCGTCCACCGGGTGGCGGCGCTCGTCGCGGGCGGGCTCCCGCTCGAGCGCGCGTGGGCGGTGCTCGGCACGGATGCGGGCGCGGTCGCCGAGCGCGCCGGTGGCGCGCTCGTCACGGCGGTGCTCGACGTCGCCCGGCGCACGGGCGCGCCGATGGCGCCGACCCTCGAGCGGCTCGCGGGGCTGCTGCGCGAGCAGGCGGCGCAGCGGCGCGCGCTCCAGACGGCGCTCGCCGGGCCCAAGGCGACCGCCCGGCTCGTCATGGTGCTGCCGGTCGTCGGCCTCGGCTTCGGCCTCGCGCTCGGGCTCGACGTGCTCGGCGCGGCGCTCGGCGGCGGGCTCGGCACGATGTCGGTGCTGGCCGGCGCTGCGCTGCTCGTGGCGGCCTGGGCGTGGTCGCGGGCGATCGTCCGTCGAGCCGCGCGCGGCGACCCGGCTCCAGGCATCGCGCTCGACCTCGTGGCGGTGGCGCTCGCGGGCGGGGGCGCGGCGGATCGCGCGCGCGCCGTGGCGGCATCTGCGCTCGCCGATGCGGGCGTCGTCGCGGGTGGCTGGGACGAGGTCGACGCGGCGCTCGATCTGGCGCGCCGCGCCGGCGTGCCAGTGCGCGGGCTGCTGCTCGCGGAGGCGACCGCGGCGCGCATGCGGGCGAGGCTGGACGGCGAGGCGCGCGCGCAGCGCGCGGCCGTGCAGCTCGCGCTGCCGCTCGGCGCGTGCGTGCTGCCAGCCTTCTCGCTGCTCGTGATCGTGCCGCTCGTCGTCTCGATGCTCGAGGGCGCGCTGACGCCGCTGGGTTGAGGGATGGACCCCGGCGGATCCCCCGCGACGCGCGCTACAGTGCGGCCATGCGGAACATCTTCAGCGCGGTCGTCAACTGGTGCACGGCGCTGTTCGCGTCCGCGACGGGGGCGCCGCACGCGATCGTCGCGACCGACGGCGTCGAGCCCTCACCGTCGCCTGCGGCCGAGCAGCCCCGCACGGCGTCCTCCGCGCCGTCCCCGGCGAGGCCGGAGCCCGCGCCCGAGCGCTGAGCGCCGCGACCGTCGAGCCGCGTCATCCACAGGCAGCGTCCGCCGTCGCGCGCGCGACGGCCTCGCTCCCGCACGCTGGGCCTCCCAACGAGAGGAGGCGAGCATGCGGATGCTCGAGAGGCTGGTGCACGAGGAGGACGGCGCGGCGACCGCCGAGTACGTCATCGCGACGATGGCGGCGGTGGGCTTCGCCGGGCTGCTGGTGGTGATCCTGCGCTCCGACGAGGTGCGCGGGATCCTCACCGACATGGTGCAGCGCGCGCTGTCGGTGCAGTAGGCGCCGATGCGCCGTCGCAGCTGCGACCGTCGTGGCGAGCTCGGGGCGGTGACCGCCGAGCTCGCCGCGGCGCTGCCTGCCGCCGTGCTCGCGATCGGCATCGCCATCGGCGCCGTCGCCGCGGCGGCGACGCAGGTGGCGCTCGAGCAGACCGCCGGAGCCGCGGCACGGGCGGCGGGGCGCGGCGACGATCCGGCGGCCTACGTCGACGGCGCGGCGCTGCGCATCGAGGTGCAGGGGGAGCTCGTGTGCGCGGTGGTGTCGAGAGACGTGCTGCACGGCGCCCTGACGCTCGTCGCTCGCAGCTGCGCGCACGGAGGCGGGCGGTGATCGAGGCGGGGTCTCGTGACGGCAGCGGCCCTGCGGGCCGCGGCCTCCTCGACCGACGGAGTGGGCTCCCCGACCGACGGAGTGGGGTGCTGCACTGCCGGGTCGGCGCCCGCAGATGGGCGGACGAGCGGGGTGCGGGGGCGGCGCTCGCGCTCGCGGTCGCCACCGGGGCGCTGCTGCTCGCGCTGCTCGTCGTGGGCGCCGGCACCGCCGCGATCGCGCAGGCACGGGCGGCGGCCGCCGCCGATGCAGCCGCCCTGGCCGCCGCCGACGCGGTCTCCGGGTACGCCGACGGGAGCCCGTGCGGGCTCGCGCAAGCGGTGGCGACGGCGAGCGGCGCGGCGCTCGCGGCGTGCCGGATCGACGGGCTCGACGCGCGCGTGACGGCCACCGTCCCGGTCGGGCCGCTCGCCGCATCCGTCACCGTCAGGGCGGGCCCGCCGCCGTGAACCGAGCCGCCGCCGCGCAGGCTGACCGCAATGGCTCTATGTGTATTGTGTCGACTCGTGGCCCGGTCGGGCCCCGTGATCGGTGTGCCGCAGACGGCCCGATCAGCAACCAGCATGAGAAGCAGTGAGCGTGAGCATGGGCAAGAAGCTCGTCATCGTGGAGTCCCCGGCGAAGGGCAAGACGATCGAGCGGTACCTGGGCGATGAGTACCAGGTGCTGGCGTCGGTCGGGCACATCCGCGACCTGGTGAGCCCGCGCGACCTGCCGGCCGACCTCAAGAAGGGCGCCTACGGCAAGTTCGCCGTCGACGTCGACAACGGCTTCGCCCCGTACTACGTCGTGAGCGACGAGAAGAAGAAGACCGTCGCCGAGCTCAAGCGCGCGCTCAAGGACGCCGACGAGCTCATCCTCGCAACCGATGAGGACCGCGAGGGCGAGGCCATCGCGTGGCACCTCCTCGAGGTGCTCAAGCCCAAGGTGCCGGTGAAGCGGATGGTGTTCCACGAGATCACCGAGGACGCCATCCAGCAGGCCAAGGACCAGATGCGCGAGCTCAACATGCCGCTCGTCGACGCGCAGGAGACCCGCCGCATCCTCGACCGCCTCTACGGCTACGAGGTCAGCCCGGTGCTGTGGCGCAAGGTGCGGCAGGGCCTGAGCGCCGGCCGCGTGCAGTCGCCGACCGCGCGCCTCATCGTCGACCGCGAGCGCGAGCGCATGGCGTTCATCCCCGCCGACTACTGGAGCCTCACGGCGCAGTTCGAGGCCGAGGGCTCGCGCTTCGGCGCGCGCATGGTGCGGCTCGACGGCGCGCGCGTCGCGACCGGCAGCGACTTCGACGACCGCGGTCAGATCAAGGGCGTGCGCACGATCCTCGACGCGGCCGCCGCGGAGTCGCTCGCGACCGAGCTCGAGCAGAGCGCCTTCCGCGTCTCGGGCGTCGAGTCGAAGCCCTACCGCCGCCGCCCCTCCGCGCCGTTCACGACCTCGACGCTGCAGCAGGAGGCGGGCCGCAAGCTCAAGCTCTCGGCGAAGCAGACGATGTCGGTCGCGCAGTCGCTCTACGAGCAGGGCTACATCACCTACATGCGCACCGACTCGCCCTCGCTGTCGAAGCAGGCCATCGCTGCCGCCCGCGCGCAGGCGACCGCCCTCTACGGCAAGGACTCCATCCCGCAGGCCGCGCGCCACTACGCGGGCAAGTCGAAGTCGGCGCAGGAGGCGCACGAGGCGATCCGCCCGTCGGGCGAGAACTTCCGCACGCCGGCCGAGGTGCGCAGCGCCCTCACGCCCAACGAGCAGCGCGTGTACGAGCTCATCTGGAAGCGCACCGTCGCGAGCCAGATGATCGACGCGACCGGGCAGACCGCGACCATCACCATCGCGAGCGAGAAGACGTCGCGCGGCGTGGCCGAGTTCACCGCATCCGGGACCGTCATCACCGAGCCCGGCTTCCTGCAGGCGTACGAGGAGTCGAAGGACCAGTCGCGCTACGCCGACGAGCAGGCGGCGGATGCGTCGGCCGACGAGTCGAGGCTGCCGGACGTCAAGGAGGGCGGCGCGGTCGGCCTCGCCGAGCTCGAGCGCAAGGAGCACGTCACGACGCCCCCGCCGCGCTACACCGAGGCGAGCCTCGTGAAGGCGCTCGAGGAGCTCGAGATCGGCCGCCCCTCGACGTACGCGTCGATCATCGACACGATCGTGCGGCGCGGCTTCGTCACGCAGCGCGGCGGCGCGCTCGTGCCGAACTGGATCGCGTTCTCGACCATCAAGCTGCTCGAGGACAACCTGGGCGACTACGTCGACTACGACTTCACCGCCGAGATGCTCGCCGACCTCGACCGCATCGCCGACGGCGAGCTCGACCGCAAGGAGTGGCTGCAGCGCTTCTACTTCGGCGCCGACGACCGGCCGGGACTGAAATCGACCGTCGAGAACCTCGGCGACATCGACGCGCGCGCGGTGAACTCGATCCCCGTCGCCGACGGCGTCACGCTGCGGGTCGGCCAGTACGGGCCGTACCTCGAGGGCGAGGGCGCCGACGGCGAGGTCAAGCGCGCCAACATCCCCGAGGACCTCACGCCCGACCAGCTCACGCCCGAGAAGGCGCAGGAGCTCTTCGCCGCCGAGCCCGTGCAGGATCGCGTGCTCGGACCCCACCCCGAGACGGGGCTCGACGTCGTCGTGAAGAACGGCCGCTTCGGCCCGTACATCGAGGAGGCCCTCCCGGTCGAGCTCGACGACGAGGGCAAGCCGGTCGCGCCGAAGAAGGGCAAGACCGCGCCCAAGCCGCGCCGCGCGTCCCTCTTCAAGTCGATGGAGCCCGAGTCGGTCGACCTCGAGACGGCGCTCAAGCTGCTGAGCCTGCCGCGCGTCGTGGGCGTCGACCCCGAGTCGGGCGAGGAGATCACCGCCCGGCCCGGCCGCTACGGGCCGTTCCTGTCGAAGGGCACCGACACGCGGTCGCTCGACGACGAGGAGCAGATCTTCGCCATCACGCTCGAGCAGGCGCTCGAGAAGTTCGCGCAGCCGAAGTACGGCGCCCGGAAGGCCGCGACGGCGCTCAAGGAGTTCGACGCCGACCCCGTCTCGGGCAAGCCCGTCAAGGTGCGCGACGGCCGCTTCGGCCCCTACGTGACCGACGGCGAGACGAACGCGACGATCCCGCGCGGCGAGGACGTCGAGGCGATCACGTTCGAGCGCGCGATCGAGCTGCTGCAGATCAAGCGCGAGAAGGGGCCGGCGAAGAAGCCCGCGCGCAAGCCCGCCGCCAAGAAGCCCGCGGCGAAGAAGCCCGCCGCGAAGAAGGCGCCGGCGCGGAAGCCCGCGGCCAAGAAGACGCCGCCCGCCGAGGCATGAGCGACGCGGGGACTCCCGGCGCCTTCATCACCCTCGAGGGCGGCGACGGCTCGGGCAAGACCACGCAGGCGGCGCTGCTGCAGGGGTGGCTCGAGCGCGAGGGGCGCACCGTCGTGCGCACGCGCGAGCCCGGCGGCACGCCGCTCGGCGTCGAGATCCGCCGGCTCGTGCAGCACACCGAGGGCCACATCGCGCCGCGCGCCGAGGCGCTGCTCTACGCCGCCGACCGCGCCCACCACGTCGCGACCCTCGTGCGCCCGGCGCTCGAGCGGGGCGAGGTCGTGCTGCAGGACCGCTACCTCGACTCGTCCGTCGCCTACCAGGGCGCCGGCCGCGAGCTCGACCCGCAGCAGGTGCGCGACCTCTCGCTCTGGGCGGTCGACGGGCTGCTGCCGCACCTGACGATCCTGCTCGACCTCGATCCGGCCGCCGGTCGCGCGCGGATGGCCGAGCGGGCCGACGCGCCGTACGACCGCCTCGAGGAGACCGGGCTCGACTTCGCCGAGCGCGTGCGCGCCGCATACCTCGACCTCGCGGCCGCTGAGCGCGACCGCTTCGCCATCGTCGACGCATCCGCCGACCCCGACGCGGTGCACGCGAGCGTGGTGTCGCACGTGCGTGCGATGCTCGACGCGCGGCGCTGAGCGCCGAGTGCTGACGGGCGGATGCGGACGGTGGAGGAGCGCATGACGGGCGGCTGGAGCGGGATCGTCGGCCAGGCTGACGCCGTCGCGCAGCTGCAGCGCGCGGCGAGCGCCGACGCCGGCGCGGACGCCGGGGGCGCGATGACGCACGCGTGGCTGCTCACGGGACCGCCGGGCTCCGGGCGCTCGAACCTCGCGTACGCGTTCGCCACGGCGCTGCTCTCGCCCCCCGACGGCATCGACCCCGAGGTCGCGACGCTCGTCGAGGCGCGCACGCACCCCGATCTCGTGACGCTCTCGACCGAGGGCGTGCTCATCACGATCGCGCAGGCGCGCGCCGTCGTGCAGCGCGCTTCGCTCGCGCCCTCGACCGCGCGCTACCGCGTCGTGGTGGTCGAGGACGCCGATCGCATGGCCGAGCGCACGTCGAACGCGCTGCTCAAGGCGCTCGAGGAGCCGCCGCCCGAGACGGTGTGGATCCTGTGCGCGCCGAGCGAGGCCGACCTGCTGCCGACGATCCGCTCGCGGGTGCGCACGCTCACGCTGCAGGTGCCCGATCCCGCCGAGGTCGCCCGGCTGCTCGTCGAGCGCGACGGGGTGGATGCGGCGGTCGCCGAGCGCGCCGCCCGCGAGGCGCAGAGCCACATCGGCATGGCGCGCCGGCTCGCGACGAGCGACGAGGCGCGCGCCCGCCGGGCCGAGACCCTCGACATCGCCATGCGCGTGTCGACCGCGTCCTCCGCGGTGCTCGCCGCCGCCCGCTACGTCGAGATCGCGACCGCCGACGCGGATGCGCTCTCGGCCGAGCGCGACGAGGCCGAGCGGGCGCAAGCGCTGCACCAGCTGGGCATCGAGCCCGGCGGCACGGTGCCGCCGCAGCTCAAGCGGCAGATCAAGGAGCTCGAGGACGCGCAGAAGCAGCGCGCGAAGCGCGGCATGCGCGACGGCGTCGACCGCATCCTCGTCGACCTGCTCTCGCTCTACCGCGACATCCTCATGACGCAGCTCGGCGCCGGCCGCGAGCTCGTGAACGAGGCGATGCGGCCCACCGTGCAGGCGGCCGCCGACTACCTGCGGCGGGCCGACGTCATCGACGTGCTCGACGCGATCCGGCTCGCGCGCGAGCGCATCGAGGCGAACGTGCCGCCGCTGCTCGCGCTCGAGGCGATGCTCGTGCGCGCCGCTCGCGCGGCGCAGCGCCGCTGACGACTCGTCCGTCACGGCCCGTGCTGGGCGAGCGCTGGGCGAGCCGCCGTAGCCTGGAGGCATGCATCGCACCCGTCGCGGCCTGGCCGCCGCCGCAGCCCTCGCCGTGACCGCGCTCGCCCTCACCGGCTGCATCCTCCCGCCGCCCGGGAACGCCGTGACGCCGGGCGACCCGGGCGCGCAGGGCGAGCCGCAGTGGGCGCCGACGGGCGAGCAGGTCGACGCGGAGCTCGCGCCGTTCTTCGGCCAGCAGGTCGACTGGAGCGACTGCGGCGCCAACTGGTGCGGCACGGTCACCGCCCCGATGGACTGGGACGACCCATCCGCCGACAGCATCGAGCTCGCGGTCACGGTCGCCCCGGCGACGGGGGAGCGCCGCGGCGCGATCTTCTACAACCCGGGCGGGCCGGGCGCATCCGGCGTCGAGTATGTGCGCGACTTCGGCGACTACCTGCTCGCGCCCGTCGTGCGCGAGCACTACGACCTCGTGGGCTTCGACCCCCGCGGCGTCGGCGCCTCGACCCCCATCAGCTGCTACGACGACCCGGCCGAGCTCTACGACTGGCTGTGGGAGATCCCACCGGGCCCGGCGCCGGAGCCGCTGAGCGACGCGGACCTCGAGCAGCAGCTCGAGTCGTCGCAGTGGTTCGCCGACGCGTGCCTCGAGCACACCGGCGCCTTCCTCGAGTTCGTCGGCACCGAGCAGGTCGCCGCCGACCTCGACCTGCTGCGGGCCCTCATGGGCGAGCAGCAGCTGCACTACCTCGGCGTCTCCTACGGCACGCTCATCGGCTCGACCTACGCCGACCTCTTCCCCGAGCATGTGGGGCGCATGGTGCTCGACGCGGCGGTCGCCCCCGACGCGACCGATGTCGAGGGCACGCTGCACCAGGCGGCCGGCTTCGAGCTCGCCTACGGCAACTTCGTCGCCGACTGCCTGCGCCAGCGCGACTGCCCGTTCGACGGGGATGCGGCGAGCGCGCTCGCCGAGACGCGCGCGCTCATCGACCGCGTCGACGCCGACCCGATCGCGGTGCGCGACGGCCGGCAGCTCGGCTCGAGCGCGCTCTTCATCGCGATCGCCGCGAACCTCTACAGCGACTTCCAGTGGCCGACGCTGCGGCAGATCCTCTCCGACGTCTCCGCCGGCAGCGGCGAGAGCGCCTTCGCAGCGGCCGACGACTACTACGGCATCAACCCCGACGGCACGTTCGCCGACAACTCGCTCGAGGCGCTCATCGCGGTCAACTGCCTCGACCAGCCCTCGGTAACGGACTTCGACGAGGTGCGCGCGAACGCCGAGCAGATCATGGCCGCGGCCCCGACGCTCGGCCCCGACTTCGTCGGCCTCAGCTCGTGCGCCGCGTGGCCGTTCGAGGCGACGCGCACGCCCCACGAGATCACGGCCCCCGGCGCCGATCCGATCATCGTGATCGGCGGCCTCAACGACCCCGCGACGTCGTACCAGCAGGCGGTCGACCTCGCCGGGATGCTGGAATCGGGCGTGCTCATCTCGGTCGACGCCGAGGGGCACGGGCAGTACAACAGCGGCAACGGCTGCGTCGACGGCCCCGTGAACCAGTACTTCCTCACCGGCACGGCCCCGACCGGCGACCTCGACTGCTGAGGGCGGCGCGGCGCCGACGCTCGCTCAGCCGTCGGCGCCGCGCCCCCACACCCAGTCGGCGACCTCGGGGATGTCGATGCCGTGCTCGCGCGTGTGCGCCTTCGCGCGGTCGCGCGCCTCGACGAGCTCCTGCCGCACGCCGGCGTGCGATTCGGCGAGCCCCGCCCGGTCGAGCACGGCGATCGCGAGCGTGTAGCGGTCGAGGCCGTTCATCATCACCATGTCGAACGGGGTCGTCGTCGTGCCGCGCTCGAGGAAGCCGTGCACGTGCAGCTGGTCGTGGCCGGCGCGCCGGTAGGTGAGGCGGTGGATGGTCCACGGATAGCCGTGGTACGCGAATACCACGGGCTTGTCACGCGTGAAGATGCGGTCGTACTCCGCATCCGGCAGCCCGTGCGGGTGCTGGTCGGCCTGCTGCAGCCGCCCGAGGTCGACGACGTTGACGACCCGCAGCGAGAGCTCGGGCACGCGCTCGCGCAGCAGCCACGCGGCGGCGAGCGCCTCGTGCGTCGGGACGTCCCCGGCGGCCGCGAGCACCGCATCCACCGGCCGCTCCTCGGTCTCGGTGCCCGCCCACTCGAGCACGCCCAGTCCGCGCTCGCAGTGCGCCTGCGCCTCGGCCATCGTGAGCCACTGCGGCGACGGGTGCTTGCCCGCGACGATCACGTTGATGTGGCCGACCGAGCGCAGGCAGTGGTCGGCGGTCGACAGGAGCGTGTTCGCGTCGAACGGCAGCACGACGCGCACGATCTCGGGGCTCTTGTTGAGCGCCACGTCGATGAAGCCCGGGTCCTGGTGGCTGAAGCCGTTGTGGTCCTGCCGCCACACGTGGCTCGAGAGCAGGATGTTGAGGCTCGCGACCGGCTCGCGCCACGGCACGTGCGAGGCCGACTCGAGCCACTTCGCGTGCTGGCCGAGCATCGAGTCGACGATGTGCGCGAAGGCCTCGTAGGTCGTGAACAGGCCGTGGCGGCCCGTGAGCAGGTAGCCCTCGAGCAGCCCCTGGCAGAGGTGCTCGCTCAGCACCTCGAGCACGCGCCCGGTCGGCGCGAGGTGCTCGTCGATCGGCAGCGTCTCGGCGTTCCACTGCTTCGCGGTGGCCTCGTAGACGGCGGGAGCGAGGCGGTTGGATGCGGTCTCGTCGGGCCCGAGGATGCGGAAGGTGTGCGGGTTGTCGCGCAGCACGTCGGCGAGCCACTCGCCGAGCGCGGCGGTGGCGCTCGACTGCTCGGCGCCGCGCGCCTGCGGGTCGACCGCGCGGGCGTGCGCGGCGGTGTCCGCGAGCGCGAGGTCGCGGCGCAGCAGCCCGCCGTTGGCCACCGGGGTCGCGCTCATCCGCAGGTCGCCCTCGGGGGCGCCCGCGGTCACGATCGATCGGGGCGCACCGGTCTCGTCGAAGAGCTCGTCGGGGCGGTACGAGTGCAGCCACTGCTCGAGCAGCTCGCGGTGCGCGTCGTCCTCGCGCACCCGCTCCAACGGCACCTGGTGCGAGCGCCACGTGCCCTCGACGGGCAGGCCGTCGACCTCGGCGGGGCACGTCCAGCCCTTGGGGCTGCGCAGCACGAGCATCGGCCACGCGGGCCGCCCGCGGAGGGTCCCCTCGACCGCGGCGGCCTTGATCGCTGCGATGCGGTCGAGCGCGTCGTCGAGGGCCTCCGCGAAGCGCGCGTGCGAGACGGCGTGCTCCTCGCCGCGCTCGCCGACCGTGACGAGGATCGGGTCGTGCCCGTAGCCGCGCATGAGCGCGAGCAGCTCTTCCTCCGGGATGCGCGCGAGCAGCGTCGGGTTCGCGATCTTCCAGCCGTTGAGGTGCAGGATCGGCAGCACGACGCCGTCGGCCGCGGGGTTGAGCAGCTTGTTCGCGTGCCAGCTCGCGGCGAGCGGACCCGTCTCTGCCTCGCCGTCGCCGATGACGCACGCGACGAGCAGGTCGGGGTCGTCGAGCGCGGAGCCGTACGCGTGCGCGAGCGAGTAGCCGAGCTCGCCGCCCTCGTTGATCGAGCCCGGAGTCTCCGGTGCCGCGTGGCTCGGGATCCCGCCGGGGAAGGAGAACTGGCGGAAGAGCCGCTGCATCCCGCGCTCCGACCGCTCGATGTCGGGGAACCGCTCCGTGTAGGTGCCCTCGAGCCAGGCGCACGCGACACCGCTCGGGCCGCCGTGGCCCGGGCCCATGATGAACAGCGTGCGCTGCTGGCGCTCGCGGATGACGCGGTTCAGGTGCCCGTAGACGAAGTTGAGGCCGGGCGTCGTGCCCCAGTGCCCGAGCAGCCGCCGCTTGATGTGCTCGGGCGCGAGGGGCTCGCGCAGCAGCGGGTTGTCGAGCAGGTAGATCTGCCCGATGCTGAGGTAGTTCGCCGCTCGCCACCACGCGTCCACCTGCTCGAGTGCCGCCTCGGTCGCCGGTCGCTCCGCGCGCTGCCATCCTGTCGCCGTCATGCCCCGAGCCTGGCGGCGCGGTGCGGGATGGGTCAAGCGCGGCGGATGCGCGGGCTCGCGGCGCTGCGCGCGTCGCCGCCTGCGGTGCGCGGCACGGTCGCCGCAGCGCGCACCGATGCGCTATGATCGTTGATCGTGCCTCGGCACGCCGCCTTAGCTCAGTCGGCAGAGCGATTCACTCGTAATGAATAGGTCCGGAGTTCGATTCTCCGAGGCGGCACCAGCAGAGAACGACCCCTGATCCGGCTTCGTGAGAAGCACCGGTCAGGGGTCGTTTCGTCGTCAGCGCCACTGACGAGCCATGGTCGCGGCACGCGGGGCACGCGGGGCGCCGGACGCAGACCCTCGCCGGCTTCACTCGCGGGAGTGCTCCTCAGCGATCCGACGCAGCGCCTCGCCGGAGACGGTGGTGTGCCAGGTGGGAGCGTGCGAGAACGAGCCTGAGCGGCGCACCGTCCTGCGCGCGATCGCTTCGAGGTCGACCGTCTCCGGGTCGACGCCGATCGCCCGCAGCGCGGGGATGAGGCTGTGGTCGACCGCTTCCTCGCGGGTCCGGTGGTGCGACATGGCGGCGCTCGGGCTGGATGCGAGGCGCGGCTGCGGCTACAGCGCGCGCTCCCACGTGCCGTCGAGCAGCATGAGCACGACGCGGTCGTCGTGCGAGTCGCGCTCGGCGAGCCGGATGTAGACGAGCGAATGCGTCGCAGTGAGGCGCTCGACGCCGACGGCCGAGGCGGCGGCCCAGGTCGGCAGCGAGGCGGCGGTGACCGCCTCGTGGTTGAGCTCGAGCAGGAGCTCCTCGATCTGCGCATCGGTGTAGCGGACGTTCGGGGCGTGGCTGGTGGCCATGCCTGAAGGTTAGCCGCGCTGGCTAGCCTTTCCCAGGCCCCACTTCTCGCGTCGTACGCTGGCCCCATGACCTCTGGGCTCCTCATCGTCGACGTGCAGAACGACTTCACCGAGGGCGGCGCCCTCGGGACGCAGGGCGGCGCGGCCGTCGCCGCGGCCATCACCGAGCACCTCCGCACCCACCGCTACGCGCTCGTCGCGGCGAGCCGCGACTGGCACGATGCCGAGGGCGACAACGGCGGGCACTTCGCGGCCGGGGAGCCCGACTTCGTCGACACGTGGCCCGCCCACTGCGTCGCCGGCACGCCGGGAGCGGAGTACCACCCGGCGCTCGACGCGCTCGCGATCGACGTCCACATCAAGAAGGGGCAGGGGAAGCCTGCCTACTCGGCCTTCGAGGGCACGACCGACGACGGGGAGACGCTCGCCGAGGTGCTCGAGGAGCAGGAGATCGACCAGCTCGACGTCGTCGGCATCGCGACGGACTACTGCGTGAAGGCGTCGGCGCTCGACGCGGCGCTCGCGGGGATCTCGGTGCGCGTCATCGACCGGCTCACCTCGGCGGTGTCGCCCGAGACGCGGGCGACCGCCCTCGACGAGCTGCGCGACGCGGGGGTCGAGGTCGTCACCGCATGACGGGGTGAGGAGGCCGGGGTGCACTCCGACGCATCCGATTGCATTCTCTTAGCCAGTGACAAGTAGTCTGTCTGCATGACTTCGTCGCCGGCCTCCGCATCCACCCGTTTCCGCGTGCCCGTCTGGCTGCGCGTGCTGCTGCCCGTGCTGCTCATCCTCGGGTGGCTCGCGGCCGCCGGCGTCGGCGGACCGACATTCGGCAAGCTCTCGACCGTGGTCTCGAACGATCAGTCGAGCTTCCTGCCCGCGAGCGCGGAGTCGACCACCGTGCAGGATGCGCTGCCGGAGTTCCTCGGGGCCGACGAGGTCCCCGCGATCGTCGTGGTCGCCGCCGACCGCGACCTGACCGAAGCGGAGCTCGCCGACCTCGACGCGCTGCAGCAGCAGATCGCCGAGCTCGACGGCGTCGTCGAGACGTCGCCGCTCGTGCCGAGCGAGGACGGCGAGGCGGTGCAGATCGTCGCCCTGCTCGACAGCTCGGGCGAGGTCGCCGACGACGTCGAGCGGCTGCGCGCGCTCATCGCGGATGCGGGACTCGGCGACGAGCTGCAGGCTGCGGTCACGGGGCCGGCCGGCTTCAGCGCCGACATCGGCGAGGCCTTCGCGGGCATCGACGGCATCCTGCTGCTCGTGGCGCTCGCGGCCGTGCTCGTCATCCTCATCATCGTCTACCGCTCGCCGCTGCTGCCGCTGCTCGTGCTGTTCACCTCGGTCGCGGCGCTCTGCCTCGCGATCCTCATCGTCTTCGAGCTCGCGAAGGCCGACGTGCTGACGCTCAGCGGCCAGACGCAGGGCATCCTCTTCATCCTCGTCGTCGGCGCCGCGACCGACTACGGCTTGCTCTACACGGCGCGCTTCCGCGAGGCGCTCGGCCAGACGCGCTCCCGCTGGCAGGCGACGCTCGCGGCGCTCAAGGGCTCCACCGAGCCGATCGTCGCCTCGGGCGGCACCGTCATCGCCGGCCTGCTCTGCCTGCTGCTGAGCGACCTCGTCTCCAACCAGCAGCTCGGTCCCGTCGCCGCGATCGGCATCGCGTGCGCGATCGTCGCGGGCCTCACCCTGCTGCCGGCGCTGCTGCTGGCGTTCGGCCGCGTCGCCTTCTGGCCGGTCGCGCCGACGCCCGAGCGCCCGCGCGTGAAGCCCGACGGCAAGGGCCTGTGGGGAGCGGTGTCGCGCCTCGTCGAGCGCCGCACGCGGACCGTGTGGATCGTCACCGCGCTCGTGCTCGGCCTCGGTGCCCTCGGCGTCACGCAGCTCCAGGCCGAGGGCGTCCCCTCGAGCGAGTTCGTCGTCGGCGAGTCGCAGGCGCGCGACGGCCAGGCGCTGCTCTCCGAGCACTACCCGGGCGGCTCGGGCACGCCTACGCAGGTGCTCGCGCCCGAGGGCGACCTCGACGAGGTGGCCGAGGCGCTCGCCGACGTCGACGGCGTCGACGGCGTGGCGGTCGTGAGCGAGGACTCGCCCTCGGGCACCATCCCGCTCCCCGTCGATCCGCGCTCGCCCTTCGCGGCCGCCGAGCCGACGGTCGTCGACGGCCTCGTGCTCGTGCAGGCGACGCTCGCCGACGCGCCCGACTCCGACGCGGCGCAGGAGACCGTGCGGCAGATCCGGGATGCGGTGCACCCGATCGCGCCCGAGGTCGCGGTGGGCGGCACCACCGCCATCGCCATCGACACCAACGTCGCGTCGAGCCACGACCGCGCGCTCATCATCCCGATCGTGCTCGTGGTGATCTCGCTCATCCTCATGGCGCTGCTGCGCTCGATCGTCGCGGCGCTCATGCTGCTCGTCACGACCGTGCTCTCGTACTACACGGCGCTCGGCGTCGGTGCCCTGATCCTGCAGGCGATGGGGATCCCCGAGATGGATCCGGCCGTGCCGCTGTTCGCCTTCGTCTTCCTCGTCGCGCTCGGCGTCGACTACAACATCTTCCTCATGACCCGCGTGCGGGAGGAGGTGGGGCGCCTCGGCCACCGCGAGGGGGTGCTCCGGGGCCTTCGCGTCACGGGCGGCGTCATCACCTCGGCCGGCGTCGTGCTCGCGGCGACCTTCGCCGCGCTCGGGGTCATCCCGGTGCTGTTCCTGCTGCAGCTCGCGATCATCGTCGCGCTCGGCGTGCTCATCGACACGACCCTCGTGCGCTCGCTGCTCGTGCCGGCGCTCGCGCTCGAGATCGGGCCGAAGACCTGGTGGCCGTCGAAGCTCGCGCGCGAGCGGCGCTAGCGTCCACCGATCGCGCGCACCTCGCGCGGCGACTTGCCTCCCGGTGTATGACGGTATTACGGTAATACGTGATCGAGGAGGTCGGCATGACGCTGGAACGACGGGCCGCGCCGCTGCGCGAGCAGGCGGTGGAGGCGATCCGCGCATCGATCGTGCGCGGCGAGCTGCAGCCGGGAGCGCGCATCACGGAGAAGGCGGTCGAGCAGCGCCTGGGCGTCAGTCGCACGGTGGTTCGCGAGGCGCTGCGCCAGCTCGAGAGCGAGCGCCTCATCCGCATCCAGGCCGGCAGCGGCCCCGTGGTCGCCGAGCTCACCGCCGACGAGGCTCGTCAGCTCTACGAGGTGCGCGCGGCGCTCGAGGCAGCAGCCGCGCGCCTGGCGGCCAAGCGCGCGGACACTCAGCGCATCGGCGCCTTGCAGCAGGCGTTCGCGCGCATCGGCGACGAGCCGCCCGCGACGCTTGAGGAGCTCCTCGAGGTCAAGAACGACTTCTACGACGCGCTGATCGCGGCGAGCCACAACGCCATCATCGGCGAGCAGCTCGCCAACGTGCAGGCCCGCATCAGTCAGCTGCGTGCGGTCACGCTCTCCTCGCCGGATCGCCACCGAGCGATGCGCGCCGAGCTCGCGGCCGTGGTCGACGCCATTGCCCGCGGCGACGTGGACTCCGCCTACGACCTTTCCGTCGCTCACGTGATGGCCGCATCCGCGATCGCGCTCAAGCACCTCGACGACCGCGAGGAGGTCAGTGCATGAGCGCCACCCTGTTCCTCGGCCTCGGTCGGATGGGCGCCCCGATGGCGCGTCTGCACGCCGCGGCCTTCGCGACCCGCGTCTTCGACGTCTTCCCCGCGGCGGCCGAGGCCGTCGCGGCCGACTCCGCCGCTGAGGCGCTGAGCGACCTGGCCGACATCGGCGACGACGTAGCGTCGGTCATCCTCATGCTGCCGACCTCGCACCATGTTGAGGAGGTGCTGCGCGGCAACGCTGGTCTCCTCGCGCGGCTGCCGCGGGGCGCGCTCGTCATCGACATGGGCTCGAGCGAGCCGGCGAGCACCCGCACTCTCGCCGCCGAGGCCGCCGCGCTCGGCATCGATTACGTCGACGCCCCGGTCTCCGGCGGCATCGCCAAGGCCGAGACGGGCTCGCTCACGGTCATGGTCGGGGGCACGGCGGATGCGGTGGCGCGCGCGATGCCGCACGTGCGCACCGTCGGCTCGTCGATCGTGCACGTCGGCCCGGCAGGTGCCGGGCACGCGGCGAAGGCGCTCAACAACCTCGTGAGCGCCACGAACATCGCCGCCGCGACTGAGGCGGTGACGGTTGCGAAGCACTTCGGCATCGAGCCCGCCGCGATGGTCGAGGTGCTCAACGCCTCCACCGGTATGAGTCAGGCGACGCGGGTGAAGTTCCCCGACCATATCCTGCCCGGCACCTACGCGTCGCGGTTCGCCTACGACCTGATGCTGAAGGACATGGGCATCGCGCGACGCATGGCCGACGAGGTCGGCTACGCGCCGGTCACCGGTGCCGCCTTTGACGCGCTCAGCTCGGGGCGCGTCGGCCTCGGCGACGACCCAGACCACACCGAGATCGCCCGCGTCTACGCGCAGGCGACCGGCATCTCCATTGACGAAGGGACCGCAGCATGACCACCACGACCATCGACCCGCAGGACTACATCGACGACATGGCCCGCAAGCGCGGCTACGTGCTCGACTACCACAAGGTCATGGCCAAGCAGGACTTCCCCGTGCTGCAGGCGGCGAATCACATGGTCTCCGCGGCGTACCTCGACCAGCGCACGCTCGACCGCAAGACCAAGGAGCTCATCTTCATCGTCTCGCTCACGGTGATGCGGGCGTCGAAGGGTCACATCCAGTCGCACATCCGCGTCGCGCTCGACCTGGGTCTGACGCCCACCGAGATCCTGGAGGCGATCGAGATCGCGCTGCCGGAGGCTGGCATCGTGGCGTTCCAGACCGGCTTCGAGGCATGGCGCGAGGTGATCGGCGCCGACGGCATCGAGCCGACGGTCGCCGTGCACGAGGGCGGCTCCGGCTCAGGCGAGTGACGCCTGCCGCGCCGAGACTGGAGACGATCGCATGACGACGCAGCGCCCCTGGGAGATCGTGACCGTGCGCCACGGCACGCGCGAGACGCGGCGGAGCGAGGTGTTCCTCAACTACCCGTTCTACGGCGAGGAGGACGGCCCGTTCACGCTCGACTACTTCCTGTGGGTGCTGCGCCGCGGCGACGAGGCGATCGTCGTCGACACCGGCTACTCCGAGCGCGGCGGCACGTCGCGCGGGCGCGCGGTGCTCATCGACCCGCTCGAGGCCCTGCGTCGCCTCGGCATCGATCCTGCATCCGGCGTGCCCGTCGTCGTCACGCACGCACACTACGACCACATCGGCAACCTCGGCGCCTTCACAGCGTCCCCCGTGCACATCGCGCAGGCCGAGCTCGACTTCTGGGTCAGCGACATCGCGACCAGGCCGCTGTTCTCGCACTTCGGCGACCCGGACGAGGTCGACGAGCTGCGTCGCATCGAGGCCGAGGGGCGGTTGCGGCCGTTCACGGGCTCGGCGCGCATCGTCGACGGCGTCGAGCTCATCGAGGTCGGCGGGCATACGCCCGGCCAGGCGATGGTGTCGGTGCGCACGAGCGAGGGCGTCGTCCTCATCGCTAGCGATGCCGCGCATTTCGTCGAGGAGCTCGAGCGCGACATGCCGTTCGTCTCCATGGCTGACGTGCCACAGTCATACCGGGTGCTCGACCGCATCCGGGAGACGGATGCCGTGCATGTGCTGACCGGGCACGACGCGGGCACGCTCGACGCGCTCGAGCCGCTGGGCGACCCGCTGCCCGGGCTCGCCGGCGTCATCGGCAGGCAGCCGTGACGCTGCCCGCCAACCTCGCAGCGGCCTGCCGCGACGACATGCGGCTCCGCACCGCGGCACGCGGCGCCGACGTGACGCTCGCGCTCGCTGACGAGCGTGGCGCGCAGGCAATCCGCGTGCGCGACGGCGAGATCCTCGCCGGCGGCGAGCCCGCGTTCACGCTGCGACTCGGTGACGCCGAGTGGGCGGCGCTGCTCGAGGACGCTCCAGAGCCGGGCTGGCAGCACGTGCTGCCGATGCTGCGCGACGGCCGCGCGCGGGTCGACGGCGACGCGCTCGCCTTCGATCAGCACCTGCACCTCGTGCGGCGACTCGTCGAAGCGCTGCGGCCCGCATGCGCGGGTGCTCCGCGACATCCGCGCCCGCTCTCGCTGCGAGGCGAGTACGTGCGCATCGACGGACCGCTGGGCACCTCCGACGTCTACGTCGAGCGGGCGGGGGAGGGGCCGCAGCTGCTGTGCCTCGCGACCGCCGGCAGCGATTCGAGCCAGTACCACGGGCTCGTCACCGACACCGACCTCACCGACCGCTTCGAGCTCGTCGCCGTCGACCTGCCGTGGCACGGCAAGTCCACGCCGGTCGCCGGCGTCGATCCGGCGGGCTACCGGCTCGACCCCGAGGCATACACGCGCACCATCGTCGCGATCGCCGACGCGGCCGGGCTCGAGCGGCCGATCCTCGTCGGCCCGTCGATGGCCGGCGCGGCCGTAGTGCGGGCCATCGCCACGCATCCGAGCCGGTTCCGCGGAGCCGTCTCCTGCCAGGCAGGGCCGAGCGTGCGGGGTCGCCGCACCGCCGCTCTGCGCTCGCCGCTCGTCAACCAAGCGCTCCACGTGCCCGAGTGGACGTACGGCCTCATGAACCCCGCTTCGCCCATCGAGCATCGCGACCGGGTGTGGTGGGGGTACTCGAGCGGCGCCTTCGGCGTCTACGAGGCCGACATCGCCGGCTACGAGCAGTGGGATCTCGACGAGGTCGTCCACCTGCTCGACGCCGACAGCCCGCACATCGCGGTGCTCTCCGGGGCCTTCGACACGAGCGTGCCGCCGGAGCAGTCCCGAGCGCTCGCCGACCGCATCCCGAACGCATCGTTCGAGCTCATGCCCGAGCTCGGGCACTTCCCGCACGCCGAGGATCCGGCATGCTTCGCCCGATACCTTGAGCGAGGCGTCGCGCGCATTCTCTCTGCCCGCTAGACCCCGCTTCGTATACGATTACGACATCCCCCGACGAAGGAGTCCCACAATGAGTGCGACCACTGCGACCATCGAGACCCAGGTGCTCGACGGCGTCCACGGCCAGCTGTTCATCGGCGGCGAGTGGATCGACGGCGAGCAGGGCACGATCGACGTGCGCGATCCCGCGACGGGCGAGGTCATCAAGCAGATCGCGAACGGCTCGGTCGCCGACGGCGTGCGGGCGCTCGACGCCGCCGTCGCGGCGCAGGAGGAGTGGGCTCGCACCCCCGCGCGCGTGCGCGGCGAGATCCTGCGCAAGACCTTCGACCTGCTGCAGGAGCGCAAGGAGGAGTTCGCGCTCCTCATGACGATGGAGATGGGCAAGCCCCTCGCCGAGGCCCGCGGGGAGGTCGCCTACGGCGGCGAGTTCCTGCGCTGGTTCTCGGAGGAGGCGGTGCGCATCGACGGCCGCTACACGATGACCCCCGAGGGCACCGGTCAGATGATCGTGACGCACCGCCCCGTGGGCCCGTGCTTCCTCATCACGCCGTGGAACTTCCCGCTCGCGATGGCCACGCGCAAGCTCGGCCCGGCGCTCGCCGCCGGCTGCACCGCCGTCGTCAAGCCCGCGACGCTCACGCCGCTCACGACGCTCGCCCTCGTGGCGCTGCTCGAGGAGGCCGGGCTTCCGAAGGGCGTCGTCAACGTCATCACGACGAAGTCGACCGGCGCGCTCTCCGAGACGCTGCTGGCCGACCCGCGCCTGCGCAAGGTCTCGTTCACCGGCTCGACGCCCGTCGGCGTGAGCCTGCTGAAGCAGGCCGCCGACAACGTGCTGAAGTCGTCGATGGAACTCGGCGGCAACGCCCCGTTCGTCGTGTTCGACGACGCCGACCTCGACAAGGCCGTGGAGGGCGCGCTGCTCGCGAAGTTCCGCAACATCGGCCAGGCGTGCACCGCGGCCAACCGCTTCATCGTGCACGAGTCGGTCGCCGACGAGTTCGCCCAGCGAGTGGGGGATGCCGTCAAGGCCATGAAGATCGGCCGCGGCACCGAGGAGGGCGTCACGATCGGGCCGCTCGTCGAGGACAAGGCCGTCGACAACGCCGTGCGGCTCGTCGAGTCGGCGGTCGCCGACGGCGCCACGCTCGTCACCGGCGGCAAGGCGATCGAGGGCCCGGGCTCGTTCTTCGAGCCCACGGTGCTCGACGGCGTCGACGCCTCGATGGCCGTCTCGATCGAGGAGATCTTCGGCCCGGTCGTCGCGATCCAGCGCTTCTCGACCGAGGAGGAGGCCGTGCGCCTCGCGAACGCCACCGAGTACGGCCTCGTCGGCTACGTCTTCACCGAGGACACGAAGCGCGGCCAGCGCATGATCGACCTGATCGACACGGGCATGATGGGCCTCAACGTCGGCGTCGTCTCGAACGCCGCCGGCCCCTTCGGCGGCGTCAAGCAGTCGGGCCTCGGGCGCGAGGGCGGCGCCGAGGGCATCCACGAGTACCTCGAGACGAAGTACACGCTCATGCCGAACCCGTTCGCGTGAGCCGCCGCCGCCGTTGATCGTCGCTTCGCCGCCTCACATCGAGGCGGCGAAGCGCTTCAGGTTGTCGCGCAGCCAGACGCTCTCCGGGGCGGTGTCCGTGCGGGTCCCCCAGATGGCGGAGATCGAGAACCGCGGGGTCTCGATCGGCACGGGGCTCGTGGCCAGCCCGGTCGTTGCCGCCAGCGCTCTGGCCGCGTGCTCGGGGATCGTCGCGACCGCCGGCACCGAGCGCAGCAGCGGTGCGAGCCCCGCGAAGTGGCTGATCGTGCAGAGCGCCTTCCTGGCGTGGCCGAGCGAGGCGAGCCGCTCGTCCACCCACCCACGCTGGAGGTCGAACGCGACGCGCACGTGGTGCCCCTCGAGGTACTGCTGGCGGCTGATCGTCCGGACCCCGAGCGCGTCCGCGTCGAAGAGGCACAGGTAGCCGCCGGAGAACAGCGACTCCGACTGGAACGATGCCGCCCTCTCAGCCGGCGACAGGCACACGACGGTGTCGATGCGACGATCCTCCAGCGCCTGGCGCCAGCGAGCGCTGCTGGTCTGGTGGATGGCGAAGTCGACCGCCCAGCCCTGCGCGAGCCGCTCTCGCACGAGCCACGGCCCGAGCACCATCTCGAGGTCGTCGGACATCGCCAGGTGGAACACGTGCTGCGAGCGGTGCGGATCGAACGCCACATCCTCGAAGATGAGGTCGACGAGGGAGGCGAGGGTCGGCCCCACGCGCGACGAGATCGCGAGCGCCTTCGACGTCGGCACCATGCTGCTGCGCTCCCGCACGAACAGCGGGTCGTCGAACAGCCTCCGGAGGCGCGCGAGCGCGGCGCTCACGGCGCTCTGGCTGAGGTTCAGCTTGACCGCCGTCCGCGTCACATGGCGCTCCTGGCAGAGCACCTGGAAGACGACGAGCAGGTTCAGGTCGACGCGGCGGAGATCGACGGTGTTCATAGTGCCCATGATACGTATCGATGCGGCAGGACGGTATTACCGTATGACGATAGCGTGGCCTCATTGCCTGCTCCGTGGACGAGGGAGATCACCATGCAGCACACCACGTTCGACCAGCCTCCGATCGATCAGCGCCAGCCGCGTGAGCTGAGCCGGGGCGACCGGCGCAAGCGCATGCTCGCCGTCGGCATCGGCAACTTCATGGAGTGGTTCGACTTCGCGATCTACGGCTACTTCGCCGCCATCATCGGCGCGCAGTTCTTCCCCTCGGGCGATGCGACCGCCGAGATGCTCTCCGCGCTCGCCGTCTTCGCTGTCGGCTTCGTCTCCCGCCCGGTCGGCGCGCTCATCCTCGGGCCGATGGGCGATCGACTCGGTCGGCGCGCGGTGCTCATCATCACCGTCATGGGTATGGGCATCATCACCGCGCTCATCGGCCTCGTGCCGTCGTACGCCGCCATCGGGATCCTCGCCCCCATCGCCATCGTCGCGCTGCGGCTGCTGCAGGGCATGATGGTCGGCGGCGAGTGGACGAGCGCTGCGGCGTACATCGGCGAGAGCGCGCCTGCTCACCGCCGCGGCCTGTACGCGAGCGTGGTGACCGCCACCGCCGGCCTCGCGTTCCTCGTGGGCACTCTGACGGCAGTCGTGCTCACCGCGACCATGGATGCCGACGCGCTCTCTGCCTGGGGCTGGCGCGTACCCTTCATCGCCTCGTTCCTGATGGCGGTCGTGGCGGTCTACATCCGCCGCAAGCTCGAGGACACCCCGGTCTACGAGGAGCTCGAGCGCAAGCGGAAGGAGGGCTCGGTCGAGCCGACCACTGCGGGGGAGAAGGGCAAGGCGTTCGTGCTCACCCTCGCGTTCGCCGGCATCTTCGGCGTGAGCCTCTACTACCTGGTCACCTATACGAACAACTACCTCACCGGCGCGGTCGGCATGGAGCGCTTCGACGCGCTGTGGTCGACGGCGGTCGTGATGGTACTGTACGTCGCGTTCAACCCGCTCATGGGAATCGCGGCCGACCGTTGGGGCCGACGGCCGGTCAACCTCGCCGGTGTCATCGGCCTGATCGTCTGGGCTGTGCCCGCCTTCTTGCTGATGAGTGTCGGCAACCCGTGGCTCGTGATCGTCGCACTCGTGCCGTTCGCGCTCTGCGTCGCCGCGGTCGCCGTCACCAACAACGTGCTGCTCGTCGAGGTCTTCCCGGCCTCGGTGCGCGCCACCGGCTCGGCGATCGGCTACAACGTCGCCTACGCGCTGCTCGCAGGCCCCGGTCCGTTCATCGCCGCGACGCTCGTGGCGGTCACCGGCCTGCTGGTCTCGCCCGCGTTCTATGTGATCGCGGTCGGCATCGTGGCGCTCGCCGTGCTGTGGCCGCTGCTGCCGGAGACCAAGGGCCGCGACATCTCGCGCGGCTGATCGACGAGACGAGGAGCACGCATGTACAAGGTCGCAGTCGTTCAGGCAGCCGCCGTCCCGTTCGACGCCGATGCGGCGACGCGCAGGTCCGAGCAGCTGATCGCCGAAGTGGGTGCCGCGGGCGCCGAGCTCGCGGTCTTCCCCGAGGCGTTCATCGGCGGCTACCCGAAGGGCACCTCCTTCGGCACCGCCATCGGGATCCGCACCGAGCCGGGGCGCGCGGAGTACGAGCGCTACGTCGGTGGATCGGTGACGCTCGACGGCCCCGAAGTGGCCCGTCTGGCGGCGGCGTCGGCCGAGCACGGCGTACACGTCGTCATGGGCGTCATCGAGCGGCTCGGCAACACGCTCTACTGCACCGCCCTGATGATCTCGCCAGAGGGCGGCGTGGTCGGCAAGCACCGCAAGCTCATGCCGACCGGCTCCGAGCGCCTCGTCTGGGGCTTCGGCGATGGCTCGACGCTCGACACCATGGACACCCCGGGCGGCCGGGTGGGCACGGTGCTGTGCTGGGAGAACTACATGCCGCTGCTGCGGCAGGCGATGTACGCGAAGGGAGTGCAGATCTACTGCGCCCCGACCGCGGACGACCGGCCCACGTGGCAGTCGACGATGCAGCACATCGCCATCGAGGGGCGCACGTTCGTGCTCTCGAGCTGCCAGGTGATCACGAGGGACGCGTTCCCCGACGACCACCCGGTCGAGCACGCCGTGCCCGGCGGCGACACCCTGATGCGCGGCGGCAGCGTCATCATCGCGCCGTCCGGCGAAGTGCTCGCCGGACCGGTCTTCGACGAGGAGACGATCCTCTACGCCGAGCTCGACATGGGCGCCAAGACGAGGTCGCACCTCGACTTCGACGCCGTCGGGCACTACTCGCGACCGGACGTCTTCACGCTCACGGTCAACGAGGCCCCTGCAGACTCGGTGCGCTTCGTCCGCTGAGCTCGACCCGACCGAGGGGCGCGCGCCGCACGGCGCGCGCCCCTCGTCGCTACTCGGCGGGCGCGAGCAGCTGGTGCGCCGCGAGCTCGCGGTAGAGCGGCGACGACGTGAGCAGCTCGTCGTGCGTGCCCGTCGCGAGCACCCGCCCGCCGTCGAGCACGATGATCTGGTCGGCGTCGACGACCGTCGCGAGCCGGTGCGCGATCACGAGGGTCGTGCGGCCCTCGCTCGCCACGTCGAGCGCGACCTTGAGCGCGGCCTCGTTGCGGGCGTCGAGGTTGGCCGTCGACTCGTCGAGCAGCAGGATGGGCGTCGCGGCGAGCAACGCGCGGGCGATCGCGAGCCGCTGGCGCTCGCCGCCCGAGAGCAGCACGCCGCCCTCGCCGACCTCGGCGCGCAGGCCCTGCGCCGAGCGGCTCGCGAGCCCGCCGAGGTTGACCGACTCGAGGGCCTCGAGCAGCTGCTCGTCGCTCGCGGTCGGTGCGCCGAGCCGCAGGTTGTCGCGCAGCGAGCCGGCGAGCACCGGCGCATCCTGCTCGACGTAGCCGATGAGCGAGCGCAGGGATGCGCGCTCGGCGTCGCGCACATCGGTGCCGCCCACGAGCACGCGGCCGCCGGTCGCGTCGTAGAAGCGCTCGATGAGCGCGAACGTCGTCGACTTGCCCGCGCCGGAGGGGCCGACGAGCGCGGTGCGGGTGCCGGCCGGCACCGAGAACGAGACGCCGTCGAGGACGGTCCGCTGCTCGTCGTCGCCGGGGTAGGCGAACGAGACGTCCTCGAAGGCGACCATCGGCGCTCCGGGGACGGGCGAGACCGCGGCCCCCGCATCCGCCTCGTCCTCGCTCGGCAGGCGCACGATCTCCTGGATGCGGCCGAGGGCGCCGAGGGCGACGCTCACCGCCGCGACCGCGCCTGCGAGCTGGGCGAGCGGCATCACCATGAGGAACAGGAACAGCAGGAAGCCGACGAGCTGCGAGATGGCGATCTCGCCTGTCGCCACCCGGAGGCCCCCGACGCCGAGGACGACGAGGAACGCGAGCTGCATCGCGACGCCGAAGATCGGCACGACGAGCGCCGAGATGCGGGCGACCCGCACACCCGCGCCGAAGGCGCCCTCGGCGCGCTCGCCGATCGCGGCGACCTCGCGGTCGGTGGCACCGGCGGCGCGCACGGTGCGCACCGCGCTGATGGCGCGCTCGAGGGCGCTCGTGAGGTGGCCGACCTGCTCCTGGGCGGCGCCCGAGGCGCGCGTGAGCATCGGCATGACGGCGAGCATCGCGCCGATCGCGACCGCGAGCACGAGCACCGTGAGCCCCAGCAGCAGCGGGTCGATGATGAGCATCGCGATGACGGCGCCGACGAGCGTCAGCACTCCGCCGACCGACTCGACGAGGCCCTGGGTGAGCACCGCGCGCAGGAGGGTCGTGTCGCTGCCGACGCGGCTCACGAGGTCGCCGACGCGCCGCTGGTCGAACTCGGAGATCGGCAGCCGCAGCATCCGCGCGACGAGCGTGCGGCGCGTGCGCAGCACGACGTGCTCGCCGAGGACCTGCAGGAGGAAGTGCTGCAGTCCGTCGAGCAGCGCGCCGACGATCACCACGACGAGCAGCAGCCACGGCAGCCACTCGAGCGGGCGCGCCTGCTCGACGCGCGCGATGAGCTCCTGCGCCATCGCGGGCTGGGCGAGCGCGAACGCGGCGCCGACGACCGACAGCACGATCGCGCCGACGAGCAGCCCCTTCTTCGGGAAGAGGTAGGGGAGCAGCTCCCTGACGCTGGCCCGCGGGCCGTCGTCGTCGCGTCGCCTGCCGAAGATCGCTCGTCGCTCGCTCATCTCTCGCTTCCTGCTCCGTGTGCACTGCGCCGCGGCGCGCACCCCGGGAGGGGCGGTCGCGCGTCAGGCGTACTCCTCCATTCTCCCGCGTCGCTCGGGAGCCGTCGCACCGGGCCGCGCGCCGCCGCGGATCGCTCGGAGCGCCCAGAGGATCGTCACGAGGTCGACCGCCTCCTGGGCGAGCGCGCCGATCGTCGCCGGGATCGCGCCGAGGGCGGCGATCACCATGAGCGCGACGCTGATGACGATGCCGATCCAGATGCTCTGGAGCGCGATCCGCTTCGTGTCCCGCCCGATGCGCACCGCGTCGACCGTGCGCGAGAGGTCGTCGATCGTGATGACGACGTCCGCGGACTCGCTCGCGGCCGTCGCACCCTTCGCGCCCATCGCGACGCCGACATCCGCCGCTGCGAGCACGGGCGCGTCGTTGACCCCGTCGCCCACCATGAGCACGGGCCGATGCGGCAGCGCCCGCACCGCCTCGACCTTGTCGCCCGGGAGGCACTCGGCCCGCACGGTCTCGATGCCGAGCTCGTCGGCGACGTGCCGCGCGGTGGGCCATGCGTCGCCGGTGAGCATGACCGTCTCGCGCGTGCCCGCCGCGTGCAGCGCGGCGATCGTCGCCGCCGCGTTCTCGCGCACGGGGTCGCGCGCCACGATGCTGCCGGCGAACCGCCCGTCGATGGCGACGTAGATGGCGAGCTCGCCCCGCGCGAGCTCGGTCTCGTGCGCGTCGGGCGCGTGCTCGCGCACGAAGGCGAGCTTGCCGATCACGACCTGCTGCCCGTCGATCGCCGCCTCGACGCCGAAGGTCGCGCGCTCCGACGCGCGGCTCGCGGGCCGCAGCGCCAGCCCGCGGTCGCGCGCAGCGCTCATGATCGACGCGGCGAGCACGTGGGAGGAGTACTGCTCGGCCGAGGCGGCGAGGGTGAGGAGCGTCGCCGGGTCGACGCCGGGCTCCGCGCGCACCGCGTCGACGGTCGGCGTGCCGGTGGTGAGCGTGCCGGTCTTGTCGAACACGGCGGTGCGCGCGGCGGCGAGCTGCTCGAGCACCCCGCCGCCCTTGACGATGATGCCGCGGCGCGCCGCCCGGCTCATGCCGCCCATGAACGCCACGGGCGCGGCGATGAGCAGCGGGCAGGGGGTCGCCACCACGAGCACCTCGGCGAAGCGCACCGGGTCGCCCGTCGCCCACCAGGCGAGGCCCGCGATCAGCAGCGCGACCGCCGTGAACGGCACCGCGTAGCGGTCGGCGAGCCGCACGACGGGGGCGCGGCTCTCCGCGGCCTCCTCGACGAGCGCGACGATGCGCTGGTACTGGCTGTCTGCCGCGGTCGCGGTGGCGCGGATGCGCACGGCCGCCTCGGCGTTGACCGAGCCGCTGAGCAGGTCGTCGCCCTCGTGCACCTCGACCGGGAGGCTCTCTCCCGTGAGCGACGACTGGTCGAGCGCCGTGCTGCCGCTCAGCAGCACCGCGTCGACCGGCACGATCTCGGAGGGCCGCAGCAGCAGCTCATCGCCCACCCGCACGTCGGTCGCGGGGATGTCCTCGACCGCGTCGCCGTCCACCACGCGGTGGGCGAGCTGGGGCGCGCGCTCGAGGAGCGCCGTCAGCTCGCGGCGCGCCCTGCCGGCGGCGTAGTCCTCGAGCGCTTCGCCGCCGGTGAGCATGAGCACGATGAGGAGGGTCGCGACGTACTCGCCCACGAGGATGGTCGCGACGATCGCCGTGACCGCCAGCACGTCGAGCCCCCAGTGGCCGCGCAGCAGGTCGCGCAGCATGCCCCAGCCCTGCATCGCGGCGACGACGACGCCCCAGCCCGTGCAGAGCCACTGCGCGACCTCGGGCATCCCCGCGATCCCGAAGGCGGCGCTCGCGACGCCGATGACGAGCGTGATGGCGACGAGGGGGTAGCGTCTGGCATTCGCGCGGACCCACAGCATGCCTCCATCCTGGCGAGCGCGGGAGCGGAAGGCCAGCGCGAGGCGAGCCTCCGCGAGCGCGGGGGACGCGCCCGTCGCGGATCGCGGTGCGGCGCGTGTGGGCGGCACGCAGTAGCGTTGTCTCCCGTGCCGACCACCGCATCCGCCCCGGTCATCGAAGCCAAGGGGCTCACCAAGCGCTACGGCGACTTCACCGCCGTCGACGGGATCGACTTCGCGATCGAGCCGGGGGAGGCGTTCGGCTTCCTCGGCCCCAACGGCGCGGGCAAGTCGACGACGATGCGGATGATCGCGGCCACCTCGACCCGCACCTCCGGCGAGCTCGCGGTGCTGGGCTTCGACCCGGAGAGCCACGGGCCCGAGATCCGGGCGCAGCTCGGCATCGTCCCGCAGGCGGACCAGCTCGACGAGGAGCTGCGGGTCATCGACAACCTCATCGTCTACGGCCGCTACTTCGGCCTCCCGCTGCCGTACGTCAAGCGCCGCGCCGAGGAGCTGCTGGAGTTCGCGCAGCTCACCGAGAAGCGCAAGGCCCGCGTCGACGGCCTGTCGGGCGGCATGAAGCGACGCCTGACGATCGCCCGCGGGCTCATCAACGCCCCCAAGGCGATGCTGCTCGACGAGCCGACGACCGGGCTCGACCCGCAGGCGCGCCACGTGCTGTGGGATCGGCTGTTCCGGCTGAAGGAGGAGGGCACGACGCTCGTGCTCACCACGCACTACATGGACGAGGCCGAGCAGCTGTGCGACCGGCTCGTCGTGGTCGACCAGGGCACGATCGTCGCCGAGGGCAGCCCGTCCTCGCTCATCCGGCAGTACTCCACGCGCGAGGTGCTCGAGGTGCGCTTCGGCTCGGCGCGCAACGAGGAGGCCGCGGCCGCCATCCAGGGCATCGGCGAGCGCATCGAGGTGCTGCCCGACCGCGTGCTCGTCTACGCCGACGACGGCGAGGGCGCCATGTCTGCCGTGCACGACCGCGGTCTGAACCCGATCACGAGCCTCGTGCGCCGCTCGAGCCTCGAGGACGTCTTCCTCCGGCTCACCGGCCGCAGCCTGATCGACTGAGCCGATGAGCATCGCAGCGCAGCGCGACCGGGTCGCCGACGAGGGAGGCGTCGACCACGGCGCCGTCGCGCGCCGAGCGCGGGTCTGGGGCTGGTGGTTCGTCGCCGAGCACCGCATCCGCGCCATGCGCGCGTACGTCGCCTCGTGGGTCGCGATCGGCGTCGGCTCGCCGTTCCTCTTCCTGCTCGGGCTCGGCCTCGGCCTCGGGCTGCTCGTGGATGCGAACCAGGGCGCCCAGGGCGTCGACGGCGTGCCCTACCTCGTCTTCATCGCGCCGGCCCTGTCGATGGCGACCGCGATGCAGACGGCCGCGCAGGAGAACACCTACGGCGTCTTCGGCGGCTTCAAGTGGTTCCCGATGTTCTTCGCCATGAACGGCACCCCGATCGGGCCCGCGCACATCGCCGTCGGCTTCCAGGTCTCGGTGCTCGTGCGCGTGCTGCTGCCGCTCGTGGCGTTCTCGGCCGTCATGATCGTCTTCGGGATCGGCACCGCGACGGGTGCGCTGCTGCTGATCCCGATCGGGCTGCTGCTGGCGACCGCAGCCGGCTTCGCCGTCATGGCGTGGGTGTCGACCCAGACCGAGGACCGCGGCCAGCTGTCGTTCGTCGAGCGCTTCGTGGTCGTGCCGCTCACGCTCTTCTCGGGCACCTACTTCCCGCTCGAGACGCTGCCGGCGTTCCTGCACTGGATCGGCTGGATCTCGCCGCTGTGGCACGCGGCCGAGCTCGGCCGCAGCGCCCTCTACGGCGCCGAGCTGCCGCCGGTGATGCTGCTCGTGCACCTCGGCTACCTCGTGCTCGTGGCGCTCGTCGCGTGCCTGCTCTCCATCCGCACCTTCCGACGGAGGCTCGACAAGTGACCGAGCTGCGCACACCTGAGCTCCTCGAAGCGCCCGCCCCGACGGTCCGCGGGCCGCTGCGCGGCATCTACGCCGGCAACACGCGCTCGGTGTTCCTGCGCGGCCTGCACGTGATGGCGCGCACCAACTGGGTGGTCGTGCTGACCGGCTTCTTCGAGCCCGTCTTCTACCTGCTGTCGATGGGCGTCGGCCTCGGCGCGCTCATCGGCACCGTGGAGTTCTACGGCGTCGACGTCGAGTACGCCGCCTACATCGCGCCCGCCCTCATGGCGGTGAGCGCGATGAACGGCGCCGTCTACGACTCCACGATGAACGTCTTCTTCAAGATGAACTTCGCGAAGCTCTACCAGCAGATGCTCTCGACGTCCCTCGGCCCGCTCGATGTCGCGCTGGGGGAGATCCTGCTCGCGCTCTTCCGCGGTCTGCTCTACGCGTGCGGGTTCATGCTCGTGACGACGATGATGGGCCTCAACCTCTCGTGGACGGCCGTGCTCGCCATCCCGGCGGCGCTCGTCATCGCCTTCGGGTTCGCCTCCTTCGGCATGGCGATCACGAGCTACATGAAGACCTTCCAGCACCTCGACTACGTGTACTTCCTGATGATGCCGATGTTCCTGCTCTCGGCGACGTTCTTCCCGATCGAGGTCTACCCGCAGGGCCTGCAATGGGTGATCCAGGCGATGCCGCTGTGGCACGGCGTCGACATGATCCGGCAGCTCACGACGGGGCTCATCCAGCCCTCGATCGGCATCCACCTGCTGTACTTCGCGGCCATGATCGTGCTCGGCCTGTGGTTCACCACGACGCGGCTCCGCGCGCTGTTCCTGCGGTGACGCTCCGCTGACCTCCAGGAGCCCTGCGTAGCGTGGGCGCATGGCTCGCGTGCTCATCTTCGCCCCCGCTCCCATGCTCACCGTGACGATCGAGGAGGTGCGCGGCGAGCCCGACGTCCACCTCCACGTGGGCGGGCAGGGCGTCTGGCAGGCGCGGATGCTCGTGGCGCTCGGCGTGGAGGTCGCGCTCGCGTGCACGGTCACCGGGGAGATCGGGGCGGTCGCGCGGCAGCTGCTCGAGCGGGAGGGCTTCGTCGTCGCGGCGATCGAGCGCGAGGGCATCAGCCCCGCGTACGTGCACGATCGGCGCGGGGGCGAGCGCGTGGCGGTCGTCGAGGCGCAGGGCGAGCCGCTCTCGCGGCACACGCTCGACTCGCTCTACTCGACCGTGCTGCGCGAGACGGCCGATGCGGATCTCGTCATCCTCTCCGGTCCCGAGGGCGACTCGCTCCTGCCGGCCGACGTCTATCGACGGCTCGCGAACGACGTGCGGGAGCTCGGCAAGCCCGTGCTCGTGGACCTCGCGGGCGACCGGCTCGAAGCGGCGCTCGACGGCGGGGTCGACGTGCTCAAGGTGAGCCACGAGGAGCTCGTCGCCGACGGCCGCGTCGAGGACGGCGACGACGAGCAGCAGCTGCTCGACGCGGCACGCGCGCTCGCCCGCGAGGGCATCGCGCTCGTGGCGATCACGCGAGCCGAGGAAGGCTCGATCGTCGTCGGCGAGCACGGAGCCTGGCGCGTCGCCGCGCCCGAGCTCGAGCCGGTCGACACGAGCGGCGCGGGGGATTCCTACACCGCGGGCATCGCGGCCGTCCTCGCGAGCGGCGGCGACCACGACGAGGCGGTGCGCCTGGGCGCCGCCGCGGGCGCGGTCAACGCGACGCGGCGCGGCCTCGGCACCGGCGACGCCGAGGCGATCCGCGCGATCGCCGAGCGGGTCGAGCTGCATCGGCTCGGCGACCACGACGAGGAGGACTGATGCGCGCACTGATCACGAACGACGACGGCATCGACTCGCCGGGGCTCGCGGCGCTCGCCGCCGTCGCGGCCGACGCGGGGCTCGAGGTGGTGATCGCGGCGCCGGCGCACGAGCACTCCGGCGCGAGCGCGTCCATCATCGCCACGCAGGGCACCGCGGTCACCGCGGCGGGCGGCAAGGGCACGGTGCGCTCCGAGCGCCGCGCGATCGCCGGCTTCGAGGGCGAGGCCTACGCGGTGCACGCGGCGCCGGCCCTCATCACGCTCCTCGCGCTGCACGGCTCGTTCGGCGAGACGCCCGACGTCGTGCTCAGCGGCATCAACCGCGGCGCGAACGTCGGCGGCGCGATCATGCACTCGGGCACCGTCGGCGCCGCGCTCACCGCGGGGCAGGGCGGCGTGCGGGCGCTCGCCGTCTCGCTCGACGTCGGGCTCGTCGAAGCGGACGAGCAGCACTGGGGCACCGCCGGCGCGGTCGCCCGCACCGCTCTCGCGACGCTGCTTGGCGCGCCCGCGGGCGCCGTGCTCAACCTCAACGTCCCGAACGTGCCCGACGCCCAGGGGCTCGAGCTCGTCGAGGCGCACCTCGCGCCGTTCGGCATCGTGCAGACGACGCTCACCGAGGTCGCGGGCGATGAGGTGCGGTTGTCCATCCGCGAGCACCGCGCCGACGACGCGCCCGGCAGCGACATGGAGCGGCTCGCCGCGGGGCACGCGACCATCACGCGCGTGCGCACCATCGCCGACCGCACGGTCTGACGACGAGCGGCCGGCCGCCCTCCTCGGGCGACCGGCCGCAGCATCCGTCGAGAGCGCTCAGCGCTCCATGTCGAGATCCTTCGTCTCCTTCGAGAGGAGCAGGGCGATGAGCGTCAGCGCGCCCGCGCCCGCGAGGTAGACGCCGACCCAGAAGACGCTGCCGCCGCCGGCGGTCCACAGCGCCACCGCGATGAACGGCGCGACCGCGGCGCCGAGGATCGACGACACGTTGTAGCTCACGCCCGAGCCGGTGTAGCGCACGTTGGTCGGGAAGAGCTCGGGCAGCAGGGCCCCCATCGGCCCGAACGTGAAGCCCATGAGCGACATGCCGAGGATGAGCCACAGCATGACGCCGAAGAAGCCGCCGCCGGTGAGCGGTACCCACAGCAGGCCGAACGCCATGATCGCGAGCGTCACCCAGATCAGGGTGTTCCGGCGGCCGAAGCGGTCGGCGAGCGGGCCGGAGACCATCGTGAAGATGCCGAAGAAGACGACGCCGACGATGAGCATGAGCACGAACGTCGTGTACGAGTAGCCGAGGCCCGGCACCTCCGCGTCGACCGGAGCCCGGCCGTACGTGAGCGAGAACGCCGTCATCAGGTAGAAGAGCACGTAGGTCGCGAGCATGAAGAAGGTGCCGAGGATGAGCTCCTTCCAGTAGTCGCGGAAGACGGTCGCGAGCGGCATGCGCTGGATGGTGCCGGTCGTCTTCGCCTTCTCGAACGACGTCGACTCGACGAGCTTCAGGCGCACGTAGAGGCCCACGATCACCATGACGGCCGAGAAGAGGAACGGGATGCGCCAGCCCCACTCGAGGAACGCCTCGGAGGGCATCGACGGGTCGTCGCTCGGCAGGAGCGCCGCGATGAGCAGGAAGAGGCCGTTGGCGATGATGAAGCCGATCGGCGCGCCGAGCTGCGGGAACGTGCCGTACCAGGCGCGCTTGCCGACCGGGGCGTTCTCGGTCGCGACGAGCGCCGCGCCCGACCACTCGCCGCCGAGCGCGAAGCCCTGCGCGAGGCGCATGAGCACGAGCAGCGCCGCGGCGATCCAGCCGACCTGGCCGTAGGTGGGCAGCACGCCGATGAGGAACGTCGCGATGCCCATCGTGAGCAGGGCGCCGACGAGCGTGATCTTGCGGCCGTGCTTGTCGCCGAGGTGGCCGAACACGACCGAGCCGATCGGGCGGGCGACCATCGCGGCGCCGAACGCGGCGAACGACGCGAGCAGGGCGGTCGTCTCGTCGCCGGTGGGGAAGAAGAGGTGCGGGAACACCAGCACGGCGGCGGTCGCGTAGACGTAGAAGTCGTAGAACTCGATCGTCGTGCCGATGAGGCTCGCGAAGATGACGCGGCCGCGCGAGTTGGCGGGCTGCTGCTGCGACGACGCTGCGGTCGCCTGGCTTGCGGAGAGGGACATGCTGCTTCCTGGTGGAGGATCGCGCGCGTCGGGTGCGGATGTGCTGCGCGCGGAGGGTTCGGCGCGCTCGTGACGCGCCGGCCGCGTCGGAGTCAGCTTCGGCTCCTGGGGGACGACACTCCAGTGTACCCGCCGGGCCGTGCGGCCCCGGGGTCGCATCCGCCGGAGACGACGCATCCGCCCGGCCACCATGGGTCGGGCGGATGCGTGGGGACGCGTCAGCCGTGCAGCGAGCGCAGCGCGAGGGCGGCCTCGACGACCGCCTCGGCGGCCTCGCGCCCCTTGTCCTCCTTGGAGCCCGGCAGGCCCGCGCGGTCGATGCCCTGCTGCTCGTCGTCGAGGGTGAGCACGCCGAAGCCCACGGGCTTGCCGGTGCGCACCGCGACATCCGTCAGCCCCATCGTGGCCGCCTCGGAGACGTACTCGAAGTGCGGCGTGCCGCCGCGGATGATGACCCCGAGCGCGACCGCGCCGTCGAAGCCCGCCTCGAGCGCGGCCTGCGCCACGACCGGCAGCTCGAACGAGCCCGGCACCGGCAGCTCGGTCACGTCGGCGCCCATCTCGGCGAGCGCGCGGCGCGCGCCCTCGAGCAGCCCGGTGGCGATCCGCTCGTGCCAGCGGCCGTGCACGACCGCGATCCGCAGCCCGCTCGCGTCCAGCCCGGAACCCTCCGGGCGTCCCTCTCCTGCCATGGCTCAGCCCTCTCCCTGCTCGTCGTTCTGCGTGATGCGGTCGGGCAGGCGGTGGCCCATCCGGTCGCGCTTGGCCGCGAGGTACTGCTCGTTGTGAGCGCCGACGCCCACGAGCAGCGGCACGAGCTCGCTCACCTCGATGCCGTGCTGCTCGAGCGCCTCGCGCTTGAGCGGGTTGTTCGAGAGCAGCTTGATGGAGCGCATCCCGCGCTCGCGGATGATCGCCGCGGCGGCGCCGTACTCACGGGCGTCGGCCGGCAGGCCGAGCGCGAGGTTGGCGTCGAGCGTGTCGAGGCCGTCCTCCTGCAGGCGGTAGGCGCGCAGCTTGTTGATCAGCCCGATGCCACGGCCCTCGTGGCCCCGCAGGTAGACGACCATGCCGCCGCCGGCCTGCTGGATCTGCTGCATCGCGTCGTCGAGCTGCGGGCCGCATTCGCACTTGAGCGAGTGCAGCGCCTCGCCGGTGAGGCACTCGGAGTGCACGCGCACGAGCGCGCCGTCGCTGAGCTCGTCGCCGGCGATGATCGCCACGTGGTCGGCGCCCGTCTGGCGGTCGCGGTACGCGGCGATGCGGAAGGTGCCGTAGCGGGTGGGCACGTCGGTCTCGACCTCGAACGAGACCCGCGCCGACTCCTCGTTGTCGCCGCCGCACGCCGTGGGCAGCCCGTCGGCGTCGAGGTAGTCGATGAGGTCGGCGATGGTGATCACGGGCAGATCGTGCTCCTCGCCGAAGGCGATGAGGGAGGGGAGGCGGCGCATCTCGCCGCTGTCCTCCACGAGCTCGCCGATGACGCCGACCGGCTCGAGCCCGGCGAGCTGCATGAGCTCGACCGCGGCCTCGGTGTGGCCGGCGCGGGCGCGCACGCCGCCCTCGACGGCGCGCAGCGGCACGATGTGGCCGGGGCGACGGAGGCTCTCGGGGGTGGAGGCCGGGTCGCCGAGCACGCGCAGGGTGTGCGCGCGGTCGTCGGCCGAGATGCCGGTGCTGGTGCGGTCGGCCGCGTCGACGGTGATCGTGTACGCGGTCTGCCGGGTGTCCTCGTTCTCGAGCACCATGAGCGGCAGGCCGAGCTCGTCGGCCCGTTCGGCGGTGAGCGGCGCGCACAGGTAGCCGGAGGTGTGGCGCACCATGAAGGCCACCCATTCCGCGCTCGCCAGCTGCGCCGACATGATCAGGTCGCCCTCGTTCTCGCGCCCCTCGTCGTCGACGACGATGACGGGCTTCCGGTCGCGCAGCGCCTTCAGTGCCACGTCGATGGTGGTGATGCTCATCGCTTGTCCTCCAGCTGCAGCATGCGCTCGACGTGGCGAGCGACGATGTCGGTCTCGATGTTGACGCGGTCGCCGACCGCGCGGAAGCCGAGGGTTGTGGTGGCGAGCGTCTCGGGGATCAGCGAGACCTCGAACCACTGCTCGGCCTCGTCGGGCTCGCTCACGGCCGAGACGGTGAGCGAGATGCCGTCGACGGCGATCGAGCCCTTGCGGACGACGAGGTGCGCGAGTGCGGGGTCGAGCGCGAAGCGCACCGTGCGCTGGCCGTCGCCGTCCACGACGGAGAGCACCCGGGCGGTGCCGTCGATGTGCCCCTGCACGATGTGGCCGCCGAGCCGGTCGCCGACGGCGGCCGCGCGCTCGAGGTTGACGCGATCGCCCGGGCGGCGGTCGCCGAGCGTGGACATGTCGACCGAGACCTGCATGACATCGGCGGTGAACGCATCCGCCGTCTGCTCGACCACCGTCAGGCACAGCCCGTTCACGGCGATCGAGTCGCCGTGGGATGCGTCGCTGACGGCCAGCGGGCCGCGCACGGTCAGGCGGTACGCGTCGCCGCCCTGCTCGGTCGTGTGGGGCTCGAACGAGACGATCTCGCCGAGCTCTTCGATGATGCCGGTGAACATCACTGCTCGCTCTCTGTCGTGGCCTCGACCAGCAGGTCTCGGCCGAGCTGCTCGAGCCGCGTCACCGCGAGGCGGCGCTGCTCGTCGATGGTGCTGACGCCGATGGCGTCGAGCGCGGTGCGCGGCCCCCCGAGGAGGGTCGGCGCGAGGTAGATGGTGAAGCGGTCGGCGAGCCCGGCGCGGATGAACGCGCTCGCGAGCGTCGGCCCGCCCTCGACGTAGAGGGTCTGGATGCCGTCGCCGGCGAGGTCGGCGAGCTCGCGCTCGAGCTCGTGCCCGGCCGTGCGCAGGCCCCGCGGGTGGCTGCGGAGCGCCGCGTCTGCGGGGATGGCGCGCTCGCCGAAGACGACGGGGACGGGCTGCGGCGCGTCGTCGATGCCCTCGATGCGGGCGGTGAGGCGCGGGTCGTCGGCGAGGACGGTGCCGGTGCCGACGGCGATCGCGTCGTGGGCGCTGCGCTCGCGGTGCACGTGGGCGCGGGCCTCGGGGCCGGTGATCCACTGGCTCGTGCCGTCGGCGGCGGCGGCGCGGCCGTCGAGGGACTGGGCCCACTTGACGGTCACGCGCGGCCGGCCGGTGCGCTGCACGAACAGCCAGTCGGCGATGAGGGCCTCCGCCTCGGCCTCGTCGGTGCGGGCGACGTCGACGCCGCCCTCGCGCAGCCGCTCGGCGCCGTTGCTCGAGGCCTCGCCGGGGTCGGCCGCGCCGTAGACGACGCGCGCGACACCCGCGTCGAGCAGCGCGACCGCGCACGGACCGGTGCGGCCGGTGTGGTTGCAGGGCTCGAGGGTGACGACCGCGGTCGCTCCGGCGGCGCCGCCGGAGGCGAGCTGCGAGAGCGCGTCGACCTCGGCGTGGGCGGTGCCGGCGCCGCGGTGCCAGCCCTCGGCGAGGGTGCGGCCGTCGGGGGAGAGGATGACCGCGCCGACCTGCGGGTTGACGCCGCGCGGACCGCGCAGGGCGAGCTCCCGCGCACGCGCCATCGCGGCGCGCTCAGCGGCGGTGATCTCCGACATCCGTTCCTCTCCGAACGCGCGCGGGGATCAGCGGGGTCGCGTGCGACCCCACGTGCGCCTCCCCTCCGGACTCTCACCGTCGGTGCTGGAATTCCACCAGCTCAGCCGATCGACCGCCTCGGACGAGACGGGCTCACGGGTCGCGGACTCTCACCGCCGGTTCAGACTTGCACTGACCCCGGGCACGTTGCACTGCCACCATACAACTGCGCGATCTCGCCGGGCATTCCCGACCATCCGCCCGCCCGGGGGTGGTCACGACGCGCCGTGTCGCGGCGCGGGCGCGCGGCGCGTCGTGACCACCCCAGGCGCCGACCACGGCGCGTCGTGACCACCCACGCGGCGGATGCGGTGGCGCGCGACGGTCCCGGAGCGGTTCCCCTCGAGCGGTTCCCTCGAGCGGGCCGTCGGGCGGGCGGTCGGGTCGGGTGCGTGGGCGCGCGCTCAGTCGAGCGGCGGCCAGGGGCGCGCGTCCGCGGGCGTACCGCCGGCGACGCGCACCGCGTGGTGCTGCAGCACCCGCTCGCCGCGATGCTCGGCCTCGCGCGTGCCGAGGTAGGTGAAGCCGGCCGCCTTCGCGACCCGCATCGAGGCGAGGTTGCCGTCGTAGCAGGCCCAATGCACCTCGGGCCACGTCAGGCAGCCCTCGGCGTGCCCGACCACCGTGCGCAGCGCATCCGACATGAGGCCCTTGCCCTGGGCGTCGGGGTGCAGCCAGAAGCCGACCTCGCCGATCTGCGTGCGCAGGCCGATCACGCCCGCGAGCGGGCCGCGCAGCGACTCGCGGATCGCCCACACGCGCTCCTCGTGCTCGCCGCGCCAGCCGGCGGGCGCGAACTCGCGCACGAAGGCCTCGGCGTCGGCGCGCGCGTACGGCCACGGCGCGTCGAGCCAGCGGCCGACCTGCGGTGCCGAGCACGCCTCGAGCACGCGGTCGACGTCGTCCTCGCGGAGCGCCGTCAGCACGACCTTGCGGCCCATCACCGGCAGCATCGGGCCCGCGAGCGGCCGATCCGCGTCGGCGCTCATCGCAGCCCCATCGCCTCCAGCGCGCGCCCGAGCGTCGCGTCGGCCACCTCGGCCGCGCGGTCGGCGTTGGCCGCGAGCAGCCGGTCGAGCTCGCCGCGGTCGGCGAGCAGCTCGAGGGTGCGCTCCCGCACCGGTGCGAGCTCGGCGACCACCGCATCCGCCACCGCCGTCTTGAACACGCCGTAGCCCTGGCCGGCGAACTCGGCCTCGAGCGATGCGACCGGCGTGCCCGTCATCGCGCTCAGGATGTCGAGCAGGTTGGTGACGCCCGGCTTCTCGGCCTTGTCGGCGCGGATCGAGCCCTCGGTGTCGGTGACGGCCGAGCGGATCTTCTTCGCGGTCTTGGCCGGCTCGTCGAGCAGCCAGACGATGCCCTTGTCGTTGTCGGCCGACTTCGACATCTTCGCGGTCGGCTGCTGCAGGTCGTAGATGCGCGCGCCGTCGGCGAGGATCTGCGGCTTCGGCACCGTGAACGTCGCGCCGAAGCGCTTGTTGAAGCGCTCGGCGAGGTCGCGGGTGAGCTCGACGTGCTGCTTCTGGTCGTCGCCGACCGGCACGATCTCGGCGTCGTAGAGCAGGATGTCGGCGGCCATCAGGATGGGGTAGGTGAACAGGCCCACCGAGGCCGACTCCTGCCCGCCCTTGGCGGTCTTGTCCTTGAACTGCGTCATGCGGCTCGCCTCGCCGAAGCCCGTGATGGTGCCGAGCAGCCACGCGAGCTGCGCGTGCGCGGCGACGTGCGACTGCACGTAGAGGCACGAGCGATCGGGGTCGATACCGCCGGCGATGTACTGCGCGGCGAGCGTGCGCACCTGCTCGCGCAGCACGTCGGGCGGCTGCGGCACGGTGATCGCGTGCAGGTCGACGATGGAGAAGAAGGCGTCGTAGTCGCTCTGCATCGCGCGCCACTGCTGGAGCGCGCCGATGTAGTTGCCGAGGTGGAGCGAGCCCGAGGAGGGCTGCATCCCCGAGTAGAGGCGGGGGTTGGCCATGGATGCGTTCCTCGTAGGTGTGGTCACAGGTCGTAGTCGACGATGACGGGAGCGTGGTCCGACCACCGGGTGTCCCACGCGCTCGCGCGCTCGACGCGGTAGTCGCGGGCGGTGCTCGCGAGCGCCGGGGAGGCCATGTGGTAGTCGATGCGCCAGCCCACGTCGTTGTCGAACGCCTTCCCGCGCTGCGACCACCACGTGTAGGGGCCGTCCTGGTCGGGATGCGCGGCGCGGCCGACGTCGACCCAGCCGTGCCCGCGGCCCCGCACGCCGTCGACGCCCGTCACCATGCCGGTGCCGAAGAAGCGGTCGAGGTGGCTGCGCTCCTCGGGCAGGAAGCCGGCGTTCTTCTGGTTGCCCTTCCAGTTCTTGATGTCGAGGGGCGTGTGGCCGACGTTGAAGTCGCCCATCACCACGACGTGGTCGGTGTGCGCGCGCAGCTGCGGCAGGCGCTTGCCCATCGACTGGAGGAACCGGAACTTGTCGTCCTGCTTGGGCGTGCCGACCTCGCCGCCGGAGTGCACGTACGCCGAGACGACCGTCAGCAGCGTCTCGCCGTGCAGGAAGTCGGCCTCGAGCCAGCGGCCCTTCGTGTCGAAGGTCTTGAGCCCGATGTCGGTGCGGTGCTCGATCGACGGCTCGCGCGAGAGCACGGCGACGCCGGCGCGGCCCTTCGCCGTCGCGGGGTCATGCAGCACGTGCCAGCCCGGCACGAGCGGCAGCAGGTCCTCGTCGAGCGCGCGCACCTCCTGCAGCGCGACGACGTCGAAGTCGCCTGCTTCGAGCCACTCGCCCATGCCCTTGCGGAACGCGGCGCGCACGCCGTTGACGTTGACGGAGGCGATGCGGACCATGCCACCGAGCCTACCGAGCGCCGCCGACGCCTCCTGCCTCGCCCGCCGTCCGCCCGTCGGTCGAGGAGCGCGCGCCGCAGGCGCACGCGTCACGAGACCCGCTTCTCAGCGGATGCGCTTCGCGAGCCGCTTGTGCAGCCGCACCTGATCGTCGCCCGCGCGCTCGCTCGCGTGCAGCTCGTCGAGCAGCTCCTGCGCCTTCTCGGGGCTGAGGCGCGCATCGATGCCGCCTGCCTGCACGAGGCGCGTGTAGGCGCGGCCGGTCGGTCCGACCGCGACGAAGGCGAGCACGAGCAGCAGGATCTGCATGATGAAGCCGAACCAGATGAGGATGATGACCGGCGCCGCGACGCCGGCGAGCAGCGGGTTGTTCTCGACCGCGCCGAACAGCAGCGTCGCGACCTGCTTGAGCACGAAGAACGCGACCGCGCACGCGAGGGCTGCGGGCACGACCTGCTTCGCCGGGAGCCGCAGCCGGCCGCCGAAGCGGTACAGCAGCAGCACGATCGTCGTGTCGAGCGCGAGCTGCACGAGGATGCCGATGACGGCGGCGGCCCAGCCGAGCCCCACCGCCTCCACGAGCGCCGTGGCGACGACCTGCACGCCGGCCGAGACGACCACGAGCAGCCCGATGCCGACCGCGACGCCGAGGTCGCCGAGCTTGAGCAGCACGAAGCTCGCCTTCGGGTCGTCGAGCTCGAACATCGCGCGGAAGCCCTCGCGGCTCACGCCGATCCACGCGATCGCCGTGAACACGATCGACACCGCCGCGATCGCGCCGGCCCAGCCGACGATCGCCGAGCCGGTGAGGGAGTCGACGTCGATCGCGGCGCCCTCGCCGATGAGGCCCGGCACCGAGCGCGAGATCGACTCGATCACCGCATCGCGCAGCTGCACGTTGCCGCCGAGCACGGCCATGAAGATCGCGAAGGCGACGAAGAGCGCGGCGAAGATCGACAGGAACGCCTGCAGCGTCATGCCCTGCGAGAGCACCGGGCCGTTCGTCGCGCCGTAGCGCTGCCAGGCGCGCACGGGTCTCCACTGCTGCACCCGCTCGATGAGCTGCTTCACGAGGACCCCTCTGCTGCGATGGCGACGGTTCGGCGGCCCAGCGTAGTGTGGCCGCATGAGTGCGCTCTCAGGAGTCGGAGTCGGTCGCGGCATCGCCGTCGCGAAGGTCCTGCGGATGCCGGAGCCCCTCGCGCCGCCGAGCGACGAGCCGCTCGAGGCCGACGCCGCCGCCGAGCACGAGCGGGTGCGCGAGGCGCTCGCGGCGGTCGCGGCCGATCTCGACGCGCGGGCAGCCGCTGCCGGCGGCGACGCGCAAGCGGTGCTCGAGGCGGCGTCGCTCATGGCGCAGGACCCGGCGATCCTCGACGACGTGCGCACGCGTCTCGACGGCGGGGCGAACGCCGAGCGCGCGACATGGGACGCGTACGCCGCGTTCCGCGACATGCTCACCGCGATGGGCGGCTACATGGCCGAGCGCGCGACCGACCTCGACGACGTCGCGCAGCGCGTCGTCGCGCGGCTGCGGGGGGTCCCCGCACCCGGCGTGCCCGTCTCCGACGAGCCCTTCATCCTCGTCGCGCGCGACCTCGCGCCCGCCGACACCGCGACGCTCGACCTCGACAAGACGCTCGCCCTCGTCACGCAGGACGGCGGCCCGACCTCCCACACGGCGATCCTCGCGCGCTCGAAGTCGCTCCCGGCGGTCGTCGGCGTCGTGGGCCTGCTCGCGGCCGCCGCAGACGGGCAGCGCGCGATCGTGGACGCGAAGGCCGGCACCGTCGTGCTCGACCCCGACGACGCATCCGTCGCCGCCGCCCGTGCCGAGCGCGAGATGCGCCTCGCCGCCGCATCCGCCCCCGTGACGCCCGGGGCGCTCGCCGACGGCACGCCGGTGCCGCTCATGGCCAACGTCGGCAGCGCGAAGGACGCGCCCGCTGCGGTCGAGGCGGGGGCGGAGGGCGTGGGGCTGTTCCGCACCGAGTTCCTCTTCCTCGGCGCCTCGACGGCACCGACGGTCGAGCAGCAGACCGCGGCGTACACGGATGTGCTGCGCGCGTTCCCGGGGAAGAAGGTCGTCGTGCGCGTGCTCGACGCCGGGGCCGACAAGCCGCTCGCGTTCCTGAACGACGCGCACGAGGAGAACCCGGCGCTGGGTCTGCGCGGCATCCGCGCGCTGCGGGCGAGCGAGCAGATCCTGCGCGACCAGCTGACCGCGCTCGCGGCGGCGCAGGAGGCCACCGACGCCGACCTGTTCGTGATGGCGCCGATGATCGCCGATCGCGAGGAGACCGAGTACTTCGTGCGGCTCGGGCGCGAGATGGGCCTGCGCAGCGTCGGCGCGATGGCCGAGGTGCCGTCGATCGCGGTGCTCGCCGACCAGGTGCTCGAGGTCGCCGACTTCGTCTCGATCGGCACGAACGACCTCACGCAGTACACGATGGCCGCCGACCGGCAGCTCGGCTCCGTCGCCGCGCTGCAGGATCCCTGGCATCCTGCCGTGCTGCGGCTCGTCAAGATGCTGGGGGATGCGGGGGCCGCGGCGGGCAAGCCCGTGGGCGTGTGCGGCGAGGCCGCCGCCGACCCGGCGCTCGCGGTCGTGCTCGTCGGGCTCGGGGTCACGTCGCTGTCGATGAGCGCGTCGGCGATCGCCGACGTGCGCGCCGAGCTGCTCACGGTGACGCGCGAGGAGGCGCGCGAGCGCGCAGCCCGCGCGCTCGCGGCGTCGTCCGCCGCCGCGGCGCGAGCCGCGGCCGCGGCGCGCTGACCCTGCTCCTCCTGCCCGCTCCGGCGGTGGCCCAGGGCTAGGGAGTGCGGCCAGCCGCGCGCGCGAGCGCGACGGCGAACTCCCTGGCGCGCTCGCGCTCGCCCTCGACTGGCAGCACGACGTGCTCCCGCGCGACGGCCCGCACCTGCGCGCGCAGCCGCCGCCGAGCCCGCGAGCGCCTCGCCGCCCCGACCGCGCCGCCGATGAGCGCGCCGAGGAGCCCGAGCACGATGCCGAGCAGCACGCCGCCGAGCAGCCCGACGAGCGGCACCGGCCAGCCGTCGAGCCACGTCTCCGTCTCCGCGACCTGCGGGATCGCCGGCGCGACCATGTCCCACAGCGGCAGCACGAGCGGCAGCAGCAGCCAGACCCCGCTCACGACCGCGACGATGAGCACGAGCCACTGGATCGCCGCGAGCAGCGGCCACCACCAGGAGGCGCGCGCGCCGAGGTCGGTGCGGGCGACCGCCCGGTCGAGCTCCGCCGGGAGCGCCTCGAGCGCATCCGCCGCATGCTCGCGGATCGCCGCCGACCAGCCGGCGCCGAGCCCCTCGGCGGCCGTCTCTGCGTAGGCGCGCACCGCGAGGCCGGCCTGCGCGCGCTGCGCCGCGGTCATCGGTGGCAGGCTCGTGCGGTGCACGTCGGCCTCGCGGCCGCGCTCGCGCCCGAACGCGAGGTGCAGGCGCCGCAGCGGATCGGGCGCGAGCCGCAGCATCCACGCCGTGAGCGGCCAGCCCGTCACCTGTCCCGCTCGCTTGCGGTACGAGCCCGCGACGGCGGCCGCGACGGCGTCGACGCCCGCAGCCGCGGCGAGCCCGCGCTCGAGCGCCTGCGCGTCCGCGCCCCGCAGCCGGCCCGGCGCACCCGCGGGCTCGAGCCGGGCGGCGACCGATCGCACGTCGGCGGTGAGCCGCTGCGACGCCGCCTGCCGCTCGGCGGCGAACGCGGCGATCCGCTGCCGCAGCGCGTCGATGCCCGTGCCCTCGGTCGCCGAGACCGCGAGCACCTGCACCCGCTCGAGCCCGTCGCGGCGCAGCAGCCCCTGCAGCGAGTCGACGACGTGGGGCACCTCGGCCGCGGGCAGTCGATCGACCTGGTTGAGCACGGCCGCGGTGACGGATGCGTGGGCCGCGAGCGGCGCGATGAACTCGCGGTGGATCACGGCGTCGGCGTACTTCTGCGGGTCGACGACCCAGACGAGCACGTCGACCTGCCCCGCGAGCCGCTCGGCGATCGCGCGGTGCTCGATCGCGACCGAGTCGAAGTCGGGCAGGTCGAGCAGGATGAGCGAGAGCTCCTGCGGCCGCCCGCGCGCATCGGTCGCGAACGGACGCTCGATCACCCGGCGGTCGTGCACCTGCAGCCAGTCGAGCAGGGCGGATGCGCCGCGCGGGTCCCAGACCGCGGCGAGCGGCACGGCGGTGGTCGGCCGCCGCACGTGCGTGCGCGCGATCGGCTCGCCGACGAGCGCGTTCATGAGCGACGACTTGCCCGATCCCGTCGCGCCGAAGAAGCCGACGACGGTGTGCTCGCTCGAGAGGGAGCGGCGCTCGCCGGCGCGCTCGAGGATGCGCCGCACGTGCTCGAGGTCGGCCTCCGGCACGCGGCCGGCGCCGAGCTCCGCCGCCTCGTGGAGCGCGCCGAGCAGGTGGTCCACCGCGGGCGCGCTCACCGCAGCGGCTCCTGCGGACCGTCGCCCGGGACGGCGCCGATGCCGGCACCGCCCGCCGCCACCTCGGCCATCGCCGCCTCGAGCCGCCTCGCCGCCTCCCGGAGCGTCTCGCCGTCGGCGCCCGCCTCGACGGGCGCGAGCAGCGCATCCCAGCGCCCCGCCTGCTCGCGCAGCAGCGCGTGCACGCGCGCGTCGAGGTCGTCGCGGGCCTGCGCGGCCAGGCGACGCACCGCATCCTCGCCGAAGATCGTCTCGAGCAGCTTCTGCCCGACGACCGCCGAGCCGCCCGCGATCGCGAGCTCGCCGCCGGTGAGGCCGCCGGTCGAGGCGAACACGACGACCATGAGCGCGACCGTGATGACGTTGAGCCCGAGCGACATCACGCGCGCCTTCGTGCGCTTGCCCGCCGCCTGCTCGCCGATCAGCTCGACGAGCGCCTGCTGCCACTCGCGGACGAGCCGGGCGGCGTGCTCGGAGACGTCGGGGGAGGGATGCGCGAGATCGGCGCCGTCGGTGAGGGCGCGGCCGACCGCGGAGTGGCGCACGCGCGCCCACGCGTCCGACGCCGCTCGGCCCGCCTCGTCGAGCATCACGGCGTGCAGGCCCGTCTCGATCTCGTGCTCGACCTCGATCGGCGGTGCGGGCCTGCCCTGGAACCACGCGGTCACGCGGTCGCGGGTGCGCGAGAACCACGACTCGAGCGTGCGGAAGACGTCGGAGGTGCCCACGAAGTCCTGCCAGCGCGCGAGCACCTCGCCGCGCAGCAGCACGCCGTCGCGCGTCGCGTCGCCGATGCGGTCGGCGGCGTCGTCGTGGGCGCCCAGCACCGTCTCGCGCAGGTCGCGCGCGACGGCGAGCTGCTCGTCGCGGGCGTCGGCGATGGCTGCCGCGGTCGCGGCGAGCCGGCCGACCGCGCCCGCGAGCGTGCGCCCCGCGACCCGCGCGCGCTCGGCCCGGTCGCCGGCGATGGCGGCGAGCCACGCGCGCACGCCCTCGGCGGCGTCCGCCGGCAGCATCCCCCGCTCGTCGAGCGTCGACTCCGCGATGACGAACACGGGGGCGGATGCGAGGCCCCGGGCCGCGAGCATCTGCCGCAGGTCGGCCTCGACCTCGTCCTCCGCTCCGGGCGGCACGCGGTTCAGCACGATGCCGACGGTGATGTCGCGAGACGCCGCATCGTCGAGCAGCCGCCACGGCACCGCGTCGGCGTAGCGATTGGCAGTGGTCGCGAACAGCCACAGGTCGGCGGCCGCGAGCAGCTGCGCGGCGAGCGCCCGGTTCTCGTCGGCGATCGAGTCGACGTCCGGGGCGTCGAGGATCGCGAGGTCCTGCGGCACGCGCTCATCGGCGACGAGCACGACCGAGCCGATCTGCCCGGCATCCGGATCCTCGCCCGCCTGCTGCGCCGGCGCATCCCGCACCGCGCCCCGCACGCGGGCGAGGCCGGGCAGGATGCGCGTGGACGCGAACCAGGCCGCGTCGCCCGGCGCGTGGAGCAGGATGGGCTGCCGCGTCGTGGGACGAATGACGCCGGTGCGGGTGACGGGGAGGCCGACGAGCGCGTTGACGAGCGTCGACTTGCCGGCGCCGGTCGAGCCGCCGACCACCGCGAGCAGCGGCGCCTCGAGGTCGCCGATGCGCGGTCCGACGTAGTCGTCGATCTGCCGCACCGCCGCCGCCCGCGCCTCGCGCGCCGCGTCCGCCGCCGCCGTCGGCAGCGGCAGCGGCACCGACTCGAGCGCCGAGCGCAGGACGTCGAGCCGGTCGAGCGCGGCGAGCGTGGCGTCGTTCACGCGGCCAGTCTGCACCACGCGGCCCCGCGCCGACCGGGGAGGGGCGTCAGCGCAGCGAGAGCAGCTCGGCGCCGCCGAGGGCGAGCAGGCCGAAGGCGGTGCCCCACGCCACGATCGAGATGCACTGCCACACGATGACCGCGTTGCGGGACGCGCCGAACGACACCATCGCGCCCGAGGTGATCTGGCTCGGCAGGACGGTCTGGCCGAGCAGGCTCACGCCCGGCACGCCGAAGCGGTCGAACATGCGCTTGAGCCGCAGCCGCCGCGGGCTCGGCTCCGGGCCGTCCTCACCGGCCCGGCCCGCCAGGACCTTGGTGCGCGCGGCATCCGCCGTGAGCACGAACACGAGCATCGACGCGGCGTTGCCGACGACCGCGGCGACGATCGCGACGACCGGGTGCACGCCGGCGAGCACGCCGATCGCGGCGCCGAAGTAGCTCTCGACGAAGGGGACGGCGCTGATCAGCATGACGCCGATCCACTGCGCCCAGGCGGGCAGTCCGGTCGTGAAGTCGGAGAGGGCGTCGAGCATGGGTTCCTCCAGTGCTGGTTCGGATGCGGGTGACAAGCGGACTTAACATGTCAAGCATGCTTGTCATCGCCTCCCGTGTCAAGTACGCTTTCCACATGGAGAGCCGCGTGCGGGAGCGCCGGCAGGCCGAGGGCCTGTCGCAGCAGGCGCTCGCGCAGGCGATGGGCGTCTCGCGCCAGACGATCAACGCGATCGAGACCGGCCGCTACGATCCCTCGCTCACGCTCGCCGTGCACCTCGCGCGGCACTTCGGGACGACCGTGGAGGAGCTGTTCGATGTCGACGCGTAGGTGGCTGCGGATGTCGTGGTGGAACGCGCTGCTGGTCGTCGCCGTGCTGTGCGGCGGGGTCACGCTCGCACTGCTCGACCGCTGGGGATCCGCGGGCATCCTCCTGCTCGTCGCGCTCTTCACCGGCGCGAGCGCGGTCTACGCGCGATCCGGGCGGGCGAGCGACGTGACGCGGCTCAACGCCGCCGAGTACGCGGACGAGCGCGACCGCGCCGCCGCGACGCGCGGCTTCGCCGCCGTGGGCGTGGTGGCGCTCCTGCTCTCGCTCGCGGTGCTCGTCACCGGCCAGGTGCTGCTCGAGCCCGGCAGCGCCATGCGCGTGGTGCTGTGGCTGCAGTTCATCGGGCTCGTGGTCGCATGGGGCGTCGCGAACGTCGTCGCGCTGCGGCGCTCGTAGCCCCGGAAGCGGCGAGGGCCGGCACCCTCACGGATGCCGGCCCTCGCCGAAGGCAGTCGCCCTAGCGCTTGACGCCCGTCATCATCGCCTGCTTGACCTCGGCGATCGCCTTGGTCACCTGGATGCCGCGCGGGCACGCATCCGTGCAGTTGAAGGTCGTGCGGCAGCGCCACACGCCCTCCTGGTCGTTGAGGATGTCGAGGCGCACCTGCGAGGCCTCGTCGCGCGAGTCGAAGATGAAGCGGTGCGCGTTCACGATCGCGGCGGGGCCGAAGTACTGGCCGTCCGTCCAGAACACCGGGCACGAGGTCGTGCACGCGGCGCACAGGATGCACTTGGTCGTGTCGTCGAAGCGCTCGCGCTCGGCGATCGACTGGTGGCGCTCCTTCTCGGGCTTCGACGAGGCCTGCAGGAACGGCTGGATCTCGCGGAAGGAGTCGAAGAACGGCTCCATGTTCACGATGAGGTCCTTCTCGAGCGGCAGGCCCTTGATCGCCTCGACGTAGATGGGCTTCGAGACGTCGAAGTCCTTCACGAGCGCCTTGCACGCGAGGCGGTTCTTGCCGTTGATGCGCATGGCGTCCGAGCCGCAGATGCCGTGCGCGCACGAGCGGCGGAACGTCAGCGACGGGTCGATCTCCCACTTGATGCGGTGGAGGGCGTCGAGGATGCGCTCGGTCGCGAACATCTGCACGTCGTAGTCGACCCAGCGGGGCTCGTCGTCGACCTCGGGGTCGAAGCGGCGGATGATCACCGTGACGGGGAAGCTCTGCGGCTCCTCGACCGGCTCCACGGCCTCGACCGGGCGGTCGTGGCCCTCCTGCGCGGAGTCGACGGGCGCCGGAGCGGTGGACTCGGCGCTCACGGCCTGCGCGTCGGTGTCGGTCGCGTCGACGGCGGCCTCGGCCTGGGCGCTCGGGCTCCCGGTCTCGGATGCGCCCTCGCTGCCGAAGCTGTGCTCGTTCTTCTGCTCGCTGTCAGCCATCAGTACTTCCTCTCCTGCGGCTCGTAGTGCGTCACGCGCACGGGCTTCCAATCCAGGCGGATCTCCTGCGGCACGCCGACCTCGCCCGCCGTGCGGTAGGCCATCGTGTGCTGCATGTAGTTCTCGTCGTCGCGCGTCGGGTAGTCGTCGCGCATGTGGGCGCCGCGCGACTCCTTGCGGTTGATCGCCGACACGACGACGATCTCGGCCAGATCGAGCAGGAAGCCGAGCTCGACGGCCTCGAGCAGGTCGGTGTTGAACCGGCGGCCGCGGTCGTGGATGCGCACGTTCGGGTAGCGCTGGCGCAGCACGGCGATGTCGGCGAGCGCGGCCTGCAGCGTCTCCTCGGTGCGGAACACCTGGGCGTTGCGGTCCATCGTCTCCTGCAGCGCCTTGCGGATCTCGGCGACGCTCTCGGTGCCGGTGCCCTCGCGCAGCTGGGCGAGCAGCTTCACGACGCCGTCGGCGGCGTCGCCCGGCAGGTCGACGAAGTCGGCGCCCTGCGCGTACGCGACGGCGTTGTTGCCGGCGCGCTTGCCGAAGACGTTGATGTCGAGCAGCGAGTTGGTGCCGAGGCGGTTCGCGCCGTGCACCGAGACGCACGCGCACTCGCCGGCGGCGTAGAGGCCCGGCACGACCGTGTCGTTGTCGCTGAGCACCTCGGCGTCGTTGTTGGTGGGGATGCCGCCCATCGCGTAGTGCGCGGTCGGGTAGACCGGCACGCGCTCGACGACCGGGTCGACGCCCAGGTAGGTGCGCGCGAACTCGGTGATGTCGGGCAGCTTCGTCTCGAGCACCTCGGCGCCCAGGTGGGTGCAGTCGAGGTAGACGTAGTCCTTGTGCGGGCCGGCGCCGCGCCCCTCGAGCACCTCCTGCACCATGGAGCGCGCGACGATGTCACGCGGCGCGAGGTCCTTGATCGTGGGGGCGTAGCGCTCCATGAAGCGCTCGCCGGAGGCGTTGCGCAGGATCGCGCCCTCGCCGCGCGCGCCCTCGGTCAGGAGGATCCCGAGGCCCGCGAGGCCCGTCGGGTGGAACTGGTAGAACTCCATGTCCTCGAGCGGCAGGCCCTTGCGCCACACGATGCCGACGCCGTCGCCCGTGAGGGTGTGGGCGTTCGAGGTCGTCTTGTAGATCTTGCCGAAGCCGCCGGTCGCGAAGATGACCGACTTGCCCTGGAAGACGTGGATCTCGCCGGTCGCGAGCTCGTACGCGACGACGCCCGCGACGCGCTGCACGCCGTCGACCTCTGCCATGACGAGGTCGAGCGCGTAGAACTCGTTGAAGAACTCGACGCCGTGCTTGACGCAGTTCTGGTAGAGCGTCTGCAGGATCATGTGACCGGTGCGGTCGGCCGCGTAGCACGCGCGGCGCACGGGCGCCTTGCCGTGGTCGCGCGTGTGGCCGCCGAAGCGGCGCTGATCGATCTTGCCGTCCTCCGTGCGGTTGAACGGCAGGCCCATGTTCTCGAGGTCGTAGACCGCGTCGATCGCCTCGCGCGTCAGGATCTCAGCGGAGTCCTGATCGGTGAGGTAGTCGCCGCCCTTCACGGTGTCGTACGTGTGCCACTCGTTGCTGTCCTCCTCCACGTTGGCGAGCGCCGCGGCCATGCCGCCCTGCGCCGCACCCGTGTGGGAGCGCGTCGGGTAGAGCTTCGTGATCACCGCCGTCGACGCCTTCGGCGCGGCCTCGATCGCCGCGCGCATGCCGGCGCCGCCTGCGCCCACGATGACGACGTCGTGCTGGTGGTAGTGGATGCCGTCGGTGACGGAACGCTGATCAGCCATGTACCTGGGGGTCTCCGGATTTCTTGCTTAGCGCTCTGCGCAGAACGACGGCAGCAGCGAGGGGTCCGCGTTCGGCGGGCAGGGGTCGAACGTGAAGGTGATGAGCGTGCCGAGGATGATGAGCACCGCGGCGGCGACGCCGATCGCGCCGAGGGCGACGCGGCGCACGGCAGGCTTGTGCACGTAGTCGTTCACGATCGTGCGCATGCCGTTCGAGCCGTGCAGGATCGCGAGCCACAGCATCAGCACGTCCCACCACTGCCAGAACGGGTTGGCGAGCTTGCCGCCGACGAAGCCGAAGTCGATCGCGTGGATGCCGCCGGGCGTCCAGAGCAGGTTGTAGGCGAGGTGGCCGAAGATCAGCACGATCAGCACGACGCCCGAGGCGCGCATGAAGATCCAGCCCGCCTTCTCGAGGTTGGGGCCGCGGCGGCCGCGCGAGCGCGCGGGGTAGGCGTAGTTCGGGTTCTCGATCGTGGTGGTCATCAGTGGCCTCCCTCGACCGGCGAGAACACGTTGATGAGGTGCGTCGGCGTGAAGTAGAGCATCAGCACGGCGACGGCGCCCATGACGATCCAGAAGAGCAGGCGCTGGTGGCGCGTCGCCCACGGCCAGGCGTCGACGAGGATGATGCGCAGCCCGTTCATCGCGTGCAGCACCACCGCCCCGACCAGCACGACCTCGCCGAGGCCCATGAGCGGGTTCTTGTACGTCGCCATCACTGCGTTGTACGCCTCGGGACTCACGCGGATGAGCGCGGTGTCGAGCACGTGCACCAGCAGGAAGAAGTAGATCGCCACACCGGTGATGCGGTGGAGCACCCACGACCACATGCCCTCGTTGCCGCGATACAGCGTGCCGCTGAACGTGGTCCTCCGAGGCGTGGGGTCGGGGAGGGTGAGGCTGCTCGATGTCTCAGACACGCGCGTTCCCTCCGTAGTTCGACCGGGCAAGGTGACTCCATCCTATGCCCGTGGCGAACACCGTCCCGGACCGCGCGCTGGAGGTGGGAGCGGAGGCGCTCTCGCGCGTCCGCCGCGACGCCAGCGCCGAGGCCCGTCTCGGGCCGAGGGCTCCGCTACGCCCCGACGAGGCCGTCCACGCCGCGGAGCGCGCGCACCGCGGCCGCCTCGTAGTGGCCGAGCAGCTGCTCGACGACCGCGGGCCACGACCGGCCGAGCACGCGACGGCGGCCGGCCTCACCCATCCGCCCCCGCAGGCCCGGATCGGCGACGAGCGCCTCGACGGCGGTGCGCAGCTCGGATGCGGCGTCGGGCTCGAAGAGGAAGCCGGTCGTGCCGTGCGCCACGAGGTCGATCGGGCCGCCCGCGCGCGGTGCGACGACGGGGAGCCCGCTCGCGGCCGCCTCCTGCAGCGTCTGGCCGAACGTCTCCTCGGCGCCGGTGTGCACGAAGACGTCCATCGCGGCGTACGCCGCGCGGAGCGCAGCGCCGGATCGCTGGCCGAGGAGGACGGGGCGCAGGTCGGCGAGCTGCCGGCGGGTCTCGGCCATGCCGGGGCCGTCGCCGACGATCGCGAGCCGGATGCCGGGCATGCCCGCGAGCGCGCGGAAGCGGTCGAGCCCCTTCTCGGGGGCGATGCGGCCGACGTAGCCCACGATCGTCTCGCCGCCGGGCGCGATGCGTCGGCGCAGGCTCGCGGCGGCGGGGCCCTGGCGGTTGTCGGGGTGGAAGCCTTCGAGGTCGACGCCGCGGGTCCAGCGGTGGACCCGCTTGACGCCCGCGGCCTCGAGGTCGGCGATCGCGGCGCTCGACGGCGCGAGCGTGCGGTCGGCGCTGTTGTGGATGAGGCGGATGACCTGCCAGGCGAAGGCCGCGCCGGCGCCGAGGCGGTTGCGGCGCGCGAAGCCGGCGACGTCGGTCTGGTAGACGGCGACGCTCGGCAGCCCGATCCGGGCGGCCTCGGCGATCGCCTGCCCGCCGAGCATGAAGGGGCTCGCGGCGTGCAGCACGTCGGGCTGGAAGCGGGACAGGAGCGCCGCGACCTGCGGGCTCGGCAGGCCGACGGGGAACTGCCGGTAGGCGAACGACGGCACCTCGTGCACGGGCACGCCGCGGTAGTGCACGGGCGCGCCGCAGCGCGGGGTGATGACGATCGCCTCGCGGCCGGTGTCGACGAGGTGGTCGAGCACCCGGCACACGGAGGTCGTCACGCCGTTGACGGTGGGCAGGAAGCTCTCGGTGACGATGGCCACTCGCTCGATGCGCACGACGTCACCGTACGACGGGGCAGGTGCGGAACCCGGGAGCGGGCGGTGAACGTGGCGTGAACCTTCGGTGGGAGATCGCTGGGAGGCGATGGCTAGGCTCGCTCCGTGGCCACCATCGACGACTTCATCAGCATCATCCCCGCCGGCGGCGTGGGCTCGCGCCTGTGGCCGCTCTCGCGCGCCGACGCGCCGAAGTTCCTGCACGACCTCACCGGCAGCGGCAAGACGCTGCTGCGCGCGACCTACGACCGGCTCACACCGCTCACGGGCCCCGGCCGCACGATGGTCGTCACGGGGCGCGCGCACCGCGCCGCGGTCGAGGCCCAGATCCCGGAGCTCGCGGACGCCGACATCGTGCTCGAGGCCGACCCGCGCGACTCCACCGTCGCGATCGCGCTCGCCGCGGCGATCCTCCGCCGCCGCGAGCCGGATGTCGTGATCGGCTCGTTCGCCGCCGACCACGTCATCGAGGACGAGCGGGCGTTCCGCCGCGTCGTGGCCGAGGCGGTCGTCGCGGCCCGCGCCGGCTACATCGCGACGATCGGCATCACGCCCACCGAGCCGGCGATCGGCTTCGGCTACATCCGCGCGGGGGAGCCTGCGGGCGTCGACGGCGCCCCGAACGCGGCCCTCGTGCGCGAGTTCGTCGAGAAGCCGTCGGCGCAGGTCGCGCAGGGCTACCTCGCCGGCGGCGACTACCTGTGGAACGCGGGCATGTTCATCGCCCGGGCCGACGTGCTGCTCGCCGAGCTCGCCGCCGAGGAGCCCGAGCTCGCCTCGCAGATCGAGGAGCTCGCCGAGGCGTGGGACGAGCCCGCGCGCCGCGGGCCCGCGGTCGACCGACTGTGGCCGCAGCTCAAGAAGATCGCGATCGACTACTCCGTCGCCGAGCCCGCCGCGCGGCGCGGTCGCATGGTCGTCGTGCCGGGCGACTTCGACTGGGACGACGTCGGCGACTTCTCCGCGGTGGCGAAGCTGCACAACAGCGGCCGTCGGGGGAGGCTCGCGATCCTCGGCTCCGAGGGCACCGTGCTCGCCGACTCCGCGAGCGGCATCGTCGTCTCGCAGTCGAAGCGCATCGTCTCGGTCGTCGGCATCCACGACGTCGTCGTCGTCGACACCCCGGACGCGCTGCTCGTCACCACGACCGACAACGCCCAGCGGGTCAAGCAGGTCGTCGACGCCGTGCGGCGCTCGGGCAACACCGACGCGCTGTAGCGCGGTCGCCCGGTCGGGCAGCCCCGACGCGCGCCAGCGTCGCGGGGCGCGCCCCGCGCGGGCGCGCGCGTGGGGCTACGATTGCGCCACCCCGAAGAAGGAGCCTCCCGTGTCCCGCACCCCCGCCCTCCCGGCGCTGGCCGTGCCCGCGCTCGCCGCGCTCGTCCTGCTGGCCGGCTGCGCCGCGCCGCCCGCCGCCGAGACCGATGCGCCCGAGCCCTCGGGAGCATCCGCGCTCGAGTGCGCGCAGATGGTCACCAACTCCGGCGGCCTGAACGACCGCTCCTTCAACGAGACGAGCTGGGCGGGCATGGAGCGCGCCGAGCAGGAGCTCGGGGTCACCGCGAACGTCCTCGTCTCGACCACCGAGAGCGACCTCGCGCCCAACGTGCAGGCGGCCGTCGACACGGGGTGCGGCTTCGTGCTGACCGTCGGCTACGAGCTCGCCGCGGCGACGGAGGAGCAGGCGACGGCGAACCCCGACGTGCAGTTCGCGATCGTCGACGAGATCGTCGAGGCCCCCAACGTGCGCTCGATCGTCTTCGACACCGCGCAGGCGGCGTTCCTCGCCGGCTACGTCGCGGCCTCGGTGAGCGAGACCGGCACCGTCGCGACCTTCGGCGGCGGCAACCAGCCGCCCGTCACGCTCTTCATGGACGGCTTCACGGCGGGCATCGACCGGTACAACGAGGACAAGGGCGCCGACGTCCGCCTGCTCGGCTGGGACCCGGAGGCGCAGGACGGCACGTTCACGGGCGACTTCGAGAACGTGAGCCTCGGCCAGTCGCAGACGCAGGCGTTCCTGTCGCAGGGCGCCGACGTCATCCTGCCCGTCGCCGGCCAGGTCGGCGAGGGCGCCTTCCGCGCGTCGCTCGACGCGGGCGGCGACGCACTCGTCATCTGGGTCGACAACGACGGCTACGACACCCTGCCGACGGAGTTCCGCCCGCTGCTGCTCACGAGCATCCTGAAGAACACCGAGGATGCGGTCGTCACCGCGGTCTCGGACGCCGCGGACGGCACGATCTCCGACGAGCCGATCATCGGCGACCTCGAGAACGGCGGCGTCGACATCGCCCCCTTCCACGACCTCGAGAGCCGCGTGAGCGACGACACGAAGGCCGAGCTCGAGGCGCTGCGGGCGCAGCTCATCTCCGGCGAGATCACGGTCGAGTCGCCCTCGAGCCCGTAGCCGCGCCCCGCGCATTGCAACGATTGCATTGCGGTCGTGCCGCCGCGCTCCTCGAGCGCGCGGCTCGGCCGTATGCTCGGGCATCATCCGCTCGGCCGTGTCGCGGCGAGCATCCTTTGCACTGGAGGATCCCTTGAGGAAGTTCACCCGTACCGCCGTGCGCGGCGGAGCGCTCGCCATCGGCGCCGCGCTCCTGCTCGTCGGCTGCGCCGCCGCACCGGAGGCGCCGTCCGAGTCCGCCGACCCGGGCGCTGAGGCGCCCGCCGTCGACATCCAGCCCTGCATCGTCTCCGACTCGGGCGGCTTCGACGACCGCTCGTTCAACCAGCTGGGCGCCGAGGGCGTGCGCGCGGCTGCCGAGGGCCTCGGCGTCGAGGCCATCGAGGTCGAGTCGCAGTCGGAGTCCGACTTCGCGCCCAACCTCACGAGCGTCATCGACCAGGGCTGCAACATGGTCGTCACCGTCGGCTTCCTGCTCGCCGAGGCCACCTCCGCGGCTGCCGAGGCCAACCCCGACATCAACTTCGCGATCATCGACGACAACTCGATCGACCTGCCGAACGTGCAGCCGATCGTCTTCGACACCGCGCAGGCCGCCTTCCTCGCCGGCTACGCCGCCGCGTCGTACAGCGAGACGGGCATCATCGCCACGTGGGGCGGCATCCAGATCCCGCCGGTGACGATCTTCATGGACGGCTTCGTCGAGGGCGCCGAGTACTACAACGAGCAGAACGACGCCGACGTGCAGATCCTCGGCTGGAACGCCGAGACGCAGCAGGGCTCGTTCACCGGCAGCTTCGAGGCCGGCGTCGAGGCCAAGTCGATCGCGGAGACCTTCATCGGCCAGAACGCCGACGTGCTCATGCCGGTCGGCGGCCCGATCTTCCTCTCGGCCGTCGAGGCCATCCGCGACGCGGGCGAGGACTCGGGCATCACGATGGTCGGCGTCGACGCCGACCTCGTCGAGACGTCGCCGGAGAACGCCGACATCTTCCTCACCTCGGTGCTCAAGGGCATGGCGCAGGGCACGCAGACGGTCGTCGAGCAGGCTGCCGCCGGCGAGTTCTCGAACGAGCCCTACATCGGCACGCTCGAGAACGACGGCGTGGGCATCGCGCCGTTCCACGAGTTCGAGGACGCGGTCGACTCCGAGCTGCAGGCGCAGCTCGACGAGATCCGCGCGGCGATCATCGCCGGCGAGATCGAGGTCACCTCGCCCGCCAGCCCCCAGTAGGCAGGCATCGCGCGCGTGGGGGTCGGCTCCTGCCGGCCCCCACGCGCGTGCCAGCCGAGCGAGCGTGCCGCGCCCGCCACCGGCTAGATTCTCCTGAGCCGTCAGCGTCGCCGAAGGAAGGCCCATGACCACCGAGCACTCGTCCCTCGAACTTCGTGGCATCACGAAGCGCTTCGGCGCGCTCACCGCGAACGACCACATCGACCTCGAGGTGCGCGCCGGTGAGATCCACTGCCTCCTCGGCGAGAACGGTGCGGGCAAGTCGACGCTCATGAACGTGCTCTACGGCCTGTACCAGGCCGACGAGGGCGAGATCCTGCTCGACGGCGTCGTGCAGCGCTTCGCCGGCCCCGGCGACGCCATGCGCGCGGGCATCGGCATGGTGCACCAGCACTTCATGCTCATCCCCGTCTTCACCGTCGCCGAGAACGTGCTGCTCGGCCACGAGCGGGCGCTCGGCGGCCTCGCGGGCGCGAAGCAGAAGGTGCGCGAGATCTCGCAGCGCTTCGGCTTCCACATCGACCCCGACGCCAAGATCGAGGACCTCCCCGTCGGCGTCCAGCAGCGCGTCGAGATCATCAAGGCCCTCTCGCAGGACGCCCGCGTGCTCGTGTTCGACGAGCCGACGGCCGTGCTCACGCCGCAGGAGACCGACGAGCTCATGGCGATCATGCAGCAGCTGCGCGACGAGGGCACCGCGATCGTCTTCATCACCCACAAGCTGCGCGAGGTGCGCGCGATCGCCGACAAGATCACGGTCATCCGCCTCGGCAAGGTCGTCGGCGAGGCGAGCCCGCAGTCCTCGAGCACCGAGCTCGCCTCGATGATGGTCGGGCGCCCGGTCGAGCTGACGGTGCAGAAGAACCCCCCGGTGCTCACCGACAACACGCTCGAGGTCGCCGGGCTCACGGTGCTCGACGCGCTCGGCCAGAAGGTCGTGAACGACGTCTCCTTCACGGTGCGCGGCGGCGAGGTGCTGTGCATCGCCGGCGTGCAGGGCAACGGCCAGACCGAGCTCACCGAGGCGATCCTCGGCCTCCAGCCCAAGGCATCCGGCTCCGTGCGCCTCAACGGCCGCGAGCTGCTCGGCAAGTCGGTGCGCGACGTGCTCGACGCGGGCGTCGGCTTCGTGCCCGAGGACCGGAAGGTCGACGGCCTCGTGGGCGAGTTCACGATCGCCGAGAACCTCATGCTCGACCGCTACCAGGGCGCCCCGTTCGTCTCGGCCGGCACGGTCGACCGCGGCGCGCGCGACGAGTTCGCGACCGAGAAGCTCGGTGCGTTCGACATCCGCGCGCAGGGCATCCACACGAACGTCGGGACCCTCTCGGGCGGCAACCAGCAGAAGGTCGTGCTCGCGCGCGAGCTCGGCCGCCCGCTCGCGCTGCTCGTCGCCTCGCAGCCCACCCGCGGCCTCGACGTCGGCTCGATCGAGTTCGTGCACAGCCAGATCATCGCCTCCCGCGACGCGGGCATCCCCGTGATCGTCGTCTCGACCGAGCTCGACGAGGTCGTCGGGCTCGCCGACCGCATCGCGGTCATGTACCGCGGCGGCGTGGTCGGCGTGGTGCCGGCCGACACGAGCCGCGACACGCTCGGCCTCATGATGGCCGGCGAGCGCCACACCCCGGAAGGAGCCGCAGCGTGACCGACAAGCCGCGCGACGCCGACGACCCGATCGAGCCGGACGCGCAGCCCCGCGCGGGCGGCTCGCCCGACTCCGGCGCGGCCCCGACCGTCGTGCACGCGCCCGCGGAGGCCGAGGTGCAGGCGCCGACCGTCGCGCCGCCCACCGACGACCGCCGCGTCGAGCAGGACGACCCGTGGGCGAGCGCCTTCCAGCGCATCATGGGCGGCAATCTCGTGATGGCGCTGCTCGCGATCCTCACCTCCCTCGTCGTCGGCGGCATCCTGATCGCCTTCACCGACGAGCGCGTGCAGGAGACGAGCGGCTACTTCTTCGCCCGCCCGGCCGACATGCTCTCCGCCACCTGGGAGGCCGTCTCGGGCGCCTACTCGGCGCTCTTCCAGGGCTCGATCCTCAACCTGTCGCGCGCCGACGCCGGCTTCGCGCAGCTCATCAAGCCGCTCACCGACACCCTCAACTTCGCGACCCCGCTCATCGCGGCGGGCCTCGGCGTCGCGATCGCCTTCCGCGTGGGGCTGTTCAACATCGGTGGCCGCGGCCAGATGCTGTGGGCCGCGGCGGCCGCGGGCTGGGTCGGCTTCTCGTTCTCGCTCCCGCCCGTGCTGCACGTGCTCGTCGCGATCGCGGTCGGCATCGTCGCGGGCGCCATCTGGGGCGGCATCGCCGGTGTGCTGAAGGCCTACACGGGCGCGCACGAGGTCATCGTGACGATCATGCTCAACTTCGTCGCGCTGTGGTTCATCACGTGGATGCTGCGCACGCCGGGGCTGCTGCAGAACCCGGGGTCGAACAACCCGATCTCGCCGCGCATGCAGGAGACGGCGGTGCTGCCGTCGCTCTTCGGCCCGCCGTTCTCGCTCCACTGGGGCTTCGTGCTCTCGGTCGCGGCGGTCGTCTTCTGCTCGTGGCTCATCAACCGCTCGAGCCTCGGCTTCCAGTTCCGCGCCGTGGGCTTCAACCCGAGCGCCGCGCTCAACGCGGGCATGAACGTCAAGCGCATCACGATGCTCGCGATGGTCTTCGCCGGCGGCTTCATGGGCCTCGCGGGCGCTCAGCAGGTGACCGGCTCCGTCACCACCGGCTTCACGTCGGGCATCGACGCCGGCATCGGCTTCGACGCGATCACCGTCGCGCTGCTCGGCGGCTCGACCCCGTGGGGCACGTTCTTCGCGGGCCTGCTGTTCGGCGCGTTCAAGGCGGGCGGCTTCCGCATGCAGGCCGCCGAGGGCGTGCCGATCGACATCATCCTCGTCGTGCAGTCGTTCATCGTCCTCTTCATCGCGGCGCCGCCGCTCGTGCGGGCGATGTTCGGCCTGCCGCAGCCCGGCAGGAAGACCCGCCGCCAGCGCCGCGACGAGGCGACGCTCGCGACGATGACCGACCGCCGCGCGGCGGAGGCGCAGGCCGAGCCGGCAGCGCAGGCCGAGCAGCAGAGGGAGCAGTCATGACCACGCAGCAGCCCGTCGCGCAGCCCCCGGCCGCCGAGACGATCGAGCTCGAGCGCGCCGTCGTCAAGCACTGGAAGGCGCCGATCTCGTACGCGGTGCTCACGCTCGTCGCGCTCATCCTGCTCGTCGGGCTCGGCCGCGACGGCAGCGCGACGCTCCGCCTCGCCACCGGCAGCGACCTCTTCCAGCTGCCCGACGCCGTCCTGCCGGCGCGCCCGACCGGCATCGTCGTGGTGATCCTGCTCGCGGCGCTCACCGCGCTCTCGTTCTGGGCCGCCGCGACCGTGCGCAAGGTCGGCGCGTGGCTGCCGGTCGTGTTCGGCATCGTCTTCGTCGTCGGGTTCCTGACGTGGGCGGGCGCCAACGCGATGATCCCGATCCCCGGCCTGCTGTTCGCGACCGTCGGCCTGTCGGTGCCGCTCATCCTCGGCGCCATGGGCGGCGTCATCTCCGAGCGCGCGGGCGTCGTCAACATCGCGATCGAGGCGCAGCTGCTCGGCGGCGCGTTCACCGGCGCCGTCGTCGCCTCGATGACGGGCAGCACGATCGTCGGCGTGCTCGCCGCGATGGTCGCGGCGGTGCTCGTCTCGATGGTGCTCGCGGTCTTCGCCATCCGGTACTTCGTCGAGCAGGTCATCGTCGGCGTCGTGCTCAACGTGCTGATCGTCGGCCTGACGAACTTCCTCTACTCGTCGCTGCTCACCGACAACCCCGCGCTCAACAGCCCGGTGCGCCTGCCGAAGATCCCGATCCCGATCCTCGAGGGCATCCCGCTCATCGGCCCGGCGCTGTTCAAGCAGTCGATCATCGTCTACGCGATGTACATCATCGTGCCGCTTATCGCGTGGGGCCTGTTCAAGACGACGTGGGGCCTGCGACTGCGCGCGATCGGCGAGCACCCGCTCGCGGCCGACACCGTCGGCATCAAGGTCACCAAGCTGCGCTTCTGGAACGTCGCGCTCGCCGGCGCCGTCGCCGGCCTCGGCGGCGCGTACTTCACGCTCGACTCGAACGGCGCCTTCACTCGCGAGATGACGAACGGCCTCGGCTACATCGCCCTCGCCGCGGTCATCTTCGGCCAGTGGCACCCGATCAAGGCGACGGCGGCGGCGCTGCTGTTCGGCTTCGCGTCGGCGCTGCAGCAGACGCTCGGCGCGATCGGCTCGCCGGTGCCGAGCGAGTTCATGCTCATGCTCCCGTACGTCATCACGATCCTCGCGGTGGCCGGGTTCATCGGGCAGTCGCGGCCGCCCGCGGCCAGCGGCAAGCCGTACGTCAAGCAGTAGCGATGACGGCGATCGACTGGCAGGAGCTGCACGCGCGCGCCGTCGAGGCGGCGACGAAGGCCTACGTGCCCTACTCCCGCTTCCCGGTGGGCGCCGCGGCGCTCGTCGACGACGGCCGCGTCGTCACGGGCGCCAACATCGAGAACGCCGCGTACGGCGTGACGCTGTGCGCCGAGTGCTCGCTCGTCAGCGCGATGGTCATGGGCGGCGGCGGCCGGCTCGTGGCGTTCGCGTGCGTGAACGGCGCGGGCGAGCGACTCATGCCGTGCGGGCGCTGCCGGCAGCTGCTCTCCGAGCACGCGGCGCCGGGGATGCTGCTCGACACCGTCAGCGGCATCCGCACCATGGACGAGGTGCTGCCGGATGCCTTCGGCCCGGCCGCGCTCGACCACTACGAGGCACAGAGGGAGACCGAGCACCGTGGCTGAGGCATTCGACGCCGTCGACATCATCCGCACGAAGCGCGACGGCGGCACGCTGTCGACCGCCCAGATCGACTGGCTCATCGACGCGTACACGCGCGGGTACGTCGAGGACCCGCAGATGGCGGCGCTCACGATGGCGATCCTGCTCAACGGCATGGAGCGGCGCGAGATCCACGACCTCACGATGGCGATGATCGCCTCCGGCGAGCGGATGGACTTCTCGTCGCTCGAGGCGCCCACGGTCGACAAGCACTCGACCGGCGGCGTCGGCGACAAGATCACGCTGCCGCTCATGCCGCTCGTGGCCGCCTTCGGCGCCGCGGTGCCGCAGCTCTCCGGCCGCGGCCTCGGGCACACGGGCGGCACGCTCGACAAGCTCGAGTCGATCCCGGGCTGGCGCGCCGACCTGACGAACGACGAGATGCTCGAGCAGCTGCGCACCGTCGGCGGCGTCGTGTGCGCCGCGGGCGCGGGGCTCGCCCCGGCGGACAAGCGGCTCTACGCGCTCCGCGACATCACGGGCACGGTCGAGGCGATCCCGCTGATCGCGTCGTCGATCATGTCGAAGAAGATCGCCGAGGGCACGGGCGCGCTCGTCCTCGACGTGAAGTTCGGCTCCGGCGCGTTCATGCAGGAGTTCGAGCGCGCCCGCGAGCTCGCGCTCACGATGGTCGAGCTCGGCCGCGACGCGGGCGTCGAGACGCGCGCGCTGCTGACGACCATGGACGCGCCGCTCGGCCTCGCGATCGGCAACGCAAACGAGGTGCGCGAGTCGGTCGAGGTGCTCGCCGGCGGCGGCCCGGCCGACGTCGTCGAGCTCACCGTCGCGCTCGCGCGCGAGATGCTGGATGCGGTGGGGCAGCCGGACGCCGACGTCGAGGCGGCGCTCGCCGACGGTCGCGCGATGGATGTCTGGCGCCGCTTCGTCACCGCGCAGGGCGGCGACCCGGATGCGCCGCTGCCGACCCCGAACGAGACGCACACCGTCGTCGCCGAGGCCGACGGCGTGCTCGCGCGGCAGGAGGCGCTGCCGTTCGGCATCGCCGCGTGGCGGCTCGGCGCGGGGCGCGCTCGCGCGAGCGACCCGGTCGTGCACGCCGCCGGCATCGACCTCCACGTCAAGCCCGGCGACGCTGTGCGGGCGGGGGACCCGCTCTGGACGATCTCGGCCGACGACGCGACCCGCATCCCGCGCGCGCTCGAGGCGCTCGAGGGCGCGTGGGAGCTCGCCCCCGTCGGCACCGAGGTCACGGTGCCGCCGATCGTGCGCGAGCGCATCGCCTGAGAGGCGGCCCACCCAGCCTGCGTCCAGGCAGCGTCCAGGGAGTCGTCGCCGGGACGTGCTTCGCTGGAGCCGACCCCGGCGACACAGAGCACCACGACACCGAGCACCAGGAGCCTCCCGTGACTGATCCGTACGCGACCGACCCCCACGCGCCGAGCGCGCATCCGCACCCCGCCGCATCCGGCGGCGACACGAAGACGCTCAGCATCGTGAGCCTCGTGCTCGGCCTCGCCTCGATCTTCCTCGGCATCTCGGTGCTCGTGCCCATCGCAGGCATCATCGTCGGCGTCATGGCCCGGAAGCGCGAGCCCTCGGGCCGCGCGTTCGCGCTGTGGGGCATCTGGCTCTCGGTCGCGTCGCTCGTGCTCGGCCTGCTCCTGTGGCTGCTCGTCGGCGGCGCGATCCTCGCCGCGGTCGGCCTCGCGGCCGCCGCCGGCTGATCCCCGCGGGCGTGCTGTGCCGGGGCGCGCGGCCGGATACGATCGAAGCCCCAGCACCCCGATGACGGAGGCGACATGAGCCGGTACGAGGTCGACGGCGTCGACATCCAGACGCTGCCCAAGGTCAGCCTCCACGACCACCTCGACGGCGGCCTGCGCCCGCAGACGATCCTCGAGCTCGGCGACGAGATCGGGCTCGAGCTGCCCGCGAGCGACGCCGCCGCGCTCGGCGCGTGGTTCGCCGCGCAGTCGAGCTCCGGCTCGCTGCCCGAGTACCTGAAGACCTTCGACATCACCACCGCGGTCATGCAGACCGAGCACGGGCTGCACCGGGTGGCGAAGGAGTTCGTGCTCGACCTCGCCGAGGACGGCGTGGTCTACGGCGAGGTGCGCTGGGCACCCGAGCAGCACCTGCAGCGCGGCCTCTCGCTCGACGCGGCGGTCGAGGCCGTGCAGGCGGGCATCGAGGAGGCCATGGTGCTCGTCGCGAGCCACGGCGGCCGCATCCGCGTGGGTCAGCTCGTGAGCGCGATGCGCCACCTCGACCGCGCCGACGAGATCGCCGAGCTCGCGCTGCGGCACCGCGACCGCGGCGCTGTCGGCTTCGACATCGCCGGCCCCGAGGACGGCTTCCCCGCCTCGCGCCTCGCCTCGGCGTTCGACATCCTCGCGCGCGCGCACTTCCCCGCGACGGTGCACGCCGGCGAGGGCGCAGGGCTCGAGTCGATCGCCGACGCGCTCTTCTCCGGGCGGGCGCTGCGCCTGGGCCACGGCACCCGCATCGCCGAGGACATCGTGGTCGAGGAGGAGACCGACGACGCGGTCGTCGTGCGGCTCGGCGAGCTCGCCGAGTGGGTGAAGGACCGCCAGATCGCGCTCGAGGTGAGCCCCTCCTCCAACCTGCAGACCGGCACGATCGCGCAGTGGGGCGACGCGCTCGACGACCACCCGATCGACCTCCTGCACCAGCTGGGCTTCTGCGTGACCGTGAACCCCGACAACCGCCTGCAGTCGGGCACGACCCTCACGCGCGAGCTCGGGCTGCTCGTCGAGGCCTTCGACTGGGATCTCGACGACGTCGAGCAGGTGATGCAGAACGCTGCGGCGAGCGCCTTCTGCTCGTTCGACGAGCGCGAGGAGCTCGCCGACGAGATCGCCGACGGGTTCGACGACCTGCGATGACCCTGCCGCTCGACCACGCGACCTTCTCGCCCGGGGTGCGCGCCGCCGACTGGCGCGCCGCCGTCCGCGCGGCGGGCGTCGACCTCGTCACCTCCCGCGCCGTCGGCCGCGCGTACGTCGAGGAGCTCGTGCAGCAGATCGAGGAGGCCGGCCCCTACTGCGTCGTCGCGCCCGGCGTGGCCGTGCCGCACGCGAAGGCGAGCGCCGTCGTGCGCCGCGATGCCCTCGCGATCGTCGTGCTCGACGAGCCCGTCGTCTTCGGCCACCCGCACCACGATCCGGTGCGCGTCGTCATCGGGCTCGCCGCGACGAGCCCCAAGGAGCACCTGCGCATGCTCGCCGAGCTCGCGAACGCGCTCGACGCGGCCGGCGTGACCGAGCGGCTCATCGCCGCGACGACGCGGGACGAGGCGGTCGCCGCGCTCACGACGCCGTAGCGCCGCGCCTCAGTCGAGCAGCGGCCGCACCGCCTCGGCGATCTCGGCGACGCGCGCGCGGGCGGCGCGCACGCGCTGCGCGGGCGGGCCCTCGGTCGAGGTCGCGTCGATGTAGACCTTGACCTTGGGCTCCGTGCCGCTCGGCCGCACCATCACGCGCGCGCCGTCGGCGAGCGTGAAGCGCAGGATGTCGCCGACCGAGCCGTGCTCGGGCAGCGCGAGGTCGTCGGCGGCGGTCACCGCGGCACCGGCGAGCTCGGCGGGCGGCTCGGCACGCAGCCTCGCCATGATCGCCGGGATGCGGGCGAGGTCGGTCACGCGCACGCTCACCTGGCCGGACTCGAACGCGCCGAACTCGGCGGCGAGCGCGAGCAGCTCCTCGGAGAGCGATGAGCCGCGCTCGTAGAGCTCGCTCGCGAGCGTCAGCACCCGCACGAGCGCCGAGATGCCGTCCTTGTCGCGCACGGTGCCGGGGTTGACGAGGTAGCCGAGCGCCTCCTCGTAGCCGTAGACGAGGCCCGGCACGCGCGAGACCCACTTGAAGCCCGTGAGCGTCTGCACGAACTCGAGCCCGTGCGCCTCGGCGATCGTGCCGAGCCCGGGGGAGGAGACGATGGATGCGGCGAGCACACCCTGCCCGCGGGCCGAGCGCGCGGCGTCCCACCCGAGCAGCAGGCCGACCTCGTTGCCCGAGAGCATCCGCCAGCCGGTCGGCGCCGCGTCGTCGGGCACCGCGACCGCGAGCCGGTCGGCGTCGGGGTCGTTCGCGAGGATGAGCTCGGCCTGCTCGGCGGTGGCGAGCGCCATCGCGAGGTCGAGCGCGCCCGGCTCCTCGGGGTTCGGGAAGTCGACGGTCGGGAAGGCGCCGTCGGGCCGGGCCTGCTCCGGCACCGGGATGACGGGCGGGAAGCCGGTGCGCTCGAGCACCGCCTCGACCGTCTCGAGGCCCACGCCGTGCAGCGGCGTGTACACGACCCGCGGGCCGGTCGCACCCGGGAGGCCCTGGTCGGCCTGGCTGATGGCCGCCGTCGACTCGACGTAGGCGTGCCAGACGCCGTCGCCCGCGATCTCCGGCTCGCCGCGCGGGTAGTCGGCCACGGGCGTCGCCGCCGCGCGCTCGATGAGCGCGGCGATCTCGCCGTCGACGGGCGGCACGATCTGGCTGCCCTCGTCCTCGTCGCCGAGGTACACCTTGAAGCCGTTGTCCGCCGGCGGGTTGTGGCTCGCGGTCACCATGACGCCCGCGCTCATGCCGAGGTGCCGCACCGCGAACGCGAGCACGGGCGTCGGCAGCAGCCGCGGCAGCAGCACGGCGCGCACGCCCGCGCCCGCGAGCACCTCGGCCGCGTCGCGCGCGAAGACCTCCGAGCCGCGCCGGCCGTCCCAGCCGATCACGATCGACGGATGCGGGCGGCGCTCGAGCAGGTAGGCCGCGAGGCCCGCGGAGGCCTGCTGCACGACGACGCGGTTCATGCGGTTCGGCCCCGGCGCGATCGCGCCCCGCAGCCCGGCCGTGCCGAACTGCAGGCGGCCGCGGAACGCATCCGCCACCTCGGCCATCGCGGCCTCGTCGCCCGCCTCGGCGGCGGCGATCGTCGCCTCGAGCTCGGCGCGGGTGCCGTCGTCGATGTCGGCCGCCGCCCACGCGCGCGCCGCGGCGAGCGCGTCGGTGCTCACGCCGCGCCCCCGATCGCCGCGACGACGTCGGCGAGCAGCCGCGAGATGCGGCCCTCGGCCTCGCGCCCCGCCTCGATGACCTCCTCGTGCGACAGCGGCGTCTCCTGGATGCCGGCGGCGAGGTTGGTGATGAGGCTGAGCCCCAGCACCTCCATGCCCGCCTCGCGCGCTGCGATGGCCTCGAGCGCGGTCGACATGCCGCAGATGTGGCCCCCGATCGCCTTCGCCATCTGCACCTCGGCGGGCGTCTCGTAGTGGGGGCCGCGGAACTGCACGTAGACGCCCTCGTCGAGCGACGCATCCACCCCTCGGGCCACCTCGCGCAGACGCCTCGAGTAGAGGTCGGTGAGGTCGACGAACGTCGCGCCCTCGAGCGGCGAGTCGGCCGTGAGGTTGATGTGGTCGCTGATGAGCACGGGCTGGCCGGGCTGCCACTCGCGCTTGATGCCGCCCGCGCCGTTCGTGAGCACCATGACCGTCGCGCCCGCGGCGGCGGCGGTGCGCACCGAGTGCACGACGCGGCGCACGCCGTGGCCCTCGTAGTAGTGGGTGCGCGCGCCGATCACGAGCGCGCGGCGGCCGTCGGGCGTCGCGACCGAGCGGATCGTGCCGACGTGGCCCTCGAGCGCGGGCTTCGAGAAGCCCGTCACCTCGGTCGCGGGGATCGTGTGCGTCGTCTCGCCGAGCAGGTCGGCGGCCCTCGCCCAGCCGGAGCCGAGGGTGAGGGCGATGTCGTGCTGGTCGACGCCGGTGATGCGGCGGATGTCGTCGGCGGCCTGGGCGGCGACCTCGCGCGGGTCGGCGGGGTGGTCGAGCGGGTGCGTCATGGCGCCCACTCTAGGGGCGGGCGGGGCGGCGCTCGCCTAGGCTTGGCGATCATGGCCATCGGCGCGACGATCCACACCTTCGACGTGCAGCTCTCGGATGTCGACCGCGGGGTCTACGAGTCGCTGACGCTGCGCGTCGCGCAGCACCCGTCCGAGACGCTGCCGTTCCTCGTGACGCGCGTGCTCGCGCTGTGCCTCGAGCACGAGGAGGGCATCTCGTTCGGCGACGGGCTCTCGGGCGGCGACGAGCCCGCGGTGCTCGTGCGCGACGCCACCGGTCGGCTGCTCGCGTGGATCGAGGTGGGCGCGCCCGAGGCCGAGCGCGTGCACCGGGGCAGCATGGCCGCCGAGCGCACCGCCGTCTACACGCACCGCGATCCCGACCGGGTGGCCGCGCGCTGGGCCGGCAAGCGCATCCATCGAGCGGATGCGGTGCGGCTCGTCTCGTTCGACCCCGGCTTCGTCGAGGCGGTCGCCGACGCCGTCGCCCGCCGCACGTCGATGTCGGTCTCGGTCACGGAGGGCACGCTCTACGCCGAGGTGAACGGCGTGAGCCTCTCGACGGCCGTGCACGAGCGCGCTGCGGCGTAGGTCGCGAGCGCCCACTGGAGCGGCTCGCCTGCCCGGGACCCGGGACGGGTCCCGGCGCTGGGGTCGCGGCGGAGCCCCGAAAGGGGCTCCGCTCTGGTGCTCCACCGCGCGAGGATGCGCGATGATGGAGCGCGTGAGTGCATTCGAGCGCAAGCAGCGCGTGGTGATCATCGGCGGCGGCCCCGGCGGCTACGAGGCCGCCCTCGCGGGGGCGCAGCTCGGGGCGGAGGTGACGCTCATCGAGCGCACCGGCGTCGGCGGCAGCGCGATCCTCACCGACGTCGTGCCCTCGAAGTCGCTCATCGCGACCGCCGAGTCGGCCGCCGCGATCCGCGACGCGAACCAGCTCGGCGTGCAGTTCTCGGTGCGAGGCGCCTCGGGCCGGCCGCAGAAGCCGGAGGTCGCCGTCAACCTGCGCGCCGTCAACCGCCGGCTGCTCTCGCTCGCGGCCAAGCAGTCGCTCGACATGAAGGCCGACCTCGAGCGTGCGGGCGTCACGATCGTGCAGGGGGAGGGGCGCCTCGACGGCCCCGGTCGCGTGGTCGTCTCGACCGGACGGCAGGGCGCCGACTTCGACGAGTTCGAGGCCGACACGATCGTCGTGTCGGTCGGCGCGACGCCCCGCCAGCTGGCCTCCGCGATGCCCGACGGCGAGCGCATCCTCACCTGGACCCAGCTCTACGCGCTCGAGGAGGTGCCCGAGCACCTCATCGTCGTGGGCTCGGGCGTCACGGGCGCCGAGTTCGCCTCCGCCTACTCGCTCATCGGCGCCGAGGTGACGCTCGTCTCCTCGCGCGAGCAGGTGCTGCCGGGCGAGGACGCGGATGCGGCCGCCGTCATCGAGGACGTCTTCCGCCGCCAGGGCATGCACGTGCTCTCGAAGTCGCGCGCCGAGCGCGTCGAGCGCACCGACGAGGGCGTCGTCGTGCACCTCACCGACGGCCGCTCCGTCGAGGGCTCGCACTGCCTCATGGCGGTCGGCTCGATCCCGAACACCGACGGCATCGGCCTCGAGGAGGCCGGCATCGAGACGAAGGACTCCGGCCACATCCTCGTCAACCGCGTCGCCCGCACGAACCTGCCGAACGTCTACGCCGTCGGCGACTGCGCCGATGCGCTCCCGCTCGCCTCGGTCGCGTCGATGCAGGGCCGCACCGCCATGTTCCACGCGCTCGGCGATGCCGTCGACCCGATCTCGATGCGCACGGTCGCGTCGAACATCTTCACGCAGCCCGAGATCGCGACCGTCGGCTGGACGCAGAAGCAGATCGAGGACGGCATCGCGCAGGGCGAGGTGTACCGCATCGACCTCGCGACGAATGCGCGCGCCAAGATGATGGGCATCGAGGACGGCTTCGTGAAGCTCTTCGCCCGCACCGGCTCGGGCACGGTCATCGGCGGCGTCATCGTCGCCCCGAAGGCGTCGGAGCTCATCTTCCCGGTGACGATGGCGATGGAGCACCGCCTGACGGTCGACCAGCTCGCCCGCGTCTTCCCGGTCTTCCCGTCGCTCACGGTGTCGATCGCCGACGCCGCCCGCGCGATGCACCGCGTCGAGGCCTGAGCCCGGCGCCCGGTAGGCGCCCGGCCCGGCTCAGGCGTCGGGCGTGATCGTGACGAGGTGGTGGCCCGAGGGCACCGTCTTGCCGACCGGGGCGTCGATCGCGGCCACCGTCCCGGCGATGGGGGCCGAGAGGGGCTGCTCCATCTTCATCGCCTCGAGCACGACGAGCAGGTCGCCCGCCACGACGCGATCGCCGACCGAGACCTCGGCCTTCACGACGGTCGCCTGCATGGGGGAGACGATCGCGCCGGAGCCGGCGCCGCCCTCGAGCGCGCGCCGGGTGCGGCGCGGGGCCGGACCCTTCGCATCCTTCATGTCGCTGAAGAGCCGCTTGGGCATCGAGACGGCGATGCGCTTGCCGTCGCTCTCGACCACGACCGTGCGGCGCGGCTCGGGGCCGCCGAGCTCGCCCGGCTCGCCGCCCCACGCGGGGATGTCGTTCTCGAACTCGGTCTCGATCCACGACGTGTAGACCGAGAACGGCTCGTCGCCCGCGGGCGCGAACGCCGGGTGCTCGACGATGCGGCGGTGGAACGGCAGCACGGTCGGCAGCCCCTCGACCTCGAACTCCGCGAGCGCCCGCCGCGAGCGCTCGAGCGCCTCGGCGCGGTCGCGGCCCGTGACGATGAGCTTCGCGAGCATCGAGTCGAAGCTGCCGCCGATGACGTCGCCCGCGACGACGCCCGAGTCGACGCGCACGCCGGGGCCCGAGGGGGTGCGGAAGATGCGCACGGGGCCGGGCTGCGGCATGAAGCCGGCGCCGGCGTCCTCGCCGTTGATGCGGAACTCGATCGAGTGGCCCGTCACCTGCGGGTCGTCGTAGCCGAGCGCCTCGCCCTCCGCGATGCGGAACTGCTCGCGCACGAGGTCGATGCCCGTGACCTCCTCCGAGACCGGATGCTCGACCTGCAGGCGCGTGTTGACCTCGAGGAACGAGACGGTGCCGTCGGCGCCGATGAGGAACTCGCACGTGCCGGCGCCGACGTACTTCGCGGCGCGCAGGATCGCCTTGGAGGCGCGCCGCAGCTCGGCGTCCTGCTCGGCCGAGATGAAGGGCGCGGGCGCCTCCTCGACGAGCTTCTGGTGGCGGCGCTGCAGGGAGCAGTCGCGCGTGGAGACGACGACGACGTTGCCGTGGCTGTCGGCGAGGCACTGGGTCTCGACGTGGCGGGGCTTGTCGAGGTACTTCTCGACGAAGCACTCGCCGCGGCCGAACGCCGCGACCGCCTCGCGGGTCGCGGAGTCGAACTGCTGCTCGACCTCATCGCGCGTGAAGGCGACCTTGAGGCCGCGCCCGCCGCCGCCGAACGCCGCCTTGATCGCGACGGGCAGCCCGTGCTCGTCGACGAACTCGAGCACCTCCGCAGCGCCCGAGACGGGCTCGATCGTGCCGGGCGCGAGCGGCGCGCCGACCGACTCGGCGATGTGCCGCGCGGAGACCTTGTCGCCGAGCTGCTCGATCGCCTCGGGGCTCGGGCCGATCCAGATGAGGCCCGCGTCGATCACCGCGCGGGCGAAGTCGGCGTTCTCGGCCAGGAACCCGTAGCCCGGGTGCACCGCATCCGCGCCCGAGCGGCGCGCGACCGAGAGGATCTTGTCGATCACGAGGTAGGTCTCGGCGCTCGTGGAGCCGCCCAGGGCGTACGCCTCGTCGGCGAGCTGCGCGTGCTGCGCATCGCGGTCGGGGTCGGCGTAGACGGCGACCGTGCCGATGCCCGCATCGCGCGCGGCGCGGATGATGCGGACGGCGATCTCGCCGCGATTGGCGATCAGGACCTTCGTGATGCGGGGCATGGTTCCTCAGCCTAAGCGCCCGCACGTGCCGGATGCGTGCACATCGCACACAGGGATGCCCCGATCCGCTGCGGATTCCCACAGTTGCCCGCGGCGGGGGCGGCTCGCCGCTTTCCCGCCGCGCGTGGCCGGCACGGCTTACGATGGCCGTGTGGATCCGGTGCTGGTGCTCGCTGCCGAGTGGTGGTGGGTCGCGCCCGCCGGTGCGGGCGCCGGCGCGATCGGCTGGGCCGGGCTGCGCCGCCGCGGTCCCGCGGGCCGCAGGCTCGCGCTCCAGGCCGCGCTGCACGACGTGCGCGAGTCGCGGCGCGCGGTCACCCGCGCGAGCGCCGAGCGCAAGCTCGCCCGAGCCGAGCTGCTGCGCGCGCAGGCCGAGCGGTCAGCCGATCGCGGCGTCCCCGGCGCGGTGCCGGATGCGCGGCGCAGGGTGCAGGCCGCGGAGCGCGCGGTCAAGGCCGCGGCGGCCGATCTGCGGGCGCGCCACGCGCAGGTGCGGGCCGCTTGCGCATCCATGCCCGATGCTCGCGCGCCGATCGAGGCGATGCCCCTCGCCCTCCTGCGAGCCGAGCACGACGCCGTCACCTCCCGCTGGATCGCGTACGAGACCGACCCCGCCAAGGCGATCGAGTGCCCGGCGATGAGCGACGCGTCGTCGCCCGCGCTGCAGGCGTTCCTGCGCGAGCAGCGCACGGCCCTCGAGCTGCGGCCCGCGAGCGCGGGCGCCGCGCTGACCCCCGCCGAGTTCGCCGCCTACCGCGACGCCGTGCGCCGCGCGTCGCGAGCGTTCGACGCCGCGGAGTCGGCCGCGCGACGCGGCGCCGGACGCGAGGGGCGCACGCCGCAGCTGGGCGAATGGGGCGCCCTCGCGCAGGATCTGCTCGACACCGCGCACGACGTGATCGCGCGCACCGCCGACGCGTGGCAGCGCGGCGACCACGACGGCTGGCAGCGGCGCACCTGAGGGGCGACGACGCGCCGAGCGCGCTTGGTGAGTGAGCGCTCACTCACGTACGATCGACGCGTGACCCCCGCCCCGCGCCTGAGCGCCGACGACCGCCGCGCGCAGATCGTCGAGGCGGTGACGCCCGCCGTGCTCGAGCACGGCGCCGCGATCACGACCCGGCAGCTCGCCGAGGCGGCCGGCGTCGCCGAGGGCACGCTCTTCAAGGCGTTCGGCGACAAGGAGTCGCTCCTGCTCGCGCTCGCGCAGCACCACCTCACCGTCGGCGGCCTCGCCGGCGAGCGCGAGGGCGCCGCCGCGGCCCCCGAGCTCGACACCCTCGAGGAGGTCGTCACGTGGACGGCCCGCGTGCTCGTCGACCGCATGCGGTTCGTCTTCCGCCTCGTCATGGCGCTCGGCCCGATCGGCCAGCGCGCGGCGCACGAGGCGCACGACGACTTCGAGGCGTCGAAGCACCGCCTCGCCGAGCGCTTCGAGCCGTTCCGCGACGAGCTGCGGGTCTCGCCCGTCGTCGCGGCCGAGCTCGTGCGCACCCTCGCGTGGGCCGCCGCCTCCGGCTGGGGCGACGCGCAGCCCGCGTCATCGGTCGATGACATCATCCAGGTGCTGCTCCACGGCATCGCCGCGACGGATGCCGCGACGCGCGCCGCCGCATCCGCACCTCGCACCGCCACCCCGGCATCCGCACTCGAGACCCAGAAGGCCTGATCCATGCTCTGGAAGCTCATCGTCCGCTACGTCAAGCCCTCGTGGCCCGCGCTGCTGCTGGTCATCGTGTTCCAGTTCGTGCAGTCGGTGCTCACGCTCATGCTGCCCACCATCAACGCCGACATCATCGACGACGGCGTACTGCGCGGCGACACCGACACCATCTGGCGGCTCGGCGGCCTCATGCTCGTCATGAGCCTCGGCCAGGTGGCCGCCAACATCCTCGCGATCCTCTTCGGCGCGCGCCTCGCGATGCGCGCCGGCCGCGACCTGCGTGCGGACATCTTCGGCAAGGTCGGCGACTTCAGCGAGCAGGACGTGCAGCGCTTCGGCGCCGCGAGCCTCATCACGCGCAACACCAACGACGTGCAGCAGGTGCAGATGCTCATCCTGATGAGCTGCACGATGCTGCTGTCGGCGCCGATGCTCGCGATCGGCGGCGTCATCATGGCCGTGCGCGCCGACGCGACGCTCTCCTGGCTCATCGCCGTCGCGGTGCCGCTCATGCTCGTGGTGCTCGGCGTGCTCGTCTCGCGCCTCGTGCCGATCTTCCGTCAGCTGCAGGAGCGCATCGACGCGATCAACAAGGTGCTGCGCGAGCAGCTCACCGGCATCCGCGTGATCCGCGCGTTCGTGCAGGAGCGGCGCGAGAAGGCTCGCTTCGCCGTCGCGAACGACGCCGTCACCGACGCGATGGTCCGCACCGGCAACCTCTTCGTGCTCATGTTCCCGATCATCATGCTCATCGTGCAGGTCTCGTCGATCTCGGTGCTGTGGTTCGGCGCCGGCCTCGTCGACACCGGCGAGCTGCAGATCGGCGTGATGATGGCGTTCCTGCAGTACCTCATGCAGATCCTGATGGGCGTCATGATGGCGACCTTCATGACGATCATGATCCCGAGGGCCGCGGTCTCCGCCCGGCGCATCGGCGAGGTGCTCGAGACCGAGCCGAGCGTCGTCCGCGCCGCGGGGGGCGTCGCGATGCCGACGCCCGGCACGGTCGAGCTGCGCGACGTCGTCTTCCAGTACCCGGGCGCCGAGACGCCGGTGCTCGACGGCGTCTCGCTGCGGGCCGAGCCCGGCGAGACGGTCGCGATCATCGGCTCGACGGGCGCCGGCAAGACGACGCTCGTCAACCTCATCCCGCGGCTGTTCGACGCGACGGCCGGCACGGTGCTCGTCGGCGGCGCCGACGTGACGCAGCTCGACGCGGAGGCGCTCTGGCGCAGCCTCGCGATCGTGCCCCAGCGCCCCTACCTCTTCGCCGGGACGGTGGCGTCGAACCTCCGCTACGGCAACGAGCACGCGACCGACGAGGAGCTGTGGCGAGCGCTCGAGATCGCGCAGGCGGCGGGCTTCGTGCAGCAGATGGAGGGCCAGCTCGACGCCCGCATCGCGCAGGGCGGCACGAACGTCTCCGGCGGCCAGCGCCAGCGGCTGTCGATCGCCCGCGCGCTCGTCGCCGAGCCCGACGTGCTCGTCTTCGACGACTCGTTCTCGGCGCTCGACCTCACGACGGATGCGCGCCTGCGGGCCGCGCTCGACCAGGCGGTCGGGCGCACCACGAGGATCGTCGTCGCCCAGCGGGTCTCGACGATCGTCGACGCCGACCGCATCGTCGTGCTCGACGCCGGCCGCGTCGTCGGCACCGGCACGCACGACGAGCTGCTCGCCGAGAACGACACCTACCGCGAGATCGTCGAGTCGCAGATGGCAGTGGAGGCCTGAGATGGCTGAGAAGAAGGCACGGACGCGCGAGGAGCGCGCCGCCCTGCGCGAGGAGCGCATCACCGCCCGGAAGGCGCGGTTCGCCAAGCCCGAGCCCGAGCTGACCGAGGAGGAGCGGATCGAGGCCGAGCAGGCCGAGGCCGCTCGCATCGGCGCCGGCGACTGGGAGCCCCCGCCCGGCAAGGCCAAGTCGTTCTGGGCGTCCGGCCGGCGCCTGCTCTCGCTCATGCACCCGTACCGCTGGTGGCTCGCGCTCGTGTTCGCGCTCGGCGCCGTCGGCGTCGTGCTCGTCGTGCTCGGCCCGAAGATCCTCGGCGAGGCGACGAACATCATCGTGCAGGGCCTCGTGCAGCGCGAGCTGCCGGCCGGCGCCACGCAGGCGCAGGTCGTCGAGGGGCTCCGGCAGGCGGGGCAGGACGACTTCGCCAACATGGTCGAGCGGATGCGCGACCTGCAGCCCGGGCAGGGGATCGACTTCGAGGCGCTCGGCGGCATCCTGCTGCTCGTGCTCGGCATCTACCTCGCGGGCAGCTTCTTCCAGTGGCTCCAGGGCTTCGTCATCAACCGCATCGTGCAGCGCACCGTGCAGGGCCTGCGCCGCGACGTCGAGGAGAAGATCCACCGCCTGCCGCTGTCGTACTACGACCGCACGCAGCGCGGCGAGCTGCTCTCGCGCGTGACGAACGACCTCGACAACGTCTCGCAGTCGGTGTCCCAGACCATGTCGCAGATCGTCACGGGCCTGCTCACCGTCATCGGCGTGCTCGTCATGATGCTCTCGATCAACGTGTGGCTCGCGCTCATCGCGCTCATCGCCGTGCCGCTCACCGGCATCATCCTCGGCGTCGTGATGGGGCCGGCGCAGGGCCTGTTCAAGGAGCAGTGGCGCCGGACGGGCCGGGCGAACGCGATCGTCGAGGAGGCCTTCACCGGTCACGCGCTCGTCAAGGTGTTCGGCCGCGAGGAGGCCGTGCGCACGCGGTTCCGCGAGGAGAACGAGGCCGTCTACCAGGCGTCCTTCAAGGCGCAGTTCATCTCGGGCCTCGTCTTCCCGCTCATGACGTTCGTCGGCAACATCGGCTACGTGCTCGTCGCGGTCGCGGGCGGACTCTTCGTCGCCGCGGGCCAGATCCTCGTCGGCGACGTGCAGGCGTTCATCCAGTACTCGCAGCAGTTCTCCCAGAACCTCGGCCAGATCGGGCAGACCGTCACGATGGTGCAGTCGGGCGTCGCGAGCGCCGAGCGCGTGTTCGAGCTGCTCGACGCCGACGAGGAGTCCTCCGACGCCGACGGCGTCGTGCCGCAGGACGGCCCCGGACGCGTGACGTTCGAGCACGTGCGCTTCGCGTACTCGCCCGACAAGCCGCTCATCGACGACCTCTCGCTCGAGGTCGAGCCCGGGCAGACCGTCGCGATCGTCGGGCCGACCGGGGCGGGCAAGACGACGCTCGTCAACCTGCTCATGCGCTTCTACGAGCTCGACGGCGGCCGCATCACGCTCGACGGCGTCGACACGGCGACGATGACGAGGGATGCGCTGCGGGCGCAGACGGGCATGGTCCTCCAGGACACGTGGCTCTTCGGCGGCACGATCCGCGAGAACATCGCGTACGGCCGGCCGGACGCGACCGAGGAGCAGCTCATCGAGGCGGCGACGGCCACCTACGTCGACCGGTTCGTGCACGCGCTGCCCGACGGCTACGACACGGTGATCGACGAGGACGCGACGAACCTCTCCGCGGGCGAGAAGCAGCTCGTGACCATCGCCCGCGCGTTCCTCGCGCAACCGAGCGTGCTCATCCTCGACGAGGCGACGAGCTCGGTCGACACGCGCACCGAGCTGCTGCTGCAGCACGCGATGGCGGCGCTGCGCAGCGACCGCACCTCGTTCGTGATCGCGCACCGGCTCTCGACGATCCGCGACGCCGACCTCATCCTCGTGATGGAGCAGGGCCGCATCGTCGAGCAGGGCACGCACGACGAGCTGGTCGCGGCGGAGGGCGCCTACTGGCGGCTGCTCAACGCGCAGTTCGAGCAGGCGGCGGCCGACCTCGACCTCGAGCACGAGCTCGCGCAGACCGGAACCATCCCCACGCAGCAGACCACGTAGCCCCGTCCGCTGATCGAGGAGCACGCGGCCGCAGGCCGCGCGCGTCACGAGATCAAGGAGCGAGCCGCGCCCACCCCGCCGCATCGTGCACCGCGACCCCGGCGAACCCGTCCCGCGCATCGAGCCGCGCGACCACCGCCGCGAGCTCCCGCTCGAGCACCGCCCGACCGTCGTCCGCGAACGTCTCCCGCGCGGCCGGCGCGGGCTCGCCCACCGGCGCCGTCTCGACCCCGATCCGCCACGGTCGGCGCGCGCCCGCCAGCAGCGCGCGCGCCCCGGCGCTCACGGCGAGGATGTCGTCGGCGCGATCGCGATAGGCCATCAGGGTCACCGCGTCCGCGCGACGGACGATGCGATCGAACGCGCTCGGATGCGTCTGGGCGATCCACGGCGCGAGGTCGATCTCGACGGGCAGGCGGGTGCCGCCCGCCACGTCGCGCACGCTGCGCTCGAGCCCGTCGAGCAGCCGCTGCTCGTTCCCCGGCCAGTCGGAGCGGCCCCACGGTTCGATGTCGAGGTGGATGCCGTCGAACAGCCAGGCCGCCGCGACCCGCCGCGCCCACGCGAGCGCCGGGCCGGGCTCCACCCACGCGGGGTCGCCGCCGAGCGCCGCGACCCGCGCTCCCGCGCCGCGCAGCGCCGCCACGAGCCGGTGGGTCGACGGCGTGGGCCCCGCCCACGGCACGCTGACGAACGCCTCGCTCACGCGCTCCCGCACGACGAGCGCGGCCAGCGCATCCGGGTCGGGCGGCGCAGCCTCGTCGGCCCACACCCACGTCGCGCGGCTCGTCACGCGGCCAGGCTAGCCGCCGAGCCCGTCAGCGCGTCAGGTCGGGCCAGGCGACCCCGAGCTGCCGCGCGAGTCGACGCACGGCCGGGATGCTCATCCCCACGACCGTCGACGGGTCGCCGTCGATCCGGTCGATGAAGGCGGCTCCGCGCCCGTCGATCGTGAACGCGCCGGCCACCTCGAGCGGCTCGCCGGTCGCGACGTAGGCGTCGATCTCGGCCTCGTCGATGTCGGGGGAGAAGTCGAGGTGCGTCGCGGTCGCGACCCCCGCGGTGCCGAGGATGCGGCCGTGCCGCACGCGCAGCATCCAATGCCCCGAGTGCAGGGTCGCGGAGCGGCCCCGCTGCGCGAGCCAGCGCTCGCGGGCCCGCTCGGGCGTGTGCGGCTTGCCGAGCATCGCACCGTCGAGCTCGAGCGACGAGTCGCCGCCGAGCACGAGGCCGTCGACGCCGGTCAGCGGATCCTCGTCGAGCAGCGCCTCCGCCTTGGCGCGCGCGAGCAGGAGCACGTAGTCGGCAGGAGCGAGCGGCCCGTGCTCGGCCTCGTGGGCGGCGATCAGCAGGTCCTCGTCCAGGTCGGTGGGCGTCACGGTCGGCTCGATGCCCGCCTGCCGCAGGAGCGCGAGGCGGGCGGGGGAGGCGGAGGCGAGGATCAGCTGCACCCGACGATCCTCGCACCCGTGCGCCGACTCGCGTGCTGCCCGGGACGCGCGCGAGCGGCGGCGCGCGCTCGATGGGCCGGAGCGAGGTGCCGGCTCGCCATGCGCGGTCGGCTGCGCGCTCAGGCCGACCTTCCGCTGTGGCCGACGTGCGCGACCGGCGGATGCGAGGATGGAGGCATGCCCGCACCCACGCCCCACGGGGACCTCCGCACCGGCCAGATCGTCGAGCTCACGATCGACAACGTCGCCCACGGCGGGCGCTTCGTCGGCCGGTACGGCGCCGGCGACGGCGAGCGCGGTCGCGTCGTGTTCGTGCCCGACACGATGCCGGGCGAGACCGTGCGCGCGCAGATCGTCGACGTCAAGAAGTCGTACGCCGCCGCGGTCGCCCTGGAGGTCGTCGAGGCGAGCGCCGATCGCGTCGACCACATCTGGCCCGAGGCGGCGATCGACCGCAAGCCGGCCGAGCGCGCCGGCGGCGCCGAATTCGGCCACATCGCGCTGCCGCGCCAGCGGCAGCTCAAGCAGCGCGTCATCGAGGACGCGCTCGAGCGCACCGGCGGCATCACCCGCGAGGTGCCGGTCGCCGCGGCGCCCGGCGACGACGAGCGCGGCGGCCTCGGCTGGCGCACGCGCGTGCGCCTGCACGTCGACGATCGCGGCCGCCAGGGCCCGTTCGCGCCGCGCAGCCACGAGGTGGTGCCGGTCACCGACCTGCCGCTCGCGACCGAGGGCATCCGGCGCTCGGCGCAGCTCGACCAGCGGCTCCCTGGCGTCACGGCGGTCGACTACGTCGAGTGGGGCGAGGGCGAGGTCGACGTGATCGCGATGGAGGGCGAGCCCGCGCGCGGCCGCACCGACACGATCGTCGAGACGGTCGGCGACCGCGAGTTCCAGCTCGACCGGGCCGGCTTCTGGCAGGTGCACCGCGAAGCGGCGGGTGTGCTGACGGACGCGGTGCGGCGGGTCATCGACACGGGCCGCGTCGACCCCGCGGGCTGGTCGCTCGACCTCTACGGCGGTGTGGGGCTCTTCGCCGCGACGATCGCGGAAGCGCTGGGGGAGCGTACGCGGATCACGAGCGTCGAGGCCGACGAGGTCGCGACCGACCACGCCTCGGAGAACCTCGCCGAGTGGATCGGTGCGAGCGCCGAGACCGGCCGCGTCGACCGCTGGCTGCGCGAGCTCGCGAAGCGCGCGAGCGCCTCGGAGCGCGAGCGGCTCGCGCGCGGGCTCATCGTGCTCGACCCGCCGCGCGCCGGCGCCGGGCGCGACGTCGTCGAGGAGGTCGTGGGCCTCGAGCCCGCGCAGATCGTCTACGTCGCGTGCGACCCGGTGGCGCTCGCGCGCGACGCGAAGCTGCTCGGCGAGCGCGGCTGGGAGATCGAGTCGCTCGAGGCGTTCGACCTGTTTCCGCACACCCACCACATCGAAGCGGTGGCGTCCTTCCGTCGCTGAGCTCCACCGCGCACACCCACCACATCGAAGCGGTGGCGTCCTTCCGTCGCTGAGCTCCACCGCGCACACCCACCACATCGAAGCGGTGGCGTCCTTCCGTCGCTGAGCGGGAGAGCGTCGGCGTTGAGCGGCGCTGGCGCCTCCGTGCCCGCGCCGCGTAGCATCCGGCAATGGCCATCGCCGACCTGCTGCACGAGCGCTTCGCGCGCGCCGACCGCCTCTGGCTCGACCTCGTCGAGCAGCTGACGCCCGAGCAGCTGGGCTCGCGCCTCGCGACACTGCCGTCGAACACCATCGGCGGGCAGCTGTGGTGCGTGCTCGGCGCCCGCGAGAGCTATCCGCGCGCAGCCCGGGCGCGGGAGTGGCAGGGCTTCACGAGCCCGGTCGAGCCCGAGCGCACCACCGACGCCGACGCGGTGCGCGCCGCGCTCGAGCAGACGGCCGCCGACGTCGCGGCGTGGCTGCGCGAGCTCGAGACCGACGACGACCACCGCTATGCGCTCGCGCTGCTTGAGCACGAGACGCAGCACCACGGCCAGCTCATCCGATACCTCTACGGGCTCGGCATCGCGCGGCCCGAGTCGTGGCAGCGGCAGTACGCGCTCGACGAGCCCGCCTGAGCGATCGGGCTCAGCGGGCCTTCGACACGCCGCCCGCCGCGCGCGCGACGAGCTGCGCGACGCCGGGCAGTGCCGCCGCGCGCCACATCGCCCGCTGCGCCTCGAGCTCGATCCGCGTGTGCGGCGCGAAGGCCGCCTGCGCACGGCGCCCGCGCGCCTGCTCGCGGTCGATCACCGGGCGCCAGTCGCGCTCGTAGGCGGCGAGCCCCGCAGCCACGTCGCTCGGGTGCCGGGCGAAGGCGAGCTCCTCGGCGAGCCGCTCGGCCCCCGCGATCGCGAGCGAGGCGCCCTGACCCGCGACCGGCGAGACCGCCGCGCACGCGTCGCCGAGCAGCACCGCGCGGCCCCGCACCCAGTCGTCGACGATCGTCTGCGCGACCTCGTCGACGTAGGGGTCGCGCGCGCTGCGCACGGCCCTGCGCCCGAGCACGCCGAGCTCCTGCACCGCCCGCCGCGCGCGCGAGGCATCCACGCCCCGCAGCACCGCGAATCCGGTCACCCCGCGCTCGCCGAGCGGCGCGACCATGAGCTGGCGGTCGAGCTCGACCTGCATCGCGACCATGCCCTCGAGGTCGGCGTTGAGCCCGGGGTCGTCGCCGATCCACGCGACCGCGAGCAGGTCGGCGACGGGGCGCACGTAGCGCTCGTGCGGCCCCCACACGAGCTGCCGCACGCGCGAGCCGATGCCGTCGGCGCCCACGAGCAGGTCGGCGTCGAGCCGCTCGCCGTCGCTCAGCAGCACCTGCGCGCGCGCCCCGTCGTCGTGCACGTGCTCGACCCGGGCGCCCCACCGCATCCGCACGCCCTCGGGCAGCGCCTCGGCGAGCGCCTCGACGATGCGGGGGCGCAGGATCGTGAGCCACCGTCCCGCCGTCGCCTGCTCGACCCGCGCGATCGGCAGCCGGCCCCGCACGCGGCCGCTCTCGTCGACGCTGCGCAGCTCGTCGAACGACTCGGCGCGCGCCCGCAGCGCCGGCAGCAGCCCCAGCCGCTCCGCCGCGTCGTAGCCCGCGCCGAAGAGGTCGATGAGGTAGCCGGATGCGCGGGGCGCGGTCGCGCGCTCGACGACCTCGACCGTCCAGCCGTCGAGCGCGAGGCGCCCCGCCAGCGCGAGGCCGGCCACGCCGGCGCCCGAGACGATCGCGTGCATAGGGCGACGCTAGCCGCTCCGGCTGGGCGAGCGCGGTGCCGGTTGCGGGCGCACCGGCGCGCCCGCGCACCGTTGCGCCCGCGGAGCCGTGTCGCCGCCGCTACCGCAGCAGATCGAGCAGCGCGCGCTCGCGCGAGCCGCGCAGCCCGATCGTCGCGCCCGCCTCGAAGCGCGCGAACACCTCGGGGTCGATGTAGCTCGCGCGAGCGACCGACGGGGTGTTGCCGAGCGCCTCTGCGACCTCGGCGACCGCCTCGCGCTCCGCCTTCCGCCTCGCCGTCTGGGTGCCGATGTCACGGGCGCGCGCGAGCGCGACGGCCGCGACGATCGTGCCGTGCAGCGTGCGGAAGTCCTTCGCCGTGAACTCGCCGCCCGTGGCCTGCCGCACCGCCTCGTTGAGGTCGACGTCGCGCAGCGGGTGGAAGCCCTGCTCGTCGCGCCAGGCCAGCAGCCGCGAGCGGCCCGAGCGGCCCTCGCGCAGCTCCTCGATGCAGCGCGCGAGCTCGGCGTCGTCGATCGTCACGTCGAAGCGCTGCCCCGACTTCGCGGGGAACCGCAGCCGCACGACGTCGCCCGAGACGGTCGCGTGCCGGCACAGCAGCGTCATGAGCCCGCGCGATCCCCGCTGCTCCGCGTACGCGTCGCCGCCCGCACGGATGGCGACGGTGTCGAGCATCCGCAGCGCAGCGGCGAGCACGCGCTCGCGCGGCAGGCCCTCGAGGGCGAGCTCGCGCGTCACCCGGCGGCGCATCGCCGGCAGCGCCTCGGCGAGGTCGAGCGCGCGCTCGTGCTTCGCGCGGTCGCGCCGCTCGCGCCAGTCGGGGTGGTACCGGTACTGCGTGCGCCCCGCGTCGTCGACCCCGATCGCCTGGATGTGCGCGAGCGGGTCGGCCGCGATCCAGACGTCGCGCCACGCGGGCGGCACCGCGAGCGACTCCGCGCGCTCGCGGTCGGCGGCCGAGACGGCGCGCCCGCCGTCGTGCCTGTAGGACCAGCCGCGACCCGCGCGGCGACGCCGGATGCCCGCATCCGACCCGGGGTTCGCCCGGCGCAGCCTCACCATGCGGGGATGCTAGCGAGCGCGCTCGTGAAGCAGCCGAGACGGCCGCGGGGGCGCAGGGCGCGGCGGCGGGGACGGTAGGCTGGGCGGTGCGCGTCGCCGCTCGGCGACGCGCTGCTGCGCTCACCGCGAGCCCCTGGAGCCGCGGGCATGCGCATGCCCTCGAGGGCCTCGCAGCGACGCGGGCTTCCGCCATGAGGAATCTTCCCCGTCGGCGCGACCCGTGCGCGCGAGAGAGGCCGTCCATGACCAGTGACACCCGCGTCGCGCCGTCCGCCGCCCGCGCGGCGTCCGTCCCCGCGCGGCGCCGGCGGGCCGACATCCAGGGCCTCCGCGCCATCGCGTCGCTGCTCGTCGCGAGCTACCACGTGTGGTTCGGCACCGTCTCGGGCGGCGTCGACGTGTTCTTCGCGATCGGCGGCTTCCTGCTCGTGCACAGCCTCGCGGGAGAGCTCGAGCGCTCGGGGCGCGTCGACGTGTGGGGCGGGATCCGACGGCAGGCCAGGCGGCTGTTCCCGATGGCCGCGATCGTGCTCGTCGTGGTCGGCGGCCTCCTGCTGGCGCTCGGTACGCCGCTCTCCGCGCAGCGCACGATCGTCGACGTCTTCGCCTCCGCCACCTACTGGGAGAACTGGCGCCTCGCGGCCGACGCCACCGACTACGTCGCCGCGGGCCACGACAAGTCGGCGTTCCAGCACTTCTGGGCGATGTCCGCCCAGGGGCAGGTGACCCTTACGCTGATCGTCGTGTTCGCGCTCCTGGGCGTCGCGGCCGCGACCATCCGCCGCTGGAGCGTCGTGCGCATCGCCGCTGTCACGCTCGCGGCCGCGACCGTCGCCTCGTTCGCCTACGCGCAGTGGCGCGTGGTCGTCGACCCGGCGCACGCCTACTTCGACACGTGGGCGCGGCTGTGGGAGCTCTCGCTCGGCGGTGTCGTGGCGCTCACGCTCGCCCGCCTCCCGCTCGGACGCGTCGTCCGCGCCGTGATGGGGGTCGTCGGTGTGGCCATGGTGCTGACCGCCGGGCTCCTGCCGACCGAGTGGCCGCAGCCCGGCCTCGTGACGCTGTATCCGGTCGCGGGCGCGCTGCTGATCCTCGTGGCCGGTTCGGGCGAACCGCTCCCTGGCCCCGCCGGCAGCCTCCTGCGCTGGCGGCCGCTCGTGTGGATCGGCGGCATCTCGTACGGCGTCTACCTCTGGCACTGGCCGCTGCTGAAGGTGTACCAGCTGCTCTTCCCGCAGCGCGGCGAGGTGATCAACGCGGTCGAGGGCGCCTTGATCATCGGCGGCGCGATGCTGCTGTCGTGGCTGTCGTTCCGGCTCATCGCGGCGGTCGCCGCAGCGCGCGACGGGTTCGCCCGCGTCGGACGCCTCGCGCTCGAGGTGTCGCTGCCGGTCGTCGCGGTCGTCGCGCTCGTCGGCACGCTCGTCGCGCCCGCCATGCGCGAGCGCGCGCTCGCCGAAGCCACCGCCGGCGCGGTCATCGCGCCGAGCGAGCAGCAGCTCTCGCGCTGGCTCGACCACGCCGCGTCCGAGCACCAGGCGATGGGCGAGGGCATGGCGCTCAACGTCGACGGCCGCCAGAGCGAGTGGGTCGACGACGGCTGCGCCACCGTCGACCGCTCCGAGGTCGCGCAGTGCACCTACCCCGCCGTCTCGCCGTCGTCGCTCGACGTCTGGATCGTCGGGGACTCGCACGCGGTGACGTGGGCGCCAGCGGTGCGCACCGCGCTCGGCGACGTCGCGAACGTCACGCTGCTGGGCCGCGAGAACTGCCAGTTCACCGACGCGCCGATCGTGGATCGGCACGTCGAGGCCGAGCACCGCGACCCGTGCCGCGCGCACATCCCGTGGGTGCTCGAGCTCGCCGAGCAGGAGCGGCCCGAGCTCGTGCTCATCAGCTACGGCGGCTGGTGGGTCGGCCCCGAGTTCGGCGACGAGCCGGATGTCGGCACGCAGCTCGCGGCCGGCGGCGAGGAGCACGTGCGGGCGCTCCAGCGCAGCGGCGCGCAGGTCGCGTGGCTCGACGCCCCGCCGTGGTGGTACGGCACGGGGGACTCCGCGTGCTTCGAGGAGTCGCGCGACCACCTGTCGGGCGAGCTGTGCGCCATGCCGCTCTCGCAGGAGCGCGTCGATCGCCACGACCAGCTCGGCGCCGCCTACGCCGCGATGGGCGCGCACTCGATCGACACGCTGCGCTGGTTCTGCGACGTCGAGGCGCGGAGCTGCCCGCTCATCGTCGAGGGCGTGCCGGTCTTCGCCGACCAGCGCCACATGGGGAGCGCCTACTCGCTGCTGCTCTCGTCACTCGTGGCGGGCGAGCTGCGGCCGCTCGTCGGCGTCTGACGCGGCTCCCGCGCGGCGCCTCGCCGCCCGCGGCTGCGGCTCAGTCCTGCTGCCAGCGATGCCCGCTCGGGGTGCGCGCCTTCGACTGCCACTCGCTCTCGGTGTCGAGCACGCGTCGGTGCTTCGTCTCGGCCCATTCGTCGGCCAGGCCGACGAGCACGGCCTCGACCGCGGCGGCCTCCTCGGGCGTGGGCGAGCCGCCCACGACGCGCATGAGGGGCTCGGATGCGTCGGGGGACGCGGGGTGCTGATCGGTCACGGCCGCTCCGTCACATCGGGATGTTGCCGTGCTTGCGCTCGGGCCGCTGCACCCGCTTGGTGCGCAGCGCCCGGAACGCCCGCGTGATCATGACGCGCGTCTCGGCCGGCTCGATGATGCCGTCGAGCTCGCCGCGCTCGGCGGCGAGGAAGGGCGAGGCCACGTTGTAGGTGTACTCGCTCGCGAGCCGCGAGCGCACCTCGGCGACGTCGTGCCCGTCGGCCTCGGCCTGCTTGATCTCGTTGCGGTAGAGGATGTTGACCGCGCCCTGGCCGCCCATGACCGCGATCTCGGCCGACGGCCACGCGATGTTGATGTCGGCGCCGAGCTGCTTCGAGCCCATGACGATGTACGCGCCGCCGTACGCCTTGCGCGTGATGACGGTCACCATCGGCACGGTCGCCTCGGCGTAGGCGTAGAGCAGCTTCGCGCCGCGGCGGATGACGCCCGACCACTCCTGGTCGGTGCCGGGCAGGTAGCCGGGCACGTCGACGATGGTGAGGATCGGGATCGAGAACGCGTCGCAGAAGCGCACGAAGCGCGCGGCCTTCTCGCCCGCCTCGATGTTGAGGGTGCCGGCCATCTGGTTGGGCTGGTTGGCGATCACGCCGATCGTGCGGCCCTCGAGGCGGCCGAAGCCGATCACGATGTTGGGCGCGTAGAGCGGCTGCACCTCGAGGAACTCGCGGTCGTCCATGAGCGTCTCGATGATCGCGAGCACGTCGTAGGGCTGGTTGGGCGAGTCGGGGATGATCGTGTTGAGGCGCCGGTCTGCGTCGCTCACCACGCGCTCGGCGGTGTGGTCGTACGCCGGCACCTCCGACTGGTTGTTGTCGGGCAGATAGGCCAGCAGCGCACGCACGTAGTCGAGCGCGTCGTCCTCGTCGGCGGCCAGGTAGTGGCTCACGCCGGAGACGGTGTTGTGGGCGCGGCCGCCGCCGAGCTCCTCGAAGCCGACCTCCTCGCCCGTGACGGTCTTGATGACATCCGGCCCGGTGACGAACATGTGGCTCGACTTGTCGACCATGACGACGAAGTCGGTGAGCGCGGGGGAGTAGACCGCGCCGCCGGCGGCGGGGCCCATCACGATCGAGATCTGCGGGATGACGCCGGATGCGGCGGTGTTGCGCTTGAAGATCTCGCCGTACTTGCCGAGCGCCACGACGCCCTCCTGGATGCGCGCACCGCCCGAGTCGAGCATGCCGACGATCGGCACGCCGACCTTCATCGCGTAGTCCTGGATCTTCGTGATCTTCTCGCCGGCCACCTCGCCGAGCGAGCCCCCGAAGGTCGTGAAGTCCTGCGCGTAGACGGCCACGCGCCGCCCGTGCACGGTGCCGATGCCGGTGACCACGGCATCGCCGAACGGTCGGTTCGACTCCATCCCGAACGCGGTCGTGCGGTGGCGCACGTAGGCGTCGAACTCGACGAACGAGCCCTGGTCGACGAAGCGCTCGATGCGCTCGCGCGCGGTCATCTTGCCCTTCGCGCCCTGCTTCTCCTTGGCGCGCGCCTCCTTCTCGGTCACCGCCTCGCGGTGGCGCTCGCGCAGGTCGGCGATGCGCTCGGCGGTGGTGGCGAGGGGGACCGGGGCGCCGGCGGCCTCGGTGCGGTCAGTCGCGGTGTCGTCGGTCACGGATGCCACTCTAGAGGTCGGCGCATGCGCGGCCTTTGTGGACTCCCACAGCGTCCTGCGCCGATCCGGTGGTGATCCTCTCCATCCCGTGGGGCGCGCATCCACCCGATCGCTCTAGCCTGGAGGCATGCTCTTCCCCGGCGCAGCGCGCATCGCGAAGGTCGTCGAGCTCGACTCGATCGCCTCGACCTTCGACGCCGTCGACGACCGCGCGCCGCACCTCACGACCTGGGCGACGCTCGACCAGCGCGCCGGTCGGGGGCGGCTCGGCCGCGAGTGGGTGAGCCCGGCGGGCAAGTGCCTCGCCGCGACCGTGCTCGTGCACACGGGCCGGATGCCGGAGGACGCGGTCGCGTGGATGCCGCTCGCCGCGGGCCTCGCGCTCGCCGACGCGCTCGACCCGCTCGTCGCCGACCGCGCCGGCCTCAAGTGGCCCAACGACGTGCTCGTCGACGAGCGGAAGATCGCGGGCATCCTGTGCGAGCGGCGGAAGGGCGCCGTCGCCGTCGGCTTCGGGGTCAACCTCACGCTCACCCGCGACGAGCTGCCGACCGACCGCTCGACGTCGCTGACGCTCGAGGGCGCGGAGGGCACCGCCGCCGTGCTCGCCGACGCGGTGCTGTGGCACATGCTGCGCTCGCTCGACGCGCTGCTGCCCGCGCTCGGCGGCGAGGAGCTGCGCACCGCCATCGCCGCGAGCCTCACGACGATCGGCCGCGACGTGCGCGTCGAGCTGCCCGACGGCGAGCTGAGCGGCAGGGCCGTCGGCCTCGGTCCCGCAGGCGAGCTGCAGGTGGACAGCGGCGACCGGATCGTCGACGTGCGGGCCGGTGACGTCGTCCACGTGCGCTGATGCGAGATGATCGTGCGGTGCCGAACGGCGACGAGCGAGTCATCGCGCGCATGCGACCCCATGGGCGCGCCCTCGTCGTGCCCGTGCTCGTGCTGTGGCTCGCGATCGGCGCCGCGGCGGCGCTCGTCGACCGCGTCGACTGGGCCTTCTGGAACATCGCCGTGCTCACCGTCGCCGCGATCGTCGTCGTGCTGCTCAGCGTCGTGCCGACGCTCGCGTGGCTCTCGCGCGGCTTCACCTTCACGACCGAGCGGGTCATCACCCGCACGGGCTTCGGCGGCACGCGGCGCGAGACGATGCTGGCGCGGGTGCACGACGTGACCGTGCGCCGGCGCGGCCTGCAGGCGCTCTTCGGCGCCGGCGACGTGCTGCTCTCCACCGGCGGCGACCGCGCCGTGATCCTGTCGGACGTGCCCGCGGCATCGCTCGTGCAGCGCATGCTCTCCGAGCAGCTGGCCGCGCGCGGCGCGGTCATGCCCGTCGACCTCTGAACCTGCGCGCCACGAGCGCGAACGCAACAAGGAAGGACTCCCATGAAGATCGCTGTGATCGGCTGCGGATACCTCGGTGCGGTGCACGCCGCCGCGATGGCGTCGCTGGGCTACGAGACGGTCGGCGTCGACGTCGACGAGGCGAAGATCGAGCGCCTGCGCCGCGGCGAGCCCCCGTTCTACGAGCCGGGCCTGCCCGAGCTGCTGCGCGCGGGCGTCGACGCGGGCACCCTGCGCTTCACGACCGATGTCGCCGAGGCCGCCGGGAGCGACGTCGTCTTCATCGCCGTCGGCACGCCGCAGCGCGCCGGCTCCGACGCGGCCGACCTCACGTACGTCGACGCCGCGATCGAGTCGCTGCTGCCGCACCTGACCGAGGGCACGCTCGTCGCCGGCAAGTCGACCGTGCCGGTCGGCACCGCGCAGCGCCTCGCCGACCTCGTCACCCCGACGGGGGCGCGCCTCGCGTGGAACCCCGAGTTCCTCCGCGAGGGCTTCGCCGTCGAGGACACCCTGACGCCCGACCGCCTCGTGTACGGCGTGGCCGACGCCGACGACGCATCCGTCGCACGCCTCGACGAGGTGTACGCCACGATCCTCGCGCGCGGCACCGACCGCCTCGTGGTGAACTTCGCGACCGCCGAGCTCGTCAAGGTGAGCGCGAACGCCTTCCTCGCGACCAAGATCTCGTTCATCAACGCGATGGCCGAGCTCTCGGAGACCGTGGGCGCCGACGTCACGCAGCTCGCCGACGCGATCGGCCTCGACGCGCGCATCGGCCGCCGGTTCCTCAACGCGGGCCTCGGCTTCGGCGGCGGCTGCCTCCCCAAGGACATCCGCGCCTTCCAGGCACGCGCCGAGGAGCTCGGCCACGGGCAGACCCTCGGGTTCCTGCGCGAGGTCGACCAGATCAACCTCCGCCGCCGCGACCGCATGGTCGAGGTCATCGACCGCGAGCTCGCCGCCGTCGGCGGCGACCGCGTCGCGATGCTCGGGCTCGCCTTCAAGCCCAACAGCGACGACGTGCGCGACTCCCCGGCGCTCGACGTGTCGCGCCGCCTGCAGGAGGGCGGCCGCGTCGTGAAGGCCTACGACCCCGAGGCCGCCGAGACCGCCCGCTGGGTGCTGCCCACGCTCGACATCGTCGGTTCGATCGAGGAGGCGATCCGCGGCGCCGACGTGCTCGCGCTCGGCACCGAGTGGCAGCACTTCCGCGACCTCGACCCCGCGGAGGTCGCCGGCATGACCGCGGCGCGCGTCGTGGTCGACGGCCGCAACGCGCTCGATGCCGCCGCGTGGGCCGCCGCCGGCTTCAAGGTCATCGGCCTCGGCCGCCCCGACACCGTCCCCGCAGCATGATCGTCGGCGTGATCGGCGGCGGGCAGCTGGCCCGCATGATGATCCCCGCCGCGCTCGCGCTCGGGATCGAGCTGCGCGTGCTCGCCGAGTCCGAGGGCATGTCCGCGTCGCTCGCGGCGACCGCCGTCGGCGACTACCGCGACGCATCCACCGTGCTCGCCTTCGCCGAGGGCGTCGACGTCATCACCTTCGACCACGAGCACGTGCCGCAGGAGGTGCTGCGGGCGCTCGTCGAGGCCGGCCACGCGGTGCACCCCGGGCCCGACGCGCTGCGGTTCGCGCAGGACAAGCGCGAGATGCGCGCGCGCATGGCCGAGCTCGGCGCCCCGCAGCCCGATTGGGCGCCGGTGGATGCGGTGGGCGACCTCGAGCGGTTCCTCGCCGACCACGGCGGGGTCGCGGTGCTCAAGACGGCGACCGGCGGCTACGACGGCAAGGGCGTGCGGGTCGTGCGCTCGGTCGAGGACGCCGCCGACTGGCTCGACGGCGCCGCAGCCGGCGGACCCCGGCTGCTCGTCGAGGAGCTCGTGCCCTTCCGTCGCGAGCTCGCGCAGCTCATCGCGCGACGGCCCTCCGGCGAGGCGGTCGTGTGGCCGCTCGTGCAGACGGTGCAGCAGGAGGGCATCTGCGTCGAGGTGCTCGCGCCCGCGCCGCACGCCGCCGTGATCCAGCCCGTCGTCGACGACGTCGCGCGGCAGGTGGCCGACGGCATCGGAGTCACCGGCGTGCTCGCGATCGAGCTGTTCGAGACGACCGACGGACGCGTGCTCGTCAACGAGCTCGCGATGCGGCCGCACAACTCCGGCCACTGGACGATCGACGGCTCGGTCACGAGCCAGTTCGAGCAGCACCTGCGGGCGGTGCTCGACCTGCCGCTCGGCAGCACGGCGCTCCTCGCGCCGGCGAGCGTGATGGTGAACGTCATCGGCGGCCCGACCTCGGGCTCGATGACCGACCGCTACGCATCCGCCCTCGCCGCGCACCCCGACGTGAAGGTGCACTCGTACGCGAAGTCGGCACGGCCGGGCCGCAAGGTGGGGCACGTGACCGCCGCTGGCGACGACATGGACGAGGTCGCGTACCGCGCCCGCGCCGCCGCCGCCCACTTCGACGCCTGAGCCGCGCCGCCTGACCGGCGCACGGCTGGCAACGACGCGCCGCCGAGGGCCGAGCGTGGTCACGACGCGCCGCACCTCGGGCTGAGGGTGGCCGCGAAAGGCCGCGGAGGCCGAGGGTGGTCACGACACGCCGCTCCTCGGGCTGAGGGTGGTCACGACACGCCGCTCCTCGGGCTGAGGGTGGTCACGACGCGCCGGAACGTCGTCGTGCCGAGCGGCGTGTCGTGACCACCCGCGTGGCCGGCTCGGGGTGCGGGCAGGGGCGGCGCCGCGGCGCTCGGCGGCAGCCGGATGCGGGTGCGGTCCCGCCGCGGCGGTCAGGGCCGGAGCGCGCCGGGGTCGAGGCACGTCGACCAGTAGCCGCGCAGATCTGGCGGCTGCACGGCCGCGAGCCGGGCGCGTTCGCGCACCTCCTCGGCGAACGCCACGAGCGCTTCGCGACGGCCCCGCAGGTGGTGCTTGGCGAACCGCCGCGTACGCCACCCGAGCAGGGCCGGCGCCTCGAGCCGGTCGAGGTCGCGGGCCGCTTGGCGCGGGTCGGTGAAGTGCTGCTCGCCGTCGTACTCCCAGGCGCAGCGCAGCGCTGGCCAGCCGCCGTCGGGGCGCATCAAGAAGCGTCGCTGCTCGTCGAAGACCGAGAAGTTGAGCTCGTCGGTGACGAGCCCGACGTCGGCGAGGGCCAGCCGGAACTCCGTCTCCTTCGGCGACTCCGCGCCCACCCGGCAGTCGAGGACCGCGCGTCTCGCGGCGACGCTGCGCGGCGAGCGTCCGCGCCGCTCGCAGTGCTCGAGCAGCGCTTGCGGTGTGACGCGCACAGCGCCGCGTCGGTGCGAGACGAGCCAATCGGCTACCGCGACGAGCGCCCCGTGGTCCAGCAACGCGGCGAGGTGCACGAACGTGTCTGCGGCCGCTTCGACGCGGAGCCCGTCGATCGTGACGGTCTCCGCGCGCAGCCGGTGCCCGATCACGCCGGGCCGGCGCATGCGACTGCCGCCGGTCGGCGCGGCGATGTGGATGCCGTCGCCCGGCACGGGTGCTCGGCAGCGGCATGCCGTGGATGCGTGCGGCGGTCGTGTGCGAGAAGAAGTGGTCGTCTCGGGCGACGAGGGCGAACGCGTCGAGCAGTGTCCCCTCGTCGGCGAGCGAGCGCAGCGCGCGCACCCCGCGAGTGGGGATCAGGAGCGCGCGGGAGCGCAGCCGCCGGGGCGCGATGCCGACGGCGCGCGCATCGGCGACGCGGAACAGACGCTGGTCGAGCACCCGCGCATCGTGCACCCATGCCGTCGACGCCCGTCGCGCATCCGCTCGACGCCGTGGACAACGCCGCGGACAGCGTCGCGCCCCGCGCCCGGATCTGGTGCGGAGCGTGGTCACGACGCGCCGCGCCGCCACCGCGGCAAGCGGCGTGTCGTGACCACGCTGGTTGATCGAGGCGGCGTGTCGTGACCACCCTGCTTGGCCGTCGCGGCGTGTCGTGACCAGCCGGGACGAGGGGGCGGCGCGGGGGGACCAGGCAAGGGCGAGGGGAGCGCAGGCGGGCGGCGGGGCGCGGTCGGGGAGCGATTCGCGAGCGCGTACCCTGGACGTCATGCCTGCGCAGGTCAGCATCATCATGGGATCCGACTCCGACTGGCGAGTCATGGAGGCGGCGAAGGCCGTGCTCGAGGAGCTGGGCGTCGACGCCGAGGTCGACGTCGTCTCGGCACACCGGACCCCGCAGAAGATGGTCGACTTCGCGCGCGGCGCCGCCGACCGCGGCGTGCGCGTCATCATCGCCGGCGCGGGCGGCGCGGCCCACCTGCCGGGCATGGTCGCGTCGATGACGCGGCTGCCCGTGATCGGCGTGCCCGTGCCGCTCGAGCGGCTCGACGGGCTCGACAGCCTCCTCTCGATCGTGCAGATGCCCGCCGGCATCCCCGTCGCGACCGTCTCGATCGGCGGCGCGCGCAACGCGGGCATCCTCGCGGCGCGCATCCTCGGCGCCTTCGACGACGATCTCGCCGCGCGCCTCGACGCCTTCGCCGCCGACCTCGAGCGGCAGGTGGGCGACAAGGCCCAGGCCCTGCGCGACCGCGTGGGCACCCGCGCATGACGCTGCTGGCCGCCGGCACCCCCATCCGCCACCCCGACACGGGGCGGCCAGAGGTGATGCAGCGGCGCGGCTGGTGGCTCGTCGCGATCGGCTTCCTGCTACCCGGCAGCGCCCAGGTGCTCGCGGGCAACCGGCGGCTCGGCCGCTTCGGCATCGCGATGACGCTGCTGCTGCTCGCGCTGCTCGCGGTCGCCGGCCTGCTGTGGCTCGTGTGGCGCAGCGCGCTGCTGACGATCGTCGCCAACTCGATCGGCCTGCTCGTGATCGAGGTGCTGCTCATCGCCTACGCGGTGCTGTGGCTCGTGCTCGGGTTCGACACCATCCGGCTCGCCAGGCTGCCGAAGGTGCAGGGCGGCGCGCGCGCAGCCATCGCGATCGTCGCCGTGCTCGCGACCGTCGCGCCCGCTGCGCTCGCGGGCTACGGGGCGTCGCTCGTCGACGCGACCCGAGGCCTCGTCGGCAACGTGTTCGACTTCGCCCGGCCCGCGGTCGAGCCGATCGACGGCCGCTACACCTTCCTGCTGCTCGGCGGCGACGCCGGCGACGACCGTGTGGGCCTGCGCGCCGACTCGATGACCGTCGTGACCGTCAACGCCGAGACCGGCGCCGCGACGATGATCGGCGTGCCCCGCAACCTGCGGAACGCCCCCTTCTCGGAGGGCTCGCCCATGTGGGGGCCGTGGCCGAACGGCTTCGACTGCGAGTCGAGCGACTGCCTGCTGAACGGCACCTACACCTACGGCGAGGCGCACCCCGAGCTCTACCCCGACGCCGAGGCGAACGGCTCGAGCCCCGGCATCGAGGCCACGCGCGACGCCGTCGAGGGCGTGACCGGGATCGAGCTGCAGTTCTACGTGCTCGTCGACATGCACGGCTTCGAGGACCTCGTGGATGCGCTGGGCGGCCTGCGGCTCGAGGTCACCCAGCGGGTGCCGATCGCGATCGAGGGCGAGCCGGTGCGCGAGTGGATCGAGCCCGGCACCCGCGTGCTCGACGGCCACGACACGCTCTGGTACGCCCGCAGCCGCGCCGGCACGAGCGACTACGACCGGATGGCGCGGCAGCGGCAGGTGCAGGAGGCGCTCATCCGCGAGTTCACTCCGCAGACGCTGCTGACGAAGTACACCGAGCTCTCCCGCGCGGGGCAGGACATGGTGCAGTCGGATGTGCCGCAGTCGATGATCGGCTCGCTCTCCGACCTCGCGCTGCAGACCCGCGACCTGCCGATCACCAACCTCGAGCTCGTGCCGCCCGCCGTCACGACCGGCGACCCGGACTTCGCGCAGATCCACGCGATGGTGCAGGAGGCGCTCGCCGAGGCCGACGCGATCGCGGTGCCGACCGAGACGCCGACGCCGTCGCCGTAGCGGCGCCCCGCCCAGCAACGCCGCGCGGTCGCCGGTCGCCCCCGGGCGCGCGACGGCCCGCTCGCGCGGGCGCCGGCTACAGGTCGGCGTGCAGCTGCCAGACCTGCTGCGCCGCGGCCTCCCACGTGAAGGCCTGCGCGCGGTCCTGCGCGTGCAGCCGCAGCCGCGCGAGCTCGTCGGGCGCGTCGAGCAGCGTCGCGAGCGCAGCCGCGAGCTCGGGCGCGCCGCCGTCGACCGAGACGCTCGCGTCGCCGGCGATCTCGTCGAGCGAGCGGTTCGAGAGGTGCACGGTCGCGGTGCCGAGCGCCGCGGCCTCGAGCAGCGTCAGCCCGAGCGCGTCGTGCTCGGCGACGTGCAGGTGCGCGAGCGCGCCCCGGTAGACCGAGGCGAGGTCGGCGTGCGAGAGGTCGCCGAGCATCACGAGCCTGCCCGCGGGGATGCCCGCCTCGACGGCGAGCGCCGCGAGCCGCGTCTCGTCCCACTCGACCGGCCCTGCGACGACGACCTTGACATCCGGCATCGCCGGGTCCGCGACCGTCTCGATGAGCCGCTCGGCGTGACGGAGTCCGCCGGGCTGGGTGAGCGCCAGCACGTACGAGTCCGGGAGGGTGAGGGCGCGCTCGGCAGGCGCGGCGGCGGCCGCGAGCAGCGCCGCCGACGGCGCGGGGTGCACGACCCGCACGATGTCGTCCGGCGCGCCGGCGGCCACGAGGTCCTCGGCCACCGCGGTGCTCGGCACGACGATGCCGTGCGCGCGCGCCACCGCGCGCCGCAGCGCCCGCTCGAACCAGCGCTGCTTGCGCTCGGAGCGGTCGGAGAACGACTCGAGCCCGTGGACGGTCACCGTCACCTGGTCGCCGGGCGCGGGGTCGCGCACGAGCGGCGCCATCAGGCTCGTCGCGTGCACGAAGCCGCGCACGGGGATCGTCGTGATCGTGTGGAGCCACGCCTCGCGGAGCTCGCGCGCGGGCACGGCCGTCTGCCGCAGCTCGACGAGCCCGGGCAGCAGCTGCTGCACCCGCTCGGCCCGCGAGTCGGTGATGCGCGCCGAGAGCCCGGCGACCTGGAAGCCCTCGGGAGCGGTCGCGATGAGCCCGCGCGCCATCTCGGCCGAGTAGCGCCCGACCATGGTCGTCGACTGCTCGGCGACCTCGTCGAGCACGACCGTGAGGCGGTCGGCGGGGTTCAGCGCCGCATCCGTCGCGTCGGTCACAGCGCGGCCCGCTCCTTGAGCGGCTCCCACCACGAGCGGTGGTCGCGGTACCACTGCACGACCTCGGCGAGCCCCTCGGCGAAGGGCACCTGCGGCGCGTAGCCGAGCTCGCGCGAGATCTTCGTGATGTCGACCGAGTAGCGCAGGTCGTGGCCCTTGCGGTCCTCGACGTGGCGCACGGCCGACCAGTCGCGCCCGGTGGCCTCGAGCAGGAGCCCGGTGAGCTCGCGGTTCGAGAGCTCGGTACCGCCGCCGATGTTGTAGACCTCACCGGCGCGGCCGCCCGCGAGGACGAGGGCGATGCCGCGGCAGTGGTCGTCGACGTGCAGCCAGTCGCGCACGTTCTCGCCGTCGCCGTAGAGCGGCACGTCGAGGCCGTCGATGAGGTTCGTGACGAACAGCGGGATGACCTTCTCGGGGAAGTGGTAGGGCCCGTAGTTGTTCGAGCAGCGGGTGATGCGCACGTCGAGGCCGTGCGTGCGGTGGTAGCTGCGGGCGAGCAGGTCGCTGCCGGCCTTCGACGCCGAGTACGGGCTGTTGGGCTCGAGCGGGCGATCCTCGCTCCACGATCCCTCGGCGATCGAGCCGTAGACCTCGTCGGTCGAGATGTGCACGAAGCGCGGCACGTCGTGCCGCAGGGCCGCGTCGAGCAGGCGCTGCGTGCCCACGACGTTGGTCTCGACGAATATCGAGGCGTCGCGCACCGAGCGGTCGACGTGGCTCTCGGCGGCGAAGTGCACGATCGCGTCGACGCCCGGCAGCAGCCGGTCGAGGAGGCCCGTGTCGCGGATGTCGCCGTGCACGAAGGCGTAGCGCGGATGCTCGGCCACGGGGGCGAGGTTGGCGAGGTTGCCCGAGTAGGTGAGGGCGTCGAGCACGGTGATCGACGCGCCCTCCAGCCCGGGGAGGCGCTCGCTGAGCGCCATGCGGACGAAGTTCGAGCCGATGAAGCCGGCGCCGCCGGTCACGAGGATCTGCACGCGTCGTTCCCTTTCTCGCACCGGCAGGCCGGCGCATGGCGCTCCAGTCTACGGGCGCGTGCCAGGCACCGGCGCCCGGCCGGCGGGCACGCGCACCGTAGACTCGCCGGGACGAGAGGGGGCCGGATGCGCGGCATCATCCTGGCGGGCGGGTCCGGCACGAGGCTGTGGCCGATCACGCGCGGCATCTCGAAGCAGCTCGTGCCGATCTTCGACAAGCCGATGATCTACTACCCGCTGTCGACGCTCATGATGGCGGGCATCCGCGAGGTGCTCGTGATCACGACGCCCGAGCACGCCGAGCAGTTCCAGCGGCTCCTCGGCGACGGCTCCGAGCTCGGGATGCGCATCGAGTACGCCCAGCAGCCGAAGCCCGAGGGGCTCGCGCAGGCGTTCCTCATCGGGGAGGAGTTCATCGGCGACGAGCCGGTCGCGCTCGTGCTCGGCGACAACATCTTCCACGGGACGGGCCTCGGCTCGAGCCTGCGGCGGCACCACGAGATCGACGGCGGCCTGATCTTCGCCTACCAGGTCGCGAACCCCCGCGACTATGGCGTCGTCGAGTTCGACGAGGCGGGCACCGCGGTGTCGATCGAGGAGAAGCCGGCGCAGCCGAAGTCGTCGTTCGCGGTGCCGGGCCTCTACTTCTACGAGGCCGGCGTGGTCGAGGTGGCCCGCGGCATCCGCCCCTCGGCCCGCGGCGAGCTCGAGATCACCGCCGTCAACGAGCACTACCTGCGCGAGGGGCGCCTGCAGGTGCAGACGCTCGACCGCGGCGTCGCGTGGCTCGACACCGGCACGTTCGAGTCGATGATGGCCGCGAGCGAGTACGTGCGCGTCATCGAGCACCGGCAGGGCACGAAGATCGGGTGCATCGAGGAGATCGCGTGGCGCGCCGGCTGGATCGACGACGCGCAGCTCACCGCGCTCGCCCAGCCGCTGCTCAAGAGCGGCTACGGGCAGTACCTCGAGCGGCTGCCGCAGCTCGCCTGACCGCAGCGCGCCCGACCGCGGCGGAGCCGGCGCGCGGCGGCGCCGCCACGATCACCGGGCATAGCCCCGAGGGTTGCCCGACTGCCAGCGCCACGCGTCGGCGACGGCCTCGTCGAGCGAGCGCGTCGCCCGCCAGCCGAGGCGCTCGTGCGCGAGCGCCGGGTCCGCCCCGGTGACCGCCGCATCCCCCGGCCGCCGCGCGGCGACCTCGTAGGGGAGCGGCCGCCCCACGGCGCGCTCGAACGCGCGCAGCACCTCGAGCACCGACGCGCCCTCGCCGGTGCCGAGGTTGACGGTCAGCACGCCCGGCTCGAGGTGCTCGAGCGCCGCGACGTGGCCGAGCGCGAGGTCGACGACGTGGATGTAGTCGCGCACGCCGGTGCCGTCGGGCGTGGGGTAGTCGTCGCCGAACACGCGCAGTCGCTCGAGCTCGCCGGCGGCGACCTTCGCGATGTATGGGGCGAGGTTGTTGGGGATGCCGTTGGGGTCCTCGCCGATCTCGCCGGAGGGATGCGCCCCGATGGGGTTGAAGTAGCGCAGCACCGCCGCGCGCAGGCGCGGGTCGGCGGCGGCCGCGTCGGCGACGATCGCCTCGATCATCGCCTTCGTCCGCCCGTACGGGTGCTCGAGGTCGAGGCCGACCGGGTCGTCCTCCCGCAGTCGCCCGCCTGGCTGCTCGTAGACGGTGGCGGTCGAGCTGAACACGAAGCGGTCGACGCCGCGCTCGGCCATCGCCTCGAGCGTCGCGATCGCGCTGCCGACGTTGACGCGGTAGTACGCGAGCGGATGCGCGACGGATTCCCCTACCGCCTTGCGGCCGGCGAAGTGGATGACGGCGTCGATCGCGTGGTCCGCGATCGCGCCGGAGACGACGGCCCGATCTCCCGCATCCGCCACGACGAGCGGGATCTCGGCGCCCGCGATGCGCGCCGCGCGAGCGACCGCCTCGGGGCTCGCGTTCGAGAGGTCGTCGAGCACCACGACGGCATGGCCTGCCTCGACCAGGGCGATCGCGGTGTGCGAGCCGATGTATCCGGCTCCGCCCGTCAGCAGCACGCGCACGGGGCCTCCTCGGGACAGGTACGAGGAACGCTACAGCGCGACGCCGCCGCCGAGGCTCACCAGATGCCGAGGCGCAGCACAAGGTCGAGCCAGCGCCGCTCGGCGGGCTCGCGGCGCAGCTCGGGCACGAGGCGCCGCAGCGCCGCGCGGGAGGCGAAGTCGCTGCGCTCGAACAGCGGCGCGATGCGCTCGAGCCGCTCGCCGGTCGGCCCGGTCGCCAGCGACGCGGCCAGCCGCGCGATCGCGGCGCACTGCGTGCGGTAGTCGCCGCTCGCGAGCCGCCGGGCGCGCGACAGCGCCGCGCGCAGCCCCTTGTTGGCGCCCGTCGCGTTGGCGCCGTGCTGGCGGTAGTCGATGGTCGGCGTCGGGTCGATGCGCCAGCGCCGGTCGGTCGCACGGGCGATCGCGTAGACGATCCAGTCGTGCGGCACGCTCTCGTCGACGAGCGGATGCGCAGCGACCACCTCGCGGACCGTCGCGAACGTGGACGCGGTGAGCACGAAGGTGCAGCCGGGGCCGGCCGACTCGAGCAGGTAGTCGAGCTCGACCTGCGGCTGCGACTTCTCGAGGTACTCCGTGACCTCGCTGCCGTCGGGCTGCGTCCAGAAGGCCGTCACGGAGGAGGAGATCGCATCCAGCCGGTGCTCGGCGATGAGCGCGAGCTGCCGCTGGAAGCGGTCGAGGTGCCAGCGGTCGTCCTGGTCCGCGAGCGCGACGGCCGTCGCCCCTGTGACGTCGGCGTCGCGGATGAGGCGCAGGAAGTTCGCCTGCGGCGTGCCGAAGCGGCCCGGCTCGAGGAGCGTGATGCGGTCGTCGCCGAACCCGCGCAGGATCTCGAGCGTCGCATCCGTCGAGGCGTCGTCGGAGACGACGATGCGCACCTCGACGCCCTGCTGGTCGAGGATCGTGCGCACCTGCTCCTCGATGAACTCCTCGCCGTTGTGCGTCGCCATCAGCACGGCGACGAGCGGCGTCGCCGAGGCGCGCTCGGTGTGCTCGTCAGTCATCAGGATGCCCTCCGTGGCGTCGGCGCGCGGGGCGCGATCCGATCGACCAGCGTAGCGCCGCGACCCTGGGCTCTCCCCGGCGCGGGCCCTGTGCCGCCGATGCGGGCGGATCGCTAGCCTGGGCCCGTGACTGCTGCCCCGCACCGACTCGCGATCGTCGCCCACCGGGACCCCCGCGGCGAGGTCGGAGCGCGCGTCGACCTGCTCGTCGAGGGCCTCCGCACGATCGTCGACCGCGTCGTGCTGGTCGCGGATGCGCTGAGCGCAGCCGGGCGGGAACGCGCCGACGCGCTCGCCGACCGGGTCGTCGTCGCGCCCGCGGGCTCGGCGATCGCGCTGCTCGCGGCGGGCCTCGCGTCGGTCGACGACGAGGTGCGCCAGGCGGCGTCGGTGCTCGTGACGGACACGGAGCGGTACGGGCCGATGCCGGGCGTGCAACCCGGCCTCGCGGCGCGCATCGCCCAGCGCCCGCGGGACGCGGCGGCGTGGACCTGGGCGCGCACCGCGCCGAGGCAGGCGCTCGAGCCCTCGCCCTGGATCTGGGCGGAGCCCGAGGTGCTCGCGCACCAGGCGTGGCGCACGTGGTGGTGGTCCGCCCGCGACGACGACGGGCGGCTCGGCATCCACGATCTGGTCGAGGCGCTCCGCGCCGGCGGCGTGTCTGTCGGTGCGCTCGCAGCCCCGGCCGACCCGCGGGTCGAGCGCGCGACGCTGGAGCTGAGCGATGGCGCGGCACCCTTCGTCGAGCGGGCGCTGCTCACCGGCGACCCCGTCGAGCTCGAGGAGCAGGCCCTCGACCCGGCCGGAGCGTGGCGCATGCTGCGGAACGGGGGCTATCCGATGCGGGTCGCCGCCGCCGACCTGGGCCGCGCCGCGCCCCCTCGCAGGATCGCCACCAACGCGGGCGCCATGCGCGTCCTGGCCGGACCGGGCGAGCTGTTCGGCACGGCTCCGCGCGTCGCCGTGCTCGCGCACATCTACTACCCCGACGCGCTCGCCGACCTGCAGCTGCACCTGCAGCACCTCCCGCCCGGCTGGAAGCTCATCGTGACGACGGGGAGCGAGGCCTCGAAGGCCGAGCTCGAGCGGATGATCCCCGTCCACTTCCGCTCGGAGACGCCGGAGCGGGTCCCGGAGTTCGAGGTGCGCGTCGTCGAGTCGAACCGCGGCCGCGACATCTCCGCCTTCCTGATCGGCTGCGCCGATCTCCTGCGGCCGCAGCCGGACGGCTCGTACGCCTTCGACGTGGTGCTCAAGGTGCACTCGAAGCGCTCGCCGCAGGATCCATATCCCCGCGCGAGCCGGTTCCAGCGGCACGTGCTCGAGAGCCTGCTGGGCGGGTCGGATGCGGCGACGGCGCTGATCCAGCTCTTCGTCGACGAGCCCGAGCTCGGCATGGCGATGCCCCCGCAGATCCACGTCGGCTACCCGACGCTCGGGCGCGCGTGGTTCGGCAACCGGCCGCTCGCCGAGCAGCTCGCGACGCGGCTCGGCATCGACGTGCCCTTCGACGAGGGGTCGCCGCTCGCGCCCTTCGGCTCGATGTTCGCCGCCCGCCCGGAGGCGCTGCGGCCGCTCGTCGACAGCCTCGGCTGGCACGACTTCCCCGACGAGTCGGGCTACCGCGACGGCGGCACCGCGCACGCGGTCGAGCGGCTGTTCGCCTACGCCGCGATCAGCGAGGGCTACGCGGTGCGCACCGTGACGACGCCCGAGATCGCCGCAGAGTCGCACCAGATGCTCGAGTGGAAGCTCCAGGAGATCCTCCGCGACGTGCCCGGCACCTCCCGCCAGCAGGTGCAGCTCGCGGCCGCCGCGACGCGCGCCGCCGCGCTGCCCGCCGCCGCGATCGTCCGCTCGGGGCGCGCCGCCGCGCAGGGCGCCGGCCGGCTCGGCGGCGCCGCTGCCCGCGGGGCGCGCGCCGCGCTCGCCCGCATGCGTCGCGGCGGGCGGTGAGGGCCAGGATGCGCGTCGTCGTCTTCCCGGCCTACCGCGAGAACCCCTTCCTCGGCATGATGCTCGGCGCGGCCGAGCGCGAGGGCGCCGAGATCGTCGACGCGCGCACGCTCGACGAGCTCGAGGCCGCGCTCGCCGAGCGGCCGGCCGAGACGGTGCTCCACATGCACTGGACGAACCCGATCGCGCAGTCGACGAACAACCCGGTCGTCGCCGCGCGGAACGCGGGCCGCTTCCGCCGCATGGTGCGCGGTGCGAAGCAGCGGGGAGCGCGCGTCGTGTGGACGGTGCACAACGTGCTGCCGCACGGGGCGAAGCACGCCCGGGTCGAGCGCGGCGTGCACCGCTTCCTCGCCGAGGCGGCCGACCGCATCCACGTCATGCACCCCGGCACCGCGGCGCTCGCGGCGCCCCACTACGCGCTGCCGGGGGAGCGCATCCGGCACATCCCGCACCCGAGCTACGCCGGCGCGGTTCCTCCGGCCGTCGACCGGATCGCCGCGCGCGAGCGCCTCGCGATCGAGCCCGAGGCGCTCGCGGTGCTCTTCCTCGGCCAGATGCGCGCCTACAAGGGCGTGCTCGACCTCATCGACGCCGCGGGCCGCGCGGCCGCGCAGCGCCCGCTCGTGCTGCTGCTCGCCGGCAACGCGACCCCCGACGAGACGGCGGCGATCGACGCGGCGCTCGCCGCGCATCCGCGCCTGCGGGCCGTGCGCCACCTGCGGTTCGTCGACCACGCCGAGCTGCCCGGCTGGTTCGCGGCCGCCGACGTCGTCGCGCTGCCGTACCGCCGCATCCTGAACTCGGGCAGCGTGCTGCTCGCCGCGACATACGGCGTGCCGGCGCTGCTGCCGCGCGAGGCGCACCTCGAGGCCGACTACGGCGACCAGGCGTGGGTCACGCTCTTCGACGGGGCTGAGGGCCTCGAGCGGGCGCTCGAGCAGGCGCGCGTCGACGACGGCGCGGCGCGGGCCGCGGCGCTCGCGGATGCGGCGGCGTGGACCCCCGAGGATGCGTCGCGCGCGCTCCTCGGCGTGCTGCGCGAGGCGCTCGGCGAGCGCTGATCGCGGCCGCGGGGGTAGGCCTGCGCCCTGCGACCGCTCCCGCCGGTGCGACGGTCCGGTCAGCGCGACCGAGCCGCGATCGCCTCGACCTCGTCGAGCAGCTCGACGAAGCCCACGGCCATCGCGTACGGCGAGCGCTCCTGCGCGTACGCGAGCGCTGCCGCGCGCACCGCGGGATCGCGGTACCAGTCGTCGCGGAGGAGCGCCGCGATCGAGCGCTGCGCGTCCGCGGGATCGAAGAAGCGGATCCACGCCTGGTCGCCGTAGTCGGCCGTGATCGTGTGCTCGTCCGGCAGGATGACCGGCAGTCCGTACGTGGCGGCGAGGTGCATCGAGCCCGAGTTGAGGATGTGCCGGTAGGGGAGCACCGCGACGTCGGCGGCCGAGAACCAGTCGGCGACCTCGTCGTCCTCGATGAAGCGCAGCGCGCTCGTGATCGCGACCTCGGTCTCGTCGAGCTCGTCGATCTGCGCGCGCAGCTCGGGCGTCGGGTTGCCCGCGAGCAGCAGCTCGACCGGGTGCTCGTCCTGCAGGTCGATCGCGGCGCCGAAGAGGTGCTCGAGGCCCTTGTAGGGGCGCATCTGGCCGAAGAAGAGCGCCTGCGTCGTGCCGGGCGCCGAGCCGATCGCCGCACGCGCATCCGACTGCTCGACGCGGGCGCCGTAGATGCCCGCGTACGACGAGTGCGGCAGCACGCGCAGCTTCTCCACCGGCAGCTCGTACAGGTCGCCGATCGCCTCCTGGGTGGTGGAGCCGAGCACGTGGATGAGGTGCGCGCGGTCGGCGATGCCCTGGTGCAGGCGGATGGCGGCCTCGCGGAAGCGCGTGTCGTGCGGCAGCACGTTGTGCACCGTCCACAGGATCGGTCGCCCCGCCGCGCGGGCGTGGTCGAGCGCCTCGAGCACGTCGTCGACGATCTCGCCGGCATGCTGGTCGTCGCGCGCCTTCTCCGTGATGGGGCTCGTCCACTGCACGTGCACGACGCCCGCGTGCCCCGACCGGAGCTCGCCGATGAGCGCACGCGGGTCGACGGTGCCGTCGAAGCGGTCGCCGCGCGCCCTCGCGGCCGTCTGCAGCATCGTGACGTACGGATTCGACATCCAGTTCGGGTAGGCGTACACGCGTCGGGCGGGCGCCTCTGCCGGGCTCGGGGCGAGCGCCGTGCCCCGTCGGCGCGCGACGCGGAGCGCGAGCGGCTCGGCGGCGAGCGGCTCGACCCGCAGCGCGACCTCCCCCGTGCCGCGCAGGGTTCCGGGGAGGGCGCGAGCGACGACCGGCAGCTCGACCGGGCCCCGTCCGCGCCGCTCACGGCGCAGCGCGACGGCGAGCGTGCGGTCGGCGGCGGCGGTGCCCAGCGCGATGCGGGCGCTCCAGGCGGTGACGCCGCCCTCGATCGCCCGCGCCCACGCCGGTGCGACCCGCGCGTAGCGGCCGTCGGTCGAGCGCACGGCGATCGAGAGGCGGTCGGCGAGGTGCAGCGGGTTCGAGAGCTCGACCTCGCCGCGCAGCACGAGGTGCTCGCCCTCGACGCGCAGCATCGTGAGCCGCGCGCGGCGCAGCGGCAGCCCGTCGAGCACCGCCCACGCAGCATCCGCCGTCGCGCTCTGCGCGCGGCGCGCCGGGGCGCTCGGGGGAGCGACCTGCTGGAGCGCGGCGCGCGGCACCCGCTCGAGCGCGGCCTCCGCGCGCCGGAGCAGGTCGGCGGCGTGGTCGCCGGTGACGAAGCCGTGCGCGACCGGCAGCACCGCGCGCGAGACGAGCAGCTCGGCGGCCATGCGCGCCTCGATCGCGTCGTCGACCTCGAGCATGCCCGCCGCGTCGAGCGCAGCCTCCGCGACGACGGGCGCGGTGCGCGGCGACGGCGACACGAGCGGGCTCACCACGACGTCGAACGACGTCGCGTCCCACGATCGCCGCGAGGACGAGCCGAGCCGGGCGAGCGCAGCCGGGAGTCCTGCCCAGCGCCGGCTCGCGCCGCCGGCTGCGAAGAAGCGCAGCGCCGCGGCGCGCACGGGGTCGAGCTCGTCGAGGTCGTCGCCGAGCACCTCGACCATGCGGGCCGCGAGCCGCTCGATGCCCTCGACGAGGGCACGGTCCTCGACGAGCGGCACGAGCTCGGCGCGCGTCCACCACTGCCCGAGGGTGTGCACGCCCACGTAGTGCTCCACCGCCGCGCGGTCGCCGTGGGCGACGACCTCGTCGATCGTCGCGGCCGCCTGCTCGAGCCAGTCCCCGAGGGTGCTCGGGCGCAGGTAGTCGGCGCTCACGGTGTGCTCGTGCCGCCGGTGCAGGTAGACCTCGACCGGGGCGACCGCGATGTCGTGGGCGGCGAGCTGCAGCCGCAGCATCGGCAGGATGTCCTCGCACTGCACCCCCTCGGGGAAGCGCAGGCCGATGCGGTCGATGAGCGAGCGCCGGAAGAGCTTTGCCCACACGACGTGGTCCTCGAGCAGCGGCGGCATCTGCGGCAGCGCGTACGTCGCCCAGCCACGGCGGAACTGCGGGCCGTGCATCGTCCAGTAGCGCGAGCGGCGGCGGCGCACCCCGCCCGGGAAGAAGTCGACGCCGATGGCGGTGGCCATCTCGGTGCCCGACGACTCGAGCGCTGCCACGAGCACCTCGATCGCGTTCGGCTCGAGCATGTCGTCGGAGTCGCAGAAGGCGATGAGGTCGCCTGCGGCGGCGTCGAGCCCGATGTTGCGCGCGCGGCCGATGCCGCCGTTCGGCGTCTCGATGACGCGGAACCGCCCGTCGCGAGCGGCGTACCGGTGGGCGACGGCCGCCGCTTCGTCGGGCGAGCCGTCGATCACGAGCACCGCCTCCCACGCGCTCCAGGACTGCGCCAGCAGGGAGTCGAGGAGCTCGGGCAGGACCGCCTCCGTGCCGTAGACCGGTACGATGATCGACACCAACGACTGGTCGTGCCGTGCGTCGGGCGACGTGGTTGCCAACATGTGCTCCTGTTCGTCGGGATGCATCAACAAGTCTAGGGAGCGTGCGTGAGTCCAGCCGGCGGAGCCTCGCAGGCGGTCGACCCCCAGCACCCAGTGGTCAGCGTCGTGGTGCCGATGCGCGACGTCGGCGAGTGGGTCTCGCAGACGGTCGAGTCGCTGCGGCGGCAGACGCTCGAGCAGATCGAGGTGCTGCTCGTGGACGACGGCTCGAGCGACGACACCGTCGCCCGCGCGCAGGCCGCGATCGACGGCGACCCCCGCTTCCGCATCCTCGCCGGCGAGGGCCGCGGCGCCGCGCGCGCCCGCAACCTCGGCATCGCCGAGGCGCGCGGCGACTACCTCGCGTTCGCCGACGGCGACGACATCATCCCGGCGGACGCCTACCGGATCCTCGCCGGCCAGGCCGCGAGCACCGACGCCGAGATGGTCGTCGGCAACCACCTCGTGATGGAGCCGCAGCGGCTCACGACGCGCGACCAGAGCCTCCCGATCTACGGGGAGGTCCGCACGGGCATCACGATCGTCGACGAGCCGCGCTTCCTGCGCGACCGCGTGTGCTGGAACCGCATCATCCGTCGCAGCAGCTGGCAGTCGGCGCGGCTCGCGTTCGCCGACGCCCGCCGCTCGAACGACATCCAGGCGATGACGCACGCGTACTGCGCGTTCGCGTTCGACGTCGTCCCGCAGCCCGTCTACGCCTACCGTCGCCGTGTCGGGTCGACCTCGATGACCTCGAGCAAGCAGCAGCCGGGGCCGCTGCGCGACCACTTCACGCAGGAGATCGCGTGCCGCGACGCGGTGCGCCGACTGCGCGACGACGCGCTCATCGAGCGCTACTTCGCCGGCATCCTCGAGTTCGACATCTGGGCGCACGGCGTCGCGGCGGTCGTCGACGAGTCGCCGGAGTTCGACGAGGCGCGCGACCTCCTGGTCGAGCTCGTCGCCTCCGCGCCGCGCGCGTCGTTCGCGGCGCTCGACCCGGTGCGGCGGCTCGCCTACGGCCTCATCGCGCGCCGTTCCTGGGCCCTTGCGCGCGCGATCGTCACGTCGCACGAGGGCACGATCGAGGCGTTCGCGACCCGCGACCTCGACGCCCAGATCGCGGCCGCGGTGCTCGCCGATCGGGAGGCGCACACCGCGCTCGCGGTCGTGCTGCGGAGCGAGCTCATCGTGCCGATGTCGATGCCCACGACGCCGGACGACGAGGTGGTGCGCCTCCACGCGCTGCTGCGCGACGTCGTCGGCGCCGGCATCGCGCCCGCCGCGCTCACCCGCCACATCCGCGCGCTCGTCGACCTCCCCGCCGAGGCGCCGCCCGCGACCCTCCGCGCCGCCGCCGCGCTCGCCGTGGAGGCCGGATCGCTCGGCACGAGCGCGCGCAAGCTGCGCGACGTCGCCGCTGCCGCCGCGCACGGCGACCTGCGCGGCGCCGCTCGCGCGGTCGGCAGCGTGCGCTCGCATGACGTGACGACGATCGTGACCGAGCTGCGCCCCCGGCACGTGCGCCTCGCCCTCCGCCGAGCGGCCCGCAGGATCCGCCGATGAGCGGCGGGGCACCCACGCGGATCGTCATCTTCCCCGCCTGGCAGGACAACCCCTACCTCAACCTGCTGCACCTGGCCACCGGCGGCGCCGGCTACTGGCTCGACCGCGTGAAGACGATGGAGGACGCCCTCGCGGCGATCGCCGAGGACCCGGCGGACACGATCCTGCACATGAACTGGACGTCGCCCATCTGCCAGGAGACGCCGGACCCGCTCGAGGCGCGCGAGCGCGTCGACGCGTTCGTCGGCGGCCTCGAGCGGGCGACCGAGGCAGGGCTGCGCATCATCTGGACGGTGCACAACGCCATGCCGCACGACGCGATCCACCGCGACCTGGAGCTCGAGCTCCACGAGGCGCTCGCGCGGCTCGCGCACGCGATCCACGTCATCAACCCCGCGACGCCCGAGGTGGTCGCGGAGCACTACGCGCTGCCGGCTGACCGCATCCGCTGCATCCCCCACAGCAGCTACCAGGGCGTCTACGGCTCGCCCATCCCGCGCGACCGCGCGCGCGCCCGCTTCGGCCTCGCCCCCGACGAGCTCGCCGTGCTGTTCCTCGGCCAGCTGCGCCCCTACAAGGGCGTGCTCGACCTGCTCGAGGCTGCGAGCGAGGCGCAGCGGATGCGGGGCGGCCGCGTCGTGCTCATGCTCGCCGGGAAGGTGCGGGCCGACGAGGTCGCGGCGCTCGACGCCGCGATGCCGCTCGACGTGCGCGTGATCCGCAGCTTCCGGTTCGTGCCGGACGGGGAGACGGCGTGGTGGTTCGGCGCCGCCGACCTCGTCGCGCTCCCGTACCGCAACATCCTCAACTCGGGCTCGATGCTGCTCGCCCAGACGTTCGGCGCGCCGGTGCTGCTGCCCGACGAGCCGCACGTCGTGTCGCACCACGGCGACGAGACGTGGGTGCGGCTGTATGACCGCACGCGTCCCGTCGAGGCGCTCGCCGAGGCGATCGCAGCGGCGCCGATCGACGACGAGCAGGCGAGGGAGGCCGCGTTCGACGCGGCGCGGGCGTGGAGCCCCTACCGGATGTCGCGCGCGTTCCTCGCGCTCGTGCGCGAGGTGCAGGCCGGTCGCGAGGAGCGCGTCAGCGCGGCATGAGCCGCGTGCTGCCCTCGGCGGCTCCGGTGCGCAGCTCGCCGAACCCCGACGGCAGGTAGAGCGTCCCGCCGCTCGTGGTGTGGTCGCCCCGCTCGACCCCGAAGCGCTTGCCGCCCCAGATCTTGTCGGCGGGCTCCTCGGCGCCCTCGGCGCGCACATCGGCGACGATGCGGTAGCCGCCCGCGCGCACGGGGAGCGAGGCGAGCTGGATCTCGACCGTGCCGTGGCCGCGCTCGAGCCGCTGCGGCAGCCAGTCGCGGTCGTGGCCCGTGATGTTGAAGACGGCCGTCTGCTGCGAGTCCCGGATCGAGATGGCGAAGTCGGGCCGCTCGATCGGCTCGTGGGCGTAGAAGGAGAGCCGCACGGTGAGCGGTCGCGTGGGGTCGACGGTGTCGAGCTCCTGCCCGTCGGTGCCGAGCAGCTCGATGTCGGTGAAGCGCACCTCGCCGGTGCCGAAGCGCTTGAGGCCCTCGACGCCCTCCACGGTGCCGGTGCTCGCGCGCCCGTCGCCCGTGTAGCGGTCGACGATCTCGCTCGCCGGCCCGACCGCCTGCAGCTCGCCGTGGTCGAGCCACGCCGCCTGGTCGCAGAACGTGCGCATCGTGCCCATCGAGTGCGACACCACGACGACGGTCTTGCCGGAGGCCTTCAGCTCGTCGAACTTCGCGAGGCACTTCGCCTGGAAGTCCTTGTCGCCGACCGCGAGCACCTCGTCGACGAGCAGCAGCTCGGGCTCGGTGTGGATGGCGACCGAGAAGCCGAGGCGCACGTACATGCCGCTCGAGTAGTTCTTGACCGGGTGGTCGATGAAGCGCTCGACGCCGGCGAAGTCGATGATCGACTCGAGCTTGCGGTCGACCTCGCGGTCGCTCATGCCGAGGATCGCGGCGTTGAGGTACACGTTCTCGCGCCCCGAGAGCTCCGGGTGGAAGCCCGAGCCCACTTCGAGCATCGCGGCCATCCGCCCGCGCGTGACGATGCGGCCCTCGTTGGGCTGCAGGATGCCCGCGATGCACTTGAGCAGCGTCGACTTGCCGGAGCCGTTGAGCCCGAGCAGCCCGAACGTCGAGCCCTCCGGCACCTCGAGCGACACGTCGCGCAGCGCCCAGAACTCCTCGTACTTCGCGCGGCCGCCCTTGAGCACCGTCGCCTTGATCGACTGGTTGCGGTCGTGGTAGACGCGGAACCTCTTCGAGACGCCGTGCACCTCGACGGCTGTGCCGGTCATCAGAGCTCCTCGACGATCTTGGCCTGGAAGCGGGTGTAAACGAACAGCCCGACGATGAGCGTGCCCGCGGCCCACAGCGTGAGCGAGAGCAGCAGCTGCCACTCGGGGAAGGCGAAGTCGTAGACGACGCGGCGGTACGCGGTGAGGAACTGGAACACCGGGTTGGCCTCGAACGCCGCCTGGAGCGGCACGGGGCCGCCGAGGAACCGGTAGCCGGACTCGTCGAGGCGCTCCTGCACGGTCGCGACCGTCCGCACCGGGATCATGACGCCGGATGCGTAGAAGAAGATCTGGGTGATGATGCCCCAGAAGTGCTCGATGTCGCGGAAGTACACGATGCCGATCGCGAGCACGAGGCCGATGCCGTAGATGAACACGACCGTCAGGGCGATGAGCGGCACGAGCATCCAGATGCGCAGCAGGATCTCCCAGCCGCCGAGGACGCCGCAGATCACGGCGACCGCAGCGATCTCCGTGAGGTAGGTCGCCGCGCGCGAGAGCACCTTCGAGGCGGGCAGCGTCCACCGCGGCAGCGCGACCTTCTTCAGCAGGCCCTGGTAGCCGAGGAACGACTGCATCGCCTCGCGGATGCCGACGTTGATGAAGCCCCACGTGACGATGCCGACGCCGAGCCAGAGGGCGAAGAGGTGGATGCCGGAGTTGATGCCCGGGTCGGCTTCGGCGCCGAAGATGAGGCCGAAGACGATGCCGTAGATCGCGACCTGCGCGAGCGGGTTGATGAGCGACCAGACCCGGCCGAGCGCGGTGCGCTTGTACTCGGAACGGATCTCCCGCAGCGTGAGGTTCTTGAGCAGGTTGAGCGTGATGCGCCGAGCCCCAGGGACCGCACGCTCAGCGCTCGCCGACATGCTCCTCCACTCGCCCGGCCCCGTTCCGGGCATCTGACGTCGACGAGGATATCACCGGGTTCACAGCCCGGCCGCGGCGCGGATGCGGTCGACGAGCTCGGGGCCGAAGCTGCGCATGTAGGTGCCCGTGGTGTGGCTCACGCCGTCGCGGTACACGACGACGCCACCGATGACGCCCGGGCACCCCGCATCCGTGCAGTACCGATCGGCCACTTCGACGAGGCCGGCGCGCGGCTCGAGCGCGGCCGCCGCGACGAGCGGGTCGGCCGGCTGCGAGGCTTCCGCGACCGGCGTGCTGCAGTCGAACGGGTCGCCGCCCACGCGCTGCAGGCAGGCGAGGGTCTCCTCGGAGACGGTCGGCACGTCGGCGACCGCGACGACGCGCGATCCCGCTTCGATCGCGTCCGCCCACGCCGAGGCGAAGCCCTCTGCAGCGCCGTCGCTCGTCGCCCATCGGGCCGCGCTCGTGATGATGAGGTCGTAGTCGCCGCTCGTGAGCCGCTCGTCGATCTCGGGCATGAGCGGTGCGCAGTCGCTCGCCTCGCCGCCGTCGCGCCACTGGCAGCCGTAGCCGAGGTAGGTGTCCATGCGCCAGTCGCGATCCTCGAGCTCGGGGAGCAGGCCGGGCATGAGCATCGCGGCGTGGCTGTCGCCGACGAGCGCGACGCGCAGCGCGTCCTCCGACTCGGACCCGTAGGTGCACGACTGCAGCGGGCCTCCCTGGACCCGCCAGCAGGCGTACGCACCGCCGGTGTCCTCGGCCATGACGTCGACCGCCGGCGTGATCTCGCCGGTGACGTCCTCCGGGGAGCAGCCGTTCGCGAGGTAGTTCGCGCCGAAGCAGTCCACAGGAGCGACGCGCTCGGGCTGCACCGCCTCTGCGGGCCGGGTGATCTCGGTCGTCACGAGCGCGCCCGCGCCGAGCACGACCGCGGCCCCGACCGCCCATCCCACGACCACGCGCGGCCGCCACCGCCAGTCAGAGGTGAGCCAGGAGGAGCGTCGCGCTGGGTCCTCGACCCACGCGTACGACGCCCACGACAGCAGCAGCGTCGCCACGAGCGCGAGCGCGAGGAACATCGGCGACTCCTGCGGCAGGAGCGCTGCGCCGAGGATGATCACCGGGAAGTGCCACAGGTAGAGCGAGTAGGAGATGTCGCCGAGGAAGTGCGAGACGCGGTTGGTGAGCAGCGCGTTGACGCGCTCGTAGCGCTCTCCGCCCTCCACGCCCGCCCAGATCACGAGCGCCGTCGAGAGCACCGGCAGCAGGCCGGCGGGCGCGGGGAAGCCCGGCTCCGGAAGCACCAGGAAGCAGCTCGCGATGATGCCCGCCGTGCCTGCCAGTCCGGCCCACGGCGCGATCGCGGGCGGGATCCGGAGCCTCGTGGTCTGCACGATGATCGCCAGCACCGCGCCGATGCCGAGCTCCCAGGCGCGAGCGAGGGTCGAGAAGTACGCGAACGAGGGGTTCGTCGCGGTCTCGAGCAGCGCCCACGCGAACGAAGCGACGGCGATGAGGCTCGCGGCCGCCAGCAGCACGCGGCGTCGCCCCAGCCGGTCGCCGCGGAGCCGTCCCGCGATCCACAGCATGAGCACCATCACGATGGGCCACACGACGTAGAACTGCTCCTCGACCGACAGCGACCAGTAGTGCTGCAGCGGCGACGGCGGCTGGCCGGCCTCGAAGTAGTCGGTGCCGACGACGGCGAGGCGCCAGTTGACCGTGAACAGCGCGGCGAACGCGGCATCGATCGCGGCGGCGATCGCGCGCGGCTGCGGCAGCAGGTAGACCGAGCCGATCACCGTCACCGCGAGCACGAGGAGCGCGGCGGGCATGAGGCGCTTGATGCGCCGGCGGTAGAAGTCGACGAACGAGATGCGGCCGGTGCGCTCGTGCTCGCGCACCAGGAGGCCGGTGATGAGGAAGCCGGAGATGACGAAGAACACGTCGACGCCCACGAAGCCGCCGACGGGCCAGCCCGCGAGGTGGTTGGCGATGACGCTCACCACCGCGATCATGCGGAGCCCCTGGATGTCGCGGCGCTGGACGCGCTTGGTGCTGGTGCCTGTGATGGTCGCCTCTTGCTCGGTCCGGGGACGGATCCCGTTCCATATACTCGTGGATCATGACGGATGCCGACGCCCTGGCGCGCGATGGAGCCACCAGCGAATCGATCGCCGGCGTCAGGATCCTGGTCGATGTGCGTGACGATCGTACCGGCAGCGCCGATGCGCCGCGGCGCGTCGCCGCGATGCTGCGCGCGGAGATCGTGCGCGCGCTCGCACCGGCGGGTGGCTCCGTCGCTCCCGGCTATCCGGGCCGGCTGCTCGTCGGCCCGCGCACGCTGCCCCACGCCCGCCCGGGAGACGTCGTCTGGGGCGGTGGCCTCGGCGATGCGCTCGAGCGGCGCCTGGTCGCCGTCGACGGCGTCGACCACCGCGGCGCCGCGGGTCCGATGGCCGATCGGGCGATCCGCGAGGCGGGCGGCGACGCGTCGCTCGGTGTCGTGGGCGACCCGCTGCTGCTGCTCGGCGACCTGTTCCCCGAGCGCGTCGGGGATCGCGGCGCCGCAGCGGGGATCGGCGTCGTCGCCGACGTCGACGACGCGGAGATCGAGGCGGTCGAGGGCGCGCGGCGGATCGTGCTCGAGGAGGATCCCTGGCGCAGCGCCGAGGCGCTCGCCGGCTGCGCGTCGATCGTGACGTCGTCCGCCGACGTCCTCGCCATCGCCGACGGGCTCGGGGTGCCGGTGCGCCTGGTGCGCGATGCCGGCACGCTCCGCGCCCACCTCGACGATCACGCGTTCGCGACCGGGCGTGGACGGACGGCCCTCGCCGCATCCGTCGCCGAGGCGATGCAGGACGAGCCGCTCGCGCCGGCGGCGTTCGACGCCGAGGCGCTGCGGGCCGCCTTCCCGGCCGAGCTGTGGCGCACGCCGCGCGTCTCGGTCGTCGTGCCGACCGCCAACGTCGCGACCTGGGTCGACGAGTGCCTCGACTCACTGATGACCCAGGAGCTCGACGACCTCGAGGTCATCGTCGTCGACGACCGCTCGTCGGACGACACGGTCGCGCTCGCCCGCGCGGCCGCGCGCCGCGACCGCCGCATCCGCGTCGTCGCCGGCGCCGTGGCAGGCGGTGGCAGCGCGCGCAACCTCGGCGTCGATCTCGCCCGCGGCGAGTACCTCGCGTTCGCCGACGGCGACGACCTCGTGCCCGAGGGCGCCTACCGCGCGCTCACGGAGGCGGGGGACCGCAGCGGGAGCGACCTGGTCCTGGGGCGCTTCCTGAAGTTCTCGGCGTCGAAGACATGGGATCCGACGCGCTCGTGGAGCGTCTTCAAGGAGGACCGAGAGGCGGTCGACCTCGTCGGCGAGCCCTCGATCATCCGCGGCCGCGCGTGCTGGAACAAGCTCTATCGCGCGAGCTGGTTCCGCGACGAGGGCATCCGGTTCCCCGACGTGCCGCGGTCGAACGACATCGTGCCGGTCGTCACGGCCTACGTGCGCGCCCGCACGATCGACATCGTGCGCGACCGCGTCTACCTCTACCGCGACCGCCCGGGCGGCACGTCGATGACGGCGAAGGCCGGCCAGCTGCGCGGGCTGCGCAGCTACCTCACGCAGGAGTGCCTGTGCCTCGACCTCGTGCGGGGCACGGGCGACGCGAGGCTCCTCGACGAGTACACGCGCATGATCGTGCAGTCGGACGGCTGGGTGCTCGTCACGCGCGTGCTCGAGGCGCTCACGGAGTCGTCCCCCGAGGACGAGGCCGCGATCGCCGACCGCATGCGCGCGCTCCTCGGCGGGCTCTCGCCGGATGCGCTCGCGACCCTCCCGATGGAGCGGGCCATCGTGTTCTCGCTCATCGCCAGCGGCGACCTGCGCGGCGCGAAGGCCGCGCACGCCGAGCACAACCTGCTCGACGCCGCCCGGGCCATCGGGGGCCTCGAGCGCCTCGTCGCCGCCTCCGACGCGCTCGACGCGGCCGATGCCGACCCCGCGCTGCACAGCGTGCTCGCCCTCGCATCCGCCCGGGTCGCGCTCGCCGAGGTGCAGTCGCGCGCCCGCGACGCCGCCTCCGCAGCTGCGGCCGTCGCGAGCATCGCGTCGCGCGCGCCCGAGAACGGCCCGCGCCGCGACCCGCGCATGGGCGTCGTGGTGGAGGCGAGCCTCGCCGGCCGCCACGGCGTGCTCGAGCGGCTGAGCGCTGTGGGCGGCGGTGGCGTGGTCGCGCGCACGGCGCGGCGCCTCGGCGGCGGCGTGCAGGTCGAGGGCGAGGCGCCGGTCGCCCTCGCCGGCGCTCGGCTGACCGTGCTCGCAGAGCCGGATGCGGGTGGTCCCGTGCACGCGCTCGGCCAGATCGAGATCAGCGACGTCGAGGGCGAGGGCTCGTGGTCGTTCGCGATCGGCCCCGGCGCGCTCGCAGACGGCGTCTGGCGCCTCCAGATCGCGGCGGGCGACGATGCGGCGGGCCCGGAGGCGGCGTTCCTGTCGCGCCTGCGCTGGTCGGCGCAGCCCTTCTCCGAGACGTCGTCGCGCGCCGACCGCGTCGCGGTGCACGGCCGCGTCGGGGAGCGCTACGAGGTGAAGCTGCACGCCTTCCCTGCGGCGCCGCGCCGCGCGGCGCGCGCCGTCGCGCGGCGCCTCGATCCGCGCCTGCAGCGCGTCGTCGCGCGCGCGATCACGGGCGCGAGGAGCGCCGCGGGGCGGATTCAGCCCAGCAGCGCGAGCGAGGCGAACCGCGCCGGCGACTGACCGGCGAACATGAGCGGCAGGCCGCGCTCTCCCGTGCGCCAGCGCGCGTTCTCGAGCACCTCGAGGTAGCGGTCGCGCACGGGCTCCGCCGCGAGCCGGTCGAGGCCGCGTCGCCCGAGCGACTCGGCGCTGTCGATCGTGAACGCGCCGGGCGCCTCCGCGGCGGCGAGGCGCATCGCGAGCGAGCTCGGCCCGAGCGGCACGTCGGCGGGGGAGCCGATGACGTCGAACGCCGCGTCGTCGACCGCGACCGGGCCGCCGAGCACGCCCAGGCGCTGCTCGACGACGTCGCGGTCGACGCCCACGTCGCGCTCGTACGCGTGCGACGCCGCCTCGGGGGAGAGGAGCGCGGCGAGGTCGGCGACCATGAGCGGATGGCCGATGCGCGGTCGCGGGTCGCCGGGCAGCGCAGGGTCGTCGCTCCACGCCGCGCGGCCGAGCCGCACGAGGTCGGCGCGCTGCAGCGGGTTGGAGGTGAGTGGCGAGAGGCCGACGTAGCCCGCGCCGCAGTGCACGCCGGCTCGATGCGCCAGGTAGTGGCTCTCGGTGGCGTCGTCGGCCTCGGCCCGCACGCCGACCGCCGCGAGCGCGCGGTCGGTCTGCTCGACGAAGGCGAGCTCGAGCTGCAGGGGGAGGTCGAGATCGTCGCGCAGCTGCCACCACGAGCGCCACCCGAAGTTGCCCTTGTACGTCTCGGCACCGATGCCGCTGATGCCGAACACCCCGTCGACGTCGGTGTCGGCGTCGATGCCGAAGCCGTCGTAGGTCCCCGCGAGCGTCGCGAGCCACAGCTCGAGCTGCCCCGTGTAGTCGACGTCGTCGGGTGCGATGGTCCGCAGCGCCATGCCAAAGCGATCCGCGAGCGACTGCGCGACGCGCGCGTCCCCGCGGTGCACCTCCGCCTGGTCCTGCACGACGAGCTCGGGTCGACGCGCGCCCTCGAGCGCGAGCACCGCGGCGAGCACGACGCGCGAGTCCTGGCCACCGGAGATGCGCAGCCGCGGCGTGCTGCCCTCGAGGCCGAGCACCGCGGCCACCTCGCCCGCGATCCCGCGAGCGGCGGCGCGCATCGTCGAGCGGTAGTCGGTGGTCGGGCCGCCCAGCAGCGCGGTCACGGGGCGCTCGATCGCATGCGCGCCGCGCGCGTCGAGCAGCACCGCCGTGCCCGAAGGGCAGAACGCCACCTCGCGAAGGCTCGTGCCGGAGCCGAACGCTGTCTGCGCGATCCCCGTGAGGGCGGTCCGCGCGAGCAGCTCGAGCTCGTCTGCGCTCGAGCGCTCGCCCATCGCGTCGCGGAGCCGGCGCAGCACGAGCATGGAGTCGCACGCGGCCGACCACCCCTCGCCCGCGGAGCGCAGCAGCGACTGGTTGCCCCAGAGGTCGCGGCGCACCTCGACCGCGCTCGCCCGCCAGCGCGCCGCCGCGAACGTGCCGCCGAGCGACCACGCGTCGTCGCGCGTCCCCTCCGGTGCGGCGAGCCAGCCGTCGACGCCGACCGCGAGCAGCGAGCGCTCGGCGTCCACCGCGAAGCCGCGGAAGAACGTGCCCTGCTCCCGTCGCACGGAGCGCTCGACGTCTCGGCTCACCACGACGACCCGGGCGCCGTCGTCGAGCGGGACGACGGCGACGTCCTGGGGGTCCGCCCAGTCGGCGACCCACGCCTCGACGGCCTCCGCGCGGCCGCGCTCGACGCGCACGACGAGGAAGTTCGACACCTCGACCTCCTCGTCCGCCCGGCGGGCCACTTCGCAGGATAGCGCGGGCCCCCGCAAGGAGCCTCCCGCGGGCCCCGCGCGCGACGCGCGGACGGAACTTTACCTTCGACGTAGGGTCGAAGGTTCGCTACCTTTGCTGTTGTCCCCTCTCCTGCACCGATCATTGGATGCCGTCCCATGCGCTTCCTCCGCCGTAGCCTCGCCGCCGCACTCGCGGTCGTGCTGGCAGCCGGATTCCTCGTCGCGACGCCCGCCACCGAAGCCGAGGCGGCCACCGCCGCCGACTTCAACCCGGGCAACATCATCAGCGACCAGAACTTCTTCGATGGCGACGCGATGTCGGCCTCCGAGGTGCAGTCGTTCCTGAACGCGCAGGTGCGTCAGTGCGAGACGGGCTACACGTGCCTCAAGGACTACCGGCAGAACGCGCCGTCGATGCCTTCGAACGCCTACTGTGCCGCGATGCCGGCCCGCGACAACGACACCGCCGCATCCATCATCACGCGCGTCGCGCAGGCATGCGACGTGAGCCCGCGCGTGCTGCTCGTGCTGCTCCAGAAGGAGCAGAGCCTCGTGAGCCTCACGCGGCCCACGCAGATCCGCTACGACCGCGCGACCGGCTTCGCGTGCCCCGATACGGCGCCGTGCGACTCGAGCTTCGGCAGCTTCTTCTACCAGGTGTACTACGCGGCCCGGCAGTTCCAGCGCTACGCGAAGCACCCCGAGAGCTACAACCACCGCGCCGGCCAGCAGAACCGCGTGCTGTTCCACCCGAATGCGGCGTGCGGCTCGAGCACGGTCTACATCGCCAACCAGGCGACGGCCGGCCTCTACAACTACACGCCGTACCAGCCCAACGCGGCGGCGCTGACGAACCTGTACGGCACGGGTGACAGCTGCTCGGCCTACGGCAACCGCAACTTCTGGCGCATGTGGACCGACTGGTTCGGCAACCCCGCCGGCGAGGTCAACCGCCTCATCGTGCGCGAGCAGGGCTCGTCCACCACCTACCTCGTCAACGGCACCTGGATCCACCCGTTCCCGAACGGCACCATCCTCAACGAGTACCAGCGCTCGCTCGGCGCGACCCAGGTGGTCTCGAACGGCGCGCTCGCGTCCTACACGAAGGGGCAGGCGGTCACCCGCTGGCTCCGCGACGGGTCCGGCGGCAACTACTTCGTCGACGACGGCAAGGCCTTCCGCTTCGCCGACTGCAAGCAGGTGGGCCAGTGGGGCCGCACGTGCAGCTACGGCATCGGCGCCTCCGCGGAGATCCACGCGGCGCTGCGCGACGGCGGCCAGCTGCGCAACATCGTCGGCTGGAAGGGCGAGTGGTGGTACATGGCCGACGGTCGCCGCCACCCGATCGGCGACACCGCCAACATCGGTGCCCGGGGGATGTCGTACGCGAACTCGTGGATGTCGCCCGGCGCGCTCGACGAGTTCGGCATGGGCATCCCGTTCCTCGCCGAGGGCTACGGCGCGCAGAACTACAGCGGCACCCAGGCCGTCATGCGCACCGGGAGCGGTCTCGTGTGGATCGACCCCGCCCAGATGGAGCTCGACGCGTTCGCCGACTTCGGCAAGGTGACCTGGCTCTCGATGAACGCGGCGCGCGCCTCCTCCATCGACCTCCCCAACCGCATCGCGGTCGGCACGCAGGGCTACGTCGTGACGAACCGCGGCCTCCTCGAGGTGCGGATGGCGGAGTTCGGCGGGACCAGCTTCTTCAGCCCGCTCACGCAGGCGAACGTGCGCGGCATCCCGTCCGCCGGGCGCGCGTTCGGCCAGCACTACCAGGCCGAGCTCGGCTCGTCGACGGTGTGGCTCATGCGCGATGGCATGCGCGAGCCCGTCACGGCGACCGATCGCTCGGCGGCCGCCGCGACGGTGCCGTCGACGATCCACCGCGGCGTGGAGGGCTACCTCGACTGGATCCCGGAGCGCTCGAGCTACAGCCCGGGCACCCTGCTGCGCGACACCGAGTCGGGCGAGCTGCTGCTGACCTCGCGGTCGACGACCGTGCGGGTCTCGGATGCCCGCGTCCTGAACCAGCTCGGCCTCGACAGCACGCCGACCGCGATCACGCCCTCGGTGCGCGCCGGCCTGCCGGCCGTGAGCATGACCCTCGACGCCGACTACGGCATCCGCTGCGGCGTCGACGGCATCGCGTCGTGGGGCCAGCTGCGGCCGTATGCGAACGCGACCGCGCGCCAGGCGTGGCGCCTGACGCACGAGCAGCTGCCGGCCGACATCTGCGCCCAGATCCCGCGGGGGAGCACGATCGACCGCATCGCGATCGACAACGACGGCAGCCTGTACCTCATCGAGAACGGCACGCGGCGGGCGATCGACTCGCAGCGGACGCTGCGCTACCACGGGTTCGGGACCATCGGCCAGTCGCGCATCTCGGGCTACGCCCTGCACGCGCGGCCCGCAGGCACGCCGCTGCGGCCGTACTACTACTCGGGCACCGTGGTGCGCTCGCAGAGCAGCGGTCAGCTGTACATCGTCGACGACCACCGCCTCCTGCGGACCAACGCGACCGTCGTCGCCGAGCTGCAGTCGCCCATGTCGGTCACCGTCTCCGACGCGGTGATCGCGACCTTCCCGTCGGCGGGGTCGATCACGACGACGCTCGTGGAGCGCGACGGCGTGCGCTACGCGCTCATCGACGGGCGCCTCGTGCGCTTCCCCTGGCAGGACGCGCAGCAGTTCGGCACCCAGCACTTCACGTCGATCTCTGCCACGCTGTTCTCCAAGATCCCCGTCTCCGGCTGGATGTCGCGGTGGATCGAGGACCCGCAGGGGCGCGTCTGGTACGTCACGAACGGCACGCGCAACCTCGTCGACACCGCGGCGGAGCGCGCTGCGGCCGCCGGCCAGCACATCCACCGGGTCGACGCCACGGTGCTGCAGCTGCTGCCGGTGCGCTGACCGGCATCGGGCACCACGGAGGCCATCTCAGCGGATCGCTGGGATGGCCTCCGTGCGTGGTGCCTGCGGCGCGATCTGCCGACGCAGCGGGCCGATCACGAAGATGACGAGCAGCATCATGCCGAACTCGATCCACGGCCGCGACTCGGCGAGGCCCTGCACGAGCAGCGCGACCCACAGCAGCAGCGGGATGGTGTTGAGCGCGCGCTCGCCGACGGGGGAGCGGTAGAGCGCGCCGAGCGTGTTCGAGGCCGCGCGGTACTGCAGCGCCGCCCACACGAGCACGCCGACGATGCCGAGCTGCATGAAGACGTCGAGCCACACGTTGTGCGCCTGCAGGTAGACCATGCCGTGCATCTCGCCGAGCGAGTCGAACGGCGGCACCCACGGCAGCCAGTAGCCGAGGTAGCCGACGCCGACGACAGGACTCGTGAGGCCGAGGTCGATCACGCGTCCCCAGATGTCGAAGCGTCCCGTCATGTCGGCGTCGCGGCCGAGGAACTCGGTCACCGACTCCCAGTGGGCGAGGATGAGGCCGACGCACACCAGCCCGACCGCGATCGAGATGCCGAAGATGCGGTAGAAGGTCGCGCCGCGCCACCGCACCCATGACACGACGAGGAACGCGAGCACCGCGACCATCCCGACGGCGAAGAGCACCGTGGCGCTGCGCGTGACGAGCTGCGCGACGACCGGGAGCGCGACCCACACCGGCCACCAGCGGTCGAGGCCGGCGGCGGCGCGGCAGCCCGCGATGACGAGCGCGATGAGCGCGACCATGCCGAGCAGGTTGGCGTTGCCCATGACGCCCTGCACGCGGCCGCCTTCGAACAGCAGCCCGCTCGACCAGTGCAGCTCGCCGCTGACGTCGGGCGGATAGTCGGCCCACAGCGGGAAGAGGGGCTTCCGCAGCACGAGGGCGACGAAGGCCTCGAACAGCAGCGAGGCGATGATGAGCCCCTGCATCGTCCAGTGCGTCAGGTCGAGGATGGTGCGGTACGGGAGCGAGGCGATGAGCACGGCGCTCGCGATGGTGCCGAGCAGCACGAGCGAGCCCACGAGCGACCACAGGGGCGAGATCGCCCAGATCGACGACACGACCGCGAGGACGGCGAACGCGACGACCGTGACGGGCATCCGCTGGAGCCGCACGCGCAGCAGCACGAGCTCGATCGCGACCCAGACGAAGGTCGCGACGACCAGGCCGGCCCACGCGGGGTAGCCGATGACGTTGCGCACCGCGTCGCCGCATGCGGCGTTGGCGACGATCCACGTCGCGAGGATCGTCCTCCTGGTCTGCCCGGGCACCGGACTATCGTGCCACGCTTCCGTCGGCCGGCACCCCGCGCCGTCAGCCCAGCGGCGCCCGCGTGTGCGAGGATTGCTCGCCGCCGTCGTCCACGAATCGGGAGCCACATGCGCGTCGTCGTCCTGGTGCCCACCTACAACGAGCTCGAGGCGCTGCCGGTGACGATGGACCGCCTGCTGAGCGCGGCGCCCGGGGTCGAGGTGCTCGTGATCGACGACGCGAGCCCCGACGGCACGGGCGCGCTCGCCGACGCGATGGCGGCTGCCGACGCGCGCGTGACGGTGCTCCACCGCGCCCGCAAGGAGGGACTCGGCGCCGCCTATCTGCACGGCATGCGCGTCGCGCTCGAGCGCGGGGCGGATGCGGTGGTCGAGTTCGACGCGGACGGGTCGCACCCCGCCGACGCGGTGCCGCGCATGCTGGCGCGCCTCGAGGCGGGCGCCGACCTCGTCATCGGCTCACGCTGGGTGCCCGGCGGGGGCATCGCCGACTGGCCGTGGCAGCGGCAGCTCATCTCGCGCGCCGGCAACCTCTACGCCAAGGTCATGCTCGGCTCGCCCGTGCACGACATGACGGCAGGGTGCCGCGCGTACACGGCCGAGCTGCTGCGACGCATCCCGCTCGCCGAGGTGCGCAGCCAGGGCTACTGCTTCCAGATCGACATGACGCGCCGCGCGCAGGAGGCGGGCGCGGTCGTCGAGGAGGTGCCGATCCTCTTCCGCGAGCGCGAGCTCGGCACCTCGAAGATGACGCCCGGCATCGTGCGCGAGGCGCTCACGAGCGTCACGGGCTGGGCGGTCGGGCGCGCCGCCCGCCGCTTCGCCGAGCTGCTCGGCGTCAGGCGAACGCCGACCTTCCGCTGATCGCCCGGCTACGCGCGGTGGAGCTGAGGGCGGAGGCCCGTTCGGGCCTCCGCCGCGACCCCAGCGCCGGTGCCCGTCCCGGGCGCCGGGTCGGCGCTCAGGCGAACGCCGACGTCCCGCTGATCGCCCGTCCGACGATCAGCGCATTCATCTGCGCCGTGCCCTCGTAGGTGTAGAGCGCCTCCGCGTCGGCGAAGAAGCGCGCGACGTCGTAGTCCGTGACGATGCCGTTGCCGCCGCAGACCTCGCGGCACCACGAGACGACCTCGCGCATCCGCGTCGTCGCATAGGCCTTCGCGAGCGCCGAGTGCGCGTCCTCCTGCCGGCCCTCGTCGAGCATCCGCGACACCTGCACGCACAGCGCGATCGACGCGGTGATGTGGCCGAGCGACTTCGCCAGCAGGTCCTGCACGAGCTGGTGGCCGGCGAGCGGCTTGCCGAACTGCTCCCGCTCGGTCGTGTAGCGCACCGCCGCCTCGTACGCGCCGATCATGACGCCGACGGCGCTCCACGCGACCTCGGCGCGGGTGAGCCGCAGCACGCGCGCGGTGTCGCGGAAGCTCGCAGCCCCCTGCAGGCGCATCGACTCGGGCACGCGCACGCCGTCGAGCACGATGTCGGCGTTCTGCACCATGCGGAGCGAGATCTTGCGCTCGATCTTCGTGGCGGTGAACCCGGGGCTGTCCGTGGGCACGATGAAGCCCTTGACCTGGCCGTCCTCGGTGTCCTTCGCCCAGACGACCACGACATCCGCGTGGGTCGCGTTGCCGATCCAGCGCTTGGCGCCGTCGATGACCCACTCGTCGCCGTCGCGGCGCGCGGTCGTCCGCAGGCCCTGGGCGGCGTCGGAGCCCGAGAGCGGCTCCGTGAGGCCGAACGCGCCCACGACCGAGCAGTCGGCGAGCCTCGGCAGCCACTCGGCGCGCTGCTCGGCGCTCCCGCACACGCCGATCGAGCCCGCGACCAAGCCGTTCTGCACGCCGACGAAGGTCGAGACGGATGCGTCGATGCGGCTCATCTCGAGGGCGACCCAGCCGCGGTAGACCGCCGAGTTCTCGAACCGGGCGCTCTCGGCCCACCCCGGCCCGACCACGCCCAGCGCCGCGATGCCGGGGATGAGCTGCATCGGGAACGCGTCGGCGTGCCAGTGCTCGTCGATCACCGGCCGCACCTCGTCATCCATGAAGGCGCGGATCTCGGCGAGCGAGGCCTGCTCGGCCTCGCTCAGGTCGGCGGCGAAGCCGTAGAAGTCGCTCGTGAGCGGCGTGAACGTCATCGGTCCTCGGTTCTGTCTCGGTGGGCGGCGGGCATCGCCGCGGTGCGCCCAGGCTACGGGCGGCGGGCGGGGAGCGGCCGGGCCGTTGGTACGCTCGTGCCAATCTGCCGGAAGGAGACCGCGGCGTGTTTGTGCCGATCGCCAACGAGCCGAGGGCCTATGCGTGGGGCAGCCCGTCGCTGCTCGCCGAGTACCTCGGCCGCACCCCCTCCGGCGGCCCCGAGGCCGAGCTGTGGCTCGGCGCGCACCCGGGCTGCCCCGCGCGGGTGACGGCGGGCGCGCACGCGGGGCGCGAGCTCGGGCAGGCGATCGCCGCGCACGGCGGGCGAGAGCCCGCGATGCTGCTCAAGGTGCTCGCGGCGGCCGAGCCGCTCTCGCTGCAGGCGCACCCGGATGCGGCTCGCGCGCGAGCGGGATTCGCGCGCGAGGACGCGGCGGGCGTCGACCGCGACGCGCCGCACCGCAACTACCGCGATCCGTTCCCCAAGCCCGAGCTGATCGTCGCCGTCACGCCGTTCGAGGCGCTGAGCGGCTTCCGGCCAACGGGCGAGGCCGTGCGCGTGCTCGAGGCGCTCGCGCGCGCCGACGCGCGGATCGTGCCCGTCGTCGCGCACGCGCGCTCGGGCGACGCGCTCGCATGGCTGCTCTCGGGAGCGCCCGAGGTGGCGCCCGCCGTCGCGGCCGCGCCGGCCGCCGCGCTCGCGGTCGCGGGCGAGCTGCCGGTCGAGGCCGACACCGTCGCGCGGCTCGCGGCGACGCACCCCGGTGACCCCGGCATCCTCGTCGCGCTCCTGCTCAACCGGCTCTCGCTCGCGCCCGGCGAGGCCCTCTACCTGCCCGCCGGCAACCTGCACGCGTACCTCGAGGGGCTCGGCATCGAGCTCATGGGCCCGAGCGACAACGTGCTGCGCGGCGGGCTCACGCCCAAGCACGTCGATGTCGCCGAGCTGCTCGCGGTCGTCGACCCGACGCCGCTGGCCGACCCCCGGCTGCCCGCGGTCGAGCTCGACGGTGCCATCGCCTACCGGCCCGCCGCGCCGTTCGAGCTGCGTCGGGTGCACGGCGAGCACCGCGTCGCCGAGGGTCGCGCGCTCGTGCTCGCGGTGCAGCCCGCGCGCGTCGAGGTCGACGGGGAGCGCCGCGAGCTCGCGTCGGGCGAGGGCGCATGGATCGACAGCGGCGCGGCGTGGGTGGTCGACTCGGGCGAGGCTTGGGTGGCCCTCGAGCGCGACACGCCGGACGTCGCTGCGGGCTAGGATGCCGCGACACTCCTATGATCCTCGACTTGACGCGAGGCGAACTACACCGGTGTAATTGGTGGAACGCGGGCCCGGCCGGGGTCCCGCAGAAACCGGGGGAGCCATGCGAGAGGGAGTGCAGCGCAGCACGACAGCAGCGCGAGGCATCGAGGAGGGCTCGCTGCGACGCGGTGTGCCCGGCGACTGGTTCGTCGACCCCGTCATGCTCGGAGTGCCGGGCGTCCGCAACGACGCGGACGACCACCCGCTGGCATGGCAGGCCGACGCGCTCTGCGCCGAGACCGACCCGGAGGCGTTCTTCCCGGAGAAGGGCGGCTCCACGCGCGACGCCAAGCGCATCTGCGAGACGTGCGACGTGCGGCAGCAGTGCCTCGAGTATGCGCTCGAGAACGACGAGCGCTTCGGCATCTGGGGCGGGCTCTCCGAGCGCGAGCGGCGCAAGCTGCGCAAGCTCGCCTGAGTGCGGACGACCGTGAGGGTCGTCCTGACGATGATGGTCCGCGATGAGGCGGACGTCATCGCAGCGACCATCGAGCACCACCTCGCCGAGGGCATCGACCGCATCCTCGTCACCGACAACGCCTCCGTCGACGGCACGCGCGAGATCCTCGCCGAGTACGCGCGCATCGCTCCCGTCACCGTCTTCGACGATCCGGAGCACCGCAAGCAGCAGGCCGAGGTCGTCACGCGCATGGCGCGGCAGGCCGCGACCGAGCACGGCGCCGACTGGGTGATCAACGGCGACGCCGACGAGTTCGTGCTCGCGCGCGAGGGCACGGTCGCCGAGGCGCTCGCGGCCGCGCCGACGGCGATCGGCGCCTTCCCGGCGCCGGTGCACAACCTCGTCGGCCCGACCGCCCGCCGCGGCTCGGGTCTCGCGACGCGCATGCACTGGCGCGACGAGCGCTCGCCCGAGCAGCTCGCCGCCGCCGGTGTGCAGGCGCAGCCGACGCCGAACGCGATCCACGTGGCCGACCCGTCCGTCGAGGTCGCGCAGGGCAACCACTTCGTCTCGACGCCGCAGCGCTTCGCCGCCGAGGGCGCCTTCGGGCTCGAGGTGCTGCACGTGCCGTGGCGCTCGTGGGAGCAGTTCGAGCGGAAGACCGTGAACATGGGGCGCGGCTACGAGGCGTCGCCATCGCTCGACCCGAGCCCCAACCACCACGGGATGCGCGACTGGCGGCGCTGGAAGGCCGGCATCCTGCTGCCGTTCTACCTCGCCCGCACACCCGTCGACGACGCCGACTTCGGCGCGGGGTTCGTGCGCGACGACCGGCTCGCCGAGCGGCTCGCGGGCCTCGACGCGCTCCTGCCCGAGCGGCTGGCCGAGGCGATCGACCCGGCGCGCGACGAACCCTTCGACCGCGACGAGGTGCGGGCGATGCTCGCGCGCGAGCGCGACCTGCACGAGCTCGACGAGGCGTTCCACACCGCGATCGCCGGCGAGATCGCGCGGCGCCAGGCGCTCGAGCGCCGTGCCATCACCCCCGAGCGCCTCGCACGGGGCGTGCGCCGGGTCGGGCGCGAGATCGCCCGCCGCATCCGCCGCTGATCGCGTTCGGCGGCACACCGATCGCAACCGCGGTCCGCGGTGGGGACCGCACCTAGCCTTGCTGGGTGCATCCGAGGGTCTTCGCCGTGCTCGCGGCCAGCAATGGCGCCGCGTACCTGCCGGCGACCCTCGCGGCGATCGAGGCGCAGACCGCGGCGCCCGAGCGGCTCATCGCCGTCGACGGCGCGTCGAAGGACGGCACGCGCGCGATCCTCGAGTCGTCGACCGCGCGAGGCGTGCTCGCCGCCCAGCGCCTCCCCTACGGGCAGCTGATCGGCAAGGGCGTCGCGTCGCTGCCGCCGGCGCAGGAGGGCGACTGGCTCTGGCTGCTCGCCCACGACGCGCGACCGCACCCGCGCGCGCTGCAGGCGCTGCTCGCGCACGTCGACGCCAACCCGAGCGTCGCGGTCGTCGGCCCGAAGGTCATGCGCGCCGACGAGCCCGATCGCTTCGCCGAGTACGGCCAGACGATGACGCCCTTCGGCCGCAGCCTGCTGCTGCACGAGGGCGAGCTCGACCAGGGCCAGCACGACGACGAGAGCGACCGGCTCGGGGTCGCCGAGTCGGGACTGCTCGTGCGGCGCGACGTCTTCGACGCGCTCGGGGGCTTCGACCCGGCGCTGCGGTCGATCGACGCCGGCCTCGACCTCGGCGTGCGCGCGCGGCTCGCCGGGCACCGCGTCGCCGTCGAGCCGCGCGCCCGCGTGCGGCGCGCGGGCGGCCCCGAGCACTTCGCGGCCCGCTCGGTCAGCGATGCGCAGCGCGTCGCCGCCGCCCGCCGCGCGCAGCTGCATCGCCGACTCGTCTACGCCAACCCCGTCGCGATGGTGCTGCACTGGCTCGTGCTGCTGCCGCTCGCGGTGATGCGCAGCCTGCTGCACCTGCTGGCCAAGCGCCCGGCCGCGGTGCTCGCGGAGTGGCGCGCGACCCTCCTCGCGCTCGTCGGCATCGCGCCCGTCGCGCGGGCGAGGCGGCGCATCGCCGCGACGCGACGCGCAGGCTGGCGCGCGCTGCGGCCCCTCCGCGCATCCTGGCGATCGGTGCGCTCGCGGCAGCGGGCGATGGGCGACCCGTCGCGCATGCGGCTCGCGGCGGACGAGCGCGTCGGATTCGTCGAGGGCGCGGGCCTGTGGGTCACGGCGCTCGCGGTGATCGTCGGGATCGTGCTCTCGCCGCAGCTGCTCGGCGCCCAGGCGGCGACGGGCGGCGCGATGTTGCCGCTCTCGGGCTCGCTCGCGGAGCTCTGGTCGCACGCGCTCGCCGGCCCGCGCGACGCGCTCGGCGAGGTCGTCGGACCGGCCGACCCCTTCGTCCTCGTGCTCGCGCTGCTCGGCACCGTGACGCCGTGGGCGCCGTCGACCGCTGTCGTGCTGCTGCTCCTCCTCGCGCCCGCGATCGCGTCGGTCACCGCGTTCTTCGCGGTGCGCCGGATGACGACGTCGCGCTGGGCGCCCGCGGTCGCCGCCGCGGTGTGGGCGCTCTCGCCCATCCTGCTCGCGGCCATCGTCGACGGTCGGCTCGGCGCCCTGCTCGCCCACCTCGCGCTGCCGCTCGCCGTCTGCGGCATGCTGCGCGCCCACACCTCGTGGCGCGCGGCCGGCGCCGCCGCGATCCCGCTCGCGATCGTCGTCGCGGGCGCACCGGTGCTGCTGCCGGCGATGCTGCTGCTCGCGATCGTGGCGATGGGCTCGGGGTGGCGATCGCCGCTGCGACCGCTCGCGGCGCTCGTGCCCGCGGCCGCGCTGCTCGGTCCGGTCGTCGTCGCGCGCTGGATCGAGGGGGTGCCGCTCGCAGCGCTCGCCGACCCCGGGGTGCCCAAGGCGTCGGCCGTCCCCGACCCGATCGATGTTGCGCTGCTCGCGCCCGACGCGACGCTCGCCGCGCTCGAGGGCGTGGTGTCGTCGCTCGCACCGGATGCGGACGCCGGGTGGTTCGCGCTCGGCCTGCTCGCGCCGCTCGCGCTCGCGGCCCTCGCGGGCGTCGTCCTCCGCCCGGCGCTCGCGTGGCCGTGGCTCGCGCTGCTGCTCGCGGGCTACAGCACCGGGATCGCGTCGACGCGCCTCGCGCTCACGAGCCTCGCGGGCGAGCCTGTCACCGTCTGGGCCGGCAGCGGCGCCTCGCTCATGCTCATCGGACTGCTCGGGCTCGCGCTCGTCGCCGTCGAGGTCGACGACCGGCGCGGCGCGGTGCCGGGCGGCTTCGTCGCCCTCGCCGCGATCGTCGCCGCGCTCCCGATCATCGCGACGTCGTTCCTGGCACCCGCGACCGTGATCGCCGCACCCGAGCGTCGCATGCCCGCGTTCGTGGACGCGGCCGCGGAGCGCGACGCCGCGGTCGGGACGGTCGTGCTGCAGCCGCTCGCGGAGGGCGTGCTCCGCGTCGACGTCGAGCGCGGCCGCGGCATCGCGCTCGACGACTTCTCGACCTCCGAGCTCGTGCGGCAGGACGCGGGCGCGACCGAGGCGGCGCTCGCGCAGGTGGCGGTCGACATGGCCGCCGGCGGCGACTCGGACGTCGCCGGCCTGCTCGACGAGCACGGCGTGCACTTCGTGCTGCTCGAGGAGGGCCGCGAGGGGGCGGCGGGCGTGCACGACCGCGCCCAGCGCTCGCTCGACGCGCGCGGCGACCTCCAGGCGATCGGCCAGACGAACGCGGGGCTGCTGTGGCAGCGCGTCGACGCCGCCGGTGCGCAGCCGCTCGAGCGGCCCGACTGGGCGGGATGGCTGCTGCTCGGGCAGCTCGTCGCGCTCGGCGGTGCCGTCGTCGCCGCCCTGCCGTCGCTGCGCCGGGGCGCGCGCGTGCGCACGCGGCGGCTCGAGGAGACGGGGGAGTGGCGATGACCGGCACGGATCGGGACCTGGGCCCGCTCGACGACTCGCAGGAGTTCGACGACCCCTCGCCGATCGAGGACGGCGAGCCGCCGCGCGCGCACCGCCCCGCGCCGGAGGAGCTCGCGCTCGAGGCCGACGCCGCCGAACGCGCCCCCGCGGAGGGCGACATCGCGAGCGACGTCGAGCTCACCGACCGCGAGGCGGCGGCGAACGCGGCTGCCGAGGAGCGCCGCGGGGTCGAGCGCCGCGACGTCGTCCGCTGGAGCGCCCGCGCGCTCGCGGGCGTCGCGGCCGTCGCGCTCGGCGTCGGCGCCGTGCTCGGCGCGGGCGCGGTGCCCGAGGACGCGCGCGTGCGCGCGGAGCCGCCCTCGACGCACGTCCAGCCCGCGTCGCCGCTGCAGTCGCGCGCGTGCGCGGGGCCGGCGCTGCGCGTCGGCACCTCCGACGGGGACGACGCGCAAGCCGTCGCGCAGGTCGCCGAGCCCGAGGTCGTGGTCGGGAGCCTCGGCGGCGACGTGGAGCGCGCCGCGACGACCGTGCCGGGCGACGACGGCGTGGACGGCGGCGAGAGCGTCGTGCAGCGCGGCGAGTCGTCGACCCTCTCGGCGGCCCAGAGCGTGTCGGTCGACGTCGACGCCGTGCGCGGCTACGCCGTGAGCGAGTGCAGCGAGACCCGGCTCGACCAGTGGCTCGTCGGCGGATCCACCCGCACGGGTCGGCAGGCCGTGCTCACGATCGCCAACGCATCCTCGGTCGGCGCGAGCGTCGACGTGACGGTGTTCGGGCCCGACGGCCCCACCGAGACGGTGGGCTCGACGGGCATCGCGGTCGCGCCGGGCACCGTCGAGGTGCTCGACCTCGCCGCCATCGCCCCCGGGGTGCCGGATGCGGTGGTGCGGGTGTCGTCGACGGGCGCGCCGGTCGCCGCGCACCTGCAGCAGACGGTCACCCGCGGGCTCGACCGGGGCGGGTTCGACGTCGTCGACCCGGTGACGGCGCTCACGAGCGCCGTGCTGCCGGCCGTCGCCGTGACGGAGCCCTCAGGGCTCGAGACGCAGCCCGACTACGACGACGCCGTGCCCGTGCTGCGGCTCCTGTCGCCCGCCGGCGGCGCCGTGCGGCTCGCGTTCGAGTCGTCCGACGGCTCGACCGTCGAGTCGGAGGGCGTGCTGGAGGCCGGCCGGGTGACCGACTTCCCCCTCGAGGAGCTGCCCGTCGGCACGCTCGCGATCCGGGTCGAGGCGGACTCGCCCGTCGTCGCGGGGGCGCGCGTCGTCGCGATCTCCGGCGAGGGCAACGACTTCGACTGGATCGCAGGCGGCCAGCCGCGATCAGGCACCTCGGCGATCGCCGTGCCGCCCGGCCCCGGCGCGACCGTGCACGTCGTGAGCGCCGCCGACGCCGACCAGGAGGTCGTGGTCGACGGCGAGGCGCTCGCGCTGCCGGCCGGTGGGATGCTCGAGCAGCGCGTCGAGGGCGGCCGCGCGGTCGAGGTGACGGGCGACGACGTCGTCGTCTCCGTCGCCTATCGCAGCGGCAGCGACGTCGGCGGCTTCACCGCGAGCCCGCAGGGGCCGACCGCCCAGGGCGTGCTCGTGCTCCACTGAGCGCGGCACGTCGAGAGAACCCTGTGCGGAGCGGGTCTCGCGACGCCTGCGGCCCGCCGGCCGCGGGCTCCTCGACCCTGAGCCCTCCGCGCTCACCGCGAGGGTGAGCGCTCCGGGCTCAGCTCAGTGGTGGCGCCAGCGGTCGGGCGCGATCTCCCACGGGTCGCGTCCGATGAGCTCCGCCGCGGCGCGGAAGACGGCGCCCTCGATCGCGATCTGCCGGTGCCAGGGGTCGTCGATGTGCACCCGCGGCAGCCGCTGCAGCGGCAGGCGGAAGATCGTGATGACGCGCCGCTCGGGGTCGACCGCCCACTCCGGCACCTCGTCGATCCGGCCGGCGAGCGCCCGCGGGGGCATGTCGGCCCACTGGAAGCGCACGTCGCCGAGCTCCGACGGCCACAGCGCCGTCACGTAGTCGGCCGCATCCGCCGCGATGTCCTCGAAGCGCGTTTCGCGCGACGAGAGGAACGGCAGCACGGGACCTGCGACGGAGGAGCGGATGCCGCGGCCGTGCCGCGATCCGCGGGATCGTGGACGGGCGGGCATGCCGCCATCCTACGTGTCGTCCGCCCGCGCGCCGCCGCGGCACTACCCTGGATCGGATGGACGACAGGGTGTGCTCGCGGCCCGGCTGCCGCCGGTACGCCGACCGCACCGTCACGGTCGACTACGCGGAGCAGCTCCTCGTCGTCGGCCCCCTGCAGCCCGCCAGCAGGCGCGGCGCGATCGAGGGCAGCTACGACCTCTGCGAGGAGCACGCCGATCGCCACGCGGGGCCGAGCGGGTGGCGGGTCGTCCGCCACCAGCCGGGCGACGCGAGCGCCGGAGCCCGACCCGGGCCCCGGCCAGTCCCCAGCTCCGGATTCGACAAGCGATAGAGGAACCATGGCGCTCAGCGAGATCGTGAAGGCGTACGACGTGCGAGGGCTCGTCGACGGCCAGCTGACCGAGGAGGTCGTGCGAGCCCTCGGCGCCGCGTTCGCCGACGAGGTCGGCACCGGCAGCCCCATCGTGATCGGCCACGACATGCGGCCGTCGTCGCCCGCGCTCGCGGCCGCGGCAGCCGACGGCGCGCTCGCGCGCGGCGCCGACGTCGTGCTCATCGGCCTGTGCTCGACCGACGGCACCTACTTCGCGTCGGGCTCGCTCGACGCTCCCGCGATGATGTTCACCGCATCCCACAACCCCGCCGCCTACAACGGCATCAAGTTCTCGCGCGCCGGCGCGCGCGGCGTGAGCCTCGACACGGGGCTCGCCACCATCCGCGACGGAGCGCAGCGCTACCTCGACGAGGGCCTCGTCGAGGTCGCCGAGCGCGGCACGCTCACCGAGCGCGACGTGCTCGCCGACTACGCAGCGCACCTGCGCTCGCTCGTCGACCTCTCGCGCATCCGGCCCCTCAAGGTCGTCGTGGATGCGGCGAACGGCATGGGCGGGATGACGGTGCCGGCGGTGCTCGGCGAGGCCGCGGGGCTGCCGGCGCTGCCGATCGAGATCGTGCCGATGTACTTCGAGCTCGACGGCACGTTCCCCAACCACGAGGCCAACCCGCTCGACCCGGCGAACCTCGTCGACCTGCAGGCGGCGGTCGTCGAGCACGGCGCCGACATCGGGCTCGCCTTCGACGGCGACGCCGACCGGTGCTTCGTGATCGACGAGCGCGGGGGAGCGGTCTCGCCCTCCGCCGTCGCCGCGATCGTCGCCGAGCGCGAGATCCGCCGCGTGCAGGCCGAGGGCGAGCAGGACGTCGTGGTGATCCACAACCTCATCACGAGCCGCGTCGTGCCCGAGGTGATCGCGGCCGCGGGCGCCACCCCCGTCCGCACGCGCGTGGGCCACTCGCTCATCAAGGACCGGATGGCCGAGACCGGCGCGGTCTTCGGCGGCGAGCACTCGGCGCACTACTACTTCCGCGACTTCTGGGGCGCCGACAACGGCATGCTCGCGGCGATGCACGTGCTCGCGACGCTCGGCGCCGACGACGAGCCCATGAGCTCGCTCGCGGCCCGCTACACGCCCTACTTCGCCTCCGGCGAGATCAACTCGACGGTCGCCGACGTGCCGGCCGCGTACACGCGGATCGTCGAGGCCTTCGCCGGCCGCGGCGAGCTCGACGAGCTCGATGGGCTCACGGTCACCTCGCCCGACGGCGCGTGGTGGTTCTCGGTGCGCCCGTCGAACACCGAGCCGCTGCTGCGGCTCAACGCCGAGGCCGAGCAGGACGCCACGATGCAGGCGATCCGCGACGAGGTGCTCGCGCTCATCCGCGCCTGACGCGGGCGGGCGCGCGCCGGGTCAGTCGGCTGGGTCAGTCCGCCGCCGCGAGCGCGTCGAGCCGCGCGTCGATGCGGTCGGCCATGAGCAGCAGCCCGTCGGCGGTCGGGTGGATGCCGTCGTCGGTGATGAGCTCCGGCCGGTGCCGGAAGAGGCCGCCGAGGTCGACGTGCTGCGCACCGATGCGCGCCGCGGCGCGCTCGACCCGCTCCTGGATCGGTTCCAGCTCGGGCGGCGGCGGGCCGTCGCTCCAGATCGGCGACGTCACGATGATCTCCTCGGTCGGGAACGCCGAGCGCAGGTCGTGGTAGAAGCGATCGATCGCAGGCCCGACGATGCGGAGGTCCAAGCCGGCGTCGTTGCGGCCGCCCGAGACGACGACGACGTCGGGGTCGGCGGCGAGCGCGTCGGCGATCACGCCCGGGTAGGCGACGCATCCGCCCGCCGGGCACCACGAGAGGTCGTGCGACTTGGCGTAGCCGGTGCCCGAGACGGCGAGGTTCACCGGCTCCCAGCCGCGCAGCTCCGCGAGCCGCTCGGTGAAGCCCACGCCCTCGAGCGGCGTGTTCTGCCCCGTGGTGTACGAGTCGCCGATGAAGACCGCGACGGGCGCCTCACCCTGCGGCTTCGGGTCGGCGGACTCCATGTGCCCGCCCGCGGGACTGTCGCCGCCCTGCACCTCGCTCGCCGCGAGCATCGGCGGCTCCGGCTGCTCGACGGCGCGCGCGCCGTAGGCGACGACCGCGGCGCCCGCGATGGCCGTCGCGACGAGCGCCGCGGTCAACCGCCGCCGATGGCCCCTCGACTCCCGCGCACGCATGCATCCATCGTACGGCGGGCGGCGGCCCGGACGGCCCGGCGTTCGCCGCGTGCGCACCCGGCACAAGTAGCCTGTTGCCCATGCCGAGATCCGTCACCAAGGCCGTCGTCCCCTCCGCTGGGCTCGGCACCAGGTTCCTCCCCGCGACCAAGGCGCTCCCGAAGGAGATGCTGCCGGTCGTCGACAAGCCCGTCATCCAGTACGTCGTCGAGGAGGCCGTGCGCGCGGGCCTGGGGGATGTGCTGTTCGTCACGGGGCGCAACAAGAACGCGCTCGAGAACCACTTCGACCGGGCGACCGAGCTCGAGGCCATCCTGATGAAGAAGGGCGACGAGAGCCGGCTCTCGCGCGTCGCCGAATCGACCGACCTCGCGAACGTGCACTACGTGCGCCAGGGCGACCCCAAGGGCCTCGGCCACGCCGTGCTGCGCTCGAAGGCGCACGTGGGCGCTCACCCCTTCGCGGTGCTGCTGGGCGACGACATCATCGACAGCCGCGACCTGCTGCTCGAGCGCATGCTCGACGTGCAGGAGCAGCGCGACACGACCGTCGTCGCGCTCATGGAGGTCGACCCGGCGCTCGCGCACCTCTACGGCATCGCGACGGTCGAGGCGACCGACGAGGACGACGTCGTGCGGGTCCGCGGCCTCGTCGAGAAGCCGGAGCCCGGCACCGCGCCCTCCAACCTCGCGATCGTCGGCCGCTACGTGCTCAAGCCCGAGATCTACCCCGTGCTCGAGCGCACTGAGCCCGGCCGCGGCGGCGAGATCCAGCTGACGGATGCGCTGCTGACGCTCGCCGAGGACGACGCGGCCGGGGGTGTCCACGGCGTCGTCTTCCGCGGGCGCCGCTACGACACGGGCGACCGGCTCGACTACATCAAGGCCAACGTGCAGCTCGCCGTCGAGCGCGACGACCTCGGCCCCGACCTGCGGGCGTGGCTGCGGGAGTTCGTCGCCGGGTTCGACCGCTGAGCCGGGGCGGCGGCATGGAGACGGGCAAGCAGCTCGGGGTGCGCGAGACGCCGATCCCGGGCCTCGTGGTGGTCGACCTCGCGGTGCACGGCGACAGCCGCGGCTGGTTCAAGGAGAACTGGCAGCGCGAGAAGCTGCTCGCGCTCGGGCTGCCCGACCTCGGGCCGGTGCAGAACAACATCTCGTTCAACGCCGAGCCCGGCGTGACGCGCGGCATCCACGCCGAGCCGTGGGACAAGTACGTCTCGGTCGCGTGCGGCCGCGTGTTCGGCGCGTGGGTCGACCTGCGCGAGGGCGCGTCCTTCGGCGCGACGTTCTCGATCGAGATCGACCCCTCGATCGCTGTGCTCGTGCCCCGCGGGGTCGGCAACGCCTTCCAGGCGCTCGAGCCCGGCACCGCCTACGCCTACCTCGTGAACGATCACTGGTCGGCCGCGGCGCAGGGCGAGTACACGTTCCTGAACCTCGCCGACGAGACGGCCGCGATCGACTGGCCGATCCCGCTCGAGCGGGCAGTGCTGAGCGAGAAGGACAAGGCGCACCCGCGGCTCGCCGACGTGACGCCGATGCCGCCGCGGCGGACGCTCGTGCTGGGCGCCGACGGGCAGCTCGGCCGCGCGCTGCGGCGGCGCTGGGCGGGCCGCTCCGACGTCGACTTCGCCGGTCGCGGCCGCATCGACCTCGCGCGACCCGAGACGCTCGAGGGCATCCGCTGGTCGAGCTACGGCACGATCGTCAACGCCGCGGCGTTCACGGCGGTGGATGCGGCCGAGACCGACGAGGGCCGCCGCGACGCGTGGGCGGTCAACGCCGCCGGGCCCGCGCTCCTCGCCCGCATCGCGACCGAGCACCGGCTCACGCTCGTGCACGTCTCGAGCGACTACGTCTTCGACGGCACGCTCGAGGAGCACCGCGAGGACGAGCCGATGAGCCCGCTCGGCGTGTACGGGCAGTCGAAGGCGGCCGGCGACCTCGCCGTCGCCACCGCCCCGCAGCACTACATCCTGCGCACCTCGTGGGTCGTGGGCGAGGGCCGCAACTTCGTCGCCACGATGCGCGGCCTCGCCGAGCGCGGCGTCGACCCGCGCGTCGTCGGCGACCAGGTCGGGCGCCTCACCTTCACCGACGACCTCGCAGCGGCCGTCGACCACCTGCTGGCCGTCGGCGCGCCCGCCGGCACCTACAACGTCTCGAACGGCGGCGAGCCGCTCACGTGGGCGCAGATCGCCCAGCGCGTCTTCGAGCGCGCCGGGCACGACCCCGCGCGCGTCACGCCGGTGAGCACCGAGGAGTACGACGCCGGGAAGGCCGGCATCGCACCCCGGCCGCGCCGCAGCGCCCTCGACCTCGCCCGCATCCGTTCGACGGGCTTCGAGCCCGCCGACCAGCTCGAGCGGCTCGACGCGTACGTCGCGGCGCTCGCCGACGGCTGACGGCGCTCCGCGCGAGTGGGAGGATGGTCGCCATGACCGACATCGCTCCCCGCACGCTCGAGCACGACGTCCGCGACCTGGGCCTCGCCGAGGCCGGCCGCCACCAGATCCGCCTCGCCGAGCACGAGATGCCCGGCCTCATGGCGCTGCGTCGCCGCTACGCAGAGGCGCAGCCGCTCGCGGGGCAGCGCATCGCCGGCAGCCTGCACATGACCGTGCAGACCGCCGTGCTGATCGAGACGCTCGTCGCGCTCGGCGCCGAGGTGCGGTGGGCGAGCTGCAACATCTTCTCGACGCAGGACGAGGCCGCCGCCGCGGTCGTCGTCGGCTCCGGCACCCCGGACGCCCCCGCCGGCGTGCCGGTGTTCGCGTGGAAGGGCGAGACGCTCGAGGAGTACTGGCGCTGCACCAACCGCATCTTCGACTTCGCCGAGGGGCCCACGCTCATCCTCGACGACGGCGGCGACGCGACGATGCTCGTGCACCGCGGGCGGGATGCGGAGCTCGCGGGCGCCGCGCCCGTCACGCCCGAGGGCGCGCCGGACGAGCTGCACGTCTTCGACGCGCTCATCGGCGGCACGCTCGCCGAGGATCCCCAGCGGTGGACGCGCATCGCCGCGGGGCTGCGCGGCGTCACCGAGGAGACGACGACGGGCGTGCACCGCCTCGAGCAGCTCTTCGCCGAGGGCCGGCTGCTCTTCCCGGCGATCAACGTGAACGACTCCGTCACGAAGTCGAAGTTCGACAACCGCTACGGCATCCGCCACTCGCTGCCCGACGGCCTCAACCGCGCCACCGACGTGCTGATCGGCGGCAAGACCGCGTTCGTCGTCGGCTACGGCGACGTCGGGAAGGGCGCCGCCGAGGCGCTCCGCGGCCAGGGCGCGCGCGTGATCGTCTCGGAGGTCGACCCGATCTCCGCCCTGCAGGCGGCGATGGACGGCTTCCAGGTCGCGCGGGTCGAGGACGCGCTCGAGATCGCCGACATCTGGATCACGACGACCGGCAACGAGCACGTCATCACGCTCGAGCACCTGCAGTCGATGAAGCACCTCGCGATCGTCGCGAACGTCGGCCACTTCGACAACGAGATCGACGTCGCCGCGCTCGAGCGCTCGGGTGCCGAGCGGGTCGAGATCAAGCCGCAGGTGCACGAGTGGCGCTTCGCGTCGGGCCGCTCGATCCTCGTGCTCTCCGAGGGCCGGCTCATGAACCTCGGCAACGCGACCGGCCACCCGTCGTTCGTGATGTCGAACTCGTTCTCGAACCAGGTGCTCGCGCAGATCGAGCTCGCGACCTCGGACTACGAGCTCGGCGTCTTCCGGCTGCCGAAGGTGCTCGACGAGGAGGTGGCCAGGCTGCACCTCGACGCGCTCGGCGCCCGCCTGACCGAGCTGACGCCGCGCCAGGCGGCCTACATCGGCGTGCCCGTCGAGGGCCCCTTCAAGCCCGAGCACTACCGCTACTGACCCGATGACGGCCGAGACCGCGCGTCCGTCGCTCCTCGTGCTCGCTGGCCTGCCGGGCGTCGGGAAGAGCGCGGTCGCGGAGTCCATCGCGGCGTCGATGCCGTGCACGATCGTCTCCGTGGACCCGCTCGAGGCCGCGATGCGGCGCGCCGGCGTGCCGCGCGACGCGCCCACGGGCCTCGCCGCCTACGTCGTCGCCGAGGCGGTGGCCGAGGCCCAGCTGCGCCTCGGCGGCGCCGTGGTGGTCGACGCGGTCAATGACCATCCGGCGGCGCGCAAGCAGTGGTACGACCTGGCCGCACGCACCGGCGCGCGGCTGCTCTTCGCCGAGGTGCGGCTCGACGATCGTGACCTCCATCGGCAACGGCTGGAGTCCCGAGTGCGCGACCTCGACGGCTTCCCGGAGCCGACCTGGGCCGAGGTCGAGTCGCGACGGCCCGCCTTCGACGAGTGGCGCGACGAGAGGGTCCGCCTCGATGCCGCACTGCCTGTCGGGCAGCTGTCGAGCAGGATCCTGACGGAGCTGTCGGCGAGCGCCTCCTAGAGCATCGCGTCGGCGAGCACGCGCAGCAGCTCCGCCAGGCGCGCCTGATCATCGGCGGGGATGTCGCGCAGCAGTCGCCGCTCGGCCTCCAGCAGCGCGTCGAGCGCGACGTCGACGCGGTCCACGCCCTCGTCGGTGAGCGCGACGAGCCGCACGCGGCGATCGCTCGAGCCCTCGACGCGCTCGACGAGGCCGGATGCGACCAGGTTGTCGATGCGGTTCGTCATCGTGCCGCTCGTCACCATCGTCTGGGCGATGAGGTCCTTGGGGCTCAGCGGTCCACCCTCGCGGCGCAGGGCCGCGAGCACATCCCACTGCCACGGCTCGAGCCCCGCCTGCTGGAACGCCTCCGCGCGGACGCGGCCGAGCTGCCGCGAGATGCGGGTCATGCGGCTGAGCACCGCGAGCGGCGTGACGTCGGCGTCGGGCCGCACGCGCATCCACTGCGCCATGATGCGGTCGACGTCGTCGACGTGCTGCTCTGCCATGGCGCCATCCTGGCACGGCGGGGGGCGCGCCCCATGCGGGCCGCCCGGCGGCCGGTCCACACCGGAAGATCCACGCTCCTGGGCGCACTTGGCTGGATAGTGCGGCTGAGTGCTCGCCCAGCGGGGATTCCTCCGGGGATCGTGCCGCCTCGGTCGCGACCGGTGCTCGTGTCGGGGCGGTTCGCCACGGTCGCTCCGCCCTTTTTCGCTGCGCTCGGAACTGGCGGCGTCGCAGACGACACGTCAGTGTCGGCTGCTCCGCCCTCGCTCGCTGCGCTCGGAACTGGCGGCGTCGTAGACGACACGTCAGTGTCGTCTGCTCCGCCACCAGGATTCGAACCTGGACAAACGGCTCCAAAGGCCGCTGTGCTGCCGTTACACCATGGCGGATCGCGGCTTCCAGGGTAGTCGCCGTAGACACCCCTCCCCGGCAGAGGTGCAGCGAATGGCGCTCGTCGCGCACGCTCGGGCGCCGAGCGCTGCAACGCTGCGCTGCCACGCTGCGCCGAGCGCGCATCCGGCAGACTGGGCGCATGCCATCGACCGCCGCCGACGTCGTCGCCGTCGCCGTCGCCTACCGGCCCGACGAGTCCGCGATCGGCGAGGTGCTCGAGCGCGCGGCCGCGCAGGTCGGCGCGCTCGTGGTGCTCGACAACGACAGCCCCGAGACCGACGGCGCGCACTGGAGCGAGCGGGTCGCGATGCCCGCCGGCGTCGCGCTCGAGCGCAGCGCCACCAACGTGGGCCTCGGCGCCGCCTACAACCGCGCCGCCGCGATCGCCCGCGAGCGCGGCGCCCGCTTCGTCATGCTGCTCGACCAGGACTCGCTGCTCGAGCCCGGCTGCGTCGCCGCGCTGCTGCGGCACGCCGACGCCCGCGCCGCCCGCGGCCCGCTCGGCGCCGTCGGCCCCACGTTCGTCGACGGTCGCAGCGGCGAGCGCGCCCCCTTCGTGCGCTTCGGCTTCCCCCTCAACCACAAGGTGCACGCGCCGGCCGGTGGCGACGTCGACGCCGACTTCCTCATCTCCTCCGGCTCGCTCATCCCGCTCACCGCGCTCGAGGTCGCCGGCGCGTTCGACGAGGGCCTCTTCATCGACAGCGTCGACATGGAGTGGTGCTTCCGCGCGAAGGCCGCCGGCCTGCAGCTCGTGGGCGTCGCCGACGCGCGCATGCTGCACACCATCGGCGACGAGCTCGTGCGGCTGCCCGGCGGCGGCACGATGTTCGTGCACTCGCCGCTGCGGCTCTACATGATGACCCGCAACCGCGTCGCCCTCTGGCGCCGCGCGGGCACCCCGCGCGTGTGGACGGCCCAGGACGTGCCGCGGATGCTCTTCAAGCTCGGGCGCATGACCGCGTTCGCCGCGCCCCGCATCCGCAACGCCCGGGCGATGCTGCGCGGCGCTCGCGACGGCTGGGCCGGCAGGCAGGGGCCGCCGCCCGCGCAGCGCCGCTAGCCTGGATCGGAACCGTCCGCATCCGATGGGAGGCCGTGTGCCCCAGGTCGCCGTGATCGTGCTCGCCGCTGGAGCGGGCACCCGCATGAAGAGCCGCACCCCGAAGCCGCTGCACCACCTCGCGGGCAAGCCGCTCATCGCCCATGTGCTGAGCACCGCGGGCGAGCTGCACCCCGAGCGCATCGTCACCGTCGTGCGCCACGAGCGCGACCGCATGGCCGAGGCGGTGCTCGAGTTCGCTCCGCACGTGCTGATCGCCGACCAGGACGACGTGCCTGGCACCGGCCGCGCCGTCGAGCAGGGCCTCGAGGCGATCGCCGGCTTCGAGGGGCACGTCGTCGTGCTCTCGGGCGACGTGCCGCTCATCGACGCCGACACGCTGCGCGGGCTCATCGAGCGGCACGAGCAGGAGGGCAACCAGCTCACGCTGCTCTCGGCCCACCTCGACGACCCGAGCGGCCTCGGCCGCATCGTGCGCGACGACGCGGGCGCGTTCGTGCGCATCGTGGAGCAGAAGGACGCCTCCGACGACGAGCGCGCCATCGACGAGGTCAACGGCGGCATCTACGTCTTCGACGCGGCCGCGCTCCGCGCCGCGCTCGCGACCATCGACCGCGACAACGCGCAGGGCGAGATGTACCTGACGGATGCCGCGGTGCGGATCCAGTCGACCGGCGGCAGGATCGCGGCCGTCGCCGCGAGCGACAGCTGGGCCATCTGGGGCATCAACGACCGCGTGCAGCTCGCCGCCGCGGCGCACGAGCTCAACGACCGCATCATCCGGCGCTGGCAGCGCGCGGGCGTCACCGTCGTCGACCCGGCCTCGACCTGGATCGACGTCGACGTCACGCTCGCCGAGGACGTCACGCTGCTGCCGGGCACGCAGCTGCACGGCGCGACCGCGGTCGCCGCCGGCGCGACGATCGGCCCGGACACGACGCTCGTCGACACCGAGGTGGGGGAGGACGCGGTCGTGAAGCGCACCGACGCGACGCTCTCGGTCATCGGCGCCCGCGCATCCGTCGGCCCCTGGGCCTACCTGCGCCCGAACTCGGTCATCGGCGAGGACGGCAAGGTCGGCACGTTCGTCGAGACGAAGAACACGCAGCTCGGCGCGGGCAGCAAGGTGCCGCACCTGTCGTACATCGGCGACACGACGGTCGGCGAGGGCTCGAACATCGGCGCCGGCACCATCACCGCCAACTACGACGGGGTCGAGAAGCACCGCACGACGGTCGGCTCGCACGTGCGCACGGGCAGCGACAACGTCTTCGTCGCGCCCGTGACGATCGGCGACGGCGCCTACACTGGTGCGGGCACGATCGTCCGCAAGGACGTCGAGCCGGGGGCGCTGGCGATCACGGTCGCGCCGCAGCGCAACATGGCCGGCTGGGTCGAGGCGAACCGGCCCGGCTCGAAGGCAGCCGACGCGGCAGCGGCCGCGCAGCACGACGCACCTGACGCCTAGGAGGCACCCGAGTGGGATCGATCGTCGCGAAGAACCGCAAGCACCTCGTGCTCGCGACCGGCAGGTCGCACCCGCAGCTCGCGGCTGCGGTGGCCGAGGAGATCGGCACCGAGCTCATGGACGTCGACAGCCGCACCTTCGCGAACGGCGAGATCTACGCCCGGTTCCAGGGCTCGGTGCGCGGCTCCGACGCGTTCATCCTGCAGTCGTACTGCCGGCCGGTGAACGAATGGCTCATGGAGCAGCTCATCATGGTCGATGCGCTCAAGCGCGCGAGCGCGAAGCGCATCACCGTGGTCATGCCGTACTACCCGTACTCCCGCCAGGACAAGAAGGGCCGCGGGCGAGAGCCGATCTCCGCGCGCCTCGTCGCCGACCTGTTCAAGACCGCGGGCGCCGACCGCATCATGTCGATCGACATCCACGCGTCGCAGATCCAGGGCTTCTTCGACGGGCCCTTCGACCACCTGTTCGCGATGCCCGTGCTGCTCGAGCACTTCCAGCACACGCTCGACACCGACACGCTCACGGTCGTCTCGCCCGACATGGGCCGCGTGCGCGTCGCCGACGTCTGGAGCGACAAGCTCGGCGTGCCGCTCGCGATCATCCACAAGCGCCGCGACCCGCTCGTGCCCAACCAGGTCTCGGTGCACGAGATCGTCGGCTCGGTCGCGGGCCGCACGTGCCTGCTCGTCGACGACATGATCGACACGGGCCGCACGATCGTGAAGGCGGCCGAGGCGCTCAAGAAGAACGGCGCGACGAACGTCGTCGTCGCGGCGACGCACGCGATCTTCTCCGACCCGGCGTCCGAGATCCTGAACTCCGACGTCATCGACAAGGTGGTCGTCACCGACACGCTGCCGCTGCGCGACGACCAGCGGTTCGAGAAGCTCGAGGTGCTCTCGATCGCGCCGCTGCTCGCGCGCGCGATCACCGAGGTCTTCGAGGACGGCTCGGTCACGAGCCTCTTCGACGGCGCAGCCTGAGTCCATCTCCGCCGGTCGAGGAGCGCGCGGACGGAGTCCGCACGCGCGAGACCGCCTACGCTGACCAGATGCCGACGACCGAGCGCGAGCCCGGGGCCCGGGACGGGCCCTCACCCCGCGATCTCGACTGCGCCTACTTCGACGCCTGGCGCTGCCGCTCGTGCACCCTGCTCGACACGCCCTACGCGCGGCAGCTCGCCGACAAGCAGGGGGGCGTCGCGGATGCGCTGCCCGCGATGCGCTGGCACGCGCCGTTCGCGAGCGCCCCCGGCGGCTTCCGCAACAAGGCGAAGATGGCGGTCGCCGGCACCCTCGAGCGGCCCACCATCGGGATCCTCGCCGCCGACGGCACGGGCATCGACCTGCAGGCGTGCCCGCTGCACGAGCGGCCGATCGTCGAGGCGATGCCCGTGCTCGAGGACTTCGTGCGCACGGCGCGGCTGACGCCCTACGACGTGCCGAGCCGGCGCGGCGAGCTCAAGCACCTCATCGTCACCGCGTCGCCCGACGGCGAGCTCGCGCTGCGGCTCGTGCTGCGCTCGAGCGAGGCGCTGCCGCGCGTCGCGAAGCACCTGCCCGCCCTCGCCGACGCGCTGCCGCTCGCGAGCGCATCCGTCAACCTGCTGCCCGAGCACAAGGCGGTGCTCGAGGGGGAGCACGAGACGGTGCTGCTCGGCGGCACGCTCACGATGCGCGTGAACGAGGTGCCGCTGCGCCTCAAGCCGCGCAGCTTCTTCCAGACCAACACGGCCGTCGCCGCCGGGCTCTACCGCCAAGCGACGGCGTGGATCGACGCGGCGGACCCCTCGAGGGTGCTCGACCTCTACTGCGGCGTCGGCGGCTTCGCGCTGCACGCGGCGCGCCCGGGTCGGGCCGTCGCGGGCGTCGAGGTCGCGGCCGACGCGATCGACGCGGCGCGCGAGACCGCGGCCGAGATCGGCGCGGGAGCGTCCTTCGCGGTCGGCGACGCGGGCTCGGTCGACCTCGAGGGCGCGCAGGCGCCCGAGCTCGTCGTGGTCAACCCGCCGCGCCGCGGCATCGGGGCGCTCGCGGCACGGCTTGACGCATCCGCCGCGGAGCGCGTGCTCTACTCGAGCTGCAACCCGGTCTCGCTCGCCCGAGACCTCGCGGCGATGCCGCACCTGCGGCCCGTGCAGGGGCGGCTGTTCGACATGTTCCCGCACACCGGGCACGCGGAGGTGCTCGTCGAGCTCGAGCGCCGATGACGCCCCGCGGGCCGGCTGCGCGATCCTGTCGATTGGCCATGTACGGCGTTTCATGACACTGTGGGGGCACTGGCCGACGGCCGGCACCGGATCTTGAGAGACGCCTCGCCCGAGTCGCATGCAGCTGCATCGCAGACCCGCGGAGCGCGGATCCGGTGGTGCTGCGGGAGATGCCCGCACGATCGAGCCGGGCTCGAGCAGAGCCCGTGATGCGCGGTGCCGTTTTCCCTGGCCGCGCGGTCCGATCGTTGCCGTCCGACGAGAGGAACCGCATGCCGCCCGCACAGGAACTCGCCCAGCTGGGCCTCGGAGCCGTGATCGTGCTCCTCGTCGTCTTCTACGGCGGCACGCTCCTCATCACCCTCGGCATCGGCCGCAGGCGCGAGAACGCCGACGGCTACATGACCGCCGGCAACGGTCTCGGCTTCGGCATCTCCGCGGCCTCCATGACGGCCACCTGGATCTGGGCGTCCTCGATGTACGCCTCCGCGACCGCCGGCTACACCTACGGCGTCTCCGGCCCCATCCACTACGGGCTCTGGGGCGCGCTGATGATCCTGTTCATCTACCCCTTCGGCAAGCGCATCCGCCAGGTGGCGCCCCGCGCCCACACGCTCGCCGAGGTCATGTACGCGCGGCACGGCCGCTCGTCGCAGCTCATGCTCGCGGGCTCGAACGTGCTCGGCTCGCTCATCTCGCTCACCTCCAACTTCATCGCCGGCGGCGCGATCATCTCGATGCTGTCGCCGCTCGACTTCGGCGCCGGCATCCTCGTCGTCGCCGGCGGCGTGCTGCTCTACACGCTCTGGTCGGGCTTCCGCGCGTCGGTGCTCACCGACTTCGCGCAGGTGCTGTGCATGCTCGGCGCGGCCGTCATCGTGATCCCCGTCATCTTCTTCGCAGCAGGCGGCCCCGGCATGTTCGAGGCGGGCGTCGCCGCGGGCAACGTGACGCCCCAGCAGCAGGACTTCTTCTCGTCGGATGCGTTCCTCAACCAGGGTGCGCCGTACATCGCCGCCGTGCTCGCCTACGCGATCGGCAACCAGACGATCGCGCAGCGGCTCTTCGCCGTGCGCGAGGACCTCATCAAGCCCACGTTCATCACCGCGACCGTCGGCTACGGCGCGACCGTCATCGGCATCGGGATGCTCGGGGTCATGGCGCTCTACCTCGGCATCCAGCCGATCGACGGCGACGTCAACAACCTCATCCCGCAGATGGCCGCGACCTACCTGCCGTGGGTGCTGCTCGCGCTCGCCTTCGTGATGATCATCGGCGCCCTGTCGTCCACGGCCGACTCCGATCTCGCGGCGCTCTCGTCGATCGTGATGGCCGACATGTACGGCCAGTCGGTGGGCAAGGAGCGCGCCAACCCGCGCACGATGCTGCTCGTGGGCCGCATCGCGATGATCGTCGCGACGGGCGCGGCGCTGTACTTCGCGACGAGCCAGCTCAACATCCTCGACCTGCTCGTGTTCGTCGGAGCGCTGTGGGGCTGCCTCGTGTTCCCGGTGATCGCGTCGTTCTACTGGAAGAAGGTGACGAACCTCGCGTTCACGGCGGCGGTCATCGCGGCGCTCGCGACGTTCCTGCCGGTGCGCTTCGAGTGGATCCCGCTCGACGGCGTGCTCGCGCTGCCGATCGAGATCCTCGCGACGATCGGCATCGGGGTCGTGCTGGGCATCATGGCGTTCGGCTTCTTCGGCCTCCGCGTCGGAATCGCCGTCGGCGCCGTCGCAGCGCTCGCCGCGGCACCCTTCACGCTGTTCTTCCTGCGCGACTACACCGTGCTCACCGCATCGCTCGTCGCCTATGCCGTGTCGTTCCTCGTGTGCTTCCTGCTGTCGTTCCGCTCCCGGCGCGACTTCGACTTCGACACGATCAAGGACGTCACGGGCGACTTCGACCGCCGTCCGGGCGCCGCCCCGGCACCCGCATCCGACGCGACCGCGCCCGCCGCAGCGCGGCGCGACTGACCTGAGGAGGCACCATGACCATCGCACTCACCCTCTACGTGCTCATCTGGCCCGTCGTCGTCGCCGGTGTGCTGCTGGCCATCTCGCGCGGCTTCCTGCGCGATGTGCGCCAGGCCAAGCGGGAGGGGCGCCCGATCATCTGACCCGCTCGTGCACCGTCCGTTCACCCGGCGCGGCTAGCGTCGCCAGCATGACCCAGCTGGAGCGCCGCATCGGCGTGCCCGGGGCGATCGCGATCGGCCTCGGCGCCATGATCGGCGCGGGGCTCTTCTTCGTGTGGGCGCCGGCGGCCGCACTCGCCGGCCCCATGCTGCCCGCCGCGATCGCGCTCGCCGGCGCGATCGCGGTGCTCAACGCCCTCTCGACCGCGCAACTCGCGATGGAGCATCCCGTCTCCGGGGGCGCCTACGCCTACGGGCGCGCCGAGGTGGGGGAGCGCGTGGGCTTCACCGCGGGCTGGATGTTCCTCACCGGCAAGACGTCGTCGGCCGCGGCCATCGCGGTGATCGCGGGGCAGCACGTGTGGCCCGAGCACGCGGGGTGGGTCGGCGCCGCGGCGGTCGCCGTGCTCGCCGCGCTCAACATGCTCGGCGTGCGCGTGACCGCCTGGGTCTCGAGCGGCATCGTCGCGGTCGTGCTCGTCGTCGTGCTCGCGGTGCTCGCCTGGGCGGCGCTCGGCATGCCGGTCGCCGCGGGCGCGGGCGACTTCGGCTTCGTCGGGGGCTCGCAGGGCGCCGGCGCCGAGCCGGGCCCGCTCGGGTGGCTCACCGCCGCCGGCATGCTGTTCTTCGCGTTCGCCGGCTACGCCCGGATGGCGACGCTCGGCGAGGAGGTGCGCCGGCCCCGCCGCACGCTGCCCATCGCGATCGTGCTGGGGCTCGCCGTCGTGCTCGCGCTCTACGCCGCGGTCGGCTGGGCGACGAGCGAGCGCCTCGGCCCGGCGCTCCCGACCGCGACGACGCCGCTCGCGGATCTCGCCGGCCACCCCGCGCTCCACGCGGCGGCGCTCGGCGCCGGCGCGCTCGCGTGCCTCGGCTCGCTCATGGGCATCCTCGCTGGCCTCAGCCGCACGGGGCTCGCGATGGCGCGGAACGGCGACCTGCCCGGCCCGCTCGGCCGCATCGCGGCGCGCACCCGCACGCCCGTCGTCGCGGAGGCCACCACCGCGGCCGCCGCGACCGCCGCTGCCCTCGTGCTGCCCGCGGGCGCCCTCGTCGCCTTCTCGTCGACGTGCGTGCTCACCTACTACGCCGTCGCCCACCTCTCGGCGATCCGGATGCGGGCCACGAGTCGCGCGGGCACGCGCGCGGACGGCGCGGCGCGGCTCTGGCTGCCGCGCTGGATCCCCTGGCTCGGCGCCGCCGCGTGCCTCGGCGTCGTGCTCACGCTGCCATGGCAGGGCGTCGTCGGCGCCCTCGCGTGGCTCGCGATCGGGCTCGGCGCGCGCGAGCTCCTGCGGCGGCGCAGCGCCCGGCGCCCCGCATAGCCGACGGCAACCCGCGGCCGGTACCGTGGCCGGCTCCCGTGCCTGGAAGGAGCCCCATGACCGTCCTCGACCTGCTCGCCCTCGCGGGCATCTCCGTCGGGATCTCCCTCGTCGTCGCCGCGGCCGCGAGCCTCGTGCTGCTCGCCGGCGCCGCCGCCGCGACGCGCTCCCGCGCCCGCATCGCCGAGGTGCGGAAGCCCCTGCGCTGGCCGGTCGCGGCGCTGGCCTTCACGGTCGCGCTCTCGGTCACGACGGGCGCCACGGGGCTGCAGGCCGCGATGGGCGGCGGGGGCCCGGTGCTCGCGCAGCTGCTCGTCATCGCGGGCATCGCCGCGGGCGCGTGGCTGCTCGTGCGGCTGCTGGGCGTCGCGAGCGCCGCGGTGCTTGGGCGCTTCGCCGCTGCCGACGCCGGCCGGCGCGCCCGCAAGGTGCACACGCAAGTGGGCATCCTGCGCCGCGTGCTCTCGGTCGTGGTGGTCGTCGTCGCGTTCGGCGCGGCGCTGTTCACCTTCGAGGCCGCGCGCGTCGCCGGCACGAGCCTGCTCGCATCCGCCGGCCTCGCCTCGCTCGTCGCGGGCCTCGCGGCGCAGTCGCTGCTCGGCAACGTCTTCGCGGGCATCCAGCTCGTCGCGTCCGACGCGATCCGCGTCGACGACGTCGTCGTGGTCGAGGGGGAGTGGGGCACGATCGAGGAGATCACCCTCACCTACGTCGTCGTGCGCATCTGGGACGACCGGCGGCTCGTGCTGCCCTCCACCTACTTCACCACGACGCCGTTCGAGAACTGGACCCGCACGTCGAGCGAGGTCATGGGCGCGGTCGAGCTCGACGTCGACTGGAGCGTGCCGGTCGAGCGGATGCGCGAGGAGCTCGCGCGCATCCTCGACGGCCACCCCCACTGGGACGGGCGCGACTCGGTGCTGCAGGTGACGGATGCGGTGGGCGGCGTCGTGCGGGTGCGCGTGCTCGTGACCGCGGCCGACGGGAGCGAGCTCGCGTCGCTGCGCGCCGATGTGCGCGAGCGGCTCGTCGCGTGGCTCCGCGAGGGGCACGCCGAGGCGCTGCCGCGCCAGCGGTTCGAGGCGGTGCCCCTCGTGCGCACCGAGGAGCGGGCCGACGCCTGACCGGGACGCGCTCCCAGCAGCCGGAGAGCACGAGTCGGCGGATGCACGAGCGGGCCGCCCCGGCAGGGGAGCGGCCCGCTCGCGCGTGCGCGTCAGTGCGTGTCGACGGCCTCGACCTCGGAGCGGTCGCCCGACCACTGCGTGTGGAAGGTGCCCTCGCGGTCGACGCGGCGGTAGGTGTGCGCGCCGAAGAAGTCGCGCTGGCCCTGCACGAGCGCGGCCGGCAGGCGGTCGGCGCGCAGGCCGTCGTAGTACGACAGGCTCGACGAGAACGCCGGCGAGGGGATGCCCGCCTGCGCCGCCGCGACCACGACGCGGCGCCATGCCTCCTGCGTGCCGGCGAGCGCGTCGCGGAAGTAGGGCGCGAGCAGCAGCGCCGGCAGCTCCGGGTCGGCCGCGTACGCGTCGGTGATGTCGTTCAGGAAGCGGGCGCGGATGATGCAGCCGGCGCGCCAGATGCGCGCGACCTCGCCCTTCTGGATCGCCCAGCCGTGCTCGTCGGCGGCCGCGACGATCTCGTCGAAGCCCTGCGAGTAGGCGATGATCTTCGAGGCGAACAGGGCCTGGCGCACGTCCTCGACGAACGCATCCGCGTCGTCGACCTGCCACGCGGCCGACGGCCCGGGCAGGTCGGTCGCCGCCGCGCGCTGGGCGAGCTTCGACGAGAGCGAGCGGGCGAAGACCGCCTCGGCGATGCCCGAGACCGGCACGCCCAGGTCGAGCGCCGTCTGCACCGTCCAGGCGCCCGTGCCCTTGGCGCCCGCGGCATCGAGGATGACGTCGACGAGCGGCTGGCCGGTCGCGGCGTCGACCTGGCGCAGCACCTCCGCGGTGATCTCGATGAGGTACGACTCGAGCTCGCCCCGGTTCCACTCGTCGAAGATGTCGGCGATCTCGGAGGGGCTCTTGCCCGTGCCGCGGCGGATGAGGTCGTAGGCCTCGGCGATGAGCTGCATGTCGGCGTACTCGATGCCGTTGTGCACCATCTTCACGAAGTGGCCGGCGCCGTCGCTGCCGACGTGCGTCACGCACGGCTCGCCCTCGGCGACCGCCGCGATCGAGCGCAGGATCGGGCCGAGCGTCTCGTACGACTCCGCCGTGCCGCCGGGCATGAGCGAGGGGCCGTTCAGCGCCCCCTCCTCGCCGCCCGAGATGCCGCAGCCGACGAAGTGGATGCCGGTCTCGCGCACGGCCGCCTCGCGGCGGATCGTGTCGGTGAAGAGCGCGTTGCCGCCGTCGACGATGATGTCGCCGGGCTCGAAGACCGAGACGAGCTCGTCGATCACGGCGTCGGTGGGCCGCCCGGCCTTGACCATGATGATCGCCGTGCGGGGCTTCTGGAGGCTGTCGGCGAGCTCCTGCATCGTGGCGGCCTTGACGAAGCCGGCCTCGGGATGCGCGGCGATGAGGTCGTCGGTCTTCGCGGTGGTGCGGTTGTAGACGGCGACGGTGTTGCCCTCGCGGCTGGCGAGGTTGCGGGCGAGGTTGGAGCCCATCACGGCGAGGCCGACGACGGCGATGTTGGCTTGGGTCACGCCTCTCAGCGTAGTCCGGGGCCGGATGCGCCCCAGGGCGCGGGGAGGTCGCCCATTGCCCGCTCCGCCCGGCTGTGCGAGGTTCGGGGGCATGCAGATCGGGTACAAGCTCTTCGCCGAGGACGTCGCTCCGAAGGAGCTGATCCGCCGGGCCGTCGAAGCCGAGCGGGCGGGCTTCGACTTCGTCGAGATCAGCGATCACTTCCACCCCTGGCTGCCGGAGCACCGGCACTCGGGGTTCGCGTGGTCGATCCTCGCGGCGATCGCGGCGAGCACCGAGACGCTGCGCCTCGCGACCGGCGTCACGTGCCCGTCGATCCGCTACCACCCGGCGATCATCGCCCAGGCGGCGGCGACGACGCAGATCATCAGCGACGGCCGCTTCACGCTCGGCATCGGCGCAGGCGAGCGCTTGAGCGAGCGCATCGTCGGCGCCGGCTGGCCCGAGGTGGGCGACCGCCACCGGCGGCTGCGCGAGGCGCTCGAGATCATCCGGATGCTGTGGGGCGGCGAGACGAGCGCGTACCGCGGCGAGTTCCTGCGCCTCGAGGACGCCCGGATCTACGACCTGCCCGACGAGCTGCCGGCGATCGTGGTCGCAGCGGGCGGCCCGCAGGCGGCCGAGCTCGCCGCCGAGCTCGGCGACGGCATCTTCGCGACCGATCCCGACGCCGAGCTCGTCGGCGCGTGGGAGGCCGCAGGCGGCAGCGGGCCGCGCTACGGCGAGGTGCCGCTCGCCTTCGCCCCTGACGAGCGCGCCGGGGCCGAGGCGGCGCACCGGCGCTTCCGCTTCGGGGCGCTCGGCTGGAAGGTGCTCGCGGAGCTGCCCGACCCGGCTGCGTTCGACCAGGCCACGCAGCCGGTGACGGTCGAGCACATGCAGGAGGCGTTCGCGTGCGGGCCCGATGTCGAGCGCCATCTCGAGGTCGTCGCACCCTTCCGGGAGGCCGGCTTCGACCACCTCGCGCTCAACGACGCGGGCGACGACCCCGACGGCTTCTTCGCGTTCTTCGCCGACGAGCTCGGTCCGCGCATCCGATCGGAGGCGGCCGCGCGGCCGTGAGGCGCCGGCGCCGGGCCGGGAGCGCCTGCTCGAAGGCGTAGTCTGATATCGAAGGAGGCCCAATGCCGTACCGCTCGCTGCAGGTCGCTGCCGCCGTCTCGATCGACGACGCATCCGCCGCCCGCATCCAGCAGCTGGAGCCTCGCATCCAGCTGCTCCGCGACCCCTCGCTCACCCGCCCCTGGCGCTGGCACGGCGACTGGGAGGGCGACCCCGACTGGCAGCGCACCCCCGAGCAGCAGCGCGCGTTCGAGGCGATGCTCGACGAGGCGGATGCGCTCTTCGGCATCCCGGACGTCTCCCCGCCCGCGCTCACCCGCGCCGTGCGCGCGAACGAGCGCCTCGCGTGGGTGCACACGACCGCCGCCGGCGGCGGCGGCCAGGTGAAGGCGGCTGGCCTCACCGCCGACGAGCTCGAGCGCGTGACGGTGACGACGAGCGCCGGGATGCACGCCTCGACCCTCGCCGAGTGGGCCGTCTTCGGCGTGCTCGCGGGCGCGAAGGGCCTGCGCCGCCTCGAGGCCGACCAGGCCGCGCGCGTGTGGGGCGACGGCCGCCGCATGATGCGGCACGTGAGCGAGATGACGGTGCTCGTCGTCGGCACCGGCGGCATCGGCAAGGTCGTCGCCGAGCGCTTCGCGGCCCTCGGCGCGACGGTGTGGGGCACGAGCCGCCGCGGCGAGCCCGTGCCGCACGTCGACCGGCTCGTGCCGATGGACGAGCTCGTGGCCGCGGCCGCGCAGGCGGACGCGATCGTCAACACCCTGCCCGGCACCGAGCACACCGCCGGGCTGATCGGCGCCGAGCTGCTCGGCGCCGTGCGCGACGACACCATCCTCGTCAACGTCGGTCGCGGCACCGTCGTCGACGAGGCCGCGCTGCTCGACGCGCTCGACGCCGGGCGCATCGGCTTCGCGGCGCTCGACGTCACCGCGATCGAGCCGCTGCCGCAGGAGAGCCCGCTGTGGGCACACCCCGGCGTGCTGCTGAGCCCGCACACCGCCGCGCTCTCCGCGCAGGAGCCTCGCCGCATCGCCGAGCTCTTCGCCGCCAACGCGACCCGCCTGATCGACGGCGAGCCGCTCCAGAACGTCATGAGCACCAAGGAGTTCTACTGATGGACACGCGCTCCGCCCCCGCCGGATCGGCGCTGTTCGACCTCACGGGCCGCACCGCGCTCGTCACCGGCTCGAGCCAGGGCATCGGCCGCGCGCTCGCGCAGGGCCTCGCGGAGGCCGGCGCGACCGTCGTCGTGCACGGTCGCGACCGCGCGAAGGCCGAGCGCGCCGCCGCCGAGATCACCGAGTCGACCGGCGGCGAGGCGCACGTCGCGCTGTTCGACGTGACGGATGCGTCGGCCGTCGACGCCGGGATCGCCGACGTCGAGGCGCACCTCGGCACCCCCGACATCCTCGTGAACAACGCCGGCATCCAGCGTCGCGCTCCGATCGCGGAGTTCAGCGACGAGGACTGGCACGACCTCGTCGCCACCAACCTCACGAGCGCGTTCCTGCTCTCCCGCCGCGTCGCCCGCGGCATGATCGCGCGCGGCTCCGGCCGGATCGTCTCGATCGGCTCGGTGCAGTCGCAGCTCGCGCGCCCGTCGATCGCCCCGTACAGCGCCACCAAGGGCGCGATCGTCATGCTCACGAAGGGCCTGTGCGCCGACCTCGCGCCGCACGGCATCAGCGTCAACGCGCTCGCGCCCGGCTACTTCGCGACCGAGCTCACGCAGCCGCTCGTGGACGACCCCGACTTCTCGGCGTGGGTCGCCCAGCGCACCCCGGCCGGCCGCTGGGGAAGGGTCGAGGACCTCGTCGGCGCGCTCGTGTTCCTCTCGAGCGACGCGAGCGCCTTCGTCAACGGCCAGACCGTCTTCGTCGACGGCGGCATGACCGCGGTCGTCTGACCGCCGACCCGGGAGCATGATCGTGACCGACAACCTCGCACTCGTCGCCCACGCCAAGGAGGACGTGCGGGTCGAAGCGCTGCCCGAGCCGCAGCCGGCCGCCGACGAGGCGGTCGTCGAGATCGCCTACGGCGGCATCTGCGGCTCCGACCTGCACTACTGGCTGCACGGCGCGGCCGGTCAGTCGATCCTGCGGGAGCCCATGGTGCTCGGCCACGAGATCGTGGGCACCGTGCGCGCCGCAGCGGCCGACGGCACCGGCCCCGCCGCGGGCACGCGCGTCGCCGTGCACCCCGCGACCGAGATCGACGACGGCTCCGCGCCCTACCCGGCCGACCGCCCCAACCTCAGCCCCGCCGGCACCTACCTCGGCTCCGCCGCCCGCATGCCGCACACCGCGGGCGCGTTCGCGCGCCGGGTCGCGCTGCCCGCCCGCATGCTGCGCCCGATCCCCGACGGGCTCGACCTGCGGCTCGCGGCGCTCGCCGAGCCCGCCGCCGTCGCGTGGCACGGCGTCGGCCAGGCGGGCGACGTCGCCGGCCGCCGCGTGCTCGTCATCGGCACCGGCCCCATCGGCGCGCTCGCGATCGCGGTCGCGCGGCACCACGGCGCGAGCGAGGTCATCGCGACCGACCTGCACGAGCACCCCCGCGCCCTCGCGACGCGCCTCGGCGCGACCGCGATGGACGCGACGGATGCGGCGGGCATCGCCGCCGTGCACGCCGACGTCGTCATCGAGTCGTCGGGCACCGTGCCCGGGCTCGCGGCCGCCATCAGCGGCGCGCGCCGCGGCGGCACCGTCGTGATGCTCGGGCTGCAGCGCGCGGGCGACATCGCGGTGCCGATGGCCACGGCCATCACGCGCGAGCTCACCCTCGTCGGCTCGTTCCGCTTCACCGACGAGCTCGACGACGTGCTCGCGGCGCTCGCCGACGGCTCGCTCGACGCGGGCGCCGTGATCAGCCACGAGCTGCGGATCGAGGAGGGGCTGCGCGCCCTCGAGGTCGCGCGCGACGCGTCCGTATCCTCGAAGGTGCTGCTGTCGTTCTCAGCGGCCGACGACGACCGAGGAGCAGACGCATGAACGAGACGCGGTACCCGTCGATGATCATCATGGGGGTGCAGGGCTCGGGCAAGTCGACCATCGGCGCCGCGCTCGCGGAGCGCCTCAACATCCGCTTCATCGACGGCGACGACCTGCACCCGAAGGCCAACAAGGACAAGATGGCCGCCGGCCATCCGCTCACCGACGAGGATCGCGTGCCGTGGCTCAAGACCATCGGCGAGACGATCGCCGAGGGCCGGGCGAGCGGGCGCGTGACGATCGTCGCGTGCTCGGCGCTCAAGCGCTGGTACCGCGAGCTGCTGCGCGCGAGCGACCCGTCGGTCGTCTTCGTGCACCTCGTGGGCGAGAAGGGGCTGCTCGCCGATCGGCTCGCGCACCGCGACCACGAGTTCATGCCCACGACGCTGCTCGACAGCCAGATCGAGACGCTCGAGCCGCTCGCCGAGTGGGAGCACGGCATCGCCATCTCGATCGACCAGACCCCGGCCGCCATCGTCGACGAGGTGAGTCGCATCCTCATGGCCCGGGCTGCGGGCCGCCCGGTCGAGCCCGGCCCGGGCTCGACCCTCACGGGCTCGATCGAGGTCCTGCCCGCCTGATCCCGCGGCCGCCCGTCCTCGGGCCGCCCGATCCCTGCGCCGCACACCCGCGCCGCAGCCCCTCCGCACCGCACATACGCACACAAGGAGCACGTCCGATGGAAGATCTCGTCCTCAACTGGGACCTGGGCACGGGAGGCCTGCTGCTGCTCGCAGCCGGGTCGATCGCGTTCCTGCTGGTCCTCATCATGGCGTTCAAGATCCACGCCTTCCTGGCGCTGATGATCACGAGCCTGCTGACCGCCGTCGCAGCGGGCATCCCGTTCGACCAGCTGCTCGCCGCGATCGCCTTCGGCTTCAACCCGACGCTCGGCAACGTGATGCTGCTCGTGGCGCTCGGCGCGATGCTCGGCCGCATGATCGAGGTCTCGGGCGGCGCGAGGGTGCTGACCGACCGGCTCATCGCCGCGTTCGGCGAGCAGCGGGCGGCCATGGCCGTCGGTGTCGCGAGCCTCCTCATGGGCTTCCCGATCTTCTTCGACGCCGGCCTCGTCGTGATGATGCCGATCATCTACGCGGTCGCGCGTCGTCTCGGCGGGTCGCTGCTGACCGTCGCGTTCCCCGCGGCGCTCGCCTTCAGCTCGATGCACATCTTCGTGCCGCCGCACCCCGGCCCCGTCTCGGCCTCCGCCATCCTCGGCGCGGACGTCGGCCTCGTGCTGCTGCTCGGCCTCGTCGTCGCGATCCCCGTCTGGTACATCGTCGGCGTGCTCTTCGGCGGCTGGGTCGGCCGCAGGTACGACATCGCCGTGCCCTCGATCCTCGACGGCACGACCGACGAGCACCGCGAGATGGAGTCGAACCCCGCGTTCGGCAAGATCGTCTTCCTGCTCGTGCTCCCGCTCATGCTCATCCTGCTGAACACCGGCCTGAACATGTACGCCTCGACGACCGACGACCCGGATGCGTTCAAGGCCGAGCCCGTCGTCGCGTTCCTGCGGGTGCTCGGCGAGACGCCCGTGGCGCTCCTCATCACCGTGATCATCTCGATGTGGCTGCTCGGCTGGGGCATGGGCAAGGCCGGCTCGCTCGTCGAGAAGGTCGCCGACAGCGCGCTCGGCCCGATCTGCTCGGTCGTGCTCGTCACCGGTGCCGGCGGCATGTTCGGCGGCGTCCTGCGCGTCACGGGCATCGGCGACGCGATCGCCGACTCGCTCAACTCGATCGGCATGCCGGTCATCGTCGCGGCCTTCCTCATCTCGCAGATCGTGCGCATCGCGCAGGGCTCGGCGACGGTGGCGCTCACGACCGCGGCCTCGCTCATGGCGGGCGTCGTCGTCGACGGCGGCTTCAACCCCGTCGAGGTCGCCGCGATCGTGCTGGCGACGGCCGCGGGCTCGGTCGGCTTCAGCCACGTGAACGACTCGGGCTTCTGGCTCGTCAGCAAGTTCTTCGGCCTCGACGTCAAGACGACGCTGAAGACCTGGACCGTCGCGCAGGGCCTCATGGCCATCGTCGGCTTCATCCTGTCGTACGCGATCTTCCTCGTCGGCGGCCTGTTCGGCTGACGACCGCCGGCACCGCAGCAGGCGGGCGACCCATGGGGTCGCCCGCCTGTGCTGTATGCTCGGAGGCTGAACTTCGGCGAGGGATGCGCAGGCATCCGTGATCGACGCGGTGGCGGCAGCAGACACGGTCTACAGCAGGTCCTCACGCGTGACGCGTTCGAGTCGACACCACGACGGGCTGCGGCCCACAGAGGAGCACTTCCATGAGCACCGAGTACGACAAGCTCGACACCGAGATCCGCGAGTCCTTCGGCAAGGGCGCGGCGCGCAAGCTGCGCGCCGCCGGCAAGGTCCCCGCGGTCCTCTACGGCCACGGCACCGAGCCCCAGCACCTCGCGGTCGACGCCCACGCGCTCTTCCTGCTCGTGCGCCGCTCGAACGCGATCATCGACCTGCAGATCGACGGCAAGTCGCAGCTCGCCCTCGTGAAGGACGTGCAGCGCAACCCGGTGCTCCAGGGCATGCCGGCCATCGAGCACGCCGACCTCGTCATCGTCAAGCGCGGCGAGAAGGTCATCGTCGACGTGCCGCTGCACTTCGAGGGCGAGTCGGCCCCCGGCACGATCTCGAACCACGAGACCGTCGCCCTCTCGATCGAGGTCGAGGCGCTCCACATCCCCGACGCGATCACCGTCTCGGTCGAGGGCCTCGAGGAGGGCGCGCACGTGCTTGCCGGCGACGTCGAGCTGCCCAAGGGCGCGACGCTGCTCACCGACCCGGAGACGCTCGTCGTCGGCATCATGGTGCCCGCGGCGCCCCAGCTCGACGACGAGGCCGCGCCCGCCGAGGGCGAGACCGCCGAGGCAGCGGAGCCGGCCGAGGAGCCCGCGGAGTAACCACCGGTCGACGACGCCGGCATGGCGCAGACGTGGCTCGTGGTCGGGCTCGGGAATCCCGGGCCCGACTACGCGCGCACGCGCCACAACATCGGCCAGATGGTCGTGGCCGAGCTCGAGCGACGCGCGGGGGCGAAGCCGAAGCGGCACGGTCGCGCCGACGCGCTCGTGGCCGAGTCCCGCGTCATCGGCGGCCCGAAGGTCGTCACGGTCTTCCCGCTCTCGTACATGAACCGCTCCGGCGGACCCGTCTCCAAGCTCATGGACTGGTACGGCGTCGACCCTGAGCACGTCATCGTGCTGCACGACGAGCTCGACCTCCCGCTCGGCGCCGTGCGGCTCAAGCAGGGCGGGGGCCACGGCGGGCACAACGGCATGCGCGACATCATCGCCGCCCGGGGCCCCGACGTGCTGCGCGTGCGGCTGGGCATCGGCCGGCCGCCCGGCAGGCAGGACGCCGCCGACTTCGTGCTGCGCCCGTTCGCGAAGGCCGAGCAGGCCGAGGCCGACCTGCTCGTGCAGCTCGGCGCCGACGCCGTCGAGCGCATCATCGACGAGGGCTTCCTCGCGGCCCAGCAGCGCGTCCACGCCCCGGCATAGCGCCCGGTCGCCCGCCGCTAGCATGGAGTGCCGATCGGAAGGAGGGTGCTCGTGCGCGCTGGTTCGGTGATGACGGCCGCGGTCGCGGCGATCCTGGTGCTCGCGGGGTGCGCGAGCGCCGAGGAGCCCACCGGTCCGCAGGGCCCGAACGGCTACACGGCATCCGCGTCCTTCGACGACGGCTCGGTGCTCTGGTGGGATCGCAGCCCTGAGTCGGGCATGACCGATCTCGTGCTCACCGACGACGCCGGCCGCATCCTCGCGAGCTGCCTCTCGGCCAAGCCGCTCTACTGCGTCGCGGGGCCCGAGGACCAGACCGGCGTGCTCGTCATCGCCCCGGCCGGCGCGGAGCGCGCCGTCATGCAGTGGTTCGGCGAAGAGGTCGAGCTCGAGCGCGGCGAGCTGGGCAGCGATGCCGGCGAGGATGCGCTACCTGTCTTCGCGGGCGTCATGCCCGAGGTCGGGGATCCCGATCAGGGCTACCACCTCGACGTGCTCGACGGCGCGGGAGAGACCGTCTTCAGCTCGTGAGCCTGCAGCCCCTGCTCGAGCTGCTCGAGCGCGGCGCGCTCGCACCGGTCGTCGAGGCCTCGACCGGCGGGGCGCTCACGGGCATCGAGGCGATGCGGGCGCCGGTCGTCGCGGCGCTCGCCGCGCGGCACGAGCGACCGCTGCTCGTCGTCACCGCGACGCGGCGCGAGGCCGAGTCGGTGCGCGACGACCTCTCCGCCTGGCTGCCCGAGGCCCGCATCCTCGACCTGCCCGCGTGGGAGACGCTCCCGCACGAGCGGCTGAGCCCGTCGGCGGAGACCGTCGGCCAGCGAGGCGCGACCCTGCGCGCGGTCGCCGATCGCGACGACTCGCGCCCGACGGTCGTCGTCGCCTCGGTGCGCGCGGCGCTGCAGCCCGTCGCCGACAACCTGCTCGACGTCGAGCCCGTCGAGCTCGTCGCGGGCGCCCGCGGCGTCGACCTCGCGACGCTCTCCCGTCGCCTCGTCGATCTCGCGTACGCGCGCGTCGACATGGTCACGCGGCGCGGCGAGTTCGCGGTGCGCGGCGGCATCGTCGACGTCTTCAGCCCCGCCGAGGACTACCCGGTGCGTGTCGAGCTCTTCGGCGACGAGGTCGAGCAGATGCGCTGGTTCCACGTCGCCGACCAGCGCTCCGACCCCGCGCCGGTCGAGCGCGTGACGCTGCCGCCGAGCCGCGAGCTGCTGCTGACGGAGGCCGTGCGCGCGCGGGCGCGGCAGCTCGCGCCCGAGTTCCCCGGCATCCAGCAGATGCTCGAGAAGATCGCCGAGGGGATGCCCGTCGAGGGCATGGAGTCGCTCGCGCCCGCGCTCCTGCCGCGACTCGTGCCGATCACGCACTACCTGCCCGGCGCCGCTGTCGTCGTGCTCGGGCCCGAGCGCATCCGCGACCGGGTCGCGAGCCTCAACGAGACCAACCAGGAGTTCCTCGAGGCGGCGTGGAGCGTCGCGACCGCCGGGGGAGCGGCGCCCGTCGACCTCGCCGGCGGCTTCCTGAGCCTCGACGAGCTGCGCGCATCCGTCGACGCCCCGTGGTGGAGCTTCTCGGTGCTCGCCGCGGACGACCTCGTGACCGCGGTCGAGGGCCAGCCGGTGCCGAGCTTCGCCGGGCGCGCCGACGGTGCCGTCGAGCACCTCGCCGAGCGCGTGCGCGAGGGCTGGCGCGTGGTCGTGACGGCGGCCGGCCACGGCATGGTCGAGCGCGCGGCGCAGGTGCTCGGCGAGCACGGCGTGGGCGCGCGCGTCGTCGAAGCGCTGCCGGCCGAGCTCGACACGGGCGTCGTGCACGTGACCCAGGCCTCGATCGAGCACGGGTTCTCGCTGCCCGACGAGCGGATCGAGCTCGTGAGCGAGGCCGAGTTCTTCGGCCGCGCCGTCGGCGTCGACGCGCGCCAGTCGCGGCGGCTCGCGGGCCGGCGCCGCTCGGTCGTCGACCCGCTGCAGCTCAAGGCCGGCGACTACGTCGTGCACGAGACGCACGGCGTGGGCCGCTTCGTCGAGCTCACCCAGCGCACCGTCTCGACGGGCGGCCGCAACCCCGTCAAGACCACGCGCGAGTACCTCGTGATCGAGTACGCGCCCTCGAAGCGCGGCCGCCCGGGCGACCGCCTCTCGGTGCCCACCGACCAGCTCGACCAGCTGAACCGCTACGTCGGCGGCGACGCGCCGCAGCTGTCGAAGATGGGCGGCAGCGACTGGCAGCAGTCGAAGGCGAAGGCGCGCAAGGCGGTGCGCGAGATCGCCGTCGAGCTCGTGCAGCTCTACTCGAAGCGCATGGCGTCGAAGGGGCGCCGCTTCGGCCCCGACACCCCGTGGCAGCGCGAGCTCGAGGACGCCTTCCCCTACGCCGAGACCCCCGATCAGCTCACGACGATCGAGGAGGTCAAGCGCGACATGGAGCGCGAGGTGCCGATGGACCGGCTGCTCTCGGGGGACGTCGGCTACGGCAAGACCGAGGTCGCGGTGCGCGCCGCGTTCAAGGCGGTGCAGGACGGCACCCAGGTCGCGGTGCTCGTGCCGACGACGCTGCTCGTGCGGCAGCACTTCGAGACCTTCGCCGCGCGCTTCGCGGGCTTCCCCGTGCAGGTGCGCGCGCTCAGCCGGTTCCAGACCGACAAGGAGGTGCGCGAGACGGTCGCGGGGCTCGCCGACGGCACGGTCGACGTCGTGATCGGCACCCACCGCATCCTCTCGGACGCCGTGCGCTTCAAGGAGCTCGGCCTCGTGATCATCGACGAGGAGCAGCGCTTCGGCGTCGAGCACAAGGAGCAGCTGAAGGCGCTCAAGACCAACGTCGACGTGCTGTCGATGTCGGCGACGCCCATCCCGCGCACGCTCGAGATGGCGGTCACGGGCATCCGCGAGATGTCGACGCTCGCGACGCCGCCCGAGGCGCGGCACCCGATCCTCACGTTCGTCGGCGCCTACAACGAGCAGCAGGTGGCCGCCGCGATCCGCCGCGAGCTGCTGCGCGAGGGCCAGGTCTTCTTCGTGCACAACCGCGTCTCGAGCATCAACCGCATGGCGGCGCAGCTCGCCGAGCTCGTGCCCGAGGCCCGCATCGGCGTCGCGCACGGCAAGATGGCCGAGTCGCAGCTCGAGCGCGTCATCGTCGACTTCTGGGAGAAGCAGTACGACGTGCTCGTCTCGACGACGATCGTCGAGACCGGTCTCGACATCCCGAACGCGAACACCCTCATCGTCGACCACGCCGAGCGCTACGGCCTGAGCCAGCTGCACCAGCTGCGCGGACGCGTCGGCCGCGGGCGCGAGCGCGCGTACGCCTACTTCCTCTACGACGCCGAGAAGCCGCTGTCGGAGACCGCGCACGACCGCCTCGAGACGATCGCGGTGCACAACGAGCTCGGCGCGGGCATGCAGGTGGCGCTGAAGGACCTCGAGATCCGCGGCGCCGGCAACCTGCTCGGCGGCGAGCAGTCGGGCCACATCGCGGGCGTCGGCTTCGACCTCTACCTGCGGATGGTCGGCGAGGCCGTCGCGGTGTTCAAGGGCGAGGAGGACGAGGGGCCGCGCGAGCTGCGCCTCGAGCTGCCCGTCGACGCGGTGATCCCCGAGGACTACGTCGACTCGGAGCGGCTGCGCCTCGAGGCCTACCAGAAGCTCTCCGCCGCAGCGTCGGCGCGCGACGACGACGCGATCGACCACGTGCTCGACGAGCTGCGCGACCGCTACGGCGAGCCGCCCGCGCAGGTCTCGGCCCTCGTCGCGATCGCGCGGCTGCGGCGCAAGGCGCAGGCCGCGCGCCTCTCCGAGGTCATCACCGTCGGGCCCAACCTGCGCGTCGGGCCGGCGGAGCTCGCCGACTCGGTGCAGCTGCGCCTGCGCCGCATGTACCCGGAGGCGAAGCTCAACACGACCGCGAAGACGCTCGTCGTGCCGATCCCGACGGCGGGCGGCGGCCGGCTCGCGGGCACGCAGGCCGAGCCGCTCGCCGACGCCGACCTCATCGCATGGGTCGACGCGCTGCTGACCGCGATCTTCCCGCCGCCGAAGCCCGAGCCGGAGGCCGCGGCATGAGCGCCCTCGACGAGCTCGTCGCGGTGATGGCGCGGCTGCGAGCGCCCGGCGGCTGCCCGTGGGACGCCGAGCAGACCCACGCCTCCCTCGTGCCCTACGTCATCGAGGAGGCGCACGAGCTCGCCGAGGCGATCGAGGCGCGCGACGCGGGCGACGGCGACGACGAGCACCTCCGGGAGGAGCTCGGCGACGTGCTGCTGCAGGTCGTCTTCCACGCCGACATCGCGCGCGCCGAGGGCCGCTTCGACCTCGACGACGTCGCCCGCTCGCTCACCGAGAAGCTGCGCCGCCGCCACCCGCACGTGTTCGCCGACGTCGCGGTCGACGGCGTGGCCGACGTCGTCGCCAACTGGGATGCGATCAAGCAGGCCGAGAAGCCGCAGCGCGGCAGCGCGCTCGACGGCATCCCGGCCGGCCTCCCGGCGCTCGCGCGCGCCGAGAAGCTGCTCTCGCGCGCGAGGCGGGCGGGGCTCGTGCCCGGTGAGGCCGAGGCGGCGGATGCGTCGGCCCCGGCCTCCGAGGAGGAGCTCGGCTGGGCGCTCCTCGCGCTCGTGCGCGACGCGGCCGCATCCGGGCTCGACGCGGAGCGCGCGCTCCGCGGCGCGGCGCGCGAGCTCGAGCGCGACCTGCGAGGCGTCGAGGCCGCGCGCGCCGCCGGGAAGCCCTCCGCGCCATGACCGGAGCCGCGGGCGAGCCCGGCATCGACGCGCGCCTGCGCCGTCGGCGCCGCGCGCTCGGCGCCGCGCTCGCGGTCGCGGCCGCGACGACCGTCGTCACGGGCTGCGCGCACGCGCTCGGCGGCGGCGCCGCGCCCGACGCGCTGCTGCTCGCGACGGCCGCGATCGTCACGCTGCTCGTGCTCGGTCCGGTGCTCGGCGAGCGGGCCAGCGGGGCACGCCGCGTCGTGGGCGTCGCGATCGCGCAGCTGCTGCAGCACGTGCTCTACTCGCTGCCCGGCACGGCTGGCTCCGGCGGCCACGTGCACGACGCGGGCGCCGCGCTCCAGGCCGCGACCGTCGGCCACGCGCATGCGAGCATGCCCCTCGCGCACGTCGCAGCCGGGCTCATCACCCTCGGGCTGCTGCGCGCCGTGCCGCGCGCCGTCGACGCGCTGCTCGAGGCGATGTCGCTGCGTCGGGCCGAGGCGGCGCTCGACGCCCCGCTGCCCGCGCCGCGGCACCGCGCATCCGTCATCGCCGCCGTCCGCCGCCCGTCGGCGCTCGACGTGCTCCGCTCCGCCGTGCAGCGGAGGGGCCCGCCGCTCCCGGTCGTCTGAGCCCCGCCGCACCCTCGAGTGCGTAGGGCGCGCCGCTCGGCGCGCCCGCAGTCGGCGACCGCGTCCCGCGGCGCCGCGCAGACGACTGCGCCGCGACGGCGGCGCAGCCCAGACGACGTGCCGCGCGACCGCGGCGCCGCACAGCAAGGAGCATGACCATGACCGCATCCACCGCATCCGCCGCCCGCCGCCGCTGCGCGGCGACCGCCGCCACCGCCCTCGCCGCGGCCGCCCTCGCGCTCGCCGCGCCGGCGGCCGCGAGCGCGCACGTCCACGTGACGCCGTCCGACACCGCGGCCGGCGCGACCGCCGAGCTCGCCTTCTCGTTCAGCCACGGCTGCGACGGCTCGCCCACGACCGCTGTCGAGCTCGCGATGCCCGACGAGATCGCGTCGGTCGCGCTCATCGCGAACCCGGGCTGGCAGGTCGCGTCCGAGGTCGTCGACGGCGCGCGCACCGTGGTGCTGACCGCCGACCGGCCCGTGCCCGACGGCGTGCGCGAGACCCTCGAGGTCGAGGTCGCGCTGCCCGACGCGCCCGACGGCACCGTGCTCGCCTTCCCGGCGCTGCAGGTGTGCGAGGCGGGGGAGACGCTGTGGGGCGACCTCGATCCCGCGGCGGACACCCCTGCGCCGACGCTCACGATCGGCGACGCCGGGGGCGCGCACGGCCACGGCGATGCGCCCGCCGGTGCCGATGCGGCAGGCGACGCGGCTGGGCACGGCGACACCGATGCGCATGCCGCAGGCGCAGGCGGCGGCGGGGACGCCGCGGCGCGCGCCGACGAGGCCGGATCGTCGCCCGCGATGGCGACCGCCGTCGCGGCGCTCGCGATCGCGGTCGCGGCGGCTGCGCTCGCCGGGTTCTCGCTGCTGCGCCGGCGCACCGCCTGACGCCCCGCGGGCCGGGGGCGCCGCACGAGGCGCCCCCGGCCTACGGCGCGACGACCACGTTCCCGACCTTCCGTCGCGAGTCGACGATCTCGTAGGCGCGCGCGATCTCGGCGAGCGGCATCGTCTCCTGGATCACCGGGTCGAGCTCGCCCGATGCGAGCAGCGCCAGCAGGCGCCGCATGTGCTCGGGCCGCTCGCCCGCGACGCCCGTCTTGACGTCGCGGCGCACGTTCAGCATGTCGCGCAGGCCTCCCGCGATGAGCACGAGCGTGCCTCCCGCGCGCAGCAGCGGCCGCCCGCTCGCCGCGCTGAGCGTGCCGACGGTGTCGAGGATGACGTCGAAGCGCTCCTCGAGGCCCGCGACGGGCGTGCGCGCGTAGTCGACCACGCGCTCGGCGCCGAGCCTGCGCACCAGCTCGGCGTTCCGCGCGCTCGCGACAGCCGTCACGCGGGCGCCCGCGATGCGGGCGAGCTGCACGGCGCTCGAGCCGACCGAGCCCGACGCTCCGACGACGAGCACCCGCTGCCCGGCCGCGAGGCCGACCGCATCGAGGAAGTGCAGCGCGGTGAGGCCGCCGAAGAGCACCGCCGCGGCGGCCTCGTGCGAGACGCCGTCGGGCTTCGGCACCACCCGCGTCGCGTCGACGGCCGCGAACTCGGCATGGGCTCCGAACCGAGCGCCCGTCGTGCCGGCGACGGCGTCGCCGACGGCCACGTCGCGCACGCCCTCGCCGACCGCTGCCACCTCGCCGGAGAACGACATGCCGAGGATGGGTCGGCGCGGGCCGCGCACGCCGAAGCCGAGGCGCGCGGCCCAGCCCATGCCGACGGGGAACGCGGCGCCGCGCACCCGCGCATCGCCGGTGGTGACGCCTGCCGCGCGCACCCGGACGAGCACCTGGCCGGCGGAAGCGCGGGGATCGGGGGCGTCCGCCATGCGTGCGACGCTCGGGGGGCCGTACTGCTCGACGACGATGGCTCTCATGCTCGTTCCTTACAGGTGTAAGACTGGGGTCGCGTCGAGCGTAGCCTTACACTCGTAAGGAACGCAAGCATCACCGCGACCGCTGCAGCGAGAGGAGCTCCCGTGCCGAAGCGAGGCGTCCGGCCCGTGCTCACGCCCGAGCGCATCGTCGAGGCCGCGGCGGCGGTCGCCGACCGCGAGGGGCTCCCGGGCGTCAGCATGCGCGCGGTCGGGCGCGAGCTCGGCGTCGAGGCGATGTCCCTCTACCACCACGTCGCGGGCAAGGAGGCGCTGCTCGACCTCCTCGCCGGCTGGATCATGGAGCGCATCGAGCCGCCGCGGCCGGGCGAGGGCTGGCGCGACGGCATGCGCCGACGGTCGCGCTCGGCCCGCGAGGTGATGCGCGCGCACCCGTGGGGGCTCGGGTTCGTCGAGTCGCGGCGCGCGCCCAACGACGCGCTGCTGCGCGGCCACGAAGCTGTGCTCGAGTGCCTGCGCGCCGACGGCATGCCCGTGCGGCTCGCCGCCCACGCGTTCTCGGTGCTCGACGCCTACGTCTACGGCTTCGTGCTGACCGAGCAGTACCTGCCCTTCCAGGAGGACGGCGGGGCGGAGGCCCTGGTCGCCGAGATGGCGCTGCCCGCCGACCGCTACCCGCGCATGACCGAGCTCATGCGCGAGGTCGTCGTGGGGCAGGACTACGACTACGGCGCCGACGAGTTCGAGGTCGGGCTCGAGCTCGTGCTCGATGCGCTCGCGGCGAGGCTCGACGCCGAGCGGCGAGGCGGCGCCGACGGCCCCGACGAGCCCGCGGACGGCACGGGTGGGCGGTAGCGCAGCCGCCCGACGCTCGCGACCACGAGGATGCCGACGAGGAACGCGATGAGCACCTGCCCGGTCGGCCACACGAGCCCCGCCCAGCCGCCGTGCTCGCCGGGGTCGAGGAACGGGTAGGGGAACCAGCCGTCGACGAGCCCGCCGCGCAGCCACGCGCAGCCGAGGTACGCGACCGGGTACGCCATCCACCAGCCGGCGCGGGCGACCCGGATGCGGCGGGCGGTCGGCACGAGCAGCCAGTCGAGCCCCACCATCCAGGGCACGAAGCGGTGCTGCGCGGCGTTCGTGAAGTCGATCGTCCACGACCACACCTCGTCGGGCTCGGCCAGCAGCACGGCGTAGACGAGGCCCGCGAGCACCACATAGGCGGTGATCGCGCCGCGCACGTGGTCGAACCACGCGGGCCTGCGCGCCTCCGGCACCGCGAGCATCCACAGCATCAGCACGATGACGAGCAGGTTCGACTGCACCGTGAAGTAGGCGAAGTGCTCGCTCGCGCGCTCGCCGGATTCGAGCATGTTCTTGATGTTCCACGCCTCGGCGAAGGCGGCGAGGAGCAGGATCACGATGCGCCAGGCGACCACGGGGGTCGCGCTGTCGTGGAGCGGCCAGCGGCGGTGCACGGCCCCATGATGGCACCGCCGCGCACGACGGGCGGATGCGGCGCGGCGCCGGGCGCGCACGGCGTGCGGGAGAATGGGCACCATGGCAACCCAGGTGCACCCGCCGCGCGGCATGCGCGACTTCCTGCCCGTCGACAAGCGCGCGCGGGAGCGTGTGCTGCGCGTCATCCGGGGCGCCTACCAGGACCACGGCTTCGAGGAGATCGAGACGCCGGTCGTCGAGGACGCCGAGCGGCTGCACGCGGGCCTCGGCGGCGACAACGAGAAGCTCGCGTTCGCGGTCATGCGCCGCGGCCTCACCGTCGACGACCTGCGCGAGGCCCAGGCGCCGCTCGAGCTCGCCGACCTCGGGCTGCGCTTCGACCTGACGGTGCCGCTCGCGCGCTTCATCGCGACGCACCGCGCGAGCCTGCCGCCGGTGTTCCGCGCCATCCAGATCGCGCCCGTGTGGCGCGCCGAGCGCCCGCAGCGCGGCCGCTACCGCCAGTTCATGCAGTGCGACATCGACATCGCGGGGGAGCCGGGGATCGCCGCCGAGCTCGAGCTGCTCGCCGCCACGGGCGACGCCCTGACGCGCCTCGGCATCCCGGACGCCTTCATCCGCATCAACGACCGCCGCATCCTGCTCGCCGCCCTCGACCACGCGGGCGTCGCGGCCGAGCTGCACGAGCCGGCGCTCATCACGGTCGACAAGCTCGACAAGATCGGGCCGGAGGGCGTGACCGCCGAGCTCGCAGAGCGCGGCGTCGACGGCGCGCGGCTGCTCGCGGTAGTCGACGCGATGCGCGAGGGCGAGGTGCCGGGCGGCATCGACCCCGCCGTGCTCGAGCCCGTCCGCGATCTCCTCGGCGCGAACGTCGGCATCCGGCTCGAGTTCGACCCCACGCTCGTGCGCGGCATGGGCTACTACACCGGCCCGATCTTCGAGATCGCGCACCCCGACCTGCCCTTCTCGATCGGCGGCGGCGGCCGCTACGACGGCATGATCGGCCGCTTCCTCGGGCAGGAGCTGCCGGCCGTCGGCATCTCGCTCGGCTTCGAGCGGCTCGTCGACCTCGTCGAGCTGCCGGTCGAGCCCGGGGCCGAGACGGTCGCGCTCCTCGTCGACAAGGCCGTCGAGCCGGCCGCAGCGCTCGCGATCAAGCGCGACCTCGTCGCGGCCGGGCAGGCCGTGCGCATGCAGCGCCGCACGAAGAACGTGACGGGCCTGCTCGAGCAGCTCGCCGCATCCGGCGCGACCCACTTCGCCTTCGTGCGCCCCGGCGACACGGCCGAGAGCCTCGAGGTCAAGCCGATCGGCTGAGGGCTGCGCGCTCCGCGCGCGGCGGCGGGCGGATGCGGTGAGGCCGGTGGCGTGCCGCCACGCGGTCGGGGCTAGGCTCGACAGCGGCCATCCCCTGATCCCCAAGGAGCATCCGTGGCACTCATCGACACCCTGCAGGCTCGCGAGATCCTCGACTCCCGCGGCAACCCGACCGTCGAGGTCGAGGTGCTGCTCTCGGACGGCTCGGTGGGCCGCGCGGCAGTGCCCTCGGGCGCCTCGACCGGCGCCTTCGAGGCCTACGAGCTGCGCGACGGCGACAGCGCGCGCTACCTGGGCAAGGGCGTCGAGCAGGCCGTCGACGCCGTGAACGAGGAGATCGCCGAGGCGATCGAGGGCATGGTCGCCGACGACCAGCGACTCATCGACTCGACCCTCATCGAGCTCGACGGCAGCGACAACAAGAAGAACCTCGGCGCCAACGCCATCCTCGGCGTCTCGCTCGCGGTCGCGAAGGCCGCCGCCGACTCGTCGCGCCTGCCGCTGTTCCGCTACCTCGGCGGGCCGAACGCCTTCCTGCTGCCGGTGCCGATGATGAACGTCATCAACGGCGGCGCGCACGCCGACACGGGCGTCGACATCCAGGAGTTCATGATCCTGCCGATCGGCGCCGAGTCGTTCCGCGAGGGCCTGCGCTGGGGCGCCGAGACCTACCACACGCTCAAGTCGATCCTGAAGGAGCAGGGCCTCGCCACCGGGCTCGGCGACGAGGGCGGCTTCGCGCCCGACCTGCCGAGCAACCGCACTGCGCTCGACCTGCTCGTGCAGGCGATCGAGAAGGCCGGCTTCACGCCCGGCACCGACATCGCGCTCGGCCTCGACGTCGCCGCGAGCGAGTTCTTCGAGAACGGCGTCTACCGCTTCGAGGGCCAGGACCGCTCGAGCGCCGACATGGCCGACTACTTCGCCGAGCTCGTCGACTCGTACCCGCTCGTCACGATCGAGGACCCGATGGACGAGGACGACTGGGACGGCTGGGCCTCGATCACCGAGCGCCTCGACGAGCGCGTGCAGCTCGTGGGCGACGACCTGTTCGTCACCAACCCCGAGCGCCTCGTCGACGGCATCGAGCGCGGCGCGGCCAACGCGCTGCTCGTCAAGGTCAACCAGATCGGCACGCTCTCGGAGACCTTCGACGCCATCCGCATCGCGACGCAGGCCGGCTACGGCTCGGTGCTCTCGCACCGCTCGGGCGAGACCGAGGACACGACGATCGCCGACATCGCGGTCGCCGTGAACTGCGGCCAGATCAAGACCGGCGCCCCCGCCCGCAGCGAGCGCGTCGCGAAGTACAACCAGCTGCTGCGCATCGAGGAGGACCTCGGCGAGGCCGCCGAGTACGCCGGCGCGGGCGCCTACCCGCGCTTCGAGGGCTGAGCCCCGGCAGCACGAGCACGGGCGGTTCTGCCGCCAGGGGAGGGCACCCGCCGGTAGCATCGGCGGGTGCCCTCCTCGCAAGACGTCGCCCTGGGGCAGCTGCGCGTGTCGTGGCTGCTGCTGGTCGTCGTCGGCCTCGTGGTGGCGGGCTTCGTCGTGCTCGCCCCGACCGTCGGGCTGCTGCTCGAGCAGCGGCGCGACATCGACGCGCTCGAGGCGCAGGTCGCCGCGCAGCACGAGAACGTCGACAGCCTCGAGTCCGAGGTCGCGCGATGGGACGACCCCGCGTACATCGAGGCGCAGGCGCGCGACCGGCTCTTCTTCGTCTACCCGGGCGAGACGAGCTTCGTGCTGCTCGACGACCGCACCACCCTCGAGACCGCGGAGGCCGAGGTGCCGTCCGCGACGCTCGAGGCCTCCGGCAGCGACTGGCCGTCGGCCGCCGCCGCCTCCTTCCTGATCGCGGGCCTCACGACGCAGGCCCCCGAGTCGACCGCGCCCGCCCCGGAGCCCCAGTGAGTGCACGAGCGATCGAGCCCGCGAGCGAGCGCGACCTCGAGATCATGGCGCTGCAGCTGGGCCGCACGATGCGCGGCGTCCTCGGCGTCGGTGCCCGGTGCGCGTGCGGCGCCCCCACCGTGGTCGTGACGAGCCCGCGGCTGCCCGACGGCACCCCGTTCCCGACCTTCTACTACCTCACGCATCCGGCGGCCACCGCATCCGCCTCGCGCCTCGAGGCCGACGGCACGATGGCCGAGCTGCAGGCCACGCTCGAGCGGCCCGAGGTCGCCGAGGCCTACGCGGCCGCCCACGCGGCCTACCTCGCCGACCGCGAGGCGCACGGTCACGTCGACGAGATCGCCGGCATCTCGGCGGGCGGCATGCCCTCGCGCGTCAAGTGCCTGCACGCGGTGCTCGCCCACGCCCTCGCGGCCGGGCCGGGCGTGAACCCCATCGGCGACCGCACGCTCGAGCTCGGCGACTGGACGCCCGAGGTCTGCGCGTGCGCGCCCGACGCTCGCGGCGCGAGGCTCGCCGAGGAGCATCCGGACGAGCGGTAGACTGGACGCACATCCACATCTGATAGCGGGAAGAAGTGCGTCTGTGAACAAGATCCTGATCGTCGGAGGCGGCTACGCCGGCCTGTACACGGCACGGGGGCTCGAGCGGCAGCTGGGTGACTCGGAGGCCGAGATCATCATCGTCGATCCGCTGCCGTACATGACGTACCTGCCCTTCCTGCCGGAGGTCGCCGCAGGCTCGATCGAGCCGCGCCACGTGGTCGTGCCGCTGCGCCGCCACCTGAGCCGCACGCGCATCATCCAGGCGAAGGTCACCGGCATCGAGCACGCGAGCAAGGTCGCGACCATCCAGCCCGAGGTCGGCGAGGCGTTCACGCTCGACTACGACGTGCTCGTGATGACCGCGGGCTCGGTCTCGCGCACGTTCCCGATCCCGGGCGTCGCCGACGAGGCGATCGGCATGAAGACGATCGAGGAGGCCGCTGCCGTGCGCGACCGCCTCATCGCCAACTTCGCGAAGGCCGCGGCGCTGCCCGAGGGCCCCGAGCGCGACCGCCTGCTGACCGTCACGGTCGTCGGCGGCGGCTTCGCCGGCATCGAGACGGTCGCCGAGCTGCGCGACTTCGCGACCCACCTGCTCTCGCGCTTCCGCGAGATCCGGTTCGAGGAGGTCTCGTTCCACCTCGTCGAGGCGATGGGCCGCATCATGCCCGAGGTCAGCGCCGAGACCGCCGACTGGGTCGTCGAGGACCTCCGCAAGCGCGGTGTCGACGTGCACCTCGAGACGCAGCTGCAGAGCGCCGTCGACGGCGTGTGCGAGCTCTCGACCGGCGACCGCTTCGCCTCCGACCTCATCATCTGGACGGCCGGCGTCATGGCCAACCCCGTCGTGCGCGCGACCGACCTCCCGCTCGACGAGCGCGGCCGCGTGACCGCGCTCGCGACCCTGCAGGTCGCGCGCGACGGCGTCGTCGTGCCGGATGCGTGGACCGCCGGAGACGTGTCGGCCGTGCCCGACAAGTCCAAGACCCCCGGCCCCGGCGGCTTCGCCGTGCCGAACGCCCAGCACGCGGTGCGCGAGGCCAAGCTGCTCGCGAAGAACATCGTCGCGGTCCTCCGCGGCGAGGCGCCCCGCGAGTACATCCACGACAACCAGGGCGCCGTCGCGGGTCTCGGCCTCTGGAACGGCGTGTTCCAGAAGGGCAAGTTCGCGATCAAGGGCCCCATCGCCTGGCTCATGCACCGCGGCTACCACGGCCTCGCGATGCCGATGTGGGAGCGCAAGTGGCGCGTCTTCGGCGACTGGTGGAGCCAGTTCTGGCTCGGCCGCGACATCGCCGAGCTCTCCGAGCGCGAGCAGCCCCGCCTCGCGTTCGAGACGTACGCGTCGCGCCCGAAGCCCAAGGTCGAGGTCGAGGCCTAGGCCGACACGACCCACGCACAGCGCCGCGCTCCCTCCCGGGGCGCGGCGCTGTCGTATGGTGGGTCGCGGACGTTCGTCCAAGTGCTGCGGCGGGCGGAGGATCATGGCGAGGAAGCCGGCGGCCGAGCGGCGCGCCCAGCTCATCGAGGCGGGGCTGCGCGTCATCGCCCGCGAGGGGATGCACGGCGCGACCGTGCGGGCGATCGTCGCAGAGGCGGGCGTGCCGCTCGCGACGTTCCACTACGTCTTCGCCTCCCGCGACGAGATGATCGGCGAGGCGTACGCGTTCATGGCCGCGCCGACGGCGGCCGACCTCCAGGGGCTGCCCGAGGATGCGACGCCCGAGGCGGCCGCGCTCGCGATGCTGAGCGCGTGGTTCGAGGCGTTCGTCGCGCATCCCGAGTACGAGCTCGCGGTGATGGAGATCATGGCCTACTGCCGACGGAGCGAGACGCTCGCGCACCTGCCCGCGCTCGTGCAGGCGCGCTATGTCGAGGCCGTCGGCGAGGTCGTCGAGGCGCTGCGGCAGCGATTCGGCACCGCGCCCGGCGCGCCGACGGCCGAGGAGGTCTCGCAGCTCGTGCTGCACGTGACCGACGGGCTCACGTACCACTGGCTGCGTACGCGCGACAGCGACGCGTCCCGCCGCTGGCTCGACGCATCCGCCCCGATGCTCGCCTCGGCGATGCTGGGTCGCGCATGAGCCTGCCGCTCGCCGACGCCGGGCCCTGGTCGGCCGACGGCCACTGGGAGCGGCTCGACGCCGCGACGTCGGCGATCGACGGACCCTTCGCGGCGCTGTCGCTCGAGGCGCTCGCCCACAACCTGCGCGACATGGTGACCAGGGCCGCCGGCACGCCCCTGCGGCTCGCCACCAAGTCGGTGCGCTCGCGCCCGGTCATCGAGGCGGTGCTGCAGCAGCCCGGCTGGCGTGGCGTCCTCGCGGCGACGCTGCCCGAGGCGCTGTGGCTCTCGGCGACGGTCGACGACGTGCTGCTCGGCTACCCGACGGTCGACCGGGGAGCCCTGCGGGCGCTCGTCGCCGACGAGCGTGCGCTCGCTCGCGTCACGCTCATGGTCGACAGCGTCGAGCACCTCGATGCGATCGACGCCGCCGTGGCCAGGCACCCCGAGCTGCGCGTGGCGGTCGAGCTCGACTCGGCGCTCGAGGTCGGGCCGATGCGCTTCGGCGTGCGCCGCTCGCCGCAGCGCGCGCCCGCCGCGATCGGCGCGCTCGCCCGGGCGGTCGCCGCGCGGCCCGGCTTCCGGCTCGTCGGCCTCATGTCGTACGAGGCGCAGCACGCGGGCGTGCCCGACGCGCAGTCGCGCGGAGCGAGCCCAGCCTTCCTGGTGCGCGCGATGCAGCGGATGTCGGCCGCCGAGCTGCTCGACCGTCGCGCCGCAGCGGTCGCCGCCGCGCGGGAGGTCGGCGACCTCGAGTTCGTCAACGGCGGCGGCACGGGCTCGATCGAGACGACCGCTGCCGATCCCGTGATCACCGAGATCGGCGCGGGCAGCGGCGTCTTCGGGCCGCACCTGTTCGACGGCTACCGCAGCTTCTCACCCGCCCCGGCGCTCGCGTTCGCGCTGCCGGTCGTGCGTCGGCCCGGGCCGGGCGTCGTCACGCTGCTCGGCGGCGGCTGGATCGCCTCCGGACCCCGCACGATCGACCGCGACCCCGTGATCGCGTGGCCTTCGGGCTTGCGCCTCGCATCGGAGGAGGGCGCCGGCGAGGTGCAGACCCCGGTGCTCGGCCGGCGCGCGGATGCGCTGCGGCTCGGCGACCGGGTCTGGATGCGGCACGCGAAGGCCGGCGAGCCGTGCGAGCGCACCGACACGCTGCACGTCGTCGCCGGAGATCAGGTCGTCTCCACCCTCGCCACGTACCGTGGCGAGGGGAGGACGCTGCTGTGACATGGAGGAACTGGGCGAGATCGCACCGGGCTGAGCCGAGCGTCGTGCTCGAGCCCACGACGATCGACGGGGTGCGCCGGGCGGTCGAGCGCGTGCGCGATGCGGGCGGCACGCTGCGGCCGGTCGGCACCGGCCACTCCTTCTCGGCGGCGGCGCGGCCCGACGACGCGCAGCTCGACCTCGGCGCCCTCACCGGGCTGGTCTCGCTCGACCTCGCGCGGCGCCGCGCGACCGTGCTCGCCGGCACCACCATCCGCGAGTGCTCGGCGCTCCTCGCCGAGCACGGGCTCGCGATCGACGCGCTCGGCGACGTCGACGCGCAGACGATCGCGGGCGCCATCTCCACCGGCACCCACGGCACGGGCATCCTGCATCAGTCGATCGGGGCATCCGTCGTCGCCGCGACCCTCGTGACCGCAGACGGCGGCGTGCTGCGGGTGAGCGAGACGCAGCGGCCCGACCTGCTGCCGGCGGTGCGGCTCGGCCTCGGCGCGCTCGGGGTGCTCGTCGACGTCACGCTGCAGGCGGTGCCGGCGTTCGCGCTCGAGGCGGTCGAGGCGACGGTGGGGCTCGAGCCCGTGCTCGACGACTGGATGGGGCTGCTGCGCCGCACCGACCACTTCGAGTTCTACTGGTTCGCCGGCACGGCGCTCGCGGTGACGAAGTCGAACACGCGGTGCGACGGGCCGCTGCAGCCGCGCTCGCCGATCGGCCGCTTCGTCGACGAGCGGCTGCTCACCGACCTCGGGCACCGGGCGCTCCTGACGATCGGCGCGCTCGCACCGGCGTCGTCGCGCATCCTCAACGAGGTCGCGGCCCGCGGCATGGCGCGTGGGCGCTTCGTCGAGCCGAGCCACGACGTCTTCGTCGCCGATCGCTCGGTGCGGTTCCGCGAGATGGAGTACGGCATCCCGGTCGAGGCGATGCCCGCGGCCCTGCGCGAGATCGACCGCGCGCTCCGGCAGGCCGACGTCGTCCCGACGTTCCCGTTCGAGATCCGCGCGATCGGCGCCGACGACGCACTGCTCTCGACCGCGCACGGGCGCGACACCGCGTACATCGCGGCGCACCGCTGGTGGCGTGAGGATCCCCGGCCGCTGTTCGACCTCGTCGAGCCGATCCTGCTCGCGCACGACGGCCGGCCCCACTGGGGCAAGCTGCACTCGCTGCGCGCCGAGCAGCTCGCAGAGCGCGTGCCGGGCTTCTCCCGGTTCGTCGAAACTCGCGACGAGCTCGACCCCGAGCGGCGCTTCGCGAGTGCGTGGACCCGGAGGGTCCTGGGCGCCTGAGCGGCCTACAGTGGAGGCATGGACCCTCTGCTCACCTGGATCCTCGTCGGCGCCGTCGCGGCCCTCGTCGTCATCGCCGTGGTCGTCGTGCTGGTCTCGCGCTCGTCCATGCGCCGCCTGGGCGCCTCGGTCGACGAGCGCTGGGCGTCGCTCGCCGCGACGCTCGAGAGCCGGCAGGGGGTCGCCGCGCCGCTGCTGGCGGCCGCGGGCGAGCAGCAGCGCCGGCAGGCGGCGGATGCGTTCGCCGCGCTCGAGCGCGCCGCGACGCCCGGGGCCAAGGCCGAGGCCGAGGCGGAGGTGCAGCGCGTGCTGCGGCCGCTCGTGCAGGCCGCGGCGTCGCAGCCGGTCGGGTCGGACGCCGCTGAGGCGCGCACGGCCCTCGCGGCCCTCGACGACGACACGCAGGCGCGCCGCCGCGACTACAACACGAGCGCGCGCGAGCTCAACGCCCGGGCACGGCGCTTCCCGACCTCCGCGTGGGCCGGCTCGGTCGCAGCCCCCCGCGAGTTCTTCGAGGTCGACCAGTCCGGCGCCGTCGCGGAGCCGCCCCGCATTCAATTTTGATGGCGTAGGGCGCAATGCGACGACGTCGCGTTGTGTCCGGAGCCATCAAGGTCGAGGAGCGCGCGGCCTTCGGCCGCACGCGTCGCGAGACCCGAGCTGACGCGGTCGTCCCACGCCGCCGATCGAGGAGGCCGCGCCGCGCAGCGGCGCTGCCGTCACGAGATCAGAGGCGGCGAGGGATCCCGGTCTCGAGACGCGTGCGGGCTGCGCCCGCGCGCTCCTCGACCTGCGGGGGAGCGGGCTGCGCCCGCGCGCTCCTCGACCTGCGAGGGAGCGCTGCGCCCGCGCGCTCCTCGACCTACGAAGGGGCGGCGGCGCTCGCGAGCGCCGACTCGACCTCCCGCGCCCACGTGCCCGGACCCGTCACCGCGACCTCGCCGAGCCCCTGCCACGCCGCCGCCTCCGCGAGCGCCGGCACGAGGCGCTCCGCGAGCTCACCCGCGCGATCCGCGTGCCCGGGCTCGATCGTCGCGTGCTGCACTCGTAGCACGCCCGCCGCGCGGTCGCTCTTGAGGTCGACGCGCCCCACGAGCTCGTCGTCGACGAGCACCGGCAGCACGTAGTAGCCGTGCTCGCGCTGCTCGGCCGGCGTGTAGATCGATATGCGGTACGCGAAGCCGAACATCCGCTCGGCCCGCGGCCGGAACCACACGAGCGGATCGAACGGCGACAGCAGCGCCGTCGCGCGGACGCGCCGCGGCAGCCGGGCGCCCGCGGCGAGGTAGGCGGGCCGCCCCCACCCCTCGACCTCGACCGGCTCGAGCTCGCCCGCGTCGACGAGCTCGGCGACGGCGGCCTTCGCGTCGGCGACCTTGAGGCGGTGGTAGTCGGCGAGGTCGTCGAGCGTCGCGACGCCGTACGCGCGCGCGGCGCGGCGCACGAGCTCGCGCTGCGCATCGGCCCGCTCGACGTGGGCGCGCGCGGCGGGCGGCAGCACCGCGTCGGCGGCGGCGTAGCGGCGCTCGAAGCGCGTGCGGCCCACGGTGACCAGCTGCCCTCGGTGGAAGAGCACGGTCGTCGCCCAGTACGCATCCGACTTGTTCCACCACCCGCCCGGCATGCGCTCGTGGGCGGGATGCTCCATCTCGCTCGGCCGCAGCGGCCCGCGCTCGGCGAACTCGGCGAGCACGTCGGCGATGAGCGGCTCGTGCGCCTGCGCCCACGCCTCGCCGGAGCGCAGCGGCTGCTGCCGCTTCCAGGCCCATAGCGGCCAGTCGGCCGTCGCGATCACCGCGGCCTCGTGCGCCGCGTACTCGGTGAACGCCCCGAGCGCGCGGCCGTGGTCGTGGTGCAGCAACCGGTCGAGCGAGCGCCGCTCGTAGGGCCCGAGGCGCGCGAGCAGCGGCAGGTAGTGGCTGCGCTCGAAGACGTTGACGGAATCGAGCTGCAGCAGGCCGAGCCTCTCGATCGTCCGCTCGAGCGTGCGGGGCCCCGTGCGGCCGCGCTCGCCGGGCACCGCGCCGTCGAGGCCGGTCGCGGCGATCGCGATGCGGCGCGCGAGGGATGCGGAGATGCGGCGAGCGGTCACGCTCCGGAGGCTAGCAACGGCCGCCGACGCATTCGCCGCCGGCACAGCCCGCGACCGTAGGATCGACGAATGCTGCTCCGTCGATCCAAGCGCGACCGCGCGCGCGTGCTGCCCGTGAACGCGCTGGCAGCCGGCGAGGACTCGGTGCCTCGCGGCATGCAGATCGCCGGCGCGTGGGCGTGGCGCTTCGTCGCGGTGGCCGCCGCCGCCGCGATCGTCATCTGGCTCATCGTGGTGTTCCGCATCGTGGTGATCCCGCTGCTCGTCGCCGCCCTCATCACGACCGCGGCGCTGCCCGTCGTCGAGGCGCTCGTGCGCGCCCGCTGGCCGCGCGGGCTCGCCGTCGCGACGACCGTCATCGGCCTGCTCGTCGCCGTCGTCGGCCTCGGCTGGCTCGCGATCTCGCAGATCCGCAACGAGTACCCGACGCTGCAGGCGCGCGGCGTCGAGTTCTGGGACGAGACGCAGGCGTGGCTCATGTCGCTGCCGTTCGGCATCGACGCGGCCGACCTCGCCGGCTTCGGCGACAACATCCTCGGCACGCTGCGCGACGACATCTCGTCGATCCTCTCGAGCGCCCTCTCGGTCGGCTCGTCGGTCGGCCACTTCGTCGCAGGCGCCCTGCTGACGCTCTTCGCGCTCATCTTCACCCTGCTCGACGGCGCGCGCATCTGGCGCTGGATCGTCGGCGTGCTGCCGAGGATCGCGCAGCCCGCGACCGACGGCGCGGCCCGCGCCGGCTGGGTGACGCTCGGCAGCTTCGTGCGCGTGCAGGTGCTCGTGGCGTTCATCGACGCCGTCGGCATCGGCCTCGGCGCCTTCATCCTCGGGCTGTTCTTCGAGGGCGGGATGCCGCTCGTCATCCCGATCGCGATCCTCGTCTTCCTCGGCTCGTTCATCCCGATCATCGGCGCCATCGTCACCGGCGCGATCGCGGTGCTCGTCGCCCTCGTCTCGTTCGGCTTCTGGCCGGCGGTCATCATGCTCGGCATCGTGCTGCTCGTGCAGCAGATCGAGAGCCACGTGCTGCAGCCCATCATCATGGGCACCGCGGTCAAGGTGCACCCGCTCGCCGTCGTGCTCGCGGTGGGCGCCGGCTCGACCATCGCCGGCATCGCCGGGGCGTTCTTCGCGGTGCCGGTCGTCGCGTTCCTCAACAACTTCATCAAGACGATCGCGACCGGCTCCTGGCGCGCGAACCCCAACCCGACGATCGAGGACGTGGTCGCGTGAGCGCGCTGCCCGAGCCCGCCCAGCCCACCGCCGCGCTCCCCGGACCCACGCTCGCCGACTTCGAGGCGGCCCGCGCGCGCCTCCAGGGGATCACGCAGGAGACCCCGATGGAGCGCTCCCGCTACCTGAGCGGCATGCTCGGCGCCGAGGTGCACCTCAAGTGCGAGAACCTGCAGCGCACCGGCGCCTACAAGATCCGCGGCGCCTACAACATGCTCACGAAGCTCACCGACGAGCAGCGCGCCCGCGGCGTCGTCGCGGCCTCCGCGGGCAACCACGCGCAGGGCGTCGCGTTCGCCGCGACCGAGCTCGGCGTGCGCTCGACGATCTTCATGCCGCTCGGGGTCGCCCTGCCCAAGCTGCAGGCCACGCGCGACTACGGCGCCGACGTCGAGCTGCGCGGCCTCGAGTTCGGCACCGCGCTCGCCGCGGCGATCGAGCACGTCGAGCGCACGGGCGCCACGTTCGTGCCGCCCTACGACCACCCCGACATCATCGAGGGCCAGGGCACGCTCGGGCTCGAGATCCTCGATCAGGTGCCGGATGCGGCCACGGTCGTCGTGCCCATCGGTGGCGGCGGGCTCGCGGCCGGCGTCGCATCCGCCATCCGGCAGCGCGCCGCGCGCGACGGCCGCAGCGTGCGCATCGTCGGGGTGCAGGCCGAGCGGGCCGCCTCCTACGTGCCGTCGCTCGAGGCGGGGGAGCCCACGACGATCCAGGCCGAGCCGACGATCGCCGACGGCATCGCCGTCGCACGTCCCGGTGCGCTGCCGTTCGCGATCATCCGCGAGGCGGTCGACGAGATCGTGACGGTGAGCGAGGACGACATCGCGCGGGCGCTCATCGTGCTGCTCGAGCGCGCGAAGCTCGTCGTGGAGCCGGCCGGAGCGGTCACGACCGCCGCCATCATGACCGGGCTCGTCGCATCCGACGGCCCGACCGTCGCAGTGCTCTCCGGCGGCAACATCGATCCGCTGTTCATGGAGCGCGTGATCGGACGCGGGCTCGCCGCGTCGCAGCGCTACCTCAAGGTGCGGATGGCGCTGCCCGACCGACCCGGGCAGCTCGCGATCATCGCGCAGATCGTCTCGGACGAGCAGGCGAACGTGGTCGAGGTGCTGCACTCGCAGCACGACGCGTGGACCTCGATCGCCGACGTGTCGATCGACATCTCCGTGACCACCCGCGGGCCCGAGCACGCCGAGCGGGTGCTCGAGGCGCTGCGCCGCGCGGGCTACGAGCCCGTCGTGCTCTGAGCCGTTCGGCGATCGCCGTGCCCGCAGCGCGCGCCGCCTGAACGCGACGATGCCCCGGCGACCGATCGCCGGGGCATCGTCGCGAGCGTGGGGACTAGGCCCGGTAGGTCTGCACGTCCTTGATCTCGACGTCGATCGTCGCGCCAGAGGGCGCCTGGTACGAGGTCTTCTCGCCGATCTTCTTGCCGAGGATCGCCGCGCCGAGCGGGCTCGCCTCGCTGTAGACGTCGAGGTCGTCGCCGGCCTCCGCGATCTCGCGGTTGCCGACCAGGAAGGTCGTCTCGTCGCCGGCGATCGTCGCGGTGACGACCGTGCCGGGCTCGACGACGCCGTTGGCCGTGGGCGCCTCGCCGACCTTGGCGGTGCGCAGCAGCTGCGTGACCTGCGCGATGCGGGCCTCGATCTGCGCCTGGTCGTCCTTGGCGGCGTGGTAGCCGCCGTTCTCCTTGAGGTCGCCCTCGTCGCGGGCCTCCTCGATGCGCTTGGCGATCTCGGCGCGCACGGGACCCTGGAGGTGCTCCAGCTCGGCCTGCAGGCGGTCGTAGGCCTCCTGCGTGAGCCAGGTCTGAGCGGTGCCGTTCATGTCGTCTCCTGATATGCACAGAACCGGCCCCGAGTGGGCCGGTCCGTCATCCATGCTATGTCACCCAGCACTCGGAGACCAATCCGGTGGTCGCCAGCTCGCTCGTGCGCACCTCCACCCGGTGCGTCGAGGTGAACTTGTCGGAGGCGGGGAGGTCGACCTGCGCCCACCCGACGATGCTGTACGCGGTGTTGAGCGCCTCGACCCCGCACGTGACGGGCGTGCCCGGATCCACGGACACCTCGAACAGCACCACGACCGTCGTCTCGTCGACGATCTCGTGGCCGATGTCGCGCGACTGCAGCTGCGTCGAGGCGGGATCCGTGCCGACCCACCACACCCACAGCACCGCCGCGAGGAGGATGCCGATGCCGACGGTCCAGCCGAGCATCCGCTCCCTGCGGGTGCGCGATCGCGTTCGCCCGTAGCGGGCTTCGAGATCGGTCATGCGTGCCTGTCCGTGGGATGATGGAGACCGTTCCAGCCTACCGTCGCGCCGTCGCGCGCAAGCCGCGCGCTGGACGGGAGGGAGGGTCCGTGCGACGTCTGCTCGCGGTGCACGCGCATCCGGATGACGAGTCGAGCAAGGGCGCGGCCACGCTCGCGCGCTACGCCGCCGACGGCGCGCAGGTGACGGTCGTCTCCTGCACCGGCGGCGAGAGCGGCAGCGTGCTCAACGAGCGCTTCGAGCCGCTCCACCGCGCCGCCCGCGACATGACGGGGCTGCGCCGCGTCGAGATGGCGCAGGCGCAAGCGGCCCTGGGCATCGACCACGTGTGGCTCGGCTACGTCGACTCGGGCCTGCCCGAGCCGGGCGAGCCCGTCCGGGCGCTGTCGTTCGCGACCATCCCGCTCGAGATCTCGGGTCGGCCGCTCGTGCGGCTCATCCGCCGCCTGCGGCCGCAGGTCGTCGTCACCTACGACGAGACGGGCGGCTACCCGCACCCCGATCACATCCGCTGCCACGAGGTGACGATGTGGGCGGTCGAGCACTCGGCGTCCGGGATGCCGGAGCTCGGCGAGCCGTGGGAGGTGCAGAAGGTCTACTTCGACCGCACCATGAGCGGTGCGCGGCTGCGCGCGCTGCTCGGCGCGCTCGAGACCGCCGCGCCGCAGGACGAACGCCTGCCGTTCGTGCGCGAGTGGGTGGCGCGGATGGGCGACCGGGGCGAGACGATGACGACGCGCGTCGACGTCGCCGCCCACTTCGAGGCGCGCGACACGGCGCTGCGCGCGCACGCGAGCCAGGTCGACCCCGAGTCGCGCTTCTTCTTCTGGCCCAACGAGCTGCTGCGGCAGACGTGGCCGACCGATGACTACGAGCTGGTGCGATCGCGCGTCCCGCGCGCCGAGGGCGCCGCACCGGAGGACGACCTGTTCGCAGGCGTCGAGGAGGACTGATGCTGTTCCGCAGCCCCGAGGACCTCGGGTTCGACCCCAACCAGGTGACGCCCGGCTGGGTCGGCTTCACCGCGACCGCGGTGGTCGCGGGGGTGATCATCCTGCTGCTGTTCGACTTCTTCCGGCGCGTGAGCCGCATCAACGACCGCGCGGATGCGCGAGAGCGGCTCGAGGCCGAGCTCGAGGCTGCCGAGCGCGAGGCAGCGGAGCGGGACACGCAGGCTCGCGCGGCGGGCGAGGCGTCAGAGGACGCTGATCGCGGTGGCGCGCCAGCGACCGTCGAGCCCCTCGAGGCGGATCGCGACCGCCCGGGTGCGGCCGGCTGAGCGCACGACCACCGTCCCCTCCACGACGCCGTCGGCTGGATGGCAGGCGCGCACGCTGCTGATCGCGAAGCCCGGCACCTCGCGATGCTGCTGCGAGGCGCGAGCGCGCCGAGCGATGAGCGCTCGAGCCGTGAGCAGGTCGTAGGTCGGCTCGGTGACCCATCGGGCGACCTGCTGCACCTCGCGCACCCCGAGCAGGATCTCGATCACGCCCGTCGCGAGGTTCTCGAGCAGCGGCTCGGGATCCGGCAGGCCGGCTGAGGAGCAGGGCTGGAAGTCGAAGAACTCCTCGGCGTCCACCGTCGTCATCCGCTGTCTCGTCGCCCGCACGCTGCCCCCTCGCATCGCCTCTACCCTGAGGCCGCCCGCGCTGGCGCCGCCGTCCGCAGAACCTAGCCCGGGCCGTCGCGCCAGCGGGATGGGGAGTTCTGCCCTGTGGAGAACCGGCAACGTCCGCCGCGGCGCGGCGGTTAGATTCGCCCGCGTGCGCTTCGAGGACCTGTTCGACGACTTGGAGAGCCAGCTCGAGGCAGAGTTCGGCGCCGAGCGCCGCGACCTCGAGGCCGAGGAGGAGCGCTTCCGCATCGGCCGGCTCGAGCTGCGCGACCGCATCGCCGCTGCGCCTCGGCTGCTCGACCTCTCGCTGCGCTCGGGGGCCCGGCTGCGCATGCGCCGCATGGCGCTCGGTCGCGACTGGCTCAACGGCGTCGTGCTCGAAGGCGCCCCAGCCGAGACGGGCGCGGTCGTCCCGCTCCACGCGATCGTCGGCATCGAGCTCGACGGCGACGGCGCCGCCGCGTCGCTGCGGCAGCCGCAGGCGGGTGACCTGCAGGCGCGGCTGAGCTTCGCGTTCGCGCTGCGCGACCTCGCGCGCCGCCGGGCCCCCGTCATCCTCGAGGGACCGACGCCCGTGGCGGGCACTATCGACCGCGTCGGCCGCGACCACCTCGACCTCGCGGTGCACGAGCCGGGCGAGCATCCGCGGCTCGGCACCGTGCGGTCCTGGCGCATCGTGCCGTTCACGGCGTTCGACTGGGTGCGGCTGCCCTGAGCCGGAGGGGCCGGCGCGCCGGCCGATGATCCCACCGAGGGCGCACCGCCACCGGGCTCGCCGGCGACGACGGTCAGCGCTGGCCGAAGAGGTCGGCGATGCTCGCCGACTGCGCCTGGCGCCAGAGACCGCGGCGCCGCTCGATCTCGAGCTCGCGGTCGATCCACGCCTGCACCTCGTCGTCGGCGACGCGCCAGGCACCGCGCAGCCGCACGCCCCTGAGGTCGCCCGCCTCGAGCAGGTCGACGACCGCGTCGGGCGTGGTGCCGAGCACGTCGGCGACATCGGCGACGGCGAGGAGGCGGCGGGGCTCCAGCGGCATGGCCCCATTGTGGGGCACTCGAGTGCCGGCCGAGCGGACCCTGTGGAGAACTTCAGCGAGGTGTCGCGCCGACCTGCCAGGTTGATCCCGTCGACGAGGGAGGACGACATGGTCGCACGCCGCACGTGGATGGATCCGAGGCTCGTGATCGGGGTGCTGCTCGTCGCAGCCTCCCTCGTGGGCGTGTGGTTCGTGGTGCAGCAGTCGTCCCGCACCGAGACGGCGTGGGCGGCGACGCGCACGCTCCTGCCCGGGGAGGCGGTGGCCGCCGGCGACGTCGAGCAGGTCGAGGTGCGGCTCCCGCAGTCGCACCAGCACTACCTGGCCGCCGCGACCGATCCGGTCGGCATGGTGGTGGCGTCCCCGATCGGCGCCGGCGAGGTGCTGCCCGTGCGCGCGCTCGGGGATGCCGCGGGCACGGGCCGCGCCGCGGTCGTGATCGACGTCGAGGGAGCGCTGCCGCGGGCGGTGCAGCCGGGATCGCTCGTCGACGTCTGGACCGCGGCGCCGAGCGATGAGGGCTACGACGCTCCGGCGGTGCTCGTCGACGACGCGATCGTCGTAGGCGTCGTCGAGGACGACGGCATCCTGGCCAGCAGCGCGCAGCAGCTCGAGCTGCTCGTCGCCGACGACGAGACCTCGGTGCTGCTCGAGGCCGTCTCGAACGAGCACGCGCTCAGCGTCGTGCCGCTCGCGCAGCCCGTCGAGGCCGCGCCGTGATCGGCATCGCGGTCTCGGCGCCGCTCGAGCGCGAGGATGCGATCGTCCGCGAGGCGGCCAGGCACGGCCACCGCGTGGCGATCCGCGCCGCCACCGCCGACGACCTCGTCGAGCGGCTCGCAGCTCGGCCCGCAGACGCCGAGCCGCGCATCGACCTCGTGCTCGTGGTCGCCGACGAGCGGCATGCGAGCCGTGCGCTCGTGGCCGCGTGCGACGAGCGGGGCGTCCGCCTCGTGGCGCTCGCCGACGACGCGGCCGAGCGCGCCCGCGCGCAGACGCTCGGCATCGACGCCGTCGCGTGGGCCGACGGCTTCACCGCTGTGGAGGCCGCCGTGCGGCCGAGCGCCGACGCCGGGCGCGAGCCCGCGCGCTCGCGCGGTCGAGTGGTCGCCATCTGGGGGCCGGCCGGCGCGCCCGGCCGCACGACCGCCGCGATCGCGCTCGCGGCCGAGCTCGCGCTGCTGGGGCGGCGCACCGCGCTCGTCGACGCCGACACGACGAGCGCCACGATCGCTCCAGCGCTCGGCCTGCTCGACGAGTCGCCGGGCTTCGCCGCCGCCGCGCGGCTCGCGCGAGCCGGCAGCCTCACCGTCGACGAGCTCGACCGCATCTGCCAGCTCGTGCCGACGATGGGCGGCACGCTGCGCGTGCTCACGGGCATCGGGCGCGCGAGCCGCTGGCCCGAGCTCGGCGGCGAGCGCGTCGCCGAGGTGCTCGAGCGATGCCGCGACTGGGTCGATGTGACGGTGGTCGACGTCGCTGCGAGCCTCGAGCGCGACGAGGAGATCTCGAGCGACCTGTTCGCGCCGCGCCGGCACGCGGCGACGCTCGCCGTGCTCGCGGCCGCCGACGAGCTGGTCGTCGTGGGCGGCGGGGACGCCGTCGGCGTCGCCCGGCTCGTGCGGTCGCTGCCCGAGGCGCGCGAGCTCGCCCCGCAGGCGCGCTGCCGCGTCATCGTCAACAAGGTGCGGGCCGCGGCGATCGGCCTCGCGCCCGAGCGCGCGGTGCACGAGACCCTGCGGCGGCTCGCGCAGGTCACGCCCGAGGCGTGCTGGCCGTTCGACGGGCGCGCGGCCGATGCGGCGCTGCTCGAGGGCAGGCCGCTCGTCGACGTCGCGGGCCGCTCGCGCCTGCGCAGGCGTGTGCAGGAGCTCGCCGTCGCGCTCGCGCCCGCCGAGCAGCCCGCGAGCCGAGCGTCGCTGCGCGCGGCCGAGCGGCCGCGGCGCCGCTGGCTGCCCGCGCTACGCTGAACCGGTGACCAGCCTGACCTCGATCGCGGAGCGCTACGGCCGGTTGAGCGACGAGGACATGCGGTGGCTGCACCGGCTCGTCGGCGACTTCCAGCTGCTCGCCGACCTCGCGATCGGCGACATCGTGCTGTGGCTGCCGACCGGCGACGAGGACGGCTACATCGCCGCGCAGCACGCTCGCCCCGCCGGCGCCGCGACGCTCTTCTACCGCGACGTCGTCGGCCAGCCGGTGCGGAACGCCTGGCGCGAGCAGGTGGGGCGCGCGTTCGAGGAGGGCGTGACGCTCGACGCCGACTCGCCCGAGTGGGGCGTCGAGTTCGACGCGAAGGTGCGCGCGATCCCGGTGCGCCGCCGCGAGAGCGAGCCGTCGGTCGCCGTCGTGAAGCAGCCGATCGCCGTCATCACCCGGCACGCGAACCACGCCGACACGCGCAGCGCGGGTCGCCTCGAGCGCACCTTCCGCGAGTGCGCGGCCGAGCTGTTCCGCATGATCGCCGAGGGCGACTTCCCCGACCGGGCAGCGCCCACGGGCACGCGCAGGGGCGCGGCGCGCGCATCCGATGGCCTCATCCGCCTCGACCAGACGGGAGTGGTGACCTTCGCAAGCCCCAACGCGCTCTCCGCCTTCACGCGGTTGGGCTTCCGCGGCGAGCTCGAGGGGGAGTCGCTCGCCGAGATCACGACCGAGCTCATCGACGAGTCGCAGGAGGTCGACGAGGCGCTGCCGCTCGTCGTCACGGGCCGCGCGCCGTGGCGCACGGACATCGAGACGCGGCTCGTGACGCTCTCGCTGCGCGCGGTGCCGCTGCGGCAGCGCGGCGCCAGGCTCGGGGCGATCGTGCTCGTGCGCGACGTCACCGACATGCGCGCGCAGGAGCAGACGCTCATCACCAAGGACGCGACGATCCGCGAGATCCACCACCGCGTCAAGAACAACCTGCAGACGGTCGCGGCGCTGCTGCGCATCCAGTCGCGGCGCACGAAGAGCGAGGAGGCGCGCACCGCGCTGCAGGACGCCGAGCGACGCGTCTCGTCGATCGCCGTCGTGCACGACACGCTCTCCGAGGGCCTGAGCCAGTCGGTCGACTTCGACGAGGTGTTCGATCGCGCGATGAAGCTCACGAGCGAGGTCGCCTCGATCCACGGGGCGCATGTGCGCACCGAGCGGAACGGCTCGTTCGGCGTGCTGCCGAGCGGCTACGCGACGCCGCTCGCGCTCGCGCTCACCGAGCTCGTCACGAACGCCGTCGAGCACGGGCTCGCGGGGCGCGACGACGGGCTCGTGCGCATCACGGCCGTGCGCGAAGAGGGGTGGCTCACGGTGCAGGTGTGCGACAACGGGGCGGGGCTCCCGCCGGGCCGCGTCGGCTCGGGGCTCGGCACGCAGATCGTGAAGACGCTCGTCACCGGCGAGCTCTCGGGCTCTATCGACTGGGGCGCCCGGGCGGTCGAGGGCACGGAGGTCACCGTGAAGGTGCCGCTGTCGTACATCGCGAAGGACGACGAGCTGCGCTGAGCCGCCGTGCGCACCAGAGGGGCCGTGCGCATCCGGCTGGGCCGCGCAACCCGCCGCGCGCGCATCCGCCCGCACAACACAGCAGCGGGGCCGCCTCTCGGCGACCCCGCTGGGTGTCTGTGCTGCGTCAGCCGGCGCGGCGGGCGCGCGCGGCGCGACGCTTGAGGGCGCGGCGCTCGTCCTCGGAGAGGCCGCCCCACACGCCCGAGTCCTGGTTGGTCTCGAGTGCGTACTGCAGGCACATCTCGGTCACCGGGCAGGTCGCGCAGACGGCCTTGGCCTTCTCGATCTGCTCGAGCGCAGGACCGGTGTTGCCGACCGGGAAGAACAGCTCGGGGTCCACCGTGAGGCAGGCAGCGTCATCACGCCAATCCATACATGTGCTCCTTGTACATTGGAGGGGGAAGTCGCGCTCAGCGGGTACCGCGGCGCAGAAGTCTCAGGGCGCAGCTTCGGTGCCGCCCGACATTCCATGCTTCCACAGCGCCCCCAGAGAGGCAAGGGTTTCTTCTGTGAGCGATCACTCCAGCCAACGTCCCGCGACCGCCACGTGGGCCGGGATCCTGCTGCTCGTCGAGGCGCTCGGGATGCTCGGCGTCGCCGTCTGGGGTGTGTTCTCGGCGCTCACCGGTGACCCGACACACATCCCCGGCGGACTCTTCCTCGCGGCGCTGGCCGCGGGGGCTGCATTCTTCCTGCTGCAGGCCGGCCGGGCCATGCTCGACGGCCGCTCGTGGTCGCGTGCGGCGGCGGTCGTGTGGCAGGTGCTGCAGATCGGCGTGGCCGTCGGCACCTTCAACGGCGGCGAGGGACCGGTGTGGCTCGCGCTGCTGCTCGCGGCGCTCGCCGCGGTGACGATGACGCTCGCGCTGCGCCGCACCGTCACCGTCTGGCTGCACCGCGAGGACTTCGCGCCCTCGGACGACGACGAGGCCGGCCAGCCGACGCCGTAGGGGAGCGGGGCCGCTCGGCCGTCGGCGCCCGTCAGTGCCGTCGGTCGAGGAGGGCGCGGCCGCAGGCCGCACCCGTCACCTCCGTCGGTCGAGGAGGGCGCGGCCGCAGGCCGCACCCGTCACGAGACCCTCAGCCCGAGAACCCCAGCCGCTTGTCGAGCATCTCGAGGTGCCCCTTGGCCTTCGTGTTGTAGAAGGCGTGCGTGATCACGCCCTCCTCGTCGAGCACGAAGGTCGAGCGGCGCACGCCTTCGACGATGCGGCCGTAGCTGTTCTTCTCGCCGAACGTGCCCCACGCGCGGTGCACCGCGAGATCCTCGTCGCTCAGCAGCGGGAACGTGATGCCGTCGAGGTCGCGCGCCCGCGCGAGCTTCTCGACGGGATCCCGAGAGATGCCGACGACGGCGTAGCCGTGCGACGAGAGGTCGGGCAGCCGGTCGCGGAAGTCGCACGCCTGCTGCTTGCACGCGACGGTCATCGCCTCGGGGTAGAAGTACACGATGGCCTTGCGCCCGCGCAGGTCGGCCAGCGAGACGGATGCGCCGTCCTGGTCGGGCAGCGTGAACTCGGGAGCGGGCATGCCGGGCTCGAGATGCGTCATGCAGCCATCCTCCCAGTAGGCGAGCGCGCCCGAGGTCTGCTAGAGTTGTTCCTCGGCCGGTGAGGCCATGCACCTCTAGCTCAATTGGCAGAGCAGTTGACTCTTAATCAATTGGTTCCGGGTTCGAGTCCCGGGGGGTGTACAGCGAGAAGGCCCGGCGAACGCCGGGCCTTCTTCATGTCCGCAGCGGCTGGAAGCGCGCCTGCGACAGGCGTGGTCACTGCGGGTTGCGCAGCGCCCCGAGCTCGTCGGCGATGAGGTGCAGTGCCTCGGCGATCGCGCCGAAGGCGTCGTCGGCATCGTGCGAGAAGCTCTCGACGTCGGCGGCGAGCTGGCTCAGGCGCTCGACGGGGTCGCGGCTCGGCGTGGCGGTGTCCATGCGGGGGAGCGTAGGCCAGGAGTCTCCAGGATTGCCGCGCAGACCCTGCGGGCCTACCGCATCCGCCTACTGCCGGTAGGACGCCAGGAAGTTGCCGATCCGCTCGACCGCGAGATCGAGGTCGCGCTTCCAGGGGAGCGTGACGATGCGGAAGTGGTCGGGCGTCGGCCAGTTGAAGCCCGTGCCGTGCGTCACGAGGATCCGCTCCTGCCGCAGCAGGTCGAGCGCGAACTGCGCGTCGTCGTGGATCTCGTGCACCTCGGGGTCGAGCCGGGGGAAGACGTAGAGGGCGCCGAGCGGATTGACGACGCTCACGCCCGGGATCGACCGCAGCCCCTGCACCGCTGCATCTCGCTGCTCGAGCAGTCGGCCGCCGGGCAGGATCAGGTCCTCGATCGACTGGTGTCCGCCGAGGGCGACCTGGATGCCGTACTGCGCAGGCACGTTCGGGCACAGCCGCGTCGAGGCCAGCAGCGTGAGCCCCTCGAGGAAGCCGCGCGCGTGCTCCTTCGGCCCGGTGATCGCGAGCCACGCGGCGCGGAAGCCGGCGGCGCGGTAGGTCTTCGACAGCCCGTTGTACGTGAGCGTCAGCAGGTCGGGCGCGAGCGTCGCGATCGAGACGTGCTCGGCGTCGTCGTAGAGGATGCGGTCGTAGATCTCGTCGGCGAGCACGAGCAGCGAGTGCTCGCGCGCGAGGTCGACGATGCCCTGCAGCACCTCGCGGGAGTAGACGGCGCCCGTGGGGTTGTTGGGGTTGATGACGACGATCGCCTTCGTGCGCGGCGTGATCTTCGCCGCGATGTCGTCGAGGTCGGGCGCCCACCCGTTCGCCTCGTCGGTGAGGTAGTGGATGGGCGTGCCGCCGCCGAGCGACGTCATCGCCGTCCACAGCGGGTAGTCGGGCGCGGGGATCAAGACCTCGTCGCCCGCGTCGAGCAGCGCCTGCATCGTCATGGTGATGAGCTCGCTCACCCCGTTGCCGAGGTAGACGTCGTCGACGGTCAGCGGCGGGAAGCCCTCGACGCCCTCGTAGCGCGTGACCACCGCACGGCGCGCCGAGAGCACGCCCTTCGAGTCGGAGTAGCCCTCGGCGAGCGGCAGGTTGGCGATCATGTCCTGCACGATCGTGTCGGGCGTCTCGAACCCGAACGGCGCGGGGTTGCCGATGTTGAGCTTGAGGATGCGGTGCCCCTCGGCCTCCAGCCGCGCGGCCTCGGCGGCGATCGGGCCGCGGATCTCGTAGAGGACGTGCTTGAGCTTGGATGACTGGTCGAGCGACTTCAGCGGCATCACCCCATGCTAGGTGGGCCGGCTATCCGTCTCCGTCACGGAGGCAGCTGCAGCAGCCCGCCCGCGGCGCGCGTCGTGGCGGCCGCGACGGCCATCGCGCGCTCGAGCGGCCCCGCCCATCCGCCCTCGTGGTCACCGGCGGCGACGGATGCGGTGAGGGAGGCGAGCACGGCGTCCCCCGCCCCGATCGTGTCGACGATGGGCGCCGCGAGGTGGGGCACGGGCGCGTCGACGGTGCCTGCCGCGGTCGCGATGCGGGCGCCCGCCGCGCCGCGCGTGACGGCGACCGCGCCGGTGCCCGCGGCGAGCCAGCGGGCGGCGGTCTCGTCGGCGTCCTCACCGTAGACGAGCTCGGTGTCCTCGTCGCTCACCTTCACGAGGAGCGCCCGCGCGGCGAGCGCGTCGAGCCCGGCGGCGAAGCGCTCGCGCGCGCCGTCGGCGGTGAGGTAGCCGGGGCGCGCGTTCGGGTCGACGAGCAGCCGCTCGCGGGAGCGGTCGAGCTCGAGCAGCGGGGCGACCTGCGCCTCGTGCTCGAGCGCGAGGCACGAGACCACCACGAGGGGAGCCGCGCCCAGCATGCCGCCGAGCCCGGCGAGGTCGACGAACCGCCGCTGCCCCGCCTCGGTGAAGGCGTACCGCATGGTGCCGCCATCGCGCTCGGCGCGGGCGACCGCGGTGCCGTGGGGCGCATCCGTCGCGATCAGGTCGACGCCGTGGCGCTCGCAGTGCGCACGCACGAGCCGCCCGGGGCCGTCGTCGCCGACCATCGCCACGAGCCGCGCCGGCACGCCCAGCCGCGCAAGCCCGACGGCGACGTTGAGCGCGGCGCCGCCGACGATCGACGCGCCGTCGACCTCGTCGACGAGCGCATCGCCGATGACGACGACCGGCTCGGGCATGGCGCTGGGACCTCAGCGCCGCTTGTCGGCGGCCTTGCGCAGCTCGCGCTCGAGCTCCTCGCGGCGGATGCCCTCCTCGCGCTGGTTCACGGCGCCGATCGCGAGCGCGACGCCGATGCCCCAGCTGGCCCAGAGCAGCGCGAGCCGCCAGTCGCGCGGGCCCGTGCGGGTGGCCTTGAGGACGGCCATGCCGCTCGTGAGCGAGCTGATCACTCCGGCGTTCAACAGGTACTTGCGCATTTCGCCTCCTCGTCGGCGACCAACGTACTGCGCTCCCCTGAGCGCGGCGCGCGAGCCGCCGCATCCGCCGCCGCCGAGCCCGCCGAGAGAGAATCCTGACCGATCGGTCGACTTCTGACCGATCGGTCAGTACAGTGGTGCGACGTGACCACCCGCGACGAGATCATCCGGGCCGCGCTCGAGCGCTTCGCCCGCTTCGGCTACCTCGGCTCCTCCATCCAGCAGATCGCCGACGACGTCGGCACCTCGAAGTCGTCGGTGCTCTACCACTTCGACTCGAAGGAAGCGCTGCTCGAGGCGGCGATGCAGCCGACGATGGATGCCCTCACCGAGCTCATCGAGGCGCTGCCCGAGCTGCACGACGACAAGGTCGCCGCCGCGCCGGGACTCGTCACGCGCTTCGTCGACACGCTCATGGCGCACAGCGCCGCCGTCTCGATCTTCGTCACGCAGCGCGGCGCGCTGCGCGAGGTGCCGGCGATCGTGCGCGGCAACGCGATCGTCGACGCGATCGCCTCGACCCTCGTGCTGGAGGCCCCCACGACGCGCACGCTCACGCGGCTCTCGATCGGCCTTGCCGGCGTCGCGTTCATCCTCGCCGATGCGAGCGAGACCGCGCACGAGCACCCGAGCCCCGAGGAGATGCGCGAGATCTTCATCGAGACGCTGCTCGAGCTCTGCATGCCCGACGCGCTCCCGGCCGCGGCCGGGAGCACCCGCACCGAAGGGGAGGACGCCTGATGTCCACCTGGCTCGCCCGCATCGGCGCCGCATCCATGCGCCGCGCCTGGCTCGTCATCGTCGCCTGGATCGTGCTGCTCGGCGGCGTGCTCGGCGGTGCCCTCGCGCTCGGGCCGAACATGCAGGAGTCGTTCGAGATCCCCGGCACCGAGTCGCAGGAGGCGCTCGACCACCTCGGCAGCGTCTTCCCGCAGGTCGCGGGCAGCTCGGTGCAGGTCGTCGTGCGCGCCGACGACGGCGTCGCTGCGCACCGCGACGCGATCATCGAGCAGGCCGAGGCGATGGCCGACGTCGAGCTCGTGGCGCAGGCGGTCGACCCGTGGAGCGAGTACGCGAACGAGCAGATCTCCGCCGACGGCACGGTCGCCTACACGCGCGTGCAGTTCGAGCCGACCGACGGCGCGAAGCCGTCGACCCTCGACGAGGTGGTGGCGACGGCGGATGCGCTGCGTGCGGACGGAGTCCAGGTCGAGTTCGCCGGGCAGGTCTTCCAGTCGCAGTCGGTGGGCGTCACGATCGTCGAGGTCTTCGGCGTCGTCTTCGCGGGCGTCGTGCTGTTCGTGACCTTCTGGTCGCTGCTCGCGGCCGGCATGCCGCTCATCACCGCGCTCGTCGGCGTCGGCATCACGATGGGCGGCGTGCTCGGCGCCTCGGCGCTCGTGACGGTGTCGAACTCGGCGCCGCTCATGGCGCTCATGATCGGCCTCGCGGTCGGCATCGACTACGCCCTGTTCATCCTCTCGCGCCACCGCTCGCAGCTCGCGCGCGGCATGGGCGTCATCGAGTCGGGTTCGCTCGCCGTCGGCACCTCCGGCACCGCGGTCGTGTTCGCCGGCATCACGGTGATCGTCGCGCTCGTGGGACTCCTCATCGTCAACATCCCGTTCCTCTCGGTCATGGCGATCGGCGCGGCCGGCTCCGTCGCGATCGCGATCGCCGCCGCGACGACGCTGCTGCCGGCGATCATGGCCCTCGCGGGCGAGCGGCTCCGGCCGAAGGATGGCGGCCGCGCGCACCGGCTCGCGCTCCGCGACGTCGATGCGCAGCCGACGCTTGGGATGCGCTGGGTCACGCAGGTCGCCAAGCGGCCCGTGCTCGCCATCGTCGGCGTCGTCGTCGTGACGGGCGTCGCGGCGCTCCCCGCCGCCTCGCTGCAGCTCGCGCTCCCGGACAACGGCCGCGAGGCCGCCGGCAGCACGCAGCGCATCGCGAACGACACGCTGCAGGAGGCCTTCGGCGCCGGCACGACCGGCCCCCTCGTCGTCATGCTCGACATCACCCAGGTGACCGACGTCATGGGCACGATCGACGCCGTCGCCGACGACCTCGAGCGGGTGCCGGGCGTCGGCCGCATCGCCGGGGCGTTCCCCGACGCGACGGTCGACACCGCGATCGTGCAGGTCATCCCGACGACCGGCCCCGCCGACCCCGCGACCGTCGAGGTCGTGCACGCGCTCCGCGCCATCGCCGCCGACGTCGAGGCGGAGCACGGCACGCCGATGTCGGTCACCGGCGCGACCGCCGTGCAGATCGACCTCTCGCAGCGCCTCGCCGACGCCCTCGTGCCGTTCGGCCTCGTCGTCGTGTCGCTCTCGGTGCTCATCCTGCTGCTCGTCTTCCGCTCGATCCTCGTGCCGCTGACCGCAGCGCTCGGCTTCGTGCTCTCGGTCGTCGCCGCGTTCGGCGCGACGGTCGCGATCTTCCAGTGGGGCTGGGGCGCCGACCTGCTGCACTTCGAGGAGGGGCCGATCCTCTCGTTCATGCCGGTGCTGACGATGTCGGTGCTGTTCGGCCTCGCGATGGACTACCAGATGTTCCTCGTCTCCGGCATGCGCGAGGCCTACGCGCACGGGCACGACGCCCGCAGCGCCGTGCGGCACGGCTTCGCCGCGAACGCGCGCGTCGTCACGGCCGCCGCGCTCATCATGTTCTTCGTCTTCTTCGCGTTCGTGCCCGAGGGCATGGCGATGATCAAGGCGATCGCCTTCGGCCTCGCGTTCGGCGTCGCCGTCGACGCGTTCCTCGTGCGCATGACGCTCGTGCCGGCGCTCATGACCCTCATGGGGGAGCGCGCGTGGTGGCTGCCGCGCTGGCTCGACCGCGCGCTCCCCGAGATGGACGTCGAGGGCGAGAGCCTGGGCCGGCACCGCGCCACCCTGGCGTGGGCGGCGGATGCGGGCGGTCACCTCGCGCTCGAGCGGCTGCGGCCCGAGATCGGCCACGACGAGCCCGGGGACGCGTCGTGGACGCTCGTCGCCCCGCGCGGCGCGGTCGTGCGCCTCGGCGGCCGCTTCGCCGATCGGCAGCGGCTCGCGCACGCGCTCGTCGCCGACATCCGCGCGGCCGGGCACGCCCACGTCGGCGGCGCGGCGCTGCCCGGCGACGCCGCGCGGCTGCGCGAGCGCATCGCCCTGATCGACCTCGACCTCGCCGACGGCAGCGCCGCCGGCACGGCGCACCAGGCGGCCCGCGCCGCGCTCGCGCTGCGCAGCCCCTTCGCCGTCGGTCCCGTGCTCGACCGCCGCGCCGCCGCGCTCATCGAGCGTGCGGCCGAGGCCGCGGGGACGCCGATCGACGCTGACGCGCCCATGGCGCGCCTCGCACCGCGCGAGCGCGCCGCGGTGCTGCTGGCCATCGCGATGGAGCGCACGCCGAGCGTCGTCTGGATCGACGCCGCGAGCGGTGCGCCCGCCGGCGCCGCTGCGATCGCCGCGCGCCTAGGAGGCGACGACATGACGATCGTCACGAGCGAGCCGGCGCCCGAGGCGCACGGCCGCCCCGCGCTCGAGCTCGTGCCCGCGAGCGCGGCGGAGGAGGATCGCGCCGCGGCAGCCGCCGCATCCGCCGCCCGAGGCACGGACCCCGACACCGACACCGGCGAGACGCCCACCGAGGCGCTCGCGACCACGGGAGCTGACCGATGACCACGCTCAAGAAGGCCGTCGCGCTGACCGCGGCCGCCGCCACGCCCTTCGCGATCGCCGCGCTCGCGGCCTGGTCGTTCGGCCCCGCCGCCGCGGGCGAGCGCGACGTGCCCGCCGCCGTCGTCAACCTCGACGAAGTGGTCACCGCGACCGGCGCCGACGGCGCCGAGACGACGATGTTCGCCGGTCGCCAGGTGGTCACTGACCTCGTCGGCGATGCGGACGACGGCTTCGACTTCCGCATCCTGAACGAGGAGGACGCCGCCGACGCGCTCGCGCTCGGCGACGTGCAGGCGGTCGTCACGATCCCCGCCGACTTCTCGCAGCGGGTGCTGAGCCTGCAGGGCGACGACCCGCGGCAGGCGGGCATCGAGATCGTCACCGACGCGACCTCGAGCGGGCTCGCGACGAGCCTCGCGACCGAGACGGGCGAATCGATCATGGCGTCCTTCGGCGACGTGGTCACGAACGGCTTCATCTCGGGCCTCTACGGCGGCCTCGGCACGATGGCCGAGCAGCTGGGCGCCGCGGCCGACGGGGCGGATGCGCTCGGCGACGGGGGTGCGGAGCTCGCGTCGGGCCTCGGCGAGCTCGCGGGCGGCATCGAGCAGCTCGCCGACGGCGCGGGCGCAGCCGAGCTCGGCGCGCTGCAGCTCGCCGACGGCGGTCGGCAGCTCGCGTCCGGTCTCGGCACCGCGCACGACGGGATCGGGCAGCTCGCCGACGGCGGCGCTGCGCTCAGCGGAGGCGTCGCGCAGTACACCGGGGGCGCCGACGCGCTCGCGGGCGGCGCCGCGGACCTCAGCGACGGCGTCGCGCAGTACACCGCTGGCGTCGACCGTTTCGCCGGCGGCGTGCAGCAGGCGGTCGGCCAGCTGCGCGACGGCCTCGACGGCGCCGTCGCGGCCGGCGGCATCGACCAGCTCGAGCAGGCCATCGGCTCGTCCTCCTCTGCGGCCGCGCAGCTCGTCGCCGCGCTCGAGGCCGACCCCGACGCCGACCCCGCGACGGTCGCGGCCGCCCGGCAGCTCGCCGGTGGGCTCGCGCAGCTCGACGAGCGCGACATCTCGGGCGAGCTGACCGCTGGCCTCGGTCAGGCGACCGCGGGGCTCGACCAGCTCGACGACGGCGCAGCCCAGCTCATCGCCGGGGGCGCCGGCCTGCGCGACGGTGCGGCCGGGCTCGCCGACGGCGCGGCCCAGCTCTCAGCCGGCTCGCCCGCGCTGCGCGACGGCGCATCGCAGCTCGGCGGCGGCCTCGCGCAGCTCGACGACGGCTTCGGCGCCTCGGTCAGCGGCGCCCAGCAGCTCGCCGACGGCACGGGCGAGCTCGCCTCGGGCCTCGGCGAGCTCGACGCGGGCGCCGTGCAGCTCGCCGCCGGCGCGCGCTCGGCCGAGAGCGGCGCCGCGCAGCTCGGCGACGGCGGCAGCGAGCTCGGCTCGGGCCTCCGCTTGGGGCTCGCGGCGCTGCCGCAGCTGAGCGACGGCGAGCTCGAGCAGCTCGCCGACGTCGCGACGAACCCGATCGGCTTCGACCTCGACGAGCGCGCCTCCGCCCCCTCGGGCGAGTCGCGCGTCGCGACGATCGCCGTGCCGATCGGCCTCTGGCTCGGCGCGCTCGCGCTCGTGCTCGTGCTGCTGCGCACCGCGCGCCGCACCCTGACCGCCGCGGCATCCGTCGGCCGGGTGCTCGCGACGCTGCTCATCCGCTCCTCGTGGGTCGTGGCGCTGCAGGCGGCGCTCGCGACGCTCGTCGTGCACGGCATCGGCGCTGTCCCGTGGGTGCAGGCGCCCGCGACCTTCGGCATCGCGCTGCTGTTCGCCGGCGTCGCGACCCTGGCGCACGTGGCGCTGCTGGCGTGGTGGGGCTCGGTCGGCGCGGTCGTGTCGCTCGTGCTGCTCGGGCTGCAGGCCGTCGCGGCCGGCGGTCTCGTGCCCCGCTCGGTGCTCGGCGAGGGCTTCGCCGCGATCGCGCCCGCGCTGCCGATGACGCACGCGGTGGATGCGCTGCAGGCGGTCGCCGCCGGCGCCCCCGGGGCGGGCGGTGCGGTCGCGATGCTGCTGCTGTTCCTCGCGCTCGGGCTGCTCGCCGCCTACCTCGCGGTGCGCAGCGCACGCCGGCGGGCGACGGGGGAGCGCATCCGCGCGCTCGACGCACTCGAGCCGGTGCCCGCCCCCGCCGCGCACGCCAGCTGAGCCGCGACCCCGCCCTCAACGGCCATGCACGACCGATGTGCCGCTCACGCGCACATCCGCGCTGCATGGCCGTTGAGTCGGGGAGCGCACGCACGTGGTGGCCCGCGACTTGAGCGAATCCTCTGCGTCACCTTCGTTGACGCCGAGAGGCTGGGGGACGACCATGGCGGTAGTCCGTCGGCGGACGCGCTGACGGCATGCCCCAGCACCGCGATGCTCCGCATCGCCCGCCGAGCGCGCTCGGCGCCCCGGTCCGCCCCGTGAGGGCGTCCCCGATTCCAACGGAGGAATCATGCGCACCGTCTACCGGGTGCTCGCCTTCGCCATCTGCGGCCTCGTCATGCTGCAGGCGGCCTCCCACGCGTGGGTCTCGGCGGGTCTCGCCGCCTTCCTGTTCGAGGGCGGCACCTTCGACCCGAACTCGCCGCCCGACATCCCCGAGGCGATGGGCTTCATGATCCACGGGATGAACGGCATGTACGTCATCCCCGTCGTCGCGCTCGCGCTGCTCGTCGTGTCGTTCTTCGTGCGCGTGCCCCGCGGCGTGATGTGGGCCGTGATCATCGTCGCGCTCGTCGCGCTGCAGGTCACGCTCGGCCTGCTCGGCCACACGATGACCGCCCTCGCGTTCCTGCACGGCGTCAACGCGCTCGCCCTCTTCGGCAGCGCGCTCTACGCCGGCCTGCGCGCCAAGGCGCCCGCCGTCGCCGAGGCGGCGCCGCGATCCTCGGTCGCGGTCGGCTGAACCGGCGTCCCGCGAGGAGAGCCCGATGCGCCCGGACCGCCCAGCGCGGGCCGGGCGCATCGCTCGCGTCGTCGGGGGGCTCGTCGCGCTCGCGCTCGCGGTCGTCGTCGGCACCGCGTGGTGGTCGAGCCTGCGCCCCGACACCTACTCGGCGCTCGCGATGGGCGTCGCCGACATCGGCGGCGGCGCCGTCATCGGCGGCGGGGGGCACGGCCACGGCGCCGTGGGGGACCCGGCGTCGCCCGACGCATCCGCCGTCTCGGTCACCGAGCTCACGGCCGACCCGATGCGCCCCGCTGACGTGCACGTCGAGCTGCGGGCGAGGGCCGAGCGCGTGACGCTGCCCGGCGGCGACGGGTTCGACGGCTACACGCTCAACGGCTCGACGCCCGGGCCGGAGATCCGCGCGCGGCAGGGACAGATGGTCGAGGTGCTGCTGCGCAACGAGTCGGTGCCCGGCGGCGTCACGCTGCACTGGCACGGCATCGACGTGCCGGGGGCGATGGATGGCGTCGCGGGCGTCACGCAGGACGCCGTCGCCCCGGGCGAGGTCTTCACCTACCGCTTCGTCGCCGAGCAGGCCGGCACCTACTGGTACCACTCGCACCAGGTGTCGCACGAGCAGGTGCACGCGGGGCTCTTCGGTGCGATCGTGATCGAGCCGGCGGCCGACGGGGCGGATGCCGGGACCGGGGAGGTGCCGCCCGGGGAGGCGCCTGCGGCCGCGGCGGATGCGGTGGTGCTGCTGCACACCTACCCGGGCACCTCGCGCACGCTCAACGGCGTCGCCGGCGAGGTGCGGCACGGCGCGGCGCCGGGCGCGCACGTGCGCGTGCGGATCGCCAACACCGACAGCACTCCCACCGCCGTGTGGGCCGAGGGCGGCTTCCGCGTCGTCGCGGTCGACGGCACCGACGTGCACGAGCCCGGCCTCGTCGAGGGGCGGAAGGTGCGCGTGACCGCGGGCGGCCGCATCGACCTCGAGGTGGTCGTGCCCGCCACCGGGGCCGTGCGCGTGCAGGCGCCGGGCGTCTCGCTGCTCGTCGGCCCCGACGACGCGACCGCCCCGACGCCGCCGTCGCCGCCGGAGTTCCTCGACCTGCTCGACTACGGCACGCCGGCACCGCTCGGCTTCGACCCGGAGCGGCCTGACCGCTCGTTCGCGTACGACATCGGGCGCGCGCCGGGCTTCCTCGCCGGCGTGCCCGGCATCTGGTGGACGATCAACGGGCGGATGGGCGACGACGTCCCGATGTTCATGGTGCGCGAGGGCGACGTGGTCGCGATGCGCATCACCAACGGCTCGGGGGAGGTGCACCCGATGCACCTCCACGGGCACCACGTGGTCGTGCTCGCGCGGAACGGCGTGCCCGCATCCGGCAGCCCCTGGTGGGTCGACTCGCTCGACGTCGACAACGGCGAGAGCTACGACGTCGCGTTCGTCGCCGACAACCCGGGGCTGTGGGCCGACCATTGCCACACGCTGCCGCACGCGGTCGAGGGCCTCATGACGCACCTGATGTACGAGGGCGTCACGACCCCGTTCCTGCTCGGCGCCGGCTCGGGCAACGAGCCCGAGTAGGCGCTCAGCGCTCGCGGGGGCTGTCGGCGACCGGGCCGGGCGCCGAGCGTGCCGACTCCGCCTCGGCCTCGACGGGCTCGACCGCGAGGTGCTCGCGCGCGAACTCGACCGTCTCGGTCAGCAGCCGCAGGCGGTCGCGCTCCGAGCGCGCCTGCCGGGTCTTGATCTCGGCGACCACCTGGCCGGTCCACTGCTGCTGCGCGAGCATCTGCAGCACCTCGGCGACGGGCTCGTTGCCGTGGCCGGGCAGCAGGTGCTCGTCGAAGACGCGCCCCTCATCGGCCGCGACGCCGTCGGTGAGGTGCAGGTGGCGCAGCCGGTCGCCGAGGTCGAGGGCGAGCTGCATCGAGTCGCGCTTCGCGAGCGCGCAGTGCGAGAAGTCGAGCGTGGCGTGGTCGACGTCCATCTCGCTCGGATCGATGCCCGGCAGGTAGGCCTGGCGGTCGATGCCGCCGGCCGCCCACGGGAACATGTTCTCGACCGCCACCTCGACGCCGTGCTTCTGCTCGGTCGCGCGCACCGCATCCGTGAACGTGCGGGCGTACTTGCCCTGCCAGCGGAAGGGCGGGTGCACGACGACGGTGGGCGCGCCGACCGAGACCGCGAGCTCGGCCGAGCGGTCGAGCTTCACGAAGGGGTCGCGGCCCCACACGAACGTCGTCAGCAGCACGACCGGCGCGTGGATCGCCATGATCGGCTGCTCGTAGCGCTCCGAGAGCTCGAGCAGGCGCTCGGGGCTGCGGGTCTTCGCGTCGGTGGTGACCATCACCTCGACCCCGTCGTAGCCCGCCTCGCGCGAGAGCCGGAATCCGTCCTCGACCCCCTTGGGGAAGACGGAGATCGTGCTGAGGCCGACCTGGATCATGCACACGACGGTAGACCCTCCGGATGGACGCCACGCATCCGATTCGTCCAGGACGGCGCGCTCGGTCGGGCGCGACCGTGATCAGACATGTCCCTGCGGCGTAGGATCGGGCCATGCCAGAGATCGACATCAAGCCGCGCTCGCGCGCCGTCACGGACGGCGTGGAGGCCACCACGAGCCGAGGGATGCTGCGCGCCGTCGGCATGGGCGACGGCGACTGGGAGAAGCCGCAGATCGGCATCGCGAGCTCGTGGAACGAGATCACGCCGTGCAACCTCTCGCTCGACCGCCTCGCGCGCTCGTCGAAGGAGGGCGTGCACGCCGGCGGCGGCTACCCGCTGCAGTTCGGCACGGTCTCGGTCTCGGACGGCATCTCGATGGGCCACGAGGGCATGCACTTCTCGCTCGTCTCGCGCGAGGTCATCGCCGACAGCGTCGAGGTGGTCGTGAACGCCGAGCGGCTCGACGGCACCGTGCTGCTCGCCGGCTGCGACAAGTCGCTGCCCGGCATGCTGATGGCTGCCGCGCGCCTCGACCTCGCGAGCGTCTTCGTCTACGCCGGCTCGATCGCGCCCGGCTTCGCGAAGCTCGAGGACGGCACGATCCCGCAGTCGATGACGATCATCGACTCGTTCGAGGCCGTCGGCGCGTACAAGGCCGGCAAGATCTCGGCCGAGGACCTGCACCGCATCGAGTGCGGCTTCGCGCCCGGCGAGGGCGCGTGCGGCGGCATGTACACCGCCAACACGATGGCGTGCATCGCCGAGGCGCTCGGCATGAGCCTGCCCGGCTCGTCGACGCCGCTGTCGGCCGACCGCCGCCGCGACCACTACGCCCGCAAGTCGGGCGAGGCCGTCGTCGAGCTGCTCCGGAAGGGCATCACCGCCCGCGACATCCTCACGAAGGAGGCGTTCGAGAACGCCATCACCGTCGCGATGGTGCTCGGCGGCTCGACGAACGCCGTGCTGCACCTGCTCGCGATCGCGCACGAGGCCGAGGTCGAGCTCTCGCTCGAGGACTTCCGCCGCATCGGCGCCCGCTCGCCGCACCTCGCCGACGTCAAGCCCTTCGGCGCCTACGTCGCGCAGGACTTCGACCGCGTCGGCGGCATGCCCGTCGTGATGCAGGCGCTGCTCGACGCGGGCCTGCTGCACGGCGACGTGCTCACCGTCACCGGCCGCACGCTCGCCGAGAACCTCGCCGAGCTCGACCCGCAGCCGATCGACGGCACCGTCGTGCGCGCGATCGACGACCCGATCCACGCCACCGGCGGCCTGACGATCCTCGACGGCTCGCTCGCGCCCGAGGGCGCGGTCGTCAAGACCGCCGGCTTCGACGCCGAGGTCTTCGAGGGCCCCGCGCGCGTCTTCGACCGCGAGCGGGCGGCGATGGATGCGCTCACGCGCGGCGAGATCCAGGCCGGCGACGTCGTCGTCATCCGCTACGAGGGCCCCAAGGGCGGCCCCGGCATGCGCGAGATGCTCGCGATCACCGCCGCCATCAAGGGCGCTGGCCTCGGCAAGGATGTACTACTCTTGACGGACGGCAGATTCTCGGGCGGCACAACCGGCCTGTGCATCGGCCACATCGCCCCTGAGGCGGTCGACTCCGGTCCGATCGCCTTCGTGCGCGACGGAGACCGCATCCGTGTCGACATCGCCGCTCGCTCGCTTGACCTGATCGTCGACGAGGCAGAGCTCGCCTCCCGGCGTGAGGGCTGGGAGCCGCTGCCCCCGCGCTACACGCGCGGCGTCCTCGCCAAGTACGCGAAGCTCGTGCAGTCCGCCGCCACCGGCGCGGTCACGGGCTGACGCACGCCAACGCTCAGGAGCGCCATGACGATCCCCATCCCACGGCCCGCGCCGCCGCGCAGCGCCGAACCGCCGATGCTCACCGGCTCCGGCGCCGTGCTGAAGTCCCTCGAGCTGCTCGGCGTCGAGGATGTCTTCGGCATCCCCGGCGGCGCCATCATCCCCTTCTACGACGAGCTCATGCAGCAGTCGGCGATCCGCCACATCCTCGTGCGCCACGAGCAGGGCGGCGGCCACGCGGCCGAGGGCTACGCCGCCGCGACCGGCAAGGTCGGCGTGTGCCTCGCGACCTCCGGCCCGGGCGCGACCAACCTCGTGACCGCGATCGCCGACGCGTACATGGACTCGGTGCCGATGGTCGCGATCACCGGCCAGGTCTTCAGCCACCTCATCGGCACGGATGCGTTCCAGGAGGCCGACATCACCGGCATCGTGATGCCCATCACGAAGCACACCTTCCAGGTGACGCGCCCCGAGGACGTCCCCGGCGCCCTCAAGGCCGCCTTCCACATCGCATCCACCGGCCGGCCCGGCCCCGTGCTCGTCGACATCACGAAGGACGCGCAGCAGGACTCGGCGCCGTTCGTGTGGCCCGACAAGGTCGAGCTGCCCGGCTACCGCCCGGTGACGAAGGCGCACGGCAAGCAGATCACCGCCGCCGCGCAGCTGCTCGCCGACTCGCAGCGCCCGCTGCTCTACGTGGGCGGCGGCGTCATCCGCGCGCACGCCTCTGACGAGCTGCGCGCGTTCGCCGAGGCGACCGGCGCACCCGTCGTGACGACGCTCATGGCGCGGGGCGCGTTCCCCGACTCGCACCCGCAGCACCTCGGCATGCCCGGCATGCACGGCGCGGTGCCCGCGGTGCTCGCCTTCCAGGAGTGCGACCTCATCATCGCGCTCGGCGCCCGCTTCGACGACCGCGTCACGGGCAAGGTCGCGGAGTTCGCGCCCGGCGCCAAGGTCATCCACGTCGACGTCGACCCGGCGGAGATCTCGAAGATCCGCACCGCCGACGTGCCGATCGTCGGCGACGTGCGCGAGGTGCTCGCCGACCTGTCGGTCGCCTTCCAGGAGCTCGCGACCGACCGCCGCCCCGACCTCACCGACTGGTGGGAGCGGCTGCAGGGCCTGCAGGAGCGCTTCCCGCTCGGCTTCACCGAGCCGAGCGATGGCCGCCTCGCCCCGCAGCACGTCATCCAGCGCATCGGCGAGCTCACCGGCCCCGAAGGCGTCTACGCCGCGGGCGTCGGCCAGCACCAGATGTGGGCGGCGCAGTTCATCAAGTACGAGCGGCCGAACGCCTGGCTCAACTCCGGCGGCGCCGGCACGATGGGCTACGCGGTGCCAGCGGCGATGGGCGCGAAGGTCGCCCAGCCCGAGCGCACGGTGTGGGCGATCGACGGCGACGGCTGCTTCCAGATGACCAACCAGGAGCTCGCCACCTGCACCCTGAACGACATCCCGATCAAGGTCGCGATCATCAACAACTCGTCGCTCGGCATGGTGCGGCAGTGGCAGAGCCTGTTCTACGAGGGCCGCCACTCGTTCACCGACCTCGAGACGGGGGCCGACGCCAAGATGATCCCCGACTTCGTGAAGCTCGGCGAGGCCTACGGCTGCCTCGCGATCCGCGTCACGAAGCCCGAGGAGATCGACCCGGCGATCAAGCTCGCGCTCGAGACGAACGACCGCCCGGTCGTGATCGACTTCATCGTCTCGAAGGACTCGATGGTGTGGCCGATGGTGCCGCAGGGCGTCTCGAACTCGTTCGTGCAGTACGCCAAGGATCACAGCCCGGAGTGGGGGGAGGAGTGATGAGCACGCACGTCCTGTCGCTCCTCGTCGAGGACAAGCCGGGTCTGCTGACCCGCGTCGCCGGGCTCTTCGCCCGCCGCGGCTTCAACATCGACTCGCTCGCGGTGGGCCGCACCGAGGTGCCGGGCCTCAGCCGCATCACCGTCGTCGTCGACGTCGACCAGCTGCCGCTCGAGCAGGTGACGAAGCAGCTCAACAAGCTCGTCAACGTCGTGAAGATCGTCGAGCTCGAGCCGGGCCAGTCGGTGCAGCGGGAGCACATGCTCATCAAGGTGAAGGTCGACAACTCGACCCGCTCGCAGATCCTCGAGGCCGCGACGCTCTTCCGCGCGCGCGTCGTCGACGTCACGACCGACGCGCTCGTGATCGAGGTCACGGGCGACTCGCCCAAGTGCCAGGCGCTGCTGAAGCTGCTCGAGCCGTACGGCATCAAGGAGATCGCGCAATCGGGCCTGCTGGCCATCGGCCGCGGCGGCAAGTCGATCAGCGAGCGCGTGCTCAAGGCCGACGGCCGCTGAACCCCAGAACGACCGGGCCGGTGCGCGTGACGCGCGCACCGCATCCGGAACCGCAAGAACCACGAATGAGGAGAGAGCATGACTGAGGTCATCTACGACGACGGTGCCGACCTCGGCATCATCCAGGGCAAGAAGGTCGCCATCATCGGCTACGGCTCGCAGGGTCACGCGCACGCGCAGAACCTGCGCGACTCGGGCGTCGAGGTGCGCATCGGCCTGCAGCCGGAGTCGAAGAGCCGCGCGAAGGCGCAGGAGGCCGGCTTCGAGGTGGGCACGCCCGCCGAGGTCGCCGAGTGGGCCGACGTCGTCGTGCTGCTCGCGCCCGACCAGTTCCAGCGCCACATCTACAACGACGAGGTCGCCCAGCACATGACCGAGGGCAAGACCCTCGTGTTCAGCCACGGCTTCAACGTGCGCTTCGGCTACATCACCGCGCCCGAGGGCATCGACGTCGTGCTCGTCGCGCCGAAGGGCCCCGGCCACACCGTGCGCCGCGAGTTCGAGGCCGGCCGCGGCGTGCCCGTCATCGTCGCCGTCGAGTCGGATGCGTCGGGCTCGGCCTGGCAGACGGCGTGGTCGTACGCGAAGGCCATCGGCGGCCTCCGCGCCGGCGGCATCACGACGACCTTCACCGAGGAGACCGAGACCGACCTGTTCGGCGAGCAGGCGGTGCTGTGCGGCGGTGTCTCGCAGCTCGTGCAGTACGGCTTCGAGACCCTGACCGAGGCGGGCTACCAGCCCGAGATCGCCTACTTCGAGGTGCTGCACGAGCTCAAGCTCATCGTCGACCTCATGTGGGAGGGCGGCATCGCCAAGCAGCGCTGGTCGGTGTCGGACACCGCCGAGTACGGCGACTACGTCTCCGGTCCGCGCGTCGTCGACCCGCACGTCAAGGAGAACATGCAGGCGGTGCTGAAGGACATCCAGTCGGGTGCCTTCGCCGAGCGCTTCATCGGCGACCAGGACGCCGGCGCCCCCGAGTTCAAGGAGCTGCGCGCCAAGGCAGAGGGCCACCCCATCGAGGCGACCGGCAAGAAGCTGCGCTCGCTGTTCGCGTGGGAGCAGCCGGACGCCGACTACGTCGACGGCAGCGCCCAGCGCTGACCCACCGCCCGCTGGTCGAGTAGCCGCCGCAGGCGGCCCTCGCTGGTCGAGTAGCCGCCGCAGGCGGCGTATCGAGACCACACCGTCCCGCCGGTCGAGGAGCGCGCGCCGCAGGCGCTCGCGTCACGAGACCCATCGCGCAAGGGCGGGGACCTTCACAGGTCCCCGCCCTTGTGCGTGCCCGCCCGCTCGCGTTGAGTGGGGGACATGACGTCGCTCTGGCAGGCCACCGCTCCCACGATCGGCTTCGACGAGTCCTCGCCGCGGCGCCCGGATGCCGTCGTCGTCGGTGCCGGCCTCACCGGCCTCGCGACGGCGGCGCTGCTGGCCGAGCAGGGCGCGACCGTCGTGGTGCTCGAGGCGCGCGTGCCCGGAGCTGTCGCGACCGGCGGCACGACCGCGAAGCTGAGCCTGCTGCAGAGCGACCGCCTGCACCGCATCCGGCGGCTCGCCGGCGGTGCCGCGACGCAGGCGTTCGTCGACGGATCGCTCGCCGGCCAGGCGTGGCTGCTGGGCCTGCTCGAGCGCCTCGGCGCGCCGGCCGAGCCGCGCAGCGCCGTCTCGTTCGCATCGGGTGACGAGGGCGCCGCGTCGCTCGAGCGCGAGCTCGAGGTCGCGCGCGAGCTGGGCCTGCCGGTGCGCGAGGGCGGAGCGGAGCACCTGCCGTTCCCGACGGCCGCGGCGCTCGAGCTGCCCGATCAGGCGCAGCTGCACCCGCTCGCGACGCTCGCCGCGCTCGCCGCGCACCTGCGCGCCCACGGCGGCGCGATCATGCACGCGAGCGTGCGGCACGTCCGCCGCGCGGGGAGCGGCGTCGAGGTCGAGACGGATGCGGGGGCATGGCGGGCCGGTTCCGCCGTGCTCGCGACGGGCGCGCCCGTGCCCGCGCGCGGCACCTCGGTGCTCCTCGAGGCGCATCGCTCGTACGCCGCCGCGTACCGCGTGCGCAGCCTCACTGCGGAGGCGGCCGCAGTGCTGCCGATGGCGCTCGGCGTCGACGCGCCGACGCGCTCGCTGCGCACCGCGACCGCGGCCGACGGCACCCCGCTGCTCATCGCCGGCGGCGTGGGGCACGTCGTGGGCCGTCACCGGGACCCGCGGCAGCTCGTCGCCGAGCTCGACCGCTGGGTGCTGCGGCACTGGCCCGACGCCGCGCGGACGCACGCGTGGAGCGCGCAGGACTACCGCACACCCGACCGGCTGCCGTGGATCGGCGCCCGGCCCGGGAGCCGCGGCCGCGTGCTGCTCGCGACCGGCTTCGACAAATGGGGGATGACGGGTGGCGCGATGAGCGCGCTCGCGATCGCGGGCAGGCTCGGCGGCGCCGAGCCCGACTGGGCGCGGGCGCTCCGCCGACGGGGCACGACGCCGGCCGCGGCGGGCAGCCTGGTCGGCAGCCTCGGAGCGGTCGCCGCCGCGCAGGCTCGCACCGCGCGCGCAGCCCTGTCGCCGACGCCGCCACCGGGCGAGGGGCAGGGCAGCCTCGGCCGCCGGGGCGCGCGGCTCGTGGCGACGTCGACGGTCGACGGCCGCACGCGCGAGGTCTCGGCGCATTGCCCGCACGTCGGGGCGCTCGTGGCGTGGAACGCGCAGGAGCGCTCCTGGGACTGCACGGCGCACGGCTCCCGGTTCGCGCCCGACGGCACCCGCTTGGAGGGTCCGGCCGCGTGCCCGTTGCGCGCGCTGCCGCGCTCGGTGGACGAGCGCGCCGGCGGAGCCGGCATACAGCCGTAGGTCGAGGAGCGCGCCGGCGGAGCCGGCACCCAGCCGCAGGTCGAGGAGCGCGCCGGCGAAGCCGGCACCCAGCCGCAGGTCGAGGAGCGCGCCGGCGAAGCCGGCACGCGTCACGAGACCGGAGTCCCCGCGGCCGGCTCCGGTCTCGAGACGGCTGCGACCTCCGGTCGCGGCCTCCTCGACCTGCGGGGTGCGCGCCCGACGACATCGCGGCCTCCTCGACCTGCGGGGCGCGCGTCCCGCCGGCATCGCGGCCTCCTCGGCCTGCGGGGTGCGCGTCCCGCCGGCATCGCGGCCGCCTCGACCTGCGGGGCGTCCCACGTCGTGGCAGGGTGGGCGGGTGGAGAGCGCGACCGACGACACGAAGGTGTGCGACGCCTATCTGCGATGGGCGCGCGTCGAGGCCGAGGAGCGCTCGCCGCGCTACGCCGAGTGGGCGCGCGGCGTCGCCGCCGATCAGGCGCTGTGCGCGGCGATCGCCGAGCTCGAGCCGGTCAAGCGCCAGCCCAACCTGCTGTTCGCCGCCGCTCGCTTCGAGGGCGTGCCGCTGCAGCCGTGGAGCGCGGTGCGCGACGCGGTGCACGCGGCGTGGCCCCGCATCCGCTCGACGATGCTCGCGCGCATGACGCAGACCAACGAGGCGCGCCGCATGGCGACCCTGCTGCCCGCGATCGCGCACCTCGAGGGGCCGATCGCGCTCGTCGAGGTGGGCGCGTCGGCGGGGCTGTGCCTCTACCCGGATCGCTGGCGCTACCGATTCGGCGCCGGCAAGTACGTCGGCGACGCCGGCCTGCCGCTGCTCGAGACCGACGCCTCGCCGTCGACGCCCCTGCCCGAGCGGCTGCCGGAGGTCGCGTGGCGCGGCGGCATCGACCTGCAGCCGCTCGATCCCGACGACCCCGACACGCGAGCGTGGCTCGAGGCGCTCGTGTGGCCGGATGCGTCGGGTGGCATCGACGGCGCCCGCGTCGACCGGGTGCGCACCGCGATCGCGATCGCCCGGCGCGAGCGCGCGCACGTGCGCCGCGGCGACCTCAGCGTCGACACCCGCGCGATCGTCGAGGAGGCCGCCCGGCACGCGCCCACCGTGGTGGTGTGGCACTCGGCGGTGCTCGCCTACGTGTCGGCCTTCGAGCGCGCGGGGTTCGCCGACCTCATGGCCCAGCTGCCGGTCACGTGGGTCGCCAACGAGGGGGCGACGCTCGAGATCGGACCGCCCGCGCCGTGGGCGTCGCCGGGCGGCTTCGTGCTGCGCCGCGACGCGGAGCCGCTCGCGATCACCGACCCGCACGGCGGCGCGATCACCTGGCTCGACGACATCCCGCGGTAGCGAGCGCGGCGCACTCCGGTGGGCGGCCTCGTCTCACGGCAGCGGCACCGCGTGCGGGATGCCGTCGATGCGCACGGGCATCACCGCGCCGCGCTCGATCGCGACGGCCGAGGGCATCCGCATCAGCACGGTGCCCGGCACGCCGTCGACCGAGGCGAGCAGCAGCCGGTCGTGACCCGAGTACTCGACGTCGTCGACGGTGATCGGCGTGCCCGCCGCGTAGGGCTTCAGCTGCTCCGGCCGCACGACGAGGAGCGCGCGCTCGGCATCCGTGGCGCCGGGCGCCGCGGGCACGCGCCCGAACGGCGTCGCCCACGCGTCGCCCTCGCGGCGGGCAGGCACGAGCGTCGACTCTCCGAGGAAGGTCGCGAGCCACGCCGAGCGAGGCCGGGCGAAGAGCTCCTCGGCGGTGCCGGTCTGCTCGAGCCGCCCGTCGCGCAGCACCGAGACGCGGTCGGCGAAGGCGAACGCCTCCTCCTGGTCGTGCGTCACGAGGAGCGCGGTGGCGCCGGCGTCGCGCAGGATGCGGCCGATCTGGCGCCGGAGGCCCACCCGCAGCGAGGCGTCGAGCGCCGAGAACGGCTCGTCGAGCAGCACGATGCCGGGTGCCGGCGCGAGCGCCCGGGCGAGGGCCACCCGCTGTGCCTGCCCGCCCGAGAGATCGGCGGGGGAGCGGTCGCCGAAGCCGGTCAGCTCGACGAGCTCGAGCATCGACCGCACGCGCTCCCCGCGGGGATCGCGCTGCCCGCGCGGCAGCCCGAAGGCGATGTTCTGCGCGACGCTCAGGTGCGGGAAGAGGGATGCGTCCTGCGGCACCCAGCCGACGCCGCGGCGCTCGGGGGGCACGGTGCGGCGGCGGCTCGAGACCACCTCGCCGCCGACGGCGATCTCGCCGGAGCGCAGCGGCAGCAGGCCGGCGATCGCGAGCAGCAGGGTCGACTTGCCCGAGCCGGAGGCACCCAGCACCGCGTCGACGCCGCCGAGCGGCACGTCCAGCGACACCCCGTGCACGACATCGCTGTCGCCGGGGTGGCCGATGGTGGCCTCGGAGACTCGGAGCCCGCTCACGGTGCCGCGCTCCGACCGCCGAGGTCGGCATCCTGGTCCCGCTGCACGGAGGTCACGAGCACGAGCATCGCGGGCACTGCGGCGCACGCGATGAGCGCGAGCGCGAAGGGCGCTGCCGCCCCGTACTCCGAGACATCGGTGCGCGCCCAGAGCGCGGTGGCGAGCGTGTCGACACCGGTGGGTCGCAGCAGCAGCGTCGCGGGCAGCTCCTTGAGCGCGGCGACCGCGGCGAGCAGCGCCGCGACCCCGACGCCGCCTGCGGCGATGCGACCCGTGGTGCTCGAGAAGGCGGCCGCGCGCCGGCGCCCGAGCGATCGGGCGAGGTGCTCGTAGCGCATGGGCACCCGCTCGAGCGCGGCGCGCACCCCGCCGACCGCGCGCGGGGCGGCGAGGAGCGCGTAGGCCGCGATGAGCACGCCGACGGTCTGGTAGGCCCACGGCACGAGCGCGAGCGAGAGGAACACGAGCGAGAGCCCGACGACGATGCCCGGGAGCGCGTGCGCGATCGTCGCGGCTCCCTCGAGCGCGCGACTGACGGGGGACGGATGTCGCGCGGCGAGCAGCGCGATCGGTGCGGCGAGCACGGTGGCGAGTATGCCGGCCGCGATCGCGAGGGAGACCGAGGTGCCCGCCGCCTGCAGCAGCTCGGCCCACTCGAGCGTCCGCACCGACTGGGCCTCGAGCGCGCGCGTGACGAGCGTCGCGACGGGCACGCCGATCGCGACGATCGGCGTCGTGAGCACTGCGGCGACGGCGACCGGCGTCCAGCGGCCGACGTCGATCCGCGGCGGTGCGGCCGAGCGCACCCGCGCCGCGGGGACCGCGCGGCGCACGCGCTGCTCGAGCAGCACGAGCGCGATCGCGGCGGCGACGAGCACGAGGCCGAGCAGCGCAGCGTAGGAGCGGTCGAAGCCCGCGCCCATCGCTCGGGCGATGCCGGTGGAGAGCGTCTCGACCCGCATGAGCGAGACGACGCCGAAGTCGGCGAGCGCGTAGAGCCCGGCGAGCAGCGCGCCGGCGGTCGCCGCGGGGCGCACGATCGGCCAGGTCACCTGCCGCAGCGCGGCGAGCGGTCCTCGCCCGAGCGAGCGCGCCGCGATCTCGAGGCCGGCGGGGGCGGAGCGGAGCGCCGCGTGGACCGGCAGCGTCACGTAGGGGGTGGACACGATCGTCAGCTGCAGCCACGCCGCCCAGAAGCCCTGCATCGAGGGCACGAGGCCGAGCCAGCCGAAGGCCGCGACGTACGACGGCATGGCGAGCGGCAGCGCCGCGAGCGCGAGGAGGGCGCGCGAGGCGGGCAGTCGCAGGCGCGCGAGCAGCAGCGCCTGCAGCGTGCCGAGTGCGCCGACCGCGACGGCGACGAGCAGGGCGAGGGCGAGGCTCGTCAGCAGCAGCTCGCCGGTGCGGGGTCGCACGACGAGCGGGAGCGAGGCGAGCGGGTCCGCGCCGAATGCACGGACGACGAGGTAGACGACCGGCGCCGCCAGCAGCGCGACGGAGCCGGCGCCGAGCAGCGCCAGCACGCGCGCGCCGCCCGCGAGGGGGCGACGCGCGCGTGCGGGCGCGCTCAGCACTAGAGGAGGCCGTGCTCGGCGAGCATCGCCTGCGTCTCGGCGAGCGAGGCGAGGTCGGCCAGGTCGAGGCCCTCGATGGCGAGCGAGTCGATCGCGGGCAGCTCCGGGGCGGCCTCGACGCCGTCGACGAGCGGGTACTCGAAGGTCTCGGTGACGAAGTACTCCTGCGCCTCGGGGGAGACGAGGTGCTCGATGAACGCCAGCGCATCCTCGTCGCCCGCGGCGCCCGCGAGCAGGCCCGCGCCCGTGACGTTGACGATGCCGCCGGGATCACCGGGCAGGAACTGCAGCTGCGCGCGCATGTCCTCGGCGCCGAGCTCGTTCGCGTCCTCGAACCAGTAGTAGTGGTTGATGAGGCCGAAGTCGGCCTCGCCGGACTGCACCAGGTCGAGCGTCTGGCCGTTCGACTCGGTGAGGATCGGCTCGTTGTCCGCCATCGCGGCGACCCACGCGTCCGCCGCTTCCTCACCCTCGAGCACGCGCATCGCGGTGACGAACGACTGGAACGACGCGTTGCCGGGCGCGAACGCGACGCGGCCCGCGTAGGCGGGGTCGGTCAGCGCTGCGATCTCGGTGGGCACCTCGCTCGCGTCGACGTCCTCGCTGTCGTAGGCGATGACGCGCGCGCGCCCCGTGACGCCGACCCAGCTGCCGTCGGACGAGGTGAACTCGGCGGGGACGAGGCCGGTGATCTCCTCCGGCAGCGGCGCGAACATGCCGGCGGCCGAGACCGCGCCGAGGCTCCCGGCGTCCTGCGACCAGAACACGTCGGCGGGGCTGCGGTCGCCCTCCTCGAGCAGCAGCGCCTCGAGCTCGGTCGAGGAGGCGTAGCGCACCTCGACGTCGATCCCCGATTCCTCCTCGAAGGCGGCGATGAGCGGCTCGACGAGGTCTTCGCTGCGCCCGGCGTAGAGCGTGAAGGTGCCGTCGGCAGCGCTGCTCGCGCCCTCCGTCTCGGAGGTCTCGGGCGCGGCCGAGGTGCATCCGGCGAGCAGGACTGCGAGGGCGACGGCTGCGGCGGGCGCAGCGGCGCGCGAGAAGGGACGGTGCAAGAGCGACTCCAGGGGTGTGGGATCCGATCGGGCCAGCGCCCGGGTTCGGCAGGTAAGGCTATCCTAAGTCGCGTGCTCGACGCTCGCGCTCCGCGGTCGCCGGTAGGCTTGCAGCGATGAGCCGCGACGAGGACGCCCTCCGCTGGGAGGGCGACGACGAGCTCGATCGCGCGACCCCCGACGACGCGCAGGACGACCGCGCGCCCGCGCCCGCCGCATCCGCCCCGGTCGTGCGCGAGTCGCGCCCCCGCGGCCCGCTCGGCTGGCTCGCCTTCGTGCTCGCGCTCGCCGCCACCGCCGGGTGGGTCGTCATCATCGTCGCCAACCCCGTGCAGCAGCCGAGCCTCATCGGCCTCGCGCTCTACCAGCTGGGCGAGCTGCTCGCGATGCTGACGCCGCTGATGTGGTGGTTCGTCGTCGACCGCGTGGCTCCCTCGCGCCGCCGCGCGACCTGGTGGCTCGCGGGCATCCTCGTGACCGCGCCGTGGCCGCTCGTGGCAGGGGTCGTGGCGTGAGCGCCGACGAGCGGGGCGACGTGCCCCAGGACGCCGCGGACCAGGCCGCCGTCGCGCGCGAGCCACGTGAGGAGCGCCCCGGCGACAGCTGGATCGTCGCGCTGCTGTTCGCGATCCTGTTCGGCTTCGACACCTACGAGGCGATCATCAACCTGCAGCAGCTGCCGATGCTCTACCTCGGCATCGAGTCGCAGATCCCGTGGTGGCTGCTCGTCGCGGCGGTCGCGGCGCCCCCGCTGCTGTTCGCCGGCGCGCTCGCCATCGGGCGACGGATGCGGCTGGTGCCGAAGGCCGGCGTGCTCCTGGTCGCGCTCGGCGTCAGCGCCCAGCTGAGCCTGCTCGCCGAGCAGCTCGCGGGCCAGATCACGCTCGCCGCGCTCGGCGGCTGACGCATCGCGCGCCGGGCGACCGGCGCGGAGCCCGCGCGTCAGATCACCGCGACGAGGATGAGCAGCCCGAGCACGATCTGGCCGATCGCCCGCGGCACGATCGGCACCGCGACGGCGCCGAAGCGCTTCGGGTCGCGGGCGGCCTCGGCGTTCGCGGGGAAGACGGCGACGAGCACGGCGATGAGCACGAGGCCGGCGGCGAAGCGCACGCCCCACCAGGGGGCGAGGAGGCCGAGGCCGCCGAGGATCTCGACGACGCCGGTCGCCGTGACGAGCATCGGCGCCCAGCGGCGCTCGCGGCCCGCGAACCCGGCGGGGATCATCGCCCCCATCGTGCGGCGCGCGCGCGGCACGAAGTGCGCGGCGCCCATCCCGATGAAGAGCACGGCGAGGAGGATGCGCAGCACGAGCTGCGCGATTGCGAAGGCGTCCATCGCCTCCATTCTCCCGCATCCGCCGAGCGGGCCCGTCCGTGCCGGCCGGGGCGCGGCACGCGCACATGCCCGCCGGTAGGCTGGCCCCGAGGCACGACGACGTGCTCCCCGACCCCACTTGCGATTCCGCAGCACTCAAGGAGCCCCGCATGTCCAAGCCCGTCGTCCTGATCGCCGAGGAGCTCTCGGCCGCCACCGTCGATGCCCTCGGCCCCGACTTCGACGTGCGCCACGTCGACGGCACCGACCGGCCCGCGCTCTTCGCGGCGCTCGCCGACGCATCCGCAGTGCTCGTGCGCAGCGCCACGAAGGTCGACGCCGAGGCGATCGCGCACGCCCCCAACCTTCGCGTCATCGCGCGCGCCGGCGTCGGCCTCGACAACGTCGAGATCCCGGCGGCGACCAAGGCGGGCGTCATGGTCGTGAACGCGCCGACGTCGAACATCGTCTCGGCGGCCGAGCTCGCGATCGCGCACCTGCTGGGCCTCGCGCGCCACATCCCGGCGGCGGATGCGTCGCTCAAGGCGGGCGAGTGGAAGCGCTCGGCGTACACGGGCGTCGAGCTCTACGAGAAGACCGTCGGCATCGTCGGCCTCGGCCGCATCGGCGTGCTCGTCGCCGAGCGGCTCGCGGCGTTCGGCACGAAGCTCATCGCGTACGACCCGTTCGTGAGCCCTGCGCGCGCGGCCCAGCTCGGCGTCGAGCTGCGCACGCTCGACGAGCTCATGGCCGAGAGCGACTTCATCACGATCCACATCCCGCGCACGCCCGAGACCGTCGGCCTCATCGGCGAGGAGCAGCTCGCGCTCGCGAAGCCGACGCTGCGCATCGTCAACGCCTCGCGCGGGGGCATCATCGACGAGGCCGCGCTCGCCGCGGCGCTGCGCGCGGGCACGATCGCGGGCGCCGGCATCGACGTGTTCGTCACCGAGCCGCCGACCGACGACGCGCTCACCTCGGCCCCCAACATCCAGGTCACGCCGCACCTCGGCGCCTCGACCGACGAGGCGCAGGAGAAGGCCGGCATCGCCGTCGCCAAGTCGGTGCGCCTCGCCCTCGCGGGCGACCTGGTGCCGGATGCGGTGAACGTCGCGGGCGGCGTCATCGACGAGTACGTGCGCCCCGGCATCCCGCTCGCGGAGCGCCTCGGCCAGTTCGCCGCCGGCCTCGCGGCCGGCCCCGTCGAGGCGGTCGACGTCGCGGTGCACGGCGAGCTCGCCGCCTACGACGTCAAGGTGCTGCGCCTCGCCGCGCTCAAGGGCTTCTTCTCGTCGATCGTGAGCGAGCAGGTGACGTTCGTGAACGCGCCGGTGCTCGCCGAGTCGCGCGGCGTCACGAGCGACCTCTCGGCCGACGAGCGCAGCGACGAGTACCGCAACGTCATCGAGATCGTCGTCGCATGCAGCGACGGCCGCCGCGTCACCGTCGAGGGCACGCTGACGGGCCCGAAGCAGATCGAGAAGATCGTCGGCGTCAACGGCCAGTCGGTCGAGGTGCCGATGGCCGAGCACTTCGTCGTGATGCAGTACGTCGACCGGCCGGGCGTCGTCGCGGCGTACGGCGCCGCGTTCGGCGACGCCGGCATCAACATCGCCGGCATGCAGATCGCGCGCACGGAGGCCGGCGGCGAGGCGCTCTCGATCGTCACGATCGACCAGGCCGCGCCCGAGGAGCTCATCGAGCAGCTCGGCACCGCGATCGAGGCGACGGCGATCCGGCAGATCGAGATCCGCGAGCTGTAGGCCCCGCCGGTCGAGGAGCGCGCGCCGCACGGCGTCCCCTCGACGGTCGAGGAGCGCGCGCCGCACGGCGTCCCCTCGTCGGTCGAGGAGCGCGCGCCGCAGGCGCTCGCGTCACGAGACCCTCGCGGCGAGCGGTTCTCGGTCTCGATACGCCGGCTGCGCCGGCTACTCGACCAGCGGATTGCCGTCCCCTCGTCGGTCGAGGAGCGCGCGCCGAAGGCGCTCGCGTCACGAGACCGCCCCGGCGAGCGGCTCTCGGTCTCGATACGCGGGCTGCGCCGGCTGCTCGACCAGCGGGTTGCCGTCCCCTCGTCGGTCGAGGAGCGCGCGCGGCAGGCGCTCGCGTCACGAGACCGCCCCGGCGAGCGGCTCTTGGTCTCGATACGCGGGCTGCGCCCGCTGCTCGACCAGCGGGTCGCGCCGGCTGCGGCGGCTACTCGACCAGCGGGTTGCCGTTCCCTCGTCGGTCGAGGAGCGCGCGCCGCAGGCGCTCGCGTCACGAGACCCTCGCGGCGAGCGGTTCTTGGTCTCGATACGCCGGCTGCGCCGGCTACTCGACCAGCGGGTCGCGCCGGCTGCGCCGGCTACTCGACAAGCGGGTTGCCGTCCCCTCGCCGGTCGAGGAGCGCGCGCCGCAGGCGCTCGCGTCACGAGACCGCCCCGGCGAGCGGCTCTTGGTCTCGGTACGCCGGCTGCGCCGGCTACTCGACCAGCGGGGCGCGTGCCGCTACGGCCGCAGCAGCTCGCCGAGCCGCTCGATGACCCGCTCGACCGAGTCGCTCTGCAGCGAGCCGGTGCCGCCGAGCGCCGAGCGCAGGTAGATGCCGTCGCTCAGCCGCACGACGAGCAGCGCGAGGTCGCGATCCCCGAGGCTCGCCTCGAGCGCCGCGAGGTAGTGCTCGTCGAGCCGCAGCAGCGCGTCGCGCGCCGCCTCGTGCTCCTCGATCTGGCCGAGCCGCAGCAGCGCGACGATCGTGCGGTCGATCGGGTGCTCGGCGGCGACGGACTCGCGCAGGAAGACCGCGACGGCATCCGGCATGGGGGAGAGGCGCTCCTCCTCCTCCTGCCCGAAGCGCTCGAGCCGCTCGGCGAGCCCGTCGACGAGAGCCGCCTTCGAGCCGAAGTGGTAGAGCAGCCCGCCCTTCGAGACGCCCGCCGCCTCGGCGGTCGCCGCGAGCGTCGCCGCGCGCTCGCCGAGCTCGAGCACGATCGACTCGAACGCGTCGAGGATGCGCTCTCGAGTGCTGGCTGCCTTGCCCATGCTCCGATCGTACATTGCTAGCAAACCGTCCAGACGGTACAGTAATCGCTCGGAGAGGACACCGAGATGACGCACGACACCCGGATCGACGCGGCCGCACCCCAGAGGGCAGGAGCGCGCGCGTGGGGCGCGCTCGCGGTGCTGATGCTCCCGGTGCTCCTCGTCTCGATCGACATCACCGCGCTCAACTTCGCGCTGCCCGAGATCGCGCGCTCGCTGCAGCCGACCGCGAGCCAGCAGCTCTGGATCGTCGACGCGTACTCGCTCGTGCTCGCGACCCTGCTCGTCGCGATGGGCAACCTCGGCGACCGCGTCGGCCGTCGGCGCCTGCTGCTCATCGGCGCGACCGGCTTCGCCGCGGCATCCGCGCTCGCGGCCTTCGCACCCACCGCTGAGCTGCTCATCGCGGCGCGCGCCGCCATCGGCCTCTTCGGCGCGACCCTCATGCCCGCGACCCTCGCGCTGCTGCGCACGATCTTCCTCGACCGCCGCCAGCGGCGGCTCGCGGTCGCGATCTGGGCGACCGCGTTCTCGGTCGGCTCGGCCGCCGGGCCGATCGTCGGCGGCGTGCTGCTCGCGCACTTCCACTGGGGCTCGATCTTCCTGATCGCCGTGCCGGTGCTCGTGCCGCTGCTCGTCCTCGGGCCGCTGCTCGTCGACGAGTCCCGCGATCCGGCCCCCGGTCCGATCGACCCCGTGGGCATCCTGCTCTCGATGCTCGCGCTGGGCGGCCTCGCCGCGGGCGTCAAGGAGCTCGCCTCGCACGGCCTCGACCCGCTCGGCGTCGCGCTCGTCGCGGTCGCCGCCGTGGCCGGGTGGCTCTTCGTGCGGCGGATGCGCCGGGTCGCGGCGCCGATGCTCGACGTCGGCCTGTTCCGGGTGCCGCAGTTCGGCGGAGCGCTGCTCGTGAACCTGCTGAGCGTCATCGCGCTCACGGGGTTCCTGTTCTTCGTCACGCAGCACCTGCAGCTCGTCGAGGGCATGGAGGTGCTCGACGCCGCGCTCGTGCTCGTGCCGGGCGTGCTCGTCATGATCGCCTCGGGCCTGCTCGTCGTGCGCGTCGTGCGCCGCGTCGACCCGGGCATCGCGGTCGTCGTGGGCCTCGGCGCCTCGCTCGCCGCGTACGGGATGCTCGCGGCGCTCGGCGAGGACGTCTCTGTCGCGGGCATCGCGACCGCGTTCGCGCTGCTGGGCCTCGGCATCGGCGCGGCCGAGGCGATCTCGAACGACCTCGTGCTCACCGCCGTGCCCCCGGCAAAGGCCGGCGCCGCATCCGCCCTGTCGGAGACCGCGTACGAGTTCGGCGCGGTGCTCGGCACGACGCTCCTCGGCGGCATGCTCACCGCCGTCTACCGCGCGACACTCGTGGTGCCCGCGGGCACCGACGCGGCGATGGCGGATGCGGCACGCGAGACCCTGGGCGGCGCGGTCGCGGTCGGTGAGGGCGCGGGCGCCGCGGGCGAGCGGCTCGTCGAGGCGGCGCGCACCGCGTTCGACCACGGCGTGATCGCCACGAGCATCGCGGGCGCGCTCCTCATGCTGCTCGCGATGGTCACCGCGTGGCGCACGCTGCGCGGCACGGGCGACTGACGCCCGGCCTGCCGACACCTGGGGTCGCTACGGTCGGCTCGTGAGCGCCGCATCCGACTACGCCCAGCACCTGCCCGCCGGTCGTCGCGCCGCGGCGCGCCACGAGCCGACCGAGCGTCGCTGGGCGTGGCGCCGGCACGACGTGTGCATCGCCGAGGCGCTCGCGCCCGCCTCGCCCGCGCGGCTGCTCGTCGTGCACGGCGCCGGAGCGCACAGCGGCGCGCTCTGGCCGATCGCCTCGCTGCTGCACGGCCGCGGCCTCGAGGTGCTGGCGGTCGACCTGCCGCTCTACGGCGGCACGCGCACCCACGACCCCGCGGGCGTGCGGTACGACGACTGGGTCGCGCTGCTCGTCGACCTCGTCGCCGCCGAGCGCGAGCGGGATCCCCGGCCGCTCGTGCTGCTCGGCGCGAGCATCGGCGGCATGCTCGTGCTCGAGGTCGCGGGCCGCACCTCAGGTGTCGACGCGGTGCTCGCGACGTGCCTGCTCGATCCGCGGGATGCCCGCGCTCGGGCGCGGATGACCCGCTTCGGCCCGCTCGCCGCGCTCGCGCCGCTGCTGCTGCCGGCCGTCCGGGGGCGGCTCGCGCGGCTGCGCATCCCGATGTCGGCGGTCGCCGACCTGCGGCGGATGAGCCGCAGCGCCGCGCTCTCGCGCCAGTGCGCGGCCGACCCGCGCGGCGGCGGTGCGCGGGTGCCGCTGGGGTTCCTCGCCTCCTACCTCGCCTACCGCCACACCGGGCCGCGCACCGCGACGGTGCCCGTCTCGCTCGTGCACCCCGACCACGACAGCTGGACGCCCATGGAGCTCAGCGCGCGAGTGCTGCGCCGCCTGCGCGCGCCGAGCCGGCTCGTGCCGCTGCGCGGCTGCGGGCACTTCCCGGTCGAGGAGCCGGGCCTCGGCGACCTGCTCGACGAGGTCGGGTCGGTGATGGCGGATGTCGGCGGCCGCCGCTAGCGTCGCCCGCATGACGACCGACACCGCACGCATCATCCTCGTCCCCGGCTTCTGGCTCGGCGCGTGGGCCTGGGACGATGTGGCCGCGCGGCTGCGCGAGGTCGGCCACGACGTCGAGGCGCTCACCCTGCCGGGACTCGAGCCCGGCGACGACCCCGCGGCGGTGACGCTCGAGCAGCAGGTCGGCGCCGTCGAGGCCGCGATGGGCGGCGAGGGGCAGGTCGTGCTCGTCGCGCACTCCGGCGGAGCGATCCCGGCGACCGCCGCCCTCGATCGCCACGTCGACCGCGTCGCGCGCACGGTGTGGGTCGACACCGCGCCCGTCGTCGACGGCTTCGCGATGGACGCGTCCTTCCAGGGCGACGCGCTGCCGCTCGAGGCCAACTGGGACGACGAGCTCGAGGCCGGCTCGATGCGCGACCTCACCGATGCGCAGCTCGCCGAGTTCCGTCGCCGCGCGGTGCCGCAGCCGGGCGCCACCGTCCGGGACGCCGTGGCGCTCACCGACGATCGCCGGCGCGACGTGCCGGCGACCATCCTCTGCACCGCCTACTCGGCGGACGAGTACCGCGCCTACGCCGAGCAGGGCGCGGCGTTCCTCGCCGGCGTGCTCGAGCACCGCGCGCTCACCATGGTCGACCTGCCCACGGGCCACTGGCCGATGTGGTCGAAGCCGGCCGAGCTCGCCGCCGCGATCGACGCGGCCGCCCACAGCTGATCCCTGCAGCTGGCCGATGCGCCGGGCGAGCGCTCAGGCGAGCGCGAACGCCCCCGCGTCGCCGCGAGCGGCGCGCACGAGCGCGACCGCGAGCGTGCCCCGCCCGCGCGCGGTGAACGCATCCGCCTCGACCTCGACGTCGACCTGCTCGCCGTCGATCCACACCGCGATCGCGTCGCCCGTCGCCCGCCCGCGCACGACGACCTCGTCGCCGACCCGCTCGGCGGCGAGCGACACGCGCGCCTCGGGCGCGCCGGCGAGCGGCGTCCACGCGGTCGCGGGGAGCGCGGGCGTGCGCGGCGGCTCGGTGCGCCGCGGCCGCAGCGCCTCGATCGCGAGCCCGAGCCGCAGCATCCGCTCGTCCTCGTAGGGTCGCCCGGCGATCGTGAGGCCGACCGGCATGCCGATGTCGGCCATCGTGCCCATCGGCACGGTCACGGTGGGGATGCCGAAGTGCCGCCAGACGAGGTTGCCGTTCGCGACCCACGTGCCGTTGCGCCACGCGAGCGCGGCTGCCGCCGGCTCGACGTCGGCGTCGGCCGGGCCTACGTCGGCGAGCGTCGGCATGACGACCGCGTCGATGCCGTGCGCGTCGAGCCACTGATCCCAGTCGAGCTCCCGCGTGCGCTCGAGCCCCGCGAGCCCCTCGGCCATCGCCGGGATCTCCTCGAGCGGCAGCACGGGCTCGTCCGGCAGCGCGGCGAGGTCGACCTCGGCGGCGAGCTCGAGCGCCGGCGGCCGCGCGTCGTAGCGGTCGGTGAGGGCCCCCGGCGGGTGCGGGAAGATGCGCTCGCCGTCGACGTCGGCGAGCCGCGCGAGCGCGGCGTCGCCGTTGCGGCGCAGGAAGCCGTCCCAGCCCCACACCGTCAGCTCGACGAGCTCGCTGCGCAGGAACCTCGGCGGCACGATGCCCCGGCTGACGATCTCGGGCGCGCCGTCGCGGTCGCCCTCGTAGTGCGACACGGGCGGCAGGTCGGTCTCGATCACGGTGGCGCCCGCCGCGCGCAGGTCGTCGGCCATCTGCCGCCACAGAGCGAGCACGCTCTCACGAGTCGCGATCGGGGTGCGGATGCCGGGGTCGGCGCCGATGTACATGCGCGGCACGGCGAGCGTGAGTCCCGCGAGCGGCGCGGGTTCGAGCGCGGCGTAGCTCGTCGGTCGCACGTCGTCGACCGGCGGGATCGGCAGCCAGGGCTGCTCGCGCCAGAAGTCGCCGTCGGTGCGGGCGTCCGGCGCGACGAGCGCGTCGAGCGCAGCGAGCAGGTCGGCCATCGAGCGCGCGTGCGGCACGACGACGTCCATCGTCGGCACGAGCGGCCAGCTGCCGCGCATCGAGATGACGCCGCGGGAGGGGGTGTAGGCGACGAGCGCGTTGCAGCTCGCCGGCGCCCGCCCCGACGACCAGGTCTCCTCGCCGAGCCCGATCACGCCGATCGAGGCGCCGGTCGCCGAGCCCGAGCCGTTCGACGAGCCGGAGCCGAACGCGCTCGTGAGGAATGCCCCGTTGTACGGGCTCTCGGCGCGCCCGCGGACGCCCCGCTGCATGCCGCCGTTGGCCATCGGCGGCATGGTCGTGAGCCCGATGAGCACGGCGCCCGCCTCGCGCATCCGCTCGATCGCGAATGCGTCCTCGCCCGCGACGAGGTGCTCGAACGCCGGGCTGCCGGCCGCGACCGTCATGCCGCGCACCGAGTAGCTCTCCTTCGCGGTGTACGGGATGCCGTCGAGCGGGCTCGCGGGCCGGCCGGCGCGGATGCGCGCGTCGGCGGCCGCCGCGTCGTCGAAGACGGCGGGGGAGAGCACGGGCACCGCGTTGAGCCTCGGGCCCGCGACGTCGTAGCGACCGACTCGCGCGAGCGTGCGGGCGGCGAGCTCGACCGCGGTCGTCTCGCCCGCGTCGAGCGCGGCGCGCAGCGCGGCGGCGCTCGCCTCGAAGACGCGGTCGTCGCTCACGCGCGGGCCTTCGGCTGCTGCTGCGTGATGCAGTGGATCCCGCCGCCGCGAGCGTAGAGCTCGCGCGCGTCGACGGTCACGGCGCGGCGGCCGGGGTAGGCGGCCTCGAGCGCCTCGCGCGCGGCCGCGTCGGCGGCGGGCTCGTCGAAGCCGCACGCGATGATGCCGCCGTTCACGAGCACGTGGTTGACGTACGACCAGTCGACCCAGCCCTCGTCGTCGCGGAGCGTCGCAGGTGCGGGCAGCGGCAGCACCTCGAGGCGGCGGCCGGCGGCATCCGTCGCCTCGCCGAGCACGCGCATCGCCTCGCGCGAGACGGCGTGGTCCGGATGCGCGGGGTCGCCCTGCGCGTGCACGAGCACGCGGCCCTCACCGACGAGCGTCGCGACGATGTCGACGTGGCCGCGGGTGCCGTAGCGCTCGTAGTCGCGCGTGAGCCCGCGCGGCAGCCAGATCGGATGCGTCGCACCGATCGTGCGCTCGAGCTCGGCCTCGACGGCCTCCCGGCCGATGCCGGGGTTGCGGTGCGGGTCGCGCTGCACCGTCTCGGTGAGCAGCACCGTGCCCTCGCCGTCGACGTGGATCGCGCCGCCCTCGTTCACGAGCGGCGACGGGATCAGCTCGGCGCCGGCGAGCTCGGCGACGAGGGCGCCGATCTTCGCGTCGTGCTCCCAGCTCGCCCAGTCCTGGGCGCCCCAGCCGTTGAAGATCCAGTCGACGGCGCCGAGTCGGCCGTGCTCGTCGAGGACGAACGACGGACCGATGTCGCGCATCCACGCGTCGTCGAGGGGCGCCTCGACCACGTCGACGGCGCTCGAGAGCAGCCGCCGCGCGGCGTCGCGCTCGGCGGGGTCGACGACCATCGTGACCGGCTCGAACTCGCTCGCGGCGTTGGCGACCGCAGCCCATGCCTCGTGCGCAGCGGCGACCTCGCCGGCGTCGCCGCCGGCGTTCTCGCCGTGCGGGAACGCCATCCACAGCCGCTCGTGCTCGTCGCCCTCTGCCGGCATCCTCCAGCTCACGGCCGCTCCACTTCGTCGTCGTTTATTGATCGCATGATCAATACAGCGTGCGGTCGAGACAATACTGTGGGGGGCGTGAGGATGCAATGACCGCAGGCAGGCGCACCCGGAAGACCCCCGCAGTGCGGCGGGACGAGATCCGGACGGCGGCGCGGACGATCGCGCTCGAGAGCGGGCTGAGCGCGGTCACGCAGCGCGCCGTGGCCGAGCAGGTGGGCATCGCGCCCGGGCTCATCACGCACTACGTCGACCGCATGGACCTGCTCGTGGCCGAGATCTTCCGCGACATCGCGAGGGAGGAGCTCGAGCAGGTGCGCGCCGCCGTCGATGCGGTCTCCGGCGACGTCGATCGGGTGCTCGTGCTGCTGCGCGAGCTGATCGGCGACTACCGGCGCGACGTCGCGCTCGTCTGGGTCGACGGCTGGAGCCTCTCGCGCCGCAGCGACGACCTCGCAGCCGTGCTCACCGGCGAGGCGCGCGCGTGGGAGGCGTTCGTCGGCGAGGTGCTCGAGCGCGGCCACCGCGCCGGCGCGCTCCACGCCCCCGATCCGCTCGCGCTCGCGCGCTTCGTCGTGGGTGCCACGGACGGCCTGAGCGCGCAGGCCGCGGTCTGGGCCGGCTACGAGCGCGAGACCCTCGGCACGGTCGTGCGCACGGTCGCGGGGCTCTTGCGCATCCCCGCCGAGGAGCTGCGCGCACGCGGTTATTGATCGACTGCCCAATAGTGTGCGACACTCTTCGCCAGCGACGGCGCTCGGCCGTCGGGAGGCGAGGGAGCGCACCATGGCGGAGACCTGCGACGTAGTCATCATCGGCGCCGGGGCCGCGGGCCTCAGCGCCGCGACGCGACTGGCACGAGCCGGGGTGAGCGTGCGGGTGCTCGAGGCGCGCGACCGCGTCGGCGGCCGCACCTGGACGCGCGAGATCGACGGCGCGATGCTCGAGATCGGCGGCCAGTGGGTCTCGCCCGACCAGACGGCCCTGCTGCAGACGCTCGAGGAGCTCGGCCTCGAGACCTACCCGCGCTACCGCGACGGCGAGAGCCTCTACGTCGACCGCGACGGCGTCGCGCACCGCTACACCGGCGAGATCTTCCCCGCCGGGCCCGAGACCGAGGCGGAGATCGAGCGCCTCGTCGCCCTCCTGCACGGCATGAGCCTCGAGGTCGGCGCGGACGAGCCGTGGGCGCACCCGCGCGCGGCGGAGTACGACGCCATCTCCTGGCGCGAGTGGCTGCGCCGCCAGTCCGACGACGAGACCGCGACCGACGTCGTCTCGCTCTACGTCGCCGAGGCGATGCTCACGAAGCCGGCCCACTCGATCAGCCTGCTCCAGGCCCTGCTCATGGCCGCATCCGCCGGCGGCTTCGAGCACCTCGTCGACGAGGGGTTCATCCTCGACCGCCGCGTGGTCGGCGGCATGCAGCAGGTCTCCGAGCGGCTCGCGGCCGAGCTCGGCGACGCCGTGCGCCTGAACGCGCCCGTGCGCCGGCTCGAGCGCGGCGACGACGGCGTGGTCGCCTACGCCGACGGCGGCATCGAAGTGCGCGCGAAGCGCGCCGTCGTCGCGGTGCCCCCCAACCTCTACAGCCGCATCGACTTCCAGCCGCCGCTGCCGCGCATGCGCCACCAGGCGCACCAGCACGTCTCGCTCGGCCTCGTCATCAAGGTGCACGCCGTCTACGACACGCCGTTCTGGCGCGAGGACGGCCTCTCGGGCACGGTCTTCGCCCCCTTCGAGACCATCACCGAGGTCTACGACAACACGAACCACGACGACCCTCGCGGCACGCTCGTCGGCTTCGTCTCCGACCTCGCGGCGGATGCGTCGTTCGGCCTCGGCGAGGAGGCCCAGCGGCAGCAGATCCTCGAGGGGCTCGCGCGCTACTTCGGGCCGAAGGCGCTCGAGCCGCGCGTGTTCTACCTCTCGGACTGGGGCTCGGAGGAGTGGACGCGCGGCGCCTACGCCGCGAGCTTCGACCTCGGCGGGCTCTCCCGCTACGGCGCCCTGCAGACGCAGCCCGAGGGCGCCATCCACTGGGCCTGCAGCGACATCGCCGCTGCCGGCTACCAGCACGTCGACGGCGCGATCCGCCGCGGCTGGGCCGCTGCCGACGAAGTGCTCGAGCAGCTCCGCGCCTAGCCCGGCGCACCCTCTCAACCAGGAGTCAACGATGACCACCACCATCGACCCGGATACCGGCATCTCGCCGAAGGGTCTCTCGAAGGGCACCGTCACGGTGCTCGGCGCCGTCGTGATCGGCGTCTCGACGATCGCGCCCGCCTACACCTTCACCGCGGCGATCGGGCCGACCGTCAGCGCCGTGGGCCTGCAGGTGCCGGCGATCATCATCATCGGCTTCATCCCGATGCTGCTCGTCGCCTTCGGCTACCGCGAGCTCAACAAGGCGATCCCCGACGCGGGCACGTCGTTCACGTGGGGCACCCGCGCGTTCGGGCCGTACCTCGGCTGGATGACGGGCTGGGGGCTCGTCATCGCGACCGTGCTCGTGCTGTCGAACCTCGCGGGCATCGCGGTCGACTTCCTCTACCTGCTCATCGCCCAGATCACGGGCGATGCGAGCATCGCCGAGCTCGCGGCGGATCCGTTCATCAACGTCGCCACGTGCCTCGCGTTCATGGCGCTCGCGACCTGGGTCTCGTGCCGCGACATCACGACCGCGCAGCGCGTGCAGGCGTTCCTCGTCGGCTTCCAGGTGCTCGTGCTCGTCGGCTTCGGCGCCGTCGCGCTCTTCCGCGCCAACGGCGGCGACGCGCTCGACCACACGCCGATCGACGCATCCTGGTTCAACGTCTTCGACGCGCCGTCGCTCAGCGCGGTCGTCGCGGGCCTGTCGCTGTCGATCTTCATCTTCTGGGGCTGGGACGTCGTGCTCACGATGAACGAGGAGGCGAAGGATCCGAAGCGCACGCCAGCCCGGGCCGCCGCCATCACGATCGTCGTCGTGCTCGGCCTCTACCTGCTGCTCGCGATCGCGCTGCTGTCGTTCGCCGGCAACGGCGACACCGGGCTCGGCATGGGCAACCCCGACATCCAGGACAACGTGCTCTTCCACCTGTCGAACCCGATCATGGGGCCCCTCGGCTGGCTGATCTCGCTCGCGGTGCTGTCGTCGTCGGCGGCCTCGCTGCAGTCGACCGCCATCTCGCCCGCCCGCACGCTGCTCGCGATGGGCCACTACCGCGCCGTGCCGAAGCGCTTCGCGTCGGTGCACCCGCGCTTCCTCACGCCCGTGTTCGGCACGATCGTCTCGGCGCTCGTCGCGAGCACCTTCTACGCGGTGATGCGGTTCGTGAGCGAGAACGTGCTGTGGGACACCATCACGGCGCTCGGCATGATGGTCTGCTTCTACTACGGCCTCACGGCGCTCAGCGCCGTCTGGTACTTCCGCAAGACCGCGTTCGGCAGCGCGAAGACCGCCTTCACGCAGTGCATCGCGCCGCTCGTCGGCGGCGTGGTGCTCGTGGCGCTGTTCGTGCAGACGCTCATCGACAGCTTCGACCCGGAGTACGGCTCGGGCTCCGAGATCGGCGGCGTCGGCCTCGTCGGCATCCTGGGTGTCGGGATGCTGGTGCTCGGCCTCGTGCTCATGCTCGTGATGCGCGTCCGCGAGCCGGCGTTCTTCCGCGGCGAGGTGCTGCCCAAGGGCGTCAACAAGGGCGGGCTCGACACCGCCGCGCACTTCGTGCGGTAGCCGCGACTGCGCGCGTCAGCCGTCGGCGGGGAGGAGCACCCACACGCTCGCCCCGCCGGCGGCTGCGTCGTCGATGCCGATGCTGCCGCCGTGCGCCTCGACGATGCGGCGGCAGGTCGACAGGCCGATGCCGCTGCCCTCGACGTCGCCGCTGCCGCCGCGCGCGAGGAGCCCGAAGACGCGCTCGCGCTCGTGCGGGGGGATGCCCGGGCCGTCGTCGTCCACGGCGATCCGCCAGCTGGAGCCGACGTCGTGCGCGCGCACCGACACGCGCGGCCGCCCTCGCTCGGCGCCGGCGAACTTCACAGCGTTCGCGAGCAGGTTCTGCATGAGCGCGCGCAGCAGCGTCGCGTCGCCGGTCACGTGCGGCAGCGGCTCGACCTCGACGACGGCGCCGGCCGCGGCGACGGATGCGTCGAGGTCGTCGAGGGCGTCGGCGACGACCGCGCCGAGGTCGACGCGCGAGCGGCGCAGGCTGCCGCCGACGCGCGCGTAGTCGAGCAGGTCCTCGACCATCGCGCTCATGCGCTCGGCAGCGCCCTCCGCGCGCGCGAGCGCGCCGCTCGCGGTCGGGGCGTCGGCGAGCTCCGGGCTGTCGGCAGCGAGCTCGAGGAACCCGCGCAGCGCCGTGAGCGGGTTGCGCAGGTCGTGGCTGACCTGACCGGCGAACTCGGCGAGCTGGGCGTTCGAGCGCGACAGCTCGCGCGTCATCCGCCGCAGCTCGAGCACGTCGACCACCTGATGCGCGAGGAGCGCGAGCGAGCGGCTGCGCTGCTCGCTGAGGTCGCCGACGACGTCGTCGAAGACGCACAGCGTGCCGATCGGCACGCCCTTCGGCGTGATGAGGGGGCTGGATGCGTAGAAGCGGATGCTCGCGATGTCACCCGTGACGAACGGGTTGTCGCGGAAGCGCGCGTCCTCGCGCGCATCGGGGACCACGACGTGGCCGGGCTCCTGGAAGACCGCGTTGCACATCGAGTCCTCGCGGCTGCAGACGCTCGGCTCGAACCCGATCGCCGCGATCTGGTGCTGCGCGCGGTCGTCGATGATGTTGATGACCGCGGTCGGCACGCCGCACACCGTGGCCGCGAGGTCGACGAGCCCCTGCAGATCGGGCTCCGGGGGAGCGCCGATCAGGGCGTACTCGGCGATCGCCTCGCGGCGCACGATGTCTGCGGCTGTGCTCATCCCGGTCCTCTCGTGACGGCCGTCGCCGCCAGCCTAGGGAACCGGGTGCTGCAGGCGCCTCGTGCGCGCCGAGGTGTCAGACGACGTCGTCGCGGCGCTCCGTGCGCTCGACCCGCGTGCCGAGCGCGGGGTCGACCGTGGAGCGCGAGACCTCGGTCGAGCGGCGGCGCGAGGCCAGCATCACGATGCCGATGATGGTGATGAGCGCGCCGGCGCCCAGCAGGATGTAGCCGATGAGGGTCCAGTTGGCACCATCCACCTGCCACAGTGCCGGGACCGCCCACGCGACGATCGCGCCGACGGCCATCAGGAAGATTCCGAAGCCGATGCTCAAGGTGCTCTCCATTCGTCGAGGCGACCGGGACTGGACCGCCGTTGGCGTGCACGGTACTGCCGCTGCCTGAGCGGCAACCCGGAGTCTGCGCGCGCGGCCGGGCCGGCGCGCGCCGCTAGGCTGGATCCCACGGTGCGCGGGAGCGCGGGCCGACCGGACGAGTGGGCGCGCCGCAGCGCCGCTAGGAGGAAGTGTGGAGCAGCTGCGCCTCGCGGTCATCGCAGGAGACGGCATCGGCCCGGAGGTCACGCTCCAGGCGAGGCGGGCCATGCGCGCCGCCCTCTCCGACGTCGAGCTGGTCGAGACCGAGTACGAGCTCGGCGCGGCGCACTACCTCGAGACCGGGGAGATCGTCTCCGACGAGACGCTCGCGAGCCTCGCGCAGCACGACGCGATCCTGCTGGGCGCCGTCGGCGGGGACCCCGCCGACCCGAGGCTCGCCGGCGGCATCATCGAGCGCGGGCTGCTGCTGCGGCTCCGCTTCGCCTTCGACCACCACGTCAACCTGCGGCCCACGAAGCTGCACCCCAAGGTCGCGAGCCCCCTGCGGGAGCCGGGCGAGATCGACTTCGTCGTCGTGCGCGAGGGCACCGAGGGGCCGTACGTCGGCAACGGCGGCGCGCTCCGCAAGGGCACCGCGCACGAGGTCGCGAACGAGACGAGCGTCAACACCGCGTTCGGCGTCGAGCGCGTCGTGCGCTTCGCGTTCGAGCTCGCCGAGCAGCGTCGCAAGCACGTCACGCTCGTGCACAAGAAGAACGTGCTCGTGCACGCGGGCGAGCTGTGGCAGCGCATCGTCGACTCGGTCGCCGCCGAGCACCCCGGCGTGTCCGTCGACTACCTGCACGTCGACGCCGCCACGATCTTCCTCGTCGACCGGCCGAGCCGCTTCGACGTCATCGTCACCGACAACCTCTTCGGCGACATCCTCACCGACCTCGCCGGCGCCGTCGGGGGCGGCATCGGCCTCGCCGCATCCGGCAACCTCAACCCCGCAGGCGACTTCCCGAGCATGTTCGAGCCGGTCCACGGCTCGGCGCCCGACATCGCCGGCCGCGGCATCGCCGACCCGACTGCCGCGATCCTCTCCGCCGCCCTGCTGCTCGAGCACTCCGGTCACCCCGAAGCGGGCAAGCGCATCCGCGACGCCGTCGACGCCGACATCGATGCGCGCGACGGCGCGAACCGCACCACCAGCCAGATCGGCGACGCCATCGTCGCCTCGCTCACCGCCTGAGGAGCACGCATGACGCTCGAGTTCACCCTCACCCGCAACCCCAGCCCCGTCGCCGACGACGCCCGCGAGCGCGTGCTCGCGGCACCGGGGTTCGGCCGCCACTTCACCGACCACATGGTCTCGATCGACTGGACGGTCGACGAGGGCTGGCACGACGCGCGCGTCGAGCCGTACGGGCCGCTGCAGATGGACCCGGCGTCGGCGGTGCTGCACTACGGCCAGGAGATCTTCGAGGGCATGAAGGCGTACCGCCGCGCCGACGGCTCGGTGTGGACCTTCCGGCCCGACCAGAACGCGCGCCGCATGCAGCGCTCCGCCGCGCGCCTCGCGCTGCCGCAGCTGCCCGAGGAGGACTTCATCGAGGCCGTGCGCCGCCTCGTCGAGGTCGACGAGGCGTGGGTGCCCTCCGGCGGCGAGGACTCGCTCTACCTCCGCCCCTTCATGATCGCCAACGAGGTGTTCCTCGGCGTGCGCGCGGCCGAGACCGTGCGCTTCATGGTGATCGCGAGCCCCGCTGGCCCCTACTTCGCCGGCGGCGTCAAGCCGGTCTCGATCTGGCTCTCGCGCGAGTACAACCGCGCCGGCCGCGGCGGCACGGGCGCCGCGAAGTGCGGCGGCAACTACGCCGCGAGCCTCCTGCCCACGCAGCTCGCCGCGGCGCAGGGCTGCGCGCAGGTGCTGTTCCTGGACGAGGACGGCACCGACCTCGAGGAGCTCGGCGGCATGAACGTCGTGCTCGTCAAGGCCGACGGCACGCTCATCACGCCCGACTCCGACTCGATCCTCGACGGCGTCACCCGCAACTCGCTCCTGCAGCTCGCCGAGGATGCGGGCCACAAGGTCGAGCGGCGGCCGGTCACGCTCGCCGAGTGGCGCGACGGCGTCGCCGACGGCTCGATCACCGAGGCGTTCGCGTGCGGCACCGCCGCGGTGCTGACGCCCATCGCGGCGCTCAAGTCGACCGAGGAGGTCATCGGCGACCCCGACGCCCCGGCCGGTCCGGTCTCGACCGCGCTGCGCCAGCAGCTCACCGACATCCAGTACGGCCGCGCCGAGGACCCGCACGGCTGGATGGTGCAGCTCACCGGAGCGCGCTGATGCGCGTCACCCGCTTCGCGCACGCCGACCGCATCGGCTACGGGATCGTCGACGACGATGCGCTCGTCGAGCTCGTCGGCGACCCGATCGTCGCGGGCTTCGACACCTCCGGCCACCGCCTGCCGCTGAGCGACGTGCGGCTGCTCGCTCCTGTGATCCCGCGCTCCAAGGTCGTCGCGGTCGGCCGCAACTATGCGAAGCACGCGGCCGAGCTGGGCAACGACGTGCCCACCGAGCCGCTCGTGTTCCTCAAGCCCAACACCTCGGTCATCGGGCCCGGCGATGCGATCGTGCTGCCCCCGGAGTCGGAGGACGTGCACTTCGAGGGCGAGGTCGCGCTCGTCATCGGCCGGGTCGCGCGGCGCCTCACGCCCGAGAACGCGCTGGGCGCGGTCTTCGGCGTCACCGTCGCGAACGACGTCACCGCGCGCGACCTGCAGCGGCGCGAGCCGCAGTGGGCGCGGGCGAAGGGCTTCGACACCTTCTGCCCGCTCGGGCCCGCGGTCGAGACCGAGCCCGACTGGGACGCGCTGCGCGTCATCACGCGCGTCGACGGCGAGGTGAAGCAGGACGGCGTCTCGGCCGACTGGATCTTCGACGCGCCCACCGTGCTCAGCTGGATCACGGCATCCATGACCCTGCTGCCGGGCGATGTCGTGCTCATGGGGACGCCCGAGGGCGTGGGGCCGATCACCGCGGGCCAGACGGTCGAGGTCGAGATTCCGGGCGTCGGCACGCTGCGGAACCCCGTGGTCGCCCAGCAGGCCGACTGACCAACAGGCCGACTGACCAGCAGGCCGACTGACCAACAGGCCGACTGACGAGCAGGCCGACTGACGAGCAGGCCGACTGACTAGCATGCGGGCAGCGCCGGCACACCGCCGGTGCACGACTCGAGGAGGAGTCATGTCCGAGATCCAGCAGCTGATCGGGCGGATGCCGGTGCAGCAGATCGCGCAGCAGGCCGGCGTCGACGAGGCGGAGGCGAGGCAGGCGATCGAGGCGATCGTGCCGGCGCTCGTCGGCGGCATGCAGGCGAACGCGCACGACCCCGCCGGTGCCCGCTCGCTCGCGGGCGCGCTCGGCGGCCACCAGGGCAACCTGGACGCGCGGCTTGGCGGCGACATCGATGCCGACGACGGCCAGCGCATCGTGCGCAACATCTTCGGCGACAACACCGACCAGATCGCGCGCGCCGCGGGCGGCGGCTCGGCGCTCGGCGGCATCATCCAGAAGATCCTGCCGATCGTCGCGCCGATCGTGCTCGCGTGGATCGCGAACAAGTTCTTCGGCCAGCGTGGCCAGGAGCAGTCCGGCCAGCAGCCGGACGGCCAGCAGTCGGACGGCCACGCGGCACCGCAGCAGCCGCCGGCGGGCGGCGGCGCGGCGTCGCCGTTCGACAAGGGGTCGCCTGGCGCCGAGCGCCCGATGCACGTGCCGTCGCCCGAGCAGCAGAGCGAGCCGGGGGAGCCGCAGGCGCAGCCGAAGGCCGACGACGGCTTCGGCCTCGATGACCTGCTGGGCGGGATCCTCGGGGGCGGCGGCGGGAAGCAGGGCGGCGGGCTCGGCCCGCTCGGCGACGTATTGGGCGGACTGCTCGGCGGCGGCCGACGCGGCTGACCCGGAGCGACCTGCAGGCTGTCTGCATATGCAGGCAGGCTCCCGCTAGACTGCCCGCATGGCTTCTCCTGATGCGCTCCGCGGTCACGTCGACGCGATGCTGCTCGCGGTGCTCGCCGACGGTCCCGTGCACGGCTACGGCGCCGTCGAGCGCATCCGCGAGCGCTCGGGCGGCGCGCTCGACTTCCCGAGCGGCACCATCTACCCGGCCCTGAAGCGCCTCGAGCGCCGCGGCCTCATCGAGGGGGAGTGGGAGGCGACGGGGCGCTCGAAGCGCGTCTACCGGCTGACGGATGCCGGCACGCGCGCGCTCGCCGACGAGCGCGCCGAGTGGGCGACGACGTCGTCGATCATCACGAGCGTGCTCGGCGCGGCGCGAGGCTGATCGCGCCCCAGCGCAGCAGCACCGCGCTCGATGCCGCGAGCATGCCGCAGCCGAGCACGAGCGTCACCGCCACGAGCGCCACGAGCACGCCAGCGCCCTCCGGCGGCACCGCGACGCCGAGCGCGAGCGCGATGGTGCCGCCGACGAGCGCGAGCGCGAAGCCGAGCTGCAGCGCTGCGACCGTCGCGAGCGCGGGCAGCGCGCCCGATCGACACATGACGAGCCAGCCGGCGGCCGCGGCGGCCGCGACGAGCGGGCCCGCGACGTCGAGCGCCTGCGAGACCTGCAGCATCCAGCCGTCCTCCGCGCGCACCCGCAGGCCCAGCCCCACGAGCGCCGTCATCGCGACCGACCAGGTCGCGAGGAGCGCGACGATGCCGGCTCCGGCGAGCGCGGCGAAGCGGCGGCCCTGCGCCCTGAGCAGCTCGACCGAGAGCTCCGCCGCCACGGTGCCGACGTCGCCGAACTCGGCGACGACAGCGAGGCGGGCGTCGCGCTCGGGCACGCCCGCGGCCGCGCGCGCGGCGGCGTCCTCGCGCAGGTCGCCCTCGATCTCGCGGGCGAGCTCGCGCCGGCGCCTGCCGGTGGCGACGACGCTGCGCTCGAGCCGGTCGACGAGCTCGGCGATCGGGTCGGTCGGGGGATGGGTGCGGGGCATCGGGACCCATTCTCCCACCTAGGATGGGAGCCATCATGAGCGTCCCCTTCTCGACGGCGACGGGCAGTGATGTCGTCGTCCGCTTCTGCCCCTCTCCGACCGGCACCCCGCACGTCGGCCTCATCCGCACGGCCCTGTTCAACTGGGCCTACGCGCGCCACCACGGCGGCAAGATGGTCTTCCGCATCGAGGACACCGACGCCGCCCGCGACAGCCAGGAGTCCTACGAGCAGCTGCTCGAGGCGATGCGCTGGCTCGGCATCGACTGGGACGAGGGCGTCGAGACCGGCGGCCCGCACGAGCCCTACCGGCAGTCGCAGCGCGGCGAGATCTACGCCGAGATCATCGAGCGGCTGAAGGCCTCGGGGCACCTCTACGAGTCGTTCGCGACCGCAGAGGAGATCGAGGCGCGCAACATCGCGAACGGCCGCGACCCGCGGCAGGGCTACGACAACTTCGAGCGCGACCTCACCGACGCGGAGCGCGAGGCGCACCGCGCCGAGGGCCGCCAGCCGAGCCTGCGCCTGCGCGTGCCGGATGAGGACCTCTCGTTCGACGACCTCGTGCGGGGCGAGATCACCTTCCCCGCTGACTCGTTCAGCGACTTCGTCGTCGTGCGGCCGAACGGCGCCCCGCTCTACACGTTCGTCAACCCCGTCGACGACGCGCTCATGGGCGTCACGCATGTGCTGCGCGGCGAGGACCTGCTCGCGTCGACGCCGCGCCAGATCGCGCTCTACCGCGCGCTCGCCGAGATCGGCGTCGTGAGCGCGATCCCGCGCTTCGGCCACCTGCCCTACGTCATGGGCGAGGGCAACAAGAAGCTCTCGAAGCGCGACCCGCAGTCCAACCTGTTCCTGCTGCGCGAGGCGGGCTTCATCCCCGAGGGGCTGCTGAACTACCTGTCGCTCCTGGGCTGGTCGATCGCGCCCGATCGCGACGTGTTCACGCGCGACGAGCTCATCGCCGCGTTCGACGTCGCCGACGTCAACCCCAACCCGAGCCGCTTCGACGCCAAGAAGGCCGAGTCGATCAACGGCGACCACGTGCGCATGCTCGCGCCCGACGACTTCGCCGCGCGCCTCGAGCCCTACCTCGGCCAGGTCTTCGGCGGGAAGCCGTCCGACGACGAGCGCGCGCTGCTCGCGAAGGCCGCGCCGCTCGTGCAGGAGCGCATGCAGCTCATCGGCCAGGCCGAGGACATGCTGGGCTTCCTCTTCCTCGACGACGAGGACATCCACCACGACCCGGATGCGGTCGACAAGCTGGGCGACGACGCGCACGCGGCGCTCGAGGCCTCCCGCCGCGCGCTCGCCGAGCTCGAGACCTTCGACACCGCCTCGATCGAGCAGGTGCTGCGCGAGGTGCTCGTCGAGGGCCTCGGCATCAAGCCGCGCTTCGCCTTCACGCCGCTGCGCGTCGCGGTGACGGGCCGTCGCGTGTCGCCGCCGCTGTTCGAGTCGATGGAGCTGCTCGGCCGCGAGTCGGTGCTCGCCCGCATCGACCGGCTAGCCGCGAGCGTCTGATGGACGTCGACGTCGTCGTCATCGGCGCAGGCCCCGCGGGCCTCGCCGCGACGCTCAACCTCGCGCGCGCCCAGCGCACGGTGGCGATGCTCGACTCCAACCGCCCCCGCCACGCGGCGACGCTGCAGTCGCACGGCTTCATCACGCGCGACGGCATCTCGCCGCTCGAGCTCCGCACGATGGGCCGCGAAGAGGTGCTGCGCTACCCGACGGTCAGCTACGAGCGCACGCTCGTGCGGCAGATCGCCGCGGTCGACGGCGGCTTCGCGGTGCAGGCCGAGCAGCCCGGATCCCGCGCCGAGAGCGAGACCCGCGCATCCGCCGTGCTCATCGCGACGGGGCTCAGCGAGACGCTGCCGGTCTCGCAGCACGTGCGCCCCTGGTACGGCACGAGCCTGCACTCGTGCATGGACTGCGACGGCTACGACAAGCGCGGGCAGGCGCTCGCCCTCATCGGCGAGACCGACGACCTCGTCGACCGCGCCATGGTGATCCGCCGCCACACCGACGACCTCGCGGTCTTCACGAACGGGGCGGCGGATGCGGTGTCCGAGGCCGGCGAGGCGAGGCTCGCCGAGCACGGCGTCGCCCTCGTGCGCACGCCGATCGCGGCGATCGAGGGCGACCGGGAGGGCATGCAGGCGATCGTGCTCGAGGACGGCTCGCGCAGCGTCCGCACCGGCGGCTTCGTGCGGCCGTGGTGGCACCCGCAGCTCGAGTTCGCCGACTCGCTCGGGCTCGAGACCGACGAGGAGGGGCTCGTGATCGTCGACCGCACGCAGCGCGCGTCGGCCCCGGGCATCTACGCCGCCGGCGACATCACGCCCGGCTTCCGCCAGCTCGCGGTCGCGGCGGGCGCCGGCACGATCGCCGCCTCGGTCATCAACCGCGACCTCATCGCTCGCGGCCTCTAGCACCCCCGCCGGTCGAGGAGCGGGCGCCGCAGGCGCTCGCGTCACGAGACCCGCGGCGAGTGGCTCCAGGTCTCGATACGCGGGCTGCGCCCGCTACTCGACCAGCGTGGCTGGCCTCCCCCGCCGGTCGAGGAGCGCCGGCCGCAGGCCCCCACGGTCGTCGAGTAGGGCCGCAGGCCCGTATCGAGACGAACCTCGCCCGCGCGGGACGGTCCCCTCGCCGGTCGAGGAGCGGGCGCCGTAGGCGCTCGCGTCACGAGACCCGCGGCGAGTGGCTCCAGGTCTCGATACGCGGGCTGCGCCCGCTACTCGACCAGCGTGGCTGGCGTCCCCCGCCGGTCGAGGAGCGCCGGCCGCAGGCCGACGCGTCACGAGACCCCGCCCGTACCGCCCGCCGCCACGGAATGGAACACTGCCCTCATGGACCCCGAGCTCTGGCTCCGCACCGCCGCCGCCATCGCGCTGCTCGCGGCGATCGCGGTGGTCGGCATGCGGATGCTGCGCGTCGAGGCGCCGTGGGATGCGGCGATCGCGGTCGCGCGCGCGGCGGTGCAGCTCGCGCTCCTGAGCGTCGTGCTCGCGGGGCTCATCCAGGACGTCAGGTGGGTGGCGCTCGGGCTCGTCGTCATGCTCGTCGCGGCGATCCTCACCGCCGCGCATCGGGGCCGCGCGCACTCGGCGCCCCTGCCGCTCCTCGCCGCCGCGATCGTCGCGGGCCCCGCCGCCGCGATGCTCGTCGTCTTCGGCACCGGTGCCCTCGAGCTCACCGCGCAGTACCTGCTCGCGATCGGGGGCATCGTGATCGGCAACGCGATGACGATGGCGATCCTCGTGCAGCGCGTGCTGCACGGGTCGATCCGCGACCGCTGGGGCGAGGTCGAGGGCTGGCTCGCGCTCGGCGCGACCCCGCGGCAGTCGATCGCGACGCTCGCACGGGCCGCGGTGCGCACGACGCTCCTGCCGGCGATCGACCAGACCCGCACGACCGGCATCGTGGTGCTGCCGGGCGCCTTCGTCGGGGCGGTGTTCGCGGGCCTCTCGCCCGTCGAGGCCGGCCGCTTCCAGCTGCTCGTGCTCGCCGGCATCCTGGCCGCGGGCGTGATCACGACCGCCATCCTGGCCTTCGGCCCCGAGCGCCGCGCTCCCGCCGCCCCGCTCCCGCGGGCGACCGAGCGGTCCGCCGACGCGTCCTGACGCACGACCCGCGGGCGCCCTGCGCGATTGGCGCTCGCCCGCGGGAGCCGCTATGCTTGACTCTTGGTTCGCTCCGCTTCGGCGCGCGGCCATTGGGGTATGGTGTAATTGGCAACACGGAGGTTTCTGGTACCTTTGTTCTTGGTTCGAGTCCAGGTACCCCAGCACTTCGAAGCCCCCGCGACGCGGGGGCTTCTTCCGTCTCAGCGCCGCCTGCCCTCCTCGAGTGCGCCGAGCATCTCGCGGCACTGATCCACCGCCTCCGGAGCGCTCGGGCGGCGGCCTGCTCCAGCGAAGCGCGGCGGCGTCCGCGCGAGCGGGTCGAAGGGCCCGCGACGCGTCCGCCGCGCGCAGCGCGCAGGCCCGCTCGCTACTCGACGAGCTTGCCCGCGACCGACGTGTCGATCGGCGCGTGCGCGAGTGCGCGCCACGACTCGGGCGCCTCGGCGACCGGCTCGAAGCCGACCCCGCCGTCGAGCGACCACACGAACGAGCCGCGCAGCGCCTCGTCCTGCTCGGGGAAGTCCGAGCGGTTGTGGCAGCCGCGCGTCTCGCGTCGCTCGAGCGCGCACTCGAGCGTCGCGCGCGCCGCGAGCAGCGAGCCCGCGAGGTCGAAGGCGTGGGCGAGGTCGTCGAAGCCGGCGATGTCGGGGTGCACGCCGACGTCCTCGGCGCGGCGCTCGAGCTCGCCGAGCTGCTCGAGCCCGGCGAGCAGCCCCGCTTCGCTGCGCACGACGCCCGCGTGCTCGGTCATGACGTCCCGCAGCGCCCGCTGCAGCATCCGGGGCGTCTCCGCGCCGCGGCTGGCGAGCAGGCCGTCGAGCTCCGCACGCGCCTCGGCGACGGCCTCGGGGTCGCGGCGGATGCTCGTGAGCCCCATCGCGTACTCGGCGGCCTCGCCGCCGGTGATGCGCCCGTAGACGAGCAGCTCGATGAGCGAGTTGCCGCCCAGCCGGTTGGCGCCGTGCAGGCCGCTCGACGCCTCGCCGATGGCGTAGAGCCCGTCGACGCCCGTGCCGTGGTCGGAGGCTGCCACCCACACGCCGCCCATCGAGTAGTGCGCCGTGGGGGCGATCTCGATCGGTCGCTCGGTGATGTCGAGCATCTGCAAGTCGATGAGGGTGCGGTACACCCGCGGCAGCTTCTCGAAGATCGTCTCGCGCGGCAGGTGCGAGACGTCGAGCAGCACGCCGCCGTTCGGCGTGCCGCGCCCCTCGGCGATCTCGGTGTAGCTCGCGAGCGCGACCCGGTCGCGGGTCGAGAGCTCCATGCGCTCGGGGTCGTAGCGCTCCATGTAGCGCTCGCCGAGGGCGTTGCGGAGGATGCCGCCCTCGCCGCGGGCGGCCTCCGAGACGAGCGTGCCCGCCGCATCCGCCGGTTCGAGGATGCCCGAGGGGTGGAACTGCACGAGCTCGGCATCGCGCAGCCGGGCGCCGGCGAGAGCCGCGAGCCGGAAGGCGTCGCCGGTGTTCTCGTCGCGGCGCGACGAGGTGTTGCGCCAGATGCGCGTGTGGCCGCCCGCGGCGAGGATGACTGCGTCGGCATGGATGACGGTCGGGGTGCCGTCGACGACGTCGAAGCCGTAGGCGCCGAAGACGCGGCCGTCGCTCACGAGCAGGCGCGTGATGTAGACGGTGTCGATGACGGGCACCTCGAGCTCGCGCGCGCGCCGCAGGAGGGTGCGCTGGATCTCGAGGCCGGTGTAGTCGCCCGCGTAGGCCGTGCGGCGGTAGCGGTGGGCGCCGAAGAAGCGCTGGCTGATGCGGCCGTCCGCCTCGCGGGCGAAGGGCATGCCCCAGCGCACGAGGTCGTCGATGCCGCGCGCCGCGTGCTTCGCGACGGTCTCGACGATCGCGGGATCGGCGAGGAAGTACGACTCGCGCAGCGTGTCGGCCGCGTGCTGCTGCCAGCTGTCCTCGGGGTCCATCGTGCCGAGCGCGGCGTTGATGCCGCCCGCGGCGAGGGTCGTGTGGGCGTCGTGCTTGCGGCGCTTGCCGACGGCGAGCACCTGCACGCCGCGCTCGGCGAGCTCGATGGCGGCGCGGAGCCCCGCACCACCGGTGCCGATGACGAGCACGGAGGTCGCGAGCAGGCGCTCGGGGCGGGCGGGGGCGGATGCGGTGGTCATGGCGTCGACGCTACGGAGGCCGCCGCCATCCGTCCAATGCATAGTCCTGGTCGTGACGATGCGAGTACGCTATCGCTCATGAACCTCGAGCAGCTGCGCGCCTTCACCGCCGTGGCGGCGCTCGCGCACTTCACCCGTGCCGCCGAACGGCTGCACGTCGCGCAGCCGACGCTGAGCCGCCAGGTCTCGACGCTCGAGCGCGAGCTCGGCGTGGAGCTCTTCCACCGCATCCGCGGCGGGGCGGCGCTCACGGGCGCGGGCGAGCGGCTGCTGCCGATCGCGCGCCGCATGCTCGCCGACGCCGACGCCGCGCGCACCGAGATGGCCGAGCTCGCGGGGCTGAGCCGCGGACGCATCCGGCTCGGCGCGACGCCGACGCTGTGCACGAGCCTCGTCGTCGACGTCGTCGCCGAGTTCCACGCGCAGCACCCCGGCATCGAGGTCGAGATCCTCGAGCGCGGCTCGCGGTCGCTCATCGCAGCACTGCTGGACGGCGCCCTCGATCTCGCCCTCATCGTGACGACCGTCGCCTCGGGGGCGGCCCGGGCGGCGCTCGAGCTCGAGCCGATCATCACCGAGCGGCTCGTCGTCGTCTCGTCGGCGGCGGCGCCCGACCCCTTCGCGACCTCGGGCGGCGCCGTCGCGCTCGCCGAGCTCGCCCGCGCGCCGCAGGTCGTCTTTCCCGAGAGCTACGACCTGCGGGTGGCGATGGACGCGGCCTTCGGCGGCGCGGGCCTGACCCCGCGCGTCGTCGTCGAGGGCGTCGAGATGGATGCGGCGCTGCGGTTCGCGGAGCGGGGGATCGGCGTCGCCGTCGTGCCGGCGATGGTCGCGGCGCTGCGCCCGGGGCTGCGCTCGGCGCCGCTCGCCGACGTCGCGCTCACGCGCACGGTGAGCATCGCCCGGCGCGCCGACATGGCGCCCGCGCTCGCCGGCGCGGCGATGCAGGAGCGCATCCGCGCGGTCGCCGACCGGTTCGCGGCGCCCGGCGCCGAGACCGCCGGGGTCGTCGCGCGCGTGCGCTGACGAGCGCCGCGGCCCCGCTCAGTCGCGGAAGAGGCCGCCGGCGAGGTACTTGAGCCCGGTGTCGGTCGCGACCGTCACGGTCGTTGACCCCGGGCCGAGCTCGGCCGCAAGCTGCAGCGCCGCCGCGACGTTGAGGGCCGCCGAGGTGCCGGCGAAGATGCCCTCCTCGCGCGCGAGCCTGCGCGCGAGCACCCGCGCCTCGGCCTCGTCGATCGCGCGCGCCTCGTCGTGCGCGTCGCCGAGCAGCGGCGGGATGCGCCCGGTCGCGATGCCCTCGACGTGATGCGGCCCCGTGGTGCCGCGGGTGAGGAGCGGCGACTCGGTCGGCTCGAGGGCGACGACCCGCACGCGGTGCGGCAGGGCGCGCAGCGCCGACGCGACGCCCGCGAGCATGCCGGCGGTGCCGACGCCCGCGCAGAAGGCGTCGATCCGGAGTCCCGCGGCGTCGGTCTGGGCGATGATCTCGCGCCCCATCTCGGCGTAGCCGAGCAGCGCATCCCGGTTCTCGAACTGGTCGACCCACCAGCTGCCGCGGGCCGCGACGATCCGGTCGACGGCCTCGCGCATCCGCCGGAACAGGTCGGGCGTGATCGCACCGCCGTCGCTCGCGACGACCGTGAGGTCGGCGCCGAGCGCGCGCATCGTGTCGAGCTTCTCCTGCGCGAAGGCGTCGGAGGAGACGATCGAGAGCGGATGGCCGAGCACGGCGCACACGAACGCGAGCGACGAGCCGGTGCTGCCGCCCGAGTACTCGACGACGCGCTGGCCGGGGGAGAGATCGCCGCGCTCCCGCGCGCCCTCGACGATCGCGCGCGCCATGCGGTCCTTGTAGCTGCCCGTCGGGTTGCCGCCCTCGAGCTTGACGAGCACGTCGCCCGAGCCCGGCGGCAGGAGGGTGCGCAGGCGCACGAGCGGGGTGCCGCCGATGGCCGCCAGTGCCGATGCGTCGACGCCCGGTGCGCGCATGCCCGCCTCGCTCCCGCGGGCGCTCGCGCCGGCACCGCGCCGGCGGCGTCGCCGCGCTCGTCGCGAATCTACACCCGGCGCCGCCCGCCGCCGAGGGGGCGACGGGCAGCAGGCGGGTGGTTCACGCGAGCGCGAGGAAGAGCTTCTCGAGCTCCTGGGTCGTCATGCCGTCGCGCGGGCTCTCGGGGTTGGCGACGCAGTCCTCCATGGCGGTCGCCACGACGACGAAGCCGGCGCGGTTGAGCGCGTGCGTGACCGCGGAGAGCTGCGTCACGACGTCGCGGCACGGGTCGCCGTCCTCGACCGCCGCGATCACCGCATCCAGCTGGCCCCTGGCCCGCTTGAGGCGGTTCACGATGCGGCGCTGCTGCGCCTCCCGCTCGTCGACCACGGCGCGGCCCTCAGGCCTGGCCGGAACCGGCGCGCGCGGCCTCCTGCTCGGCGATCTTCGCGCGCACCTCGTCCATGTCGAGGTCGCGCACCGCGCCGATCAGCTGCTCGAGCTGCGGGCCGGGCAGGGCGCCGGCCTGGTTGAAGACCATGACGCCGTCGCGGAACGCCATGAGCGTGGGGATCGAGGTGATCTGGAAGCCGGCCGCGAGCTCCTGCTCGGCCTCGGTGTCGACCTTGCCGAAGGTGATGTCGGTGTGCTGCTCGGACGCCTGCTCGAAGATGGGGCCGAACATGCGGCACGGACCGCACCACGCCGCCCAGAAGTCGAGCAGCACGATGCCCTCCTGGCCGATCGTCTGCTCGAGGGTGTCCTTGGTGATCTCGGTGGTAGCCATCCCACGATTGTATACCCCTAGGGGTATCGTGTCGAGGGTTCGCCGGTCTAGGCTCCCGCCATGCTCATCGTCGCCTGCCTCGCCGCGGTGCTCGCGGCCGCCGTGCACGGGTGGATCTTCGTGCTCGAGACGCTGCGCTGGGAGGCCGACGCGACGAGGCGCATCTTCGGCACGAGCCGGGAGCAGGCCGCCGCGTCCAGGCAGCTCGCCGCCAACCAGGGCGTCTACAACCTGCTGCTCGGCGTCGCCGCGCTCGTTGGGGTCGCGGTCGTGCTCGCGGGGTCGACGGATGCGGGCCTCGCGGTCGCGCTCACGGCGTGCGCCGTGATGCTCGGCGCGGCCGCGTACCTCGTGGGGAGCGATCGCCGCAAGCTCCGCCCGGCGCTCGTACAGGGCGTCCCGCCGCTCGTCGCGCTCGTCACGGGGGCGGCGGCGCTCGCAGCCTGAGCCCGCCGGAGGCTACGCCCGCCGGATCATGCGCGCGACGAGGCGCTCGAACGACGCGTCGACGTCGGTCGGCAGCCCGAAGCCGCCGGCCGCCTCGAGGGTCGCGAAGCCGTGCGCGACGGCGCGCAGGCCGCGCAGCTCGTGGATCGCGGCATCGTCGAGCTCACCGAGCTCCACCGGCTCGCCCTGCACGCCCGCGTCGCCCGCGACCGCGCGAGCGGCGATCGTCAGCACGCGGTCTGCCGCCCGGGTGAGCGCGGGGTGCTCACCGGCCCGGACGGGCAGCCAGCGGTAGCGCGCGGGGTGCCGCACCGCGAACGACCGGTAGGCGCGCAGGAACGCGACCACGGCATCCGCCCCCTGCCGACCCTCGATCGCCGCCTCGACGGCATCGCCGAGCTCGTCGTAGACGCGCGCGGCGACGAGCGCCTCGAGCTCGGGCAGGCCCGCGACGTGCTTGTAGAGCGAGGGCGGCTTGACCCCGGCGCGGGCCGCGACGGCGCCGAGCGAGAGCGGGGCGCCGCCGGTCGCATCGAGCTCGGCGAGCGCGAGGTCGACGACCGCTGCGGGCGAGAGGCCGGCCCTAGGCACGGTCGCCCACCGGCCAGCCGACCTGCCGCGCGAGCGCGAGCACGGCGTCGGCCACGTCGCGCGGCCGCTCGCTGTGCGGGTAGTGGCCCGCGCCGGGCACCATGCGCACCGCGACGGAGGCACCCGCCGCTGCTGCCGCATCCGCGTAGGCCTGCGCCTCGGCTGCGGGATCGCGGAAGTCGGGATCGCGCTCGCCCATCACGACGACGACCGGCGCGCTCTGGCGGCGGCGGGCGCCGGTCGCGTCCTTCGTCGAGCCGTCGGCCATCGCGACGATCGCCTCGGTGCCGCGCGGGCGGCGGAGCGCGTCGACGATGCGCCGACGGTGCTCGGCGAGGTCGGCCGGCGGCGTGCGGTGCAGCGATCGGTAGAAGAGCGACCACAGCAGCGGCGTGCCCGCGACGAGCCTCGTGAGGGCGCGCATCAGCGGGCCCTGCTGCGGCGCGGTGGCCCACGGTCCGATCGCGACGGCGCCGACGACCTGCTGCGGCGCGAGCTGGGTGGCGAGCAGCGCGCTGTCGGGGGTGAAGGAGTGGCCGACGACGATCGCCGGGCCGCCGAGCCGCTCGACGAGCGCGACGGCCGCATCGGCGATCCCGCGCTGCCCGACGGGCTCGGGGGAGATCCCGGAGTCGCCGTGGCCCGGCAGGTCGAGCGCGGCGACCCGCAGGCCGTGCTCGACGAGCAGCGGCGCGAGGTGGCGGTAGGCGCTGCGTACGTCGCCCATGCCCGGCAGGCAGACGACGAGCGGGGCGCCCGCGGGGCCGGCGACGTCGTACGCGAGCTCGACGCCGTCGACGACGAGTCGGTCAGATGCGGTGATCATGCTCCGAGGCTAACGGCGTTAGCCGTGTCGCGTCAAGGAGGGGGGGGGCTCGCGACGCATCCGTCCCCCCAACGCATCCGCCATTGCGCCGGCCGAGGGTGGTCACGACGCGCCGTGCGACGGTGCGGCCGCCCGGCGTGTCGTGACCACCCCAGCGGTCGCGGGCGGCGTGTCGTGACCACCTGAGGGGTGCGCTGGCGACCGGCCGCCGCTGGCGGCCGGCGCTCAGTAGGAGTCGGTGTCGGCGCGCGTCGCCTTCAGCCGCGCGACGGCCTCCTCCGAGCCGCGCGCCATCAGCGTCACGTCGGCCGAGACGAAGACGAAGGATGCGCCGCGCGCGATGCAGCGGTCGGCGTCCGCGGGCGCGAAGGCGTTGACGCCGACGGGCTTGCCGGCCGAGCGCACGGCGTCGATCGTCGCGTCGACGACGTCGATCACGGCCTGCTCCGACGGGCGGCCCGGGAAGCCCATCGATCCGGCGAGGTCGGCCGGCCCGATGAAGACCGCGTCCACGCCGTCGACGGCGGCGATCTCCGCGGCGTTCGCCGCCGCATCCGCCGTCTCGATCTGCACCGTCACCGACACGTGGGCATCGGCGCCCTGCACGTAGCCGGCGATGCGGCCCCAGCGCGACGAGCGGGCGAGCGCCGAGCCGATGCCGCGGCCGCCCTCGCGCTCGCCGGGTCCGCCGGGGTAGCGGGCGGCGCGCACGGCGGCGCGGGCCTCCTCGGCGTCCGAGATCATCGGCACGAGCACGTTCTCGGCGCCCAGGTCGAGCACCTGCTTGATCACGACGGGGTCGTTCCACGGCACCCGCACGATCGTCGTCACGGGGTAGGCGGCCGCGGCCTGCAGGATGGGCAGCATCTCCGACAGCGAGATGGGCCCGTGCTCGCCGTCGACGAGCAGCAGGTCGGCGCCCGAGCCCGCCATGATCTCGGCGGCGACGGCGCTGCCGGATGCGTTCCACAGCCCCACGAGCGGGGCGTCGGCCGCGGCGAGCGCCTCGCGGAGGGTCGTCATCGGAACGTCACCTCGACCGTGCCCATGTCCTGGTACTCGGCGCGCACGACGTCGCCCGGCCGCACCCACACCGGGCGCGTGAACGAGCCGGCGAGGATGAGCTCGCCCGCCTCGAGGCGGTCGCCGTGCTGCGCGAGCTTGCCCGCGAGCCACGCGACGCCGTGCGCGGGGTTGCCGAGCACGCCGCCCGAGACGCCCGTCTCGATGATCTCGTCGTTGACGAGGCACATCGCGCCGATCCACGACAGGTCGCGGTCGCGCGGCCCGATCTCGACATCGCCGACCACGACGGCGCCGAGCGCGGCGTTGTCGCTGATCGTGTCGACGATCGTGCGGCCCTCGAGCTCGATGTGCGAGTCGAGGATCTCGAGCGCCGGCACGACGGTCTCGGTCGCGTCGAGCACCTGCTCGACCGTCAGCCCATCGCCCTCGAGCGGTGCCTTCAGCACGAACGCGAGCTCGACCTCGACGCGCACGTTCGACCACTGCGCGTGCTCGACCGTCTCGCCCGAGCGGTACGCCTGGTCGGCGAAGATCACGCCGTAGTCGGGCTCGGTGATGCCGGTGGCGAACTGCATCGCCTTGCTCGTCAGCCCGATCTTGCGGCCCACGAGTCGTGCGCCGGCCTCCTCGCGGCGCGTGCGCCAGATCCGCTGCACCGCGTACGAGTCCTCGATCGTCGCCGCCGGGAAGCGGGTCGAGATGCGCTCGATCGTGCCGCGCGAGCGGGTCGCCTCGGCGAGCTCGTCGGCGATGCGCGTCACGGTCGCGTCGTCGAGGCCCCGCCCCGGCCGGGCGGCCGGAGCGGGGCGCGTGCCGGTGGGCTCCGTCACAGCTGGTGGCCGATCTTGAACCCCTTCGCCGCCTCGCCGCGGTACGTGCCGTCCTCGTCGCCCGCGCGGGTGTACGAGAAGCCGTCGGCGCCGATCGTCACCTCCATCTCGCTCGAGTCGGTGCGCTCGACGACCTCCTTCGGGTTGCCGTCGAGGTCGAGCACGAGCGACGCCTCGGTGTACCAGGACGGCACGACGGGGTTGCCCCACCAGTCGCGGCGCTGGTTGTCGTGCACGTCCCACGTGATGACGGGGTTGTCGGGGTCGCCGGTCCAGTAGTCCTGGGTGTAGATCTCGACGCGGTGGCCGTCGGGGTCGGTGATGTAGAGGTAGAACGCGTTGGAGACGCCGTGACGGCCCGGTCCGCGCTCGATGTGGTCCGACATCCGCAGCGCGCCGAGCTTGTCGCAGATCTGGATGATGTTGTGCTTCTCGTGCGTCGAGAAGGCGATGTGGTGCATGCGCGGGCCGTTGCCGCCGGTGAGCGCCGTGTCGTGCACGGTGCCCTTGCGGTGCATCCACGCCGCGTAGGTGACGCCCTGGTCGTCCTGGATGTCCTCGGTGACGCGGAAGCCGAGGTCCTCGAGGTACTTGCGGCCGCGCGGCACGTCGGGTGTGACCTGGTTGAAGTGGTCGAGGCGCACGAGCTCGCCCGCCGAGTAGAGGTCGTAGCGCTGGTGCAGCCGCTCGACGTGCTCGGTCGCGTAGAAGAACTCGTAGGGGAAGCCGAGCGGGTCCTCGACGCGCACGCTGTCGCCGAAGCCCTTCTGGAAGCCGTCCTTCCGGCGCTCGGTGCGGCAGCCGAGCTCCTGGTAGTAGGCCTCGGCGCGGTCGACGTCCTCGGGGGTGCGCACGCGGTAGGCGAACGCGGCGACGGCGGCGATCGGGCCCTTCCGCAGCACGAGGTTGTGGTGGATGAACTCCTCGAACGACCGCAGGTAGATCGCCTCGTCGTCCTCCTCGGTCACGTGCATGCCGAGCACGTCGACGTAGAACGCGCGGCTCGCGGCCAGGTCGGTGACCACGAGGTCCATGGCCGCGCAGCGGATGATGTCGGGCGCGGGCACCGTGGGCTTCGGGATCTCGGACGTGGGGATCTCGTTCATGATGGCTTCTCCTTCGAAGGTCGTAGGGTCAGGCGGATGCGCCGAACCGGGCGGTGTGGACGTCGCCGAGCGTGATGTGCACGGCCTGCTGGTCGCTGTAGAAGTCGAGCGAGCGGTAGCCGCCCTCGTGGCCGAGGCCGGAGGCCTTCACACCGCCGAACGGGCTGCGCAGGTCGCGCACGTTGTGGCTGTTGAGCCACACCATGCCGGCTTCGACGCTCTGCGCGAAGAGGTGGGCGCGCTGCAGGTCGCGCGTCCAGATGTAGGCGGCGAGGCCGTAGCGCGTGTTGTTCGCGAGCTCGAGCGCCTCGTCGTCGGAGTCGAACGGGGTGATGGCGACGACTGGGCCGAAGATCTCCTCCTGGAAGATCCGCGCATCCGGTGCGACGTCGGCGAAGACCGTGGGCGCGACGTAGTTGCCCTCCGGCAGCCCCTCGGGGCGGCCGCCGCCGGCGAGCAGGCGGCCCTCCTGCTTGCCGATCTCGACGTAGGACATGACCTTCTCGAAGTGCTCGGGGTGCACGAGCGCGCCGACCTCGGTCTTCGGGTCGTGCGGGTCGCCCACGACGATGTTCTTCGCGCGCTCGGCGTAGCGCTCGACGAACTCGTCGTAGATCGAGCGCTCGACGAGGATGCGGCTGCCGGCGGTGCAGCGCTCGCCGTTGAGCGAGAAGACGCCGAAGAGCGTCGAGTCGATCGCGGCGTCGAGGTCGGCGTCGGCGAAGACGACCGCGGGGCTCTTGCCGCCGAGCTCCATCGAGAGCGCCTTGAGGTGCGGGGCGGCGTTGCCGAAGATGAGCTTGCCCGTCGACGACTCGCCCGTGAACGAGATGAGCGGCACGTCGGGGTGCTTCACGAGCGCGTCGCCCGCGGTCTCGCCGAAGCCGTTGACGAGGTTGAACACGCCCTTGGGCAGTTCGGCCTCCTCGAAGATGCCGGCCCAGAGCGAGGCCGAGAGCGGCGTGAACTCGGCGGGCTTGAGCACGACGGTGCAGCCGGAGGCGAGCGCGGGGCCCAGCTTCCACGACTCGAGCATGAAGGGCGTGTTCCAGGGGGTGATGAGGCCCGCGACGCCCTTCGGCTTGCGGTTGACGTAGTTCACCTGGCTGCCGGGCACCTTGTACGTGTCGTCGCGGCCGGCGACGATGAGGTCGGCGAAGAAGCGGAAGTTCTCGGCCGCGCGCTGCGCCTGGCCGCGCGCCTGCGTGATCGGCAGGCCCGAGTCCCACGACTCGAACTGCGCGAGCTCTTGGTCGCGCGACTCGACGATGTCGGCGATGCGGCTGAGGATGCGCGCGCGCTCGCGGTTCTTCATCCGCGGCCACGGGCCCTCCTCGAACGCGCGCGTCGCGGCGGCAACGGCGAGGTCGATGTCGGCCTGCTTGCCCGACGCCGCGACGGTGTAGTCCTCGTTCGTGACCGGGTTCAGCACGCCGAAGGTGTCGCCGTCGACCGACGGCACGCGCTCGCCGTCGATGTAGTGGGGGATGAGCTCGGGGATGCCTGCGGGCTGCTCGGCCATGGTGGCTCCTTCTGTCGGGTCTGGGTGGCTGTCGGGTCTTGGGTGTCGGCCTGGGTGGCCGGGCCGGGTCTGGTCAGTGCTGGGGATGCGTGCGGTGCAGGAACGCGTCGGGCGTCGCGAGCCGGTGCGCGCGCACGGCGAGCTCGATGCGCCGAGGGTCGGCCCCCTCCTCGATGAGGCCGAGGATCGCGTCGTGCTCGTCGACGGATGCGGTGGCCCGGCCGGGCACGAAGGAGAACGTCGACTGCCGCAGCCGCCCGATGCGCTTCCAGCAGGTGTCGACGATCTCGCGCACGGTCTCGTTCGGGCACACGTCGCTCAAGCGCCGGTGGAACGCCTCGTTGAGCGCCGTGAACTGCATGGGGTCGAACGCGGCGAGCGAGTCGCGCATCCGGCCGTTGATCGCGCGGGCGTCGTCGAGGTCGGACTTCGAGTACAGGCCTGCCGCGAGCGAGATGGCGGCGCCCTCGGCGAACGAGAGGGCCTCCATCGTGTCGTGGTACTGCAGCTCGTCGATCTCGGCGACCTTCGCGCCGACGTTGCGCTCGAAGGTCACGAGCCCCTCGGCCTCGAGGCGGCGGATGGCCTCGCGCACCGGCACGACGCTCATGTCGAGCTCGCGGCCGATCGCGTCGAGCACGAGCCGGAAGCCGGGGGAGTAGGTGCCGTCGACGATGCGGTCGTGCAGCAGGTCGTAGGCGCGCTGCGACTTCGACGGCGCGACGGCGCCGCCGGTCTCGACGACCGCGGCCGCGCGTCTGCGGGCGGGCATCAGGCGCCCGCCTGCTCCTGCGACGCGGCGTACTTCGCGCGCCACTCGGCGTTCATGGGGAAGAGCCCGTCGATGCGCTCGCCGGCGTCGACCTGTGCGGCGATGAACTCCTCGGCGCGCTCCTGCTCGATCGACTCCTCGACGAGCTCGCGCACGAGCGCCGGCGGGATCACGAGCACGCCGTCGCCGTCGGCGACGATGATGTCGCCGGGCTGCACGGTGGCGCCGCCGCACGCGACGGTCTCGTCGTAGCTCCACGGCACGTGCAGCCGCCCGAGCACCGCCGGGTGGCCGCCCGCGTGATAGGTCGGCACCCCGATCTCGGTGACGACGTCGAGGTCGCGCACGCCGCCGTCGGTGACGATGCCGGCCGCGCCGAGGTGACGGGCGCGCAGCGCCAGGATGTCGCCGAGCGTGCCCGAGCGGTTGTCGCCGCGCGCCTCGATGACGACGACGTCGCCCTCGTGCAGGTCGTCGAAGAGCCGCTTCTGGGCGTTGTAGCCGCCGCCGTGGCTCGTGAAGAGGTCTTCGCGGTTGGGCACGTAGCGCAGGGTGCGGGCGGTGCCGACGATGCGCTTGCCGGGCTGCGTGGAGCGCAGGCCGTCGATCGAGACGTTGTTGAGGCCGCGCTTGCGCAGGCCCGACGAGAGGGTCGCGAGCGCGATCGTCGAGAGCTGCGCGCGCAGCTCGTCGTCGAGCACCGGCGCGGACTCGGCGCGGAACTCGTCGATCGGGCGGCCGGATGCGTCGGCCCACTGCTCGGGCGTCGGCTTCGGCTGGGCGGAGTAGGGCGGCAGCTGCTGGTCGCCGACGCGCACGGTGGAGGCGAGGCGGCCGGTGGAGAGGCGCTCGCCGTCGAGGTCCGTCGCGCTCACCTCGACCTCGACCCTCTGGCCGGGACCGAAGGTCGACGCGTTCGCGGGCGTGCCGGTGAGGATGACGTCGCCGGGCTCGAGCGTGACGAGCTGCGACAGGTCGCTCACGATCTGCGCGAGCGAGAAGAGGAGGGTCGAGCTCGAGTCCTCCTGCACGAGCTCGCCGTCGAGCCAGGTGCGCACCTCGATCGACGCCGGGTCGAGGCGCTCGGCGGGCAGCAGCGCGGGGCCGATCGCGGTGAAGCCGTCGCCGCCCTTCGAGCGGATGTTGGAGCCCTTGTCGGCCCAGCGGAGGTCGAAGACCCCGAGGTCGTTCGAGGCCGTGACGTGCGCGACGTGGCCCCACGCATCCGCCTCGTCGATCGCGCGACCGCCCCGGCCGATGACGATCGCGATCTCGCCCTCGAACCCGAAGATCTCGGTGCCTGCGGGCGCGACGACCTCGCCGCCGGTCGTGAGGGAGGTCGCGGGCTTGAGAAAGTAGCCGGGCGCCTCGGGCGTGCGGCCCTTCTGCGCGGCGCGCGCGGCGTAGCCGATGTGCATCGCGAAGACCTTCGGCGGTCGCGCGCCGAGCAGCTGCCAGGCCGCCGTCGCGGCGGCGGGGGCGGTGTCGGTCGTGCTGGCGGCCGTCGAGGGCTGCGTCGATGCATCCATGCGGGCATCGTATACGATTCCGAATCTGGTCTGCAAGGACGTCGACCGGGCCCGTCGACCGGGCTCCCGAACGACCGTCTTGACCGTCGTGCACGAAATCGTATATGTTGCACGGCGAACCAGGATCCATCCCTCGGGTCCCCCTTCTGACAAAGGAGTCAGCGTGTCCCACAGCACGCCAAGCACCACGGCGCGCGAGCGCAACAAGGTGCTCGCAGCCGTCGTCGTCGGCACCACGATCGAGTGGTACGACTTCTTCATCTACGCGTTCATGGCGAACCTCGTGTTCGCCGCGCTGTTCTTCGAGCCGGCCGGCCCCGGGCTCGGCCAGATCTTCTCGCTGCTCACGATCGGCATCTCGTTCCTGTTCCGACCCCTCGGGGCGTTCCTCGCCGGCCACTACGGCGACAAGCTCGGCCGGCGACCGATGCTCGTCATCACGCTGCTCCTCATGGGCGGCGCCACGACGCTCGTCGGCGCGCTGCCCACGTTCGACACCATCGGCGTCATGGCGCCGGTGCTGCTGATCCTGCTGCGCATCCTGCAGGGCCTCTCCGCCGGCGGCGAGTGGGGCGGCGCGGTGCTCATGGCGATCGAGCACGCCCCGGCCAACCGCCGCGGCCTCTACGGCTCGTTCGTGCAGGCCGGCGTGCCGATCGGCATGCTGCTCGCGACCGGCATCCTCGCGGCGATCCGCGCCATCTTCCCCGGCGACGCGTTCCTCGAGGTCGGCTGGCGCATCCCCTTCTTCATCTCGATCATCCTCGTGCTGGTCGGCTTCATCGTGCGCCGCTCGGTCGACGAGTCGCCGGTGTTCCAGGAGATCAAGGAGACCGCGCAGGAGTCGTCGGCGCCGATCGCGCTCGTGTTCAAGAAGTACGGCCTCGTGGTGCTCTTCGCCGCGATGGTCTTCATGGCCAACAACGCCACCGGCTACATGACGACCGGCGGCTACATCCAGGGCCTCGCCTCGCGGCCCGTCGACGGCACGCCTCCCGGGCTGGGCTTCGACCCCGTCGGCGTGCAGCTCGCCGCCTTCGCGGGCTCGCTCTCGTGGCTCGTGTTCACCTTCGTCGCCGGCTGGCTCTCCGACCGCATCGGCCGCAAGCCGCTCTACCTCATCGGGTGGCTCGCGCTCGCGATCGGCATCGTGCCGCTGTTCGTGCTCGTCGAGACCGGTGTCGCGGGCGTCGCGTGGGCGACGATCATCCTGGGTGCGGGCCTCGGCCTCACCTACGGCGCGCAGGCCGCCTGGTACGCCGAGTCCTTCCCGGCGTCGGTGCGCTACTCGGGCGTCTCGATCGCCTACGCGATCGGCGCGGTCATCGGTGGCGCCTTCGCGCCGACCATCGCGCAGGCGCTGCTGCAGGCGACCGGCACGACGTGGGCGATCGTCGGCTACCTGCTCGCGACGGTCGTGATCTCCGTCATCGGCACGCTGCTGATGAAGGACCGCACCGGCGTGCCGCTCTCGATCGAGTTCGAGAAGTCGGGCAAGTGGGACGGCTGGCGTCGCGGCGACGCGTACGAGGAGCTCTCGACGGTCGACGCCGAGGCGAACGCCCGCCGCTGATCGCTCGAGCGCGCTCGCACAGGACGGCCCCCGCTGCGGCGGGGGCCGTCCTCATGCCTGGGCTACGCGACCACCCGGGGGTCGTCGATCGCCGTGCCGCGCTCGTACGGGCCGAAGAACAGGTCGGCGCCGTCCTCGGTGAGCGCGGCGCCCGTCGCCCGCTCGCCGTCGAAGCCGGCGAGCGTCGCGAAGGGCAGGCGGATGCCGGGGTCGTCCGGGTCCGCGATCTCGAGCACCCAGCCGTCGCCGGTGTCGACGAGCGCCGGATCGGCGATCGTCACGCGCAGCATGCCGCCGTGGCCCGTGAGCGTCACCGAGCCGCGGAACGCGAGCGGCGCATCCGCACCCGTCTGCCCCGCCGCATCCGCCGCCGGGAACCGGAAGCCGCCGTCGAGCTCCTCGGCGCCCCCGGCGAGGGTCACCGACCCGTCGGCCATGCCGCGGACGTAGCCGAGCAGCGACGCCTTGATGCCCCACGCGAGCGCGCTCATCGAGCGGCCTCGGGCCAGGGGAGCGAGCGGGCGAAGTCGATGAGGGCCCGCGTGCGCTCGGCGGGCTCGCGCGTGGCGGGCCAGATGACGTCGACGCCGACGGGCGGCACCGCTGGCGCGATCTCGAGCATGACCACACGGTAGCCCTCGTAGCTCGCGTCGTTCGCGGGACGCTGCACGAGGATCCCGTAGCCGAGCCCGCGGCCGACGAGCGTGCGCACGGCCTCGTAGCTCTGCACACGGTGGCGGATGCGGGGCGTGAGCCCGCGCGCGGCGAAGAGCGAGAGCGTGTGCTCGCTCGAGGGCGGCGCGTCGAGCAGGATCAGGTCGCGCTCGGCGAGCTCCTCGAGCCGCACGGATCCGTCGTCCGCGAGCGGGTCGTCGGCCGCGACGACGACGTGCGCGGGGAGGGAGAAGAGCCGCGCGCGCCGCGGCTGGCCCGGCACGAGCGTGTCGTAGACGAACGCGACGTCGACCTGGCCCGACTCGAGCCGGCCCTCGAGGCGGTCGTGCGTCGCCTCAAGGATGTCGAGCTCGACGCGCGGGTGCGCGCGGCCGAAGCGCTGCAGCAGCGGCGGCAGCACGGTCGGCGCGAGCGTGGGGTAGCAGCCGATCGTGATCGGGCCGACGAGCTCGCCCGGCTCGCCCCGCAGCGAGGCCTCGAGCTCGCGCGCATCCGCGAGCAGAGCGCGGGCGCGGGCGACGACCTCGGCGCCGGTGGTCGTGAGCGTGAGGCCGCGTGCGCGCCGGCGCACGGTGAGCTGCGCGTCGAGCGCGCGCTCGAGCTCGCTCAGCGCGTCGGAGACCGCGGACGACGAGACGTGCAGGCGCGCGGCGGCGCCGGCGACCGTGCCCTCGTCGGCGGCGCACACGAGGAACGAGAGCTGCCGGAGGGTGAATCCCGGCGCGTCGAGCGCATCCATCCGCTTCTCCGGTTCTGTCGACGAACTTCTCGCGAGCAATCCGCTTATCCAGCGTAAGCGGATGCGGGACGATCAGGGGACTGCCGACCACGAGGAAGTGCCATGCAGCGCAACGAAGCACCCGTCGCCGACTGGGTCACCATCCCCGACCTCTACCGTGATCCCTTCCCGATCTACGAGCGCCTGCGCGCCGAGGGCGGCGTGCACTGGGTGCCGCAGGTGGGGCGCTACCTCATCACCTCGTACGCGGCCGTGCACGAGACCGAGCTCGACCAGCAGACGTTCTCGGCCAACGAGCAGGGGTCGCTCCAGATCCGCGCGATGGGGCACTCGATGCTCCGGCGCGACGACCCCGAGCACTACCTCGAGCGCAAGGCGTGGCAGCCGGCGCTCCGCCCCGGCGTCGTCAAGCGCGTCTGGCGCGGCATGTTCGAGCGGAACGCCGAGCGGTACCTCGCCGAGCTCATCGAGCGCGGCCCGGAGGCCGACCTCATCTGGGACTTCGCGGCGCCCTACGCCGCCGAGAGCCTGCGCGAGATCCTCGGCCTGCACAACGTCACGCAGCAGCAGATGCAGCGCTGGTCGCAGACGATGATCGACGCGACCGGGAACTACGCCGACGACCCCGAGGTGTGGGCGAAGGGCAAGCGGTCGTTCGACGAGGTCGACGAGGCGCTCGCCGAGATGCTGCCGTGGCACGCCGCGAACCCGAACGAGTCGCTGCTGTCGCAGCTGTTGCGCATCCCCGACTACGAGATGCCGATCGAGCGCATCCGCGCCAACGTGAAGATGACGATCGGCGGCGGCCTCAACGAGCCGCGCGACGCGCTCGGCGTCGCAGCGTGGGGGCTGCTGACGCACCCCGAGCAGCGGCGCGCGGTCGAGGCCGACCCGAGCCTGTGGCACGCCGCCTTCGACGAGACGCTCCGCTGGGTCGCGCCGATCGGGCTCTACTCGCGGCAGACGACGCGCGAGGTCGAGCTGACCGGCGTGCGGCTGCCGGCCGGAGCCAAGCTCGGCATCTGCATCCTCTCGGCGAACCGCGACGAGCGGGTCTGGGAGGACGCGCACCGCTTCGACGTGCGCCGCGCCGTCAAGCCGCACCTCGCGTTCAGCAAGGGCGTGCACGTGTGCCTCGGCGCGTGGGTCGCCCGCTCGGAGGTCGCCGAGGTCGCGCTGCCGATGCTCTTCGACCGGCTGCAGGGGCTCGAGCTCGACCCCGACCGCGAGACCGAGGTGGGCGGATGGGTCTTCCGCGGCATGCTGCGGATGCCCGTGCGGTGGCAGTCGGTGCGCGCGGGCGCGGCGGCTGCGGCCGCCCCGGCGGCCGGCAGCGCGGCTCCGGGCGCGGCCGGCGCGGCCCTCGCCGCCGGCGGCGGCCCCGAGGCCGCGCTCGCCCCGCGGATCGGCATTGCCGGCTCCGGCCCCGCCGGCTGCTTCACGGCGCAGGCGCTGCGCCGCCGCCTGCCCGGCGCCCACATCGACGTGCTCGACGCGCTGCCGGTGCCCTACGGCCTCGTGCGCTCCGGCGTCGCGGCCGACCACCACGGCACGAAGTCGGTCGCGCGGCAGTTCGACCGCCTCTTCCTGCACGAGGCTGTGCGCTTCCGCGGCAGCCTGCGCATCGGCGACGACGTCGCGCTCGACGAGCTCCGCGCCGCCTACGACGTCGTCGTGCTCGCGACGGGCATGCACGCCGACCGCTCGCTCGGCGTGCCGGGCGACGACCTCGAGGGCGTGCACGGCGCCGGCCGCATCACGCGCCTGCTCAACGCGCATCCCGACGAGGGGGAGGCGCCGTCGCTCGGCGAGCGGGTCGCGATCATCGGCCACGGCAACGTCGCGATGGATGTCGCGCGACTCCTCGCGCGGGACGCCGAGGGGCTCGAGGGCAGCGATGTCGACGACGACGCCCACGCGCGCCTCGCCTCGCGCGTGCGCACGATCCACCTCGTCGGGCGCAGCGGCCCGTCGCAGGCGAAGTTCGACCCCGTCATGGTGCGCGAGCTCGCCGGGCTGCCGGGCGTCGCGCACCGCGTGCACGGCGCCGAGCTCGACGGCGTCGAGCCGGGCAAGGACGCCCGCGCCGACGCCGTGCGCCTCCTGACCGAGCGGGAGGCGCCGGGCGCGCGCGTCGAGGTGCACTGGTGGTTCGGCCACGCGCCCGTGCGGCTCGAGGGCGACGGCGCGGGCGGCGACGGCCCGGGCGGTGACGGTACAGGCGGCGACGGGCCGGGCACGGGCGCCCGCGCCGTCGCGCGCGTCGTGCTGAGGGGCACGGCCGGGGATGCGGTCCTCGACGTCGACGCGGTCGTCACGGCCGTCGGCTTCGCCCCCGACGCCGACAGCCCGAGCACACCCGGCGCGCACCCCGACGGTCGCGTCGAGCCCGGCCTCTACACGGCAGGCTGGCTGCGGCGCGGCCCGCGCGGCACGATCCCCGACCAGCGCACCGACGCTCGCGAGCTCGCGCGCGCGATCGCCGAGGACGTCGAGACCGGCGCCGTCCGCATCGGCGCGCCGGGCCTGCCGGAGCGCGCGGGCGAGACCGACTTCGACGGCTGGCGCCGCATCGAGCTGCGCGAGCAGCTCGGCGCCGCGCCCGGCCGCTCCCGCGCCAAGCTGCGCACCGTCGCCGAGCTGCTCGCCGCGGCCGCCGACGACGGCATCGCGCTGCCCGAGGTGCCTGCCGAGAGCGCCGCGACTGACGGCGGAGTGCCCGTCACGATCCTCTTCGGGACCGAGTCGGGCGGCGCCGAGCTCGTCGCCGAGGAGCTCGCGCGTAGCCTCGGCGATCGCGCCGACGTCGTGGTGCGCGACCTCGCCGATGCGGCCCCGGGCGACCTCGACGCATCCCGCCTGCACCTCATCGTGTGCGCGACCTACGGCGACGGCGAGGTGCCGACGTCGGCGAGGCCGTTCCACGAGGCGCTGCTCGCGGAGCGGCCCGACCTCGCGGGGCTGCGGTACGCCGTGTTCGGCATGGGCGACCGAAGCTACACGAAGACGTACTCGCGCGGCTCGGAGCTCATCGACGAGGCGCTCGCGGCCGCGGGCGCCGAGCGGCTGGGCGAGTACGGCCGGCACGACGCCGGCGGCCCGGTGCCGGCGACGGAGGCCGCCGCGGACTGGGCGGCAGCCGTCCTCGCCGACGCGGCGGCGCCCATCCCGACCCCCTGACGCGCCGCCCGGCTAGCCCGCGAAGCCGGGCCGGGCGGTCTCAGGCCTGCTCCGCCTCCTCGATCGCGCGCTTCGTGAGGCGCTTGACGCGGGCCCGGCGCTTCGGGCGGTCGGGGATCATCGAGCGCATCTCCTCGAGGCGCCCGAAGCACAGCAGGCGATCCTCGGCCTCGAGCACCTCGCTGCCCTTCGGGTTCGGGATGACGGCGGTGCCGCGGTGCAGCGTGAGCACGGTGATGTCGCGCTCGCGCAGGCCCGACTGGCGCAGCGTGCGGCCGACGAGGTCGGCGTCGCCGTGCACGACGAGCTCGGCGACGCCGAAGCCGGTCGAGACGCTCAGCCGCTCGCGCACGTCGATCTCGGGGAACGCGACCTGGCCCGCGATGTGGTCGATGATCGCGCCCGCGACGTCGAGGCGCGTCGCCGTCTCGATGCCCTCGAGGCCGGGGGAGGAGTTGACCTCCATCACGAGCGGGCCGTCGTTGCCCTCGAGCATGTCGACGCCCGCGACCTTGAGACCCATGATCTGCGCGGAGCGCACCGCGACGCGCTCGAACTCGGGGTCGAGCGTGACCGGCTCGACGCTGCCGCCGCGGTGCACGTTCGAGCGGAACTCGTCGCCGCTCGCGACGCGGCGCATCGCGGCGACGACGCGGTCGCCGACGACGAGCGCGCGGATGTCGCGGCCCTTGCTCTCGGCGACGAAGCGCTGGATGAGCACCTGCTGCCTGGTCGACTGCAGCGTCTCGATGATCGCCTCGGCCACCTTGATCGTGGGCGCGAGGATGACGCCGATGCCCTGCGTGCCCTCGAGGAGCTTGAGCACGACGGGGGCGCCGCCGACCCGCTCGATCGCGGGGATCACGTCGGCGCGGTCGCGCACGAACGTCGTCGCGGGCATGCCGATGTCGTGCCGGGCGAGGATCTGCGTCGCCCGCAGCTTGTCGCGCGAGTTCGCGATGCCGTTCGCGGTGTTGGGCGTGTAGACGTCCATCTGCTCGAACTGCCGCACGACGGCCGTGCCGAAGTACGTGATCGAGTTGCCGATGCGCGGCAGGATCGCGTCGTAGTCGCGCAGCTGCCGCCCGCGGAACTGCAGATCCGGGGCATCGCCCGAGAGGTCGATCGCGAACCGCAGGGTGTTGAGCACCTTGACGTCGTGGCCGCGCTCGACGGCCGCGGCGCGCAGGCGGCGCGTGCTGTACGCGCGCGGAGCACGCGAGAGGATGGCGAGCCTCATCGGGCTGCACCTGCCTTTCCTGGTTGGATGGCCGCATGGGCGGAGACCATCCTGGCAGGCCGGAGGTGGCGGGCTGGCGCGAGTGGGTCGGTCTGCCCGACCTCGGCATCGCGCACGTGAAGGCCAAGCTCGACACCGGCGCGCGGTCGAGCGCGCTCCACGCGTTCGCGATCGAGGAGTTCGCGCGCGACGGCGCCGATTGGGTGCGCTTCTCGGTGCACCCGTGGCAGCGCTCCGACGACGACGCCGTGCCCGTCGAGTGGCCCGTGCACGACCGGCGCCTCATCCGCTCGTCGACCGGCCACGAGCAGGAGCGCATCGTCATCCGCACCGCCATCGCCCTGCTCGGGCGCCCGATCACGACCGAGGTGACCCTCGCGCGGCGCGACGAGATGGGGTTCCGGATGCTCGTGGGCCGTGAGGCGCTGCGCCAGGGCTTCGTGGTCGACTCGGCCCGCTCCTACCGGGGCGGCCGGCCCGAGCGCTCGGTGCGCCTGCGCAACCGGGGGCGCCACGCAGGTCACGAGCGCTGATGCGGGAGTCCTTCGCGATCGGCGGGGTGCGGGTGCGCGCCGGCCAGTCGAAGAGCGTCGAGCTGCCGATCGCGCGGCTCGTGACGGGCGGCGACGTCTCGCTGCCGGTGCGCGTCGTGCACGGCCGCGAGCCGGGGCCCGTCGTCTGGCTCGACGCCGCGGTGCACGGCGACGAGGTCGTCGGCGTCGAGGTCATCCGGCAGGTGCTCGCCGCGGTGTCGCCGAAGGCCCTGCGCGGCACGCTGCTCGCGGTGCCGGTCGTCAACGTGCTCGGCTTCATGACGGGCGATCGCTACCTGCCCGACCGCCGCGACCTCAACCGCTCGTTCCCGGGCTCGGCGCGCGGCTCGCTCGCGAGCCGCATCGCCCACCTGCTCATGACCGAGGTCGTCGCGCGCTGCGACGTCGGGATCGACCTCCACACCGGCTCCGACCGCCGCGACAACCTGCCCCAGATCCGCGCCGACCTCGATCACCCCGAGACCCGCAGGCTCGCGGCCGCGTTCGGCGCGCCGGTCATGCTGCACGCACGGCTGCGCGACGGGTCGCTCCGGCAGGCGGCGAACGAGGCGGGCGCCATCGCGCTGCTGTACGAGGCGGGCGAGGCGCTGCGCCTCGAGGAGGAGCCGATCGACGCGGGCGTCACCGGAGCCCTCCGCGTGCTCGCCGCGCTCGACATGCTCGACGAGCGGCCGCACGACGACCCGCCGCCCGTCGAGTGCCGCACGAGCGGCTGGGTGCGCTCGCGCGGCTCGGGCATCCTGCACCTCGAGGTGCAGCTCGGCGACCGCGTCGTCGCCGGCGCGCGCCTCGGCCGGGTCGCCGACGCGCTCGGCACCGGCGGCCGCATCGTGCGCGCCGACCGCGACGGCATCGTCATCGGGCTCACGCGCGCGCCGATCGTGCACGCGGGGGATGCGGTGGCGCACATCGCCGAGCCGGTGGCCGCGGCGGCGGCCGGTGCCGTCGGGGACGGCGTCGACGACGCACCCGAGCCCGGGTCGGAGCCCGCACCGATCAGCTGACGAGCGCGATCCCGCCCGTCACGATGAGCGCGATCCCGCCCGCGATCGAGAGCCCGATGATCGCCCACCGCACGACCTCGCGGTTCACGAGGTGCGCGAGCCGGTCGCCGAGCAGCACGCCGGCGACGACGGGCACGGCGACGACGAGCCACGCCCACAGCGGCCAGTCGGGGGCGCCCTCCGGCGCGACGAACGGCCGCACGGCGACGATGATGCCGCTCACGAGCGCCCAGAACGGCTGCATCGTGGCGACGAACGTGCGGTCGTGCCAGTGCGAGACGAGCGAGTAGAGGCCGACGATCGGCGCGCCCATGCCGACGCTCGCGTTGAGCACCCCGATCGCCGACCCAGCCGCGATCCGCACGCCCGGGCCGTCGACGCGCCGCGCGCTGCGGGTGATGAGCATCGTCACGAGCACTCCCGCGACGGCGATGACGCCCACGACCACGCGCAGCAGGTCGGTGTCGAGCGCCTTCGCGAGCAGCAGCCCAGGGATCATGAGCGCGACCGCCGGCACGAGCAGCCACAGCAGCCGCCGCCAGTCGATGTCGTGCCACACGCGCGGCAGGATGACGAGGCACGCGATCGCGCCGTAGAGGTTGACCACGAGCACCGCGGCGAGGGGGCCCGCGACGAGCGCGACCGCGGGCGTCACGACGAGCCCCCAGCCCATGCCGATCATCCGCTGGCCCGCGGCGCCGATGAGCACCGCGACGAGCGCGACGACGAACGAGAGCAGGTCCACGGGTCAGCGCAGGTCGGCCTCGATGGCCCGGGCGCTCCGCTGCACCGCGGCGCCGAGCGCCTCGGTGTCGGGCTCGCCGACCGTGACCACGGCGACCGACGCATCCGTCGTGCCGCGCGCGCTGATCGGCGCCGCGACCGAGGTGAGGCCCTGGATCACCTCGTTCGCGCTCACCGCGAAGCCCCGCTCGCGCAGCCGCGCGACCTCGGGGTGCATCGGGCCGTCGTGGCCGAGCTCGCGCCACGCCGCCTCGCTCAGCAGCGCCTGCAGCGCGATGCCGGCGGCGCCGAGCGCGATGGGGTGGCGGTGCCCGGGGTGCTGGGCGACGGATGCGTTGACGCCGCGGGGCACGGCCGTCACGAGGGTGACGGCGTCGTCGCCGTCGCGCACCGCGAGGAACGCCGTGGCGCCCACGTCGTCGGCGAGCCGCTGCAGGTGCGGCATCGCGGCGGACTGCAGGTCGTGCTCGACGTCGCGCGCGAGGATGACGAGCTGCGGCCCGAGCGAGAGCCGGCCGCCGCCGTCGCGCACGACGAGCCGGTGCTCCTCGAGCGTGCGCACGAGGCGGTAGGCGACCGAGCGGTGCACGCCGAGCAGGTCGGCGAGCGACTGGATCGTCTGGCTGCCGTGGTCGGCGAGCAGCGCGAGCGCGGTGAGGCCGCGCGAGAGCGTCTGCGAGCCGGCAGCCTCCGGGCGCGGGACCGGTTCGCGCGCCTCGGCGCCCTGGGTCGTCGGCATCGTCGCTCGCTCTCCCCGCATCCGCTCGGACGCGTCAGCGCCAGCATAGTGAACGCCGCGTTCAGCTATCGGATGCGCGGCTCATGCCCCCTCACGCCGGCGCGAGCAGCCCCGCGACGCCCGTGCCGATGACGGCGACGCCGCCCGCGACCGAGAGCACGACGATCGCGGCGCGGGCCGCACGCGCGGGCACGCGGTGCGCGATGCGGTGCGCGAGCACCGTGCCGAACGCCGCTGCGAGCGACGCGCCGCCCCACGCCCACCAGGGCCAGTCGGGGAAGCCGTCGGGCACGAGCAGCTGCCGCTCGGCGAGCGTCACGAGGTTCAGCACGACCCAGAACGGCTGCATCGTCGCGGCGAGCACGCGCGGATCCCAGCGGCTCACGAGCGCGTAGACGCCCACGAGCGGCGCGCCGACGCCGACCGCCGCGTTGAAGCCGCCGATCGCGAGCCCCGAGGCGACGCGCGTGGCCGGGCCGTCGAGCGTGTGCGCGGTGCGGGTGAAGGCGACCGAGACCAGCACGCCCGCGATCGTGACGACCCCGACCGCGATGCGCAGCGCATCCGCCGGCACCGCAGGCGCGAGCAGCAGCCCCGCGATGCTCGCGGGGACCGCGGGCACGAGCAGCCACAGCATGCGGCGCCAGTCGACGTCGCGCCACACCCCCGGCAGCATGAGCCCGCACGCGACGACCGCGAAGATGCAGTTGAGCGGCACCGCGGCGATCGGCCCCGCGACGATCGCCGACACCGGCCCCATGACGAGGCCGAAGCCGAGCCCGATGACGCGCTGCGCGACGGTCGCGACGAAGAGTGCCGCTGCGTAGAGCAGCAGCGTGACGGGATCGATCAGAACTCGATCGCGTCGCCGGGGGAGAGGCGGTGGTGCTCGCCGCCGACCGCCTCGACCGACGCCTGGATGCGCGCGTGCGCGAGGTTCAGGCCCATCGGCGACAGCGGCGCGTCGTGCACCGCGAAGGTCATCTTCGGCGCGACGACGGTCACGAAGTCCATGACCTCGCCGATCTTGAGCCAGGGCGCGCCCGCGGGCACCGCGAGCAGCTCGACGGGCACGTCGGGCGTCGCGTACGAGTCGCCCGGGTAGTAGATGCGCTCGTTGACGAGCACGCCGAGGTTGTCGACGCGCGGGATCGAGCGGTGGATCTCGGCGTGCTCGCCGCCGAAGAAGCGCAGGCGGAAGGGGCCGGCGGTCACCCGCTCGCCGGCCGCGACGACGGTGATGTCGAAGTCCTCGGCGGCAGCGGCGACGCCGGCGGGCCCGTAGATCGGCACGGTGGGGTTCGCCGCGCGCAGCGTCGCGAGGTGCTCGGCGTCCCAGTGGTCGGCGTGCTCGTGCGTGATGACGATCGCGACGAGGCCCGGCGCCGAGACGGGGCCGGTCTGGTTGCCCGGGTCGATGACGAGCTGCTGCCCCTCGTCGTCGAGGATCAGGCACGCGTGCTCTCGCTTCGTCACTCGCATGCGCTCCACGATAGGCGAGGCCGGTCGGTCGGGGCGAGTCCTGCCGAGCCGTAGGCTCGCTCCGTGCACGTCGTGGTCGCCTCGAACCCCACCGCGCGCTTCGGGCGCTCCCAGGCGATCGGGGCGCTCGTCGCCGCGCGCATCGCCGACCTCGGGCACGTCGTGCAGCACATCGTCGCCGCCGACTACGCCGGCCTGCTCGAGCAGACGCGCTTCGCGATGATCCAGGCGGATGCGCTCGTGGTCGTCGGCGGGGACGGGATGGTGCACCTGGGCGTCAACATCGTCGGCGGCACGTCGAAGCGCCTGCTCGTCGTGCCCGCCGGCAGCGGCAACGACTTCGCGGCCGGCCTCGGGCTCGGGTCGACCGACGAGGTGCTCGCCGGGCTCGAGGCGATGCTCGCGAGCGAGCCCGACCGCGTCGACCTCATCCGCATCGAGCACCCCGACGGCGTGGCGCTCGCGGCCGGCATCGTGTCGGTCGGCTTCGACGCCGACGTCAACGTGCGCTCCTTCTCGCTCGCGCGCGTGCCGGCGCGGCTGCGCTACCAGGCGGCGATCGCGGCGACCCTGCTGCGGCCGAAGCACCGCACGTTCCGCGTGCGGCTCGACGGCGGGCCCGAGCGCACCTGGCGCACCCTCATCGCGGCGATCGCCAACCACCGCACGTTCGGCGGCGGCATCCCCATCGCCCCCGGCGCCGACAACCGCGACGGCCGGCTGACGGCCGTCTTCGCCGACGAGCTCTCCTACCCGCGGTTCCTCTGGCTGCTCGGCAAGGCGCTCCGCGGCCGTCACGTCGGCGACCGGCGCGTGCACGTCGCGGAGTGCCAGGTGGCGGAGATCGCGAGCGACGAGACGGTCATCGTGTGCGCCGACGGCGAGATCGTCGGGCGGCTGCCGGTGCGCTGCAGCGTCATGCCCGGCGCCCTGCAGGTGCTCCGGATGCCCTGATCCGGCGGGTGCCCCGGCTCGATTTGGCGCACGGCCCGAGCGTGTGTCAGAATATCCAGGTTGCAAACGCAAGGATGCGACAAGGCCCCATCGTATAGCGGCCTAGTACGCCGCCCTCTCACGGCGGTAACGCGGGTTCGAATCCCGCTGGGGTCACGACAGAGCCCCCGGTCCCAGGACCGGGGGCTCTTCGCGTTCCCGCGCGCGCCGCGGCCGCGCCTGGTGTCGCGCGGACGGCGGGCCAGGCACGCCCCGGCGCCTCGCGCATCCGCGCGCGTGCATGAGGGCCGGCGCCCCGACAGGGAGGCCCCGGCCCTCGCTCGCGGTCGTCAGGCCGCGGGCAGCAGCGCACCGCGGAAGTACGCGGCGAGCTCGTCGGTCGCCGTGAGCGGCAGGATCGCGGCGACGTACTGGTCGGGGCGCACCACGACGATCGCGCCGTCGCGCGCGATGCCGCGCGCCTCGAAGATGTCGTCGTCGGGGAGCGCCGCGAAGACGTTCTCGAGGTCGACGAGCCCGAACGGTCCCACGGTCGGCTTGAACGCATCTGGCACGTCGTTCAGGTCGATCTCGCGGTACGGGCGCTGGTAGACCACCTTGATGTCGAGCAGCGCGTTCGCGTCGCGGCCGGCGGGCGTGTGCACGGCGATCGGCGAGTCGGGCGCGTGCTGCAGCCACTCGGCGAGGGCGCGCGTGGGGGATGGCTCAGCCGGCGCCGCGGGATCGGCGAAGACGTAGACGCGGTAGCGGCCGTCGGCGACGTGGCGGTGCCCCAGGTGCAGGTGGTTGGTGTCGGCGACCCGCGCGACGCGCGCCGACTTGAAGCGCTTGCCGATCGGGAACCCGGTCGCGAGCGACTGGTGGGCCGCGTCGCCGACGATCTGCGAGGCGGCGTACTCGGTCATGAAGCCGGCCGAGAACTCCATCGTGCGGGTGTAGAAGTCGGCGACGGCCTGCGGGTCGTCGAGCTCGCTCGCGGGCTTCGCCATGAGCGTCGACCACTCCTTGTCGAAGTCGATGAGGTTCTGCGCGACGACCTGCCGCTCGAGCGAGTACGTGTCGAGCAGGCTCTCGGGCGCTCGGCCGTCGAGCACGTGCCCGAGCTTCCAGCCGATGTTGTAGCCGTCCTGCATCGAGACGTTCATGCCCTGGCCCGCCTTCGCGCTGTGGGTGTGGCAGGCGTCGCCGGTGATGAACACCCGCGGCGAGCGGGTGCCGCGCTCGCCGGGCAGCACGTCGTCGAAGCGGTCGGTGATGCGGTGGCCGACCTCGTAGACGCTGCTCCACGCGACGCTCTTCACGTCGATCGTGTAGGGCGAGACGATCTCGTTCGCCTTGCGGATGATCTCCTCGATCGGCGTCTGCCGCACCGAGTGGTCGCTGTCCTCGGGCACCTCGCCGAGGTCGACGTACATGCGGAAGAGGAAGCCGCCCTCCCGGGGGATGAGCAGGATGTTGCCGCCGGAGGCCGACTGGATGGCGCTCTTCACGCGGATGTCGGGGAAGTCGGAGTTCGCGAGCACGTCCATGACGCCCCACGCGTGGTTGGCCGACTGGCCGGCGAGCGTGCAGCCGATCGCGCGGCGCACGCCGCTGCGCGCGCCGTCGGCGCCGACGACGTACTTCGCGCGGATGGTGCGACGCCGGCCCTCCTGCTCGTGGGCGGTGCCGAGCAGGTGCACCGTCACGGGGTGCTCGCCTTCGCCCGTCACCTCGAGGCCCTCGAACTCCCAGCCGTAGTCCGGCACGACGCGGCCGGGGGCGTTGCGCGCCGCCTCGGCGAAGTAGTCGAGCACGCGCGCCTGGTTGACGACGAGGTGCGGGAACTCACTGAGCCCCTCCGGGTCGTCGAGCGGGCTCGCGGTGCGCACGAGCCGCGAAGGATCCTTCGGGTCCGGCCCCCAGAACGCCATCTCGGTGATCTCGTACGCCTCGGCGGTGATCGCCTCGGCGAAGCCGAACGCCTGGAAGGTCTCCACCGTGCGGCACTGGATGCCGTCGGCCTGGCCGATCTCGAGGCGCCCGGGCCGGCGCTCGATGATGCGGACGTGCACGTCGGGGAACTGGGCGAGCTGCGCCGCGGTGATCATGCCGGCGGGGCCGGTGCCGACGATGAGCACGTCGACCTCGTCCGTGAGCGTCGCGGGCCGGTCGAGCCCGACGCCTGCCGCGGGCTGCACCCGCGGGTCGGTCGAGACGTAGCCGTGGTGGTGGAACTGCACGGGTGCTTCCTCACTCCTGTGTGGGGATGACGGACGCCATCGTCGCGGTGCGGTGTTCTCTATCTGAACACTCGCTTCGATTATTGACACGAGCATACGGCAGGGCTCGCGCCCGCGACAAGCGTTCGCGCGTGCGACCGACGCTGACCTTGGGCGCTGCACAGGCGCGGACGCGACCGACGACCGGGGCTGAGGGCAGGGCCCCTCACCCGCCTCGGGCGCAGAGTGTCGGCGAACTGCACCGTGTGGCGCTGGACGTCGCAGTTCGCCGACACGCTGCGGCGCTGAGGCGCGCAGGGCGAGCGGCGCGGCCCGCCCGGACCGCCGCCAGCCTGCCCGGGCCTCAGTCGAGCAGGCCGAGCGCGCGCACCTGCTCGCCCTCGTCGGCGAGCTCGGCGATCGAGCGGTCGAGCTGCGCCCGCACGTCCGGGTCGAGCTCGAGCCCCTCCACCAGGGACCACTCGCCGTCCGCGCACGTCACCGGGAACGACGAGACGAGGCCCTCGGGCACGCCGTACTCGCCGCTCGACAGCACCGACATCGAGGTCCAGTCGCCCTCCGGCGTGCCGAGCGCCCACGAGCGCACGTGGTCGATCGTCGCCGACGCCGCCGAGGCCGCCGACGACGCGCCGCGCGCCTCGATGATCGCGGCTCCGCGGTTCGCGACGGTCGGCACGAACGCCTCGCGCACCCACGAGCGCTCGACGAGCTCGACCGCCGGCCGCCCGGCGACGACCGCGTGCGTCACGTCGGGCACCTGCGTCGCCGAGTGGTTGCCCCAGACGATCATGCGGCGGATGTCGGCGACCGCGACCCCCGTCTTCGCCGAGAGCTGCGCGATCGCCCGGTTGTGGTCGAGGCGCGTGAGCGCCGAGAAGCGCTCGCGCGGGATGTCGGGCGCGGCCGCGGCGGCGATGAGCGCGTTGGTGTTCGCCGGGTTGCCGGTGACGGTGATCCGGATGCGGTCGCTCGCGCGCTCCTGGATCGCGCGTCCCTGCGCGGCGAAGATCGCGCCGTTCGCGGCGAGCAGGTCGCCGCGCTCCATGCCCGGCCCGCGCGGCCGGGCGCCCACGAGCAGGGCGTGGTCGGCGCCCTCGAAGGCGACCGACGCATCCGCCGTCGTGTCGACCGACGCGAGCAGCGGGAACGCCGCGTCGTGCAGCTCCATCACGACGCCCTCGAGCGCCGGCATCGCCTGCTCGACCTCGAGGATGCGCAGCCGCACGGGCTGCCCGGGGCCGAGCATGTCGCCCGCGGCGATGCGGAACAGCAGCTGGTAGCCGATCTGGCCGGCGCCGCCGGTGACGGCGATGGTGACGGGAGCGCGCATGCCACCCATCGTGGCGTGCGCCCCGGCGGCGGTCTAGAGCCAGTGCCGCCGCTTGAACACGACGTAGAGGACCCCCGCGAACAGCAGCATGAGCACGATCGCGAAGGGGTAGCCGAGCAACCAGTGCAGCTCGGGCATGTGCCGGAAGTTCATGCCGTAGATGCCGGCGACGAGCGTCGGAGCGAAGAGGATCGCCGCCCAGGACGTGACCTTCTTCGTCTGGTCGTTCTGCACGATCTGCTGCTCGGTCATCGCACGGATCTCCTCGTTCTGCCGTTCGGCCACGCGCGCCGCGGCGAGCTGCAGCAGGCCCGTGAGCAGCCGCTGCGCGCCCTGCAGCCGGGCGGACGTGCGGCGGGCATGGTCGTCGACGTCGCGCAGGTGCCGCCTCAGCTCGAGCTCGGCGTCCGGGAGCCGGGCCAGCAGGCGCTCGACGATCGGGCTCATCGGTTCGGCGGCGCGGGAGATGGCGAGCACCTCGCGCATCGTGCGGTAGACCTCGACCGTCTGCGGGTCGCCCTCGCCGAAGAAGGCCTCCTCGAGCTGCGCGATGCGCTCGCGCGCTGCGTCGGTGCGGTCGGCGTGCCCGTCGGCGGCCTCGTCGAGCAGGGCGTGCAGCACAGCGATCGGCGTGCGCGGCAGGCGCTCCTGCGCCTCCTCGACGCGCCGCCGCACCTCGCCCAAGCCCGCAGCGTCGCCCCACGACACCGTTACGACGCTCGAGGGGCCGACGATCGCGTGCACCTCCTCGGTCGAGGATTCGTCGCTCCCGGGACGGATGCGGTGCACGACGCAGTAGACCGTGCGGTCGTACGGCTCGAGCTTGGGCCGCTGGCCGCGCTGCGCGATGTCCTCGACGACGAGGCTGTGCAGCTCGAGCTCGGCCGCAGCCGCGCGCAGCTCGTCTTCGGTGGGGTCGACGAGGTCGAACCAGGCGAAGCCGCCGCGCTCCGCGGCCGTCTCGTGCAGCAGGTCGACCGGCACGTGCGCCACGCGCGCGCCGTCTGCCCAGACGCTGGCGTCGGCGAGCGGCATCCTGGCCTCCTTCGGTCGCTGCTCACCCTATGCGGCTGCGGTGCGGCGGGGGCGTTCGCGGCGCAGCACGGAGCCGGCGCGTAGAATCGACAGACGGCCATGAGGGGGAGAGATGGGCAAGACGCTCGCGGAGAAGGTGTGGGACGACCACGTCGTCGTCAAGGGTGAGGACGGCAAGCCCGACCTCATCTACATCGACCTCCACCTCGTGCACGAGGTGACGAGCCCGCAGGCCTTCGACGGCCTGCGCCAGGCGGGTCGCCGGCTGCGCCGCACCGATCTGACGGTCGCGACCGAGGACCACAACACCCCGACGCTCGAGATCGACAAGCCGATCCAGGACCCGACGAGCCGCAAGCAGATCGAGACGCTGCGCGCCAACGCCGAGGAGTTCGGCGTGCGCATCCACTCGCTCGGCGACAAGGAGCAGGGCATCGTGCACCTCGTGGGCCCGCAGCTGGGCCTGACGCTCCCGGGCGTCACCGTCGTGTGCGGCGACTCGCACACCTCGACGCACGGCGCGTTCGGCGCGATGGCGTTCGGCATCGGCACGAGCGAGGTCGAGCACGTCATGGCGACGCAGACGCTGCCGCTCAAGCCGTTCAAGACGATGGCGGTCAACGTCGAGGGCGAGCTGCGCCCGGGTGTCACGGCGAAGGACATCATCCTCGCGGTCATCGCCCAGATCGGCACCGGCGGCGGCGCCGGCTACGTCTTCGAGTACCGCGGCAGCGCGATCCGCTCGCTCTCGGTCGAGGGCCGCATGACGATCTGCAACATGTCGATCGAGGCGGGCGCCCGCGCCGGCATGGTCGCGCCCGATGAGACGACGTTCGCCTACGTCAAGGACAAGCCGCACGCACCCAAGGGCGCCGACTGGGATGCCGCGCTCGAGTACTGGAAGACGCTGCCGACCGACGACGACGCCGTCTTCGACAAGGAGATCTTCCTCGACGCATCCGAGCTCGAGCCCTTCGTCACGTGGGGCACGAACCCGGGCCAGGGCGTCTCGCTCTCGGGCGAGGTGCCGGCGCCCGAGTCGTTCGACGACCCCACCGACCGCGCCGCCGCCGAGCGCGCGCTCGAGTACATGGACCTGCGGCCGGGCACGAAGCTCAAGGAGATCCCGGTCGACACCGTCTTCATCGGCTCGTGCACCAACTCGCGCGTCGAGGACCTCACGGCGGCGGCCGAGATCATCCGCGGCCGCAAGAAGGCGGATGGGGTGAAGGTCATGGTCGTGCCGGGCTCGGCCCGCGTGCGCCTCGAGGCCGAGGCGCTCGGGCTCGACAAGGTCTTCAAGGACTTCGGCGCCGAGTGGCGCTTCGCCGGCTGCTCGATGTGCCTCGGCATGAACCCCGACCAGCTCGCGCCGGGGGAGCGCTGCGCCTCCACGTCGAACCGCAACTTCGAGGGGCGCCAGGGCAAGGGCGGTCGCACGCACCTCGTCTCGCCGCTCGTCGCCGCGGCGACCGCGATCCGCGGCACGCTCTCGAGCCCGTGGGACCTGCTGCCGCAGGACCCCGAGACGCAGAACACGACGGCCGAGGAGATGCAGATCGCCGAGCTGCCGCAGACGGAGGAGGACGCCTGAGATGGAGAAGATCAGCACCCTGACCGGCCCGATCGTGCCGCTCGAGCGCTCCAACGTCGACACCGACCAGATCATCCCGGCCGTCTTCCTGAAGCGCGTGACGAAGACCGGCTACGACGATGCCCTGTTCCACTCGTGGCGGCAGGATCCCGACTTCGTGCTCAACCAGGAGCCGTACCAGCACGGCGGCATCCTCGTCGTCGGGCACGACTTCGGCACCGGCTCGAGCCGCGAGCACGCGGTGTGGGCGCTGCGCGACTTCGGCATCACCGCCGTGCTCGGGCCGCGCTTCGGCGAGATCTTCCGCGGCAACGCCGGCAAGCAGGGCCTGCTCGTCGGGCAGATCTCGGAGGAGTCGATGGAGGCGCTGTGGGCCGTCGCCCGCGCCACGCCCGGTGCCGAGATCACGGTCGACCTCGAGTCGCGCACCGCGACGGCGGGCGGCGTCGAGCACGCCTTCCAGATCGACGACTACACTCGCTGGCGCCTGCTCGAGGGGCTGGACGACATCGCCCTGACGCTGCGGGACGAAGCAGCAATCACCGCATTCGAGGCCAACCGCCCCTCGTGGATGCCCAAGACGCAGCCCGTCAGGGAAGGAACCCAGTGAACCTGACCGAGTTCAGCAAGAGCGCCGGCGCGGCCGTCGGCATGGACGTCGACACCATCACGGTGCGCGGCGGCAAGCCGCTGGGCGGCCGCATCCAGATGAAGGGGGCCAAGAACCTCGTCACCAAGGCGATGGTCGCGGCCCTCCTCGGCGACACGGCGTCCGAGCTGCGCTCGGTCCCCGAGATCAGCGACGTGCGCGTCGTGCAGGGGCTCCTCGAGCTCCACGGCGTGACCGTCGAGCGCGACGGCGACACGCTGCGCCTCGACCCGGCCAACGTGCGCACCGCGCACGAGACGTCGATCAACGCGCACGCGGGCTCGAGCCGCATCCCGATCCTGTTCTGCGGCCCGCTGCTGCACCAGCTCGGCGAGGCGTTCATCCCCGACCTCGGCGGCTGCCACATCGGCGACCGCCCCATCGACTTCCACCTCGAGGTGCTGCGCAACTTCGGCGCCGTGGTCGAGAAGCTGCCGAGCGGCATCCGCATGACGGCGCCCGGCGGCCTCCACGGCGCGAAGATCCACCTGCCCTACCCGTCGGTCGGGGCGACCGAGCAGGTGCTGCTCGGCGCCGTGCGCGCGAAGGGCCGCACCGAGCTCACCGGCGCGGCCGTCGAGCCCGAGATCATGGACCTCATCGCGATCCTGCAGAAGATGGGCGCCGAGATCCAGGTCGACACCGACCGCACGATCCGCATCGAGGGCGTCGACAAGCTCGTCGGCTACCGCCACACGGCGCTGTTCGACCGCAACGAGGCGGCCTCGTGGGCGTGCGCGGCGCTCGCGACCGGCGGCGACGTCTTCCTCGAGGGCGCGACGCAGCCCGAGATGACGACGTTCCTCAACGTCTACCGCAAGGCCGGCGGCGCCTTCGAGATCGAGGACGACGGCATCCGGTTCTGGCACCCCGGCGGCGACCTCAAGCCCGTCGTGGTCGAGACGGATGTGCACCCGGGGTTCATGACCGACTGGCAGCAGCCGCTCGTCGTGGCGCTCGCGAAGGCGAACGGCATCTCGATCGTGCACGAGACCGTGTACGAGCAGCGCTTCGGCTTCACCGAGGCGCTCGTCGAGATGGGCGCGCGCATCCAGATCCACACCGATTGCCTCGGCAGCCACGCGTGCCGCTTCGGGCAGCGCAACTACCAGCACTCCGCGGTCATCGCCGGCCCGGTCGAGCTGCACGGCGCCGACGTCGAGGTGCCCGACCTGCGCGGCGGGTTCAGCCACCTCGTGGCGGCGCTCACCGCCGAGGGCACGAGCCGCATCTCGAACGTCGGGATCATCGCGCGCGGGTACGAGCGCTTCATCGAGAAGCTCGAGACGCTCGGCGCAGACTTCGACGTGGAGCGCTGATGGCGCTGCCCGGCCACCCGCCGAAGGCAGAGCGCAGGCCCGTCTACCTCGGGCTCGCCGCAGCCGTGCTGCCCGCGATGGCGGCGATGACGAAGCTGCACATCCGCGGGCACGAGCACCTGCCCGCGAAGGGCGCCTTCGTGCTCTCGCCGAACCACTACAGCGAGATCGACCCGATCGTGATGGCCGTGGCCGTGTGGAAGTCGGGCCGCGTGCCGCGCTTCATGGCGAAGGCGAGCCTCTTCCGGGTGCCGATCGTCGGCCGCATCCTGCGCGCCGCCGGGCAGATCCCCGTCGAGCGCAGCGGCCGGCAGAGCGGCGGCGCGCCGATGGAGGCCGCGCGCACGCTCGTGCGCGACGAGCTCGGCGTCATCATCTACCCCGAGGGCTCGCTCACGCGCGATCCCGACCTGTGGCCCATGCGCGGCAAGACCGGCGCCGTGCGCATGGCCCTCGAGGCCGGCGTGCCGCTCATCCCCGCGGCGCACTGGGGCACCCAGCACCTCCTGCCGCGCTACGGCAAGGCCATCCGGCCCTTCCCGCGCAAGCACATCCAGATCCTGTTCGGCCCGCCCGTCGACCTGTCGGAGTTCGCCGGGAAGACGGATCAGCGCTCGATGACGGCAGCCACCGACAAGGTCATGGCCGCGATCGCCGGGCTGCTCGGCGAGCTGCGCGGCGAGCAGCCGCCCGCCGAGCGCTTCGATCCCGCCGCGCACGGCGTCGCCGAGACCGGCCGCTTCGAGCAGCGCGGGCCCCGGGCGGATGCGTCCGGCGACGCCGGCGGCGCCGGTCACCGCGGCGACACGGGGCGCCGCGACGCCACCGGCGGCGCCTCCGACGACACCGCCGACGGCGGCAGCGGGGGTGGCGATGCCTGACGCCGTCGTCCTCGGCGCCGGCAGCTGGGGCACCACGTTCGCGAAGGTGCTCGCCGACGGGGGTGCGCGCACGGTGCTGTGGGCGCGGCGCCCCGAGGCCGCGCGCGAGATCGACGAGTCGCGCCGCAACACCCGCTACCTGCCGGGCATCACCCTGCCGGCGAGCCTGCACGCCACGAGCGACGTCCGCGCGGCCCTGGCCGACGCATCCCAGGTGTACCTCGCCGTGCCGAGCCAGCAGCTGCGCCAGCTGCTGCGCGAGCACGGCGACGCGATCGCGCCCGACGCGCCCATCGTGAGCCTCATGAAGGGCGTCGAGGCGGATTCCCGGTTGCGCATGAGCGCCGTCATCGAGCAGGAGCTCGGCATCGATCCCGGTCGCATCGCGGTCGTCTCCGGCCCCAACCTCGCGCTCGAGATCGCCCAGGAGCACCCGACCGCCGCGGTGGTGTCGTCGACGAGCGACGAGACGGCGCGCGCCGTCGCCAAGCGCGCGCGCAACGACTACTTCCACTCGTTCATCAACCACGACGTCATCGGCACGGAGTTCGGCGGGGTGCTGAAGAACCTCGTGGCGCTCGCGATCGGCGTCGTCGACGGCGTCGGCTACGGCGAGAACACGAAGGCGTCGATCATGACGCGCGGCCTCGCCGAGGTGACCGACTTCGCCGTCGCGCACGGCGCCGAGCGCGAGACGATGCGAGGGCTCGCGGGCCTCGGCGACCTCATCGCGACGTGCGGCTCGCCCCTCTCGCGCAACTTCACCGCCGGCCGCCTGCTCGGCATGGGCTACTCGCGCACCGACGTCATCGCCCGCATGGAGCAGGTCGCCGAGGGGCTCGCATCCGTCGACCCCGTCGCGCAGCTCGCCGCCGCGAAGGGCGTGCGCATGCCGATCCTCGAGCAGGTCAAGCTCGTGCTCGACGGCGCGATGGACCCCAAGGACATCGCGCCCCACCTGACGACCGACGACGAGCCGATCAAGGAGTGACCGTGCCCGAGCGCATCGAGCCATCCACCGCGCCCGCCCGCAAGACCCGCGTCGCCCTGCTCTTCGGCGGGCGATCGAGCGAGCACACGATCTCGTGCGCGACCGCCGGGAGCGTGCTCGCGCACATCGACCGTGACCGCTACGAGGTCGTGCCGATCGGCATCACCCGCGACGGGCGCTTCGTGCTGCAGGCCGACGACCCGGCGCCGCTCGCGCTCGATCGCGTGCCCGAGGTCACCGGCGGCGACGCCGTGCAGCTGCCCGAGTCGAGCAGCTCGCGTGCCCTCGTGGCGACGGATGCGTCGGGTGCGGTGCGCGAGCTCGGCGACGTCGACATCGTCTTCCCGATCCTGCACGGCCGCTTCGGCGAGGACGGCACGGTGCAGGGCCTGCTCGAGCTCATCGACGTGCCGTACGTCGGCAACGGCGTGCTCTCGAGCGCCGTCGCGATGGACAAGCACTTCGCGAAGACCGTGCTCGAGCACGCGGGCATCCGCGTGGCCCCCTGGATGACGGTCTCGCGGCAGGAGTGGGCGGCCGATCCGGATGCGGTGCGGGCGCGGCTCGGCGACTTCCCGATGCCGGTGTTCGTGAAGCCGGCCCGCGCGGGCTCGTCGGTCGGCGTGAGCCGCGTCGCCTCGGTGCTCGACTTCGACCGCGCGATGGACGTCGCCCTCGCCGAGGACACCCGCGCGCTCGTCGAGGCGGGCGTCTCCGGCCGCGAGATCGAGGTCGGCGTGCTCGGCGGCCACCACGGCGATCGCCCCCGCGCGTCGCTGCCGGGCGAGATCGTGCTCGACGAGGGCACCTTCTACGACTTCGACGCGAAGTACCGCGGGCTGCCGACCGCGCGCACCGAGTGCCCCGCCGACCTCGACGAGGCGACCATCCGGGCACTGCAGGAGACCGCGATCCACGCGTTCGAGGCGATCGACGGTGCGGGGCTCGCGCGCGTCGACTTCTTCGTCTCGCCCGAGCACGGCATCGTGCTCAACGAGGTCAACACGATGCCCGGCTTCACCGCGATCTCGATGTTCCCGGTCGTGTGGGAGGCGAGCGGCATCGCGTACGGCGACCTCATCACCGAGCTCATCGAGCTGGGGCTGCAGGAGGAGCGATAGCCACGCTGCTCACCTTCGGCCACGGGCGCCTCGACGGCGAGGGCCTGCGGTCGCTGCTGACGGACGCCGGCGTCGGCCTCGTCGTCGACATCCGCCGCTTCCCCGGCAGCCGCGCCAACCCGGCGGCGGCGCGCGACGCGATCGAGGGCGAGCTCGGCGCGGCGGGCATCGACTACCGCTGGGAGGAGCGCCTCGGCGGCCGGCGGCGGCTGAGCGCCGAGCAGGACGCCGCGTCGCCCGACGGATGGTGGCGCGTCGCGGCGTTCCGCGCCTACGCCGCGTGGACGCGCACGCCCGAGTTCGCGGCGGGGCTCCGAGCGGTGCTCGACGAGGCGGCGGCGCGCGTGGATGCGGGCTCGGCGGATGCGTCGGGCGCACGCACGGCGGTGATGTGCTCGGAGGCCGTGTGGTGGCGCTGCCACCGCCGCGTCGTCGCCGACGTCGCGACGGCGCTCCACGGCGCGGAGGTGCTGCACCTCATGCACGACGGGAGCCTGCGCGCGCACCCGCTCAGCGAGACGGCGACCGCTGCGCGAGGCGAGGTGCGCTGGCCGCCCGCTCCGGCAGGCGCGTGAGCGCGACGCCCGCGAGGCACAGCAGCCCGCCGAGCAGCGCGAGGGGCGGGGGCACCTCGCCGAGGAGCGGCCACGCGGCCGCCGTCGCGAGCACCGGCACGAGGTAGGTGGTCGTGACGAGGCGGCCCGCGGGCATCCGCCGCAGCGCGTATGCCCACGCGAGGAACGCGACCGCCGTCGGCACGATGCCGAGGTAGACGACGCCGACCGTCGCCGCTGCCGGGGCGGCGACGGCCAACTCGAGGAGGGCGCCGCTCCATGGCAGGCTGCCCGCCGCGCCGATCGCGACGCCGACGAACGTCACCTGCAGCGCGGGCAGCCGCCGCAGCAGCGGCTTCTGCACGAGCACGGCGATCGCGTAGGTGACGGCTGCGACGAGTGCGAGCACGACCCCGACGACGCTGAGGGCGCCGCTCGCGGTCGCGAGCCCGATGAGCGCGATGCCGCCGAACGCGACCACCGCGCCGACGATGAGCCAGCGGGGGAAGCCCTCGCCGAGCAGCCCGCCGGCGACGAGCGCGACGATGAGCGGCGCGACGTTGACGAGCAGCGCCGCGGTACCGGGGTCGAGCTCGTGCTCGGCGGCGTTGAGGGCGAGGTTGTAGACGAGGAACCACGCGACGCCGAAGAGCGCGAGCAGCCACCACTCGCGGCCCGTCGGCCGCACCCACGTGCCGCGCAGCAGCTGCACCGCACCGAGCGCGAGCGCCGCGACGAGCAGGCGGCCGAGGGTGAGCGCGCCCGGGTCGTAGACCGGCGCGACGGCGCGGATGACGAGGAACGCCGAGGCCCACGCGAGCAGCGTCACGACGACGGCGGCGAGCACCAGGATGCGCTCGCGCGCGGGGGCGTGGACCATCCCTCGAGCGTAGGGCGGCCCGGCGTGCGATCGCGACGCCCGGGACTGCCGCGATCCGCCCAGATCCCGCCAACGGCAGCCGGCGGCGGGCGCTCCCGGCTCGGCGGCCGTCGGCTGGCAGGATGCGAGCATGGACGACACGAAGGCCACGCTCGCGCGGTACCTCCGCGCCCAGCGGGATGCCCTGCGCTGGAAGCTCGACGGCGTCTCCGAGCGCGACGCGCGCATGCCGATGACCGGCACCGGCACCAACCTGCTGGGGCTCGTCAAGCACGTCGCCTCGGTCTCCGTCGAGTACCTCGGCGACTGCGTTGGCCGGCCCTTCGGCGAGCCGATGCCGTGGCTCGCCGACGACGCCGAGGACAACGCCGACATGTGGGCCGGACCCGACGAGACGATGGACGACGTGCTCGCGCTGTGGGATCGCGCGTGGGCGCACATCGACGCGACCATCGAGGCGCTGCCGCTCGACGCTCCCGCCCGCGTGCCGTGGTGGGGCGAGGAGGAGACGACCCTCGAGCGCCTGCTCGTGCACCTCATCGCCGAGGTCGCGCGCCACGCGGGTCACGCCGACATCGTGCGCGAGACGATCGACGGCGCGGTGGGCCTGCGGGACGGCGTCTCGAACCTGCCCGGCGGCGACGCGTCGTGGTGGGCGGCGTACGTCGCGCGGCTCCGCGCGGTCGCCGAGGCGTCGGGCCGCTAGTCGCTCGCCGGGCCGCCGGCGACGCGCGTGCTTCGCCGGCGCACCGCGTCAGCCCTGACCGGGCGCGTCGGCGTCCCAGCCCTCCGCGGGGTTCTCCTTCGCATCCTCGCCGACCGTCGGCTGCTGCACGTGCGCGCCGCTGTGCGCGCCGCCCGTGACGACGTCGGCGTCGTGCGCGGCACTGTGGTGGCGGTGGGTGCTCGGCGTGTGCTTCGGGATCTCGTCGGTCATCGCCATGCCTCCTTCGGCGGCGCGGGTGCGCCGCGTGCCCCCGACGGTACGGGAGGCGCACCGCTCGCGCCACGGGTCGTTCCCGTCGTGCCCGCCGGGCGGCGGTGGGCCGCCCGAGCCGAGCGCTGCGGTGTGGCCTCCGGGTGCGACCTGCGGATGCGTCAGGCCGAGACGGTCTGGCGCCCCCGGGCCGCGTCGATGCGCGCGTAGGCGAGTGCCTCGGCGGCCTCGAGCGTCGTGGTGCCGCGCTCGCGCGCGCTCTCGAGCACGCTGCGCACCGTCTCGCCGATGCCGGTGAGGCGCTCGGCGATCGCGGGCCACTCGAGCCCGTGCGCGATGCCCTCGAGGTGGATGACGCCGCCGGCGTTCACGACGAAGTCAGGGGCGTAGACGATGCCGCGCTCCTGCAGCCGCGCGGCGCCCGAACGCTCGGCGAGCGGGTTGTTCGCGGGGCCCACGACCGCTCGCACGGGCAGCGCGTCGATCGCCTCGTCGGTGAGGATGCCGCCGAGGCCGGCGGGCACGAGCACGTCGGCCTGCGTCGTGAGGGCCCGCTCGGGAGCGATCCACGTGGCGCCGAGCTCATCGGCGAGCTCGCGCTTGCGCGGGTCGATGTCGGTGACGATGAGCTGCGCGCCCTCGGCGGCGAGCATGCGCGCGAGGCGCCCGCCCACCTGGCCGAGGCCCGAGATGACGAAGGATCGGCCCGCGATCGCCTCGCTGCCGAAGGCGGCCTCGAGCGTCGGGGCGATCGACGAGTAGACGCCGAGCGCGGTCGCGCCGGCCGGTTCGCCCGCCCCGCCCTTCTCGGCGGGCAGGCCCACGACGTGCGCGGTGCGCTCGCGCACGACGACCATGTCGTGCTCCGTCGTGCCGACGTCCTCCGCGGTGCGGTAGCGGCCGTCCATGAGCTCGACGAGGTCGCCGAGGTCGAGCAGCGCAGCGCGGCGGCGGTCGTGGTCGACCGGCTCGCCGATCGGCAGCGCGATGACCGACTTGCCGCCGCCCGCATCCAGCCCGGCCGCGGCGTTCTTGAGCGTCATCGCAGCCGAGAGCCGCAGCGCATCCGCCTGCCCGTCGGCCCAGGTGGGGTACGTCCACATGCGGCAGCCGCCGAGCGCCGGCCCGAGGACGCTCGAGTGCAGTGCGACGGTGATGACGAGCCCGCTGCGGGGGCCCTGTGCGGTCAGGACCCGCTCGTGCGTGAAGTCGGGGATGGCGCTCATGATGCTCTCCTCATCGAGTGCATGCACCGCGTCGTGCGCGGTGCAGTCTGTCGGGTGCCGCGGATCGCGCGGCTGCCTCGATCTTGGTGCGGATGCGCGGCGCGCGCAAGCGAGCACGCGCCCGTTGCGCTCCCCGCGCAATCGCGCCCCGCGGCGGCGGTCGGGAGTGCGCGTCGCGCTCGCTCTGCGCCGGGTCGACGCGCGCGGAGCGGGCCTCCCCGAAGCCGCGGCGAGGGTCAGTCGCCAGCGCCGGACGATCGCTCGGCGCGACGGCGGCCGAGCCCGCGCAGGTCGTCGACGACGGGGATCGCGGCGAGCACGAGCAGGATGCTCGCCGTCGGCACGACCGTCGCGAAGCCGATCGCGCCGTAGGCGAGCGCACCGATGAGGCCGCCGGCGAAGAAGGCGCCGACGAGCAGGGCGTGGAGCCGCAGCCGCTCGAGGTGCGGGCGCACGGGATCCGGGTCGCCGGCGCGGCGCGGGTAGACGAGCTTGCCGAGCTCGATCCCGATGTCGGTGACCATGCCGGTCACGTGGGTCGTGCGGATCTGCGCGTTGGAGATCTTCGTGATGATGGCGTTCTGGAGGCCCATCGTGAAGCCGAGCAGGCCGATGAGCACCCAGTCGCGGCCGCCGGAGGTCAGCTCGTGCGCGATGAGCCCGACGAGCAGCACGAGCAGCGCCTCGACGAGCAGCACGAGGGCGTAGCGGCTGTGGTGGCCGCGCCGCCGGCCCCAGTTGAACAGCAGCGCGCAGCACGCGGCGCCGGCGACGAACGCGCCGATCCCGACCGCGCACAGCAGCGCGACGTCGAGCGCGCCGAGCGCGAGGTTGTCGGCGAGCATCGCCGTCAGCCCCGTCATGTGCGAGGTGTAGAGCGCGATCGCCATGAAGCCGACGGAGTTGAGGATGCCCGCGGTCAGCGCGAGCAGCGCCGCCAGATCGCGGTTGGTGTGCGCGTTCCGCTCGGGACCTGCGATGGCGCGCAGGTGCTGCAGCGCTCGTGCGACGGCGCCGGGCGCCGCCGACGCGCGCGCCTCCTCCGACTCCATGGCTCGAGGCTAGTCGGACGGCTGCGCCGTCGCGGCGGCCCCCGAGCGGAGGACGCGGGGCTACCGCCGGGGCTCGTCCGGCTCGAGGCCCTCGCCCTCCACGACGATCTCCTCGCGCTGCACCGGCACCTGGATCGTCTGCATCTCGGTCACGATCCGCCGCCGCAGCCGCGGGGTGCCGCCGCTGCCCGCGTGCGCGCCCGCCGGGCGGCCCGCCGCATCCGTCGTCCGCGCCGACGCGTCCGGGTGAGCGTCGCCCGCCCGGGCGGCGTCGGGCGCCGCGGGATTGGGGACCGCGCCGTCCTGCACGGGCGCATCGCCGCGCTCGTCGGCGGGCTGGGCGTCGATGCGGTCGGGAGCGGTCGCGGCCGCGCCGCTGGTACCCGCTGCGCCGCCCGCACCCGCCGCGGCGCCCGCATCCGCTGCAACGCCTGCGCCTCCCGCGTCGGCCGCCCTGCGGGGCGGCTCGACCCCGTAGTAGCGGTAGAGCTCGGCCTCCTGCTCGACCGTCAGGTCGTCGGAGCCCGCGATGCGCGGCGCATCCTTCACGACGTCCTTCGCGTGGGCGACGACGATCTCGTCGCCCCGCATCCGCGCCCCCTCGACCGGCACGAACGACTCGTGCATGCCGAACAGCCCCGTGCGCACCGCCATCCAGGTCGGCCGGTCGGTGCCCTCGAGCACGAAGACCTGCTCGACCGTGCCGATGCGGTGGCCGTCGCTGCCGAAGACCTCCGCGCCCTCGTGGATCTCACCCTCGAACGTCATGCTCTCCTCCTTCGTGCGCGCGCCATCGCGCGCTCGTGGTCATGCGATGCGGAACGCCTGCTCGCCGCGAGGCTCCGCGTCGGTCGCCTCGACGCGCTCGACGCGCGCCGACGGCGGGCCGTGGGCGAGCCACGCCGCCATCTCGGCCACCGCATCCGCCGTGCCCTCGACCTCGGCCTCGACGGTGCCGTCGAAGCGGTTGCGCACGCTGCCGGCGACGCCGAGCCGCCGCGCCTCGGCGGCCGCGGCCATGCGGAAGCCGACCGCCTGCACGCTGCCGTGCACGACGAAGCGTCGGCGCACCCGCGCCGGCGCTGCGTCGGATGCGCTCAGGGCTCGACCTCGTCGGGAGCCGGACGAGCGCTGCGCCACTGCTCGGGCAGCTCCTCGTTCGGCGTGCCGTCGGCGTGCACCGGCTGGCCCGTGCGCGGATCGTGCGCGGCCGATTCGTGCCCGACGGTGGGCGGGAACTCGTTGTGGCGGGTGGCGAACGAGTTGGCCGTGCCGCTGTCGTCGGGCGGCCGCTGGTGGTAGACCGGGTCGCCCTCGCGCCGGTCGTAGTGCGGGTCGGTCGACTGGATGGCCATCGCTTGCTCCCTCGCTCGGTGCGGCTACCGCTCCGGCTCGCCCGAGAGCTCCTCGGAGACGTGCTCGTGGCGCTTCGCACCCTGCTCGTGGGCGCGGAGCGCCTCCTCCTGCAGCTCCTGCGACACGCCCTCGGGCTGCTCGGCGTCGAAGCCGCTCGCAGCCCCGTCGGCGTCGTCGCCCGCGACGCCGTCGCCGTGCACCTCCTCGTGCGTGCGCGGATCGCGGCCTGCGCCGGCGTGCCCCTCGTCGGCGAACTCGCCGTGGCGGCTGTCGAACGAGCCCGCGCTGCCGCTGTCGTCGGCCGGGAGGTCGCTCTGCACCGGGTCGACGCCCTCGGGTCCGAGGTTGCGCTCGCTGGGCTGCTGCATGCTCATGGGGGCTCCTCACGTGTCCTGCGGCACACGGTACGGCTGCTGCCTGGGAGCGACAACCCCTCCGATGCGGCCGGGCGGGGCGGATGCCGCCGGTAGGCTGGTCTGTCGTGGCACTCACGATCGGCATCGTCGGACTCCCCAACGTGGGCAAGTCGACCCTCTTCAACGCACTCACCAAGAACACCGTGCTCGCGGCGAACTACCCGTTCGCGACGATCGAGCCGAACATCGGGGTGGTCGAGCTGCCGGACGAGCGCCTCACCCGCCTCGCCGAGATCTTCGGCTCGCAGCGCATCCTGCCCGCGACGGTCTCGTTCGTCGACATCGCCGGCATCGTCAAGGGCGCGAGCGAGGGGGAGGGGCTCGGGAACCAGTTCCTCGCCAACATCCGCGAGGCCGACGCGATCGCGCAGGTCGTGCGTGGCTTCGGCGACGGCGACGTCGTGCACGTCGACGGCCAGGTCGACCCCGCCTCCGACATGGAGACGATCAACACCGAGCTGATCCTCGCCGATCTCCAGACCCTCGAGAAGGCCGTCCCGCGCCTCGAGAAGGAGGTGCGCGGCAAGAAGGTCGACGCGTCGGTGCTCGAGGCGGCCACCGAGGCCCAGCAGATCCTCAACTCGGGCCGGACGCTCTCGCAGGCCGGCTTCGACACCGCGCCGCTGAAGGAGCTCGGCCTCCTCACGGCCAAGCCGGTGCTGTTCGTCTTCAACGTCGACGAGGACGTGCTGGCCGACGATGCCCGCAAGGCCGAGCTCGCCGAGCTCGTCGCGCCTGCGAAGGCCGTCTTCCTCGACGCGAAGGTCGAGTCGGAGCTCATCGACCTCGAGCCCGACGAGGCGCTCGAGCTGCTGCAGTCGCTCGGCCAGGAGGAGTCGGGCCTCGACCAGCTCGCGCGCATCGGCTTCGAGACGCTCGGCCTGCAGACCTACCTCACCGCTGGGCCCAAGGAGTCGCGCGCCTGGACGATCCGCAAGGGCTGGACGGCCCCGCAGGCCGCCGGCGTCATCCACACCGACTTCGAGCGCGGCTTCATCAAGGCCGAGGTCGTCTCCTTCGCCGACCTCGACGCCGCGGGCTCGATGGCGGATGCGAAGGCCGCCGGCCGGGTGCGCATCGAGGGCAAGGACTACGTGATGGCCGACGGCGACGTGGTGGAGTTCCGCTTCAACGTGTAGTCGCGTTCCGGTTCAACCACTGTTGCGCAGTGGATGGAACGCTCTCGCGGACTGCCGTCCGCCTCGCTGCGTGAGGAGCTGTCACAGCTAGATTTATCTTGACGTCGAGATGAAAAGGAGGCAGAGATGAAGCTCCACCATGTTCAGATTTCCATGCCGGCTGGTGCGGAGGATGAGGCGCGACGCTTCTACGGCGACGCCCTTGGACTGCGGGAGGTGCAGAAACCGCCATCCCTGGTCGGTCGTGGTGGCTGCTGGTTCCGCGCCTACGACGGTGATGTCATCGTTGCCGAGATCCACCTCGGCGTCGACAGTCCATTCCGGCCTGCCAACAAGGCCCACCCTGGTCTGGTCTGCGAGTCCCTAGATGAGCTGGAGGCGGTGGCTGAGCGCATCGAGCGGGGGACCTACGAGGTGTCGTGGGCGGAGCGAGACACGTTCGAGGGGTACGCCCGCTTTCATGCACGTGACGGTTTTGGCAATCGCATTGAGGTGATGACGCCGACGGAGTGATCGGAAGACGCTCTGTTGTCGAGATTCCACCAGAGGTTGGTATGCGCGGCGACGTGGTGGAATTCCGCTTCAACGTCTGACGTGTTCCGGTCGTTGAGCCGGCCGCAGGCGAGACGAAACGTACCTATGCTGGTCTCATGATTGACGAGTGGCGACGCGTGTACAGAGAGTCGACGATGGTGGGCTGGGACTTCTCGACCCTCGACGGGCAGCTTAGCGCCGACGAACCGTGGTGGGACTTCGAACAGGATTGCTTCTCCGCCATTGCTTCTGCACGGCGGATTGCGGACCTTGGGACCGGTGGCGGTGAGAGGCTGCTGGACCTGCTGGGCTCGGACGACATCACGGGCAAGAGCATCATCGCCACTGAGGGTTGGGAACCGAACGTCGCGGTAGCGCACCGCGCTCTTGCCTCGCGGGGCATCGCGGTTGTCAGGTACGACTCTGAGCAGGACACGCGGATGCCGTTTGCCGACAGCAGCTTCGATCTCGTGATGTCCCGCCATGAGTCGATTGATCCGCAGGAGATTGCACGGGTGCTGGCTCCTGGGGGTCGATTGTTGACGCAACAGGTCGACGGGCATGATGCGGAGGAGGTCCACGAATGGTTCGGTCAGCCGTTTGAGTATCCGCATGTGACTTCGCGTCGCTTCGTCGATGACATTGAGACGGCGGGCCTGAATGTTGACGTCGTGGACGATTGGCATGGAACGATGGAGTTCGAGAGCGTGACGGCGCTGGTCACGTATCTTGCCTTGACTCCTTGGGATGCGCCGAACTTCTCCGTATCTGAGCACGAGGCCCAGCTGTTGGCGCTGGACGAAGATCGCCCGATCAAGGTGACTCAGCGGCGTTTCCGCGTGTACGCGACGAAGCCGTAGGCCGATGAAGCTGGAGGGTTGGGCCGCACACCGTCAACGCTCACGCAGCGCGGCGGGGACTGAGGCAGATCGGATCGAGACGATCCACCCGGGAGAGATCCTGATGGAGGACTTCATCGAGGGTTTCGGGATCACGCAAAACAAGCTTGCGGTGTCGATCGGTGTGCCCCCGCGCCGGATCAATGAGATCGTGCACGGCAAGCGCGGGATCAGTGAGGACACGGTTATCCGGCTCGCGCGCTACTTCGGCACGTCCGAGGAGTTTTGGATGAACTTACAGTCGAACTATGAGCTGCGGCTCGAGCGTCGAGCGCTGTGCGACATGGTCGCGGCGATCACGCCACTGCGCTTGACGTGATGGACCGCACAGTGCTGCGCCCCGACGGCGTCTGGATCGCGGTCACCGACCTCGGTGGCGATGGCCCCACCGTCGTACTGTTGCACGGCCTCGCGGGGAGTTCACGCGAACCGTTGCCCACGGCGCATGCGCTACCGGGCTATCGTGTGCTGCTCGTAGACCAGCGGGGGCACGGCGCGAGCACGCGGCTTCCCGATGATCTGTCGCGCGATGCGTTCGTCGGAGACGTCGTCGCAGTGATTGAGGAACTCGTCCCTGGGCGGCGGGCGACGCTTGTCGGGCAGTCGATGGGAGCCCACACCGCGTTCCTTGTCGCGGCGGCGAGGCCAGACCTGGTCGAGGGGCTCGTGATGCTGGAAGGGCACGTGGCGGGCAACGGTGATCCGGGAGAGGCTGCCGGACTCGGCAGCTACTTCGAGTCCTGGCCGGTGCCGTTCGAAGACGAAGCTGCCGCGCGGGGGTTCCTCGGTGATGACGCGATCGTCAATGCTTGGGTGGCCGACCTTCTTCAGACCGATGATGGCCTGGTGCCGCGCTTCGATGCCTCGGTCATGCAGCGCACGATCGAGGCCGTCCATGAGCCGCGCTGGCAGGAGTGGGAGGCTCTGCAGGTTCCGACGCTCGCGGTCTTCGCAAAGCATGGGATGTTCAGCGATGCCGATAAGGACGAACTGGTCCGGCGCAGGCCCGAAACGGAGAGAGTAGATCTGGCCGACGGCAGCCATGACGCCCACCTTGACGCCTTCGACGAGTGGACCGATGTGCTCCATCACTGGCTGTCCCGCGATCAGACCGGGCCGTTGCGACCCAGCGGCCGCTGAGGTTGGTCCGTGCCGGAACTTGGTGGAGTTCAGGTTTAACGTATAGAAATTGCCTCTGACCAGGGGCTTTATCCTCTCGACCCTTCGGTTGGGCTCGATGGGTGAGTTCCGGTCTACCATGAGATGCCCAGCGCTTATTGCGCTGACCTGCGCTTTTGATCGGCCCCTGCGGAGCTTCCGCAGGGGCTGGTTCTCATTTCTGCGGGTGTGCGAGCGTCGCCGGCAAGCGGCCTCGGATGGCCTGTTCTCTGGCGGGTTCGACTCGTGCAGCGGGCGTACGTCGAGAGATCGAGTGATCGTCGGTTAGTGTGGGGCACTGGTCGACGGCGGTGCCGTATCGTGACAACGTGGCGCACTACGAAAGATCGATGACCGGCTCACAGAGCTCGCGACTGATAATCATTCGGGGAAACTCGGGAAGCGGAAAGTCGCTCCTTGCCCAATCGATCAGGGCGGCGCGGCCGCGGGGAGTAGCTTTGCTGGGGCACGATACGTTGCGCCGAGAGATCCTTCACGTTCGGGATCGTCCCCAAGCTCTCAGCGTGGCTTACATCGACATGTCGGCTCGCTTTGCTCTCGACAACGGCCTGGATGTCGTTGTTGAGGGGATCCTTCATTCGGAGATATACGGTGACATGCTCACCCAACTCCAACGGGATCATCGCGGTGCTACGCGTGCGTTCGTCTACGAACTCGGGTTGGAGGAAACTCTGCGGAGGCACCGCACGAAGACGCTCGCAGCTGAAGTGTCGGAAGAACAGGTCTCATCTTGGTATCGCGAGTCCGACAGGATTCCCGAACTGGGGGAGATCGTGTTTGACGCTGACGCCAGCGCGAGTGATGCGCTTGCTCAAGTGCTTGCTGAGGTCGGGTGGGGCGAAGCGGAATGACGATCGAGAGCATGGGTAGACGTTCGGTCAAGAAGGCGGTCGGGTACGTCGTCCGCCAAGGGAAGCTGCTCGTGTTTACACATGACGATTTCCTGATGGAGATCACCGGTGTGCAGGTGCCCGCTGGGTCGATCGCAGAGGGCGAGTCGCCTGCGGATGCCGTCGTGCGCGAGGTGGGAGAAGAGACCGGCCTCACCGCCAGGATCGTTCGCTCGCTCGGCGTCGAATCGTACGACATGTGGCCCGCAAAGCCCGAGGTTCACGAACGGCACTTCTTCCAACTCGAGCTGGTACATCCGGATGTTCCGGAGCGCTGGACGTGCGGCGAACAGGATTCGTCCGGTGGAGGCGAACCCGTTAGCTGGACGTGCTGGTGGATGGCGCTGACGGATGCTCACGTTCTCTGCGCAGGCTTTGGCGCACGCCTCGGAAGCGTCGAAGCCGATGATGATCTCTGAGGTTGGTATCTGTGGCGACGTGGTGGAGTTCCGCTTCAACGTGTAGCCGACGGCGCGAGCCCATCGCGATCTTCTCCACCCGTACTGTTGCGCTCATGCACCTTGGCACCTCCTCTTCCGCGGCGCCTCGGCCCGACGCGAGTGCGCCTGCGGACCGCGAGCCGCTCGAGCGGCGTCCGCGGGTCGCGCTCGTGACCGGCGCCGGGCGGGGCCTCGGCGCCGCCATCGCGACGGCGCTCGCCGCCGACGGATGCGCCGTGGCCGTCAACGACCTGCCGGAGAGCAGCGGCGCGGCCGCAGTCGTCGACGCCGTGCAGGCGGCCGGCGGTGAGGCGATCCTCGCGCCGGGCGACGTGACCACCCCCGAGGGCGTGGGCGCCGCGGTAGCGGCGGCCGAGGACGCGTTCGGCCCCATCGACGTGCTCGTGCCGTGCGCGACCGGGCCACAGCCGGAGGCCGCGGTCGAGCACATGACGTGGGAAGACCTGCTGCTGCCGCTGCGCTTCTTCACGCTGAGCCCGCTGCTGCTCGTGCAGGCGGTGCTGCCGGGCATGCGCGCGGCGGGCGGCGGGCGCGTCGTCATAATCGGGTCGGATCTGGCGCAGCGCACCGACGTCGGGTGGTCCGCGTACTCGGCCGCGAAGGCGGCGCAGCTCGCGCTCGTGCGCACGTGGGCTCGGGAGCTCGCCGCCGACGGCATCAACGTGAACGCCGTCGCGCCCGGATGGATCCCCGTCGAGCGCCACGCGTCGACGGCGCCCGAGCACCTCGCGGCCTATACCGCGCGCGTGCCGCTCGGCCGCATGGGGACGCCCGCAGATGTCGCGGGCGCCGTGGTGTGGCTCGCCTCCTCGGCCGCGTCGTTCGTCACCGGCGAGCAGGTGACGGTCAACGGCGGCCACCGCCTCACGTGACGGCACCGCATCGCCGCAGGACGGCCGGCGTCGCGAGCCGCGACGCCGCTGCGGCGCGACCGTAGGATCGGGGCATGGCGACCGGTGAGCAGCAGAGGCAGGAGGACGACCTCCTGCTCGAGCGGCAGGTGTGCTTCGCGCTGTCGGTCGCGTCGCGGAGCGTGGTAGCCGCCTACCGTCCGGTCCTGGCGCCCCTTGGCCTGTCGCATCCGCAATACCTCGTGATGCTCGCGCTGTGGGGTTCCTCGCCGATGTCGCTGCGCGAGCTCGGCGAGCAGCTGCGGCTCGAGCCGGCGACGTTGTCGCCGCTCGTGAAGCGGCTGGAGGCGGCGGGACTTGTGCAGCGGGCGCGGCACGAGGGCGACGAGCGCCGCCTCGACATCACCGTGACGGAGCGCGGCCGGGCGCTGCGCGAGCAGGCGCTCGCGGTGCCCTCGACGATGGCCGAGCGGCTCGGCCTCGACCGCGACGAGCTGCGGCAGCTGCACGGGCTCATGGGGCGGTTGATCGGTGCGGCGGATCAGGCGCCGAGCGCGTAGCCGCTCGCGAGCGGCGTCAGGTGGCGAGCACCACGAACACGATGAGCGCCGCAGCGGTGCCGGCGACCGCGACGCCGCTGAGCACATAGGCGACGATCTTCCAGGCGAGCTGGTCGCCGCGGGTGAAGGCCTGGGGATCCCGCGGGGGCTTCGCCGTCGGCGCGTCGATCTGCTGCTGCGTCGTCATGGCGCGTGCTCCTGGTTGGTCCGCCCGATAGTTCGTGCACTAAGCATATGGGACGTGTGCAGGCGACCCTGGCCAGCGCCTGGCAGGCTTGACCCATGTCGAACCCCACCGCCGCGATGCTCGTGATCGGCGACGAGATCCTCTCGGGCCGCACTCGTGAGGCGAACGCCTACCACCTGGCCGGGCGGCTGACCCAGGTCGGCATCGACCTGCGCGAGATCCGGGTGGTGCCCGACGACCACGCCGTCATCGTCGACGCGATCACGGCGCTCCGGGGAGCGCACGCGCACGTGTTCACGTCAGGCGGCATCGGCCCCACGCACGACGACATCACGGCGGATGCGGTGGCCGACGCGTTCGGTGTCGGGATCGACGTGCGCGAGGACGCCCGCGCGCACCTGCAGGCGGCGGTCGGCGCCGGACGCACGCTCACCGACGAGCACCTGCGCATGGCGCGCATCCCGCACGGCGCCGCGCTCATCGTCAACCGGATGAGCGGCGCGCCGGGCTTCAGCGTCGGCAACGTGCACGTGATGGCCGGGGTGCCGGAGATCTTCGTCGCCATGCTCGACGAGCTGCTGCCCGGCCTCGACTCCGGCAAGCCGGTGCTGTCGCGCGAGCTTCGCTTCGACGTGGGGGAGGGGCGGATCGCCGCCCCGCTGCGCGCGCTCGCCGACGAGTTCCGCACGCTCAGCGTCGGCTCCTACCCGTTCCGCGACGCGTCGGGCTACGGCACGAACATCGTCGTGCGCGGCACCGACATCGAGCTCATCGATCTCGCGATCGAGCGGCTCGAGGCGATCCGCCGCTCGGTGGTCTGATCGGAACACGCGCGCCCGAGGGGCCAGCGGCGCACGTGCGCAGCCGCATCCGCCGGCCCGCGCGCTCGGCCCTGCAACGCCTCTGTCGCCCACGGTATGCCCGTCATACGCTGGCGGCGAACCGACCGGGCCCGCGCTGGCCCGCCTTCGCAGAGCGGCGTAGACTCGATCGCAGGTTGTTCAAATTTTAAGGAGAGCATCATGCGCGCATGGCAGTTCGTCGGCACCCACAAGCCCTTCGAGCGGGTCGACATCGAGGAGCCCACCGCGGGCCCCGGCAAGGTCGTCATCGACGTCAAGGCCGCGGGCCTCTGCCACTCCGACGTCGGCATCCTCGAGGACGAGAAGTGGCTCTCGACGATGAAGGAGCTCCCCGTCGTCCCCGGCCACGAGACCGCCGGTGTCATCAGCGAGGTCGGCGAGGGTGTGACCGACTGGAAGGTCGGCGACCGCGTCGCCGTCTGGCCGCTCGCCGAGATCATGGGCTACATGGTCAACGGCGCCTGGGAGGACCGCGCCGAGGTGTCGACCGACGCGCTCGTCGCGATCCCCGACGAGGTCTCCTTCGCGCAGGCCGCCGCCGCGACCGACGCCGGCATGACCTCCGTCGGCGCGCTCTCGACCGCGGGTGTCGAGGCCGGCATGAAGGTCGGCGTCATCGGCTTCGGCGGCCTCGGCCAGATCGGTGCGCGCGTCGCGAAGCTGCGCGGCGCCGACGTGTACGTCGCCGAGGTCAACGAGTCGATCTGGGACCGCATCCGCGAGGCGGGCGCGACGAAGGTCGCGAAGTCGATCACCGAGTTCGCCGACGTCGAGCTCGACGTGATCATCGACTACGCCGGCTTCGGCGTGACGACGGCGGATGCGCTCAAGGCCGTCAAGTCGTCCGGCGGTGGCCGCGTCGTGCAGGTCGGCATGGGCAAGCTCGAGTCGACCATCGACACCTACTCGCTCATCCTCGGCCGCAAGCAGCTGCACGGATCCATGGGCGGCAGCAAGAACGACATCGAGGAGACCATGCGCTACATGGCCTCGGGCGACCTCAAGCCGACGATCACCGAGATCGACTTCGAGCAGATCCCCGACGGCATCCAGCAGCTCATGGACGGCACCTCAGTCGGCCGCCTCGTCGCGAAGGTCGCCGACTGACCCGAGCGGACCGCGTCGCACATCGATTCCAGGGAGACATCCCCGCTGGCACTCAGGTTCGTCCGCGAGCCTGACGGCCGGCGCTCCCGGGACGCTCGATGTCTTGGTGACGGCCACGCGAACGCCCCTCAGCGCAGCTGCGCGAGGGGCGTTCGCCCGTTGTCGGGGGTGTGCGCCTCAGGACTGCGGCGCAGCCGAGGTGTCGACGCAGACGACGCCGGTGTTGCCGTCCTGATCGGCGATGACCGTGAGCGACGGCGCATCGCTGTCGTCGACGACGGTGCCGCCGGCGGCGACCGCGGCGGCGATCCGCTGCTCGGCGACCTCCGGCGCCACGTACACCTCGAGGTGGAAGCGCTGCGAAGCGCTCTCGCCGCCATCGGCGTCGCCGAACCACAGGTTCGGCACCCGGCCCGACGCATCCCGGATCTCGTCGCTCGGGGAGCCGTGGCCCTGGGCCGCCGCGTCGCCGGTCAGCAGCGCCGCCCAGACGGGCGCGATGGTCGCCGACCGCGCGGTGTCGAGGCCGAGCTCGATGACGCTGACCGCGCCGGGGTCGGCCGTGAGCCCGTGCTCGGCGGCGATCGCGGTGATGCGGCGCGCGAGGTCGACGTCCTTCGCCGTCACCCACTCGACGACGTGCTCGGTGTCGCCGTCACGGTAGATCGCGTCGTCGCTGCTCAGCTTGAGGTCCACTTGCCGCGCGCTCATCGAGACGCGCGGATGGTGGCCGAGGGCGTCGCCGGCTTCGGCGACAGCGGCGACGAAGCGCGCGGCGACGCCGAACCCGTCGACGAGGTAGCGGGCGTGCAGCCCCTGCGCCAGCTTTCGCCAGTCGGCGAGGCCGGCCTCGGCGATCTGCGTACCCGACAGCATGTCCATGGCCGGGAACCCTACTCCCGTGGCGGCCGGAGCGGCAGGATGGGCGCATGAGCGATCCCCAGCAGCTCCTCACGCAGGACCAGATCGACGACGCCGGGCTCGCGGACTGGCGCCGCGTCGGCGACGCCCTGGTCGCCCGGTTCCGCACGAAGTCCTTCGCGAAGGGCCTCGAGCTGGTCAACCGCATCGGTGCCGCCGCCGAGGCGGCGGACCACCACCCTGACATCGCGCTCACCTACGGCGCCGTCGGCGTCACGCTCTCGAGCCACGACGCGGGCGGCATCACGGTGCGCGACGTGCGGCTCGCGCGGGCCGTCGACGAGGCTGCCGCCGCCCTCGGCATCGCCGCGGTGCGCGACCGCTGACGGTCGGACGCCTGCGTCAGCGCGCGCAGTCGATGCAGGTCGTCGCCTGCGGCCGCGCCTCCAGCCGCTCCGGCGCGATCGGCCGCCCGCACACGGCGCAGATGCCGTCCTCCCCGCTGGCGATGCGGGCGGCCGCCGCCTCGACCTCCGCCAGCTCGGCCAGCCGCGCCTGCCGCAGGCCTTCCAGCCGCGACCACTCCGACGACATCGAGACGCCGTCGGGATCGTGCTCGTCGTCATCGCTGAGGACCTCGCGCATGCCGCGCAGGTCGGCGAGCTCGCGATCGACCTCCGCGAGCGCGTCGCGCACCGCCCGTCGACGCGCCTCGACGCTCGCGGCGCGCGCTGCGCGGCCGTCGGGCATCGGCGCTCGCTCGTCGCGGGTCGCCTCGGTGCCTGCTGCCATGCCGCCACCGTAGCCGGGCCGCACGGCACCGCGTGCGCACTGCACGCATCCGCCCTCCACGACCCCCACCGCATCCGCCCGCTGCGCGCCCAGAGCCGAGGCGGCAGACTGGCGCCGACGGGCGAGGGGAGCCGCATGGACGCCGACGTGATCGTGATCGGGGCGGGGATCGCCGGCCTGCAGACTGCCCGACGGCTCGAGGCCGGTGGCCGCTCGGTGCTCGTGCTGGAGGCGGAGGACGCCGTCGGCGGGCGCATCCGCACCGACCGCGTCGACGGCTTCCTCGTCGACCGCGGCTTCCAGGTGCTGAACCCCGCCTACCCCGCGGTGCGCCGCTGGATCGACGTGCCTGAGCTCGGGATCCAGCGCTTCGGTGTCGGCGCCATCGTGCGCAGCGGAGACCGCACGACGCGGCTGGCGCATCCGGCGCGCCACCCGCAGCATCTGCTCTCCACCGTCACGAGCGGCATCGTCGCGCCGCGGGACGCACTCGCGCTGGCCCGGTGGCTCGGCCCCACCCTGCTCGACGCGCGCGTCGCCTCCCGCGCCGAGCACGACGAGACGCTGCGCGCATCCCTCGACCGCGCGGGCCTCACCGGGCCGCTGCGGCGCGATGTGCTCGACACCTTCCTCGCCGGCGTGCTCGCCGACGCCGACGGCGCGACCTCGGCGAACTACGCGCGACTGCTGCTTCGAGCCTTCGCGCTCGGCGCACCCGGTCTGCCGCGCGCAGGCATGCAGGCGCTGCCCGAGCAGCTGGCCGCCGGCCTCGCGGCTCCCGTGCGGCTCGGCACGGCGGCGCGCGAGCTGCGCGAGCGGACGGATGCGGTCGAGGTCGTCACCGACACCGGCCGGCTGCGTGCCCGCGCGGCCGTGGTCGCGGTGGGACCGCAGCACGTCGGCGACCTGACCTCCCTGCCGACCCCGGAGACGCACGGGCTGACGACCTGGTGGTTCCGCGCCACCGGTCGGCCGCGCACCGGGCCGTTCCTGGTGCTCGACGCCTCGCGGCCCGGCGGAGGTCCCGCAGGGCCGGTGCAGCACACCGCCGCGATCAGCGAGGCCGCGCCCTCCTACGCGCCGGCGGGGCGGGCCCTCGTCGAGGCGACCACGCTGCTCGACCGCTCCGGCGAACACGCTGGCGAGGAAGACGTGCGCCGCGATCTCGCGCGCCTCTACGGCACCTCGACGCGCCGATGGGAGGTGCTGGCGCACCACGTCCTCCCGCACACGACGCCCGCGCAGCCGCCGGGGCCGATCGCCCGCGAGCCCGCATGGACGGGGGAGCGCACACTCGTGACCGGCGACCATCGCGCGACCGCGTCCATCCAGGGAGCGCTCGTCGCAGGCTCGCAGGCAGCGCGCGCGGTCGCCCGCGCGCTCGGCTGAGCGGGCAGCCCGGCCGCCGGACCCGGCCCGGCCGCGCGCGGTACCGCACCCGGCCGAGCGCGATGCTCAGGCGCTGCTCGGTCGACTCCCAGGGTCGGCGGGCATCATCGTTCGCGGTACTCCTGGGGCGCCCGATGCCTTGGACGAAGGCCACGCGAATGCCCCTCCGCAGCGAGCTGCGAGAGGGGCTCTCGCCGTCTCAGGGCGGGCCTGCCTGCGCCGGGGCGCAGCGCCGACCGCGCCCGCCCGCGCCTGGGAGAATCGCAGGATGACCGCAACCCTCGTCGCCCAGGGCCTCGCCGGCGGCCACGGCCACCGCACGCTCTTCGACGCGCTCGACCTCACGGTCGCGCCCGGAGACGTCGTCGGCGTCGTGGGCGCCAACGGCGCGGGCAAGTCGACGCTCCTGCGCATCCTCGCCGGGCAGCACGCGCCGCAGGCCGGCACCGTGCAGCTCGCCCCCGCCGACGCCTTCGTCGGCTACCTGCCGCAGGAGCACGAACGACTCGAGGGCGAGACCGTCGGCGACGCGATCGCCCGGCGCACCGGCTGCGCGGAGGCGACCGCCGTGATGGACGCCGCAGCGGCGGCGCTCGGCGACCCCACGCTCGCACCGGACGGCACCGACCCGGCCGACGCCTACGCATCCGCGCTCGACCGATGGCTCGCGAGCGGCGCCGCCGACCTCGACGAGCGGCTGCCGGTGGTGCTCGCCGAGCTGGGGCTCGAGCTCGACGCGGATGCGCTCATGACGTCGCTCTCGGGCGGGCAGGCGGCGCGCGTGGGACTCGCGGCGCTGCTGCTGAGCCGCTTCGACATCGTGCTGCTCGACGAGCCGACGAACGACCTCGACCTCGACGGACTCGAGCGGCTCGAGGCGTTCGTGCAGGGGCTGCGCGGCGGCGTCGTGCTCGTGAGCCACGACCGCGAGTTCCTCTCCCGCTGCGTCACGCGCGTGCTCGAGCTCGACCTCGCGCAGCACAGCAACCGCGTCTACGGCGGCGGCTACGACGCGTACCTCGAGGAGCGCGCGACCGTGCGCCGGCACGCGCGCGAGGCGTACGACGAGTTCGCCGAGCAGAAGGCCGACCTCGTCGCCCGCGCGCGCCGCACGCGCGAGTGGTCGAGCCAGGGCGTGCGGAACGCCATGAAGAAGGCGCCCGACAACGACAAGAACCGCCGACGCGCGATGACCGAGTCGAGCGAGAAGCAGGCGCAGAAGGTGCGGCAGATGGAGAGCCGCATCGCGCGGCTCGAGGAGGTCGAGGAGCCGCGCAAGGAGTGGCAGCTGCAGCTGGCGATCGCCGCGGCGCCGCGCTCGAGCACGGTCGTCTCGACGCTCGACGAGGTCGTCGTGCGGCAGGGCTCGTTCACCCTCGGTCCCGTCTCGCTGCAGGTGAACGCTGGGGAGCGCATCGGCATCACGGGCCCGAACGGCGCGGGCAAGTCGACGCTGCTGCGTGCGCTCCTCGGGCGCGCGGCTCCGGATGCGGGCCGCGCGAGCATGGGTGCGAGCGTCCAGGTGGGCGAGATCGACCAGGCGCGCTCGCTGCTCGTGGGGGAGCGCGCGCTCGCGGACGCGTTCGAGGCGCTCGTGCCCGCGATGGCGACAGGCGAGGTGCGCACGCTGCTCGCGAAGTTCGGCCTGCGCGCCGACCACGTCGGCCGCCCCGTCGACGAGCTCTCGCCCGGCGAGCGCACGCGCGCCGCCCTCGCGCTGCTGCAGGCGCGGGGCGTCAACCTGCTCGTGCTCGACGAGCCCACCAACCACCTCGACCTGCCCGCCATCGAGCAGCTCGAGCAGGCGCTCGAGCACTACGACGGCACGCTGCTGCTCGTCACCCACGACCGGCGGATGCTCGAGGCCGTCCGGCTCGACCGCCACTGGCGCGTCGTGGACGGCCGGGTCGACGAGCGCTGAGCGCGCGGCTCAGGCCGGCAGTTCGCCGCTGCGGTGCGGTCGCAGGACGCCGAGCGCGAGCATCACCAGGCCGCACTCGGCGATCCCGAGCACGAAGTACACCGCCTGCAGGACGCTGAACGGGATGACGACCATCTGCACGAAGATCCAGATGAGCATCCCGAATCCCGCGACGGCGCCGGCCAGCAGCCACCAGCGGGTGCGGCGCAGCGTCAGCACGCCGGCGGCCACGTGGACGCCGCCGACCACCGCTGCGAGCAGCAGCCCCGGCACCAGGTAGCCGCCGAACGGCGACCCCTCGAGGTACTCCGCGGGCGGCACGAGCACGGTGCTGAGCGCCGGCACGAGCGCGCCGACCACGAGCGCAGCGCCACCGGCGATGGCGGTGACGCCGACGAGCAGCTGCACGGCGATCAGGCCGATGCGCGCCAGGCGCACCGCGCCCGCCCTGCGGGCCGTGGCGCCCGCGTCGATCGTCGCGTCATGCATCGCCGTCCCCGTCCGAGGCTGCTTGCGCCCAGTGTGCCGCCGCCGTCGCCACCCGGCAATGTGCGACCCGCGGCCGACCGCGAGGCGGTGTCTTGTCCGGTCCCCCGTCGAGGCGCATGCTGCCCGCGGAGGTGGAACGATGGGCGGCTTCAACCAGGGTTTCAGCAGCTTCGCCGTGCCGGATCTGGCGGCGGCGAAGACGTTCTACGGCGACACGCTCGGCCTCGAGGTGCGCGAGGAGGAAGGGTGGCTCGACCTCACGCTCCCGGGCGGGGCGCGGGTGATGGTCTACCCCAAGGAGGATCACCAGCCGGCGGTGTTCACGGTGCTGAACTTCGCCGTGGACGACGTGCACGCGGCAGTCGACGAGTATTCGGCCAAGGGGCTCGAGTGGCAGCGCTACGAGGGGTTCCAGCACGACGAGAAGGGCGTCGTCTCCGATCCGGAGTTCGGCCCCGACATCGCCTGGACGACGGACCCGGCGGGCAACATCATCGCGTTCATGCAGCTCGACGGCCTGTAGCGCCGGGCGCGGCTCGGCTCACACGGGAGGCGCGGCCTCGTCGAGCGCCGCGAGGCGGTCGGCCGCGCGCGCAGCGCGCTCCGCGGTCGACAGCTCCCACCACGCGGTGCCGCGCTCGCCGAGCCCCTCCTTCGCGAGCTGCACGCGCTCGCGGGCCGCGGCGCGCGCCCCGTCGTCGCGTGCGGCGCCCACCGCAGCCCGCGCCCGCCCGAGGTGCGAGCGGAGCCGCGCCACTACCTCCGCGTCGAGCGACGGATCCTCGGCGCGCCAGCGGCGGCCGTCCACGACGATCCACCGGCCGTCCTCCGTGCGCTCCGCCGGGGTCACCGCACGCCCCAGTCGTAGCGCTCGTGCTGCAGCTTCAGGTACATCAGGGTGTCGGTCTGCCGCACGCCCGGCACCGAGCGGATGCGCGTGGAGACGAGCTCGAGCAGGTGGGCGTCGTCGACGCACACGACTTCGGCGAGCACGTCGTAGGAGCCCGCGGTGATGACGACGTAGTCGACCTCCGGCAGCGCCGCGAGTGCCGCGGCGACCACCTCGAGGTCGCCGTCGGCCCGCACGCCGATCATCGCCTGGCGGGCGAAGCCGAGCTGGCCGGGGTCGGTGACGGCGACGATCTGCATCACGCCCGCCTCGGTGAGCCGCTTGACGCGGTTGCGCACCGCGGTCTCCGACAGCCCCACCGCATCCGCGATCGCGGCATACGGCGCCCGCCCGTCGCGCTGCAGCGCCTGGACGATCGCCTTGTCGGTGTCGTCGAGCGTCACAGCCGGGCCCACGCCTCCGTCAGCACGCTGCGCAGGATCTGCTCGATCTCGTCGAAGTGCGAGGTGTCGCAGATGAGCGGGGGAGCGAGCTGGATGACGGGGTCGCCCCGGTCGTCGGCGCGGCAGTAGAGGCCGGCGTCGAACAGCGCGGTCGAGAGGAAGCCGCGCAGCAGCCGCTCGCTCTCGTCGTCGTCGAAGGTCTCCTTGGTCGCCTTGTCCTTCACGAGCTCGATGCCGTAGAAGTAGCCGGCGCCGCGCACGTCGCCGACGATCGGCAGGTCGGTGAGCCCGCGCAGCGCCGCGCGGAAGGCGCTCTCGTGCGACTGCACGTGCTCGAGCACGCCCTCCTCCTCGAAGATCTCGAGGTTGCGCAGCCCCACGGCGGTCGCGACCGGGTGCCCGCCGAACGTGTAGCCGTGCGCGAACGACGCCCCGGCCTCCCGGAACGGCGCGTACAGCCGCTCGCTCGCGATCATCGCGCCGAGCGGCGCGTAACCGGATGTGAGGCCCTTCGCGCACGTGATGATGTCGGGCTTGTAGCCGTAGCGCTCGGCGCCGAACATCGTGCCGAGCCGGCCGAACGCGCAGATGACCTCGTCCGAGACGAGCAGCACGTCGTGCCGGTCGCAGATCTCGCGCACCCGCTCGAAGTAGCCCGGCGGCGGCGGGAAGCAGCCGCCCGAGTTCTGCACCGGCTCGAGGAAGACCGCGGCGACCGTCTCGGGGCCCTCCTGCTCGATCGCGACCTCGATCTGGTCGGCCGCCCAGCGCCCGAACGCCTCGGGGTCGTCGCCGTGGATCGGCGCGCGGTAGAGGTTGGTGCTCGGCGCCCGGAACGTCGAGGGCACGAGCGGCTCGAACTGCTGCTTGAGCGACGGCAGGCCCGTGATCGACAGCGCCCCCTGCGTCGTGCCGTGGTAGGCGATCGCCCGGCTGATCACCTTGTGCTTCATCGGCTGCCCGGTGAGGCGGAAGTACTGCTTCGCGAGCTTCCACGCCGACTCGACCGCCTCGCTGCCGCCCGAGGTGAAGAAGACGTGGTCGAGGTCGCCGGGCGCGAGCGCCGCGAGCTTGTCGGCGAGCGCCATGGCGGGCGGATGCGCGTACGACCAGAGCGGGAAGAACGCGAGCGTGGACGCCTGCTCGGCCGCGACCGCTGCGAGGTCGGTGCGGCCGTGGCCGAGCTGGTTGACGAACAGGCCGGCGAGCCCGTCGAGGTAGCGCTTCCCGCGGTCGTCGTAGACGTACGCCCCCTCGCCGCGCACGATGACGGGCGTGCGCCCGGGCTCGGCCATGCGGCTGAAGTGCAGCCAGAGGTGGTCATCGGGCTCGGTCACGGTGCGTCCTCCTCGACAAGCGAACCGGGAGCGGATGCCGTGGGCAGTCGCCCAAGGCGGTGCGGCATCCGTCGCCATATGCCCTCCAGGCTACTGATTCCGCCGTGCATCCACTAGAGTCGGGCCACCGCGTCGGTCACCGAGGATCCGCGACCGCTGTGCTCGCGCCGACGCCCGAGAGGAGCCCGCCATGCGCATCCTGCTGATCGGCGCCGGCGGCGTCGGGGGCGCCTTCGCCGCGATCGCCGCCCGTCGCGACTTCTTCGAGGCGATCGTGATCGCCGACTACGACGAGGCCCGCGCGCGCCGCGCCGCCGAGGCCGACGCCCGCTTCACGGCCGCGCGCGTCGACGCATCCGACCCCGACTCGGTCGCGGCGCTCGCCCGCGAGCACGGCATCACGCACGTGATGAACGCCGTCGACCCGCGCTTCGTGCTGCCGATCTTCGACGGCGCGCTCGCCGCCGGCGCCGACTACCTCGACATGGCGATGAGCCTGTCGCGGCGGCACGAGGCCGAGCCCTACGCGAAGGTCGGCGTGAAGCTCGGCGACGAGCAGTTCGCGAAGGCGGCCGAGTGGGAGGCCGCGGGCCGGCTCGCGCTCGTGGGGATGGGCGTCGAGCCGGGGATGTCGGACGTCTTCGCGCGCTACGCCGCCGACGAGCTCTTCTCGTCGATCAGCGAGATCGGCGTGCGCGACGGCGCGAACCTCGCCGTGCACGACGTCGACGGCAACGAGATCTTCGCGCCCTCGTTCTCGATCTGGACGACGATCGAGGAGTGCCTCAACCCTCCCGTCATCTGGGAGCGCCGGCGCGAGGCCGTCGACGGCGGCTGGTTCACGACCGAGCCGTTCAGCGAGCCCGAGGTCTTCGACTTCCCCGAGGGCATCGGCCCGGTCGAGTGCGTCAACGTCGAGCACGAGGAGGTGCTGCTCGTGCCGCGCTGGATCGACTGCGAGCGCGTCACCTTCAAGTACGGCCTCGGCGCCGAATTCATCGGCGTGCTGCAGACCCTCCACCGGCTGGGGCTCGACCGCACCGACAAGGTGCGGGTCGGCGGCGTCGAGGTGAGCCCGCGCGACGTGGTCGCCGCGTGCTTGCCCGACCCGGCATCCATCGGTCCCGTCATGACCGGCAAGACGTGCGCGGGCGTCTGGGTGCGGGGCACGGGCCGCGACGGCGAGCCGCGCTCGACGTACCTCTACCACGTGGTCGACAACGCCTGGGCGATGGCCGAGTACGGCCACCAGTGCGTCGTGTGGCAGACGGCGATCAACCCCGTCATCGCGCTCGAGCTGCTCGCGACGGGCGCCTGGGCGGGCAGCGGCGTGCTCGGGCCGGAGGCGATGCCGGCCCAGCCCTTCCTCGACAAGCTCGTCGAGTACGGCAGCCCGTGGGGGCTGATGGAGGTGCCGGAGCGCTGACGGGCCCGGGTCCGCGGCGCGCCCTCAGACGACCCGGATCCGCTCGGTGACGAGATCGCCGTGCCGGCGCACGAGACCGAGGCGATCGGCGACGGGGGCGGATGCGGTGCGCCGCCCCGTCGTCCACGGCCACGTCATGGCAGCCCACACCGCGAGCACGAGCACGAGCTCCCACAGGATGGAGACCGGCCAGGGCCCGAGCAGGTCGAGCATCGACGGCACACCGGGGTCGCGGCTGAGGTAGCCGTAGTTGGCGCCGGTGACGGCGTTGCCCGCGATCGCGACGCTCGCCCAGCCCGCGGTGAGCGCGAGCACCGTGCCGTAGCCGGCCCACGTCGGCCGGTAGCCGAGGCCCCACACGAGCACGATCGGCGCGACGAGCGCGGCGATGTGCAGCACCCAGAACATCGTGAACTCGAGCCCGGGCGCGTAGTGGTAGCCGAGGTCGGGCGAGACGAAGGCCTGGAGGTTGAGCGTCAGCCCCCAGAAGTACGACACCGCGATCGCCCAGCCCGACTTCGCGATGAGCGCGACGGCGGTCACGACCCGCAGCACGTCGGTGAAGTGCAGCGGCAGCGACTCCTCGATGTGCCAGTAGGCCGGCAGCATCCACCACGCCGTCCACAGGAGCGTCACGACGAGGAGCGCCCAGCCGGCCCGCGCGAGCCAGCGCTCGACCGCCTTCACGTCGCGCGCGCGGCGCACCGCGGCGAGCGCGAGGGCAGTGATGGCCACGGTCGCGATGAGCACGGCGATGTGCTCGGCGCCGAACGGCGCCATGCGCGCCACAGGCTCGTGCGCGAGGAACATTCTTGCAGTGTAGGCAAGACGCCTCAGGTGAGCAAGGTTCAGCTCTCGACGCCGAGCGGGAGCGTCGCGACGACCTCGTGCAAGGGTCGGCGACCCCTCCCGAGCAGCTGGGAGCCGATGAGCGCGACCTCGGTCACCTCCCACTCGGCGGAGCGGTAGGTGTCGAGCACCCGCACCCATCGCAGGCCGCTGCGGCTCCGCGGCGGTCGCGCGAGCGTGAGGTGCGGCACGAACCGCTGGCCCTCGACCGCCGCGCCCGCGTCGTTCGCGGCGCCGCGCACGCGCCGAGCGAGCCGCTCGAGGTCGGCCCGCCCTCGGTGGACGCCGAGCCACAGCACCGCGGGGCGATCCGGATGCGGGAAGGCGCCCGCGCCCCCGAGCCGGCACCGGAAGGGGGTCAGGTCGGCGACCGCGGCGCGCAACCGCTCCTCGAGCGGCTCGACGATGCGCTCGGGCACGTCCGGGAGGAACGCGAGCGTGAGGTGCAGCCGCTCCGCGGGCGTCCAGCGCAGCCCCTCGCGCGGCTCGAGGAACGCAGCGAGGTCGTCGCGCACCGATGCGGGCGGCACGACCGCCACGAACATCCGCCGTCCCATGCCGCCACGGTAGCCCCGCAGCAGGGAGCGCGCGCCGGGGGAGCGGCACGTATCGTGAGCGCATGAGCGAGCTCCGCATCCGCACCACGATCGAGCAGCGCGGGCCGGCCGCGGCGATCGTGCTGACCGACGAGCAGGTCGCGAGCCTCGGGCCCGCGAAGGCTCCGCCCGTGACGCTCACGATCGGCGACGCGACCGTGCGCGTGCGGATCGGCCGCATGGGCGGCGAGAACCTCGTGGGCCTCAGCAAGGAGCGCCGCGAGGCGCTCGGCGTCGCCGCGGGCGACGAGGTCGATGCGGTCATCGCGCTCGACGAGGCGGAGCGGACGATCGAGGTGCCGCCCGAGCTCGAGGCCGCGCTCGCGGAGGATCCGGCGGCCAAGGCGGCGTTCGACGCGCTCGCGCCGTCGCGCCGCAAGGAGCTCGCGCGCTCGATCGCCGACGCGAAGGGCGCCGACACGCGGCAGCGGCGGCTCGAGAAGGCGCTCGACGCGCTGCGGCAGTCGGCGGCCGACGGACGCTCAGCCGCCCGTGAGCTGCCGCCGCATCAGCACGCGCGGGAAGCCGCCCGCGACCGCCTCGGTCGCCGCAGCGAGTGGCGGGAGGCAGCCTCGAGCGCGGCGGCGCACGCCACGTCCCGGCCCCGGCGCCCGGCCTCGCCGCGCCGCGTGAGCCGTCGTAGCCTGCCGGCATGGCGATCGTGATCCGGCGGGCGTACGACGAGCCCCGCGACGACGACGGGCTGCGGGTGCTCGTCGACCGGCTGTGGCCGCGCGGCCTGCGGAAGGACGGCGCGGCCATCGACGCATGGCCGAAGGACGCCGCTCCGTCGACCGAGCTGCGGCACTGGTTCCACGAGCACGGCGACTTCGCCGCGTTCGCCGAGCGCTACCGCGACGAGCTCGAGGCCGGGGAGGCGGGCGCGGCGCTCGCGGCGGCCCTCGCGCCGCACGAGCACGTCACCTTCCTCACGGCGCTCCGGGAGGTCGAGCCGAGCCACGCATCCGTCCTCAGGGACTGGATCGCCGCGCGCTGATCAGCGGCGCTCGATGGGGATGTGCCGCAGCCGCGTCGGGACGGATCCGATCCCCACCCGGATCGTCAGCACGCCGTCCTCGTAGACCGCCGTGATGTCGTCGTCGAGCGCGCCCTGGGGCAGCCGGATGTCGCGTGCGAGCGCGCCGTAGCGGAACTCGGTGCGCTGCGGCTCCTTGCGGTCGGGGTGCCGCTCCGCGTGGATGCGCAGCATGCCGTGGTCGACGGTCACGTCGATGTCGCGGGTGGGGTCGAGTCCCGGCAGCTCGGCGTGCACGGTGAACGCGTCGTCGTCGAGGTGCTCCTCGACGCGGATGCCGGGCAGCGGGCTCTTGCCGTCCCAGCCGCCCATGAGGGCGAAGGCGTCGACCCACTCGGTGAAGGGCGGGAAGATCGGATGCTTGCGAGCGGTCTCGGCGGACATGGCGGGCTCCCTCCGGTCGGCATCGGCGCCTGCTCCCGTGTCTACTCCGCTTCCGTCGGCGACTCAATGGCCGGGGCCCACGCGCCGGGGCGGATCGTGGCGGGCGCGGGGCGGATCGTGGCGGCGCCGGGGCGGCCGTGGTTCGATGACGGCATGAGCGAGACCACCGAGACCCGCGTCGTGCAGGCGAGCCGGGTCATCCAGGCCCCGGCCGAGGCGATCTTCGAGCAGATCGCCGACCCGGCGCGGCAGCCGGCGTGGGACGGCAACGACAACCTCGCCGAGGCGGCGCCCGGGCAGCGCGTGCGTGCGGTCGGCGACGTCTTCTCGATGACGCTGACGGGCGACGGCGCGGTGCGCGAGAACCACGTGGTCGAGTTCGAGGAGGGCCGGCGCATCGCCTGGAAGCCCGCGACGGCCGGTCAGGCACCTGCGGGGCACCTGTGGCGATGGGAGCTCGAGCCCGCGGGCTCCGGCACCCGCGTGACGCACACCTACGACTGGAGCGAGCTGCACGACGAGCACCGGCTCGCGCGCGCCCGCCGCACGACCTCCGACAACCTGCTCGCCTCGATCGAGCGGCTGCAGGCGCTCGTCGAGGGCTGAGGCCGCCCCCGCCGCAGCGGCGTCGCGGGCGGATCGGAGGTGCGCCGCCCCGGCGGATCTGCGCGCCCGCGGGCGGCGAGGCGGTAGCATTGGGGCAGGCGACAGCTCGCCGGTCACTGCGGGTGCCGCATCGCGGCATCCCGTGCACCAGCCGCCGTCGCCGGCTGCACGAGCCGCCGCGACGCGCGGCAGCCGTCGCAGCGACAGCCCGGGACCCTCTCCTGTGGTCCCGCCTCGAACGGAGGACATGTGGCCGACGCCGCAACCATCGATGCGCTCGAGACCGACGCATCCCCCGAGCAGGACGCATCCGCGACCCCCGCTCGTGAGCGCGACGCGCTCATCCCGCAGCTCGCCCGCGCCGTGCGCCAGGTCGAGGCGGGCGTCAAGCGGGGCGCCGCCTCGCGCTCGACCCGCGTGAAGCTGCAGGTCGTGGCGATGCTCGCCCGCGAGGAGCGCGCGCGGGTCAAGGCCGACAGCGGCCTCACCGACGCCCAGCGCGCCGAGGAGCTCAAGCGCCTCGACGGCATCGCCGTCATCCTCGCGAAGGCCGCGAGCCGCGAGCCCACGCTCCTGCCCCTGCTCGGCGAGGGCGCGCCCATCACCGACGCCGTCAAGGAGCGCAAGCGCGAGATGCTGCTCGCCGCCGGCATCGAGCCCGAGCCCGAGGCGCAGCCCGAGCCCGAGCCCGAGTCGCTCGAGCCGCAGGCGCCGCAGGTCGTGCCGCAGTCGGTGCGGCGCGTGCAGCTCGCGAACCCCTTCCTCGAGCCCGACCTGAGCCACGTGCGCCGCAAGCCATCGCGCGACCGGCTGGCCGGGTTCGACCTGCTCTCGCCGCTCTACCTCTCGTTCGAGGTCGCGGCCGACGGCAAGCCGGCGTGCATGCCGCTGCCCGAGCCCAAGCAGCACCTCGCGCCGGGCGGCAAGGAGCTCATGCACCACCAGGCGCAGCTCGTGCAGGCCGCGCGCGACGGCCACCGCACGTTCCTGCTCGCCGACGAGCCGGGCCTCGGCAAGACCGCGCAGGCGCTGCTCGCGGCGCAGGCGGCGGATGCGTTCCCGCTGCTCGTCGTGGCGCCGAGCGTCGTGAAGATCAACTGGGCGCGCGAGACCGAGCGCTGGATCCCCGGCCGCCGCGCCGCGGTCGTCCAGGGCGACGGCGACACGCTCGACGCCTTCGCCGACGTCGTGGTCGTGAACTACGAGGTGCTCGACCGCCACATCGGCTGGCTCGAGCGCTTCGGCTTCCGCGGCATGGTCGTCGACGAGGCGCACTTCATCAAGAACACCCGCTCGAAGCGCTCGCGCCACGTGCTGCAGATCGCAGCGGCCATGCGCGAGCGCGTCGGCAACCCGCTGCTCATGGCGCTCACCGGCACGCCGCTCATCAACGACATCGAGGACTTCGGCGCGATCTGGCGGTTCCTCGGCTGGATCGACCACAAGGAGCCGAACGCCGAGCTCACCGACGACCTCGAGCACATCGGCCTGACGCCGATGGATCGCGGCTTCTACCCGGCCGCGCGCCGGGCCGTGATCGACATGGGCATCGTGCGACGCCGCAAGATCGACGTCGCGAGCGACATCCCCGCCCGCCGCATCGCCGACATCCCGGTCGAGCTCGACGAAGCCGAGGTGCGGTCGATCCGCGCGGCCGAGCGCGAGCTGGTCGAGCGCATGCTGCGCCGCTACGACGCGGCGATCGCGCAGCGCACGGCAGACGCCGACGACGTCATCGACGACGAGCTCGTGCGGCGCATCGCGCGCGGCGAGGTCGAGACGCAGGAGGGGTCGTCGGGCGAGAACGTCTTCGCGCTCGCCCGCCGCATCGGTCGCGCCAAGGCCGACCTCGCCGCCGACTACGCGGGCCAGCTCGCCCACTCGGTCGGGAAGGTCGTGTTCTTCGCCAAGCACGTCGACGTGCTCGACACCGCGGAGGCGACGCTCGCGAAGGCCGGCATCAAGACGGTCTCGATCCGCGGCGACCAGACCCCGACGCAGCGCCAGGCCGCGATCGACGCGTTCACGAACGACGAGTCGGTGCAGGTCATCGTCTGCTCGCTGCTCGCGGCGGGCGTCGGCGTCAACCTGCAGGCGGCCGCCGACATGGTGCTCGCCGAGCTCTCGTGGACGGACGCCGAGCAGACGCAGGCGATCGACCGCATCCACCGCATCGGCCAGTCGATGCCGGTGACCGTGTGGCGCATCCTGGCCGCGCAGACGATCGACACGCGCATCGCCGAGCTGCTCGACACGAAGGCGGGCCTCGTCGGCCGCGCGATCGACGGCGCGGCGGGCGACGAGCCGACGAGCGGCGACCTGCGGCTCGAAGCCGTCGCGGGCATGCTGCACGACGCGATCGCCGCGCGGCGCGCGCGGGCGTAGGCGGGTCGGCGACGGTGCCCGACGCGCTGTTCGCCGACGCGCGCCTCGCCGACGTCTACGACGCGCTCGACCCCGACCGCAGCGACCTCGAGGTCTACGAGCGGCTCGTCGTCGACGAGCTCGGCGCGCGGTCGGCGCTCGACATCGGGTGCGGCACGGGCACGTTCGCGATCATGCTCGCCGGCCGCGGCCTCGACGTCGTCGGCGTCGACCCGGCCGAGGCCTCGGTCGCGGTGGCGCGCGGCAAGCCCGGCGCAGGGCGGGTGGCGTGGCACGTGGGCACGGCGGATGCGCTGCCCCCGATGGCGGTGGACGTCGCGACGATGACCGCGAACGTCGCGCAGGTCTTCGTCGACGATGCGGCATGGCACGAGGTGCTCGGCGCGGCGTGCGAGCGGCTGCGGCCAGGCGGCGCGCTCGTCTTCGAGTCGCGACGCCCCGAGCGGCGGGCGTGGCTCGAGTGGACGCCCGAGGGCAGTCGCCAGGTCGTCGACGTGCCGCACGAAGGCCCAGTCGAGGACTGGGTCGAGGTGACCGACGTCGTCGAGGCGGACGACGGGGGAGCGGTCGTGACGTTCGACTCGCCGACGGTCTTCCACCGCGACGGCGTGCGCATCGACTCGACGTCGACGCTGCGGTTCCGCACGCGGGAGGCGATCGAGGCGTCGATCGCCGCAGCGGGCCTCGACCTCGTCGACGTGCGTGATGCGCCCGACCGGCCGGGCCGCGAGTGGGTCTACGTGGCCCGCCGGCCGAGCCCCTAGGACGCGGCGCGCGGCGCAGCGCGCGATGCCCCCGATCCCGTCGGTCGAGGAGCGCGCGGCGCAGCCGCTCGCGTCACGAGACCAGAGGGAGCGAGCCGTCGGCTGCGGCCTCGTGACGGCAGCGGCGCTGCGCACCGCGGCCTCCTCGACCTACGAGGGTCGGTCGAGGAGCGCGCGGCGCAGCCGGCGATGCGTCCCCTCCCGTCGGTCGAGGAGCGCGCGGCGCAGCCGCTCGCGTCACGAGACCAGAGGGAGCGATTCGTCGGCTCCGGTCTCGTGACGGCAGCGGCCCTGCGGGCCGCGGCCTCCTCGACCTACGGACTTGGCTCCGGCCTCATCGACCTCCGGCCTCATCGACCTGCGGCCTCCCTGCTACTCGGCGACCGGCGCCGCCTCCTCGAGCGCGAGCTCGCGCGCCCGGTCGAGGGCCTGCGTGAAGACCTCCGCGGGCTGCGCGCCCGAGAGGCCGAGCCGCATGTCGAACACGAAGAACGGCACGCCCGTGACGCCGATCTGCCGCGCCTGCGCGATGTCCTCGCGCACGGCCGGCAGGTGGCGCTCGTCGGCGAGCGCCTCGCGGATCTCCTTCGCGGCGAGCCCTGCGCGGGCGCCGATCGTGACGAGCGCGTCGACGTCGCCGATGTCGACGCCCTGCTCGAAGTGGGCCGACAGCAGCGCGTCCTTGACCGCATCCGCGAGCCCGTGCGCCTTCGCGAGGTGCAGCAGCTGGTGCGCGCGGAGGCTGTTGGCGACCACGAGGCGGTCGAAGTCGTAGCGCAGCCCCTCGCCGGCGGCCTGCTCGGTGACGTGCGTGAGCATCTGCTGCACCTGGGCCACCGGCATGCCCTTGACGTTGGCGAGGTAGTCGACCTCGGTGCCGTCGTAGTGCTCGGGCAGGCTCGGGTCGAGCTGGAACGAGTGCCAGGTCACCTGCACCTCGTCCCGGTGCTCCCAGGCGCCGAGCGCCGTCTCGAACCGGCGCTTGCCGATGAAGCACCACGGGCAGGCCACGTCGGACCAGATGTCGATCTGCATGCTGGAGGCCAACGCACGATCGTCGAGGAAGATTCCGGATGCGCTCTGCCGTCTCGCGGGCAGCGGCGCGGTGGGCGCGCGGGCGGCTCAGGCGTCGTCGCGCAGCGGCCAGGTGATGAGCGTGCGGGCCGCTGATGCGTCGCCCTCGGGCGACGGCTCCGTGAGGTACGTCTCCCACATCATCGGCCCGAGCTCGAGGCTCCTCTCGCCCGCCCACCGCACCATCCGGTCGTAGGACCGGGTCATCGAGTCGTAGGAGCCGACGTGCGTGAGCTGCAGCGCCCGCCCTCCCGGGAGGTGCTCGGGGGCGACGCCACCGGCAGGGACGGCCTCCCGCGCAGTGGGGAACCCGACGCTGACGTCGACCCGGTCGGTCGGCATCGACCAGTAGACGCCGACCGGCGGCCCGGCCGGCGCAAGGCCTTGGCTCTGCAGCACGCGCATGAGTGTGCCGAACGCCCGGTCGAAGAACGCGGTGATCTCGGCCATGGGCACCGTCTCGCGGATCGCCGCGATCGTCGTGCGCTCGAGCTCGACGATCTCGGGTGCGCCCTCGGTGACCATGATCAGCGGGGCAGCTCGTCGATGAGCGCGTCGGCCTCCGGGTCGTCCCAGTCGTCGAGGTCGTAGTCATCGTCGGATGCGACGACGGCGGGGGCGGTCGTCTCGCCGTCGTCGTCGGCGTCGTCGTCGCCCAGCCATGCGTCGGCGGCGTCCTCGAGGTCGTCGTCCTCGTCGTCGTCGAGGTCGTCCTCGTCGCGGTCGGCGTCCTCGGCGAGCTCGTCGCGCAGCCACTGCGCGAGCGTGCCGTCGGCCTCGGCCTCGGCCATCGCCTCGACGTTCTCCTCGTCGAGCAGCAGGATCGCTGAGACGTGCTCGCCGTCGCGGCCGACGATCGTGTCGTCGTCGCCGTCCTCGCCGGGCACGCGCTCGACCGAGTCGTGCCAGCCGGCCATCAGATCCTCGACCTGCGCGGCCAGCCGGTCGCGCTCCTCGTGCCATGCGGTCATCGCGTCCTCCTCACGCATCCGGTGCGCTCCCAGTCTGCACCCGGCGGAGGCGACGCGCCTGCAGCAGGTAGTCGATCCCGGCGATCACGTGGAGACCGACGCCGACGAGCATGAGCGTCATACCGACGGGCGTCGCGGCGGGGAGGACGGTGTGGCCCAGCAGGATGACGACGATCGCGGTCAGGAGCACCGCCGTGCGCGTCTTGCCGAGCCACGACACGTGGATGCTGCCGTCGCGCGCAGCCCTCCCCGCGAAGAGCACCGAGAGCACGTCGATGCCCGCGATCACCGCGAGGATCCACCAGTCGAGCGCGCCCGCGAGCGCGAGCGCGAGCGTCACGCCGATGACGCCGATGCGGTCGGCGATCGGATCCAGCACCTCGCCGATCCGGGACGACTGGTCGAGCGCGCGCGCGAGCACGCCGTCGATCCAGTCGGTCGACGCCCAGATGCCCAGCAGCACGACCGGCAGCCACGAGCCGGGGGTGCCCGCCACGATGAGCCAGCACACCGGCACCAGCAGCAGCAGGCGCGCGAGCGTGATCGCGTTCGGCAGCGTCACGACCCGCGTGAAGTACGGGTCGGCCGGATCGCGATCCCTGGCCGAGATGAGGCGCATGCCCTCTTGATAGCACAGCGCCCGAGGCGGCACAGGGCCGCGGCAGCGCCGCGCGCGGCGGCCGGTCAGACGAGCCGCGCCCCCCACCGGCGGGTCGCGAAGCCCACCGCGATCCCGACGAGCGCGCCGACGATCGACTCCACGAGGCGGTCGACGACGAGCTGCTCGACGGGCACGGGGCTCGACAGGTGCACGGCGAGCAGCGCGAGCGGCGTGACGAACATCATGGCGATGCCGTAGTTGCGGCCCACGAGCAGCTCGGTGCCGAACGCGACGAGCGCGATCATGAGGACGAGCACGAGGTCGCTCGGCCGCGTCACGAGGATCGCGGCCGCGAGCAGCACGCCGACGGTCGTGCCCACGATGCGCTGGGTGCCGCGCGCGAGGCCCGCGACGAAGGTGCCGGTGGAGACGGGCACGACGGCGGAGACCATCGCCCAGTACGGGTGGCCGATGCCGAGGGCGGTCGCGATCGAGCCGGCCAGCAGCACGCTGAGCGCGTAGCGGGCGACGCGGCGCAGCTGCACGCGCCTTCCGGCGGAGAGCCGGTAGTCGCGCTCGACCGGGAGCGACTCGAGCGGCGGCAGCCCGCGCATCCTGCGCCACGCCGTGCCGACCGAGCCCACGAGCACGGCGAAGGCGGCGGATGCGGCAGCGACGCCGGTCGCCAGCCCCGCGTCGGCGAGGGAGATGTCGGGGAGCGAAGCGGAGCCGCTGAAGGCGAACAGCGCGAACAACGGGCCCGGCGGATGCCAGTCCTCGGCGTCGGAGACGATCGAGACGAGGCCGGCGAAGAGCGCGCCGAGGGCGATCATCGGCCACACGGGCGCTGGCAGCGTGGCGACGAGCGAGCCGAGCCCGACGGCTGCCACCATGACCGCTGCCGCGGTCAGCTGCATCATGAGCCGCGTGAGGTGCACGCGATTGCGGCCGTAGAGCGACGCGAAGGCGCCGAACGCAGCCCACGCGCCCCACTCCGGATGCCCGATGGCGACGAGCACGAGGAGCGGCAGGGCCGTGCTGATGCTCGCGCGGATCGCGACCCAGTGGGCGCTGTTGTGCGGGCCGAACGTGAGCAGCGCTTGCATGAACTCGTCGCGCGCGCGGGTCACCGTGCACCCTCCGCCGTCGCCGACAGGCCGAGCCGCACCATCTCGACCACCCGGCGGGACAGCGCGTCGCGCACCGGTGCGTCGAGCGAGCGCAGCGGCCCCTCGACTGTCAGCGTCGCGAAGCCGTGCACGGCCGACCACGCGAGCGCCTCGGCGCCCGCGCGCTGCTCGGCGGTGATCTCGCCGCTCGCTACGAGCGCGTCGAGCGCGCGCTCGAGCTGCTCGTAGGGGGTGCGGCCGGATGCGCCGCGCGCGCCGTCGTGGTGCGCCGCGTCGAGGTCGCGGTGCGCGCGGAACGCGAGCCGGAACAGGCCCGGCTCGGCCCACGCGAACTGCACGTAGGCGATGCCGACGGCGGCGATCGCGCCATCCGCCCACGCGCGCGGATCGCGGGCTGGCACGGCCTCGATCTCGCGCTCCATCGCATCCGCCACCATCGCCTGCGCGCGCAGCGCGAGCGCCGAGATGAGCTCGTCGTGGCCCGCGAAGTGCCGGTAGACGGCCGACGGCGCGACGCCCACGATGCGCGCGAGCTCGCGCACGCTCACCCCTTCGGGGCCGCGCTCCCGGGCGACGTCGAGCCCTGCGTCGAGCAGCGCCCGGCGCAGATCGCCGTGGAAGTAGCCCGCTCGTGTCATCGCCCTTGATCCTACGCTCGCGACTGCGCTAATGTGAACGCCGTTCACAGCGCGCGACCCCAGGAGCGGCCATGGCAGTGCAGATGATCTTCCCGAACTACGCGGTCGCCGACATCGGTCGCGCGACCGCGTTCTACGAGGCGCTGGGCTTCGCCAGGAACCCGCAGTTCAGCGACGACGCCACCAGCTGCATGGTCGTGAGCGACCAGGTGGCGATCATGCTGCTCGAGCACGCGAAGTTCGACGGGTTCCTCACCGGCGACCAGCGGCGCGCGCCTCGCGGCATGCTCGAGAACGCCCTCGCCATGCTGCTGGGAAGCCGCGACGAGGTGGATGCGTTGGGTGCGGCGGGGACCGCGGGAGGCGGTACCCTCTCGAAGCCGATCCGGGACGACGAGTGGGGCATGTACGGCGGCCAGCTCACCGACCCTGACGGCCACATCATCGACTTCTTCTTCATGGAGGCGCCGCAGGGCTGATCCGGCCCGCGGCTCCACTCACCTCACGCAGCGACGCGATCCCGCGGGACCACTCCCGCAGGATCGTCGCGCCCTTCCCGGAAGCGACATGCACACCACGACCCAGCCCGCACGGGCGACCCGCGACGCGACCCGCGAGCGCCTGCCCGCGGGCGGCGCCCTCATCATCGCCACCCTGCTCGTCTCGGCGTTCGTCGTCATCCTCAACGAGACGGCGATGAACGTGGCGATCTCCACCCTCATCGAGGATCCGGCGCTCGGCATCGACGAGCGCGCCGCGCAGTGGCTCACCACCGCCTTCATGCTGACGATGGCGGTCGTCATCCCCACCACTGGCTGGCTGATGGCGCGGTTCAGCAAGCGCTCGCTCTACGTCACCGCGATGGCGCTCTTCGTCGCGGGCTCGGTCATCGCCGGCTTCGCACCGTCGTTCCCGCTGCTGCTGCTCGGCCGCATCGTGCAGGCCTCCGGCACCGCCGTGGTGTTCCCGCTGCTCATGACCACCGTGATGCAGCTCGTGCCGCCCACGCGGCGAGGCGCCTTCATGGGCACCATCTCGATGGTGATGTCGGCGGCGCCCGCGCTCGGGCCGACCGTGTCGGGCGCGATCCTGCAGTTCGCCTCCTGGCGCTGGATCTTCCTGGGCGTCGCGCCGCTCGCGCTCGCGATGCTGCTGACCGGTGCGCGCACGCTCGGTGGCCGCCCGCAGGAGCACCGCCCACGCCTCGACGGTCTCTCCATCCCGCTCGCCGCGCTCGGCTTCGGCGGCCTCGTCTACGGCCTCTCGCTCATCGGCGTCGAGGAGCTGCCGGCCTGGCAGCTGCCGACGGCGCTCGGAGTCGGCGTGGTCTCCCTGCTCGGCTTCGTGCTCCGGCAGCTGCGCCTGCAGCGCACCGACGACGCGCTGCTCGACCTGCGCACCTTCCGGCACCCGCTGTTCACCGCATCCGTCGTCGTCATGACCATCGCGATGGCCGCGATGTTCGGCAGCCTCATCATGCTGCCGCTCATCCTGCAGGACTCCATGGGGCTCGAGCCCCTGCACGTCGGCCTCATCACGATGCCCGGGGCGCTGCTGTCGGGCCTGCTGGGCCCCGTGGTCGGCAACCTCTACGACCGCTGGGGTCCCCGGCCGCTCGTCATCCCCGGCGCGCTCGTCGTGCTGGCGGCGCTCGTGCTCTACACAACGCTGCAGCCGACGACGCCGTGGTGGGCGGTGCTCATCATGCAGATGGTGCTGATGCTGGGCTTCGCGTTCACGTTCCCGCCGCTGTTCACCGTGTCGCTCGCGGCGCTGCCGGGCCACCTGTACGGGTACGGGTCGGCGATGGTCGGCACCGTGCAGCAGGTCGCGGGCGGCGCCGGCACCGCGGCGTTCGTGACGATCATGGCCACCCGGCAGGGGCAGCTGCTCGAGCAGGGGCTGTCGCACGGCGACGCCCTGCTCGAGGGCGCGCGCGTCGCCTTCATGGGCGCCGCCGCGCTGTGGCTGCTCGGGGTGGTCGCCACCTTCTGGCTGCGGAAGCCCGCCGACGCGGTGGCCGACGAGCCCGAGCACGAGGTCACGGCGTCGGCGTCGCCCGCCCCATGACCTGCACCGCGGCCGCGGCGTGCTCGTTCGTGACCTGCACGCCGTAGCGCGCGGCCTGGATGGTGCGCACGCTCGTGAAGTCGCGCTTGCCGCCGGTCATGGCGTGCTGCACGACGCCGGCGATGATGCCGAACGCCGCGCCCATGAGCACGGCCCAGAGCATCCACGACCACGAGTCGGCGAGGATCAAGCCGAACAGCAGGCCGACGAAGAGGCCGAACCACGCGCCGCCGAGCGCCCCGCTGATCGCTGCGCGGCCGTAGGTCATGCGGCCGAGCACCTGCTCGACGGAGCTGAGGCCGGTGCCGACGATGCGCACGTGCTCGACCGGGAACCGCGCGTCGCTCAAGCGGTCGACGAGGGCCTGCGCCTCCTCGTAGGTGTCGAACTCGGCGATCGTCGTCGACGGGGGCGTGGGCTGGGTGCGGCCCTGCAGCGGATTCTGCACGTCGGACATGGTGGCTCCTCTCGCTTCCGGCGGAGGCGCTGGGAGGCCCCCGCAACCCATCCAGGCTTCCACCCCGGCCTGGGACTGCGCCGAACCCGGCGCCACGGCGGGCGCCGCCGTCGCGGGGCGGGTAGGTTCGAGGCGTGGAGGAGATCCTGCGCTTCGTCAGCGGCTACTGGTGGTTGATCTTCATCGTCGGCCCGGTCGTGGGCGGATGGATCGGCGGCGTCGCGAAGTACAACGAGCGCCGGCGCCGCGACCGCATCGAGCTCGAGCGCATCCGCCGCGCCCCCGTGCAGCCGCTCGCGGCGGCGCCCCTCCCGACGCCCGCCGACGACGCGGCCGACCTCGCGGCGCAGCGCGCCGACCGCGACCGGCAGATCGAGCGGATCCTCGCCGACCACGAGGAGGTCGACCGCCGCTGGCTCGACTTCGAGCTCGACGTGGCGAAGCTGATCGACTACCCGCTCGTGACCGACATGCGCGAACCGCTCACGCAGACCTTCCACCGCGCGAAGCGGGTCGCGGAGGGGCTGCGGCCCGCCGCGGCGGCCGAGCTGCGGCCAGCGGGCGCGCTCGAGCGCTACCGCGAGGCGGTGCGCGACTACGAGGTCGCCTTCGAGGCCGCCGTGCGGGAGGCGAAGCGGCGCGCCCAGACGCAGTTCACCGAGGCCGAGCGCAGCCGGCTGCAGACCGCCCAGCGGCTCATGGCGGTGGCCGAGAACGAGGCGTCCACGCCCGCCGAGCGGCAGAGCGCCTATCGCCAGGCGCGGCGCGAGCTCGACGGCCTCATCGCGCTGCCGGAGACGACGACCCGCGATCTCGAGCACCGCATCGCGGGGGAGTTGAGCCCGTAGGGGGCAATGCCGCGCAGCGGCGTTGCCCCCGGAGGGCTCAAGGTCCAGGAGCGCGCGGCCGCAGGCCGCTCGCGTCGCGAGACCCGTTCGTCCTGACCTCCGTCACCGCCGATCCTCCGGCGCCGCCGCGTGCAGCGACGCTCCGCTCGGGGCCGGTTCGAACGCCGCGATCGCGGCCACCGCATCCGCGACCTCGTCGACGAGCGCGATGCCGGCCTCGCCGGGCCGGCCGCGCATGACGGCCTGCAGGAGCGGCCACGCGGGCAGCGTCTCGCTCCAGTAGCGCTCGCCGAGCAGCACGAGCGGCGCCCACGCGCCCTCCTCGGCGTAGGAGTTCTCGCACGCGTCCTGGAAGATCTCCTGCACGGTGCCCCCGCCGCCCGGCAGCACGACGATGCCCGCGCTGGCGACGCGCAGCAGGATGTCCTCGCGCACCGAGTTCTGGAAGTACTTCGCGATCGCGGTCGCGAACGAGTTGGGCGGCTCGTGGCCGTAGTGCCACGTGGGGATGCCGAGCGAGACGCCCTCGCCGACGCGGGCGGCGACGGTGCGCGCCGAGGCGATCCAGGCGGGGATCGAGCCGTGGAACGACGGCACCGCGGCGAGCTCGTCGAGCACGTCGTCGAGCTCCTCCGGCGTGAGCGCGACCGCGCGGGCGCCGAGGTTGCCCGCCTCCATCGCCCCCGGCCCGCCGCCGGTCGCGACGACGCGGCCCGCGCGGGCGAGGCCGTGCGCGAGGTGCGCCGTGCGCCGGTACTCCGCCGAGTCGCGCCGCAGCGCGTGGCCGCCCATGATGCCGACGATGCGCTTGCCCTGCACCCACTCGGCGAGCGCGTCGTCGATCGAGTGGTCGTGGAGTGCTGCCGCGAGCGTGTCGGCGATGTCGTGGTGCCGCGTGCGCGACCACGCGTAGACGCGTGCGTCGAACGTCGCGCCGTAGCCGTGCTCGAGGCCGTCGACGAGCTCGTCGGGCGTGTAGAGGGTCGAGCGATAGGCGTTGAACGGCACGTGCGGCACGTCGTCGAACACGAGCGCCCCCTGCCCGATCAGGCGCTCCTTGGCGCCCTCGGGCAGGTCGGCGCCGAGCAGCAGCGACCCGTCGCCGTCGAGCCGCGCGAGCGCGTCGGCGCGGCCCGAGAGGTCGACGTCCTGGATGCGCCAGCCGTGCATGCTCGTCGCGTGCCGCGCGAAGTGGTCGAACGCCGCGAGCGACGAGATGTCGAGGCGGCGCCCGTGCTGCGGTCGCTGGTCGAAGTCGCGCATGCGCGAGAGCCTACTCAGCGCTCCCGGCGCCTCCCTGCGGGCTCGTGGCGCCGGAGGCGGAGACGCGGATGCGGCTGCCGCCGCCGGGCACGGGCGTCACCCGGATGCGCGAGGGGATGCGCTCCTGCATCTGCTGCACGTGGCTGATCACGCCGACGCTGCGGCCGCCGGCGCGCAGGTCGTCGAGCGTCGCGAGGGCGGCCTCGAGCGTGTCCTGGTCGAGCGAGCCGAAGCCCTCGTCGACGAAGAGGGTCTCGAGCGAGACGCCGCCCGACTCGGCCTGTACGACGTCGGCGAGGCCGAGCGCGAGCGCGAGCGAGGCGAGGAACGTCTCGCCGCCCGAGAGCGAGCTCGCGGTGCGCGGCACGCCGGTGTGGGCGTCGAGCACCTGGATGCCGAGGCCGCTCGCCCGCTTGCGGTAGGCCGTCGTCTCGTCGTGCTGGAGCGCGAAGCGACCCTCGGTCATCGCGGCGAGCCGGAGGTTCGCGGCGTCGATGATCGCGCCGAGGCGGGTCGCGAGCACGTAGGTCTCGATGTCCTGCCGCAGCTCGTTCTCCCCGTTGAGCGCGGCGGCGAGCGCGCGCATGGTCGCGGCGGCCTCGGCCCCGTCGGCGAGCGCGCGGATGGCGTCGGTCGCGGCCGCGAGGTCGCTCGCGGCGTGGTCGCGGGTCGTCGCCGCAGCGGTCGCCGAGCGGGCGGCGGCGGTTGCGGCGGCTTCGGCGTCGGCGTGCGCGGCCTCGAGCGGGGCGAGCTCGGGGGCTTCGGGGAGGTCGGTGAGCTCGGGCTGCGCGAGCACGCCGCGAGCGCTCGCGAGGGCGTCGTCGTGCGCGCGGATGCGCTCGCGCAGCGCGGTGCGCTCGGTGCTCGGCAGCGCCATCGCCGCGGCGGCGCCGCGGTCGGGCAGCCCGTGCTCCTCGAGCGCCTTGCCGCCCTGGGCAGCCGCGAGGGCCTGCTCCCGGGCCGCGCGCTCGCGCTCGGCCGCCGCGTCGATCCAGCCGCGCAGGGCTCGGACGCGTGCGGTGGCGGCGGCCTGCAGCGACCGCGCCGACGCATGCCCCTCGAGCGCCTCCGCGAGCCGCGCCCGCGCGTCGGAGAGCCGCGCGTCCGCGCCGGCCGCCGCCGCTCGGGCGGCGCCCGCGGCCGACTCGAGTTGCGCGATCCGCGCGTCGCGCTCGGCGGCCTCGCGATCGTGGCGCTCGAGCTCCTCGGTGCGGCGCTCGCGCTCGGCGACGGCGTGCGTGCACGCGTCGAGCCGTGCGCGCGCCTCGTCGAGCAGCGCGGCGAGCGCCTCGCGGTCGCCCTCGCCGGCTCGCGCCTCGGCGGCGGCGTGCCGGCGCTCGAGGCCGGCGAGCGCGTCGTTCGCCTCGCGCGCCGCGACGGCGGCCGACTCCGCGTCCGCGAGGGCGGCGGCGACGTCGTCGGCCGAGACGGGGTCGTCGCCGGGCGCGTGCGGCGCCGGATGCTCGAGCGACCCGCACACCGGGCACGCCTCGCCCGTCACGAGCGCGGCGGCGAGCTCGCCTGCCATGCCGGCGATGCGCGCCGCCTGCAGCCGCGCGGCCGCTGCGCCCGCCTCGGCCTGCGCGGCGGCGGTGCGCGCCGCGGTCGCCTGTGCGGCGGCGAGCTGCGGCTCGAGCGCGTCGGCCTCGTCGCGCGCCCCGAGCCGGTCGCGGGCGGCCTGCAGCGCGGTCTCCGCGTCGGCGTGCCCCGCCGCGAGCGTCGCCGCCGACTCGCGCGCGGCGACGATCGCGTCGCGCGCGGCGGGCGCGGCGGCGCGCTCCCGCTGCGCGCCGTCCACGGCCTCGTCGGCGCGCTCGGCGTCCTGCAGCGCGCGCCGGGCGGCACGCTCGAGCGACGGCAGCTGCGCCTCGAGCTCGGCCGCGATGTCGGCGCGCGCTACCGCGGCCTGCGCGAGCTCGTGCTCGCGCTCGACCGCCTCGCGCTCGGCGTCGACGCCGTCCGGCAGCAGCGCCGCGGCATCCGTGAGCGCTGCCGCGGCGCGGTCGGCGGCCGTGTCGGCCCGCTCCCAGCGCTCGAGCGGGCCCGCGGCCTCGGCGGCGCGATCGGCGTCGGCGAGGGTGCGGCGATCGGCGTCGACGGCGTCGCGCTGCCGCTCGAGCTCGGTGAGCCGCGCGCTCGCGGCGGTGCGACGCGCCCAGCGCTCGTGGAGCGCCGTCGCCGCGTCGAGCGCCGCTCGGGACGCCCGGCTCGCCTCGAGCGCGACCGCGGCTGCGCGGTCGGCGCGCTCGACCCGTGCCTCGAGCTCGGCGGCGGCGTCGGCCAGGACGCGCGCGTCGATGCGCGCCCCGTCGGCATCCGCCGCGTCGGCATCCGGACCCTCGGCCCCCGCCCCGTCGGCATCGGATCCGTCGGCATCGCGGAGCGCGGCGAGCGCCGCGAGCGCGCGAGCGCCGCGGTCGTCGCGGCGCCGCTCGAGCTCCTCGCGCGCGGAGCCGGCGGCGCGGGCGTCCTCGAGCAGCAGCTCGCGGAGCCGCCGCATGCTGCCGGTGCCGAACAGCCGCTGCAGCAGCTGCTTGCGCTCGTCGCTCGACGCGCGCAGGAACTCGGCGAAGCCGCCCTGCGCGAGCAGGATGACCTGCAGGAACTCGACCTTCGTGAGGCCGAGGATCTCGCCGATCTCGGTGCCCACCTCGCCCGCGCTCACCGAGAGCGGCTCCCAGCGGTCGTCGACGCGCTCGAGCAGCGTCGCCGAGGCCTTCTCCTTCGTCGTGCCGGTGCCGCGCTGCTTCGGCCGCTCGTACTCGGGGGAGCGGCGGACGCGCAGCCGTCGCGCCCCGACCTCGAAGTCGAGCTCGACCCACGTCGGGTGCTCCGGCCCGGCGAGGTCGCTCCGCAGGTGCGCCCTGCCGCCCTCGTACCGCGGAGCGCTGCCGTAGAGCGCGAACACGATCGCGTCGAGGATCGTCGACTTGCCGGCGCCCGTCGGTCCGGCGATGAGGTAGACGCCGTCGGCCGCGAACGACGCGAAGTCGATCTCGAAGCGGTCGCGGAAGGGCCCGAAGGCCGCGAGCTCGAGCCGCAGAAGCCTCATCGGCCGGCCCCGCGATCCGCCGACGCGCGAGCGCGTCGCAGCGCGATCGCGCTCACCGCGCGGTCTCCTCTGCCGCGACCCGCGCGAGCGCGTCGCGGACGAGCTCCGCCTCCGCCTCGCTCGCCCCGACGCCGGCGCGCACGTGCGCGAGGAAGCCGTCGACGACCTCGGCCTCGCTGCGCTGCGCGAGGCGCTCGCGCAGCGCGATCTGCGGTGCCGCGCCGCTCGCGATCCACGTGACCTCGGCGCAGTGGGGCCAGCGCTGCTGCAGGCGGCGCATCGCGTCGATCGGCCGCAGCCGGTCGGTGAGGCGCGCGCGCACCCAGTGATCCTCGGTGCCGTCGTGCGCCGGATCCGCGAGCAGCGCCTCGAGCTCGCCCTCGACGGTCGTGAGCGCGCGCGGCACGGGCAGCGGCGCCCACGCCGTCGACGCGAGCCCCTCGGGGCCGAGCTCGACCACCCATCCGCCGCGCTCGGGGGAGCGCTCGCGGAAGGAGTAGTGCAGCGGTGCGCCCGAGTAGCGCACGCCCTCGCGCAGCTGCTGGCGCGAGTGGAGGTGGCCGAGCGCGACGTAGTCGACGCCGTCGAGCACCGGCACGGGCACGACGTCGAGCCCGCCGGCGGTGATGTCGCGCGGCGCGTCGTCGAGGTCGCTCGCCTCGCGCCCGGCGACGTCCGCCGCGAAGCAGTGCGCGAGCACGACCGAGCGCGCGGGGGCGGCCGCGAGCGACGCGCGGACCGCACCCATCGCCCAGCGCATCGCGTCGGCCTGCGACGCGATGCCCGCCTCGGGCATCGCCGCCCGCAGCGCGACCGGCTCGAGGTAGGGGATCGCGAACACGTGCACCGGGCCGTGCTCGTCGGCGAGCTCGATGAGCCACGAGTCGGGGTCGAGGGCGTCGGTGCTCAGGTGCAGCCCGCCGGCGCGCGCGAAGCCCGCGTTCGCGCCGAGCCGGGGCGCCGAGTCGTGGTTGCCGCTCGCGAGCACGATCTGCGCGCCCGCGTCGCGGATCGCGGCGAGCGCCCCCGTGAGCGCGCGCACGTGGCGGCCGGCCGGCATCGCCGAGTCGTAGACGTCGCCGGCGACGAGCACGACGTCGATCCGCTGATCGCGAACGATGCGGGGGATCGCACCGAGCACGCCGACGAGCGCATCCACCGTGTCGGCCCCGTGGAACGTGCGGCCGACGTGCCAGTCGGAGGTGTGCAGGAGCCGCATGCCACCACGGTAGACGCGACGTCCGACGCGCAGCGCGAGCGGCGCGCGCCGATAGGGTGGAGGGAGCCCCTGCCCGTCGCCCTGAGAGGGACTGCCCCGCGTGATGCTGACCGTGACGATCCTCGCCGTCCTCGGCGTCGTCGCGAGCGCGCTCAGCGGCCGCATGGGCCGGTTCGTCTTCCTGCTGCCCGCCGCCGCGAGCCTCGCGGCCGCCGTCTGGTTCGGCCTCCAGGGGCCCGCGATGGCCGCCGGTCAGGTGCTGCAGGAGCGCGTCGAGTGGATGCCTGCGCTCGGCGTCGCGATCGACCTCCGGCTCGGCGCCCTCCAGTGGCTGCTCGCGATGGTCGTGCTCGGCGTCGGCGGGCTCATCTTCGTCTACTGCGCGTGGTACTTCGACTCGAAGACGCTCGCGTCGCGCACCGTCGGCCTCCTCACCGGCTTCGCCGCGTCGATGCTGCTGCTCGTGCTCTCGGACGACCTGATCGTCCTCGTCGTGGGCTGGGAGCTCACGACGGTCTTCAGCTACCTGCTCGTGGGCCTCAACCACCGGTCGGCGAGCAACCGTCGCGCGGCGCAGACGGCGCTCATCGTGACGACCATCGGCGGCCTGACGATGCTCGTCGGCATCCTCATGCTCGAGGCCGAGACGAGCACGTTCTCGCTCTCGGCGACCATCGCCGACCCGCCGCGAACGGCCGCGGCGGCGTGGGCTGCCGCGCTCATGGTCGTCGGCGCGCTCTCGAAGTCGGCGATCGTGCCGTTCCAGTACTGGCTGCCCGGCGCGATGGCCGCGCCCACGCCCGTCTCGGCGTTCCTGCACGCGGCGGCGATGGTCAAGGCGGGCATCTTCCTCATCGCGGCGATGACGCCCGCGTTCGTCGAGCTGCCCTGGTGGCGCTGGGGCCTCGTGACGCTCGGCATCGCGACGATGCTGCTCGGCGCGGTGCGCGCCATGCGCCAGCTCGACATCAAGGTGCTGCTCGCGCACGGCACGGTGAGCCAGCTCGGCCTGCTCGTGACGGTGCTCGGCATCGGCACGCAGGCGGCGATGCAGGCCGGCCTCACGCTCCTCGCCGCGCACGCGGTGTTCAAGGCGGCGCTGTTCATGGTCGTCGGCATCGTCGACCGCACGACCGGCACGCGCGACCTGCGCGAGCTCGGCGGCCTGGCACGGCGGATGCCCGTGGTGGCGGGCGCCGCGATCCTGTCGGCCGCGTCGATGGCCGGCATCCCGCCCGCGCTCGGCTACCTCGGCAAGGAGGCAGCGCTCGACGCCGCGCTCGGTGACGCGACGGGCGATCTCACCGCGATCGGCTGGGTCGCGTTCCTCGGCATCGCCGTCGGCGCCGCGCTCACGGTGGCGTACTCGCTGCGGCTCGTGCTCGGCGTCTTCTTCGGGCGCCTCGTCACCGAGCCCAAGCGGCCATCGGGCTGGCTCGTGGTCGCCCCGGTGCTGCTGACGCTCCTCGGCCTTGTCGGGGGCTTCGCGGGGGAGACCATCACCGCACTCCTCGCGCCCCACGCCTCGACGGTGCCGGCGGGCGAGGAGGCGCCGCACCTCGCCCTGTGGCACGGCTTCACGCCTGCGCTCGTCGCCTCGATCCTCGCGTGGATCGTCGGAGCGCTCGTGCACCGCGCGGTCGGCGGCCGCCGCCGCGCCCCGCATGGGCAGGATCCGCTCGAGCGCGGCTACCACGCGGGCATGCGCGCCCTCGACCGCCTCGCCGTCGAGGTCACGGGCCGCACGCAGACCGGTTCGCTGCCGATGCACCTCACGACGATCCTCCTCGTCGTCGTCGCCTTCCCCGGCATCGCGCTGCTCGCATCCGGCGCCCTCACGGGCGACGTGCGGCTGTTCGACTCGGCCGGCCAGGTCGCGACGGCCGTCATCGTGAGCATCGCGGCGGTCATCACGACGACGACGCGCGGGCGCCTCAAGGCGTTCATGCTCCTGTCGGTCACCGGATACGGCGTCGCGCTGCTGTTCCTCCTGCACGGCGCCCCCGACCTCGCGCTCACCCAGGCGCTCGTCGAGACGGTCTTCCTCATCGTGCTCGTGCTCGTGCTGCGCCGGCTCCCGAAGTACTTCACCGACCGGCCGCTGCGGGCCGCGCGCTACCTGCGCGCGATGCTCGGCATCGCGGTGGGCACGTTCGCCGCGATCGCCGCGCTCGCGGCCGTGCAGGCCCGCACGGGCGAGCCCATCTCGGTGGGCTTCTACCAGCAGGCGTACGAGTTCGGGCACGGCCTCAACATCGTCAACGTCACGCTCGTCGACATCCGCGCGTGGGACACCCTCGGCGAGGTCTCGGTCGTGCTCGCCGCGGCGACGGGCGTCGCGAGCCTCATCTTCGTGCGCCGCCCGGTCGCGAGCGTGGCCCTGCTGCGGCAGCCCTCGAGCGGCGGCGGGCGGCGCCGGTGGCTGCGCGGCGCGTTCACCGACGAGCTCCACTCCTCCCCGGTGCTCGAGATGATCACGCGGCTGCTGTTCCCCGTGATGATGCTCGTGTCGATCTTCCTGCTCGCCGTCGGCCACAACGAGCCGGGCGGCGGCTTCGCCGGCGGCCTCGTCGCGGGCATCGCGCTCGCCGTCCGCTACCTCGCCGGCGGCCGCGAGGAGCTGCTCGAGGCCGTGCCGTTCGACGCCGGCAAGCTCCTCGGCGGCGGCATGGCGGTCGTCGTGCTGAGCGTCGTGTGGCCCGTGCTCATCGGCGGCCGCATCGGCGAGTCGTACGCGATCGAGGCGGTGCTGCCGCTGCTCGGCGAGCAGAAGCTCGTCACGACCCTCTTCTTCGACATCGGCGTGTGGCTCATCGTCGTCGGCGCGATGCTCGACTTCGTGCGCTCGCTCGGGGCGGGCGTCGACCTGCACGGCGAGCAGAACGTCGCGCCGCGCCCCCAGTGGCGCTCCGACCGGTCGCTGCCCGGCGAGGGGGTGCGCCGATGACCCCCACGCTCATCCTCGCGATCGCCGGCGGCGTGCTCCTCGCCGCGGGCGTCTACCTGCTGCTCGAGCGCAGCCTCATGCGCATCCTCGCGGGCGTGATGCTCGCGGGCAACGGCGTCAACCTGCTCTTCCTCGTCGCCTCCGGGCCCGCGGGCGCCGCCCCGCTCGTCGGCGAGGGGGCGGAGAGCATCGCCGATCCGCTGCCGCAGGCGATGGTGCTCACCGCCATCGTCATCTCGCTCGCGACCGGCGCGTTCCTGCTCGCGATGTCGTACCGCTCCTTCCAGCTCGAGGGCCACGACGAGGTCGCCGACGACGTCGAGGACGCGATCGTGCGCCGCCGCGCCGAAGCCGATCTCTCGAGCGAGGCGTACATCGACACCTCCGGCCCCGACGACTCCTCGTCCGACGACTCCGAGTCCGGCGGCCGCTCCGACGGGACGGGGGTGCGCTGATGGACCTCGCGAACCTCGTACCGGTGCCCGTGCTGCTGCCGCTGCTCGCGGCGGGCGTCACGCTCATCCTCGCCCGCCACCCCGCGTGGCAGCGGGTGGTCTCCGCCACGACCCTCGCGCTCGTCGCGGTGCTCGCCCTCGTGCTGTGCCTCGCGGCGGATGCGCAGGGTCCGGTCGTGCTGTGGGTCGGGGCGTGGCCCGACGGGCTCGGCATCGTGCTCGTCGCCGACCGCCTCTCGTCGCTCCTCGTGCTCGTGTCGAGCATCGTCACCGCGATCGTCGTGATCTTCCCCTCGCGGCGCGACATCGCCGACAGCGCCGCGGGTGCCCCGGTGTCGGTGTTCCACCCGACGTTCCTCGTGCTCACGGCGGGCGTCGCGAACGCGTTCCTCGCGGGCGACCTCTTCAACCTCTTCGTGGGGTTCGAGATCCTGCTGTTCGCCTCGTACGTGCTCATCATGCTCGGCGCGACCCGCGAGCGAGTGCGAGCCGGCTCGACGTACGTCGTCGTGAGCGTCATCTCGTCGACGCTCTTCCTGCTGGCGATCTCGGTCGTCTACGGCGCGACGGGCACCGTGAGCTTCGCGCAGCTGCCCGAGCGGCTCGCCGCGCTCGACCCCGGCATGCAGCTCACCATCCAGCTGCTCCTGCTCGTGGTGTTCGGCATCAAGGCTGCGATCTTCCCCCTCCAGGCATGGCTGCCGGACTCCTACCCGACGGCGCCCGCGAGCGTCACCGCGGTCTTCGCGGGCCTGCTCACCAAGGTCGGCGTCTTCGCGATCGTCCGCCTCCAGACGCTCCTGTTCCCCGACAGCCCGCTCACCGAGCTGCTGCTGGTCGTGGCGATCCTCACGATGCTCGTGGGCATCCTCGGCGCGCTCGCGCAGGGCGAGATCAAGCGTCTGCTCTCGTTCACGCTCGTGAGCCACATCGGCTACATGCTGCTCGGCATCGCGCTCGGCACCGAGATCGGCCTCGGCGCAGCGATCTTCTACATCGTCCACCACATCCTCGTGCAGACGGCGCTCTTCATCGTCGTCGGGCTCATCGAGCGCGTAGGCGGCTCGACGAGCCTCGCGCGCCTCGGGGGTCTCGCCTCGGTGCCGCTGCTCGCGGCGCTCTACCTCATCCCCGCCCTCAACCTCGGCGGCATCCCGCCGCTGTCGGGCTTCCTCGGCAAGGTCGCGCTCATGGACGCCGCGCTCGCGACCGACAGCCCGCTCGCGCTCGCCGCGGTCGTCGCGGGCGTCGCGACGAGCCTCCTGACGCTCATCGCCGTCATCCGCGTGTGGCAGCGCGCGTTCTGGCAGGACCGCGGCGAGGACGACGACCGCGTCCACTCGCTGCGCGTGCTGCCGCGCATCTGGGTCGTGGCGGCCTCCGGCCTCGTGGCGATCACCGTCGCGCTGACCGTCATCGCCGGCCCGCTCACCGACTTCGCCTACCGGGCGGCCGTGGACATCCGCGGCGGTGCCTACCAGTCCGCGGTCGAGGAGGCCATGCCATGAGGCGGCCCGCGCTGCGCTACCGCGTCTCCGTCGCGGCGACGATCGGCCTCGCGATCGTCTGGATGCTGCTGTGGGGCGAGCTCACCCTCGGCGCCGCGGTGTGGGGCCTGCTCATGGCGCTCCTCATCCAGGTGCTCTTCCCGCTGCCGGACGTGCCCGAGCTCGAGTCGTTCCGGCCGCTCGGCTTCCTGCGGCTCGTCCTCGTGACCCTCTCGGGCCTCGCCGTCTCGAGCTTCCAGGTCGCCGCGAAGGTGCTCGCGTTCTGGCGACCGACGCAGAACGCCATCATCCACGTCGACCTCCGCAGCCGCTCGGCGTTCATCACCGCGATCACCGCCGAGCTGACGACGCTCGTTCCCGGCTCGGTCGCGATCGACGCGGGCGAGGGCTGGCTGCTCGTGCACGTGTTCGACGCCTCGACGCCGCTCGCGGTCGAGCGCGCGAGGGCGAAGGTCCTCAGCACCGAGGCGACGGCGCTGCGCGCCTTCGGCACCCGCGAGGACCGCGCGCTCCTGGAGGTGGACTGATGGATGTCGTGCTCATCATCGCCGGCACGATGCTGTTCGTCGCCGCGGCGCTGACCCTCGTGCGCATCGTCCGCGGCCCGGGGCCCGCGGACCGCGTCGTCGCGACCGACGTGCTCATCACGACCGTCGCGGGCTCGCTCGCCGTCGAGGCCGCGATCAACCACCACGGGAACACGCTCTCGGTCATCCTCGTGCTGTCGCTGCTCGCGTTCGCGGGCACCGTCTCGATGGCGCGGTTCGTCGCCGGCCGGCAGGGCGTCGTCGGACCCGATCCGGGGGAGTCGCGCGACCTGGCGGCCGAGGGCGACCGCCCCGACGAGGGGGAGGGGACCCGATGACGCTGGAGGGCATCCTCGACATCGTCGGCGCCGCGCTCATCCTGCTGGGCGCGACCTTCACGCTCACCGCCGCGATCGGGCTCGTGCGCCTGCCGGACGTGCTCAACCGCATGCACGCCGCATCCAAGCCGCAGAGCCTCGGCTTCCTGCTGCTGTGCGCGGGGCTCGCGATCGTGCTGCGGGAGCCCGGCGCGACGACCGTGCTCGCGCTCGCCGCCGGCATGCAGCTGGTCACCGCGCCCGTCGCGACCCAGATGATGGGCAAGGCCGCCTACCGCACCGGGCAGTTCCGCTCCGACATCGTCGTGGTCGACGACCGCACGCCCGAGGACCAGCCCGACGACGAGGATCTCGAAGGGGGCGGCGAGACCCGGTAGGATCGGGGCATCACGCACAGCCGGCCGCTGCACGCCCGGGCGGGAGAGCCCCTTCGGGGGCACCGAAGGAGCAAGCCTCCCCGCCAAACTCTCAGGTTCTAGAACCGCTCGGGAAGGCCACACTGGAGCGGATCGAGACGATCCGCGACAGTGGGGGAGTCCAGACCACGGGAGGACTCATGACCGCGACGGATGCATCGGGGGGCGGGCCGCGCTCGCCGCTGCTGGCCACGCACGAGGCCGCAGGCGCGCAGCTGATCGACTTCGCCGGCTGGCAGATGCCGGTGCGCTACGGCTCCGACCTCGCCGAGCACCAGGCGGTGCGCGAGCGCGCGGGCCTGTTCGACCTGAGCCACATGGCCGAGCTGCGGGTGAGCGGCCCCGACGCCGCCGCCTTCCTCGACCACGCGCTCGCCGGCCGCATCTCCGCCGTCGAGCCGTGGCAGGCGAAGTACTCGCTCCTGCTCGCCGAGCACGGCGGCATCGTCGACGACCTCATCGTCTACCGCACCGGCGAGGCCGAGTTCCTGGTCGTCGCCAACGCATCGAACCGCCACGCGGCCCTCGAGGCGCTCACCGCGCGCATCGCCGGCTTCGACGCGACGGTCGTCGACGAGACCGAGCAGACGGGCCTCGTCGCGGTGCAGGGCCCCGCGGCGCTCGCGATCGTCGGTGCGATCGGCCTCGAGAGCGAGCCGCTCGAGCCCCTGCGCTACTACCGCGCGCTGCCGGGCGTGTTCGAGGGTGAGGACGTGCTCATCGCCCGCACGGGCTACACGGGCGAGGACGGCTTCGAGCTCTACATCGCGGCGCACGCGGCCGAGGACCTCTGGCGCGCCATCGTGCTCGCGGGCGAGGCGCACGGCCTCGCGCTGTGCGGCCTCGCCGCGCGCGACACCCTGCGCCTCGAGGCCGGCATGCCGCTCTACGGCAACGAGCTCTCGCTCGACGTGCTGCCGGCGCAGGTCGGCCTCGGCCGCGTCGTCGCGCTCAAGACGAAGGGCGACTTCGTCGGCCGCGCGGCCGTCGAGGAGGGCCCCGCCGAGGGCGCGCCCGTGCTCATCGGCCTCACCGCCGACGGCCGCCGCGCGCCGCGCTCGGGCTACCCCGTGCTCGACGGCGACCGCGTCGTCGGCGCCGTCACGAGCGGCGCGCTGTCGCCCACCCTCGGCCATCCGATCGCGATGGCCATGGTCGAGCCCGGCTCGGCCGATTCCACCACCCTGAGCGTCGACGTGCGCGGCACGCAGCTGCCCGCCGCCGTCACTCCGCTGCCGTTCTACAAGCGAGAGGCCTGACCATGAGCGAGACCAAGTACACGAAGGACCACGAGTGGGTGCGCACCGAGGGCGACGTCGCCACCGTGGGCATCACCGACTACGCGCAGGCGCAGCTCGGCGACGTCGTGTTCGTCGACCTGCCGGGCGTGGGCCGCACGTTCGCGGCCGGTGAGTCGCTCGGCGAGATCGAGTCGACGAAGTCGGTCGGCGAGCTCATCGCCCCGGCGGCCGGCGAGGTCGTCGAGGTGAACGACGAGGTCGCCGGCGACCCGACGCTCGTCAACTCCGGCGCGGAGGGCGCCGGCTGGCTCGTGAAGCTGCGCTTCAGCGAGCAGCCCGAGCTGCTCGACGAGGCCGCCTACCGAGAGCTCACCGCCTGATGCGCCCGTTCGTCGACCGCCACATCGGCACCGATGCGGCGGCGCAGCGCACCATGCTCGCGGCGGTCGGCTACGACTCGCTCGAGGCGCTCATGGACGCCGCCGTCCCGTCGGGCATCCGCACCGCGGGCACCGGCATCGGCGAGGCCGCGACCGAGACCGAGGCGCTCGCGGAGCTGCGCGGGCTCGCGAGCCGCAACCGCGTGCGCCACAGCGCGATCGGGCTCGGCTACTTCGGCACCGTGACGCCCGCGCCGATCAAGCGCCTCATCCTCGAGAACCCGTCGTGGTACACCGCGTACACGCCGTACCAGCCCGAGATCAGCCAGGGCCGGCTCGAGGCGCTCATCAACTTCCAGACGATGGTCGCCGACCTCACCGGCCTCGACATCGCCAACGCCTCGATGCTCGACGAGGGCACCGCGGCGGTCGAGGCGATGCTGCTCGCGCGCCGCGCGTCGAAGTCGGCCTCGTCGGTCTTCGTCGTCGACGCCGACCTGCTGCCGCAGACGAAGGCGCTCCTCCGCCACCGCGCGCACGCGACGGGGATCGAGCTCGTCGAGCTGCCGCTCGCCGAGACGCAGCCCGCCGACCTCCCCGACTCCTTCGGCGTCATCGCCCAGCTGCCGGGCGCATCCGGCCTCGTGTGGGACGCGAGCGGCATCTTCGCGGCGAGCACCGAGATGGGCGGCGTGCCGGTCGCCGCCGCCGATCTGCTGGCGCTCGCGCTCATCGAGGCGCCCGGGAACCAGGGTGCGCGCATCGCCGTCGGCTCGTCGCAGCGCTTCGGCGTGCCGATGGGCTTCGGCGGCCCGCACGCGGGCTTCATGGCGGTCGAGCAGTCGCTCACGCGTCAGCTGCCAGGCCGCCTCGTGGGCGTCTCGGTCGACGCCGACGGCTATCCCGCCTACCGCCTCACGCTCCAGACGCGCGAGCAGCACATCCGCCGCGAGAAGGCGACGAGCAACATCTGCACCGCGCAGGTGCTGCTCGCCGTCATGGCGTCGATGTACGGCGTGTACCACGGGCCGGACGGCATCACCGCGATCGCCGAGGGCGTGCACGGCGTCGCGACCCGCTTCGCCGCCGCCGCGCGCGGCGCGGGCGTCGAGCTCGTGCACGACGCGTTCTTCGACACGGTGCGGATGCGGGTGCCCGGCCGGGCGCGCGAGCTGCAGTCGAGCGCGGCCGACGCCGGCATCCTCGTGCACGTCGTCGACGACGACACGCTCCACGTCGCGTTCGACGAGACGTGGGCCGAGGTCGGCACGGGCGTGCCGCTGTCGCGCCTGCTCGAGGCCCTCGGCCTCGACGCCGCGGGCGAGGGCGAGCGCGCCATCCCGTCGACGCTCGCGCGCACGAGCGAGTTCATGACGCACGAGGTGTTCCGCGCCCATCGCTCGGAGACGCAGCTCATGCGCTACGCCAAGCGGCTCGCCGATCGCGACTACGCGCTCGACCGCGGCATGATCCCGCTCGGCTCGTGCACGATGAAGCTCAACGCCGCTGCCGAGATGGAGGCCATCACGTGGCCCGAGTTCTCGGCGCTGCATCCGTACGGGCCGCTCGAGGACGCCGAGGGCTCGCTCGCGCTCGTCGACCAGCTGGGGGAGTGGCTCGCGCGCATCACCGGCTACGACACCGTCTCGCTGCAGCCGAACGCCGGCGCGCAGGGCGAGCTCGCGGGCCTCATGGCGATCCGCGGCTACCACCGCTCGCGCGGCGAGGAGCACCGCGACGTCGTGCTCATCCCCGCGTCGGCGCACGGCACGAACGCCGCGTCGGCGGTGCTCGCGGGCTGCCGCGTCGTCGTGGTCGCGACGAGCGCCAACGGCGACGTCGACATGGCCGACCTCGAGGCGAAGATCGCGGCGCACGCCGACGACCTCGCCGGGCTCATGATCACGTACCCGTCGACGCACGGCGTCTACGAGTCCGGCATCCGCCGCGTCTGCGACCTCGTGCACGAGGCGGGCGGCCAGGTCTACATCGACGGCGCCAACCTCAACGCGCTGCTCGGCCACGCGACGTTCGGCGACATGGGCGGCGACGTCTCGCACCTCAACCTGCACAAGACCTTCTGCATCCCGCACGGCGGCGGCGGTCCCGGCGTGGGGCCCGTCGCGGCGATGGCGCACCTCGCGCCGTTCCTGCCGCGCGACCCGCGCGAGGAGGCCCAGGTCGTCGACGGCGTGCTCGTGGGCGCCAACCCGCTGTCGGCCGCGCCGTGGGGCTCGGCGTCGATCCTGCCCATCTCGTGGGCGTACGTGCGCATGATGGGGCTCGAGGGCCTCACGAAGGCGACCGCGAGCGCCGTGCTCGCCGCCAACTACGTCGCGGCGCGCCTGCGCGAGCACTTCCCGGTGCTCTACACGGGCGAGCACGGCCTCGTCGCGCACGAGTGCATCCTCGACCTGCGCCCGCTCAAGGAGGCCACCGGCGTCACGAACGACGACGTCGCGAAGCGGCTCGTCGACTACGGCTTCCACGCGCCGACGATGTCGTTCCCCGTCGCGGGCACGCTCATGGTCGAGCCGACCGAGTCCGAGGACCTCGGCGAGATCGACCGGTTCATCGACGCGATGATCGCGATCAAGGCCGAGGCGGATGCGATCGGTCGCGGCGAGGTGCCGCTCGAGGAGAGCGCGCTGCGGCGGGCGCCGCACACCGCGGGCTCGATCGTGCACGGCGAGTGGAGCCGACCGTACTCGCGCGAGCAGGCGGTCTTCCCGGTGCCGGGCGTCGAGCGTGCGAAGTACTGGCCGCCGGTGTCGCGCATCGACCAGCCCTACGGCGATCGCAACATCGTCTGCAGCTGCCCGCCCGTGGAGGCGTTCGCCTGATGCAGCCGCCCGCCGGCCGCGCCGATGCCGCACGTCCTCGAGGCGTGCGGCATCGGCGCGCGCTGGCCGCGGTCGCCGGCGCGGCCGTGCTCGCGCTCGCGCTGACCGCGTGCGGCCCGCAGGTGCAGTCGCGGGTCGAGGAGGGCACGCGCGTCGACGTCGCGTGGTCGGGCGAGCTGACGTCGGCGAACGCCGAGAGCGCGGTGGGCCGCACGGCCGCGAACCTCGACGTCGCCGCGCTCACGCGCTCGCGCTTCGCGACCGTCGACGACAGCGGCGAGCTCGTCGAGGACCACTCGTTCGGCACGGCGACCGTCGTCGCCGACGACCCGTTCACCGTGCGCTACGACCTCGCCGACACCGCGCGCTGGTCGGACGGCGTGCCGGTCGACGCGGCCGACCTCATGCTCGCGTGGGCCGCGACCTCCAACGCGCTCTCGACCGATGACCTCGACCTCGACGCGCTCCGCGGCGCCGACGGCGGACTCGACCTGCCCGACGACGCGGTGTGGTTCGACGTCGCGCGACCCGGCGGCATGGCGCACGCCGAATCGGCCGAGCGCGACGACTGGGCGCGCTCGATCGACGTGACGTTCTCGCAGGCCGTGCCCGACTGGCGGCAGGCGCTCGAGGTCGCGGTGCCGGCGCACGTGCTCGGCCAGCGGGTGCTCGGCGTCGACGACGCGATGCAGGCGAAGCACGCGGTGCTCGACGTCATCGACCGCGCCGACCCGCTCGCCCTCCGCGAGCTCGCGGAGGGCTGGATCGCGGCGATGCGCATCGACGCCGCCGCGCTCGAGCAGGCCTCGCTCGTCTCGAGCGGCCCCTACCGCGTCGACGCGGTGCAGGACGGCCGGGTCGAGCTCGTCGCGAACGGCGACTACGCCGGCGCGCGCGGTGCCGAGGTCGAGCGCGTCGTGCTGCAGCCCGTGGCCGACGACGCGACCGCGCTCGCGCGCCTCGCCGCCGGCGAGCTCGACGTCGCGACCGTGCGGCCGACCGCCGACGACCGCACCGTCATCCGCGACCTCGAGCGCGACGACGCGACGCTGCTCGAGGCCGCCGACGGCACGCGCTGGGAGCTCGCCCTGCGCGCCGACCGCGCCCCGCTCCAGGCGGCTGCGGCGCGCGCCTCGCTGCTGCGCTCGCTCGAGCGCGGCGCGCTCGCCGAGACCGTGCTCGCCGAGAGCCCGCTGCGCACCACCGGCACCGACTCCGTGCTCTTCCGCGCCGACACCCGCATCTACGGCTACGCCCTCGAGGACGCCGGCTTCCCGCAGGCGTTCGGCGACCCCGACGCCGAGGCGGCCGCCGCGGCGCGCGAGGCGCTCGGGATCGACGCAGGCACCGAGGTGTGCGTGCGCTACGACCGGGCCGAGGCGTTCGCGGCCGCGACCCTCGAGGTGCTGCGCGCGCAGGCCGCCGAGGCGGGCTGGTCGCTGCGCGACTGCGGCGTCGACGACCTCGAGGCCGGCCTCGCCGAGGACGACTGGCACGCCGTGCTGCAGCGCGTGGCGGTGCCGGCGAGCGTCGAGCAGATCGACGAGCGCTGGCGCGGCGGCGGCATCACGGCGGCCTCGAGCGCCGAGCGCGACGCGCTGCTCGACGAGGCGCTCGCGACCGGCGACCAGGACGCGCTCGAGTCGACGCTGCTCGAGCTCGAGGCCTCCCTCGTCGCCGACGCCCTCGTGCTGCCGCTCGTCGAGCCGCGCCCGCTCACGATCGCCGCGCCCGGCGTCACGGGGATCGCCCCCCGACCGGGTGACGCATCCGTCACGTGGAACGCGTGGGAGTGGGGCGCGGAGCGGGCCTCGGCCGCGCCCTGACAGCCGTGACCGCTCGGGCGTCCCTCAGGCGCCGAACAGCGTCGGGAACGTCGTGTACGCCCAGGGGTAGCCGACGAAGACGGCCACGTCGATGAGCGTGTGCGCCACGATGAGCGGCACGAGCCGGCCGGTGCGCGCGTAGAGCCAGCCGAACAGCACGCCCATCGCGAGGTTGCCGACGAGCGCGGGCACGCCCTGGTAGAGGTGGTACACGCCGCGCAGCGTCGCTGCGGCGAGGATGATCGGCCACGTGCCCCAGCCGAGCCGCCGCAGGCGCTCGAAGAGGTAGCCGACGACGATGACCTCCTCGGTGAGCCCTGCGCGCAGCGCCGACAGCAGCAGCACGGGCACCGTGAACCACTCCGCGTCGAGGGGCGACGGCACGACGTCCACCGTGAGGCCGAGCGAGCGGCCTGCGAGGTAGAGCGCGAGCCCCGGCACGCCGATCACGAGCACGAGGGCGGCGCCGGATGCGGTGTCGCGCCACGGGCGCGTGCCGTCGATCCCGAGGGCGCCGAGGTGCGGCCGGCGGCTGCGCCACAGCAGCCACACGACGAGCGCGACCGGCACGAGGTCGAGCAGGATCCCCGTGAGCTGGTACGCGAGGTCGAGCCACGCGCGGTCGGACCGCGACGGGTTGAGGGCGACCTGCTGGTCGCCGATGGGCGTCGGCCGCGTCGAGACGTCGGCGAACTGGAGGATCGACCAGAGGGCGCTCGCGCCGAGCGAGAGCAGCAGCACGATGGCGAGCTCGGTCGCGAGGCGACGGCGGGAGGGGAGGGCGCTCACGCCTCAACGCTAGGGGCACGCAGGCTCAAGACCCGGTAAGCACCAACTTGGTAACGATCCGTCATCGAGCGCGCGTCGCCGCGGATCCGCGTGCTTAGACTGACCTATCTCAACGAGCACTGCGGCTCTTTGCAGCCGTGCGCTCACCTTGCACAGGAGGAACCAGTGACAAACATCATCAGGCGTCGCGGTCGCGCGATTGCCGGGCTCGCCATCGGCACGGCTGCCATGGTCGCGCTCGCCGGCTGCACGACGGGCGGCACGCCCGCGCCGTCGGAGTCCGGCGACGGAGAGGCCACCGGCGGCACGATCAGCATCGCGCAGACCAACGCCGCGACGGCGCTGAACTCGGGCACCCCCGACTCGAACCTGAACACCAACGGCATGGTCGACTACCTCATGGGTGCCGGCACCGGCCCGGGCTCGTTCTTCTACGTCGACAACGAGTTCAACATCGTCCCCGACGAGACCAACGGCACGATCGAGCTCGTGAGCGACGACCCGCTGGTCGTCCAGTACACGCTCGACCCCGAGGCCGTCTGGTCGGACGGCACGCCGATGTCGACGACCGACCTGCTCCTCAGCTGGGCGATCGGCTCGGGCTACTACGACGACGCGACCTACGCCGAGGACGGCACGGTCTCCGAGGGCAACGTCTACTTCCAGCTCGCCGGCTCCACCGCGGGTCTCGACACCACCGAGTTCCCGGAGATCGACGAGGAGGCGGGCACGCTGACCCTCACGTACGGCGAGCCGTACGTCGACTGGAACCTGGTCAACCTCATCAACAAGCCGGCGCACGTCTTCGCCGAGGCCGCAGGCTTCGGCTCGGTCGAGGAGCTCGCGACGTTCCTCGAGGAGACCCCCGCGGGTGACCCCGAGGCCCCGGCCGAGCCCAACGAGCAGCTCTCGGCGCTCGCCGAGCTCTGGAACACGGGCTACAACATCACCGCGATGCCCGAGGACGAGGGCCTCCTCGTCGGTGCCGGCATGTGGATCCCGAAGGACTTCCAGGCCGACGACGGCGGCTTCATCTCGTTCGAGCCCAACCCCGAGTGGCGCGGCGAGATGGCTCCCTCGTTCGACGAGCTGATCATCCGCTTCATCGGTGACCCGAACGCGCAGATCACGGCACTCCAGAACGGCGAGGTGCACGTCATCGAGCCGCAGCCCTCGGCTGACACGATCGCCGCGATCGAGGCCTTCAACGGCACGCTGATCCAGGGCTCGCAGCTCTCGTACGACCACCTCGACCTCACGATGAACTCCGAGGTGTTCTCCGACCCGGCCGTCCGCGAGGCCTTCCTCCTCACGGTGCCGCGTCAGCAGATCCTCGAGTCGATCGTCACGCCGGTGCAGCCGGACGCCGAGGTGCTCAACTCGCAGCAGTTCGTCACGAACCAGCCGCAGTACCAGGACGCGGTCGCCGCGAACGGCTACAGCGACTACGCCGAGCCCGACATCGAGCGCGCTCGCGAGCTGCTGGGCGGCGCCACGCCGACCGTCAGCATCCTCTACAACACGAACAACCCCAACCGCGTCGACGCCTTCCAGCTGATCCAGGCGAGCGCGGCTGAGGCCGGGTTCAACGTCGAGGACGCCGGTTCGCCCGACTGGTCGAGCCTGCTCGGCAGCGGCAACTACGACGCGTCGATCTTCGGCTGGATCTCCCCGGGTGTCGGCTACGCCAGCCTCCCGCAGATCTGGAAGACGAACGGTGGCGGCAACTACAACGGCTACTCGAACGCCGAGGTGGACGCCCTGGCCGACGAGTCGCAGGTCACCATCGGTGACGAGGAGCGCCTGACCGAGATCATGATCGAGATCGACCGCCTCTCGCGCGAGGACTTCTACGGCCTGCCGCTCTTCCAGACCCCGGGTCTGGTGGCGACCAACGGCGCCGTGGACGGCGTGGTCTACAACGGCGGCCAGACGGGCGCCATCTGGAACACCTGGGAGTGGTCGCTCGTCGGCTGACGCCGACGGTAGGCTTTCCAGCTAGTCCAACCAGGCCGTGGCCGTCGGGACTCCTCCCGGCGGCCACGGCCGACCCGTGTCCGTCATCGACCGCGCGCGACCCGCGCGATCTCCGACTGAACGGAGCCAAGAGCATTGCTCAGCTTCATCGTGAGGCGCATCCTCGCCTCGATCCTGACGCTCATCGTGGCGTCGTACATCATGTACATCCTGACCGCGTACTCGGGGAACCCCCTCGAGGACCTGCAGGCCTCCAACGCACCCAACGCGCAGCTGCTGATCGGCCAGCGCATCGAGCGCCTCGACCTCGACGTGCCGCCGCCGCTGCGCTGGTTCGGCTGGGCCGCCGGCGCCGTCGGCTGCCTCGTGCCCTTCGGTCCCTGCGACCTCGGCACTGACCTCAACTACACCCCGGTCACGCAGCTCCTGCCCAACGCGGCAGCCTCGACGGTGAGGCTCGTCGCCGCGTCGACCATCCTGGCGATCCTGTTCGGCATCATCACCGGCATCGTCTCGGCGCTGCGCCAGTACTCGGCGTTCGACCTGGGCATGACCTTCGTCAGCTTCCTCCTCTACTCGCTGCCGTCGTTCCTCGCGGCCGTGCTGCTGAAGGAGTTCGTCGCCATCGGCTTCAACAACTGGTTGGCGAGCGGCGACTCGAGCATCGGCGTGATACCGACGCTGATCGTCGCGCTGGTCGTCGGCGTGATCATGCAAGCGCTCGTGGCGGGCTCGACCCGAGGCCGCCTCGTCTCGTTCGCGCTCTCCGCGGCCGCGACCTTCGGGCTCATCTCGCTGCTCGACGCGATCGACTGGTTCCAGCAGCCCGGGCTCGGCCCGATCGGCCTGCTCATCCTCATCGGCGGCGTCGTCGCCGGCGTCGTGGCTGTGCTGGCGGGCTTCGGCAACCGACGAGCGCTGCTCGGCGCAGGGATCGCGGGCGTGCTCGCCTACGCGGCGTTCTTCGCGCTCCAGGGCCTCTTCGCGGTCTCCACCATCTGGACGATCATGATCCTCGGCCTCGCGACGCTCGCGGTCTGCTTCGTGATCGGCTGGGTGATCGGCGGGCCCGACCGCAGCCAGGTCATCCGCGTCACGATGCTCGTCGGCTTCCTGTCGGGGCTGCTCGTCGTCGCCGACCGCTACCTGCAGGCGTGGCCCGGCTACCTCTCGCACCCGCGCATCAACAACCGACCGATCGCGACGGTGGGGGAGCAGACGGTGGGGCTCTCGGGCGACATGTGGCTCATGGGCCTCGACATGTTCACGCACTTCCTGCTGCCGACGATCTCGCTGACGCTCATCTCGTTCGCGGGCTACACGCGCTACGCGCGCGCCGGCCTGCTCGAGGTCATGAACCAGGACTACATCCGCACGGCGCGGGCCAAGGGCCTCTCCGAGCGCGTGGTCGTCACGCGGCACGCGTTCCGCAACATGCTCATCCCGATCACCACGATCGTGGCCGCCGACATCGGCGTGCTGCTCGGCGGTGCGCTCATCACCGAGCGCGTCTTCGCCATCAGCGGCATGGGCGCGCTGTTCAACGTGTCCCTCGACCGCGTCGACGTGAACCCGGTGATGGGGTACTTCCTCGTGATCGCCATCACCGCGATCCTGTTCAACTTCCTGGCCGACTTGAGCTACGCGCTCCTCGACCCGAGAGTGAGGGTCAAGTGACGAACCCCACCGCAACCGACACGACCGTCGGGCAGAGCCAGGGGCGGCTGATCCTCCGCCGGTTCGTGAGCAACAAGACCTCGATGGTCTCGCTCGTGCTGCTGTTCGCGATCTTCGCCTTCTCGATCTCGGCGATCGGCCTCGGGCCCATCCCGGGGTGGTGGCAGTACAACTACTACCAGCCGTATCCCGTGCTCGACGCGGGCCGGCCGACGCTGTCGCTCATCCCCGAGTGGCTCGGCGGCGCGGGGATCGCGCTCGGCGAGCACCCGTTCGGCCAGACGCGCATCGGCATCGACTACTTCGCGCAGACGATGCGCGGGGTGCAGAACTCGTTCGTCGTCATCGTGCTGCTCGCCGGCGTCGCGACGGTGCTCGGCACCGTCGTGGGCGCGATCGCGGGCTACTACCGCGGCTGGGTCGACGCGATCCTCATGCGCATCACCGACGTCTTCATCGTCATCCCGACGATCGTCGTGGGTGCCGTCGTCGGGCGCATGACCGGTGGCCTCGGCGTGCAGTACCTCGCGATCTGCCTCGGGCTCGTGGCCTGGATGGGCATCGCGCGACTCGTGCGCGCGGAGTTCCTGTCGCTGCGCGAGCGGGAGTTCGTCGAGGCGGCGCGCGTCGCCGGCGCGAGCGACATGCGCATCATCTTCAAGCACATCCTGCCGAACGCCGTCGGCGTCGTGATCGTCGCCGGTTCGCTCATCGCGGCCGCCGCGGTGATCCTCGAGGCGTCGCTGAGCTTCCTCGGCTACGGCATCCTGCCGCCCGACACCTCGCTCGGCCGGCAGGTCTCCGAGAACCAGTCGGCCTTCGCCACGAGGCCGTGGCTGTTCTGGTTCCCCGCGGCGTTCATCGTGGTGCCGGCCCTGCTGATCAACTTCATCGGCGACGGCCTGCGCGACGCGTTCGACCCGCGGCAGAAGCGCTTCTCGGTGCGCCGCACCAAGGAGCTGCCCGAGAACGCGGAGCACCGCGGATGACCGCGATCGCGGCGCCGGCGCTAGAGCAGCAGCGGCACCGTGGCGGCGAGCACGGGGCCGGCGAGCAGCAGCGCGATCCGGCCCCAGTGCACCGTGACCGGCACGGGCACGTCGTCGGCGTCGGCGGCGCTCGCCGGGCGCCGCGCCCAGCGCTCGCGCACGAGCGCTGCGGCGTCGCCCGACTCGGTGCCCGGGATGTCGCCGATGCGCACGCCGGCGTCGAGCGGGTTGCGCGGATCGCGCGGGTCGCGGTCGTCGCGCGCTCGGCGCGCGGCGCGTCGGGCAGCGAGCGCGCTCGCCTGCGGGGCGCACCACACGGGCCAGCTGCGGCCGGGTGTGAAGAGCGTCAGCGCGAACTTCGTGTCGACGTGGATGAGCGCATCCCATGCGACCGCCACGGTGCGCACGGGGTTGCGGATCTCGGCGCCGCGCGCGTCGACGACGAGCGCCGGCGCCCACAGGAACACGACGGCCGCGTAGGCGAGCCACGCCGTGACGATGGCCGTCGACACCACGCCCCTCGGCTCCGACTGGAGCATGAGCAGGGCCCCGAGCACCGCGAGCAGCGCCCACGAGGCGATCGCGACCCCGCGGTTGACGCGGGAATGGACGGTCACGGCACGCAGATCGTCGTTCACAGGCTCATCGTCGCAGGCGCCACCGCGCCGGGCGAATCCGACACCCCGCTCCAGGAGGCGGCATGACTTCCACCACTGACACCATCCAGCACGGCCAGGACGACGTCCCCGCCCTGCGGATCTCCGGCCTCAACGTCGACTTCGCCGTCGAGGGCTACTGGGTGCCGGCAGCGAAGGACGTCTCGTTCGAGATCGGCAAGGGCGAGGTCGTCGCGGTCGTCGGCGAGTCGGGCTCGGGCAAGAGCGTCTCGTCGATGGCGATCCTCGACCTGCTGCCGAAGAACGCGCGCATCTCGGGGGAGGTGACGCTCGCGGGAGACAGCCTGCGCGGCCTGAACCCCGCGGAGATGCGCGAGGTGCGCGGCAACCGCGTCTCGGCGATCTTCCAGGAGCCGATGACCGCGCTCAACCCGGTCTTCACCGTCGGCTTCCAGATCATGGAGGCGCTGCGCCTGCACCGGGCGATGACGCCGAGCCAGGCGAGGGAGCGCGCGCTCGAGATGCTCGCGCTCGTCGAGCTGCCCGACCCGATGAAGGCGTTCAAGTCCTACCCGCACCAGCTCTCGGGCGGGCAGCGGCAGCGCGCGATGATCGCGATGGCGCTCTCGCTCGACCCCGAGCTGCTCATCGCCGACGAGCCCACGACGGCGCTCGACGTGACGGTGCAGGCCGAGATCCTCGAGCTCATGCGCTCCCTCAAGGACCGCCTCGGCTCCGCGGTGCTGCTCATCACCCACGACATGGGCGTCGTGGCCGACCTCGCGGACTGGGTCGTCGTGATGGAGAAGGGCGTCATCGTCGAGCAGGGCCCCGTGCGCGAGATCTTCGCCGCGCCCAAGGAGGCCTACACGCAGATGCTGCTGTCGTCGGTGCCGCGCCTCGGCGAGGGCGGCGACGAGGAGGAGGCGATCGACCTCACCGCGGCGCTCGCGCTCGCGGCCGAGGACGCCGTCGAGGACGACGCCGAGCTGCGGCGCCGCGTGGAGGCGAACGCCCGGGCGGCGGCGGAGGCCCGCAGCCAGCAGGCCGCGCCGAAGGGCGAGCCGGTGCTCGTGCTCGACGACGTCGCGATCGAGTACGGCCGGAAGGGCAAGCTCGGCGCCTTCCGCGCGGTCGACGGCGCATCGCTCGAGATCTACGCGGGCGAGATCCTCGGCCTCGTGGGCGAGTCGGGCTCGGGCAAGTCGACGATCGGCCGCGCGGCCATCGGCCTCCAGCCGATCGCCCAGGGCCGGCTCGAGGTCGCGGGCATCGACATCTCGAAGCTCGACCGCAAGCTCGCGCGCAGCCTCAACCGCAAGGTCGGCATCGTCTTCCAGGACCCGTCGTCGTCGCTCAACCCCCGCCTGCCGATCGGCGAGTCGATCGGCGAGCCGATGCTGCTCGCGAAGATCCACCGCGGCGCGGCGCTCGACAAGCGCGTCGAGGAGCTCCTCGACGCCGTGCGGCTCCCGAAGTCCTACCGCAACCGCTTCCCGCACGAGCTCTCGGGCGGCCAGAAGCAGCGCGTCGGCATCGCGCGCGCGCTCTCGATGAGCCCCGACCTGCTGGTCGCGGACGAGCCGACGAGCGCGCTCGACGTGTCGGTGCAGGCGACGGTGCTCGAGCTGCTGCAGGAGCTGCAGCGCGAGCAGGGCTTCGCGTGCCTGTTCATCAGCCACGACCTCGCGGTCGTCGACCTCATGTCGGACCGCATCGCGGTGATGCACCACGGCAAGATCGTCGAGCAGGGCACGCGCGACGCGATCCTGCGCGCGCCGCAGGAGGCGTACACCCAGCGCCTCATCGCGGCGATCCCGGTGCCGGATCCCGACAAGCAGCGCGCGCGCCGCGAGCTGCGCCAGCAGGTGCTCGCGCGCACCGCCGCGGAGTCGGACGACACGGGCGGCGGCGACGCGGTCGACGCGGACGCGCTGACCGACGAGCGCAAGACGCAGACGGCGATCGAGGACGAGCGCAGCATCTGATCGCCACGAACGGCCGCGGCCGCCCGCTAGGATGGGCGACCGCGGCCGTTCGTCGCACTCTCCACTCCATCGGAAGGCACCTGCATGCCGATCGCCTCGCGATCAGACCTCCGGAACGTGGCGATCGTCGCCCACGTCGACCACGGCAAGACCACCCTCGTCGACGCGATGCTCCGCCAGACCGGCTCCTTCACCGCTCACCAGGCCGTCGACGAGCGCGTCATGGACTCCGGCGACCTCGAGCGCGAGAAGGGCATCACCATCCTCGCGAAGAACACCGCCATCCGGTACGCGGGCGCGCACACCGACGAGCCGGTGACGATCAACGTCATCGACACCCCCGGCCACGCCGACTTCGGCGGCGAGGTCGAGCGCGGCCTCTCGATGGTCGACGGCGTCGTGCTGCTCGTCGACTCGTCCGAGGGCCCGCTGCCGCAGACCCGCTTCGTGCTGCGCAAGGCGCTCGAGGCGAAGCTCCCCGTCATCCTGCTCGTCAACAAGACCGACCGCGGCGACGCGCGCATCGACGCCGTCGTCGAGGAGAGCCAGGACCTCCTGCTCGGCCTCGCGTCCGACCTCGCCGACGACGCGCCCGACCTCGACCTCGACGCGGTGCTCGACGTGCCGGTCGTCTACGCATCCGGCAAGGCAGGTCGCGCGTCGACCGTCAAGCCCGCCGACGGCGAGCTGCCCGAGAGCGAGGACCTCGAGCCGCTCTTCGCGGCGATCCTCGAGCACATCCCGGCACCGACGTACGACGACGAGGCGCCGCTGCAGGCGCACGTGACCAACCTCGACGCGTCCCCCTTCCTCGGCCGCATCGCGCTGCTGCGCGTGAAGGCCGGCACGATCCGCAAGGGCCAGACGGTCGCGTGGGTGCGGCACGACGGCGAGGTGCAGAACGTGCGCATCACCGAGCTGCTCGAGACCAAGGCGCTCGACCGCGTGCCCGCCGAGAGCGCGGGACCGGGCGACATCGTCGCGGTCGCCGGCATCGCCGACATCACGATCGGCGAGACGCTCGCCGACCCCGACGACGTGCGGCCGCTGCCGACCATCACGGTCGACGAGCCCGCGATCTCGATGACGATCGGCACCAACACGTCTCCGCTCGCCGGCAAGGTCAAGGGCGCCAAGCTCACGGCCCGCATGGTGAAGGACCGCCTCGACCGCGAGCTCATCGGCAACGTGTCGCTGCGCGTCGTCGACGTCGGCCGTCCCGACGCGTGGGAGGTGCAGGGCCGCGGCGAGCTCGCCCTCGCGATCCTCGTCGAGCAGATGCGCCGCGAGGGCTTCGAGCTCACCGTCGGCAAGCCGCAGGTCGTCACCCGCAAGGTCGACGGCGTCGTGCACGAGCCCTTCGAGCACCTCACCGTCGACGTGCCCGAGGAGCACCTCGGCGCCGTCACGCAGCTGCTCGCCGGCCGCAAGGGCATCATGGACGGGATGCAGAACCACGGCACCGGCTGGGTGCGCATGGAGTTCGTCGTGCCCTCGCGCGGCCTCATCGGGTTCCGCACCGAGTTCATGACGATCACGCGCGGAACGGGCATCGCCAACGCCATCGCGCACGGCTGGCAGCCGTGGGCGGGCGCGATCACGACGCGCAACAACGGCGCGCTCGTCGCCGACCGCCAGGGCGTCGCGACGCCCAACGCGATCATGGCGCTCCAGGAGCGCGGCACCTTCTTCATCAAGCCGGGCGACGACGTCTACGAGGGCATGGTCGTGGGCGAGAACGCCCGCGCCGACGACATGGACGTCAACATCACCAAGGAGAAGAAGCTCAACAACATCCGGTCGTCGACCGGTGAGGAGCTCGAGCGCCTGACGCCGCCGAAGCTGCTCTCGCTCGAGGAGTGCCTCGAGTGGGCGCGCGACGACGAGTGCGTCGAGGTGACGCCCTCGGCGGTCCGCATCCGCAAGGTGACGCTCGACGCGACGACCCGCGCTCGCGAGGCGAGCCGCCTCAAGAAGCAGGGGTAGCGCGCAGCTCCCGTCCCGAGGACCCGTTCCGCCGACGACGACCCGGTGCAGGTGCACCCGGTCCGGTCGGGTGGAACGGGTCCTCGTGCGCGTCAGCGCCCCGTGCGCCCGGCGGCGGACGACGAGCGGATGCGGTACCCGGCGCCGCGGTGCTCGGCCGGCAGGCGGTCGCCGCGCCCGTGCAGCTTCTGCCGCAGCGTGCCCGGCGCGTACTCCTCGGGGTAGGCGCCGCGCGCCCGGAGCACCGGGACGACGTGCTCGATCACGTCCTCCCACGTGCCGGGCGTGATCGCGTAGGCGAGGTTGAACCCGTCGACGTCGGTCTCCTCGACCCACGCCTGCAGCGCATCCGCCACCTCTTCGCCGCTGCCGACGATCGTCGGGCCGAGCCCGCCGATCGCCGAGTGGCGGCCGAGGTCGCCGACCGTCCACTCGCGCCCGAGGTCGGCCTCGGCCCGCAGGTGCTGCAGCACCGACTGGATCGCGTTCGACTCGACGTCGCCGACGGGATCGGCGGGGTCGTAGGCGGCGAGGTCGACGCCCATCCAGCCCGACATGAACACGAGCGCGCCCTCCTCGCTCGCGTACGAGCGGTACTCGGCCTCCTTCGCGCGCGCCTCCTCGGCCGTCGCCGCGGTGATGATCGTCAGGAGCGTGTAGATGCGCGCGGAACCGCGGTCGCGGCCGGCCGCCTCGAGCGCGTCGCGGATGCGGCGCACGGTGGCCGCGAGCACCTCCTTCGAGGGCGCCGCGACGAAGATCGCCTCGGCGTGCTCGGCCGCGAACGCGACCCCGCGCGGCGAGGCGCCGGCCTGGTAGATCACCGGCGTGCGCTGCGGCGAGGGCTCCGAGATGTGCGCGCCCGGCACGCGGAAGAACCGCCCCTCGTGGCCGATGTCGTGCACCTTCGCGGGGTCGGCGAAGACGCCGCGCTCGCGATCCTCGACGACGGCGTCGTCCTCCCACGAGCCCTCCCACAGCTTGTAGAGCACCTCGAGGTACTCGTCGGCGTGGTCGTAGCGCGCGTCGTGCGCCAGCTGGTCCTCCTGCCCCATGTTGCGCGCGGCGCTCGGCAGGTAGCCGGTCACGACGTTCCAGCCCACCCGGCCCTCGGTGAGGTGGTCGAGCGTCGTCATGCGCCGGGCGAACGGGTACGGATGCCCGAACGCGGTGCCCGCGGTCACGCCGAAGCCGAGGTGCTCGGTGACCGCCGCCATCGCGCTCACGAGCAGGATCGGGTCGTTGACCGGCACCTGCGCGCCGTTCCGCACAGCGGCGGTGCGGTCGCCGCCGTACACGTCGTAGGTGCCGAGCACGTCGGCGATGAAGAGCCCGTCGAACCGGCCTCGCTCGAGCAGCTGCGCGAGCCGCGTCCAGTAGCCGAGCGTGCGGTACTGCCGCGAGCGGTCGTCGGGGTGGCGCCACAGCCCGGAGGACTGGTGCGCGACGCAGTTCATGTCGAAGGCGTTGAAGCGGATCTGCCGTGTCATGCCGGGCATCGTGCCGCCCGCCCGCGCGCGGTCACAACGGATGCGCGTCCCACGGCGTCATGGAGCGTCACGGTGCGTCACACTCGCCGCTGCGGGCCCCCACGCGCCTACCGTGGCGGCCATGACGCATCCGCACCCCACGCGCCCGCTGCGCATCGTCGCGGTGAGCGGCAGCCTGCACCGGCCGTCATCGACGACCGCGCTCGTCGCGGCGCTCGCGGGCGCCGTGTCGCGGCGCGTCGACGCGGACGTCGACGTGATCGAGCTCGCCGAGGTCGGGCCGCACCTCGGCGGCGTGCTCGAGCGCACGGCGCTGCCCGCACCGGCGCGCGCGGCGATCGAGGCGATCGAATCGGCGGATGTGCTCGTGGTCGGCAGCCCCGTCTACCGCGCGAGCTTCACGGGGCTGTTCAAGCACCTGTTCGACTTCGTCGACCAGCGCGCGCTCGTCGACGTGCCGGTGCTGCTCGCGGCGACGGGCGGCTCGCACCGGCACGCGCTCACGATCGAGCACCAGCTGCGGCCGCTGTTCGCCTTCTTCCAGGCGCTCACGCTGCCGGTGGGGGTGTACGCGGCGAGCGCCGACTTCGAGGCGGGGCGCGTGCGCTGCCCCGAGGTGCTCGAGCGCATCGAGGCCGCGGCCGACCGCGCGCTGCCGTACCTCGTGCGGCCGCCGGCGCCCGTGCGTCCTGCCGCGTGGTGAGCGCGCCGCCCGGCGCACCGTGAGCCGCGCCGATCCGCCGGCGTCGGCGGGGGAGCGGCGCTGGTGGTTGGATGGAGGCGATGGATCCCCGCCTCGAGCGCGTGCTCTTCGTGCACGCCCACCCCGACGACGAGACCCTCTCGACCGGCGCCGCGATCGCGACCGTCGCCGAGGGCGGCGGCTCGGCGGTCGTGGCCACGTTCACGCTCGGCGAGCGCGGCGAGGTGCGCCCGGAGCGGCAGCCGCTCGTCGACGAGCTGGGCGTCGGCGAGGTGCGCCGTGCCGAGCTCGAGGCGGCGCTGCGCGCGCTCGGCGCCCGCGGCCGCCGCATCCACGGCTGGGACGACTCCGGCATGGCCTGGCACCGAAGCGGCCGGGCGGGAGCCGCGCCCGACGCGCCGCCGACCTCGATGAGCCGCGGCGACATCGACGACCTCGCGGATGCGCTCGGCGCGGTCGTCGAGGAGGTCGACCCCACCGCGATGGTCACCTACGACGCCGACGGCGGCTACGGGCACCCCGACCACATCGCCGCGCACCGCGCATCCGTCATCGTCGCGCGCCGCTACGACCTGCCGCTCTACGTGCGCACCGACGCTCCCGCCGACGTCGCCTTCCCGCTCGCGCCCGTGCGCGACCGCGTGCTCGCCGCCCTCGACGCCCACCGCTCGCAGCTCGAGGTCGACGGGGACGAGGTCGTGCACGTCGGCGGCCAGCGCCGGCCCCTCGACGACGTCGAGCACTACCGGCTGATCGAGACCCGCCCACGCCGCCGCGCGCGCTGGGGCCTCCGCGTCGGCGCGCTCGCCGCAGGCGTCATCGTCGGCGTCGTCGGCACGCTCTCGCACCAGCAGCTGCCGTGGGGGCTCGGGCTCTCGCTCATCGCCGCGGTCGGCCTCATCGGCGGCATCCGCGCCGCGAGCGGCTCGCGCCCGCTCACGCTCGCCGCGGTGCTCGGCGTGGTGGGCGTCGTCGCGCTCATCGCGATCGACCCGCTCGGCCGCGGCGCGTTCGGCACCGAGCGCTCGCTCATCCCCGACAACCTGCCGGGCTGGCTGTGGTCGCTCATCCCCGCGCTCGCGTCGCTCGTCGCGCTGGCGTGGCCGGATGCGGAGTCGATGCGGCGGATTAGGATGGCGGGGAAGGCCGAGACGAAGGGGGGAGCGTGAGATGACCTACGTGATCGCGCTGCCGTGCGTCGACCTGAAGGATCGCGCGTGCGTCGACGAATGCCCCGTCGACTGCATCTACGAGGGCGAGCGGATGCTCTACATCCACCCCGACGAGTGCGTCGACTGCGGCGCGTGCGAGCCGGTGTGCCCGGTGGAGGCCATCTTCTACGAGGACGACGTCCCCGAGGAGTGGGCCGAGTACTACGACGCCAACGTGCAGTTCTTCGAGGAGATCGGCTCGCCCGGCGGTGCCGCGAAGGTCGGCGCCCTCAAGCACGACCACCCGATCGTCGCCGCGCTGCCCCCGCAGCAGACCGGCTGATGCTGCTGCCCGAGTTCCCCTGGGACACGCTCGCGGGGGCCAAGGCGCGCGCGGCGACGCACCCGCGGGGGCTCGTCGACCTGAGCGTCGGCTCGCCCGTCGACGCGACGCCCGCGATCATCCAGCAGGCGCTGCGCGAGGCGACCGACGCCCACGCCTACCCGACCAACCACGGCTCGGCCGAGGCGCGCGCCGCGATCGCCGAGTGGTTCGCGCGCGTGCGGGGCGTGCCCGGCATCGGCGACGAGCACCTGCTCGTGACGATCGGCTCGAAGGAGCTCGTCGCGGGCCTGCCGCTCCAGCTCGGGCTCGGCCCCGGCGACGTCGTCGTGCACCCCGCGATCGCCTACCCGACGTACGACATCGGCGCACGCATCGCGGGTGCCACGCCCGTGCGCGCCGACGATCCCGACGACTGGCCCGAGGCCACGCGGCTCGTGTGGCTCAACTCGCCCTCGAACCCCACCGGCGAGGTGCTCGGCACGGATGCGCTGCGGCGCGTCGTCGCCGCCGCGCGCGAGCGGGGCATCGTGGTCGCGAGCGATGAGTGCTACGCGCTGCTGCCCTGGGAGGTCGACGAGGCGCCCTCGATCCTCGACCCGCGGGTGACCGACGGCGACCTCACGGGCCTCGTCGCGGTCTACTCGCTCAGCAAGCAGTCGAACCTCGCGGGCTACCGCGCGGCGTTCATCGCCGGCGACCCCGCCGTCGTGCAGCGCGCGCTCGCGGTGCGCAAGCACCTCGGCCTCATGGCGCCGAGCCCCGTGCAGCACGCGCTCGCCGTCGCGCTCGGCGATGCGAGGCACGTCGACGAGCAGCGCGAGCGCTACCGCGCGCGGCGCGCCCTGCTGCTGCCCGCGCTGCGCGCACGCGGCTTCGAGGTCGCCTCGCAGGCGGGGCTCTACCTGTGGGCCGCCGACGGCACGGATGCGCTCGAGCAGGTCGACGCGCTCGCGCGGCTCGGGATCCTGGTCGCGCCGGGCACCTTCTACGGCGACCCGAGCCATGTGCGCGTCGCGCTCACCGCATCCGACGACCGCATCGCCGAGGCGGCGGCGCGCCTCCGGGGGTGAGCGGCGCGGGTGTGAGAGGGCCGCGCCGATCGGCAGGTAGGCTGGCACGGTGACGACCGAGGACACCGCTGCGACCCTTGCCCGCGACGAGGCCACCGCCGGCCGCTCCGTGACGCTCCAGCACGACGGCCGCTCGACCGAGCTGCAGGTGCTCGAGGCGTCCGACGGCCGCTCGGCGATCGACATCTCGCGCCTCACGCGCGACACCGGGCTCACGACGCTCGACTACGGCTTCGTCAACACCGCGAGCACGCGCAGCGCCGTGACCTACATCGACGGCGACGAAGGCATCCTGCGCTACCGCGGCTACCCCATCGAGGAGCTCGCGCAGCAGAAGACCTTCCTCGACGTCGCGCACCTGCTGATCTACGGCGAGCTGCCGAGCGAGGACGAGCTCGCCGAGTTCGACCAGCGCGTGCGCCGCCACACGCTCCTGCACGAGGACCTGCGCCGCTTCTTCGACGCGCTCCCGCGCGACGCGCACCCGATGAGCGCCCTCTCGAGCGCCGTGAGCGCGCTCTCGACGTACTACGAGCGCGACCACGACCCGCGCGACCCCGAGAAGGTCGACAAGCAGACCATCCGGCTGCTCGCGAAGATGCCGGTCATCGCCGCCTACGCGCACAAGAAGTCGATCGGGCAGGCGTTCCTCTACCCCGACAACTCGCTCTCGTTCGTCGAGAACTACCTCAAGCTCAACTTCGGCATCGAGGCCGAGCCGTACATCCAGAACCCGGTGATGGTGCGCGCGCTCGAGCGGCTGCTCATCCTGCACGCCGACCACGAGCAGAACGCGTCGACCTCGACCGTGCGGCTCGTCGGCTCGACCGACGCGAACCTCTTCGCCTCGGTCTCGGCGGGCATCCACGCGCTCTCCGGCCCGCTGCACGGCGGCGCGAACGAGGCCGTGCTCACGATGCTGCGCAGCATCCGCGACTCGGGCGAGGGCGTCGAGCGCTTCGTGGAGCGCGTGAAGCGCAAGGAGCAGGGCGTCAAGCTCATGGGCTTCGGGCACCGCGTCTACAAGAACTACGACCCGCGCGCGAAGCTCGTGAAGACGTCGGCCGAGGAGGTGCTCGCGCAGCTCGGCGTGCGCGACCCGCTGCTCGACATCGCGCAGGAGCTCGAGCAGGTCGCGCTCGCCGACGACTACTTCAAGGAGCGCAAGCTCTACCCGAACGTCGACTTCTACACCGGCGTCATCTACAAGGCGATGGGCTTCCCCGAGCGCATGTTCACCGTGCTCTTCGCGATCGGCCGCCTGCCGGGCTGGATCGCGCACTGGCGCGAGATGATGCTCGACCCGCAGACGAAGATCGGCCGCCCGCAGCAGCTCTACGTCGGCCCCACCGAGCGCCACATCTCGGCCTGACCCCCCGCACCGCACCACCCCCTCATCGCCGCCTGCGCGGCCGACCGGAGCACGCCATGACCAGCACCACGCAGGCGCCGCAGCGCAGCGCCATCGATCGATTCTTCAAGATCTCCGAGCGCGGCTCGTCCGTGACGCAAGAGGTGCGCGGCGGGCTCGTGACGTTCTTCGCGATGGCGTACATCATCGTGCTGAACCCGCTCATCATCGGCGGCTTCTCCGCCGACCAGGCCGCGGTCGACGTCGAGGGCGGCTGGCTGCCCAACCACCAGGTCGCCGCGGTGACGGCGCTCGTCGGCGGGGTCATGACGCTCGCGATGGGCCTCATCGCGAACGTGCCGTTCGGGCTCGCGGCAGGCCTCGGCATCAACTCGTTCCTCGCCTTCGGCCTCGTGGGCGAGCTCACGTGGCCCGAGGCGATGGGTCTCGTGGTCATCAACGGCCTCATCATCGTCGTGCTCGGTCTCACGGGGCTGCGGCGCATGATCTTCGACGCCGTGCCCGCGCCCCTCAAGGCCGCGATCACGGTCGGCATCGGCCTGTTCATCGCGTTCATCGGATTCGTCGACTCGGGCTTCGTGCGCTCGACCGGCATCGCGGCCCCGCCCGTGCAGCTCGGCGACGGCGGCTCGATCACCTCGCTCCCGACCGTCGTGTTCATCATCGCGCTCGCGCTCATGGGCACGCTGCTCGCGCTGCGCGTCAAGGGCGCGCTGCTCATCGGCATCGTCGGCGCGACGGTCGTCGCGATCGTGCTCGAGGCGATCTTCCGCGTCGGTCCGTCGCTCGGCCAGGACCCGGATGCGTGGAACCTCAACCCGCCGGCGCTGCCGACCGCGATCTTCTCGCTGCCCGACTTCTCGCTCATCGGCCAGGTGTCGTTCGGCTCGTTCGAGCGCATCGGCATCCTCGCGACGACGATGTTCATCTTCACGCTCGTGTTCATGAACTTCTTCGACGCGATCGGCTCGATGACGGGCCTCGCCCGCCAGGCCGGCATCGCGACGCCGGACGGCCAGTTCCCGGGCCTCAAGCGCGCGCTCGTCGTCGAGGGCTTCGGCGCCGTCGCGGGCGGCGGCGCGAGCGCCTCGTCGAACACCGTGTTCATCGACTCGGCCGCGGGCATCGGCGACGGCGCGCGCACGGGCCTCGCGTCGGTCGTCACGGGCGCGCTGTTCCTCGCTGCGATGTTCCTCACGCCGCTCACCTCGGTCGTGCCGCTCGAGGTCGCCGCCGCGACGCTCGTCGTCGTCGGCGCGCTCATGATGGCGCAGATCACCGAGATCGACTTCACCGACTTCCGCGTCGCCCTGCCGGCGTTCCTCACGATCGTCGTCATGCCGCTCACCTACAACATCGCCAACGGCATCGGCGTCGGCTTCATCGCGTGGGTGCTCGTGAACGCGGTCGCGGGGCGCGCGAAGCAGATCTCGCCGCTGCTGTGGATCGTCGCCGTGCTGTTCGTCGTGTTCTTCGCGCGCGGCCCGATCGAGGCGCTGCTCGCCGCGTAGGCGGTCGCGGAAGCACGCGGGGGAGCGAGGCTCCGCTCGGCCGACCGACCGCCGGGACGCCTGAGGATCAGGGCTCGCGGGAGACCGCCGCGAGCACCTCGGGCCAGCGCCGCTCGAGCGCGCGCCCGCCGATGCGCACGCCGAGCCACACCGCGAGCGCGCCCACGAGGAGGCCCGTCGCGAGGCTCACCCACGCGAGCCACGGGATCCACGCCGACGCGATCGCCGTGCCGATCGCCGGTGCGCCGACGGTGCCCGCGGCGACCATCATCACGAGGGCGCCCAGCAGCGCCTGCGCGCCGCCCGAGGAGCCCGAGCCGAAGGGGCTCGCCTCGGGGGCGGGCGTCTGGCCGGGGAGCCACGGGCTGATCGCCGAGCCGACGCCGATCACGAGGCCGCCGGTGCCGAGCGTGGCGCCGACGGATGCGGGGAGGAGATCCCAGCGCCCGGACACCGCGGTCGTGAGCACGCACGCGACCAGCAGCATCGGCACGAACAGGACGACCATGCCGAGCGCGCGGCCCGCGCGGTCGTCGCGGCCGCTGACGCCCGTGAGCACATGGGCTGCGAGCGCCGAGCTGTCGTAGGCGGCGTCGAGCTGCGCGATCGACATGAGCACGACTGCGCCGAGCACCGGCAGGAGCACGGGGCCGACGGCCGCGAACGCGCCGAGCACCACCCCGTCGTCGCCGAGCTCGACCTCGACCGACCTGCCCACCACGAGGTCGATGCCGAGCACGAGCAGCGGCACGAGCAGCACCCCGACGACGTTCACGAGGTGCCGCGGGTCGCGGAATCGGTAGCGCAGCCCGCGCGCGGCGATCGCGCCGACGGGGGTCGCGGGCAGCAGGCGGTCGAGCCACGCGCCGCTGCGCACGCGTCCTCCGCCGCCCGCGGTGATGGGAGCGGTGAGGCGCGCCCGGAAGTCCGCGCCCCACACGAGGGCGAGGCCCGCGGCGGTCGCGAGCGCGATCGCGAGCTGCGCGACGGCGCGGAGCGGCTCGCCGGCGGCGAGCGCGTGCGGCGCGCCCCATGCCGCGCCGAGCGGGGTCCACGCGAGCACCTCGGCGGTCGCGGCGAGCATCGACTCGGAGGCGCCGAGCGCGCGCACGGCCTCGACGACCGTGGGCACGATCATGCCGGCGAGGATGACGAGCACGCTGCCGACGACGATCGTGAGGTCGCGCACGCTGCGCTTGGCGAGCTGACGCGCGAGCGCCGAGGTGAGCGCGCGGCCCGCGAGCATGCATGTCGCGAGCTGCAGCGGCAGCAGGACGGCAGCGACGGCGAGCGCGAGCGAATCGATGCTCCAGCCGATGAGGGTCAGCAGGAGCGCGATCGCCGTGCCGATGCCGCCGACGCCGATCGCGCTCGCGAGCAGCACGCCAGGCAGCAGCCTCGCCGCGCGCACGGGCAGGAGGGCGAAGCGCTCCGGCGCGAGCGCGTCGTCTCCCGAGATCAGCAGGCTCGCGACCGCCCACCCGACGACGAGGGCGCTCCCGAGCACGACCACCGCATCCGGGCCGAGCCCCGGCAGCGTGAGGCGCATCGCGACGAGCAGGCCGGCGAGCACGCCGAGCATGCCGAGCGCGCCGAGCACGCCGAAGGCGAGCGTGACGATCGCCCAGGGGCTGCGGCCGAGCGTGCGCCCGTACTGCCGCAGCCGCAGGGCTACGAGGAGCGCAGCCACGACAGGCTCTCGGTCGCGAGCGACTGGGTGCCGACGAGGTCGAGGAAGCGCCGCTGGAGCGGCTGCCCCTGCCGCACCTCGTCGAGCGTGCCCGAGGCGAGCAGGCGTCCCGCGGCGATGATGGCGACGCGGTCGCAGATCGACTCGACGAGCTCCATCACGTGGCTCGAGAGCACGACCGTGCCGCCCGAGGCGACGAAGCCGCGCAGGATCTCGCGGATCGTCTCGCCCGAGACGGGGTCGACCGCCTCGAACGGCTCGTCGAGCACGAGCAGCCGCGGGGCGTGGATGAGGGCGCACGCGAGGCCGATCTTCTTGCGCATGCCGGCCGAGTAGTCGATCACGAGGGTCGACGCGGCCGACGCGAGGCCGAGCGCGGCGAGGAGCTCGCCCGAGCGGCGCTCGACCTCGGGCTCGGGCATGGCTCGGAGGAGGCCGTGGTAGCGCAGCAGCTCGGCGCCCGTGAGCCGGTCGAACATGCGCACGCCGTCGGGCAGCACGCCCATGCGGGCCTTCGCCGCCGGTGGGTCGGCCCAGACGTCGAAGCCCTCGACGAGCGCCGTGCCGCCATCGGGCCGCAGGAGGCCCGTCGCCATCGACAGCGTCGTCGTCTTGCCCGCGCCGTTCGGGCCGAGGAGGCCCACCATGCTGCCCGCGGGCACGTCGAGCGAGAGCCGGTCGACGGCGATCGTGGCGCCGAAGCGCTTGGTCAGCTCGCGCAGCGCGAGCACCGGTGCGGCGGCGGGGCCGGGGGCATGCTGGGACATGCCTCGATCCTGCCGCATCGGGGTGGACTGCCGCCGCGTCGGCGGGGGATCTCGTGACGCGTGCGCCTGCGGCGCGCGCTCCTCGATCAGCGGGTGGCAGCCGGATCTCGTGACGCGTGCGCCTGCGGCGCGCGCTCCTCGATCGGCGGGTGGGGTGCGCCTGCGGCGCGCGCTCCTCGATCAGAGGGTGGGATGCGCGCGCGCTCCTCGATCAGCGGGTGGGGCTCAATGGAGCGCCTCGTTGAGCTCGACGCCGGAGCCGTCGCGCGGCACGACCTCGACCGCGCCCGTGAGCGAGTTGCGGCGGAAGAGCAGCCCCGGCCGCCCCGAGAGCTCGACGGCCTTGACCGTCCCGCCACCGGGCAGCATGGTCACCTTCGTGCCCGCCGTGACGTAGAGGCCCGCCTCGACGACCGAGTCGTCGCCGATCGAGATGCCGACGCCGGCGTTCGCGCCGAGCAGCACGCGCTCGCCGAGCGCCACGCGCTCCTTGCCGCCGCCCGAGAGCGTGCCCATGATCGAGGCGCCGCCCCCGATGTCGGTGCCGTCGCCGACGACGACGCCCTGCGAGATCCGCCCCTCCACCATCGAGGCGCCGAGCGTGCCGGCGTTGAAGTTCACGAAGCCCTCGTGCATCACGACCGTGCCGGGCGCGAGGTGCGCGCCGAGGCGCACCCGCGCGGCGTCGCCGATGCGCACGCCGTCGGGCACGACGAAGTCGAGCATCCGCGGGAAGCGGTCGATCACCTGCACCTGCAGGCCCGCGCGCTGCAGGTCGACGCGGCGCGCCGTCGCCCACGACGGGTCCACCGCGCCGCCGTTCGTCCACGCGACGACGGGCAGCGCGCCGAAGATCCCGTCGAGGTTGATCGTGTTGGGCCGCACGAGGCGGTGGCTGAGCAGGTGGAGCCGGAGGTAGGCGTCCTCGACCGACGCGGGCGCCGCATCCAGGTCGATCTCGACGTGCCGCGGCTCGAGCACGACGCCGCGCGCAGGGACGGGGCCCGCGAGGTCGTCGAGCGCGCCGCCGCGGATCCACTGCTCGTCGCCCGCGGGGGATCCGAGGGCGGGCGCGGGGAACCAGGCGTCGAGCACCCGGCCCTCGAAGACGGTGACGAGCGCATGTCCGTGTGCAGGGCGAGCCATGCCTCGAGTCTAGGCTGGAGCCCATGACGGCCATCCCGCTCGAGACGACCGCGACCTCCGCCGAGCTCACCCGGCAGCTGTGCGACATCGAGTCGGTCTCGGGCGGTGAGGGTGCGATCGCCGACGCGATCGAGGCCGCCGCGCGCCGCGCGCCGCACCTCGACGTCACGCGCGTCGGCGACACGATCGTCGCGCGCACGGCGCTCGGCCGAGACCGCCGCGTCGTCATCGCCGGCCACATCGACACCGTGCCCGTCAACGGCAACCTGCCGACGCGTCCGCTCGTCGTGGACGGCGAGGAGCACCTCTGGGGGCGCGGCACCGTCGACATGAAGGCCGGCGTCGCCGTGCAGCTCAAGCTCGCGGTCGAGCTCGCCGAGCCCGTCTTCGACGTCACGTGGATCTGGTACGACCACGAGGAGGTGGGGGAGGAGCACAACGGCCTGCGCCGCCTCGCCGCCGAGCACCCCGATCTCATGCAGGGCGACTTCGCGATCCTCGGCGAGCCCTCGAACGGACAGATCGAGGGCGGCTGCAACGGCACGCTTCGCGCCGAGATCCGCACGCGCGGCGTGCGCGCCCACTCGGCGCGCGCGTGGGCCGGCCACAACGCCATCCACGACGCGGCTGCCGTGCTGCAGGTGCTGCAGGAGTACCGCCCGCGCGAGGTCGACGTCGAGGGCCTGCGCTACCGCGAGGGCCTCAACGCCGTGCGCATCTCCGGCGGCGTCGCCGGCAACGTCATCCCCGACGAGTGCATCGTCGAGGTCAACTACCGCTTCGCGCCCTCCCGCTCGCTCGAGGAGGCGACGGCGCACGTCGTCGACCTCTTCGCGGGCTTCGACGTGCGCGTCGTCGACGCCGCCTCCGGCGCTCGTCCCGGGCTCGACGCCCCGCTCGCGATCGAGTTCATCGAGGCCGTCGGCGCGACGCCGCAGCCGAAGTACGGCTGGACCGACGTCGCGCGCTTCTCGGCGCTCGGCATCCCGGCGGTCAACTTCGGCCCCGGCGACCCCACGAAGGCGCACGCCGACGACGAGTCGGTGCCGGTCGCGCAGATCGCCGGCACCGAGGCGAGCCTCAGAGCGTGGCTCACGCGCTCCTGACCGAGCGCCTCGCCGGGCTCGACCGGCGCTGGTGGCTGTGGCCGGCGGCGCTCTGGCTCGTCTCGCGGCTCGTCAGCACCGCGCTGCTCGGCGCGTTCGCCGGGCGGCAGGACGCCAACGCGTGGACGCCCGCGCGACCCGACCTGCTCGACTACTCGACGATGTGGGACGCCCACTGGTACTTCATCGTGGCGATGTCGGGCTACCCGACCGAGCTGCCCGTCGACGACTCGGGGCACGTGGGCGAGAACGCGTGGGCGTTCATGCCGGTCTACCCGATGCTCGCGCGCGTGCTCATGCTCACGGGGCTCCCGTGGGAGGGCGCGGCGGTCGCGATCTCGCTCGCAGCCTCGCTCGGCTTCGCGCTCGTCGCCTACCGGCTCTTCGCCGAGCTCGCGCCGGGCCGCGAGCGGTTCGCGCTCGCGATCGTGCTGCTCTCGCCGACGGCCCCCGTGCTGCAGCTCGGCTACGCGGAGGCGCTCTTCCTGCTGCTGCTCGCCGCAGCGCTGCTCGCGTGGCGCCTGCAGCGCTGGGAGTGGCTGTGGGTGCTGCTGCCCATCCTCTCGCTCACGCGGCCCGGCGGACTCGCCTTCGCGCTCGCGCTCGGGCTGTGGTTCCTCGTGCGCGCGTCCCGCGAGCGCGAGGCGTTCCCGGCCCAGGAGCGGCGGATGCTCGTCGGGCTCGGGGCGTGGAGCGCGCTGTGGGGCTTCGCGTGGCTCATCGCGTGCACCGTCGCGACCGGGAGCCTCGCCTCCTACCTCGAGACCGAGCTCAGCTGGCGCTCCGCCTACATCGGCAGGCAGGAGCTCGTGCCGTTCACGACGTGGCCCATCGGCCTCGAGTGGTGGTTCGGGCCCTGGTGGCCGCTGTGGCTCGCCGGCATCGTGCTCGCCGCGGTGGTCCTGCTCGCGGGTCCGTGGGCGCGCGCCGTCGGCCTCGAGGGACGGCTGTGGGTCGTCGCGTACCTCGTGTACCTCGCGGCGGTCTGGTTCCCGCAGTCGTCGACGTGGCGGCTGCTCATGCCCGCATTCCCGCTCGCGCTCGTGCTCGCGGCCGTGCGGCCGGCGTGGGCGCGGGGCATGCTGCTCGCGGCATGCGTCGCGCTGCAGCCCGTGTGGATCTGGTGGTGCTGGCACGTGGGCGAGCGCGACTGGACGGTTCCCTAGCACACCCGCCTCGGGTGTGCCCTAGGCGGAACGTGTCACCGGAGCGTGAGATAATAGCCCTACAGGAACTGAAGGGGGAGCCGCATGGCCGCCATGAAACCACGCACCGGCGATGGACCGCTCGAGGCTGTCAAGGAGGGTCGGCTCATCGTCGTGCGCGTGCCGCTCGAGGGCGGTGGACGACTGGTCGTCTCCGTGAACGACGAGGAGGCCGCCGCCCTGCACAAGGCGCTCGGCGAGGTGGTCGTCGCCGCGTAGCCGCGTCGGATCGACCGACGATGGTCGATCAGGGGAGGGGCCGGTCCGCGAGGATCGGCCCCTCCTCGTGTCTCACGCGGGTTCGGGCAACCGCACGATCTGCAGCAGGCCGTCGCCGACCGGGCTGATCGCGGCGCGCACGGCATCCGAGGTCGAGAGCTCGCGCAGCAGCGCGCGGAGGTCGGCCACGGCGTCGCCCCGCTGGGCGGGGTCGGCGACCCGACCGCCCAGCAGCGCGTGCGCGACGAGCACCGAGCCGCCGACCCGCACGAGCGAGAGCGCGTGCTCGACGTACTCGAGGAGCCCCGCGGGATCCGCGTCGATGAGCACGATGTCGTAGCTCGACTCGTTCATGCGCGGCAGCACGTCGCGCGCTCGGCCCGTGATGAGCCTCGCGCGGGTCACCGGGATGCCCGCGCGGGCGAACGACGAGCGCGCGTGCTGCTGATGGTCGAGCTCGGTGTCGATCGACGTGAGGGTCGCGCCGGGCGCGCCGCGCAGCAGCCAGAGGCCGCTCACGCCGGCGCCCGTGCCCACCTCGAGGATCGCGCTCGCCTGCGTCGCGGCGGCGATCGCGGCGAGCTGGGCGCCCACGGCGGGCGCGATGGGGGTGATGCCGAGCTCGACCGAGGCGTCTCGCGCTCCGGTGAGCACCTCGTCCTCCGCGGCGAGGTCGTCGAGGTACTTGGCGATGAGCGGTGATGTCTGCACGGTTCCTCCGGCCTCGAGCGTACCCATGGGCACGCATCCGCACCGCCGAGGCTCGCCGCGCGGCTCGACTACCCTGGAGGGGTGTCCCTCGCCGGCATCACCCTCGACAAGCTGCTGATCATCGCGATCCTCGCGGCCGTGCTCATCGGCCCCGAGCGGCTGCCCGCGCTCGCGGAGCGCCTCGGCACGCTCGTGCGCGGCCTGCGCGACCTCGCCGGCGGCGCGAAGGAGCGCATGCGCGAGGAGATGGGGCCCGAGTTCGACGAGGTCGACTGGCGCAAGCTCGACCCGCGCCAGTACGACCCGCGGCGCATCGTGCGCGACGCCCTGCGCGACGACCCGCCCGCGCGCCCCGACTTCCGGACCGCGGCGGCCGCATCCGCCGTCGCCTCGGTCACGTCGCTGCCGCGTCGGCAGCAGGGGCCGATGCGGTTCGACGACGAGGCGACCTGACGCGGCGCGACCGCGCCCTCACGCGGGGGCGAGCGGCAGCGAGCGCCCGGCGATCGGTCGCGTGCCGCGCAGCGCCTCGGCGAGGCGGATGACGGCGGATGCGGCGGGGTCGGCGGGTGTCGACGCCACGACGGGCGCGCCCGCGTCGCCGCCCTCGCGGAGCGCGATCGAGAGCGGGATGCGCGCGAGCAGCGGCACGCCCAGGCGCCGCGCGGCCTCGTCGCCGCCGCCGGAGCCGAACAGCTCGAGGATCGTGCCGTCGGGCTGGGGCAGGCCCGCCATGTTCTCGACGACGCCGAGCACGGACTGGCCGGTCTGGCGCGCGACCTCGGCCGCGCGCTCGGCGACGTCGGCGGCGGCGCTCTGGGGCGTCGTGACGACGAGCACCTCGGCGTGCGGCAGCAGCTGGCCGAGCGAGATCGCGACGTCGCCCGTGCCCGGCGGCATGTCGATGAGCAGCACGTCGAGGTCGCCCCACCACACGTCGGTGAGGAACTGCGCGAGGGTGCGGTGCAGCATCGGCCCGCGCCACGAGACCGAGCGGTTGCCCTCGACGAACATGCCGATCGAGACGAGGCGCACGCCGTGCGCCTCGGGCGGCATCATCATGTCGCCGACCCGGGTCGGCCGCGCGTCGGTGCCGAGCAGCGCCGGGATCGAGTAGCCGTGGACGTCGGCGTCGATGACGCCGACCGCGAGGCCGCGAGCCGCGAGCGCGACCGCGAGGTTCGCCGTCACGGTCGACTTGCCCACGCCGCCCTTCCCGCTCGCGATCGCGATGATGCGCGTGAGGGTCCCGGGCCCGAACTGCTGCGGGCGCGAGCCGCGCAGCCGCTCGACGAGCGCCTGCCGCGTCGCGGGCTCCATGACGCCGACGGCGACCTCGACGCGCTCGACGCCCTCGACCTGCGCGGCCGCCTGCCGCACATCCGCCTCGATCCGGTCGGCCGCGGGGCACGCGGCCACGGTGAGCTCGAGCGCGATGCGCGCGACGCCGCCGTCGAGGGTCGCCGAGGGGATCATGTCGAGCTCGACGAGCGGGCGGCGGATCTCGGGGTCGATGACCGCCCGGAGGGCGCGCTCGAGCGCCGGGTCGAGGCTCGCGGTCACGGCGTGCCCGTCACGGCTCGTCGCGCGCGCGCCGCTCGTCGAGGTCGTCGACGAACGATCGCAGCTCGGCGCGGATGAACTCGCGCGTGGCCATGTCGCGCATCGCCATGCGCAGCGCCACGACCTCGCGCGCGAGGTACTCGGTGTCGTTGAGGTTGCGCTCGGCGCGCAGGCGGTCCTGCTCGATCTGCACGCGGTCGCGGTCGTCCTGGCGGTTCTGCGCGAGCAGCAGCAGGGGCGCGGCGTAGGAGGCCTGCAGGCTCAGCACGAGCGTGAGCAGCGGAAAGCCCTGGTCCTGGGGGTCGAACTGCGCCTCGGCCGGCGCGATCGAGTTGTAGGTGAGCCAGAACCCGCAGAAGACGGTCATGCCGATGAGGAACGCGGGCGTCCCCATCCCGCGCGCGAACGCCTCGGTGAACCGCCCGAAGCGATCCTTCGACTGGGGCATGCGGATGCGTCGGCGCGCCTTGGGGCGCGCGAAGGACTCGTCGCGGTCGCGCTGGTCGCGCTCGCGGTCAGCCATGCGATCCCTCCTCCTGCGCGCGCCAGTCGGCCGGCAGCAGGTGGTCGAGCACGTCGTCGATCGTGACGACGCCGACGAGCCGCCCCGCGGGGTCGACGACGGGCACCGAGACGAGGTTGTAGGCGGCCATCCGGCGCGTGACCTCGGCCGCGGTGTCGCTCACGAGCACCGGCTCGATGAGCTCGTCGAGCAGCGTGCCGACGCGCTCGTTGGGCGGGTACCGCAGCAGCCGCTGGAAGTGCACCATGCCGAGGAAGCGGCCGGTGGGGGCCTCGTAGGGCGGCAGCGTCACGCAGATCGCGGCGGCGAGCGCGGGCGCGACCTCGTGGCGGCGCATGAGCGCGAGCGCCTCGGCGACGGTCGCGTCGGAGGCGAGGATGATCGGCTCGGTCGTCATGAGGCCGCCCGCGGTGTCGGCGCCGAACGAGAGCAGCATGCGCACGTCCTCCGCCTCCTCGGGGTCCATGAGCTCGAGCAGCGTCTCGCCGCGCTCGGCGGGCATGTGACCGATGAGGTCGGCGGCGTCGTCGGGCTCCATCTGGTCGAGCACGTCGGCCATGCGGTGGTCGCCGAGGGCGTCGAGGATCTCGAGCTGCCGATCCTCGTGCATCTCCTCGAGGATGTCGGCAAGGCGGTCGTCCGAGAGGTCCTCGGCGACCTCGATCATGCGCTGCGTCGGCAGGTCGAGCATCGCCGAGGCGGCGTCGGCGGCCGGCAGCTCCTCGAGCGCGGCGAGCAGGTGCTCGGTGTCGTGCTCGGCGTCGAGCTCGTGCCGAACCTCGTTCCAGAGCGCGAGGGTCGTCGGCCCCTTGCCGAACGGGCCGGTCTTGGGCTTGCGGAGGAAGAGCTCGTGCACCTCCCACTCGCCGGGACCCCGCTCGGCGATCGAGAGGTCCTCGACGAGCGCCGTCGTGCCGTCCTGCAGGGTGACGGTGCGGCCGATGACGTCGGCGAGCAGCAGGCGCTCGGAGCCGCGCTGGCTGAAGCGGCGCTCGCTGATGGCCGACGCGATGAGCTGGCCGCCGCCGATCGAGAGCACGCGGCCGATCGAGAGGAAGACGCGCTGGCGCCCGCGGTCCTCGACGACGAGCCCGACGACGCGCGGCGAGGCGTCCTGGCGCGGCACGGTGACGACGTCGCGCACCTTGCCGATGCGCTCGCCCGCGGGGTCGAACACGCCCGCACCCGCGAGGCGGGCGACGAAGACGGTCGGAGCGCTCATGGCGTCCAACGTACCGCGCGAGCCTGACGCTCACAGCGAACCCGCCCGTGCCCTCGACGGGCCGCGTGGGAGGATTGCCGGGTGACCATGTTCCAGCGAGCGGCCGCAGGCGACCAGGGCCTGCCGCGCGGCGTCGTCGTCGCGTCGTACGAGACCTACGACCAGGCGCAGGCGGCCATCGCCAAGGTGTCGGGCTCCGACACCGAGCTCGCCGGGCTCGCGATCATCGGCAACGACCTCAAGCTCGTCGAGCGCATCGTCGGCCGCCTCACGTGGGGCAAGGTCGCGATGCGCGGCGCCCTCCGGGGCCTCGGCTTCGGCGCGTTCATGGGGCTCATGTTCCTGCTCTTCGTGCCCGAGGCCGTCGGCTCCGTGCTCGTCTTCCCGCTGCTGGGGCTCGCCTTCGGCATCCTGCTCTCGGTCGTGCAGCACTCGATCGTGCGCCGCAAGCGCGACTTCGCGTCGACGCAGCAGGTGCTCGCGAGCCGCTACGACGTCGTCGCGCCGCAGGAGAGCGCGGGCCGCGCGATGCACATCATCGGGCAGCGCCAGGCCGGTCAGCAGCAGGGCACGGTGCCCACCGAGGCGCAGCTGCAGGCGGCGCCGCCGCCCGCGCCCGAGCAGCGCATGCCCTCGACTCCCGAGCCGACTTCCCCCGACGAGGCACCATCGGCCGAGCCGGGGCAGGGCCCCGCATCGCGCGACCCCCAGGCGCCGCCCGCGCCGTAGCGGGTCGCCGCGGCGTCACACGAGCGCGTCCGACGCGCGCGCCGCATCCGCGACCGCGTCGCTCACGAGGTCGAGCAGCGGGGAGGCGAGGTTCCAGCGCTGCCACCACAGCGGCACCTCGATCGTCTCGTCCGAGAGCACGACGAGCGAGCCGTCGGCGACGCCGGCCTCGAACTGCCCGGGCAGCAGCATGCCCCAGCCGAGGCCCATGCGCACGGCCTCCGCGAACTCGGCGGATGCGCTGATGACGTGCCGAGGTCCCGTGGACTCCGCGCCGCGCAGCCGCGCGAACGCCGTCTGCAGCGTGTCGTGCGCGTCGAAGTCGACGAGCGGGGCGCGCTCGAGCGCCGCAGCGGTCGGGCCCTCCGGCAGCCACCGCTCGGCGAACGCGCGCTCGGCGACCGGCACGTAGCGCATCCGCCCGAGCGGCGACGAGACGCAGCCGGAGACCGGCTCGCGCTGCGCGGTGACGGCGCCCATGACGGTGCCGGCCTCGAGCAGCTGCGCGGTGCGCTCCTGGTCCTCGCGGTGCAGCTCGAACGTGACCGCGCGCTCGGCGGTGACCCGCGCGAGCACGGGCAGGAACCACGTGATGAGCGAATCGGCGTTGACCGCGAGCGCGACGCGGGGCCCGCCGCCGGCGTCGTCGGCGCCGAGCGCGTCGAGCGCCTCGCGCTCGAGCAGGCCGAGCTGGCGGGCGAGCCGCACGAGCGGCTCGCCAGCGGCGGTCGGGCGCACCGGCTTGGTGCGCTGCAGCACGATGCGGCCGACGCGCTGCTCGATCGCCCGGATGCGCTGGCTCACGGCGCTCGGCGTGACGCCGAGCTGCGCCGCCGCGCGATCGAGCGTCCCGGCATCGACGGCGGCGGCGAGGGTGCGCAGGTGCTCGAGCGGCAGGTCCACGTCGCCACGATAGATGAAGGAACGCTTACGACGCTCCAGGATCTATCGTTGGACTGCATCCGGTCGGCTCAATAGCGTGGCGGGCATGGAGCAGCAGCATGTCATCGCCCTCGTGTCGGGCCTCGGGCTGTGCCTCGGCCTCATCGTCTCGATCGGCGCGCAGAACGCCGTGGTGCTGCGGCAGGGCCTGCGGCGCGAGCACGTCGGGCTCGTGGTGCTCGTGTGCGTCGTGAGCGACGCGATCCTGCAGGCGATCGGCGTCGCGGGCGTCGCGACGCTCGTGACCTCGCAGCCCTGGCTCGAGACGGTGGCCCGCTGGGCGGGGGCGCTGTTCATCCTCGGCTACGTGCTCCTCAGCGCCCGCCGCGCCTGGCGCGGCGGCGGCTCGCTGCAGGCCGCGGACGCGCCGAATGCGGCCGAGGACGCCGCCGGGGGAGCGGTCGCCGTCCGGACGCGCCGCGGCCGGCTCGTGACGCTCGGCACGATCCTCGCCGTCACGTGGCTCAACCCGCACGCGATCGTCGAGACGACGGTCGTGCTCGGCTCGGTCGCCGCGACGCACGGCGAAGCGCGCTGGTGGTTCCTCGCGGGCGGCATCGCCGGCAGCACGCTGTGGTTCGTGCTCTTCGGCTACGGCGCGCGCTACCTCGCGCCGCTGCTGCGCACCGAGCGCGCCTGGCGCGTCCTCGACGGGGCCATCGCTGCCGTGATGCTCGGGATCGCGATCACGCTCGTCGCCGGCTGACCGGCCGGCGTCAGCGCTCCCGCACCTCGCGCATCCACGCCTCCACCGCATCCGCCGTGCGCGGGATGGCACCCGAGAGGTTCACGGCGCCCTCGGCGGTGACGAGGATGTCGTCCTCGATGCGCACGCCGATGCCGCGCAGCTCCTCGGGCACGGTGAGGTCGTCGGCCTGGAAGTAGAGGCCGGGCTCGATCGTGAAGACCATCCCCTCGCGCACGATCCCGTCGTGGTAGAAGTCGCGCCGGGCCTGCGCGCAGTCGTGCACGTCGAGGCCGAGGTGGTGGCTCGTGCCGTGCACCATCCAGCGACGGTGCAGCTGCTGGTCGGGCTGCAGGCTCTCCTCGGCGGAGATCGGCAGCAGGCCCCACTCGGCGGTGCGGCGCGCGATGACCTCCATCGCGGCGGCGTGCACCTCCTTGAACACGATGCCGGGCCGCACGATCGCGAACGCGGCGTCGGCGGCCTCGAGCACGGCCTCGTAGACCTTCCGCTGCAGCGGCGAGAACGTGCCGGAGATCGGCAGCGTGCGCGTGATGTCGGCGGTGTAGAGGCTGTCGACCTCGACGCCGGCGTCGAGCAGGATGAGGTCGCCGGCGCGCACCGCGCCGTCGTTGCGCGTCCAGTGCAGGTAGCACGCGTGGTGCCCGGAGGCGGCGATCGTGTCGTAGCCGACCGCGTTGCCGTCGAGCCGCGCGCGGCGTTGGAAGGCGCCCTCGACCACGCGCTCGCCGCGCTCATGGCGGGTGGCCTCGGTCAGGTCGGCGATCACGTCGTCGAAGCCGCGCGCGGTCGCGTCGACGGCCGCCTGGATCTCGGCGACCTCGTGCGCGTCCTTCACGAGGCGCAGCTCGCTCAGGTCGCGCGCGAGCACGTCGCCGTCGGGGTTGGCGCCCGTGACGAGCGCCTCGACGGCCGGGTCGGCGCCCGTGACGACGAGCGCGGCGCCGGTGCCGGCGAGCGCGCCCTCGAGCTCGCCGAGGTCGGCGGTCGCGACGCCGAGGTCGGCGGCGACGTGGTCGAGCGAGGGGCGCGGGCCGACCCAGAACTCGCCGATCGCGGGATTCGCGTAGAACTCGGTCGTGCCGCGCCCGGCGGGCCCGCGGAAGTAGAGCGTGGCGCGGTGGCCCTCGCCCTGGCCGTCACCCTCGGGCTCGAGCACGAGCACCGAGTCGGGCTCCGCATCCGATCCCCAGCCGGTGAGGTACGTGAAGTCGGGGTGCGCGCGGAAGGGGTAGTCGGTGTCGTTCGAGCGCACCTTGAGCCCGCCCGCGGGCACCACGAGGCGCACGCCCGGGTGCAGCGCCGAGATGCGCGCGCGGCGCTCGGCGGCGAACGCGGCGGCGGCGCGGGGCTCGGGCGCCGCGTCCTCGCGGTCGGCCCATCCCGACTGGATGTGCTCGGTGAACGCCGACGACGTCGGCGTCGTCGAGCGGTTGGAGGTGGCAGGGGCGGCCGAGTCCTGGGCCTTCGTCGTCGCATCGGTCATGCGCCCATCCTCCCACCGTCGGCGCGTGCCGCGCCCGAGGGCGATCAGGCGGGGTCGGCGGATGCCGCCGGCCGCGAGGCGGGCGGGTTCCGGTCGGCGTAGAGGGCGGTGAAGAGGCCGAACGGCTCCCCCTCGGGGTCGGGGCCGCGCTCCTTGAACTCTGTGATGAGCTCGAACATGCGGCGCTGCAGCTCCTCGCGGTGCTCGGGGCTGACCTTCAGGCCCATCCATGCCACGTCGATCTCGTCGGGCGCGAGCCCCTCGATCTGCTGCAGGAACGTCTCGACGAGCACGGGGGAGATGTTGGGCACCGGCGTGCTCCACGAGCGGCCGGTCGCGCGGTAGGGCACCTCGCGCGCGCCGCCGGCACCCGCGCGCTCGGGCTCGGCCACGAGGAAGCCGGTCTGCACGAGGGTGCGCACGTGGTGCAGCATCGTGCCCGGATTGACGCCCAGGAGCTCGGCGAGCTCCTTGTTCGTGCGCGACTCGAACGCGCACAGCCGCAGCACGCGCAGCCGCAGGGGGGAGCTGAGGGCACGGCCGCGCGCCTGCACGTCGGCGTCGCTCTCGTGCGCCGCGCCGCCGTCCTGGGGCGCGGCCGGGCGCGTGCGGTCGTCCTGCGCCGGCGCCTGCTCGTCGGCCCCGTCGGGCCGTCGCCCGACGGGGCCGCTGTCGGTGATCGCGCGCTCGTCGGCCATGCACCGATCCTAGCGATTGAACTTCGTCGATCGGAGGCGCATACTGATCGACATGTCTCAATCAGAGGTCGCGCAACCGGCCGACGACACGCCCGTCGAGCTCGACGCGCCCACCGCCGTCGCCGGAGCGCCGAAGGGGTCGCTCTGGCGCGACGCCAACTTCCTCACGATGTGGTCCGGCCAGGCGCTCGCGCAGGTCGGCTCGCAGGTCACCGAGCTCGCGATCCCCGTGCTCGCGGTGCTGCTGCTGCACGCGAGCGAGCTCGAGGTCGGGCTGCTGAACGCCGCGGGCGTCGCCGCGTTCCTCGTCGTCGGCCTGCCCGCGGGCGCGTGGATCGACCGCATGCGCAAGCGCCGCGTGATGATCTGGGCGGATGCGGTGCGCGCCGCCGCGCTCGCGGCCCTGCCGCTGCTGTGGTGGGCGGGCGTGCTCGAGATGTGGCACCTCTACGCCGTCGCCCTCGTCGTGGGCGTCGCGACCGTCTTCTTCGACGTCTCGTACCAGAGCATCATCCCGTCGCTCGTGCGGAAGGATCAGATCGCCGAGGCGAACGGCAAGCTCGAGGCCACGCGCGAGCTCGCCAACATCGCCGGCCCCGCGCTCGGCGGCTGGCTCGTCGGCCTCATCACCGCCCCGTTCGCGATCCTCGCGACGGTCGGCACCTACATCGCGTCGTTCGTGGCGCTCCTGCGCACCCGCGACCACGAGGAGCCGCGCGCCGCCGACGACCGCGGGCCCATCCTGCGCGAGATCGGCGAGGGGCTGCGCTGGGTCTTCGGCAACCCGCTGCTGCTGCGCATCGTCGGCACGACCGGCATCTCGAACTTCGCGAGCACGATGTCGTTCACGCTGCTGCCGATCTTCCTGCTGCGCACGCTCGGCCTCACCCCCGAGGCGATGGGCGTCATCTTCGCGCTCGGCTCGGTCGGCGGGCTCGCGGGCGCCGTCGCGACCCCGCACATCGTGCGGTGCATCGGCGAGGCGCGCGCGATCCCCGCGAGCGCGATCGCCTTCAGCGTCATCGCGTGCATGCTGCCGCTCGCCGCGACCTTCCCGCAGCTCGCGTTCGGCCTCCTCGTCGTGCAGGGCTTCGTCGCGAGCTTCACGGTGCTCGTCTACAACATCACCCAGGTCACCTTCCGGCAGCGCATCACCCCCGGTCGCCTGCTCGGCCGGATGAACGCATCCGTGCGCTTCTGCGTGTGGGGCGTCATGCCGCTCGCGGCGCTGCTCGCGGGCGCGCTCGGCACGTGGATCGGCGTCGTGCCGACGATGTGGATCGGCGCGGCGGGGCAGGTGCTCGCGGCGCTGTGCGTCGTCGTCGGGCCCTTCTGGGGGATGCGCGAGCTGCCCGACGCCGAGCACTGAGGCTGCGGCCCGCTCCCAAGCGGGCGTCCTACGCTGGCGGGATGCACCTGCCGATGCCAGAGAGCGTCGCCCAGTGGCGGCACGCCACCCGGGGCGACCTCGGCGCGCAGACGAGCGCGCACGTGCACGGCGACCACACCGTGCTCGTGCACCGGTGGCCTCGCGCCGACGCGCCGACCGTCGTGCTCGTGCACGGCATCGGCATGGGGCAGCAGTACTTCGGGCTGCTGCGCACCGCCCTCTCGAGCCGCTTCGACGTCGTCGCGCTCGACCTGCCGGGCTTCGGGCCGTCGCCCGAGCCCACCTCGTCGCTCACGATGCCGAAGCTCGCCGACGTGGTGGCGGATGCGCTGCGGACGCTCGTGCCCACGCCCTGCATCGCGGTCGGGCACTCCATGGGGTCGCAGGTGGTCGCAGAGCTCGCGGTGCGCCACGCCGAGCTCGTCGATCGTGTCGTGCTGCTCGCGCCGACGGTCAACCCGGCCGAGCGCTCGGGCTGGCAGCAAGCGCTGCGGCTGCTGCAGGACCTCGCCAACGACCCCCCGATCGTCGCGCTGCTCGGCGCGCGCCTCTACCTGCAGGCAGGGCCGCGGTGGTACCTGCGGAAGCTGCGCACGATGCTCGACCACGACATCCGCCCCCTGCTGCCGCGCATCGCGCAGCCCGCGCTCGTGATCCGCGGCGAGGAGGACCGCGTCGCGCCGATGGGCTGGTGCGAGGCGGTCGCCGAGGCGCTGCCGGACGGCCGGCTGCGCATCGCGCCGGGTCGCGGCCACGAGGCGATGATCACCGGCGCCGAGCCCGTCGCCCGCATGATCGACGAGTTCGTGCCGTGAGCGCCGCGCTGCGGGTGGCCGGGGGCGCGGTGCGCGCATGAGCATCACGGCCCGCGAGGTGCGCGTCTGGGCGCGCGACTACGCCTTCGCCGCGCGCATGCACGTGCGCTCGACGCTCGACCCGCGGCCGCCGGCGCTGCGAGGGATGCCGGGCGCGCGCGTGCACGTCGTGCTCGTACCGGGGGTCGTGGAGCGCTGGCCGTTCATGGAGCCGCTCGCCCGCCGTCTCGTGCACGCGGGCCACGCGGTGCACTTCGTGCCGCAGCTCGGCCGCCACCTCATGCCGATCGCGGAGGCCGCGCACGTCGTGGGGGAGGCGGTCGACGCGGTCGCCGCTGCGCATCCGCACGCGCAGATCGTGCTCGTCGGCCACTCGAAGGGCGGCCTGGTCGGCAAGCGGCTGCTCGTCGACCGTGCGCAGCGCTCCGACCGGCCGCAGCCCGCGGGGCTCGTGGCGCTCGCGACGCCGTTCGCGGGCTCGAGCCGCGCGCGGCTGCTCCGGAACGCCGCGATCCGCGAGTTCGACCCGACCGACGAGCGGCTCCTCGCGCTCGCCGCCGAGCGCGGCGTCGACCTGCGCATCCGCGTGGTGCTCCCGGCCCTCGACCCGCACGTGCCCGGCAACCGGGTGCCCGAGGGGATGGGCGGCGTGCGGCTGCGCGCCGCGGGCCACTTCCGGCCGCTCGCGACGGCAGAGGCGGGCCGGGCGGTGCTCGCCGCGATCGACGGGTTCGCCCCCGAGCCCGAGCTCGATCGGGGCTGACGCTCAGCGGGCGCTGCGCAGCTGCACGACCACCGGGCGATGGTCGGAGCCCGCGTCGTCGAGCCCCGTGAGCACGCGGGCGGCGACCGGCGTCCAGTCGGGCGTCGCGAGCACGTGGTCGATTACCGGGCCGAGCCACGGCGGCGCCCACGTCGGCCACGTGCCCACGGCGCCGGCCCCGACCGCGGTCGCGGCGTCGCGGCACACGCCGAGGTCGCCGCCGTCTTCGCGCGTCGCCCACCAGTGGTCGAGGGTCGAGTTGAAGTCGCCCGCCATCACGACCGAGTCGCGGCCGTCGCACAGCCCCGCGACGAACTCGATGTCGGCTCGCCAGTTGCGCATCTGGTGCGGCACGGGCGCGACGGGATGCGTCGAGACGAGCACCGGCCCCTCGCCGTCGTCGGGCCGCGCGACGATCGTCGGCAGCGTGCGGGTGCCGCCGACCGTCGAGTCGGTCGTGTACTCGCCGAGGCGCGTGGAGATGAGCAGGGTCGTGTTGAGCGCCCCGTACTCCGGGTCGTAGTGCGTCGTGTGCACCCAGAACGGGTTGCCCCGCTCGCGCAGCCGCTCGGCGACCCCGACGCCGAGCGGCAGCGTCGTCTCGGCGAGCATCACCGCATCCGCCCCCGTCTCGTCGACCACGCGCGCGATCTCGTCGACGCCCGGCTCGTCGCCCGCGGTGTTCCAGGTGAGCACGACGAGGTCGTCGCCGTCGGCGGCGATCGTCTGCGACGCGTCGATGCCGCGCGAGAGGTGGATGCCGGTCGACGCGAGCGCGAAGGCCAGCAGCATCGCGACGACGCCGAGCACGAACGGCCGCACGCGCCGCCAGCCGACGAAGCACAGGAGCAGCAGCGCGAGCACGAGCGCGATGCCGACGACGCCGATCCGCAGCGACACCACCTGCGCGACGACGGGTGCCTGCTCGAGGCCGAAGCCCTGCGGCCACGCCGCGACCGCGAGGCACGCGGCGATCACGAGGGCGAGCAGCCAGCCGACGATCCCGAGCACCCGGCGATCGTAGGCGATGGGCCTGTGGCTCGGGCATGGGCGCGCGCGCGTAGGCTGGCGGCATGGAGCGAGCAGGTGCCGAGCCGCCCTCGGCGTACGACTGGACGAGCGCCGGGCCCGCCGACCTGCACGTGCACTCCCGCGAGTCCGACGGCACGGATGCGCCCGGCGACGTCGTGCGCGCCGCCGCCGCGGCCGGGCTGGGCGCGATCGCGCTGACCGACCACGACACCGTCGCCGGGTGGGCCGAGGCGACCGAGGCCGCCCACGAGTCGGGCGTGGCGCTCCTCCCGGGCGTCGAGTTCTCGTCGCAGATCGGGCCCGCGAGCGTGCACGTGCTCGGCTACCTCCTCGACCCCGAGGCCGAGAGCTTCATCGGCGAGCGCGAGCGCATCCGCGTCGAGCGCATCGGCCGCGCCGAGCGGATGGTGCACGCCATCGGCCGCGACTACCCCTTGACGTGGGAGCACATCGAGCAGCACTCGGCGCCGGGCGCGACGATCGGCCGCCCGCACATCGCCGACGCGCTCGTCTCGCTCGGGATCGTGCCCGATCGCACCGCCGCGTTCGAGGGGATCCTGCACTGGCAGGGCGGGTACTACCAGCCGCACGAGGCGCCGCCGCCCGAGGCGGCGATCGAGATCATCCGCGCGGCCGGCGGCGTCGCCGTGCTCGCGCATCCGGGGGCCCGCGGCCGGCCGGTGCTGCGGATGGGCGTGCTCGGCGACCTCGTCGCGGCCGGCCTTGACGGGGTCGAGGTGTGGCACCGCGACAACGGCGAGGCGGACCGGCAGCGGCTGCTCGACGAGGCCGAGCGCCACGGGCTGCTCGTCACCGGCTCGAGCGACTTCCACGGCGCCGGCAAGCCGAACCGGCTGGGGGAGCACACGACCGACCCTGAGGTGGTCGCCGAGATCGTGCGCCGCGCGACCGGCTGGGTCCCCGTGCTGCCCGCCTGAGCGCCCCAGCTCCCCGCGCGGAGCGGACACTCCCGCATGTGACCGGTCACTCCCGCGTGTGACCGGCCACTCCCGCGCGTGACCGGTCACTCCCGCGTGTGAGCGGTCACTCCCGCGTGTGAGCGGTCACTCCCGCGTGTGAGCGGTCACTCCCGCGCGTGACCGGTCACTCCCGCGTGTGAGCGGTCACTTCCGCGTGTGAGTGGTCACTTCCGCGTGTGAGTGGTCACGGTCGCGGACGCGATGTGGGGCGAGCTGCGCGGGAGCATGGCCGCGACGCTCGGGGCGGAGTGACCCGAGCGCTGAAATCCGAGCCCGACCGCTCGGGCGCTGAGTTGACCGCTCGGGCGCCGAGTTGACCGCTCAGACGCGCGCCCGTGCTGTTCGGGCGCGGCTGACCGCTCGGCGGCTGCCGCCTCCGCGCGGGATGCCGAACGGCCGCCCCGCGCGTGCGGAGCGGCCGTCCCAGGCTTGTGGGTGCGGCGCGCGTCAGGCCCGCGGGGCCTGCGCGGCACCGGCAGCGCCCCCGGCTCCGCCGCCGCCCGAGCGGCGACGGCGACGGCGTCGCGGCGCCGCGTTGCCGTCGTGGTGCTCGGCGCCGCCGCCGTCGTGCGTGCCGCGGCCCTCGGCGCGGCCCTCGCTGCCGGCCTCGGCCGGGGCCGACGCATCCGCCGGACCCTGGCCCTCGCCGCCCGAGCGGCCTCGGCCGCCGCGGCGGCGCCTGCGCGGCCGCTCGCCCTCGGGGCGCTCGACGCCGGCGCGCTCCTCGCGGGGGCCGCGCGAGCCGCCGTCGCGCGAGCCGCGCGCGACACCCTCGCGCTTGGCCTCCTTGTGGGGCGGCGTCGGCTGCAGGCGGCCCTTGGCGCCCTCGGGGATGCCGAGGTCGGTGTAGAGGTGCGGGCTCGACGAGTAGGTCTCGACCGGCTCGGGCCTGCCGAACTCGAGCGCGCGGTCGATGAGCGCCCACTTGTGCAGGTCGTCCCAGTCGACGAACGTGACCGCGATGCCCGTGCGACCCGCCCGGCCGGTGCGGCCCACGCGGTGAAGGTACGCCTTCTCGTCCTCGGGGATCGTGTGGTTGATGACGTGCGTGACGTCGTCGACGTCGATGCCGCGCGCGGCGACGTCCGTCGCGATCAGCACGTCCTTCTTGCCCGCCTTGAACTGCGCCATCGCGCGCTCGCGCGCCTCCTGGCTCATGTCGCCGTGCACGGCCGCGGCCGCGAAGCCGCGGTCGACGAGCTCCTCGGTGAGGCGCGACGCGGCGCGCTTCGTGCGGGTGAAGACGACCGTCTTGCCACGGCCCTCCGCCTGCAGGATGCGCGAGACGACCTCGTCCTTGTCGAGCGCGTGCGCCCGGTAGACGATGTGCTGGATGTTGGCCTGCGCGATGGTCTCGTCGACGTCGGTCGCGCGGATGTGCAGCGGGCGCGACATGAAGCGGCGCGCGAGCGCGACGATCGCGCCCGGCATGGTCGCCGAGAACAGCATCGTGTGCCGCACGGCGGGCACCTTCGAGAAGAGCTTCTCGACGTCGGGCAGGAAGCCGAGGTCGAGCATCCGGTCGGCCTCGTCGAGCACCATCTCCTTGACGTTGGACAGGTCGAGGATGCGCTGCTGCACGAGGTCGAGGAGCCGCCCGGGCGTGCCCACGACGATCTGCGCGCCGGCCTTGAGCTGGTCGATCTGGCCCTCGTAGGCCTTGCCGCCGTAGATCGAGACGACGGTCGTGGGGCGGTTGGAGGTGATGAGCTCCATGTCCTCCGTCACCTGCACCGCGAGCTCGCGCGTGGGGACGACGATGAGCGCCTGCACGCCGTGCTCGGGCTCGGCGCCGAGGCGCTGCGCGAGGGGCAGCCCGAAGGCGAAGGTCTTGCCGGTGCCGGTCTTGGCCTGGCCGATGATGTCCTGCCCCGACAGCGCGAGCGGGATCGTCTGCTGCTGGATCGGGAAGGGGTCGAGGATGCCGCGGTCGGCGAGGGCCTGGACCATGTCGGCGTCGATGGAGAGGTCGTGGAAAGTCAAAGGAATGTTCCGCCTGTTCTTCTGCTCAGGCAAGCGTACCGGCGGCATGCGCCGGGCGCCTCCGCACCGCCCCTAGACTCCTGCACTGTGGTGAAGTGGTTCGACCGGACGCCCCGCGACGTGACGCGGCAGCTCCTGCGGCAGCATCGGGTGCCGGTCGTCGGCGACCGCGTGCTGCTCTCGGACGTGCGGCCGGCGCTCGTGCCCTTCGTCGGCCAGGCGCTCGGGCTTGAGCTCGAGCTCGTCGCGAAGGCGGGCCGGGCGCTCGAGCAGGCGCCGTCGCTCGAGGCGCGCGCGGCGCTCGCAGAGGTCGTTCGGATCCACGCCACCCGTGCCGGCAGCTTCGCGCACGTGCTCGAGAGCGAGGACACCACCGTCGGCGACGCGATGCGCCCGTTCGCCGACTCGACGAGCCAGTTCGCCCGCGCGATCGAGGGCGCCGACTGGTACGAGCAGCTGCTCGCGCTGCACGTCGTCTCCGGGCTGCTCGAGGACTTCTTCATCGCGATCGCGCCGGGGCTGCCGGAGGACGACCAGGACGTCATGCTGCGCGCGCTGCGCAGCGAGAGCGCGCACGGGCACCTCGTGCGGCTGCTCCGCGTCGCGATCGAGGGGACGCCGCGGCTCTCGGACCGCATGGCGGTGTGGGGGCGCAGGCTCGTGGGCGACACGCTGCTGCAGATGTACCTCGCCGTGAACGGACCCGACGAGACCGGTCGCGCGGTGCCGAGCCAGAAGCGGCTCGAGCCGGCGTTCAACGACATCGTCGCCTCGCACACCCGCCGGATGGACGAGCTGGGGCTGACGGCCTGAGCGTCGGCCCCGCGGGCCTCAGCCGCGACGCGCGGTGAGCTCGGCGAGGTAGCGGCCGTCGGCGCGCACGCGTCGTGCGGGGAGCACCTTGGGGATCGCGATCGAGACGACGAGCGCCGCGAGCAGGCTGCCGACCCACAGCCAGCCGTTGTCGGCCGTCGCGCCGAGGAGCGCGCCGACGATCCAGACGACGCCTGCGGCGGCGGCGCCGGCGAGCGGGTTGAGGAAGAGCCCGACCCACTCGCGGCCCGGCAGCAGGTAGCGCGCGAGCAGCCCGATCGCCGCGCCCATCACCATGGGCACGAGCACGAGGATCGGGAGCATCAGGCGACGAAGCCGATCTTGCGCGTCGACTCGCTGCCGATCTCGACGTAGGCGATGCTCGCGCTCGGCACGATGTAGCGGCGGCCCTTGGCGTCGTCGAGCGCGAGGTGCGCGGCGCCGAACGCCGCGAGCACGGCGTCCTCGACCTCCTTGGCGGTCTGCGCCGAGTCGAACGCGATCTCGCGAGCCGAGTCCTTGATGCCGATGCGGATGTCCATGCTCCTGAGGATAGGCGATCGGATGCGGGGGTCCGGCCGCGTCCGCGACCGGCGAACGCCGCGCCGCCGCGGCGATGTCGGCGGCCGTCGATACCGTGGCGCTGTGGCTCCCGAATCCGCTCTGCTCGACCGCACCGCGACCCTGGACGCGTCCCAGGCCGCGGTGCTCGCGCTGCCCGCCGACGCCTCCGCCATCGTGCTCGGCGTCGCCGGCTCCGGGAAGACGACGACGCTCGTCGAGCTCGCCGCCGAGCGGCTCGCTGCGGGGCTCGACCCCGCCGGCCTGCTCGTCGTCGCCGGGTCGCGGCAGGCCGCGACGGCGCTCCGCGACCGCCTCGCCCGTCGCATCCCCATCGCGACGCCGGGGCCGCTCGCGCGATCGATGCCGTCGTTCGCGCACGCGCTGCTCACCGCGGCGGCGCTCGCCGACGAGCGGCCGGTGCCGCAGCTGCTCTCGGGCGCCGAGCAGGATCGCATCATCGCGGCGATGCTCGCGGGCCACGTCGACGACCAGGCGGCCGGTGTCGCCTCCGGGCCCGCGTGGCCCGAGCACCTGCACGCCGAGGTGCGCGAGCAGGCGGGCTTCCGTGCCGAGCTGCGCGAGCTGCTCGCGGCGGTGCAGGAGCGGGGCATGGATGCGTCGGCGCTCGCCGCGCTCGCCGCCGAGCGCGGGGTGCCCGAATGGGCCGCGGCCGCGGCGTTCTTCGACGAGTTCGAGCGGCTCCAGCGGCTCGAGCGGCGCGGGGCGGAGGCCATGACGGCCGCGTCGCTGCTGCGTCGGGCGGCGAGCGCGATCGACAGCACCGCCGTGCGGCTGCCGAGCCTCGTGCTCGTCGACGACGCGCAGGAGCTCACCGAGGGCGCGGTCGTCGTGCTCGAGGCGCTGCGGCGTCGCGGCGCGAGCGTCGTCGCGTTCGGCGACCCCGACACGACGACGGGCGGCTTCCGCGGCGCCGATCCGGCCCTTCTCGCGGCGCTGCCGGCGCGGTTGGGCTTCGCGGGCGAGCCGGGGCACCGCATCGAGCTCGCGGTCGACCACCGCCACGGCGAGCGGCTGCGCGCCCTCATCGAGCGCGCCGCGCAGGGGATCGGCGCGGCGGGCGCCGCGACCCACCGGCGGGCGGCGGCGCGCGCAGGGGGCGGCGACGACGTCGTCGAGCTGCACGTGGCGCAGTCCCTCGACGAGCAGGCCCGGCGCATCGCACGGCTCATCCACGAGCGTCGCGCCGCGGGGGTGGCCTTCGACGACATCGCGGTCATCGCCCGCACGGGGCGCGCCGCCTCCGAGCTCGGCTCGCTGCTCTCGGCGCTCGAGGTGCCGGTCGCCGCGGGCGGGCCGACGCGGCTGCGCGACACCGAGGTGGTCGAGGCGCTCGTGAGCGTGCTCGCGGTGGCGACGGGTCGGCGCGAGCTCGACGCGCAGCTCGCCGAGCAGCTGCTGCGCAGCGACCTGCTCGGGCTCGACGCGCTCGCGGTCCGCCGGCTCAAGCGCGCGCTGCGGCACCGGATCGTCGCCCGAGGCGAGGCCGTGCACGTCGCGGGCGCCGAGCTCGTGCGCGCGGCGCTCCACGACCCCGAGCAGCTCGAGGGCCTCACGACGGCGCGGCAGGGCGCTGCGGCCGCCCGTCGCCTCGTGCGCATGCTCGCCGACGCGAGCGCGCTGCTGACGGGCGACGACCCGGCGAGCGCCGACCGCGTGCTGTGGGCGGTGTGGAGCGCCGCGGGCGTCGCCGACGCGTGGCGGCGCACGGCGCTCGGCGGCCCGGGGGTCGAGCGCGCGCTCGCCAACCGCCGGCTCGACGCGGTGGTCGCGCTCTTCGACCAGGTCGCGCGCCTCATCGAGCGCCGTCCCGACGCCGACACCGGAGCGTTCGTCGACGCCTGGCTCGCCTCGAGCGTCGACGACGACTCGCTCGCCGCGCGGGCCGAGGGGGCGCGCGTCGCGATCGGCACGCCCGGGCAGTTCGTCGGCCGCGAGCTCGACACCGTGGTCGTCGCCGGGCTCCAGGACGGCGTGTGGCCCAACCTGCGACCGCGCGGCTCGCTGCTCGGCGCCAACCGGCTCGACGGGGCGCCGACGGAGGATGCGAGGGCGGGCGTGCTGCACGACGAGCTGCGCACGTTCGTCAAGACGATCGCGACAGCGCGCGGTGCGGTGCTGCTCACCGCGGTCGAGAGCGACGACGAGCAGCCCTCGCCGTTCGTGCTCGGCATCCCGAAGGAGCCCGTGCCGGGCGCCGACGACAGCTGGCACTCCCTGCGCTCGCTCGTCGCGAGCCTGCGCCGTCGCGTGACCGAAGGCCGGCCGGGCGCCGACGCCGCCGCGTCCGCCCTGCGGCGGCTCGCCGACGCCGGCGCGCCCGGCGCCGACCCCGCGGAGTGGGCGGGGCTCGCCCCGATCACCACGAGCGAGCGGCTCGACGCGGCCGAGCAGGTGCGCGTGAGCCCATCGGCGCTCCAGGGGCTCGTCGAGTGCGAGCTCTCGTGGGTCGTGCAGCGGCTCGCGGGCGGCACCTCCAACCGCGCCGCGGCGCTCGGCACCATCGTGCACGACGCCGTCGAGCACGTCGACGCGACCGACGCCGCGGCGATCGAGGCTGCCGTCGACGCCCGGTTCGCCGAGCTCGACCATCCCTCCGCGTGGGAGGCCGCGCAGCAGCGCGACGAGGTCGGGCCGATGGCCGCGGCCCTCGCCGGCTACTTCCAGGTGCTGCGAGGCTCCGGCTGGCGGATCGAGCGCGACGAGCGCGAGGCGCGCTTCGAGGTCGAGGTCGGCGGGGCGGTGCTCTCTGGCGCGATCGACTGGATCGAGCACGGCCCCGCCGGCGAGGTGCGCATCGTCGACCTCAAGACCGGCAGGCGGGTGCCGAAGGCGGTGCCCGGCCTCGGCAACCTGCAGTTGCGCGCCTACCAGCTCGCGGTCGCGCTCGGCGGCGTCGAGGGCATCGAGACGGGCGCGCACACGACCGCGCGCCTCGTGATGCCGAAGCTCGCCCGGAAGGAGAAGACGGTCGACTCCGAGCCTTTCGACGACGTCGCGGAGGCGTTCCACGACCACTTGCGCACGGCGATCGAGGTGATGGGCGGCGCCGTCTTCACCGCCCGCCCCGAGCTGCACTGCAGCGACGACTACAGCTTCGGCCAGTGCGCCATCCACGTCATCCCGGAGGTCACCGAGTGATCAGCGCCATCGAGATCACCGAGGCGATCGCCGAGGTGCGGGGCCGTGCGCCGCAGCGGCCGACCGACGAGCAGATCGAGGTCATCCAGGCTCCCGAGGCGCCGACGCTCGTCGTCGCGGGCGCCGGCAGCGGCAAGACCCACACGATGGCGCAGCGCGTGCTGTGGCTCGTGGCCAACGGCAGGGTCGCGCCCGACGAGGTGCTCGGCCTCACCTTCACCCGCAAGGCGGCGCGCGAGCTCGCCGACCGCCTCTCGGCCGAGCTGCGCGCGCTCGCCGAGGCAGGTCTCGTCGACGCCGAGGTCGCCGCGACGAGGCGGCCTGTCGTCCAGACCTACAACTCGTTCGCGAGCTCGCTGTTCCGCGAGTGGGCGCTCCTCATCGGGCGCGACCCGGAGTCGGAGGTGCTGACCGATCCGGCGGCATTCCTGCTCGCGCTGCGGGTCGCGCGCGAGTCCGACGACCTGCGCCTCGCGTCGCTCGGGCGCGCGGAGACGGTCGCCGACCGGGTCGTGCAGCTCGCCGGCACCCTCGGCGACCACCGGATCTCGACCGACCGGCTGCGTCGCGGCGCCTTCCCGGCCCGGCTGCGCGCGCTGCAGGCGCTCCCGACGGCCGACGAGCCCAAGCTGTTCAAGGCGGCGCACGCGAAGGCGATCGCGCAGGACGTCGAGCGGGTCGGCGGCCTCGACCCGCTCGCCGACCTCGTCGACGCGTTCGACGAGGCGAAGCGCCGCCGCGGCGCCGTGCAGTTCAGCGACCAGGTGCGGCTCGCGCTCGACGCGATCGATGCGCACTCGGGCGCCGTCGACGAGCTGCGCGCGCGGCATCGCGCCGTGCTGCTCGACGAGTTCCAGGACACCTCGGTCCTGCAGCTGCAGCTCATCCACGCGCTCTTCGACGGCACACCCGTCATGGCCGTCGGCGACCCCAACCAGGCCATCTACGGGTTCCGCGGCGCGAGCGCCGGCACGCTCGCGCTCTTCGCGCAGCGCTTCCGCGTCGAGCGCACGCTCACGCTCTCGACGAGCTGGCGCAACGACGTCGACGTGCTGCGCCTCGCGCACGGGGTCGCGAGCCGGCTGCCTGAGCAGCCCGGGGTGCCGGTGAAGCGGCTCGAGCCGCGCGCGGGCGCCGGCGCGGGCGACGTCGCGGTGCGCCACCTGTCGACGATCGAGGACGAGTCCCGGGAGCTCGCCGCGTGGCTGCGCTCCCACGGGGCCGGCGTCGCGGGCTCCGAGACGACCGCCGCGGTGCTCGTGCGCTCCCACTCGCAGGGGGTCGAGCTCACCCGGGCGCTGCGGGCCGAGGGCATCCGCGTGTTCCGCTCCGGCGGCGGCGGGCTGCTCGACGAGCCCGAGGTCGTCGACCTCGTCGCGGCACTGCGGGTGCTCGGCCGGCCGGAGGAGGGCTCGAGCCTCGTGCGGCTGCTCGCGGGCAGCCGCTGGCGCGTCGGGGTCGCCGACATCGCCGCCCTCCAGCGGCACGCGTCGATGCTCGCGAAGGCTGGCCTGAGCAGCGAGCAGCGCACCGCCGATCGCGGCGCGATCGCCGTCGAGGCGCACGTGTCGATCGTCGATGCGCTCGACGCGCTCGTCGACTCGCCGCGGCTCGAGGGCGCGACGGAGCAGGGACTCGCACGGATGCGCGACGCCGGCGCGCTGCTGCGCGAGCTGCGGCGCCGCGCGGGCATGCCGCTCGCCGAGCTCGTGCGCAGCGTCGAGCAGGCGCTCCGGCTCGACATCGAGGTCGCGGCGAAGCGCCATCACGCCCACGGCGCGCTCGACGCGTTCGCGCGCGAGGTGCAGGCGTTCGCGGCCGCCGACGAGCGCGGCTCGCTCGAGGCGTTCCTCGGCTACCTCGACGTGCTCGCGGCCGGCCGCGGCCCCGACGTGCCCGAGCCGGAGCCCGAGCCCGGCTGGGTGCAGGTGCTCACGATGCACGCCTCGAAGGGCCTCGAGTGGGATGTCGTCGCGATCCCGCGGCTCGCGGCCGCGAAGGAGGACGATCAGCCGCTCGGGTGGCTGACGCACGCGACGCTGCCGTACCCGCTGCGGGGCGATGCGGCGCTGCTGCCGCGGCTCGAGCTCGACGGCCACGCGACCCAGCACGAGTACGCGCTCGCGCGCGAGCGGTTCCTCGAGGCGCTGTGGGACCACTACCAGTCGGAGGAGGATCGGCTCGCGTACGTCGGCGTCACGCGCGCCCGCCGCGCGCTGTGGCTCTCCGGCGCGCAGTGGTACGGCCGGGCGCGCACGCCCGCGAAGCCGAAGCGCCTCCTCGAGCTCGCGGCCGCGTCGCTCGACGTCGAGCTGCTGCCGCTGCCCGAGCGCGGCGCGGAGAACCCGCTCGGCGACCGCAGCCCGACGCTCGCGTGGCCCGTCGACCCGCTCGGGCCGAGGCGCCCCGCGGTCGAGGCGGCCGCGGCGCGCGTCGCGGCGGCCGACCCGGCCGCGCCCACGCCGTGGGACGACGCGATCGCGCTGCTGCTCGCCGACCGCCGCGCGGCCGCCCTGAGCCTGCCGAGCCGCATCGCGGCATCCGGCTTCAAGGACTGGGCGGCCGACCCGGTCGCCGTCGCCCGGCAGATCGCGCGACCGATGCCGCAGCAGCCCTTCGCCGCGACGACGCTCGGCACGCTCTTCCACGGCTGGGTCGAGCGCCGCGACGGCGCCATCGGCCTCGGCGACGCGGTCGACGACGAGGCGCTCGACACCGACCTCGTCGGCATCGACGCCGAGCGGCTCGAGCGGCTGAAGCAGACCTTCCTCGCATCGCCCTACGGCGCGAGGCGGCCAGCCGAGACCGAGCTCGAGATCCACCTGCCGCTCGCCGGCACGACCGTAGTGTGCAAGATCGACGCGGTCTACCGCGACGGCGACCGCGCGACGGTGGTCGACTGGAAGACCGGCCGCCTCCCCTCGGGCGAGGCCGACCTCGAGGCGCGCCAGCTGCAGCTCGCGCTGTACCGCGCCGCGTACGCCGCCCACGCCGGGCTCGACCCCGAGCAGGTCGACGCCGAGCTGTACTTCGTCGAGCACGACCGCATCATCCGGCCCGAGCGCATCGAGTCGCTCGCCGAGCTCGAGGCGCGCTGGCTCCGCGCGCAGCGGGCCGTCGCCGAGGCGTCAGCGGTCGGCTGAGCCGCCGACGCCGTCGGTCGAGCCCGCTGCGCGGTCGTCGGGCTCGCGCAGCGGCTCGACCACCTCGGTCTCGGCCTCCGACGACGGCGATGGCGCGCGCGACCCCTGCACGCCCGGCAGGGTCGCCTCCGGCGACGCGGCCTCCGCTTCGCCGAGGTACTCCTGCACGCCGGTCAGGTCCATGGTCTCGAGCCGTGCCGGCGCGATCGCGGCACCCGCGTCGTGGTCGACGCGCGCGACGAGCCCCGCGAGCATCCCCTTGGCGTCCTCGACGATCGCCGCGTCGCCGCGGTCGACGCCGTGCAGCAGCCACCGTGCGATGTCGAGCTCGGCGTGCAGCATCGCGCGCTGGCGCACATGGCGGTCGCCGATGCCGCGCGCCGCGGCGTGCGCGTCGAAGGCGAGGTCGACGCTGCCGAACTCGCTCGAGCCGAGCAGGAAGGCGAGGTCGCGGGCCGGGTCGCCGATCGAGAGGGCGTGCCACCCGTCCACGCCGACGACCGCGCTGCCCTCGATGCGGAACGCCGGGGCCTGCAGGTCGCCGTGCACGAGGGTGGGCTTGAACTGCCAGAGGCGATCCTCGCCGAGCGCGGACTCCCAGCGCTGGAGCAGCGTCGCCGGCACCGAGCCCGTCGCGGCGGCGCGGTCGAAGACGTCGAGGAGCGTGCCGCGCAGCGTCGGCGCGCTCTGGTGCGGCAGGCCCGCATCCGCCGCGACCGAGGTCGGCAGCTCGTGGATCGCGGCGATCGCGCGGCCGACGCTCTCGGCGAGCCCGAGGCGCGCGGGCGAGATGTCGGCGAGGCGCATCGTCGCACCGCCGAGCCGCGTGAGCACGAACAGCCGCGAGCGGCCGGCGTCGGCGGTGCCGAGCAGCGTCGGCACCTCGAACGGCAGCCGCGAGCGGGTCGCGAGCGTGAGCGCGCCGAGCGCGGCGGCGTGCTCCTGCGCCGTGCGCAGCGCAGCGACGGAGCGGGGGAGCACCACCTGCACCGTCTCGCCGTCGGCGAGCTGCGCAGCCACGACCGAGCGGTGCTCGTCGGAGCCGTCCTCCGTCGCGCCGACGACGTCGAGCCCGGGCACGGCGGTGGTGGCGAGCGCGGCTAGAGTGAAGGGGTTCGTGCTCATGGATGCCAGGCTAGGCCGACCTCTCCCGACGGGGGCGGCGCCACGCGACGGAGGTGACGTGCAGGTTCCCCCGCTCGCCCGCTCGGGGCTCGACCGCGACCACGCGTCGCGCATCGCTCCCGACGCCGTCGAGCGTGCGCTCGGCGAGCCCACGACGCGCATCGTCGTCATCGCCGGCGACCGCGCGCCGGTGCGGGACGGCCGGCTCGTGCGCTTCGCTCCCGCCGAGCTCCCGAGCACCGCGAGGCCGGTCGAACCCGCTGTGCCGCTCAGCTGGCTCGGCCGCGCGACGGCCGCGGGCGGTGCGGCGCCGGGCGGGATCGTGCTGAGCATGCTCGTCGCGGAGCCCTTCGAGGTCGAGGGCGCCGAGTGGCGGTCGCTCCGCGAGGTGGGCGCCGCGCTCGACGACGCCGACGCGACGGCGCTCGTGCAGGCCGTCGCACTCGGGGCGTGGCAGCTCGAGAGCCACCACAGCCCGCTCGACGGCCTCCCGACGACGTTCGAGGAGTCCGGCTGGGTGCGGCGCTCGGCGAGCGGCCAGCCGCACTTCCCGCGCACCGACCCGGCGGTGATCGTCGCGATCCACGACCGCTCCGACGAGCGCATCCTGCTCGGCCACAACGCCGCGTGGCCCGAGGGCCGCTACTCGCTCATCGCCGGGTTCGTCGATCCGGGCGAGTCGCTCGAGGCCGCCGTCGTGCGCGAGGTGCACGAGGAGACCGGCCTCCGCGTCGTCGAGCCGCGCTACCTCGGCTCGCAGCCGTGGCCGTTCCCGCGCAGCCTCATGCTCGGGTTCGAGTGCGTCGCGCCCGAGCCGGACGCGATCGTGCCCGACGGCGTCGAGATCCTCGACGTGCGCTGGTTCACGCGCGACGAGCTGCGGGCGGGCGCGGTGCAGCTGCCCGGCGCCACGTCGATCGCCTCGTGGATCATCGAGTCGTGGATGGCGCGATGACGGATGCGTCGATGGCGGTGACGGCCACGACCGACGCCGACCGCATCCTCGCCGGCCTCGACGAGCAGCAGCGGCAGGCGGCGACGGCGCTCGGCGGGCCGGTGGCGATCCTCGCGGGCGCAGGCACCGGCAAGACGCGCGCGATCACGCACCGCATCGCCTACGCGGTCGCGACCGGCGAGCAGGCGGAGCACGCGTCGCTCGCGCTCACGTTCACGTCGCGCGCGGCGGGGGAGATGCGCACGCGGCTCGCGCGCCTCGGGGCGGGCGGCGTGCAGGCGCGCACCTTCCACGCCGCGGCGCTCGCGCAGCTGTCGCACTTCTGGCCGCGGGTGGCCGGTTCGCGCATGCCGGCGCTGCTGCCGCAGAAGGCGTCGACGCTCGCCGACGCCGCCGCGCAGCTGCGGCTGCGGCTCCCGACCGCGCAGCTCCGTGATGCCGCGGGCGAGATCGAGTGGCGCAAGTCGCAGGCGATGACGATCGAGGACTACGGCATCCAGGCCCGCATCCGCCCCATGCCGACGGGCGTCGCGCCCGAGGCGATGATCGACCTGCACATGGCCTACGAGCGGCTCAAGGACGAGCGGCGCCAGATCGACTTCGAGGACGTGCTGCTCGCGACCGCCGGCATGCTCGAGCGCGAGCCGGTCGTCGCCGACGAGGTGCGCGCGCGCTACCGCCACTTCACGGTCGACGAGTACCAGGACGTCTCGCCGATGCAGCAGCGCGTGCTCGCGGCCTGGCTCGGCGACCGCCGCGACGTGTGCGTCGTCGGCGACCCGAGCCAGACCATCTACTCGTTCGCCGGCGCGGACGCGGCGAGCCTGTCGCGCTTCGTGCACGAGCACCCCGACGCCGAGGTCGTGCGGCTCGAGCGCTCCTACCGCTCGACCTCGTCGATCGTCGGATGCGCCAACCGGCTCATGCGGGGACGCGACGCCCTCACGCTCTCGGCGGCATCGGGCGAGGCCGGCCGCGAGCCGACGATCGCCGCGTACGCGAACGACTCCGCGGAGGCCGCGGCGATCGCCGCCGCGTGCCGCGCCCAGGTCGACGCGGGCGCCGACCCGGGGCAGATCGCGGTGCTCACCCGCTTCCACGCGCAGTCCGGGCTCATCGAGCAGGCCCTCGCGAACGTCGGCCTCTCGTCGACGGTGCGCGGCTCGGTGCGCTTCTTCGAGATCCCGGTCGTCAAGCGCGCGGTGCTCATGCTGCGCAGCGCGCCCGCCGACGACCGTCCCGTCTTCCAGGCCGTCACCGACATCGTCATGGGGCTCGGCTACCGGGCCGAGCCGCCCGCGACCCACGGCGTCGAGCGGGCGCAGTGGGATGCGCTGCACGCCCTCGTCACGCTCGCCGAGGAAGCGGGCGGCACCGACCTCCCGGGCTTCGCCCGCGACCTGCAGCGCCGCGCGCAGACCGAGCACGAGCCCGCCGTGGCGGCGGTCACGATCGCGACGATCCACGCGGCGAAGGGCCTCGAGTGGCAGCACGTGCACGTGTGCGGGCTCGCCGAGGGGCTCCTGCCCGTCTCCCACGCCACGACGCTCGCCGAGATCGACGAGGAGCGCCGCCTGCTGTACGTGGCGATCACGCGCGCAGAGCGCACGCTCTCGCTCACATGGGCGCGCAGCTCGGGCCACGCCGTCAGGCAGCCCTCGCGGTTCCTCGCCGAGCTGACGCCGCCGCGCGGTGCGGGCACGCCCGCCGCCGCAGCGCGCTGACCGCACCGTCGCGCTGCCCGATCCGCACGCCCCAGCGGTGAGGCAGCTCGCCCGCGCCCGCGCGCCGCAGCGCCTCGAGCACGGTCACGACCGCCTGCGCCGCGGCGATGGGGCTCGGCACGGGGGAGAGGTGCGCGGGCAGCAGCGCCACGTCGACGAGCGCGCCGCACCGCTCGCAGCCGCCGTCCTGCTCGAACGGCCCCACCTGCACCCACGCGTCGCCGACCGTCACGGGCAGGTGCGCGACGCGCGAGTCGCGCAGCCGCTGCTGCTCTGCCGGCGGCAGCCGCCACGGCGCGACCGGCACGACGACGCCGCCGTCGCCCGCCGGGTGGCCGGCGTCGCGCGCCGCGCGGTGCAGCTGGGCCGCGAGGCGGATGCGCCCGCGCACGATCACGGGGACGGCCGTCGCGGGTACGACGAGCGCCGGGCCGAGCGCGTCGAGCAGCGCCCGCGCAGGCTCGTCGCCCAGCAGCTGCGCGAGCTCGATCGGCAGGACGCCGCGCGCGAGCGCAGCGAGCGCCTGCAGGGTGGGCGGGTCGGCGTCGAGCTCGGCGACGGGCGCCTGCGCACCGATCGCGATGCGGTCGGGCGAGGTGCGGAAGACGGCGAGGTGCGGGTCGAGTCGGAGCATGGGCGCATGATGCGCCGGATGCGCGCAGAGCGTCGTCGGCTCTCCACAGGAGCGCCGCCCGGGGCCGAGGGTCAGCGCTCGGCCGGCCCGCCCTCGGTGCCGTCGGCCGGCTCGCCGTCGTCCGTCGCGTCGGCGTCCGACTCGTCGCCGCCCGTCTCGTCGCCGCCCGTCTCGTCGCCGCCCGTCTCGTCGCCGTCCTGCTCGTCGCCGTCCTGCTCGTCGCCGTCCTGCTCGTCGCGCTCCGCGTCGTCGAGCAGCTCCTGCAGCGCGAGATCCATCTCGTCGAGCTCGCCGACGCCCTGCAGGCGCGCGATCACGCGCGAGGGGTCGTCGATGTCGTCCGAGCCCGGCATGAGGTCGGGCTGGTCCCACAGCGAGTCGCGCGCCTCGGCGCCCACCGCATCCGTCACCGCGCGCCAGAACGCCGCCGCCTCGCGCAGCCGGCGCGGCCGGATCTCGAGCCCCACGAGCGTGCCGAACGCCTTCTCGGCCGGACCGCCCGTCGCGCGCCGACGGCGCACCGACTCGGCGATCGCCTCGCGCTTGGGCAGGCGCGCGGTCGCGGCCTCGGTGACCGCGTCGACCCATCCCTCGATGAGGGCGATCGTCGTCTCGAGCCGCGCGAGGGCCTCGAGCTGCTCGGGCGTCTTCGGCGGGATGAGCGCACCGCTCGAGAGCGCCTGGCGCAGCTCTTCGGGGTTCGTGGGATCGAAGGACTCGGCGAGCTCCTCGAGCCGGTCCACGTCGATGCGGATGCCCTCGGCGTACTCGCGCACCGACGAGAGCACGTGGAGCCGCAGCCAGCGCGCGTGGTGGAACAGCCGCGCGTGGGCGAGCTCGCGCGCCGCCATCCAGATGCGGACCTGGTCCTCGGGGATCTCGAGGCCCGCCGCCGCGTCGCGCAGGTTGACGGGCAGCAGCGCCGCGGTGTCCTCGAGCAGCGGGAAGCCGAAGTCGCCGCCCGCGACGGTCTCGCCCGCGAGCTGGCCGACGACGTTGCCGAGCTGCATCGCGAACATCGTGCCGCCGACGTTGCGGAGGATGCGCTCGGCGCCGGCGATCATGTCCTGCGCCTCCTCGGGCGCGTGCTCCTGCATCGCGCGGGTGAGGGCGCTCGCGATGCTGTTCGCGACCGGCTCGCTCATCTCCTGCCACACGGGGATCGTCGCGTCGACCCACTGGCGTCGCGAGAGCATCGTGAGCGAGGTCGCGGCGCCGATCTCGGTGGTCTCGCCGAGCCACATCGCCGCGAGGTCGGCGGCCTGCTGGACCGCCTCGCGCTCGGCGCTCGTCACGGAGCCCGGGTCGCGCTGCACGACCGCCGCGGCCTGCCGCTGCGCAGCCGACCAGTCGATGCCGTCCTCGGTGCGCGAGAGCGCGGCCTGCAGCTGCGCCATGAGCGCCTGCAGCTGCGCGGGGTCCGACGGCATGCCCGCAGCACCCGCGAGGCGCGCGGGATCGATGGGGCCCTCGCCCGAGAGGAAGCGCTGCAGCATCTCGCGCAGCTCGTCCTCCGGGCGGCGATCGTCGGAGTCCTCAGGCATGCGACTACGCTAGCCCCAGCATGTCTGAGCCCGCGGGGATTCCCGCCAACCCGCCCTCCGCCGTCCGCGAACATCCGGCCATCCGGTTCCCGGACGTGCGCCCCCGCCGTCTGCGCCGCGCCGGATGGGGTGCGCTCGTCGCCGCAGCTGCCGCATCGCTCGCCCTCGCCTTCGTGCCCTCGCCGTACGTCGTGGAGGTTCCCGGGCCCACGTTCGACACGCTCGGAGCGACCGACGCCGGCCCGCTCATCGAGATCGACGGCGCCCAGACGTACCCGACCGAGGGCGAGCTGCGCCTGTTGACGGTCGCGTGGTTCGGCAGCCGCGACCGGCCGCTCAGCTGGGTCGATGTCGCGCAGGCGTACGTCGACCCGGCGCGCTCGATCATCCCGATGGACGCGGCCTTCCCCCCGCAGCTCACGATCGAGGAGTCGAACGAGGCGGGGCGCATCGACATGCAGAACTCGCAGCAGGCTGCGGTCGCCGCCGCGCTCCTGCACGAGGGCTACGACATCGAGAGCGACGTGCGCGTCGCGGGCGTGATCCCCGACAGCCCGGCCGACGGGGTGCTCGAGGAGGGCGACCGCATCCTGCGCGTCAACGGCGAGACCGCCTACGACGTCTACTCGATCCGGGCCTCCATCGCGGCCGTCGACGGCCCGACCGAGCTCGACATCGAGCGCGACGGCGAGCCGATGACCGTCGAGGTGACCCCGCTCGTGGAGGGCGACCAGCGACTCGTCGGCATCTACCCCTCGCACGAGTTCACGTTCCCCTTCGACGTCGACATCGAGCTGCCGAACGTGGGCGGCTCGAGCGCGGGCATGATGTTCGCGCTCGGGATCATCGACGAGCTCACCCCGGGGGCGATGACCGCCGGCACGCACTGGGCGGGCACTGGCACCGTGACCGCGCTCGGCGACGTCGGCCCGATCAGCGGCATCGTGCAGAAGATGCACGGCGCCGTGGATGCGGGCGCCTCGCACTTCCTCGCGCCCGTGGAGAACTGCGGCGACGTCGTCGGGCACGTGCCCGACGGCCTCACGGTGCTCGCCGTCGACACCCTCGACGACGCGATCGCGGCGATCGACGCGGTCGCGATGAACGAGGACATCTCGGGCCTGCCGACCTGCGGCTGATCCGCCGGGGGAGCGCGGCGCCTGCCGGGCGCGGGGCGGGAAGCTCATAGGGAGCCTGACTACGATGAGGGGCACCGCCCGCACAGCACCTTGGAGCCATACGACGTGTCTGCCAACGCCGAACGACCGACCGCCGCGACCACCGGCAGATCGCGGCCATCGCCGCTGCTCATCACCGTCCTGATCGTCGCCGCGATCATCGGCGCGTTCGTGGTGTTCTCGGGCTTCTACGCCGACATCCTCTGGTTCGACCAGCTGGGCTTCGTGCAGGTGCTGCAGACCCGCTGGCTCTCCATGGGCCTGATGTTCCTCATCGGGTTCCTCGCGATGGCGGTGCCGCTCGCGCTCAGCGTGCAGATCGCCTTCCGCTCGCGCCCCGTCTACGCGCAGCTCAGCTCGCAACTCGACCGCTACCAGGAGCTCGTCGAGCCGCTCCGCCGCGTCGTCATGTGGGCCGCGCCCGCCGCGCTCGGCCTCTTCGCCGGCACCGCCGCCGCCTCGCAGTGGGAGACGGCCCAGCTGTGGCTCCACCGCCGGCCCTTCGGCGAGACCGACCCGCAGTTCGGCCTCGACATCGGCTTCTACATCTTCGAGCTGCCGTTCTACCAGCAGATCGTCGGCTTCGCGCTCGCGGTGCTCTTCATCTGCGGCGTCGCCTCGATCGCGACCTCCTACCTCTACGGCGCCATCCGCATCACGGGCCGCGAGTTCCGCATCTCGCGCTCGGCGCGCATCCAGATCGCCGTCATCGCCGCGCTCTACATGCTCGCGCTCGGCGCCTCGATCTGGCTCGGCCAGTACGCCTCGCTCGCGCAGACCTCGCAGGGCTTCCTCAACACCGGTGCCGGCTGGACCGAGGTCAACGCGTCGATCCCGGCCGCGCAGATCCTCGCGGGCATCGCGGCGGTCGTGGCGATCTTCTTCATCATCACCGCCATCATCGGCCGCTGGCGCATCGCGATCGTCGGCACGGCGCTGCTCATCGCCGCGTCGCTCGTCGTCGGCGTCGCCTACCCGGCGATCATGCAGCGCTTCAACGTCGACCCGAGCGCCCGCACGCTCGAGGCCGAGTACATCCAGCGCAACATCGACGCGACCCGCTCGGCATGGGGCGTCGACGAGATGGTCGAGACGCCCACAGAGACGCGGACGGACGCCGAGCCCGGCGCCCTGCGCGCCGACGCCGAGACGACCGCGAACATCCGCATCATCGACCCGGCGCAGGTGACCGACGCGTTCGCGAACCTCCAGGAGTACCGCCAGTACTACGGCTTCGCCGACCAGCTCGACGTCGACCGCTACGAGATCGACGGGCAGATGCAGGACACCGTCATCGCGGTGCGCGAGCTCGACCTCTCGGGCCTCGACGACGACAGCTGGTACAACCGCCACATCGTCTACACCCACGGCTACGGCGTCGTCGCGGCGTACGGCAACCAGCGCGGCCCCGAGGGCCAGCCGGTGTTCCTGCAGGCCGGCATCCCGACCTCGGGCGCGCTCGGCGACTACGAGCCGCGCGTCTACTTCGGCGAGGCGATGCCCGACTACTCGATCGTCGGCGGCGCCCCCGGCAGCGACCCGCTCGAGCTCGACTACCCGCGCTCGACCGAGGAGGGCGCCGGCAACGCCGAGACGACCTTCGCCGGTGACGGCGGCCCGGCGCTCGACAACATCTTCAAGCGCCTCGTGTTCGCGCTGAAGTTCCAGTCGGAGCAGATCATCCTCTCGGATGCCGTCACGGACCACTCGCAGATCCTCTACGACCGCCACCCGCGCGACCGCGTCGCCGCCGTGGCGCCGTACCTCACGCTCGACAGCGACGTGTACCCCGCGGTCGTCGACGAGCGGCTCGTGTGGATCGTCGACGGCATGACGACCGCGTCGACGTTCCCGTACTCGTCGCACCGCTCGATCGCCCAGGCGATCGCCGATTCGACGAACCCCAACCCGCAGGTCGCGCCCGGCCAGATCATCAACTACGTGCGCAACTCGGTCAAGGCCGTGGTCGACGCCTACGACGGCTCGGTCACCCTCTACGCGTGGGAGCCCGAGGACCCGATCCTGCAGGCGTGGAACGAGATCTACCCCGGCACGATCCACCCGATCAGCGAGATGTCGGGGGACCTGATGAGCCACGTGCGCTACCCGTCCGACATGTTCAAGCTGCAGCGCTCGATCCTCGGCGACTACCACGTGACCGACCCCGGCACGTTCTTCTCGGGCGACGACCAGTGGGCGACGCCCTCGGAGCCGACGGCGTCGAACGCCGACACCGCGCCGGCGCAGCCGCCGTACTACCTCACGATGTCGGTCGACGGGCAGGACCCCGCGTTCACGCTCTACTCGACGTTCATCCCGCGCGACGGCCGGAACGTGCTCTACGGCTACCTGTCGGTCAACGCCGACGCCGGCAGCACCGACGGCGAGGTGGCCGACTCCTACGGCCGGCTCACGCTGCAGATGCTGCCGAAGGACCAATCGATCCCGGGCCCGGGCCAGGTGCAGAACAACTTCGACACCGACAACCAGGTCTCCGAGGTGCTCAACCTGCTGCGCCAGGGCTCGACCGAGGTGATCAACGGCAACCTGCTGACGCTCCCGGTCGGCGGCGGTCTGCTCTACGTGCAGCCGGTCTACCTGCAGTCGACGGGTGCGACGTCGTTCCCGGTGCTCCGCAAGATCCTCGTGGCCTTCGGCGACGACATCGCGTTCGAGGACACGCTCGACGAGGCGCTCGACGCGCTCTTCGGCGGTGACTCCGGCGCGCAGGCGGGCGACTCGGGCGTCGATCCCACGACCCCCGAGGGGGAGCCGGCCCCGGAGGAGCCGGGCGGCGAGCCCGCGCCTCCGACCGACCTGCAGGCGCAGCTCGACGCCGCGCTGCAGGACGCGGGCGCCGCGCTCCAGGAGCGGCAGCAGGCGTACGCGTCGAACGACCTCGTCGCGGCAGCCGAAGCCGACGAGCGGCTCACCGCGGCGCTCGAGCGCATGATCGAGCTCACTGCGCAGATCGAGGGCGGCCAGAGCGACGGCGGCCAGAGCGACGGCGGGCAGGCGGAGACGCCGGCTCCGGAGGAGACTCCGGCCCCGGAGGGCAGCGAGTCGCCGTAGCGATTTGCCCGGGCCCGAAGCCCCTGGTAAAGTCATTGACTGTGCCGCGGGGTGGAGCAGCTCGGTAGCTCGCCGGGCTCATAACCCGGAGGTCGCAGGTTCAAATCCTGTCCCCGCAACGAAGTCCGCGAACTGCGGCACGAGAAGAGGCGCCCGAGAGGGCGCCTCTTCTGCGTCTCCCTCGGAAGTGCTCGGTGCGAGCCGCCGGGTGTGCCGGCCGACCCGCCGACGGCGTAGCGTTCGACCATGGGCTTCGCGGTGACGGCGGATGCGTACGACCGGTTCATGGGCCGGTTCTCCCGGCCGCTCGCGGCCGTCTTCGCCGACATGGCGGGCGTCGACGGGGGCGCGGTGCTCGATGTGGGCTGCGGGCCGGGTGCGCTCACGGACGAGCTCGTCCGTCGCGGCGCGCGCGTGCGCGCCGTCGATCCCGCGCCGGGCTTCGTCGAGGCCGTGCGCGCACGGCATCCCGGCGTCGACGTGCTCGAGGCGTCCGCCGAGGCACTGCCGTTCCCCGACGGCGCCTTCGACGCGGCGCTCGCGCAGCTCGTCGTCCACTTCATGGCCGAGCCTGCCGCCGGCCTGGCCGAGATGGTGCGCGTCACCCGGCGCGGCGGCACGGTCGCGGCGTGCGTGTGGGATCACGCGCTCGGCCCGCTCTCGGTCTTCTGGCAGGCAGTCGCCTCGCTCCACGAGGGCGACGGCCCGCCGCCGGGCGAGGCCTCCCGTGCCGGCCAGCACCGCGGCGACCTCGAGCGCCTGCTGCTCGGCGCGGGGCTCGTCGAGGTCGAGGAGGCCCCGATCGCGACGGTCGTGCGCTTCGAGGACGTCGCCTCGTGGTGGGCGCCGTTCGAGCTCGGCGTCGGCCCCGCGGGCGATCACGTCTCCGGCCTCGACGCGCAGGGGAGGGCGCTGCTGGCCGCTCGCTGCCGGGAGCTCCTGCCGCCGGCGCCGTTCGATGTGACGGCGACCGCCTGGAGCGCCCGTGGCATCCGGCACTGAGCGCCTGCGGCATCCGGCCCTGAGCGCCCGCGGCATCGGGCCAGAGCGCCCGCGGCCTCCGGCCCTGCGCGCCCGCGTCCCTACTCGAAGAGCCCGCCGAGCCCGCCGCCGCTCGATGAGCCGCCGTTGGAGCCGGAGACCGCGAGGCGTCCCTCGCTCGGCTGCACGACGACGAAGCCCGGCCCGTGGAACGCGAGCTGGAACGCCTCGCCCGTGCCGCCTCGCAGCATCGAGCGCACGTTCATCGAGCTCACGACGCTCGGCTGCAGGTTCGCCGACCAGCACACCGCCGCGTTCGGGTCGACGAAGGTCGGCTGCTGCGAGCAGTCGAGCAGCAGCGGCTGGCCCTCGCACGAGACACCGACGGTGCCCTGGCCGCCGATCTCGACGTTGAAGAGGCCCCCCGCCATGATGTTGCCGCTGCGCAGCATCCGGATGTCCCACTGCAGCTGCGGATCGAAGGCCAGCAGGTTCTTCCCGTTGACGGAGAGCCCCTCCTGCTCGAGCAGCACGGTGAAGACGTTCGCGGCGTCGCGCGCCAGGAAGACCTCGCCCTCGCCGCGGATGCGCATGAGCGGCGCGCCCTCGCCGGTGACGAGCTTCTTGAGCAAGCGCGCGGCACCCGCGCCCTCGTGCTGGAACTCCATCTGCCCCTGGTAGGCGACCATCGCGCCCTTGGCCGCGAGCACGTCGCCGCCGCCCGAGACGCTGATGCGCAGCATCTTGCTCGACTGCTTGACCCAGCGCTCGCCCGAGCGCGCCTCCTGGTGCGCCTCGGCGAACAGCTCGCTCCTCACGCGCCCTCCTCCTCGAGCGCGCGCTCGAGCCGCTCGACCTTGCCGTCGAGCTCGCCGCTCCAGCCGGGGCGGATGTCGGCCTTGAGCACGAGGGATGCGCGCGGGGCGTGCGCGAGCACCGCGTCGGTCGCGCGCCGCACGACGTCGAAGACCTCGTCCCACTCGCCCTCGATCGTCGTGAACATCGCGTCGGTGCGGTGCGGCAGCCCGCTCTCGCGCACCACCCGCACGGCGGCCGCGACCGCGTCGTGCACCGAGCCGTCGGCACCGGCAGTGCCCGGCGCCACAGAGAATGCGACCAGCATCCTGCTCCCTTCGTCGCCTCGATCCTGGCACCTCGGCGTCGGCAGGGCGAGCGCCGGCGCGAGGCCGTCGGCACGCCGCGCGACGTAGGCTGGGGGCATGGGTGCTGACGACCGGATGCTGCTGGCCGCCGCGGTGCAGTGGGCACCGGGGGAGGACGCCGACGAGAACCGCCGCGCGGCCGCCGGCTGGATCGACGCCGCCGCCGACCGCGGCGCGCGGCTCATCGTGCTGCCGGAGTACTCGCAGCACTGCTCGAGCGACCTCGCGGCGACCGCGCCGGCCGCCGCGGAGGCCCTCGACGGACCGTTCGCGACGATGCTGCTCGAGCGCGCCGCAGCGCATGACGCCGTCGTCGTCGCGGGCATGGTCGAGCGCCTCGACGACGGCGTCGCGAACACCGTCCTCGCCGTCGACGCGACCGGCATCCGCGCCGCGTACCGCAAGGTGCACCTCTACGACGCGTTCGGCTCGCGCGAGTCCGACTGGCTGACCGCGGGCGACCCCGCGCAGCTGCCGGTCTTCGACGCGCTCGGCACGCGCATCGGCGTCGAGACCTGCTACGACCTGCGCTTCCCCGAGGCGACGAGGCGGCTCGTGGATGCGGGGGCCGACGTCGTCGTCGTGCCTGCCGAGTGGGTGCGCGGGCCGCAGAAGGAGCGTCACTGGACGACGCTCGTCACGGCGCGCGCGATCGAGTCGACCGTGCACGTCGTCGCCGCCGACCAGGCCCCGCCGCTCGGTGTGGGCTGCTCGCTCATCGCCGACCCGATGGGCGTGCCGCTCGCGGCGCTCGGCGACGAGCAGGGCATCGCGGTCGCGCCCCTCGACCCGGAGGCGATCGCCTCGACGCGCGCGCGGAACCCCTCGCTCGCGAACCGCCGCTACCGCATCGCCTGACGCGCGCTCAGCGCGCCGGTTCGAGCGCGGCGTCCCGGAGGCCGGCGAGCCGGGCGGAGGCCTCGTGCAGCATGTCGTCCGACTTGCAGAACGCGAAGCGCAGGGTCGAGCGCAGGTCGCGGCGCGACGGGCGGGCGAGCGCGGAGAGCGGGACGCCGACGACCCCGGCGAGCTCGGGCAGGCGGCGCGCGAGCGCCGTCGCGTCGTCGAAGCCGAGCGGCGCGGCGTCGGCGAGCACGAAGTAGCCGGCGTTCGCGTCGTGCACGGCGAAGCCGGCCTTCCGCAGGCCCCGCGTGAGGATGTCGCGCTTCCGGGCGAAGGACGCGACGATCGTGTCGAAGTGCTCGTCGGGCAGGCGCAGCCCCACCGCGACCGCGGGCTGGAACGGCGCGCCGTTGACGAACGTGAGGTACTGCTTGACGGCGCCGATCTGCGCGATGCGCTCGGGCGTCGACATGATCCAGCCGATCTTCCAGCCGGTCACCGAGAACGTCTTCCCCGCCGACGAGATCGAGACGAGCCGCTCGCGCGCGGCGTCGAAGGATGCGATGGGCACGTGCTGGTCGTCGTACACGAGGTGCTCGTAGACCTCGTCGGTGACGATGATCGCGTCGCGGCGCTCGGCGACACGCACGATCTCGCGGAGGGCCTCCTCGCCGAACATGGTGCCCGTCGGGTTGTGGGGCGAGTTGACGAGGATCATGCGCGTGCGGGGGCTCGCCGCCCGCGCGAGCCGCTCGGGGTCCGGCTGGAAGTCGGGTGCGTGCAGCGGCACGGGCACGAGCACCGCGCCGACGAGTGCCGCGATCGCCGCGTAGGCGTCGTAGTACGGCTCGAAGACGATGACCTCGTCGCCGGGGCCGAGGTAGGCGAGCATCGTCGCGGCGAGCGCCTCGGTCGCACCGGCGGTGACGAGCACGTCGCCGCGGCCGAGGCCGATGCCGTAGAAGCGGCGCTGGTGCTCGATGACGGCGTCGATGAGCTCCTGCGCGCCGCGGCCCGGGCCGTACTGGTTGCGGCCGTGGTCGATCGCGTGCTTCGCGGCGTCGAGCACCGCGCGCGGGCCGTCCTCGTCGGGGAAGCCCTGGCCGAGGTTCAGCGCTCCCGTCGCGGTGGCGAGCGCCGTCATCTCGGCGAAGATCGTCGGCGCGAGGCGCCCGTCCGCGCCCAGCAGGCCGGCGCCCGCCGCTGCTCGCTGCCAGGGTGCGTGCGCTGCTGCCTGCTCCATGCCTCGACGCTACCCCGCTTCGGCGCATTCCGAACGGCCGACATCGGCGCCGCGTAGGAATCGCATGGGATCGCCTGGCACCGTAGAGCCATGACCAACCCGTACGACAGCGTGCCGAACCCGATGGCGCCGCAGGGGCAGCCGCATCCGCAGCCCGCGCATCCGCAGCGCTACGCGCCGCAGCCCGGTCCGCAGGCGCAGACCCAGCCGCAGCCGGGCAGCCCGCACGAGCAGTGGCGCTGGCAGCAGCCGACGTCGGCGGCGGCTCCGGTCGGATCGGCGCCCGCGTCGCACCACGAGCTGTACCCGCAGCCCGAGCGCGACGAGGGCCGGCGCCCCCGCAGGCGCGCCGGCGCGGTCGTGGCGATGCTCGCCGCGGCGTGCCTCGTGGGCGGCGCCGCCGGCTTCGGCGCCGGTGCGCTCGTCATGGGGCAGCAGCAGCCGCAGACGCAGTCGGCGCCGCCCTCGAGCGACGCGACCGGTGAGACGGTCTCCGATCCGCAGACGATCGCCGACGTCGCCGCGGCCGCCGGCCCCTCGGTCGTCACGGTGCAGGCCGTCTCGAGCAACGGCAGCGGCGAGGGCTCTGGCGTCGCGGTCGCCGCGGGCGGCTACATCGTCACGAACAACCACGTCGTCACGCTCGACGGCCAGACCGCCGACGCGCGGATCACCGTCGAGACCAACGACGGCCGGCTGCTCGAGGCCGAGATCGTCGGCACCGACCCCATCGTCGACCTCGCGGTCATCAAGGTCGACGCCGAGCTCCCGGTCGTGACCTTCGCCTCGAGCGACGACGTGCGGGTGGGCGACACCGCCATCGCGATCGGCGCCCCGCTCGGGCTGTCGAACTCCGTCACCGACGGCATCGTCTCCGCGGTCGACCGGGGCCTCCGGATCGCCTCGAGCGCCGCGCCCGAGGGCAGCGACCAGTCGCAGCAGGAGCCGTTCGGCTTCTGGCAGGAGAACGGCGCGCAGGGCGCGCAGGAGGAGATCTCGATCCCGGTCGTGCAGACGGATGCGTCGATCAACCCGGGCAACTCCGGCGGCGCGCTGCTCAACGCATCCGGGCAGCTCGTGGGCGTCAACGTCGCGATCGCGAGCATGGGCCAGGGGAGCTCGACGTCGGGATCGATCGGGATCGGCTTCGCGATCGAGTCGAGCCTCGTGCAGCGCGTCGTGCAGGAGATCATCGACACGGGCGAGGCGAGCCACGGCCTGCTCGGCGCGACCGTGAGCGACGTGACCGACGCATCCGTCGGCACGGTCGGCGCGCAGGTGCGCGAGCTGAGCGACGGGGGAGCGGCGGCGAGCGCGGGCCTGCAGGCCGGCGACGTCATCACCGAGATCGACGGGCAGCGCGTCACGGGCGCGGTCGACGCGACCGCGCAGGTGCGCTCGCACCCCGCGGGCGCGGAGGTGACCGTGACCTACCTGCGAGGCGGCGAGGAGTCCGAGGCGCAGGTCACGCTCGGGGCGCTCTAGCTCCCGCCCTCCCGCGGGGAGTCCGACGGCGCGTCGACCGATGCATCCTGCATCGGCGGCGCGCCGTCCGCGTCGCCCGCGCGGCGCTCGCGCAGGCGACGGAGCCCGCCGCCGAGGCCCTCGCGCTCGATGGCGCGCGCCTCCTTGATGCGCTGGCCGAGGCTCGGGCGCACCTCCTTGATGCGCGGGGCCAGGTTGGCGTCGAACTCGCGCGGCGCGGGGCCGAACGCCTCGCGAGCGGCCTTGACGACCTGCCGGCCCAGGATGTTGTTGCCGACGCCGCCGATGACGGCGCCGATGCCGAACGGCATCGCGCGGCCCACCATCGAGGCGCCCGTGTTGCGGGCCATCCGCCGCAGGAAGGCGCGGCGCAGGTAGTCGATCACCTGGCCCATCGCGCCCGTCGGCATCGCCGAGGTGATGAGCTGGCCCCAGTGCGCGTCGATGCCGCGCGCTCGGCCGGTCGCCTGCTCGGCGGCGCGCTTGACGAGCGCCGAGCCGCCGGAGCCGAGCATGAGGGCCATGACGAGCGCCTTGGCGCGCTGCTCGTCCTCGACGGCGATGCCGTGCACCTCGGTGACGGCCTGGCCGAAGAACGCGGTCGCCTCGAGGAAGCCGACCGTCTCGGCGACGGTGAGGCCGAGCGCCGCCGCCGTGCCGATGCCCGGTGCCACGGCGGTCGCGCCGACCGCGGCGCCACCGGTCGAGACGGCAGCGAGGTACTGCTTCTCGAGCCGCTCGATGGTCTGCGCGGGCGTGATCCCGGGGTGCTTGCGCCGCAGCGACCGCAGGTGGTTCACGACGAGCGGACGCTGGACCCCCAGGATCCGCTCGAGCGCGGCCATCACCCAGCCCAGGTCGTCGTCCTGCTCCACCTCGCCCATCGCGGCCCTCCCGTCGTGGCGCCGCGTGCCGGCGCCGGCAAGCATGGTCTCGCGCGCCGCCGGGAGCGGCCTGAGCGTGGGATCATGGACCCATGAGCGACACCCAGCGACTGGACACCGGCCACACCGGCGGTGGCACCGACGTGCTCGACCGCGAGCTCGAGCAGCTCCTCAACCAGGAGTCGGTCGAGGACGGCGACCACGACCGCTTCGCGCACTACGTGAAGAAGGAGAAGATCCTGCAGTCGGCGCTCTCGGGCAAGCCCGTGCGCGCGCTGTGCGGCAAGAAGTGGACCCCGGGGCGCGACCCCGAGAAGTTCCCGATCTGCCCGACGTGCAAGGAGATCTACGAGAAGCTGAAGGCCGACTGAGCCGACGGCGGATGCGTGGGGCGCCCGGGCGGGAACCCCGTCAGCGGAAGGCGGTGGGCAGCGCGGGCTCGCCGCGCGCGAGCCGGTGCGCGTCGGAGGGCAGCTCCGCGACCGACGCGTCGTGGCGCTCGCGGGCGGCCTCGACGCCGTCGTGACCCATCCAGCGGGCGTCGATCTCGCCGCCGGTGACGAGCGGCACCTGCAGCGCGCGACCGAGCGCCGCGGCCTCCGCGGGGACGACGCCGTCGACGCTCAGCAGCACGGTCTCCTCGGTCGCGACGCCGCCCGAGAGCGTGCGCACCGCGATCTTCTCGCCGCCCTTCGAGGCCTTGTTCTCGGAGTGCTTCGCGACGCCGACCCATTCGCCGTCCGCATCCTGCCGCGCGACGAGCTTGTAGACCATGCCCGCCGCCGGGGCGCCGGAACCCGTGACGACGCTCGTGCCGACGCCGTACGCATCCACGGGGCTCGCCTGGAGGCCTGCGATCGCGTACTCGTCGAGGTCGCTCGTAACGGTGATGCGCGTGCCGGTCGCGCCGAGCGAGTCGAGCAGCGCGCGCGCCTCGGCGGCCACCTCGACGAGGTCGCCCGAGTCGAGCCGGATGCCGCCGAGCTGCGGACCGGCGACCTCGACGGCCGTGCGGATGCCCTGCTCGACGTCGTAGGTGTCGACGAGCAGGGTCGTGCCGACGCCGAGCGTGTCGATCTGCGCCTGGAAGGCCTCGGCCTCGGAGTCGTGCAGCAGGGTGAACGAGTGCGCGGCGGTGCCCATCGTCGGGATGCCCCAGCGGGCGCCCGCGGCGAGGTTGGACGTCGCGGAGAAGCCCGCGATGTAGGCGGCGCGCGCGGCGGCGATCGCGGCCTCCTCCTGCGCGCGGCGCGAGCCCATCTCCGCGAGCGGCCGGCCCTTCGCCGCACGCGTCATGCGCGTCGCGGCGTTCGCGACGGCGGAGTCGTAGTTGAGCACCGACAGCGCGACCGTCTCGAGCACGACCGCTTCGGCGAACGAGCCCTCGACGACGAGGATCGGCGAGCCGGGGAAGTAGAGCTCGCCCTCGGCGTAGCCGCGGATGTCGCCCGAGAACCGGTAGTCGGCGAGCCAGTCGAGCAGGTCGGCCGAGACGACCTCGTGCTCGCGCAGCCACGCGAGCTCCGCATCGCCGAAGCGGAACTCGGCGAGCCGCTCGAGGAAGCGGCCCGTGCCCGCGACGACGCCGTAGCGGCGGGCGCCGGGGAGCCGGCGGGCGAAGACCTCGAACACCGACGGCCGGAACGCGGTGCCCGACCGCATCGCGGCGTCGATCATCGTGAGCTCGTAGCGGTCGGTCATGAGCGCGGTGTCGGTCACGGCGCCAGCCTACGGTGCCGGCCTGCGGGTGCGGGTAGCGTTGCCCGGTGACCCGTTCCCCGAGGCCCCTGCCCGACGGCGTCGAGCTCCGCGAGCCGACGCCCGCCGACGCCCCCGCGTGGGCGACGTTCCTCGTGGAGGCGCAGCAGGCGACCTACGCGGGCCGGCTGCCGGAGGACTTCGGCGTCCAGGGGCTTGCGCAGGCCAACGTCGAGGGGCTAGCCCGGGCGTTCGGCGATCCGGCGCGCCACGACGCCGTGCGGCGCATCGCGTGGGCAGGCGACGCGATCGTCGGCGTGGCCGCGACGAGCGCCGCGCCCGCCCGGTGGGAGGTCGAGCTCGGGCTCGTGCCGCCGCCGGCCGGGCGCGAGCTCGACCGGCTCTACGTCCACGCCGACATGCACGGCACCGGCCTCGGCGCGGCGCTCTTCGACGCGGTCGTCGACGATCGCGCGCACTACCTGTGGCTCATCGACGGCAACGAGCGCGCCGCCCGCTTCTACGAGCGGCGCGGCTTCGAGCACCTCGACGAGCGCGTCTCGACCGGCCCGACGTGGGGCGGCATCCCGATGCACCGGATGTTGCGGCCGGAGCGCTCAACCGCAGGTTGAGCGTGGAGGCCGCAAGGTCGAGGAGCGCGCGCCGCAGGCGCACGCGTCACGAGACCTCGCTGTTGACCGCTGCTGGCACCGGTTGAGCGCGGAGGCCGCAAGGTCGAGGAGCGCGCGCCGCAGGCGCACGCGTCGCGAGACCTGCGGTTCGCGGGCTCGAGCTCGTCGAGCCCGCGAACCTCCTAGTCGAGGAAGCCCTCCTCCTCGAGCCACGCGCGCGCGATGTCGGCGGCGGGCGACTGCTGCTCGACGCTCTGGCGGTTGAGCGCGATGAGCGCGTCGGCGCTCAGCGCCTCGCTCACGTCGTTCACGATCTCCTGCGCGTCGTCGTCGACCTTGTCGCTCGCGACGGGCACGACGTGCGAGGCGAGGAAGAGGCCCTCGGTGTCCTCGAGCACGACGAGATCGTTCTGCGCGATGGTCGGATCGGCGGTGTAGACGATCGCGAGCTGGATGTCGCCGCTCTGCAGCGCCTGGATCGTGAGGGGGCCGCCGCCGTCCTCGATGGGGGTGAAGCCCACGTCGATGCCGTAGACCTCGGCCAGGCCCATCGGCCCGTTCGGTCGCGTCTCGGCCTCGGAGTTCGCGCCCATCGTGAGCGGCTCGTCGACGTTCGCCAGGTCGGCGACCGTGGTCAGGTCGTACTGCTCCGCGAACTCCCGGGTGACGACGTAGGAGTCCTGGTCGGTCGCCTCGGCCTGGTCGAGGATCGTGAGGCCCTCGGGCGCTGCCTCGACGAGCGCGTCGTACACCTCGTCGCCGAGCCGCTCGGGCGGATCCTGCACCCAGTACTGCAGCAGGGGGCCGGTGTACTCCGGGAAGAGGTCGATCGCCCCCGACTCGATCTCTGGCATGTAGACCTCGCGCTGGCCGATGCGCAGCTGGCGGTCGACGCGAAAGCCCTCAGCCTCGAGCGCCTGCGCGTAGAGCTCGGCGATGATCTCGTTCGAGTAGTAGTCCTGCGAGCCGACGACGAGCGTCGTGCCGCCCTCGTCGCCGCTCGGGGCGGTCGTCTCGCCCTCGTCGAGGGGGTCGGCGCTCGCGCATCCGGCGAGCACGACGCCCGCTGCGGCGAGCGCGGCGACCGCGAGCCCTGATCTGCGGATGGTGGTGATCATGCTTCGATCCTCTCTCTGTCGCCCAGGCGGGCGCGATGGGGTTCGGCGCGGCGGACGGCCGCGGATTGGGCGAGCTGGAAGCACAGCTCGACGACGAGGGCGAGCAGCGCCACGAGGATCGATGCGCCGAGCATCTGGTCGTACTGCTGCGTCTTGAGGCCGAGGAAGAGCGGCCGACCGAGGCCGGTGTCGGCGACGTAGGCGGCGAGCGTCGCGGTCGAGATGACCTGCAGCGCCGCCGAGCGCAGGCCCCCGACGATCACGGGCGACGCGAGCGGCAGCTCGACCCCGGTGAGGATCTGCCGCTCGGTGAGGCCGACGGCGCGCGCGGCGCCGACGGTCGCGCGGTCGACCGACTCGACGCCCGCGTAGGCGCCCGCGAGCACGGGTGGCAGCGCGAGCACGAGCAGGGCGAGGAACGGCGCCTCGAGCCCGATGCCGAGCCCGAGGCCGAAGAGCGTCAGGAGCCCGAGCGTCGGCAGCGCCCGCGCTCCGCCGGTCACGGCGATCACGGCGCCGCGGCCGCGGCCGGTGTGGCCGATGAGCACGCCGAGCGGCACGCCGATCGCGGCCGCGACGAGCAGCACGGCGCCGGAGAAGGCGAGGTGCTCGAGGATGCGCGAGCCGAGCGCGGTCGGTCCCGTCCAGCTCGCGGGGTCGAGCAGCCACTGGAGGGCTTCGGCGAAGAGGTTCACGCGCGGCTCACCACCCGCTGCCACGGCATCGCGACGCGCGCGGCCACGACGCACAGCGCATCCAGCAGGAACGCGACGGCGACGGTGAGCACGATGCCCGTCCAGATGCTCGCGTCGATGCCGCGCTGGAAGCCGTCGGTGAAGAGCGTCCCGAGGCTCGCGATGCCGATGACGGCGCCGACCGTCACGAGGCTCACGGTCGAGACGGCGACGACCCGCAGCGACGACAGCAGCACGGGCCCCGCGAGCGGCAGCTCGACCCGCCAGAACATCGCCCAGCGCGAGTGCCCGGTCGCGCGCGCGGCGAGCCGCACCTCGTCGGGCACCGAGCCGAACGCATCCGCCGCCCCGCGCACGAGCAGCGCGCAGCCGTAGACGGTGAGGGCGGTGATCATCGTCGCGGGGGAGCGCAGCGGCAGCCCGAGCACGGGCGGGATGATGATGAACAGCGACAGCGACGGGATCGCGTAGAGCAGGCCCGTGCCGGTCAGCAGCGGCGTGCGCCAGCGCGGCGAGCCGGCGGCGAGGCGCCCGAGCGGTACCGAGATCGCGAGGCTCAGCAGGATCGGCGGGATCGACAGCAGCAGGTGGTCGACGAGCAGCTGCCCGACGATGTGCAGGTTCTGGCTCAGCCAGTTCACCGCGCCACCCCCTCCCGCATCACCGCTCGAGCACGCCGGTCGGGCGGTCGTCCCCGTCGACCACGATGCTGCGGCCGTCGACCTCGCGGATGCGGAGGGTGCGACGGGCGGTGCCGGCGCCCACGAAGTGGGCGACGAAGTCGTCGGCGGGGTCGGCGAGGATCTCGGCGGGCGTGCCGCGCTGTGCGATCTCGGCGCCCGTGCGGAGCACGACGACCTCGTCGCCGAGCGCGAAGGCCTCGTCGATGTCGTGCGTGACGAACAGGATGGTCTTGCCGATGTCGGCCTGCAGCGCGCGCATCTCCTGCTGCAGCTGGTCGCGCACGATCGGGTCGACCGCGCCGAAGGGCTCGTCCATGAGCAGGATGTTGGGGTCGGCGGCGAGCGCGCGCGCGACGCCCACGCGCTGCTGCTGGCCGCCGGAGAGCTGCGCTGGATAGCGGTCGGCGAGCGCGGGGTCGAGGCCGACGCGCTCGAGCAGGCCGAGCGCATCCGCCCTCGCCTGCCTGCGGGGGCGGCCCTCGAGCACGGGGACGGTCGCGACGTTGTCGGCGACCGTGCGGTGGGGGAGGAGGCCGCCGGCCTGCAGCACGTAGCCGATCGAGCGGCGCAGCTTCACGCGATCCATCGAGCGCACGTCGACGCCGTCGATGAGCACGCGGCCCGCGGTCGGCTCGACCATGCGGTTGACCATGCGCAGGAGCGTCGTCTTGCCGCTGCCGGACGACCCGACGAGCGCGACGACGCGGTGCGACGGCACGGTGAGGGAGCACCGCTCGACCGCGACCGTGCCGTCGGGGTACTCCTTGCGCACGGCGTCGAACTCGATCACGCGGGCTCCTTCCGGTCGCCGGGTGCTGACGATACTCGTCGTCGCTGACATCGCGCCCGAGCGCCGCCACTAGGCTTGCCGTCGTGCAGCGCCCGATCGGAGTCTTCGACAGCGGCGTCGGCGGACTCACGGTGGCGCGCGCGATCATCGACCAGCTGCCGGCCGAGTCGATCACCTACATCGGCGACACCGCGAACGGCCCGTACGGCCCGCGCGAGCAGCACGAGGTGCGGCATCTCGCGCTCGACGTGCTCGACACGCTCGTCGCGCAGGGCGTGAAGATGCTCGTCATCGCGTGCAACACGGCCTCGGCCGCGACCTTCGACATCGCGCGCGAGCGCTACGAGCAGGGCATGGGCATCCCGGTCGTCGAGGTCATCCACCCCGCGGTGCGCGCCGCCGTCGCGCAGAGCCGCTCGGGTCGCATCGGCGTGATCGGCACCGCGGGCACGATCGGTTCGGGCGCCTACCAGCGCGCGTTCGCCGCCGCGGGCGTGCCGCACGTCGCCGCGGGCGCGGCGCCGCGTTTCGTCGAGTTCGTCGAGGCGGGCGTGACGACCGGCGACGACGTGCTCGCCGCGGCGCACGAGTACCTCGAGCCGCTCCTGGCCGAGCAGCTCGACACGATCGTGCTCGGCTGCACCCACTACCCGCTGCTCGCCGGCGCGATCGGCTACGTCGCGGGCGACGGGGTGCGGCTCGTCTCGAGCGCCGAGGAGACCGCGGCCGACGTCTACCGCATCCTCTCGGACCGCGGCATGCTCGCACCGACGGATGCGGTGCCCGCGTACGCGTTCGAGGCCACGACCGAGGCGCAGGAGCCGTTCCTGCGGCTCGCGCGCCGGTTCCTCGGGCCCGAGGTGACGCACGTGGAGTTCACGCAGACCGGGGTCATCCAGCTGCCCGGCCGCACCGACTGACCGACGACGAAGGAGAGCCGGATGGCACGCAAGGACGGCAGGCAGCCCGATGAGCTGCGCGAGGTCTCGATCGAGCGGGGGTGGAGCCAGCAGGCCGAGGGCAGCGCCCTCGTGGCCTTCGGCCGCACGCGCGTGCTGTGCACCGCATCCGTCATGCCCTCGGTGCCGCGCTGGATGGCCGGCAAGGGCAAGGGCTGGGTGACCGCGGAGTACGCGATGCTGCCGCGCTCGACGAACGAGCGCATGGACCGCGAGAGCGTCAAGGGCCGCGTCGGCGGCCGCACGCACGAGATCTCGCGGCTCATCGGCCGCAGCCTGCGCGCCGGCGTCGACATGCGGGCGCTCGGCGAGCTCTCGATCGCCGTCGACTGCGACGTGCTGCAGGCCGACGGCGGCACCCGCACCGCGGCGATCACCGGCGCGTGGGTCGCGCTCGCCGACGCGATCGCGTGGGCGCAGGCCGAGGGCCGCGTGCCGGGGAGCGCCAAGCCGCTCATCGACTCGATCGCCGCCGTCTCGGTCGGCATCGTCGACGGCGAGCCCGCGCTCGACCTCGACTACCTCGAGGACGTCCGCGCGGGCACCGACATGAACGTCGTCGCGACGGGCCGCGGGCTCATGGTCGAGGTGCAGGGCACCGCCGAGGGCGCGCCGTTCGACCGCGCCGAGCTCGACCGGCTGCTCGACCTCGCCCTCGCGGGCACCGCGCGGCTCACCGAGCTGCAGCGCGAGGCCCTCGCGGGGGTGGGCGCGTGAGCATCGGCGGCTCGACGGGGGTCGACCTCGTCGGCGGGGGCCTGCAGGTGGTCGTCGCGACGCACAACCCGCACAAGGTCGAGGAGCTCGCGCGCATCCTCGCGCCGCTGCTGCCGGGCGTCGAGCTGCTGCCCTACGACGGCCCCGAGCCCGTCGAGGACGGCGAGACCTTCGAGGCCAACGCGCTCATCAAGGCGCGCGCCGCGCACGCGACGACGGGGCTGCCCGCCCTCGCGGACGACTCGGGCATCGAGGTCGACGCGCTCGGCGGCGCCCCCGGCATCCACTCGGCCCGCTACGCCGGCACGCGCGACGACCGCGACAACCTCGAGCTGCTGCTCGCGAACCTCGCCGACGCATCCGATCGCGCTGCGCGCTTCGTGTGCGCCGCCGCCTGGGTCGACGCCGACGGCGAGCTCGCGGTGCGCGGCACGTGGGAGGGCACGATCGCGGATGCGGCGCGCGGCGCCGGCGGGTTCGGGTACGACCCGATCTTCCTGCCGCACGACGGGGGCGGCCGCGCGGCCGCCGAGCTGTCGGCCGACGAGAAGGACGCGCTGAGCCACCGCCGCATCGCCTTCACGGCGCTCGCCGAGCGCATCCAGCGCGCCTGATCGCTCGGCCCGCGAGCGGGGAGCGGTCTCCGATCGCTCCCCTCCGAACGCGACCCGTTTCGCCGAAACACACCCTGTGCACCAGGTCGAGTTCGGTGGAGCGGGTCGAGGAAGCAGCGCGACGCTGCGCACGAATGCCGAGCGCGCGCACCCGGTCGCGCTGTGCCATGATTTCGGTATGCCGAAAACTCAGCGTGCGGGCAGGCGAATCAGTGCCGCCGCAGCGGCATGCTCCGTCGCCGCCGTCGCGCTGAGCGGCTGCGCGCCCGCGGGTGCCGACGGCGCGCCGGCACCGGCGGGGGCCGGCGCAACAGCCGCCGCGGACGAGCGGCCGCTCGTGCTCGCGACGTTCACGGTGATCGCCGACATCGCCCGCGAGGTCGCCGGCGACACCGCGCGCGTCGAGTCGCTCACCCGCGTGGGCGTCGAGGTGCACGACTACGAGCCGACGCCCGGCGACCTCGTGCGCACCGAGGGCGCCGACCTCGTCGTCACGAACGGCATGGGCATCGACGACTGGCTGCTCACCCTCGTCGAGCGCGCCGACGCCCCGCACGTGGTGCTGAGCGACGCCGTCGAGCCGATCCCGATCGAGGCCGGCCACTACGCGGGCAACCCCAACGCCCACGCGTGGGTCTCGCCCGCCGAGGGCGCGGTCTACGTCGAGGAGCTGCGCGTCGCGATCGGCGACCTCGTGCCCGAGCGGCGCGCCGAGGTCGACGCGAACGCCGCAGCCGTCACCGCGCGCCTCGAGCGGCTCGGCGATCGCCTCCGCGACGGGGTCGCGGCGCTCCCCGAGCAGCACCGCGTGCTCGTGAGCTGCGAGGGCGCCTTCAGCTACCTCGCGCGCGACGCGGGCCTCGCCGAGGCGAGCCTGTGGCCGGTGAACGCCGGCGGCCAGGGCACGCCGCAGCAGATCGCCCATGTCGCGGCGGTCGTCGCGCGCACCGGGGTGCCGACGGTCTTCTGCGAGTCCACGACGCATCCGGGCACGCAGCAGCAGATCGCCCGCACCGCCGGGGTGCGCTTCGACGGCAGCCTGCACGTCGACTCGCTCTCGACGCCCGACGGGCCGGCGCCGACGTGGCTCGCGCTCCTCGAGCACGACATCGACGCGATCCTCGAGGGGCTGGGCGCATGAGCGGCACCCCAGCGCACGCCGCCGACCGGGCTGCGGCCCACGACGCGATCGTCACCCACGGGCTCGGCGTCCGCTACGGCGAGGTCCGCGCGCTCGCCGACGTGACCGCCTCGCTCCGCTCGGGCGAGATCACCGGCCTCGTGGGCGTCAACGGCTCGGGGAAGTCGTCGATGCTCGCCGCCGTGCTCGAGCGCGTGCCGCACGAGGGGACCGTGCGCATCCTCGGCCGCACGCCGCGCGAGGCGCGCCGCGCGGGCTTCGTCGCGTCGGTGCCGCAGGCCGAGGCGGTCGACTGGGACTTCCCGGTGACGGTGCGCGACGTCGTGACCGCCGGCCGCTACGGCCGCATGGGGCTGCTGCGCATCCCGCGCCCCGCCGATCGCGCCGCCGTCGACGAGGCGATCGCCCTGCTCGGCCTCGAGCGCCTCGCCGATCGGCAGATCGGCGCGCTCTCGGGCGGGCAGCGCAAGCGCGCGTTCGTCGCCCGCGCCATCGCGCAGGACGCCGAGCTGCTGCTGCTCGACGAGCCCTTCGCGGGCGTCGACCGCACGAGCGAGGCGGCGATCGTCGCCGTGCTGCGGGGCCTGCGCGACCGCGGTCGCAGCGTCGTCATCGTGCACCACGACCTCTCGGGCGTCGCCGAGCTCGTCGACAGCGTGCTGCTGCTGCAGCGGGGCCGGCTCCTGCACCACGGGCCGCCCGAGACCACCCTCACGCCCGAGCGCATCGCCGAGGCGTTCGGCGCCGGGCCCCGCTCCGACGCGGCACCCGAGCGACCGGCCCCGCCGCCGGCCGCATCCTCCGAGGAGGTCGCGTGATGGACGCATCCGTCCTCGACGCCGTGCTCGCCCCCTTCACCTACGGCTTCATGCAGCGCGCGATGGTCGTGACGCTCATGGCCGCGATCGCGTGCGCGCTGCTGTCGACGTGGCTCGTGCAGATGGGCTGGTCGCTCATGGGCGACGCGGTCTCGCACGCGGTGCTGCCGGGGGTCGCGCTCGCGTACATCCTCGGGCTGCCGTTCGCGCTCGGCGCCGCGGTCTTCGGCATCGGCGCCGTCGCCCTCATCGGCGGGGTGCGCGCCGCCACGAGGATCAAGGCGGATGCCGCGATCGGCGTCGTCTTCACCACGCTGTTCGCGCTCGGCCTCGTCATCGTCTCGGTCACGCCGTCCGACACCGACCTGCAGCACATCCTCTTCGGCAACGTGCTCGGCGTCTCCGACGCCGACATCGCGCAGGTGCTCATCGTCGGCGCGATCGTGTGCGTCACCCTGCTCGTGCTGCGCCGCGACCTCACCCTCGTCGCCTTCGACGCGGGCCACGCGCACGCGATCGGCCTGCGCCCGCGCATCCTGCACGCCGTGCTGCTCGGCGCGCTCGCGCTCACCGTCGTCACGGCGCTGCAGGCCGTCGGCATCATCCTCGTCGTCGCGATGCTCGTCATCCCGGGCGCGACGGCCGGGCTCATCGCGGTGCGGTGGGATGCGCTGCTCGCGTGGTCGGTGGGCGTCACGGTCGTCGCGTCGCTCGCCGGCCTCATGGCGGCGTTCTGGCTCGACATCTCGCCCGGCGGCGCCGTGGTGCTCATGCAGGGCCTGGGCTTCGGGCTAGCGTTGCTGTTCGGGCCCCGCCGGGGCCTCGTCGTGCGGTGGTCGAGAGCGAGGCGACATGCAGTCCACAGCGGCTGAGGACTACGTCAAGGCGATCTACCACCACACCGAGTGGCAGCCGGAGCCCGTCACGCCGTCGCAGCTCGCGACGCGGCTCGGGCTCGCGAACTCCACCGTGACCGAGATGGTCAAGAAGCTGGCCGCCGCCGGCCTCGTGCACCACCGGCCGTACGGCGCGATCGAGCTCACGAGCGAGGGCGCGGCGCTCGCGGTGCGGCAGGTGCGCCGGCACCGCGTGGTCGAGACGTGGCTCGTCGAGCGGCACGGCTACGACTGGGACGAGGTGCACGACGAGGCGGAGATCCTCGAGCACGCGCTGAGCGACCGGCTGCTCGACTCGATCGCTCGCTCGCTCGGCGACCCGGTCCGCGATCCGCACGGCGATCCGATCCCCGCCGCCGACGGCACGGTCGTCCGACCGGATGCGGTGCTGCTCGCCGATGCCGCCGTCGGCCACGCGGGTGCGGTCGTGCGCATCTCCGACAGCGACCCGGCGATGCTGCGGTTCCTCGCCGACGCGGGCATCGCGCTCGACGCGAGCCTCGAGGTGCTGGGCCAGAAGCCCTACTCGGGCTCGATCCAGGTGCGCACGGACGCGGGCACCGTCGACCTCGGGCCGCAGGTCGCGCAGGCGGTGTGGCTCTCGGCGTAGCCGGCGCGCCGGTCGCGAGCCCTCAGCGCTCGATGCCGAGGTCGTTCGTGCCCGAGAGGTCGAGGGTCTCCACGGGCCCGGTCGACGTGCCCTCGCGGATCTCCCGCTCGACCTCGCGCCGCGACTGGATCGCGTGCCACACGATGAAGCCGACCGCGATGAGGACGACGCCGATGAGCACGAGGTCGATGTACTCCGTGACGATCTCGGCGACGCCCGGGATGTGCGCGACGCCCCACCCGAGCAGCGGCAGCCCCGCGCCCCACAGCAGCCCGCCGAGCACGTCGAGGCGGAGGAACAGCGGCCACGGCATCCTGCCGACGCCCGCGGCGACGGGCATGAAGGTGCGCACGATCCCGATGAACCGCGCGATGATGACGGCCGCGGCGCCGTAGCGCAGGAAGAACCGGTTGGTGCGCTCGACCGTGCGATGCGAGAACAGCCCGGAGGATCGCCGCTGGAAGATCGGCGGCCCCGCCTTCTTGCCGATGTAGTAGCCCAGCTGGTCGCCCGCGACGGCGCACCCCCAGATGCACAGCATCACGAGCCAGATCGGCTGCGGGATGACGCCGGTGTACGAGAGCACGCCGGCGATGATCAGCAGCGTGTCGCCGGGCAGCAGGAAGCCGACGAGGAGCCCGGTCTCGACGAAGACGATCGCGCACACCAGCAGCAGCGCCCACGCGCCCGCGCCGGAGATGAGGCCCTCGATGTCGATGAGGAACTCTGCAGGCAGCGGATGCACGAGGTGCTCCTTCGCGTCGTGCGTCGGTGCGGGAGAGGGGACTTGAACCCCCACGCCACTAGGGCACAGGAACCTAAATCCTGCGTGTCTGCCAATTCCACCACTCCCGCGTGGGGGTCTCCAGACTACTGGCGCCGACCCACGCGGCAGTGCAGGGTCGGCCATGCGTTCTGCCAGGCTGAGCGCATGCAGATGCGCGCGCTCATCACCGGCGCCTCGGCCGGGCTCGGGGCCGAGTTCGCCCGCCAGCTCGCCGCCGACGGCTTCGCCCTCGTGCTCGTCGCCCGCGACGCCGAGCGACTCGCCGCGCTCGCCGCGCGGCTGCCGGTCGAGACCGAGGTGCTCGCCGCCGATCTCACCGACGCCGCGGGTCTCGAGCGCGTCGCCGCGCGCCTGCGCGACGGCGACCGGCCGGTCGACGTGCTCGTCAACAACGCCGGCACCGCTGTGGCCGAGCCCTTCCACGCATCCGCCATCGACGAGGAGCGGCGGGTGCACGAGCTGCTGTCGTGGGTGCCGCTGCGGCTCGCGCACGCGGCGCTGCCCGGCATGCGCGAGCGGGGCCGCGGCGGGATCCTCAACGTCGCGAGCCTCGCCGGCCGCATGCCGAGCGGCACGTACGCGGCCGCGAAGGCGGGGCTCATCATGCTGTCGCGATCGCTGCACGCCCGCTACCGCCGCGACGGGGTCGCGGTCACGGCGCTCCTGCCGGGCTTCGTCGCCACGGAGTTCCACGAGCGCATGGGCGTCGCGCCCGACGCCGTGCCGCGGGCGGGGTGGGCGGATGCGGCGACGGTCGTGCGCGACGGCCTGCGCGGGCTGCGCCGGCGGCGCGCGATCGTCGTGAGCGACTGGCGCTACCGGCTGGCCGCGCCGCTCATCCCGCTCGTGCCCGATCGGCTCTCCGCCGGTGTGGGCCTCGGAGCGCGCGTCGAGGCGTCGGGCGCTCGGCCGCCCATCAGCGACGCCGATCGGTCGCGCCGCTGACGCGTCGCGCCGCTGTGGCATCGTCGATCGAGACCGACAGGAGCAGCCATGCAGGAGACCATCGCCGTCCTCGGCGCGGGCGTCATGGGCGCGGGCATCGCGCGCGTGCTGGCCCGCGCCGGCCACGAGGTGCGCGTGTTCGACGTGCGCGCCGAGGCCGCGGCCGACGCCGCCCGCGCTGCCGGCGCATCCGCGCACGACACCGTCGAGGCCGCGGTCGACGGCGCGACGATCGTGCTCGAGGCGGCGCCTGAGCGGCTCGAGCTCAAGCACGAGCTCATCGCGCGGGTCGAGGCGGCCAACGCCGACGCGGTCATCGCCTCGAACACGTCGTCGATCGGGGCGGATGCGCTCGCGGCCGGCATGCGTGACGCGTCGCGGCTCGTGATCGCCCACTTCTTCAACCCGGCCGACACCGTGCCGCTCGTCGAAGTCGTGCCGGGGCCGGCGACGCCGCAGGCGACCGTCGGCCGCATGGTCGCGCTGCTCGAGGCGGCCGGCAAGACGGCGGTGCCGCTCGCGCAGCAGGTTCCGGGCTTCATCGCCAACCGGCTGCAGGCGGCGCTCTACCGCGAGGCGATGCACCTCGTCGAGCTCGGCGTCGCGAGCGCCGAGCAGGTCGACGCGGTCGTCACCGCCGGGCTCGGGCCGCGGTGGGCGCTCGCCGGCCCGTTCGAGGTCATGGACCTCGGCGGGCTCGACGTGTGGACGAGCGTCGCCGACGGCATCTTCCCGACGCTCGGCGACGCATCCGCCGCCCCAGCGATGCTGCGCGAGCGCGCCGAGCGGGGCGACCTCGGCGCGAAGGCCGGCCGCGGGTTCCTGCCGCGCGATGCCGACGCCCCGGCGCGCTTCGCGACGCGGCTGCGGGCGCTCATCGACGCGCGCGACGCGCTCGAGGCGTAACGTTCAAAATTGGAATAGATCGATACGCAGAGCGTTGCCCCTCGCGGAGGGCGACGAGATCCGCCGCCCGCGTCAGGAGGCAGAGCAATGACGTTCAAGGTGCTGCAGGACAAGGTCGCGATCGTGACCGGAGCCGCGATGGGCATGGGCGAGGCGACCGCGAGGCTCTTCGCCGAGGCCGGCGCGAAGGTGGTCGTGGCCGACTTCAACCAGGAGAAGGGCGAGTCCGTCGCGGCCGACATCCGCGAGCAGGGCGGCGACGCGCTGTTCGTGCAGGTCGACATCTCGAAGGGCGAGCAGGTCGAGGCGATGGTCGCGAAGGCCGTCGAGCACTACGGCCGCCTCGACGTCGCGGTCAACAACGCCGCGCTGACGCCCGACCAGAACCTCGTGAGCGAGATCGACGAGCAGTACTGGGACCGCCTCATGTCGGTCGACCTCAAGGGCACGGCCCTCACGCTCAAGTACGAGCTGCGCCAGATGCTCGCCCAGGGCGACGGCGGCTCGATCATCAACATCTCGTCGACCTCGGGCTTCCGCGTGCAGCCGCAGACAGTCGCCTACAACGCCGCGAAGCACGGCGTGAACGCCCTCACGAAGACCGCCGCGGTCGAGAACGGCCCGCACGGCATCCGCGTGAACTCGGTCGCCCCGGGCGCCGTCGACACCCCGATGCTCCGCGGCGCGATCGAGCAGTTCGGGCTCGACCCCGTCGAGTACCCCAAGCAGCTCTCGGCGCTGCACCGCTTCGCGCAGCCGCGCGAGATCGCGCAGGCTTCGCTGTGGCTCGCCTCCGACGCCTCGTCGTACGTCACCGGCACGACGATCCACGTGGACGGCGGCTACACCGGCGCGATGTGATCCGCGCTGCGTCGCGCTGACGCGTCGCGCACCATCACGCAGGACGGAGGGCACCATCGGCAGATCGCCGGTGGTGCCCTCCAGCATCCCGTGCCACCGTGGGGCGCATGACCGAACCCATCCGCGCGATCTACTTCAACGGCACGCTCACCCCGTCGCCGGGCGAGAGCCACACCGACCTGCTCATCGAGGCGAGCGCCGGCATCCTGCGCCAGCAGGGCGTCGAGGTCGAGGTCGTGCGCGCCGTCGACCACGCCCTCGCCCCCGGCGTGCAGCCCGACATGCGCGAGCACGGCGCGAGCGAGGACGCGTGGCCCGAGCTCTGGCAGCGCGTGCTCGCCGCCGACATCATCGTGCTCGCGACGCCCATCTGGCTCGGCGACGCCTCGAGCGTCACGCGTCGCGTGATCGAGCGGCTCTACAGCGAGTCGGGTGAGCTGAACGACCAGGGCCAGTCGATCTTCTACGGCAAGGTCGCCGGATGCCTCGTGGGCGGCAACGAGGACGGCATGAAGCACGTGGCGCGCGAGGTGCTCTACGCGCTGCAGCACATCGGCTGCACCATCCCGCCGCAGGCCGACGCCGGCTGGGTGGGGGAGGCCGGTCCCGGGCCGAGCTACGGCGACGAGCTCGACGACGGCTCGCGCGCGGGCGCCGACAACGACTTCACGAAGCGCAACATCACGATCATGGCGTGGAACCTCCTGCACCTCGCGCGCATGCTGCGCGGCGGCATCCCCACCGAGGGCAACGACCGCAACGCGTGGAAGCGCGGCGAGCGGTTCGGGTTCCAGAACCCCGAGTACCGCTGACCGTGCGCACCCACGCCTGCGCAGCACCCGCACGCACGCATCCACGACCGACGCCGACGAGCCACAGGAGGCATCCATGACCGACGTCCGACTCCACATCGACGACAGCGGCGGCGACGGCCGGCCCGTCGTGCTCATCCACGGCTGGCCGCTCTCGGCCGAGTCGTGGGCCGAGCAGGCGGATGCGCTCGGGCGCGCCGGGTACCGCGTCGTCGCGTACGACCGGCGCGGCTTCGGCCGCAGCGACAAGCCCGACGACGGCTACGACTACGACACGCTCGCGGCCGACCTCGACGGCGTCATGCGGCAGCTCGACCTGCGCGACGCGACGCTCGTGGGCTTCTCGATGGGCGGCGGCGAGGTGGCGCGCTACGTGTCGACCTACGGCGACGAGCTGGTGCGCTCGGTGGTCTTCGCGGCCGCGGTGCCGCCCTACCTGCTGCACGGCGACGACAACCCCGACGGCCCGCTCACCGAGGAGGCGTACCGCGGCATGCGCGATGCGCTCGAGGCCGACCGCGATGGCTTCCTCGACGAGTTCCTCGTCGGCTTCTTCTCGAACGCCGAGCGGCTGTGCGTCACCGAGGAGCAGCGGCAGGCGGCGCTCGTGCTCGCACGCCAGTCGCACCAGCCCGCGGCGCTCGCGTGCATGGACGCGTGGGCGACCACCGACTTCCGCGACGACCTCGGCACGATCACGGTGCCGACCCTCGTGCTGCACGGCGACGGCGACCAGACGGTGCCGCTCGAGGGCTCCGGCCGCCGCACGCACGAGACGATCGAGCACAGCGAGCTGCACGTCATCCCCGGCGCCCCGCACGGCTGCAACGTCAGCCACGCGGCCGACTTCGACGCCGCGCTGCTCGCGTTCCTGGAGCGCTGAGGCGCGCATGAGCGTCGTCGACTGGCTGCTCGAGGGCGATCCGGCGATCCGCTGGCAGGTGCTCGCCGACCTCCTCGACGAGGATCCGGATGCTGTGGCCCGCGAGCGCGCCCGGGTCGCGACCGAGGGGTGGGGCGCGGCCCTGCTCGCCGCGCGCGGGCCCGACGGGCAGTGGGCCGGCGGCGCGCACTTCCCGAAGGAGCCGCCGACGCTGCCGGGGCAGCCGTGGACGTCGACCGCGCACGTGCTCACCGAGCTGCGCCTCCTCGGCGTCGACCCGCACGCGCCGGCGGTGCGCGAGGCGATCGCCGATGTCGCCCGCGTCACCCACTGGGAGTACGACGGCGAGCCGTTCTTCGAGGGCGAGGTCGAGCCGTGCATCAACGGCGCGCTCGTGACGAACGCGGTCTACTACGGCGAGGCGGATCCGGGGCTGCTCGACGACCGCATCGTCGAGCGGCTGCTCGGCGAGCGGATGGCCGACGGCGGCTGGAACTGCGAGCAGGAGCACGGCAGCGTGCGCTCATCGTTCGACACCACGATCGCGGTGCTCGAGGCGCTCGCGGCCGTCGAGCGCGTGCGCGACGACGAGCGGATCCGCGCCGCGCGCGCCTCGGGCGAGGCGTACCTGCTCGAGCGCGACCTGCTGCGGCGGCGCTCGACGGGCGAGATCCCGAAGCCCACCTACACGCGCTTCGCGTTCCCGCCCCGCCACGAGTACGACGCGCTGCGGGCGCTCGAGCACTTCCGCGCGGTCGGCGCGATGCCTGACGAGCGCATGCAGGAGGCGCTCGACCTCGTGCACGCGAAGCGGCTCCCCGACGGCACGTGGCCGCTCGACGTCGTGCACGGCGGCGACGCCGTCAACGACTACGGGAAGGTCGGGGAGCCGAACCGCTGGATCACGCTCAAGGCGCTGCGGGTGCTGCGCTGGGCGGAGGGCTGATCGGCCTCACGCTCCCTCGGTGGGCTGCCGGCGCGCCGCCCGGGCCGCGACGTCCCGCAGGCGGATCGTCTCGTCGGTGACGTCGACGACGCTCAGCCCGTGCGCCTGCGCGATCGCGTCGCGGATGCCCCACGACGGGTCGTCGGCGTGCACGCGCTCGTACGCGACGATCTCGGCCGCGGCTGCCGCGATCCGCCGCGCGCTCGCGCGCCGCGGCGCTCGCGGCGCGCGTCGCCCGCACCGCGGGCAGCGGAGCCGGCCCGTCCGCGTCCCCGACGCATCCGGCCCCGAGCGCGTGAGCGCGCCGGCCACCGTGCGCCATGCGTCGCTCCAGAAGCCCATGCGGTCACCCTAGGACTGGCGGCTGACGGGCGCCCCGCCGGGCCCGAGAACCGGGGGCTTCCGGCTCAGCGCAGGCCGTCGAGGAACGCCCGCATCGCCGGCACGACGACCTCGGGGCGGTCGCGCTGCACCCAGTGCGCCGCATCGGGCACGACGAGCAGCTCGGCCTGGGGCATCGCGGCTGCGGCGCGGCGGGCGACCGCCGCCGGCACGCCCGCATCGAGCGCGCCGTGCACGACGAGCGCCGGCATCGCGAGCTCGCCGAGGCGGTCGGCGTAGGCGGTCGTCTGCCGCCGCGCGCCCACCTCGCTGCGCTGCCACTCGCCGAAGACGTCGATGCTCGTGCCGGCCCGTGCCGCTTCGTGCACGGCGCCGATCAGCTCTGGCGTGCGCTGCGCGGCGCTGCGCAGCACGGGGCGGAGGCTCCGCTCGACGGCCGTGGGCGTGCGCGTCGTGGCGCGCGTGATGACGGGCAGCACTCCGGCGCGCGTCGCCGCCCACGCCAGCAGCTGCGCGGGCGCCGACCACCGGCCCTCGACGAGCGTCGGCGCGAGGCCGTAGGAGCCGAGCAGCATGAGGCCGCGCACGCGCTCGGAGTGCGCGAGGGCGTGCCCGATCGCGAGCCCGCCGCCCATCGAGAGCCCGCCGAGCGCACACCGCTCGAGGCCGAGCGCGTCGACGACCTGCTCGACGCACGCGAGGAGCGCCTGCTGGGTCGCGGCCCACGGCGCCTTCGTGCTCTCGCCGTAGCCGGGCAGGTCGGGCGCGAGCACGCGGTGGCCGGCCTCGGCGAGCGCGCCGCCGACCCCGCCCCACGACAGCCACGCGCTGTCGAGCCCGCCCCCGTGCAGCAGGACGACGACGGACGCGTCGTCCCGCGCGGGCTCCGCCGGCAGCCACTCGAGCAGCGAGACGTCGCCCCAGGGGAGCGTGACGGTGCGGCGCGCGGGGTGCATGGCTCGAGGGTAGGGGCGCTCGTGGAACGGGTGCTGTGGACAACTTCCGCGGCCCGGCCGGGCGTTCGGCTTCACTGGCCGCATGCGCCAAGCCGTCGCCGAGATCACCGCGTCCGTCCGGGCGCGCGTGCGCCGAGACGGCGTCGACCTCGCGCGCGGCGGCGACCTCGCCGAGCGCTACGTGCGCGACGCGGTGCGCTCGTACGCCGAGCGCTCGCTGGGCGGCAGCCTGCCGATGCTCGCCGACGAGCGGCAGGCCGAGCGCGACGTGCTCGCCGCGGTCTCGGGCTACGGGCCGCTGCAGCCCTACCTCGACGACCCCGAGATCGAGGAGCTGTGGGTGAACCAGGGTTCGCGCGTGTTCTGCGCGCGCGCCGGGGTCAGCGAGCAGCTGCCGCTGCGGCTCACCGAGACCGAGGTGCGCGACCTCGTCGAGCGGATGCTCTCCACCACGGGCCGCCGCGTCGACCTCAGCACGCCGTTCGTCGACGCATCGCTGCCCGACGGCTCCCGCCTGCATGTCGCGTCGGGCGACGTCGCCCGCGGCGCCATGAGCCTCAACATCCGCAAGTTCTCCCGCCGGCTCGCGTCCCTCGCGGCGCTCGTCGAGCGCGGAGCGCTGAGCCAGCAGGCCGCGGGCTTCCTCAAGCAGGCGGTGGTCGCCGGCTGCAACATCCTCGTCTCCGGGCCGACCCACGCGGGCAAGACCACGATGCTCAACGCCCTGCTCGCGTCGGTGCGCCCGGGCGAGCGCGTCGTCACGGTCGAGGAGACGTTCGAGCTCGACCCGCCGGTCGACGACATCGTCGGCCTCCAGTGCCGCCAGCCGTCCCTCGAGGGCACCGGCGAGATCTCGCTGCGCCGGCTCGTGAAGGAGTCGCTGCGGATGCGCCCCGACCGGCTCGTGGTCGGCGAGGTGCGCGAGGCCGAGGCGCTCGACCTGCTCGTCGCCCTGAACTGCGGCGTGAGCGGCATGTGCTCCATCCACGCCAACTCGGCGCGCGATGCGCTGAGCAAGCTCACGACCCTGCCGCTGCTCGCGGGTCGCAACATCGACGCGGGCTTCGTCGTGCCCACGGTCGCCCAGTGCATCGACCTCGTCGTCCACCTCGCCATCGACGCGCGCGGCAACCGCCAGGTGGTCGAGATCCTCGCTCCCACGGGCCAGGCGGCCGGCGGCGTCATCGAGGCGTCGACGCTCTTCTCGATGCGCGACGGGCTGCTCGAGGCGACCGGCTCGCACCCCGCGCGCACCGCGAAGTTCGACGCCGTCGGCGCCGATCCGCGCGCCCTGCTCGCGAGGGGGACCGCATGACGTGGCTGCTGGGGGCGGCGCTGGGGCTCGGCGTCGTGCTCGCGATCAGCCCGTGGCTGTGGCCACGCAGGGCGCGCGCCGCCGTCGATCCGCAGCCGCGGCCGCGCCTCATCGACCGCTTGACCCAGGCCGGGCTCGACGGCATCCCGCCGCTCGCCGTCGGCGCCGTCTCGCTCCTGCTCGGGGTCGTCGCGGCGGGCGTCGCCCTCGCGCTCGCACCCGTCGTCGCGCTCACCGCGGCCGCCTTCGTCGCCGGCGGCGCGGCGCCCGTGCTCGCCGTGCGCTGGCGGGCGAAGCGGCGGCGCCGCGCGCTCGCGGCCGTCTGGCCCGACGTCGTCGACCACCTGGTCTCCGCGGTGCGCAGCGGTCTGGCGCTGCCGGATGCGGTGGCGCAGCTCGAGCACGCCGGTCCCGAGATCACGCGCCCCGCATTCGCCGCCTACGCGGCCGACCACCGGGCGACCGGCTCGTTCGCGTACGCGCTCGACCGTCTGAAGGACCGCCTCGCCGATCCCGTCGCCGACCGCATCATCGAGACGCTGCGCATGGCGCGCGAGGTGGGCGGCACCGAGGTCACGACGGTGCTGCGCGAGCTCGCCGCCTACCTGCGGCTCGACCTGGCGACGCGCGGCGAGCTCGAGGCTCGCCAGACCTGGATCGTGAGCGCGGCCAGGCTCGGCGTCGCCGCCCCGTGGATCGTGCTGCTCATCCTCTCGACGCGCCCCGAGGCCGCCCAGGCCTACAACGCCGCCGGCGGGCTCGTGCTCATCGCCGGCGGCGCGATCGTCACCGTCATCGCCTACCGCGTCATGCTGCGGATCGGGGCGCTGCCGACCGAGGCGAGGTGGTTCGCGTGAGCGGCGCGGCCGGCTGGAGCCTCATCCTCGGCGCCACGATGGGCCTCGGCCTGTGGATGCTCGTGAGCCTCGCGCCGATGATGCGCCGCCCCGTGCTCCTGCACCGCGTCGCGCCGTACGTGCTCGACGTCTCCGCGGGCGCCCGCGACCTCGTCGCGCGCCGCCGCGTGAGCCCCGCCCGGGTGCTCGGCGTCGTCGCCTCGCCGGTGGGCGACCGGCTCGCGCCGCTCGTGCACGCGGTGCTCGGGACCCCGGACGCGATCCGCCGCCGGCTGCGGCAGGCCGCCGCCGAGGAGACCGTCGCCGACTTCCGCGGCCGGCAGCTGCGCTGGGGCGTGCTCGGCGCCGCGGTGGGTGCCGCGCTCGGCGTCGCCGGTGCGATGCAGGGCGGCCACGTGGCGCTGCCCGCCGCGCTCGCTATGCTCGGGGCCGCGATCGGCGCGATCGCGGTCGACTGGCTGCTCCAGCGCCGCGCGAAGCGGCGCCTCGCGCGCATCTCGAGCGAGCTGCCGTCGATCCTCGAGTTCCTGTCGCTCAGCCTCGCCGCCGGCGAGAGCCTGCAGGATGCGCTGCGGCGCGTGGGCGGCGCAGGCCGCAGCGCGCTCGGCCGCGAGCTCGCGGGCGTCGTGGCCGATGCCGCGGCCGGCGCGAGCCTCTCGGCCGCGCTCGCGAGCCTCGCCGATGAGCTCGGCCACCCGGGCGTCACGCGGAGCGTCGACCAGATGCGCGGCGCGCTGGCACGCGGCACGCCGCTCGCGCAGACGCTGCAGGCGCAGGCCGTCGACGCGCGCGACGCCGCGAAGCGCGGCCTGCTCGAAGCGGCGGGCCGCAAGGAGATCTCGATGCTCGTGCCGCTGGTGTTCGGCCTGCTGCCGACCACGGTGGCGTTCGCGCTGTGGCCGGGCATCCACGTGCTGCAGGTCGGATTCTGAAGGAGGAGACATGTCGACGATCAGCCGACGATTCCAGCGCTTCGTGGGGCGCATGCACACCGAAGAGCGCGGCGACGTGCCCGGCTGGGTGCTGGTGACGCTCATGACCGCGGGCCTCGTGATCGTGATCTGGACGGTCGCGGGGCCGGCCCTCTCGGGCGTCTTCGAGCAGGCGATCGCGCGCGTCACCAGCTTCTGATGCGGCTGGCTGACGACCGGGGCTCGGCGGTCGCCGAGTTCACGATGGTCGCCGGCCTGCTCGTCGCGCTCGTGCTCTCGGTCATGCAGCTCGCGCTCGCGCTCCACGTGCGAGCGACCGTCGCCGACGCCGCCGCCGAGGGCGCTAGGCACGCGTCGCTCGTCGGCGCGGATGCGTCGGCCGGGGTTGTGCGCACTCGCGAGCTCATCACGACCGCGATCGGGCCCGACTACGCGCAGCAGGTCACGGCGTCGACAGCGACCGTCGCGGGGCTCGAGACGATCGAGATCCGCGTCGCAGCTCCCTTGCCGGTGTTCGGCCTCATCGGGCCGACGGCGCTGGAGGTCGCGGGCCATGCGCCGGTCGAGTCGCTGGGCTGAGCGGACGATGCCGGCCGTCCGTCGGTCGCGGCTCTGGACACGGCTTCGGCACCGGCTCCAGTTTCGGCACCGGCTGCGTCTCCTCGCCGACGACCGCGGCTCCGCGTCGCTCGAGTTCCTCACCGTCGGCGTCCTGCTGCTCGTGCCGCTCGTCTACCTCGTGCTCGCGCTCGGGCAGATCCAGCACGCGGTGCTCGGCATCGAGGGCGGCGCGCGGCACGCGGCGCGCGCGATCGCACAGGCCGACGGGCACGACGCCGGCCTCGCCGCCGCCGACCGCGCCATCCGCGTGGCGATCACCGACGCGGGCCTCAGCCCGGATGTGGTCTCGGTCGCCATCGCGTGCGAGCCGCGGCCGTCCGCGTGCGACACCCCGCGCGGCACGGTGAGCGTGCGCATCGATGCGACGGTGCCGCTGCCGCTCGCGCCGCCCGTGCTGCAGCTCGACGTCGGCCTCGGCGTCCCGGTCGCCGCGCACGCGCTCCAACCCGTGTCGGCCTTCGGAGGCGCGCCGTGACGCCGCGCCTCGAGCATCGCGTGCGTCAGGTGCTTCGCCGCCTCGCCCGCGAGGAGGACGGCTCGACGCTGCTGCTCGCGCTCGGCTTCGCCGTCCTCGCGCTCACGCTCATCATCGCGGTGACCGCCGCGACGAGCCTCCTCATCGAGCGCCGCCGCCTCTTCACCGTCGCCGACGGCGCGGCGCTCGCGGCCGCAGAGGCATTCGCGCTCGAGCAGGTCCGCTTCGACGGCGAGGCCGCGAGCCCCGAGCTCGCCGACGCAGCCGTCGACCGCGCCGCCGGCGACTGGGCTGCCCGAGCCGCGCAGGATCTCGCGGCCGTGCGCGTCGAGGGCGCTGCGGCCGACGCGCGGAGCGCAACCGTGACCGTCTCGAGCGCATGGCGCCCGCCGGTCGTCTCGCTCCTGCTGCCCGAAGGCATCCGCCTCGACGTCACCTCGACCGCGCGCGCCGTGTTCGTCGACTGAGCGCGCCGGCCCCCGCCGCCGACGGGCGCGCGGGTAGGCTCCTGCCATGAGCTGCCAACGCTAGCCCCGACCGGGGGCGGCGACCATCGAGAGGATCACCTCCATGCGCGGCATGCTCTGCGACACCCTGTTCGACGTCTTCGGCCACCGCATCTGCTGCGGCCGCATCCCCGAGTGGGCGGCGCGTGTCGGCCATCCCTGGCGGCCCGTCGGCGAAGCGCCGCTCAACCTCTACAACGTGCTCTGGCGCGCGCAGGAGTGGGTGCGCTCCGGCATGTCGGGCTAGGAGCGCCGGCGCCGCGCGGCGCTGCTCGCGGGCCGACCCTCAGTGCGGCCCGCGACCGGCGTCGCGCGGCTTCCGCGGCAGCCACCGCAGCAGCATCCCCGCGCCCAGCACGCACAGCGCGGCGAGCCCGCCGGCCGCCCACGCGATCGAGGCGACGGAGATGAGCAGCGAGATGAGCAGCGGCGCGGTCGCACCGCCCGCATCCGTCGTCAGGCGCCACGCGCCGAGGAACGGCGCGGGGTTCCGCGGATCGGCGAGGTCGGCGCCGAGCGTCATGAGGATGCCGGAGCCGAGCCCGTTGCCGAGCGCCATCACGATCGCCGCGACGACGAACCACATGACCGCCGCATCGAGGTCGTGCGAGACGGCGAGCAGCACGAACGAGGCGGCCATGAGGGCGAGCGACGGCACGACGCTCCACAGCCGCCCGAAGCGGTCCATCACCCAGCCGGAGATGAAGAACAGCGCGAAGTCGACGCCACCCGCGATGCCGATCACGAGGCCCGTCGTCACGCCGTCGAGCCCAATCGAGACGGCCCACAGGGGCAGCAGCACGTTGCGCGCCTGCCGCGCGAGCGCGAGCATCGCGGCGCCCACGCCGACCGTCGCGAGCACCCTCGCGTTCCGCCGCACGACCTGCCGGATACCCGTGCGCTCCTGGCGCAGCTCGATGACACCGGTCGTCACGGGCGTCCGCTCGAACGCCGACGAGGGGTCGGGCAGCACGATGAGCACGACGATCGCGACCACCGTGCCGATCGCGCAGATCACCCACACCGCGCTCAGGCCGAAGCCGAGCCCGAGCACGGCCGAGCCGATGAGGGGGCCGACGAACATGCCCATGCGGAAGATGCCGCCGAGCGTCGAGAGCGCCCGCGCGCGGAACCGCAGCGGCACGTACGTCGTCATGAACGCGTGCCTCGCGAGCGCGAACACCGCGTGCCCGAGGCCGAGCACGAAGATCGCGGCCCCGAGCATCCACCACTCGGTCGAGAAGAAGGCCAGGGCGATCGCGACGAGCACGAGCAGGCCAGCGCCGATCATCGTCGGGCGCTCGCCGAAGCGCGCGACGACCGAGCCGCCGGGCACGTCGCCGACGAGCTGGCCCACCGTGAGCATCGCCGCGACGACGGCGGCCACCGCGAGCGAGGCGCCGAGGTCGCCGGCGATGAGCGGGATGTAGGGGATGACGGCGCCCTCGCCGATCGCGAAGGCCGCGGTGGGCACGAAGGCGGCGCCCGCGACCCTCCGCCACGGGAACCGCTCCGACTGATCGACGCCGCTCACGCGCCCGAGCCTACGGGTGGTGGTCGGCGCGCGATCGGCGCTTCGGACGCCGACCGCCCCGCGCGGCGCCCGCCCAACGTCGGGTGCCCTGCGGAGGGTGGTCAGGACACGCCGCGCCGGCGTGGCCGCGGCCGGCGTGTCCTGACCACCCCCGGCCGCGCCGACGGCGTGTCGTGACCACCCACGGGATCGGCCAGCGGGCGGAGGAGAGGATGCGACGCGGTGCCGCCGCCCGGCCCCGCGTCGGTAGGCTGGTGGATCATGGCCGATCTCGACATCAGCGGCGCCATCGCCGAGCTGCGCTCCACGTTCTCCGACATCAAGGCGGTGCTCGACGAGGAGCGCCTGCGCGCCGACATCGCCCGGCTCTCGGAGGCGGCCGGCGCCCCTGACCTCTGGGACGACCCGGACGCCGCGCAGAAGGTGACGAGCCAGCTGAGCCACGCGCAGGCCGACCTCAAGCGCATCACCGAGACCGAGTCGCGCATCGACGACCTCGAGGTGCTCGTCGAGATGGCGAACGAGGAGGGCGACGAGGAGACGCAGGTCGAGGCCAAGAAGGAGCTCGCGAGCCTGCAGAAGCTCGTCTCCGAGCTCGAGGTGCGCACGCTCCTCGACGGCGAGTTCGACGAGCTGCCCGCGGTCGTCACGATCCGTGCGGGCGCCGGCGGCGTCGACGCGAGCGACTTCGCCGAGATGCTCCAGCGCATGTACCTGCGCTACGCCGAGCAGCACGGCATGCCCGTCACCGTCCACGAGACGAGCTACGCCGAGGAGGCGGGCATCAAGTCGACCTCGTTCGAGATCGACGCGCCCTACGCCTTCGGCAACCTCTCGGTCGAGGCCGGCACCCACCGCCTCGTGCGCATGAGCCCCTTCGGCGCCGCCGGCAAGCGCCAGACCTCGTTCGCCGCCGTCGAGGTCGTGCCGCTGTTCGAGCAGGTCGACGAGATCGAGGTGCCCGAGAACGACATCCGCGTCGATGTCTTCCGCTCGTCGGGCCCCGGCGGCCAGAGCGTGAACACGACCGACTCCGCGGTGCGCATCACGCACATCCCCACCGGCATCGTCGTCTCGATGCAGAACGAGAAGAGCCAGATCCAGAACCGCGCGGCCGCGATGCGCGTGCTGCAGAGCCGCCTCATGCTCGTCAAGCGCGAGGAGGAGGCGGCCCGCAAGAAGGAGCTCGCGGGCAACATCGCCGCGAGCTGGGGCGACCAGATGCGCTCGTACGTGCTCGCGCCGTACCAGATGGTCAAGGACCTCCGCACGCTCCACGAGGTCAACAACCCCAGCGCGGTCTTCGACGGCGACCTCGACGGCTTCATCGCCGCGGGCATCCGCTGGCGCAAGCGCCAGCAGCAGGAGACCGAGGACTGATCGTGGCCGGGGCCGCGAGCGAGGCGCAGGGCGCCGGCGTGCCGCAGACCGGCGCCGACTACCTCGCGAGCCTCGACGACGGCCGCGTCGTCGTCCACGACGGGCAGCCGGTCGACCGCGTGGCCGAGCACCCCGCGTTCGCCGGCGCCGCAGGCACGATCGCGGGCCTGTACGACGCGCTCCACGCCGAGGGGTCGGATGCGCTGCTCGCGCCGACCGCCGACGGCACGGGCCGCACGCACGCGTTCTGGGCGGTGCCCGCGACGCGCGACGACCTCCGCGCGCAGCGCGAGGCGATCCGGGCGTGGCAACGCTCCACGCGCGGCTGGATGGGCCGCACGCCCGAGTTCATGGGCAGCGTCGTCACGTCGATGGCCGCGCACCCGTCGTTCTTCGGCCGCTTCGAGGCCAACGTGCGCGCGATGCTCGACCGCGACCAGCGGGCCGTGACCCACTACGCGCAGGCGCTCGTCAATCCGCCGGTCGACCGCGAGCTGCCGCCCGACGAGGTGGGGGATGTCTTCCTGCACGTCGTGCGCGAGACCGACGACGGGGTCGTCATCCGCGGCGCGAAGGCCGTCGTGACGGGTGCCGCGACCGCGCAGCGCCTGCTCGTGTCGCACTTCGGCGGCGAGGTGCAGACCGACGCGTTCGCGTTCGCGGGCTCGGTCGCGGTCGGCACCCCCGGCATCCGCATCTACACGCGCGGCACGCCGGCCCGCGACGACCAGCCGCTCGCGCACCGCTTCGCCGAGCACGACGCGCTCGTGGTCTTCGACGATGTGCTCGTGCCGTGGGAGGACGTCGTGATCCGCGACGCCGAGACGATGGGCGCCTTCAACCGGGGCGCCGTCGGGTGGAACGCCCGGCTCGCGTTCCAGGCGGCGACGCGGCTCGAGGCCAAGCTCGAGCACATCGCCGGGCTCGCCGTGCGGGCCGCCGAGATCATGGGCATCGACGAGCGCCGAGGCGCGCAGGCGGCGCTCGGCGAGGTCATCGCCTTCCGCCACACCGTCGCGGGCCTGCGCGACGCGATGATCGAGCAGGCCGAGCCCTCGGGCGAGAGCATCGGCCCCGGCGTCGAGGCCGCGATGGCGTTCTCGGCGCTCGCGCCCGACGCCTACTCGCGCATGCGCGTCACCCTCGAGACGACCCTCTCGTCGGCGTTCGCGCACCTGCCGGTGCCCCTCGCATCCCTCGGCACCGAGGCGGTCGCGGGCGTCGAGCCGCTGCTGCGCGGCTCGGGCGGGGCGGATGCGCGCGAGCGGCTGAGCGTCATGGGCGAGCTGTGGGACGCGGTCGGCACGGGCTTCGGCGCTCGGCACGAGCTCTACGAGCGCAGCTACTGGGGCCAGCCGGAGCGCACGCACGTCGGCATCCTGGGGCTCGCGCGCGCCACCGGGCGCCTCGACGGCTGGCGGAGATGACGCCGCGCCGGGCGGGTGCCCGGCGTCGCGCGCGCATCGCCCGTAGCCTCGGTGGGTCATGATCCGGTTCGACGAGGTCTCGAAGACCTACTCCCGCAAGGCCCGCCCCGCCCTCGACGGCATCTCGCTCGAGATCCTCAAGGGCGAGTTCGTGTTCCTCGTCGGCGCCTCCGGCTCCGGCAAGTCCACGCTCATCCGCATGGTGCTCCGCGAGGAGACCCCCACGAGCGGCGAGGTGCACGTGCTCGGCCAGCGGCTGAAGGCCCTGCCGAGCCGCCGCGTGCCGTTCTTCCGCCGCAACCTCGGCGTCGTGTTCCAGGACTTCCGGCTGCTGGGCAACAAGACGGTCTACGAGAACGTCGCGTTCACGCTGCAGGTGATCGGCAAGAGCCGCGGCTTCATCTCGGAGGCCGTGCCCGACGTGCTCAAGATCGTCGGCCTCGCCGGGAAGGCCTCCCGCCTCCCGCACGAGCTCTCCGGCGGCGAGCAGCAGCGCGTCGCGATCGCGCGCGCGGTCGTCAACCGCCCGCCGATCCTGCTCGCCGACGAGCCCACCGGCAACCTCGACCCCTCGACGAGCGCCGGCATCATGGCGCTGCTCGCACGCATCAACGAGGGCGGCACGACGGTCGTGATGGCGACGCACGAGGCGTCGATCGTCGACCAGATGCAGAAGCGCGTCGTCGAGCTCGATGCGGGCGTCATCATGCGGGACGAGGCGCACGGCAGCTACCGCCGGCACCTGGTCGACCTCGACGACGACCTCGCGCCCGTGCCCGAGGAGGAGCTCGCGTGAGGCTGCAGCTGATCTCGCAGGAGGTCTGGAACGGACTGCGCCGCAACCTCTCGGTCGTGGTGTCGGTCGTGCTCGTCACCTTCATCTCCCTGTCGTTCGTCGGCGCGGCGATCCTGCTGCAGCTGCAGATCAACCAGATGAAGGGCTTCTGGTACGACCGCGCGCAGGTGGGCATCTACTTCTGCGGGCCGGTCGACGCGACCGAGACGTGCACGCAGACCGCGGCGACCCCCGAGCAGATCCAGGCGGTGCGGGATGTGCTCGAGGGCGGCGCGATCGCACCGTACGTCGCGCACGTGGAGTTCGAGGATCGCGAGCTGGCCTACGAGCACTTCATCGACCAGTTCGGCGGCACCGCCAGCGCGGAGTTCGCGAGCCCGGAGACGATGAACGAGGCGCTGTGGGTGCGCCCCGCGAACCCGGCCGACGCCGACCTCGTGCGGGAGGCGACCTCGACCCTGCCGGGGGTGCTCGAGGTGCGCGACCAGCGTGCGCTGCTCGAGCCGATCTTCCAGGTGCTCAACACCGCGAGCCTCGCGGCGATCGGCGTGGCGGTGCTCATGCTCGTCGCGGCGGTGCTGCTGATCTCGACGACCATCCGGCTCTCGGCGTTCTCGCGCAAGCGCGAGCTCGGCATCATGCGGCTCGTGGGCGCGTCGAACCGCTTCATCCAGACCCCCTTCATCATCGAGGGGGTGGTCGCGGCGCTCCTCGGGGCGGTGCTCGCCGCCGCATCGGTCGTCGGCATCGTGCACTTCTTCCTGCAGGGCTACGTCGCGCCCATGCTGCAGACGATCGCGATCGTGACGATCGACGACGCGCTGCTCGTCGCGCCCGTGCTCATCGGCATCGGCGTGCTCTTCGCGGGGGTCGCCGCGGCCGTCGCGATCCGCAGGTACTTGCGCATCTGACCCGGCCGGGTGCCGCTCGAGGCGCCGGTGGGGCTAGACTGGACGGCTGCCCGCCCGCCGGGCCGCCGCATCCGTCACCACCGACCCGTCTCACGACCCCGACACCAGGAGCCAGCCATGCCTCGCGAACAGGGCCACAAGGTCGTGGCGCAGAACCGCAAGGCGCGCCACGACTACACGATCGAGGATCGCGTCGAGGCGGGCCTCGTGCTCACCGGCACCGAGGTGAAGTCGCTGCGCGCCGGTCGCGCGTCGCTCGTCGACGGCTACGCGTACGTCGACGCCGGGGAGGCGTGGCTCGACGCCGTGCACATCCCCGAGTACGGGCAGGGCACGTGGACGAACCATCCGCCGCGCCGCAAGCGCAAGCTGCTGCTGCACAAGCACGAGATCGAGAAGCTCGCGGCGAAGGTGTCGCAGGGCGGCTACACGCTCGTGCCACTCTCGCTCTACTTCTCCGACGGCCGCGCCAAGGTCGAGCTCGCGGTGGCGAAGGGCAAGAAGGAGTACGACAAGCGGCACGCGCTGCGCGAGCGGCAGGACAAGCGCGAGGCCGAGCGCGCGATGCGCACGCGCAACCGCATGGGGGAGTAGCCCGTTCGACATCGGGCGCGCTCGACGATTGAATGGGGTCGCCGGCAGGGTTCACCCAGGACCGACCGGCGGAAGGCGATATGCGAGTCGGGATCCTCACCTCCGGCGGCGACTGCCCAGGGCTGAACGCCGTCATCCGCGCTGCCGTGCTCACGGGCATGGTGCACCACGGCCTCGAGTTCGTCGGCATCCGCGACGGCTACCGCGGCCTCAAGGAGGGCGACGTGCGCGTGCTCAACCGCTCGAGCGTGCGCGGCACCTCCCGCATCGGCGGCACGATCCTCGGCACGAGCCGCACGAACCCGTACGAGGGGGAGGGCGGCGGCGCCGCCGCGATCTCCGAGACGCTCGAGCGCCTCGGCATCGACGCGGTCATGGTGATCGGCGGCGAGGGCACCCTCGCGGCCGCGAACCGGCTCGCCGACGACGGGCTGCCGATCGTGGGCGTGCCGAAGACGATCGACAACGACCTCGATGCGACCGACTACACGTTCGGCTTCGACACCGCGGTGCAGATCGCGACCGAGGCCGGCGACCGGCTCCGCACCACGGGCGATTCGCACATGCGCTGCATGGTGCTCGAGGTCATGGGCCGCCACGTCGGCTGGATCGCGCTCCACACCGGCATCGCGACCGGCGCGCACGTCACCCTCATCCCCGAGCAGCCGCGGTCGATCGAGTGGATCTGCGAGTACGTGCAGTCGGTCTACGACCGCCGTCGAGCGCCGCTCGTCGTCGTCTCGGAGGGCTTCAGGCTCGAGGGGATGGAGGAGGAGTACTCCCGCAAGGGGCTCGATGCGTGGGGCCGCCCGCGGCTCGGCGGCATCGGCGAGGTGCTCGCGCCCATGATCGAGGAGCGCACCGGCATCGAGTCGCGCGCGACGGTGCTGGGGCACATCCAGCGGGGCGGCGCGCCCTCGGGCGCCGACCGCGTGCTCGCGACCCGCTTCGGCCTCGCGGCGATCGACGCGATCGTCGACCGCGCGTGGGGCTCGATGGTGTCGCTGCGCGGCACCGACATCGTGCGCGTGCGGATGGCGGAGGCGCTCGGCGACCTCAAGCGCGTGCCCGAGCACCGCTACCGCGAGGCCGAGCGGCTCTTCGGCTGAGGCCGCGGGGAGCGGGCGTTGCCCGCGGAGCCCCCACGCGGTAGCATGATGGGCTGGCCTCGGCCGGCACTTGGCAACTCAACAGCGTGCGACTCGCGACCCAGCACGGGGATGATCGGTTTCGACAGCGCCTCAGTCGCTGCGGGAAGCGGGTAGAGGATGCAGGGTCATCTCTTCAACGCCCCCTGCAAACCCATAGGTGCCAACGCAAAGCGCACCGACTTCGCCCTCGCTGCCTAAGCGAGCCTGAAGTCCGTCAGACCGGAGACGCCCTCGCTCCGGACCCTGGCGTCATCTTGAGGGCTTGCTGCGATGCTGCGTCACAGGGCATCGCGGGACTTTCTCTGTGACTGGGCTCGTCGACCTAGGTGCTCAGGACAAAGGTCGGAGCCGAGCAGAACGCCACGCCTGAGCTGCACCCGGAGAAGCCGCACGGTCCGAGCGTTGGACGGGGGTTCGATTCCCCCCATCTCCACCATCGGCCGCGAGTCGCACGTTGTTGACCAAGTGATCAATTCCTCGCTCCGCTTGGGTAGGCTGATGCCGTCCTGAACTGCGAGGAGGCAGCAGCGTGAGCGAGTACCGGGTCACCGATCCCTACACCGGCCAGGTCGTCAAGGAGTATCCGACGGCGACCGACGACGAGATCCGCGCCGCGATCGAGCGGGCGCAGACGGCCTACGGCACGTGGTCGTCCACGCCGCTGGCCGAGCGCGCCGCGATCATCGGCAGAGCGGCAGCGGCGTTCGCCGAGCGCAGCCGCGAGCTCGCCGAGATCATCCGCACCGAGATGGGCAAGCCGCTCGCGCAGGGCGTGGGCGAGGCCGAGTTCTCGGCCGACATCATCCAGTACTACGTCGACAACGCCGAGGCCTTCCTCGCCGACGAGGTGCTGACCACGAACTCCGGCGCCGACGCGCGCGTCGTGAAGTCGTCGCAGGGCGTGATCCTCGGCATCATGCCGTGGAACTACCCCTACTACCAGGTGGCGCGCTTCGCGTTCCCCAACCTCATCCTCGGCAACACCGTGCTGCTCAAGCACGCGCCGCAGTGCCCGTGGTCGGCGACGACGATCGCCGAGATCCTCGCCGAGGCGGGCCTGCCCGAGGGTGCGTACGAGAACATCTTCGCGACCAACGAGCAGATCGCCGAGATCGTCATCCCCGACCCGCGCGTGCGCGGCGTCTCGCTCACCGGCTCCGAGCGCGCAGGCGCGGCGGTCGCCGAGGTCGCGGGCCGCAACCTCAAGAAGGTCGTGCTCGAGCTCGGCGGCAGCGACCCCTTCGTCGTGCTCTCGGCCGACGACATGGATGCGGTGGTGCAGTCGGCGCTCGACGCGCGCATGGAGAACTCCGGCCAGGCATGCAACGCCTCGAAGCGCTTCATCGTGATCGACGAGCTCTACGACGAGTTCTCGCAGAAGCTCGGCGCCGCGATCGCGGACCTGCCGGTGGGCGAGGCGGAGGACGAGGACGCAGCCGTCGGCGCCCTCTCGTCGCAGGCCGCCGCGGACCGGCTGCGCTCGCAGGTGCAGTCGGCGCTCGGCGAGGGCGCGCAGGTGCTCGCGGGCTCCGTCGAGGAGTCGGGCGACACGCGCGTGCGGCCCGCGCTGCTCGGCGGTGTGACCGAGCAGATGGGTGCGTACCGCGAGGAGCTCTTCGGGCCCATCGGCACCGTCTACCGCGCGAAGGACGTCGACGACGCCGTGCGCATCGCGAACGACACCCCGTTCGGCCTCGGCGCGCGCGTGTGGTGCAACGACCCCGAGCTCGCGCTCGCGATCGCCGACCGCATCGACGCCGGCATGGTCGCGATCAACGACGCCGGCGCCGAGGACTACGACATGCCCTTCGGCGGCACCAAGCGCTCGGGCTTCGGCCGCGAGCTCGGGCCGCACGGCATGGAGGAGTTCATGAACAAGAAGCTCGTCGTCCGACCCTGACTCAGCGCAGCCAGCGACGCAGCCTCGATCGCTCGGCCCGGGCCCGCACGGGCTCGAGCCGGGCGATCGCCGCGTCCGCGGCGGCCTGCGCGCGAGCGTGGAGCAGGCCGTAGGTGAAGGCGCTCTCGCCGGCGAGGTGCGCCGGCATCGCCAGCCGCCGCAGCACCGCGCGCGCGACGACCGCATCCTGCACGTCGCCGAGCAGCGTCTGCAGCTCCTGCGCGGCGCCGGCGAGCAGCGCGGCGGGTTCGCCGTAGGCGGGCTCGGCGAGCTCGGCCGCGTAGCGCACGCGCTTCACGGCACGGCGGGCGGCGTGCAGCCTCGCCTCGCGCTCGGCTCCCGTCGCCTCGTCGGCGCGCGCGAGCCGGCGGCGCATGCGGCGCAGGTCGCGGCGGATGCGCGGGGCGAGCACGTCGTGCACGGCGCCCGCCGCCCGGGGCGTCCATCGCGGCGCCTCGGCGAGTGCCGCGAGCGCGTCCATCAGCGCGAAGTATCGGCTCGAGCGCATGGCCTCGAGCACGAGCGCGTGCGCATCGCGGCGCTCGGCAGCGAGGGCGGCATCGATGCGCGCGGCGACGGGCCCGATCACTTGCTCGCCGGGCTCGCTCGCCAGCTGCTCGGCCAGGCGCCGGCGCTGCACCTCGAGATCGCGCGCCTCGCCGAGCGCGCGGCCGAGCCACCCGAGCTCGGCGCGCAGGGGCTCGGTGCGCTCCCGCTCGAGCAGGGGACGGGCGGTCGCGAGGAGGCCGCGCAGCCGTCGCACCTCGACGCGCATCCGGTGCACCGCCTCCTCGACGTCTGCGCGCACGAGCGGATCGAGCGTGCGCAGGCTCGCGACGAGCCGCTGCAGCCGCGGCCCGACGAGCGCGTGCGCGGGGCTGTCGGGGCCTACCTCGACCGAGGGGACGGCGGCGGGCGCCATCGCGGGCAGCAGCCGCGTGAGCTTCGCCGCGGCCGCGGGTGCATGGCCGCCGGCATCCCGAAGGCTCGCGACGACCGCGTCGAGCTGCTGCGGCTCGCCGTCGACGAGCTCCGCCTCCCACTCGCGCCACGCATCGCGCGTGCCCGCTGCCGCGCCGAGCCCCTCGGCGGTCACGCGGTCGTCGGCGACCTCGACGAGCTCGCGACCGGCGGCGTCGCGCAGCCGATGCACCGTGCGCAGGGTCGCGATGCGCGCGACGGGCACGAGCTCGCGCCCCCGGGCTGCCAGGGCCACGGCATCCTGCAGCGCCTCGGGCACCGCGTCGGCGTCGCCGAGCGGCAGCTGCAGCTCCTCGCGGTGCTGCGCGTCGACGGCGATCTTGACGTGCCAGCCCGCGTCGTCGCCGCCCGTGCGGCGCCGCAGCACGATGCCTGCGGCGGCGAGCGCGCCGTCCTCGGTGTCGAGGTAGGTCGCCTCGAGCCGCAGCTCGCGGGGCGGATCGACGCTCGCGACCCCGGGGACCGCGGCGAGCGGCGGGAGCGCGGCAGCCGCATCCGCCTCGAGCTTCACCTCGATCTCGCGCTCGCGCGCCACCGTGCCGGGCGTCACCGTGCCGGGCACCACCGCGCCGGACGCCACCGCGCCGGGCACCACCGTGCCGGGCGCCACCGAGTCGGGCTGCGACGGCTGCGGCACGGCTGCGCGCCCGGTCAGACGACCGTGCCGGTCATGGGGCGCCCGTCGGCGGCCCACGCGAGCGTGCCGCCCGCGACGTTGACCGCGTCGCGCCCCTGCTGCTCGAGGTAGGCGACGACCTGCGCGCTGCGCGCACCCGAGCGGCAGATGACGGCCGCGCCGTCGGGGACCTCGTCGAGGCGCTCGACGATCTCGCCCATCGGGATGTGCAGCGCGCCCTCGGCGTGGCCGAGCTGCCACTCGTGCGGCTCGCGCACGTCGACGAGCGGGCGGTCCTGGACCTCGGCGGGGGTGACGTCTCGCATGCATCGAGGCTACCGAAGCCGGGCCTACCGGACGCGCGTGCGCCCAGGCATCATGGCGCCCATGGATGTGCGCACCGTGCTCTGGTTCGACGGCCGGATCGAGGAGGCCGCCGAGCGCTACGTCTCGCTCGTGCCGGGCTCGGCGATCACCGGCATCACCCGCTATCCCGATGGCGACGACCCGTGGCCGGGCGAGCACCGGCCGGGCGAGGCGCTCACCGTCGACCTGCACCTCAGCGGCGTGCCGTACCAGCTGCTGAACGGCGGCCCGCAGTTCCCGCAGTCGGAGGCGGTGTCGATCGCGGTGACCGTCGACGGGCAGGCAGAGGTCGACCGGCTGTGGGATGCGCTCGTCGCCGACGGCGGCGAGGAGTCGATGTGCGGGTGGTGCCGCGACCGCTACGGCGTCTCGTGGCAGGTCATCCCCAAGCAGCTCGGCGAGCTCATGCAGGGGCCGAACGGCATGGCGGTCACGCGGGCGATGCTCGGCATGCGCAAGCTCGACGTCGCCGCGCTCGAGGCCGCCGCGGCGGGCTGAGCCGCGCGGCCAGGCGCCACTCAGCGCGCGAGGCGCTCGAGCAGCTGCGCGTGCAGGTGGCCGTTCGTCGCGAGCGCCGAGCCGTGCCACGGGCCCGCCTCGCCGGTCACCGCCGTGAACGTGCCGCCCGCCTCCTCGATCACCGGCACGAGCGCCGCCATGTCGTAGGGCTGCAGGTCGAACTCGGCGACCGCATCCACCTTGCCCTCGGCGAGCAGCATGTAGCTCCACGCGTCGCCGTAGGAGCGCGCGCGCCACACGTCGCGCTGCAGGGCGACCAGCTGGTCGATCCGGCCCGCGCCGTCCCAGCCCTGGATGGAGTTGTACGACAGCGCCGACTCGGCGAGGTCGGCGACGCCCGAGACGCGGATGGGCTGCGGCGCATCGTCGGCGGGCGTCCGCTTCCACGCGCCGCCGCCGGCCGCTGCCCACCAGCGGGCGCCGAGCGCGGGGGAGGAGACGACGCCCACGACCGGGCGACCGTCGACGACGAGCGCGATGAGCGTCGCCCAGATGGGCGCGCCCCGGAGGAAGTGCGCGGTGCCGTCGATCGGGTCGATGACCCACTGCCGGCGCGCGTCGCCCGACGTGCCGTACTCCTCGCCGAAGATCGCGTCGTCGGGGCGCTCGGCCTCGAGCACGTCACGGATGCGGCGCTCGACCGCGCGGTCGGCGTCGGTCACGAACGTCGTGTCGGGCTTCGTCGCGATCTCGAGGTCCTGCGCGCCGAAGCGCGCCATCGAGATGGCGTCGGCGTCATCGGCCAGCCGCAGGGCGAGGGCAAGGTCGTCGTCGTAGCTGCTCACCGCTCCAGCGTACGGCGCGGCTACTCCTCGTGGCGCTCGGCGCGGGCGGCCACGAGCGTGCCGAGCAGTCGCTGCATCGAGTCGACGCGGCGAGGCTCCAGCCGGCCGTCCGCGGCCGCAGCGGCGAGCTCGCAGTACTCCTCGGTGGCGAGATGGGTGCACCCGCGCGGGCAGTCCTCGGCGACCTCCGCGAGGTCGGGGAAGCCGCGCAGCACGTTCGCGGTCGCGACGTGGCCGAGGCCGAAGGAGCGCACGCCGGGGGTGTCGATGATCCAGCCGTCGCCGAGCCGGAACGACACCGTCGATGACGACGTGTGGCGGCCGCGGCCCGTGACCGCGTTGACGTGACCGACGGCGCGCCCCGCGCTCGGCACGAGCGCGTTCACGAGCGTCGACTTGCCGACGCCCGAGTGGCCGACCGCCACCGTCGTGAGGCCGTCGAGCCGCTCGCGCAGCGCCTCGACCGGCGGGTCGTCGATCGACGAGCGCCACACCTCGATGCCGAGCCCCTCGAAGGCCGCGAGGAACGGCGCCGGGTCGGCGACATCCGTCTTCGTCATGACGAGCACCGGGTGGATGCCGGCGTCGTAGGCCGCGACGAGGAAGCGGTTGACCATGCCGGCGCGCGGCGGCGGGTCGGCGGAGGCGACCACCATGAGCATGACGTCGGCGTTCGCCACGATCACGCGCTCGACGAGATCGGCGTCGTCGGCCGAGCGTCGCAGCACCGTCGTGCGCGGTTGGATCCGCACGATGCGGGCGAGCGAGCCCGTCTCGCCGCTCGTGTCGCCCACCACGTCGACCCGGTCGCCCGCGACGATCGACTGCTTGCGCAGCTCCCGCGCCCGCGCGGCGGTCACGACCGCCTCGTCGGGCTCGCCGACCCGCACCGCGAGCCGGTAGCGCCCCCGATCGACGCCGGTGACGATGCCCGTCACCGCATCCTCGTGCTCGGGCCGCTGCTTGGTGCGGGGGCGGTTGGCCTTGGGGTTCGGCCGCTCGCGCACGCTGGTCTCGTCGTACTCGTCGTACGGGTCGTCGTAGTCGCCGAGCCAGCTCACGCGTCAGCCCTGCGCCGGGTCGAGGTCGCGGCCGGCGAGCATCGCCGCCCACAGCTCGGGGAACTCGGGGATGGTCTTCGCCGTGGCGGCGATGTCGTCCACCTCGACGCCGGGCACGCGCAGGCCGATCACGGCGCCTGCGGTGGCGATGCGGTGGTCGTCGTAGGCGCCCCACGGGCCGCCCGCGAGCGGTGCGGGCTCGATGCGGATGCCGTCGGGCAGCTCGATCGCGGTGCCGCCGAGCGCGGTGATGTCGTCGACGAGCGCGCGGATCCGGTCGGTCTCGTGCCCGCGCGTGTGGCCGATGCCGGTCACCTCGACGGGCGCCGTCGCGAGCGCGCCGAGCGCGACGATCGTGGGGGAGAGCTCGCCCGCCGCGTGCATGTCGAGCGTCGCGCCGGGGATCGGGCCGCCGCTCGCCTCGACGATGAGCGTGCCGCGCGAGACGCGGCTCGTGGCGCCGAAGGCGTGCAGCAGCTCGGGCAGCATGCGCCCCACCTGGGTGGTCTGGAGCGGCCAGCCGTCGAGCACGACCCGGCCGCCCACCGCGACGACGGCGGCGAGGAACGGCGCGGCGTTCGAGAGGTCGGGCTCGATCTGCTCGTCGAGCGCCGCGATCGGGCCCGGCTCGACCCGCCACGTCGCCTCGCCCGTCGCTGCGGCGTCGACCCCGCGCCGGCGCAGCGCGTCGAGCGTCATCTCGATGTGCGGGATCGACGGCAGCCGCTCGCCCTCGTGGCGCAGCGTGATGCCCTCGTCGAAGCGCGGCGCCGCGAGCAGCAGCGCCGAGACGAACTGGCTCGAGGCGCTCGCGTCGATCGTCAGCTCGCCCCCGCGCACGCCGCCGGCGCCGAGCACCGTGAACGGCAGCCTCGGCTCGTCGGCGTCGACGCGCACGCCCAGCGCACGCAGCGCCTCCACGACCTGGTCCATCGGCCGGAGCCGCGCGTGCGGGTCGCCGTCGAACGAGACGGGTCCGTCGCCGAGCGCCGCGACGAACGGCAGGAAGCGCATCGCGGTGCCCGCGAGGCCGCAGTCGACGTGCCCGCCGCCGACGACGGGGCCGGGCTCGATCACGAGGTCGGGGCCGAACGCGCCGTCGCCCGGCGCCTCGCGGATGCCCGCCCCGAGCGTGCGCAGCCCCTCGACCATGATCGTCGCGTCGCGGCTGCGCAGCGGCCGGTGCAGCGTCGACGGCCCGTCGGCGAGCGCCGCGAGCAGCAGCGCCCGGTTCGTCAGGCTCTTCGACCCCGGCAGCTGCACGCGCGCGTCGAGGCGGGCGGATGCGGTGGGTGCGGTCCAGGGGCGGGAATGATCGGCGTGGCTCATCGGTTGCAATCTATCGGTCGGGATGCGAGGAGGAGGAGGTGCCGGTGGCCACTGCGACGATCGACGCGCGCGCCGCGACACTAGACTCTGCCGCGATGACCAGTGACGAGGCCCAGGCCGACGAGACGGGCGCCGCGCGCCGCGACGACTTCGCCGAGCAGGCGATGCAGTACGCAGACCAGCTCTACGCGGCGGCGATGCGCATGACCCGCAACCCCGCCGATGCTGCCGACCTCGTGCAGGAGACGCTGCTGAAGGCCTACGCGGCCTACGGCTCGTTCAAGCCCGGCACCAACCTGCGCGCCTGGCTCTACCGCATCCAGACCAACACCTACATCAACACCTATCGCAAGCAGCAGCGACGCCCGTACGAGGCGGCGCTCGACGACATGGAGGAGTGGCAGATCGGCGACGCCGAGTCGGTCTCCTCCACGACGACGCGCAGCGCCGAGGCGGAGGCGATCCACCGGATGCCGTCCGGGATCGTGAAGGATGCGCTGCAGCAGGTGCCCGTGGACTTCCGCATGGCGGTCTACTGGGTCGACGTCGAGGGCCTCAGCTACGCCGAGACCGCCGAGGTCATGGAGACCCCCGTCGGCACCGTCATGAGCCGCCTGCATCGCGGCCGGAAGCTGCTGCGCGGGCTGCTGGCCGACTACGCGCGCGAGCAGGGCATCGACGTGCCGGAGAGCACCACGAAGGAGAAGAAGCCGTGAGCACGGTTGAAGCCAAGAAGAGCTGCACCGAGGCGAGGGCAGCCCTGGAGGAGTACCTCCACAACGAGCTGCGCGCCGAGGACGCCGCCGACGTGCGCGCCCACCTCGCGACCTGCGAGGAGTGCTCGGCCGAGCACCACGTGGGCGAGATGCTCACCGCGGCGCTCCAGGGCGCGTGCAAGGACCGCGCGCCGGAGGAGCTGCGCGAGCGCCTGCTCGCGAGCCTGCGCGCCGCGCGCGACCAGCACAGCTGATCGCCTGATCCCCTGATCCCACGACGAAGGCGGGACCCGCATGGGTCCCGCCTTCGTGCGCTCCCGGGCTCGCCGGCTCAGGCTGCGGCGCGCGCCTCCGCCGCTTCGTCGGCCGCGCCCTCCGGCTCGGCCGCGCCCTCCTCGTCGGCGGCCGCCGACGCATCCGCGACCGGGATCGGGCCGGTCGTGGCCCGCTCGACACCCTCGGCGAGGTAGCGCTCGGTGCCCGCGAGCGTCAGGAACGCCGGGTAGGTCTCCTCGAGCGCGATCTCGCGGAAGAGCGCGATCGCCTCGCGGAAGCGGTTGCCCTCCGCGCGCTCGAACGAGCGGTCGAGCTCGTCGACGACGCCCAAGCAGCGCTCGCGCGTCACCGTGCGGCCGTCGCTCGTGACCGACTCGTTGTGGATCCACTGCCACACCTGCGAGCGCGAGATCTCGGCGGTCGCCGCGTCCTCCATCAGGGAGTGGATCGCGACGGCGCCGTGGCCGCGCAGCCACGCCTCCATGTAGCGGATGCCGACCTCGATGTTGGAGCGCAGCCCCTCGTCGGTGATCTCGCCCTCCGTGGTGGAGAGGTCGATGAGTGCGTCCCCGTCGACCGGCACGTCCTCGCGGGTGCGCTCGATCTGGTTCGGCCGCTCGCCGAGCACCGCGTCGAACGCCTCGCGGCACGTCGCCACGAGCCCCGGGTGGGCGACCCACGAGCCGTCGAAGCCGTCGCCGGCCTCGCGCGACTTGTCGCTCGCGACCGCTGTGAGCGCCCGCTCGGTCGCCTCCGGGTCCTTCGCGCTCGGCACGAACGCCGCCATCCCGCCGATCGCGTGCGCCCCGCGGCGGTGGCACGCCCGCACGAGCTGCTCGGTGTAGGCGCGCATGAACGGCGCCGTCATCGTCAGCTGCGAGCGGTCCGGCAGCACGAACTCCGGGCCGCGGAGGCGGAACGCCTTGATCATCGAGAACAGGTAGTCCCAGCGGCCGGCGTTGAGCCCCGCCGAGTGCTCGCGCAGCTCGTAGAGGATCTCCTCCATCTCGAACGCGGCGGTGATCGTCTCGATGAGCACCGTGGCGCGGATCGTGCCCTGCGGGATGACGAGCAGCTGCTGCGCCATCCGGAACACGTCGTTCCACAGCCGCGCCTCGAGGTGGCCCTCGAGCTTCGGCAGGTAGAAGTAGGGGCCCGAGCCGCGGGCGAGGAGCTCCTCGGCGTTGTGGAACATGTGCAGCCCGAAGTCGACGAGCGCGCCCGAGACCGGCTTGCCGTCGATGAGGATGCGGTGCTCGTCGAGGTGCCAGCCGCGGGGCCGCACGACGATCGTCGGCGTCTCGGTCGCCGTGACCCGGTACTCCTTGCCCTCGGGGCTCGTGTACTCGATGCGCTCGCGGATCGCATCCTGGAGGTTGACCTGGCTCGCGATGACGTTGCGCCACAGCGGGCTCGAGGCGTCCTCGCAGTCGGCGAGCCACACCTTCGCGCCCGAGTTGAGCGCGTTGATCGTCATCTTCCGCTCGATCGGGCCGGTGATCTCGACCCGCCGGTCCTCGAGGCCGGGCGCCGGCGGGGCGACCCGCCAGCTCGCGTCCTCGCGGATGCGCCGGGTCGCCTCGAGGAAGCGGGGCGAGTCGCCGTCGGCGAAGGCCGCACGGCGCTTGCGGCGCTCCTGCAGCAGCTGCTGGCGCGTGCACTCGAACGCGTCGTGCAGCTCGAGCACGAACCGGAGGGCGTCGTCGGTGAGGACGCGCTCCTGGCCCTCGGCGTGTGCGGTGATGCGGATGCGGTCGTGCATGATCGTCTTCCTCCTTCGGTGCGGTGCGGATCAGCGGCGGATCAGTGGAACTGCTCGGACTCGGTCGAGCCGGCGAGGGCGAGGGTGCCCGAGTTCGGGTTGAGGGCGGTCGCGACCAGGTCGAACCAGCCGGTGCCGACCTCGCGCTGGTGCTTCGTCGCGGTGTAGCCGCTCGCCTCGGCGGCGAACTCGCGCTCCTGCAGGTCGACGTACGCGGTCATGTGCTGCTCGGCGTAGCCCTTGGCGAGGTCGAACATCGAGTGGTTGAGCGCGTGGAAGCCGGCGAGCGTGATGAACTGGAAGCGGAAGCCCATCGCGCCCAGCTCGCGCTGGAACTTCGCGATGTCGGCGTCGTCGAGGTGCTTCTTCCAGTTGAACGACGGCGAGCAGTTGTAGGCGAGCAGCTGGTCGGGGAACTCGCTCTTGATGCCCTCGGCGAAGGCGCGGGCGACCTCGAGGTCGGGCTTGCCGGTCTCCATCCAGAGCAGGTCGGCGTACTCGGCGTAGGCGCGGCCTCGGGCGATGCAGGGCTCGATGCCGTTGCGCACCTCGTAGAAGCCCTCGCTCGTGCGGCCGCCGGTCAGGAACGGCTGGTCGCGCTCGTCGACGTCGCTCGTGAGCAGCGTCGCCGCCTCGGCGTCGGTGCGGGCGATGATGACGCTCGGCACGTTCTCGACGTCGGCCGCGAGGCGCGCGGCGTTGAGCGTGCGCACGTGCTGCTGCGTGGGGATGAGCACCTTGCCGCCGAGGTGGCCGCACTTCTTCTCGCTCGCGAGCTGGTCCTCCCAGTGCACGCCCGCCGCGCCCGCGGTGATCATGCCGCGCATGAGCTCGAAGGCGTTGAGCGGGCCGCCGAAGCCGGCCTCGGCGTCGGCGACGATCGGGGCGATCCAGTCGGCGACGGTCTGCTTGCCCTCGCTCCGCTCGATCTGGTCGGCGCGCATGAGGGCGTTGTTGATGCGGCGCACGACCGCCGGCACCGAGTTGGCCGGGTAGAGCGACTGGTCGGGGTAGGTCTGGCCCGACAGGTTCGCGTCGGCCGCGACCTGCCAGCCCGAGAGGTAGATCGCCTCGAGGCCCGCGCGCACCTGCTGCACGGCCTGGTTGCCCGTGAGCGCGCCGAGGGCGCGCACCGGCGTCTCGTCGGCGTGCAGGCGCTCGAAGAGCCGCTCGGCCCCACGGCGCGCGAGGGTGTGCTCCTCGACGACCGAGCCGCGGAGGCGGACGACATCGGCGGCGGAGTAGTCGCGCTTCACGCCCGTCCAGCGGGCGTCAGCCGCCCACTCGAGCTCCAGCTCGGCTGCCTCGGTCGCCAGCGCACCCTGCAGGTCCTGCTGCGTCGCGTCGTGCTGCTCGGTCATGGTGTCCTCCTCGTTCGTCGCCGTCCTCGGCGGGGGTCGTGTCCACCACTCTGCGTGCAGAAGTGCGCCGAGTCAGGCGGATTCACCGGTGAAGTTCTGCAGTTCTGCCAACCTGCGCAGAACTGCCGTATGGTGCTCCCATGACGACGCGTCCCGCCCCCGCCGCCGGCAGCGCATCCGCCCCGTGGGACCGCCCCGCGCGGTCGGCGCCCGAGCCCGCGCCGGTCGACGCGCTGCAGCTCGGCAAGGCGCTGCGGCACGCGCGCAAGCAGGCGGGCCTCACCCTCGACGCCGTGCACGAGGCGATCGGCCTCGCCCCGTCGCAGCTCTCGGGCTTCGAGAACGGCAAGCGCGAGGCGCGCTTCTCGCAGCTGCAGCAGCTCTCGGCGCTCTACGGCGTGAGCCTCGAGCAGCTCACGGGCACCGCGCCGCCATCGCGCAGGGCCGCGATGGAGCTGCGGCTCGAGCGCGCGATGCAGTCGTCGACGTGGCAGCAGAAGCGCCTGCCGACGATGCGGATCGGGCCGCGCACGCCCGACGACGTGCTCGAGACGATGCTCGCCCTCGTCGACGAGCTCGACCGCGTCGCGGAGGAGCGCGTCGCGACGCCCGAGGAGGCCCGCCGGGCCAACACGCAGCTGCGCGCCGAGATGCGCGCGCGCGACAACCACTTCCCCGAGATCGAGGCCGAGGCGGCGGCGATGCTCGCGAAGGTCGGATACCACGCGGGGCCCCTGTCGCAGCACCTCATCGCCGCCATCACCGAGCGGCTCGGCTTCTCGGTGCACCACGTGGGCGACCTGCCGCACTCGACGCGGTCGGTCATGGACTACAAGCGCAAGCGCATCTACCTCTCGCGCTCGAGCCGCACGGGCCACGACCCCCGCTCGGTGCTGCTGCAGGCGCTCGGCCACCACGTGCTCGGCCATTCGGTGCCGGCCGACTACGGCGCGTTCCTGCGGCAGCGCATCGAGACGAACTACTTCGCAGCGGCCCTCCTCATGCCCGAGCGCACCGCGGTCGAGTTCCTCGATGCGGCCAAGCGCGAGCGGCAGCTCGCGGTCGAGGACCTGCGCGATGCGTTCGCGGTCTCGTACGAGGCCGCGGCGCACCGGCTGACGAACCTCGCGACCGTGCACCTCGGCATCCCGCTGCACTTCCAGAAGGTGCACGAGTCGGGGATCATCTACAAGGCCTACGAGAACGACGGCGTGACCTTCCCCGCCGACCACACCGGCGCGATCGAGGGCCAGCCGGTCTGCAAGCACTGGACGAGCCGCGAGGTCTTCGACGTCGCCGACAAGGTCAACGCCTTCGAGCAGTACACCGAGACCCCGGCGGGCACCTTCTGGTGCACGGCGATGACCGAGCGCAGCGCCACGGGGGAGTTCTCGCTCTCCATCGGCGTGCCGTTCTCGCACGCGCGCTGGTTCCGGGGCCGCGGGACGAAGGAGCGCTCCGTGTCGCGCTGCCCGGATCCCACGTGCTGCCGGATCCCGCCGGCCGGCCTCGCCTCCGAGTGGGCGGGGCAGGCGTGGCCGAGCGCGCGGGCGCACTCCCACCTGCTCGCAGCGCTCCCGCCGGGCGCGTTCCCCGGCGTCGACGAGACCGAGGTCTACAGCTTCCTCGCGTCACGCGAGTGACGCGCGCCCCGATCAGCCGATGAGCTCGAGCGCGTCGTCCTCCTCGCGGTAGCGCTCGCCCGAGGCCGGGCACACCCATCCGTCGCCGTCCCGGGTGAGGGGCACGCCGGCGCGCCCGACCCAGCCGATGCGCCGCGCGGGCACGCCGACGACGAGCGCGTGGTCGGGCACGTCCTTCGTCACGACCGCGCCGGCCGCGACGAGCGCCCACCGGCCGATCGCGACGGGCGCCACGCAGACCGCGCGGGCGCCGATCGAGGCGCCGTCGCCGATCGTCACGCCCACCGCCGTCCAGTCCTCGGCGCCCTTGACGCGCAGACCGGGCGTGGCGGCGCGCGGGAACTCGTCGTTCGTGAGGACGGCGCCCGGGCCGATGAAGACGCCGTCGCCGAGCCGCGCAGGCTCATAGACGAGCGCGTAGTTCTGCAGCTTGCACGCGCTGCCGATCACGACGCCCGGCCCGACGTACGCGCCGCGCCCGATGGTGCAGTCGGCGCCGAGCCGGGCGCCCTCGCGCACCTGCGCGAGGTGCCACACGCGCGTTCGCGCACCCAGCTGCGCGTCGTCGGCGACATCGGCGGATGCTTGGACCACGGGTTGGTCGGACATCGAAACCTCCTTGCTCGATCAGCGCCGACTGACGGCGTTGCTCAGGATCCTGCCAGGTGCAGCGCAGCACGCTCACACGGCTTCCGGACGGCGTTACATTCCCTCCGAAGGCGAGGATGCCCGACCCCAGGGGATGTGCGCAGCACCGTCGTCCTCCGCGGAGCGAATCCGCGGGTGCGGCGCCCGTGACGCCTTCGGGAAGCTGGCGGGACATGATGGAGGGCCGCATCGCCGACGGCGGGTCGGCGCGGGACCGAGCGGTGCCCCCTGCCCCGCTGCGGGTCGCCGTCATCGGTGCCGGGTACTGGGGGCCGAACCTCGCCCGCAACTTCCGCGCGAGCGCGGCGTGGGAGCTCGCCTCGATCTGCGACCTCGATCTCGAGCGCGCGCAGCGGGTCGCCGATCGCGTCGGCGGCGCGCCCGTGGACTCCGACCTCGCGGCGGTGCTCGCGGACCCGACGATCGACGCCGTCGCGATCGCGACCCCGGCGCGCACGCACCACGCGATCGCGCTCGCGGCGCTCGAGGCCGGCAAGCACGTCATGGTGGAGAAGCCGCTCGCCGACACCCGCGCCCGCGGGCTCGAGATGGTGGAGGCCGCGCGGAGCCGGGGCCTCGTGCTCATGGCCGACCACACGTACTGCTACACCCCCGCGGTCCTGAAGATCCGGGAGCTCATCGAGCAGGGCGTGCTCGGCGACATCCTCTTCGTCGACAGCGTGCGCATCAACCTCGGCCTCGTGCAGCCCGACGTCGACGTCTTCTGGGACCTCGCGCCCCACGACCTCTCGATCATGGACTTCGTGCTCCCCGGCGGGCTCGACGTCGTCTCGGTCTCGGCGCACGGCTCCGATCCGCTCGGCACCGGCAAGTCGTGCGTGGGCTACCTCGCGATGCCGCTCGGCTGCGGCGCGATGGCGCACATCCACGTCAACTGGCTCAGCCCGACGAAGATCCGGCAGATGGTGATCGGCGGCACGGAGCGCACGCTCGTGTGGGACGACCTCAACCCGCAGCAGCGGGTGAGCGTCTACGACCGCGGCGTCGACATCGCCTCCGTCTCGCGCGGCACCGCGCCCGACCCGCGCGCCGCGAGGGTCTCGTACCGGCTCGGGGACACGTGGGCGCCGGCGCTCCCGGAGCACGAGGCGCTCGCGGGCGTCGTGACGGAGCTCGCGGCGGCCATCGGGGAGCACCGCGCCCCGCGCACGGACGGAGAGGCCGGCCTCCGCGTCCTCTCGGTGCTCGAAGCGGCCACGGCGAGCCTCGCGGCAGCCGGCGCGCCGCAGCCTGCGCGCGAGCGCGCGCTCGAGGAGGGGGCGGCCCGATGACCCGGCTCGAGGGCGCGACCGCGCTCGTCACCGGCGGCGCCGGCACCGTCGGCTCGACCGTCGTCGACCAGCTGCTCGACGCCGGCGTCGCTCGCATCGACGTGCTCGACAGCCTCGTGCGGGGCCGCCGCGCCAACCTCGACGACGCCCTCGCGACGGGCCGCGTGCGCCTCGTCGAGGGCGACATCCGCGACCCCGGCCTCGTCGACGACCTCACCGCGGGCAAGGACCTCGTGCTGCACCAGGCCGCGATCCGCATCACGCAGTGCGCCGAGGAGCCGCGGCTCGCCCTCGAGGTGCTGGTCGACGGCACCTTCAACGTCGTCGAGTCCGCCGCGCGGCATCGGGTCGGCAAGCTCATCGCCGCTTCGAGCGCGTCGGTGTTCGGCCTCGCCGAGGCCTTCCCGACGCCCGAGCGGCACCACCACCACAACAACGACACGCTCTACGGGGCGGCCAAGTCGTTCAACGAGGGACTCATCCGCAGCTTCCGCGCGATGCAGGGCCTCGACTACGTCATCCTCCGCTACTTCAACGTCTACGGGCCGCGCATGGACGTGCACGGCCTCTACACCGAGGTGCTCGTGCGGTGGATGGAGCGGATCGACGACGGCAAGCCGCCGCTCATCTTCGGCGACGGCACCCAGACGATGGACTTCGTGTGCGTGCCCGATGTGGCGCGCGCCAACGTGCTCGCGGCTGCGAGCGATGTCGCCGACGGCGACTACAACGTCGCGAGCGGCCAGGAGACGAGCCTGCTCGAGCTCGCGCAGGCGCTCCTGCGGGTCATGGGATCCGACCTCGCCGTCGAGCACGGGCCCGAGCGCGCCGTCAACGGCGTGCAGCGGCGGCTCGGCGACACGACCGCCGCGCGGCGCGACCTCGGGTTCGAGGCGTCGATCGGCCTCGAGGAGGGGCTGCGGCGCCTCGTCGAGTGGTGGCGGCCGCTGCGGGACGAGATCGCCGCCGCCCGCCGGGAGGTGGCGGCGTGAGCGATCGGATCAACGTCATGCTGCCGTGGCTCGGGCAGGAGGAGGCCGATGCGCTCGCCGAGGTCATCGCGAGCGGATGGGTCGCGCAGGGCCCGAGGGTCGCGCGGTTCGAGGAGCGCTTCGCGGCAGCGATGCTCGCGCCGTTCGCCGTCGCGACGAGCAGCTGCACGACCGCCCTCCACCTCGCGCTCACCGTCGCGGGCATCGGCGAGGGCGACGACGTCGTCGTGCCGTCGCTGTCGTTCATCGCGACGACGAACGCGGTGCGCTACGTCGGCGCCGAGCCGGTCTTCGCCGACGTCGATGCCGAGACGGGCAACGTCACCGCGCACACGGTCGAGCAGGCGCTCACGCCCGCGACGCGCGCCGTCATCGCGGTCGACCAGGGCGGCGTGCCCGTCGACCTCGACGGAATCCGCGCCGTCACCGACCCGCTCGGCATCGTGGTCGTCGAGGATGCCGCGTGCGGCGCGGGATCGACGTACCGGGGCCGGCCGGTCGGCGCAGGGGCAGAGCTGACCGCCTGGTCGTTCCACCCCCGCAAGCTGCTCACGACGGGGGAGGGCGGCATGCTCACGACCCGGCGCGAGGACTGGGCGGCGCGCGCCCGGCGGCTGCGGGAGCACGCGATGTCGGTCTCGGCCGCCGACCGCCACGCATCCGTCCTCGCGCCTGCCGAGCAGTACACCGAGATCGGCTTCAACTTCCGCATGACCGACCTGCAGGCGGCCGTCGGGCTCGTGCAGCTCGCCCGGCTGCCCGAGATCGTCGCACGGCGCCGTGCGATCGCCGAGCGCTACCAGGCCGAGATCGCCGGCATCCCGGGGCTGCGGGCCGTCGCCGATCCCGAGCACGGGACGAGCAACTTCCAGTCCTTCTGGATCGAGGTGGGCGACGGCTACCCGACCGACCGCGACGGGCTGCTCGTCGCGCTCGCGAGCGCCGACATCTCGGCCCGGCGCGGCATCATGGCCGCCCACCGCCAGCCGCCGTACCGCTCCCGCACGCCGGCGGCGGGGCTGCCCGAGACCGATCGCCTGCACGACCGCACGCTCATCCTGCCCGTCTACCACCAGCTCACCGAGGCCGAGCAGCAGCGCGTGATCGACGTGCTGCGCTCGCCGGGAGGTGCGGGATGAGCGAGGCGGTGCTGCTCATCGGCGCGAGCGGGCTCGCGCGCGAGGTGCTCGCGAGCGGCCTCGAGCGGGCCGCGGGCATCCTCGACGACGACGTGGCGCTCCACGGGACGACGGTCGGGGGCGTGCCCGTCCTCGGCGGCATCGAGGCCGCCCGCGGGCGCTCGGAGCGGCTGCTCGTGTGCATCGGCGCCAGCAGGTCGCGGCGCGACGTCGTCGGCCGCCTCGCCGCGCTCGGCGTCGCTCGTGGACGCTTCGCGACCTACGTCGCCGGCTCCGCGCGGATCGGGACGACGAGCGTCGTCGGAGCCGGCAGCATCCTGCTCGACGGGGTGGTCGTGACCGCGGATGCCAGCATCGGCGACCACGTCGTGGTCATGCCGGGCTGCACCGTCACGCACGACGGCGTGCTCGAGGACTTCGCGACGCTCGCGGCGGGCGTGGCGCTCGGCGGCGGCGTCGCGGTCGGCGAGGCCGCCTACCTCGGCATGCTCTCGTCGGTGCGCCAAGGCGTGCGGATCGGCACCGAGGCGACCATCGGCATGGCCGCGGCGGTGCTGCGCGACGTGCCCGCGGGGGAGACGTGGGTCGGCGTGCCCGCCAGGGCGCTCGAGGTGCGGGCATGACCGCCGCGGTGCCGTTCGTCGATCTCGCCGCCCAGCAGGCCGAGATCGCGAGCGAGGTGCTGCCCGTCTGGCGGCGCCTCCTCGAGACCGGGGGCTTCATCGGCGGCCCCGAGGTCGACGCCTTCGAGCGCGAGCTCGGCGACTACTTCGGCGTCGGCCACGTCGTGGGAGTCTCGAACGGCACCGACGCCCTTGAGCTCGCGATGCGGGCGGTCGGGGTCGGCCCCCGCGACGAGGTCATCATGCCGGCGAACACGTTCATCGCGACGGCAGAGGCTGCTTCGCGCATCGGCGCCGTCCCCGTGCTCGTCGACGTCGACGACGCGTGCCTGCTCATCGACCCCGAGGCGGTCGAGGCCGCGATCACGCCGCGCACGGCGGCGATCGTGCCCGTCGACCTCTTCGGCCAGACGGCGCCGATGGAGCGGATCGCGCCGATCGCCGCGCGCCACGGCATCCCCGTGGTCGAGGATGCGGCGCAGGCGCAGGGCGCAGCGGGCCCGGCAGGCCGCGCGGGGACGCTCGGGCGGGTCGCCGCGACGAGCTTCTACCCGGGCAAGAACCTCGGGGCCGCGGGCGACGCGGGCGCGGTCATGACCGACGACCCCGAGATCGCCCGCACCGTGCGGAGCCTCGGCGGCCACGGCAGCAGCGTCAAGTACGTGCACGACCGCGTCGGCATGAACGCGCGCCTCGACGCGGTGCAGGCGGCGGTGCTGCGGGCGAAGCTGCGCCGGCTCGACCGCTGGAACGCGATGCGGCGCACCGCCGCGGGGCGCTACGCCGCGCTGCTCGGCGACGTCGACGCCGTGCGGCTCCCAGCCGTCCGGACGGGCAACGACGACGTCTGGCACCTCTACGTCGTGCGCGTCGACGACCGCGACCGGGTGCTCGCGGAGCTCACCGAGGCCGGGATCGGCGTCGGCATCCACTACCCGACCCCCGTGCACCTCACCGAGGCCTACGCGTGGCTCGGGTACCGGCGCGGGCAGCTCCCGGTCGCCGAGGCCGCGGCCGACCGCATCCTGTCGCTGCCGATGTTCCCGCACCTCACCGAGCAGCAGCAGGGCCGCGTGGCCCGCGCGCTGCAGGGCGCATCGGTCGGCGCGAGCGCGAGGTCCTGAGATGCCGACCATCGACGCGCCGGCCGGCCGAGCGCCGCGCGACTGGGCCGGCCCGAAGCCGCGCCTGGTCTTCTTCCGCTTCGCCGACCCGACGCTCCCGGACTTCATCGCCGGGCACCTGCGCGATCACGTGCGCTGCCTGGAGCAGTGGTTCGACGTGCACGTCATCGACCGCGACGCCGACTACGACGAGGTCGTCGACCGCCTGCAGCCGGATCTCGCGCTCTTCGAGTCAGGGGTGTACGCGCGAAGGGGTCGGGCGATCGCCAACACGCACCGCCATCCCGGGATCCCGAAGCTCGGCCTGCTGAACGCCGACGGGTACTGCCCGACCCGGTCGGTCTTCCTCGCCGACATGGACGACTGGGGCGTCGAGACGTTCTTCACGATCGCGACGTCAGCCTCCGGCTACACCCCCGATATCGCCGACCGCACCTTCGTCTGGCCCAACTTCGCCGACCGGCGGATCTTCCACCCCTATCCGGGTGGGAAGAGCCGGTCGATCCTGCTGAGCGGCAGCCGCGAGACGAACTACCCCTGGCGCGTGCGCGTCGACGGGGCGCTGCGCGAGCGGTTCCCGGTCACGACGATGCAGCACAGCGGCTGGTTCGACCGCGAGGCTGCCGCCGCGATGCCCGCAGGCGAGGCCTACGCGCGCACGCTGAGCGCCGCGCTCATCGTGCCGACGTGCGGCACGATCGCGGAGGAGCTCGTGCGCAAGCACCTCGAGATCCCCGCGTCGGGCGCGCTGCTGCTGACCGAGCGCACGCCCGTCGTCGAAGCGGCGGGCTTCGTCGACATGGTCAGCTGCGTGTTCGCCGACGCGTCGGATGCCGCCGACAAGGTCGCCTACCTCCTCGAGCACCCCGACGAGCTGGCTGAGATCGCGGCAGCAGGCACGAGGCTCGCCCATGAGCGGCACTCGATCGAGCACCGCGACCAGATCCGCCAGTGGTATGAGCTGCACCGTGGTGCCCCGGGTGCACGCATCGTGCAGCCCGACCTCTTCGGCAGCCTCGCGCACGATCCGCTCAGCGGTGCCCGCCCGGTGAGCGCCGTCGCGCGTCCCGGCGTCGACCGACGGCTCCTGCGCTCGGGCGACGCGCTCCTCGAAGCGGGCCTGCCCGCGAGGGCCGCCGACCGCTTCGCGCAGGTCCTCAACCTGCACTTCGAGCCCGAAGCAGCGCTCGGCCTCGCACGCAGTGCGGTGCGGCTCGGCCGGCCGCCCTTGGCCTCTGCGCTCCTCGAGCACTCCGCGGCGATCGTCGTGCGGACCCACGGGGCATCCCACCCCGATCCCGTCGAGCAGGCATGGCAGAGCCGCGTCGCGCTCTGCGGGGCCGACCTCCGCGCTGCCGTCGAGCACGCGGCAGCGCACCCCGGCGTGCGCCATCCCGAGCTCGATCGCATGCGCGCGGTGATCCGTGCGCTCGGAGGCACGGCACCCGAGCCCGCAGATCGCCCGCGGCACCGCTCGGTGCACTCGGGCTTCGGGGCCGAGCCGTGGGACGAGTGGCAGCGGGCGCTCGTCGATGACCTCGCCGCGTGCGGCCGCGACGAGACCGCCGCCCGGGTCGCGGCGATGCCCGACCCGACGCGTGCGACCGCGCAGTCCGTCGGGGCGCGCGCAGGGCGCACGTCCGCCTCGCGCGGCCGCGGCGCCGCGGCTGCCGCCCGCCACCTGCTCGCGCGCGCCCGCCGCCGCGCGACGCGCGAGGCTGCCGCGCTGCTGGGGCGCGACGCGCCGCCCGACCGCGCGTCGCTCTTCCAGGTGCTCGAGGGGCGTCCCATCGACGCCGTCCTCCTCCTGATGGTCGACGACGGCATCGCACGGCGCATCGAGGCGCTCGGCTCCCGCGATCCCTGGCCGCTCGAGATCGTGCGGCTCGGCCGCGCGGTGAGCGGCCCCGCGCGGGATGGATTCGTGCCATGGGGTCATCGGTCAGGCGTCGAGCGTGCCGTCCTGCGGAGCGTGCCCTCGTGGGGCACGTCGATGGTGGTGACGACGCGCGCGGGCATGGGGCACCTCGAGCTCGCCGACCTCGCGAGCACGCGCATCGTCGTCGTCGTGCCGGGCGGAGCCCCGGAGACGGACGCGGAGCGACGGCTGCGCGCCCGCGACGACTGGAGCCCGGCATCCGAGGCGCTGGCCACGCGGCTTCGCGCTGTCCTGCCCGCGGCGGAGGCAGCCGTCTGGGAGCGACGGCCGGCCCGCGACGATCGCGCCCGAGTCCCGGTGCGCGTCGGCGATCTGGCGGTGGAACGGTGACGCGGGGGAGGGTCCGGCCGGCGCACGAGGGCCGCACGTTCCCCGGCATGCGTAGGCTCGTGCCGGAGGCGCCGAGGCCGGAGGCAGTCGTCGAGGATGCAGGGCTGCCCGACGCGCCCATCGCGGGCACGCTCCAGCCACCGGCGATCGGGGGCCGCGCCGCGTCCGGGATCGTCTGGATGACGCTGCAGAAGTGGGTCATCCGCATCTTCGGGTTCGCCACCATCGTCCTGCTCGCGCGCCTGCTCGCGCCCGAGGACTTCGGTACCGTCGCCGCGGCGGGCGTCGTGCTGCCCTTCTTCTACCTGCTCGCCGACCTCGGCTTCGCGGCCTACATCGTGCAGGTGCAGGAGGCGGACCAGCGGATGCTCAGCACGGCCTTCTGGTTCTCGCTCACCGCGGGTGCCGTGCTGAGCGGGGTGCTCGTCGCGACGGCGCCGCTGTTCGGCCTCGCGTTCTCCGACGATCGCGTCGTGCCGGTGCTGCAGGTGCTCTCGGCGTGGGTGGTGCTCACGGCCGTCGGCTCGGTGCCGTCCGCGATGCTGCGCCGCGCGATGCGCTTCCGCGCGATCGCGGCGCAGGGCGCGATCGGCGCGGTCGTCGCGCAGGTCGTCGCGGTGGCGATGGCCCTCGCGGGGCTGGGCGTCGCCGCGCTCGTCGCGCAGTCGCTCGTCGCGTGCGCCGTCACCACGGCCCTCGCGTGGCACGCGGCGAAGTGGCGACCGACGCTCGCCTTCTCGCGGGAGGAGTTCCGCCGCATGGCCGGCTTCGGCTCGCAGGTGCTGAGCGTCGAGCTCGTGGCGATGCTGCGCGCGTCGGGGGAGGCAGCCGTGATCTCCCGCACGCTCGGCGTCGCGGCGCTCGGCTCGATGACCATCGCGCAGCGGCTCGTCCAGATCGTGCAGGAGCTCACGGGAAGCGCCATCGTGCCGGTGACGAACGTCGCCTTCGCCAAGATCCGCGACTCCTCGGCGCGCCTGCGCAGCGCCTACCTCCGGGCGCTCCGGCTCACCTACGCCGCCCTCTCGCTGCCGATGGTCGTCATCGCCGTCGGCGCACCGCAGCTCGTCCCCCTGCTCTTCGGCGACCAGTGGACCGCGAGCGTCGCGCCCGCGCAGGTGCTCGCGGTCGCGAGCGTCCTCGCCCTCGGAGCATGGCTGGATCACGGCCTGTTCTACGGGCTCGGGCGGCCCGGGACGTGGCTCGTGTACGCCGTCGTGATCGATGCGCTCACGCTCGCGACCACGATCGTCGCCGCGCAGTGGGGCCTCGTCGCGATCGCGTGGGGCTTCCTCGGCGTCGCAGTCCTCGCGACCGTCGTCCGCTGGTTCCTCGTCGCGCGCGCGCTCGAGACGAGCGTGGGCGTCGTCGCGGGCCCCTGCACCTACCTCGTCGCGGTCGTCGCGGTCAGCGGGGCCGCCGGCTGGGGCGCCGGGGTGCTCGCGGCAGGCGCTCCAACCATCCTCGCCCTCCTCGCGATCGGCGCGGCGGTCCTGGTCGGCCACGCGGCCGTGACTGCGGTGGGCGCGCGCGACGTCGTGCGTGACGCCGCCGGCATCCTCCGGCGGGCTGCCGTGCGGCGCGGGCAGGAGCGGAGGGCCGACCGATGACGATGCAGGAGCGGGTGCGAGCGCTCCAGGAGCGGCACGCGGTCGGCGGGCGCGTGCTGCCGCTCGTCGCGAGGCGCTGGCCGGGCGCGCTCCGCGCGACGACGACGCCGGCGTCGGCCCTCGCGCCGGCGGGAGACGTCCTCGTCTCGGTCGTCGTCCCGTGCTACGACTACGCGCGATACCTCCCCGCGGCCGTCGAGTCGGCGCTCCAGCAGGAGGGCGTGCGCGTCGAGGTCATCGTCGTCGACGACCGGTCGACCGACGACAGCGCCGACGTGGCCGCCGCCCTGAGCCGCCGCCATCCCGAGGTCCGGCTCATCCGGAACCCGACGAACGTCGGGCACGTCGTCTCGTTCAACCGGGGCTGGAGCGAGTCGACCGGCGCCTACGTCGTCAAGCTCGACGCCGACGACCTCCTCGCGCCGAACGCGCTCGCGCGCGCCGCGGCGCTGCTCGAGGCGCACCCGTCGGTGGGCCTCGCGTACGGCCATCCCCGACACTTCGCCTCGGCCGATCCGCCGCCCGCCCGCGCCGGGACGATCACGTGGACCCGATGGCGCGGCGACGACTGGCTCGAGGAGCGGTGCAGGCTCGGGGTGAGCGCGATCACGAACCCCGAGATGGTGCTCCGCTCCTCGCTGCTCGCCGAGCTGGGCCCGATGGACCCGGCGATCCCGTACGCGCCGGACTTCGAGCTCTCGCTGCGCATCGCGGCGGTCGCCGACATCGGCTACGTGGGCGGCGCCGATCAGGCGCTGCACCGCGAGCACCCCTCGAGCATGAGCGAGACCCACGGATCGGGGCTGCTCGTCGACCTCGGGGCGCGGCGCGACGCCTTCGACGCCGCGTTGCGCCACGTCGCGGATCCCGCGCTCCGCGCGAGGCTCCAGGAGCTCGCGCGCCGAGCGCTCGCCCACGACGCTCTGCGCTTCGCGTCCGCCGCAGCCGACCGCGGCCGCGCGGCGAGCGTGCACGCGCCCCTCACCGAGTTCGCGCTCGCCGTGCATCCGACGGTCGCGTCGTCGCGCGCTGCGCGGAGGCTGCGCCGCCCGGCGCGCGCGCTCGTGACCGCGGGTGCGCCGCTGCGGCGGCTCGCGCGGCGGCTGCGCCACGAGGCCTACTACGCACGATGGATGGTGTCGGGTGTCTGAGATCGCGGCACGGGGAGCGCGTCCGTCGGGCGCGGGAAGAGCGCGTCCGCGCTCGCCGCTCGAGGTGAAGGTCCGCCGTGCGCTCGCGGTCGGTCCGGCGGGCATCGCTCAGCGGCTCGCGATGCGCGCCTACGAGGCGACGGACGCCGCCGCGATGAGCTTCAACCTCGACTACGACGACATCCTGCTCGACGTGCCCGCCCGGCTCCCCGAGCCGACCGAGCCTCTCGCGCGCGGCCGAGCGGCGCGGATCGGCTGGGTCATGACCCCGCCGGGCGCCGGATCAGGCGGGCACACGACCGTCTTCCGCATGGTCGAGGCCCTCCGGGCGCGGGGGCATCGGCTGACCGCGTTCGTCTACGACAAGTACGGTGTCGACGTCGACGAGCTCGGCGACCGCATCCGCCGCCACTGGCCGGCCGCGGGCGTCGACGTGCGCGACGCCCGCGCCGGCATCGACGACGTCGACGCCGTCGTGGCCACGTCGTTCGAGACGGCGCACGTCATCGTGCGGTACGCGCGCCAGCCGATGCGGCGCCTGTACTTCATCCAGGACTTCGAGCCGTACTTCTACGGGCACGGCGCCTCGTACGAGCTCGCCGCGATGACCTATCGGCTGCCGTTCCGGCGCATCGCCCTGGGTGCGATGCTCGATGGGATGATCCGGGAGGCGACCGGGATCGAGAGCGACGTCGTGCCGTTCGGCTGCGACTCCGCGGCGTACCGGCCGCCGTCGCCGCCGGTGCCGCGGAGCGGGGTCGTCTTCTACTGCCGGCCCGGCGCGCCGCGGCGGGGATACGAGCTCGCCGTCGCCGCGCTCCGCCAGTTCCACCGCATGCACCCCGACCAGGAGATCCACGTCTACGGACTCCGTCCCAGGGGCATCGGCATCCCCGTCACCTTCCACGGGCGGATGAGCGTGCCCGAGCTCAACGACCTCTACGGCCGCACGATCTCGGGGCTCGCGATGTCGTTCACGAACATCACGCTCGTCGCCGAGGAGATGCTCGCAGCCGGCAACATCCCGGTCGTGAACGAGCTCGCGCTCGCGCATCTCGTGCTCCCGAACCCGCACGTGCGGTGGGCGGCGCCGACGGCGGCCGCCCTCGCCGGCGCGCTGAGCGACGCGGTGTCGGTGCCGGACGTCGCCGGCCGAGCCGCGCGGGCGGCGGCGTCGATCGTGGAACGCTCCTGGGAGCCGACCAAGGACGCGGTCGTGCGGCTCATCGAGCAGGAGGTGTACGGCTCATGAGTGCGGCGACCCTCCGCGCGCCCATCGCGCGCACCAATCTCCATCACCTGCTCGAGCAGGCGGCCGAGCGCACCCCGTCGGCTCCCGCGCTCACGTTCGGCGAGACATCGGTCACCTACGGCGACCTGTGGCGCATCGTCCGCGACGCGGCCTGCGGGCTCGCCGCCGCGGGCGTCCGGCGCGGCGACCGGGTCGCCATCTACCTCGAGAAGCGCATCGAGACGGTCGCGGCGATCTTCGCAGCCTCGGTCGTCGGCGGCCTCTTCGTGCCGATCAACCCGGTGCTGAAGCCTGCACAGGTGCGGCACATCCTCCGGGACAGCGGCGCGCGGCTGCTCGTGACGTCGGCCCATCGCCTGCCGGTGCTCGTCGAGGCGGTCGTCGACGCGGGGGTCCGCGACGTCGTGCTCGTGGACGGCTCCGGCCCGGTCGGCGCGCGGTTCGCAGTGCACGCGTGGGGCAGCGGCGCCGGCGCCGAGGCGCCCCGGTCGGGTGCCATCGACCTCGACGCGGCCGCGATCCTCTACACCTCGGGGAGCACGGGCAGCCCGAAGGGCGTCGTGCTCAGCCACCGGAACCTCATCGCCGGAGCCGAGAGCGTGAGCGCCTATCTCGAGCAGACCGCCGACGACGTCATCCTGAGCCTGCTGCCGCTGAGCTTCGACGCGGGGCTCAGCCAGGTCACGACGGCGTTCGCGGTCGGCGCGCACGTGATCCTGCTGAACTACCTGCTCGCGCGCGAGGTGCCGAGGGTGTGCGAGCGCCACGGCGTCACGGCGATCACCGGCGTGCCGCCGCTCTGGGTGCAGCTCGTCGAGGCGACGTGGCCCGAGGCGACCGCGCACCGGCTGCGGTACTGGGCGAACACCGGTGGCCGGATGCCGCGCGCGCTGCTCGACCGGCTGCGCGCGACGTTCCCGGAGGCGAGGCCGTTCCTCATGTACGGACTGACCGAGGCCTTCCGCTCGACGTACCTCGACCCCGCCGAGATCGACCGGCGACCCGAGTCGATCGGGAAGGCGATACCGAATGCCGAGATCCTTGTCCTCCGTCCGGACGGTTCGAGGTGCGCGGCAGGCGAGGAGGGAGAGCTCGTCCACCGAGGTGCGCTCGTCAGCCTCGGCTACTGGAACGACGCCGACCGGACCGCGGAGCGCTTCAGGCCCGTCGACCAGGGGGATGCGGGGTGGCGCGCGCCCGAGCGCGCGGTGTGGTCCGGAGACACCGTCGTCGCGGACGAGGACGGATTCCTCTACTTCGTCGGCCGTCGCGACGACATGATCAAGACCTCCGGCTACCGAGTGAGCCCGACGGAGATCGAGGAGGCAGCGTTCGCGACCGGCCTCGTCCGCGACGCGGTCGCGATCGGCGTCGCCGACGCGAGCCTCGGGCAGCGGATCGTGCTCGTCGCCTCAGCCTCGGGGCAGGGAACGGACGCCGGCGCGGTGCTGCGGGCGATGCGCACGCTGCTCCCGCTCTACATGGTTCCGTCGGAGGTCGTGCTGCGGGATGCGATGCCCCGGTCGCCGAACGGCAAGTACGACCGGGCGCTCATCAGAGCGGAGGCGGCGCGATGAGGGCCGAGGAGCACGTCGCCGCGTTCGGCACGGTCGCCGGCGAGCTGCGGGTCGGGGGCAAGCCGCTGAGCCTGCTCGCCGCGGCGGTCGGGTCCACGCCGTTCTTCGCCTACGACCGCGGTCTGCTCGACCAGCGCGTGGATGCGCTCCGGGCAGCGCTGCCGCCCTCGATCGAGCTGAGCTATGCGATGAAGGCCAATCCCATGCCCGCGCTCGTGCAGCACCTGGCGCTGCGCACCGACCGCATCGACGTCGCGTCGGCGCTCGAGATGCGGACCGCGCTCGACACCGGGCTCGACGCGAGTCGGATCAGCTTCGCCGGGCCGGGGAAGCATCCCGACGCGATCGCCCGGGCCGTCGCGTCGGGAGTGCTGATCGAGGTCGAGTCCCGCACCGAGATCGATCGCGTGCTCGCGGCTTCCGATGCGCTCGGCGTCGCCCCGAGCGTCGCCATCCGCGTGAACCCTCCCTTCGCCGTGCGCGGATCGGGCATGAGGATGGGTGGGGGTCCGCAGCAGTTCGGCATCGACGCCGAGGAGGTGCCGCGGGTGCTGCGCCACTGCGCCGGCGCCGGGATGGACGTCGTCGGGTTCCACGTCTTCGCGGGCTCGCAGAACCTCAGCGCCGAGATCCTCGCCGAGGCGCAGCGCAGCACGGTCGCGCTCGTCCTCGAGCTCGCGTCTGCGCTCGAGCGTCCGGTGCGCTACCTGAACCTCGGGGGCGGCTTCGGCATCCCCTACGTCGAGCGCGACCGGCCGCTCGACCTCGCCGCCGTCGGCGCGGCGCTCCACACGCTCGTGGACGACGTCATCGCGCCGCACCTGCCCGAAGCCGCACCCGTGATCGAGCTCGGCCGCTACATCGTGGGCGAGTGCGGCGTGTACGTCACCCGCGTCCTCGACCGCAAAGTTTCCCGAGGCACCACCTACCTCGTGGTCGACGGCGGCATGCACCACCAGCTCGCGGCATCCGGGAACCTCGGGCAGGCGATCCGGCGCAACTACCCGGTCATCGTCGGCAATCGCGCCGAGCGCGCGGCGAGCGAGACCGCATCCGTGGTCGGGTGCCTGTGCACACCGCTCGACCTGCTCGGCGACGCGCTCGAGCTCCCCCGCGCCGAGATCGGGGATCTCGTCGTGGTCTTCCAAGCGGGCGCCTACGGGCTCACCGCGAGCCCCACGGCCTTCCTCGGGCACGCCGCCCCGATGGAAGCGCTCGTCTGACGGAACGAGGAACCCATGACCGCGACGATCGACGCCATCCGCGACACCCTCATCGAGACGCTCGAGCTCACGGTGCCGCCCGAGGATCTGGGGGCGCACACGCCGCTGCTCGGTGCGCTGCCCGAGCTCGACTCCTTCGGGGTCGTGCAGCTCGTGGCCGCGATCGAGGAGCGGTTCGACATCACGATCGACGACGACGAGTTCGGTCCGGAGCTGTTCGGCACGGTGGGCAGCCTGACCGACTTCGTGGAGCAGAAGCTCGCGGACTGAGCCGGCGATGACGAAGGATGCCGTCAGATCGCGCCGCGGGCGGCGCGCATGATGCCGTCCGCGCTCCGCACCGGGTTCCTCGCGACGCTCGGCGGTGCGGAACCCGTCGCCGGCGTGCCGGACGGCGCGGCGCATGAACGATTCGAGGCCATCTCGCTCTCGCTATGGGGCCGGCCCGCGGTCGACGACGGGCACGAGGGCCGTCGGACCTTCGTCGTCTCGAGGGTCGCGCGGCGTCGCGACGGCGCGCTGGACGGCGGCGAGATCGCCGACGCGATGGCGGTCGATCCTGCGCTCCTCCACGATCTGCTGCCGCCCTTCGGGGCGATCCAGGCGTCCGGCGGCACCCTGCGGTTCTCGGGGGACTGGATGGGCTTCGAGCACGTGTTCGCCCATGACGGTCCCGGGTCCGTCATGCTCTCGACCTCCGCGCTCCTGATCGCCGAGCGCGTCGCCGCCGGGTTCGATCCGGTCGGCGTCGCGGTGCAGTCGCAGCTCGGCTGGCAGCTGGCATCCCGGACGCTCTTCGACGGCGTCCGGAAGCTCCCGCCGAGCGCATCCGCATCGCTCACGGCCGACGGGCTGTCGCTCGCCGCCGATGCCGACGCGGCGAACCCCACCGACGACGCTGCCGTGCCGCACGCGGCGGGCATCCTGCGACGCTCGCTCGAGCGGCTGCTCGACGAGCATCCGGATGCGGTGCTCCAGCTCACCGGCGGCATGGACTCGCGCCTGCTGCTGAGCGCGATCCCGCCCGAACGACGCCGAGGGCTGCACGCCATGACGCTCGACGTCCCGGGTGCCGGCGACGTCGCCGTCGCGCGCGACATCGCGCGGCGCTTCGGCATCGAGCACGAGGTCCACGGATTCGCCGGGCTCGACGATCTCTCGCCCGAGGACGCGTGGGCGTCGTGCCGGGCGGAGGCGACCCGGCTCGACTGCATGACGGATCCCGTCGCACTGGCAGCGCAGCGGAACGCCGAGCGGGCGTTCGCGCAGGGTGTGCGCATCTCCGGGCTGGGCGGGGAGGTCGCCCGGGGGTTCTACTACGTCGGGGACGTCGACGACCGCACGTACGAGCGGAAGGACGCCGCGCGGCTCGCTGACTGGAAGCTGTTCGTCAACGAAGCGGTCGAGCCGGGGCTGCTGACCGCTGAGTTCGCCGATTGGGCCCGGGAGCGCGCCGTGGACGAAGTGCACGACGCGCTCCGTCGCGGCGGCGACGAGTGGTTCCGGGCGACGGACGCGCTGTACCTGCGCCACCGCATGCAACGGTGGGCAGGGGCGACCGACATCGCCGTCAGCGACCAGCGCGTCGTCGTCAACCCGATGCTCGACCGCGACTTCCTCGCCATCGTGTCGGGACTGCCCCCGCGGGAGAAGGCGAACGCGCGGTTCCTCGCGCGGCTGCAGATGGCGCTCGACCCCGAGCTCGGCCGACTTCCGCTCGAGGGGCGACCCGCGCCCGCGTCCTACGCCGAGCCCTCCGCGTGGGAAGGCGTCGCGGGCACCTATCGCACCGCGAGGAGGCTCGCGAGGAAGGCAGCGCAGCGGCTGCGGCACCGCGGTCGAGCGCCGGCTGGGGGCGAGGAGCTCGCCGCGAAGGTCGTCGCCCACTGGCGAGCGCACCCCGCAATCCTCGACGGCGTCGTCCGCGAGCCGTTCGTGTCCGAGCGCTGGGTCGCCGCAGTGCTCGACGGCGCGCACGAGCCTCGGCCGAGCTCGGTCGCGCTGCTGACCAACCTCGCGGTCGCTGCCGAGGGGCGCTGAATGGAGGTCGCGCTCGCCCCCATCGCCGACGCCGACATCGAGGCGGTCTCGCGATTCATGCACGACCACCACAATCGTCGGGTGGCGCCCGAGCAATGGGCTCGCGCACTGCGCATGCGCTGGAGCGACGCGGCGCCGCATCACGGGTTCCTGCTGCGGGCCGAAGGGGACATCGTCGGCGCGTACCTGGCCTACTTCTCGGAGCGGGAGGTCGACGGCCACGCCGAGCGCTTCTGCAACCTCGGTGCCTGGTGCGTGCGGGAGGAGCATCGCGCCGAGGGGCTGCGGCTCGCGATGGCGCTCGTGCGGATGCGCGGCTACCACTTCACGGATCTGTCGCCGAGCGGGAGCGTGGTGGCGCTCGACCGCGCGATGGGGTTCACGGAGCTCGACACGTCGGCATCGGCGATGCCGAACCTGCCGTGGAGGACGCTCGGCGTGCGCGTCACGGGAGATCCGGATCGGATCGACGCCGCGCTGTCGGGCGCCGAGCGGCGCGTGTGGGCGGATCACCGCGCCGCCGCCGCCGCGCGGCACCTCATCGTGCTCTCGGGCGAGGAGCAGTGCTACATCATCTTCCGGCGCGACCGGCGCAAGCGCGTGCGTGCATTCGCCTCGATCCTGCACGTCTCGAACCCGGACCTGTTCCGGCGGGCGGTCCGCGACGTCGGTGCGCACCTGCTGCTGCACCACGGGATCGCGGTGACGCTCCTCGAGCGGAGGGTCGTCGGGGACCCACCGCCGGGCACCGTGGCGCTCCCGCGCACCCGACCGAAGATGTTCAAGAGCAGCGCGCTCGCATCCACGAGCATCGACTACCTCTACAGCGAGCTCGTCGCGCTCGAGTGGTGAGCGCGGTCTTCCCGGGCGAGCCTCACTAGCGCGGGCTGCGCACCACACGCCGCCCGAACGGTGCGGCCGTCGGGCCGCGCTCGAGCTTCCACAGGGCTCCCGCGATGCCCAGGATGAGGAAGAGCGTGCCCGTCGCCATCGGGAACGAGAACGCGTCGAACATGACGAGGCACGCGAACCCGGCGCATACTGCGGCGGCGAGCGAGAGCGCGAGGTCGCGGGTGGCCTCGTCGGCCACGATCCAGCGGAGCCGCAGCATGACGACGGCGGTCGTGACGCCGAGCGCGAGGAACGCGAGCGTGCCCACGATGCCGATCGTGACGAGCAGCACGAGGTACTGGTTGTCGAAGATGCGGTACTTGGGGAGGAACGTGCCGAGGCCGCGCCCGAACAGCGGCGAGCGGGCGATGAAGTCACCGGCGATCGGAAGGCTCTCGACGCGAGACGTGACGCTGGGATCGTCGGCGGCGCCCACGAAGAGTCCCACGGTGGCATTGAAGAGGTTCGGGGTCACGACGAGCATCGCGAGCAGGCCCGCGGCGCCGACCCCGGCTGCGAGGAGCCGGCGCCTCGTCGCCCAGCCGATGACGCAGACGCCGAGCGCGAGGAGCGCGCCCAGGTACGCCGAGCGCGACGACGTCACGGGGATGACGGCGACGACGGCGAGCGCGGGCAGCCACCGGACGAGGCGGCCGCGGTGCACGTGGTGGAACCCGACGTGGAGGACGAGCGGCAGCAGCATCGCGAGGAGCATGCCGTACTCGATCGGGTGGATGGACGTTCCGGCGGGTCGAGGGAAGCCGCCGCGCCCGCTCAGGTCGTAGCCCGGCGAGCTCGCGAGCCCCGGGATCGTCAGCTGGTCGACCCAGAGCTCGCGCGTGACGACCTGCACGATGCCGAGCAGCGCGATGAGCCCGCCGCAGACCGCGAGTCGCCAGACGAGCGTGTCGAGCCGGTCGCGCTCGAAGGTCGTGTCGTGGGTGAGCAGCAGCGTGCCCGCCCACGACGCGAGGGTGAGGAGCGCGACATCCGCCGGGCTCACCTCGTCGGCGCTCATCGGGCCGGCCATCGCGAGCACGTAGCTGATGCCGACGCAGAGCAGCAGCACGCCGAGGGCGATCCGGACGGGCTGCGCGCTCCCGGCAGGTCGTCGCAGCCCGCCGACGAACATGAAGACCCAGAGCGCGAGGCTCCCGAGCCCGAACAGCATCGACGGCGCGCCGGCGCTGCCGAGCTGGCCGATCACGAACCGCGACGGCACGAAGAAGAGCAGGACGAGGTAGAGCGTCAGCCAGCCGACGGCGTCGATCGCCGTCGTGGGCGGTCGGAGGCGCCGGACGGCAGTCGTCATCGAGCGCGGCCGGTCCGCGCCGGTGACGGCTCCGGCGCCTGGGCCGCCTCCTCGTCCTGCTGCGCCGGCGCAGCGTCGGCGGGCTCCTTCGGGACGGCCGGAACGCGGCCGGCCCGATCGCCCGACAGGTCATTCGCGGCGCCCTCCGCACGGGGGAGCGCCGGCTCCCGCGCCGAGCGGCGGGTGATGAGCCCGTCGACGCCGAAGGCGAGGAACCCGGTGGCCGCGAGTCCGACCGCGACGGCCGCGATGGCGTTGCGGATCGTGGTGCTGAGATCCTCGGTCGCGGTCACGTCGGTCGTGAGCTCCATCGATCGGATGATCGAGTCGTCAGGGGCGTCCACCTCTGCCTGGAGGCGCGCGAGCTCGTCGGAGATCCGCCCCTTCAGGTACTCGAGCGTCGCGAGGCTCTGCGCGGCGGTGACGTCGTTCACCTCGACGAGGATGACGGGGCCGCGCACGCTGCTGTCGAGGGCGACGAAGTAGTCGGCGGTCGCCGAGCGCCGCTCGACGGCCTCCCGCTCGGGGTTGCTCATGATCTGGGCGACGACGAGGCTCGCGGGCTGCTCGAGGCCGCTGAGGGCGAGCAGCGGGTTGCCGATCTCCTCCACGGCGTCGGCGGACGGCAGCAGCAGCACGAGCGCGCGCGACTTGAACTCGGGGGGCGTCGCGGCGACCGCGCCGTACGCGAGGCCCGCGGTGAGCAGGAGGCCGAGGAGCACGACGTACCAGCGGCGGACCAGCACTCGGATCACGTCGCGCACCATGTCAGATCCTCTCCGCACCATCTTCACCGACAGCCGGGGCAGCGTTAGTGTATGCCACACGACCATGTCTCTCTGGGAACTGATCCGAGCGTGCTGGCGCGCATGGCCCGTGGTGGTCATCGGCGCGATCCTGACGGCTGTCGCGGGCGCAGCGGTCGCCCAGCAGGACGGCGTGCACTACTCGCGCACCGAGCTCATCTTCCTCGCGCCGACGAGCGACGACCGCCCGAACGCGATCGGCACGCAGTCGGACTCGATCACCATGACCGCGGGAGCAGTGGCGCGGGCGGTCGTCGGTCCCGCGCGGCTGCCGAAGTACGCGTCGCCGGAGGTGACGCTCGTCGGGCTCGGGGTCGACGAGGGCTGGTCGCTGCGGCTGCCCGACACGGGCGGCCAGTGGGCGACGAACTTCGCGACGCAGCGCCTCGTGCTCGAGGTCGCTGCGCCCACGGCCGAAGCCGTCGCGGCGCAGCAGGAGGAGCTGGTGCGCGAGGTGGCCGCGACGCTCGAGTCGCTGCAAGCGCGCTACGGCGTCGCGCCGGCGTCGCGGATCACCGTGATCGAGTCGCCCGAGGCGCCCGTCATCCAGCATGTGACGGGAAGTCGCGTCCGCGCGCTCGCGATGACCGCCGCGCTCGGCATCGGGCTGACGCTCGCGTGCGTGCAGGTGCTCGATCGCCGCAGGCGGGCGGCCGCGGTCGCCCCGCTCCCGGCGCGGCGCGCTCCGCGCCACGCGGCTCGCGCGCCTCGACCGCTGCGCTGACGCCGCGTCTCGCGCACGACCAGGTCAGCCGCGGCTAGGCCCAGGTCTGCACCCAGCGCTTGCCGACGACCCTCGGGTTCCACCGGTCGACGTCGCGCTGCCGCGACCTCGGGATGCCGCCGATGAGCGCCGCCGCGACCGAGAACGTCGAGTGGCGCGAGTGGACGAGCCAGTGGCAGCCGGCCAGCCCCCACATGTCGACGAGGGCGTTCTCGGCCTCGCGGAGCGGATCGTCGGTCTCGGTCTGCTGATGCAGCGACCGGTCGTCCGCGCCGAGGGCCTTCTCGATGACGAGCACGTCGTCGAACGCCTCGCGGAACCGCGCCTGCACGGCCGCGTTGTCGGTCGCGAGGAAGATCCGAGCGTCGGGGGCGCGCTCGCGCAGCCTTCGGGTCTCGCGGAAGACGCGGTCGAGCGACACCTTCCGGTCGGTGTAGCGGATGTGCACGCCGATGCGCGGCCGCGCATCGTCGGGGAAGAGCCGCTCGAGCGCCGATCGCACGCGCGCGTTCGGACGGAACCACCGCTCGAGCGCCCACCTCGTCAGCTGCTCGTGCCCCATGCCCCGGAACGCGGGGGCGCGGCTCGCGCGGCGACGGATGCGGGCCATCTTCGGGAGGTACGACCAGAAGACCGCGATCGGCTCGGGCACGTCGGGATGCGCGAGGTCGATCGAGAGCCTGCGGTAGACGAAGGGGCTGCTGTGCTCGCCGGGGAATCGGTCGTCGATGATCTGGAACGGGTGCTCGTCGAGGCGGCCGCGCCAGAGGGCCGGGGCCACGTCGACCCGGTCGTCGAACTCGGCAGCGACGTGCCCGCCCGGGCCGTCGAAGAGCGCGGGGTACGCGTCATCGCCGAGCGGCAGGTAGTCGCCGTCGCGCCAGTCGATGACGGCGGTGCGACCCGTGAGCTCCGCGAGCACGAGGCCCGTGCACGCGGAGAGCATGCGGTTGCCGAGCCCGCCCTTCGCCTTGATGAGGAGGACCCGCTCGGGTGTCGCGGTCATAGCCGCTGCGCCTCCGCGATGCGCGCGAGGTCGGCGTCGACCATGAGCCGGGCGAGATCGGGCGTGTGCGTCTGCGGCTTCCAGTGGAGCACGCGCTCGGCCTTGCTCGCATCGCCCACGAGGGCGTCGACCTCGGTCGGCCGCAGGTACCGCTCGTCGAACCGCACGTGGTCCTGCCAGTCGAGGCCGACGTGGCCGAACGCGAAGTCGAGGAAGTCGCGCACGGTGTACGACGTGCCGGTCGCGATCACGTAGTCGTCGGGCTCGTCGACCTGGAGCATGCGCCACATGCCCTCGACGTACTCCTTCGCGTACCCCCAGTCGCGCGCAGCGTCGAGGTTCCCGAGGTAGAGGACGTCCTGGCGGCCCGAGGCGATCCGCGCCGCCGCCATGGTGATCTTCCGCGAGACGAACGTCTCGCCGCGCCTGGGCGACTCGTGGTTGAAGAGGATCCCGTTCACCGCGTACATGTCGTACGCCTCGCGGTAGTTGCGCGTCATCCAGTAGGCGTAGAGCTTCGCCGCGCCGTACGGCGATCGCGGGTAGAAGGGGGTCGTCTCGCTCTGAGGCGGCGGCGTAGCGCCGAACATCTCCGAGCTCGAGGCCTGGTAGAACCGCGTGGGCAGCCCCGACTCGCGGATCGCCTCGAGGATGCGCGTCGTGCCGATGCCCGTGACGTCCCCGGTGAACTCGGGCTCGTCGAACGAGACGCGCACGTGCGACTGCGCCGCGAGGTGGTAGATCTCGTCGGGTCGCACGCGCTCGATGAGGGTCACGAGGCGCGAGCCGTCGGAGAGGTCGGCGTAGTGGAGGAAGAGGCGCGCCTCCTCGTCGTGCGGGTCGCGGTAGAGGTGGTCGATGCGCGACGTGTTGAACGTCGAGGCACGGCGGATGAGCCCGTGCACAGTGTAGCCCTTGTCGAGCAGCAGCTCGGCGAGGTAGGAGCCGTCCTGGCCCGTGATCCCCGTGATCAGTGCGACCCTGCCAGCGTCCATGCCAGCCCCCCGTCGTGCGATGCCATCCCTCGCGCTCTCGAGCATCGCACTGCCGTGATCCGCAGAGGTTGCTGCACTCTACCCAACCGTCGCGCCCTGGGAACAGCGCCATTACGATGAGCCAGCAACGGCGCTCATCGGGAGGCGGAGCCATGGACGAGACCCTCGATCGCGACGCGCGCGTCTACGTCGCCGGCCACGGCGGCCTCGTGGGCTCCGCGATCTGGCGCGACCTCGAGGCGCGCGGCTTCTCCGACCTCGTCGGCTGGCGGTCGTCCGAGCTCGACCTGCGGGACGCGCGAGCGACGATGGACGCCGTGCGCGAGGCGTCGCCGGACGTCGTGGTGATCGCCGCGGCCCGCGTCGGCGGCATCATGGCGAACGCGACCGAACCGGTCGAGTTCCTCAACGACAACCTCCGCATCCAGACGAACCTGTTCGAGGCGGCCCACGCCGCCGACGTCGACCGCCTGCTGTTCCTGGGGTCGTCGTGCATCTACCCGAAGGAGGCAGCGCAGCCCATCGCCGAGCGCTCGCTGCTGACGGGACCGCTCGAGCCGACGAACGCCGCCTACGCGATCGCGAAGATCGCCGGCATCGAGGCGATCAAGGCCTATCGCTCGCAGTACGGGCGGCGCTGGATCTCGGCGATGCCCACGAACCTCTACGGCCCGGGCGACAACTTCGACCTCGTGCGCTCGCACGTGCTGCCGGCGATGATCCGGAAGTTCCACGACGCGAAGGTCGACGGCGGGGCAGTGCGCCTGTGGGGGAGCGGAACCCCGCGACGCGAGTTCCTGCACGTCGACGACCTGGCAGATGCCGTCCACCACCTGCTCGAGCACTACGACAGCGCGGAGACGATCAACGTCGGCGTCGGCGCCGACGTGTCGATCCGCGAGCTCGCGCGGCTCGTCGCCGATGCCGTCGGCTTCGACGGCCCGGTCGACTGGGACGCCTCGAAGCCGGACGGCACGCCTCGCAAGCTGCTCGACGTCAGCCGCCTCGAGGAGCTCGGGTGGCGGCCGTCGATCGGCCTCGAGGAGGGCATCGCGTCGACCTACCGCTGGTTCCTCGAGCACCGGGCATGATCCCCGCCGTCGCCGCCGTCGTCGTGACCTACAACAGCGAGCGCGACATCGACGGGCTGCTCGACAGCGTCCCGGCGGCGATGGGCGGCCTCGACCACTCGCTCGTCGTCGTCGACAACGGGTCGACCGACGGCACGCTCGACGTGCTCGGCGCCAGGACGGACTGCATCGTCGTCCGCTCGACCAACGTCGGGTATGCCGCAGGCATCAACCGCGCGGTCGCCGCCGCCGGCGAGGCGCGCTCGATCCTGATCCTCAACCCGGATGCGACGCTCGACCCCGGGTCCGTGCCCGCGATGCTCGCGGTGCTCGAGCGCCCCGGCGTCGGCATCGTCGCGCCGCGCGTGCGGGAGGCCGACGGCAGGCTGTCGCCGACCATCCGGCGACGGCCGACGCTCGCGCGCGTGGGCGGGCTGAGCTTCACGGGCCTGGATGCGTTCAGCGAGCGGGTCGAGGACCCGGACGAGTACCTCGTCGAGCACGACGTCGACTGGGCCGTCGGCGCGATCCTGCTCGTCGACCGGCAGTGCTACGCGGCGCTCGGCGGCTTGGACGAGTCCTTCTTCCTCTACTCCGAGGAGACCGACTTCTGCCTGCGGGCGCGCGACGCGGGCTGGTCGACGCGCTACACGCCCGATGCGGGGGCGGTGCACGTCGGCGGGGGATCCGGCGAGAGCTCGCTCACGCACACGATGAAGATCCTCAACCGCGTGCGCGTGTACCGCCGGCGCACCGGTCCGCTGCGGGGCGGGCTCTACTTCGGGTTGAGCGTCGCGATCGAGCTCCGGCGTGCGCTCCTGGGCACGCACGACTCGTGGCCGACGGTGCGCGCGCTGCTGCGACCCTCCGCGCGGCCGCGCCAGCTCGGGCTGCGCCGGCGGCTCGTGCCGCGCTGACTCGCCGTAGAGGCCGATCGGCGCTCGCGCTCACGGTGTCACGGGCGTGCCGTCGTCGTAGACGTTGCCCCTCCACACCGCGCCCGGGGCGTCCGCGTCGAACGAGGCGATCGGTCCCCAGTAGCCGCAGACGAAGCCGCCGTCCTGACCCGGCTCGGTGCCGCGCTCCCACACGTTGTCGGTGAAGCGCATGTCGCGCGTGTGACCTGAGAAGGCCTTGCCCTCGGTGCCGCCGCCGTACGCGCAGTAGCCGCCCGAGCCCGCCCGGATGAGGTTGCCGTCGATCGTGACGTCGTGCATCGGGTCGAAGTCGGGGTAGCCCGTCAGCGCCGCCGAGCACCCTGCATCCGGCGGCACGTCGGGCGCGTCGCACGCGATCGTGCTCCCGATCACAGTGCTCTCGTGGTTGACGCGGATGCCGGACTCGTGGTGCGTGCCGGATGCGTCGTGGAGCTGGCCGTGCACGTACGAGTGCCGCACGGTGCAGTCCGAGTAGCAGTTGATCGAGCGGTTGCCGCCGACGACCTCGACGCGTGTCGCGGTGAAGTGCGCATCGCCGATCCCCGTCCGCACGACCTGGCCGGCGTCGACGGTGCTGTCGGTGATCGTGAACGAGCCGATGTCGTCGACGTAGTCGGCGTAGACGCTGCCCTCGATGCGCGAGTCGGTGATCGTCACGCCCCTCGCGAGGATGCGGAGGTCGCACCGCACCTCCTTGGCGTGGATGACGACATCCGGCGTCTGGATCAGGCATGGGCCGGTGTAGGGGGAGAGCAGCGTGCCCGGGGGCACCCCGGTCGTCGTCGCGCTCGGGAAGGTGCGGCCGAGCACCACGATGCCGCCCGGCCGCGGTGCAGGCATGGAGAGGAGCGGTGGGGATCCGGCCCCCTCCACGGCCGCGGGCGTCGCCGCCGTCGCCGTGGCCCCGCCGCCGGCCGGCGCGGCCCGGAAGGCCGGGGCGACCAGCGCGATGGCGAGGACGGTCGCCAGGACGGCGAGCGTCCGGAGCGCACCGCTCGGGCCTCGGGCGCGAGGGCCGCCCGCGCGCTGCACGTCCTCGACCATCGCCATCCGCGCATCCGGCTTCGGGGGTACGCTTCGCGAGGGAGCCCTGCACCTCGCGCACCCCGGTTCCCGGAGGCTAGTGGTGGAGTCGAGCGTTCGCAAGAGCCCCCGTCGCTGGGTCGTGCTCGCCCTCGCCGGCTACGCGCTCGCCGTGGTCATCGTGCTCCTGCTCCCGGTCGGGTACGGCCGCATCGTCGAGGCGATCGGCGATGCCCTCCGCTCGCTGCTCGGGGGCGCGGCGTTCGGCGACGGCTGGGTGGAGGCCAGCGCCAACGTGCTCCTGTTCGTGCCGCTCGGCGGCCTGGTGACGCTGCTGCTGCGCCGCCGCTGGCAGGGCATCGCGCTCGCGCTCGCGCTCTCGGCTGCGGCGGAGCTCGCGCAGATCGTGATCCCTGCTCGGCAGCCGAGCCTGCGCGACCTCGCCGCGAACGTGCTCGGCGCCGCGATCGGCGCGGGCCTCGCCTGGTGCCTCGTGGTGCGCCGCGAGCGGTCCGCCGCAGCGGAGCCGCCGTCAGCGCATCCGCTTGACCGCGCTCGCGAGCGCATTCCTCGCCGTGACGAGCCGAGGCCTGCCGGCGAGGATGCGGCGCACTGACTCGAGCGTGTCGTCGGCGGTGACGCTGTAGCGCGCCCGGAGCCAGGCGGAGTCGCGCACGGGGAAGCGGTCGCTCGAGTAGACCGCGGCGTAGGAGGCCTCGCGCAGCCGGCGGAGGGTGTCGCGCCCGTACCGGCCGAGCGGCAGCGCCGCAGCGGCGACGGATGCTCCCGCGGCCTCCGAGAGCGCCGAGCGGGCGTCGACGAGCTCGCGCCGCGCGTCGGCGTCGGTGAGGCTGCGCCACGAGACGTGGTCCCACCCGTGCGAGCCGATGGCCATGCCCGCGTCCGCGAGCGCGCGGACGTCGCCCCGCGAGAGGCTCCGCGCATCCTCGAGGCGCCCCGCGAGCGCGAAGAAGGTCGCGGTCAGGCCGCGCTCCCGCAGCGCGGGCAGTGCGACCTCCACGTCGGAGCGGTTGCCGTCGTCGAAGCTCAGCGCGACCCACGGCCGCTCGGCGACCTCGTCGAGGACGCGGCGGAACGCATCCGCGCTCACCCAGTAGCGCGCCTCCCCCGGCTCGCGCTCGGCCACGCACGTGCCGATGCCGTGGAAGCACAGGTGGACCGTCGCCCGGCGGGCGTGCTGCTGGGCGGCGCTCACGGGACTGCCCTCCCTGGAGCGCGCGTCGTGGCGTCGTGCCCCCACGCGCGAGCGGTCCCCGCGCGCGACGCGCGGCGAGCGACGACGGCGGCCGCGACGGTCATCCCGACGTACGCCACGGCGGCCGGCAGCAGCCAGGGCCGCGGGAGCACGACGTCGCGCAGCCACGCCCACCGGTCGGCGGGGCGCACCGCGGCGGCGACCGCGCCGCGCGCGGCGGCCGCCCGCAGCTCGGCGTTGCCCCGCCGCACGCGGACGAGCCGGTCGAACAGCGCGCGCGTCGTGCGCGGCGCTCGGACGACGACGCTCACGCCGCTCGCCTCCCGCTTCTCGGAGGCCTCGAACTGCCCGTCGAGGAAGAGGTCGTCGGCGATCAGGTCGGGGAACCGGTCGAAGCGGGCACGCCCCTCGGCGGAGACGGCGATCATGCCGCGCCCGTAGAGCCCGTCGCGGAACGCCGGCAGCCGCTCGCTGATCGCGCAGTACGCCCGCACGAGGAGCGGGCTGCCCTCGGTGTCGAGGATGCGGTGCGGCACGGCCGCGAGCACGCCGTCGCGCAGCGCTTCGAGCAGTCGAGCGACGCCGTGGGGCGGCACGACGATGTCGGCGTCGAGGTAGACGCGCGGGAAGCCGTCGGCGACGTCGTCACCGGCGTTGAGGGCGCCCGGCTTGCCTGCGGCCTCGCGCTCGACGACCGTCGCGCCGCGCCGCCGGGCGACGCCTGCGGTGTCGTCCGAGCAGCCGTTGGCCGACACGACGACGTGCATCGGCCCCGCATCCGCCTGCGCTGCGAGCGCGTCGAGGCATGCGCCGAGCACGGGCTCCTCGTCGTGCGCCGCGATGATGACGCTGCTCATGTCGGCACCCGGGCTCGGGCGTCGTCGGTCGGGGCCGACGGGGCGGACCGGGCGACGACGAACCGGCGGAGCTCGGCGGCGTCGTCGACGTCGACGTACCGCCGCCCCTCGGCGTCGTGCGTCGTCGGCGCCGGCTCGGGCACCGCGGGGACCGAGCGGCGGTGGCCGGTGAGGTCGTCGAAGACCCCGACGTACGCCTCGGCCTGCGGGCGCCAGTCGAGGTGGTCGCGCACGCGCGCCCGCGCCGCCGCTCCGAGGTCGGCCCGCCGCTCCGGGTCGTCGATGAGCGCCTCGACGTGGTCGGCGAACGCGCTGACGTCGCCGGAGGGCGCGTAGAGCACCGTGTCGCCGCCCGAGACGCGCGTCTCCGCGAGGTCGAACGCGACGGTCGGCAGGGCGTAGGCCATGTACTCCATGGTCTTGTTCATCGTCGACACGTCGTTGAGCGGCGTCTTCAGGTCGGGGCAGAGCCCGATGTGGGCGCGGCTGAGGTGCTCGGCGAGCTGCGCGCGGTCGACGCGGCCGGTGAAGGTGACGTGAGCGTCGAGCCCGAGCGCGCCGCACTGCGCACGCAGCGCCTCGAGGCAGTCCCCGAAGCCCAGCAGCATCGCCGTGATGTTCGTGCGCCCGCGGCGGTGGACGAGCTCGTCGACGACGAGCAGCACCTGGTCGACGCCGTCCTGCGGGCCCATCACGCCGACGTAGACGAGCCCGATGGCGTCGGGCGGCAGCGGATGCTCGGGCACGACCGGGCGCATCCGATCGGTGTCGGGGCCGCTGCGCACGACGGTGACGTCCTCGGGGCGCCTGCCGCCGCGCGCGATCGCGACCGCGCGGTAGGACTCGTTCGTCGAGATGACCCGGTCGGCGGCGCGGAACGAGCGGCGCTCGAGCCACAGGAGCGCGCGGTGCTCGAGCCGGCGCACGGGCCCCGCGGGCTCCCCGAACCGCGACCGGAGCAGCTCTGGGCCCAGGTCGTGGTGGTCGAAGACGAAGCGCACGCCGAAGGGGCGCCACAGCCGCGCGAGCAGCCAGTAGGTGTCGGGCGGGTTGCACGCCTGGAGCACATCGAACCGGCCGCGCCGCCGGACCCGCAGGCTCAGCGCCGCAGTGCGCATCCAGCTGTACGCGAACTCCCACGCGTAGCCGACGAGTCCGGCGGCCTCCGGCGCGGGCGCGTAGGCGTGGATGTCGACGCCGTCGAGGCGACGGAACGCGGGGTCGCCCGGCCCCTGGGGGCAGATGACGCTCACCCGGTAGCCGCGCGCCACGAGCGCCTGGCACTCGAGCCAGACGCGCCGGTCGAGCGGGACGGGGAGGTTCTGCACCACGATGAGGACGTGCGGAGGCCCGACGCCCGGTCGGCGCCGGCGCGCGCCCGGTGCGGCGCGCATCTCAGTACGCGCCCGAGGGATGCAGCACGACGCGAGCGGTGCGGAGGATGATCATGAGGTCCTCCATGACCGACCAGTTCTCCACGTAGCGCAGGTCGAGCCGAACGCTGTCCTGCCACGTGAGGTCGCTCCGGCCGCTGATCTGCCAGAGGCCGGTGATGCCCGGCTTCAGGTACAGCCGGCGCTTGACCACCTCGTCGTAGCTGCTCGCCTCGTGCGGCAGCGGGGGCCGCGGCCCCACGACGCTCATGTCGCCGCGCAGCACGTTCCAGAACTGCGGCAGCTCGTCGAGCGAGTGGCGACGGAGGAACGCGCCGACGCGCGTCACCCGCGGGTCGTCCTTCATCTTGAACAGCGGGCCCGCGCCCTCGTTGCGCTCTCGCAGCTCCTCGAGCCGCTGCTCGGCGTCCACGTGCATCGTGCGGAACTTGAGCATCGGGAAGCTCTGCCCGTCGCGGCCGATGCGCTGCTGCCGGAACAGCACGGGTCCCGGCGAGTCGAGCGCGATCGCGATCGCGATGGGCACGGCGACGATCGCGATCGCGACGAGGGCGCACGAGCTCACGACGACGTCGAGGGCGCGCTTGAGCACGTGCCGGCCGCCGTCGAACGTCGGGATGCGCACCTGGATGAGCGGCAGGCCGTCGACGGGTCGGAACGAGATGCGCGGCCCGGCGACGTCCGTGAGGCGCGAGAAGAGGATGAGCTCGGCGCACGTGCCCTCGAGCTGGCGCCGCAGCCGCGTGAGGTACTCGGGGTCGGCGTCGGTGCTCGCGGCGAGGATGACCGTGTCGGCGCCCATGCGCTCCGCGTTCTCGGCGACCGTCGCCGACGTCGGGAGCACCGGCACGGCCCTGCCGCGGAGCTCGAGCGGCTCGCCCGGATCGCCCCGCACGGCGGCGCCCACGACGTGGAAGGTCAGGTCGCGCGCGGCATCGAGGCGCTCGAGCACGTACCCGATCTCCTCGCGCTCGCCGACGAGGATCGTGCGGGAGGCGAACTCGCCCTCGCGCCGCCTCGCGACGAGCCACCGACGGCACTGCCACCGCGCGAGGAGGAGGCCCAGCATGCCGACCGGCAGCGCGACGAGCAGCTGCTGGCGCAGCTCCGGCCAGTCGACCGCGAGCGCGCCCACCGCGAGCAGCGCGAATGCGAGTCCCGTCGCGTGCGCGACCCGGCGGTACTCCGTGGCTCCGGCGCCCAGCACCGATGCATCGCGCGAGTGGAAGGCGGCGAGTGCGGTGAGCCAGACCATCGCCGTGAGCACGGGGGCCGCGAGCACCCGCTCCGGCGCCTCGATGACGGCCTCGCCGACGAGCATCGCGGCCGCGAGCGTCGTGACCGCGGCGAGCGCGACCGCGGTGTCCGCGACGACGAGGCGTGCGCGGCTCCGCCGCTCCCACTCGAGGCGGCGGGTCAAGGTGGAGGTGGGTCGTGGCGACCTGGCCCCCGGCAGCACGAGGGCGGGGGCGGCGACGCCGGCCGTGAGCCATCCGCGGCTCCGCGCGCCGGCCACGGCCTGGGGTGAGGCAACCGGCCGCGCGACTCGCTGCACCTGGACCACCTGCTTCCCCGCACATCGGCGCCGTCGCCGACCACTGGTAACACTGTTTCCAAACGTAGGCACGGGTCGCGGGCGCGACAAGCGCAGATCCCCCCTCGACCGGAATCGTGGGGGGATCTGCGGGTGGGGCTGAGCGCTTGCTCAGCGCGAACCGAGGATCGCTCGATCAGCCGAGGGCCGACTCCAGGATCGTCGTGAGCTCGCGCGCCGAGCGCTTGGCCGAGCCGGTCGCCGGGCTCGCCGACTGCGGGCGGCCGACGACCTTGAGCGTGCGGCCGTGCAGGTGGCGGGGGAGCACGAGGTGCACGAACGGCCAGGCGCCCTGGTTGAGCGGCTCCTCCTGCACCCAGACGAGCTCGGCGTTCGGGTAGCGGTCGACCACGGCGTTGATCTCGTCGATCGGCAGCGGGTAGAGCTGCTCGACGCGCACGAGCGCCACGTCGCTGCGGCCGCGCTTCGCGAGCTCGGCCTTCAGGTCGTAGTGGATCTTGCCCGAGTGGAGGAGCACGCGCGTGACGGCGCCGGCGTCCTGCACCTGCTGGTCGTCGATCACCGTCTGGAAGCGGCCGGAGGTGAACTCCTCGACCGAGCTCGTCGCATCCCGCAGCCGCAGCATCGCCTTCGGCGTGAAGACCACGAGCGGGCGGCGGGGCCGCGCGTACGCCTGGCGGCGCAGCAGGTGGAAGTGGTTCGCCGGCGTCGAGGGCCGCGCGACCGTCATGTTGTTCTCGGCGGAGAGCTGGAGGAAGCGCTCGATGCGGCCCGACGAGTGGTCGGGGCCGGCGCCCTCGTAGCCGTGCGGCAGCAGCAGCACGAGCGAGGAGTGCTGGTTCCACTTCTGCTCGGCCGACGCGATGAACTCGTCGATGACGATCTGCGCGCCGTTGGCGAAGTCGCCGAACTGCGCCTCCCACAGCACGAGCGCGTCGGGGCGCTCGACCGAGTAGCCGTACTCGAACGCCATCGCCGCGTACTCGCTCAGCAGCGAGTCGTAGATCGACAGCCGGGCCTGGTCGGGCCCGAGGTTGGCCAGCGGCAGCCACTCCTGGCCGTTGCGGCGGTCGTGCATGACGGCGTGGCGCTGCACGAACGTGCCGCGACGCGTGTCCTGGCCCGACATGCGCACGGGCGTGCCCTCGAGCAGCAGCGAGCCGAGCGCGAGCAGCTCGCCGAACGCCCAGTCGATGCCGCCCTCGCGGCTCGCCTTGACGCGCTTGTCGAGCACCTGGCGCACCTTCGGGTGCACGGTGAACGCCTCGGGCGGGTTGCCGTGCGCGTCGCCGATCGCGTGGATGACGGATGCGTCGACGCCGGTGGCCTCGGGCTCGCCCGTGGCCTCGGCGGGCTCGGCGGGCACGATCGGCATCGAGCCGGTCGCGGCGGCGTGCGTCTCCATGAAGGCGCGCTCGAGCTTGCCCTGGAAGTCGGCCTGCGCCGCCTCGTACTCCTCCTTGGTGATGTCACCGCGGCCGACGAGGTTCTCGGCGTAGAGGGTGCGCACGGAGCGCTTCTGCTCGATGAGCGAGTACATGAGCGGCTGCGTCATGGTGGGGTCGTCGCCCTCGTTGTGCCCGCGGCGGCGGTAGCAGATGAGGTCGATGACGATGTCGCGCTTGAACTCCTGGCGGTACTGGAACGCGAGCTCTGCCACGCGCACCACCGCCTCGGGGTCGTCGCCGTTCACGTGCAGGATCGGCGCGTGGATCGACTTCGCGACATCGGTCGCGTAGGTCGACGAGCGCGACTCGCTCGGCGGGGTCGTGAAGCCGACCTGGTTGTTCACGACGAGGTGCACGGTGCCGCCGGTCTTGTACGCGCGCAGCTGCGAGAGCTGGTGCGTCTCGAACACGACGCCCTGGCCGGCGTTCGCCGCATCGCCGTGCACGAGCACGGGCAGCACGCTGTGCTCGCCGTCGCCGATGCGGTCCTGCTTCGCGCGCACGATGCCCTCGAGCACGCCGTTGACCGCCTCGAGGTGCGAGGGGTTCGCGGCGAGGTACACGGGGACCGTCGAGCCGTCGGCGGCGGTGAACTCGCCCGCGTTGCCGAGGTGGTACTTCACGTCGCCCGAGCCCTGGAAGACGGCGGCGCCCTCGAACTCCTGGAACACCTGGCCGTACGTCTTGCCGGCGATCGAGGTGAGCACGTTGAGGCGGCCGCGGTGCGGCATGCCGATCGCGACCTCGTCGAGGCCCGCCTCGGCGGCGCCGGCGAGCAGCGCGTCGAGGAAGGCGATCATCGACTCGGCGCCCTCGAGCGAGAAGCGCTTCTGGCCGACGTACTTCGTCTGCAGGAACGTCTCGAACGCCTCGGCCTCGTTGAGCTTGCGCAGGATCCGCATCTGCTCGTCGTGCGTGGGCTTGACGTAGGGCACCTCGAGGTGGCTCTGGAACCACGCGCGCTGCGCCGGGTCGGCGATGTGCATGTACTCGACGCCGATCGTGCGGCAGTACGAGTCGCGCAGCACGCCGAGGATGTCGCGCAGCAGCGCAGAGCGCTTGCCGCCGAAGCCGCCGGTGACGAACTCGCGGTCGAGGTCCCAGAACGAGAGGCCGTGCTGCTCGATCTCGAGGTCCGGGTGCGTGCGCTGCACGAACTCGAGCGGGTCGATGTCGGCCATGAGGTGGCCGCGCACCCGGAACGCGTTGATGAGCTGCGTCACGCGCGTCTGCTTCGAGAGCTCGTCCGCCTCGCGCACCGAGACGTCGGTCGACCACTTGATCGGCTCGTAGGGGATGCGCAGGTCGGCGAAGATGTCGCGGTAGAAGTCCTGCTCGCCGACGATGAGGCCGTGCACGATCTTCAGGAACTCGCCCGAGCCGGCGCCCTGGATGACGCGGTGGTCGTAGGTCGATGTGAGGGTCACGGTCTTGCCGACGCCCGCATCCGCCAGCCGCTCGGGGCTCGCGCCCATGAACTCGGCCGAGTAGTCGAGCGCGCCGACGCCGATGATGCAGCCCTGGCCGGGCATGAGGCGCGGCACCGAGTGCACGGTGCCGATGCCGCCGGGGTTCGTGAGCGAGATCGTCGTGCCCGCGAAGTCGCCCGCGTCGAGCTTGTTCGCGCGCGCCTTCTTCACGAGCGCCTCGTACGCCTCGACGAACTCCGAGAAGTCCATCGTCTCGCACGCCTTGATGCTCGGCACGAGCAGCGCGCGGGTGCCGTCGGGCTTGGGGATGTCGATCGCGATGCCGAGGTTGATGTGCGGCGGCGCGATCATCGCCGGCTTGCCGTCGACGACGTCGTAGTAGACGTTCTGGCTCGGGAAGGCCTTGAGCGCCTGCACGAGCGCGTAGCCGATGATGTGCGTGAACGACACCTTGCCGCCGCGCGTGCGTCGCAGGTGGTTGTTGATGACGATGCGCTGATCGATCATGAGCTTCGCCGGCACCGTGCGCACGCTCGTGGCGGTCGGCATCGTCAGCGACTTGTCCATGTTGGCGGCGAGGGTCTTGGGCATGCCGCGCAGGGTCGTGACGACGGGCTCGTCGGCGGGCTTGGCGTCGGCCGACTGCGCCTTCTCGTCCTTCTGCGCCTGCTCCTTCTTCGCCTGAGCGGTGGGCGCATCCGCCGGAACGGGGGTCGGGCGGGCGGCCTGCGCGGTCGTCTTGGCGACGATGCCGCCGTCGCCCTTCGCGGCGGGGGCGGGCGTCTCGGCCTGGCCCTCGGTGTCCTCGCGGGGCGCGTCCTGGGCGCGCTGCCCCTCGCCCGAGTCGACGGGCTGCTCGGGGCGCGACTCGTTGCGCACCGGCCGGCGCGGCGGCGTCGGCTTCGACGGGGCGGCCGGGGCCTTCGCCGACTCGGCCCTGGGCGCATCCGCCTGCTCCGTCCCGCCCTGGGGCTGCGACGCCTGCGACTGCTGCGCCGTGGCCTCAGGCGCGGCGCCCTGCGACGCGGGCCGCTCGGGGCGCTCGCTCATGCTCGTCGCCGCGCCTCCCGCGTCACGCTGCGCCGCGTACCGCTCCAGGATGGGCCACCACGATCGGGCCACCGAGTCCTTGTCCTTCGCGAAGAGCTGGTACTGCTCCTCGACGAGCCACTCGTTCGCTCCGAAATCGTTGTCGTCCGCAGGGGTGGACACGGTATCGATCGCCTCTTTCGATTCTCCGGGCATGCCGCAGGGAGGCCTGCGGCGACACTGCCCACCAGCATAGTGGCGCTCCCGAGCGGCCCGGCGCCACGGCGCTCAGGGTCGAGCGCGGCGGTCAGCGGGCGAGCCCGAGGGCCTGCAGGTCGACGCCCGCCGCCTCGACGGCGAGCATCATCACCTCGCGCCGCCACACCACGCGCGGCTCGAACCGCAGCGGCATGCCGGCCTCCGCGGGCGTCCGGTTGCCCTTCGCGCCGTTGCACGCGACGCACGCGGTGATGGTGTTGAGCCAGCTCGACTCCCCGCCGCGCGAGACGGGCTGGATGTGGTCGATGGTCGCGCCCGGGCCCCCGCAGTAGGCGCAGCGGCGGCGGTCGCGGTCGAGGACGCCGCGGCGCGTCCACGGCATGCGGTCGTAGAGCCGCGTGTGCGGGATCTGCACGTAGTCGTTGAAGACCACGACGCGCGGCACGGGCAGCTCGAGCGAGTTCGACCGGATCGTGCCGTCGCCCGCGAGCATGACCTGCGCGCGCTCCTTCACGATGAAGGCCACGGCGCGCTGCAGCGAAGCGACGCCGATCGGCTCGAGCGTCGCGTTGAGCACCACAACCTGCGCTGTCATCGCTGTCTCCGACACCATCTTGCCGCGCTTCGGTGAACGGCGGGTGTCGGACCCGCCGACTAGCGTTCCGGTATGGCCACGGATGTGGGCGTCGTGCCCCTCGATCGCGGCGAGCGCATCGCCGTGGCGACCCTCGTCGGCGGTCGGGCGACGGATGCGGCGGTGCACGACCGCGCGCACGTCGCCCACGATGCGCGGCTCTCGGCGCCGCGTGCGCGCATCGTCTGGCAGGATGCCCGGTCGGCCGTGCCGGCGCTCCTCGACGCCGGCGTGCGGCTCGAGCGCGTGCGCGACGTGCGGCTCGTGCACCGCATCCTCGTCGACGCCCGCGGGCTCCCGGCCGAGGAGCGCTGGTCGCGCGCGCTGCGGGCCGAGGCGGAGGGACTCTTCTCGCTCGCGCCCGATGCCGAGCCGCTCGACGAGCTCGCTGGCCAGCTCGCCGCGCAGGAGGCCGCGATCGGCGACGACGCTGGCTTGCGGATGCTCGCGGCCGCCGAGTCGATGGGCGCGGTCATCGCGGTCGAGCTGAGCCGCCAGGGGCTGCCGTTCGATCGCGCTCGGCACGACGCGCTGCTCGCCGAGGCGCTCGGCGAGCCGCCCGCGGGCGGGGGCCCGGGCGATCGGCCGCTCGGCATGGAGGCGCTCGCCGCGCAGGTGCGCGACGCCCTCGGCGCGCCGTCGCTCAACCCCGACTCGCCGCAGGAGGTGCTGAAGGCGCTGCGGCGCGCGGGGCTCGACGTCGCCTCGACAGCGCGGTGGGAGCTGCGCGAGCACGACCACCCGGTCATCGCACCGCTCATCGAGTACAAGCACCTCGCGCGCCTGCACACCGCGAACGGCCGCGCGTGGGCGCAGCGCTGGGCGCGCGCCGACGCGCAGGGCCGCACGCGCCTCGCGATCGAGTACGTGCCCGGCGGCGTCGTCACCGGCCGCTGGGCGACCGAGGGATCGGGGGCGATGCAGATCGCGCGGCAGATCCGCGCGGCGGTCGCCGCCGAGCCCGGCATGCGGCTCGTCGTCGCCGACGCCGCGCAGCTCGAGCCGCGCGCGCTCGCCGCGATCGCGCGCGACCAGGCGCTCGCGGCGGCCGGCCGCGGCACCGACCTCTACCAGGGCCTCGTCGACCGCGGCGTCGTCGACAGCCGCCAGCAGGCCAAGATCGGGATGCTCGGCGCGCTCTACGGCGGCACGACGGGGGAGTCGGCCGTCGTCCTCCCGCGGCTCGCGCGCGCCTACCCGCGGGCGATGGGCGTCGTCGAGGCCGCGGCGCGCGCAGGGGAGCGCCGCGAGCGCGTGCGCACGTGGCTCGGCCGCACGTCGCCCCTGCCGCCCCGCTGGCGGGACGACGAGCGCGGCCTGCGGCAAGCGCGCGCGTGGGGCCGCTTCACGCGCAACTTCGTGGTGCAGGGCACCGCCGCCGAGTGGGCGCTCGCGTGGATGGCGGGCATCCGCCGCGCCATCCGCGACATCGAGGGGGCGGCGCTCGTGTGCTTCCTCCACGACGAGGTCATCGTGCACGCGCCCGAGGAGGCGGCGGATGCGGTGGCCGCGTCGGTGCGCGAGGCCGCGGCCGACGCTGGCCGCATGCTCTTCGGCGCCTTCCCGATCGAGTTCCCCGTGCAGACCGCCGTCGTCGCCGACTGGAGCCAGGCGAAGGGCTGAGCGCGCCCCGGCACGCCTACCCTGGAGCCATGCGCTTCATCGACGACGTCCCGGAGCACGACCTCACCTACTCCGACGTCTTCCTCGTCCCCAGCCGCAGCGATGTCGGCTCCCGCATGTCGGTCGACCTCTCGCCCGACGACGGCACGAGCGCGACGCTCCCGATCGTCGCCTCCAACATGAACTCGGTCACCGGCCCCCGCATGGCGGCGACCCTCGCGCGCCGCGGCGGCCTCGCCGTGCTGACGCAGGATCCGCCGCTCGAGGAGACGATCGCCGGCATCGACTGGGTCAAGGCGCAGCCGATCGGCCTCGAGTCGCCCCACCGCGCGGCGCCGACCGACATCGTGCTCGACGTCACGCGGCGCGTGCCCGCGATCGCCGGCCACGCGGTGGTGGTCGAGGATGCCGAGGGCATGCTGCTCGGCGCGATCCCGGCCGAGCGGCTCGCCTCGGCGCTGCCCGACGCGACGCTCGGCGACCTGCTGCACTCGCACCTGCCTGCGCTCACCATGGCCGAGGCCGTCGACGGCCGCACGATGTTCGCCGCGCTCGAGCGCGAGGGCGTCGACGTCGCCCCGGTCGTCGAGGACGGCCGGTGCGTCGGCATCGCCTCGCGGCTCGGCGCGCTCCGCGCCGACATCTACACGCCGGCGCTCGACGCATCCGGCCGCCTCTCGGTCGCCGTCGCGGTCGGCATCAACGGCGACCCCGGGCAGAAGGCCAAGGCGCTCGTCGACGCGGGCGCCGACGTCGTCGTCGTCGACACGGCGCACGGGCACCAGGGCGGCATGCTGCGCGCCCTCGAGGCCGTGCGCGCCGCGGTCGGCGACGCGATCCCGGTCGCAGCGGGCAACGTCGTCTCGGCCGACGGCGTGCGCGACCTCGCCGCCGCCGGCGCCTCGATCCTCAAGGTCGGCGTCGGGCCCGGCGCGATGTGCACGACGCGCATGATGACGGCGGTGGGGCGACCGCAGTTCTCGGCCGTGCTCGACACCGCGGCCGCCGCGATCGAGGTGGGCGCGCGGGTGTGGGCCGACGGCGGGGTGCGCTACCCGCGCGACGTCGCGCTCGCGCTCGCCGCGGGCGCCTCGAGCGTCATGGTGGGCAGCTGGTTCGCCGGCACGATCGAGGCACCCGGCCGCCTGCAGCGCGACGACCGCGGCCGCCTCTACAAGGAGTCGTGGGGCATGGCGTCGACCAAGGCCGTGCTCGGCCGCAACGCCGGCCTCGACGCGTACGAGCTCGCGCGGAAGACGCTCTTCGCCGAGGGCATCTCGTCGTCGACGATCCTCCTCGACCCGCAGCGGCCGAGCGTCGAGGACCTCGTCGACATGATCACCTCCGGCGTGCGCTCGTCGTTCACGTACGCGGGCGCGGCGACGGTGCCCGAGTTCCGCGAGCGCGCGCGCGTCGGCGTGCAGTCGGCGGCGGGCTACGAGGAGGGCAAGGCGCTGCCGGTCAGCTGGTGACGCGCCGAGCGCGTCGAGGCTCCCACCGAGCGGATGCGGGGCGCCGACCGATAGGATGCCGCGCGTGAACGACGACCACAGTCATAGTCCCGTGCCGGAACCGATCGGCTGATGGACCTCATCCTCATCAGCATCGGCGTCGTCCTGACGATCGGAACCGGCCTCTTCGTCGCCAGCGAGTTCGCGCTCGTCAACCTCGACCGCGCGGAGCTCGAAGCCCGTCGCGATCGCGGCGAGTCGCGCCTGGCGGGCACCATCAAGGCGCTCCGGCAGACCTCGACGCACCTCTCGAGCGCGCAGCTGGGCATCACGCTCACGACGCTGCTCACCGGCTACACGATGGAGCCCGCGATCTCGCGCCTGCTCACGCCGGTGCTCGTGTCGTGGGGGCTGGCTGAGGGCTTCGCCGCCCCGCTCGCGAGCGTCATCGCGATGACCGGCGCCACGATCCTGTCGATGATCGTCGGCGAGCTCGTGCCCAAGAACCTCGCGCTCGCGAAGCCGCTCGGCACCGCGATCGGCGTCACGCCCTTCCAGCGCGCCTTCACGGCCGTCTTCAAGCCGGCCGTGCTCGCGCTCAACGGCTCGGCCAACGGCATCCTGCGCTCGATCGGCATCGAGCCGAAGGAGGAGCTCTCGGGCGCCCGCACGGCCGACGAGCTCACGAGCCTCGTGCGCCGCAGCGCCATGGAGGGCGCGCTCGAGGCGGGGGCTGCGACGCTCCTCGCCCGCACGCTGCGCTTCTCGGAGCTCTCGGCGGGCGACGTCATGACGCCCCGTCCGCGCGTCGAGGCGATCGAGCGCAGCGACTCGGTCGCCGACCTCGTCGCGCTCGCCCACCGCACGGGCCTATCGCGCTTCCCGGTGATCGACGGCGACCTCGACGAGGTCATCGGCATCGCCCACATCAAGCAGGCCATCTCGGTGCCGCGCGAGCGACGCGCCGACGTGCCGGTCGCCGCGATCGCCGAGGAGCCGCACCGCGTGCCCGAGTCGGTGCGCCTCGACGCGCTGCTGTCGGATCTCAAGGAGCGCGGCTACCAGCTCGCGATCGTGATCGACGAGTACGGCGGCACCGCGGGCATTGCGACCCTCGAGGACCTCGTCGAGGAGGTCGTCGGCGAGGTCGCGGACGAGCACGACCGCCTGCACGTCGACGTGATCCAGGGCCCCGGATGGGTGACCTTCCCGGGCGAGTTCCGCCCCGACGAGCTGCTCGAGCGCGCGCGCATCGCGATCCCCGAGGACGGCCCCTACGAGACCGTCGGCGGCTTCATCATGGCGAGCCTCGGCTCGCTCCCGGCCGTCGGCGACACCGTCGAGATCGACAGCGGCACGCTCCGCGTCGAGCGCGTCGACGGGCGCCGCGTCGACCGCGTGCGCCACATCGACCGCCCGGCAGACGAGGAGGGCGAGCGATGAACGACTGGCTCGGCATCATGTGGCTGGTCATCCTGCTGATCGCCAACGCCTTCTTCGTCGGCGCCGAGTTCGCCGTCATCTCCGCCAAGCGCTCCCAGATCGAGCCCCTCGCCGACCGCGGCAACCGGGCGGCGAAGCTCGCGCTGTGGGCGATGGAGCACGTCTCGCTCATGCTCGCGATGTGCCAGCTGGGCATCACGGTCTGCTCGCTGCTCATCCTCAACGTCTCGGAGCCGGCGATCCACCACCTGCTCGAGGGCCCGCTCGAGTGGACGGGCCTCGCGCCCGAGGTCGTCTCGGTCGTCGCCTTCGTCATCGCGCTGCTGCTCGTGACGTACCTGCACGTCGTGCTGGGCGAGATGGTGCCGAAGAACGCCGCGTTCTCGGTGCCCGACCGCGCGGTGCTGCTGCTCGCGCCGCCGCTCGTGCTCATCTCGCGCATCTTCAAGCCCGTCATCTGGGCGATGAACGGCGTCGCGAACGCCATCCTGCGCCTCTTCCGGGTGCAGCCGGTCGACGAGGCCGCGAGCGCGTTCACGATCGACGAGGTCGAGACGATCGTCGAGACCTCGAAGCGCGAGGGGCTGCTGTTCGACCCGACCGGCGCGATCAGCCGCACGTTCGAGTTCACCGAGCGCCGCGTGCGCGAGGTGGCGCTGCCGCTCGAGGAGATCGTCACGCTGCCGGCGGGCGCGACCCCGGCCGACGTCGAGGCGGCCGTGCGCGAGCGGGGCTTCTCGCGCTACATCGTCGCCGACGAGGAGGGCCTGCCGGCCGGCTACGTGCACATCAAGGATGTGCTCGGCGCCGACGACGCGCACGCCGACCTGCCCGTGCCGGCCAAGCGCATCCGCCAGCTCGCCTCGATCTACGAGGGCGCCGAGGTGGAGGACGCGCTCGCGCTCATGCGCTCGACGGGCGCCCACATCGCCCGCTCGTTCGACGAGCACGGCGAGACGACGGGCCTGCTGTTCCTCGAGGACATCATCGAGGAGCTCGTCGGCGAGGTGCGCGACGCGACGCGGAGGCTCTTCTGACGCGGGGGCACGCGTGGCTGTGGCTCGCGTTCGGCCTCGTGCACGGCCTGCTCGCGATCCTCAACCTGCCGAGCGTGTCGAGCGCCTACGGCGACGTCGTCTCGGTCTACCCGTTCTGGCTGCGGGAGGGGCTCGACGGCGAGTGGCTCGGCATCGACGCCCCGTGGGTCTACCCGCTGCTCGCGTGGGCGCCGATCCTCGCCGCGGGCGTCGCGGGGCCGGATGCGCTGCCGCTCGTGTGGATGCTCGTCGTCACGGCCCTCGACGCGGTCGCGTTCGGCATGCTGCTGCGGGTGCCGAGGGGCCGGCTGCTCGCGCTCACCTGGCTCGGGCTGCAGCTCGCGCTCGGGCCGGTCGCGCTCGGCCGCATCGACACGGTCGCGGTCGCAGTGAGCATCATCGGCGTCGCGGTGCTGCGCAGCGGCCGCACGGGCTGCGCGGCCGCGGCGTTCACCGCGGGCGCGTGGATGAAGGTGTGGCCCGGCGCCCTCTACCTCGCGCTGCTCATCGCCCGGCGGCCGCGGCGCTGGATCCTCGCGGCCGGCGCGACCGTCTCGGCCGCCGTGCTCGGCGTCGCCGCGCTGCTCGGCTCGCAGCAGGCGCTCTCGTTCCTGCTCGAGCAGGGCGACCGGGGTCTCCAGATCGAGGCGGTCGCCGCGACGCCCGCGATGTGGCTCGTGGGCGCCGGCGACGCGTACGTCTACTACGACCGCCAGATCCTCACCTTCCAGGTCGACTTCGACGGCGTCGGCCGCATCGCGGCGCTCTCGACGCCCGTGCTCGTCGTCGCGGTGCTCGCGCTGTGCGCGCTCGGCGCGCTCGCCGTGCGGCGCGACCACGGGCGCGAGGCCGTCGTGTGGCTCGCGGTCGCGCTCGTCGCCGCGATGATCGTCACGAACAAGGTCGGCTCGCCCCAGTTCGTGCTCTGGCTCACCGTGCCCGCGCTGCTGCTCGCCGAGCTCGGCGCCCGGCGGCACTGGATCGGGGTCGGCGCGATCGCGGCGGTCGGCGTGCTGACCCAGGTGCAGTACCCCTGGACCTACGGCTGGCTCGTCACCGGCGACCCGCTCGCGGTGCTGCTGCTCACGGCGCGCAACCTCGTGCACGTCGGCATCCTCGTCGGCGCGGTCTGGATGCTCGTGCGGGCGACGCGCCGCGGACCGTTCGCGCTCTCAGCCGATGAGCGACGCGAGCAGGTCGCCCACGCGGCCCGACTCGATGAGGAAGGCGTCGTGGCCGAAGCCGCTCTCGAGCACGATCGGCTCGGCGCCGGAGACGCTCGTGGGGATGCCGGCGGCGAGCCGCTGCTGGTCGGCGACGGGGAAGAGCCGGTCGCTCGAGATGCCGACGACGAGCGTCGGTGACGTGACGCGCTCGAGCGCCGCCTCGACGCCCCCGCGCCCGCGGCCGACGTCGTGCGTCGACATCGCGTCCACGAGCCGCACGTACGAGCCGGCGTCGAAGCGGCGGGTGAAGCGGTTGCCGTGCACGTCGAGGTACGACTCCACCTGGAACCGCCCGCCCGCGAGCGGGTCGACGCTCGACTGCCACTCGCGCCGGAAGCGCTCGTTGAGCTCCTGCTGCGAGCGGTAGCCGAGCATCGCCATGCGGCGCGCGAGGGCGAGGCCGCGCGCGGGACCGGCGTGGCCGGGCAGGTCGTAGAAGTCGCCGCCGAGCCAGCCGGCGTCGGTCGTGATCGCCTCGATCTGCAGGGTGTTCTGCGCGATCTGGTCGGCGCTCGTCGCGGCGTTGGAGGCGAGCAGCGCCGTCGCACCGACTCGGTCGGGATGCTCGATCGCCCACTCGAGGGCGTGCATGCCGCCCATCGAGCCGCCGACGACGGCGTGCCAGCGGCGGATGCCGAGGCGGTCGGCGAGCCGCCGCTGGGCCTCGACCTGGTCGCGCACCGTGACGCGCGGGAACCGCGAGCCCCACTCGCGGCCGTCGGGGGCGAGCGACGCGGGGCCGGTGGAGCCCTGGCAGCCGCCGAGCATGTTGGGCGCGACGACGAAGTGGCGGTCGGTGTCGATCGCGAGCCTGGGGCCGACGACGTCCTCCCACCAGCCGGCCGTGACGTGGCCGGGGCCGGCGGGGCCGCGCACGTGGCTGTCGCCCGTGAGCGCGTGGAGCACGAGCACGGCGTTGTCGGCGGCCTCGTTCAGGCGACCCCACGTCTCGTACGCGACCACCGCATCCGCGACCGTGCCGCCGGCCTCGGCGTCGAGGTCGCCGATGCGGGCGAACCGCCGATCGCCCGGGTCGTCGCCGGGGCGCCAGGCGCCCGTGACGGGGACGGGCCGCACGTCGCCGGGGGAGGGCGAGCCGTCGATGCCGTGCGAACCCTCGAGCAGGCGGGAGGCGGGCACCCTGGCGGCTGGCTGCGCGTCGTCGCTCAGCTGCCAGTCCATCGGTGCCCGCCCTTCCGCTCGGCTCAGGCGGTCGTCGCCTCGAGGGCGCGGGCGCGCTCGGCGGCCGCGTCGAGGCCCCGGCTGAGGTCGGCGATCAGGTCGTCGGCGTGCTCGATGCCGACCGAGAGCCGCACGAGACCGGGCGTCACGCCGGCCGTGAGCTGCTGCTCGGGCGTGAGCTGCGCGTGCGTCGTCGACGCCGGGTGGATGACGAGCGAGCGCACGTCGCCGATGTTGGCGAGGTGGCTGAAGAGCTCGAGCGCCTCGACGAGCGCCTTGCCTGCCTCGACGCCGCCGACGAGCTCGAACGAGAGCACGGCGCCGGTGCCGCGCGGCGCGAGCTGCGTGCCGCGCTCGTGCCAGGGGCTCGAGGGCAGGCCCGCGTAGTGCACCTGGGCGACCTGCGGGTGCGCCTCGAGGAACTGCGCGACCGCGGTCGCGTTGGCGACGTGCCGGTCGACGCGCAGCGAGAGCGTCTCGATGCCCTGCAGCAGCTGCCACGCCGAGTCGGGGGCGGCGGATGCGCCGACGTCGCGCAGGAGCGTCACGCGCGCCTTGATGATGTAGGCGATCGCGTCGCCGAGCGCCTCGGTGAAGGTGACGCCGTGGTACGACTCGTCGGGGGTCGTGAGGCCGGGGAACTTGTCCGACTCCGACCACGCGAAGCGGCCGCCGTCGACGATGACGCCAGCGACGACTGAGCCGTGGCCGCCGAGGAACTTCGTCGCCGAGTGCACGACGATGTCGGCGCCGTGCTCGAGCGGGCGGATGAGGTACGGGGTCGCGATCGTGTTGTCGACGATGAGCGGCACGCCCGCCTCGTGCGCGACGCCCGAGACGCCGGCGATGTCGAGCAGGTTGATGCGCGGGTTGCCGATCGTCTCGCCGAAGAGCGCCTTGGTGTTCGGGCGGATGGCGCGGCGCCACTCGTCGAGGTCGTCCTGGTCCTCGACGAACGTGACCTCGACGCCGAGCTTCCGCAGCGTGAAGTGGAAGAGGTTGTAGGTGCCGCCGTAGATCGACGACGACGAGACGATGTGGTCGCCGGCCTGCGCGATGTTGAGGATCGCGTAGGTCGTCGCCGACTGGCCCGAGGCGAGCAGCAGCGCCGCGGTGCCGCCCTCGAGCGCGGCGATGCGCTGCTCGACGACGTCGTTCGTCGGGTTCATGATGCGCGAGTAGATGTTGCCCGTCTCGGCGAGCCCGAACAGCCGCGCTGCGTGGTCGGTGCTGTCGAAGACGTACGACGTCGTGCGGTAGACCGGCGTGATGCGCGCCTTGGTGGTCGGGTCGGGCCGAGCGCCCGCGTGCACCTGCAGGGTCTCGAACTTCCAGTCGCTCATGGCTCTCTCCTCGCTGGGCTGGTCGGCCGGGTGGCCTGAAGTCGTGGATCGAGTCTGGGCCGGTTCCGCATCCGCCACCAGGTCGCCGCGTCGCACGGCGTAACACTCGGGACTGCGGCCGGGGCCGTGCGGCCTCCCGGGAGCCACGGCCATCCTGCCTGGCCATCCCGCCCGAGTGGCGCATGCAGGCGCCGGATGCTTGCATGGCGGCATGAGCGAGAAGCGGTTGATCGTCACGGGTGCGTCGAGCGGGATCGGGGAGGCGGTCGCGAGGCAAGCGGTCGCCCGCGGCTGGCAGGTGCTCGCCGTGGCCCGGCGGGCCGAGCGGCTCGAGGCGCTCGCGGCCGAGATCGGCTGCGACGTGGCGGTCGCCGACCTCACCGATGAGGCGTCGGTCGCCGCCTTCGCCGAGGCGGCCGCGGCGTTCCGGCCCACGGGCCTCGTGCAGGTGGCGGGCGGCGCGAAGGGCGCGGCCCCGATCGCCGACACGACGATCGACGACTGGCGCTGGATGTTCGAGGCGAACGTCATCGGCACGAAGCGCGTGCTCGACGCCGTGCTGCCGCTGCTGCGCGCCTCGACCGCCGACGGCGGCTACGCCGAGGTCATGGTCGTGACGTCGATCGCCGCGACCGTGCCGTACACGGGCGGCTCTGGCTACAACGCCGCGAAGTCGGCCGAGAAGCAGCTCGTCGACGTGCTGCGGCTCGAGCTCGCGGGCGAGCCCATCCGCGTGATGGAGGTCGCGCCCGGCATGGTCTGGACCGAGGAGTTCAGCCTCGTGCGCTTCGGCGGCGACAAGGCGAAGGCGGATGCGGTGTACCAGGACGTGCAGGACCCGCTCTCGGCCGACGACGTCGCCCGCGTGATGACCGACATCCTGGCGCTGCCCGGCCACGTCTCGGTCGACGAGACCATCATCAAGCCCGTCGCCCAGACGCATCCGTGGATCGTCACGAAGGGCCCGCTCGTCGCGAGGGGCGCGTGACGTCGGCATCCGCGCCAGCGTTGCGCGTGTTCCGACATCTCTGGCTGTACGTCGCTCTGGTCCTCACAACCGTTCCGATCCTGGCCCTCTGGGCCCTGCTCTTCGAGAACGCGGGCGCGAGGCTCGCCGGACTGGTGCTTGGTGTGCCGGCCACCGCCGGGATCATGCTGCTGCTGATGGCGAGATCGGCGTACCGGCTGGAGGTGCTGCGGAGCGCGCTGCCCGACGCGATCGTGGTCCCCTTGATGATGCAGGCGCAGGACTGGCTCTTCCTCGCGCCGACGCCCCGCCGCCCGCGCCAGTGGTTCCGTCGGATGACGACCGCGAGCTTCGATGACTTCGGCGTGACGCTGTGGGAGGGCGGAGGGCGCCCGAGCCCGACGTGTGAGATCCCTTGGTCGGCGGTGACGGAGATCGCTGCCGCTGAGGTCGTGAGTGATGACGGCTCGCATTCTCCCTACGGGATCTTCCTCGCGCTCGCTGGCGAGGACGGGCAGGCCGTGCGCTTCGCGCTCGTCCGGGAGGGCGCGCTGTTCGGCTTCAAGCAAGGCCTTCCATATCCGGCGGATGTGTTGCGTGGGCGGGTGCGGGAGCGCTGGGGAGCCGCTGCGGCGTGGGGGGCCAGCGAGCCTCGTCCGTGGCGGAGGGAAGAGCATCCGAGCCCAACGCGGCCGCGGCAGGATCGGGTGCGCCCGATCGAGCGGCCGCAAGGGCCGCCCGTGCTCCGCGATGCCTTTACAGTGGGCCCTGCAGTGCTCGGAGCGACGTGGGTCGGCGTGGGCGTCCTCGTGGTCTGCTTCACCGAAGGCGCATGGCGTTGGGTCTTCGGCGTCCTGCTGCTCCTGATCGTGCTGTGTCAGGGGATCCTGCTGGCGCTGCTGCTCGCTACTCGATGGTCGGCGCGTGATGGCGAGCTGCGCATCCGCAGGGCGACGGGTTGGGAGTCGATCCGGCTCTCCTCGATCTCGTCGGTCGAGATCACCCGGGATCCTTCGATTCCAGCCATGCTCTGGATGGTCCCTGTCACGGGTGTCTGGTATGGCCTTGAGGTGCGGCTGCACGACGGCACTCGGGTGCCCATGCCAGAGCTCTTCGGCTCGGCGGCGCGCTGCGTCGCGATGGCCGACAGCATCGAGGCGCTGCTGCCGAACGCCCCGATACGCGCAGAAGCGCCTCGCGGTCACTGATCCGGCGCGGGGGCGTCGCAAGTGCGCGACACCTGCTCCCACACCGGCGCGGGTTGGGAGCGGCGGTGGTCCGGCCCGCCTCCGTCATGCCTCGGACGCCGCGGCGGCGCCGGCGGACGGCTCGGGCACGGGCTCGGGGTCGGCGAACGCCAACCGCGGCACCGCGACGAGGCCGACGGCGGCGACGAGCGCGGTGACGCCGCAGATGATCCACACGACGATGTAGCCGCCGAGGCTCGCGGCGGTGCCGATCGCGCGGACCGCGAGCACGATCGCGAAGATCGACGACGCGAACGAGCCGCCGATGGTCTTCGTCGTGTTCGTCATCGCCGTCGCGACGCCGGTCTGGCCGCGCGGTGCGGCGGCCGCCGCGGCCGCGGGCAGCGCGCCGACGAGCGCGCCGGAGCCGACGCCCGCGACGGCCATGCACGCGAAGACCTGCCACACCTCCAGGTGGAACGGCACGAGCAGCAGGTAGCCGACACCGACGAGCGTCGAGGCGACGATGAGCAGCAGCCTGGGCCGCACGCGCGCCGAGAGCACGGCGAGGGCAGCGGCGCCGACGATGAGCGCGAGCAGATAGACGCCGATGAGGATCGAGCGCCCGGATGCGTCGAGGCCGAGCCCGTAGCCGAGGCTCGGGTCGGTGCCCGCGTACGTCGCGAGCGGCGTCTGGGCGCCCAGCAGGCTCACGCCGATGAGGCCGGCGGTGAGCTGCACCGGCCACATCTCCGGTCGGCGCATGACGCGCAGGTCGATCGCCGGGTCCTCCTTGCCGAGCACCCACCGACCGAAGGGCACGAGCAGCAGCACGCCGACTGCCATCACCGCCCAGCCCCACCACGCATCCACCCCGCCGAGCTTGAGGAACGTGAGCCCCGAGGTGATGGTCAGCAGGGACAGCGCGAGCAGTACGAAGCCGCCGGCGTCGAGCGAGCGGCCCGGGAGCGGCTCGGACTCGGGTACGCCCCACAGGATCGCGAAGAAGCAGAGCGTCACCATCGCCGCCGGGAGCATCAGGGTCGCGGGCATCGCCTCCCCGAAGGCGCCGAACGCGGCGGCCGCGCCGAGCGCGCCGATGATGGCGCCGGCCTCGAGCGCGATGACGAGGAGGCCCGCGGCACGGCGCGTCGCGGAGGGGGCGACGCCGGTCCGTCGGCCGCGATCGAAGATGAGCGCGACCTCGAGCGGCAGCCACACCGTGTAGGCGCCCTGGAGGGAGAACGCGATGAGGTAGCTCCAGAAGTCGCCCGCGAAGGCCATCCACCAGCTCGCGGCGGCCGTGATGGCGGTCGAGACGAGCAGCATCCGCTTGTGCCCGTGCATGTCGCCGAGCTTCGCGAGCACCGGCACCATGAGCGCCGACAGCAGCAGCTGCCCTGCCTCGAACCAGTTGACATCGGCATCGGTCACGCTGAGATGCCGCGCGATGTCGGGCGTGAGCGTCACGTAGTAGCCCTGCAGCACGCCGCTCGTCAGCTCGACGCACACGAGCCAGCCGATGAGTGCCAGCGGCACGGCGTGCATCCTCGTCACGGATGCATCATGGCACCGGGATCGCAGGAATCCTCACGTCGGGCCTGGGACGCGCCACGGCGACCCGTGCGGCGGGGCGCATGGGCTCGGCTCGCGCGGCTGCTGTGCGGGTCTGGAACGCAGGGGCCCCGTGCGGTCGCGGACCGGATCGCTCGGGGCACAGGGTTCGGCTCGCGGCGGTCGCCCAGGGGTAGAGCGGGTCGCTTCGGACGCATGGCTCGGGTCGCGGCGGTCGCCCGGAGGTAGAGCGGGTCGCGCCGGACACATGGCTCGGGTCGCGGCGGCCGCCATGGTCGAGCGGGTCGTGACGGCTGCGCGCACGGGACAGTCGTCAGAAGGGCCGGCTCGGTGCACCTGAGCCTGTGGTGTCGCCCCAGTAGGCGTCGTGGTGCTCGCGGAAGACCGGTCCGGTCTGCGGCGGCTCGTCGGTGTAGACGTCGCCGGTGGGCGAGGTGAACTCGAGCACGCCTGGGCTGGTCTGGCGCACCTTCCAGCGTCGGGCGTGGGCGAGCTGGGCGCCTTTGAGGGTGTGGTGGCGTCTGCAGAGGTGGGCGAGGTTGTCGTGGCAGGTCGTGCCGCCCTCGGCCCACGGCTTGGTGTGGTCGATGTCGCAGCGGCGGGCGCGCTGCCCGCAGCCTGGCCATCGGCAGTGCTGGTCGCGGGCACGCAGCAGCCGCTTGAGCTGGCTGGAGGGCGTGTAGGAGTCGACGGCGAGCACCTGGCCGGTGAGCGGGTCGGTGAACAGCCGCGCCCAGCTGCTGGCGCGCTCGGCGAGGATGCGGGCGGTCTCCGGATCCAGCGGTGCGCCGTTCGCGAGCCGCGCGACCGCCGCCTCGAGGCCCGCCATGGGCTCCCCGTCACCGTTGTCGCCGGTGAGGACGGGTGCGGGGATGAGCACGCTGACCTCGGCGCGGATGCCGTGCAGGCCGGTGTCGGTGGGGTCGGCGGTCAGCAGCAGGTCGGCCAGCAGGTCGGCGCGCAGCAGGTCGGCGCGCAGCTGGTCGAAGGTGCGCCGGTCGCGGCCGCCGTCGGCACCGACCGGCGCCTCACCGACGGCATCGGCGCCGTTCCCGGGCGTGTCGGCGGCATCGGCAGCCCGGTCCGGCGCGCCCGCGCGCGCCCGAACCGACGCCTTGGCCATCTGGGTGAGGCGGTCGTGGATGCCGTGCGCGAGCGCGGTCGGCAGCAGCGCGCGCAGCATCGACATGCCGTCGTCGAGGTCGCTCACCCACACGCCGCGCTGCTCGCGGGCGGTGCGGTGCCGCTCGACGAGCGGCTCCGCCAGGTGCTGCTCGAGCTCGCGCCGCGCGATCGCCCGCAGTCGGCCCGGGGTGGTCTGCTCGGCGTGCGGCAGCAGCGCCGCTTCGAACGCCTCCCGCGCCGCCGGATCCTGGATCGGCGCGCCGATCTCCGCGATCACGGCGACGTGGCCGCGGTGTATGCGGGTGTCGCCCCACGCGCGCACGGTGGCGGGCCACCGCTGCGTGTCGGCCATCGCGGCGTTGAGCTCGGCCTCGACGGTGCGGTCGGAGCGGCGCTGCCGCAGCCCCAGCTCGCACGCGGCATCCCGCAGCCCCACCGCCGGGTCGAGGCGCTCCTCGAGCGCATCATCGACCGCGACGTGGCCGATGCCGGCGAGCAGGTGCGTGCGCATCGCCTGCAGGCCCGCGATCGCGGCGTCGATCTCGACGACCGCGCGCATCGCCGTCTCGGACACGTCGCGCGGCGTGGGGCCGTCGGCGCCGGAGCCGCGCACGGGCTCGGGCTCCTGCCCGTCCCGCGGCGTCGCGTCCGTCGTCATGCAGGCATGCAACCACGGGCCACCCACGCGGCCCGACCGGTGGGGACAACCCGCCCGGGCCGACGGCGGGTCTCGAGACGCGAGCGCCTCCGGCGCGCGCTCCTCGACCGGCGAGGGAGCGTCGAGCACCACGGGAGCGGGCGCGGGTCTCGTGACGCGAGCGCCTCCGGCGCGCGCTCCTCGACCGGCGAGGGAGCGTCGAGCGGCGAGGGAGCGTCGAGCACCACGGGAGCGGGCGCGGGTCTCGTGACGCGAGCGCCTTCGGCGCGCGCTCCTCGACCGGCGAGCGCGCGGTAGCGGGCTTCCGTACACGGAGGGGCGGGGTCGCACGGCGCGATCAGCGGTGGCCCGTAGACTGGGCGCATGGCCTCCTCCCACCCGTTCGTGATCTCTGTGCGCGACATCGCGCGGAAGCCGGGCGAGATGCGCGAGCACGAGCTGACGGCCCCCTTCGGCGAGAAGGTCGGCGAGGGGCTCGCGGCCGTCCAGCCCGACGAGCCTGCCGAGCTCGACGTGCGCCTCGAGAGCGTGCATGAGGGCATCCTCGCCACGGGCAGCGCCTCCGTCGTCGCCCGCGCGACCTGCGCGCGCTGCCTCACCGAGTTCGACCTCGACGTCGATGTCGACTTCCTCGAGCTGTTCGCGTATGATGGTGCGTCGGAATCCGACTACCTCGTCGTCGACGACACCGTCGACGTGCTTTCGGTGGTCCGGGACGCGGTCGTGCTGGCGCTGCCGTTCCAACCGGTCGACCGACCGGACTGTGCAGGGCTCGATCCTGAGACAGGGGAGCGGCTCGAGCCGGGCACGCAGCTCGTGCCGGAGGAGACCATCGATCCTCGATGGGCTGCGCTCCAGGGATTCGCACCAGACCTAGCCGACGACCAGTCGGAAGATGACGCCCAGGCGTCGAAGAAGGAGTGAGCAATGGCTGTTCCCAAGAGGAAGATGTCGCGGTCGAACACCCGCGCGCGCCGTTCGCAGTGGAAGGCCGTCGCGCCCAAGCTCGTGAAGACCATCGAGGGCGGCAAGACCGTCTACAGCCTCCCGCACCGCGCGAAGGTCGTCGAGGACTCGGCCGGCACCCCGCTGTACATGGAGTACAAGGGCCGCAAGGTCGCCGACGTCTGATCCCTCTCACGAGGATCGCCGTCGCATGACGGACACGGGCGCATTGCTCGAACAGCTCGGGGTCGACATCGACCCCGAGCTGCTCGTGTTGGCGCTCACCCACCGCTCCTGGGCCTACGAGCACGGGGGCGTGCCGCACAACGAGCGCCTCGAGTTCCTCGGCGACTCCATCCTCGGCCAGGCCATCACGATCGAGCTCTACCGACGTCTGCCCGACGCGCCGGAGGGCGAGCTCGCCAAGCGCCGCGCCGGCGTCGTCTCGACCGTCGCGCTCGCCGAGGTGGCCCGCGGCATCGGCCTCGGCCGGCACATCCTCCTCGGCAAGGGCGAGGCGGCGTCCGGCGGCGCCGACAAGCCGTCGATCCTCGCCGACACCATGGAGGCCGTCTTCGGCGCCGCGTTCCTCAGCGCCGGGCACACCGCATCCGCCGAGCTCGTGCTGCGCCTCGTCGGCCCGCTGCTCGACGATCCCGGCCGCACCGGCGCCGCGCTCGACCCGAAGACCGCGCTGCAGGAGATCGCCGCAGCCCAGGGCCTCGGCGCGCCGATCTACGAGATCGAGGCGGCCGGCCCCGACCACGCCCGCACCTTCACGGCATCCGTCCTCATCGACGGCCGCGCGGTCGCCACGGGCACCGGCTCGAGCAAGAAGGTCGCCGAGATGGCCGCCGCGCTCTCGGCCCACCAGCAGCTCAGCGCCGCGAACGCCTGAGCGGCCCACCATGCCTGAGCTGCCCGAGGTCGAGGTCGTGCGCGCCGGCCTGGCCCCGGCCGTCACCGGCGCCCGCATCGACGGCGTCGAGGTGCTCGACGAGCGCTCGATCGCCCGCCACGACGGCGACGCCGCGGCGTTCGAGGCGGCGCTGCGCGGCCGCACGCTCGAGCCTCCGCAGCGCCGCGGCAAGTTCCTCTGGATCCCCCTCCGCCCCGAGTCGGGCGAGACGGGCACGGATGCGCTCCTCGCGCACCTGGGGATGTCCGGCCAGATGCTGGTGCGGGAGCCGGGCGCCGCACCCGACCGCCACACGCGCATCCGCCTGCTGCTCGAGCAGCCGGTCCACGGACCGCTCGAGCTGCGCTTCGCCGACCAGCGCATCTTCGGCGGGCTCGCCGTGCGGCCCGTCCACGACGGCGTGCCCGACCAGGCCGCGCACATCGCGCTCGACCCGATCGACCCCGCCTTCGACGCATCCGCCGTGGCCCGTCGGCTGCGGCAGCGCAAACAGGGCGTGAAGGCCGCGCTGCTCGACCAGCAGCTCGTCTCGGGCATCGGCAACATCTACGCCGACGAGGCGCTGTGGCGAGCGCGGCTGCACTACCTGACGCCGGGGCAGCGGCTCACGCAGGCGCGGGCGCTCGAGCTGCTCGGCCACGTGCGGGCGGTGCTCGACCAGGCGCTCGCCGAGGGCGGCACGTCGTTCGACGCGCAGTACGTCAACGTCAACGGGCAGGCGGGCTACTTCGAGCACAGCCTCAACGCCTACGGCCGCGGCGGCCGCCCCTGCCCGCGCTGCGGCACCACGATGGTGCGCGAGGCGTGGGCCAACCGCTCGTCGACGCGCTGCCCGCGCTGCCAGCGCCGCCCCCGCGGGCTCGCGGCCTGAGGCGACGCCCACCCGGCTGTCCTAGCCTGGATCGATGGCCTTCGACGGATTCGACCCCGACGCGTTCGCCTTCTACCGCGAGCTCGAGGTGCACAACGAGCGGCCCTGGTGGCTCGCGAACAAGGCGCGCTACGACGAGCACGTGCGGGCGCCGTTCGAGGCCCTCGCCGAGGAGCTCGAGCCCGTCGCGAGCGCCGTCAAGGTCTACCGGCCCTACCGCGACGTGCGCTTCAGCCACGACAAGACGCCCTACAAGACGCGGCAGGGCATGTTCGCTCAGCGGGCGCCCGGCATCGGCTGGTTCCTCAACCTCGACGCCTCGGGCGTCTCGCTCGGCGGCGGCTTCTTCGGGGATGCGTCGATGACGAAGGCCTACCGCGCGGCCGTCGAGGCGGTCGGGCCGGGCACCGAGCTCGAGGGCATCGTGCGCGACCTCGAGGGCGCCGGCTACGCGATGGGCGGCGAGCAGCTGAAGACCGCGCCGCGGGGCATCGCCGCCGACCACCCGCGCATCGCGCTGCTGCGCTACCGGTGGATGACCGCGCGCAAGCACGTCGACGAGGCGGATGCGACGGGTCCCGCGCTGCTCGACGCCCTGTTCGACACGGTCGACGAGCTGCAGCCGCTCGTGGGGTGGGCGGTCTCGCACATCGCGTCGAAGCGATAGGCCGGGGGCGGGGCGGCGGCTCAGCCGAGGATGCGCCGCGCGAGCCGGGCGCGCCACCCGCTGAACGGCGGGTAGATCACGCGAAGCGTGTCGAGGCCCGTCGGCTTCGACAGCACGGCCTTGTGGTGGCTGAACGCGTCGAACGAGTGCTTGCCGTGGTACGCCCCGGTGCCGCTCTCGCCCACGCCGCCGAACGGCAGCGCCGCAGCACCGACGTGCGCGACCGCGATGTTGATGCCGAGCGCGCCCGACGAGGTCTCGCGCTCGACGCGCCGCACCGCATCCGCGTCCCTCGCGAAGACGTAGAGCGCGAGCGGCTTCTCGGCGCCGCGCATCGTCTCGATGAAGCCGTCGACGCTGTCGACGGGGAGCACCGGCAGGATGGGGCCGAAGATCTCCTCCTGCATGACGGCGGATGCGTCGTCGACGTCGGTGAGGATCGTGGGCGCGACGTACCGGTCGTCCGCGTCGACCTCGCCGCCGATCACGGCGGTGCCGCCGCTGAGCAGGCCTCGCAGCCGCTCGAGGTGGCGGGTGTTGACGATGCGCGCGTAGTCGGGGGAGGTGCGCGGATCGCCGAGCTGCTCTGCGGTCGCGCGCCGCAGCTCCTCGACGAGCTCGTCGGCGACCTCGCGGTCGACGCGGATGTGGTCGGGGGCGACGCACGTCTGCCCGGCGTTCAGCCACTTGCCCCACGCGATGCGGCGCGCGGCCGCGGGGATGTCGGCGGAGCGGTGCACGTAGGCGGGGCTCTTGCCGCCGAGCTCGAGCACCGTGGGCGTCAGGTGCTTCGCGGCCGCGGCCGCCACCACGCGCGCGACCTGGGCGTTGCCGGTGTAGAACACGAGGTCCCACCGCTGCTCGAGCAGCGCCGTCGTCTCGTCGACGCCGCCCTCGACGATGCGCACCGAGCGCGCATCGAGGTGCTGCGGCGCGAGCTCCGCCAGCAGCGCCGACGTCGCGGGCGCGACCTCGCTCGGCTTCACGACGGCCGCGCACCCCGTAGCGATCGCGCCGACGAGTGGGGCGAGCACGAGCTGCACGGGGTAGTTCCAGGGGCCGATGATGAGCGCCGCACCGAGCGGCTCGGGCACGGTCCGCGCGACGGCGGGCTGCAGCGCGAGCGGCGCGAGGAGCGGCGTCGGCGCCATCCAGCGCCGCAGCGACCGCTTCGCGGCGCGCGCCTCGGCCACGACGTAGCCGATCTCGGTGAGGTGCGCCTCGACCTCGCTCTTGCCGAGGTCGGCGCGCAGCGCCGCCTCCCACCGCGTCGTGTGCTGCAGCAGCATCGCCACGAGCCCGTCGAGCTGCTGCGCGCGGTGCTCGCGCGAGCGCGTCACCCCGCTCGTGACCGCCTCACGCAGCTCGGCGGCGAGGCCGTCGACGGATGCGCGGTGCTCGGTCTCGGGGCGGGCGTCGGTGGCTGCGCGGTCGCTCATGGGCACATGGTCGCAGGCGCGCCTATGCCTCCGCCGCGCCGTCGGCGCCTGCGCCCTGCACCGGCGCGAGCCGCTTCTGCCACGCGCCCTCCGCGCCGACCGCGACGAAGCCGAGCGCCTCGTTGACGGCGAGCATCGGCCGGTTCTCGCTCGCGTTCCAGGTGATGACCCGCGTGCGGTCGGGGTGCAGGCGACCGAGCTGCAGCAGGTTCTCGGTCTTCACGAGCATGCCGAGGCGGTGGCCGCGGTGGTCGGCGCGCACGAGCGTGTCCTCCTGGAAGGCCGGGCGGCCGGCGTCGGGCAGCACGAGCACGGTGAACGCGACGGCCTCGCCGCTGTCCCGGTGGATCGCGACCGCCTGCAGCAGCGTGCGGCCGCTGCCGGTGACCTCCTCCTCGAGCCGCTGCACGCGCGCGGCGTCCCACTGCTCGTCGTCGACGTCGAGGCCGGCCGACGGCGCATCCGTCGCCATGCGGGCGCGGAGCGCCGCCATCGCGTCCTGCAGCTCGGGCGGGGTCGCGCCCTGCCACGAGCGTGCCTCGTACACGTCGCCCGCGTGCGCGAGCGCATCCGCCCGATGCCGCTCGAGGTCGGCACGCGCCGCCTCGACGTCGAGCTCGGAGATGCGGTCGACCTGCTCGAGCGCATACCCGAGCGACGTCGCGAGCCGAGTGGGCGCGTCGACCGCGATCGCGCCGTGGCCGCTCGCGGGGCGGAGGCCCGCCTCGCCCTCCGCGGGCACGCGGTGGTCGACCCACCCCTGCAGCGTCGTCGCGCCGAGCTCGCGCCCGACCGCCTCGAGGCGCTCGGCCATCGCCCGGCCGATGCCGCGGCCGCGCTCGTCGGGGACGACCCACGCCGAGACGTAGGCGACGCGGGAGCCCTCCTCGCGGTTGATCGCGGCGATCGCGCGGCCCACGTCGCGCCCGCCCTCGGTCACGAGGAATCGGCGCGCGATCTCGTCGTCGGGATGGCGCAGGCTCGCCACGATCTCGTCGACCGTCGTGTCGAACGCGTCGTCGCCCCAGTGGTGCTGGGTGACGCGGTTCGCCGCCGCGACGTAGCGCGCGACGAGCGAGAGCCGCGGCTCGTCGAAGTCGTCGTCGGGCGTCTCGAGCTCGAGCCACTCGAGCCGCGGTGCACTCATCGCGCGTCCTTCCGCTGCCACTGCGCCTCGTAGGCGACGGGCTCGAAGCCGCACGCCTCGTTCACGGCGAGCATGGGACGGTTCTCCTCGGCGTTCCACGTGGCGATGCGCGTGAGCTCGGGTCGCAGCTCGCGCAGCCGCACCATGTTGTCGAGCTTGAGCAGCATGCCGAGCCCGTGCCCGCGGTGCGCCGTCGTCACGAGCGTGTCGTGCTGGCGCGCGACATCCCCGGTGGTCGGCAGGATGAGGCTCGAGAAGCCCGCGAGCTCGCCCGTCGCGCGATCGCGCGCCACGACCGTGACGAGGGTGCGGCCGCCGCCCTGGCGGCTCTGCTCGAACGCCGCGAGGCGCGCGTCGTCCCAGGTCTCCGCCTCCCACGCAAGGCCCGCGACGGGCGCGTCGACCGACATGCGCTCGTGCAGCATCCGCATGCCCGGCCGGTGCTCGGCAGGCGTCTCGCCGACCCAGCGCACGAGCTCGTAGCCGGCGGCGCGCGCGAGCCCTGCCGCGCGGCGCTCATCGAGGTCGTCGAGCCGCCCGAGGTGGGCGACGCTCACGCGGTAGACCTGCTCGAGCGCGAAGCCGCGCGCGACGAGGGGTGCGACCTCCGGATGCGTCGGGTCGGCGGCGCCGTGCCCGGTGCGGGCCGTGACGGGGCCCGAGCGCGCGCCGGGGGAGGAGGCGACGATCGTCGGACGGCCGAGCGCGCCCGCCTGCTCGACCCCGAGCGCGACGAGGGCATCCGCCGCTTCCGCGCGCTCCGCAGCCGCGAGCCCGGGGGAGAGCTGCGCCTCGATCGCGGCGACGTCGGTCGAGTCGAGCAGCGTCGCGTAGACCGTGAGCGCGCCGACGAGCCGGTCGCCCTGCCACGCGTGCCAGCGGTCGATGCGCTCGGTGCCGTCCGGCTCGAGGAGCGCCGCGAACTCCTCGAGGGTGTTCGTGTAGAGGCCGGCGCCGTAGCGCTCGGCGTTGCTCGCGTCGTTGAGCGCGTGCGCGAGGCGCAGCTCGATCGCGGCCGGGCTGTCGTCATCGGAGCGCAGGTGGTCGGGCAGGGGAGACGCGGGGCGGATGTCGAGGTGCATGGATCCTGCCGCTCGGCACCGGCGCCATGCCGGCGGGCAGCCTTGCAGGATAGGGTCGCGCGCGCCTGGCGCGCAACACGCGGTGCGACGACTACGGTGGTGCGAGCACGATCCGGGAGCCGCATGCACCTCAAGACCCTCACCGTCAAGGGCTTCAAGTCGTTCGCGCGCCCGACGACGTTCCAGTTCGAGCCCGGCGTGACGTGCGTCGTGGGGCCCAACGGCTCCGGCAAGTCGAACGTCGTGGATGCGCTCGCGTGGGTCATGGGCGAGCAGGGCGCGAAGACGCTCCGCGGCGGCAAGATGGAGGACGTCATCTTCGCCGGCACCGCGACGACGGGGCCGCTCGGGCGCGCGCACGTCGAGCTCGTGATCGACAACAGCGACGGCGCGCTGCCGATCGAGTACGCCGAGGTGCAGATCTCGCGCACGCTCTTCCGCAACGGCGGCTCGGAGTACGCGATCAACGGCGAGTCGTGCCGGCTGCTCGACGTGCAGGAGCTGCTGAGCGACTCGGGCCTCGGGCGCGAGATGCATGTGATCGTCGGCCAGGGGCAGCTCGACAACGTGCTGCAGGCGACGCCCGCCGACCGCCGCGGCTACATCGAGGAGGCCGCCGGCATCCTCAAGCACCGCCGGCGCAAGGAGAAGACGCTCCGCAAGCTCGACGCGATGCAGGCCAACGTCACGCGCCTGCAGGACCTCACCGGCGAGATCCGGCGGCAGCTGAAGCCGCTCGGCCAGCAGGCCGAGATCGCCAAGGAGGCCGCGACGATCCAGGCGACCGTGCGCGACGCCCGCGCGCGCCTCATCGCCGACGAGGTGATCGCGCTGCGCGCGCAGCTCGACTCGGCGGCCCGCTCGGAGTCGGAGCGGAAGTCGGAGCGCATCGTGCTGCAGGAGCAGCTCGAGCAGGCGCAGTTGCGCGCATCCCGCATCGAGGCGTCGATGGCGGGCGACGACGTCGACCGCGCCCGCACGGTCGCCCACGCGCTCGAGCGCGAGCTCTCGCGCCTCCAGTCGCTGCACGCGCTCGCGGGTCAGCGCCTCGCGCTGCTCGAGGAGGCGCCCGAGGCCATCGACGCCGCGCCGCTCGTGACGCCCGAGATGGTGCAGGCGGTGCGCGACGAGGCTGCGGCGCTCGGCGAGCGCGTCGCCGAGGCCGAGGCGGCGCTCGGGAAGGCGGCCGCGGGCACGGCGCTCGCGCGCGCCAACCTCGACTCGCTCGACGAGGAGATCGCCGCGCAGGCCGCCCTCGTGTCGAAGCACGACCTCGAGGCAGCCGCCCATCGTTCGAAGGTCGAGGTCGCGCAGTCGACGCTCGCCGCGCGCGAGGCCGAGGTCGCGCGCCGCGAGGCGCAGGTCGCGACCGCCGCCGAGCGGCTCGCCGCGGCGCGCGAGGCGGCCGCCGAGGTCGGCGACGACGAGGACGCGGGCGACAGCGAGTCGCTCGCCGCCGCCTACCGCGAGGCCGACGACGCGCAGGCGCGCCTCGCGAGCGCCCTCGACGATCGCCGCGACGCGCTCCACGCCGTCGAGCGGGAGCGCGACGCCCTCGCGGCCCGCACGTCGGCCCTGACCCTCGCGCTCTCGCAGGCCAACGCATCCGCCGGCATCGTCGAGGCGGGCCTCGACGGCGTCGCCGGGCTCGTCGCCGAGCGCGTGAAGGTGCGGAAGGGCTACGAGGCCGCGATCGCCGCTGCGCTCGGCACGCTCGGCGAGGCGGTGCTCGCCGAGTCGCGCTCCGCGGCGGTCGCCGCGCTCGAGCACGCGCACGCCGAGTCGCTCGGGCGCATCGAGGCGGTCGTGGCGGATGCGGGGCGCATGCGGCCGCGCATCGACGCGGCCGCCGAGGGCGTGCGCGGCGCCGTGCACGCGCCCGACGTCGTCGAGGCGCCGGACGGCGTGCTCGGCATCCTCGCCTGGACCTACGTCGTCGACGACCTCGCCGCCGCGCAGGAGCTCGGGCCCCGCCTCGCCGACCTCGAGCTCGGCGGACCGGTGACGATGGTGACGAAGCGCGGCGAGCTCATGACCGAGCACCTGCTGCGCGGCGGCAGCGACGACAGCCAGTCGCGGCTCGAGCTCCTCGCCGAGCGCGATGCCGCGACCGAGCGGCTCGGCGAGCTCTCGACCGCGATCGAGCGGGAGGCCGGCGCGCTCGAGGACGCGCGGCAGGCGCACCAGCAGGCGAAGCGAGCGGCCGCCGAGGCGCTCGAGGCGCTGCGCGCGCACGACGCCGCGTCGGCGACCCGCGGCGAGCAGCGCTCGCGTGCCCGGGCCCGGCTCGAGTCGGCGACCGGCGAGCACGAGCGCGCCGAGGCGGCGCTCGCCGAGGCGCGCGGCGGCATCCAGCAGGCGCTCGACGGCGTCGACGACGCGCAGCGCGCGCTCGAGCGCTTCGAGGCGAAGCCGCGGCCCATCCTCGACGCCTCTGAGCGCGAGGCGCTGCTCGTCGAGCTCGAGGAGGCGCGTGCCGACGAGACCGACCTGCGCATCGAGCTCGAGACCGCGCGGGAGCGCGTGCGCGCGGAGCTCGCGCGAGCCGACGCGCTCGCGCGCGACGTCGAGGCGCAGCGCGCCCGGGCCGAGGAGGCCGCGCGCCGCGCGGTGCTGCGCGAGCGGCAGTGCGAGCAGGCGCAGCGGGTCCTCGACGCCATCCCGCCGGTGCTCGGCGTCGCCGAGCGCAGCGTGCAGGAGGCCCGCCAGGTGCTCGCCGAGCGCGAGGCCGCGCGCCGCGACCGCAACGAGGAGCTCACCCGGCTGCGCCGCGACGAGGGCGGCCTGCGCGAGCGGCTGCAGGAGCTCACCGAGCACGTGCACGTCGCCGAGATGGAGGCGTACGAGCAGCGCCTGCACCTCTCCAACCTGCTCGAGCGGGCGGGGAGCGAGCTCGGCCTCGACGAGCGCGTGCTCGTCGCCGAGTACGCGCCGGAGGAGACGTGGGACCGGAAGGCCGAGCAGGTGCGCCTGCAGGACGCCGAGCGCAAGCTCGCCCGGCTCGGCCGCGTCAACCCGCTCGCGCTCGAGGAGTTCGAGGCGCTCGAGCAGCGCCACACCTTCCTCACCGAGCAGCTCTCCGACCTCGCGAAGACGCGCGCCGACCTCGAGCAGATCATCGCCGACCTCGACGGCACGATGGAGTCGATCTTCGCCGCCGCGTTCGAGGACACGAAGGCGGCGTTCACCGAGGTCTTCCCGATCCTCTTCCCGGGCGGCTCCGGCGCCCTCGCGCTCACCGACCCCGACAACTTGCTCGAGACGGGCGTCGAGGTGACGGTGCGCCCCGCCGGCAAGAAGATCGACCGCATCTCGCTGCTCTCCGGCGGCGAGCGCTCGCTCGCGGCGGTCGCGCTCATGGTCGCGATCTTCAAGGCGCGCCCGAGCCCGTTCTACATCATGGACGAGGTCGAGGCGGCGCTCGACGACGCCAACCTCGGCCGGCTCCTCGCGGTGTTCGAGCAGCTGCGCGAGACGAGCCAGCTCATCATCATCACGCACCAGAAGCGCACGATGGAGATCGCGGATGCGCTCTACGGCGTCTCGATGCGGCAGGACGGCGTCTCGGCGGTCGTCGGGCAGCGCACCGCCCGCGATCGCGAGCCCGTCGACGCCTGAGCCCGGCCCCCGCGCAGAGCGTCCGCCGCGCCGCACGCCAGCATCCGGCGAAGCGTGCTCATCCGACGGCCCTCACCGCATCGCCGAGATCACGAACACGGCGCCCTCGCCGTAGGCGGCGTCGAGCGCCTCCTGCATCGAGCCGTCGTCGTAGAGCACCTGCACGACCGCGGTGCCGCGGTCCCCCCAGGCCGAGAAGAGATCCTCGCGCCCCATCGCCATCAGCCGGTCGCAGATCTCCTGGATCCGCTCCTCCGAGAGGTCGCCCTCCGGCACCTCGACCGCGGGCATCGTGATGGCGGCCGCGCTCATCGGCTCGCCGGTCGGCGTGAACGCGTGCGCCTCGGCGTCGTAGGTGCCCTCGATCGCGACGCCCTGCACCCAGCGCACACCGCCCGTCTCCTCGTGCGGGTACGCATCCCAGTCCCACCCCACGAGCGCGGGCCCCGAGCACTGCGGCGGCGCCGACTCCGCCACGGGGCCCACGCACAGCAGCGTCGCATCGCGGGACTCGAGCACGGTCGCGATCGCGAGCACGGGGGAGTCGGCGCTCGGCATCGGGAGGTCGAGCGCAGCGGCGGAGGGCGCGTCGGGCGCGACCGGATCGCCGCCGCTGCCGGCGGTCGCGCAGCCGGCGAGGACGAGCGCGGCGAGGACACCGCCGAGCACCGGAGCGACGAGGGCGCGGTGGGCGGGGCGGGATGCGCGGATGCGCGGGAGAGGACGGCTCATGGCCTCACGGTAGGCGCGGGCAGGCGCGATCACAGCCCAACCTTTCGCGCGACTCGCACGTCCGGGCCGCGCGGCCGGCGCTGCCGGCGGTCCTTCAGCGCGGCAGCCGCCCCTCGTGCAGCACGCCGTCCGGGTCGGCTGCCGCCCGGATCGCGCGCAACCGCTCGAGCGCCTCGGCCGTGCCGCAGCGCTCGAGCGTGTCGTGCTCCTCGAGGAACGTGGGGAGCAGGCGCGCCGATGCACCTGGCCGCAGCAGCGCATCCAGCCCTGCGAGGCTCGCCGCGCCCGGCTCGGGCGGCGCGCCGGGGAACATCGGCGCGAGCGCCATCGACAGCCAGCGCGCGCCCTCGAGCGTCGCGAACCCCGGCCGCCGCGGATCGTCGAGCGCGCCGCCGAGCATGCGCAAGGTCACGCCGACGAGCGGCGCCTGCTCGGGCCGGGCGTGGAAGTCGAAGAGCGCGTCGATCATCGCCTCGTCGAGCCGCTCGAGCGCGATCGAGCCGCCGCGGCTCGGCGACGGGTCGGTCGGCTCCATCGACGCCGCCGCGATCGCCGCCTGCGACGTCGGCCCCATGCGCCCCTGCCGCGGCTCGGCGGCCGCCCGCACGGCGTCGAGCGCACCGAGGTCAGCCTCCGACAGCGCGACTGCCTCGACCGCGACGAAGCTCGTGCCGCGCACCTCGGCCGGCACCATCGGCGCATCCGGCATCCGCATCGACGACACGAAGACGTTGAGCCCGGCGGGCGCCTCGTCGGCGAGCTCGGCGAGCGCGCGCAGCACCGCCGGGCCGTCCTCGACGGCGAACATCATCGCCCCGCCCCAGAGCGTCGGCGCCTCGATGAGGTCGAGCGCGAGCGCCGTCACGACGCCCACGGTGCCGCCCGCGCCCCGCAGCGCCCACATGGTGTCGGGATCGGATGCGTCGTCGACGCGCTCGTGCGTGCCGTCCGGCCGCACGATCCATGCGGCTCGCAGCGACTGCGCGCCGAGGCCCGCCGAGCGGCTCAGCCACGAGTGGCCGCCGCCGAGGGTGTAGCCGGCGGCGCTCACGCCTCGGTTCGTGCCGGAGGGCACGGCGAGCCCGGAGCCGTCGAGCGCCTCGATGACCGCGCCCCACCGGACGCCCGCCCCGATGACGGCCGTGCGCGCATCCGCATCGATCTCGAGCCGGTCGAATGCGCCCGTGCGCACGAGGATCGCGCCCTCGAGCGCGCCGCCGGCATCGCCACCGCCGGCGCGGGGGCCGCCCGCCCCGTGCCCGCTCGGCTGCACCGCGACGGTCGCCCCGCTGTCGCGCGCGGCGGCGAGGATCGCGCGCAGGTCGTCGACGTGGGCGGGGTGCGCGATCGCGGCGGGCCGCTGGTCGACCGCGAGGTTCCAGGGGAGGCGCTCGGCGTCGTAGTCGGCGTCGCCGGGGAGCGTCACGAGGCCGTCGAGGGCCGCGGGGAGGGCGGAGAGGTCGGGGCGGGCGCCGGTCGCGGCGCGATGCGCGGTCACGCGCGCGAAGGTACTCCTGCGCGGGCGGGCGCACCAGAGCGCACAGCGCGGGAGCGCACCAGAGCGCACAGCGCGCGAGCGCACCAGAGCGCCCAGCGCGCGGGCGGCCAGAGCGCACCGCTCGCGAGCGCCAGAGCGCACTGCGCGTGAGTGGGAGCATGGAGGCGTGAACGATCGCGACGCGCTGTTCGCGCGCCTCCGCCGCCGGCCCGACGTCGAGGACGACGCGCTGCAGGCGCACGACGCCTCCGACGCGCTCATCCTCGACGAGGCGGCGAAAGCGGTCGGCGGCAGCCTCCCGGCCGACGTCGTCGTCATCGGCGACCGGCACGGCGCCCTCACCCTCGGCGCGCTCGCGGCCGGGGCTGAGCGGGTCCGCGTGCACCAGGACTCGATCGTCGGCGAGCGCGCCCTCGACGCGAACGCCGCCGAGCTGGGCATGTCGGGCTACGAGCACCACGCCCTCGACGCATCCCTCGTCGAGGGCGCGAGGCTCGTGCTGCTGCAGCTGCCCCGCTCGCTCGACGAGCTCGACGAGATCGCCGAGCTCGTCGCGACGCACGCCGACGAGGGCGTGCGCGTCGTGGCGGGCGGCCGCGTCAAGCACATGACGATGAGCATGAATGCGCTGCTCGGCCGCTCGTTCCGCTACGTGCACGCGAGCCTCGGGTGGCGGAAGTCCCGCGTGCTCCACGCCGAGGGGCCGCTGCGCCCGGGCATCAGCTGGCCGCGCGCCCGCCGCCACGTCGTGCGCGGTCGCGAGCAGGAGGTCGTCGCGCACGGCGCGGCGTTCGCGGGCACGTCGATCGACATCGGCGCGCAGACGCTGCTCGCGCACCTCGACGAGATGGCGGATGCGACGCACGCGATCGACCTCGCGTGCGGCACGGGGGTGCTCGGCATCGCGCTCGCGCTCGCCCGCCCCGGCGTGCGGGTGCTCGCGACCGACGCCTCGGCGGCCGCCGTCGCCTCGACCCGCGCGAGCGCCGAGGCGAACGGCGTCGCCGACCGCGTCGAGGCCCTGCAGGCCGACGGCCTCGAGGGCGTGCCGGATCGATCGGCGGGGCTCATCCTGCTCAACCCGCCGTTCCACGTCGGCGCCGCCGTGCACACCGGCATCGCCGAGCGGCTCATCGCCGACGCGGGCCGCGCGCTCGCGCCCGGCGGCGAGCTGTGGTGCGTGTGGAACAGCCCGCTCGGCTACCGGCCGCTGCTCGAGCGCGTCGGCGCCACGCGGCAGGTGAGCCGGAACGCGAAGTTCACGGTCACCGTGACGACGTGCTGAGCCGCGGGGAGGGCGCCGCGGCCGCCGCCCAGCACCGCAGCATGAGCGACGAGCGGTGGCCCGCGCAGTCGGCGGCGAGTGCCGCGAGGTCGGCGATCCCGAGGTGCCGCGCACCCTTCCGCACCGCGACGTCGCCCATGAGCAGCACGTCGGGATCGCCGAGCCGCAGCGAGAGGTAGCCGACCGTCCACGGCCCGATGCCCTTGAGCTCGAGCAGCCGCACGCGCATGGTCTCGAGGTCGGATGCGGGGCCGATGCCGGTTGCGGGGAGGACGATCGCTCCCGTCGCGACCGCCTCCGCCGCCCGGCGCACCGCCGCGGTCTTCGCGGCGGGGCCGCGCAGCACGTCGGCGCCGTCGGCGACCTGCGCCATGGTCGGGAAGCAGCGGTCGATGCCGTCTTCGACGAGCGCGGCCGGGAGCGGGTCGCCGAGCGCGGCGAGCAGCCCGAGCTGCAGGGTCGCGGCGGCGACCGTGATCTGCTGCCCGACGATCGCCCGCACGAGCATCTCGTGCGCGTCGGCGCACCCGGGCTGCGCGAGCGCGGGGCTCCGTGCGATCGCGTCGGCGAGCAGGGGAGCGCCGTGCCGTGCCGCCGCCCAGGCGACCTGCTCGTCGGCCGCGCGCCGCGCATCCGCACCCCGTGGTGTGCCGGGAGCGTCGCCGCCGAGGTCGAACAGCCGCGCGAGGTCGGCGTCGTCGGTGGACGCGGCCTCGCCGTCGACGACGACGCCCGCGACCCGGGGCCCGGGGAGGGCGCGCCGGTAGCCCGCGGGAGAGACGACCTCGACGCCCGGCACCGCGCGCGGCGCGAGCCACGCGAGGATGCCGGGCGCCCCGGTCATGCGCTCAGACCTGCCGGTCGCCGCGCTCGTCGAACTCGCGGCCCTCGCGGAGGCGCCGGCGCACCTCGTCGAGGTCCTCCGGGTCCATGTCCTCGCGCGCGGCCTCGCGCAGCACGTCCTCGGCGAAGTCGGCGGCGGGCGCCTCCTTGCCGGTCGCGTCGACGACCTGGAGGGTGCCGGCGTCGGTGTGCTCGACGCGCAGCGGGCGGTAGAACGCCGTGCCCATCGCGTCGACGATGTGGTAGTGGCCGTCGGCGCCGAGCTCGGCCTCGGCCGGGCCGATGTGGAGCGAGACGTCGCCGGTGCGCTTCGCGTCGACGCGCAGCTTGATGAGCGAGGCGACCGTCGCGACGACCATCGAGACGAGGATGACGAGCAGCGAGTGCCAGGTCTCGATGTGCGGCACCCACGTGATCGGCTCGCCGCCGTTGATGAACGGCAGGTCGTTCGCCTCCATGGCGTGGAAGACGAGCTTCACGCCGATGAAGCCGAGGATCGCCGCGATGCCGTAGTGCAGGTAGACCAGGCGGTCGAGCAGGCCGCCGAGCAGGAAGTAGAGCTGGCGGAGGCCCATCAGGGCGAAGATGTTGCAGGCGAAGACGAGGAACGGGTCGGTCGTGATCGAGAAGATCGCTGGGATCGAGTCGATCGCGAAGAGCAGGTCGGTCATGCCGAGCGCGAGGATCACCAGCAGGAACGGCGTGAAGTAGCGCGTGCCGTCGATCTCGATGCGGGTCTTGCCGCCCACCCAGCGGTCGGTGAAGTTGACGCGGCGCTTGAGCGCGCGGATGAGGAAGTTGTCCTTCTCGCCCGCTTCGTCCTCGCTGCCGAAGGCCTGCTTCCAGGCGACGAACACGAGGTAGGCGCCGAAGATGTAGAAGAGCCACGACAGCGACTCGACGAGCTGCACGCCGACGACGATGAAGATGCCGCGCAGCACGATCGCGATCAGGATGCCGATCATCAGCACTCGCTGCTGCATCTCCTTCGGCACCGCGAAGCGGCTCAGGATGATGATGAAGACGAAGAGGTTGTCGACCGAGAGCGAGTACTCGAGCAGCCAGCCGGTGACGAACTCGCCGGCCTTCACGCCGTCGCCGATGAGCCAGAGGACGCCCGCGAAGACGAGCGCGAGCGACACGTAGATGCCGACCCAGACGGTCGCCTCCTTCATGGAGGGCACGTGCGGCCGCTTGACCACGATGAGGAGGTCGAAGATGAGGATGGCGACCAGGACCGCCATCGAGGCGATCTCGAAGATCTGATACGTCGTCAAGGGCAGTGCCTCTCGTGAGGGTAGGGGAATCGGCGCGAACGTCTCTCCCGCGCTCGAAGCGCCTCCGCGACCGGGAGCCCCGGGGCTCCGTGATGACGATCGCGGCGTGACGGGATACTCCCCTTCGCCAGGGCACGAGTCTAGCGCCAGGGCCACCTAGCATGGAGCCATGGCAGCGAAGTGGTCCCTCTCCGGCGCGCTCAGGGGCATGTTCCAGCGCGAGACGATCACCGAGGAGACGTGGGACGACCTCGAGACCGCGCTCATCATGGCCGACTTCGGCCCCGACATCACCGAGCAGCTCATCGAGGCGCTCCGCGCCGACGTCGACCGGCTCATGGTCGACGACCCCAAGGACCTCAAGCGGATGCTGCGGGAGCGGCTCGAGGAGCGCTTCGCCGAGTACGACCCCACACTGTCGCTCCAGGAGCGGCCCGCGGTCATCCTCGTCGTCGGCGTCAACGGCGTCGGGAAGACCACGACGATCGGCAAGCTCGCGCGCTTCCTCGTCGCGAACGGCCAGTCGGTCGTCGTCGGCGCCGCCGACACGTTCCGCGCCGCCGCGGTCGAGCAGCTCGCGACGTGGGCGCAGCGCGCGGGGAGCGCGATCGTGCGCCCGGAGCGCGAGGGCCAGGACCCCGCATCCGTCGCCTTCCAGACCGTCGAGGCCGCGAAGGCCCACGACCACACGATGTGCATCATCGATACCGCGGGCCGCCTCCACACCAAGGGCGGCCTCATGGACGAGCTCGGCAAGATCAAGCGCGTCATCGAGAAGCAGGCGCCGATCTCGGAGGTGCTGCTCGTGCTCGACGCGACGACCGGCCAGAACGGCGTCAACCAGGCGATGGCCTTCATCGAGCACGCCGGCATCACCGGCCTCGTCGTCACGAAGCTCGACGGCAGCGCGAAGGGCGGCTTCATCCTCGCGGTGCAGGAGCGCACGGGCATCCCGATCAAGCTCATCGGCCAGGGCGAGGGCATCGACGACCTGACGGGCTTCACCCCGCACGTGTTCGTCGAGCAGCTCGTCGGCTGATCGGCTCCGTCGGTCGACGAGGGCGCGCCGCAGGCGCACGCGTCACCACCTCGCAGGTCGAGGAGCGCGCGCCGCAGGCGCACGCGTCACCACCTCGCAGGTCGAGGAGCGCGCGCCGCAGGCGCACGCGTCACCACCTCGCAGGTCGAGGAGCGCGCGCCGCAGGCGCACGCGTCACGAGACCGGAGCTGCTAGTCCGCCGTGTCCGGCCGCGAGAGCGTCCCCACGATCGTCAGCCGGCCGTCGTCGATGCGCGCCTGATCCTCGGTGATGACGGTCGCGTGCGCGCCGCGCACCCACAGGAGCCCGTGCGCGTCGCCGCGGCCCGAGTGGCCGACGATGCCGAAGTCGCTGCCCGGCAGCCGGCGGCCAGCCGTGTCGGGGTGCGCAGAGAGCACCTCGGGCGTCGCGACGGCGACGGTGCCGGTCTGCACGGTGCCGTAGGCGGCGAGCACGATCGGGCCCCACGTCGCGTGGAGGCGCCGCACGAGATCGGCGCCGATGTCCTCGCCGGCGACCATGATGCGGCGCAGCCGCGGCGGCTCCTCGCCCGAGCGGTCGAGCTCGTCGAGGATGCCCTGCAGCTGCCGCGGCGAGGCCGAGAGCACCGAGACGAAGCGGTCGCGGATGATGCGGATGCGGTCGGCGGGCGACGTGTGCGCGGCGCTCACGAGCGTCGCCCCGGTGAGCAGCGCCATGCCGAGCATCTGCAGCCCCTGCCCGCGGTGCGGGGGAGCGCACACGAGCACGACATCCGTGCCCTCGAGCCCCAGCCGGTCGTGCAGGCCCGCGAGCTGCCGCAGGCCCTGCAGGCCCATCGCGCCCTGCACGTGCCGCGTGATCGTGCCCGCCGCGGTCTCCGACGGCAGCACGATGCGTGCGCGGTGCCGCGTGCGCGCGAGGCCCGAGCCGTCGCTCGAGCTCCACTCCATGACCTGCTCGGCGCTCACGGCCGGGCCGGGGTGCCAGTCGGGCGCGTCGCCGTCGTGGATGAGCAGCGCGTCGCGCGGCACGGCGCGCGCGTAGTCGTCGAGCGAGCGGGGGCTCACGGGCATGACGTCGAGGCCGAGCCGGGCGGCGGCGAGGAGCGCGACCTGCATCGCCGGCCCGCGGCACGCGAGGACGACGGGGCGCGGCCGGCGCTCGAGCGGCCCGAGGTAGAGCACGGCGGCGACGCCCTCGGCCGAGCGCCAGAGCTGCCGGAACGTGCTGCTCCAGCCGTCGACCACGAGGCCGAGCCGGTCGCCGTGGATGCGCGCGGCGTGGCGCGCGAGCGCCGTGATCGTGAAGCCGTGGGCGCGCACGCTGCGCCACAGCGATCGGGCGTGCGTCGGCGGCATGCCGCGTAGGCGCATGCTGGACCCCCTCTGCGTCGACGCCTCCAGCATGCCAGGTGCGACGGTAGACTGGCGGGCACCATGGCTGCGTTCGGTTCCCTCTCCACTCGCCTCACCGAGACCCTCGCCAAGCTCCGCACGAAGGGCAAGCTCTCCGCGTCGGACGTCGACGGGACGGTGCGGGAGATCCGGCGCGCCCTGCTCGACGCCGACGTCGCGCTCGACGTCGTGAAGTCGTTCACCGCGGCGGTGCGCGAGCGTGCGCTCGGCGCCGAGGTGTCGGAGGCGCTCAACCCGGCGCAGCAGGTCGTCAAGATCGTCAACGACGAGCTCGTGGGCATCCTCGGCGGCGAGAGCCGCCAGCTGCAGCTCGCGAAGCAGCCGCCGACCGTCATCATGCTCGCCGGCCTCCAGGGCGCGGGCAAGACGACGCTCGCGGGCAAGCTCGCGAAGCACCTGCGCGGCCAGGGCCACACGCCGCTGCTCGTCGCGAGCGACCTCCAGCGCCCCAACGCCGTCACCCAGCTGCAGGTCGTGGGCGGCCAGGCCGGCGTGCCCGTCTTCGCGCCCGAGCCCGGCAACGGCGTCGGCGACCCCGTGCGGGTCGCGCGCGAGGGCGTCGCCGAGGCGACGCGCAAGCAGCACGACATCGTCATCGTCGACACCGCGGGCCGCCTCGGTGTCGACGCCGACATGATGCGCCAGGCCGCCGACATCCGGAAGGCCGTGCAGCCCGACGAGGTGCTGTTCGTCATCGACGCGATGATCGGCCAGGATGCCGTGGCGACCGCGAAGGCGTTCCAGGAGGGCGTCGACTTCACGGGCGTCGTGCTGACGAAGCTCGACGGCGACGCGCGAGGCGGCGCCGCGCTCTCGATCCGCGGAGTGACCGGCAAGCCGATCATGTACGCCTCGACGGGCGAGACGCTCGACGACTTCGAGCCGTTCCACCCCGACCGCATGGCGAGCCGCATCCTCGACCTCGGCGACATCCTGACGCTCATCGAGCAGGCGCAGAAGGCCTTCGACGAGGAGGAGGCGCACCGCCTCGCCGAGTCGATCGCCACCGACGGCTTCACGCTCGAGGACTTCCTGAAGCAGATGCAGCAGCTGCGGAAGGCCGGCAACTTCAAGCAGATGCTCGGCATGCTGCCGGGCGCGAAGGGCATGCGCGAGGCGATCGACTCGTTCGACGAGCGCGAGCTCGTCCGCACCGAGGCGATCATCCAGTCGATGACGCCGCAGGAGCGCAAGCAGTCGCGGATCCTCAACGGCTCCCGCCGGCTGCGCATCGCGCGCGGCGCGGGCGTCACGGTGACCGAGGTCAACCAGCTCATGGCGCGGTTCGAGCAGGCGGCGAAGATGATGAAGACCGTCGCGAAGGGCGGCGTGCCGCAGATGCCGGGCATGGGCCCGATGCCGGGCATGCGGCAGCCGAAGAAGGCGGCCGGCAAGCCCGCGAAGCAGCAGCGCCGCTCGGGCAACCCCGCGAAGCGCTCGGCCGAGCCGGCGCAGCCGGCGGCGCCGCAGGGCAGCGCGTTCGGCAAGCCCAAGGCCGAGGGGGCGTTCGGCGAGCTCTCGAACGCCGACCAGGAGACGCTCCAGCGCATGCTCGGCAACCGCTGACCCGCTCCGGCCGGGCCGCTCGCAGGGGCGGCGCGTACGGTGGGCGCATGGCACGCATCCTCGTCCTCGGCGCCCACGGCCGCATCGCGCTCCTCGCGCAGCGCATCCTCGCCCAGCAGCAGCACACGGTGCACGGCGCGATCCGCAATCCCGAGCACCGCGCCGACGTCGCCGACACCGGCGCCGAGCCCGTCGTGACCGACCTCGAGCGGCTCGACCAGGCCGGCGTCGACGAGCTGCTCACCGGCTACGACGTCGTCGTTTGGTCGGCGGGTGCGGGCGGCGGCGACCCGGCGCGCACCCGCGCGGTCGACCACGACGCGGCGATGCGGGTCGTGGATGCGGTGGCGCGCTCGGGTGCGCGGCTCGTGATGGTCTCCTACTTCGGCTCGAGCCGCGACCACGGCGTGCCCGCCGACCACCCGTTCCACGCGTACGCCGAGGCGAAGTCGCTCGTCGACGAGGCGATCCGCGACTCGGGCACCGACTGGGTCATCCTCGCGCCGTCGACGCTCACCGACGCCGACGAGGGCGGCATCGAGGTCGACGAGCCCGCCGGCTCGCTCTCGTCGGGCGAGATCCCGCGCGCGACGGTGGCGCGGCTCATCGCCGAGGTCGTCGCGCGGCCGACGCTGCGCGGCGTGACCATCCGCTGCAACGCGGGGGCGACGCCGGTGGGGGAGGTGCTCGACGCGCTCGCGTGAACGGGTCTCGTGACGCGTGCGGGCTGCGCCCGCGCGCTCCTCGACCAGCGGAGCCGGCGACTACAGCTCGATCGAGTACATCGTCGAGCCGTGCTCCTTGACGTAGCCGAGGCTCGCGTAGAGGCCGTGCGCGCCGGAGGGGTTCTCGGTGTCGACGTCGAGCACCGCCGCCTCCATGCCGGCGTCGGCGAATGCACGCATGCTCGCCGCGAGCGCCGCGAGCGCGGCCTTCCTGCCGCGGTAGGCCCGGCGGGTGCCGAGCACCCCCGTGTAGCCGAACGAGTAGCCGCGCACGGGGAAGTCGGCCTCGTACCGACTGTTGAGCGCGTACGCGACCACGAGCGGCGCGCCCGCCTCGAGCGCGGCGCGCGTGCCCGCATCCGTCGACGGGGCGGCGACGAGCGCATCGACGTCGGGCTCGTCGTCGACGACGACGAACGACCACTCGGGCGCGAACTCGCTGCGGCCGTTCGTCCACTGCTCGGCCGTCTGCGGCTCGCTGCCCCAGTGGTCGCGGAAGGCGTCGTTGTGGGCGAGCCGCGTCGCCTCGTCGACCTCGGGCGAGAACGGCACGAGGCGCAGCGGCGGCGCGAGCTCGACCTCGGGGATGGGCGGGGCGTCGCCCGTGAGCGGCCGCTTGAGGTCGGAGTAGTAGCGGCGCGGCTCGAGCCCCGCGTGCAGGAACAGGCGATGCTTCGAGACCGGGTCGTCGTCCTCGGCGTAGGCGCCGATGCGGCCGGGCAGCTCCTTGCCGGAGGCTGCGAGGATCTGGCGTGCGCGCGCGAGCTGCCACGCGAGCACCTCGCGCCCGATGCCCTCGCCGCGCCGATCGGGGTGCACGCCGCCGAACGCGAAGGCGCGCACCGTGCTCGTGTCGCCCGGGAAGGTCGCGACGAGCGCGCTCGCGACGAGGCGGCCGTCGGCCTCGAAGCCGAGCAGCGAGTCGTGCTCGAGGTCGCGCCACTCGGCACCGAGCTCCTCCCGCGTCTCCTCCTCGGTCTCGCGGAAGGGCGCGCCGTCGGCCTCGGCCATCGTGTTCGTGAGCACCGTCAGCTGCGGCGCATCGTCGACGGTCGCGGGGCGCCAGCGCAGGTCGCCCGCGGTGATCTCGGGCAGGGTCTCGGGCGCCTGGGCGCGCTCGGCGATGGGAGCTCTCTCGTCCACGCGCCCCAGCGTAGGACCGCCCGCCCACAGCGTCGAGCGCCTAGGGTCGAGGCATGACGGATCGCCCCACCCGGATCGGCGTGCAGCTCGCGCCGCAGCACGCCAGCATGCAGACCACGATCGACGCCGCGCGGCGCGTGGAGGAGATGGGGGCGGATGCCGTCTTCGGCTGGGACCACTTCTTCCCGCTCTCGGGCGAGCCCGACGGGTGGCACTTCGAGGCCACGGCGCAGCTCGCCGCATGGGCCCAGGCGACCGAGCGCATCCAGCTCGGCTCGCTCGTGTTCTGCAACTCCTACCGCAACCCCGACCTGCTCGCCGACGTCGCGCGCACGATCGACCACATCGCCGGCGGCCGCTTCGTCTTCGGCATCGGCAGCGGATGGTTCGAGCGCGACTACGAGGAGTACGGCTACGACTTCGGGTCGGTCGGGAAGCGGCTGAACGCGCTCGCCGATGCGCTGCCGCGGATCCGCGAGCGCTTCGCGCAGCTCAACCCGCCGCCCGTGGGCCCGATGCCGATCCTCATCGGCGGGAAGGGCGAGCAGAAGACGCTGCCGCTCGTCGCGCAGCACGCCGACATCTGGCACTCGTTCGTCGGGCCCGATCAGCTGCAGCACAAGCTCGACGTGCTGCGCGCCCGGTGCGACGACCTCGGCCGCGACGTCGGCGAGATCGAGATCTCGAACGGCGCGAGCGTGCGCGATGGCGTCGGCGGCGTCGGCTTCGAGCGCCTCGACGCGCTCCACGCGATCGGCACGCGCCTGTTCACGATCCCGCTCTCGGGCGACGACACCGCCGAGGGGTACGCGCTCGAGCGCGTGCAGGAGTTCCTCGACTGGCGCGACGCGAAGAACGACGGCCGCTAGGCCCGCATCGCCTCGATCAGCTCGCGCAGCACGGCCGAGTGGCCGCCGCGCGCGAACGCGGCCCGCTGGAGCGACGCCGATCCGCCGCGCTCGAGCACGCGGTGGACGGCGGCGAGCGAGTCGGTCGCGCCCAGGTCGGCAGCGATCGGCGCGAGGCGCTCGGCTCCCTGCGCGATCGCTTCGCGCACGGGCTGCTGCGTGCCGTCCTCGTCGATGATCGCCATCGCGTCCAGCCCGTCCCTCGCCGCGCGCCACTTGTTCTCGCGCACGAGCCACGAGGGCAGGTAGTGCCGCGGGGCACCCGCGTCGAGGGCGCGCGACGCCTCCTCGATGAGGCAGTGGGTGAGCGCGGTCACGGCCGCGAGGTCGTCGATCGACGGCGCGCCGTCGGCGATGCGCACCTCGATCGTGCCGAGCGTCGGCGACGGGCGCACGTCCCAGCGCAGCTCGCCGAGCTCGTCGATGACGCCGGCGCGCAGCATGTCGTCGAGCGTGCGCTCGTACTCGGCCCAGTCGACGAGCATCGGCGGCAGGCCGCCCGTGGGGAGCTGCTGGAACAGCATCGTGCGATGGGAGGCGAAGCCCGTGTCGTGGCCCTGCCAGAACGGGCTCGACGCCGACAGCGCGAGGATGAACGGCAGCTTGTCGAGCATGGTGCGCATGAGCGGCACGACCTTCGCGCGATCCTCCACCCCGACGTGGTTGTGCACGCCGAAGATGATGAGTCGCCTGCCCCACTCGCCGGCCTTGTCGATCACGCGGCGGTAGCGCGGATCGTCGGCCTGCTCCTGGTCGCGCCAGCGGCTCGTGGGATGCGTGCCCGTGCCGACGAGGGCGACGCCCAGCCGGTCGGCGGCGGCCCCGGCCGCATCGCGCATCCGCCGCAGCTCGTCGACCGCCTCGTCGGTCGTGCGGTGGACGCCGGTGATGAGCTCGATCATCCCGGCGAGGAACTCCTTGTCGAAGCGCGGGTCGTCGATCGCCGCGAGCAGCTCCTTGGCGCGGGGCACGATCTCGCCGGAGCCGGGATCGACGATGGCGAGCTCCCACTCGATGCCGAGGCTCGAGCGGGGGAGGCTGCGAACTCCATGGGTCGACTGTAGGGCCCGCGCCTGGATGACGCGCGAGTCGCCGCCAGATGTGCCAGAATGGGGGGTCGAGCACGCGCCCCGACCCTCTATCCGGCGCGCGGACGCTCACCGAGCTTTGCGGGTCGCGCAACCCCACGTGCGCAGGCCGCGGTGCAACCACGAGAACACAAAGCAGGAGAACTGTGGCAGTCAAGATCCGTCTGAAGCGCTTCGGCAAGATCCGTGCGCCCTTCTACCGCGTCGTCGTCGCCGACTCGCGCACCAAGCGCGATGGCCGCGTGATCGAGGAGATCGGGAAGTACCACCCGACCGAGAACCCCTCGCTCATCGACATCGACAGCGAGCGCGCGCAGTACTGGCTCGGCGTCGGCGCGCAGCCGACCGAGCAGGTCGCGGCGCTCCTCAAGCTCACGGGCGACTGGGGCAAGTTCACGGGCGAGGGCCCCACGGAGAGCCAGGTCAAGGCTCCCGAGGGCAAGAAGGCGTTCGTCGCCGACGAGGCCAAGAAGCCGGTGCTGAAGCCCAAGGCCGAGAAGCCGGCCGAGGCCCCCGCTGCCGAGGCGCCCGCCGAGGCCGAGTCGACCGAGACCGAGTCGGCGGCCGCCGACGAGGCCGAGAAGACCGAGTCCTGAGCATGCTGCGCGATGCGCTCGAGCACCTCGTCACGGGGATCGTCGATCGCCCGGACGACGTGCGCGTCGACTCGCGCGACACGCAGCGCGGCGAGGTCCTCGAGGTGCGCGTGCACCCCGAGGACCTCGGCCGCGTCATCGGGCGCGGCGGCCGCACGGCCGGCGCCCTGCGCACCGTGATCGGTGCGCTCCCCGGAGGACGCCGCGTCCGCGTGGACGTGGTGGACACCGATCGCTAGGCCGGCCGTGCCCGCGCGCACCCAGCTGCGCGTCGGCCGGCTCACGCGCGCCCACGGGCTCAAGGGCGCCATCAAGGTCGAGCTCTACACCGACGACCCCGGCCGGCGCTTCGTGCCCGGCGCGCGCTTCGCGCTGCAGGTGCCGACGTCGTCGAAGTGGCACGGCAAGTCGATCGAGCTCGTCGAGCTGCGCATCTACAACGGCACGCCCGTGGCGTTCTTCGCCGGGGTCACCGATCGCACCGAGGCGGAGTCGCTCGTCAAGGCGGTGCTCTGGGTCGAGCAGGATCCCACCGAGCTGCCCGCCGAGCCCGACGCGTGGTACGTGCACCAGCTCGCCGGCCTCGAGGTGTGGCGCGAAGGCGAGCGCATCGGCCGCATCGTGCGCGTCGACGCCCTCCCCGCGCAGGACGTGCTGATCGTCGAGCACGAGGGCCGCGAGGTCATGGTGCCGTTCGTCAAGCAGCTCGTGCCCGAGGTCGACCTGCGCGCCGGTCGCGTCACGGTCACCCCGCCGCCGGGCCTGTTCGAGGAGCTCGACGACGCGGACGACCGCGACGGCGATGCGCCCGACGCCCAGGCACAGCCCGACGCGCCCGCGGCCCATGCCGCCGACGCATCCGCCGACCGCGCCGACGCGCCCGACGCGTCCGACGCATCCGCCGAGGCCGACTCGCCCGAGCGCGGGTAGCCGTGCGCGTCGACATCGTCACGATCTTCCCCGAGTTCTTCGGGGTGCTCGACGTCTCGCTGCTCGGCCGCGCCCGCCGCGACGGCCTGCTCGAGCTCGGCGTGCACGACCTGCGGCAGTGGACCCACGACCGCCACCGCACCGTGGACGACACCCCCTACGGCGGCGGCGCGGGCATGGTCATGAAGCCGGAGCCCTGGGGCGAGGCGCTCGACGCGCTCCTCGGCGACGAGACGGATGCGCTCGTCATCCTGCCGACGCCCGCGGGTGTGCCGTTCACCCAGGCGCTCGCGCGCGAGCTCGCGGCCGAGTCGCACCTGCTGTTCGCGTGCGGACGCTACGAGGGCATCGACGCGCGCGTCGCCGAGCACGCCGCGACCCGCGCGCGCGTGCTCGAGGTGAGCCTCGGCGACTACGTGCTCAACGGCGGCGAGGTGGCCGCGATGGCGATGATCGAGGCCATCGGCCGGCTCGTGCCGGGCGTCGTCGGGAACCCCGAGAGCCTCGTCGAGGAGAGCCACGAGGACGGCCTGCTCGAGCATCCGTCGTACACGAAGCCGCAGGTGTGGCGCGGGCTCGAGGTGCCCGAGGTGCTGCGCAGCGGCAACCACGCGGCCGTGGCCGCCTGGCGGCGCGAGCAGGCGCTCGAGCGCACGCGTCGGGTGCGCCCCGACCTGCTGCCCGACGACCGCTGAGCCGGCGCTCGCGGGCGCCAGCCGTCAGCGAACAGCGCGGCGCGCCCACAACCTGCCGCGTTAGCCTCGGAGCATGGCAGGCACCCCTACCGAGCAGCCCGCGGCTGCCCCGCGGCACTGGGCGCTGCGCGGCTTCTTCTGGGCCATGGTCGGCGCCATCGTCGTGCTGCCGGCGTGGATCATGTTCGGCCGCGCGCTCGCCGGCGCGCCGCTCGGCGACGCGCTGCTGCTGCAGGCGTTCCTCGGCCCGGGGCTCGCGATCCTGATCGGCGGCGTCGTCGGCATCACGATCGCGCGCAAGGAGGTGCGCCGCCCTCGCGCCGTCACCTGGCGCGACGTGCGCCTCATCGGACCGTGGCTCCTCGTCATCGCGCTGCTCGGCTTCACCGTCGTCGACACCGCGGGCGGCCGCACGGGGAGCGCGCTCACGGCGTGGTTCGGCGACGGGTGGCTCACCGCCTCGCAGTCGTTCACCGCCATCGGCGTCATGGTGACGATCATCGGCGGCATCGTGATCTTCTGGCTGCAGGTGGTCGAGCTCGGCCGCGAGACCCGCCGCCGCGTCGAGCGCGTCGTGCAGGATCTGCAGTCGCCGCTGCTCGAGCAGCGCGCGCGCCAGGCCGACGCGACGTTCTCGCCCATCGACGGCCCGCAGTCCGGCCGCGTCATCAGCATCGACGACGACGAGCCGCACCGCTGAACGCGGCCCGGCGGGGGATGCGTTGGCGCGCGCCGCGCGCATATGGCAGGATGGATCGCTGGTGCCACACGCGTTCCCGCCTGCACGGCGGGCCTCTGCCACGGGGGAGCGGACGCGGGCACCGCATCCATGACTTCACCATCCCGTAGCGGCCGACCTGTGGCGGCTGCAGAGAGCGACACACCATGCACATCCTCGACAAGGTCGACGCCGCGAGCCTCAAGGCCGACGTCCCCGACTTCCGCCCCGGCGACACCGTCAAGGTGCACGTGAACATCATCGAGGGCTCGCGCTCGCGCGTGCAGGTCTTCCAGGGCATCGTCCTCGGCCGCTCTGGCCACGGCGTGCGCGAGACCTTCACCGTCCGCAAGGTCTCGTTCCAGGTCGGCGTCGAGCGCACCTTCCCGGTGCACTCGCCGGTCGTCGACAAGATCGAGATCGTGAGCCGCGGCGACGTGCGCCGCGCGAAGCTCTACTACCTGCGCGGCCTGCGCGGCAAGGCCGCCAAGATCCGCGAGAAGCGCGTCGGCTGAGCGCACGCGCGCACGGGGCGGGGTCGGCGATGCCGGCCCCGCCCTTCGCTTTCGTCGCCGAATCGTGATGCGACGCGGCGCGCGCCCGGGCCCGACGGCATCGGCGCGCGCCTAGACTTGCCGAGGCGAAAGGGCGGGGATGACGGAGACGGCTGGGGCCGCAGGAGCCGCTCGGGCTCGCGGTGCGAAGAGCGCGCTGCTCTTCCTGCGCGACATCGTCGTCATCTTCCTCATCGCGCTGCTCATCTCCTTCCTGGTCAAGACGTTCCTGATCCGGCCGTTCTGGATTCCGTCGGAGTCCATGAACGACACCCTGCAGGTCGACGACCGCATCATCGTGAGCCTGCTGACGCCTGCGCTGATCCCGGTCGGGCACGGCGACGTCGTCGTGTTCGAGGATCCGGGCGGCTGGCTCCCCGAGCCCGAGCAGGAGCCCGAGACCGGGCTCGCGGGCGCCGTCGACTGGTTCCTGACGTTCGTGGGGCTCGCGCCCGAGGACGACCACGGCTACCTCATCAAGCGCGTCATCGGGCTCCCGGGCGACACCGTCGAGTGCTGCAACGACTTCGGCCAGCTGCTCATCAACGGCGTGCCGATCGACGAGCCCTACCTGCACCTCGACCAGCCGGGCCAGCCCGCGAGCTCCATCCCGTTCGAGGTGACGGTGCCCGAGGGCCAGCTGTGGGTCATGGGCGACAACCGCAACCACTCGGGCGACTCGCGCGCGCACATGGACGGGCCCGGCGACGGCTTCGTGCCGATGGAGTCGGTCGTGGGCCGCGCGATCCTCATCTCATGGCCGATGGAGCGGTGGACGTGGCTCGACAGCCACGATCAGTCGTTCGTGGGCGTCGAGCCGCAGGCGGCCGAGCCCGAGGCGGTGCTGCCGCAGGCGGTGGCCCACTGATGGCGGCGCGCTGATGGTCGCCGTCCCGACGCTCGAGGCCGAGCAGGCCCTGTGGGCGGATGCGTCGCACGTCATCGGCATGGACGAGGTCGGCCGGGGTGCCCTCGCGGGCCCCGTGAGCGTCGGCGCGCTCGCGCTGCGGGCCGACTGCGGCGCGCAGCCCGAGCACCTGCGCGACTCGAAGACGATGACGGCGCTGCGGCGCACCGCGACCGCGCCGCTCGTGCGCGAGTGGGGCGTGAGCGCCGTCGGGCACGCGAGCAACGACGAGATCGACCGCTACGGCATCCAGGTCGCGCTCGGCCTCGCCGGGCGCCGCGCGCTCGTGGCGCTGCACGCGGCGGGCATCGACGTGCCGCGGAGCGCCATCCTCCTCGACGGCACCCACGACTGGCTCGCGCCGGCGCTGCGCGCGCCGGTGCGCACGATCCTGCGCGCGAAGGCCGACCGCGACTGCGCGTCGGTCTCCGGCGCGGCGCTCGTCGCGAAGGTCGAGCGGGACGCGCGGATGGTCGCCGCCGACGGCGACCATCCCGGCTACGCCTGGCACTCCAACAAGGGCTACGGCTCCGCGGCGCACCTCGCGGCGATCGCCGAGCTCGGCCCGACGGCGCTGCACCGTCGCACCTGGCTGCGCTGACGCATCCGCGCCCCGGCCGCCGCGCACGCGCGGCGCTCGGTGCTCAGACGTAGCGGCGGATGCCTCGGCGCCAGAGCCACACGACGAGCACGATGACCGCGATGACGACGAGCCCGCCGATCGCGAAGGCGATGAGCGCGCGCCACGAGGCGGGGTCGAGCGTGGCCGGCGCGGCCTCGCCGCGGGCCGCAGGAGCGGCGTCGGGAGCGCCGGAGTAGTCGGGGGCGCCCGTCGCCTCGCCGACGACCTCGATCGTGATCGTCATGGGCGTCGGCGTCGTGCCCTCCGCCGCCTCGAAGCCGACCGCGACGATGTACTCGCCGTCGAGCAGCGGCCGCTTGACCTGGCCGGGGTCGCCGTCCCAGCGCACCGGGGCCGTCGTCACCGCGACCGCCGCGCCGGGCTCCGCGAGGGGGGCTGCCCAGCGAGTGCCGTCCGCGGTCGTCGCGAGCAGCGCCGCGACGTCGGCGCCGACGGGGTCGAGCACCTGCAGGATGCCCCACGCGTCGGCAGGCACGGGCATGTCGGGGTCGAGGCTCGCCTGCACGCGCACCGACTGGCCCCACGCGACCGGCACGCGGAAGAACTGGAACTCGCTCGGCAGCATGTCGCTCGTGTAGGAGCCCGGCGCGATCTCGGGCGCGTCGTTGAGGCTCGACCCGCCCACCGCGGGGCCGGCGGCGCCGTCGGCGGCGGTCGCGAGCTCCCAGCCGCGCTGCGCGTCGTCGGGGCGGGGGAGCGCCGAGGCGTTGCTCGGCCACGGGTTCTCGGCGATGCGCAGCTCGAAGGGTACGAGCGCCTCGGGCGGCGTCTGCGACTCGACGGTCAGCACGAGCTGCTCAGCGGTCGCGCACGCGTGGGCGGGGCTCCCCTCGGCGGCGCTCACGCGGCCCGTGAAGACCGAGTAGCGGTCCTCGCCGAGCGCCGTGATCGTCGTCGCATCGCACGCGGTGCCCTCGGGCGTCGCGAGGGTCGCCTGCAGCGTGAGGCTGCCTGCCTGCGGCAGGCGGCCGGTGAGGCCGACGTGGATGGTGGAGCCGGTCGTCTCGCGGGGCACGAGGTACGTGAGGGCGGTCGTCTCCGGCGCGACCTCGTCGACGTACTGCTGGCCGGGCAGGAGCTGCGGGGCGCCGTCGGCCGACGCGGCACCTGCGACGCTCTCGCCGACGACGCCGAAGGGCCGGAACGCGCGCGTCGAGAGCCGCTCGAGCGCGTGCTGGAGGCTGTCGGCCTCCGAGACGTCGAGGTAGTCGCCGCGGCCGCGGTCGGCGACGCACTGCAGCTGCTGCCGCGCGGCCGCGTCGACGTCGAAGCCGATGACGTCGATGCGCAGGTCCGGGTCGTCCTGGGTGAGGTCGGCCGCGACCGAGCACGGGTCGGGGCTGCACGTCGCGAGCCCGTCGGAGACGAGCAGGATGCCGCGACGGCCGCCATCGCCGAGATCGCCCGCGGCCTGCTGCAGCGCGTAGCCGATCGGCGTCTCGCCGTACGGCCGGTAGCGGTCGACCGCATCCCGGAGCGCGTCGTGGTTGCCCGTGCCGAGCGGCACGAGCAGCTGGGAGTCGGAGCACGAGCCCTGGCCGCCGCTCGGCACGGTCGCGCCGAACACGCGCATGCCGACGCGGTTGCGCGCCGGCAGGTCGTCGATCACGGCGCCGAGCGCCTGCTGCGCGGCCGCGATGCGCGTGCCGCCGTCGGGCGTCGGATCGGCCATCGAGCCGGATGCGTCGAGGACGATGACGAGGCCGCCGCTGCCGCCGGAGCTGGAGGCCGCCGGCGCGGCGGTCGCGGGTGCGGGGGAGAGCGTGCCGGCGCCGAGCGCGAGCGCGGCGATGAGGGCCGCGACGGCAAGGATGCTCCGCACCGCGTCTCCCCTCGACGAGCATTTCTTCCGGATACGAATCTACGCCGTGGCGCATCGGCGTTCCCGGGGCGACCGATGTCTTGGAGGAATCTTCAGCGGACGCCGGCTCCTGCGCTGGGCCATAGGATGGCGGGGTGGAACCCGAGGACATCGAAGACTACGACCGCGAGGTCGAGCTGGCGCTGTTCAAGGAGTATCGCGACGTGGTGGGCATGTTCAAGCACGTCGTCGAGACCGAGCGGCGCTTCTACCTGGCAAACGACGTGAAGGTCACCCGGCACGACGCGGGCTCCGACTTCTACTTCGAGCTCGAGATGACCGACGTATGGGTGTGGGACATCTACCGCTCCGACCGCTTCATCAAGTCGGCGCGCGTGCTCACGTTCAAGGACGTCAACGTCGAGTCGCTCGCGTCGCGCGACCTCGAGCTGCCGAAGGACCTCGCGATCGAGGAGTGAGCCGCGGGGCTGAGGCCCCGTTCTCCACAGCACGCGCGCCGCGCGCGCCGCGCCCCGCCGCGCATCCGCTTTCCTGCCGCCATGCGAGCGAAGGATCAGCTGGGGCTCGACGGCGAGGCCGCCGCGAGCGTGCATCTCGAGCGCGCGGGCATGCGCATCGTCGACCGCCGGTGGCGCTGCGCGCACGGCGAGCTCGACATCGTCGCGCTCGACGGCGACACCATCGTCTTCGTCGAGGTGAAGACGCGCCGGGGCCTCGGCTTCGGCCACCCGTTCGAGGCCATCACGCCCGCGAAGGTCGCGCGGCTGCGCCGGCTCGCCGGCCTGTGGCTCGAGAAGACGGGTCGCCGCGGGCCGCTGCGCATGGATGCGGTGGGCGTGATCGCGCCGCGCTCCGGCAGCTGGCGCGTCGAGCACCTGCGGGGCATCGCGTGAGCGGGTTCGGCCGCGCCGAGTGCGTCGCGCTCATGGGCCTCGCCGGCGTCGGAGTGCAGATCGAGGTGCACGCCTCCTCGGGCCTCCCGGTCGTCCACATCGTCGGGCTGCCCGGACCGGCCGTGCAGCAGGCGCGGCACCGCACCTGGAGCGCGATCGCGCGCATGGGGCTCACCGCGCCGAGCGGCCGAGTGGTCATCAACCTCACGCCCGCGTCGCTGCCGAAGGCGGGCACGCACTTCGACCTCGCGATGGCGATCGCGGTGCTGCGGGCCTCCGGCGTCGTGCCGCCCGACGACGGCGAGACGGCGCTCCTGGGCGAGCTCGGGCTCGACGGGAGGCTGCGGCCCGTGCCCGGCACGCTGCCGCTCGCGCGCGCCGCTGCCGAGGCGGGCATGCGTCGGCTCGTCGTGCCGAGCGCCTCGGCCGACGAGGCGGCGCTCGTCCCCGAGCTGCGCGTGCTCGCCGCTCCGAGCCTCGCCCACGCCGCGGCCCTGCTCGGCGCGCAGCTCGACCCCGACCCCGTCGAACCGGTGCCCGCGGCGCCCGCGCCCGAGCGAGCGCACGCCGCGCTCGACCTCGCCGACGTCGTCGGCAACCGCGCGGCGATCGACGCGCTCGAGATCGCCGCAGCCGGCGCCCATCACCTGCTGATGGTCGGCCCGCCCGGCGCGGGCAAGTCGATGCTCGCGATGCGGCTCCCGGGGATCCTGCCGCCGCTCACGCAGGAGCAGGCGCTCGAGGTCGCGTCGCTGCGCTCGCTCTCGGGCGAGCCGGCGCCCGCGGCGCTCGAGCTGCTGCCGCCCTTCGAGCACCCGCACCACTCCGCGACCGCGGTCTCGCTCGTCGGCGGCGGATCCGGCACGATCCGACCGGGCGCCGCGGCCCGCGCGAGCCACGGCATCCTCTTCCTCGACGAGGCGCCCGAGTTCCCGCGGGCGGTGCTCGACATGCTGCGGCAGCCGCTCGAGTCGGGCTCCATCACGGTGCATCGAGCGGCCGGCGCCGCGACCTTCCCGGCGCGGTTCCAGCTGCTGCTCGCCGCCAATCCCTGCCCGTGCGGCATGTTCGGCACCGGCGAGTGCACGTGCGCGCCGCAGCAGCGGCGCCGCTACTTCGGACGGCTCTCCGGCCCGCTGCTCGATCGTGTCGACCTGCAGGTGCGCGTCGACCGCGTCGTGCCCGGCCAGGACGACAGCCGGCGCAGCACGGCGGATGCCTCGGCGCGCGTCGCGCTGGCCCGCGAGCGTGCCGCCCGCAGGCTCTCCGGCACGAGGTGGACGGCGATGGGGCACGTGCCCGGGCCGTGGCTGCGCCGCCACCTGCCGCTCGAGCCGAGCGTGCTCGAGCCGCTCGAGCACGCGCTCGAGCGGGGCACCCTCACGATGCGGGGGCTCGACCGCGCCGTGCGGGTCGCCTGGACCATGGCCGATCTCGCGGGCGAGGAGCGCCCGAGCAGGACGCACATCGGGAGCGCGCTCGCGCTCAGGAAGGGGATCCCCGCATGAGGCCGTTCCGACTGGAGCCGGCGCTGCTGCGCACGGCCGTCGAGAGCACGCTGCCACCGGGCGCAGCCGCGCCGGACGACGAGGAGGTCGTCGCACGCTTCGCCGCGGGCGCATGGACGGTGCTGCCCGAGCCGGGCGACGGCGTCGCGGGCATGCTGCGCGAGCGCGTCGGCGCCGCGCAGGCGCTGCAGCTGCTCGTCGAGGGCGCGGGCCCCGACGCGTGGGCGAGCGCGATCGGCGACGCCGAGTCGGCGCGCCGCATCCCCGACGCGCTCGCGCGCTGGCAGCCGAGGCTGAGCGCCGAGCGCATCCTCGGCGCGTTCGCGCAAGGCGCCGCGCACAGCCAGGTGCTCCTCACGCGCGATGATCCGCGCTGGCCGGCAGCGCTCGACGACCTCGGCCCGCACGCGCCTGCCGCGCTCTGGATGCGCGGCGATCCGGACGCCCTCGCGGCGTGCGACCGCTCGGCGGCGCTCGTCGGCTCCCGCGCGTCGTCCGGCTACGGCGAGCTCGTCACGGGCCAGCTCGCCGCCGGCCTCGTCGCCCGCCGGTTCGCGATCGTCTCGGGCGGCGCCTACGGGATCGACGGCACGGCGCACCGCGCGGCGCTCGCGAGCGGCGGGACGACCGTCGCCGTGCTCGCCGGCGGGCTCGACCGCTTCTATCCCGCCGGCAACGACGAGCTGCTGCGGCGCGTCGCCGCCGCCGGCTGCGTCGTCGCGGAGGCACCGAGCGGCGTGCCGCCGACCCGCTGGAGGTTCCTCGCGCGCAACCGGCTCATCGCGGCGCTCGCGAGCGCGACCGTCGTGGTCGAGGCGGGCCGCCGCTCGGGCTCCATCAACACCGCGGGCCACGCCGCGGCGCTCGGCCGACCGCTCGGCGCGGTACCCGGTCCCGTGACCTCGGGCGCGAGCACCGGCTGCCACCGCCTGCTGCGGGAGTACGGCGCGGCCGTCGTCGAACGCGCGGAGGACGTCGTCGAGCTCGTCGACGGCCCTGGGGAGGAGGACGCGCCGCTCGCAGGCGCCACGAGCGACGAGCTGCGGGTGCTCGACGCGCTCTCGACGCGCGCGCCCCGCGCGGTCGACGATCTCGCGATGCGCACCGGCATGGCGCCCGGCGACGTGAGCGCGGCGCTCGCGCTGCTCGAGCTCGGCGGCGCGGTCGGGGAGCGCGGCGCGGGGTGGGTGCGGGTGCGGTCGTGAGCCGCGCCCGATGATCAGTCCGTCGGCAGCTCGCGGATGACCTTCGCCGGCACGCCGGCCGCGACGACGTTCGGCGGCAGGTCCTTCGTGACGACCGCGCCCGCCGCGACGATCGTGCCCGCGCCGATCGTCACGCCGCCGAGCACGAGCACACCCGCGCCGAGCCACGCGCCGTCGCCGATCTCGATCGGCGTCCACACGTTCTTGCCCGCCCGGCGCTCCACGCCGCCGATCTCGTGGCCGTCGGTGACGAGCTTCACGAACGGCCCGAGGTTCACGTTTCGGCCGATCGTCGTGTGCTGCCGGATGTAGCACGAGCGGTTCATGAACGTGCCGTCGCCGATCGTGACGGGCCCGATGATCTCGGTCTGCCCGTAGAGCGTGACGTTGTTCCCGAGCCGCACCTCGTGCTCGGCGCCGAGCTCGCTCATGAACTTCACGCTCGGGTCGATGCGGTTGTTCTCGCCCTGCACGACGTGGTGGTGGATGCCGCGCGCGTGCCCGGGCAGCACGCGCTTGTTCAGCTCCTTCACGCGGCGCTGCAGGTGCTCGAGCTCCTCGAGCAGCTGCTCCTGCTGCTGCCGCATCCGGCGGATCTCACGAGGGCTGGCGAAGGGGAACAGACGCACCCCGGCACGGTACACCCGCGCACTAGCCTGGGCGAATGAGCTTCGGCATGCACCCGGAACCGGCGGCCGTGATCGCCCACCTGAGCGACACGCACCTGCTCGCGGGCGGTGCCGCGCTCGCGGATCTCGTCGACACCGAGGGGCACCTCCGCGAGACCGCCGCCCGGCTCGCGGTCGCCGCTGCCGACGCCGACGCGATCGTGGTCTCGGGCGACGTGGCCGATCTCGGCGAGCCGGAGGCGTACGCGCTCGCGCGCGAGATCCTCGAGCCCGTCGCCGACGGGATCGGCGCGCCGATCGTGTGGGCGGCGGGCAACCACGACGAGCGCGCGGCGATGCGCGCTGCGCTCGGCCTGCCGGGCGAGCCCGACGACCCCGTCGACTCGGTGCTCGAGGTGGGCGACCTCCGGATCGTCTCGCTCGACACGAGCCTGCCCGGCTGGCACCACGGCGGCTTCGACGAGGGGCAGGCCGAGTGGCTCGCCGCGGCCCTCGTCGACCCGCCTCGGCTCGGCTCGGTGCTCGTGATGCACCACCCGCCGCTGCCGTACCGCAGCCGGCTCATGCGCCTGCTCGAGTTCCGGGACGAGGCGCGCCTCGCCGACGTGCTCGGCGCGGGCGACGTGCGTGCGATCCTCTCCGGCCACCTCCACGTCGGCGGTTCGGGCACGTTCGCCGAGATCCCCGTCGTCCTCGCGAGCGCGACGAGCTACGCCGACGACCTCGGCGGGCCGCCGCCCGCGATGCACGGCATCGACGCGACGCAGTCCTTCAACCTTGTCGAGGTCTACGCCGACGCGATCGCCCACTCCGTCGTCCCCGCGCTCGTGCACGAGTCGCGCGAGACGCTGCCGGCCCACGTGGTCGAGCAGGTGCTGCAGCTCGACCCGGCGGATCGCATGGAGCGGTTCAGCAGGAAGCAGGGGTGAGCATGCTGCTCGACGCCGCGGTGGACGGGTTCCTCGACCACCTGGAGCGCGAGCGCGGCTACTCCGCCAACACCGTCCGCGGCTACCGGGGGGACCTGCGCAGCCTGCTCGAGCACTGCGCGCTCCAGGGCGTGCGCGACGCCGCGGAGCTCGACACCGACACGCTGCGCGAGTGGCTCTACCGCAGCGCCGACGCCGGACTCGGCAAGGCGACGATCGCGCGCCGCAGCGCCGCAGCGCGGGGCCTCGGTCGGTGGATCGCCGCCCAGGGCGGCGCCGACGCGGCGAGCAGGCTCCGCACGCCCAAGCGCGATCGGCACCTGCCCCGCGTGCTCTCGCGGCAGGCGATGGATGCCGTGCTCGCCGGCCTCGTGGAAGCGGCCGCCGACGGCGACCCCGTGGCCCTCCGCGACGTCGCGGTCGTCGAGCTGCTCTACGCGAGCGCGCTCCGCGTGAGCGAGCTCGTGGGCCTCGACGTCGACGACGTCGACCTCGAGCGGCTCACGGTGCGCGTCACGGGCAAGGGCTCGAAGGAGCGCGTCGTCCCGTTCGGGCGGCCCGCGCTCGACGCGGTGCTCGACTGGATGCGCACCGGCCGCCCGCACCTCGCGGACGCGTCGAAGCCGCATCCGGCGCTCTTCCTCGGCGCGCGCGGCGGCCGGCTCGGGCAGCGGCGCGTGCACGAGCTCGTCACCGGGCTGCTCGAGGCGACGCCGGGCTCGGGACCGCACGGGCCCCACACGCTGCGGCACACGGCGGCGACCCACCTGCTCGACGGCGGCGCCGACCTGCGCGCGGTGCAGGAGATGCTCGGGCACGCGAGCCTCGGCACGACGCAGATCTACACGCACGTCTCGCTCGAGCGCCTCGCGGAGGCCTACCGCACCGCGCACCCGCGGGCCTGACGCGCGGCCGCCTGCGCCCCGCCCGCAGCCGCCACCCGCAGCTCGGCGGCGTGCTCGAGCGCCGCCACGACGACCTCGGTCGCCGCGCTTGACGGAGTCGGCCGGCAGCAGCACGGGGCGCTCGATCCCGAGCAGCGGCAGCGGGTCGACGTAGGCGCCGTGCAGCCGTGCCCCGAGGTGGAGCCGCGCGCCACCCGCGGCGTGACCGGCCTGGAGCACGCCGATCGGATCGCCGCGCGAGACCGCGTCGCCCGCCGCGACGAGCGGCTCGACGGGCTCGAAGCTCGATACGAGCCCGTCTGCATGCTCGATCGAGAGCACGGGGCGCCCGGCGACCGGCCCGGCGAAGCGCACGACGCCATCGGCGGGTGCGACGACGGTCGCGCCCTCGAGGCTCGCGAGGTCGACGCCGCGGTGGCCCGGGCCGTACGGCGAAGCGGGCGCGTCGAACGCGCGCACCACGTCGTGCGGCTCGACCGGCCACAGCCAGGGCGCGGCCGCGAGCACCGCGAGGAGGGCGAGGATGCGCATGCCGGCCATGGTGCACGGATGCGGTGCGTGCGCGTGCCGCGGCCGCCTCGGTCGGTGGAGAGCGGTGCCGCGCTGCGAGCGCCCGGGGCATGTAGCATAGGAGGGCATCGCTTGTGCGATGACTTCGCGCGTCCATCGCGACTCCAGTCCCAACGGTCCAGCTGCCGAGCCCTCGTGCCCGCGCAGCTGGTGGGGCCGGGTCAGGGCGCCAGGGGCTCGGCCACCCGGCCGCGCCGGCAACCGCAACAGAAGAAGGAGGCGGCCATGGCCGTCGTCACCACCCGCCAGCTGCTCGACAGCGGCGTGCACTTCGGGCACCAGACCCGTCGCTGGAACCCCAAGATGAAGCGCTTCATCTTCACCGAGCGCTCCGGCATCTACATCATCGACCTGCAGCAGTCGCTCGCCTACATCGACAAGGCGTACGACTTCGTCAAGGAGACCGTCGCCCACGGCGGCAGCGTGCTCTTCGTCGGCACCAAGAAGCAGGCGCAGGAGTCGATCGCCGAGCAGGCGACGCGCGTGGGCCAGCCCTACGTCAACCAGCGCTGGCTCGGTGGCCTGCTCACCAACTTCAACACGATCTCGAAGCGCCTGAGCCGCATGAAGGAGCTCGAGGAGCTCGACTTCGAGGACACCTCGGTCTACACCAAGAAGGAGCTGCTGCTCAAGCGCCGCGAGCTCGAGAAGCTGCAGAAGTCGCTCGGCGGCATCCGCAACCTGCAGCGCACCCCGTCGGCGCTCTGGGTCGTCGACATGAACAAGGAGCACCTCGCGGTCGACGAGGCGAAGAAGCTGGGCATCCCGGTCATCGCCATCCTCGACACGAACTGCGACCCCGACGACGCGCAGTACCCGATCCCCGGCAACGACGACGCGATCCGCTCCGTCGCCCTGCTGACGAAGATCGTGGCCGACGCGGCCGCCGAGGGCCTCATGCAGCGCCACGGCGGCGGCGACGCCCAGGCCGAGCCGATGGCCGAGTGGGAGCGCGAGCTGCTCGAGCAGCAGGCCGCCGCCCCCGCCGCCGAGGAGCCCGCTGCCGCTGAGGCGCCGGCTGCCGAGGCCGCCGCAGAGGCCCCCGCCACTGAGGCGCCCGCCGAGGAGCCCGCCGCCGAGGAACCCGCCGCGGCCCCGGCCGAGACCACCGAGGACGCCACCGCGTCCGAGAAGAACTGAGGAGCAGCATGGCCACCATCAGCATCGCCGACCTCAAGATGCTGCGCGAGCAGCTCGGCACCGGCATGAGCGACACGAAGGCAGCCCTCGAGGAGGCCGGCGGCGACGTCGAGAAGGCGACCGAGATCCTCCGCCTCAAGGGCGCCAAGGGCAACGCGAAGCGCGCCGACCGCTCCACGAGCGAGGGCCTCGTCGCCGTCGCCGAGGGCGATGGCGCCGTGACGATGATCGCGCTCGGCTGCGAGACCGACTTCGTCGCGAAGAACGAGAAGTTCATCGCGCTCGCCGACCGCGTCGTCGAGGCGGTCGCCGCGGCGGGTGCCGCCGACCTGCAGGCCGCGCTCGCGGCTCCGGCCGAGTCGGGCACCGTGCAGTCCATCATCGAGGAGCAGGCGGCGACCATCGGCGAGAAGATCGAGCTGACCAAGGTCGCTCGCATCGAGGCGCCGGCCCAGGCCGTCTACCTGCACCGCACGTCGAAGGACCTGCCCCCGCAGGTCGGCGTGGTCGTCGGCTACACGGGCGACGACTCCGAGACCGCTCGCGCGGTCGCGCAGCACATCGCCATGTTCGACCCGGCGTACGTCACGCGCGACGAGGTGCCGGCCGACCAGGTCGAGAAGGAGCGCGAGCTCGTCACCGAGATCGCTCGCGGCGAGGGCAAGCCCGAGGCCGCCCTGCCGAAGATCATCGAGGGCCGCCTCAACGGCTTCTTCAAGCAGATGGTCCTGGTCGACCAGGACTACGCGCGCGACAACAAGCAGTCGGTCGCGAAGGTGCTCGAGGCCGCGGGCCTCACCGTCACCTCGTTCGCCCGCTTCAAGGTCGGCGCGTAACCAGCTGCAGCACGTCACGGAGGCCGGGGGAGACCCCGGCCTCCGTCGTCTCGCCGGACGCGCACGCGGTAGGCTCGTGCACGGTCCGGACCGGGCCGCGACCCCAGGAGGAGCCCATGCCAGCACAGCCGCGCCGTCGAGTCCTCCTGAAGCTCTCGGGCGAGGCGTTCGGCGCCGGCAGCCTCGGGGTCGACCCCGACGTCGTGCAGGCGATCGCGAAGCAGATCGCCGAGGCCGCGGCCACCGTCGAGATCGCGGTCGTCGTCGGCGGCGGCAACTTCTTCCGCGGCGCGGAGCTCAGCCAACGCGGCATGGAGCGCGGGCGCGCCGACTACATGGGCATGCTCGGCACCGTGATGAACGCGCTCGCGCTGCAGGACTTCCTCGAGCAGGCGGGCGCCGAGACGCGGGTCCAGTCCGCGATCCAGATGACGCAGGTCGCCGAGCCGTACATCCCGCGCAAGGCCGAGCGGCACCTCGAGAAGGGCCGCGTCGTCATCTTCGGCGCCGGCGCGGGGCTCCCGTACTTCTCGACCGACACCGTGTCGGCGCAGCGCGCGCTCGAGATCGGCGCCGACCAGGTGCTCGTCGCGAAGAACGGCGTCGACGGCGTCTACTCCGCCGACCCGAAGCGCGACCCCGCGGCGACCCGCTACGACGAGATCACCTACCAGGATGCGCTCGTGCAGGGCCTCAAGGTGGTCGACTCCACGGCGTTCAGCCTCTGCATGGACAACCGCATGCCCATGCGCGTGTTCGGCATGGAGGGCGACGGGCAGCTGCGCCGCGCCATCCTCGGCGAGCCCGTCGGCACGCTCGTGCGCGCCTGATCCACGGCGCCCGCGGATACACTCGACCCTGAGGGAAGGAACCACGTGATCAGCGACGTTCTGGCTTCGGCCAAGGAGAAGATGACGCAGTCGATCGAGGTCGCGAAGGACGACTTCCAGACCGTGAGCGCAGGTCGGGCGAACCCCGCCCTGTTCCAGCGGCTGCAGGTCGACTACTACGGCTCGCCGACGCCGCTCGTGCAGCTCGCGTCCTTCCAGCAGCCGGATGCGCGCACGCTCGTCATCACCCCCTTCGACAAGAGCGCGCTCAAGGAGATCGAGCGCGCGATCGTCGCCGCGCCGCACCTGGGCGTGACCCCCTCGAACGACGGCTCGATCGTGCGCATCGTGATGCCGGAGCTCACCGAGGAGCGCCGCCGCGACTACGTCAAGATCGTCAAGGACAAGGCCGAGCAGGCCCGCGTCGCGGTGCGCAACGTGCGCCGCCAGGCCATGACCGACCTCGACAAGCTCAAGGGCGAGGTGGGCGACGACGAGATCGCGCGCGCCGAGAAGGAGCTCGAGGCCGCGACGAAGCAGGCCGTCGAGGGCATCGACGAGGCGCTCAAGAAGAAGGAGTCCGAGCTCCTCGAGGTCTGACGAGGAGGTCGGGAGGCGACGCATGCGACGCGAGCATCGGAGCGCCGCCGAGATCGAGGCGCAGATCCAGGCGCAGATCCACGCAGCCCGCGACCAGATCGAAGCCACCCGCGAGCGCGTCAACAAGCGCACCGGCCGCGACCTGGCCGCGGCGATCGGCATCGCGCTCGTGCTCGGCGGTGCGCTGCTCGCGAGCCTGCTGTGGGTCAAGACGCTGTTCATGGCGTTCGCGACCGTGCTCATCGGCTTCGCGCTCTACGAGCTCGCGAGCGCGCTGCGCTTCGCGGGTCGCGACGTGCCGCGCGTGCCGCTCGTGCTGCTCGGCTGCGCGATCGTGCCCATCACGTGGTACTTCGGCGCGGCGGGCATGTGGTGGTCCACGCTCGGCGCGATCGGCATCGTCGCGATCGTGCGCCTCGTCGAGCTGGTCGACCCGTCGACGCGCTCGGGCGCGGGCGCGGTCTTCGCCGACGTGACGGCGGGCGCGCTCTGCATCGCCTACGTCGCGGTGCTCGGCGCCTTCACGGTGCTGCTGACGTCGCAGGACGGCGGGCAGTGGTGGACGCTCGCGATGATCATCATGACGACGGTGATCGACACGGGCGCGCTCGCCGCGGGCGTCTGGCTCGGCAAGCACAAGCTCGCCCCGCGCATCAGCCCCGGCAAGACGTGGGAGGGCCTCCTCGGCGGCGCGGTGCTCGCGACCGGCGCCGGCATCGCCCTCTCGGTGTGGATGCTCGGGCAGGAGTGGTGGTTCGGGTTCATCCTGGCGGCGCTGCTCGTCGCGAGCGCGACCGTCGGCGACCTCGCGGAGTCGATCATCAAGCGGGATCTCGGGATCAAGGACATCGGCTCGTTCCTCCCGGGGCACGGCGGGTTCCTCGACCGGCTCGACTCGATCCTGCCGAGCGCCGTCGTCATGATGGCGCTCTTCCAGGTCACGCACTCGTGAGCGGCACGGCGCCGCTGGCATGATGGAGACGATGAGCACGTTCCCGAGAGCCCGCAGGTCGCAGCTGGGCTACGACATCGAGCAGGTCGAGGACTTCCTCGAGGACGCTCGTCGTGCGTACGCGACCGACGCCAGGGCGGCGACGGCGATCGACTCGTCCGCCATCCGCCGCACGAGCTTCGGCATGCAGAAGGGCGGCTACTCGCCGGCCCACGTCGACGCCGCGCTCGAGCGGCTCGAGGAGGCCTTCGCGCGCCGCGAGCACGAGCGCGGCATCCTCGAGCACGGCGAGCAGCAGTGGTACGCCAAGGTGCGCGAGCGCGCGCAGGCGACCCTCGAGCAGCTGCGCAGGCCCGACGGCGAGCGGTTCCGCCGGGTGAGCCGCATCTCGCGCGGCTATCGCGTGCCCGAGGTCGACCGCTTCGCCGCGCGCGTCGCCGCCTACCTCGAGGACGGCCCCGACATGACGGCGCGCGAGGTGCGCACCGTGCAGTTCGACGCGCAGTTCGGCGGCTACGACGAGGACGAGGTCGACGCCCTGCTCGACACCGTCGTGAGCCTGATGCTGGCGGTCCGCTGACGACGCCCCTCGGCTTCGTTACCGTTCCGTGATACTGTCGATCCTCGTGTTCACCCGCTCCGCCACCGCATCCGCGCGCTCGACGCGCACGCGAGGCGTGCTCTCGGGCCTGTCGCTCCTCGCGGCAGCGGGCTTCGTGATGGTCTCCCTCGCGGCGAGCCCCGGCAGCCAGGTGATGGCCGAGCCGGCGTCGCTGCCGAGCGAGCAGCGCCCCGGACAGGCGCTCGACGCCGTCACGGGTGAGCAGGCGGCGCTCGTGCGCGACCAGATCATCGTGCACACGCCGACGCCCACGCCGACCCCGACGCCCGAGCCGGTCGCGGCCCCGGCGGCCGCCGGCGGCCAGGCAGCTGCCTCGATCGCCATCCCCACGGTCGCCGCGCCCAACCCCGGGAGCGCGCAGGCGATCGCCCGCGAGATGGTGCACGCGCGCGGCTGGGGCGACGACCAGTACTCCTGCCTCTACAACCTGTGGCAGAAGGAGTCGAACTGGAACGTGTACGCGCAGAACCGCTCGAGCGGCGCGTACGGCATCCCGCAGGCGCTGCCCGGTTCGAAGATGGCGACCGCGGGCGCCGACTGGCAGACCAACCCCCGCACGCAGATCTCCTGGGGCCTCGGCTACATCGCCGGCCGCTACGGCACGCCGTGCGGCGCCTGGGGCCACTCGCAGCAGGTCGGCTGGTACTGATGCCGTCGCGGCGGCCGAAGCGTCGCGCGCAGCCCTACGTGCCGCTCGACGTCGACCGTCTCATGCTCGGCGCCGCGCGCATCGAGCGCCGTCGCGCGGGGGAGTGGCACGTCCAGCCGATGTCGTCGGGCAACGCCGTGAAGGACTACACGTGCCCCGGATGCGGCGGCACGGTCGCGCAGGGCACGGCCCACGTGGTCGTCTGGCCCGCGGACTCCATCTTCGGCGACCGCGCCGTCGAGCAGCGGCGCCACTGGCACTCGGGCTGCTGGCGCGCGAGCTGACCGCCGTGGGCGCTACTTCGCGTCCTGCCTCGGGATGATGACCTCCTTGAGGATCAGCTGGATGGCCGCGGCGACCGGGATCGCCACGAGCGCACCGAGGATGCCGAGCAGGGTGCCGCCGATGAGCGCGGAGAGCACGACGACCACCCCCGGCACCTTGACCGCGCGGTTCATGATCTGCGGGCTGATGACGTAGGCCTCGAGCTGCATGTAGACGAGGTAGTAGATCGCCACCGGGAGCGCCGTCTGCGGGCCGTCGAGCAGCAGCACGAGCAGCGAGATGAGCACCGAGGCCGAGATCGTGCCGATGAGGGGGATCGTCGAGGCGATGAGGGCGATGAAGGCGTAGACGACCGCGAGCTCCGAGCCGACGACCGAGAGCATGATGAACGACAGCACGCCGTTGAGCAGCCCGAGCGCGCCCTGCCCGAGCACGAAGCGGCCGACCGAGCGCATGATCTGCTCGGCGATCTCGATGAACTTCGGCCGCGACGACGCCGGCACGAGGCGGTACATGCCGGACTTCAGCGCGGGCAGCGAGCCCGTGAAGTACAGCATCAGCACGACCACGATGAGCAGGCCGCCGATCGTGAAGGCGACCTGTCCGACCGCCGCGACGACCGCGGCGGCGAGGTCGGCGACGAACGGCGGCACGGTCGACCACGTGTTGAAGTCGGTGAGCGCGTCCTCGAGCTGCGTGAGGGCGAGATCGATGTCGAACCCCGGGAACGTCGAGCGCACCCACGCGAGGAAGCCCTCGAACGCGCCGCCCTCGATCTCCTCGACGATCGACTGCACGAGGAGGCCGAACTGCGCGGCGATCGTGGGCACGATGAGCCACGCGGCTCCCACCAGCACCGCGAGGATGACGGCGAAGACGATGAGCACGGCGCCCCAGCGCGGCACCCGGCGACGGATGAGGAACTGGATCACGGGCTCGACGCCGAGCGCGAGGAAGATGCCGGCGAACGCCCACACGAGCACGGTGCTGATCTGCTGCACCGCGGTGCCGATCGCGATCGCCAGCAGCACGCCGAGGCCGCCGAGGAGCCCGAGGAGGAAGCCGTTCCTGATCGTCACATCCGCATCCTAGGGGCGGCTCCCGGCGCGCCAGCCGAGGCGCGCGGTCCGTCGCGCGGCAGGGGGTTGGCGCTCGAGGCCGCCACTCCGGTACCCTGGAGGCTTGCCTGCCGGACGCGGTTCCCGATCGACGGCCCGCCATCCTCCCCGGCGATGGTGAAAGGACCTCTGACTCGTGCGATACATCCTCGCGGCTGTGAGCCTCGTGATCTCGCTCGTCCTGCTCGGCCTCGGCATCGGCCAGCGCACCTTCTGGGCGCCTCCCGAGACCATCGTCTCGCAGCTCGAGCAGTCGACCGACGCGCAGCTGATCGTCATCAGCGGCGAGACCATGGATCAGCATGACGGCCGCCAGACCGTGACGATCACCGACGACGGCCCCGTCACGGCGGTCGTCGGCCGTGACCACGACGTGCTCGGATGGGTCGGCGACGCGGAGCACGCGGTCGCGCAGCTCGGCGAGGCGGATGCCCTCACGCTCGACGAGGTGTCGGGGGCCGACGACCCGCTCCCGTCGCTGCTCGGCAGCGACATGTGGATCGAGGAGCACGAGGGCGACGGCCGCGTGCAGTTCGCGATCGACCTGCCGGTCGGCTTCTCGATGGCCATCCAGGGCGAGCCGGGCGCCGCGGCGCCGGCGGACGTGCGCGTCGAGTGGCCGTTCGACGCGAAGACGCCGCTCTTCGGGCCGCTCATCACCGCCGGGCTCGTGTTCCTCGCGCTCGCGCTCGTGCTCTTCCTGCTGGCGCTCCGGCGTCACCGGCGCAGCCGCGGGCCGCAGCGGCGCTCGCACCGAGAGCTGAGCCGCGCCGAGCGCCGAGCGCTCGCGCGCGACGCGCGCGCGGGGCTGCCGCTCCCCGAGCGCGCCGTGCGGCCGAGCGACCCCGCGATCGAGCCGACCGACCGGAGCGCGGACGCGCCGACCGACCGGAGCGCGGACGCGCCGGTCGACGAAGCGGCGCCCGCGCAGGAGCCGCCCGCCGAGGGCGCGCCCGAGCGCGGCGAGGGGCGCGCGCCGCGCGCAGCATCCCCCGCTCGGCGCCGCCTCGGCATCGTCGCGCTGCCCGCGCTCGCCGCGATCGCGCTGACCGGCTGCGGGCCGCAGTACTGGCCCGGCGGCGAGCCGAGCGCGACCGAGACCGTGCCGACGCCGACGAGCATCGAGGAGACGCTGCCGCCCGTCGCGCTCACCGAGCAGCAGTTCTCCCGCGTGCTCGAGGACACGCGCGAGGTGGTCGCCCAGGCCGACGCCGACCGCGACCTCGGGCTCGCCGAGCGCCGCACCGCCGGCCCGGTGCTCGACGCGCGCAGGACGAACTACGAGGTGCGCGGCGAGAGCGACGAGATCGAGCCGCTGCTCGGGATACCCGACGGCGAGGTGCAGCTCCTGCTGCCGCAGCAGACCGAGACCTGGCCGCGCACCGTCATGGCCGTCGTCGCGTGGGAGGACTCCGCGCGCGCCCAGTCGACGCTCGTCTTCCGCCAGACCGACGCCCGAGAGCCCTACCGCCTCGTCTACCAGGCGACCCTCGCCTCCGGCGTGCAGGTGCCGGCGGTCGCGAGCCCCACGATCGGTGCCGCGAGCCTGCCGGGCGACACCCCGCTGCTCCAGCGCCGCCCGGACGAGGTGACGATGGCGTACGCCGACGTGCTCATCAACGGCGAGGACTCCGAGTACGCCTCCTGGTTCCAGGAGGAGGGCGATGCCCTGCGGGAGCAGATCGGCAAGGCCTGGAAGGACGAGCAGCGGGCGAAGCCCGAGTACGAGCTCACCGACCTCGAGTGGTTCGCGGATGAGGACGAGCAGGCACCGCTCATGCTCGTGACGAACGAGGGGGGCGCGCTGCTGGCGACCTCGTTCACCGAGACGCAGCGCACGACCCCGGCCGAGGAGGGCGTCGAGGTCGAGGCCCAGGCGGGCCCGGCGATCCTCGCCGGCGTCGAATCGTCGACGCGCGGCATCGAGCAGACGTACCAGATCCAGGTGCTGTTCGCGGTGCCGCCGGCCGATGCGCCCGAGGGCGCGCAGATCCAGGTCGTCGGGTTCGCACAGTCGCTCCTGGACGCGAGAGAGGTCGGATGATGACGCAGGAGTCCATGCCCGCATCGATCGCCGGAGCCGTCGACCTGTCGGCGCTCGCGGCGCGGCACCAGCAGGCGCAGGCACCGCAGCAGGCCGCGGGCGGCTCGGCCACCGGCGGTGCCGCTCCCGGCGTCGTGATCGACATCACCGACGCCGACATGGCGTCGCTCGTCGAGCTCTCCGACCGCGTGCCGGTCATCCTCGCGATCGTCGCGAGCTGGAGCGAGCCGAGCGCGCAGCTCGCGCCGGTGCTCGAGCGGCTCGTGACGGCGCAGCGCGGCAGGCTCGTGCTCGCGAAGGCGGACGCCGACCGCAGCCCGCAGATCGTGCAGGCGTTCCAGGCGCAGTCGGTGCCGACGGTCGCGGCCGTGATCGGAGGCCGCCCCGCGCCGCTGTTCAGCGGCGCGCTCCCCGAGGACCAGCTGCAGGACGTGCTCGCGCAGGTGCTCGAGTTCGCGGCGCAGCAGGGCATCACGGGCACCGTGCCGGTGGGCGACGGCGAGCAGCCGGCCGAGCCCGCGCCCGAGCCCGTGCCGCCGCTGCACCAGGAGGCGTACGACGCGATCGACGCCGGCGACCTCGACGCCGCGATCGCCGCGTTCGAGAAGTCGATCGCGCAGAACCCGCGCGACGCCGACGCGATCGCGGGCCTCGCGCAGGTGCGGCTGCTCTCCCGGCTGCAGGGCAAGGCTGCGGAGGAGATCCGCTCGGCCGCCGCGTCGTCGCCGAGCGACGTCGAGGCGCAGATGCTCGTCGCCGACCTCGACCTCTCCGGCGGCCACGTCGAGGACGCCTTCGGGCGGATGCTCGAGCTGCTGGGCACGCTCAGCGGTGACGAGAAGCAGGACGTGCGGCTGCGGCTCCTCGACCTGTTCGAGATCGTGGGGCTCGACGACCCGCGGGTGAACGCGGCGCGGAAGCGGCTGACGACGCTGCTGTATTGAGCGTGGAGATCGCGGGCTGCGGTCTCGTGACGCGTGCCGGCTGCGCCGGCGCGCTCCTCGACCTGCGGGCCTCGCGGGCTGCGGTCTCGTGACGCGTGCGCCTGCGGCGCGCGCTCCTCGACCTGCGGGTGCGCGGGCTGCGGTCTCGTGACGCGTGCCGACTGCGCCGGCGCGCTCCTCGACCTGCGGGCCTCGCGGGCTCCGGTCTCGTGACGCGTGCGCCTGCGGCGCGCGCTCCTCGACCTACGGCGAGGCGGGGCGCAGCAGCAGGCCCGCGAGCGGCGGCACCGTGATCGTGGCCGACGCCGGGCGACCGCCCCAGGGCTCGTCGACCGCGTGCACCGTGCCGAGGTTGCCGACGCCGGATCCGCCGAACTCCACCGCATCCGAGTTCAGCACCTCCTGCCACGCGCCCGCGCTCGGCAGCCCGAGCCGGTAGCCCTCGACGGGCCGGCCCGAGAAGTTCACGACCACGGCGACGGGATCGCCATCGGCGCCCCAGCGCAGGAACGCGAGCAGGTTGTCGGCGGAGTTGCCGCCGTCGATCCACTCGAAGCCGCCCGGCTCGTTGTCGCGCAGCCACAGGGCCGGCGTCTCGCGGTAGATGCGGTTGAGCTGCGACACGAGCCCCATGAGCCCGCGGTGCACCGGCTGGTCGAGGATCCACCAGTCGAGCCCGCGCGCCTCGCTCCACTCGCTCGGCTGCCCGAACTCCTGCCCCATGAAGAGCAGCTGCTTGCCCGGGTGCCCCCACATGAAGGTCAGGTAGGCGCGCACCGAGGCGAGCTTCTGCCACTGGTCGCCCGGCATCTTGCCGAGCAGCGAGCCCTTGCCGTGCACGACCTCGTCGTGGCTGATCGGCAGCATGAACTGCTCCGAGAACGCGTAGAGGAACGAGAACGTGATGTCGTGGTGGTGGTGCGAGCGGTACATCGGGTCGACCGCCATGTACTGCAGCGTGTCGTGCATCCAGCCCATGTTCCACTTGAGCCCGAAGCCGAGGCCGGATGCGTCGGTCGGCTTGGTCACGCCGGGCCACGACGTCGACTCCTCGGCGATCATGACGATGCCGGGCACGCGCCGGTAGACCGTCGCGTTGACCTCCTGCAGCAGCGCGATCGCCTCGAGGTGCTCGCGGCCGCCGTGCACGTTCGGGAGCCACTCGCCGTCCTTGCGGGAGTAGTCGAGGTAGAGCATCGAGGCGACCGCGTCGACGCGCAGGCCGTCGATGTGGAACTCCTCGAGCCAGTAGACGGCGTTCGCGACGAGGAAGTTCTTGACCTCGGGCCGACCGAAGTCGAACACGTGCGTGCCCCAGTCCGGCTGGTCGCCGCGGCGGGGATCGGGGTGCTCGTAGAGCGCACGGCCGTCGAAGCGCGCGAGCGCCCACTCGTCCTTCGGGAAGTGGCCCGGCACCCAGTCCATGAGCACCCCGTAGCCGGCGCGGTGGAGCCGGTCGATGAGGTAGCGCAGGTCGTCGGGGTGACCGAAGCGGCTCGTCGGGGCGTAGTAGCCCGTCACCTGGTAGCCCCACGAGCCGCCGAACGGATGCTCGGCGAGCGGCATGAACTCGACGTGCGTGAAGCCGGTCTCCTCGAGGTGCTCGATGAGCGCGTCGGCCATCTCGCGGTAGCCGAGCCCCGGCCGCCACGAGCCGAAGTGCAGCTCGTAGACCGACATGGGGGAGTTGTGGGGGTCCCGGGCGGCCCGGGACCGCATCCAGTCGTCGTCGCTCCACGCGAAGCGGCTCGTGCCGACCTTCGACGCGGTCGCGGGCGGCACCTCGGTGTAGCGCGCCATCGGGTCGGCGCGCGTGACCCAGCCGTGGTCGGTGAGGATCTCGTACTTGTAGGCGCTGTGCTCGAGGTCGCCCGGCACGAAGAGCTCCCACACGCCCGAGATGCCCATCGAGCGCATCGGGTGGGTGCGGCCGACCCAGCCGTTGAAGTCGGCGATGATCCGCACCGCGTGCGCGTTCGGCGCCCACACCGCGAACGAGACGCCCGCGACGCCCTCGTGCTCGCGCATCCGCGAGCCGAGCACGCGCCAGACCTCCTCGTGGCGGCCCTCGCGCCACAGGTGCAGGTCGAGCTCGCCGAGGGTGGGGGTGAAGCGGTAGGGGTCCTCCGCCTCCCACGTCGCGCCGTCGGCGTACCGCGTGCGCAGGCGGTAGGGGCGGATGGGTCCGGGCACGCTCGCCTGCCACAGGCCGTCGCCGAGATGCTCCATCGCGATGGGCTCCTCGGCGGCGCCAGCGGCGTCGGGCAGCACCGCGACCTCCTCGGCGAGGTGGCGCACGGCCCGCACGACGTGCGAGGCGCCGCCGGTCGCGCCGGGCTCGGGGTGCGCCCCGAGCAGGTCGTGGGGCGCGGGGTGCGCGCCCTCCGCGAGTCGCTGGATGGTCGAACGCTCGAGCATCATGCCCCCGATCGTCGCACGTGGATGACGTGCGCCGGCTCCACGAAGGCGTCGAGGCGCACGAAGTTGTGGTCGCTCCAGTGCCAGCGCTCGCCCGTGATCAGGTCGTGCGCCTCGAACGACTCGCCCGGGCGCATGCCGAGCTTCGTGAGGTCGAGGTGCACGGTCGTCTGGCGGGCGGAGTGCGGGTCGACGTTCGCGACGACGATGATCGTGTCGGGCTCGCCCGACTCCGTGAAGGCCCCGTCGACGTGCTTCGAGTAGACGAGGATCGCGTCGTCGTCGCTCCAGTGCACGTCGAGCGCCCACAGCTGCCGGATCGCCGGGTGCGCGGCGCGGATCTCGTTGAGCCGCGTGATGTACGGGGCGATCGACGAGCCGTTGCGCTCGGCGCGCTCCCAGTCGCGCGGCTTGTACTCGTACTTCTCGTTGTCGATCGCCTCTTCGGCGCCGGGCCGCGCGACGTCCTCGATGAGCTCGTAGCCCGCGTACATGCCCCACGTCGGCACCGCGGTCGCGGCGATCGCTGCGCGCACCTTGAACGCGGGCACGCCGCCGAACTGCAGGTACTCGGTGAGGATGTCGGGCGTGTTGACCCAGAACGCCGGCTTGAACCAGGCGGCTTGCGTGCCGGTGACCTCGCGCAGGTACTCCTCGAGCTCGGCCTTCGTGTTCCGCCACGCGAAGTACGTGTACGACTGCTGGAACCCGACCTTGCCGAGCGCCTGCATCATCGCGGGCCGCGTGAACGCCTCGGCGAGGAAGACGACGTCGGGATGCGCCGCGTTGACGCGGGCGATGACGTGCTCCCAGAACCACAGCGGCTTCGTGTGCGGGTTGTCGACCCGGAAGATCTGCACGCCGCAGCCGATCCAGAGCTCGAGGATGCGCAGCACCTCGGCGACGATCCCCGCGGGGTCGTTGTCGAAGTTGATCGGGTAGATGTCCTGGTACTTCTTCGGCGGGTTCTCGGCGAACGCGATCGAGCCGTCGGGGAGCGTCGTGAACCACTCGGGGTGCTCGGTGACCCACGGGTGGTCGGGGGCCGACTGCAGGGCGAGATCCATCGCCACCTCGAGCCCCGCATCCGCTGCCGCCCGCACGAACGCGCGGAAGTCGTCGATCGTGCCGAGGTCGGGGTGGATCGCGTCGTGCCCGCCGTCCTTCGAGCCGATCGCCCACGGGCTGCCGGGGTCGCCGGGCTGCGGCGTGAGCGTGTTGTTGGGCCCCTTGCGGTTGACCTCGCCGATCGGGTGCACGGGCGGCAGGTAGACGACGTCGAAGCCCATCGCGGCGACCGCGGGGAGGCGCTTGGCCGCGGTCGCGAAGGTGCCGGACTGCCACGAGCCGTCGGGCCGCTGGACCGCGCCCTCGGAGCGCGGGAAGAGCTCGTACCAGGCGCCGACGGCCGCCCGCGTGCGCTCGACGCGCAGCTGCAGGGTCTCGGATGCGGTGACGAGCGAGCGCGGGCGGTTGCGGTCGACCGCGGCGAGGATGTCGGGGTCGTTGACCGACGCCCAGCGCTGCAGGATCGGCACGCGGCTGTCCTCGAGCGCGCTTGCGGCACCGGCGAGCATCGTCGCGTCCATGCCCTTCGCGGCCTTCGCCGCGCGGCGCAGCAGCTCGGCACCCATCGTCGCCATGAGCTCGGCGTCGATGTCGGCGGCGATCTTGATCTCGGCGTTGTGGTGCCACGTGGCCCACTCGTCGGCCCACGCCTCGACCTTCCAGCGCCACAGCCCCTGCTCGTCGACCTGCGCGAGCGCGCGGTGCCGGTCGAGGCCGTCCTCGAGCGGCCGCATCGGGATGCGGCGGCGCACGCCGGAGGGCGACGCGAGCACGAGCGTCACCCCGATCCGGTCGTGGCCCTCGCGGAACGCGACCGCCTCGAAGGGCACGACGTCGCCGACCACCGCCTTCGCCGGGAACCGGTTGCCGGGCTGCTGCGGATGCAGGTCGAGCACGGGGATCCGGCCGGTGCGGGCTTCGGGCTTCGCAGGTTCCTGGGTCTTCGCCACGAGGCCAACCTAGCGAGCGTCCCTGCGTGTCTGCGAGGAGGCCGGGGCTAGGCTCGGTGCACGTGAGAGCGATCCGCAAGTTCACCGTCCGCACGTCCCTGCCCGAGCGCCTCCGCAGGCTCGACGCGCTCGCCTCCAACCTGCGCTGGTCGTGGCACGAGCCCACGCGCGAGCTCTTCCGCGAGATCTCCCTCGAGGGCTGGCGCGCGACGGGCCACGACCCCGTGCAGCTGCTCGGCTGGGTCGGCACCGACCGGCTCGAGGAGCTCGCCGCCGACGACGCCTTCGTCGCGCGCGTCGAGTCGCTCGCCGACGACCTCGACGACTACCTCTCGCAGGCCCGCTGGTACCAGTCGCTCCACGGCGCCCCCGAGTCGATCGCGTACTTCTCGCCCGAGTTCGGCATCACGAGCGCCCTGCCGCAGTACTCCGGCGGCCTCGGCATCCTCGCGGGCGACCACCTCAAGGCCGCGAGCGACCTCGGCGTGCCGATCGTGGGCGTCGGCCTCTTCTACCAGGCCGGCTACTTCAAGCAGGCGATCTCGCGCGAGGGCTGGCAGCAGGAGTCGTACCCCGTGCTCGACCCCGACGGGCTGCCGCTGACGATCCTCCGCCGCCCGGATGGCACGCACGCGACCGTCTCGCTCGCGCTCCCGGGCTCGCGCACGCTGCACGCCCGCATCTGGCAGGCCACGATCGGCCGGGTGCCGCTGCTGCTCCTCGACACCAACATCCACGAGAACGACGCCGAGCTGCGCGCCGTCGCCGAGCGCCTCTATGGCGGCAGCGGCGAGCTGCGGCTGCAGCAGGAGCTGCTGCTCGGCATCGGCGGCGTGCGCGCGCTCGCCGTCTACAGCGAGCTCACGGGCGCGCCGACCCCGTCGGTCTTCCACTCGAACGAGGGCCACGCGGGCTTCCTCGGCATCGAGCGCATCTCGCAGCTCATCGCCGCGGGCCTCGACTTCGACGCCGCGCTCCAGGTCGTGCGCGCCGGCACGGTCTTCACGACGCACACGCCCGTGCCCGCGGGCATCGACCGCTTCGACGTCGAGCTCGTGCGCCGCCACCTCACGGGCGACCTCGTGCCGGGCGTCGACGTCGACCGCGTGCTCGCGCTCGGCCGCGAGGACGACCCCGGCATCTTCAACATGGCGCAGCTCGGCTTCTCGCTCGCGCAGCGCGCGAACGGCGTCTCGCAGCTGCACGGCAAGGTCTCGCGGCGCATGTTCGCGAGCCGCTGGCCGGGCTTCGAGACGAGCGAGGTGCCGATCACGTCGGTCACCAACGGCGTGCACGCCCCCACGTGGACGTCGCCGATCCTCAAGCACCTCGCCGAGCGCGAGCTCGGCACGCTCGACACCACGAAGTGCGACTGGGGGTCGGATGCGGTCTCCGACGAGACGCTGTGGTCGGTGCGCCGCGAGATGCGCGCGGCGCTCGTCGCGGAGGCGCGCGAGCGCACCCGCGCGAAGCATCGCCGCAACGAGGGCGTCGAGCCCGCGTGGATCGAGGGCCTCCTCGACCCGGACGTGCTGACGATCGGCTTCGCACGACGCGTGCCGACCTACAAGCGCCTCACGCTCATGCTCCACGACCGCGACCGGCTCCGCGCGCTGCTCACGCACCCCGAGCGGCCGGTGCAGCTCGTCATCGCCGGCAAGTCGCACCCGGCCGACGAGGCGGGCAAGGCGCTCATCCAGGAGCTCGTGCGCTTCTCGCAGGAGCCCGACGTGCGCGGGCGCATCGTGTTCCTCGAGAACTACGACATCTCGATGGCGAAGTCGCTCTACCCGGGCTGCGACGTGTGGCTCAACAACCCGCTGCGCCCGCTCGAGGCGTGCGGCACCTCCGGCATGAAGGCGGCGCTCAACGGCTCGCTCAACCTCTCGATCCTCGACGGCTGGTGGGAGGAGTACTTCGACGGCAAGAACGGCTGGGCCATCCCGTCGGCGAACGAGCACATGGACGCCGCCGAGCGCGACGCGTTCGAGGCGACCGCGCTCTACGAGATCATCGAGCACCAGGTCGCGCCGCGCTTCTACGAGCGCGACGAGCGCGGCCTGCCGACGGCGTGGATCGCGTCGATCCGCCACACGCTCGCGTCGCTGAGCCCCGAGCTCTCGGCCGAGCGCATGCTCGCCGAGTACGTCGACCGGCTCTACGCGCCCGCCGCTCGCGCGGCCGCGGTCGCGGGGGAGGACGGCGCGCGGGCGGCGCGCGAGTTCGCGGCGTGGACGGGGCGGATGCGCGACGCGTTCGGCCAGGTCGACGTGCGCCACGTCGAGGTCGAGGGCGTCGACGTGCCGCCGACCGTCGGCGATGCCGTGCGGGTGCGCGCGTACGTCGACCTCGGCGGCCTCGAGCCCTCGGACGTCAAGGTCGAGGTCGTCGCCGGCACGGTGACCGAGGAGGGCGACCTGCGCCACGAGCGGCGCTTCGAGCTCGAGGCGGCAGGCGCAGAGGACGACGGCGCGCTGCGCTTCGAGTCGGCGATCGAGCTGCGCCTCGCGGGCACGTTCGGCTACACCGTGCGCGTCGTGCCGAAGCACCCGATGCTCGCGTCGGACGCCGAGCTCGGGCTCGTCGCCTACGCCAAGGGCTGACCGGGCGCGGGCGGCGACGGCGGGACGCGGAAGCGCACGACCGTCGCCGCCGGCGCGCCGCCCGCGGGCATGCCGTGCACGGCGTAGACCCGCAGGCTCATCGCGGCCACGGCGACCTGTGCGCCGGGCGCGACCCGCTCGTCGGCGAGGCGGTCGGCCGCGGAGTCCCAGAGCAGCTCGAGCCCGGTCGCGCCGTCGGGCTCGGGCGTCGTGACGAGCGCGTCGCGCGGGGAGCCGTGGAAGATCACGAGCACGCGCGAGTACGCCTCGTCGATCGGCGTCGACTCGGCGAGCATCTGCATCGTGCGGTCGTGGGAGTGGTCCCAGTCGTCGATCGTCATGCGCGAGCCCGCGACGTTGAACCAGTCGAGCCGCGACGAGCCCGCGACGCGCTGCTCGCTCTGCCCGTACTCGAGCGGCCGCAGCGCCGGGTGCTCGCGGCGCAGCTGCAGCAGTCGGCGCGTCTGGGCGAGGAACGCGTCCTGCCACTCGCGCCGGTCCCACCGCATCCACGTGAGCGCCGAGTCCTGGCAGTAGGCGTTGTTGTTGCCGCGCTGGCTGCGGCCGAACTCGTCGCCCATCGTCAGCATCGGCACGCCCGCCGAGACGAGCAGCGTGCCGAGCAGGTTGCGCATCGAGCGTCGACGGTCGTGCTGCACGGCGACGTCGTCGGTGCGGCCCTCCACGCCGTGGTTGTACGAGCGGTTGTCGTCGGTGCCGTCGCGGTTCTCCTCGCCGTTGGCCTCGTTGTGCTTGCGGTCGTAGCGCGTGAGGTCGGCGAGCGTGAAGCCGTCGTGGGCGGTGATGAAGTTGAGGCTCGCGAGCGGCCCGCGGGTCGCCGAGAACGGCCCCTCGGAGCCGGAGACGGCGTGGGCGAGCGGTCCGACGCCCGTCGCGCCCTCGCCGCCCGCGCGGAACTCGCGCAGGTCGCTGAGCCAGAAGCGTCGCACCGTGCCGCGGAAGCCGTCGTTCCACTCGCTGAAGCCCGCGGGGAACTGGCCCGTGCGCCAGCCGTCGGGGCCGAGGTCCCAGGGCTCCGCGATCATCGTCGCGCCGCGCAGCGCCGGGTCGGCGAGGATCGCCTGCAGCAGCGGATGCTGCGGGTCGTAGGCCCCGTCGGCGCCGCGCCCGAGCGTCGTCGCGAGGTCGAAGCGGAAGCCGTCGACCTGGAACTCCTCGCGCCAGTGGCGCAGCGAGTCGAGCACGAGCTGCTGCGCGGCCGGGAGCGAGAAGTCGACGGTGTTGCCGCAGCCCGTCCAGTCGACGAGCCCGCTGTCGTCGTGGCGGTAGTAGGAGGCGTTGTCGATGAGTCGCAGGCTCGACGGCGGCCCGCCGGCGCCCTCCTCGGCGGTGTGGTTGTAGACGACGTCGAGCAGCACCTCGATGCCGGCCTCGTGCAGCAGGCGCACCATGCCCTTGACCTCGCGCAGCACGCCGCCGGTGCCGTCGAACTGCGCCTTGCGCGACGCATAGGCGCTGTGGGGCGCGAACCAGCTGAGGGTGTTGTAGCCCCAGTAGTTCACGCGGCCCTGCTGGATGAGCCGCTGCTCGGAGACGAACAGGTGGATCGGCAGCAGCTGCACCGACGTGACGCCGAGGTCGCGCAGGTAGTCGATGGTCGACGGATGCGCGAGGCCCGCGTAGGTGCCCCGCAGCTCGGGCGGCATGTGGGGGCTCAGCTTCGTGAGCCCCTTGACGTGCGCCTCGTAGATCACGCGTCGGCTGCTGGGGATGTCGGGACGCGCGACGCCGCCCCAGTCGAACGCGTCGTCGACGACGGTCGCGCGGTGCTGGCCGTGCGGCGTGCGCACGATGCCGCGCGCGTGCGGGGGCAGCGCGTTCCGGGTCCAGTCGAACGCGTGGCCCGGCCCCTCGGGGCCGTCGACGCCGAGCGCGTACGGCGTGCCGACGACGAGCCGGTCGGTGTCGATGACGAAGACGTCGCCCTGACGCTGCATCGGGATCGCGTCGATGAGCCAGTCGGGGTCGTGCGGGTCGAACAGCCGCAGCTCCATGCGGTCGGCGTTCCGCGACCAGACGGTGAGGCGCTGGCCTCCGGCGATGGGCTCGATGCCTCGCGCTCGATCGACCCCCGCCATCACGCGCTCTAGGCTAGACGCTCATGCGGCTCTTCGATCACGCCGCCGCCACGCCCATGCGCGACTCGGTGCGGCAGGCGCTCGCGGACGCCCCGTCCCTTGCGAACCCGGCGTCGACGCACCGCGCCGGCCAGCACGCGCGGGCCGTGCTGGAGGATGCGCGCGAGCGGCTCGCCGCGGCGCTCGGCGCGCACCCGACCGAGGTCGTGCTCACGTCCGGCGGCACCGAGTCGATCAACCTCGCGCTCAAGGGCTCGTGGTGGGCGGCCCAGCATGCGGGCGCCGATGCGGGTGGGGGCGCCGCCGTCGTCGTGCCCGTCGCCGAGCACCACGCGACGCTCGACGCGGTCGAGTGGCTCGAGCGGCAGGGCGCCGAGCTGCGCTGGATCGGCGTCGACGCGCACGCGGTGACCGACCCCGAGGCCTTCGCCGACGCGCTCGGCGGACCCGGCGGATCCCGCCCGGCCGCCGCGGTCGCGACGATGCTCGTCGGCAGCAACGAGGTGGGCTCGCTGCAGCCGGTGCAGCAGGCGGCGGATGCGTCGGCGCGCGCGGGCGTGCCCCTGCACCTCGACGCGGTGGGCGCGTTCGGGCACGTGCCGCTGCGGTTCGCCGAGACCGGCGCGTCGCTCCTGAGCGTCGCGAGCCACAAGATCGGCGGACCGCACGGCGTCGGCGCGCTCGTCGTGCGGCGCGACGCGCGGCTCGAGGCGCTGCACCACGGCGGCGGCCAGCAGCGCGGGCTGCGCTCGGGCACGCAGGATGCGCTCGGGGCCTCGCTCTTCGCGCTCGCGGCCGAGGAGGCGGTCGCCGAGCTCGCCGGGGAGGCGGCGCGCCTGCGCTCGCTCACCGACCGGATCCTCGCGGCCGCGGCCGCGCTGCCAGGCGTGCGGGTGCTCGCCGCCGATGAGCGGCTGCCGCACATCGCGCACCTCGTCGTCGAGGGCGCTGAGGGGGAGTCGCTGCAGTTCCTGCTCGACGAGGCGGGGTTCGCGGTCTCGAACGGCTCGGCCTGCTCGGCGGGCGTCGCGCGCGAGTCGCACGTCGTGCGCGCGTGCGGGCTCGAGGGGGTCGCCCCCCTGCGGCTCTCGCTCGGCCGCACGACGACCGCCGACGACGTGGACGCGCTGCTCGCGGTGCTGCCCGACGCGATCGCCCGCGCCCGAGCGCTCGCGCGCTGACCCGTCGCCGGTACCCTGGATGGCCGGAACGCCCGGGAGGTGCGCATGAAGGTGCTGGCCGCGATGTCCGGCGGGGTCGACTCCGCCGTGGCCGCAGCGCGCGCCGTCGACGCCGGCCACGAGGTCGTGGGGGTGCACCTCGCGCTCAGCCGGATGCCCGGCACGCTGCGCACCGGGAGTCGCGGCTGCTGCACCGTCGAGGACGCGATGGACGCGCGCCGCGTCGCCAACGCGCTCGGCATCCCGTTCTACGTGTGGGACTTCTCGGAGCGCTTCCACGACGACGTCGTGCAGGACTTCGTCGACGAGTACGCGGCAGGCCGCACGCCCAACCCCTGCTTGCGCTGCAACGAGAAGATCAAGTTCGAGGCGCTGCTCGACCGCGCGATCGGCCTCGGCTTCGACCGGGTCGTCACGGGGCACTACGCCCGCGTCGAGCGCACGCCCAAGGGGCCGGAGCTGCATCGCGCGGCCGACTGGGCGAAGGACCAGTCGTACGTGCTCGGCGTGCTGACCGGCGCGCAGCTCGAGCGGTGCTGGTTCCCGCTCGCCGAGACCCCGACGAAGGCCGAGGTGCGCGCGGAGGCCGCCGAGCGCGGCTTCCTGCTCGCGCAGAAGCCCGACAGCCACGACATCTGCTTCATCCCCGACGGCGACACGCGCGGCTTCCTCGCCGAGCGGCTCGGGAGCGAGCCGGGCGAGATCGTCGACCGCGACGGCACCCCCGTCGGCGCCCACGAAGGCGTGCACGGGTACACGGTGGGCCAGCGGCGCGGGCTCGCGCTCGGCGTGCCCTCGCCCGACGGCCGCCCGCGATTCGTGCTCGAGGTCAGGCCCTCCACCCGGCAGCTCGTCGTCGGGCCGAAGGAGGCGCTCGCCGTGACCCGCCTGGCCGGCACGCGCATCTCGCACGCCGGCGCCCCGCATCCGGCGCTCGCGCACGGTGCGCCGGGCGACGGGCTCGAGGTCGAGGTGCAGATCCGCGCTCACGCCGATCCCGTCCCGGCTCGCGCCCGCCGCGTCGGTGACGAGCTCGTGATCGACGCCGACGAGCCGCTCACCGGGGTCGCCACGGGCCAGTCGGCGGTGCTCTACCTCGGCACGCGCGTGCTGGGCCAGGTCACGATCGACCGCACGGTCGCGGCCGACGTCGTCGTCGCCTGAGCCGGCTCCGGCGCTGCGCGGGCCGCCGTGCAGGGGCGCCCTCCGCGGGGCTCGCGCTCGGCCGGGAGGCCCCGCGCATCAGTGCCCGGCGTGCTCCGCGATGTCGAGCCCCGCGAGCTCTGCGGTTCCCGCGCCGTGCGCGCCGTGCGGCTGGGCGAAGGCGCCGGCCTCGGTGCCGGCGAGCGCCCCCGTCGTGACGGTCGCGACGACGGCGGATGCGGCGGCGAGCACGCCGAGCGCCGCGAGCGGGCGCGGCTCGGCTCGGGCGTGCTGCGCTTCGTGGCTCGCGCGCCGCGACGGGCGGCACAGCGCGAGGCTCGCCCCGAGCGCGAGCGCGCTGCCCGCGAGCATCGGCACGAGCGGCACCGCCGACGCAGCGCCGCCGGCGACGAGCCCGGCGAGCCACGCGAGGGTCGGCGTCCCGAGCGCCAGGGCGACGGCACCCGCCCGCAGCCGTCGGCCGCGCAGCGCCAGCACCGCGACGGCGAGCTGGGCGGCGCCGCCGGCGAGCACGAGCAGCGCGAGCCACGACGCGGCCGCCCACAGCGGGGCGGCGGCGCCCACCGCGATCGCGATGAGCGCCGCGCCGAGCGCCGCGACGGCGCCTGCGGGCCGCAGGAGCGCATCCATGGGCCGGCCTACGCCGTCGCGCCGCGCGCCGCCGAGCTGCGGTCGAGCGCGAGCCCCGTGCCGAGCAGCACGATCGCCGAGGCGAGGTGCAGGATGTGGTCGGCGGTGTTGAGCGCGAGGATGTTGAGCGCCGTGCCGACGAGGAAGAACCCGACGATGCCGAGCAGCAGGTAGACGGCGCCCACGGTGACGTTGACCGCCTTCGCCGACGCGGTGCCGCGGAGACCCGAGAGCAGCAGCGCCGCGCCGATCGCGAGGTGCGCGATGTTGTGCAGGTGGTTCACCTGGAAGACGCCGAGCAGCAGCGCGCCGTCGGGGCCCGCCACGTTGCCGCCGGCCACGAACAGGCCGAGCACGCCGACGAGCAGGTAGACCGCGCCGAAGATCGTGGCGACGAGGCGGTTGGGGGACTGGGTCATGGCTCCTCCTTCTGTGGGGGCCCGCGGGCCCGGGATGTCGAGGGTTCGGAGCCGGAGCGGTCTCGGATTGCGTGCGGCCGGCTCGTGGGCGGACGGTGGCACGATGGGTGCATGTCGAGCCCCGAGGCCGCGCAGGCCACCGACGCCGCCCAGGTCACCGACGCCGCGCAGGCCGCCGCATCCATGAGCCTCGGCGAGGCGAACGAGCGCGCGCAGGAGCTGCGCGCCCGCATCGAGGAGGCGAGCGCGGCGTACTACGGCCGCGACGCGTCGATCATCGACGACGCGACGTACGACGCGCTCGTGCGCGAGCTCGACGCGCTCGAGCGGGAGCACCCCGAGCTGCAGAGCCAGGACTCGCCGACGCAGACGGTGCAGGGCGCCGCGGCGGGCGGGCTGCCGACGATCGAGCACCTCGACCGCATGCTGAGCCTCGACAACGTGTTCTCGCTCGACGAGCTGCGCGAGTGGTGCACGAAGGCCGAAGCGGCGTCGGGTCGGCCGGTGCGGTGGCTCTCGGAGCTCAAGATCGACGGACTCGCGATCAACCTGCGCTACGAGCGCGGCGCGCTCACCTCCGCGGCGACGCGCGGCGACGGGCGCGTCGGGGAGATCGTCACCCCGAACGCCCTGCGCGTCGCCGGCATCCCCGAGCGCCTGAGCGGCGAGGGCCATCCCGAGGTCGTCGAGGTGCGGGGCGAGGCGTTCATCCCGACGCAGGCGTTCCACGAGCTCAACGCGCTGCAGGAGGCGCTGCGCGAGCGCGCGTACGAGGATGCGCTGCCGCGGCTCGGCGAGGAGCGCGCGCGCAAGAGCGCGGCCAACCGCTTCCCGACGTTCGCGAATCCGCGGAACGCCGCCTCGGGGGGCCTCCGCCAGCAGCTCGAGAAGAAGAGCGGCCTCGAGCGCGAGGCGGGCGACGCGCGCGTCGCGGCGCTGCGGATGTACGTGCACGGCATCGGGGCGTGGCCCGACCCGCCCGTCGCCGCGCAGAGCGAGGTCTACGAGCTCCTGGCCTCGTGGGGCCTGCCGACGAGCCCGCACTCGAGCGTCGAGGACGACGTCGACGGCGTGGTCGCGTTCGTCGAGCGGGTCGGCGGCGACCGGCACGGCTTCGAGCACGAGCTCGACGGCGTCGTCGTGAAGGTCGACGAGCTCGCGCTCCACGCCGAGCTCGGCCAGACGTCTCGCGCGCCGCGCTGGGCCATCGCCTACAAGTACCCGCCCGAGGAGGTGCACACGAGGCTGCTCGACATCGTCGTGAGCGTCGGGCGCACGGGCAGGGCGACGCCGTTCGCCATCATGGAGCCCGTGCACGTCGCCGGCTCCGTCGTGCGGCAGGCGACGCTCCACAACCAGGACGTCGTGCGGGCCAAGGGCGTGCTGATCGGCGACACCGTCGTGCTGCGGAAGGCCGGCGACGTCATCCCCGAGGTGCTCGGACCGGTCGCCGACCTGCGCGACGGCTCGGAGCGCGAGTTCGTGATGCCGAGCGCGTGCCCGGAGTGCGGCACCGAGCTGCGCCCCATGAAGGAGGGCGACATCGACCTGCGCTGCCCCAATGCGCGGTCGTGCCCCGCGCAGGTGCGCGGTCGCGTCGAGCACATCGGCTCGCGCGGCGCGCTCGACGTGGAGGCGCTCGGCGAGGTGACCGCGGCGGCGCTCACGCAGCCCTCGCACCCCGCGGAGCCCCCGCTCGTGACGGAGGCGCGGCTGTTCTCGCTGACGATGGACGAGCTCGTGCCGATCGAGGTCGTCGTGCGCGACGGTGAGACCGGCGAGCCGAAGGTCGACGAGGAGACCGGCGAGCCCGTGCGCCGGCGACCGTTCCAGCGCAACCCCACGGCGGCCGAGAAGAAGGCCGGGGCGACCGGCCCCCAGCCGTCGAAGCAGGCGCAGACGCTGCTCGCCGAGCTCGAGCGCGCCAAGGAGAAGGACCTCTGGCGGCAGCTCGTCTCGCTCAACATCCGCCACGTCGGGCCCGTCGCGGCTCGCGCGCTCGCGGGCTGGTTCGGCTCGCTCCAGGCCATCGAGGAGGCGACGCCGCAGGAGCTCGCCGAGGTCGAGGGCGTGGGGCCGATCATCGCCGACGCGGTCGTCGAGTGGCTCGCGGTCGACTGGCACCGCGAGATCGTGCAGGCGTGGCGGGATGCGGGCGTGCGATTCGCGACCCCAGGTCACCCCGGGCCGGGCGCTGCGGCCGAGGCGGGCGGGCCGCTCGTGGGCATCACGGTCGTCGCGACGGGCACGCTCGAGGGCTACACCCGCGAGGGTGCGCAGGAGGCGATCATCGCCGCGGGCGGCAAGGCCGCCTCGAGCGTGTCGAAGAAGACCGACTATGTCGCCGCCGGCCCGGGAGCCGGCTCGAAGCTCGCGAAGGCCGAGGAGCTCGGCATCCGCATCCTCGACGCCGAGCAGTTCCGCATCCTGGTCGAGCAGGGCCCCGAGGCGCTCCCAGCGGTCGACGGCGCGTGATCGAGCGCCTCGCGATCGAGGGCTACCGGTCGATCCGGTCGCTCGTGGTCGACCTGGCGCCCCTCACGGTTGTCACCGGGGCCAACGGGTCGGGCAAGTCGAGCCTCTACCGGGCGCTGCGGCTGCTCGCCGACTGCGGCGAGGGCCGGGTGGTCGCCTCCCTCGCTGCCGCGGGCGGGCTCGATGCCGTGCGCTGGGCGGGTCCCGAGCGCGGCTCGCGCCGCGGCGGAGCCACCGAGGGCACGGTGCGCGGCGGCCCGGTGTCGCTGCGGCTGGGGGTCGCGACGGATGCGCTCGGCTACGCGATCGACCTCGGGCTCCCGGTCGCGCAGCGCAGCGCCTTCGACCTCGACCCCGAGATCAAGCAGGAGCACGTCTTCGCCGGCACCGATCCGCGCCCGGCGGGCGTGCTCGTCGAGCGCACGCGGGGCGCGGCGCGCGTCGCGACGAACGGCGGCTGGAGCGAGCTCGCCCGCGGACTGCACCCGTGGGCGTCGGTGCTCGACGAGTTCGCGGGCCACGCGGAGGCCGCCGAGCTCGCCGGCGCGCGCCGCATGCTGCGGGGCTGGCGCTTCCACGACGCGATGCGCACCGACGCGTCGGCCCCCGCTCGGCATCCGCAGGTCGCGACGCGCGCCGCTCGGCTCGACCACGACGGCGCCAACCTCGCTGCTGTGCTGCAGACGGCGATCGAGGCGGGGCGGGATCGGGAGGTCGCCCGCGCGATCGACGACGCGTTCCCGGGCTCGCGGCTGCGGCTGCCGATGGTCGACGGCCGCATGCGGGTCGCGCTCGAGCAGCCCCGGCTGCTGCGGCCGCTCGACGCAGTCGAGCTCTCCGACGGCACGCTCCAGTACCTGCTGCTCACCGCCGCGCTCCTGTCGGCCGAGACGCCGGGCCTCATCGTGCTCAACGAGCCCGAGCGGAGCCTGCACGCCGAACTCGTGCCGGCGCTCGCCGAGCGCATCAGTCGCGCCGCGGGCGAGACGCAAGTGGTCGTCGTCACGCACCATGCGAGCCTCGCCGAGGCGCTCGGCGGCGCCGCGGGTGCGCTGCGCATCGCGCTCGAGAAGGACGCGGGCGAGACCGTCGTCGCGGGGCGCGAGGGGCTCCTCGACCAGCCGGCGTGGCGGTGGCCGAAGCGTTGACCGGAGGCGGCACGGGACCGGCACGGGCGAGCCGACCGCGCCCGCCGGGCCGGCGCCGCGGCGCTGACCGCGCGCCCAGCCCGTGCCGGTAGCGTCGCGGCATGGCTGATCGACACGAGGTCCAGGCCGCGTTCGGCGCGGTGCTCACGATCGAGGGCGGCGCGTCGCTGTCGCCGTGGAGCGACGTGTGGGCCGCGCGCGTGCACGGCGGCGAGCACGACGTCGACGCGGTCGTCAAGCGCACGTGGCGGAGCCCTGCGCCGCTCGAGGCGTGGCAGCGCACGCTCGTCGCGCGCGGCATCCGCACCGTCGCGCCCCTCGTGCCGCCCGTCGCGGTGGGCGAGGGCGACGCCGCCGAGCAGTGGGTCGCCTACCCGCGGCTGCTCGGTCGCGAGTGGGACGGCGGCGCCGACGACCTCGCCGCCGCAGGCCGGCTGCTCGGCCGGATGCACGCGGCATCGGACGGGCTCGCGATCGACGGCTTCCCGCCCTTCGAGTGGGGCAGCGCGGAGCGCTCGTCGATCGACGAGGACGTCGAGGCGATCCGCGCCTCGGCGGCCGAGCACTGGCCGCACGCCGACGCGGACCGCTGGATCGCCCAGCTCGAGGCCTTCGGCGACACGCTCGAACGGATGCGCGCCGCCGGACTGCCGCACGTCCCGGTCTCGCTCGACCACCGCGCCGCGAACCTGCTCTTCGACGCGGAGGGCGCACTCATGGTCGACCTCGAGAACGCCTCGCTCGCGCCGCGGATCCTCGACCTCGCGGTCGCCGCGCTGCTCTTCCCGCTCGAGCACCCCGGCGCCGCCGGCAGCGCGCTCGGCGGCGCCGAGTGGGCGGCGTTCCGCGGCGGGTACCTGAGCGAGTGCCGGCTCACGAGGCGCGAGCTCGAGCTGTGGCCGACCGCGCTCACCTACATGAAGCTCGAGTGGGGCACGTGGCACCTCACCGAGGGCGTCGAGCCGGAGCCCGAGGGCAACCTCGCCTACCTCGAGGACCTCCTCACGCTCGACGAGCACGCGCGCTTCCCGCTCGGCTGATCGGGGGTTCGCGCGAGCGCCCGAGCGCTCCTACCCTGGAGCGCATGCCCCACGCACCCGCCTCGACCGCGCCCCGCATCCGCTGACCGTGCGCCTCGTCTTCGCCCATGGCTCCGGCCGGGTCGGCGCTGCCGCGTTCCCGCAGCAGGCGGCGGCCTTCCCCGACGCCGAGTTCCCCGTGCTGCCGGGCTACGGAGGCGACGAGCCCGCGGTCGGTGACGTCGCCTCGGCCGCGCAGGCGCTCGCGCTCTCCGCGAGCGAGGCCGACGGCGTCGTCGGCTACAGCTACGGCGGTGTCGTCGCGGCGCTCGCAGCGTGCATGGAGCAGCCGGCGGCGCTCGTGCTCATCGAGCCGGCCCTCTTCGGGCTCTCGCGCGAGCGGCCCGCGACCGCGCGCCTCATCGAGCGGCTCGAGCCCGTCTACCTCGACAGCACGCTCACCGACGAGACGTTCGAGCGCGCCCTCCTGCAGGCGCTGAGCGGCCACGACATCGGCCCCGCGAGCACGGCGGATGCGCGGCGCTCGTCGCGCCGGACCCGGCTGCACGGCGCCCCGTGGCGCCACGCGATCGACCCCGCGTGCCTCGCGGAGACGAGGATGCTCGTGCTGACGGGCGGCTGGAGTGCCGACTACGAGGAGGTGGCCGACGCGCTCGTCGCGCTCGGCGCCGAGCACGCGGTGCTGCCGGGCCACGGCCACCGCGTGATCGACCATCCCGAGTGCAGCGATCGCATCCGCGCGTTCGTCGAGGCCGGCGCGGCGCGCTGAGCGGCGCGCGCGACAGCCGCAGCCGGGTCAGAAGAGCGGCACCGTCGCGCCGGGCGACTGCGTCGTCGACGGCAGCTGCGTCGCGCGCGACGGGCGCGCGGGCGGCGCAGTGAGCCCCGTGCCGGAGGTCGTGCGCACCGGTGCGAGCCGATGCTGCCGCAGGAGCGGCCTCGTGCGCGCCCGCAGCCAGTCGCGATAGCCCTTCGCGGCGTAGGCGCCCCGCCCGTAGATGCGCCCGTACAGCGGCAGCAGGTGCGGGTGCGCCTCGCGCAGCCACGCGAGGTACCACTCGCGGGCGCCGGGCCGCAGGTGCAGCGTGCTCGTGATCGCGCTCGTCGCGCCCGCGTCGGCGATCGCGGCGAACGCTCGGTCGAGGTGCTCGTGCGTGTCGGTGAGGCCCGGGAGCACCGGCATCGCGAAGACCGCGCAGTCGAGCCCGGCGTCGCGCACGGCACGCACGGTCGCGAGGCGCGCGGCGGTCGTGGGCGTGCCCGGCTCGACCTCCTGCTGCAGCTCGTCGTCGAAGATCGCGATCGACATCGCGATCGCGACGGGCACGTCGCGCGCGATCGAGGCGAGCAGCGGCAGGTCGCGCCGCAGCAGGGTGCCCTTCGTGAGGATCGAGATCGAGGCGCCGTGCCGCGCGAGCGCCCGGAGCACGCCCGGCATGAGCCGGTAGCGCCCCTCGGCGCGCTGGTACGGATCGGTGTTGGTGCCGAGCTGCACCGCGTCGACCGCGCGCCTGGGGCCGGCGAGCTCGCGCTCGAGCACCTCGACGAGGTTGGCCTTCACGACGATCCGGGAGTCGAAGTCGGCGCCCGCGTCGAGGTCGAGGTACGTGTGGGTGTTCCGCGCGAAGCAGTAGCGGCACGCGTGCTGGCAGCCGCGGTAGGGGTTGATCGTCCACGTGCCGCCCATGAAGCCGTCGCCGGGCACGCGGTTGAGCGCGCTCCGCGCAGTGATCTCGAGGAACGAGGCGCCGTCGAAGCCGGGCGTCGGCCACTGCTCGAGCACGCTCCCGCGCTCCTCGAGGCCCGGCAGCGCGTCGGCGTCGACGTGCGTCGTCGTCTGCCCTTCCCATCGCATGCGCCCATTCGAACACACGTTCGAAGCCTGCGCAAGCGCGCACTCGGCGCGCCGCGGATAGGGTGCTGGCGTGGGGCGAGGTCGACGGATGCGCGTGCTGCGCCCGGCGCTCTGGGCCGTCGCGATCGTGGTCGCGTTCACCGCGCTGCTGACCCGCGCGATCCGGCGGATCGTCCCGGCTTGGCTCGACGTGCCGGTCGAGCACGGGCTGTGGGCGCTGCTCGTCGCGCTCGCGATCGTCGGCGCCGCAGGCCTCGGCGGGGCGAGCCTGTGGCACGCGCTCATGCTGCCGCGGCTCGTGCGGGTGCGGCGCATCGACGTGCTCATCGCGCTCCTCGGGTCGGGCATCCTCGTGCTCTCGGTCGCCGTCGTCGGCGCCTCGGCGATCGACCCTGCGCTCGCCCGCGCGCTCCTGCTGCTCGCGCTGCCCGTCTGGGTGGGCGGCGCCGCTGCGGTGGCGCTCGCCCTCGCGATCCTCATCCACCTGCGCGCCGCTCGCGCGCCGCGCGCCGTCGGGACGGTGCTCATCCTCGGCGCGGGCCTGCGCGGCCGCGAGGTCGGCCCGCTGCTGCGGCGGCGCGTCGAGCGGGGCGCCGAGGTGTGGCGCGCCGCGGTCGTCGCCCGGCCGGATGCCCGCATCGTCGTCGCGGGCGGGCAGGGCCCCGACGAGGTGCGCACCGAGGCGTCCGCGATGGCCGAGCACCTCGTGCGACGGCTCGGCGTGCCCGCCGAGGCGATCGACCTCGAGCAGGCCTCGACGACCACGCGGGAGAACCTCGCGCTCTCGCGCCCGCTCATCGCGGGCCGGGGGCCGCTCGCGGTCGTGACGAGCGAGTACCACGCGTATCGCACCGCGTGGCTGCTCGCGCGGCTCGGGATGGACGGCACGGTCGTGGGCGCGTGGACCCGCCCGTCGTACCGGCCGGGCGCCGTCGTGCGCGAGGCGCTCGCGGTCGCCGCCGACCACCGCTGGTGGACGATCGGAGCCGCAGTCGCGCTGTGGGCGCTCGCGGCCTGGGCCCTCCTGCAGCGACCGTAGGATTGGAGTCCGGAGGGCTCACGACCGTGAGCCCGGAGGACTCCAGGTCGAGGAGCGCCGCGCGCAGCGCGACGCGTCACGAGACCGCGCTGTCCCGCTCCGCGAACCGTTCACCAGCCGCCCGCCGACCCCCCTTGGAGACGCATGTCCGAGATCACGCGCGAGCAGGTCCAGCACCTCGCTGGGCTCGCCCGCATCGCGCTCACCGACGACGAGGTGACGAGCCTGACGGCCGAGCTGTCGCAGATCGTCGACGCCATCGCCACCGTCCGCGAGGTCGCGGGCGACGACGTGCCCGCCACCAGCCACCCGGTGCCCATGGCCAACGTGCTGCGGCCCGACGAGGTCGGTGCGACGCTCTCGCACGAGCAGGCCTTCGCGGGCGCACCGAGCCACGACGGCGAGCGCTTCCGCGTCTCGGCGATCCTGGGGGAGGAGCAGTGACGGCCGACCTCACGCGCCTCGCGGGCCACGAGCTCGCCGCGCTCATCGCATCCGGCGACGTGTCGAGCGTCGAGGCCACCCAGGCGCACCTCGACCGCATCGCCGCGGTCGACGGCGAGATCCACGCCTTCCTGCACATCGACGACGGCGCGCTCGAGCGGGCGCGCGCGATCGACGAGCGGCGCGCGAGCGGCGAGCCGCTGCACGAGCTCGCGGGCGCGCCCGTCGCGATCAAGGACGTGCTGTGCACCGTCGGGATGCCCTCGACGTCGGGCTCGCGCATCCTCGAGGGCTGGATCCCGCCCTACGACGCCACCGTCGTCGCGCGCCTGAAGGACGCCGGGCTCGTGCCGCTCGGCAAGACCAACATGGACGAGTTCGCCATGGGCTCGTCCACCGAGCACTCCGCCTACGGCGTCACGCGCAACCCGTGGGACACCGAGCGCATCCCGGGCGGCTCCGGCGGCGGCTCGGCCGCGGCGGTCGCGGCCTTTGAGGCGCCCTTCGCCCTCGGCTCCGACACCGGCGGCTCGATCCGCCAGCCCGCCGCCGTCACCGGCACGGTCGGCGTCAAGCCCACCTACGGCGGCGTGAGCCGCTACGGCGCGATCGCGCTCGCCTCGAGCCTCGACCAGGTCGGCCCCGTCACACGCACGGTGCTCGACTCGGCGCTCATCCACGACGTGATCGGCGGCCACGACCCGCACGACTCCACGAGCCTCGACCGCGAGTGGCCGTCGTTCGCCGCGGCCGCTCGCGAGGGCGCCGCGTCGGGCAGCCTCGCGGGCCTGAAGGTCGGTGTCGTGCGGGAGCTCGACAGCGAGGGCATCGCCGCCGACGTGCAGGCGCGCTTCCGCGAGACCGTGCAGGTGCTCACGGATGCGGGAGCGGAGGTCGTCGAGGTCTCGTGCCCGTCGTTCTCCTACTCGGTTGCGGCGTACTACCTCATCCTCCCCGCCGAGGCGTCGTCGAACCTCGCGCGCTTCGACTCGGTGCGCTTCGGCCTGCGGCGGGAGCAGGCGGGCCAGACGGTCGAGGAGGTCATGGCGGCGACGCGCGAGGCCGGCTTCGGGCCCGAGGTCAAGCGCCGCATCATCCTCGGCACGTACGCGCTCTCTGCCGGCTACTACGACGCCTACTACGGCTCGGCGCAGAAGGTGCGCACGCTCATCCAGCGCGACTTCGACGCCGCGTTCGAGCAGGCCGACCTGCTCATCAGCCCGGCAGCGCCCACCACGGCGTTCCGCCTGGGGGAGAAGCTCGACGACCCGCTCGCGATGTACGTCAACGACATCACGACGATCCCCGCGAACCTCGCCGGCATCCCCGGCATGGGCCTGCCGATGGGCCTCGGCGACGACGGGCTGCCGGTGGGCCTGCAGCTGCTCGCGCCGATGTTCGAGGACGCCCGGCTCTACCGCGCCGGCGCCGCGATCGAGGCGCTCCTGGCCGAGCGCTGGGGCGGCATCCTGACGACGAAGGCCCCTGCGCTGGACGGAGACGCACGATGAAGGCGAAGCTCATGGACTTCGACGAGGCGCTCGAGCGGTTCGAGCCGGTGCTCGGCTTCGAGGTGCACGTCGAGCTCGGCACCCGGACCAAGATGTTCTCGGGCGCGCCCAACCCCGCGCACCCGGACTTCCACGACGCGGCGCCCAACACGCTCATCGACCCGCTGAGCCTCGGCCTGCCCGGCAGCCTCCCGGTGACGAACGAGACGGCCGTGCGCTACTCGATCTCACTCGGCCTCGCGCTCGGCTGCGAGATCGCCGAGTCGTGCCGGTTCGCGCGGAAGAACTACTTCTACCCCGACGTGCCGAAGAACTACCAGATCTCGCAGTACGACGAGCCCATCGCGTTCGAGGGCGAGGTCGAGATCGAGCTCGCGAGCGGGCGCCGGCTGACGGTGCCGATCGAGCGCGCGCACATGGAGGAGGACGCGGGCAAGCTCACGCACGTGGGCGGCTCGACCGGCCGCATCCAGGGCGCCGAGTACTCGCTCGTGGACTACAACCGCGCGGGCGTGCCGCTCGTCGAGATCGTCACGAAGCCGATCTTCGGCGCCGAGCACGACGCGCCCGAGATCGCGCGGGCGTACGTCGCCGCGATCCGCGACATCGTGCTCTCGCTCGGCATCTCCGAGGCGCGCATGGAGCGCGGCAACCTGCGCTGCGACGCCAACGTCTCGCTGCGGCCCCGCGGCCAGGAGGCGCTCGGCACGCGCACCGAGACGAAGAATGTCAACTCGATGCGCTCGGTCGAGCGCGCGGTGCGCTACGAGATCCAGCGGCAGGCGGCCATCCTCGCGGCCGGCGGCACGATCGTGCAGGAGACCCGGCACTGGCATGAGGACACCGGCACGACGAGCGCGGGCCGTCCGAAGTCGGACGCCGACGACTACCGCTACTTCCCGGAGCCCGACCTGCTGCCCGTCGAGCCGAGCCGCGAGCTCGTCGAGGAGCTGCGCGCGCAGCTGCCCGAGCAGCCCGTCGCCCACCGCCGGCGCCTCAAGGCCGAGTGGGGCTTCACCGATCTCGAGTTCCAGGACGTGGTGAACGGCGACATGCTGCACCTCGTGGAGGCCACGGTCGCCGCGGGCGCCGCCCCGCAGGCGGCGCGCAAGTGGTGGACGGGCGAGATCGCGCGCGTCGCGAACGACCGCGGCGTCGAGGCGGGGAGCCTCGTCGACCCGGCGCACGTCGCCGAGCTGCAGCGGCTCGTCGACGAGGGGACCCTCACCGACCGGCTCGCCCGGCAGGCGCTCGAAGGCGTCATCGCGGGCGAGGGCAGCCCCGCCGAGGTCGCCGAGGCGCGCGGCCTCAAGGTCGTCACGGATGAGTCGGCGCTCGTCGCCGCGGTCGACGAGGCGCTCGCGGCGCAGCCCGATGTGCTGCAGAAGATCCGCGACGGCAAGGTGCAGGCTGCCGGCGCGGTGATCGGTGCCGTCATGAAGGCGATGCGGGGCCAGGCGGACGCCGCACGAGTGCGCGAGATCGTCCTGGAGCGTGCCAGCAGCTGAGTAGGACGCTCCCAGGAATCTCCCATGAATCTGCGTAGGCTTGATCCCGGCTTCCGCCACCGCGGGGGCCCGGCGGGGTAAGACCCTTGCACCGCTGCTGGAGAGAAGGGACCAAGCACATGGGCATTCTCGGTTGGATCGTCCTCGGCCTCCTGGCCGGCGCGATCGCGAAGCTGATCCTCCCCGGTCGTCAGGGCGGCGGATGGATCATGACCCTCATCCTGGGCGTCGTGGGCGCACTGCTCGGCGGCTGGCTCGGCTCGCTGCTGTTCAACGCACCGCTGGAGGACTTCTTCTCCATCCAGACCTGGCTGCTCGCGATCGGCGGCTCGATCATCGTGCTGCTGATCTGGGGCCTCGTGACCCGCAACCGCGGTCGCACGCAGGCCTGAGTCACGCAACACCCAGGACGGGGGCGGCCTTCGGGCCGCCCCCGTCCTCGCGTTCTCCGTCCTCGCGCTCCGCGTGCTCGCGTCAGCCGCGCGTGCCTGACGCGACCGCCTCCGTGCGCGCGGCGAGCTCGTCGAGGTGCTCGAGGTCGCGCAGGTCGAGCACCTGCAGGTAGACCCGCTCGACGCCGTCGTCGGCGAGCGCGGCGAGCCGGTCCTCCACCTCGGCGGGCGTGCCCGCGATCCCGTGGGCGCGCAGCTCGGCGGGCTCCCGGCCGATCGCGGCCGCGCGGCGCGCGAACGCCGCCTCGTCCTCGCCCACGCACGCGACGAGCGCGACGGAGCGCACGACGGGCCGGGTGCGCTCGGCGCGCTCGATCGCGTCGTCGAGGGCCGCGAAGAGCGGGCGGATGCGGTCGAAGGGCGGGAACGAGAGGTTGTGCTCGTCGCCGAACTCCGCCGCGAGCCGCGGCGTCCGCTTCGCGCCGAGGCCCCCGACGATCACCGGCACGCGCTCCTGCACCGGCTTCGGCAGCGCGGGGGAGTCCTCGAGCCGGTAGTGCTCGCCCGCGAACGAGAAGCGGGCGCCGACGGGCGTCTGCCACAGTCCCGTGACGATCGCGAGCTGCTCCTCGAGCAGGTCGAAGCGGCGCTCGGGGAAGGGGATGCCGAGCGCCCGGTGCTCGGCCTCGAACCATCCCGTGCCCAGGCCGAGCTCGATGCGGCCGCCGGACATCGCATCCACGTTCGCGACCTGCACCGCCAGGATGCCGGGCAGCCGGTAGGTGACCGACGACACGAGGGTCCCGAGCCGGATGCGCTCGGTGTCGCGCGCGAGCCCGGCGAGCGTCGTCCACGCATCCGTCGGCCCGTACCCCGGATCGCCGTCGCCCATGCGCAGGTAGTGGTCGGAGCGGAAGAAGCCGTCGAAGCCCAGCTGCTCGGTGCGCAGCGCGATCGCGAGCAGCTCGTCGTAGGAGGCGCCCTGCTGGGGCTCGGTGAAGATGCGGAAGTCCATGCGAGCCAGCCTACGGAGGCCGACCCGCGCGTCGGCGGCTCGTAGGGGGTCGACAATCGCGACCCGGCGCATCCGTCGCCATGCCACCATCGGCGCATGGACTACGGCTACATGCTCGGCTACTGGAAGGCGGGCCCGCCCGCCGGCGCGCTCGAGGCGGTGCAGGAGGCGGAGCGGCTCGGCTTCGACTCGGTGTGGACGGCCGAGGCCTACGGGTCGGATGCGTTCACGCCGCTCGCGTGGTGGGGCGCGGCGACGTCGACCATCAGGCTCGCGACCGGCATCGCGCAGCTCTCGGCCCGCACTCCCGCATCGACGGCGATGACGGCGATGACGCTCGATCACCTCTCGGGCGGGCGCGTCATCCTCGGCCTCGGCGTGAGCGGTCCGCAGGTGGTCGAGGGCTGGTACGGCCAGCCGTTCCCGAAGCCGCTCGCACGCACGCGCGAGTACGTCGCCATCCTGCGCAGCATCATGGCGCGGCAAGCACCGGTGACGGCTCCCGGGCCGCAGCTGCCGCTGCCGCGCACGGGCGAGGGCACGACGGGGCTCGGGAAGCCGCTCATGTCGACGCTGCACCCGCTGCGCGAGCACATCCCCATCCACCTCGCGGCGGAGGGCCCGAAGAACACCGCGCTCGCCGCCGAGATCGCCGACGGCTGGCTGCCGTTCCTCTTCTCGCCCGCGAGCGACGCCGACGCGCGGGCGCTGCTCGCCGAGGGGTTCGCGCGGCGCGACCCCACCCTGCCGCCGGCGGACGCGTTCGAGGTCTCGGTGCCGGTGCCCATCGTCGTCGACGACAGCGTCGAGGCGGCCGCCGACCGGCTGCGCCCGATGATCGCGCTCTACGTCGGCGGGATGGGCGCGAAGGGGGCGAACTTCCACTTCGATGCCGTCGCGCGGCTCGGGTTCGAGGCCGAGTGCGCCGCGATCCAGGAGCACTACCTCGCGGGCCGGAAGGCCGAGGCGATCGCGGCGGTGCCGATGCGGCTCATCGACGAGATCGCGCTCGTCGGCCCCGTCGGGCGCATCCGCGACGGCCTCGCGCGCTGGGAGGAGTCGGTCGTGACGCGCATGCTCGTGCAGGGCGACGCCGAGGCGCTGCGGGCGATCGCGAGCCTTCGCGGCTGAGTCGGCGTTGCACCCGCGCGGCCGCAGCGGCGGTGCCTACGATCGATCGGTGCGGACGGACTGGGACAGCTGGGGCGGCGACGTGCTCTCGAAGGAGGCGAAGGCCGCTCGCGTGCCGGCCCCGCCGAGGCGGGTGCCCGCTGAGCGCGACCTCGTGGTCGAGCGGCACGACGGATGGGTCGGCGCGGTCGTGCGCGTCGAGGCCGGCACCGTGCACCTCGAGGATCGCCGCGGCAAGGTGCGCGCGTTCCCCCTCGGGCGGGGCTTCTTCGTCGACGGCGTCGAGGTCGAGCTCGTCCCCGCCGCCGCTCGCCAGGCGGGCCCGACGCGCACCGCCTCCGGCTCGCGCGCGGTCGAGGGGCTCAAGGCGCGCGTCGCGCTCCCGAGCCGCATCCTCGTCGAGGGGGTGCACGATGCCGAGCTCGTCGAGCAGGTGTGGGGGCACGACCTGCGCGTCGAGGGCGTCGTCGTCGAGCCGCTGCACGGCGCCGACGACCTCGCGGGGATCGTCGCGGAGTTCGCGCCGACGAGCGAGCGCCGGCTCGGCATCCTGCTCGACCACCTCGTGGCGGGCTCGAAGGAGTCGCGGATCGCCGAGGCCGTGACGCGCGGCCCGCACGGTGCGCACGTGCGCATCGTCGGGCATCCGTTCATCGACATCTGGCAGGCGATCAAGCCCGCGCGCCTCGGGATCCCCGCGTGGCCCGACGTGCCGAAGGGCGAGGACTGGAAGCGGGGCACCCTGCGCAGGCTCGGGATGCCGCACGAGAGCCAGGAGGACGTGGGGCGCGCGTGGCAGCGCATGCGCTCGCGGGTGCGCGACTGGAACGACCTCGAGCCGGCGCTGCTCGGCCGGGTCGAGGAGCTCATCGACTTCGTGACGGCGAACCGCCACTGATCCGCGCTCGTCGGTCGAGGAGCGCGCCGGACCCAGTCCGGCTCGCGTCACGAGACCCGCGCTGCGGTCCCCTCGTCGGTCGAGGAGCGCGCCGGACCCAGTCCGGCTCGCGTCACGAGACCCGCGCTGCGGTCGCCTCGCTGGTCGAGGAGCGGGCCGGACGGAGTCCGGGCCGCGTCACGAGACCCGCTACTCGATCACCGTCGGCGGCAGCGGCTGCACGTCCACGAACGTCGGCAGCTTCGGGTCGCGCCCGTCGCCCGACGACCGCCCGGTGAAGCGGCGCCCCAGCCACGGCAGCACGTACTCGCGGTAGTAGGCGAGGTCGCGGCGCCCCTCGGCGGTCGTCGCGCCGGCGAGATCGCGCCACGCCTCGGGCGCGGGGTGCCCGAGCGCGCGCAGCACGTTGCGCGCCACGTGCGCGTGGCCGGCGGCGTTGAGGTGCAGGCGGTCGATCGACCAGAAGCGCGGGGCGCGCAGCTCGGGGTCGCTCCAGTTGTCGACGTAGGGGGCGTCGAGGTCGCCGACGTTGGCCCGGAACGCCCGGGCGAGCGCGTCGCCGCGGCGCTGCATCACGGCGCCGATCGGCATGACCTCGCTCGGGTTGCCGCCCGAGAGCAGGATCGGCCGGATCCCCGCGGCGGCGATCCGGCGGGCGGCGTCCGCGAGCCGCGCGCCGACGTGCTCGATCGAGACGCGCGGGCGCAGGATGTCGTTGCCGCCGCCGTTGATCGAGATCGCGTCGGGCTCGAGCGCGATCGCGGCGTCGAGCTGCTCGTGCAGGATGCCGGCGAGCTTGCGGCCGCGGATCGCGAGGTTGGCGTAGCGCACCGGCTCGCCCTGCGCCGTCGCGAGCCCCGCGGCGACGAAGTCGGCCCACCCGCGCACGCTGCCGTCGGGCAGCTCGTCGCCGACGCCCTCGGTGAAGCTGTCGCCCACGGCCACGAACGAACGGATGTGCTGCGCGGTCTGGCTCACCGGCCCAGCCTACGCGCGGCGGCCGGATGGGTGCCGGGCTAGACTGGCCGGCAGACACGGGAGTCCGGTGCGCCGGGCTGAGAGGAAGGCCGCAGCCTTCGACCGTCACACCTGATCTGGATCATGCCAGCGCAGGGAGACATCTTCACCCGTGCCATCACATCCGAGTGAAAGGCACAGCATGACTGCAACCACCGCATCCGCGCCCGCGAGGCGCACCAACCCGCGCTGGCGCGTCGTCGACATCGTCGTGGCCGCCGTGCTCGGCGTCGCCACAGGGCTCCTCTTCGTGCTCTGGAACGGCGTCGGCTACGTCTGGTTCACCGCCATGGAAGGGCTCACGCCCGGATTCGGCGGGCTCGCGGCGGGCGTCTGGCTCATCGGCGGCGTGCTCGGCGGGCTCATCATCCGCAAGCCCGGCGCAGCGCTCTTCGTCGAGCTGCTCGCAGCGACGGTCTCGATGCTGCTGGGCAGCCAGTGGTCGATCGAGACGGTCTACTCCGGCATCGCCCAGGGCCTCGGCGCCGAGCTGGTCTTCCTGCTCTTCGCCTACCGCCGGTTCGGGCTCGTCGTCGCGATGCTCGCGGGCATCGGCGCGGCCGTCGCCGCGTGGACGCTCGAGCTGTTCACCTCCGGCAATCTCGCGATGAGCGGCGAGTTCCTCGTGATCTACCTCGGCTGCCTCGTCGTCTCGGGCGCGCTGCTCGCCGGCCTGCTCGGCTGGCTCCTGACCCGGGCGCTCGCGGCGACCGGCGTGCTCGACCGCTTCGCGTCGGGACGATCGCGCGGCCGGTGACCGGCTCCCGCATCCGTGCGCGCGGTTGGGGCTGGCAGCACGCCGGCCGCGGCGCGCCCGCGCTCGCCGGGCTCGACCTCGACGTCGAGCCCGGCGAGCGGGTGCTGCTGCTCGGACCCTCCGGCGCGGGCAAGTCGACGCTGCTCGGGGCGCTCGCAGGCGTCCTCGGCGGCGAGGAGGAGGGCGACGAGACGGGCGAGCTGAGCGTCGACGGCGCGCACCCGTCGAGCCGGCGCGGCATCGCTGGCCTCGTGCTGCAGGATCCGGAGGCCAACACGATCATGTCGCGCGTCGGCGACGACGTCGCGTTCGGCTGCGAGAACCTCGCGGTGCCGCGCGAGGAGATCTGGCGCCGCGTGCGCCACGCGCTCGACGCCGTGGGGCTCGAGGTCGAGCTCGACCGCTCGACCGCGGCGCTCTCGGGCGGCCAGCGGCAGCGGCTCGCGCTCGCGGGCGTCATCGCGATGCGACCGGGCCTCATCCTGCTCGACGAGCCCACCGCCAACCTTGACCCCGCCGGGGTCGTCGAGGTGCGGGATGCGGTCGATCGCGTCGCGCGCGAGACCGGCGCGACGCTCGTCGTGGTCGAGCACCGCGTCGAGACGTGGCTGCCGGTCGTCGACCGCGTCGTGGTGCTCGCCGCGGGCGGCGGCGCCGTCGCCGACGGCTCGCCCGACCAGGTGCTCGAACGCCATCGTGAGCAGCTCGCGGCCGACGGCGTCTGGGTCCCGGGGCTCCCGGTCGAGGTGCCGCGCGGCGGCCGCCGCCCCGCCGATGCGCTGCTCGAGCTCGACGAGGTGCGGGCCGGTCGCGGCGGAGAGCCGGCGCACGAGGCCGTCTCGCTCGACATCCGCGCGGGGGAGGCGCTCGTCGTCACCGGGCCGAACGGCGCGGGCAAGTCGACCCTCGCGCTCACGATCGCAGGCCTCATGGCGCCGGTCGCGGGGGCCGTGCGGGCGACGGACGCGCTGCGTCGGCCGGGTGAGCCGGCTGCGGTCGGCGCGCCGGGGGCACGGCGATCTCGCCGCGGGGGCGAGGGCCCGCGCGATCCCTCCCCGTTCCGCTGGCGGCCGAGGCAGCTCGCGACGCGCATCGGCACCGTCTTCCAGCAGCCCGAGCACCAGTTCGTCACGCCGCGCGTGCGGCAGGAGGTCGCCGCGGGGCTGCACGCGCTCGGCATGGCGCCCGCAGACATCGACCACCGCGTCGACGGACTGCTCGCGGCCCTGCGCCTCGAGGCCCTCGCCGACGCGAACCCGTTCACCCTCTCCGGCGGCGAGCAGCGGCGCCTCTCCGTCGCCACCGTGCTCGCCCCCGCGCCGCGGGTCATCGTGCTCGACGAGCCCACCTTCGGGCAGGACCGCCGCACGTGGACAGAGCTCGTCCGGCTCATCGCCTCCCTCGTCGACGACCGCGGCTGCGCCGTCGTCGCCGTCACGCACGATGCCGACGTCGAGCGCGTGCTCGGCGACCGCACGCTGCGGCTGGGGGAGGCGCGATGACGTCGACGACGCGCACCGCTCGCGCCGCGCGCCGACCGAGCGCGCTCGAGCGCGTCAACCCGGTCACGCCCTTCGCCGCCGCGGTCGTGTACTCGTTGCCGATGCTGCTGACGATCGACGTCGTCTCGGCCGGGGTCGCCCTCGTCGCGTGGCTCATCGTGCTCGGAGCGGCGGGCATCGGCCCGCGCACCGTGCTGCGCCGCGCGTGGCCGCTGCTGCTCGCGGCGCCCGTGTCGGCGGTGAGCATGCTGCTCTACGCCGAGCCGGGCGGGCGCATCCACGCACAGCTGTGGATCGCGACGGTGAGCGACCGGTCGATCGAGCTCGCGCTCGCGATCGGCCTCCGCGTCCTCGCGCTCGGGGTGCCGGTGCTCGTCGGGCTCGTCGGCCTCGACCCCACGCGGCTCGCCGACGGCCTCGCGCAGGTCGCGCGCCTGCCGCACCGCTTCGTGCTCGCGGCGCTCGCGGGCGTGCGCCTCTTCGGGGTGCTCGGGGAGGACTGGCGGCAGATCGCGCTCGCCCGCCGCGCTCGCGGCCTCGGCGACACCGGTGCCGTGCGGCGCGCGCTGCAGGCGGCGTTCGCGCTGCTCGTCGTCGCGCTGCGCCGCGGCGGCACGCTCGCGACGGCGATGGAGGCGCGCGGCTTCGGCGGGCCCGAGCGCACGTGGGCGCGGCCCTCGACCGTGGGGCGGGCGGATGCGGTGCTGCTGCTCATCACGGCGGGCATCGTCGCGCTCGCCCTCGGCGCCTCCGTCGCGACGGGCTCGTTCATGCCGGTCTGGGCGGGCGCGTCGTGAGCGGCACGGAAGTCACGCTCATCGACGGCCGCTCCGGCGCGGGCAAGACCGCGCTCGCCGCGCGCCTCGCCGCCGAGACGGGGGCGCGCGTGATCCACATGGACGACCTCTACGCCGGCTGGCACGGGCTCGCGACCGGCTCGCGGCTGCTCGAGCGCGCCATCCTCGCGCCGCTCGCCGCAGGCTCCCCAGCGGTCTGGCGCCGCTGGGACTGGGCGGTCGGCGACTGGGGCGATGAGGACCGGGCCGAGCCGGGTGCACCGCTCATCGTCGAGGGCTGCGGCTCGCTCACGATCGCGTCGCGCGAGCACGCGAGCCGGGCGATCTGGCTCGAGGCGCCAGAGGAGGTGCGGCACGCCAGAGCGCTCGAGCGCGACGGCGACGACTCCTGGTGGGCGCTGTGGCGCGAGCAGGAGGACACGCACATCGCGGCCAACGACCCCGCGTCGCTCGCCGACGAGGTGCGCGCGACCTGACGACCGGTGCGGGAGCGCGCGCGTCGGTGCTCGAGGCTCCGGCGCGGAGCGCGGCCGTCGGTGCGCGGAGCCGTCAGGCCCAGCCGAGCTCGTGCAGCTGCTCGTCGTCGATGCCGTAGAAGTGCGCGATCTCGTGCACGAGCGTCGTGCGCACCTCCGCGCGCAGGTCGTCGAGCGTCTCGCTCGTCGCGAGGTGCGGCAACCGGTAGACCATGATGCGGTCGGGGAGCTCGCCGAAGCCGTACTGGCCGCGGTCGGTGATCGCGACGCCCTCGTAGATGCCGAGCAGGTCCTCGTCGGGATGCTCGTCCTCGACGAGGAAGACGACGTTGTCGAGGCCCTCGACCATCTCGTCGGGCAGCGCGTCGAGCACCTCGGTCACGAGCGCCTCGAAGTCGTCCGCCGTCATCTCCACCGACGCATCCTCTCGCACTCCCGGCGTGCTCGTGCCGCTGCGTGGGCCGGTGCGGCCGTTGATACCGTGGAGGGGTATGAGCATCCCTGAGCGCGCCCCTCGACCGCCCCGACCGCAGCACGTCATGGAGGTGGTGGGCACCGAGCGCATCGCACCGAGCCTCGTGCGCGTGCGCATCGGCGGGCCAGGGTTCGCGGCCTTCGTGGACAACGGCTGCACCGACGCCTACGTGAAGCTGTGGTTCGCGCGACCCGAGCTCGGCCTCGAGCCGCCCTACGACCTGACGGCACTGCGCGGCACGCTCGCGCCCGAGGATCTCCCCGTCACGCGCACCTACACGGTGCGCGAGGTGCGCGACGACAGCTTCGCGATCGACGTCGTCGTGCACGGCGACCAGGGCATCGCGGGCCCGTGGGCCGCGCGAGCGCAGCCGGGGGAGCGCGTCGTGTTCGGCGGACCCGGCGGCGCGTTCGCGCCGGACGCCACCGCCGACTGGCACCTCTTCGTCGGCGACGAGTCGGCGCTGCCGGCCATCGCGCGCGGCGTCGAGGCGCTCCCGGCGACGGCGAGCGGCCTCGCGCTGATCGAGGTGCGGGATGCGTCGGAGGAGATCGCGATCCAGGCGCCGCCCGGCGTCGAGGTGCGCTGGCTGCACCGCGGCGCGCCGACCGCCGCGACCGTCACGCTGCTCGCCGACACGGTCGCCGAGCTCTCCTTCCCGGCAGGCCGGGTGCAGGCGTTCGTGCACGGCGAGCGCGAGTCGATGAAGGCGCTGCGCGACGAGCTCTTCGGCCGCCGCGGGCTCGAGCGCGCGCAGGTGTCGCTCTCGGGCTACTGGGCGCAGGGCCGCACGGAGGATCGCTTCCAGGCCGAGAAGCGCGAGCCGGTCGGGCAGATCCTCCCGCCCGCCTGAGCGGCGCCCTGTCGGCCACGGCGCGGCAGGGTGCAGGATGGCCCCATGGCCGACGACCCGATGGAGCGCGCGATCCTGGCCCTGCTCGCCGAGCGGCGCGAGGGGGCGTCGATCTGCCCGAGCGATGCGGCGCGACGCGTTGCGGGGGACGACCCGGAGGTGTGGCGCCCGCGCATGGACGAGGCGCGCGCCGCAGCGGCGCGCCTCCTCGAACGGGGCGCGGTCGTCGTCACGCAGGGCGGCGCGCCCGTGCATCCGAGCGAGGCCCGGGGCCCGATCCGCATCCGCCGCGCCGAACGCTGACTCGCGCCGCCACAAGGCTCGCGGCCGTCGGCGCTACCGGGCGAAGAGCAGCAGGCCGAGCGCGCGCGGCGTCGAGAAGCCGGCGTAGTGCGGCGGCATGCCCTTGGTGATGAGCCGCCACCGCGCGTGCGCGATCGTGTCGCGGGACACCTCCCGGACCGCGTCGTCGGCCACGGCGTGGAGCGCGGACTCCGCCGCCGCGAGGATCGCCTCGGCGTGCAGCTCGATGTCGAAGCCGCGTCGCGCTGCGATCGCGTCGCCGAGCACGGCGGGTCCGGCGGGCACGTCGTCGGGGGAGCCGAGCACGCGGATCGGGCGCACCTCTGCGTCGGTCAGCGGGCCGCCGAGCTCGCGCAGCCGGTGCGCGGCGGCGTCGGGGTCGATCGCGCGACCGCCCTCGTACGGCATGAGCGCGAGGTCGAGGTGCAGCAGCGTCAGCAGGTCGGTGATGCCGCGGTCGCGCTCGGCGAAGCGCGCAGCGTGCCGTCGCGACCTGGCGGGGAGGCCATCGGTGCGCAGGTGCCCGACGACCGCGAGCGAGAGCTGCTGCAGGAGGCGCACGCCCGTCATGTGCATCGCGATGTGCCCTGCGCCGTGCAGGCCGTTGCGGTAGCCCGCGTACTGCAGCTCCGAAGCGTCGCTCCAGCGGGGGTCGACCCCGAGCGCGCGCATGCCGGAGGCGATCTGCCGCCGGAGGGCGCGCTCCCGCGCGGGATCGAGGTCGAAGCCCGCGAAGATGCCGTCGAGGTCGGTCCAGCCCCAGCCGCCCTTGAGCACGCCCGCGCCCAGGCCGGTGAGCGTGAGCTCGCGCCGATGGTGGCGCACCGAGGTCGCCGGCACCAGGCGGTCGTAGATGCCGAGCAGGCTCGACGCCCAGATCGTCAGCGGGTTCATGCCGAGGTCGACGGACTCGTCGCGCGGACGGCTCTCGTTGAGCGGGAACCGCCAGCGCTCCGCGAGCAGCTGCGCGATGCGGTGATCGTCGGCGTGCTCCGGCACGGTGTTCGACGCGGTCACGTGGATGTCGTCCATCGCCCCGCCGCGCAGCGCGCCGGCGAGGATGATCCGGGAGTCGTAGCCGCCCGACAGGTGCAGCTCGCTCCGCCACCCGGTGATGCCGGCGAGGGCAGCCGTGGCGCCTGCGATGAAGCCCGCGGCGCCGCGCAGGCTCGCGGTCGAGTCGACGGCGTCATCGACGATCCGCGCCGCGAGCGGGGGCCCGTTGAGGCGCGCGGCGAGCCGCATGCCGAGCCGGATCTCGAGGCCCTGGCCCGCGGGCACCCAGCCGATCTCGCGCACCGCGGTGTCGGGCGAGATCTGCTGGCCGGCGTGGCTGTTGAGCACGGAGCGGGCCAGCAGCGCCTCGCGATGCTGCGTGGAACGGAGGCCGAAGGCGGCGCGCAGGTCGTCGAGCACGAGCAGCGAGTCGGAGACCGCGACGAAGCCGGGACCGTGCGTGTGCATGAGCGCGACGCTGCCGAAGACGTCCCGTCGGATCCGCACGCGCTGACGATCCCAGTCGGCGACCAGGAACTCGCCCGCCGCCCCGTCCGCGGATCCGGGCAGCGCCATCCACCCATCGACGCCGAACGCGATCGCGTCGAGCTCGGGCACCATCGCGGTGCCGCGGAAGTAGGTGCTGCCGCGGATGCTCGCGGCGACGTCGCGGCTCACGATCGTGATGCTGCGTCGGCGGTCGAGCTCGGCGGAGAAGCGCTCGGAGGCGGGGCTGCCGTGCCGGTCGAGCCACGACGCGACGGTCGCGCCCGCAGCGCGGTCGTGCACGACGATGAGCGCGTTCACCATCACGACACCCTATGTCGAGATTCGCTCAGCGTCGAGCGTCGCCGACCGACGCGTCGTGCGATCGGACGAGCGTCGAAATGCACTCGAGTACGCACATGGCCCCGGTGCTCGACCGGGGCCATGCTTCGTGGGGTGAGTAACGGGGCTTGAACCCGCGACCTCCTAGACCACAACCAGGCGCTCTACCAACTGAGCTATACCCACCATGTGTGCGCGAAGCGCAACCAGGACAGTGTACGACATCCGGCGGCCGTTCGCCGCATCGGCCCCTCAGATGCTGTGCGTCCCGGCGGCCGGATCCGTGCCCCCGGCCGGCAGGTGCGCGCTGAACCCGTCGACGACGGCGGCCGAGATCGACTGCAGCTCGTCGCTCGCCCGGCCCGGCGCATCCGTGAACACCGCCTCGCGGTAGTAGCGCAGCTCGCGGATCGACTCAAGGATGTCGGCGAGGGCCCGGTGCCCGCCCGCCTTCGCCGGCGCCTGGAAGTAGGCCCGCGGGAACCAGCGGCGCGAGAGCTCCTTGATGCTCGAGACGTCGATCGAGCGGTAGTGCAGGAAGCCGTCGAGCGCCGGCATGTAGCGCGCGAGGAACATGCGGTCGGTGCCGATCGTGTTGCCGCCGAGCGGCGCGGTGCGCTCGAGCGGCACGAAGCGCTGCACATACTCGAGCACCTCGAGCTCGGCCTCCGCGAGGCTCACACCGTGCGGGATCTCGGCGTCGAGGCCGCTCGTGGCGTGCATCTGGCGCACGAAGTCGTTCATCTGCTCGAGCGCGCCGTCGGAGGGCTTGATGACGATCTGCAGCCCGGGATCGAGCACCTGCAGCTCGAAGTCGGTGACGACGGCGGCGATCTCGACGAGCTCGTCGACCGTCGGGTCGAGCCCCGTCATCTCGCAGTCGATCCACACGATCCGGTCCGCAGCAGCCACGGAGCGAGTCTATGCGGCCGGCGGGCCGCTCAGCCGAGCTCGTCGAGCAGCTCGTCGAGGTCGACGTCGGCGAGCGTGCCGAAGGTGCGCTCGGCGGGCACCGGCGCGTGGGTGAGCTGCGTCGTGAGGAACCAGAGGCGCGCACCCGCCGCGACGACCGATCGCGCGCCCGAGCCGGAGTCCTCGAAGGCGATGCACGCGGATGCGTCGGCCCCGAGCCGTCGGACGGCGAGCGCGTACGGCGCGGGGTCGGGCTTCGATCGCTCGACGTCGTCCGCCGAGACGGCGAAGCGCAGCGAGCCCTCGGGGGCCGCCCCGACCAGCGCGTCCGCGTTGGCGGCGGATGCGTTGGTCACGAGCGCCGCAGGGATCCCCGCGGCGGCGATGCGCTCGAGCAGCGCGAGGCTGCCGGGCAGCCAGGGCACGTCCTGCCGCACGCGGTCGGCGACCGCGCCGGCGATGGCGGCGATGATCGACGCGCAATCGCCGTCGGCGCCGCGCTCGCGCATCCGCTCGGCCCACTCGACCATCGGCCTGCCGGTCGTCCAATGGGCGTCCTCGGCCGTCCACTCGATGCGCTGAGCGCGCGCGAACGCGCGCATCTCCTCGTGCCAGATGGGCTCCGAGTCGATGAGGGTGCCGTCCATGTCGAGCAGCAGCGCGCCGGTCATGCCCCCACTCTTCCAGGAGGGGCGACGGATGCTCACCAGCGGAAGCGCGTCACGTCGTGCGGGAAGGCGAACCACGCGAGCACGCGGCGGGGCGTGATCACCCGCAGCCCGCCGCCGTCGTCGCCCGACCACGCGTCAGCATCCGGCGCGTACCCGTCGTCGCGGTACTTGCCGAACGCGGCCGACAGCCGTGCGCCGAGCTCTGCGGCGTCGGCGCGGGTCGCGTACGAGTCTCCCTCGACGATGACGGCCTGGCTGCCGCTCTCGAGCGTCAGGGTGACCGCGGGCCGGCGCTCCGCGTTGCGCGCGTGCCGCGTCTCGGGCGAGCCGTCGTACCAGAAGCGGCCGTCGACCCACACGCCCCAGCGCGGGACGGCATGGGGACGGCCGTCCGGGCGGACGGACCCCAGCCAGTAGTGCTTCGCCGCCACGAGCCGCGCCTCGACCTCGGACCACTCGAGGAGTCCCTCGTCGTCGTCGGGCAGGCCGTAGCCCTCGGGCAGCACCGCGCGATCGCGAACCGGAGCGGGCAGGGGCGGGAGATCGGTGCGCATGAGGAAAGCATGGCGCCGACCGCCCACAACGCATCGGCTGGGTCGGGCGGCGCCCCCGGCAGGAATCGAACCTGCGACCAAGAGATTAGAAGGCTCCTGCTCTATCCGCTGAGCTACGGGGGCGAGCCGTGCGGCCTGCCGATTCTACCGATCCACCCAGCGCCGCCCGCCTAGGCTGTCGGGGTGCTTCCCACCCTCCTGCAGACCGCATCCGCCACCGAGGAGCTGACCGGGGTCGCCGGCTGGGCCGTCGGGCTCATGGACGCGATCGGTGCGCCCGGCGCGGCGGTGGCGATCGCGGCAGAGAACCTCTTCCCGCCGATCCCGAGCGAGATCATCCTGCCGCTGGCGGGGTTCGCCGCAGCGCAGGGCTCCTTCTCGCTCGCCGAGGCGATCCTCTGGACCACGATCGGATCGGTCGTCGGTGCACTCGCCCTCTACTCGCTCGGCAGGCTCCTCGGGCACGCGCGGCTCGTCGCCATCGCGCGCCGGATGCCGCTCGTGCGCGCGAGCGACATCGACAAGACGACCGCGTGGTTCGCCAAGCACGGGTGGAAGACGGTGCTGTTCGGCCGGTTCCTGCCGATCTTCCGCAGCCTCATCTCCATCCCGGCGGGCATCGAGAAGATGCCCGTGCTCCTCTTCCTCGGCCTCACGACCGTGGGCTCCGCCGTCTGGAACACCATCTTCATCCTCATCGGCTTCACGCTCGGCATGAACTACCACGTCATCGAGCCGTACATGGACTGGCTGCAGTGGATCGTCATCGGCGCGGTGCTGCTCGCGATCGCCTGGTGGGTCGTCCGCCGCATGCTCCTCAACCGCCGCGAGGGCAAGCACCTCTTCCACGGCGAGTGACCGGCCCGCCCGCCGCGCGGCAGACGGCTCAGGGGCGGGTGAAGCACGAGAGCGCGTCGTCGAGCGCCCAGGCTCGGCCGATCGGCAGCAGCGCGGTGCCGCCCGGCAGGAGCCGACGCGACTCGAACGCGACCCCCGACGCGTCGTCGACGCGCGCGATGTAGCCGATGGCGAGGCCGGAGGCGCTCGTGACCCGCCAGAGGTCGTCGCGCACCCGCCGGGTCGCCACATGCGGCGCGGTCGGCGCGGTGCGGCGCTGCCTCTCGGTCATGATCGCCATGGCTGCTCCTCTCGGTCGTCTGCGACGCTACGGGCGGCCACCCACAAGGCGCGCGCCGGGTCGCGGACGATAGGCTCTGCGCATGCAGGAGATGGTGCTGGCCGGTGGGTGCTTCTGGTGTCTCGACGCGGCGTACCGCGTCGTCGACGGCGTCGAGGAGGTCGTCTCGGGCTACACGGGCGGCAGCGTCGCGAGCCCGAGCTACGAGCTCGTCTGCACGGGCTCGACGGGGCACGCCGAGGCCGTGAAGGTCGTCTACGACGAGACGCGGCTGCCGACCGACGTCGTGCTCGACATGTTCTTCACGATGCACGACCCCCGGCAGCTGAACCGCCAGGGCAACGACATCGGCACGCAGTACCGCTCGGCGATGTTCTACCGCGACGAGGCGGAGCGCGAGCGCTTCGAGGCCGCGATCGCCCGGGCGAGCGAGTGGTGGCCGGGCGAGCTCGTGACGACGCTCGAGCCGCTGGGGGAGTTCTACCCCGCCGAGGAGTACCACCAGGACTTCTTCGCGAAGAACCCGACCCAGGGCTACTGCCTCGCGGTCGCCGTGCCGAAGGTCAACAAGATCCGCGCGGGCTTCGCCGACTACCTGCGCGTCTGAGGTTCTCCACAGCGGGCGCGACGCGCGGCGCGGCGGTGCGCCTGCGCAGGGCACCCTCCGTGGCATGAACGATGCAATCACCGTCGTCGGCTCGCTCGGAGGCGACCCGACGCTCAAGTCCGTCAACGGCGACCGGGTCGCCGAGTTCCGCCTCGCCTGCACCTCCCGCCGCAAGGAGGGCGAGGAGTGGGTCAACGGCCACACCAACTGGTACAGCGTCGAGGCGTGGGGCGGCATGGCCGATCACGTGGGCGCCTCGCTGCGCCGCGGCGACGTCGTGGTGCTGCTCGGCAGGCTCAAGGTCGACCAGTGGGAGTCCGGCGACAAGCGCGGGACGAGCGTGAAGATCCGCGTCGAGCATGTCGGCCACTCGCTCCGAGTCGGGCCGTCGACTCGGCAGCGCCGTGCGTCGGATTCCGGCGGCGCGCCGTCGGGCGAGCGCGATTCGGCGGACGACGCCGCTGCCCTCGCCGATGACCCCGCCCTCGCCGATGCCCGTGCGCTGAGCGGCGCCGGCGCGACGTCCGGCGGCGACTGGGGGGCGCAGGCGACCGCGAACGCCTTCGGCGCCTAGGCTGAGGGCGTCCCCGCCGGTGAAGGAGGTCGCGTGCGCCGCACCGCAGCAGTCGTCTCGCTGGCCGTGCTCGCGCTCGGGCTCGCCGGCTGCTCGCCGGCCCCTGAGCCGACGACGGGGACGCCCGCGCCGGGCGACAGCGCTCCGGCGCCGGCTCCGTCGGCGACCGAGGATGCCGAGCTCGCGGCGTTCCGGGATGCCCTCGAGGGCCACTCGCCCGCCGATCCCGACGCGCTCGTCTCGGCGCTCGAGGCCGCGGGCTTCGCGCGCGACACGATCGAGCGCACTCGGGAGCTCGATTCGCTCGGGGCGCCGGTGACCTTCCTCGAGGTCGCGGTGCGGGGCGATTCCGACTGCCTGCTCGGCCAGGTCGGCGAGGGCGAGGCGACGGCGATGCGCGCCGAGCTGCTCGGCGGCGGCCGGTGCCTGGTCGGCGACGTGATCGTCCTAGACTGAGGGCATGGCCGAGTACATTTTCTCGATGGTCCGCGCCCGCAAGACGGTGGGCGACAAGGTGATCCTCGACGACGTCACGACAGCGATCCTCCCCGGCGCCAAGATCGGCGTGGTGGGACCGAACGGCGCGGGCAAGTCGACGATCCTGAAGATCATCGCGGGCCTCGACACGCCGTCGAACGGCGACGCGGTGCTCAGCCCCGGCTACTCCGTCGGCATCCTCATGCAGGAGCCGGAGCTCGACGAGTCGAAGACCGTGCTCGAGAACGTGCAGGAGGCGTTCGGGCACCTGACGCAGAAGATCGCGCGCTTCAACGAGATCTCCGCCGAGATGGCGAACCCCGATGCCGACTTCGACGCCCTGATGGCCGAGATGGGCTCGCTGCAGGAGGAGATCGACGCCGCCGACGCGTGGGACCTCGACTCGCAGCTCGAGCAGGCGATGGACGCGCTGCGCTGCCCGCCGGGGGACTGGCCGGTCACGAACCTCTCCGGCGGTGAGCGACGCCGCGTCGCGCTGTGCAAGCTGCTGCTCGAGAAGCCCGACCTGCTGCTGCTCGACGAGCCCACGAACCACCTCGACGCCGAGAGCGTGCTGTGGCTCGAGCAGCACCTCGCCAAGTACCCGGGCGCCGTCATGGCCGTCACCCACGACCGGTACTTCCTCGATCACGTCGCAGGCTGGATCTGCGAGGTCGACCGCGGCCGCCTCTACCCCTACGAGGGCAACTACTCGACGTACCTCGAGAAGAAGGCCGAGCGCCTCCAGGTGCAGGGGAAGAAGGACGCGAAGCTCGCGAAGCGCCTCTCGGAGGAGCTCGACTGGGTGCGCTCGAACGCGAAGGGCCGCCAGGCGAAGTCGAAGGCGCGCCTCGCCCGCTACGAGGAGATGGCGGCGGAGGCCGAGCGCACCAGGAAGCTCGACTTCGAGGAGATCCAGATCCCGCCGGGCCCGCGCCTCGGCTCCGTCGTGCTCGAGGCCAAGGACCTCCAGAAGGGGTTCGGCGACCGCACGCTCATCGACGGGCTCTCGTTCACGCTGCCCCGCAACGGCATCGTCGGCGTCATCGGCCCGAACGGCGTCGGCAAGACGACCCTCTTCAAGACGATCGTCGGCCTCGAGCCGCTCGACGGCGGCGACCTCAAGATCGGCGAGACGGTCAAGCTCAGCTACGTCGATCAGAGCCGCGCCAGCATCGACCCGAACAAGAACCTGTGGGAGGTCGTCTCCGACGGGCTCGACTACATCCAGGTCGGCAACGTCGAGATCCCGTCGCGCGCGTACGTCAGCCAGTTCGGCTTCAAGGGCCCGGATCAGCAGAAGAAGGCGGGCGTGCTCTCCGGTGGCGAGCGCAACCGCCTGAACCTCGCGCTCACGCTCAAGGAGGGCGGCAACCTGCTGCTGCTCGACGAGCCCACGAACGACCTCGACATCGAGACGCTCGGGAGCCTCGAGAACGCGCTGCTCGAGTTCCCCGGCTGCGCGGTCGTCATCACCCACGACCGGTGGTTCCTCGACCGCATCGCGACGCACATCCTCGCGTACGAGGGCACCGACGAGGATCCGGCCCAGTGGTACTGGTTCGAGGGCAACTTCGAGGCGTACGAGCAGAACAAGATCGACCGTCTCGGGCCTGAGGCGGCGAAGCCCCACCGCTCGGCCTACCGCAAGCTGACGAGGGACTGATGCGACTGCCCGTGCCCGTCCAGGTCCGCTGGTCGGATCTGGACGCGTACGGGCACGTCAACAACGCAGCGCTGCTGACGCTCCTCGAGGAGGCCCGCGTCACGGCCTTCTGGGCCGGGGGACCCGAGGACGCGCCGACGACGGCGATCATCGACGCGGGCCCGGGCGCGTCGAGCCTCACGGTCATCGCGCGGCAGGAGTCGGAGTACCTCGGCCAGATCCCGCACCACCGCCTGCCGCTCGTCGTCGAGATCTGGATCGGGCGCATGAGCGGTGCCTCGATGGACGTCTGCTACGAGGTGCACGCGCCCGACCGCTCGCAGGTCTACGCGCGGGCGCAGACGACGGTTGTGATGCTGGATGCGGCGTCCGGCCGACCGCGCCGGCTCACCGCCGAGGAGCGCGCGGCCTGGGAGCCGTACCTCGAGGAGCCGGTCGCCTTCCGCCGACGCTAGGCCGACCGGCGGCCTCGGCGCTCGCTAGGCTGGGAGCGCAACGTCGCCACCTTCGTCGAGGAGCCTCCCATGACCGACACCGCCGTCGAGACCACTGAGCAGCCGACCGCGATCCCGCACTGGATCTCGGGCGCCCGTCGCGAGGGCGCGGGCCGCACGTCGCCGGTGTTCAACCCTGCCCTGGGGCGGGTGGTCTCCGAGGTCGGCCTCGCGAGCGCCGACGAGGTGAGCGAGGCGATCGCCACCGCGAAGGCCGCCTTCCCGGCGTGGCGCGACATGTCGATCGCCAAGCGCCAGGCGGTGATGTTCCGCTTCCGCGAGCTCATCGTGCAGCGCAAGGACGAGCTCGCCGCGATCGTCACCCGCGAGCACGGCAAGGTGCACTCCGACGCGCTCGGCGAGATCGCGCGCGGCATCGAGGTGGCCGAGCTCGCGACCGCGTTCCCGCTGCTCACGAAGGGCGAGTACTCCGAGAACGCCTCGACCGGCGTCGACGTCTACTCGCTCCGCCAGCCGCTCGGCGTCGTCGGCATCATCAGCCCCTTCAACTTCCCCGCGATGATCCCGCTGTGGTTCGCGCCGGTCGCGCTCGCGGCGGGCAACGCGGTCGTCATCAAGCCGAGCGAGAAGGATCCGTCGGCCGCGGTCTTCATCGCCGAGCTCTTCCAGGAGGCCGGGCTGCCCGACGGCGTGCTCTCGGTCGTGCACGGCGACAAGGAGGCCGTCGACACGCTCCTGACCCATCCGGACGTGCAGGCGATCTCGTTCGTCGGCTCGACGCCGATCGCCGAGTACGTCTACGAGACGGGCTCGAAGCACGGCAAGCGCGTGCAGGCCCTCGGCGGCGCGAAGAACCACATGCTCGTGCTGCCGGACGCCGACCTCGACGTCACGGCCGACGCGGCGGTGAACGCCGGCTTCGGCTCGGCGGGCGAGCGCTGCATGGCGATCTCGGTCGTCGTCGCGGTCGAGTCGATCGCCGACGAGCTCACCGCCAAGATCCGCGAGAAGATGGCGACGATCCGCACGGGCGACGGCACGCGCGACAACGACATGGGCCCGCTCATCACGGGGCAGCACCGGGACAAGGTCGTCGGCTACATCGGCACCGCCGAGCAGGACGGCGCGACGGTCGTCGTCGACGGGCGGAACCCCGAGGTCGACGGCGACCCGAACGGCTTCTGGGTGAAGCCGACGCTGCTCGACAACGTGCCCACCGCATCCGCCGCCTACAAGGAGGAGATCTTCGGGCCCGTGCTGTCGATCGTGCGCGTGCAGTCGTACGAGGAGGGGCTCGAGCTCATCAACGCGAACCCCTACGGCAACGGCACCGCGATCTTCACGAACGACGGCGGCGCGGCGCGCCGGTTCCAGAACGAGGTGCAGGTGGGCATGGTCGGCATCAACGTGCCGATCCCCGTGCCGGTCGGCTACCACTCGTTCGGCGGCTGGAAGCGCTCGATCTTCGGCCAGGGCAAGGCGTACGGCAAGCACGCGTTCGAGTTCTACACGCGCGAGAAGGTCGTCACGAGCCGCTGGCTCGACCCGAGCCACGGCGGGCTCAACCTGGGCTTCCCGCAGCACGACTAGCCGCTGCAGGGTGCGCCGGGGCTACGCGCTCCGGCGCACCGCCATGATGAGCGACGTGCCGAGCTCGCCGGTGGCCGGGTTGACCTCGTCGTCGACGAAGCGGCCCTCGAGGGCCATGCCGATGCGCTCGGCGACGCGCTGCGAGGCGACGTTCTCCTCGTCGAGGTGCGCGATCACCCGGTGGGCGCCCATCGCGAAGCACAGCTCGAGCGCGGCCCGGGCAGCCTCGGTCGCGATGCCGCGGCCCTGCATCTCGGCGGCGACCGTCCAGCCGAGCTCGGCCTGGCGGCTGCCGAGGCTCGTGATCCGCACCATGAGGTCGCCGACGAGGGTGCCGTCGTGCTCGATGCCGAGCTGCTCCGCGTCGCCGTCCCGCAGGAACACCGGCGCGCCGCCGGCGGTCCACGCCATGAGCTCGGCCTCGGTCTGGTCGCGGTTGTAGGTCCAGCGGCGCTGGCCCGGGGCGTTGCGATAGGCGCGCACGGTCTCGAGGTCGTCGGGCCGGAGGGTGCGCAGCACGAGCCGTTCCGTGCGCAGCGGCAGCGCCGCGCGCATCGTGCGCATGGCCTCCGCGGGCTCGATCGGCTGGATCGTCACGGCTGCCCCTCCTCGGGCACGCGCACCATGCCCTCCTGCGCGACGGTCGCGACGTGCGTGCCGTCGGCCGAGTAGATGTGGCCGTGCCCGAGGCCGCGCCCGCCGCCGGACGAGCTCGTCTCGAGCTCGAGCAGGAGCCATTCGTCGACGCGCGCGGGCCGGTGCCACCAGAGCGCGTGGTCGAGGCTCGCCGCCTTGAGGCCCGGCGTCGTCCATGCGGCGCCGTGCATGCGCACGATCGGCTCGAGCATCGCGTAGTCCGAGAGGTAGGCGAGGGCCGCGCGGTGCAGGGCGTCGTCGTCCGGCAGGCGGTCCTTCGCGCGGATCCAGACGTGCTGCTTCGCGTGCCGCTCGCGGGCGGGATCGGGCAGGTAGATGGGCCCCTCGACGTGCCGGATGTCGAACGGCCGCGCGATGACCGCACGCGCCTGCGGGTGGCCGGCGTAGGGCGCGAGCAGCTCGTCGGAGCTCGGCAGCTCCTCGGGGCCGGGCAGCCCCTCGGGCATCGGATGCTGCGACGACGGGCCGCCGTCGACGTCCTGGAACGACGAGATCATCGACATGATCGGCACGCCGTCCTGGTAGGCCTGCACGCGACGCGTGCCGAACGAGCGACCGTCGTGGATGCGCTCGACCGCGAACGTGATGGGCCGCTCGACGTCGCCGGGCCGCACGAAGTAGCCGTGCACCGAGTGGATGTGGCGATCCGGCGGCGTCGTGCGCTGCGCGGCGACGACGGCCTGCGCCATCACCTGCCCGCCGAAGACGCGGCCGTAGGGCATCGGGTGGCTCGTGCCCGTGAAGATGTCCTCATCGGTGCGGGCGCCGGTGTCGGCGAGGTTCAGGGTCTCCAGCAGGATGCGGATGCGATCGGTCACGCAGGCTCCTCTCGGCGCGGCTGCCCGGACGGGCCCGCCCTAGTCTAGAGAGCGCATGCACGCCATCCTGACCCTCGACGAGCGCGCCCGCGCCGACCTCGTCCTGCTGCTCGACCGGGCCGCCGTCTTCGGCGACGGCACCGTGCGGCTCGCGGCCGACGGCGACGTCGCGCTGATCACGACGCCCATGACCGCATCCTCCGGCCTGCTCGACACGGGGCCGACGGTGCTCGTCGCCCGGGCGTCGCGCATGCGCGAGCCCGCGCGCTTCGACGGCGTCGTCGCGCTCGCCGCCCTGCGGGACGCCCTGCGCGAGGGCGCCGACATCGAGATCCCGGATGCGGTGGGTCGCCCGGCGTGGGCCGCGGTCTCGCCGCCGCGGGGCGGCTGGGCGCACACGGGCGACGTCGACGCCGCAGCGGTGCGCGCGCTCGCGACCCAGGCGGCCGCGGACGTCGAGGCGTCGCTGCCGGCCTCGCCGGGAGAGCCGGTGCGACGGCGCGCGGAGCGTGCGGTGTGGGCTCGCGCGGTGCACCCGAGCGGGCTGACCGCCGGTCAGGCCGCCGCCCTCGTCGCGATGCGGTTCCTCGGCGACGCGCCGGTGCGGGTGACCGAATCGGGCGGGTGGATCCGCGCCTCGGGCCGCGCTGGCGAGGTGCTGGCCCGCTAGCTCGTCCGCCCCTGTCGGCGCCGGCGGCGAGCCCAGGTGAGCAGCAGCGCGCCGACCGGGATGAGCAGCGCCATCGCGGGGATGGCGATGACGATCGACCGCCACCTGCCCGTGAGCGCGATCATCCCTATGCTGCACACGACGAGCAGTGCGCCCAGCACGAGCGCCACCACGCCGACCATGGTCGCGATCGTCGCGCGGCGGTCGACGGACCGCGCCGGTCGCTCGAGCCGGCCGTCTGCGGCGTCGACGAGCTCCTGCGGGCTGCCGAGCCTGGCCAGCGTCTCGTCGAGGCTGTCGCCGTCCGCCACGGCGGCCTCCAGGTGCTCGGCGATCTGCTCGACGAGCTGGGCGCGGTGCGCCTCGGGCAACGACGCGGCGCGCAGCTCGAGCGTCTCGAGGTAGCGCCGCGCTGCGGCCGGGAGGGCGGGGGAGTCGGTCATGGCGTCAGTGCCTCTCGGGGTCGAGGATGCCGTGCACGGCTCGGGCGAACACCGGCCACTCGGCGCGGAAGGCGGCCAGCTCGGCTCGGCCGGCGGGCGTCAGCCGGTAGAAGCGGCGCGGGCGGGCGCCGTCGGCGATCACCCAGTCGCTCGCCACCCTCCCGGCATCCTGGAGCCGGGTGAGCAGGGGGTAGACCGTGCCCTCGCTGGCCACGAGGCCCGCGTCGGAGAGCTCCCGCACGATCTCGAGCCCATAGCGCTCCCGCTGCTCGAGCAGCGCGAGGACGGCCGGGCCGAGCACGCCCTTGCGCAGCTGGGTCGCCACGGAGCCATCGGCCATGTGCTGCACGATACCTTGCATCGCAAGGCCAGGCAGGGAGCCCGCACGTGGCGGGAGGGCGCTCAGAGCACCTCGAGCTCGGGGATCGCGCCGAGCTCGCGCGCGAGGCCGCCGCCGTTGGGCGACCACACCCACGGGTGCATCGAGCGCGTGTCGGCGTGCTTGCGACCACCGGCGAGCACGGCCTCCTGCGCCGAGAGCTCGCGGATCGCGACGGCCCGCACCGACCGCGGGTGCGCGCTCGCGAACTCGCCGTAGAGCTCCTCGTCGTGCTGGCCGTCGTCGCCCACGAGCAGCCACGCGATGTCGGGGAACTCGCGCGCGAGGCGCTGCAGCTGCAGGCGCTTGTGCTCCTTGCCCGAGCGGAAGAACCGGTCGGGCGTGGGGCCCCAGTCGGTCAGCAGCATCGCGCCCGCGGGGTAGAGGTTGCGCGAGAGGAAGCGCGACAGGGTCGGCGCGGCGTTCCAGGCGCCGGTCGAGAGGTAGATGAAGGGGCTGCCGGGGTGCTGCCGCGCGATGCGCTCGTAGAGGACCGCCATGCCGGGGACCGGGGTGCGGGCGTGCTCGTCGAGCACGAACGCGTTCCAGGCAGCGAGCAGTGGGCGGGGGAGCGAGGTGACCATGACGGTGTCGTCGATGTCGCTCACGACGCCGAAGCGGGTCGCCGGGTCGACGACGAAGACCGGAGCGGCGACTTCTACCGATCCGGCGACCGAGATCGTGACCTCCCGCCAGCCCGGCTCGAGCCGCGCTGGCACGATCGCATCGACGATGCCGCCGCGATCCGCCACGACGACGTGCTGCTCGCCGCCCGCCTCGATCGTCACCTCGATGTCGTTGAGCGCGAGGGAGGTGAAGGAGCGCCAGCCGCGCACGTTCTCGTAGTGCACGCTGCGCTCGGCGCCCGGCTGCACGAGCAGCACGCGCGCGAGCACCCGCACCCAGCCGTCGCCGCCGTAGCCGGGGTACGCGACGATCGCCGGGAGACGGCCCGCGCGCAGGGCGCGCGCCTCCCGCACCTCGTGCACCCAGTCCTCGACTCGCGCCGCGGTGTGCTTGATGCGCTCGGGCACTCGCGAGAGCGGGTCGAGCTCATCCATGCGTGACCTCCTGAGCCGTGGACGCCATCGACCCTACCGACTGCAGGATGCCGCGGGACGATGATCAGCCGACCGGCCGGATCAGATCCGCGCCCTCCTCGCGCACGCTGCCGACGCGCCGGTCGACCTCGTGGATGGTGAGCCCCGCCGCGACGTCGCCCGCCTCGGCGACCACGGCCTCGAGCGCGGCCTCGCCGTCCTCGGCCGGGTCGAGCCACGCATCCCGCATCTCGGGCGCGACGACGAGCGGCATCCGCTCGTGGATGCTCGCGAGCTCGCCCGTCGCCGCTGTCGTGAGGATGGTGGTCGACAGCAGCCAGGAGCCGTCGGGCTGCTTCCACCACGCGTAGAGCCCGGCGAACGAGATGGGCGCGTCGCCGTGCACGTAGTGCGGCGTCTTCGCCTCGCCCAGGCGCCGCCACTCGTACCACCCGTCGGCCGGCACGAGCGCGCGCCGCTCGCGCACGCCGTCGCGGAACATCGGCTTCGACGCGGCCGTCTCGCTGCGCGCGTTGAACGCGCGGGAGCCGACCGAGACGTCGTCCGCCCACGCGGGCACGAGCCCCCAGCGGGCCGGCTCGAGCCGGCGCACGGGCGGGCCGTCGTCGCGCGGCCGCGGCTCGACGACGATCGGCACGGTCGTGGTCGGGGGGATGTTCCAGTTGGGCTGCGGGAGGCCGTCGGCCGCCTCGTCGACCTCGAACAGCGCGACGAGATCGGTCGCGGGCGTGGCCATCACGTAGCGTCCGCACATGTCGGAGATACTCTCACCTAGTGGACCCGGATGCGAGAGGATGGCCGTCATGGACGAACGCGGAGCGGCTTCTCCGTCCCACTCGGTGACCGTGCGCCACGAGCCCGTGCAGGCGCGCGCCGCGCATCGCATCGAGGCGCTGCTCGACGCCGCGGCGGCCGTCGTCGTCGAGCAGGGCATCGAGCACCTCACGACCGCGCTCGTCGCCGAGCGCGCCGGCGCGTCGATCGGCACCGTGTACCGCTACTTCCCGGATCGCGTCGCCGTGCTCGTGGCGCTCGCCGAGCGCAACTTCGAGCGGCTCCGGCACGCGATCGAGCGCGAGATGGCGGCCGAGCACGCGACGTGGGGCGAGGCGATGGAGGGCATCGTCGGCGCGATGGTCGAGACCTTCCGCTCCGTGCCGTCGTTCCGGGCCCTGCGCACGGGCGAGGGGCTCGACCTCGGGCCGGAGAGCCGGGAGCCCGTCGCGCCGATCTTCGTCGCGGACGTCGAGCGCTACCTGCGCGAGCGCTGGGGCGTCGAGATGGACGACGCGCGCCGCGGCGACCTCGAGCTCGCGATCGGCTCGCTCGACGCGCTCGTCACCTACGCGTTCATGCACGACCCGGACGGCGACCCGCGCTACCTCGCGCTCGGGATGGAGCTCGCGCGGCAGCACCTCACCCGGGTGATCGGCGACGACGCCGCCTGAGGCAGGCGCGCGGCCCGCTCAGCCCGCCGCGTCCTCCTGCTCGTCGTCCATGTGCCGGGACTCCGAGCGAGAGATGACGCGCTTCGCGACCCACACGAGCAGGATGAAGCCCGCGATGACGGCGACGAGCACGTAGCCCGCGCCGTGCAGGCGGTCGGCGAGCTCGCGGTAGGTGCCGCCCGCGAGCCAGCCCGCGGTCGCGTACGCCGTCGCCCACAGCAGGCACGCGGGCAGCGTCCAGCGCAGGAAGCGGCGGTAGGGCATGCCCGCGCCGCCGGCGATGAGCGGCACGAGCGAGTGCGCGACCGGCAGGAAGCGCGACAGGAAGATCGCCGGCCCGCCGCGGCGCGCGAGGTAGCGCTCGGTGCGCCGCCACTGCTTCGATGCGCGCGGCCAGCGGCGCTCGAGCCAGCGGTCGATCGCGGGGGCGAGCCAGCGACCGATCGCGAAGCCGATCGTCTCGCCGCACAGCGCGCCGATGACCGTCGCGACGATGAGCCCGAGCCACCAGGGCCACTCCTCGACCGCGAGGGCCGCGACGATCACGATCGTGTCGCCGGGCACCACGAGGCCGAGCAGCACGCTCGTCTCGAGCAGGATCGCGATGCCGGCGAGCACGGTGCGCAGCAGCGGGTCGATGCCCGCGACGGCGTCGAGGAAGCCGCCGATCGCGTCGTCGATCACCGACCGCCCTCGGCCGGCCGCGCGCGCAGGCCCGCGAGGCGCTCCCGCCAGGCGCTCGCCCGGGTGGGCTCGGCGAGCCGCGGGCCGTCGATCCAGCGCTCGACGGTGCGGATGCCGCGCAGCGCGTTCGCGAGCCACACCTCGCAGCCCTCGAGGTCGGCGGGCGTCGCGCGCTCCTCGCGCAGCTCCACCCTGTCGATCCGCGCGACCTCGGCGATGACCGCGGCGGTCACCGACGGCAGCCGCGGGATGTCGGCGGCCGGCACGTGCAGCGCGTCGCCCCGCCACCACAGCAGCGCCGACCAGGTGCCCTCGGCGACGGCTCCGCCGTCGAGGATGACCGGCTCGACGGCAGTGCCCGCGCGCGCGGACTCCTCGGCCTGGAGGGCGCCGAGCGCCTCGAGGTCGGGGCCCTTCCGCAGGGGCGTGGTGCGCGGGTCGCGCCGCGCGGTCACGACCGTCGCGGTCTCGCCCGCTGCGGGCACCGGCCGCACGCGCAGCCGGATGCCGCCGGGCGTCAGGTCGAGCCTCGGCGACCACCTGCCGGCGGTCGGCACCTCGCGCATGGCGCGTCGGGCGGCGCTGAGCGCGTCGGCGCGATCCCCGCCCGCGTCGGCCACCGCATCCGCGAACCGCAGCCGGTGCCGGTCGAGGGCGAGCACGAGGCCGTCCTCGACGAGCCACGAGTCGGCCGCGACCGTGCCCGCCACCGGCTCGCGAGTGGGCTCGAAGCGCCCGTGCGCCCACGCGCGCACGTCGTCGCTCCCGCTCATAGGATCGACCCTATGCCCGCGACCTCTGCGCCGCTCCAGGCGCACCTCGGCGCGCGCTGGGCCGCCGGGGTCGAGACGACGCCCGAGGCGGCGTTCGCGGCGCTCGAGGTGGAAGCCTGCGACGTCGTGTGGCTCGACTCGTCCTCCGAGGGCTCGCACCTCATCGGCACGGGCGCGCACGTGCTGGTCGTGCGCGACGGGCGCGCCGAGCTCGACGGCGAGCCCGTGCCGGGCGACGCGCTCGCCGCGCTCGAGGCCGCGCGGGCGGCGCTGCCGGGCCCGTGGGTCGGCTGGCTCGGCTACGAGTCGGGCGTGCGGATGCTCGGGCTCGACCCGGTCGGGGACGCCGGCCCGGGCGCAGACGCCGACCCTGGCGGGGACGCCGACCCGGGCGCGCGGTTCCCCGAGGCCGCGTGGCTGCTGCTCGACCGCTGGGTCGTCGTCGACGGCCGGTCGGCGCAGCTGCAGTCGCGCGACGGAGAGCCGTGGTCGCTGCCGGAGGCGGAGCCGCGGCTGCCGTCGATGGCGACGATCGACCCCGCGCAGCTGCGCTGGCGCGACGACGACGCCGGCTACGCCGAGAAGGTCGAGCGGTGCCGCGCGCACATCCGCGAGGGCGACTCCTACGTGCTGTGCCTCACGACCGCGATCGAGGCGCCCCCGATCGACGCCGTCGCGACGCACGGGCGGCTGCGCTCGGCGAGCCCGGTGCACCACGGCGGCCTGCTGCGCATCGCCGGGGTCACCGTCTCGAGCGCGAGCCCGGAGACCTTCCTGCGCGTCGAGGGCGGCATCGCGACGACCCGCCCGATCAAGGGCACCAGGCGGCGAGGCGCCGACGACGACGCGGCGCTCGCGCTCGAGCTCTACGAGAGCGAGAAGGAGCGCGCCGAGAACGTCATGATCGTCGACCTGTGCCGCAACGACCTGCAGCGCGTCTGCGCGCCCGGCACGGTCGAGGTGACGAGCCTCCTCGGCGTCGAGTCGTACCCCACGGTCCACCAGCTGGTGTCGACCGTGCAGGGTCGGCTGCTGCCCGGCGTCGGGCCGCTCGACACGGTGCGCGCGCTCTTCCCGGCGGGGTCGATGACCGGCGCGCCGAAGCGCCGCACCGTCGAGCTGCTGCAGGCGCTCGAGGGCGGCCGGCGCGGGGTGTACTCCGGATGCTTCGGCCTGGTCGCGGGGGAGACGTGCCACCTCGCGATGGTCATCCGGAGCGTCGTCGCGGATGCGCACGGCACGCACATCGGGGTCGGCGGCGGCATCACCGCGCTCTCGGAGCCGGCCTTCGAGGTCGAGGAGCTGCACGTGAAGGCGGCGGCCCTCCTCGCCTCGCTCGTGCCCCGCGACGACTAGGGGCGGGTGGCTCCCTCGCCAGCGCTCGCCGTCGCCTCGGCGCGCTCGGCGAGCCGCTCGAGCCGCGCGTCCCACTGCCGGCCGATCGCATCCAGCCGGCCGGCGAGGTCGCTCAGGCTCGCGCCGATCGCCCGGTGCCGCAGCGCCCGGCCCTGCCGCTCGCTCGACACGAGTCCTGCGGCCTCGAGCACCGCGATGTGCTTCGCGATCGCCTGCCGCGACACGGGCAGCTCGCGCGCGAGCTCGCTCGCCGACCGAGCCCCGACGCCCAGCAGCTCGAGGATGCGCCAGCGCGTGTCGTCGGCGAGCGCTGCGAGCTGCAGGGTGGGCGGGGCGCTGCGCGGCTCGGCGGCCGCGCTCACGACGTCGCCGCCAGCACGTGCGCGCGCAGCCCTTCGAGGACCTGCTCCCAGCCGCCCGTGTTCTCGTCCATCCGTGCGTCGCGCTGCGCGGCCGGCACGCGCATCCACCCCGATTCCACGACCGTGACGCGGGTGCCGCCGTGCTCGGTCGCCTCGAGGTCGAAGCGCACGTCGCACGCCTCCGGCCCCGGTTCGTCCTCACCGATCGCGCCCCACCGGAACGCGAAGACCTCCTCGGGGCGCAGGATCCGGATCGCCACGGGCCAGCGCTGCCCCTGCCACTCGAAGGTGCCGGTGACGCCCTCGCGCAGGCCGCCGGGGAAGACGGCCGGATGCCCCCACCACGCCTCGATGGACGCGGGGTCGGTGAGGTGGCGCCAGACGAGCGCCTTCGGCGCGGGGATGTCGCGCGCGTGGGTGATGGTGCCCGCGACCCGGTCGACGCTCGCCCGACGCCAGCGGCGGGCGACGAGCGCGACGAGGTCGTCGAGCTCCTCGGTCCAGCCCTGCCGGTTGTCCTCCATCGCGGCGCGCGCCCGCGCCGCATCGCCCAGGCGTTCGAAGCCGGTCTCCTCGACCCGCAGCCGGGTGATGCCCGCGTCGTGCTCGAGCGTGAACGACGCGAGCGTCGAGTTGTCGTCGCGGATCGGCTCGCCGGGCGTTCCCCAGCGGAAGGCGAACGCGCGGGGCCGCTCCCACCGCTCGACGCGCGCGGGGAAGTCGTCGTGCTCGGTCCACCCGAACGTGCCGGTCGCGCCCGCAGCCATGCCGTCGGGGAAGTCGGCGCGCTGCCCGAACCACTCGGCGATCTCCCGAGGGTCGGTGAGCGTCTCCCAGACCACCTCGAGCGGCGCGCGCACCTCGATCGTGCGCACCACCCGCATCCGCTCGTCGTCGGCCGTCGCCTGCGCCTCGTGCGCCATGAGCACCTCCTGCAATCGATCGGTTGCAGGTGACGCTACGCCGTGCCGGCACGGAATGCAACCGTGAGGTTGCGCGAAGTCAGGGGGCGAGCGACTCGGCCAGGTCGACGAGCTCGTCGAGCTCGACCGTCCAGCCCGCGGCGAGCGAGCGCAGCGCCTCGCGCCGGGTCGCGTCATCGCCCTCGAGCGGGAAGCCCGACTCGACGAGGTGCAGCTGCGTGCCGCCGTCGACCTGCCGGAGGGTCATCTCGACCGTCGAGGCGCGCCCAGAGAGGATGCCCTCGGCCCACTCGAACGAGAAGCGCGACTCGGGCTCGACCTCGCGGATCCGGGCCGCGAGCACGACCTCGCCCGTCCAGGCGAATCGGCCGAGCGCATCCGGCACCACCCCGTCGGGGAAGGCGGCGATGTCGCCGAGCCAGCGCGCGAGCAGCTCGGGCTCGACGAGGCAGCGCCAGACGGTCGCGACCGGCGCATCCACCGAGACGATGCGCGTCACACGGGATGCGGGCACATCGACGGTGGCGGGCGGGTTCTCGAACTGCGGCACGCACGACCTCCTGATGACTGGCCCCATCCTGCCACGAGGGCGTCGGGCGGGCTCACCGTAGACTGGGGAGCCGTGCCGGACGCCGGATGCCGGCACGACCCAGGAGCTTCTGTGACCGACGAGACCTACGACTTCGCCCGCATCCAGCAGCGGTGGCTGCCCGTGTGGGACGCCATCCGCCCCTTCGCGACGGATGACGAGACCGACGCGCGCCCCCGCAAGTACGTGCTCGACATGTTCCCGTACCCGTCGGGCGACCTGCACATGGGGCACGCGGAGTCGTACGCCTACGGCGACGTGCTCGCGCGCTACTGGCGCCAGCGCGGCTTCAACGTGCTGCACCCCATCGGCTGGGACTCGTTCGGCCTGCCCGCCGAGAACGCCGCCATCAAGCGGGGCGCCGACCCCAAGGCGTGGACCGAGGCGAACATCGCCCAGCACAAGAAGTCGATGCGGCAGTACGCGACGGCGTTCGACTGGGACCGCATCCTGCACACCTCCGACCCCGCGTACTACAAGTGGAACCAGTGGCTGTTCCTCGAGCTCTACAAGGCGGGGCTCGCGTACCGCAAGCCCTCGAACGTCAACTGGTGCCCCAACGACCAGACGGTGCTCGCGAACGAGCAGGTCGTCGACGGGCGCTGCGAGCGCTGCGACACCCCGGTGGTGAAGAAGAAGCTCACGCAGTGGTACTTCAAGATCACCGACTACGCCGACCGCCTGCTCGACGACCTCAACCAGCTCGAGGGCCGCTGGCCCGAGAAGGTGCTGCGCATGCAGCGCAACTGGATCGGCCGCTCCGAGGGCGCGGAGGTCGAGTTCGAGATCGAGGGCCACCGCGGCACCGTGCCGGTCTTCACGACGCGCCCCGACACGCTCTACGGCGTCACCTACATGGCGGTCGCCCCCGACTCCGACCTCGCGGCGGAGCTCGCGGCGGGCGCCGCGCCCGACGTGCGGATGCGGTTCCAGGCCTACCTCGACGACGTCAGCCGGATGACGGAGATCGACCGGCAGAACACGGAGCGCCCGAAGACGGGCGTCGACCTCGGCCGCTTCGCCACGCATCCGCTCACGGGGGAGCGCCTGCCCGTCTGGGCGGCCGACTACGTGCTCGCCGACTACGGGCACGGCGCCGTCATGGGCGTGCCCGCGCACGACCAGCGCGACCTCGACTTCGCGCGCGAGTTCGACCTGCCGGTCAGGGTCGTCGTCGACACCAACGCCGCGGTGACGGGGGTCATGCCGGCGATCCCGCTCGACGAGCACGGCAACGCGGTGCTGCCCGACGAGCTGCCGCCGCTCGACCCGAAGGCGACCGGCGAGGCACTCACGGGCGACGGGCGCCTGATCAACTCGCGCGAGCTCGACGGCTTGTCGAAGCAGCACGCGATCGGCCGCATGATCCAGCTGCTCGAGGCGAAGGGCGTCGGCCGCGCCGCGAAGTCGTACCGCCTGCGCGACTGGCTCGTGAGCCGCCAGCGCTACTGGGGCACGCCCATCCCGATCGTGCACACCGCCGATGGGCAGGAGGTGCCGGTGCCGTTCGAGCAGCTGCCCGTGACGCTGCCCGACTCGGCCGGGCTCGACCTGTCGCCGAAGGGCACGAGCCCGCTCGGCGCCGCCGAGGACTGGGTGAACGTGCCCTCGCCGATCGACGGCACCCCCGCGAAGCGCGACGCCGACACGATGGACACGTTCGTCGACTCGTCGTGGTACTTCCTGCGCTTCCTCTCGCCGAACGACGACACGCAGGCCTTCGACCGAGCGCAGGTCGAGCGCTGGGCGCCGGTCGACCGCTACGTCGGCGGCGTCGAGCACGCCATCCTGCACCTGCTCTACGCGCGCTTCATCACCAAGGTGCTCTTCGACCTCGGCCACGTGCCGTTCACCGAGCCCTTCGAGTCGCTGCTCAACCAGGGCATGGTCATCCTCGACGGCGCGAAGATGTCGAAGTCGAAGGGCAACCTCGTCACGCTCTCCGAGGAGCTCGAGCGCTTCGGCGTCGACGCCGTGCGCCTCACGATGTCGTTCGCCGGACCGCCCGAGGACGACATCGACTGGAAGGACGTCTCGCCGACCGGTGCGCAGAAGTTCCTCGCGCGTGCGTGGCGCCTCTCGCGCGAGGCGCTCGCGAAGCCCGGCAGCGACCCCAAGCCCGGCGACCGGGCGCTGCGGCGCGAGACCCACCGGTTCCTCGCGGATGCGCCGGGTCTCGTCGAGGGCCTGAAGTTCAACGTCGTCGTGGCTCGACTCATGGAGCTCACGAACGCCACGCGCAAGGCGGTCGACTCCGGCCCCGGCGCCGGCGACCCCGCGGTGCGCGAGGCGGTCGAGACGATCGCCCTCGGGCTCTCGCTCTTCGCGCCCTACACGGCGGAGGACATGTGGGCGAACCTCGGCCACGAGCCGTCGGTCGCGAACGCGGGCTGGCGCGAGGCTGACCGCTCGCTGCTGGTCGAGCAGACCGTGACGGCTGTCGTGCAGGTCAACGGCAAGGTGCGCGACCGCGTCGACGTGCCGGCCGACGTCAACGACGCCGACCTCGAGACGATCGCGCGAGCGCTGCCGGGCGTCGAGCGGGCGATCGGCGACGCCGACATCCGGAAGGCGATCGTGCGGGCGCCGAAGCTCGTGAACTTCGTGATCGGCTAGCTGTGATGTCCAGGCAGGTTGTTCAGTCTGCTGATGGGCGTGCCGCCGATGGCGGAGTGTGCTCGATGGTGATTGTAGAAGTACAGCCAGCCGGGCAGTTGCGCTCGGCGCTCGGTCTCTGATTCGTAGCGTCGGGCGTAGGCCCAGCCGTCGGCGAGGGTGCGGTGGAAGCGTTCGATCTTCCCGTTCGTCTGCGGACGGTAGGGCCGGGTGCGTTTGTGGACGATGCCGAGGCTGGTGCAGGCGTCGCGCCAGGCGTGTGAGCGGTAGGCGGAGCCGTTGTCGGAGAGGACGCGCTCGACGGTGACGCCGCGGTCGGCGAACCAGTCGACGGCGCGTTCGAGGACGCCGATCGCGGTGTCCGCGCGCTCGTCGGAGCAGATCTCCGCGTAGGCGACTCGGGAGTGGTCATCGATGACCGTGTGGACGAACGCGTGGCCGAGCAAGGGGCCGCGGTGCTTGCTGCGCGGGGTCCCGGTGCGCTCGACGGTGGCGGAGCGGTTGCGGTCGCCTTGCTGCTTGCCGACGTAGCGCCAGCCGCCGCCGTCGGGGATGTTGCCGAACTTCGTCACGTCCACGTGAATCAGCGAACCCGGGTGGGGGTGCTCATACCGGCGGATCGGCTCCCCGGTGACCCGGTCGATCGTGGAGAGCCGGTTCAGGCGGGAGCGCACCAGCACCGCGTGGACGGTCGAGGCGGCCATCCCCAGCCGGCCGGCGATCTGCACCGGGCCGAGCCGGTGCCGCCAGCGCAGCATCACGATCGACCGCACGGCCTCGTCCGGCGTCCGGGCCGGGCTGCGAGCGGGACGGCTGGAGCGGTCCTGCATGCCGGCCTCGCCCTCCTCCCGGAACCGCTTCGCCCACTTGCGCGCCGTCGGGGTCGAGACCATGAACAGCTTCGCCGCCGTCACGGCGCTCCAGCCGTCGTCGACGATCAGCCTCGCCAGCCGAAGACGAGCGCGCGGGGTCAGCGCAGCGTTAGCGTGGGACACGAAGGCCTCCTGGTGTGTGGAGCGGTGAACTAGACAGCTCCACTCCACTACCGGAGGCCTTCGCCTATCCGCAGATCAGGCCCGTGTCACGAAACAACGTCCCCGGACATCACAGCTAGCGCCACCGCGCAGTTCCCTCCGCAGGTCGAAAAGCGCGCGGGCGTGAGCCGGCACGCCTCTCGAGACCGCCGCCGTTCCCTCCGCAGGTGGAGGAGCGCGGGCGCTCTCCGCAGGTCGAGGAGCGCGCGGGCGTGAGCCCGCCCGCGTCACGAGACCGCTGCCGTTCCACAGCCCCGCCCACCCGTCCCGCGCGCCCCCGCGCATCCGCCCTACCGTGCCTGCCATGGCCGGGACGGATGCGCGCTGGCGGCTCGGCGCGGGCGCCGCCGTGCTGCTCGTGCTCGGTGCCGTCGCGGGCGGCGTCGCGCAGCGCATGGTCGCCGACGCGCAGCCCGCCGCCGTGCTGCCCACGCCGGTGGCGACCGCTGCCTCCGGGCTGGTCGTCGACGTGCAGGGCGCCGTCGCGGAGCCGGGCGTCTACCGGCTCGCGCAGGGCTCGCGCGTGCTCGACGCGCTCGCCCGCGCCGGGGGCACGACGGATGCGGCGGCCCCCGGCGCGCTCAACCTCGCGCGGGCGCTCGTGGACGGCGAGCAGCTGCTCGTGCCGACCGAGGAGGAGCAGGCGGCGGCTGCCGAAGCGGCGCCCGGCGGCGCCGGTGCGGGCACGGGCATGGGCGGGCTCGTCTCGCTCAACCGCGCCGATCAGGCGACGCTCGAGACGCTCCCGCGGGTCGGCCCGTCGCTCGCGGGCGCGATCATCGCGCATCGCGACGAGCACGGACCCTTCACCGATCTCGCGCAGCTCGACGACGTGCCCGGCATCGGGCCGGCGCTGCTCGCGACCCTGACCCCGCTCGTGACGCTGTGACCGGCTCCGCTGGGGAGCGCGCCGCTGCGACCGGCGAGCGATCGTGAGGGCCTGATGCGCGACGTGCGGCTCGCGCTTCCCGTCGCGATCGCCTGGGCGGCGCTCGCGGCCGTGAGCCCGCACACCGGTGCGCCGGGGATCGCCGCCGTAGTCGCCGCAGCGGTCGCGGTGCTCGCGCTGCTCGCCGCCCACGGCATCGCGCGCCGCGCGACGGGTGCCGACGCCGGCGCGCTCGCCCCGCGCGCGGCCGCCGCGGTGCGCACGGTGGCGGTCGGCGCCGCTCTCGCGTGCCCGCTGCTCGTCGGCGCCGACGTCGTCGCGGGCAGCGGGCTCGACGCGTGCGACTCGCTCGACCTCCTGCTGCTCGGTCAGGCGGCGCCCACCGAGGTGGTCGTCACCGGCTGCGACGACGCGCCGACCCTGCGCAGCGCCATGCTGTTGCGGGCAGCGGATGCGGCGCTCACGATCGGTGGCACGGCCACGGGCGCGTGCGATGCCTGGCTCGACGGCACCCGGTGGCTCCTGACGTGCGACCGCCTCGAGACCGCTGAGCCCGCGGCGTGGGCGGCGTGGGCGGCGCCGCTGCGCGACGGACTGCTGCAGGCCTCGGCCCGGCTCCCGGGCGTCGGCGGCGAGCTGCTGCCCGGCCTCGCGATCGGCGACGAGCGCCGGGTGAGCCCGCAGCTGCGGCAGGCGATGCTCGACACCGGGCTGTCGCACCTCACCGCAGTGTCTGGCGCCAACTGCGTCATCGTGGTCGGCGCCGCCTTCCTCGCCGCCTCGTCGCTCGGCGCGCGCCGGGGCGTGCGCATCGGTGTGGCGCTCGCATCGCTCGCGGCGTTCGTGGTGCTCGTGACCCCCGAGCCGTCCGTCGTCCGCGCGGGCGCGATGGCGTCGATCGGGCTGCTCGGCATCGCGACGGGCCGGCGGGCCGGGGCGGTCGCGCTGCTGTCGCTCGCGGTGCTGGTCGTGCTCGCGGTGCAGCCCCATCTCGCGACGAGCGCGGGCTTCGCGCTGTCGGCGCTCGCGACGTGCGGGCTCATCGTGCACGGGCGGCCGATCACGCGGGTGCTCGCGCGGTGGCTCCCCACGCCCATCGCGGCGCTCATCGCCGTACCGGTCGCGGCGCAGCTGTGGTGCCTGCCCGTGCTCGTCGCGCTCGACGCGCAGGTGAGCCTCGTCTCGGTGCTCGCGAATCTGCTCGCGGGGCCAGCGGCACCGCTCGTGACGGTCGTCGGGCTCGCCGCGTGCCTCGCCTCGCCGCTCGCCCCGGCGGTGGCGGTGGGCCTCGCGTGGGTCGCGTGGCTGCCCGCCGCGTGGATCGCGCAGGTCGCGATGGTCGCGCAGCAGCTGCCGGCCGCCCAGGTGCCGTGGCCGGTGGCGCCCTGGGGCGTCATCGCCGCATCCGCCATGCTCGCGCTCGTCGCGATCGCGCACGCGCGCGGCCGGCTCGCGCGCGGAGTCGCGGGGGCGCTCGTGCTCGGCGCGGTGGTCGGGCTCGGGGCCGCGTGGCCGAGCATCCGGCTGGGGTCGCTCGCCGACTGGCGGATCGCGCAGTGCGACGTCGGGCAGGGAAGCGCGACGCTCGTGCGCCACGGCGGCGCGGTCGTGCTCGTCGACACCGGCGAGGACCCGGCGCGCATCGAGGGCTGCCTCCGCCTGCTCGGCGTCCAGCGCGTCGACCTGCTCGTGCTCACGCACTTCGACCGCGACCACTCCGGCGGCGCGCCGGCGCTCGTGGGCCGCACCGCGCTCGTCGTGCACGGGCCGACGGACGAGCGGGCGCTGCCGGTGGTCGACGAGCTCGCCGCCGGCGGAGCCGCCGCGCACGAGGCGCGCCGAGGCGACGCGTGGCAGGTGGGCGAGGTGCGCGTCGAGGCGCTCTGGCCGATCGGCGAGCTCGAACCGGGCAACGACGCGAGCGTCGCCGTCGCGATCGACCTGCCCGGCGCTGGCCTCGAGCTCGTCGTGCTCGGCGACCTCGGCGCCGAGTCGCAGTCGCGGCTGCTGCGCGCCGGCGGCTCCGCGGCGAGCGTCGTCGTCGTGTCGCACCACGGCTCCGCCGACCAGCTGCCCGCGCTCTACCGCCGCATCGGGGCTGTCGCGGGGCTCGTCGGCGTGGGCGAGAACGACTACGGGCACCCGACGGATGCGGCCCTCCGGCTCGTGCAGGAGAGCGGCGGGATGCCGCTGCGCACCGACGAGCTCGGCACGGTCGCGCTCGCGGTCGATTCCGGCGGGGTGCGTGTCTGGTCAGAGCGCGTCGGCGGCGGGCCGTAGCTTGAGGGCGGGAGGGGATCCATGACCGAAGTGCTTGAGTTGAGCGCAACTGCGACCGAGCGCTACGCGACGGTACTGGCGGGGGTCGCATCGAGACTCGCAGATCGCGACTTCATCGCAGCAGAAGCCCAACTGCAGCCGATCGCTGGGGAGCGCTGGGTCGGCTCTCTGCGCCTCTATGCTTCGCCGGTCGCGGGCGTGCCGAAGCGCCTGGGACGCTCGGTGGCCGATCGGGTCAAGGCCGAAGTGTTTGCGAAGGATTCGTTCCGCTGCACCTACTGCGGCGGCCGCGCTGTGCCGCGATGTGTCCTCGTCGCGATCAGCGACGTCTTCCCGGAGTTGTTCTCGTATCACCCCAACTTCGCGAGAGGCAAGATCCATCCCGCGTTCTGGGCGCTGGCTCCAGAGGCCGATCATGTGATCGCTCACAGCAGCGGCGGCACGAACGAACCGAGCAACCTGACGACCCTGCACACGACGTGCAATACACGCAAGTCCAGTACGGCGAGGAGCGCACTTCCGCCGGTCGTGATCGGGAACCACGACGCAGCCTGGGACGGTCTCACCGCTGTCTACCCAGGTGTCGTCGCAGCGGGGGAAGAGCACGGCGTCCGGCATTCCTCGCTCGGTTACCACGCGAGGTGGATGAAGTACTTCTCGGACGCGGCGTCTCGGCCGGACGTCCCCGTGGGCGGGCTCCCGTAGGCTGGGGCGCATGGCGCAGGGCATCCCCAAGATCGGCTGGGAGCAGGTGTCGCCGGCACCCGTCGTGCTCGTGTTCGGCAAGGAGTCGTTCCTCGCCGACCGCGCGCTGCAGCGCCTCAAGTCGCTGCTCCTCATGGAGGACCCGGAGCTCGAGGTCAGCGACCTCGACGCCGGGCAGTACACCGACGGCGCGCTCGAGCTGATCGCGAGCCCGTCGCTCTTCGACGAGCCCCGCCTCGTGCGGGTCTCGAACGGCGTGAAGGCGACGGATGCGTTCATCGCCGACGCGCTCCGCTACCTGCAGGCGCCCGTCGACGGCACGACCCTCGTCATCCGGCACGACGGCTCGACGGTGCGCGGCAAGAAGCTGCTCGACGCGATCCGCTCGCACCCCGGTGCGATCGAGGTCGTGTGCCAGCCGCTCGGACGCGGCGACATGGTGCCCTTCGCCCGCAACGAGCTGCGGCTGCTCGAGCGCGAGGCGACGCCCGGCGCGATCGCCGCGCTCGTCGACGCCTTCCACTCCGACATCGCCGAGCTCGCGAACGCCGTCCGGCAGGTGGCGCTCGACACCGAGGGGCCGGTGACCGAGCAGGTCGTGCGCACGTACTACGCCGGCCGGGTGGAGACGACCGCGTTCGCGGTGGTCGACGCGGTGGTCGCGGGCGACGTGGCGAAGGCGCTCGTGACGCTGCGGCAGGCGATCGCGACGGGCGCCGACCCGGTGCCGATCGTCGCCGCGTTCGCGATGCGGTACCGGCAGCTCGCGAAGGTCTCGGGCGTGAGCGGCGGGGGAGCGCAGGTCGCGCGCCAGCTGGGCATGCAGGACTGGCAGCTGAACAACGCGCGCCGCGACCTGCGCGGGTTCACCGACGCCAGCCTCTGCGATGCGATCGAGGCGATCGCGCACGCCGACCACGCCGTCAAGGGGGCGGAGCGCGACCCACAGCACGCGGTCGAGCGCCTCGTGCGCCAGCTCGCCTCGCGCGCCGCGGCCTGAGCCGCCGGCGTCGCCGGGGCGGGCGCGCGCAGACGCAGAAGAGGGGCCCCCTCGGGGACCCCTCTTCGCGAAGCTGCTCAGCTCAGAGCGCGGCGACCTGCTTGGCGATGGCCGACTTGCGGTTCGCCGCCTGGTTGCGGTGGATGACGCCCTTCGAGACGGCCTTGTCGAGCTTGCGCGACGCGACAGCGACCTTCTCCTGCGCGACGGCCTTGTCGCCGGCGGCGATGGCCTTGCGGGCCTCGCGCACAGCGGTGCGGAGCTCGCTCTTGAGGGCGCGGTTGCGGTCGGTCGCCTTCTGGTTGGTCAGAATGCGCTTGATCTGCGACTTGATGTTCGCCATGGTGTCCTGTCCTGGTTGGGAAGCGTGGGCGGCGGCGGCTTGCGCTCCTGCAGAGCCCGCCGCATCCCGGCCTCGCGCGACGGGCGCGCAGAAGCAGGGGAAGCCAACGAATGATGCTACCAGCGCGCGTCCGGTGCTCGCAACGCGAGCGACCGCATCCGCTGTGGAAGAATGGAGCATTCCGCGCCGTCCGTTCCGGCGGCGCCCGAAGCCCACCCGAGAAGGACCCGTGAGCCCCCGAGCGACCAAGGCCCTCGAGCCCGCCGCGACCGATCCGGCGCAGATCCGCAACTTCTGCATCATCGCGCACATCGACCACGGCAAGTCGACCCTCGCCGACCGGATGCTGCAGCTCACCGGCGTCGTCGACGACCGCTCGATGCGCGCGCAGTACCTCGACCGCATGGACATCGAGCGCGAGCGCGGCATCACGATCAAGTCGCAGGCCGTGCGCATGCCGTGGGCCGTCGACGGCGAGCCGTACGCGCTCAACATGATCGACACCCCCGGGCACGTCGACTTCACCTACGAGGTGAGCCGCTCGCTCGCCGCGTGCGAGGGCGCGATCCTGCTCGTCGACGCGGCGCAGGGCATCGAGGCGCAGACCCTCGCCAACCTCTACCTGGCGATGGAGAACGACCTCGAGATCATCCCCGTGCTCAACAAGATCGACCTGCCGGCCGCCGACCCGGAGAAGTACGCGGCCGAGATCGCGGGCCTCATCGGCGGCGACCCGGCAGACGTGCTGCGCGTGAGCGGCAAGACCGGCGAGGGCGTCGAGGCGCTGCTCGACCGCGTGGTGCAGACCATCCCCGCGCCCGTCGGCGACGTCGACGGCCCGGCGCGCGCGATGATCTTCGACTCCGTGTACGACGCCTACCGCGGCGTCGTCACCTACGTGCGCATGGTCGACGGGCGGCTCGCGCCGCGCGAGCAGATCCAGATGATGTCGACCGGCGCCCGCCACGAGCTGCTCGAGATCGGCGTCTCGAGCCCCGAGCCGCGCCCGTCCCAGGGCCTCGGCGCCGGCGAGGTCGGCTACCTCATCACGGGCGTCAAGGACGTGCGCCAGTCGAAGGTCGGCGACACCGTCACCTCGTTCCGCACGCCTGCCGAGCAGCCCCTCAAGGGCTACGCCGACCCGAAGCCGATGGTGTTCTCGGGGCTGTACCCGATCGACGGCAGCGACTACCCGGTGCTGCGCGAGGCGCTCGACAAGCTCAAGCTCTCGGATGCGGCGCTCGTCTACGAGCCCGAGACCTCGGTCGCGCTCGGCTTCGGCTTCCGCTGCGGGTTCCTCGGCCTCCTGCACCTCGAGATCATCACCGAGCGCCTCCGCCGCGAGTTCAACCTCGACCTCATCGCGACGGCGCCGAGCGTCGTCTACGAGGTGGAGACCGAGGACCGCAAGGTCCACACCGTCACGAACCCGAGCGAGTTCCCCGAGGGCAAGATCCACTCGGTCGTCGAGCCGATGGTGCGCGCGACGATCCTCGCGCCCAAGGACTACGTCGGCGCGATCATGGAGCTGTGCCAGTCGCGCCGCGGCACGCTCGGTGGCATGGAGTACCTCTCGGAGGACCGCGTCGAGCTGCGCTACCGGCTGCCGCTCGGCGAGATCGTCTTCGACTTCTTCGACCAGCTGAAGTCGAAGACGCAGGGCTACGCATCCCTCGACTACGAGCTCGACGGCGAGGAGGAGGGCGACCTCGTCAAGGTCGACATCCTGCTGCAGGGCGAGCAGGTGGATGCGTTCAGCGCGATCGTGCACCGCGACAAGGCCTACGCCTACGGCGTGCTCATGGCCGGGAAGCTGCGCGAGCTCATCCCGCGGCAGCAGTTCGAGGTGCCGATCCAGGCCGCCGTCGGCGCCCGCATCATCGCCCGCGAGACCATCCGCGCGATCCGCAAGGACGTGCTCGCCAAGTGCTACGGCGGCGACATCACCCGCAAGCGCAAGCTGCTCGAGAAGCAGAAGGAGGGCAAGAAGCGCATGAAGATGGTCGGCCGCGTGGAAGTGCCCCAGGAGGCGTTCATCGCCGCGCTCTCGAGCGGCGAGACGAAGAAGGAAGCGAAGTAGGCAGCACGATGAAGCCCATCCGCGAGCGCGCCACGAACTACGGCTCCGTCGGGGCCACCGCCCACTTCGACTTCCACCGGTACCCGCCGAAGGGCTTCGAGGTCGTGCAGCTGCGCAGCCGCATCGGCCACGGCCGGCCCCGCTACGACGCCGCTGTCGCGGCGCTGCGCACCTGGAAGGTGCAGCGGCTCGCCGGCATCGAGGTCGACGTCGTCGGCACCGAGGAGGGCACCGTCTACCGCCCGGTCGGCTTCGACGGCGACGAGGCGACCCGCGCGGCGAGCATCGAGCCGCAGCAGGACTTCGGCCCCGACGGCGAGCCCTTCCTGCAGCCGGGCGACTCGGTCGACCAGCGCGTGCGCCTGCTCGGCATCCAGTTCCACGGCCCGATGCGCGTCATCGCGGTCGAGGAGGAGGCCAACAGCCACGGGGTCATCCTCGGCACGCTCGAAGGCCACCCCGAGGCGGGCGAGGAGCGCTTCACCGTCGAGATCGCCGACGACGAGACCGTCTTCCTGCACTTCCGCGCCATCGTGCGGAACGCCGCGTGGTACGCGAAGCTCGGCAAGCCGTTCGCGAAGGCGCTCCGGGCCAGGTACCACGACCGCTATATGAACGTGCTGCGGTCGATCGACGTGCGCTGACGATGGGACGCCTGCCCGACGGCGAGGCGGCTCCCGCCGACGGCCGGCTGCCCGAGGGCACCGCGGCCGACGCACCGTTCGGCACCTACATCCACGTGCCGTTCTGCTCGGTGCGCTGCGGCTACTGCGACTTCAACACGTACACGGCCGACGAGCTCCGCGGCGCGACCCGGGCGGGCTACCCCGGCGACGTCGCCCGCGAGATCGCGCTCGCCCGCGACGTGCTCGGCGAGCTGGGGCCCCTGCGGCCCATGCGGACCGTCTTCTTCGGCGGCGGCACCCCGACGCTGCTGCCCGCGGACGACCTCGTCGCGATGCTCGAGGGCGTGACGGATGCGTTCGGCCTCGCCGAGGGTGCGGAGGTCACGGTCGAGGCCAACCCCGACTCGATCGACGCCGCCGGGCTCGCGCGGCTCCGCGACGGCGGCGTCACGCGCGTCTCGGTCGGCATGCAGTCGGCGGTGCCGCACGTGCTCGCGGCGCTCGACCGCACCCATGACCCCGAGCGCGTGCCGCTGGTGGTCGAGTGGGCCCGCGACGCGGGGCTCGAGGTGAGCGTCGACCTCATCTACGGCGCGCCGGGGGAGTCGCTCGGCGACTGGCAGCGCTCGCTCGACGCCGCCGCCGCGATGGCGCCCGACCACGTCTCCGCCTACGCGCTCATCGTCGAGGAGGGCACGGCGCTCGCCCGCCGCATCCGTCGCGGTGAGCTCGCCGCACCCGACGACGACCTGCAGGCGGCGATGTACGAGGCGGCGGATGCGACGCTCGGCGCCGCGGGCTACTCCTGGTACGAGGTGTCCAACTGGGCGCGCGACGGGCGCGTCGCCCGGCACAACCTCGCCTACTGGCGCGGCCACGACTGGTGGGGCTTCGGGCCCGGCGCGCACAGCCACGTCGGCGGCGTGCGCTGGTGGAACGTCAAGCATCCGGCCGCCTACCGCGACCGGCTCGCGGCCGGCGCCTCGCCGGCGCTCGCGCGCGAGGTGCTCGACGACGAGACGCGCCGCGTCGAGCGCGTGCTGCTCGAGTCGCGCATCGCCGAGGGGCTGCCGGTCGGGCTGCTCGAGCCCGAGGGGCGCCGCGCGGTCGCGGGCCTCGTCGCCGACGAGCTCGTGGACGGCAGAGCCGCCCTCGCCGGCCGGGTGGTCCCGACGCTGCGAGGGCGGCTCCTGGCCGACGCGGTCGTGCGCCGGCTGCTGCCGTGAGGCGCGGCTACTTCACGAGCCGCCAGTTGAACGGGTAGCGGTACGAGCCGCCGCCGTTGACGCGCATCGCGCCGATGATCGAGAAGATCACCTGCAGCAGGCCCGGCACCCAGTAGAGCGCCATCAGGATGAAGCCGATGCCGACGATGCTGAGGATGGTGCCGACAACGATGAGGCCGATCGCCAGGATCGTCATGAAGATGCCGAAGTTCAGCGCCTCCTTCGACTCCTGCCGCGCGAAGGCGCTGCGGTCCTTGTAGATGAGGAAGACGATCAGCGGGCCGATCCAGCCGCCCCAGCCGCCCGTGACGATGGTCGACAGGCCGGAGAGGTGGCCCCACATGCCGGCGTTCTTCTCGTCCACGGGCGACATGGGGGCGCCGGCGGCGTACTGCGGCTGACCGGGAGCGCCGTACTGCGGCTGGCCAGGGGCGCCGTACTGGGCGCCGTACTGCGGCTGGCCGCCCGGGGCGCCGTACGGCTGCTGGCCCTGGCCGTAGCCGGCCTGGCCCTGTCCGTAGCCCGCCTGGCCCTGCCCGTACGGGTGCTGGTCCTGCCCAGCGCCGTAGGTCGGCGCGCTCGACTGGCCCTGCGGGGCGCCGTACTGCGGGGCGCTGGGCGTCTGCGGTGCGCCGGGCGCCTGGCCGTAGCCGGATGCGGCCTGGGCGTTCGGGTCCACGGCGTCGCCGCTGCCCGGCGCCGGCTGCTGCTGGCCGTGCTGCCAGCCCTGGCCGGGATCGGCGGGCTCGCTGAAGGCGGGCTGGCCGGGGGCCTCGGGCCCCGCTCCGGCGGCGGGCGACGAGAAGGACTGGGCGGGCTCGCCGACGCCGGGCGCGGCGGGCGCGCTGGGCGCGGCGTGCTGCTCGTCGGTCACGGAGAATCCGTCGACCGGCTGCTCGGCAGGATCGTGCTCGCCCGGGCGAGGAGCGTTGGGATCGGACATGGCGTGCCTTTCTCGGATGTCGACGCGGGCCGCCGAGGCGACTGCCGCTACCGCCATTGTGCGCGCGATCGCCTGGAGATCCTCTTCGAACCGCGGCGGGTCGCGGTAGGATTGGCAGTCAGCAGTTGAGAGTGCCAGCACAGACGGGGAGGGGAGCGATGGTCTCGGATCGTGGCCTCGAGGTCCTGCGCGCGATCGTGCAGGACTACGTGGCGCTGCGCGAGCCGGTCGGCTCGAAGGCGATCGTCGAGCGCCACGCCTTCGGCGTCTCCGCCGCCACCATTCGCAACGACATGGCGCTGCTCGAGGAGGAGGAGCTCATCGTCGCTCCCCACACCTCCTCCGGCCGCGTGCCCACCGACAAGGGCTACCGCGTCTTCGTCGACCGCCTGCAGCGCATGCAGCCGCTCACGCAGGCGCAGCGGCTCGCCATCACGCGCTTCCTCGACGAGTCGGTCGACCGCGACGACGTGCTCGACCGCACCGCCCGGCTGCTCTCGCAGCTCACGAACCAGGTCGCGCTCGTGCAGGTGCCGATCCGGCGGCATGCGCTCGTGCGCCGCGTCGAGCTCGTCGCGGTCTCGGAGCGCCGGGTGCTCGCGGTGCTCATCCTCGACTCCGGCAGGGTCGAGCAGCGGGTGCTCGACGCCGGCCAGCGCATCGACCCCGAGCAGGCGGGCGCGCTCGGGCGCGCGTTCACCGAGATGATCGGCGACCGCTCGCCTGCCGACGCCCAGCAGCGCCTCGCCGAGGCCGCCGCATCCGCCCCCGCCTCGCTCGGCCCCGCGACCGCCGCCGTCGCGCATGCGCTCGGCGAGATGCTGCAGACGGGCGGCGGCGACCGCATCGTGATGGCGGGCGCCTCGAACCTGGTGCGCGAGGAGCGCGACTTCCACGGCACCGTCACCCCCGTGCTCGACGCGATCGAGGAGCAGGTCACGCTGCTGCGCCTCTTCGCCGAGATGGGCGGCGACGGCGGCGTGGCCACCCGCATCGGCCGCGAGCTGCACGGGCCGCTCGGCGAGGCGTCGATCGTCGCATCGACGTACTCGACCGACGGCATCGAGGGCCACGTGGGCGTGCTGGGCCCCACCAGGATGGACTACGCAGGGAACATGGCCGCGGTGCGCGCAGTGGCGCGCTACCTCACGCGGCTGCTGAGCGAGGACTGAGTGACCGACCACTACGAGACCCTCGGCGTCGCCCGCGACGCCGCCCAGGACGAGATCAAGAAGGCGTACCGCAGGCTCGCCCGCGAGCTGCACCCCGACGTGAACCCCAGCGAGGACGCGGCGGAGCGGTTCAAGGACGTCACGCACGCCTACGACGTGCTCGGCGACCCGCAGTCGCGCGCGGAGTACGACCGCGGCCCGATGCCCGGCATGGGCGGCGCCGGCTCGTTCGGCTTCGGCGACATCTTCGAGCAGTTCTTCGGCGGCGGCCGCTCGAGCGGCCCTCGCTCGCGGCGACAGCCGGGGCAGGACAGCCTGCTGCGCGTCGACCTCGACCTCGCCGACGTCGTCTTCGGCGTGCACCGCGAGCTGCGCGTGCAGACCGCCGTGCTGTGCGAGACGTGCGAGGGCGCCGCGACCGCGCCCGGCACCAGCCCCGAGCGCTGCCTGCAGTGCGGCGGCTCCGGGCACGTCCAGCGCCAGGTGCGCTCGCTGCTCGGCAACGTCGTCACGAGCCAGCCCTGCGGCGTCTGCCAGGGGTACGGCACCGTCATCCCGCAGCCGTGCCACACGTGCGCCGGCCACGGCCGCGTGCGCGCCGAGCGCACGATCCCGGTCGACATCCCCGCGGGCGTCGACACGGGGCTGCGCATCCAGCTGCCCGGTCAGGGCGAGGTGGGCGAGGGCGGCGGCCCCGCCGGCACGCTCTACCTCGAGATCAACGTGCGCCACCACGACGTCTTCAGCCGCGACGGCGACGACCTGCTCGGCACCCTCGAGGTGTCGATGCCGGATGCGGCGCTCGGCGCCCGCACCACGGTCGAGGGCATCGACGGGCCCGTCGAGGTCGAGGTGCGCGCCGGCACGCAGTCGGGCGACGTCATCACGATCGGCGACCGCGGCGTCACCCGGCTGCGCGGCGCCGGCCGCGGCGACCTCAAGCTCGGCGTGCAGGTCGTGACGCCGCAGAAGGTCGACCGCCGCACCGAGGAGCTGCTGCGCGAGCTGCGCGACCGCACGAAGGCGCCCGCGCCGCAGCTCGCGCACTACCGGCAGGGCCTGTTCGCCAAGATGCGCGACCGCTTCCGGCTCTGATGGCGCACTGCTACTGGCACGACGCGCTCGCCGGCGCCGCAGCGGGCGACGTCGTGACGCTCACCGGCGAGGAGGCGCACCACGCCGCCGTCGTCTCCCGGATGCGCCGCGGCGAGCGGGTGCTCGTGAGCGACGGTGAGGGCACGCTCGCCGAGGGCGTCATCGACCGCGCCGAGCGCGACGGGGTCGACGTCGTGCTGCAGCGCGTCGAGCGCGTCCCGGCGCCCGTGCCGCGCATCGGCCTCGCGCAGGCGCTCGCGAAGGGCGACCGCGCCGAGCTCGCCGTGCAGGCGGCGACCGAGCTGGGGGTCGACGCGATCGTGCCGTGGCAGGCGCGCCGCAGCGTCGTGCAGTGGAAGGGCGACCGGGGCGAGAAGGCGCTCGAGCGCTGGCGGAAGATCGTGCGCGAGGCGGGCAAGCAGGCGATCCGCCCGCACCTGCCCGGCGTGGGCGCGGTCGTCGACACCGCGGGGCTCGCGCGTCTCGCGGACGAGTGGCAGCTCGTCGTGCTCGAGCCCACCGCATCCGTCGCGCTGCCGCAGGTGCCGCTCGAGCGCGACGTGCTGCTCGTCGTGGGGCCCGAGGGCGGGATCGAGCCGGGCGAGCTCGAGGCGCTCGAGGCGGCGGGCGCGGTGCCGGCCCGGATGGGCGACCACGTGCTGCGCACCTCGACAGCCGGGCTCGCGGGCATCGCGGGCCTCTCGATGCTGCTCGGCCGCTGGTGAGCAGCGCGAAGGTAGGCTGACGGCATGGCTGAGCCCACCGTGTTCGAGAAGATCATCGCGCGCGAGATCCCGGCGGAGATCGTGCTCGAGAACGACCGCCTCATCGCGTTCACCGACATCAAGCCGCAGGCACCCATGCACGTCGTGGTGACGCCGAAGACGGCGCAGTACCGCGACGTGGTCGAGCTCGCCGCCGGCGACCCCGACCTGCTGGCCGAGATGGTGCAGGTGGCGCGGGCGATCGCGCGGGAGCGCGCCGAGGGCGACTTCCGCCTCGTGTTCAACACCGGCGAGCTCGCCGGGCAGACGGTCTTCCACGTGCACGCGCATGTGCTCGCGGGATCGCTGGGAGAGGGTTCGCTTGCCTGAGTCCACCGAGTCCACCCGGTCCACCGCCACCGAGTCGATCGAGATCGACGGCATCGAGATGGTGCGGCTGCTCGGGCCGCAGGACCGACTGCTCACGCGGCTCGAGCACGAGCACCCCGATGTGACCGTCGCGGTGCGCGGCAACCTCGTGAGCCTCAGTGGCCCCGAGGAGGACGTGCGCGTCGCGGGACGGCTCGTGCGCGAGCTCGTCGACCTCGTGCGGCAGGGAACGCACCTGAGCCAGACCGAGGTGGGCGAGGGCTCCCGCATCCTCCGGCAGGACTCGAGCCGCAGCCTCGCCGACGCGATCGGCGAGGTGATCCTCACCTCGAAGGGCAAGTCGATCCGCGCGAAGACCGAGGGCCAGCGCGCCTACGTCGAGGCGATCGAGGACCACACGATCGTGTTCGGCATCGGCCCGGCCGGCACCGGCAAGACCTACCTCGCGATGGCGAAGGCCGTGCAGGCGCTGCACCGCAAGGAGGTCAACCGGATCATCCTCACGCGGCCCGCGGTCGAGGCGGGGGAGCGGCTGGGCTTCCTGCCCGGCACGCTCACCGACAAGATCGACCCCTACCTGCGGCCGCTCTACGACGCGCTCAACGAGATGATGGATCCCGAGCTGCTGCCGAAGCTGCTCGCGACCGGCGTCGTCGAGGTCGCGCCGCTCGCGTACATGCGCGGCCGCACGCTCAACGACTCGTTCATCGTGCTCGACGAGGCGCAGAACACGACGCCCGAGCAGATGAAGATGTTCCTCACCCGGCTCGGCTTCGGCTCGAAGATGGTCGTCACCGGCGACGCGACCCAGGTCGACCTGCCCGCCGGCACCTCCGGGCTGCAGGTCGCGCAGCACGTGCTGCGCCGCATCGACGACATCCACTTCTCGCACCTCACGAGCGCCGACGTCGTGCGGCACACGCTCGTCGGTGCGATCGTCGACGCGTACACCGAGCACGACCAGCGGCAGATGGCGCGCGAGGCGCGGCGTCCGCAGCAGCAGCACCGCGGGAGGCGCTGATGGCGATCGACCTGCTCAACGAATCCGGCGCCGAGGTCGACGAGGCCCAGCTGCTGCGGCTCGTCGCGTTCGACCTCGAGCGGCTCTTCGTGCATCCCGACGCCGAGGTCTCGGTCGTGCTCGTCGACGTGCCCACGATCGAGCAGCTGCACGTGCAGTGGATGGACGAGCCCGGCCCCACCGACGTGCTCTCGTTCCCGATGGACGAGCTGCGGCCCGGCTCGCACGATCAGCCCACGCCGCCGGGGCTCCTCGGCGACATCGTGCTGTGCCCCGAGGTCGCCCAGGAGCAGGCCCGCGAGGCCGGCCACAGCCTCATGACCGAGCTGCGGCTGCTGACGACGCACGGGCTGCTGCACCTGCTCGGCTTCGACCACGCCGAGCCGCACGACCGCGACGAGATGTTCGCGCTGCAGGATCGCCTGCTCGAGGCGTTCGAGGAGCACGACTCCTCCACCCCGGGCCGCGCCCCCTGATGTTCGAGATCGTCCTCTTCGTCGTCGCCGCGCTGCTCGTGGCCTTCGGCGCCTGGCTCGCCGCGTGCGACGCCGCGCTCGGCGTCGTCTCGCGCGCCGAGCTGCAGGCGGCCGCGAAGACCTCGCGCCGCGAGCGCGCCATGCTCTCGATCGCCGACGACCTGCCGAGCCACATCATGACGCTCCAGTTCGGCCGCATCATGTGCGAGACGATCGCGGCGGTGCTCATCACGCTCGCGGTCGACTCGCTCGTCGTGGAGTGGTGGATCACGCTGCTCGTCGCGGGCGGCGCCATGATCCTCATCTCGTTCGTGCTCGTGGGATCGAGCCCGCGCGCCGTGGGCCGCGCCCACGCGGTCGGGCTGCTGCGCGCATCCGCCGGCTTCATCCGCTTCTGGCGCGTGCTCACCGGCCCCGTCGCCTCGCTCGTCGTGACCGTCGGCGACAAGGTGACGCCGGGCCGCCAGCGCGAGACGGCGTTCGCGACCGAGCAGCAGCTGCTCTCGATGGTCGACGCCGCCGCGGAGTCGGCGGTGCTCGAGGACGACGACCGCGAGCTCATCCACTCGATCTTCGAGTTCAACGCGACGCTCGTGCGCGAGGTCATGGTGCCGCGGCCCGACATGATCGTCGTCGAGCGCGACGTGACGGCGGCGGATGCGCTGCGGCAGTTCCTCGACAACGGCCTCTCGCGCATGCCGGTCGTGGGGGAGTCGACCGACGAGATCGACGGCATCCTGTACCTGCGCGACGTCGTGCGCAGCCGCACGTGGCGGCCCGACGCATCCGAGACCGCGGCCGACCTCGCGCGCCCCGCGCTGCTCGTGCCCGAGTCGAAGAACGCCGACGACACGCTCGCGCTCATGCAGGCCGAGCGGATGCACGTGGCGATGGTCGTCGACGAGTACGGCGGGATCGCGGGGCTCGTGACCCTCGAGGACCTCGTGGAGGAGCTCGTCGGCGAGATCCACGACGAGCACGACCGCGGCCGCGCCGAGACGGTCGACGCCGGCGACGGCGTCTGGCACGTGTCTGCCCGGCTGCAGATCGACGAGCTCGGCGACCTCTTCGGCCTCGACCTCGAGGACGAGGACGTCGACACCGTCGGCGGCCTCATGCAGAAGGAGCTCGGCCGCATCGTCGAGGTCGGCGACGTGGTCACGACGCGCGGCCTGCGGATCGAGGTGCGCTCGCTCGACGGGCGCGGACGCAGCACGGGCGAGATGGCGGTGCGGCTCGTCGAGCAGCCCGCCGAGCCCGGCACCGAGGGGGCAGCATGACCGAGCAGACGCATCGCAGCGGGTTCATCACGTTCGTCGGCAGGCCGAACGCCGGCAAGTCGACGCTCATGAACGCGCTCGTCGGCGAGAAGATCGCGATCACGTCGTCGAAGCCGCAGACGACGCGCCACGCGATCCGCGGGGTCGTCCACCGCGACGACGCGCAGATCGTGATCGTCGACACCCCCGGCATGCACAAGCCGCGCACGCTGCTCGGCAAGCGGCTGAACGCCGTCGTGCAGACGACGCTCGGCGACGTCGACGTCATCTGCCTGTGCATCCCCGCCGACGAGCCGATCGGCCCGGGCGACCGCTACATCGACCAGCAGCTGGGCGGCTTCCCGCGCGCCCACAAGATCGCGGTCGTGACGAAGACCGACGCGGCCTCGAAGGAGCGCGTCGCGGCGCAGCTGCTCGCCGTCTCCGAGCTGCGGGAGTGGGATGCCGTCGTGCCGCTGTCGTCGGTCGCGGGGGAGCAGCTCGACGTGCTGCTCGATGCGATCGTGCCGCTGCTGCCCGAGGGTCCGCCGTTGTACGAGACCGCGACGACGACCGAGGAGCCGCTGCACGTGCGCGTCGCCGAGCTCATCCGCGAGGCGGCGCTCGAGGGCGTGCGCGACGAGCTGCCGCACTCGATCATGGTGACGGTCGACGACATCGCCGAGCGCGAGGGTCGCGACCTCACCGACGTGTACGCCAACCTCTGGGTGGAGCGCGACAGCCAGAAGGGCATCATCATCGGCAAGGGCGGCTCGCGGCTCAAGCAGGTGGGGGCGGATGCGCGAGCCGAGATCGAGCGGATGCTCGGCACCCGGGTGCACCTCGACCTGCGGGTGAAGGTCGCGAAGGAGTGGCAGGGCGACCCCAAGCAGCTGGGCCGCTTCGGGTTTTGAGCGCGCAGGCCGCAATGCCGCAGAGCGGCGTTGCGGCCGGAGCGCTCAAGGTCGAGGAGCGCGCGGCCTCCGGCCGCACGCGTCACGAGACCCAGCCGTCCCGCTGGTCGGGCGCGTGTGCAGCCCCCGGCCGCACGCGTCACGAGACCCGTCCGTCCGGCTGCTCGCCGGTCGAGGAGCGCGCGGCCCCCGGCCGCACGCGTCACGAGACCCCTCCACCGAGCGGATGATTCCGGGCGGGAGCGCCGCCGACGGAACCCCCGCCGCAATAGCCTGAGATCCATGTCCGCCCCCGCCGTCGCCCCCGTCGAGCCGCCTTCGACGGCGCGCGAGCGGCGCCCATGGATCGACCGGGAGACCGTGCGCGCCGACGGCATCCTCGCCGCGGTGTCCCTCGGGCTCCTCGCGGTGCCGACGCTCCTGCTCATGGTCCTGATCACCGACACGGGGCCGACGTGGCTGCTCGCGATCGTCGTGACCGCCGCGCTCGCCGGGGCGATCCTCATCCGCCGCACGCGCCCAGTCCTCGCGCTCGCGGGGCTCACCCTGCTGGCGGGGCTGCACGTCGCGGTGCAGGCGTGGCTGTTCCCCGTCTGGTTCGGCGTGCTGATCGTGCTGTACTCGATCGGGCGCTTCAGCCGCTGGCCCGGCAGGCTCGCGGGCCTCGGCATCGCGTTCGTCGCCTCGCTGCTCGCCGGCTACTGGCTCATGGCGGTCACCTCGATCGACGGCGTGCAGACCGGCTGGGGCCTCGTGCAGGCGATGTCGTTCCTCTGGTTCCCGCCGATGCTGCTGTTCAGCCTCGCGATCCTCACCGGCTGGGGTGCCGCCGCGGTCGCGCGGAGCACTGCGGCCACCGAGGTCGCGCAGGTGTCGCTGCGCCGCGCCGACCAGGAGGAGGAGCGCGCCGCGCTCGCGCGCGACATGCACGACGTCGTCGCGCACTCGCTCGCCGTCGTCATCGCGCAGGCGAACGGCGCGCGCTACACGCCCGATCCCGCCGCGAAGGACGCCTCTCTCGAGACGATCGCCGGCACCGCGAAGGAGGCGCTCGGCGACGTGCGCCTCCTGCTCGCCCAGCTGCGGCACCGCGAGGCGCCCGATCCCGTCGCCTCCCTCGACGTCGCCGACGCGCTCGTCGAGCGGATGCGGGGCAGCGGCCTCGACGTCCGCGTCCAGCACCTCGGGCGGCCGGCGCCGCTGCCGCGCACCGCGGACATCGCCGCGTACCGCATCCTGCAGGAGGCGCTCACGAACGCGCTGCGCCACGGCGACCGGAGCCAGCCCGTCCACGTGCGGCTGCGCGCCGTCACCCTGCCCGACGGCCACGGCGGCGTCGTCGTCGACGTGCACAACCGGGTGCTCGCGCAGCCGGGGGCCGCCGGTCACGGGGTGCGCGGCATGCACGAGCGCGCGCGGCTCGCCGGCGGCGACGCGTGGACCGGCATCGAGGACGGCTGGTTCCGCGTGCGAGCATCGTTCCCTGCGGGGCTCACGTGAGGGCCGGCAGGAGAGGAGCCGCATGATCCGGGTGCTGATCGTCGACGACCAGGCGCTGTTCCGAGGCGGGATCCGCATGCTCGTCGCATCGCAGCCCGACATGGTGTGCGTGGGCGAGGCCGCCGACGGGGCGCAAGCGGTGCGCGTCGCGGCCGAGCAGGAGCCGGACGTCGTGCTGATGGACGTGCGCATGCCCGTGCTCGACGGCATCTCGGCGACGGCGCGCATCGTGCAGGCGCGGCCGGCGACGCGCGTCGTCGTGCTCACGACCTTCGACCTCGACGAGGCCGCCGCGCGCGCGATCCGGGCCGGCGCATCCGGCTTCGTCCTCAAGGACGCCGAGCCCGAGCTCGTGCTCGCGTCGATCCGCACGGTGCACGCCGGCAACGAGGTCGTCGCCGCGAGCGCGACCCGCGAGCTCTTCAAGGCCTTCGGCGCGCAGCGGCGCACCGTGCCGCAAGCCTTCGCCGAGCTCACCGATCGCGAGCGCCAGATCTTCGCGCTCGCCGCGAAGGGGCTCTCGAACACCGAGATCGCGCGCGGCGAGTTCGTGTCGGAGGCGACGGTGAAGACGCACATCTCGCGCATCCTGCAGAAGCTCGGGCTGCGGGACCGCGTGCAGCTCGTGGTCTTCGCCTACGAGCACGGGCTCGCGGGCGAGCACGTCTGACGCCGCGCCGCAGCGCCGGTCGCGACGGTCGTCCCACCCCGCTGGTCGCGGAGCGCGCGGCGGAGCCGCTCGCGTCACGGGGGTCCAGCGTCTGCGGCAGGATCGGAGGGTGCACATCGACGAAGCCGGCCCCGCCGACGCCCCGCCGCTGCTGCTCCTCCACGGCGGCGGCGTCTCCGGCTGGATGTGGCGGCCCACGATCGCCGCGCTCGCGCGGCCGGTGCGCACGATCGTGCCGGACCTGCCCGGGCACGGCCGCAGCGCATCCGCCGACTACCGCTCGCACGCGGAGACGGTCGACGCGCTCGAGCGCGAGCTCGAGCGGCGCGCGCCCGGCGGCGCGACCGTCGTGGGCTTCTCGCTCGGCGCCCAGCTGACGGTGCTGCTCGCAGCCCGGCGGCCGGATCTCGTGACGGATGCGGTGGTCGTGAGCGCGCAGGCGAAGCCGATCGCGATGGCGTCCCTCACGCTCGGCATGCTCGCGGCGGCCGCGCCGCTCGCGAGGTGGCAGCGGTTCGCGCGCCTGCAGGCGAAGGAGCTCTTCGTGCCCGAGGCCCTCGTGCCGGAGTACCTCGCCGACAGCGCCCGCATCACGCGGGCGACGCTCGTGGCGAGCGTGGGGGAGAACCTGCGCTTCACGCCGCCCGCGGGCTGGGGCGAGGGCACGGCACCCGCCCTCGTCGCGGTGGGCGCGCGCGAGCGCTCGCTCATGCGCCGCTCCGCCGAGGTCCTGCACGAGGCGCGCCCCTCGAGCGAGCTGCGCGTGATCGAGGGCGTCGGCCACGGGCTGCCGCTCCAGCGGCCCGACCTCATGGCGGCGCTGCTCGACGCGCGGCTCGGTCATCCGAGCGGATGACGCCGGTTCCGCCCGCCGCCTGACGACGCGGGAGGCCGCCCCGCCTTGACTGGGAGCATGCACCAGCACGCACTCCTGCTCCGCGACGTCTCCAAGCGCTACGGCGACGGCGACGCATCCGTCACCGCCCTCGACCGCGTCGACCTCGCCATCGCGCCCGGCACGCTCACGGCCGTCATGGGCCCCTCCGGCTCGGGCAAGTCGACCCTGCTGCACCTCGCGGCAGGGCTCGACGCGCCGACCTCCGGCGACGTCCTCATCGGCGGCACGTCGGTGGTCGGGCTCGACGACGACGCGCTCACGGCACTGCGGCGCGAGCAGGTGGGCGTGGTGTTCCAGTCGTTCAACCTCGTGCCGAGCCTCACCGCGCTCGAGAACGTCGAGCTGCCCGCCGTGCTCGCGGGCCGCGCACCCGACCGCGCGCGCATCGCCGATCTGCTCGACGAGCTCGGGGTGGCAGGCCTCGCCGACCGGCGGCCGCACGAGCTCTCGGGCGGGCAGCAGCAGCGCTTCGCGATCGCGCGGGCGCTCGCGCAGCGTCCCGCGATCGTGCTCGCCGACGAGCCGACCGGCGCGCTCGACACCGCCACCTCGGTCGAGGTGCAGGAGATCCTCGTGCGGCAGGCCGCCGCGGGGCAGGCGATCGTCGTCGTCACCCACGACCCCATGGTCGCCGCACGTGCCGAGCGCGTCGTGCTGCTGCGCGACGGCCGCATCGAGCCGGAGCTGCCTGCGACCGACGCCGCCTCGATCGCTCAGCGCATGCTGGCGGTCGCCCGATGACCGCCGTCGCGGCCCCCGCGGCTCCCGCCGCGCGCGCTCGCCGCGCCGACGGCGCGACCCGCACCGGGCAGGGCCTCGCCTTCGCGGTCTCGGTGCTCGCGGCCGCCTTCGGTACCGGGCTCGCGACGCTCATGGAGCACGCCGCGCGCGCCCTGTACGGCGAGGCGATGCTGGCCTCGAGCCCCACCGCCCGCATCATGCTCGCGATCGCGGGGGTGCTGCTCATCGGCGTCTCCGTCGTCGTCGGAGCCATCGTCGCGCGGCAGGCGTTCACCGGCGCCGTCGAGGACCTGCGGAGCGAGATCGCGCTGCGGCGGCTCCTCGGCGCGTCGGCCCGCGTCGAGCGCGGGCGCGTGCTGCGCGGCTTCGTGCTGGTCGGCGCGACCGGCGCCGCGGTCGGCTGGCTCGCGGGCGTGCTCCTCGCCGCCGGCGCGGGCGCGGTCGTCTCGAGGCTCGCCGACCGCATGGACTTCGCCGGGATGCCGGCGGTCGAGCCGTGGGCGGTCGTGCCGGCCGCGGCCGTCGCGGCCGCCGCGGCGCTCTCGGCCGTGCTCGCGACCCGCGGCGTGCTCGCCGTCTCGCCGCTCGAGGCGCTGCGCGGCGCGGGCGTCGACGTCGAGACCACCCGCCCGCGCCGGCGCGTCGGCGGCATCGTGACCCTCGCGATCGGCGCGCTGCTGCTCGCCGCGTCGGTCGCCCTCTCGGTGCTCTCGCCGCTCGCCGTGCTCGTCGGTTTCGCGGGCGGCGTCGTGTCGGTCGTCGGCATCATCGTGCTCGCGCCCGCGATCGTACCGCCGCTCACGGCCGTCGCGGTGCGCGCGCTCGGCCGGGGCGTCCCCGCACGCGCCGCCGCGGGCACGCTCGCCACGCATCCGGGCCGCACGTCGGCGCTCGTGCTCTCGCTGTTCGCCGGCGCCGCGGTCGTGACGATGATGATGACCGCCGGCTCGTCGCTCACGACCGCGGTCGTCACGATGGAGCGCAGCCCCGAGTTCCGCGCCGAGCTGCAGGCGATCTACGGCGGCGTGACGACGGTCATCACCGGCATCGTGGGCTTCTCGGCCGTGCTCGCGGTGCTCGGCTTCGTCGCCGCGATGCTGCTGTCGGTGCGGCGCCGCGCGCGCGAGATCGGCCTGCTGCGGATGCTCGGCATGCGCCGCCGGCAGACGCGCGCGATGCTCGTCGCCGAGGCGGGCGTCATCACCGCGGTCGCGGTCTCGACCGGCTTCGGGATGGGCGTCCTGTACGGCTGGATCGGCACGCAGTCGATGGTCGGATCGATCGGCGGCGTCGTCTCGACGGCGCCGGTCGTCCCGTGGGCGCTGCCCGTCGCGCTCGTCATCGGGGGCGTCGTGGTCGCGCTCGCCGCAAGCCTGCCCGCGGGGCACCGCGCCGCATCCGTGCCCCCGCTCGCCGCGGTCGCCGCCGACTGACGTTCGCCTGGATGCCCACCTGACGCTCGCCCCTCGGGAACGCGAGGGGGTATACGCTGGTGCCATGCAGAGCGTGCTGCTCCTTCGTCGCCGCGGCGAGGCCTGACACCGGGCTTCCTCGTCGCGGAGGCTGTCCTGCCCGGACTCAGGAGCGAGCGACAGGAGCAACGATGAAGAACATGCAGCAGCCGTCCGGGATGCCGGCCCACCGGTACATCCCGTTCCACGAGCAGATCCAGGTGGACCTGCCGGATCGCACGTGGCCGTCGAAGCGCATCGAGCGCGCGCCGCGCTGGTGCGCCGTCGACCTGCGCGACGGCAACCAGGCCCTCATCGACCCGATGACCCCCGACCGCAAGCTCATGATGTTCCAGCTGCTGGTCGAGATGGGCTACAAGGAGATCGAGGTCGGGTTCCCGTCGGCGAGCCAGACCGACTTCGACTTCGTGCGCCGGCTCATCGACGAGGGGCACATCCCCGACGACGTCACGATCCAGGTGCTGACGCAGTGCCGTGACCACCTCATCCGCCGCACGTTCGAGTCGATCCAGGGCGCGACGCAGGCGATCGTGCACATCTACAACTCCACGAGCGTGCTGCAGCGCGATGTCGTGTTCCGCTCCGACCGCGAGGGCGTCAAGCAGATCGCGATCGACGGCGCGAAGCTGTGCCTCGAGCTCGAGGGGATGCTCGAGGGCACGAAGGTGTTCTACGAGTACAGCCCCGAGTCCTACACCGGCACCGAGCTCGACTACGCGCTCGAGGTCTGCAACGCGATCATCGAGACGCTCGACGCGCGGCCCGAGCGGCCCGTCATCATCAACCTGCCGGCTACGGTCGAGATGGCGACGCCGAACGTCTACGCCGACTCGATCGAGTGGATGCACCGCCACCTCGCGCGCCGCGAGTCGGTCATCCTCTCGCTGCACCCGCACAACGACCGCGGCACGGGCGTCGCCGCCGCCGAGCTCGGCTACATGGCCGGCGCCGACCGCATCGAGGGGTGCCTGTTCGGCAACGGCGAGCGCACCGGCAACGTCGACCTCGTCGCGCTCGGCCTCAACCTCTTCACCCAGGGCATCGACCCCGAGATCGACTTCTCCGACCTCGACCGCGTGCGCCGCGTCGCCGAGCACTGCACGCAGCTGCGCGTGCACGAGCGCAGCCCGTGGGCCGGCGACCTCGTCTACACCGCCTTCTCCGGCTCCCACCAGGACGCCATCAAGAAGGGCTTCGAGCGGATGGCCGCCGACGCCGCCGCTGCCGGCAAGAGCGTCGACGAGATCACCTGGGCGGTGCCCTACCTGCCGATCGACCCGAAGGACGTCGGCCGCAGCTACGAGGCCGTCATCCGCGTGAACTCGCAGTCGGGCAAGGGCGGCGTCGCCTACCTGCTGAAGGCCGACCACGGGCTCGACCTGCCGCGCCGCCTGCAGATCGAGTTCTCGAACATCGTGCAGACCCGCACCGACAGCGAGGGCGGAGAGGTCTCGAGCGACGAGATCTGGCACATCTTCGGCGACGAGTACCTGCCCTCTGAGCCGCACAACGAGGCGGAGCAGTGGGGCCGCTTCGAGCTCACGGGCTTCTCGACGACCTCCTCGAACGAGGGTGAGGCCCAGCTCACCGCGCGCCTGCGCGACGGCGAGTGCATCCGCGAGGTCGCGGCGACCGGCAACGGTCCCATCGACGCGATGCTCCAGATGTTCCGCGCCGAGGGCGTGCAGGTGACGCTCACCGACTACGTCGAGCACACGATGAGCGCCGGCTCCGACGCGACCGCCGCGTGCTACATCGAGCTCGACGTCGACGGCGAGACCGTGTGGGGCGTCGGCCTCGACCCGAGCTCGACGACGGCGGCGCTGCGCGCGATCGTCTCGGGCGTCAACCGCGGCCTGCGCATCCACGACCACAGGGCGCTGCCGGTCGGCTGAGCGTGCCCACCTACCGCGACGAAGGGGTCGTCCTCCGCACCCACCAGCTGGGGGAGGCCGACCGCATCGTCACGCTGCTCACGCGCGAGCACGGCAAGGTGCGGGCGGTCGCGAAGGGCGTGCGCCGCACCTCGTCGCGCTTCGGCGCGCGGCTCGAGCCGTTCATGGTCGCCGACCTGCAGCTCGCGGTGGGACGCAGCCTCGACATCGTCACCCAAGCGGTGACGCTCGGCGCCTACGCGCCGGTGATCGTCGCCGACTACCGCGCCTACACGGCGGCCGCGGCGATGGTCGAGACCGCCGACCGGCTCACCGACGAGGACGCCTCGCGCCAGCAGTACCTGCTGCTCGTCGGGGCGCTGCGGAGCCTCGCGCGCAGCGAGCACGACCCGTCGCTCACGCTCGACTCCTACCTGCTGCGGGCGCTCTCCATCGCCGGCTGGGCCCCGTCCTTCGGCGACTGCGCCGTCACGGGCGAACCCGGCCCGCACCGGGCGTTCGTGCCGCAGCTCGGCGGCATGGTGTCCGACCAGGCGGCGCCACCCGGAGCCCTGCGCATCGATGCGGCGACCCTCGGACTGCTCACGGCGCTCCTGACCGGCGACTGGGCGGCGGCGGATGCGTCGCCGTCCGGCGTGCGCACGCGCGCGTCGGGTGCGGTGGCCGGCTACGTCCAGTGGCACCTCGAGCGGGGCCTGCGGAGCCTCGAGCACGTCGACCGGGGCGCGCAGTGACCGACGAGCCGATCGAGCTGCGGCCGATCGACTGGACCGGCGAGCACCCGCCCGCGTACGAGCGCGGCAGCGTGCCCCGCCACGTCGCGATCATCATGGACGGCAACGGCCGCTGGGCCAACCAGCGCGGCCTCACGCGCACGCAGGGGCACGCCGCCGGCGAGGCGGTGCTGCTCGACGTCGTCGCGGGCGCGCTGCAGGCGGGCGTGCAGCACCTCTCGGTCTACGCGTTCTCGACCGAGAACTGGAAGCGCAGCCCCGACGAGGTGCGCTTCCTCATGGGGTTCAACAAGGCGGTGCTGCGGCGGCGCCGCGACCAGCTCGACGCGTGGGGCGTGCGCGTGCGGTGGGCCGGCCGGCGGCCGCGGCTCTGGCCGAGCGTCATCCGCGAGCTCGAGGAGGCCGAGCGCCGCACCGCATCCAACACCGCCATGACCCTGCAGATGTGCGTCAACTACGGCGGCACGATGGAGATCACGGATGCGGTGCGCTCGATCGCCGCGGACGTCGCGGCCGGGCGCCTCAAGCCCTCGGGCGTGACCGACCGGCTCGTGCGCAGCCGCATGTACAACCCCGACGTGCCCGACGTCGACCTCTACATCCGCTCGTCTGGCGAGCAGCGCATCTCGAACTTCCTCACCTACCAGGGCGCGTACGCCGAGATGGTCTTCCTCGACCGCCTGTGGCCCGACTTCTCGCGCGCCGACCTCTGGCACGCGCTCGACGTCTACACCGGCCGCGAGCGCCGCTTCGGCGGCGCCGTCGACGCGCCCGGCACGCTGCCCGACTAGCGACCGCAGGCCGGGGACACCTCGCTGATCGAGGAGCGACCGCAGGTCGCGCGCCCGCCCACGCTGATCGAGGAGCGACCGCAGGTCGCGCGCCCCTCGCTGATCGAGTAGCGACCGCAGGTCGCCCGCCCGCCCACGCTGATCGAGGAGCGACCGCAGGTCGCGTATCGAGATCCCGCCGCTACTCGGCGACCGCGGCCGCCAGCCGCTTCCGCCACGGATGGTCGTCGGCGAGCCGGTCGGCGAGCCACGCGCGCGCGTCGGCGTCGAGCGCGGGCAGCGCCTCCTCGAGCCAGGCGACGTCGTCGGTCTCGGTCGCCGCGTACGCGAGCACGACCTGCGGCTTCGCGAAGCGGATGCCGCGGTGCACGTCGAGCGCGTCCTCGAGCGGGAGCGTGACCGCGGTGTCGCGGCGGAAGCGCCACGTGTCGCCGTCGCTCGGATCGAGCAGCACCTCGTACTCCCACAGCGCGTACGCGTTGCGGCGGAGCCAGATGCTCGACGTGCCGATCGGCAGCACGTCGGAGTCGTGGGTGCGGAGCGGCTTGAGCGCGCCCTGGAAGGCGCACCAGAACTGCCAGCGGCTGCCGAGCCAGCCGCGCAGCAGGCTGAGCTCGCTGCGCGGGATGACGAGGTCGATGTCGCTGTGCGGCCGCTCGCGGCCGATCGCCGCGTCGATGGCGTAGCCGCCGCCGATCCACCAGTGGCCGGAGTAGCCGTCGAGCAGGTCGGCCGCATCGCTGGGCCAGCGCTCGGCCCAGGCGCCATAGAGCTCGTGCTGCTCCTCGCTCTGCATCCAGCCCTCCTCGCCGAGACTCGGGGCGCTTCGCGCCCGAGGCCCGAGCCTATCTCAGCCGCATGTCCCCCGAGCACTCCACCGACGCCTCCGCACGCGGCGACGGGAGGGGCCCCGGCTCGGTAGGATCGACGTTCATGCGCGCGCCTCAGCCAGAGCCGCGCGCTCGCCCGATCCCGAGGAGCATCCGTGGCCCAGAACCGTCTCGACGCCGTCATCAACCTCGCGAAGCGACGCGGCTTCGTGTTCCAGGCGGGGGAGATCTACGGCGGCTCGCGGTCGGCGTGGGACTACGGGCCCCTCGGCGTGGCGCTCAAGGAGAACATCAAGCGCCAGTGGTGGAAGACGTTCGTGCAGGGCCGGGACGACATGGTCGGGCTCGACTCGTCGATCATCCTGCCCTCGGCGGTGTGGCAGGCCTCCGGACACGTCGACACCTTCACCGACCCGCTCGTCGAGTGCCTGCAGTGCCACAAGCGCCACCGGCAGGACCACCTCGAGGAGGCGTTCGAGGCGAAGAAGGGCCGCGCGGCCGCCTCGATGGACGAGATCACGTGCCCCGACTGCGGCACGACCGGCAAGTGGACCGAGCCGCAGCTCTTCTCGGGTCTCATGAAGACCTTCCTCGGCCCCGTCGACAACGAGGCGGGCCAGCACTACCTGCGCCCCGAGACGGCGCAGGGCATCTTCGTCAACTTCTCGAACGTGCTCACCGTCTCGCGCAAGAAGCCGCCGTTCGGCATCGGCCAGGTCGGCAAGGCGTTCCGCAACGAGATCACGCCCGGCAACTTCATCTTCCGCACGCGCGAGTTCGAGCAGATGGAGATCGAGTACTTCACGCACCCCGACGAGGCGGCCGCGTGGTTCGACACGTGGGTCGAGGCGTGCTGGCAGTGGTTCCTCGACCTCGGCGTCGACGAGGCCAACATGCGGCGCTTCGACGTGCCCGAGGAGGAGCGCGCGCACTACTCGGCCGGCACGATCGACATCGAGTACCGCTTCGGCTTCCAGGGCTCCGAGTGGGGCGAGCTCATGGGCATCGCGAACCGCACCGACTACGACCTCTCGTCGCACTCGAGCGCATCCGGCAAGGATCTCGTCTACTTCGACCAGGCATCCGGCGAGCGCTACACGCCGTACGTCATCGAGCCCTCGTTCGGCCTCACCCGCAGCCTCATGGCGTTCCTGGTCGACGCGTACGACGAGGAGGAGGTGCCGAACGCGAAGGGCGGCACCGACACCCGCACCGTGCTGCACCTCGACCCGCGCCTCGCGCCCATCAAGGTCGCCGTGCTGCCGCTGAGCCGCAACGAGCAGCTCTCGCCGCTCGCGCGCGACATCGCCGCGAAGCTGCGCGGGCTCTGGGCGATCGACTTCGACGACGCGGGCGCGATCGGCCGCCGCTACCGCCGCCAGGACGAGGTGGGCACGCCCTACTGCGTGACGGTCGACTTCGACTCCCTCGAGGACGGCGCCGTCACGGTGCGCGAGCGCGACTCGATGCAGCAGACGCGCGTGCCGATCGCCGAGCTCGAGGCGCACCTCGCGCAGGGGCTCGTCGGGGCGTGAGCGTGACGACGAGCACGCCGCCGGCGCTGTCGATCGGGCCGATCGCCCTCGACGCGCCGGTCGTGCTCGCGCCCATGGCGGGCATCACGAACACCGCCTTCCGGCGCCTGTGCCGCGAGTACGGCGCGGGGCTCTACGTGAGCGAGATGATCACCACGCGCGCGCTCGTCGAGCGCACGCCAGAGACCATGCGGCTCATCAGCCACCACGAGTCCGAGACGCCGCGCTCGGTGCAGCTCTACGGCGTCGATCCCGCGATCGTCGAGCAGGCCGTCGGCATCCTCGTCGACGAGGACCGCGCCGATCACATCGACCTGAACTTCGGCTGCCCGGTGCCCAAGGTCACCAGGCGCGGGGGCGGCAGCGCGCTGCCCTGGAAGCGCGACCTGTTCGCCGCGATCGTGCAGCGCGCGGTGCGCCGGGCGGGCGACATCCCCGTGACCGTCAAGATGCGCAAGGGCATCGACGACGAGCACCTGACCTACCTCGATGCCGGCCGCATCGCCGAGGACGCCGGCGTCGCGGCGGTCGCGCTGCACGGCCGCACCGCGGCGCAGCACTACTCCGGCACGGCCGACTGGGATGCGATCGCGACCCTCAAGCAGCACGTCACGTCGGTGCCGGTGCTCGGCAACGGCGACATCTGGCAGGCCGAGGATGCGCTGCGCATGGTCGAGCACACCGGGGTCGACGGCGTCGTCGTCGGCCGGGGCTGCCTCGGCCGTCCCTGGCTCTTCGGCGACCTCGCCGCCGCCTTCGCCGGCAGCGGCGAGCGGCACCGGCCGAGCCTCGGCGAGGTCGCGGATGCGTTCCGCCGCCACGCCGAGCTGCTCGTCGAGTTCTTCGGCGAGGAGGACCGCGCGTGCCGCGACATCCGCAAGCACGTCGCCTGGTACTTCAAGGGCTACCCGATCGGCGGCGACGCCCGGCGGTCGCTCGCGGCAGTCGGCTCGCTCGCCGAGCTCGACGACCTGCTCGGCGCGCTCGACCGCGCGGTGCCCTACGACGCCGCGGGCATCGAGGGGCAGCGCGGGCGCGCGGGCGGCGCTCGCACGCCGGCGCTCCCGGACGGCTGGCTCGACAGCCCCGAGCTGAGCCCCGCGCAGCGCGCCGCCCTCATCGAGGATGAGAGCGACACCCGTGGGGGTTGACGCGCGGCGGCCGCTCGCCGCCGGCTACACCGAGCACGACGTCGAGCGGCGCCTGCCCGAGACGCACACCTCCGCCCGCACCGACTTCGCCCGCGACCGCGCGCGCCTCCTGCATTCGAGCGCGTTCCGACGGCTGGGGCAGAAGACCCAGGTGCTCTCGCCGACGATGGGCTTCGACGACTCCCGCACGCGCCTGACGCACTCGCTCGAGGTCGCGCAGATCGGCCGCGAGATCGCGGGCGAGCTCGGTGTCGACCACGACGTCGTCGACACCGCGTGCCTCGCGCACGACATCGGCCATCCGCCGTTCGGGCACAACGGCGAGCGCGGCCTCAACGAGTGGGCGCTCTCGATCGGCGGCTTCGAGGGCAACGCGCAGACGCTGCGGGTCATCACGCGGCTCGAGCCCAAGGTGATCCGCGACCGCCCCTACGGCCTCAACCTCACGCGCGCGAGCGTCGATGCCGCGTGCAAGTACCCGTGGCCGGCGGCGCACGACGTGCACGACGCATCCGGCCGGGTCAAGTTCGGCTACTACGCCGACGACCGCGAGGCGTTCGAGTGGATGCGCGAGGGCGCGCCCGAGCGCACGCCCAGCATCGAGGCGCAGGTCATGGATCTCGCCGACGACATCGCCTACTCGGTGCACGACTTCGAGGATGCGGTCGTCGGCGGGTACGTCGACGTCGCGAAGCTGCAGGGCCGCGTGGGCCATGACGAGCTCGTCTCGATGATGCTCACGTGGGTCGGGCCCGAGTTCACGCGCGACGACCTGCTCGCGGCGTTCGACCGGCTCGACGACCTCGACACGTGGCTGCGGTCGTTCGACGGCTCGCGCGCCGACCACGCGCGCCTCAAGAACCTCACGTCGAAGCTCATCGGGCGCTTCGCCAACGCCGCGATCGAGCGCACGCGCGCGACGCACGAGGGGCCGCTGACGCGCTTCGGCGCGTCCGTCGAGGTGCCGCGCGAGGTGCGGGCCGAGATCGCGGTGCTCAAGGGCACGGCGGCGAGCTTCATCCTGGCCGAGCGGCGCCAGCCCATCTACGCGAGCCAGCGGCGGGTGCTGCAGGAGCTCTGCGACGCGCTGCTGCGCATCGGGCCGTCGGCGCTCGACCGCGCCTACGCCGACGACTGGGCGGCCGCGCGCGACGACGCCGCGCGGGCGCGCGTGGTCGTCGATCAGGTCGCGAGCCTCACCGATCGCGGCGCGTTCGCGTGGCACGAGCGGTTCGTCGGGGACTAGGGGGAGCGATGGCGGGGCGGATCCGGCGCAGCGACATCGACGAGCTGCGCTCGCGCATCTCGATCGTCGACGTCGTCGGCGAGCACGTCACGCTGAAGACGGCCGGCGTCGGCAGCATGAAGGGCCTGTGCCCCTTCCACGACGAGCGCACCCCGTCGTTCCACGTGCGGCCCGCGGTGGGCCGCTACCACTGCTTCGGATGCGGGGAGGACGGCGACGTCTTCCAGTTCGTCATGGCGATGGACCACACGTCGTTCGCCGAGACGGTCGAGCGCTTCGCGGCGCAGCTCGGCTACACGCTGCACTACGAGGACGGGAAGCCGCAGGAGGAGACGAGCGGCCGGCTGCGCCTGCTCGCGGCGAGCCGCGAGGCGGAGGCGTTCTTCCAGCAGCAGCTCCTCACGCCCGCCGCCGCGCTCGGGCAGCGCTTCCTGGGGGAGCGCGGCTTCGACCTCGCGGCCGCGCAGCGCTTCGGGGTCGGCTACGCGCCCGCGTCGTTCGACGCGCTGAAGTCGCATCTGCGCGGCAAGGGCTTCAGCGAGGCCGAGCTGCTCGGCGCGGGCCTGCTGAGCGAGGGCCAGCGCGGCAGCTACGACCGCTTCCGCGGCCGGCTCGTGTGGCCCATCAGAGACGTCGCGGGTGCGACGGTCGGCTTCGGCGCGCGCCGGCTCTCGGATGACGACAAGGGCCCGAAGTACCTCAACTCGCCCGAGACGCCGATCTTCCGCAAGAGCCAGGTGCTCTACGGCCTCGACCTCGCCAAGCGCGACATCGCCAAGGGGCACGAGGCGGTCGTCGTCGAGGGCTACACGGATGTGATGGCCTGCCACCTCGCGGGCGTCACGACCGCCGTCGCCACGTGCGGCACCGCGTTCGGCGTCGACCACATCAAGGTGCTGCGGCGCGTGCTCGGCGACGTCTCGACGACCGACACCCGCTCGCTCGGTCGCGTGATCTTCACCTTCGACCCCGACGAGGCGGGGCAGCAGGCCGCCGCTCGCACGTTCGCCGAGGAGCAGCGCTTCGCCGCCCAGACGTTCGTCGCCGTGCCGCCGGAGGGGCTTGACCCGTGCGACCTGCGGCTCGAGCGCGGCGACGACGCCGTGCGCAAGCTCGTGCAGCAGCGCCGCCCGCTGTTCGAGTTCATGCTGCGGCGCATCGTCGCCGAGCACGACCTCGAGACCGTCGAGGGCCGCGTCGCGGCGATGCGCCGCGCAGCGCCCGTGCTGCAGTCGATCCGCGACCGCGCGCTCGCCGACGGCTACGCCCGCACCGTCGCCGGCTGGCTCGGCGTCGGCCCCGACGAGGTGCGCCGCGCCGTGCGGCAGGCCGGGCCCCGCCCGACGCCCACCGCCGAGGGCGCCGCACCGCAGCATCCGCCCGCCGATGTCGCGCTCAAGCAGCTCGAGCGCGATCCCGCGTCGCGGCTCGAGCGCGACGCCCTCGCGGCGCTCCTGCAGCAGCCCGCCGTGCTCGGCAAGGATCTCGCCGCCCGCGGCGCCTCGGCGTACGTCGCGAACCCGTCGCTCGCGGTCGTGCGCGACGGCGTGCTCGCCTCGCTCGACGCGATCGAGGCGCCCGACTTCTCGGAGCGGGTCGCCGAGACCGTGCCGGCCGAGATCGTGCCGCTCGTGCGCACGCTCGCGATGGCGCCCATCCCGCAGTCGACGCCGGAGGGCGTGACCGACTACGTGCGCGGCATCGTCTCGTCGCTCGTCGACCGCGACATCCTGCGCCGGAAGGCGGCGCTGCTCGGCAGCCTGCAGCGCCTCGGCACCTCCGATCCCGATGCGTCGAAGGCGCTCAACCAGCAGCTGCTCGACCTTGAGCGCGAGCGGCGGTCCCTCCGCGAGGAGTGACGGATGCGGCGGCCGGCCGCCCCTCGATGTGACCCGGGGGTGGCGGAGATGGTACGCTGGTCGTCGCTCCCGCAGCGATCCTCGATAGCTCAATTGGCAGAGCAGCCGGCTGTTAACCGGCAGGTTGATGGTTCGAGTCCATCTCGGGGAGCGACCAAGGCCCCGCCGAACGGCGGGGCCTTTCGCGTGCCCGCGCCATCCCCTCGTCGGTCGAGGAGCGCGCGGCCGCCGGCCGCACCGTCCCCTCGTCGGTCGAGGAGGCCGCCACGGGCCGTACCGTCCCCTCGTCGGTCGAGGAGCGCGCGGCCGCAGGCCGCACGCGTCACGAGACCCGCCGCCGCTCCGGCGTGTTCGTCCCGGCTGGATGCGCCGCGCCGGTTACACGTGGCGCCGTGTCACCCTTCGACCCGACCGACCTCTTGGCCGGGCCCGCCGGCTTCGGCTTCGCCGTGCTGCTCATCTGGCTCGGGCTCTGCGTGCTCGGCATCCTCGCCACGTACTGGCTCATCCGCCTGGCGGTGCGCCACGGCACGAAGGACGCCATGCTCTGGCAAGCGCGCGGCATGCCGACGAAGGCCGAAAAACGCTACCGCGTGAGCCTTGCGCTGCAGGAGCAGCGTCGGAGCGACCTCGGCCGCTGAGCGACCCCGCTCAGTCCTCGAGGTCGTCGACGCCCGGCATCCACGTCAGGCCGGGCACGCCCCACTTGTTGCGCTTGATCGCCTTCTGCACGCCCTTCGTACCGAACGCATCCAGCCGGTCGGCGTAGAGGATGCCGTTCAGGTGGTCGTACTCGTGCTGCAGGATGCGCGCGAGCCATCCCGAGGCCTCGAGCTCGTAGTGCTCGCCGTGCACGTCCTGCGCCCGCAGCAGCGCCCGCTCGGCGCGCTTGAGCGCGAACCGCTCGCCGGGGATGGACAGGCAGCCCTCCTCCTCGTCGTCCTCGGGGACGCCGACCGGCACGGGCGAGATCCACAGCTCGGGGTTGACGGCCACGCCGCGCGTGCGCGTGCCCTCCTCATCCGTCCAGTCGTAGACGAACACGCGCTCGCCCCTGCCGATCTGCGGGGCGGCGAGGCCGACGCCGGGCGCGGCCTCCATGGTGGCGAACATGTCGTCGACGAGCGTCGCGAGGGCGTCGTCGAAGGCGACGACGGGCTCGGCGACCTGGTGCAGCACGGGCTCGCCCGTGATGCAGATGGGCAGAACAGTCATGTCCTCCAGGGTATCGACGCGCGTGCGGAGTAGGTTCTACAGGTGCTCTTCACCGCGCTCGACGACTTCGCGGCTGAGATCTCGCTCACGCCGCTGCAGGCACTCGGGATCCCGGTCGCGCTCGTGGGCGCCATCTTCCTCTCGGTGGGCACGCAGTTCCAGCACCGCGGTGTCGGCCACTTCGAGGGGGGCGACCAGCGCGGTGCGCACCTCGGCGGCTCGGCGCTGCTGCGACTGCTGCGCAGCCCCGCGTGGGTGCTCGGCACGCTGCTGCTCGGCCTCGCGATCGTCATGCAGCTGGGCGCGCTCGCGCTCGCGCCGCTCATCGTGGTGCAGCCGCTGGGCGCCGTCGCGCTCGTCGTCACCGCGATCCTCAACTCGCGACTCGCCAACATCCGCCTCGACCACCGCTCGATCCGCGCGATCGGCGCGTGCCTGTTCGGCATCGGCATCTTCGTCACCGTCGCCGCGATCTTCGCCGTCGAGCGTCCGATCCAGGATCGCCAGCTGCTCACGGTGCTGTCGCTGCTCGTCGTCGCGCTCGTCGCGCTCGGCGCCGCGTGGTGGTGGTTCCGGCACCGCGCGAACGCGATCTTCTACATCGTCGCGGCTGGCGTGCTCTACGGTTTCGTCGTGACGCTCTCCAAGATCGTCATCAACCGCATCATCAGCGGCAACTTCGAGGGCCTCACCATCATCTGCGGCGTCGCGATGCTCATCGCGATGCTCGTCGGCAGCTATGCGGTGCAGCTCGCGCACGCATCCGGCCCGCCCGACCTCGTGATCGCCGGCCTCACCGTCGTCGACCCGCTCGTCGCCGTGCTCATCGGCGTGACCGTGCTCGGCGAGGCGGCCGAGACGCCGCCGTGGGCCATCATGGTCTTCGCCGGCGCCGGCGCGATCGCCATCTGGGGCGTCTTCCAGCTGGCGAGGCACCACCCACAGATCCGGCCGCTCGAGACGGCGCCCGAGGAGGACCATGACTGACCGCCCCCTGCGCATCCTGATCGCCACCGACACCTTCGCCCCCGACGTCAACGGCGCCGCGAAGTTCACGACCCGCCTGGCCGCCCGGCTCACGCAGCGCGGGCATGAGGTGCACGTCGTGGCGTCGGCGCTCGGCCGCGGCCGCCACGGCACCCGCATCGAGGAGCACGAGGGCGAGCGCTTCAGCGTGCACCGCCTGCGCTCGATGCTCTACCCGGGCCACGAATGGCTGCGCTTCGCGCATCCGTGGCGGATGTTCCAGAACGCGGCCTCGTTGCTCGACGCGCTCAAGCCCGACGTCGTGCACTTCCAGTCGCACATCATCCTCGGCCGCGCGTTCTCGCTCGAGGCGAAGAAGCGCGGCATCCGCGTGATCGGCACCAACCACCTGATGTTCGAGAACCTCATGGACCACTCGAACATCCCGCAGTTCCTGCAGGGCAAGACGGTCGAGTGGGCGTGGCAGGACGCCGCGACGGTGCTCGGCCGCTGCGACGTCGTCACGACGCCGACGCGGCGCAGCGCCGACTACCTCGAGCTCAAGACCGGGCTCGAGGGCGTGCACGCCATCTCGTGCGGCCTCCCGGGCGACGAGTACAGCCCGAATCCCGAGCGCCAGCGCGGCCGCATCGTCTTCGTCGGCCGCGTCACGAGCGAGAAGCGGCTCGACACGCTCGTGCGCGCCGTCGCGCAGCTGCCCTCCGATCTCGAGTGGCACCTCGACATCGTCGGCGGGGGCGACCAGATCGACGAGCTCGCGGCCCTCGCCCGCGAGCTGCACGTCGCCGACCGCGTGACGCTCACCGGTTTCGTCTCCGACCAGGAGCTGCGCGAACGGCTGCGCGGCGCCGAGGTGTTCGCGATGCCGTCGACGGCCGAGCTGCAGTCGATCGCGACGATGGAGGCGATGGCGACCGGCCTGCCCGTCGTGGCTGCGGATGCGATGGCGCTGCCGCACCTGGTGACCGACGGCGTCAACGGGTGGCTCTTCCGCCCCGATGACGCCGAGGACCTCGCAGAGAAGCTCGAGCGCGTGCTGCGCCTCGACGACGAGGAGTACGCCAAGCTGCAGCAGCACAGCCTGCAGATGGTGGCGCCCCACGACATCGAGGCCACGATCACCGCCTTCGAGCGGCTGTACCGCGGCGAGGACATCGCCGACCCCGACACGCACGTCGAGATCGACGACTAGGCTCGGATTCCGGGCCGAACGGCCCGCGGGGCGGTAGCTCAGCCGGTCAGAGCAGCGGACTCATAATCCGTCGGTCACGGGTTCAAGTCCCGTCCGCCCTACGATCACCCGCCCGGTCGGCGTCCCCGCCGCATCCGCTGCGCGGTCTCGAGCGCGGCGACCCCGAAGAGCACGGCGGTCGTCGCGCCGCTCGTCGCGAGCGGCGACATCGCGGCGGCCGCGAGCCCGACGGTGACGAGCGCGATGATGCCCGCCGCGTGCGCGACCATCCAGCGGCCCTCGAGGAGGCGCCGGAAGCACAGCGTGCCGGCGAGGAAGAGCAGCGGCCCGCCGATGACGGCGAGCGTCGCCGGCACGCTCTGCTCGTGCGGGTGCGAGAGCACCTGCTTGTCGCCGACGCTCACGAGCACGATGCCGCCGATGACGAGCAGGTGCACGTAGGTGTAGGCCGTGCGGGCGAGGCGGCCCGGCGCGTCCGACGCCTCCATGGCCTCGGCGCCGATGCGCTCGCCGTGGTCGAAGTAGATCCACCAGGTCGCGGCCGCGGTGCAGAACGCGAACGCCATCGCGAGCACCGAGTCCGCCGTGATCTCGAGCTCGATGAATGCGAAGCCCGTCACGAGCAGGCCCTCGCCGATCGCGATCAGGACGAACAGCGCCGAGCGCTCGGCGATGTGCGCTCCCGAGAGATCCCACCGGCTCAGCTCGACCCGGCCCATCCCGGGCACGGGGAAGCCGATCCGTGAGCCGAGCAGCTCCACGCCGAGCGCCGCCGCCCACAGCGGCAGCTGCGCCGGCAACGGCAGCAGCGCGCCGACGATCCAGAGCACGCCGCCCGCGGCCGTCCAGATGAGCACGAGCGTGAAGTCGCGCGCCACCTCGCGATCCTCCCGCCGCGCCGCGAGCACGATGAACGCCGTGCGGCCCACCTGCATGACGACGTACGCGATCGCGAAGATCCAGGCGCGCTCGCCGAAGGAATCGGCGATCGACACGCTCATCACGAGCCCGACGAACGCGAGCGCGACCACGGCGATGCGCACCGGCAGGCGCACGGGATCGAGCCAGTTGGTCACCCATGTCGTCGCGACCCACGTCCACCACAGCGCGGTGACCATGATCGCGCCCTCGAGCGCGCCGAGCGGCGTCTCGTGCTCGACCAGGTAGGCCGAGAGCTGGGTGAGCGCGAGCACGAACACCAGGTCGAAGAACAGCTCGACGTAGGTGACGCGATCGGAGCGCGACGCATCCGAGGGGCGGAGGAGGGGCTCGCGAGCCTCGGCGGTCATAGGCGGATGCTACGCCCGCGCTCCAGCGACGCACGCCCTGGCCCCGACGTAGCATCGAGCCATGCCCGCTCCCGCCACCCCGCACCTCGCGATCGACCTCGAGCGCATGCAGGCGAACATCGCGCGCGTCGCCGAGGCCGCGACCGCCCGCGGCGTCGCGCTGCGCCCGCACGCCAAGACCCACAAGACGATCGAGATCGGCCGGATGCAGGTCGCGGCCGGCGCGCACGGACTCACGGTCGCGACCGTGGGGGAGGCCGAGGCATTCGTCGCCGGCGGCCTCGACGACCTGTTCGTGGCCTACCCGATCTGGGTGGACGCCGACAAGGCGGCGAGGCTGAGCACGCTCGCCGCCCGCGGCGCCGCCATCTCGATCGGCATCGACTCGATCGCCGGCGTCGAGCGGCTCGTGCACGCCGGGCTCGCGGGCCGCATCGCCGTGCGCGTCGAGGTCGACGCCGGCCACCACCGCTCCGGATGCGCGCCGCACGACGCGGGGGAGGTCGCGGCCGCCGCGGTGCGCGCGGGCGTCGAGGTGGAGGGCGTCTTCGCCTTCCCGGGGCACGCGTACGCGCCGGATGCGCGCGAGCGCGCCGCGCGGGAGGAGGCGGACGCACTCACCGCCGCTGCCGCCGCGATGCGCGCCGCGGGCGTGCCTCCGACCGTGATCTCCGGCGGCTCGACGCCGAGCCTCGCGGCCTCGCTCGCCCTCGACTCGCCCGTCACGGAGCTGCGCCCCGGCGTCTCGGTCTTCGGCGACGCGCAGCAGTGGGAGCTGGGCTCCGCGGATCCCGCGCACATCGCGCTCACCTGCCACGCGACGGTCGTCTCGCACGCCGGCGGTCGTCTCGTGCTCGACGCCGGCTCGAAGGTGCTCGGCCCCGACCGCGCGCCGTGGGCGACCGGGCACGGCCGCCTCCTCGACCACCCGGACGCGCGCATCGTGCAGCTCAGCGAGCATCACGCGGTGGTCGAGCTCCCGGGGGATCTGCCCGCGCTCGGCAGCGTCGTGCGCGTCGTGCCGAACCACGTCTGCATCGCGGTGAACATGGTCGACGACCTCGAGGTCTACGACCGCGGCGACGACACGATGCCCGCCACCCGCTGGCGCGTCGCCGCGCGCGGGCGCAACAGCTAGGTCGCCGCGCCGATCGTCTCGGCGAGCCGCAGGATGCCGTCGCCCGACTCGGGCCGCCCCTCGCCGTCGAGCGGCAGCAGCGGCACGCTCGTCGCGCCCGCCGCACCGTAGACCGACCGCAGGCGCCGCACCTCGTCGGCCGACGCATCCGCCCGCACGCCCGCGAACTGCACGACCGCGCTCTCGGGCGGGAGCCCGGCGGCCTCGCGGGCGGCGCGCACGATCGCCACGGCCGCGCGCGTCTCTTCGGCTCCCTCGCCCGGCGTCATGTCGCCGGCGAGGATGATGCCGTCGCCGAGCTCGCCCGCGAGCGCGAGCGTCTTGGGCCGGCCGCCGCCGATGAGCAGCGGCGGCACCGCGGGGGCCGGCCAGCGCAGCTGCACGCGATCGAGCCGCACGTAGCGCCCGTCGGCGCTCACCTCGTCGCCCGAGAGCAGGGCGCGCAGCGCCCTCGCCTGCTCGTCCAGCAGCGTGAGCGGCGACGCCGCGCGCACGCCGGCCTGGGTCATCCACTCGAGCACGCCGTGCCCGATCCCCGGCAGGAAGCGGTCGGGGAACATCCGCGCGATGGTCGCGATCTCCATCGCGGTGAGCGCGACGTTGCGCAGCGGCACGGGCATGAGCCCGAGGCCGACGCGGATGCGCGGGGTCGCGGCGAGCACCGCGGCCGCCGTCGAGGTGCCCGACTGGCCGAAGCAGTCCTCCCACAGCCACAGCTCCGGCACGTCGGCGGCGTCGGCGGCGCGCGCCACCTCGAGGAACCGCTCGGGCGCCTGGTCGGGCGGGAGGATGAGGCCGAGCGTCGGTGCCGCGTGCATGCCGCCGACGGTACGCCCTGCCGCCCACGCGGAGCCGATGCCGCCGCTCCGCCGCGCCGCGCTCCCGGTGGGCGCGCGTCGGTAGGCTGAAGCCATGAACGATGCCCCGGTGACCGCACCCGACGACGAGGCCATCGCCCAGCACGCCGCCTTCCGCCGCAAGCGCGACGCGAGCGTGCGCGGGCCGCAGGGCGCCCTGGCGCTCGTCACCACCGCGTGGGTCTCGGAGCCCACCCAGATCGAGGGCGTGCCCGGCACGTGGGCGCCGTCGCCGGCGGGCGACGGGCTCGTCGTCACGGCGGATGCGGCGGCCGGCATCATCGTCGACGGCGAGACCGTCGACGGCGAGGCCACCGTGTACGGCCACGAGACGATGACGCCGAGCTCGGTGCGCTTCGACGAGCGCCGCACCGGCTTCGTGATCGGCCCGGACTACCACGGTCGCTTCGCCCTGCGGGTCTGGGACGCCGAGGCGGCCGAGGAGCGGGGCTTCGAGCAGATCACCGCCTACGACTACGACCCCTCCTGGCACGTGCAGGGCACGTTCGAGCCGGTCGAGGGCGGCGTCGCCTTCGAGCACGGCAAGTCCCAGGGCGGATCGCTGCGCAAGGCCGTCTCGCCCGGCCGCATCCGCTTCGAGCACGACGGCGAGGAGATCGAGCTCATGGCGCTGCCCGACGGCGACAGCCTGCAGATCGTCTTCGCCGACGCCACCACCGGCGACGAGACCTACGAGGTCGGTCGCTTCCTCTTCATCAAGCCGCGCCACGACGGCACGGTCGACCTCGACTTCAACCGGGCCATCGTGCCGCCGTGCGCCATGAGCGACCAGTTCAACTGCCCGCTGCCGCCGGCGGGCAACCGCCTGCCCTTCCCGATCCGTGCGGGGGAGCAGAAGCCGGTGTTCGCCGAGTAGGTCTCGTGACGCGTGCGGCCTGCGGCCGCGCGCTCCTCGACCGACGGGCCTCGTGCGGACTGCGGCCGCGCGTTCCTCGACCGACGGGCTCTGCCACGCCGCGCACGAACGACAGCCTTGTCGTTCCGCGCCGGGATGTGACACACTCGAAGTGTCTCGATCCGTTCGACCGATGGGGAAGTCGCATCGAACGAGGGAGAGACGATGACTGCTGCGCACACGCTCAGACGGCATCCCGCGACCACCGCGGGCGTCGTCTGGATCCACGCGTCCCAGCGCGCCATGCGCACCCACCTCGAGTGGGCCGTCGGGCATGCCGTCGGCGACGCGCTCCGCTTCGTCTGGCAGCCGCAGCCCGCGGAGCCGGGCGCCGAGCGCGCCGAGGTGCACTGGTCGGGACCGGTCGGCACCGGCGCGGCCATCGCATCCGCCCTCGCCGGCTGGCGCGACGTGCGCTTCGAGGTGACCGAGGACCCGACGCCCGGCTCCGACGGCATGCGCTGGATGCACACGCCGCAGCTCGGCATCACGGCGCAGCGCATCGACGCGAGCGGCTCGATCGTCGTGCCCGAGGATCGCATCCGCGGCGCGATCGACGCTGCCGGCACCGATGGCCGCAGGCTGCTCGCCGCGCTCGACGACGCCATGGGCGGCGCCTGGGATCGCGAGCTCGAGACCTACCGGCACGCCTCCGACGCCGCGCCCGTCATCGCGCTGCACCGCGTCGGCTGACACCGACCGGTCGCCACGGGCGGCCCGCCCGGCCGCCCCACAGACCACTGAGGGCCCCGCTGCGTACAGCGGGGCCCTCAGTCATGCCGGAAGCGTCACACCGAGCGGATCGCCACGACGGCGTTGTGCCCGCCGAAGCCGAACGAGTTCGACACGGCCAGCTGCGGCCCGTCGCCGAGGGCGATGGGCTCGCCCGAGATCCGCAGCGGCGCATCCGGGTCCTGCTCGGTCACGTTGATCGTCGGCGGCGCCTGGCGCTCGACGAGCGCGAGCACCGTGAAGACGGCCTCGAGCGCACCGGTGCCGCCCAGCAGGTGGCCGTGCGCGGCCTTCGTCGCCGAGACCGGGATCTCGCGCACGCGCTCGCCGAACACGCGGTGCAGCGCGCGCACCTCGGCCACGTCGCCGACGGGCGTCGAGGTGGCGTGCGCGTTGATGTGCGTGACGTCGTCGGGCGTGGCGCCCGCCGCCTCGAGCGCGAGGTGCACGGCGCGGCTCGCGCCGAGGCCCTCCGGCTCGGGAGCCGTGATGTGGTGCGAGTCGGCGGTGACGCCGCCGCCGGCGAGCTCGGCGTAGATGCGGGCGCCGCGCGCGAGCGCGTGCTCCTCGGTCTCGAGCACGAGCGCCGCTGCACCCTCGCCCATGACGAACCCGTCGCGGGTGACGTCGTAGGGGCGGGATGCGGTGGCAGGGTCGTCGTTGCGGCGCGAGAGCGCCTGCATCGAGGAGAAGGCCGCGAGCGTGAGCGGGTGGATGGCCGACTCGCTGCCGCCGGCGATCACCACGTCGGCGAGACCGGCCTGCAGGTGCTCGTAGGCGTTGACGAGCGCCTCGGTGCTCGAGGCGCACGCGGAGGCGACGGTGCGGGCGTAGGCGCGCGCCTCGAAGTGCATCGAGACGGCCGCCGAGGGAGCGTTGGGCATGAGCATCGGCACCGTCATGGGCATGACGCGGCGCGGGCCCTTCTCGCGGAGCGTGTCCCACGCGTCGAGCAGCGTCCAGAGGCCGCCGATGCCGGTCGAGAAGTCGACGCCGAGCCGCTCCGAGGGCACCTCGGGCGAGCCCGCGTCCGCGAAGGCCTCCTTCGCGGCGATGAGCGCGAACTGGCTCGACGGGTCGAGCCGCTTCGCGACCGGGCGCTCGAGCACCTCCGAGGGGCGCACCTTCGCCTCGGCGGCGAACGTGACGGGCAGCTCGTGCTGCTGCACCCACTCGTGCTCGAGGCTCCGCGCGCCGGACTCGCCGGCGAGCAGCGCCTCCCAGCTCTCGCGCGCGGTGCCGCCGAGCGGCGACGTGGCACCGATGCCGGTGATGACGATCTTCTTCGTCATGCCTCTCCTCCAAGATGGCGCGTGCGGCCGGTCACCCGGCCGCACGCGAACGCCTGCACAGGCTCAGGCCGCCTGGGCGCCCGTGATGTAGTCGACAGCGTCCTGCACGGTCTTGAGGTTCTTGACCTCGTCGTCCGGGATCTTGACGTCGAACTTCTCCTCGGCGTTCACGACGATCGTCATCATGGAGATCGAGTCGATGTCGAGGTCGTCGGTGAACGACTTCTCGAGCTGCACGTTCTCGGTCGCGATGCCGGTCTCGTCGTTCACGAGCTCGGCGAGCCCGGCGAGGACCTCGTCCTTGCTGAATGCCATGGGGTGTCTCCTTCTGTGGATGGAACGGGGTCGAGTCTAGGGGAGCACGACGACCTGGGCGCCGTACACGAGACCGGCGCCGAAGCCGATCTGCAGCGCGAGGCCGCCGGAGAGCTCGGGCTGCTCCTCGAGCAGCCGGTGCATCGCGAGCGGGATCGAGGCGGCCGAGGTGTTGCCGGTCGTGGCGATGTCGCGCGCGATCGCGACGCTCTCGGGGAGCTTCAGCTGCTTGGCGAACTCGTCGATGATGCGCATGTTGGCCTGGTGGGGGATGAACGCGGCGAGGTCGCCGGGCTCGATCCCGGCGGCGTCGAGCGCCTCGCGCGCCTTCTTCGCCATCTCCCACACGGCCCAGCGGAACACGGTCGGGCCGTCCTGTCGCAGGGTCGGCCACGGCTGCCCCTCGCGCATCGAGCCGAGCGTGTTGGTCATGCGGATGGTCTCCCAGTGCGAGCCGTCCGAGCCCCACACCGAGGGGCTGATGCCCGGCTCGTCCGAAGGGCCGACGACGACCGCGCCCGCGCCGTCGCCCAGCAGGAAGCTGATCGAGCGGTCGGTCGGGTCGACGACCTCCGAGAGCTTCTCGACGCCCACGACGAGCACGTGCTCGGCCATGCCGCTGCGCACGAGCGCGTCGGCCTGCGCGACGCCGTACGCGTAGCCCGCGCACGCCGCCGAGATGTCGAACGCGGGCGCGGGGGTCGCCCCGACGCGCTCGGTGAGCAGCGCCGCCATCGACGGCGTCTGCACCGTGTTGCTGATGGTCGAGACGATCACGGCGTCGAGCTGCGAGCCGTCGATGCCGGCGCGCTCGATCGCCTCGCGCGCAGCGGTCTCGGCGAGGTCGACCGCCTCGCTCCCGTCCGAGACGCGGGCGCGCGTGATGATGCCGGTGCGCTGCCGGATCCACTCGTCGGACGAGTCGATCGGGCCGACGAGCTCGTCGTTGGGCACGAGCCGGTCGCCGCGCGCGGCGCCGACCGACAGGATCCGCGATCCGCCGCGCGAGGCCAGCCTCTTCATCGCCGGGGTCCGCTTGGTCTCGCTCATGCTGCTGCTCCGCTCTCCAGCAGCGCGACGGCTGCCTCCAGGTCCTCAGGGGTGGTGATGCCGACCGACGGCACGCCGCGCAGGCCGCGCTTCGCGAGGCCGGTGAGCGCGCCTGCGGGGGCGAGCTCGACGATGCCGGTCACGCCCGCGGCGGCGAACGCCTCCATGCACCGGTCCCAGCGCACGGGGCTCGAGACCTGCCCGACGACGAGGTCGAGGAACGCGGGTCCGGATGCGACGGCGCTGCCGTCCCGGTTGGTCCAGAGAGTGGTGGTCGGGTCGGCGGCGGCCGTCTCGGCGGCGCGCGCGCGGAAGCGCTCGACCGCGGGCGCCATGTAGTCGGTGTGGAAGGCGCCGGCCGTCTGCAGCGGGATCACGCGAGCGCGCTCCGGGGGAACCTCCGCGAGGGCGGCGAGCGCGTCGAGGGCGCCCGCGACCACGATCTGGCCGCCGCCGTTGTAGTTCGCCGGCTGCAGGCCGAGCTCGGCGAGGCGCGCCTCGAGGGCGGCCTCGTCGGCACCGAGCACCGCGGCCATGCCGGTCGGCGTCTGCGCCGCCGCATCCGCCATCGCCCTCGCGCGCTCGCCCACGAGCGCCATGGCGTCCTCCGCGGTGAGCACGCCGGCCGCGACGGCGGCCGTGATCTCGCCGACCGAGTGGCCCGCGACGCCCGAGGCGAGCCGCGCGCGGTCGCCGAGGGCGTCGAGCGTGAGGATGCCCGCGGCGACGATGAGCGGCTGGGCCACGAGGGTGTCTCGGATGGTGTCGGCGTCCGAGACCGTGCCGTGCTCGACGAGGTCGACGCCGGCTGCGTCGCCGAGGGCGCGGAGCCGCTCGTGCACGCCCGGCAGCTCGAGCCACGGGGCGAGGAATCCTGGCTTCTGCGAGCCCTGGCCTGGTGCGACGATGACGATCACGGCATTCATCCTCCCACCGCGCCCTTGCCCCGGGCGGCATGGCGCTGGTGCTGGGATCCGGGCTGCGGCTGCCGTTGCGCACGCTCGCGCGACGCGTCGTGGATGGCGCCGAGGATGATCGCGGTGTGCAGCGCGAGGGCCTCGCGCGCACCCGTCGCGTCCCAGCCGATGATCTCGCTGATGCGCTTGAGGCGGTAGCGGACGGTGTTGGGATGCACGAAGAGCTCGCGCGCCGTCGCCTCGAGGGAGCGGCCCGTGTCGAGGTAGCACGCGAGCGTCGCGAGCAGGTCGCTCGAGTGGTCGCGCAGCGGCTGGTAGATGCCGCGCAGCAGCTCGGCGCGCGCGAGCGGGTCGCCCGCGAGGGCGCGCTCGGGCAGCAGGTCGTCGGCGCGCACGGGGCGTGGGGTGCGGCGCCACGCGTCTGCGACGGCGAAGCCCGCGAGCGCGGCCTTCGCGCTGCGAGCGGCCTCGACGATGCTCGGCACCGCGGGTCCCAGCACGAGGTGGCCCTCGCCGAAGCCCTCGGCGAGCTGGCTCGCGATCGCGAGGAACTCGATCGGGTCGTCGCCGGCCTCGTCCTCGGCGGCGGCGCGGCCGATGACGACCACCAGGCGGGTGCCCTGCACGCCGACGAGCACGTCGCATCCGGCATGCCTCGCCTTCCGGCGGATGACGTCGACGTCGAGCGTGCGCGGCGCGACGCCCACGAGCACGGCGCACTCGCCGCGGCCGTGCCAGCCGAGGGCCGCCGAACGGCTCGGCAGCTCGTCGTCGTGCTCGCCCGTGAGGATCGAGTCGACGACGAGGGCTTCGAGCCGCGCGTCCCACAGCCCGCGCGACTCGGCGGCGCGCGCGTAGACGTCGGCGGCCGCGAACGCGATCTCGCGCGAGTAGCGCAGGATCGGCTCGCGCATGCGCGGGTCGGCGTCGCCGATGCGCTCCTCGAAGACCGACACGACGGTGCGGATGAGCTGGAGCGTCTGCTGCAGGCTCACGCTGCGCAGCAGCTCCCTGGGCGCCGCCGCGAAGACGTCGGCGGCGATCCAGGGCTGCGCCTCGGGATCCTCGTGCCAGGCGATGAAGGACGTGATGCCCGACTGCGCCACGAGCCCCACCGCGCTCCGCCGCGAGGGCGGCATCGTGCGGTACCAGGGCAAGCGGTCGTCGAGCGCCCGCATCACCTGCGTCGCGAGGTCGCCGGAGATGCGGCGCAGCCACGCGAGCTGCTGCGCCTGGAGCTCGGCGTCGGCGGGCAGCGCCGACCGCCTAGGCGTCGCCGCCGGCGGTGCCGGAGACGCCCGCGGTCACGTCGTGCAGGTCGTACTTCGAGATCGCCTGCTGCACCATGCCGAGCGGCACCTTGCCCTGCTTCGCGAGCGCGTCGAGCGCGCGCACGACCACCGAGTGGCTGTCGATCTTGAAGAAGCGACGAGCCGCGGCGCGCGTGTCGGCGAAGCCGAAGCCGTCGGCGCCGAGCGTCGCGTAGTCGCCGGGCACCCACTGGCGGATCTGGTCCTGCACCGCGTGCATGTAGTCGCTCGTGGCGATGAAGGGCCCCTCGGCCTCCGAGAGCCGCTGCGTGACGTACGGCACCTTTGCGGGCTCCTGCGGGTGCAGGAGGTTGTGCTCCTCGACCGCGAGCGCGTCGCGGCGCAGCTCGCTCCACGAGGTCACCGACCAGATGTCGGCCGAGATGCCCCAGTCCTTGCCGAGCAGCTCCTGCGCGTGGTGGAGCCACGGGAGGGCGACGCCCGAGCCGAGCAGCTGCACCTTGATGGGGTGGTGGTCGCTCGTCGAGACGCGGTGGATGCCGCGGCGGATGCCCTCGACGTCGACGCCCTCGGGCTCGGCCGGCTGCAGCATCGGCTCGTTGTAGACCGTGAGGTAGACGATGACGTCCTCGGGGGTCTCGCCGTACATGCGCTCGAGGCCCATCTGGGTGATGTGCGCGATCTCGTAGCCGTAGGCCGGGTCGTAGGCGAGCACGGCGGGGTTCGTCGAGGCGAGCAGCGGCGAGTGGCCGTCGGCGTGCTGCGTGCCCTCGCCGGCGAGCGTCGTGCGGCCCGCGGTGGCGCCGATCAGGAAGCCGCGCGCCATCTGGTCGGCGGCCGCCCAGATCGAGTCGCCGGTGCGCTGGAAGCCGAACATCGAGTAGAAGACGTAGATCGGCACGAGCGGCTCGCCGTGGGTCGAGTACGACGTGCCGGCGGCGGTGAACGCCGCCATCGCGCCGGCCTCGTTGATGCCGACGTGCACGATCTGGCCGTCGGGCGCCTCCCGGTACTTCAGCAGCAGGTCGCGGTCGACCGAGGTGTAGTTCTGGCCCTGCGGGTTGTAGATCTTGGCGGTCGGGAAGAACGCGTCGATGCCGAACGTGCGCGCCTCGTCGGGGATGATCGGCACGATCCGCTCGCCCCAGCCCTTGTCGCGCAGCAGATCCTTGAGCAGGCGGACGAACGCCATGGTCGTGGCGACCTCCTGCTTGCCCGAGCCCTTCTTGGGCATGTCGTAGGTCTTCGCCTCGGGCAGCGGGATGATCGTGTGCTTCGAGCGGCGCTCGGGCGTGAAGCCGCCGAGCTCGCGCCGGCGCTCGAGCATGTACTGGATCTCGGGCGACTCGACGCCGGGGTTCCAGTACGGCGGGTGGTACGGGTCGCTCTCGAGCTGCTTGTCCGAGATGTCGATCTGCATCGCGTCGCGGAAGGTCTTGAGGTCGTCGAGCGTGAGCTTCTTCATCTGGTGGGTCGCGTTGCGCCCCTCGAAGCTCTTGCCGAGCCCGTAGCCCTTGACCGTCTTGGCGATGATGACCGTCGGCTGGCCCTTGTGCTGGCTCGCCGCCTTGTAGGCCGCGTAGACCTTCCGGTAGTCGTGGCCGCCGCGCTTGAGCGCCCAGATCTCGTCGTCCGAGAGGTGCTTCACCATCTCGAGCGTGCGCGGGTCGCGGCCGAAGAACTGCTCGCGCACGAACAGGCCCGACTCCGCCTTGTAGGTCTGGTAGTCGCCGTCGGGCGTCGCGTTCATGAGATCGCGCAGCGCGCCGTCGTGGTCGGCGTCGAGCAGGGCGTCCCACTCGCGGCCCCAGATGACCTTGATGACGTTCCAGCCCGCGCCGCGGAAGAACGACTCGAGCTCCTGGATGATCTTGCCGTTGCCGCGCACCGGGCCGTCGAGCCGCTGCAGGTTGGCGTTGATCACGAAGTTGAGGTTGTCGAGGCCGTCGTTCGCCGCGAGCTGCAGCGCGCCGCGCGACTCGACCTCGTCCATCTCGCCGTCGCCGAGGAATGCCCAGACCTGCGCGTCGATGTCGCTCTTGAGGCCGCGGTTGACGAGGTAGCGGTTCGCCTGCGCCTGGTAGATCGCGTTGATCGGGCCGAGCCCCATCGACACCGTCGGGAACTGCCAGAACTCCGGCATCATGCGCGGGTGCGGGTAGGAGGGGATGCCGTTGGGCGCCTTCGACTTCTCCTGCCGGAAGGCGTCCATCTGCGCCTCGCTCAGGCGCCCCTCGAGGAACGCGCGGGCGTACATGCCGGGGGAGGCGTGGCCCTGGTAGAAGATCTGGTCGCCGCCGCCCGGCGCGTCCTGCCCGCGGAAGAAGTGGTTGAGGCCCACCTCGTAGAGCGAGGCCGACGACGCGTAGGTCGAGATGTGGCCGCCGACGCCGATGCCGGGCGCCTGCGCGCGGTGCACCATGATCGCGGCGTTCCACCGGATCCAGCGCCGGTACGTGCGCTCGAGCGCCTCGTCACCGGGGAACTCCGGCTCGTCCGAGGCGGCGATCGTGTTGAGGTAGTCGGTGGTCGGCACCATCGGCACACCCAGGTGCAGATCCTTCGAGCGCTTCAGCAGGCTCAGCATGATCTCGCGCCCGCGCTGCGGGCCGTGCGTCGCGACGAGCTGGTCGAGCGACTCCTGCCACTCGGCAGTCTCGGCCGGGTCCGAGTCGTTGGTGTGGCCCGAGTAGGGGTCCTGGTCGTTCAGCACCGAAGCTCCTGACGTCGATTCCTGCGGCACGCCCTGGGTGCTGGGGCCGCCCGTCCACTCTAGCCACCGCGCCGTGCCCGACGAGTCCGGCCCGAGGGCCGGTCTGGCACGATGAAGGGCGGATGCGCAGCACGACCCGGGGAGGACGCATGGCACTGCAGATCGGCGACGAGGCTCCCGACTTCACCCTCACCGACCACACGGGCGAGGCGATCACGCTCTCGGCGCTGCGCGGCAGCCCCGTCGTGCTCGTGTTCTACCCGGCCGCGTTCACGGGCCGCTGCACGGGCGAGCTGTGCGCGATCCGCGACGAGCTCTCGGCGTTCGAGGGCGCCGAGGCGAAGGTCTACGGCGTCTCGACCGACACCGCCGCGTCGCTGCGCGTCTTCCACGAGCAGGAGGGCCTCACCTTCGACCTGCTGAGCGACTTCTGGCCGCACGGCGCGGTCGCGCAGGCGTACGACGCGTTCCTCCCCGAGCGCGGGCAGGCGACCCGGGCGACCTACGTGATCGACCGCGACGGCAGGATCGCCGCGCACTTCCGCGTGAGCCCCGCCGAGTCGCGGGACATGGACGCGTACCGCGAGGCGCTCGCGGGGCTCGCGTAGCCTCCCCGCGCCCGTCAGCCGGCGCGGCGGTAGCGCGTGACGATCACGCCGTTGCGAAGCGGCTCCGCCGAGCGCAGCGCGAGCCGCCGCGTGCTCGGCAGCCCGTCGGCGAAGAGGGTGGGTCCGTGCCCGACGATGCGCGGGTGGACGAGGAGGACGTACTCGTCGATGAGCCCGAGTCGGTCGAGCTCGGTCGCGAGCCGGCCGCTGCCGAGCAGCACGCCGTCGGGGGTCGCGTCCTTGAGCGCCTGGACGCCCGTGCGCAGGTCGCCGGCGATCCGATGGCTGTTGGTCCACGGGAAGCTCGTGCGGGTCGCCGACACGACGTGCTTGGGCTTCGCCTCGAGCTTGCGGGCCCACGCGACCATCGCCGGCGTCGCGTCGACCTCGCCGCGCGCGATGGGCGGCCAGGCCTCCTCCATCATCTCGTAGGTGACGCGGCCCCACAGCATGGCGCCTGCGCCGTCCATGAGCGCCGAGAAGAAGGCGTGCGTCTCGTCGTCGGCGATGCCCTCACGATGATCGATGCATCCGTCGAGGGTGACGTTGATGCCGAAGGTCAGCAGCCCCATGTCGGGAGCGTAGACCCGGAGCACGGCAGCGGCCAGGCGCACGGCCGCGCGGGAGCGTCACGGTGGGCGGTGCCGGGCTCGAACCGGCGACCCCTTCGGTGTAAGCGAAGTGCGCTACCAGCTGCGCCAACCGCCCCCGGGTGCCATCCTGCCACCCGCGCGCGCCGGGCCCGCGCATCCGCCCGGCACGGCATCCCTAGGATGGGGCCATGACGAGCGTCGCCGATGTGCAGCGTGCGGTGGAGTCGCTCTGGCCCGCCGCCACCGCTGAGGAGTGGGACGCCGTCGGGCTCGTCGCGGGGGATCCGGCCGATCCGGTCGAGCGCATCCTGCTCGCCGTGGACGCGGTGACGGCGACCGCCGCGGAGGCGGTCGAGCGCGGCGCCGACCTGCTGCTCGTGCACCACCCGCTGCTGCTGCGCGGCGCGACGAGCGTCGCCGCGACGACCCCGGCGGGCCGCATCATCACGCGCCTCGTGCGCGAGCGCGTCGCGCTGCTGGCCGCCCACACGAACGCCGACGCGGTCGATCGCGGCACGAGCGGTGAGCTCGCATCGATGCTCGGCCTCGAGCGCGTCGTCCCGATCGTCGAGAACCGCGTCGACCCCGCGAAGGGCCTCGGCCGCGTGGGCACGCTCCCGGAGCCGGTCCCGCTCGGCGAGCTCGTGCGCCGGCTCGCGGGTCTCGTCCCCGCGGTCGCGGGCGGCCTCCGCGCCGCGGGCGATGCGGATCGCGCAGTGCGGCGCATCGCGATCTGCGGCGGCGCGGGCGACTCGCTGCTGCGCGAGCCCGCGGTGCTCGGCGCCGACGTCTACATCACGAGCGACCTGCGCCACCACCCCGCCTCCGACGCGCGCGAGCGGCACGCGGCGGGCGAGGGGCCGGCGCTCATCGACATCTCGCACTGGGCGAGCGAATCGCTGTGGCTGCGGCCGGCGGCCGAGCAGCTGCGCACCGCGCTGCCGGGTGTCGACGTCGTCGTGAGCGAGATCCGGACGGACCCATGGGACTTCGCGGTCCCGCAGGAGGAGCAGGCATGGCACTGAAGGCGAGCAACCACGACCAGCGGCAGCTGCTGACGCTGCAGGAGGCCGACACCCGCATCGTGCGGCTGCAGGCCAAGGCGCGGGCGCTGCCGCAGACGCCGCGCATCGAGCAGCTCGACACTGAGCTCGTGCAGCTCGACCGCGAGGTGCTCGAACGGCTCGGCGAGCACGACGACATCGCCGCTGAGGTCGGCCGCATCGAGAACGACGTGCAGACGGTCGAGGCCAGGCTCAAGCGCAACCACGAGCGGCTGCCGCTCATCACCGATCCCAAGACGGCGACCGCGACCGAGCACGAGATCGGCACGCTCGAGCGGAGGCGGGGCGAGCTCGAGGATCTCGAGCTCGAGGCGATGCAGCGCCAGGAGGACGCGGAGGCGGCGCTCGCCGCGGCGCGGGAGCGCGCCGGCGCGGCTCGCGCGGAGCGCGAGCGGCTCGCCGCCGAGCGCGATGCGGAGGCCGCGGGGATCGCGGCCGAGCTCGAGCAGGCCCGCAGCGAGCGCGAGCGGCTCGCGGCGCCCGTGCCGACCGATCTCCTCGCCCTCTACGAGCGGCAGCGCGAGCGCTACGGCATCGGTGCGACGCTGCTGCAGCGCCGCACCTCCGTCGCGTCGGGCGTCGAGCTGACGGCCGCCGAGCTCTACGAGATCCGGCAGGCGCCGGAGGACGACGTGCTGCTCGACCCCAACTCCTCGGCGATCCTCGTGCGCACGGAGGAGAGCGGGATCTGACCCGCGCGCGCGACGCGCGACGTACGATCGGCGTGGGAGGTGCGCCATGGAGGTCGTCGAGGTCGCCGACGAGGCGGGCCTCGACGAGTTCCTGCGGCTCGGGCGGGAGACGCACGGCGGCCGCGCAGTGCCGGTCCTCGAGCGCACCGTGCGGGCATGGCACCGCGGCACGACCCCGCATCCGCACCCCGTGACGCTGCTGCTCGCGCGCACCGGCGCCCACCCCGTGGGGCGCGCGATCGTGCACCGCGACGACCGCCTCGACGCCCGGCTCGGCAGCCGGGCGCTCGTCTTCGGCGCGCTCGAGGCGCGCGACGCGGCCGTGCTCGACGCCTTGCTCGACGACATCGAGCGCCGAGCGCTCGCCGCGGGCGCGACCGAGGTCTTCGGGCCGGCGCAGCTGCTGCCCAACCAGTCGGGCGGGGTGATCACCGCGGGCTTCGAGGAGCGCGGGTTCCTCGACGCCGCGTGGAACCCCGAGTGGGTGCCCGAGGTGCTCGAGGCGCGCGGCATGGAGCGCTGGTACGAGGGCGACACGTGGGTGGTCGACGTCGTCGACGAGGACGGTCCGAGCGTCGCGGAGCTCGACGCGGCGGGCATCCGCATCGACGAGGTCACGCGCGCCGGCCTCGGCCGCGGGCTGCGGGCGCTGCTGCCGCTCCTCAACGACTCGTTCGCGCAGCTGCCGTACTTCACGCCGTTCACGGCGGCCGAGCTGCACGCGCAGTTCTCGGGGTTCTGGCTGCTGCACGAGCCGGGGCTCTTCCTCATCGCGCGCGACGAGGAGGACGTGCCGCTCGCGTTCGTGCTCGCCGTGCTCGATGCCGCGCCGATGCTCCAGGCATCCGGCGGCCGCTTCGGCCCGCGAGAGCGGTGGCGGCTGCTCGCGCACCGGCGCGAGCTGCGGTCGGATGCGGTGCTCGTCATCCAGGGCGCGCGGCCGGAAGCGCAGGGCAAGGGCATCGTGACGCTCCTGAGCCGCCGGCTGCACGCGAACCTCGCCGACATCGGCTGCCGCAGGCTGCGGTCGACGCCGGTCGGGCGGCAGAACCCCGGATCGGCGCGGCAGTTCTCGCGCTTCGGCGGCCGGCCGCTGCACGCGACCGCCTACTACCGGAAGTCGCTGACGCGGTGACGAGCGCCCCGCTATCCTGGTCCTGCGAATCGGTCGGCCAGGCGGTCGCGTCGCGCATCTTCGGATGCGTGCCGAGGAACGTCCGGGCTCCGCAGAGCAGGGCGGTGGATAACGTCCACCCGGGGCAACCCGCGAGCAAGTGCAACAGAGAGCAGGTCCACCGGTCGGGGCGACCCGGCCGGCCAGGAGTGAAACGGTGGGGCAAGAGCCCACCAGCGCGGCGCGTGAGCGTCGCGGCTAGGCAAACCTCGCCCGGAGCAAGACCAGACAGCGGATCACGGGGCTGCTCGTCCCATCCGCGGGTAGGTCGCTAGAGGCGCACGGCGACGTGCGTCGTAGAGAGATGACCGTCCACGACAGAACCCGGCGTATCGGCCGGCCGATTCGCCCGCTGGAGCTCAGGGCGGAGGCCCTTTCGGGCCTCCGCCGCGACGCCAGCGCCGACGCGCGTCCCGGGCGTCGGGAACCGCTGCACCTGCGCACAGCGTCCCCTCGAGGCGTCTGCCCGCTCAGTCAGGCCGCCACCGCGACCGGCTGCGACTCCTCCGCCACCGGCTGCGGCGCGCGCCGGGCCCACCGCTTGAGCGCGACGACCGCGAGCGCGGTGATGATCGCGCCGACGACGATCGCGACGACGAACATCAGCAGGTTGCCGATCGCGAAGAAGACGAAGATGCCGCCGTGCGGCGCCTGGCTCGTGACGCCCGCCGCCATCGAGATCGCCCCGGTCGTCGCGGCGCCGAGGATCGAGGCCGGGATGACGCGCAGCGGATCGGCCGCGGCGAACGGGATCGCGCCCTCGGAGATGAACGAGGCGCCGAGCAGCCATGCGGCCTTGCCGTTCTCCCGCTCGGCGAGCGAGAAGAGCCTGCGGTCGATGACGGTCGCGAGGGCCATGCCGAGCGGCGGGACCATGCCCGCCGCCATCACGGCGGCCATGATCATCCACGGCGCTGGGTTCTCGGGCGACCCCTCGGCGAGGCCTGCGACGGCGAAGCCGTAGGCGACCTTGTTGATGGGGCCGCCCAGGTCGAAGGCCATCATCGTGCCGAGCAGCAGGCCGAGCAGGATCGCCCCGGTGCCGGTCAGGCCGCCGAGGAACCCGTAGAGCGCCTCGGACAGCGCCGCGATCGGCCCGCCGAGCAGCATCACCATGAGGCCCGAGGCGAAGATCGAGGCGAGCAGGGGGATGACGACGACGGGCATGAGCCCCCGCATCCACACCGGCACGCGCCACGACCCGATCCACCACGCGGCGACGCCCGCGAGCAGGCCGCCCACGATGCCGCCCAGGAAGCCGGCGCCCATGAGGCCCGCGACGGAGCCGGCGACGAAGCCGGGTGCGATGCCCGGCCGGTCGGCGATGCCGAAGGCGATGTAGCCCGCGAGCGCCGGCACGAGGAAGCCCATCGACGCCTGACCGATCGCGAACGCGACGCAGCCGAGGTAGTAGAGGAGGCCCTCCGGCGGGAGGTTCCACAGCGTCGTCGAGAGCGCGACGTCCTGCGCGGTCGAGAGCGACGTGCCCTCGGCGGCGAACGCGATCTCGAAGCCGCCCAGCAGGAAGCCGAGGGCGAGCAGGAGGCCGCCGCCAGCGACGAACGGGATCATGTAGCTCACGCCCGTGAGCAGCGAGCGCTTCACCGTGCCGCCGATCGAGCGCGAGGACGCCTGCGGCTGCGCCTCATCGGCGCCCGAACCGCCCGCGACGCGTGCCCCGGCGGGGTCGTCGGCGATGCGCAGGGCCTCGGCGATGAGCTCGTCGGGCGCGTCGATGCCGCGCTTGACCGGCACCTGCACGAACGGCTTGCCGGCGAAGCGCGAGCGGTCGCGCACGTCGACGTCGACGGCGAAGACCACGGCGTCGGCATCGGCGATCGTCGCCGGCTCGAGCCGCTTCGTGCCGCTCGAGCCCTGCGTCTCGACGGCGATGCGCACGCCCGCGCGCTCGGCGGCCGCCTTGAGCGCATCCGCCGCCATGTAGGTGTGCGCGATCCCGGTCGGGCACGCGGTGATCGCGACGATGCCGCGCCGTCCCTCGGCGGCCGCGGCCGGCTCCTCGGGCTCCTCCTCGTCGGCGACCGCGCGCTCGACGAGCGCGACGACCTCCTGCGGCGAGGCGGCCGCGCGCAGCGCGCTCGTGAACTCCTCGTCGATGAGCGAGCCGGCGAGCCGCGAGAGCACGGCGAGGTGGGTCTCGGCGGCGCCCTCGGGCGCCATGATCATGAAGACGAGGTCGGCGGGACCGTCGCCGGCGCCGAAGTCGACGGCGGGGCGCAGCCGCGCGAAGCCGAGGGTCGGCTCGAGCACGGCCGACGACTTGCAGTGGGGGATGGCGATGCCGGCGCCCATGCCCGTCGGGGTGAGCGCCTCGCGGGCGAGCACCGCGTCGGCGAGACCGTCGGCGTCGGCGACGCGCGGGGTGTCGGCCGCGCGCGCGGCGAGCGCGCGGATGACGCTCTCCTTAACGGGTCCGAGGTCGGCGTCGAGCAGCACGAGGTCGGACGTGAGGATCTGGGGCATCAGTGCTCCTGGGGTTCGGCGGCCGCGGCCGCGAGGGGGGAGTCGGCCGTGGCCGGCGCGGGTCGGGGGAGGATGCGGACGCGCTCGGCGTCGGCATCGGCGGGGGTCGGGAAGCCAGTGCCGGACATCGCCGCAGCCGCGGAGCCGTGCGCGACGGCCTGCGCGAGGCGACCGGACGTGTCGTCGCCGCGCGCCTCGGCGATGAGCCAGCCGGCGAGGCTCGCGTCGCCGGCGCCGACGGTCGAGCGCACGACGGTGGGCGGCGCCTCCGCGCGCAGCGTGCCGGAGCGGTCGGCGAGGATCGCGCCGTCGCCGCCGAGGGTGAGCAGCACGGCGCCGACGCCGCGGCCGACGAGGGCCTCCGCTGCGGCGGCGGCGTCCGCAGGCGACGCGATCGCGCCGTGCGCGAGGCCGAGCAGCTCTTCGAGCTCCTCGTCGTTGGGCTTGACGAGGTCGACGCCGCCGGCCGAGACCGCCGCGGCGAGGGGCGCGCCCGAGGTGTCGACAGCGATGCGGATGCCCGGGGCGGCCTCGCGCGCGACGCGCACGATGTCGGCGACGAGACCCGGTGCGGTGCCGGCGGGCAGCGACCCCGCGACGACGAGCCAGCGGGCGGCGGCGGATCGCTCGCGCACCGCTCGCAGCACCGCCGCGATCGCCGCGTCGCCGAGCGCGGCGCCCGGCTCGTTGACCTTGGTCGTGGTGCCGTCGGGCTCGGTGATCGCGATGTTCGTGCGCACGGGGGAGCCGACCGCGACGCACGTCGCGTCGACGCCGTCGGCGGCGAGCAGCGCGGCGTAGCGGTCGTCGGCGTCGGCGAGCACGATCGCGTGGGCGTCGACGCCGGCTGCCGCGAGCACGCGGGCGACGTTGACGCCCTTGCCGGCGGCGACCTCGGTCGTCGCGCCGGCTGTGCGCTGCACGGCGCCGCGCGCGAGAGGAGCCGCGAGCTCGAGCGTGCGGTCGATCGAGGGGTTGAGGGTCAGCGTGACGATCATGCGACGTGCACCTCGCAGCCGGCGGCGTCGAGCGCCGCGGCGAGCTCGGTCGACGGCGCGGTGTCGGTCAGCAGCACGTCGACGGCGTCGAGGCCGGCGAAGCGCACGAGCGAGGCCTCGTCGAGCTTCGCGCCGTCGGCGAGCACGGCGACGCGGCGACCGGCGCGCACGATCGCCGTCTTCACGGCCGCCTCGTCGGGGTCGGGCGTCGTGAGCCCTGCGGCGTCGAGGCCGTTCGTGCCGAGGATGACGAGGTCGGGCCGCAGCGCGCCGATCGCGAGCACGGTCTGCGCGCCGACGGCGGCGCCGGTGACGGCGCGGATGCGGCCCCCGATCGCGTGCACCTCGATCGCGGAGTGCGCGGCGAGCGCCTGCGCGATGGCGGGGGAGTGCGTCGCGACGACGAGCCGCGGGCCGCCGGCCTCCGGCCACGTCGCGACGATCTCGTCGGCGAGCGCCGCGGTCGTCGTGCCGGCGTCGAGCAGCACGCTCGTCGCGCCGGAGGCGAGCAGTCGCTCGCACGCGAGCCGCGCGATGCGGCGCTTGCCCTCGGCGTTGGCGCTCGCGCGCTCGGCGACCGCCGGCTCGACGAGGCTCGACCGCCCTGCGCTCACCGCGCCGCCGTGCACGCGGCGGGCGACGCCCGCCTCCTCGAGCGCGTCGAGGTCGCGCCGCACGGTCTCGGTGGTGATGCGGAAGTCTCGGGCGAGCTCGGTGACGAGCACGCGTCCGTCGGTGCGCAGCCGCGCGGCGATCGCGTCTCGGCGCTGGGGGGCGAGCATCGGTGCATCCACGCTGGCGACGATACAACACAAGCGCAGATGAAACAAGAGAAACAAAGATCACAGGCGCGGCCCGTGCATGCGCGCGCAACGACGCCCCGGCGCAGCGGTCGGGGGCGTCAGCGGATGCGGTCAGACGCCGCGCGCGAGCGCCGCGGCTCCGATGATCCCGGCGTTGTTGCGCAGCATCGCGGGGACGATCGGCGTCTGCAGCTCGAGCAGCGGCAGGAACTTGTCGGCCGACTTCGACACGCCGCCGCCCACGACGAACAGGTCGGGCGAGAAGATGAACTCCAGGTGGCTGTAGTAGCGCTGCAGGCGCGCGGCCCACGCCTCCCAGCTGAGCCCCTCGGCCTCGCGCACGCGGTTCGACGCACGGCTCTCGGCGTCGTGGCCGTCGAGCTCGAGGTGGCCGAGCTCGGCGTTCGGGATGAGCACGCCGTTGTAGATGAGGGCCCCGCCGATCCCGGTGCCGAGGGTCGTCATGATGACGAGCCCCGCCGCATCCTTCGCGGCGCCGTAGTGGTCCTCGGCGAAGCCCGCCGCATCCGCGTCGTTGACGAAGTGGATGTCGCGCCCGAGCGCCCGCTCGAAGAGCGACTCCGCCTCGAGCCCGATCCACGCCTTCGAGACGTTGGCGGCGCTCATCGTGCGGCCGCGGCGGACGATCGCGGGGAAGGTCACGCCGATGGGGGTGTCGTCGTCGATCTCGAGGCGGCTGACGAGCTCGACCACCGCATCCCGGATCGCGTCGGGCTCGCCGCCCGCCGGCGTCGGCACCTTCACGCGATCGCTCAGCAGCTCGCCGCGCTGCACGTCGACGAGCGCCGCCTTCACGCCCGTGCCGCCGATGTCGACCCCGACCGCCTTGTCCCTGGACTTCACCACGGCGACGATCCTGCCACGGTTCGCCGCGAGCGCGGCGTCAGCCGGGCAGGGGTGTCAGGCCGAGGGCAGCGTGAGGATCTCGGCACCCGTCTCGCGCACGACGATCGTGTGCTCGAACTGCGCCGTGATCGAGCGGTCCTTCGTCACGACCGTCCAGCCGTCCTCCCACATCTGCCACTCGTGCGTGCCGAGGGTGAGCATCGGCTCGATCGTGAAGACCATGCCGGGCTCCATCACCGTGTCGAAGCGCTCGGTGTCGTAGTGGGGGATGATGAGGCCCGAGTGGAACGACGTGCCCACGCCGTGCCCGGTGAAGTCGCGCACGACGCCGTAGCCGAAGCGCTTCGCGTACATCTCGATCGCGCGGCCGATGACGTTGACGCGGCGACCGGGCATCGCGGCCTTGATGCCGCGCTGCAGCGCGAGCTCGGTGCGCTCCACGAGCAGCGCGACCTCCTCGCTCGTCTCGCCGACGACGAACGTGCGGTTCGAGTCGCCGTGCACGCCGTCCTTGAAGGCCGTGATGTCGATGTTGACGATGTCGCCGGCCTCGAGCACCGTGTCGTCGGGGATGCCGTGGCAGACGACCTCGTTGACGCTCGAGCACACCGACTTCGGGAAGCCGCGGTAGCCGAGCGTCGAGGGGTACGCGCCGCGCTCGGTGACGAACGCGTGCCCGATCGCGTCGAGCTCGTCGGTCGTGACGCCCGGCCGCACCGCGGCGCCGACCGCGGCGATCGCGTCGGCGGCGATCGTGCCGGCGGCGCGGATGCGATCGATCGTCGCCTCGTCGTACACGTCGCCGCCGACGTGCTTCGCGGGGCCGGGCCGCCCGACGTACTCGGGGCGGGCGATGGATGCGTCGACGCGGCGCTCGGGGGAGAGGCGGCCGGGGATGAGGTGACCTGACACGTCCTTCGGCATAGGCTCCATCCTAGGCAACCGTTCCGCGGCGAGATCCCGAGGAGGCCCCTATGGCCGAGTACTGGTACAACCTGGAGACCGGTGTCGTCGAGGAGGGCATGGTCTCGCCCGGCTACGACCGGGCCGGACCCTTCGCGACGCGCGAGGAGGCGGCTCGCGCCCCCGAGATCATCAAGGAGCGCTCCCGCGCGTGGGCCGCGGAGGACGCTGCCGAGGACAGCTGGGGCAAGGGCTCGCAGGGGTCGAAGGACGCGTCGGGCTCGTAGCGCCCGGCGGCTGCCGCCCTACGCCGCCGCGAGCACCTTGCGCAGCGTGCGCAGGTTGCGGGTCGTGACGGCGTCCTTCGCCGTGCGCTCGAGCGCCTTCGCGAACGCGCTCGTGAGCGTCGTGCCCTTCGGGTTCGACCAGTGCACGACGCCGTGGCCGCGCGGGTCGCTGCCGGCCGCGACCGCCTCGCCGTCGCCCTGCTCGAGCCGGGCGAGCGCTGCGGCGACGCCGGGCTCGAGGGCGAAGACGACGTAGGGGGTGTGCGCGTCGTCCTCGGCGTGCGGGTAGGCCTCGACGATCGCGGCGAGGTCGTCGATCGCGATCCCGAGCACGCGGATGCGCCTGCCGTAGCGCCGCTCGAGCGCGGCCTCGGCCGCCCGGGCAGCGCCCCGCGCATCCGTCGCCGTCACGACGGCGTTGCCGCTCGCGAGCACCGTGACGACGTCATCGAGACCCGCGTCGGCCAGGAGCGCGCGCAGGTCGGCGGAGCGCACCGTCACGCCGCCGACGTTGACGCCGCGCAGCAGGAGCGCGATCCGCACGGCTACTCGTACTCGTGCTCGGGGGCGGGGTAGACGCCCGACTCGACGTCGCTGCGGAAGTCGCGCGCGGCCTGCTCGAGCGTCTGCGCGAGCTGCGCGTACTGCTTGACGAAGCGCGGGATGCGGCCCGTGGTCATGCCCGCCCAGTCGCTCCACACGAGCAGCTGGCCGTCGCAGTGCGGGCCGGCGCCGACCGAGAGCGTCGGGATCGTGAGCGCCTCGGTCACGGCCTTCGCGGCATCCGAGGGCACCATCTCGAGCACGACCGCGAAGGCGCCAGCCTCCTGCACCGCCAGCGCGTCGCGCAGCAGCTGCTCGGCGCCCGCCTCCCCGCGGCCCTGGATGACGTGGCCGCCGAGCCCGTGCTCCGACTGCGGCGTGAACCCCACGTGGCCCATGACGGGGATGCCCGCCTCGACGATGTGGCGGATCTGCTCGGTCGAGCGCTCGCCGCCCTCCAGCTTCACCGCGTGGGCGCCCGTCTCCTTCATGAAGCGGATCGCGGTGTGCACGGCCTCGCGCGCGTTCACCTCGTACGAGCCGAACGGCAGGTCGGCGACCACGAGCGCCCGCTGCACCGCGCGGGCGACGCCGCGCGTGAGCGGGATGAGCTCCTCGACCGTCACCGGCAGCGTCGTGTCGTAGCCGAAGACCGTGTTGCCCGCGGAGTCGCCCACGAGCAGGAAGTCGATGCCCGCGCGGTCGAACACCTGCGCCGACAGGAAGTCGTAGCTCGTGAGGCCGACGATCTTCACGCCGTCCTGCTTCGCCTTCTGGAAGTGGCGCGTGCGCACGCGCTTCGGGCCGCCGCTCGCGCCCCCGCCGTAGGGCGCGCCCTCCGCGCCGTCGCCGGGGACCTGAGCGCTCTCGCTGAATGCCATGGGCCGAGCCTAACCCGCGCGCCCACTAGCCTGTGGGAAGGCAGAGAGGGGCCCGCATGGACAAGCAGCAGGACTTCGTGCTCCGCACGATCGAGGAGCGCAGCGTCAAGTTCGTCAGGCTGTGGTTCACGGATGTGCTGGGCTCGCTCAAGTCGGTCGCGATCGCGCCCGCCGAGGTCGAGGGTGCGTTCCTCGAGGGCATGGGCATCGACGGCTCCTCGATCGAAGGCCTCTCGCGCTCCTCGGAGGCTGACGTCATCGCGAAGGCCGACCCGTCGACGTTCCAGGTGCTGCCCTGGCGCGGTGAGGTCGACCCGACGGCGCGCATGTTCTGCGACATCTTCACGCCCGACGGCGAGCCCGCCGCGGCCGACCCCCGGCACGTGCTCAAGCGCACGCTCGCGAAGGCCGCCGATCGCGGCTTCAGCTTCTACACGCATCCGGAGTGCGAGTTCTACCTGCTGAAGTCGGCCGACGTCGAGCGCCCCGAGCCCGTCGATCGTGCCGGCTACTTCGACAACGTGCCCGGCGGTACGGCCCATGACTTCCGCCGCGCGTCGGTGCGGATGCTCGAGGACATCGGGATCTCGGTCGAGTTCAGCCACCACGAGGCGGGCCCGGGCCAGAACGAGATCGACCTGCGCTACGCCGACGCGCTCTCGACCGCCGACAACATCATGACCTTCCGCACGATCGTCAAGGAGGTCGCGATCTCCGAGGGCGTCTTCGCGACCTTCATGCCGAAGCCCTTCGAGGGGCAGCCCGGCAGCGGCATGCACACCCACATGTCGCTCTTCGAGGGCGAGCGCAACGCCTTCCACGACCCGGCCGGCAAGTACCAGCTCTCGAAGATCGGCCGCCAGTTCGTCGCGGGCCTGCTGCACCACGCGCCCGAGTTCACGGCGGTCACCAACCAGTTCGTCAACTCCTACAAGCGGCTGTGGGCCGGCGACGAGGCGCCGAGCTTCGTCAGCTGGGGCCACAACAACCGCTCGGCGCTCGTGCGCGTGCCGCTCTCGAAGCCGAACAAGGCCCAGTCGGCGCGCGTGGAGTACCGCGGCCTCGACTCGGCCGCGAACCCCTACCTCGCGTTCTCGGTGCTGCTCGCCGCGGGCCTCAAGGGCATCGAGGAGGGCTACGAGCTGCCCGACGAGGCCGTCGAGGACATCTGGCAGCTCTCGGACCGCGAGCGGAAGGCGCTCGGCTACACGCCGCTGCCGACGAGCCTGCACGACGCGATCCGCGCGATGGAGGAGTCGGAGCTCGTCGCCGAGACGCTCGGCGAGCAGGTCTTCTCGTACTTCCTGCGCAACAAGCGCGAGGACTGGCGCCGCTACCGCGACCAGGTGACGCGCGTCGAGCTCGAGTCGAACCTGCTCTCGCTCTGAGCGATGCGCGTCCCGTCGCCGCGCACGCGCCTGGCCCGGCTGGGGTTCCGCGAGCCGAGCCGCGCGGAGGCGTGCCTCGACGAGCTGCCCGCTTCGCTGACCGGCGTCGTCGAGGAGTGCGCGCGCACCGCTGATCCCGACACGGCGCTGCAGATGCTCGTGCGGCTGCTGCGGGCCCACGGCGGCCCCGCGGGCGGCGACGCACAGGGCGGCGACGCGCTCGGCGGCGACGTGCACGAGGCGGTCGCGGATGCGCTCGGCGACGACGCGGCGCGCACGTCGCTGCTGCGCGTGCTCGGCGGGTCGCTCGGCGTCGCCGAGCACCTCGAGCGGCACCCCGAGGCCATCCGGGCGGTCGCGCGGCCCGAGCCGCCGCGCGCCGCGGACGCATACCGGTCGAGCCTGCTCGAGGCCGTCGCCGCGGAGGGCGGGGCGACGACCCTGCCGCGCGACGCGGCGGTCGCGGCGATGCGCGACCGCTACCGCCTCCACCTCGCCGAGCTCGTCGCGTGGGACCTCGCGCTCGAGGAGCCCCAGCGCGAGGTCGACGTCGTCTCCGCCGCGCTCGCCGACCTCGCGGCCGCGGCGCTCGAGGCGGGCCTCGCGATCGCGCGGTCGGCCGCGCGGGAGCGCTTCGGGGAGGACGCCGACCGCGTGCGGCTCGCCGTGATGGGGATGGGCAAGACCGGCGCCCGGGAGCTCAACTACATCAGCGACGTCGACGTCATCTGGGTGCACGGCGTCGACGAGGGCCGCGTCGACGGCTCGCCGCTCGAGGAGTCGCGCGCGACCCAGATCGCGACGCTGCTCGCGCGCGAGACGACCGCGGCGTGCGCGCAGTTCCAGGCGGCGCCGCCCCTGTGGGAGGTCGACGCGAACCTGCGCCCCGAGGGCCGCGACGGCGCGCTCACCCGCACCCTCGCATCCCACATCGCCTACTACGAGCGGTGGGCGAAGACATGGGAGTTCCAGGCGCTGCTCAAGGCGCGGCCGATCGCCGGCGACGCCGAGCTCGGCGCCGCCTACGACGCGGCGATCCGCTCGCTCGTGTGGGAGTCGTCGAGCCGCGACGGCTTCGTCGAGTCGGTGCAGCGGATGCGCGAGCGCGTGACCGAGCACATCCCGGCCGACGAGGTCGAGCGGCAGCTCAAGCTCGGCCCCGGGGGCCTCCGCGACATCGAGTTCACGGTGCAGCTGCTGCAGCTCGTGCACGGCGCCGACGACCCGACGCTGCGGCAGCGCGGCACGCTCGAGGCGCTCGAGGCGCTCGCCGCGCGGGGCATCGTCGGCCGCGCCGACCGCGACGAGTTCAGCGACCACTACCGGTTCCTGCGCGTGCTCGAGCACCGCATCCAGTTCTGGCGCATGCGGCGCACGCACCTCATGCCGATCGAGCCCGACGAGCTGCGGCGGCTCGCGCGCTCCGCGCGCATCGGCGGCGAGGAGGCGCTCACCGCCCAGTGGCAGTCGGTGCGGCGCGCCGTGCGCAGCCTGCACGAGCGCATCTTCTACCGGCCGCTGCTCGGCGCGGTCGCGTCGCTCGACCGCGACGACGTGCGCCTCACGCCCGAGGCGGCGCAGCGGCGGTTGCGTGCCGCGGGCTACGTCGACCCGAAGGGCGCGCTCGCGCACATCGCCGAGCTCACCGGCGGCGTGTCGCGCCGCGCGCAGATCCAGCGGCTGCTGCTGCCGGTGCTGCTCGGCTGGTTCGCCGACGGCGCCGACCCCGACATGGGCCTCCTCGCGTTCCGGCGGCTCAGCGAGGCGCTCGGCGACAGCCCGTGGTTCCTGCGCATGCTGCGCGACTCACCGGTCGCGGCGCAGCGCCTCAGCAGGCTGCTGTCGTCGTCGCGCCTCATCGGCACGCTCATGGAGCGCATCCCCGAGGCCGCGTCGTGGCTCGGCAGCGACGAGCAGCTGCGGCCGCGCTCCGAGGAGGCGCTGCGCGAGGAGGCGGCCGCCGTGCTCGCGCGGCACGAGGGCGACGCCGACGCGGTGCAGCGGGCGCTGCGGGGCCTGCGGCGGCGCGAGCACCTGCGCGTCGCGATGGCGAGCGCGCTGCAGCGCGCCGACGAGACGGCGGTGGGCGCGGCGCTCACCGCGATCGCCGCCGCGCTCGTCGACGCGGCGATCACGCTGCACCGGCCCCAGGGCCTCGAGCTCGCGACGATCACGATGGGCCGCACGGGCGGCCGCGAGATCGGCTTCGGCAGCGACATCGACGTCATGCACGTCGCGCGCGGCGGCGACGATCCCGTCGGCGCGGCGACCGTGGTCGTGCGCCGCGTGCAGGAGACGCTCGCTGACCCGACACTGCCGTTCGAGCTGGATGCGGCGCTGCGGCCCGAGGGTCGGCAGGGTCCGCTCGTGCGCACGCTGGAGAGCTACCGCGCCTACTACGACCGCTGGTCGGAGCCGTGGGAGGCGCAGGCGCTGCTGCGCGCCCGGCCGTTCGCGGGCGACGCCGCGCTCGCCGGCGAGCTCATGGCCGTGATCGACGAGCGCCGCTACCCCCTCGAGTTCCCCGCGTCGTCGGTGCGGGAGGTGCGACGCATCAAGGCGCGCGTCGAGACCGAGCGGCTCCCGCAGGGCGCCGACCGCCGCCGGCACCTCAAGCTCGGCGACGGCGCGCTCAGCGACGTCGAGTGGCTCGTGCAGCTGCTGCAGCTGCGGCACGCGGGGCACGAGCCGGGGCTTCGCACGACCTCGACGCTCGAGGCGCTCGCCGCTGCGGCGCGCGCCGATCTCATCTCCGACCGGGACGCCGAGATCCTGCGCGAGGCATGGCTGCTCGCCACCCGCATCCGCAACGCCCTCGCGCTCGCGCGCGCCCGCTCGATCGACGTGCTGCCCGAGGATCGCGCCGAGCTCGAAGCGGTCGCGCGGCTCGTCGGCATGCCGGCGGGCTCGGCCGCGGCGCTCGAGGAGCAGTACCTCGCGGCGACGCGCCGCGCGCGCCGCGTCTTCGACCGCCGCTTCTACGAGTAGCGCTGCGCGCACGAGAGCGGGGCCGGATCCCCCCAAGGAATCCGGCCCCGCCGCGTGTGAGCGTCAGACGCCGTAGTAGAGCTCGAACTCGTACGGGTGCGGACGCAGCGCCATCGGCAGGATCTCGTGCTCCCGCTTGTAGGCGATCCAGGTGTCGATGAGGTCCTTCGTGAAGACGTTGCCCTCGAGCAGGAAGTCGTGGTCGTTCTCGAGCGCGACGAGCGCCTCCTCGAGCGAGCCCGGCACCTGCGGGATGCCCTTGGCCTCCTCGGGCGGCAGCTCGTAGAGGTCCTTGTCGATCGGGTCCATCGGCTCGATGCGGTTCTTGATGCCGTCGAGGCCGGCCATCATCTGCGCCGCGAACGCGAGGTAGGGGTTCGACGCGGCGTCCGGCGCGCGGAACTCGATGCGCTTGGCCTTCGGGTTCGAGCCCGTGATCGGGATGCGGATCGCGGCCGAGCGGTTGCCGGCCGAGTAGACGAGGTTGATCGGAGCCTCGTAGCCCTTCACGAGGCGGCGGTAGGAGTTGATCGACGGGTTCGTGAACGCGAGCACGGCGGGCGCGTGGGCGAGCAGGCCGCCGATGTACCAGCGGGCCGTGTCGGAGAGGTTGCCGTAGCCGTTCTCGTCGAAGAAGAGCGGCTTGCCGTCGAGCCACAGCGACTGGTGCGTGTGCATGCCCGAGCCGTTGTCGCCGAAGAGCGGCTTCGGCATGAAGGTCGCGGTCTTGCCCCACTCCTCGGCCGTGTTCTTCACGATGTACTTGAAGGCGAGGATCTCGTCGGCCGCCTTGACCATCGTGTTGAAGCGGTAGTTGATCTCGGCCTGGCCGCCGGTGCCCACCTCGTGGTGGCTGCGCTCGACCTGGAGGCCGATCGCCTCGAGCTTGAGCACGATGTCGTCGCGCAGGTCGGCCTGCTTGTCGACGGGGGAGACGGGGAAGTAGCCGCCCTTGTAGGGCGTCTTGTTGCCGAGGTTGCCGCCCTCCTCGACGCGGCCCGAGTTCCAGGCGCCCTCCTCCGAGTCGACGGCGAAGAACGACTGCTGCGGCTTCACGTCGTAGCGCACGTCGTCGAAGATGTAGAACTCCGCCTCGGGCGCGAAGAACGCGGTGTCGGCGATGCCGGTCGAGGCGAGGTACTGCTCGGCCTTGTGCGCCACCTGGCGGGGGTCGCGGTGGTAGATCTCGCCCGTGCGCGGGTTGTAGATGTCGAAGAGCATGACGAGCGTCTTCGCCTCGCGGAACGGGTCGATGTACGCCGTGGAGACGTCGGGGATGAGCTGCATGTCCGACTCGTGGATGTTCGCGAAGCCGCGGATCGACGAGCCGTCGAAGAGCTGGCCGACGCTGAAGAACTCCTCGTCCACCGTCGAGGCGGGGATGTTGAAGTGCTGCTGCACGCCCGGCAGGTCGGTGAAGCGGATGTCGAGGAAGGCCACCCCCTCGTCCTTGATGTAGGCGAGGACCTCGGAGGAATCCTTGAACATGGTGCTCCTTGCGTTGGGGGTGGGCGAGTGCCGTACCTCGACGCTACGCGGGAGCCGTTGCCCGTCGGTGACGCCGATGTTTCGGCGGTGTTACGTCAGCGGGGGCGACCGGGGCGCACGCGGCGCGGGTCGATGCCCTTCGGGATGGGCAGGTTCGCCTGGCCGAGCGAGGTGAGGCGGTTGGCGACGGCCATGACCTCGGCGCGCGTGAGCGTCTTCTTCAGCCGCCGCATCGAGCGCGTGAGGCGGCGCAGCTCGAGGTCGGAGTCGGGACCGACCTCGATGACGTGCACCGGCACGTTCGGCACGATGCGCTTGACCTTGCGCTGCTCCTCGCCGAGCAGGCGGGCGACGCGCTCCTTCGGGCCCTCGGCGATCAGCACGACGCCCGGCTTGCCGACGGCGCGGTACACGGCGTCCTGCGTGCGCGGGTTGACGCCCACGGGCATCTCGCTCGTCGTCCAGTTGCCGCGCAGGCCGTTCTTCAGCACTGCGCCCACGGCGCCCGGCCGGCCCTCGATCTGCGCGAACGCGATCTTCTCGGCCCGCCAGGTGAGCGTCATCATCATGAGCATCAGACCGATGAGCACGCCCGAGATGATCCACAGCACGAGGAACAGCACGTCCTGGCGGAAGACGATCGCGAGCACCGTCACGACGATGATCGGCCCGAAGAACGCGAGCAGCATGAGCGGCAGCGCCAGCTTGTCGTTCCTGCGGGTCATCTGGAAGATGGACCACATCGTCTTGAGCCTGCCGGGCTCCTTCTCGCTGTCGCGTGCCATGCCATCAGGATACCGGGGCGCCGAGCCGCGGTTCTCCACACCGGCGGCGGGCGGGCCGTCGCCGCTCGCGGCGGGGCTGGCACCATCCGCCGCGTGGACGACGAGACGCTGACGATCGCTGGCTACCCGCTGGTGCGGGCGCTGCGCCGCGACGACCGGCGCGAGGTGTGGGTGGGGGCGGATGCGTCGAGCGCGGGCGTCGAGCTGCACCGCGCGCTCACGGGTGAGGACGCCGCGCTCGCGCGAGAGGCCGAGGCGCTGCTCGCCGCCGAGCACCCGCACCTGCTGCCCGTGCTCGACGTCGCGACCGACGGCGGCGCGGTGCTCGTGCGGCCGCTCGTGCCGCACGACCTCGCCGCGTGGCTCGTGCAGCGCCGCGCACCGCGGCCCGGCGAGGCGGTGACGGCACTGGCCCCCGTCGCGTCGGCGCTCGCCGCGCTGCACGCGATCGGCGCGAGCGCGGGCGGCTGCGACGCGCACGAGGTGCGGCTCGACGGCGACGGGGCGCCGATGCTGGTCGCCGCGGGCGCATGCGTCGAGACCCTGCGGCCGACGCCGGCGTGGCGGGAGGAGAGCGCGGGCGTCGCGGCCGACATCGCCTCGTGGCGTGCCCTCGCCGTCGCCGTGCTCGAGGCCGGCGGCGAGTCGCTCCCGGCCGAGGTCGAGGGCGCGCTCGAGCGCCACGACCTCGCGGCGGCCGCGGAGGCGCTCCTCGCGGCGTGGCCTGCGCTGCCGCTCGCGCTCGAGACGGCGTCGCCACCCCCTGCGGCCCCGGCGCCGGGCCGGATGCGTCGGCGCGAGCGGCCGGCGGGGCTCGACCGGGTGCTGGCCCGGGTCGCGCTGCTCGCGGAGCGCTCGGCCGAGCGCGCGGGACCGCTCGTGCCCGCCGCGGTCGCGGCGCTCTCGCGAGTGCGCCCACGGTTCTGGGCCGTCGCGGGCGGCGGGGCCGCGGCGGCGATCGTGTCCGCGCTCCTGCTCGCATCGCCGGGCGACGCGGGTGCGGTCGGCGCGGACCCCGCACCGATCGCATACGAGCGGGGCGGCGCCGGTGCGCCGGAGGCTCCGGACGGCCGCGCGGCAGCCGAGGACGGTGCGACAGCCCCGGCGCAGCACGACGGCGCCGGCGGGCCCGACGAGGCTGTAGCGCCTGGGGAGGCCGCGTCCGAGTCGGCGGAGGCCGCCGGCTCCGCGACTCCGGACGCCGATCCGGTCGCAGCGGCCGCCGCGCTGCTCGCGGAGCGGGAGGCGTGCCTCGACGCCGACGACGCCGCGTGCCTCGTGCTGCTGCACGAGCCGGGCAGCCCGCAGCTCGGGGCCGACGAGCCGTGGCGCATGCCCGCGGACGGCCGGCTCGAGGTCGTGCAGCGGCTCGGCGACGCGTGGCTGCTGCGGGTGGTGTCGGAGACGGCACCGGCCTCGGTGCTCGTGATGAGCACCGAGGCCGGGTGGACGCTGCGCGACGCCTGGTCTGACTAAAGGGGTCTCGCGACGGCTGCGGCCCTGCGGACCGCGGCCTCCTCGACCTTGACCCCTCCGGGCTCACAGGCGTGAGCCCTTCGGCGTCAAACCTCGAACTGGCCCGACTCGAGGTGCGCCTTGACCTGGCCCAGGTAGCGGGCGGCGTCGGCGCCGTCGATGATGCGGTGGTCGTACGACAGCGCGAGGAAGACCATCGAGCGGATCGCGATGGAGTCCTGCCCGTCGACCTGCACCACCACGGGACGCTTCACGACCGTGCCGACGCCGAGGATGGCGCGCTGCGGCTGGAACACGACGGGCGTGTCGAACAGCGCGCCGCGCGAGCCGGTGTTGGTCAGCGTGAAGGTGCCGCCCGAGAGCTCGTCCGGCTTCAGCTGGTTGTCGCGCGTGCGCTGGGCGAGATCGGCGATCTCGGCCGTGAGCTCCTTGATGCTCTTGGAGCTCGCGTCGCGGATGACCGGCGTGAGCAGGCCGCGCTCGGTGTCGACCGCCATCGCGAGGTTCTCGGTCGCAGGGTAGGTGATCGTCTCGCCGTCGTCGGTCGCGTTGATGAGCGGGTGCGACTTGAGGGCCTGCACCGCCGCCTGCGTGAAGAACGGCAGGAAGGTGAGCTTGTTGCCCGTCTCCTCCTGGAACGCGGCCTTCTTCGCCTCGCGCAGCTGCGCGACCTTCGTCACGTCGACCTCGACGACCGTCGTGAGCTGTGCGAGCGTCTGCATCGACTCCACCGCGCGGGTGGCGACGATCTTGCGCAGGCGCGACATCTTCGCGGTCGTGCCGCGCAGCTCCGAGACCTCGGCCTCGATCGGTGCGGCGGCTGCGGCCGCGGGCGCTGCCGCGGGAGCGGCCTCCGCAGCGGCGAGCACGTCCTCCTTGCGGATGCGGCCGCCGACGCCCGTGCCCTGCAGCGAGCCGAGGTCGACGCCCTTCTCGTTCGCGAGCTTGCGCACGATGGGCGTGACGTAGGCCGCGGACGAGCCGGATGCGGCCGGCGCCGCGGGAGCCGCGGGCGCCGGAGGCGCGGGCTTCGCCGGCGCTGCCGGGGCGGCGGGCGCGGCCTTGGGTGCCTCAGCGGGCTCCGCGGCCTCGGCGGGCTTCGCCTCCTCCGCGGACTTCGCCTCGGCGGCAGGCTCCGGCTCCTCGGCCGGCTCCTCGGCCTTCGCCGGCTCGGGCTGCTCGGTCGAGGGCTTCGCGGGCTCCGGCTGCTCGGCGGGCGCCGCGTCCTGCGCCTCGGCGGAGCCGGTCGACTCGGCCGGGGGCTCGTCCGTCTTCGCCGGCTCGGCCTCGGGCGCCTCGGCCGCCGGAGCATCCGACGACGCCTGGCCGCCGACGCGGGCGATGACCGCGCCGACCTCGACGGTGTCGTCCTCCTCGGCGAGGATCTCGGTGATCGTGCCCGCGATGGGCGACGGCACCTCGGTGTCGACCTTGTCGGTCGAGATCTCGACGATGGGCTCGTCGACGGCGATCTCGTCGCCGACCGCCTTGAGCCAGCGGGTGATCGTGCCCTCGGTGACGCTCTCGCCGAGCTCGGGCAGCGTGATGTCCTGGCCGCCAGACGCCGCCGGCGCCGACTCCTGCGCAGCCTCCGCGGGCGCGGCCTGCTCCTCCGACTCCTTGGACGGAGACTCCTGCGCCTCGGCGGCCGACTCCTCGTCGGCCTCCTGGTCGGCCTCGCTGTCGGTGCCCTCGGTCGCGGTCTCGGCGGCGGGCTCCTCGGCCTGCTGCGCAGCCTCGGCAGCCTCCTCCGCCGGGGCCTCCTCCGCGGGAGCCTCCTCGGCGGGCGCCTCGCCGGCGTCGCCGACGCGGGCGATGACGGCGCCGACCTCGACGGTGTCGTCCTCCTCGGCGAGGATCTCGGTGATCGTGCCCGCGATGGGCGACGGCACCTCGGTGTCGACCTTGTCGGTCGAGATCTCGACGATGGGCTCGTCGACGGCGATCTCGTCGCCGACCGCCTTGAGCCAGCGGGTGATCGTGCCCTCGGTGACGCTCTCGCCGAGCTCGGGGAGCTTGATGTCAGTCATGGATCGGTCTCCTGTGGCAGTGATCAGATGGCGTGGAGGGGCGTGCCGGCGAGCTTCAGCATCGTCTCGCCGAGCGCCTCGTGCTGGGTGGGGTGGGCGTGGATGAGCTGCGAGACGTCCTCGGGGTACGCCTCCCAGTTCACGATGAGCTGCGCCTCGCCGATGAGCTCGCTCACGCGGCGGCCGATCATGTGGACGCCGACGACGGGGCCGTCCTTGACGCGCACGGCCTTGACCGAGCCGGTCGTGCCGACGATCTCGCTCTTGGCGTTGCCGCCGAGCGAGTACTCGTAGGTCTCGATGCGGTCCTCGCCGAACTGCTCCTTGGCCTTCGCCTCCGAGTAGCCGATCGAGGCGACCTCGGGGTCGCTGTAGGTGACCTTGGGGATGTTGATGTCCTCGACCTTGCGGGGGTTCAGGCCCGCGATCTCCTCGGCGACGAAGATGCCCTGCTGGTAGCCGCGGTGCGCGAGCTGCAGGCCGGGCGTGATGTCGCCGACGGCGTAGACGCCGGGCACCGACGTCTGCAGGCGGTCGTCGACCGTCACGAAGCCGCGGTCGAGCTGCACGCCGACCTCCTCGTAGCCGACGCCGGCGGTGTTCGGGCCGCGGCCGACCGCGACGAGCAGCAGGTCGGCGTCGATCGTCTCGCCCGTCTCGAGGGAGACGTGCACGCCCGACTCGTCCTGCGTGACGCCCGAGAAGCGGGCGCCGAGCTTGAACTGGATGCCGCGCTTCTTGTAGGCGCGCTCGAACTGCTTCGAGACCGACTCCTCCTCGTTCGCGACGAGGTGGGGGAGGCCCTCGATGATCGTGACCTCGGCGCCGAAGGCGCGCCAGACGCTCGCGAACTCGACGCCGATCACGCCGCCGCCGAGGATCGCGACGCGCTGCGGGATCCAGTCGAGCTGCAGCGCCTGCTCGCTCGTGATGACGTTGCCGGTGATCTCGAGGCCGGGGAGCGTCTTCGCGTACGAGCCGGTCGCGAGCACGATGTTTCGGCCCGTGAGGGTCTGGTCGCCGACCTGGACGGTCGTGGGGGAGGTGAGCTTGCCCTCGCCCTCGAAGACCGGGATGCCCTTGGCCTTGAGGAGGCCCTGGAGGCCCTTGAACTTCTTCGAGACGATGCCGTCGCGGAACGCCGAGACGCCCGCGATGTCGATGCCCTGGAGCTCGGCCTGCACGCCGGCGTGGCCGGCGTCGCGCACCTCGTCGGCGACCTCGGCCGAGTGCAGCATCGCCTTCGTCGGCACGCAGCCGCGGTGCAGGCAGGTGCCGCCCAGCTTGTCCTTCTCGACGACGGCGGCGCTCTTGCCGAGCTGGACGGCCCGCAGCGCGACGGCGTAGCCGGCGCTGCCCCCACCCAGGACGACGATGTCAAAGCTCTGATCGGACACGCACTTGCTCCTTATGAGTCTTCGTCGCCGCACCGGTGGGCGCGGCTGTGCACGGCAGTTCCTGCCCACCCCAGCCTAGACGGTCGCCTGGGCGGCACCTGGGTCACTCCGCCGAGCGCGACATCTTCGACAGCGTGCGCAGCAGCCCGCGCACGACGACGCCGGTCGCGCCGGTGGGCGTGTAGCCGAACGGCGTGCCGGTGTTGGTCGACGGCCCGGCGATGTCGATGTGCGCCCACGGGATGGGGGAGCCGTCGCGCTCGCCGATGAACTCGTTGAGGAACGCGGCGGCGAGCAGCATGCCGCCGGCGCGGTTCCCGACCTTCGCGTTCGCGAGGTCGGCGACCTCCGAGTCGAGCATGGGCCGCATCTCCTCGGGGATCGGCATCGGCCACACCTGCTCGCCGACCTCGCGCGATGCCTGCAGCACCGCATCCACGATGGCCTCGTCGTTGCCCATCACACCGCTCACCCGGTTGCCGAGCGCGATGACCTGGGCGCCCGTGAGGGTCGCGACGTCGATGATCGCGTCGGGCTGCGCCTCGCTCGCGAGCACGAGGCCGTCGGCCATGACGAGCCGGCCCTCGGCGTCGGTGTTCGTCACCTCGACCGTCGTGCCGCCGCGCATGGTGATGACGTCGTCCGGGCGCGTCGCGGTCGAGGAGACGAGGTTCTCGGCGAGGCACAGGTGCGCCGTGATGCGGATCGGCAGCTGCAGGGCGGCCGCGGCGACCGTGACGGCGTAGACCGTCGCGGCCCCCGTCATGTCGTACTTCATGTGCTGCATCGAGGCGGCGGGCTTGAGCGAGAGGCCGCCCGAGTCGAACGTGATGCCCTTGCCGACCAGCACGACGTGGCGGGTGGCGTTCTCGGGCGCGTGCTCGACCGTCACGAGGCGCGGCGGACGGCTCGAGCCCTGGCCGACGCCGATGATGCCGCCGAACCCCTCGCGGCGCAGTCGCTCCTCGTCGCGCACGACGACGCTGAGCCCGGCGTCCGCGGCGCTGGCGACGACGCGGTCGGCGAAGTCGACGGGGCTCAGGAGGTTGGGGGGCGTGTTCGCGAGGTCGCGCGTCGTCCACACGGCCTGCGCGGCGACGCCGGCGCTCTGCACGGCGTACGCGGAGACCTCGGCGTCGCCGGCGACGACCGCGATCTCGCACACCCGCGGGGCGTCCTCGTCGCGCTTGCGCTTCGCGTCGTAGCGGTACGCGCCGAGGGCCGCGCCCTCGAGCACGGCCTGCACGTCCTGGGCGGAGGCCGCCGGGAGCGCGAGCGCGAGCGACGGCACGTCGCGCAGCGCCCGGACCGCGGCGCCGGCCGCCTCGCGCAGCCGGTCGGCGCTCGCCGAGTCGCCGAGGCCGACGAAGGCGACCTTGCGGCCGTCGACGACCGCGCGCGTCACCTGCTCGCGCTTGCCGGTGATGCCGAGGTCGGCGAGCAGCTCGGGGTCGAAGCCCGCGGCCGAGGGGGTCTCGCCGGCGTGCACGCCGTGCACGATCAGCTCGGCGGTCGCGTCCTCGGGCGTGGCGATGATGGAGAGTGCTGGGAAGGGCATGGGTCACGAGGATACCGGCGACTCCCGGCTCAGTAGGCTGGGAGCGTGTTCGAACCCCACGAGCTGACGCTGCCCCTCGAGGATCTCGAGACCGTGCCCCGCGGCCTCGACCTCGTGATCGCGCTCCACGGCTTCGTCGACGCGGGCTCCGCCGCCGAGGCGGCCGCCGCCGCGATCCTCGACACCCTGCCCTACCGCGGGATCGTCGAGTTCGACACCGACCTGCTCATCGACCACCGCTCGCGCCGCCCCCGCATGCTCTTCAACGAGGACCACATCGAGGAGTACCTGCCGCACTCGCTCACGCTCCTGCAGGTCGAGGACGACGCCGGCGCCCCCTTCCTGCTGCTCACGGGGCCCGAGCCCGACTGGATGTGGGAGCGGTTCACGGATGCGCTGCTCGGCCTGCACGAGCGCCTCGGCATCGCGAGCACCACGATCATCACGTCGATCGGCATGCCCGTGCCGCACACGCGGCCCCTCGTCTCGACGGTGTCCGGCAACCGCGCCGAGCTCATCGAGCAGTACTCCGCCTGGCGGCCCGTCTCGTCGGTGCCGGCGTCGGTCATCCACCGCATCGAGCACCGCCTGCAGACGACCGCGCCCGTGTCGACGTTCACCGTGCTCGTGCCGCACTACGTCGGCGAGTCCGGATCCGCCGGGCCGGCGCTCGCGGCGCTCGAGGGAGTGACGAGCGCCACGTCGCTCGCGTTCCGCACCGAGGAGCTGCGGCAGGCCGACCGCGAGTTCCAGCAGCTCGTCGCCCAGCAGATGGAGACGAACGAGGAGCTGCAGCGCATCGTGCACACCCTCGAGGCCCGCTACGACGCGTTCATGGCGCAGTCGTCGGTGCGCTCGCCCCTCACCGACGAGGACGGGACGCTGCCGAGCGCCGACGAGATCGCGGAGGAGCTCGAGCGCTACCTGCAGCAGCGGCGCCGCCCGGGCTCGGACCCGCTGGGATGAACAGCGCCCGCTCCTGGCTCGTCTGGGGCGTCGGCGCCTTCGCCTACATCGCCGCCGTCCTGCACCGCTCCTCCCTCGGGGTCGCCGGGCCCGCCGCCGCCGAGCGCTTCGAGGTGCAGGCGACGCTGCTGTCGACGCTCGGCGCCGTGCAGATCGGCGTCTACGCGATCATGCAGGTGCCCGTGGGCGTGCTGCTCGACCGCTTCGGCCCCCGCGTGCTCATCGCGGGCGGCGCCCTCGTCATGACCGGCGGCCAGGTGATGGTCGCGCTCGCCGAGGAGCTGCCGCTCGCCGTCGCCGGGCGCGTGCTGCTCGGCATCGGCGACGCTGCGACGTTCATCTCGGTCATCCGGCTGCAGTCGGGATGGTTCACCGGGCCGATCGTCGCCCAGATGTCGCAGTGGACGGCCGTGAGCGGGCAGCTCGGCCAGCTGCTCTCGACCGTGCCGTTCGTGTGGCTGCTGAGCCAGGTCGGCTGGACGCTGTCGTTCGGCACCCTCGCGATCGTGGGCGCCGTCGCGCTCGTGCTCGTGCTGCTGCTCGTGTACGACGCGCCGCCCGGCGGCGCGCCGACGACGGGCTCGATCGACCTGCCGGAGGGCTGGTGGCCGCGGCTGCTGACGGCCTTCCGCCAGCCGGGTACGCGGCTCGGGTTCTGGACGCACTTCTCGCTGCTGAGCACCACGAACGTGTTCCTGCTGCTGTGGGGCTACCCGATGCTCGTCGACGGACTCGGCTTCTCGAGCGGCGAGGCGGCCGGCTTCATGTCGATCGTCGTGTTCACCGGCATGGTCGCCGGCCCCATCCTCGGCGTCGCGACCGCGCGGTTCCCGCTGCGCCGATCGACGCTCGTGCTCTGCATCGTCGGCCTCGTGGCGCTCGTCTGGACGGTCGTGCTCGTCTGGCCCGGGCATCCGCCCACCTGGCTCGTCGTGGTGCTCGTCATGGCGCTCGGCGTCGCCGGCCCCGGCTCGACCGTGGGCTTCGACTTCGCCCGCACGTTCAACCCGCTCCGGCTGCTCGGCTCGGCGAACGGCATCGTCAACATGGGCGGCTTCATCGCCTCGTTCGCGATCATGCCCATCATCGGCATCGTGCTCGACGTCGTGCACTCGGTGCGCGTCGCGGGCGGCGAGGACGTCGGGCTGTACGACTGGGAGGGCTTCCGCATCGCGTTCGCGGTGCAGCTGCTCGTGCTCGGGCTCGGCTTCGCGATGGTCGTGCGGATGCGCCGCATCACGCGGTCGAGGCTGCGCGAGGAGGGCATCGAGGTCGGCCCGATCTGGGCCGCGCTCGCCGCGTGGATGCGGGGCCGCCGAGGCTGAGCGGGCTGGATCCGGCAGGCTGGGAATGCCTATGCCACATCCGGCGCTATACTGTCAAGACCGACCCAGTCGAGACCGGTGCCCGCCGCCGGACTTGACATGGGTCATTCGACTGCCCTCAGTCTGACCGCACTGAGCCCCTCGGCTCGCTGCACTGGGCGCCCGAGACCCACCGGAGGACGCATGCCAGCCAAGGACACGCCGAAGACCGCGGCCGCTGCGAGCGACGCCGAGCAGCCCGCCAAGGCGCCCGCGAAGCGGACGTCGGCCGCGAAGTCGACCGCCGCGAAGGTCACGGCGGCGAAGGCGCCGGCCAAGACCACCGCGGCCAAGACCACCGCCGCGAAGACGGCTGCGGCCAAGACGACGACCGCGAAGTCGACGACGGCGAAGACGACCGCCGCGAGGACGACCGCCGCGAAGTCGACGACGGCGAAGACCGCGACGGCGAAGACCGCCGCCGCGAAGTCGACGACGGCGAAGACCACCGCCGCGAAGGCGACGGCGAAGCCCGCCGCCAAGAAGCCCGCGACGCGCCGCAAGGCCGCGACCGACGTGCTCGAGCCCGAGACCGAGGAGACGACCGAGGAGGTCGAGACCGAGGAGGAGGAGGAGAAGGTCCACGTCGAGAAGCTGCCCACGGGCGCGCTGCGCCTCTCCGGCGACGACGACGAGCCGGCTCCGACGCAGATCACCGGCGCGACCGCCGACCCGGTCAAGGACTACCTCAAGCAGATCGGCAAGGTGGCGCTGCTCAACGCCGAGCAGGAGGTCGACCTCGCGATGCGCATCGAGGCGGGCCTGTTCGCCGAGGAGAAGCTCTCGCTCGAGGGCGACGACCTCGACTGGCAGCTCAAGCGCGACCTCACCCGCATCGCCCGCGACGGGCAGCGCGCCAAGAGCCACCTGCTGGGCGCGAACCTGCGCCTGGTGGTGTCGCTCGCGAAGCGCTACACCGGCCGCGGCATGCAGTTCCTGGACCTCATCCAGGAGGGCAACCTGGGCCTCATCCGCGCGGTCGAGAAGTTCGACTACACCAAGGGCTTCAAGTTCTCGACCTACGCGACGTGGTGGATCCGCCAGGCGATCACGCGCGCCATGGCCGACCAGGCCCGCACCATCCGCATCCCGGTGCACATGGTCGAGGTCATCAACAAGCTCGCCCGCGTGCAGCGGCAGATGCTGCAGGACCTCGGTCGCGAGCCGAGCCCCGAGGAGCTCGCCCGCGAGCTCGACATGACCCCCGAGAAGGTCATCGAGGTGCAGAAGTACGGCCGTGAGCCCATCTCGCTGCACACGCCGCTCGGCGAGGACGGCGACAGCGAGTTCGGCGACCTCATCGAGGACACCGAGGCGGTCGTGCCGGCCGACGCGGTGGGCTTCACGATGCTGCAGCGCCAGCTCGAGTCGCTGCTCGACTCGCTCTCGGAGCGCGAGGCGGGCGTCATCCGCATGCGCTTCGGCCTCGGCGACGGCATGCCGAAGACCCTCGACCAGATCGGCGACACGTTCGGCGTCACGCGCGAGCGCATCCGCCAGATCGAGTCGAAGACGATGGCGAAGCTGCGCCACCCGTCGCGATCGCAGCAGCTGCGCGACTACCTCGAGTGATCCGCGCGCAGTGATCCGCATGGAGTGATCCGAGCGGGTGACCGATGTCATCCGACGTCACGAGGCCGTCCCGGAATGCCGGGGCGGCCTCGCGCTGTTCTAAGATGCAGTGTTACCCCTCTGAAGGAGAGCTCATGACCCACGCCCGCGCCCGCTTGACCCTCGTCGCCGGCATCGCCGCCGCATCCGTCGCCCTCGTCGGCTGCTCGAGCGCCGGCTCGCCCGCCCCGAGCGACGCGGAGTCGGGCGGCCTCACGCTCGAGCAGGTGCAGGAGGCCGGCGTGCTCGTCGTGGGCACCGAGGGCACCTACTCGCCGTTCTCGTTCCACGAGGGCGGCGCCGGCGAGCTCACCGGCTACGACGTCGAGGTCATCACCGCCGTCGCGGACGAGCTGGGCGTCGAGGTCGAGTTCGTCGAGACCCAGTGGGACGCGATCTTCGCCGCGCTCGACTCCGGCCGCATCGACGTCATCGCCAACCAGGTCGGCATCACGCCCGAGCGCCTCGAGCGCTACGAGTTCAGCGAGCCCTACACCTACTCGCCCGGCGTGCTCATCGTCCCCGAGGGCAGCGACATCGCCGGCTTCGAGGATCTTGAGGGCCGCACGAGCGCGCAGTCGCTCACGAGCAACTTCGCCGACATCGCGCGCGACGCCGGCGCGCAGGTCGAGGAGGTCGAGGGCTTCGCCCAGGCCGCCGAGCTCCTGCGGCAGGGCCGCGTCGACGCCACCGTCAACGACCGCCTCACCTTCCTCGACTACGAGCAGGCGCAGGGCGGCGAGACCGGCCTCGTCATCGCGGCCGAGTCGGACGACGTGAGCGAGATGGGCGTCGCGTTCCGCGCCGGCAGCGAGTCGCTCGTCGCCGCGGTCGACGAGGCGCTCGAGGCGCTCCGCGCCGACGGCACGCTCGCCGAGATCTCGGAGTCCTACTTCGGCGAGGACGTCTCGCAGCCGTGATCCCGGCCCACCACGACCGCGCGGCCCGGGCGAGAGCCCGGGCCGCCGTCGCGTAGGCTCGCGCCGTGGACTGGCAGCTCATGCTCGACTCGGTCGGGCCGATCGCGCTCGGCGCGATCACCGGCAGCATCCCGCTCACGCTCGCGTCGTTCTCGCTCGGGCTCGCGCTCGCGCTCCTCGTGGCGCTCATGCGGCTCTCGGGCAACCCGATCCTCTCGGGGATCGCTCGCGTCTACATCTCGATCATCCGCGGCACGCCGATGCTCGTGCAGCTGTTCGTGATCTTCTACGGCATGCCGCAGCTCGGCGTCACGCTCGATCCGTGGCCGAGCGCCATCATCGCGCTCTCGCTCAACGTCGGCGGCTACGCGGCCGAGATCGTCCGCGCCGCCATCCTCTCGATCCCCAAAGGACAGTGGGAGGCGGGCGCGATGATCGGCATGTCGCGCTGGCAGACCCTCGTGCGCATCGTGCTGCCGCAAGCGGCGCGCGTGTCGGTGCCGCCGCTGTCGAACACGTTCATCTCGCTCGTGAAGGACACCTCGCTCACCTCGGTGATCCTCGTCACCGAGCTGTTCCGCATCGCCCAGCGCATCGCGTCGCCGACGGGCGAGTTCCTCACCATCTACCTCGTCGCAGCCGCCGTCTACTGGGTCATCTGCGTCGTGCTGGCCCTCGGCCAGGACGCCCTCGAGCGGAGGCTCGATCGCTATGCCGTCTGATCTCCCAGGCGCGCCCGCCGGTACGCCCTTCGTCGAGGCGCGCGGGCTGCACAAGTCGTTCGGCGACAACCACGTGCTGCGCGGCGTCGACCTCGAGATCGCGGCGGGCAGCGTGCACGCGCTCATCGGGCCGTCCGGCTCCGGCAAGACGACGGTGCTGCGCTCGCTCAACGGGCTCGAGTCGCCCGAGGCTGGCACGCTCCGCATCGGCGACCTCGAGCTCGACCTCGCCCGCCCCCGCACGCGCGCCGAGCGCGCGGCGCTGCACCGCGCATCCGCGATGGTCTTCCAGCAGCACCAGCTCTTCCCCCACCTGAGCGTGCTCGGCAACGTCACGATCGGCCCGCTGCGCGTGCAGCGCCGCCCCCGCGACGAGGTCATGGCGGATGCGCTCGCGCTGCTCGAGCGCGTCGGCCTTCGCGAGAAGGCGGATGCGTTCCCGTCGTCGCTCTCGGGCGGCCAGCAGCAGCGCGTCGGGATCGTGCGCGCGCTCGCGCTGCAGCCGTCGATGCTGCTGTTCGACGAGCCGACGTCGTCGCTCGACCCCGAGCTCGTCGGCGAGGTGCTCGCCGTCATGACCGAGCTCGCGCGCGAGGGCTGGACGATGGCGGTCGTGACGCACGAGCTGGGCTTCGCGCGCGAGGTGGCCGATCAGGTCTCGTTCTTCGCCGACGGCGTCGTCGTCGAGCGCGGCACCCCCGCGCAGCTGTTCGACGCGCCGCAGCACGAGCGCACGCAGCGCTTCCTGCAGCGGATGCGGGGGCCGTTCGGCGCCTGACGCCCGCAGACGGAAGCGGCCCGCCCCTCGATGGGGCGGGCCGCTGTCGATCGTCGTGGGTCAGCGCTCGGCGAGCTTGGCCGTCTCGTCGTGCCAGACGGTCGCGAGCGGCTGGAGGGCGTCGCGGTGCTTGGCCGCGTGGTGGGCGCAGAAGAGCAGCGTGCCGCTCTCCATGGTGGCGCGCACGTAGGCCTGCGCGCCACAGCTGTCGCAGCGGTCGAGCGCGCTGAGCGGCGCGTTCGCCTCGTCGGCCTCGAGCGTCGTGGTCTGAGTGTCGTTCACGGTGCCCTCCTTCTTCATGCGTTCCGACCATCGTCGCACGCGCGAGGCCGGGAACGGCGCTCCTGGGGGCCCGGTTCGCCAGCGGCGCAACCCGGCGGCGAGCCGCGCGCCCTGACGGGACGGGGCGGCGCGCGGCCGTAGGCTGGCAGATGCGCTCGATGCGGGATCGCGCATCCCGGGCGCGTCACGCACGGAATGGGGGATCGGTTGGCAGCCGCGGCATCCGACTACTCGGCACGGCACCTGACGGTGCTCGAGGGCCTCGAGGCGGTGCGCAAGCGCCCAGGCATGTACATCGGCTCGACCGATTCGCGCGGGCTCATGCACTGCCTGTGGGAGATCATCGACAACGCGGTCGACGAGGCGCTCGGCGGGCACGGCGAGCAGATCACCGTCACGCTGCACGCCGACGGCTCGGTCGAGGTCGCCGACCGCGCGCGCGGCCTGCCGATCGACGTCGAGCCGCGCACGGGCCTCACGGGCGTCGAGGTGATCTTCACGAAGCTGCACGCGGGCGGCAAGTTCGGCGGCGGCGCGTACCAGTCCTCCGGCGGCCTCCACGGCGTCGGCGCATCCGTCGTCAACGCCCTCTCCGAGCGCCTCGACGTCGAGGTCGACCGCGACGGCGCGACCTGGGCGATGTCGTTCCACCGCGGCGAGCCCGGCGAGTTCCTCGACGAGGGCGAGCCCTCGCCGGCTGCGACCTTCCTGCCCTTCACGGATGCGTCGAGGCTGCGGAAGGTCGGCAAGGTCAAGAAGGGCGTCACGGGCACGCGCGTGCGCTACTGGGCCGACCCGCAGGTGTTCACGAAGGGCGCGGAGTTCCTCGCCGACGAGCTCGCGCGCCGCGCCCGCCAGACCGCCTTCCTCGTGCCGGGCCTCGGGATCGAGATCATCGACGACCGCGGCGACGAGCGCGTCGTGCACGACTTCAAGTACGACGGCGGCATCAGCGAGTTCGCCGAGTACCTCGCGCCCGACCCCGCGCTCACGGCGACGTGGCGGCTCACCGGCGAGGGCGAGTTCCAGGAGACGATCCCGGTGCTCGACGAGGAGACCGGCCACATGGTCACCCGCGAGGTCGACCGCACGTGCGAGGTCGACATCGCGCTGCGCTGGGGCACCGGGTACGACACCGTCGTGCAGACGTTCGTCAACATCATCGCGACCCCCAAGGGCGGCTCGCACCTCGCCGGCTTCGAGCAGTCGCTGCTCAAGCTCATCCGCGACCAGGTCGCCGCGAACGCGCGGAAGCTCAAGGCCGGCACCGACAAGGTGGAGAAGGACGACGCCCTTGCCGGGCTCACCGCCGTCGTGACCGTGCGCCTGCCCGAGCCGCAGTTCGAGGGGCAGACGAAGGAGGTGCTCGGCACGCCCGCCGTCCGGCAGATCGTCGCGCAGGTCGTCGCGCGCGAGCTCGGCGCCATCCTCACCTCGTCAAAGCGCGACGAGAAGGCGCAGGCCTCGCAGCTGCTCGAGAAGGTCGTGAGCGAGATGAAGGCGCGCATCTCCGCGCGCTCGCTCAAGGAGACCGCGCGCCGGAAGAGCGCCCTCGAATCCTCGTCCCTCCCGGTCAAGCTCGTCGACTGCCGCTCGAACGACGTCGAGCAGACCGAGCTCTTCATCGTCGAGGGCGACAGCGCGCTCGGCACGGCGAAGCCTGCGCGCGACAGCGAGTTCCAGGCGATCCTGCCCATCCGCGGCAAGATCCTCAACGTGCAGAAGGCGTCGATCGGCGACATGCTCGGCAACGCCGAGTGCGCGGCGATCATCCAGTCGATCGGCGCCGGCTCCGGCCGCACGTTCGACCTGAGCGCCGCCCGCTACGGCAAGGTCATCATGCTCTCGGACGCCGACGTCGACGGCGCTCACATCCGCACCCTGCTGCTGACGCTCATCCATCGCTACATGCGTCCCCTCATCGAGGAGGGCCGCGTCTACGCCGCCGTGCCGCCCCTGCACCGCGTGCTCGTGAAGCACCGCGGCAAGCCCGACGAAGCGGTCTACACGTACTCGGATGCGGAGCTCCACCGCACGCTCGCGCGGCTCAAGAAGGCGGGCAAGTCGTGGCACGAGCCGCCGCAGCGCTACAAGGGACTCGGCGAGATGGACGCCGACCAGCTCGCCGAGACCACGATGGACCGCACGAAGCGCACGCTGCGTCGCGTGACGATCGGCGACGCCGAGCGCGCGACCGAGGTCTTCGAGCTGCTCATGGGCAACGACGTCGCACCGCGCCGCGACCTCATCGTCTCGTCGCAGCCCGACCGCGACCGCATCGACGCCTGACCCGAGCCCGCAGCGAGACGGGGACTACCGCCGGCGAGCGCGGAGGCGCACACTGGCGCCATGCTCGGCAGGCGGGCGGTGGCGATCGTGGTGTCGGCGGTGCTGGCCCTCACCGTGATGGGCTGCGTCCCCGAGGCGCCGGTCGAGCCGGGCTCGAGCGCGAGCCCCACCGCGCCAGGACCGAGTGCTGCAGCGCCGAGTGCTGCAGCACCGAGCGCCGGCCCGAGCGCGACCTCCGCGCCCGAGCCGACGCCGCTGAGGCCCACCCCGCCTCGCCCGACCGCCACCGGACCCGTCGTGCCGTCGCCGCCGCAGCCGTCGCCCGGCGTCGACCCCCAGCCGACCTCCCCGCCGCCGGCGCCCAGGCCGACCGCGCCCAGGCCGCCGGCGCCGAGCCCGCCAGCGCGCCCGACGCCCTCCGCGACCGCGCCGCCCGCCGCGGTCGTCCCCGCCGCGTGGCGCGGCCGCGACGTCGAGCGCATCCTCACCGACCGGCGCGTCGTCGCGCTCACGTTCGATGCCGGAGCTTCCGACGCGGGGCTGGCTCCCATCCTCCGCACCCTCGAGCGCGAGGGCGTCGCTGCGACGTTCTTCGTCACCGGCGCCTTCGCCCGCGCCCACCCACAGCAGGTGGCGGCGATCGCGGCGGCCGGCCATCCGGTCGGCAACCACAGCGACACGCACCGGTCGCTGCCCGACCTCACCGACGCGCAGATCGCCGCCGATCTGGCCCGCGCGGAGGCGGCGATATCGGCAGCGACCGGGCGCCCCGCGAAGCCGCTGTTCCGCTTCCCGTTCGGCGCGCGCACGCCGTACGACATCGGCGTCGTGAACGATCTGGGCTACGTGCCCTTCCGCTGGAGCGTCGACTCGCTCGGCTGGCGCGGCACGAGCCAGGGCGGCTCCGCCGCGGCGGTCGCCGACCGAGTGGTGGGCGCCGCCCAGCCGGGCATGATCGCGCTCATGCACGTGGGCGCGAACCCCGACGACGGGACGACGTTCGACGCGGACGCGCTGCCGTCGATCATCGAGCGGCTGCGGGCGGCCGGCTACAGCTTCATGGACCTCGACGGCGTCGTGCGCTGAGCGGGACGGCTGCGTGCGGCGCGCGTCACGCGCCCAGCCGCGCGCCGATCGCGCCGATCGTGCCGTCGATCGCGACGCCCGAGCCCGCGCGCGGCGCGCCGCCCGGCGGCAGCTGCCGCTGCGAGCCGTCGGCGCCCACGGCGATCGGGGAGGGGCCGGCCCACGCGATCGCGAGCCCGATCTCTCCCTTGAGCAGCCGGTGCGCCTGCACGCCGCCGGTGCCGCGACCCTTCGGCGGGAACTCGGTGATCGCCGACACTTTGACGCGCGGCTCGTCGAGCCCGGCGAGGGTCTCGGCGGCGGCGGTGACGGTGACCACCTCGGCGGCCTCGTCGACGGCGCCGGCGAACCGCACCGACGCATCCGCCTTGAGGCCGATGCCCTTCATGCCCGCGGCGCCCGCGCCCTGCGGGTTCACCGCGGCGGCGGGGAAGCGCAGCAGCTGCGCGTCGCTCGTGATCAGCACGATCCACGCGTGGTCCGGCGCGGGGGCGATGCCCACGACCCGGTCGCCGGCCTTGAGCGCGATGACGCTCTCGCGGTCGCGGTCACGCAGGTCGGCGGGCACGATGCGCTTGACCGTCCCGTTCGCGGTCGCCACGAGCCACGGCTCGCGGCTCGCGAGGTCGATGAGCGCGACGTGCTCCTCGCCCCGCTCGAACGCGCCGAGCTCCTTCACCTTGATGCCCGCGGTGAGGCCCACGGATGCGGGGGGCACGCTCGGCAGGTCGGCGGGGGTCAGGCGCAGCACGGCGCCCGACGAGGTGACGAGCCCGAACGTGCCGCGCGTCGTCGTCGCGACCGACGAGCGGATCGCGTCGTGCCGGCTGCGGCGCGCGGGCACCGGCACCGGCTCGTCGCCGTCGACGCGCACGACGCGGCCGGTCGCCGACAGCAGCACCGTCGTCGGCGCATCCGCGATCTGCAGGCTCGCGGCGATCTTCGCCGCCGAGGCGCGGCCGGTCGTCTGCTGGCCGTTCGCCTCCGTCAGCAGCGTGCGGCGGGGCGTGCCGAAGCGCTCGGCGACCTCGTCGAGCTCGTCGGCGACCACGCGGTGCAGGGCGCTCTCGCTGCCGAGGATGCGCTCGAGCTCGGCGATCTGCGCCTGCAGCTCGTCGCGCTCGGCCTCGAGCTCGATGCGGCTGAAGCGCGTGAGCCGACGCAGGCGCAGCTCGAGGATGTACTCGGCCTGCGCCTCGGACAGGTCGAAGATCTCCTGCAGCCGTCCGCGCGCCTGCTCCGAGTCGTCGGAGGAGCGGATGACCTGGATGACCTCGTCGATGTCGAGGATCGCGATCAGCAGGCCCTCGACGAGGTGCAGGCGCTCGCGCTTGCGGGCGAGGCGGTACTCGCTGCGGCGGCGTACGACCGAGACGCGGTGGTCGAGGTAGACCCGCAGCAGCCCCTTGAGCCCGAGCGTCTCGGGCTTGCCCTCGACGAGCGCCACGTTGTTGATCGAGAAGCCGTCCTCGAGCGGCGTGTAGCGGTAGAGCTGCTGCAGCACCGCATCCGGGTCGAAGCCCGTCTTGATGCCGATCACGAGCCGCAGGCCGTGCTTGCGGTCGGTGAGGTCCTGCACGTCGCTGAGGCCCTGCAGCTTCTTCGACTGCACGCCGTCCTTGATCTTCTCGATCACGCGCTCGGGGCCCACCTGGTACGGCAGCTCGGTGACGACGATCTGGGTCTTGCGCCCGTGGCGCTCGATCGACGAGCGCGCGCGGGTGCGGAACGAGCCGCGGCCGCCCTCGTACGCGTCGCGGATGCCGTCGAGACCGACGATGACGCCGCCGCCGGGCAGGTCGGGGCCGGGCACGTGGCGCATGAGGTCGGCGGTCGTCGCGTCGGGGTGCGCGAGCAGGTGCTTTGCCGCCTGGACGACCTCGACGAGGTTGTGCGGCGCCATGTTGGTCGCCATGCCGACCGCGATGCCGCTCGCGCCGTTGACGAGCAGGTTGGGGTAGGAGGCCGGCAGCACGTCGGGCTGCTGGTACGAGTTGTCGTAGTTCGGCACGAAGTCGACGACGTCCTCGTCGAGCCCGTCGGTGAGCGACAGGCCCGCGGCGGCGAGCCGCGCCTCCGTGTAGCGCGCCGCGGCGGGCCCGTCGTCGAGGGAGCCGAAGTTGCCGTGCCCGTCGACGAGCGGCAGGCGCAGCGCGAACGGCTGCGCGAGGCGCACGAGCGCGTCGTAGATGGCGGTGTCGCCGTGGGGGTGCAGCTTGCCCATGACGTCGCCGACGACGCGAGCGCTCTTCACGTGCCCCTTGTCGGGGCGCAGCCCCATCTCGGACATCTGGAACAGGATGCGTCGCTGCACGGGCTTGAGCCCGTCGCGGGCGTCCGGCAGGGCGCGCGCGTAGATGACGGAGTAGGCGTACTCGAGGAACGAGTCCTGCATCTCGCTCGTGACGTCGACGTCGTCGATGCGCTCGCTGGGGACGAGATCGCCGGATGCGGGAGGGGCGGGTGTTGCAGTCATAGGCTGAAGGAATGCTACCGACCAGGGCGCCCGGATCCCGGAGCCTTGCCGACGTGCTGCGCAGTTCGTCGCTCGCGATGCGCGGCGAGCGCAACCCGCTCTCGCTCCCGCCTGTGGAGGGCGCCGTGGTGCTGCTCGTCGACGGGCTCGGGTCGGCGCAGCTCGGGCAGCGCGCCGGCCACGCGCGCACGCTCGCGACCGCGCCGGGAGGCTCGCTCGACGCCGGCTTCCCGTCGACGACGGCGGTGGCGCTGGCGAGCCTCATGACGGGGGCGCTCGCCGGTGAGCACGGCATCGTCGGCTACGACGCGCTCGTGCCCGGCCACGGCGTGCGCAACCAGCTGCGCGACTGGGGCGGTCCGATGGATCCGCTGCGCTGGCAGCGCCTGCCGACGCTGCTCGAGCAGACGCCCTCGATCGTCATCGGCGAGCAGAAGCACGCGGCGAGCGGCTTCACCCAGGCCGTGCTGCGCGGCGGCGAGTACCGCGGTGCGCGCACCCTCGCCGAGCGGTTCGCGCTCGCCCGAGACGCCGCTCGCGAGCGCGTGCTCGTCTACCTCTACGTGCCGGAGCTCGACCGCATCGGGCACGACGACGGCTGGCAGAGCGACCGCTGGGTCGACGCGCTCGAGCAGCTCGACGGCGCGGTGCGCGACCTCGTCGCGGGGCTGCCGCGCCGGACGGGCCTCGTCGCGACCGCGGATCACGGCATGGTCGACGTCGACGCATCCGGCCACCTGATCGTCGAGCCCGCGCTGCTCGACGGCGTCGCCCACGTCGCCGGCGAGCCGCGCTGCCTCCAGCTGCACCTCGCCCCGGGCGGGTCGGCGGATGCGGTGGCCGGCGCGTGGCGCGCCTGGCTCGGCGACGCCGCGTGGGTCGCGACGCGCGACGAGGCCACGGCCTCGGGCTGGTTCGGCGAGGTGCACCCCGACGTCGCGCCGCGGCTGGGCGATGTGTTCGTGGCGAGCCGCGGCCGACGCGCGATCTACCTCGACGCGGCGGACCCCGCCCGCGGCATGATCGGCCAGCACGGCTCGCTCACGCCCGACGAGCTGCGCGTGCCGCTGCGCCGCTTCGGCGCCTTCGCCTGAGGGCGCCCGAACGCTCGAGGGGCGTCACAGCGCATGCGCCGTGACGCCCCTCGAGCGGTAGGTGAGTGCTTACGGCTGGAAGAACATCTCGTCGGCGATGAAGCCGGGCTGCACCCGGATCAGGGCCGCCTCGCCGTCCGGCACGGTGAAGGCGACCGAGCCTGTGGACGAGGCGCCGCTGAAGAGCTCGTCGGCGCCGATGCTGTCGTCGAGCAGTACGGGGTTGTCGAAGGCGTCGATGACGTTGCCGCCCTCGGTCACGAGGTCGACCATGACCATCGCGGCGTAGCCGGAGTCGTCGCCCGTGTAGGTGACGGTGTACGTGACGATCTCGTAGTGCGAGCCGTCGGGTGCCGGGTCGTTCACGCCCCCACCCATGGCGCCCGCGACGGTTTCGGCCGCGGCAGCGTCGTGGGAGTCGACGGTCACCGTCCACTCGTCGCTGCTGATGGTGCTGCCGATCGGGAGCGGGTTCTCACGCGTACCCTCCTCGCCGGTCGCTGCATCTCCCTGGTCGGCGGCGGGGGCGGCGCCCTCATCGCTCGCGCCCTCGACCTCGGCCGGCTCGACGACGGACGTCGACTCGTCGAAGGCGTCGTTGAAGGCGGCGGCGGCGACCGCGAAGAACACGACGACGCCGACGATGGTGCCGACGACCGAGATGATCAGGGCGGCGATGCCCATGCCCTTGGCCTTGTCGCGCATGAACAGCGACACGATGCCGAGGATGAAGCCGATGGGCAGCAGCACCCAGCCGACGATGAGCGCGCCCGGGATGCAGGCGAAGATGAAGCCCACGATGGCGACGATCATGGCGACGAGGCCGAGGACGTTGCGCGACTTCTTCGTCTCGACGGGCGCGGGCGGGCCGAAGGCGGGCTGCTGGCCGTACTGCGCCGGAGCAGGCTGGTAGCCCGGCGCAGGTGCGGCGGGCGGGACGGAGGAATCCTGCGCAGCAGGATTCGGCGTGGAGGGGTGGTGCTGGGACATGACCGCTATTCTGCGCGATCTGCAACTCTCTGGCTCTGAACTTCACCGAAACCTGAGGAACGACACGCCGGTGCGCAGCGACGCGGCGACGCGGCGTGGCTCGGGGGCGGCCGGGTCTCGTGACGCGTGCCCGCTGCGCGGGCGCGCTCCTCGACCCTGAGCCCTCCGCGCTCACCGCGACGGTGAGCTCCGGGCTCAGAACCGCACGACCTGGCGGATCGCCCGGCCGTCGGCGAGGGTGTCGAGCGCCTCGTTGAGGTCGTCGAGCGCGATCTCGCTCGTGACGAGCTCCTCGACGGGCAGGCGTCCCTCGCGCCACAGCTGCTCGTAGCGCGGGATGTCGCGCGACGGCACCGCCGAGCCGAGGTACGAGCCGATCACCGTGCGCGCCTCGGCCGTGAGCGTGAGCGGCGACACCGACGAGCGGGCGTCCGGATGCGGCAGGCCGACGGTCACGGTCGTCCCGCCGGGCGCCGTGAGCGCGAGCGCGGTCTCGAACGCCTTCGGGTGGCCGGCGGCCTCGACCACGACGGGAGCGCGGAGGCCCTGCTCGATCGCCTCGTCGGGGGAGAGCGCGACGTGCGCGCCGAGCTCCCGCGCCCGGTCGAGCTTCGCCGGCACCGCATCCACCCCGATGACGCGGCCCACGCCGAGCGAGACCGCGGCGAGGAGTGCGGCCATGCCGACCCCTCCGAGCCCGACGATCACGATGTCGTCGCCCTCGGCGGGCCGGCCGGCGTTGATGACCGCCCCACCGCCCGTGAGCATCGCGCAGCCGAGGACCGCCGCGACCTGCGGCGGGACGTCGTCGCCGACGGGCACGACCGAGCGACGGTCGACGACCGCGTGGGTCGCGAAGGCCGAGACGCCGAGGTGGTGGTGCACCCCAGCCGCGCCCTCGTGCAGGCGCCGGCCGCCGCCGAGCAGCTCGCCGGCGCCGTTCGAGGCGGAGCCGCGCTCGCAGGGCAGCCGGCCGTCGGTCGCGCACGCGGCGCACTCGCCGCAGCGCGGCAGGAAGGTCGTCACCACGCGCTGCCCCGCGACGACATCGTCGACCCCGTCGCCGACCGCCTCGACGATGCCGGCGGCCTCGTGGCCGAGCAGCATCGGCACGGGTCGCGGTCGCGCGCCGTCGACGACCGAGAGGTCGCTGTGGCAGAGCCCCGCCGCCTCGATGCGCACGAGCAGCTCGCCCGGGCCCGGCGGATCGAGCTCGAGCTCGACCAGGTCGAGCGGCCGCGACTGCGCGAAGGGTCGCTCGGCGCCGATCGCGCGCAGCACGGCGCCCCGGATGCGCATCAGCGGCCGTCCCAGCCCGCGACCGTGCCGTCGGGCGACGTCTCTCGCACGACGAGCGTGCAGTCCTTGCCGCCGAGCCCGTCGTCGAGCAGGCGCTGCAGCTGATCGCGGATGAGCGTCGCGGCAGGCACGCGGACGCCTGCCGCCTCGGCGCCCGCGACGGCGAGCGTGATGTCCTTGTGGCACAGCATCGCCGAGAACGACGCATCGAAGTTGTGGTTGGCCGCTGCGCCCGGCACGACGCCCGGCACCGGGTACCAGGTGCGCAGCGCCCAGCTGTCGCCGGAGGAGACGCGCGCGACGTCGAAGAAGGCCTTGGCGTCGAGCCCGAGCTGCTGCGCGAGCTGCGCGCCCTCGCTCATGCCCAGGATCGAGATGCCCAGCATCATGTTGTTCACGAGCTTCGCGGCGATCCCGTGCGTGGCCTCGCCCACGACCATCACGTTGCCGGCCATGGGCAGCACGACCTCGCGCGCGTCGGCCACATCGGCCTCGTCGCCGCCGAGCATGAAGGTGAGCGTGCCCGCCTCGGCGCCCTGCGTGCCGCCGGAGATGGGGGAGTCGACGAACCGGAAGCCGCGCGAACCCGCTTCGCCGTGCGACCAGCGCGAGGTCTCGATGTCGACCGTCGAGGTGTCGAGGATGAGGGTTCCCGGGGCCGCGTGGTCGAAGACGCCGTCGGGGTCGGCGAGCACCGACCGCACGTGCTCGCCCTTCGGCAGGCTGAGGATCACGACCTCCGCGCCCTCGACCGCCTCCGCGATCGAGCCGACGGCGTGCACGCCGTGGTCGGCGGCCGCCGCGCGCAGCGCGTCGACGACGTCGTAGCCGCGCACGTCGTGGCCGGCGCTGACGAGGTGGGAGGACATCCGGCTGCCCATGTTGCCGAGTCCGATCCAGGCGATTGACGTCATCGTCGATTCCTTCCGAGGTGAGGGTTCCACGCTATCCCCTCCGACGCGGAGCGGGCGGCGAGGAAGCCCTCGCCGCCCGCCCGCTCAGGGGTCGATCCGTGGATCAGGCGGTGCCCTTCTCGCTCGCGATGCGGCGACGGTCCTCGTCGTCCACGTCGTGCAGCGAGATGCCCTTGGTCTCCTTCAGGGCGAAGACCGCCACGAGCGTGATCGCGCACGCGACCACGAGGTACACGGCGACCGGCACGTGCGAGTCGAACTCGCGCAGCAGCGCGGTCGCGATGACCGGCGCGAGCGAGCCCGCGACGATCGACGTCACCTGGTAGCCGAGCGAGACGCCCGAGTAGCGCATGCGGGTCGGGAACAGCTCGGCCATGATGGCCGGCTGGCCGGCGTACATGAGCGAGTGGAACGCGAGGCCCAGGATGATGCCGCCGAGGATGACGAAGTCGTTCCCGGACTGGTACATCGGGAAGGCGATGAAGCCCCACGTCGCGCCGAGGATCGCGCCGACCATGTAGACGCGCTTGCGGCCCACGGTGTCGACGAAGCGGCCCACGATCGGCACGAAGATGAAGTGCGCGACGTGCGCGATCGCCAGGAGGCCCAGGATGCGGGCGACGTCGTACTCCAGGAACTCGCGCAGGTAGACGATCGAGAACGTCACGACGAGGTAGTAGAGGATGTTCTCGGCGAAGCGCAGGCCCATGGCCGTCAGCACGCCCTTGGGGTAGCGCTTGAGCACCTCGAGCACGCCGTAGCCCTGCGACTTCGACTGCGCGACCTCCTCGCGGACCTCCTGGAAGATCGGAGCGTCCTCGATGCGCGTGCGGATGTAGTAGCCGACCGCGACGATGACGACCGAGAGCCAGAACGCGATGCGCCAGCCCCAGCCGAGGAACTGCTCCTCCGAGAGCACCCACTGCAGCACGAGCAGCACGACGGTCGCGAGCAGGTTGCCCGCCGGCACCGCGGCCTGCGGCCACGACGACCAGAAGCCGCGCTCCTTGTTGGGGGAGTGCTCAGCGACGAGCAGCACGCCGCCGCCCCACTCGCCGCCGACCGCGAAGCCCTGGAAGAAGCGCAGGATCACGAGCAGCGCCGGAGCCCAGTAGCCGATGACGTCGAAGGTGGGCAGGCAGCCCATCAGGAACGTCGCGACGCCGACGAGGATGATGGCGAACTGCAGCAGCTTCTTGCGGCCGAACTTGTCGCCGAAGTGGCCGAAGACGATGCCGCCGAGCGGGCGCGCGACGAAGCCGACGCCGTAGATGAGGAACGCGTTGATGATGCCGGCGTACGGGTCGTCGCTCGGCGGGAACATGATGATGTTGAAGACGATCGTCGACGCCGTGGCGTACAGGAAGAACTCGTACCACTCGACGACGGTGCCCGCCATCGCCGCAGTGACGACCTTTCCGAGCCCCTGGCGCGAATTGTCGCGCGACGTGTCTGTGACGGACTGGGTCATGCCTACCTCCTCGTAGGTGCACGGGACTGTGCCGACGGGCAACATAACATGACGATCGGTTCAGGTGCGCACGGCGTGCGGCGTGGCGCGACGACGGAGGGCGCCCCCGCGGGGCGCCCTCCGTCATGCGTGCGGATGCGGTTCAGTCGTCGGTGCGGGACCCGAAGACGATCTCGTCCCAGCTCGGCATGGCGGCACGCGAGCCGCGCTTTCGCCCGCCGACGGGGCCGGTCGCGCGCTGCGGCCGCTGGGGCTGCTCGTGCTCGAGCGGCTCGATCGCGGGCTCCGGTGCGGCGTCCACGGGCGACGGGTCGTGCTCGGCGCTGCGCAGCGCCGCCTCGCGCTCGCTGCGGCGGCGGCGGAGCGCGTCGAGCAGCTCGGCGGTGTGGTTGGGCTGCGCGGCGGCGGCCGGCCGGTTGATCGCGGCGGCCTGCACGTTCTCGGGCTGGCTCCCGACCTCGCCGCCTCGCCGCCGCAGCCACGGGTTGTCGGCCTTCGTCGGCTCCGGCCGGGCGCTCGGCGCGTGCTCGGGCACCGCCGCCGAGGCGACCGCCTCCTCGAGCCCCATCCCGGGCTCGACCGGTGCCGGCGTCGACCGCACGGCGCCGCGCTGGATGCGGAACGCATCCGAGTCGAAGCGGCCGGTGTCGCGCGCGGCGTCGTGGGAGGGCAGCTCGGCGCGCTGCGAGATCGGGGGAGCGCCGCCGGCATCGGTGGCGGGCGATGCGTCCGGCGCCTTCGCGGCGGCATCGGGGCGCGACTGGCGGTCGATCGCGCGCAGTCGGGGCACGAGGACGCTCGTCGCGTCCCCCGTCTGGCTCAGCGAGGTCGCCTCCTTGCCTCGCGGCGTCAGCGTCGCCTTCTTGGGCTCGTAGCCCCAGACGGCCTCGTGCTGGATCGCCTCGGTGGTGAAGCGCAGCCGCACCGTCCACGCGCCGCCGTCGGCGTCCTTCCAGGCGGCCCACGCGCGGTCGGATGCCCGCAGGTCGTCCAGGCGCTCGTCGATCGCCGCGCCGAAGGTCGTCTCGCCCGCGAGCGGGTCGATGTCGCCGGAGGCGACCGGGATCGACAGCGCGGAGTCGAGCACGTGATCGCGCTCCGCGACGACCGGTCCCTCGAATCGCTCGACGTACGCGAGCTCCTCGCCGGTCGAGGACGCGACCTCCTCGGCGGTCATGCCGCCACGGATCAGCGCCTGGATCTCGCGCGGCGTCGCCTTGCGCTCGCGGTGCGGGATGGCCGCCGGCGGCTTGCGGTGCTCGGGCAGGTCGTCGACGCGCACGCGGAAGCGCTCGCCGGACTCCGACTCGAGGATGAGCACGTCGTCCTCGACGCCGATGACGCTCAGCTGCTGCATGATTCGTCGGTCCTTCCTGGCGTGATCTGGATGGGTCGTCAGCATCCCACGCAGCTCCGGCCGGGCTCGGGAATGGAGCGGGCGCGCCGTGCGTTCCGTCGGAAGCACCGCCTGTCGGTGCCGACCGCCGCGGTCAAGGAGCACGCCCCGCCAGATATCTGATTTGCCCCGGATGCCGGATTCGTGCAGAATGTGCGCCGACGCCGCCCCACCACCCCCCAGCAAGGAATGCCCTGATGGCCACCGATTACGACGCCCCGCGCAAGACCGACGACGAGAACGAGTCGATCGAGGCGCTGAAGGAGCGAGTGCCGTCGAAGAGCGTCGCGACGGACGACGACGCCGACAACCCCGGCAGCTTCGACCTCTCCGCCGCCGACCTGGCCGACGTCGAGCTCGACGTCGTCGTGCTGCCGCCGCAGGAGCACGAGTTCACCTGCGTGAGCTGCTTCCTGGTGAAGGACCGCCTGCAGTTCGACCACGAGACGAAGCTCGGGCCGATCTGCCGCGAGTGCGCCTGACGCGGACGGGCAAGACCCGGCCGGCCTGAGCTCCACGACCCGAGCCGTCGCGACCAGAGCCGTCGTCGCCTGAACCGGCCCGCTCAGCGCGCCCGCCGACGAGTCGTCAGCCGACGGGCGAGCGCCGCCCTAGCGCGAGCGCTGCGCCGCGGTGATCGCTGCCGCGAGCTCCCGCGGCCTGCGGGTGCTGACCACCCACGCGGGCGTCGGGTCCTGCTCGTCGGTGACCGCGACGCGCACGACCGCGCGGGTCCAGGGCGAGATCACGTGGTGATCCGCGGGATCCCAGCCTGCGCGCAGCGCGGCCCTCGCCGCATCGCCGTCGAGCGCGACCGGCTCGCCGAGGTCGTCGACGTCGATGTGCGCGCGGCCGGCGCGCAGCTCGCCCGCGCGCACCTCGAGCACCGGAGCGCCGATGAGCAGCGCGGCCACGATGCCGCCGTAGAGGACGATCGCCACCGCGATCCCAACTCCGATGCTCACGGGCAGGAAGACCAGCAGGGTCGCCGGCACGATGAGCAGCAGGACGACGGGCAGCCACCACGGCGGCACGAGCCGCTCGCGGTACGAGGGGGCGGATTCCATGTCCCCATCATCCCGCGTCCGCCGACGAGTGTTCGCCGGGCGCCCGAGCCTCGGATAGCCTCGGGTGCGATGGAGCAGGTCGAAGTCCTCATCACCGGAGCACCGGTGCCCGCCTACGCGCACCCGGGCGACGCCGGTGCCGACATGCACGCCGCCGAGAGCGTCGTGCTCGCGCCGGGCGCGCGCGCCCTCGTGGGTACCGGCGTCGCGATCGCGCTGCCCGACGGCTACGCCGCCTTCGTGCACCCGCGCAGCGGCCTCGCGCACAAGCACGGGATCACGATCGTGAACGCGCCCGGCACCGTCGACGCGGGCTACCGCGGCGAGATCAAGGTCAACCTGCTCAACACCGGCAGCGAGCCGCACCGCATCGAGGTCGGCGACCGCATCGCCCAGCTCGTGGTGCAGCGCGTCGAGCGCGTCCGCTTCATCGAGGTGGAGCGCCTGCCGGGATCGGATCGAGGCGAGCGCGGGCACGGATCGACCGGCCACAGCGCGGCGCCGGAGGGGATCGCACGATGACCGACGTCACCGCCGGGCAGGAGCCCGAGCAGGAGCTGCCGCAGGACGACGAGGAGCTCGTCCCCAAGAGCGCGCCCGCCGACCGCCCCGAGGTCGGCCCGCTCGACGAGTCGGAGGCGCCCGTGCGCCCGTACGTCGATCTCGGCGGCCTGCGCATCGTGCCGCGGCCCGGCATGCAGATGCGGCTCGAGGTCGAGGAGAAGACCAAGCGGATCGTCGCCGTCACCCTCGAGCACGACGGGTCGACCGTGCAGCTGCAGCCGTTCGCGGCACCTCGCAGCGAGGGCATCTGGGCGCCCGTCCGCTCGGTGCTGCGCGCGCAGCTCGAGCGCCAGGGCGCGGCGGTCGACGAGGCTGAGGGCCTGCTCGGGCCCGAGCTCCGCGCGCGACTGCAGTCCGGTCCCGACGGCGCCCCGCGCGCGGTGCGCATCATCGGCGTCGACGGGCCGCGCTGGATGCTCCAGGGCCTCATCGGCGGGCGCGCCGCGGTCGACGACGACCGGGCCGCCGCGGCGATCGAGCTCTTCCGCTCGACCGTCGTCTGCCGCGGCAGCGACCCCATGCCGCCCCGCGAGCTCATCCCGCTGCGCGCACCGAAGTCGGCGTGAGCGAGCCGGGCAGCCCGCAGGGGCCCGAGCAGGGGCCCGCGGAGCCGTCGTTCTCGGAGCAGGTGGGCGACGCGATCCGCAGCTCGAAGCTCGGCCGCCTCGACCCCGCCGCGAAGCCGTCGCCGCACGCGCTGCTCGAGGCGATGGGCGGCGCGCGGGGGCTCATCGAGTCGCTGCTGCCCGGCATCCTCTTCCTCGTGCTCTACGCCACGACGAAGAGCGTGCTCGTCTCCGTGCTCGTCCCCCTCGTCGTCTCGATCGGCTTCGTCGCGTGGCGCGTGCTGCAGAAAGGGCAGCCGGTGCTGGCGTTCGCGGGCCTCATCGGCGTCGGCATCTCGGCGGCCGTCGCGCTCATCACGGGGCAGGGCGAGGACAACTTCCTCTGGGGCTTCACGGTCAACGCGGTCGTCATCGTCGTGCTCGTGGTCAGCATGCTCATGCGGCGCCCGCTCGTCGGCGTGATCGCGGGGGCGCTCACCGCGACCCCGTACGCGTGGCGCACCGAGCGCGCCAAGCGAGCGGTCGCGTGGCGCGGCACCGTGCTGTGGCTGCTCGTCATCGGCGCGCGCCTCGCCGTGCAGGTGCCGCTCTACCTCGCGGCCGAGGCGGACGTGCCGGGATCGATCGAGCTGCTCGCGGCGGCCAAGCTCGTCATGGGCGTGCCGCTCTACCTCGCGGCCCTGTGGGTCACGTGGCTCATGGTGCGCACCGTGCTCACCGAGCACGACGGCGACACGCGTGATGCAGCGCCGGAGGACGAAGCGCGCTAAGGTATCTTGACGTCAAGATATCTTGGCCCGGGCCGCCCCACGGCGATGACCCGAGGCATACACTCGAGGCGCAGCCAGCGCATCCCGTGAGACACAGAGGAGTCACGATGGCGAACCCGAACAGCTTCGACAGCAAGAGCTCGCTGTCGGTCGGAGGCACCGACTACACGCTCTACCGGATCGACAAGGTGGCGGGGCACGAGCGCCTGCCGTTCAGCCTCAAGGTGCTGCTGGAGAACCTGCTCCGCACCGAGGACGGCGCGAACGTCACGAGGCAGCAGATCGAGGCGCTCGGCTCGTGGGATGCGAACGCGGAGCCGAACGTCGAGATCCAGTTCACGCCGGCCCGCGTCGTCATGCAGGACTTCACCGGCGTGCCCTGCATCGTGGACCTCGCCACGATGCGCGAGGCCGTCGCCGAGCTCGGCGGCGACCCGACGAAGATCAACCCGCTCGCGCCGGCCGAGCTCGTCATCGACCACTCGGTCATCGCCGACCTCTTCGGCAGCGCCGACGCGTTCGAGCGCAACGTCGAGATCGAGTACCAGCGCAACGGCGAGCGCTACCAGTTCCTCCGCTGGGGCCAGACGGCCTTCGACGACTTCAAGGTCGTGCCCCCGGGCACCGGCATCGTTCACCAGGTCAACATCGAGAACCTCGCGAAGGTCACGTACTCGCGCGAGTTCGACGGCGAGCTCACCGCCTACCCCGACACGGTCGTCGGCACCGACTCGCACACGACGATGGTCAACGGCCTCGGCGTGCTCGGCTGGGGCGTCGGCGGCATCGAGGCGGAGGCGGCCATGCTCGGCCAGCCCGTCTCGATGCTCATCCCGCGCGTCGTGGGCTTCAAGCTCACCGGCGAGATCGCCACGGGCGTCACCGCGACCGACGTCGTGCTCACGATCACCGACATGCTGCGCAAGCACGGCGTGGTCGGCAAGTTCGTCGAGTTCTACGGCACCGGCGTGGGCGCGGTGCCGCTCGCCAACCGCGCCACGATCGGCAACATGAGCCCCGAGTTCGGCTCGACGGCCGCGATCTTCCCGATCGACGACGTCACGCTCGACTACCTGCGCTTCACCGGGCGCGACGAGCAGCAGGTCGCGCTCGTCGAGGCCTACTCGAAGGAGCAGGGCCTGTGGCACGACCCGTCGGTCGAGCCGGTCTTCTCCGAGTACATGGAGCTCGACCTCGGCACCGTCGTGCCGTCGATCGCCGGCCCGAAGCGCCCGCAGGACCGCATCGAGCTCTCGCGCGCGAAGGAGCAGTTCGCGAGCGACATCGCCAACTACGCGACGCCCTCGACGAGCCACGACATCGTCGACCTCGAGTCGAAGCACTCGTTCCCCGCATCCGACCCCGGCACCGTGCCCGGCGAGGAGGAGGACGACACCCGCGAGGTCCACATCAACGGCGGCGGTCCGACCGAGTTCTCGAAGCCGGTCACGGTCTCGACGCCCGAGGGCGAGTCCTACACGCTCGACAACGGTGCGGTGACGATCGCCGCGATCACGTCGTGCACCAACACGTCGAACCCCTCGGTCATGCTCGCGGCGGGCCTGCTCGCCCGCAAGGCGATCGAGAAGGGCCTCAAGGCGAAGCCGTGGGTCAAGACCACGCTCGCGCCCGGCTCGAAGGTCGTCACCGACTACTACGACAAGTCGGGGCTCACGAAGGACCTCGACGAGCTCGGCTTCTACACGGTCGGCTACGGCTGCACGACGTGCATCGGCAACTCGGGCCCCCTCATCGAGGAGGTCTCGGCAGCGGTCAACGAGCACGACCTCGCCGTGACCGCGGTGCTCTCGGGCAACCGCAACTTCGAGGGCCGCATCAACCCCGACGTGAAGATGAACTACCTCGCGTCGCCGCCGCTCGTGATCGCCTACGCGCTCGCCGGCACGATGGACTTCGACTTCGAGAACCAGCCGCTCGGCAAGGGCAAGGACGGTCAGGACGTCTTCCTCGCCGACATCTGGCCCTCGGCCGACGAGGTGCAGGCGACGATCGACTCGTCGATCGACACCGAGATGTTCACGAAGCAGTACGCCGCCGTCTTCGACGGGGACGAGCGCTGGCAGAGCCTGCCGACGCCCGACGGCGACGTCTTCGAGTGGGACGAGCAGTCGACCTACGTGCGGAAGCCCCCGTACTTCGAGGGCATGACGATGGAGCTGACGCCGGTCACCGACATCCAGGGTGCGCGCGTGCTCGCTGCGCTGGGCGACTCGGTCACGACCGACCACATCTCGCCCGCGGGCGCGATCAAGGCCGACAGCCCCGCCGGCCGGTACCTCACCGAGCACGGCGTCGAGCGCAAGGACTTCAACTCCTACGGCTCGCGCCGCGGCAACCACGAGGTCATGATCCGCGGCACGTTCGCGAACATCCGCCTGAAGAACCAGCTGCTCGACGGCGTCGAGGGCGGCTTCACGCGCGACTTCACGACCGAGGCGGGCGAGCAGACGTCGATCTACGACGCATCCGTCAACTACCAGGCGCAGGGCACCCCGCTCGTCGTGCTCGGCGGCAAGGAGTACGGCTCGGGCTCGAGCCGTGACTGGGCCGCGAAGGGCACGAACCTGCTGGGCGTCAAGGCGGTCATCACCGAGTCGTTCGAGCGCATCCACCGCTCCAACCTCATCGGCATGGGCGTCGTGCCGCTGCAGTTCCCCGCGGGCGAGTCGTGGGCGTCGCTCGGCCTCGACGGCACCGAGTCGATCTCGATCACGGGCCTCGAGGAGCTCAACGAGGGCCGCACGCCCAAGACGGTCCACGTCGTCGCCGAGCCGACCGCGCACAGCCCCGAGGGCAAGCAGACGGTCGAGTTCGACGCCGTCGTGCGCATCGACACCCCGGGCGAGGCCGACTACTACCGCAACGGCGGCATCCTGCAGTACGTGCTGCGCTCGCTGGTCTGACCCGCGTGCCCGACGGCCCCGTCTCCTCGAGAGGCGGGGCCGTCGGCGTGCGGCGCGGACACAGGGCCGCGGATGCGTGCGCGGGCTACGATGGACGGGTTATGGCGATCCTCGAGCAGATCACGGGCCCGCGCGACCTCGACCGGCTGTCGAAGGCCGACCTGCAGCGCCTCGCCGCCGAGATCCGGTCCTTCCTCATCCGCGAGGTCGCCCGCACGGGCGGCCACCTCGGCCCCAACCTCGGCGTGGTCGAGCTGACGATGGCGATGCATCGGGTCTTCCGATCGCCGCGCGACGCGTTCGTGTTCGACACCGGCCATCAGTCCTACGTGCACAAGCTGCTCACCGGGCGCCAGGACTTCTCGCGTCTGCGCCGCAAGGGGGGCCTCGCCGGCTACCCGCAGCGCGCCGAGAGCGAGCACGACATCGTCGAGTCGAGCCATGCGTCCTCGTCGCTGTCCTGGGCCGACGGCATCAGCCGGGCCTTCGACCTCACCGGGCAGCACGACCGCAGCGTCGTCGCGGTCGTCGGCGACGGCGCGCTCACGGGCGGCATGACGTGGGAGGCGCTCAACAACATCTCCGACGACAACCGACGCAGGCTCGTCATCGTCGTCAACGACAACGGCCGCTCGTACGCGCCGACGATCGGCGGCATGGCGCGCTTCCTCAACGGCGTGCGCACGCAGCGCTCCTACACGACGCTGCGCGGCACCTCCGAGCGCGTGTTCTCCCGCTTCGGGCGCCCGGGCCGCGCGCTCTACCGCGGGGTGCGGGGCGCGACCCACGGCTTCCTGACGCGCTTCGTCAACAACGAGGTGCTGTACTCCAACCTCGACATCAAGTACCTCGGGCCGATCGACGGCCACGACCTCGACGCGCTCGAGGAGGCGCTGACGCAGGCGCGCGACTTCGGCGCGCCGGTCATCGTGCACGCGATCACCCAGAAGGGGCAGGGCTTCGACCCGGCGATCAACGACGAGGCCGACCAGTTCCACGCCGTCGGCCAGATCGACCCGGAGACGGGGGAGTCGATCGCGAGCGCAGGCCGGCCGGCCTGGACGTCGGTGTTCGCCGACGAGCTCGTGCGGATCGCCCGCGACGACCGCCGCATCGTCGGCATCACGGCTGCGATGCTGCGGCCCACCGGACTCGACCGGCTCGCGGCGCTCGACGCCACGCGCGTGCTCGACGTCGGCATCGCCGAGCAGCACGCGGTCACGACCGCGGCAGGTCTCGCGTACGGCGGCCTGCACCCGGTCGTCGCGATCTACGCGACCTTCATGAACCGCGCCTTCGACCAGGTGCTCATGGACGTCGCGCTCCACAAGGCGGGCGTGACCTTCGTCCTCGACCGCGCCGGCGTCACCGGCCCCGACGGGCCGAGCCACCACGGCATGTGGGATCTCGCGCTCCTCCAGTTCGTGCCCGGCATCCGCCTCGCCGCGCCGCGCGACGCCGCTCGCCTCGAGGAGGAGCTGCGCGAGGCCGTGCTCGTCGACGACGCGCCCACGGTCATCCGCTACCCGAAGGGCTCCGTGCCGCCGCAGCTCGATGCGCTGCACCGCACCGACGACGGCGTCGACGTGCTCGTCGAGGCCGAGCGGCGCGACGTGCTCATCATCGCGATCGGATCGTTCGCGCACCTCGGCGTCGACGTCGCGGAGCGCGTGCAGGCGCAGGGGATCGGCGTGACGGTCGTCGACCCCCGCTGGGTCGTGCCCGTGGCCGACTCGATCATCGACCTCGCGCGCGAGCACCGCATCGTCATCACCCTCGAGGACGGCGTGCGCGTCGGCGGCATCGGCACGCGCGTGCGGCAGGAGCTGCGCGCGGCGGGCGTCGACACGCCCGTCGACGAGCTGGGCCTGCCGGATGCGTTCATCGACCACGCCGATCGCGGCGAGATCCTCGAGGACGCCGGCCTCTCTGCCCAGACGATCGCGCGCAACATCGTGCACCAGGTGCTCGGCACCGGTCGCCTGCCGGTCGCCCGGCAGCTGCCCGGCGAGCACGAGGTGCGCATCGAGCACCCGGGCGAGCCCGCCCCGCAGCCGAGCGCCGACTGAGGCTCTCCACAGGCGGCCGACGCCGGGGAGCGGCCACCGCACGGGATGCGGTTGGCTCGCGCCCATGGACGACACCCCCGCTCTCCCCGGCTCGCTCGGCGAGGTCGCCGCGCTCGTGCAGCACGGCATCGTGCGCCGCCTGTGGATCTTCCTGATGGACGACGTCGGCGTCCTGCAGCCCCAGCTGCAGCAGATCGATGGCACGCCCGTCACGCCCGACGCCTACGCCGTGCTCGCGCTGCGGCGGATCCTCGCGCTCGTGGCCGAGCCGGGGACGTCGATCGTCGTCGTGCTCGAGCGCTCCGGCAGCGCCGCGCCGACACCGGATGACTGGGCGTGGCGCGACGCCGCCGTGCGCGCCGCGCGCGAGCAGGCGCTGCCGCTCGACGGCGTGCTGCTCGCGCATCGGGACGGCGTCGGGCCGCTCGAGCCGGAGGCGCCGCGTACGCTGGCCGCATGACGTGGCTGCGCGCGCCTGGGCCTGACGACGACAAGCGATCGATGGGCGTCCTGGGCGTCGTGACGGGGTCGGTGCGCTATCCCGGCGCGGCGGTGCTCGGCGTGGAGGCGGCGTGGCGCACGGGCGTCGGCACGGTGCGGCTCTGGGCCCCGCGGCGCGTGCAGGACCTCGTGCTCGCGCGGCGCCCCGAGACGGTGTGCCACGCGCTCGACGAGCCGCCCGAGGGTGTCGACGCGTGGGTGCTCGGCTCGGGGCAGGACGCGCGCGAGCGCGACGAGGCGCTGCGGGCACTGCTGCGCGCGTGCCTCGGCGGCGGCCGCCCGGCCGTCGTGGACGCCGGAGCGCTCGACCTCGTGCCGGGACACGAGGGTCCCGCGGTCGTGACGCCGCATGAGGGCGAGCTCGCCCGCATCCTCGGCCGCGAGCGGGATGCGCTCGGCGACCGGGATGCGGCCGCGGGGGAGGCGGCTCGCGCGCTCGACGCGATCGTCGTCGCGAAGGGCGTGCCGACGTTCGTCGCGACGCCGGCCGGCGCCCTGACGACGGTGCATCCGCCGACGCATCGCCTCGCGACCGCCGGTACGGGCGACGTGCTCGCGGGCGTGCTCGGTGCCGTCGTCGCCGGCAGCGCGCGCGAGGCGGCGGACCCCGGAGCGCTCGCGTCGATGGCCGCCCTCGCGGTGCGTCTGCACGGCGCCGCGGCCGCCCTCGCCGCCCAGGGCGGCCGGTCGGTGACAGCGCTCGACGTCGCCGAGCGGCTCCCGGAGGCGGTCGCGGCGGCGCGCGCGGACTAGCGGTCGGCGGCCTCCTCCGCCGCGGCGCTGCCGGCCGTGTGTGCGTCGATCGCGTCGGCGGGCAGGAGCAGGAAGGCCGTGCGCACGAGCTCCCGCACGCGGGGGAGCAGGTCGTCGGCGAGCGCGCGCTCGTCGACCTCGAGCAGCTGCGCGATCGCGCTCACGAGGCGCCTGACGGGCAGCTCGCCGTCGCTCGCGCCGACGAGCGCCGCGAGCGCGGTGTCGACCGAGAGCGTGCGCGCGAGCGCACCGCCCTGCCGCAGCTCGATGACGTTCGGGCCGTCGGCCCCGGGCAGCTGGTGGCGCGCCTCGGTGACGTCGCGCGCGGTCACGAGGCACTGCTCGGCGAGCGCCGCGTCGTCGAGCGCGGCGAGCCGCTCGGCGTCCTCGAGCGCGGCGGCGAGATGGGCGCCCGCGTGCTCGAGCTGCACGGGCTGGGGGATGCGCTCGGCTCGCGCGAGCGACGGCGTGCCGTGCGGACGCCGCAGGGCGAGCCAGCCCATGCCGACCGAGACCACGCCGCGCGCGCCGAAGTCGTCGAGCCACGCGCCCAGCATCCCGTCGTGCGCGGGATCGCGAGGCAGCGTGCCGCCGTCGCGCAGCCACAGCTCGGCGTAGGCGACCGGATCGAGCGACTCGCGCTCGAGCACCCACGCGTCGAGCTCGCCGCTCGCCCATCCGAGGGCGCGCCCGATGCCCGGCTCGTCGCGCGTCGACTCCCAGTTGCCGAGCAGCCGCGCGTGCCCGCCGGGGCGCAGGTGGGCAGCCGCGCCCGCGACGACCTCGTGCATGAGCGCATCGCCCGTGCGGCCGCCGTCGCGGTACGCGTAGGCGGGCACGCCCTCGGCGCGGGGCGTGATGACGAACGGGGGGTTGGATGCGACGAGGTCGAAGCGCTCGTCCGCGACGGGCTCGTAGAGCGAGCCGAGCCGAGTCTCGATGCCGTCGACGCCGTTGAGCGCGGCGTTGAGCCGCGTGTAGGCGAGCGCGCGCTCGGAGACGTCGGTCGCGACCACGCGCGCGGCCCGGCGCCGGAGGTGCAGGGCCAGCACCCCGCATCCGGTGCCGAGGTCGAGCGCGTCGCCCGCAGGAGCGTCCGTGACGGGCGGCAGCAGCGCGGCGAGCGTGCGTGCGGCGCCGCCCACCCCGAGCACGTGGTCGTCCGGCAGCGGGCGCACGCCGGCGAGCTCATCCGGGTCGCTCGCGATCCACCACTCGCCCTCGCCGCCCGCGTCGCGCCAGCGATGCGGGCGGATCGTCATGCGGGGCTCGAGTCGGCCGTCGCGGCGCGCGACGAGGCCGAGAGCGACCGCGCCCTCGACGCCGAGCGACGGCAGCGCATCCGCGAGCTCGTCGGGCTCGACCGCGTCGCCGAGCCACAGCGCGCGCACGAGCGTCGCGAGCGGCCCAGGCGCGGCGAGCGCAGCCCGCCTCGCGGGCGCGGCGAGCATGCGCCCGAGCGCGGCGTGCGCGTCGTCGCCGAGCAGCGCGCCGACGCCCTCGTCCGTGAACCCCGCGGCTGCGAGGTCATGGGCGAGGGCGTCGACACGGGCGGAGTCCATCCCGCCAGTCTGCCGGATCGCGTGCCGGCGGGCGGTGCGGCTCAGGCCTTGGCGCCCTCGATCCGCGGCGAGTGGAACGTGCCGCCGAAGACGCGCTCCGAGGCCCCGACGCGGTCGAGGTACGGCGTGATGCCGCCCATCTGGAAGGGCCAGCCGGCGCCGAGGATCATGCAGAGGTCGATGTCCTCCGGGGCCGCGACGACGCCGTCGTCGAGCATGCGCTTGATCTCGTCGGCGAGGCCGTCCTCGATGCGCAGCCGCAGCTCGTCGACCGAGAGCGGCACGGCGCCCTTCGGCGTGTGCTTCGCGACGATCTTGCGGGCGCGCTTGTCGATGCCCTTCGCGGTGCCCTTGGCGTCCTTGTCGAGCAGCACGCCCGCCTCGGCGAGCTCGTGCAGCGCGTGCGACTCGAAGAAGCGGTCCGGGAAGGCGCCGTGGTGCGTGTCGAGCACGTGCGCGCCGACCTTGAGGCCGACGAGGTCGAGCAGCACGAACGGGTCCATCGGGAACCCGAACGCGCGCTGCGCCTCGACGACGTCCTCGAACGACGTGCCCTGCTCGACCGCGTGCATCGCCTCGCCGAGCAGCTTGGCGAGGATGCGGTTGACGACGAAGCCGGGGGTGTCGCGGGTGATCACGGCGCTCTTCTTCAGGTCCTTCGCCACTCGCATCGCGGTCGCGAGGGTCGCGTCGTCCGTCGCGGGCGTCTGCACGACCTCGATGAGCGGCATGACGGCGACGGGGTTGAAGAAGTGGAAGCCGACGAGCCGCTCGGGGTGCGCGAGCACCGAGCCCATCGCCTCGATCGACAGGCCCGACGTGTTGGTCGCGAGCACCGCGGTCTCCGACAGGTGGGGCTCGACCTCGGCGAAGACCTGCTGCTTGACGCCGAGCTCCTCGAAGACGGCCTCGATCACCCAGTCGCAATCGGCGAAGTCGGCCTTGTCGACCGTGCCCGAGATGAGGGCCTTCAGGCGCTGCTGCTCGTCGCTCGAGACGCGGCCCTTCGCGGCGAGCGCGTCGATCTCGCCGCGGATGCCCTCGAGCGCCGCGTCGACGCGGCCCTGGTCGAGGTCGGTGATCACGACGGGCACCTGCAGGCGCCGCACGAACAGGAGCGCGAACTGGCTCGCCATGAGCCCCGCGCCGATGATGCCGACCTTCCGCACCGGCTTCGCGAGCTCCTTGTCGGGCGCGCCGGCGGGGCGCTTGGCGCGCTTCTGCACGAGGTTGAACGCGTAGATCGACGCGACGAACTGGTCGCCGACGGCGAGGTCGGTGATCGCCTCGTCCTCGGCCGCGAAGCCCGCGGCGCGATCGTTCTTGCGCGCGAGCTCGAGCAGGTCGAGCGCGCGGTACGGCGCCGCCGGCACCGTGCCGATCTTCTGCTGCAGCATGTCGCGGGCGACCTTCACCGCGATCGGCCACTTGACGGTGCGCTCGATCGCGCCCGGCTGGTTCGGCCGCTCGACCTTGCGGCCGCCCAGCACCTCGTCGGCCCACCGCAGCGACGACTCGAGGAACGTCGCGGGCCCGAACATCGCGTCGGCGATGCCGAGCTCGAGCGCCTCGGCCGGCTTCAACATCCGGTTCTGCTTGAGGGGGTTCTCGACGACGACCTTGAGCGCGCGCTCGATGCCGATGAGGTTCGGCAGGATCGTGGCGCCGCCCCAGCCGGGGATGAGCCCCAGGAAGACCTCGGGCAGCGCGACGGCGGGGGCGGCAGAGCTGATCGTGCGGTAGTCGGCGTGCAGGCCGATCTCGAGCCCGCCCCCGAGCGCGAGCCCGTTGATGAGCACGAAGGTCGGCACGGGCGCCTCGTGCAGGAGCCCGAGCACCCGGTGGCCGAGGCGGGGCAGCTCGCCCGCGGTCGCGCGGTCGGGGATGTCGGCGACGTTCGAGAGGTCGACGCCCGCGGCGAGGAAGTACGGCTTGCCCGTGACGGCGATCGCGTCGATCTCCCCGGCGGCGCCGCGCGCGCGCTGCGCCTCGAGGACGTCGCCGAGCTCGAAGAGCGTCGCGGGCCCGAGCGTCGACGGGCGGGTGTGGTCGCGCCCGTTGTCGAGCGTGACGAGCGCGAGCCGCCGCCCCGAGGGCAGGGCGACGTCGCGCACGTAGGAGTGCGTGACGACCTCGTCGAACTCGGCGGCCGCCAGCAGCGGGAACTCGTCGCGGATGGCCATCAGTTGCCCTTCCCGTAGCGCTTGTGGTGGGGGTTCTCCCAGATGACGGTGCCGCCCTGCCCGAGCCCGACGCACATCGCGGTGACGCCGTAGCGCACGTCAGGGCGCTGCTCGAACTGGCGGGCGAGCTGCAGCATGAGGCGCACGCCCGAGGAGGCGAGCGGGTGGCCGATCGCGATCGCGCCGCCCCACGGGTTGATGCGGGGGTCGTCGTCGTCGAGACCGAAGTGGTCGGTGAACGACAGGATCTGCACCGCGAACGCCTCGTTGAGCTCGAACAGCCCGATGTCGTCGATCGACAGGCCGGCCTTCCGCAGCGCCTTCTCGGTCGAGGGCACAGGGCCGATGCCCATGATGTCGGGGTCGACGCCCGCGAAGGCGAACGAGACCATCCGCATCTTGGTGGTGAGGCCCAGCTCCTTCGCGGCGGCGGCCGACGCGACGATCGACATCGTCGCGCCGTCGTTGAGGCCGGATGCGTTGCCCGCGGTCACGCGGCCGTGGTCGCGGAACGGCGTCTTGAGCCCGGCGAGGCCCTCCATCGTCGTCTCCGGGCGCGGCGCCTCGTCGGCGGTCGCGAGGCCCCAGCCGGCGTCGGACTGCGTCGCGACGGGGATGAGGTCGTGCTGGATGTGACCGGCCTCGAGGGCCGCGGCGTACTTGTGCTGCGACCGCATCGCGTAGCGGTCGGCGCGCTCCTTGGTCAGGTGCGGGAAGCGGTCGTGGATGCGCTCGGCGGTCTTGCCCATGTTGAGGGCGTCCATCGAGACGAGCTTCTCGGCGACGAAGCGCGGGTTGGGGTCGGCGTCGAGGCCCATGGGGTGGCGCCCCATGTGCTCGACGCCGCCGGCGATCGCGACGTCGTAGGCGCCGAAGGCGATGCCGCCCGCGACGGTCGTCACGGCGGTCATGGCGCCCGCGCACATGCGGTCGAGCGCGTAGCCGGGCACGGTCACGGGCAGCCCCGCGAGCATCCCGACCGTGCGGCCGAGGGTGAGCCCCTGGTCGCCCGTCTGGGTGGTGGCAGCGATCGCCACATCGTCGATGCGCTCGAGCGGCAGCCCGGGGTTGCGCTCGAGCAGCCCGGTGAGCGCCTTGACCGCGAGGTCATCGGCGCGCGTGCGCCAGTACATGCCCTTCTCGCCCGCACGCCCGAACGGGGTGCGGACGCCGTCCACGAACACGACGTCGTCGTTGGCCACAGTGCCTCCTGAGTGGGTGATTGCGGCACCAGCCTAGGAACCCGTCCTGACCGCGGGCGGCGCGGTTGCCGCTTCCTACGAGTCCGGCTCCGCGGCCTCGACGGGGGCTTGGTCAGCCTCTACAAACGCCGCAGCGATCCTCTGTGCGGTCGCCGCAACCTGCCACTCGCGTGCGTCGCGCTCGCGCAGCACCTGCGCGACCGCCTCGGCCGTCGGCTCGGTCGGCTCCCACGCGACGCGGCGCAGGGTGTCGGGCATCAGGAGGTTCTCGGACGGCATCGACAGCGCATCCGCCACCTCCTGCACCGCGGCGCGGGCCGCCTTGAGGCGCGCGTCGGCCTCGGGCCGGCGCTGCTTCCAGAAGCGCGGGGGCGGCGGCTCGTCCGAGCGCACGCGCAGCGGCGGCAGCTCCTCGCGCGCGCGGCCGCGCTCGATCGCGGCCCACCAGCGGTCGAGCTCGGCCCGGCTCGCGCGGCCCGTGAAGTCCTTCCGCGCCGCGAGGCGGCCCTTCGACTCGGGGTCGGCGATGGCGGCGGCGAGGAGCGAACGATCCGGCACGAGCCGCCCGGGCGCGGTGTCGGTCTCGCGCGCGAGCTCGTCGCGCGCGAGCCACAGCTCGCGGGCGACGGCGAGCTGCCGACGGTCGCGGATCGCGTGGATGCCCGAGAGCCTCCGCCACGGCTCGGCGGCAGGGGGTTTGGGCCGGCGCTCGAGCGCGTACGCGAACTCCTGCTCGGCGAGCTCCTGCTTGCCCTGCCGCGTGAGCTCCTCTGCCAGGGCGTCGCGCGCATCCGGCAGCACCTCGACGTCGAGGGCGGCGTACTCGAGCCAGCTGCGGGGGATCGGTCGTGTCGACCAGTCGCTCGCGCCGTGCTCCTTGCGCAGCCGCAGCCCGACGAGCCGCTCGGTCACCGCGGCGAGGCCCACGCGGTCGAAGCCCGCGAGGCGGGCGCCGAGCTCGGTGTCGAACAGCCGCGCGGGCTCGAGGCCGACCTCGCGCAGGCACGGCAGATCCTGGCTCGCGGCGTGGATGATCCACTCCTCGCCGCCGATGGCCTCCTGCAGGCGCGTGAGGTCGTCGACCGCCACGGGGTCGACGAGCACGGTGCCGGCGCCGCGGCGGTGCACTTGCACGAGATAGGCGCGGGCCGAGTACCGGAAGCCGTTGGCGCGCTCGGCGTCGACCGCGACGGGCCCGCTGCCCGCGTGCAGCCGGTCGGCGGCGGCCTTGAGCGACTCGGCGTCGGCGATGACCTCGAGGGGGCCGACCGCTTGCGCGAGCGGCAGCTCGGGCTCGGCGGCGGATTCGGCGACCGGCTCAGCCACGGGTGCGCCGATGCGCGTCGAGGCCGGTCGCGCCGGGCTGCACCGAGAGCCCGGCGATCGCGCACAGCAGGTCGGTCCAGGCCGTCAGGTGAGCGCCGAAGTCGTAACCGGTCGGGGTCCACGACGCGCGCAGCTCGATCTGGGCGCCTTCGCCCTGCGCGGCGAGCTCGCCGAACCCGATCGAGAGGATCTTCGTCGCGGTGCCCGACTCCGAGTGGTACTCCGCGCCGCGCTGCTCGAGGGCTTCCAGCAGGTACGTCCAGGTCACCTCGGCGAGGAACGGGTCCACGCCGATCTCCGGATCCTGCGAGGCCTGGGTGAAGCTCACGATGCGGAAGTCGCCGCCCCACGCCTCGGGCTCCTCGGGGTCGTGCATGAGGATGAAGCGGCCTGTGCCGAGGTCGGAGTCGCGGCCGTGGTCGGGGGTGCCGACGTCGGCAGCGATCGCGAACGAGAACGGCGCGATGCGGCCCGGGGCCGGGATCTCGCGCACCGAGAGCTCGCTCCGCAGCTCTGCGCGCCGCAGCTGGTCGACCGCGGCGCGGAACGCCTCGGGCTCAGGGGCGGGGGCTGCACTGCTCGTGTCCACTCGGCAAGACTACGATTCCCCCGTGACCACCGGAACAAGGCGCGCCGCCGCAGGCACCCGGGCCGGTCGCTGGGCGCTCGTCGCGGGCGGCGCGGTCGTCGCCGGAGCGGCCCTCGCGGTCACGGGAGCCTCGGCCGCGCTCGGCTCGATGCTCGTCACCCCGCCTCGCAAGCAGGTCGACGACATCGTCGTGCTCGGCCTCGACGAGCGGGGCGTCCGCCTCGGCCGCACGCCCGACACGGGGCTGCCCGGCACGTACGCGCTGTGGATCGGGGAGCGGCTCGCGGTGCTCGGCGAGGTCGTCGCCGAGGACGCCCGGAGCGTGACGCGGGCGGTGGATGCGCGGTCCCGCGCGATGCTCGAGGGCGTCGCCTCGGCACGGTGGTCGGGCTACGCCCTCTTCAAGCCGCGGCAGGTGACCGACCGCGTCGAGCGCGTCGACGTGCCGACCGAGGTCGGGCCCGCCCCCGCGTGGATCATGGGCGAGCAGGATGCGTCGACGTGGTGCGTGCAGGTGCACGGCCGCGGTGTGACCCGGCGGGAGACGATCCGCGCGGCGCCGATCTACCTCGAGCGCGGCATCCCCGTGATGGCCGTCTCGTACCGCAACGACACTGAGGCGCCTCCGAGCCGGCAGGGCAAGTATCGGCTCGGGCTCGACGAGTGGCGCGACGTCGAGGCGGCGATCGACATCGCCGTCGAGCGCGGCGCCCGCCGCATCGTGCTCCAGGGCTGGTCGATGGGCGGGCAGATCGCCCTGCAGGTCGCTCGCCGCTCGCGCCACCGCCGGCGCATCGCGGGCATCGTGCTCGACTCGCCCGTCGTCGGCTGGCGGCCGACGCTGCAGCTGCAGGTCGCCCTCGTGCGGATGCCCGTGTGGCTCGTCGATACCGCCGTCGGCCTGCTCGAGTCGCCTGCCGCCGCGCTGAGCGGCACGCGCAGCCTCGACTTCGACGAGCTCGACAACGTGCTGCACGCGGACGCCCTGTCGCAGCCGATCCTGCTGCTCCACTCCGCCGACGACGGCTACGTGCCGCCGGACGCCTCGCGCGCGCTCGCCGCCGCGCGGCCCGACCTCGTCGACTACCGCGAGTGGGAGCGCGCGCGGCACACGAAGCTGTGGAACCTCGATCGGGAGCGCTACGAGCGCGAGATCGGCGAGTGGCTGGATGCGCGGGGGATCGGGTTTGCGTCGATGAGCGCACCGAGCTGACGATTCCGGTCTCGTGACGCGTGCGGCCTCCGGCCGCGCGCTCCTCGACCTGCGGAGTGACGCGTGCGGCCTCCGGCCGCGCGCTCCTCGACCTACGAGGCTCGGGCTACGAGGCCGGAGCGTGCTCCCTGATCTGGCGCTGGATGCGGCCGAGCATGCCCACCATGCCGCGCAGGCGCAGAGGCGACACCACCCGGTCGAGCCCGAGCATCCGGGGCATGTCGATCGGCACCGCGAGCGCGGCGTCGACGCTCGCGCCCTCGAGCCCGTGGGCGAGGATCGAGGCGAAGCCGCGCGTCGTCGGCGCCTCCTCGGGCGCCGTCGCGTGCACGTGGACCGCGTCGTCCACCTCGACGAAGAGGTAGACCGGCGACTGGCACTCGGCGACCCGCTCGAGCAGGTCGGGGTGGTCGGCGAAGCGCTGCGGCAGCGGCGGGAGGTCGTCGGCGTACTCGAGCAGCAGCTGCAGGCGATCCTGCTCGGGCATCGCCTGGAAGTCGTCGACGGTCTGCTGCAGGCCGGGGGTGAGGCTCATCGGGCGGGCGCCTCGCCCGGCTCGTCGCCGACGGCGATGGGCACGCCGACGAGCGAGCCCCACTCCGTCCACGAGCCGTCGTAGTTGCGCACGCCCGGCAGGCCGAGCAGGTGGGTGAGCACGAACCACGTGTGGCTCGAGCGCTCGCCGATGCGGCAGTACGCGATGACGTCGTCGGCGCCCCGGAGGCCCGCGCCGTCGAGGTAGATCGCCTCGAGCTCCTCGCGCGAGCGGAAGGTGCCGTCCTCGGCGACGGCACGGCCCCACGGCACGCTCGCCGCGGTCGGGATGTGCCCGGCGCGGAGCGCGCCCTCCTCGGGGTACGCGGGCGCGGTCGTGCGCTCGCCCGAGTACTCCTCGGGGCTGCGCACGTCGACGAGCGGCTTGCCGAGGTGCGCGAGCACGTCGTCGCGGAAGGCACGCAGCGTCGAGTCGTCGCGCTCGACGACGGGGTAGTCGACCGGCTCGCGCCGCGGCGCCTCGCGCGTGAGCTCGCGGCCCTCGGCGATCCACTTGTCGCGGCCGCCGTCCATGATGCGCGTGCGGTCGTGGCCGTAGAGCGCGAAGACCCACAGCGCGTACGTCGCCCACCAGTTGGCCTTGTCGCCGTAGAAGACGACCGTCGTGTCGCGCCCGATGCCGCGGCTGCCGAGCAGCCGCGCGAACGCCTCGGGGGAGACGTAGTCGCGCAGCACCGGGTCGTTGAGGTCGACGTGCCAGTCGATCTTGACGGCGCCCGGGATGTGGCCGACCTCGTAGAGCAGCACGTCCTCGTCGGACTCGACGATCACCACATCCGGGTCGTCGAGGTGCGCGGCGACCCACTCGGTCGACACGACCCGCTCGGGCGCGGCGTACTGGGCGAAGCGGTGCTCGGTCTCGGTCACGTCGGTCTCCTCGTGCGCGATACGCAGGTCGGGTGCGGGAGCCTGAAGTAGGCTCGTGGGGGCGAACGCCATCCTCCCACCGAATGTTCCACGGGCGCCGCGCGCCCTCGTCTAGGAGCCCGCATGCCAGCACCGATCTCGCTCGTCGAGCGCAACCCCGCGGTGAGCGCCGAGCAGATCGTGGCGAGCCTCGTGCCGCCGCCCCAGTTCGACGACGCGACGTTCGAGTCCTACCGCCCCGACCCCGCGCATCCGTCGCAGGCTGAGGCGGTCGAGCGGATGCAGGAGCTGGCCGAGGCGTGGACGTCGCCCAGGCGCGGCGGCCTGTTCCGCAAGAAGGCGCCGGAGGTCAAGCCCGGCATCTACCTCGACGGCGGCTTCGGCGTCGGCAAGACGCACCTGCTCGCCTCGCTCTGGAAGGCGATGCCCGGCCCCAAGCGCTTCGGCACGTTCATCGAGTACACCGCGCTCGTCGGCGCGCTCGGCTACGCCGAGGCGGTGCGGCAGCTCGCGAGCTCGACGATCATCTGCATCGACGAGTTCGAGCTCGACGACCCGGGCGACACGATGGTGATGACGCGGCTGCTCGGCGAGCTCGTCGCGGGCGGCACGAAGCTCGCCGCCACGAGCAACACGCCGCCGAACGCGCTCGGCGAGGGCCGGTTCGCGGCGGCCGACTTCCTGCGCGAGATCCAGGCGATCGCCGACCGGTTCCAGATCATGCGCATCGACGGCGAGGACTACCGCCAGCGGGACATCACCGGCGCCGCGCCGACCGTCGAGCCCGCCGAGCTCGAGCCCGCGCTCGAGGCGCTCGGCGGCGCGGTCGCGCTCGACGACTTCGACGCGCTCGTGCGGCACCTCGCGACCGTGCACCCGTCGCGCTACGTCGGGCTCGTGCGCGACGTCGACGCGCTGGGCCTGCGCGACGTGCGCGTGCTGCACGACCAGAACGACGCGCTCCGCTTCGTCGCGCTCGTCGACCGGCTGTACGACGCGCAGGTCGCGATCCGCGCGACGGGCACGACGCTCTCCGAGGTCTTCAGCGACGAGATGCTCGGCGGCGGCTACCGCAAGAAGTACCTGCGAGCGATCTCGCGCCTCGTCGCCCTCGCGCACCAGGAGTAGCGGCGGGGCGCTGCGCGCTCAGCCCTCGGCGTCCGTGCGCCGCAGCTGCTCCTGCGCGTCGCTCGACGAGCGCTCCGCGGCGTCGACCGGCGGGTAGCGCCGGCTGAGCAGCGCGACGTACGCGCCGCCGAGCACCGCCGAGATGAGCGAGCCGGTGAGCACGCCGAGCGTGCCCTCGACGATGAGCTCCTCGGCGCTGCGGTGGGCGAGCTCGTTCATGAGCAGCGAGACCGTGAACCCGATGCCGGCGAGCAGGCCGATGCCGATGAGCTCGCGCAGCCGCAGCCGGTCGGCCTTCGGCACGCGCAGCGCGGCCTGCCCGACGAGGCCCGCGATCGTGACGCCGAAGAGCTTGCCGACCGGCAGCGCGATCACGATCGCCCAGAACACGCCGCTCAGCTCGGTGATGGGCACCTGCGGGATCGCGACCGACGCGGAGGTGAACGCGAACAGCGGCAGCACGACGCCGTTCGAGAAGGGCTCGAGCTTGAGGCGGGCCGACTCGGCCGGTGCGGGCGCGAGCACGAGGCCGAGCAGCACGCCGGCGATCGTCGCGTGGATGCCGCTCATCGCCACGAGCCACCACGTGATGACCGCGACGAGCACGAGCGCGATGCGCAGCGGCCAGCTGCCGCGACGGCCCCGGTACACGCGGCCGAGCGCCCAGAAGGCGACGACGCCGACGGCGGCGAGCGCGAGGTAGGGGACCTCGACCTGCTCGGTGAAGAACACGGCGATGAAGAGAATGCCGATGAGGTCGTCGATGACGGCGAGCGCGAGCAGCAGGGCGCGCACGGCGGTCGGGAGGCGGCGTCCGAAGAGCGCGAGCACGCCGAGGGCGAAGGCGATGTCGGTCGCGGTCGGGATGGGCCAGCCCTGCGCGCCGTCCTCGCCCGCGACGGTGAAGTAGATGATGGCCGGCAGCGCGACGCCGCCGAGCGCCGCGATCGTCGGGACGGCCGCCTTCGCGATCGAGTTGAGGTCGCCCTGCGTGAACTCGTAGCGCAGCTCGACCGCGACGACGAAGAAGAAGACGACGAGCAGGCCGTCGGTCACCCAGTGGGCAGCGGAGAGGTCGAGGCCGAGGATCGTGAAGGGGAGGTGCGCGTGCTTCGCGGCGTCGAGCGCGGGCCCGAGCGCGGTGTTGGCGAGCACGAGGCCGAGGATCGCGGCGCCGAGCAGCAGCATCGCCGAGACTTGCGGGTTCCGGATCCACGACAGGTTCATGGGCCCATCCTCCCACCGGGCCCGCACCGGTCAGACATCCCGGACACGTCCGCGAAACACGGCGTGCGCATCCGTAACCCACCCGAAACGTGAGCGGCACCGACCGCGAAACGCGCCGGGAGCATGCTCGGGGCATCCCCGTCGGACACACCCCAAGGAGCACCTCGTGGATGCAGGCAGCATGGCCTTCGGCGTCGTCGCGACAGCACTCGTGCTGTTCATGACGCCCGGACTGGCGTTCTTCTACGGCGGCCTCGTGCGCGCCAAGAGCGTCATCAGCATGATGATGATGTCGTTCGGCGCGATCGGGCTCGTCGGCACGCTGTGGATCCTCTACGGCTACAACATGGCGGCGGTCGAGACGCCCTTCGCGTTCTCGGGCAACCCGTTCAGCGACTTCGGCCTCGCCGCGATGGCCGCCGGCGAGAGCGCGAACACCGATCTCATCGGCGTCGCGTACGGCTCGACCTTCGCGATCATCACCGTCGCGCTCATCTCCGGCGCGATCGCCGACCGCGCGAAGTTCGGCGCGTGGATGCTCTTCGCGGGCGTCTTCGCGACGCTCGGCTACTTCCCGATCGCCGCGTGGGTCTGGGGCGGCGGCTGGGCGTACTCGCTCGGCGACCTGCTGGGCCTGCCCGCCGTCATCGACTACGCGGGCGGCACGGCCGTGCACATCAACGCCGGCGCCGCGGCCCTCGCCCTCACCTTCGTGCTGCGCAAGCGCGTCGACTTCACCAAGGGCGCCCACAAGCCGCACAACGTGCCGTTCGTGATCCTCGGCGCGAGCATCCTGTGGTTCGGGTGGTTCGGCTTCAACGTCGGGGCCGAGTGGCTCAACGGGCTCGAGGGCGCGGGCCTCATCACGATCAACACCCTCGGCGCGACCGCCGCCGCGATCTGCGCGTGGATGGTCGTGGAGAAGCTGAAGGACGGGAAGCCCACGTCGGTCGGCGCGGCGTCGGGCGCGGTCGCGGGCCTCGTCGCGATCACCCCGGCGTGCGCGAACCTCACGCCCGGATGGGCGCTGCTGCTCGGTGCGCTCTCGGGCGCGCTGTGCGCCCTCGCGGTCGAGCTCAAGTACAAGCTCGGCTTCGACGACTCCCTCGACGTCGTCGGCATCCACCTCGTCGGCGGCATGCTCGGCACCGTCTACCTCGGCTTCTTCGCGAACGGTACGGGCCTGCTGCTCGGCGGCGGCTTCGGGCAGCTCGTCGTGCAGCTGCTCGCGTCGGTCGGCGTCATGGTCTACGCGTTCGTCGTCGCGTTCCTCATCGGCTTCGCGATCGAGCGCACGATGGGCTTCCGCCTCACCGAGCAGGACGAGGTCGCGGGGGTCGACCGCGTCGTGCACGGGGAGGCCGCCTACGAGTACGAGCTCGAGCGCGTCTGACGCGACGCGGTGCGGAGGGGTCGGCGATGCCGGCCCCTCCGCTCGTGCCTGGCGCTCGCAGCGCGCGGATGCGAGGCTGGGCCGCATGAGCGCCTCCACTCGTCGGATCCTGCTGCTGGGCGTGAGCGCAGGGATGCGCTCCTTCACGCCGCTGGCGGCCCTCGCCCGCACGCACGACCGCGCCCCGGGCGCACGCGGCTGGCGCCGCTGGCCGGTGCTGCGGAGCCGGGTGGGGCGCGCCGCGATCACCGGCATGGCCGCCCTCGAGCTCGTCGGCGACAAGTCGCCCGCCGCCCCCTCGCGGCTCGCCCCGCCGGCGCTGCTCGGCCGCGCGTCTCTCGGCGCGATCGCGGGTGCCGCGCTCGCGTCCGAGGCGGGTGTGGATGCGGGTCGCCGGGTCGCGCGCGGTGCCGTCCTCGGTGCCCTCGGCGCCGTCCTCGGCGCGATGGCCGCGCTCGCCGTGCGCTCGGCGGTCGTGGAGCGCACCCCGCTGCCCGACCCGGCGGTCGCCGTGCTCGAGGACGCCGCGGCGATCGCACTCGCGCGCGCGTCGATCGGCGCCTAGGGCGTCACAGCGCGACGGCGCCGCGGACGCGGTGGCCGCTCGCGATCGACTCGCTCGAGACGGCGATGCGGGGCGAGAGCAGCATGACGACGAGGTCGGCGACCTGCTGCGGCGTCGACTCGCCGGGCTTCCCGAGCGCGACCTCCGCGCGGGCGTCATCGGTCACCGGCCCGGGATTGACGACGTTCACGGCCACACCCGTGCCCGCGAGCTCGTCGGCGAGGCTCTGCGCCGCGATGATGAGCGCGGCGTTCCGCACGGCGCCGGTGATGTTGCCGGTGATGAGGGCGTTCTGGCCGCTCACGCCGACGACGCGGCCCGAGCCGGCCGCACGCATGTGGGGGAGGACGGCGTTCGCGATGCGCAGGAACGTCATCGCCTTGCCGTCGACCGCCTGCGCGACCTGCGCGGGGTCGCTCGCGCGCGCGGGGTCGAGGGTCTGCGCCGGCGGGGCGGCGGCGACGACGAGGCCGTCGATGCGGCCGTGCCGCTCGAGCACCTGTGCGACGGCTGCCTCCACCGACGCGTCGTCGGCGGCGTCGAGCCGGAGGTCGGCGCCCTCGCCGCGGGCCGCGGTCACGACGACGGCTCCCTCCTCTGCGAGCGTGCGGGCGACGGCGCGGCCGATGAGGCCCGTGCCGCCGACGACGAGGACGACGTGGTCGGTGAGCTGCAGATCCATGCCGCCACGGTAGTCCTCGCGCGGTGCGCACCTGCCGGATGCGGGGTTCCGGTGCCGCTCGCACCCGCGTACCGTGCCCCGCGAGCGCGCCGCCCGGTGCGCTCGGAGAGGAGTGGACATGGAGCACGACCACAGCGCAGGTGCCGCCGGGACCGATCCGGGATCGCACGCCGAGCACATCGAGGCGCTCCGGCGCTGCGCCGAGGAGTGCCGCCGATGCGCCGAGGCCGACCGCCGGGAGGGCATGGACGACTGCGCCGCGTCCTGTGAGAGCTGCGCGGAGGTGTGCGAGGCGGTCGCGAGCGTGCTCGAGCGCGGCGCGATGCCGGTCGACGCCGTGTCCGCCCTGCTCGCCGCGTGCGCCGCGGTGTGCCGGGCGTGCGCGGCCGAGTGCCGACGCCACGATGCCGAGCACTGCCGGGCGTGCGCGGAGGAGTGCGAGCGCTGCGCCGAGGCCTGCGCCGCCTGAGGAAGGCGCCTGAAGACGGCGCCCGAGGAAGGCGCCTCAGGACGAAGAAGGGGCCGGCATCTCGACGATGCCGGCCCCAGGCGGTGGGCGATACTGGGTTCGAACCAGTGACCTCTTCCGTGTGAAGGAAGCGCGCTACCACTGCGCCAATCGCCCTCGCCGCACCGGTGCGGACCGGACAAGTCTGCCACATCCGGGAGGGTGCTCGTGACCATCGGACCGCATCCGACACGGGTGGCGGGCCGATTTGGACATGGGTCGATCCGGGGGCTATAGTCATTCGAGTGCTCAGCGATGAGCCCCGCGGATGTGGCGCAGTGGTAGCGCATCACCTTGCCAAGGTGAGGGTCGCGAGTTCGAATCTCGTCATCCGCTCGAGAGCAATCTCATGGAGAGCAATCTCACACCACCTGGTGGGGTGGCCGAGTGGTGAGGCAGCGGCCTGCAAAGCCGTCTACGCGGGTTCGAATCCCGTCTCCACCTCGATCACACCCCAAGCGGGCGATTGGCGCAGCGGTAGCGCGCTTCCCTGACACGGAAGAGGTCACTGGTTCGAACCCAGTATCGCCCACCACCTCGAGGCCCCGGCACTGCCGGGGCCTTCGTCGTCTCCGCGTGCGCGCGGACACGCGACGTCACGGCACGTGCGGCCCGCCTACGATAGAGCGGTGACCACCGGATTCGATCTCTTCACCGACCGTGCCGTCGTCGCCATGCGCGTCGACGGCGAGCTGCAGGACCTCGCCCGCGAGGTGACCGAGACCCAGACGGTCGAGCCGGTGACGATCGACAGCCCCGATGGGCTCGACATCCTGCGCCACTCCGCCGCGCATGTGCTCGCGCAGGCCGTGCAGCGCGTGAACCCCGAAGCGAAGCTCGGCATCGGCCCGCCCATCCAGGACGGCTTCTACTACGACTTCGACGTCGACGCGCTCTCCACCGACGACCTGAAGGCGCTCGAGAAGGAGATGCAGCGCATCGTCAAGGCCGGCCAGCGCTTCGTGCAACGCGTCGTGACCGACGACGAGGCGCGGGCCGAGCTCGCCGACGAGCCCTACAAGCTCGAGCTCATCGGGCTCAAGGGCGGCGCCGCGAAGGCCGCCGAGGGCGCATCCGTCGAGGTCGGCGCGGGCGAGCTGACGATCTACGACAACGTCGACCCGAAGACGGGCGAGGTCGCCTGGAAGGACCTCTGCCGCGGGCCGCACCTGCCCTCGACCCGGCTGATCGGCAACGGCTTCGCCCTCACGCGCGTCGCGGGCGCCTACTGGCGCGGCAAGACCGACCAGCCGCAGCTGCAGCGCGTGTACGGCACCGCGTGGCCGACGAAGGACGAGCTGCGCGCCTACCAGGAGCGCCTCGAGGAGGCCGCGAAGCGCGACCACCGCAAGCTCGGCCGCGAGCTCGACCTCTTCTCGTTCCCCGACGAGATCGGCTCGGGCCTGTCGGTGTGGCACCCGAAGGGTGCGATCGCGCGCGGCGAGATGGAGCAGCACGCGCGCCGCCGCCACATCGAGCAGGGCTACAGCTACGTCTACACACCGCACATCACCAAGCGCGACCTCTTCGTCACGTCGAACCACCTCGTCACCTACGGCGAGGGGATGTGGCCGCCCATCCACATGGACGAGGAGCGCGACGACGAGGGCAACGTGACGAAGGCCGGGGTGGACTACTACCTCAAGCCCATGAACTGCCCGATGCACATCCTCGTGTACCGGTCGACCGCGCGCAGCTACCGCGACCTGCCGCTGCGCCTCGCCGAGAACGGCACCGTGTACCGCAACGAGCTCTCGGGCGCGCTGCACGGCCTCACGCGCGTGCGCGGCTTCACGCAGGACGACGCGCACCTGTTCGTCACCCCCGAGCAGCTCGAGGAGGAGACGACGAAGGTCCTCGAGTTCGTGCTCTCGCTGCTGGGGGACTTCGGCCTGACCGACTTCCGCCTCGAGCTCTCGATGCGGGACGACGAGAAGGAGAAGTGGATCGGCGACGAGGCCGTCTGGGAGACGGCGACGGATGCGCTGCGGCGCGTGGCGAGGGCCTCCGGGCTCGAGGTCGTGGAGGAGCCGGGGGAGGCCGCGTTCTACGGCCCGAAGATCGACCTCAAGGTGACCGACGCGATCGGCCGCTCGTGGCAGCTCTCGACCGTGCAGCTCGACTTCAACCTGCCCGAGCGCTTCGAGCTCGAATACACGGCGGCCGACGGCTCGAAGCAGCGCCCGATCATGATCCACCGCGCCCTCTTCGGCTCGATCGAGCGCTTCTTCGCGATCCTGCTCGAGCACTACGCCGGCGCGTTCCCCGTGTGGCTCGCGCCCGTGCAGGTCGTCGGCGTCCCGGTCGCCGAGGAGTACGCCGACTACCTCGAAGAGATCGCCGCGCGCCTGCGCGGCCACGGCGTGCGCGTCGAGGTCGACCGGTCCGACGAGCGGATGCAGAAGAAGATCCGCACGCACACGCTCCAGAAGGTGCCCTTCCAGCTCATCGCGGGCGGCCAGGACCGCGACGCCGGGAGCGTCTCGTTCCGGTTCCGCGACGGCACGCAGGACAACGGCGTGCCCGTCGACGAGGCGGTCGCGCGCATCCTCGAGGCGATCGAGACGAAGGCCCACGTGTGACCGAGCACGGCGACGCGACCCGCCGCGGCGGCGACCCGGCGCTCGACGAGCCCGCCGAGCGGGCCGCCGCGCGCCGAGACTCGCTGCCCGGCTTCGTGCCCGCCCCCGACCAGGAGGAGCCGCTCGTCGCCGAGCACGCGTGGGGCGCGCCCACGCAGATGTCGAGCGAGCTGCCGGGGGTGCCGGATGCGTTCCAGCGGCTCTGGACGCCGTACCGGATGGTCTACATCCAGAACGGCCAGATGCCCGACGAGCACGCGTGCCCGTTCTGCCGCGCGCCGGAGCTGAGCGACGACCAGGGCCTCATCGTCGCGCGCGGCGAGACGTGCTTCGTGCTCCTGAACCTTTACCCCTACAACACGGGGCACCTCATGGTGTGCCCCTACCGGCACGTCGGCATGTACGACCAGGCAACGACCGAGGAGGTCGCCGAGATGGCCGTGCTGACGCAGACGGCGATGCGCGTGCTCTCGCAGGTCACGCGCTGCCAGGGGTTCAACATCGGCATGAACCAGGGCCGCATCGCCGGCGCCGGCATCGCCGACCACCTGCACCAGCACATCGTGCCGCGATGGACGCTGGACTCGAACTTCTTCCCGATCATCGCGAAGACGAAGGCGCTGCCCATCCTGCTGGAGGACATGCGCCAGGACATCCAGGCGGCTTGGCCGGCGTGATCCCCGGACGCAGCCCTCACGAAAGACACATCATGACCGAGAACACCACCGGCTCGGCGCGCGTCAAGCGCGGCCTCGCCGAGATGCTGAAGGGCGGCGTCATCATGGACGTCGTCACCCCCGAGCAGGCGCGGATCGCCGAGGACGCCGGCGCGGTCGCCGTCATGGCGCTCGAGCGCGTGCCCGCCGACATCCGCGCCCAGGGCGGCGTCGCGCGCATGTCCGACCCCGACCTCATCGACGCGATCAAGGCCGAGGTCTCGATCCCCGTCATGGCGAAGGCGCGCATCGGCCACTTCGTCGAGGCGCAGGTGCTCGAGGCGCTCGAGGTCGACTACATCGACGAGTCCGAGGTGCTGAGCCCCGCCGACTACGTCAACCACATCGACAAGTGGCCCTTCACCGTGCCGTTCGTCTGCGGCGCGACCAACCTCGGCGAGGCGCTCCGCCGCATCACCGAGGGTGCGGCGATGATCCGCTCGAAGGGCGAGGCCGGCACGGGCGACGTCTCCGAGGCGACCAAGCACATCCGCACGATCAACCAGGAGATCCGCCGCCTCTCGTCGCTCTCGAAGGACGAGCTGTTCGTCGCCGCCAAGGAGCTGCAGGCGCCGTACGAGCTCGTCGCCGAGGTCGCCGAGGCGGGCCGCCTGCCGGTCGTGCTCTTCGTGGCCGGCGGTGTCGCGACGCCCGCCGATGCGGCGATGATGATGCAGCTCGGCGCCGACGGCGTCTTCGTCGGCTCGGGCATCTTCAAGTCGGGCGACCCCGAGCGCCGCGCGGCCGCGATCGTCAAGGCGACCGCCGCGTTCGAGGACCCGAAGGCGATCGCGGATGCGTCTCGCGGGCTCGGGGAGGCGATGGTCGGCATCAACGTGGCCGACCTTCCCGCCCCGCACCGCCTCGCCGAGCGCGGCTGGTAGCCGTGGCCGACCGGCGCGCGCCGCGCGTCGGAGTGCTCGCCCTGCAGGGCGACGTGCGCGAGCACGTCGCCGTGCTGGCGGCGCTCGGCGCCGAGACGGCGCTCGTGCGCACTCCCGCGCAGCTCGCCGAGGTCGACGGCCTCGTGCTGCCCGGCGGCGAGTCGAGCGTCATCGACAAGCTCGCGCGGATCTTCGGCCTGCGCGAGCCGATCATCGCGCGCATCGGCGCGGGCATGCCGGTCTACGGCACGTGCGCGGGCCTCATCCTGCTCGCCGACCGCATCCTCGACGGCCTGCCGTCGCAGCTGCCGTTCGGCGGGCTCGACATCGACGCGCGCCGGAACGCGTTCGGCAGCCAGGTCGACTCGTTCGAGGCCGACCTCGCGGTGCCCGTGCTGGGGGAGCCGCCCGTGCACGCGACCTTCATCCGGGCGCCCGCGGTCGAGCGCGTGGGGCCAGCGGTCCGGCCGCTCGCCGCGGTCGACGGGCGCGTCGTCGCCGTCGAGCAGGGCGCGCTCCTCGCGACGGCGTTCCACCCGGAGGTCGGCGGCGAGCTGCGCTTCCACCGGCGCTTCCTCGACCGCGTCGCGCATGTCAGCGGTGCGTGATCGGATGCTGCGGTGACCGACCGGCTCAGCCGCATCCCCTGGCAGGCGCTGTGGATCGCGCTCGCCGTCATCTGGGGCTCGTCCTTCCTGCTCATGAAGCTCGGCCTCGAGGCGCTCCATCCGATGCAGATCGCGACCGCGCGCGTCGCGATCGCCGCAGCGACGCTCGCGGCGCTCGCCGCCGCCTCGCGCACCCGGCTGCCGAGCGACGCGCGCACATGGGGCCTGCTCGCGGTGTGCTCGCTCTTCCTCACCGCGCTGCCGTTCACCGCGTTCGTCGTCGCCGAGACCCGCATCTCGTCGGCCGCCGCGGGGCTCGCGAACGCGATCACGCCGATCTCGACCGTGCTCTTCGCGCTCCTGCTGCTGCCGAGCGACCGCCTCACGTCGCGCAAGCTCGCGGCTGTGCTCCTCGGGCTCGTCGGCGTCGTGCTCATCGCGCAGCCGTGGACGGCCGAGAGCGGGCCCGACCTGCTCGGCTTCGGGATCGCGGTGCTCGGCGCCGCGTCCTACGGCGTCGGTTGGACGCTCAACCGACGCCTGCTGGGGCGCACCGAGGTGCCGGGCCTCGCGCATCCGACCGCCCTCATGATCACCGGCCTGCCGATGACCCTCGCCGCGCTGCTCGTGTGGAGCTCTGTCGAGGGGTGGTCACCAGTCGCGGTGCACGGCCCGGCCGCCTCGCTCCCGCTCGCCCTCGCCGCGGTGGTCGCGCTCGGCGCGATCGGCACCGGCGTCGCCTACATCCTGCAGTTCGAGGTCGTGCGCGCCGTCGGGCCGACGGTCGCGGCGACGGTCACCTACCTCATCCCGGTCGTCGCGGTGCTGCTCGGCGTGCTCGTGCTCGGTGAGCGGCTCGGCGTGTGGCAGATCGCGGGCGCCGCGATCGTGATCGGCGCCGGCATCCTCGTGGGCCAGCGCCCGCGCACCCCCGCGGTCGCGACGCCCTGACCGCAGCCGCGGGCGGCGCCGCGGTGCCGCCCGCGCCCGTCGCATCGGCACCGGCCGCATCGGCACCGGTTGCATCGGCGCCGGCTGCATCGGCGCTGGTTGCATCGGCGCCGGCTGCATCGGCGCTGGTTGCATCGGCGCTGGTTGCATCGGCACCGAGTGCACCGGCGCTGGTTGAATCGGCCTGTGCAGCTCTACTCCAGCCGGCCCGCCCGCGCCGCCCTCCAGGTGCTCGGCGACCTCATCGCCCTCGTGACGATCGTCGTCGCGGTGTGGGTCGCGCGGCAGGTGCACGACGCGATCGCCTCCCTCGGTGCGCTCGGGACGCAGGTCGAGGATGCCGGCGCCGGCTTCTCGCGCACGCTGCGGGATGCGGGGGAGGGTCTCGCGCAGGTGCCGCTCGTCGGCGAAGGGGTCGCGCAGCCCTTCCGCGACGCCTCCGGCTCCGCCGAAGAGCTCGCGGCGGCCGGTGTCGCGCTGCGCGATGCCGTCGACGCGCTCGCTGGCGGCGTCGCGACGGCGCTGTGGCTGCTGCCGGCACTCCTCGTCGTGCTGCTGTGGGTGCTCCCGCGGCTTCGCGGGGTGCGGCGCGCGGGCGCGACCCTCCGGCTCGCGGCGACCCCGGCCGGACGCGAGCTGCTCGCGGTGCGCGCGCTCGTCGGCCAGCCGATGACCCGCGTGCTCGCGGCGGTGCCCGACCCCGCGGCGGCCATGCGCGCAGGCGATCCGGCCGCGATCGAGGCGCTCGCGTCGCTCGAGCTGCGCTCCGCGGGGGTGCGTGCGAGCAGCCGCTGACCGAGATCGGCGCTGGTGCGGCGGGGCGCCGCCGCGTACCGTGCTCGCATGGTGCAGCAGCTGCCTTCGACGGGCGACGGCGAGCGGCCCCCGCCGGGCGCGGGCTGCGACACGAGCGAGCTGCGCATCATCCACGCGATCTACCGCGAGGACTTCGCGCGCGCGGGTGAGCTCGTGCGCGCGACGCCCGCCGCCGACGCTCGCCGCGTCCGCCTCATCGCCGGCCATCTCGACGCGCTCGTCGAGGACCTCGGCGTGCATCACAGGCTCGAGGACGAGCACATCTGGGATCGCCTCGAGCAGCGCGCGCCCGCGTGCCGCGCGCACGTAGGGCGGATGCGGGACCAGCACGCGAGGATCGCGGAGCTGCTCGAGCGCGTGCGGGAGGCGGTCGCGGCCTGGCGCGCTGCGCCCTCCGAGCCCGAGGCGCTCATCGACGCGCTCGAGCGCACGCGAACCGTGCTGATCGACCATCTCGGCGACGAGGAGCGCGACGTCGTGCCGGTCGCGGCCCGCGTCATGACGCAAGGGGAGTGGGACGGCATCCGCGAGGCCGCGATGCGCGAGGGCCGGCCGTCGACGATGATGATGATCGAGCTCGACCGCGTGCGGCGCCAGTTCGCTGCCGAGGGCCGAGAGGCCGAGTTCATGGAGCAGCTGCCCCAGCCCGTGCGCCTCGCCTTCCGCCTCTTCGGCCGCCGCCAGGCCGACCGCCGCTGGCGCGCGATCTACGGGCCGCGGTGACGGCGGTCGGCCGCTGAGCCGCCGCCCCGCGGCACCGGCGTAGGATGGGGCGTCCTCCTCCCTCGACCCGGAAGGCAGCATGTCCGGACACTCCAAGTGGGCGACGACCAAGCACAAGAAGGCGGCCATCGACGCCAAGCGTGCGAAGTCGTTCGCGAAGCTCATCAAGAACATCGAGGTCGCCGCGAAGATCGGCGGCGCCGACCTCGCGGGGAACCCCACCCTCGTCGACGCCGTCCAGAAGGCGAAGAAGACGAGCGTCCCGAACGACAACATCGACCGCGCGATCAAGCGCGGCGCGGGTCTCACGGGCGAGACGATCGACTACACGGCGATCATGTACGAGGGCTACGCGGCCAACGGCGTCGCGCTCATGATCGAGTGCCTCACCGACAACAAGAACCGCGCGGCCGCCGAGGTGCGCACCGCGATGAGCCGCAACGGCGGCACGATGGCCGATCCCGGGTCGGTCGCGTACAACTTCAGCCGCAAGGGCGTCGTCTCGATCACGAAGGCTGAGGGCGTCGACGAGGACACGATCCTCGAGGCCGTGCTCGACGCGGGCGCCGAGGAGGTCATCGACCAGGGCGGCGGCTTCGAGGTCATCTCGGAGGCGGGCGACCTCGTCGCCGTGCGCTCCGCGCTGCAGGAGGCGGGCATCGACTACGACTCCGCCGAGGCCGAGTTCGTGCCGAACCTCAAGGTCGAGGCCGACCTCGAGACCGCGCGCAAGGTGCTGCGGCTCATCGACGCGCTCGAGGACCTCGACGACGTGCAGAACATCTACGCGAACTACGACATCTCCGACGAGGTGCAGGCGCAGCTCGACGAGGACGAGTAGGTGGTCTCGGCGTCGGTGCGCGTGCTCGGCGTCGACCCCGGGCTGACCCGCTGCGGCATCGGCGTCATCGACGTCGAGCGGCGGACGCCCTCGCTCGTCCACGTCGAGGTCGTGCGCTCCGACGCCGACGAGCCGATCCCGCAGCGGCTGCTGCGCATCGGCCGCGGCGTCGAGGCGGCGATCGACCGGCACCGCCCCGACGCGATCGCCCTCGAGCGCGTCTTCGCGCAGGCGAACCTGCGCAGCGTCATGGGCGTCGCGCAGATCTCCGGCATCGTGCTGCGCGCGGCTGCCGAGCGCGAGCTGCCCATCTCCCTCCTCACGCCGACCGAGGTCAAGGCCGCGGTGACCGGCTACGGCGCCGCCGACAAGCGCCAGGTGGGGGAGATGGTGCGCCGCCTGCTGCGGCTGCAGGCCGCGCCGAGCCCCGCGGACGCGGCGGACGCCCTCGCGATCGCGATCGCCGAGGGCTGGCGCGCGCGCGTCCCGGTGCGCGGCGCCGCGACGCCCGCGCAGCAGGCGTGGGCGGCCGCCGAGGCGGCAGCGAAGCGCCGCCCGGCTCGCTGAGCGGGGCGGCGCGTCGAACGCGGGTCAGCGCGAGCGGCGGTGCTCCCGGCGGCCGACCTCGATGGCGAAGAACACACCGACGCACAGCGCCGCGAGGCCGCCCGTGAACATGATGAGCTCGAGGCCCTCGGTCTCGAACGAGTAGCCCATGAGGATCAGGCCGCCGATGAACAGCACCATCGCGAAGGCGGTGTGGATGACGTGCATGGTCGCTCCCTGTCTGCGGATCGGCGGTCGGCATCGACTCTACCGGAGTCGCGAGCCCCGTCCGACGCGCGGCGCGGCAGGGCGGCGGGCGGGGTGGCCCGGCCTAGGCTGATGGGGTGATCTCCAGTCTCGACGGCACCGTGCTGTCCGCGCGGGGGCAGCGGCTCGTCGTGGGCGTCGCCGGCATCGGCTACGCCGTGGCGGTGACTCCGCAGTGCTCGCTCGCCGCGCGCGTCGGCAGCCCGATCGCGCTGCACACGCACCTCGTGGTGCGCGAGGACGAGCTCGCGCTGTTCGGCTTCGAGACCGAGGCCGAGCTCGATGCGTTCGAGCTGCTCATCGGCGTCTCGGGCGTCGGCCCGAAGTCGGCCCTCGGCGTGCTCGCGCACCTCGCGCCCTCCGAGCTCGCGCGCGCGGTCGCCGAGCAGGACGAGCGCGCGTTCAAGGCCGTGAGCGGCATCGGGCCGAAGACCGCGAAGCTCCTCATCCTGCAGCTGAGCGGCAAGCTCGCCGCACCGGCGCCCGCCGCGGCGGCGAAGGGGTCGGATGCGCGGGCAGACGTGCTCACGGCCCTCACGGGGCTCGGGTGGCCCGAGCGCACCGCGAACGACGCGATCGAGCGCGCGGCAGCCGCCGCCCCCGACGCCGCCGGCACGACCGGCGGACTGCTGCGGGCCGCGCTCGCCATCCTCGGGCCGGGGGCGCGGCAGTGACGGAGCCGATCGGCGATCCGCTCCTCGATCCGGGCGCGACGGCGGACGAGCTCGCCTTCGAGGGCGCGCTCCGGCCGGCGAGCCTCGCCGAGTTCGTCGGGCAGCCGAAGGTCAAGGGGCAGCTCGAGGTGCTGCTGCACGCCGCGCGCCTGCAGGACCGCGCGCCCGACCACATCCTGCTCGCGGGCCCTCCCGGCCTCGGCAAGACGACGCTCGCGAGCATCATCGGCGCCGAGACGGGGCGGCCCATCCGCTACTCGTCCGGCCCGGCGATCCAGCACGCCGGGGATCTCGCCGCGGTGCTCTCGGCGCTCGTGCCCGGCGAGGTGCTCTTCATCGACGAGATCCACCGCATGTCGCGCGCGGCCGAGGAGATGCTCTACCTCGCGATGGAGGACTTCCGCATCGACATCATGGTCGGCAAGGGAGCGGGCGCGTCGTCGATCCCGCTCGAGCTCGCGCCGTTCACGCTCGTCGGCGCGACGACGCGTTCGGGGATGCTCCCGGCGCCGCTGCGCGACCGATTCGGCTTCACCGCCCACCTCGAGTTCTACGTCGCCGACGACCTCGAGCGCGTGCTCGCGCGGTCCGCGCGGCTGCTCGGCCTCGAGATCGAGCCCGCGGCGCTCGGCGAGCTCGCGAGCCGCTCGCGCGGCACCCCGCGCATCGCCAACCGCCTGCTGCGCCGCGTGCGCGACTGGCTGCTCGTGCACGCCGGCTCGAGCGACCTCGAGGGCGTGCGCGCGGCGCTCGAGCTCTACGACGTCGACGAGGCCGGGCTCGACCGCATCGATCGCGCGGTGCTCCACGCGATCGCGCACCGGTTCGGGGGAGGCCCCGTCGGCCTCTCCACCCTCGCGGCGGCGATCGGCGAGGAGGCGGACACGATCGAGTCCGTCGTCGAGCCGTTCCTCGTGCGCGAGGGCCTCATCGGCCGCACCCCCCGCGGTCGGGTCGCGACCCCCGCGGGCATGCGCCACGCCCGCGCCGACATGCGGGAGCCCACGCTCGACGGGCTATGATGGTCGCTTGGCCCCGCGCGAAGCCGCGCAGGGCGAACCACCCTGAGAGGCTCTTCCTTCACGATGCTCTTCCTGCAGAACGCCGCCACCGGCCAGACGGGCTTCCAGCTCGACCCGCTGACCATCATCATGCTGGTCGTCCTCGCGGCGATGATCTTCTTCATGTTCCGCAGCAACAAGAAGCGCAAGGCGCAGGCTGAGGAGCTCCAGACCAAGATGGTGCCCGGCGCCGAGGTCATGACGAACTTCGGCCTCTTCGGCGAGCTGCGCGAGATCGACGAGGAGCGCAACGAGGCGCTGCTCGAGATCGCGCCCGGCACGATCGTCCGCGTGCACCGCCAGACGCTCGCCCGCGTCGTCGAGGATGACGCCGTCGTCGCCGAGGAGCGCGTCGACGACGTCGGCGACGCGGACGAGCCGCGCGACCGCGCCTGATCCGTGGCCAAGGCTCGGACCCGGGGCGCGCGCGCCCTCATCTGGCTCTTCGTGCTGATCGCCGGGCTCGCCGGCGCCAACCTCGCCGCCGTGCAGTTCTCGGGCGGCTCGTGGGCGCCGCAGCTCGCGCTCGACCTCGAGGGCGGCACGCAGATCGTGCTCGAGCCGCGGCTCGCCGAGGGCGCCTCGATCACGCAGGAGCAGCTCGACCAGGCGGTCGAGATCATCCGCCAGCGCGTCGACGCCTCCGGCATCTCCGAGACCGAGATCACCACGCAGGGAGGCCGCAACATCGTCGTCGCGCTCCCCGGTGAGCCCGACGCCGCGACGATGCAGCGCATCCAGGCGAGCGCCAAGATGGAGTTCCGGCCCGTGCTCGCCTCGGCCGCCGCGAACCCGCCGGGGGCGACCCCGACGCCCGAGGCGACCGAGCCCGCGGACGAGGCGCCCGCATCCGAGCCCACCGACTCGTGGGACCAGGCGTGGATCACGCCCGCGCTCCAGGCCGAGTTCGACGCGTTCCAGTGCGCCGACGTCGACCCGACGAAGGTCGCCGACCCCGATCGTCCGTTCATCACGTGCTCGACCGACGGCACCGCGCGCTTCATCCTCGGCCCGGTGCAGGTCGACGGGGCCGACATCGCCGACGCGCAGGTCACAGCCGCGACGAACTCGCAGGGGCAGGCGACCGGCGGCTGGGCAGTCAGCCTCGAGCTCGACGGCAACGGTCCGGCCGACTTCGAGGAGATCACCCGCGCGATCACGGGCCTGCCCGAGCCGACGAACCAGTTCGCGGTCGTGCTCGACTCGACCGTGCTCATGCCGATCTCGTCGAACGCCATCATCACCGACGGCAACGCGAGCATCACCGGCGGCTTCACGCGCGAGGGCGCCCAGAGCCTCGCCGACCAGCTGCGCTTCGGTGCCCTGCCGGTGAGCTTCCAGGTGCAGTCGAACGAGACGATCTCGCCGACGCTCGGCGCGAGCCAGCTGCAGGCGGGCCTCATCGCCGGCCTGATCGGCCTCATCCTGGTCGTCGCCTACTCGATCCTCCAGTACCGCGCGCTCGGGCTCGTCGTCGTGCTCTCGCTCGGCATCGCCGGCGTGCTGACGTACCTCGTCGTGACGTTCCTCTCGAGCACCGAGGGCTACCGCCTCTCGCTCGCGGGCATCGCGGGCCTCGTGATCTCGATCGGCATCACGGCCGACTCGTTCATCGTCTACTTCGAGCGCATCCGCGACGAGCTGCGCGAGGGCAAGCACCTGACCTCGGCGCTCGAGACCGGCTGGAAGCGCGCGTTCCGCACGATCCTCGTGTCGGATGCGGTGAGCTTCCTCGCCGCGGTCATCCTGTTCCTGCTCTCGGTCGGCAACGTGCGCGGGTTCGCCTACACCCTCGGCATCACGACGTTCATCGACATCGTGGTGGTCGCGCTCTTCACGCATCCGCTGCTGCGCCTGCTCGCGCGCACCGGGTTCTTCTCGTCGGGCCACCGGCTCTCGGGCCTCGACCCGCAGGCGCTCGGCGCCGTCTACCGCGGCAGGGCGCGCTTCCGCGAGCCCGTGCTCGCAGGCAAGGGCGCGACCTCCTCGCGGGAGGCGCAGCGCCGCCAATCGATCGCGGAGCGCAAGGCGGCCGCGGCCACGACGGGCAAGGAGGACTGATGGCGTCGCTCACCACCCTCGGCAACGAGCTCTACACCGGCGAGCGCTCGATCCCGGTCGTGTCCAAGCGCAAGACCTGGTTCATCGTCACCGCGGTCGTGCTCATCGTGCTCGCGCTCGGCACCGTCGTCCGCGGCGGCTTCGTCTTCGGCATCGAGTTCACCGGCGGCAGCGAGTTCCGCGTCTCCGGCCTCGAGTCGGCGAGCGTCGAGGGCGCGACCGAGACGGTCGAGGCCATCGTGCCCGACACGGAGGCGCGCGCCGCCGCGATCGGCCAGGACACCGTGCGCGTGCAGACCGACGCGGTCTCGGAGGAGCAGGCGGCCGAGATCCGCGCCGCGCTCGCCGAGCAGTACGGCGTCGAGACCGGCGACGTCGCGTTCTCGTTCATCGGCCCCTCGTGGGGCCAGGACGTCTCGCGGCAGGCGCTCATCGCGCTCGTGGTCTTCCTCGTGCTCGTCTCGATCGTGCTCGCCGCCTACTTCCGCACCTGGAAGATGGCGCTCGCAGCCCTCAGCTCCCTCGCGTTCGACCTGCTCGTGACGGCGGGCATCTACGGCATCATCGGCTTCGAGGTGACGCCTGCGGCGGTGATCGGGTTCCTCACGATCCTCGGCTACTCGCTCTACGACACCGTGGTCGTGTTCGACAAGGTGCGCGAGAACACCGCGCCCGGCGTCTCGGGCACCATGCTCGACAACATCAACCTGGCCGTCAACCAGACGGTCGTGCGCTCGATCAACACGTCGATCGTGGCGACGCTGCCGATCGCGTCGATCCTCTTCATCGGGGCGTTCCTGCTCGGCGCCGGCACGCTGCGCGACATCGCGCTCGCACTGTTCATCGGCACCATCGTCGGCACGTGGTCGTCGCTGTTCGTCGCTGCGCCTGTCTATGCTCAGCTGCGGCAGCACGACAGCATCGGCGAGGCCAAGGTCAAGGTCCAGCGCGAGCAGGGGGCCGTGGTCTAGCCACGATCGGAGGTCCGACATGAGCGAGGTGCAGCCCAGCGGCGGCTTCCGCACGCTCCTGCCGTTCCTGTTCTCCCGCTCGCACCGGGCGGGGGCGGTCGACGAGCTCATCCGCTCGGTCAAGTCGCAGCACCCGAAGGCCGACACGGGCCTCATCCAGCGCGCCTACATCGTCGCCGAGGAGGCGCACCGGGGGCAGTACCGCAAGTCGGGCGAGCCCTACATCACGCATCCGGTCGCCGTCGCGCAGATCCTCGCCGACCTCGGCATCGGCGCGATCACGGTCGCCGCCGCGCTGCTGCATGACACGGTCGAGGACACGAGCTACACGCTCGACCAGTGCCGCGCCGACTTCGGCGACGAGATCGCGATGCTCGTCGACGGGGTCACGAAGCTCGACAAGCTCAAGTACGGCGAGAACGCGCAGGCCGAGACGGTGCGCAAGATGGTCGTCGCGATGTCGAAGGACATCCGGGTGCTCGTCATCAAGCTCGCCGACCGCTTGCACAACGCGCGCACGTGGGGCTTCGTCTCGGGCGACTCGGCGCTGCGGAAGGCGCGCGAGACGCTCGAGATCTACGCGCCGCTCGCGCACCGCCTCGGCATCCAGACGATCAAGGTCGAGCTCGAGGACCTCTCGTTCGCGGTGCTGCAGCCCAAGGTCTACCTCGAGATCAAGAACCTCGTCGAGGCGCGCGCGCCCGAGCGCGAGCGCTACCTCGAGGAGGTCGTCGCGGGGCTCCGCGAGGACATGAAGGCCGGCAAGATCCGCGGGCGCATCGCCGGGCGACCGAAGCAGTACTACTCGATCTACACGAAGATGCAGGTGCGCGGCCACGACTTCGCCGACATCTACGACCTCGTCGGCGTGCGCGTCATCGTCGCATCGGTGCGCGACTGCTACGCGGTCCTCGGCGCGATCCACGCGCGCTGGCAGCCGATGCCCGGGCGCCTGAAGGACTACATCGCCACCCCGAAGTTCAACCTCTACCAGTCGCTGCACACGACCGTCATCGGCCCGCGCGGCCACCACGTCGAGATCCAGATCCGCACCGAGGAGATGCACCGCCGCGCCGAGTACGGCGTCGCGGCGCACTGGAAGTACAAGCAGTCGGGCGGCAGCGAGATGTCGTCGACCGACATGGCGTGGCTGCAGCACATCAACGACTGGCAGGAGGAGACGACCGACCCGGGCGAGTTCCTCGACTCGCTGCGCTTCGAGATCGGGGCGAAGGAGCTCTACGTCTTCACCCCGAAGGGCAAGGTCATCGGGCTGCCGGCCGGCGCGACGCCGGTCGACTTCGCCTACGCGGTCCACACCGAGGTCGGGCATCGCACGATGGGCGCGAAGGTCAACGGCCGGCTCGTGCCGCTCGACACGAAGCTCGCCACCGGCGACGTCGTCGAGGTGCTGACCTCGAAGAACCCGGATGCGGGGCCGAGCCAGGACTGGCAGGGCTTCGTGACCTCCCCGCGCGCACGCGCGAAGATCCGGCAGTGGTTCCAGCGCGAGCGGCGCGACGAGGCCGTCGAGGCGGGCAAGGAGGCGATCGCGAAGGCGATGCGGCGCCATGACCTGCCGATGCAGAAGCTCATGGGGCGGGATGCGTTCGCCCAGGTGGCCGCGCAGCTCAAGTACGACGACGTCACGGCGCTCTACGCGGCCGTCGGCGAGGGGCACGTCTCCACCCAGTCGGTGCTCGAGAAGGTCGTCGCGTTCATCCGCGCCGAGGAGGGCGGGGCGGACGACGCGCCCGAGCCGCTGCTGCCGACGCGCACCGCGTCGCGCCCGGCGGCGAGCACCTCGGGCGTCCTCGTGCGCGGCGCCGACGACATCCTCGTGAAGCTCTCCAAGTGCTGCACGCCCGTGCCGGGCGACGACATCGTCGGCTTCGTCACGCGCGGGCAGGGCGTGAGCGTGCACCAGCGCAGCTGCCCCAACGTGCAGGGGCTGCTCACCGAGCCCGAGCGCATGATCGAGGTCGAGTGGGCGCCCGTGTCGAAGGGACTGTTCCTCGTCAACATCCAGGTCGAGGCGCTCGACCGCTCCGCGCTCCTGAGCGACATCACCCGCGTGCTGAGCGAGCACCACGTCAACATCCTCTCGGCGAGCGTCAACACGGGCAGCGACCGGCTCGCGCTCAGCCGCTTCGCGTTCGAGATGGGCGACGTCACGCACCTCGAGAACGTGCTGAACGCGGTGCGCCGCATCGACGGCGTGTACGACGTCTACCGCATCACGACCGGCTGACCGCCGGCCGCGCGCCCTCGGCCGCAGCGCATCCGCTCACGTGCCGCACATGCAGGAGGCCGGCCCCGTCACGGGACCGGCCTCCTGCATGCGCCGCGATCAGCCGGCGGCGGCGACGACCTCGAGCCAGCTGCGCTTGGTCGCGAGCTCGGCTTCGATCTCGGCCTTGCGCTTCGCGTCCTTCGCGTCGGCGAGCTCGGCCTCGAGCGCCTCGATCGCCTCCTCGAGCTGGCCGGCGAGCCCCTCGGAGCGCGCCTTCCGCTCGGGGTCGGAGCGCTTCCAGTGCTGCTCGTCGAGCTCGCGCACGTGCGTCTCGATGGCCCGCATGCGGTCCTCGACCTCACGCAGCGACTCGCGCGGCACGCGGCCGATCTCGTCCCAGCGACGCTGGATGCTCAGCAGCGCGTCGCGCGCGGCGGCGCGGTCCTGCAGCTCGAGGATCGGCGCGGCCTCCTCGAGCAGCGCCCGCTTCGCGACGAGGTTGGCCGCGTACTCCTCGTTGTCGACCGCGGCCTGCTCGGCCTTCGCGGCGAAGAGGACGTCGCCGGCCTCCTTGAACTGGGCCCACAGCGCGTCGTCGATCTTGCGTCCGGCGCGGCCGGCGGCCTTCCACTGATCGAGCAGCGCACGGTAGGCGGGGATGCCGTCGACCCCCTTGGGCGCGAGCGCCTGCGCCTGCTCGACGAGCGCCTGCTTGCGGGCGCGCACGTCCTTGTGGGAGGCGTCGAGCTCGGCGAAGAACTTGCGGCGCGCGGTCTCGAGCGTGCTGCGGGCATCGCGGAAGCGCTTCCAGAGCGCGTCGGCCTGCCCCTTCGGCAGGCGCGGGCCGTCCTTCTGCAGGCGCTGCCAGTCGGCGAACAGCACGTCGACCTTCTGCATCATCTGCTTCCACTGCACGTCGCCCAGGTCGCCCGCGGCGAGCCGCTCGATCGACTCGACGACCTGCGTGCGCTCGGCGATCGCGTGCTCGAGGTCAGCCTTGCTCGCGGCCTGCTGCTGCGCCTCGAGCTCGCCGAGCGTGCCGCGGAGCGCGTCGAGGCGCGCGAGCAGCGCGGGGATGTCGCCCACGGCGCTCGAGCCCTGCACGGTCTCGTGGAGGTGCGACGCCGCCTTCGCGACGTCCTTCGCGTTCGCGCCGCCGCGGATGCGCTGCTCGAGCAGGCGCACCTGGCCCTCGAGCTCGGTGTGCTTGCGCTCGAAGTAGGCGAGCGCCTCCTCGGGCGTCGCGTCGGGGAACTGCCCGACGACGCGCCAGGCGTCGCCGTCGCGGACGGCGACCGTGCCATCGGCGTCGACGCGGCCGAAGCCGCGCTCGATGACGGGCTCGCCCATGGCCGGCCCCTGCGGCTCAGCGGCGGGCGCCTCCGGCTCGGCGGGCGCGTCCTGCTCGGCGGGCGCGTCCTGGTCGGCGGGCGCGTCCTGCTCGGCCGGCGCGTCCTGCTCGGCGGCGGGCGCCTCGTCAGCAGGAGCGGGGGTGTCCGGCTCGGCGGCGGGGGCGGCGGCCCCGGGAGCGGCGTCCTCGCCGGTCGCGGGCTCGCCGGCGACCGTCTCAGCGGCCTGCTGCTCGGCGTCGGCGTCGGTGGGCTGGATGGGGTCGGGCATGACGGAGTCTCTCGTACGAGGGGACGGGCAGGGTCGAGCCTATCGCGGCGGGCGGCGGCCGCTACTGCAGGACGAAGTCGTCGATCGTCACGGGCTCGGCGGGCGGGCCGTCCGGGACGCCGCCCTCCGTGCCGGCCGCGATCACCGTGTCGCGGAGCTCGTCGAGCCCCGAGGTGACGGTGCCGATGACGGTGTAGCCGCCCGCGGCGTCGGAGGGGATGGTGGTGTCGCCGTAGACGATGAAGAACTGGTGGCCGTTGGAGTCGGCGTTGCCGCTCTGGCGAGCCATCGCGATCGTGCCCTCCGGGTAGACGTCGTCGGCGGGCGCGTTCTCGATCGGGCCGTACATGTACGACGGGTCGCCGGCGCCGTTGCCGTCGAGCGAGCCGCACTGCAGCACGCTGAAGCCCTCGCTCGTGGTGAGGCGGTGGCAGCTCTTGCCGTCGTAGTAGTCCTGCTGCGTGTCGTGGAGCACGGCCGAGACCGCTTGCGGCGCGGCCTCGCCGTCGAGCTCGACGCCGAGCGCGACGCCGTCGATCGTGAGCGTGCCCGTCCATGACCGTCCCTCGGCGAGCTCGGGGCCGGGCACGGTCGACTCGGCAGCGGGCTCGCTCGCCGAGGGAGCGGGCGTCTCGTCGGCCGGGGCCGCGGGGGGCTGCGTGATCGAGAGCAGCCCGACGCCGCCGAAGAGCACGACGGCCGCAGCGACGCCGCCGACGATCGAGTCGCGCACCTGCCGGCGCTTCCGCCGCTCGTGCACGGCCTGCCGCGCGCGGTAGTCCCGGACGCGCCGCTCCTGCTCCTGCTTCGTGACCACGGACTCTCCTCCATCGATGCCGCGTGTGCGCTCGCCGGCGAGCGGCGGCGCGGCGTTCAGGCTACCGGCTCACCCGAGCGGAGCCCGACAGCGCCGCCCGCCGCGCGGCCGGTGTGGGCGGGCCCGCCTAGCATGGAGGCATGGCCATCGGGACGACGGCGCCGCTCGCGGTGCGGATGCGGCCGATGAGCCTCGACGAGGTCGTCGGCCAGCGCCACCTGCTCGGGCCGGGTTCGCCCTTGCGGCGGCTCGCGGCGAGCAGCACGGATGCGGCGGGCCGCTCGAGCGGCCAGAGCGTCATCCTCTGGGGTCCGCCCGGCACCGGCAAGACGACGCTCGCGCAGTCGATCGCGCACTCCTCCGATCGCAGGTTCGTCGAGCTGAGCGCCGTCACGGCGGGCGTCAAGGACGTGCGGCAGGTGATGGAGGAGGCGCTGAACCAGCGCGACCTCTTCGGGCAGTCCACGGTGCTGTTCCTCGACGAGATCCACCGCTTCACGAAGGCGCAGCAGGACGCGCTGCTGCCCGGCGTCGAGCAGGGGTGGGTCACGCTCATCGCCGCGACGACCGAGAACCCGTCGTTCAGCGTCATCAGCCCGCTGCTGTCGCGCTCGCTGCTGCTCACGCTCGAGCCGCTCGGCGACGACGACATCGGCGCGCTCGTCGAGCGCGCCGTCGCCGACCCGCGGGGCTTCGACGGCCGCATCGTGCTCGACGACGACGCCCGCGCCCAGCTCATCCGGCTCTCCTCGGGCGACGCGCGACGCGCGCTCACGGCGCTCGAGGCGGCCGGCGCGCACGCGCTCGAGGCCGCGTCGGCGTCGGGGGAGGAGTCGGATGCCGCGGCGACCGTGACGGCGGAGGCCCTCGCGACCGCGGTCGATCGGGCGCTCCTGCGCTACGACCGGCAGGGCGACGAGCACTACGACGTCATCTCCGCCTTCATCAAGTCGGTGCGCGGCTCCGACCCGGACGCCGCGCTGCACTACCTCGCGCGCATGATCGAGGCGGGGGAGGACCCGCGCTTCATCGCCCGCCGCATCATCGTGCTCGCGAGCGAGGACATCGGGATGGCCGACCCGCAGGGGCTCGTGATCGCGACCGCCGCCGCGACGGCCGTGCAGATGATCGGCATGCCCGAGGGGCGCATCCCGCTCGCCGAGGCCACCGTGTACCTCGCGACCGCGCCGAAGTCGAACCGCTCCTACCGCGGCATCGACGCCGCGATCGCCGATGTGCGCGCGGGCGACTTCGGGCGCGTGCCCATCCACCTGCGCGACGGCCACTACCCGGGCGCGAAGCGGCTCGGCCACGGCAAGGGGTACCGGTACGCCCACGACGCGCCCCACGGCGTCGCGACGCAGCAGTACCTCCCCGACCCGCTCGTCGGCCGCCGCTACTACGACCCCGGTGCGCACGGCTTCGAGCGCGACGTCGCCGCCCGCCTCGAGCGCATCCGCCGGATCCTGGCCGGCGACCGCTGATCTGGTAGTCTGGACGACGGCCCACCGGGCGGCAGCGTGCCACGGCATGCTCGCCTCGGGCCCGCAACCCTCCTTAGGTCCCGGCACTCGGCCGGGACAGCCGCTCGCGCGGCAGCGACTCAGCGAAGGAAGTCATGTCCACGAAGTCCCGTTCCCGTTCGAAGGTGCGCCTGTCGCGCGCCCTCGGCGTCGCCCTCACCCCGAAGGCCGCTCGCTACCTCGAGAAGCGTCCCTACGGCCCCGGCCAGCACGGCCGCACGAAGCGCAAGGCCGACAGCGACTACGCCGTCCGCCTGCGTGAGAAGCAGCGTCTGCGCGCCCAGTACGGCATCCGCGAGGCGCAGCTGCGCCTCACGTTCAACGAGGCCCGCCGCCAGCCCGGCCTGACCGGTGAGAACCTGGTCGAGCTGCTCGAGATGCGCCTCGACGCGCTCGTGCTGCGCGCCGGATTCGCCCGCACCACCGCGCAGGCGCGCCAGATGGTCGTGCACCGCCACATCATGGTCGACGGCCAGCGCGTCGACCGCCCGTCCTTCCGCGTGAAGGAGGGCCAACTCATCCACGTGCACGAGCGCAGCGAGGGCATGGAGCCGTTCCAGGTCGCGGCCGCGGGCGGTCACGCCCAGGTGCTGCCCCCGGTGCCGCCGTACCTCGACGTGCAGCTCGACCGCCTGCAGGCCCGCCTCGTGCGCCGCCCCAAGCGCGCCGAGGTGCCGGTCGTCGCCGACGTCCAGCTCGTCGTCGAGTACTACGCCGCTCGCTGATCCAGCGAACCGTCGGGAGGGGTCGCCAAGGTGGCGGCCCCTCCTCGTCGTTAGACTGCTACCGCCCCGCCGCCGATCCGGTGCGGAGCGAAGCGAGACATGAGGGAGACCCGCTGTGAAGAAGCTCCTGTTCCTGGCCGTCGGCGTCGTCATCGGCGTCTTCGCCGCACGGCGCATCGAGGAGAGCGAGAAGGGCAAGGCCTTCCTCGACAGCGTCGACGACCGCACGCGCGAGTTCACGGATGCCGTCAAGGACGGCTACCAGGCGCGTGACCGCGAGCTGCGAGGCGAGTGACGACACCCGATCCGAGCCCGGGCGCCCGTCGCGGCGCCCGGGTTCGTCAGGCCCCGAGGGGCTGGAAAGACTGACCTGATGCAGACCGCAGAGATCCACAGCCGCTTCCTGAAGCACTTCGAGCAGCGCGACCACACCATCCTCCCCTCGGCGTCGCTCGTGAGCGACGACCCCGCGATCATGTTCACGATCGCCGGCATGGTGCCGTTCATCCCGTACCTCTCGGGCCGCGTCCCCGCACCCTGGCCGCGCGTCGCCGACGTGCAGAAGTGCATCCGCACGAACGACATCGAGGAGGTCGGCCGCACGCCCCGACACGGGACGTTCTTCCAGATGGCCGGCAACTGGTCGTTCGGCGACTACTTCAAGCGCGAGGCGATCGAGTGGGCGTGGCAGCTGCTGACCGCCCCCGAGTCGGAGGGCGGCTACGCGTTCGACCCCGCTCGCCTGTGGGCGACGGTCTACGAGACCGACGACGAGGCCGAGCGGCTGTGGCTCGAGGTCACCGACCTGCCGGCCTCCCGCATCCAGCGCCTCGGCCTCGACGACAACTACTGGATGACGGGGCAGCCCGGCCCCGCCGGCCCCGACTCCGAGATCTTCTACGACATGGGGCCCGAGTACGGCCCCGAGGGCGGCCCCGCGACCGGCAGCGACCGCTACGTCGAGATCTGGAACCTCGTCTTCATGCAGGACGAGATCGCCGACGTGCGCTCGAAGACCGAGTTCACGATCGTGCGCGAGCTGCCGAACAAGAACATCGACACCGGCATGGGCCTCGAGCGCATCGCGTTCCTCAAGCAGGGCGTCGAGAACATGTACGAGATCGACCAGGTGCGGCCCGTGCTCGACCTCGCGAGCGAGCTGAGCGGCCGGCGCTACGGCGCCGAGCACGAGGACGACGTGCGGATGCGCGTGGTCGCGGACCACGTGCGCTCGTCGCTCATGCTCATGGGTGACGGCGTGACGCCCGGCAACGACGGCCGCGGCTACATCCTGCGCCGCCTCATGCGCCGGTCGATCCGCGCGATGCGCCTGCTCGGGGTGCACGATGCCACCTTCCCGACGCTCTTCCGCGCGAGCTACGACGCGATGCGCGCCGCCTACCCCGACCTCGACGCGGCCTGGGGCCGCATCGAGCGCCTCGCGGTCGCCGAGGAGGAGACGTTCCTGAAGACGCTCGAGGCGGGCTCGACCGTGCTCGACCTCGCGATGGCCGACGTGCGCCGCGACTCCGCGCGCACGGTGCCGGGCAAGACCGCCTTCCTCCTCCACGACACCTACGGCTTCCCGATCGACCTCACGATGGAGATCGCCGAGGAGGCGGGGCTCGAGGTCGACCGCTCGACGTTCGAGACCCTCATGAGCGAGCAGCGCACGCGCGCGAAGGCCGACGCGAAGTCGCGCCGCCGCCAGCTCGCCGACCTCTCGGTCTACGCCGACCTGCGCGCGAAGGGCGAGACGGCGTTCCTCGGCTACGACGAGCTCGAGGCCGACGGCGAGGTCATCGGCATCGTCGCCGGCGGCCAGCAGGTGCGCTCGGCCGGCGTCGACCAGGAGGTCGAGGTCATCCTCACCGCGACGTCGCTCTACGCGGAGTCCGGCGGGCAGGACAGCGACCAGGGCCGGCTCGTCGGCGCGGGCTTCGAGGCCGAGGTGCTCGACGTGCAGCGCCCCGTCCAGGGCCTCATCAGCCACACGGTCCGCGTCACGAGCGGCGAGATCGCCGTCGGCGACGTCGCGCACGCGGTCGTCGACCCGCTGTACCGCCGCGGCGCCAACAAGGCGCACTCGGCCACGCACCTCGTGCACGCGGCGCTCCGGCAGCTGCTCGGCCCGGACGCCGTGCAGGCGGGGTCGTACAACAAGGCCGGCTACATGCGCCTCGACTTCACCTGGTCGAGCCCGCTCTCGCCCGACATGCGGGCCGAGCTCGAGGGCATCGCCAACAACGCCATCCGCGACGACCTGCCGGTCGAGACGCGCGTCATGCCGCTCGACGAGGCGAAGGCGCTCGGCGCGATGTCGCTCTTCGGCGAGAAGTACGGCGACACGGTGCGCATGGTCGACATCGGCGGCCCGTGGTCGCGCGAGCTGTGCGGCGGCACCCACGTGGGCACGTCGAGCCAGGTGGGCCTCATCTCGATCACGAGCGAGGCGAGCGTCGGCTCATCGGCGCGGCGCGTCGAGGCCGCCGTGGGCGCGGACGCGTTCGAGCAGCTCGTCGCCGAGCGCACGCTCGTCAGCGAGCTCACCTCGATGCTCAAGACGCCGCGCGAGCAGCTGCCCGGCCGCATCCAGGAGATCGTCGCGGCGCTCAAGACGGCCGAGAAGCGCATCGCCGAGTTCTCCTCGCAGCAGCTCGCCGGTCGCGTGCAGCCGATCGCGGACGCCGCGGAGCGCGTGGGCGACGTGCGGCTCGCGGCCGTCGACCTCGGCGCCGTCGCCTCGCAGGACGACCTGCGCTCGCTCGCGGGCCAGGTGCGGGAGCGGCTCGGGGCCGACGCGGCGGTCGTCGCCGTCGGCGGCGCCGTCGACGGCAAGCCCGCGATCGTCGTCGCGACGAACCAGGCGGCGCGCGACGCCGGCCACGCCGCCGGCCCGCTCGCGAAGGCCGCTGCAGGCGTGCTCGGCGGCGGAGGCGGCGGCAAGCCCGACATGGCGCAGGGCGGCGGGCAGGACGCGAGCGCGATGCCCGCGGCGCTGGCAGCCGTGCGCGAGGGGCTGAGCCGCTGAGCGCGATGGCCGGCATGCGACGGGGCGTGCGGATCGGGGTCGACGTGGGCAGGGCCCGCGTCGGCGTCGCCCGGTGCGACCCCGACGGCCTGCTTGCGACGCCCGTGGAGACGATCCAGCGCGCGACCGTCGACCCGGTCGCGCGGCTGCGCGAGCTCGCGGCAGAGCTCGACGCCATCGAGGCGGTCGTGGGGCTGCCGATCTCGCTCTCCGGCGGCGACACCCCGAGCACGCAGGACGCCCGCGACATGGCGGCGCAGCTCGCCGCGACCATGCCCGTGCGGCTCGTCGACGAGCGGCTCTCCACCGTGACCGCCTCGGCGGGCATGCGCGCATCCGGCCGCTCTGCGAAGCAGCAGCGCCAGACGATCGACCAGGCGGCCGCGGTCGTCATCCTGCAGCACGCGCTCGACTCCGAGCGCGCCGCCGGGCGCGCGCCCGGCGAGCTGGTGCACGACGGCGGCGAGGCCGCACTCCGAGAGAGGGACTGACATGGCCGGACGACGCGAGCGCGCTCGACTCGAGCGCAAGGCGCGCGCCCGCAGGCGCATCATCGGCTGGAGCATCGCGCTCGTCGTGGTGATCGGCCTCTCCGTCGCGGCCGTGTGGGGCGTGCAGCGCCTCGCGGAGCGGTTCAGCGGACCCGAGGACTACCCCGGCCCCGGTACCGGCGAGGTCGTCGTGCAGGTGCAGTCGGGCCAGAACGGCTACGACGTCGCGGCGACGCTCGTCGAGGAGGACGTCATCGCGAGCGCCGAGGCGTTCACCGACATCCTCGTCGCCGACCCGTCGATCCAGCTGCACCCCGGCGCGTTCCGCCTGCAGCAGCAGATGCCCGCGCAGGCCGCGCTCGACGCGCTGCTCGACCCCGCGAACAAGGTCGAGCTGCGCGTGACGGTGCCCGAGGGCTACACGCTGCCGCAGGTGTTCGAGCGGCTCGAGCGCGACCTCGGCATCCCCAAGCAGGAGTTCGTGCAGCTCGCGAGCGACGTGTCCAACTTCGACGTGCCTGCCGATGCGCTCAACATCGAGGGCTGGCTCTTCCCCGCGACGTACACGTTCGACGACGGCGTGACGGCGCAGGGCGTGCTCGACACGATGATCGCCCGCCAGCACCAGGCGCTCGAGCAGCACGGGGTCTCGGCCGACGACGCGCAGCGCGTCATCACCTTCGCGTCGCTCGTCCAGCGCGAGGCGCGCTACGCCGACGACTTCGGCAAGGTCGCGCGGGTGTTCCAGAACCGCCTCGACATCAACATGCCGCTGCAGTCCGATGCCACCGTCGCGTACGGCACCGGGAACCTGCACGTCGTGACGACGACGCGCGAGGAGCGCGCCGACGCATCCAACGCGTACAACACCTATGCGCACCCCGGCCTGCCGGTGGGGCCGATCGGCGCGCCGGGCGACGTCGCGATCCAGGCGGTCCTCGAACCGACCGAGGGGCCGTGGCTGTACTTCGTGACCGTCAACCCGGAGACGGGCGAGACCGTCTTCTCGGAGACCTACGAGCAGCATCAGGTCGCGGTGCAGCAGTTCCAGCAGTTCCTGCGCGACAACCCGGGCTGGGGCGGCTGAGTGCCGGATGCCTCGGCCGGAGCCTGGCGGCTCGCGGTCGTCGGCGCGCCGATCGAGCACTCGCTCTCGCCGGTGCTGCAGGGCGCCGCGGCCGCCGCGCTCGGGCTCGACTGGCGCTACGAGCGGCGGCTCGTCGCGGCGGGTGAGCTCGCGGGCTTCGTCGACGCGCTCGACGGTCGGTGGCTCGGCCTGTCGGTGACGGCGCCGCTCAAAGAGGAGGCCCGCGCGCTCGCGCGGTGGGTCGACGAGCGCGCCGAGCGCACGGGAGCCGTCAACACGCTCCTGCTCGACGGCGCCGCACCGCGGGGGTGGAACACCGACGTCGGCGGCATCGTGCGGGCGTTCGCGGATGCGGGCCTCGCGTCGGCCTCCACGGGCGCGATCGTGGGTGCGGGCGCGACCGCGCAGTCGGCGCTGCTCGCGCTCGCAGAGCTCGGGGCGCGCCGCGTGACCGTCGCGCTCCGCACGCCCGCGAAGGGCGCGCGAGTGCAGGAGCTGGGGGAGCGGCTCGGCGTCGCCGTCGTGCTGCAGTCCCTCGAGGCGGCTCTCCCGGCGGTGGATGCGGCGGTCTCGACGCTCCCGGCCGCGGCCGCGCTCGTGCCGGCCTTCGCGCATCCGCCCGCCGTGCTGCTCGACGCCGACTACGCGGGCGCGGCCGGCTCGCGCTACGTCGCGACGCTCGGTGCCGAGCGCGTCATCGACGGGCGCGAGATGCTGCTCGGCCAAGCGGTGCTGCAGGCGCGCATCTTCGCCCACGGCGACGTCGATGCGGCGCTGCCCGACGAGGATCGGGTCGCCGACGCGATGCGGGCGGCGATGGTCCGGGCGGCATCCGCGGGTCTGGAAGAATCGTAGGCATGCTGCGCTGGCTCACTGCCGGGGAGTCCCACGGCCCCGAACTGATCGCGATCCTCGAGGGGATGCCCGCGGGCGTGCCGATCACCGCCGAGCAGATCCAGGCCGATCTGCAGCGCCGCAAGCTCGGTGCCGGCCGCGGTGCGCGCATGAAGTTCGAGCAGGACGAGCTCTCGATCTCGGGCGGCGTGCGGCACGGCCTCACGCAGGGCGGCCCGGTCGCGCTGCGCATCGGCAACACCGAGTGGCCGAAGTGGACCGAGGTCATGGGCGCGGCGCCGCTCGAGGGCGAGCTCACCGGTGCGCGCGCCGCGAAGCTCACCCGTCCGCGCCCCGGCCACGCCGACCTCGTCGGCATGCAGAAGCACGGCTTCGACGAGGCGCGGCCCGTGCTCGAGCGCGCGAGCGCGCGGGAGACCGCGGCGCGTGTCGCGCTCGGCGCCGTCGCGCGCGCCTTCCTGGGCGAGCTGGGCGTGCGGCTCGTGAGCCACACGCTCTCGATGGGCCCCGTGCGCGTGCCCGAGGGCGCGCCGCTGCCGACGCCCGACGACGTCGAGCGGCTCGACGCCGACGAGCTGCGCTGCAACGACCCCGGCACGAGCGCCGCGATGCTCGCCGAGGTCGAGGACGCCAAGCGCTCGGGCGACACGCTCGGCGGCATCGTCGAGGTGCTGGCCTACGGCCTCCCGCCGGGGCTCGGCTCGTACGTGCACTGGGATCGCCGGCTCGACGGACGCCTCGCACAGGCGCTCATGGGCATCCAGGCGATCAAGGGTGTCGAGGTCGGCGACGGCTTCGAGACGACGCGCCGCCGCGGCAGCGTCGCGCACGACGAGCTCATCGTCGGCGACGACGGCGTGCACCGCGAGACGGGTCGCGCCGGCGGCATCGAGGGCGGCATGTCGACGGGCGACGTGCTGCGCGTGCGTGCCGGCATGAAGCCGATCGCGACCGTGCCGCGGGCGCTGCGCACCATCGACGTCGCGACGGGCGAGGCCGCGCAGGCGCACCACCAGCGCTCCGACGTCGCCGCGGTTCCCGCCGCGGGCGTCGTCGCCGAGGCGATGGTCGCGCTCGTGCTCGCGGACGCGATGGTCGAGAAGTTCGGCGGCGATTCGGTCGCCGAGACGCGCAGGAACCTCGACGCCTACCTCGCCGCCATCCCCGAGTCGCTGCGCACGTCGCCGTGACCGCCGGCGGGCTCCGGCCCGGTGCAGCGCACGGCCCGCGCCCCGGCGACGAGGCGGGCACCGTCCCGCCCATCGCGCTCATCGGCCCCATGGCGGCGGGCAAGACGTCGCTCGGCCGCAAGCTCGCCACGCGCATCGGCCGCACCTTCGCCGACACCGACCGGCTCGTGGTGCTCGAGCACGGCCCCATCCCGCAGATCTTCGCCGAGCACGGGGAGCCGGTGTTCCGCCGCTGGGAGGCCGACGCCGTGCAGCGCGCCCTCACCCCGGGCGCGGTCGTCGCGCTCGGCGGCGGCGCCGTGCTCGACCCGGGGACCCAGGCGCTGCTGCGCGAGCAGGCGACGGTCGTGCTCGTGACCGTCGACGAGGAGGCCGCCGCGCGCCGCATCGGCGGCGGCGGTCGGCCGCTCCTCGCCGACGGCATCGCCGCCTGGCGGCGCATCGCGCGCGAGCGCGAGCCCCTCTACCGCGAGCTCGCTGACACCGTGCTCGACACATCCCGCACGCCCATGGCGCGGCTCGTCGACCAGCTGCAGGGCTGGCTCGAGGAGCGCGGCCTGTGACCGCCGCAGGCCGCGCCCGCACCCCGAACCGAAGGAGCGCATCCGCATGACCACCATCCGCGTCGAGACCGAGGCGCCGTACGACGTGCACGTCGGCAGGGGGATCCTGGTGGAGCGCCTGCGCGAGTCGCTCGGCGACGCCCAGCGCCTGCTCGTCGTGCACCAGCCCGCCATGAGCCGCATCGCCGACCACCTGAAGGACGAGCTCGGCATCGAGGTGCTGCTCGCCGAGGTGCCCGACGCCGAGGCCGCCAAGCGCATCGAGGTCGCGCAGTTCCTGTGGCAGATCATGGGGCAGGCGGAGTTCACTCGCACGGATGCGGTGCTGGGGCTCGGCGGCGGCGCCGTCACGGATCTCGCGGGCTTCGCCGCGGCGACGTGGTTGCGGGGCATCCGCGTGCTGCAGGCGCCCACGAGCGTGCTCGGGATCGTCGATGCGGCCGTCGGCGGCAAGACCGGCATCAACACCGAGCAGGGCAAGAACCTCGTCGGCGCCTTCCACCACCCCTCGCTCGTCGTCGCCGACCTCGAGCTCGTGGACTCGCTGCCGCGCAACGAGCTGCTCACCGGGTTCGCCGAGATCGCGAAGGCGGGCTTCATCGCCGACCCGCGCATCCTCGAGCTGCTCGAGGGCTCGCTGGACGCCGCGACCGACCCGACGACGCCGGAGTTCCAGGAGGTCGTGGCGCGCTCGATCGAGGTGAAGGCGCGCGTCGTCGCGAACGACTTCCGCGAGGCGGGGGAGCGCGAGTTCCTCAACTACGGCCACACGCTCGGCCACGCGATCGAGCACACCGAGCGCTACCGCTGGCGCCACGGCGCGGCCGTCTCGATCGGCATGGTGTTCGCCGCCGAGCTCTCGCGCCTCGCGGGCCGCCTGCCCGAGTCGGTCGTCGACCGGCACCGGGCGGTGCTCTCGTCGCTCGAGCTGCCGATGACCTACCCGGTCGGCCGCTGGCAGACGCTGCTGGGCACGATGCGCAAGGACAAGAAGGCGCGCGGCTCGATGCTGCGCTTCGTCGTGCTCGACGACGTCGCCAAGCCGCGCATCCTCGAGGGGCCCGACGAGGGCCTGCTGTTCATGGCGTACCAGTCGCTCGCCGACTGACTCGGCTCGCACCCCTCGTCGGTCGAGGAGCGCGCGCCGGAGGCGCACGCGTCGCTGTCGTCGGTCGAGGAGCGCGCGGCGCAGGCGCCCGCGTCACTGTCGTCGGTCGAGGAGCGCGCGCCGGAGGCGCCCGCGTCACTGTCGTCGGTCGAGGAGCGCGCGCCGGAGGCGCACGCGTCACGAGACCCCGCCCTTGCGCGCCGTCGCGGCGCTCGCGCAGACTGCACCCATGGCACACGGCGACATCACGCACATCGAGATCCCGGTCACCGACTTCGCGAAGGCGACCTCCTTCTACTCCGGCCTCTTCGGCTGGCAGATCGCCGAGATGGAGGGCTTCGAGGGCTACCCCATGTTCCAGGCGCCCAACGGCGTCTCGGGCGGGGCGCTCACCGAGCGCGCCGAGGGCTTCACGCAGCCGCGCAGCATGGTCGAGGTCGACTCGATCGACGCCGCCCTCGAGCAGGCGACCGCGAACGGCGGCGCCGTGGTGGTGCCCAAGTCGGAGATCACGCCCACGAGCTGGTGGGCGGTGCTCGCCGACCCCGACGGCAACCACATCGGCCTCTTCGAGGGCGAGATGTAGCCAGCAGGGCCGGGCGCATGCGGCAGACTTGGCCGCATGCGCATCCTCGTCCTGAACGGCCCCAACCTCGGCAGGCTCGGCACGCGCGAGCCCGAGGTGTACGGCACGGCGACGATCGACGACATCGCACCGCTCGTGGAAGCATCCGGCCGCACTGACGCCCCGATCGAGGCCGACGTGCGCCAGACCGACGACGAGGCCGAGCTCGTCGGCTGGATCCACGAGGCGGTGGATGCGCGCACGCCCGTGATCCTGAACCCTGCGGCGTTCACGCACTACTCCTATGCGCTGCGCGACGCGTGCGCGCAGCTGCAGGGCGTCGCGCCGCTCGTGGAGGTCCACATCTCCAACCCGCACGCGCGCGAGGCCTTCCGGCACACCTCGGTGATCTCCGGCGTCGCGACCGGCGTGATCGCAGGCTTCGGGCTCGACGGCTACCGACTGGCGGCCGCGGCGATCGCCGCCCGGTAGACTCGGCTCTCGGCCGCGAACCCCACGGAACGGATACCGCCAGCATGGCAACCACGAACGACATCAAGAACGGCTCGGTGCTCAACCTCGACGGACAGCTCTGGAGCGTCATCGAGTTCCAGCACGTCAAGCCCGGCAAGGGCGGGGCGTTCGTGCGCACCAAGCTGCGGAACGCCCGCAGCCAGAAGACCGTCGACAAGACCTTCAACGCCGGCACCAAGGTCGAGTTCGCGACCGTCGACCGCCGCGACTACCAGTTCCTCTACAACGACGGCACCGACTTCGTCTTCATGGACAACGAAACCTACGAGCAGCTGCCGATCCCGGCCTCGGTCGTCGGCGACGGCGCGAAGTACCTGCTCGAGAACGGCACCGCGACCATCTCGATGCACGAGGGCGAGGCGCTGCAGGTCGAGCTCCCCGCATCCGTCGTGCTCGAGATCACCTACACCGAGCCGGGCCTGCAGGGCGACCGCTCGAGCGCCGGCACGAAGGCCGCGACGGTCGAGACGGGCGCCGAGGTGCAGGTGCCGCTCTTCGTCGAGCAGGGTACGCGCATCAAGGTCGACACGCGCACGGGCGACTACCTCGGCCGCGTCACCGACTGACGTGGCAGACGAGGTCTACCCCTCGCGCCGCAAGGCGCGCAAGCACGCCGTCGAGGTGCTGTACTCCGCGCAGGCGCGCGGCGAGGCGCCCGAGACGGTGCTCCGCGACACCGCGTCGCGGCTCGGCTGGACGAAGCACGGCTGGTACCCGTTCGCGCGCGAGATCGTCGCGGGCGTCGGCGACGCGACCGATGCGCTCGACGAGCTGATCGCCTCGTCGAGCGAGCACTGGAGCCTCGACCGCATGCCGCGCACCGACCTCGCGATCCTGCGGGTCGGCGCGTGGGAGCTCGAGCACGAGACGGCACCCGCGAGCGTCGTGATCTCGGAGGCCGTGCACCTCGCGAACGAGCTCTCGACCGACCGCTCGGGCGCGTTCATCAACGGCGTGCTCGGGCGGATCGCGGCGCAGCGCGCCTGACCGGCGGGTCCGACCCGAGCTGAGCGGCCGCGGTGCGCGCGCCGTAGGCGCTCGCGTCACGAGACGGCGCCGGTCGCCTTGCGCGCGCCGCTCCCTCGTCGGTCGTGACGAGACCCCGCGGCCGCTCGCTGCTCCCTCGTCGGTCGAGGAGCGCGCGGCGCAGCCGCTCGCGTCACGCGACCAGCGCGGTCGATCCGATCGAGTTCTCCACATCGTCGCGGTCGTGTGGGTGGCCCGTGGTTGCATGCCTGCATGTCGACGGATGCGGTGGAGCATGAGGGGCCGGAGGGTCCCGAGGTCGCCCGCGCCGAGCACCCGGCTGCTCCTGATTCCGCGCTCGAGCCGGCGACCGCCAGTGGCGCGCTCGACCCGGCTCCCGCCGCACCGCCCACCCCGCGCGATGTGAGCGAGACCGCGATGCGCGCGGTCGTCGAGATCGACGCGGCGATCGCGGGCCTGCAGGCGATGCGCACGCAGCTGCTCGCCGGCATCGGCCATGTGGCGGTCGACGATGCGCTCGCGGAGCGGCTCGACCCGGCGGTGGGGCTGCGGGATGCCGCGTGCGAGCTCGGGCTGCGGCAGCGCCGCTCCGACCGCACCGTCGAGGCCGAACTGAACGCCGCGATGGCCGACACGCAGCGCTGGCCCGCGACCGTGGAGGCGTGGGGGCAGGCGCGCATCCACCGCGGCCACGTCGCCGTGATCGCGGAGATCGGCGCGCCGATCCAGGATCCGGCGGCGCGGGCGGCGTTCGAAGCGGCGCTGCTGCCGCACGCCGAGCAGACCACCCCGGGCCGACTGCGGGCGATCGCGCGGCGCGAGCTCGAGCAGCACCTGGCGGAGCCGCTCGTCGAGCGGCACCGCACCGCCCGCGAGCAGCGCGGCGTGTGGGTGAGCGACCTCGACGACGGCATGTCGATGCTGCGCGCCCTGCTGCCGACCGCGCTCGCGCACGGCATCCACGACCGCCTCACCCAGATGGCCAAGGCGTCGGTTCGGGCGCGCCGGACCGGGCTGCCGACGCCGCCGACACGCCCGGGAACGGCGCCGATGCCGTCGGTGAGGCGCCGGTCGGTGCCGACGGCGGCCGCGACTCGCGGACCTTCGACCAGCTGCGCGCCGACTTGCTGGCCGACCTGTTGCTGACCGCCGACCCCACCGACACCGGCCTGCACGGCATCCGCGCCGAGGTCAGCGTGCTCATCCCCGCGCCCGTCCTCACCGGCGACGACGGGGCGCCTGTGGCGGGTGTCGAGGCGGCGGTCGCGCGGCTCGCGAACGGGGCACCCATCGACCCGGAGACCGCCCGCATCCTCGCCTCGCGGGCCAGCAGCTGGGCGCGGCTGTTCACCGACCCGCTCACCGGCCAGGTGCTCGCCGTCGACACCTACACGCCCTCCAGCCAGCTCAAGCGGCTGCTGCGAGCCCGCGACCAGCACTGCCGGTGGCCAGGCTGCGGGCAGCGCGCCCGCCGCTGCGACATCGACCACACCAAGCCGTGGGCCGAGGGCGGCACGACCTGCCACGACAACCTCGCCCACCTCTGCAGACGCCACCACACCCTCAAAGGCGCCCAGCTCGCCCACGCCCGACGCTGGAAGGTGCGCCAGACCAGCCCCGGCGTGCTCGAGTTCACCTCGCCCACGGGCGACGTCTACACCGACGAGCCGCCGCACGTCGGGCCCGTATTCGTCGACGCGTCGGTTGAGCACTGGGGCGAACGGCGAGCCGACTCCGACGCGCCGTCGCCGTTCTGAGGGCGCTGGTGCCGGCCACCGCCACCGAGCACGATGGGAGCATGAGCGCGGACGACGCGGGATCGCAGTCGGGTCGGCGTCCTCGTCGAGCGTACGCGGCCGACGATCGCGCGGCGACCGAACGCATCCGCACCGATTGCGCGATCGTCGGCGGGGGACCGGCGGGCATGATGCTCGCACTGCTGCTCGCGCGGCGGGGCGTCCGCGTCGTCGTGCTCGAGCAGCACGGCGACTTCCTCCGTGACTTCCGCGGCGACACCATCCACCCGTCCACGCAGGAGGTGCTGCACGAGCTCGGCCTGCTCGAGCGGTTCCTCGCGCTGCCGCACGCCGACATGCAGCAGGTGACGCTGCGGTTCTCGGGCGAGCACCTCGTCGTCGCCGACTTCTCCCGATTGCCGACCCGGCGCAAGGCCATTGCCTTCATGCCGCAGTGGGACTTCCTCGACTTCCTCGCGGATGCGGGGCGGGACCTCCCGGGGTACGACCTGCGAATGCGCACGACGGGTGTCGAGCTGCTCCGCGATGGCGACCGCATCACCGGGGTGCGAGGTGCAGGCCCGGAAGGCCCGATCGAGCTGCGTGCGAAGCTCACCGTCCTCGCCGACGGGCGGGACTCGCGCCTGCGGGATGCGGCCGGGCTCGTCAGCGCGGGTGGTCCGAGCGCGATCGACGTGCTGTGGTTCCGCCTGCCTCGGGAGCCCGACGAGTCGATCCCGTTCATGCAGGTCGGCGACGGCGCGCTGCTGTCGATCGATCGCGGCGACTTCTACCAGTGCGCGCACATCGTGGGGAAGGCCGTGTGGCGTCGGGACAAGTCTGCGCTCGACGCCCTCCGGGAGCGGATCGCACGCCTCCACCCCCCGTTCGCAGCACGCATCGCGGCGCTCGAGGTCGACGACATCCGCGTGCTCGACGTGCGCATCGAGCACCTCGAGCGCTGGTACCGCGACGGCGTCCTGGCGATCGGCGACGCCGCCCACGCCATGTCGCCGGCCGGCGGCGTCGGCATCAACCTCGCGATCCAGGATGCCGTCGCGGCTGCGAACGCGCTCGCGCCCCGCCTCGCGACCGCGCGCCCGACGCCCGAGCTGCTCGCCCGCATCCAGCGGCGCCGGCAGCCGCCCGCGCGCGCCGTGCAGGCGCTCCAGCGGCGCCTCGAGCGTGTGCTCGTGCGCGTGGCCGAGCCGGGTGCCGAGGTGCCCGTGCCGCTGCCGCTGCGCCTCGTGCAGCGGGTGCCGGTGCTGCGGCACGTCATGGGCAGGGTCATCGGCCTCGGTCTCCGATCGGAGCACGTCGAGGAGTAGAGTGGAGGCATCAGACAACCTTGAAGCCCGTCCTGTGAGGCGGAGAAGGGAGTCGCTGTGGCTCAGACTGCGCGCACTCGCACCGTGCTCGGTCCCGACGAGATCGGGCGGGCGCTGACGCGCATCGCCCACGAGATCGTCGAGGCCAACCACGGCCCCGATGACCTGGTGCTCCTCGGCATCCCGACCCGCGGCGTGCCGCTCGCGCAGCGACTCGCGTCGCGGCTCACCGAGATCACGGGCGAGGACTTCGCCGCCCGCACCGGTGCGCTCGACATCACGATGCACCGCGACGACCTGCGGGCCAGGCCGACGCTCGCCTCGCAGCCCACGCGCATCCCCGCGATCGGCATCGACGACCGCACCGTCGTGCTCGTCGACGACGTGCTCTACTCGGGCCGCACGATCCGCGCGGCGCTCGATGCGCTCGCCGACCTCGGCCGGCCGCGCGCGGTGCGGCTCGCGGTGCTCGTCGACCGCGGCCACCGCGAGCTGCCGATCCGCGCCGACTCCGTGGGGAAGAACCTGCCGAGCGCCCGCAGCGAGCACGTCTCGATCCTGCTCGACGAGATCGACGGCGAGGACGCCGTCGTGATCGAGGGAGGCGCCGCATGAAGCACCTCCTGACCGCCGCCATGCCGCGCGACGAGGCCGTGGCCCTCCTCGACCTCGCCGAGGACATGCACCAGATCCAGGAGCGCGAGGTCAAGAAGCTCCCGGCGCTGCGCGGCCGCACGGTCGTCAACCTCTTCTTCGAGGACTCGACCCGCACCCGCTCGTCGTTCGAGATCGCCGGCAAGTGGCTCTCGGCCGACGTCATCAACGTCTCGGGCAAGGGCTCGAGCGCGTCGAAGGGCGAGTCGCTGCGCGACACGGGCCTCACGATCGCCGCGATGGGCGTCGACGGCGTCGTCGTGCGCTCGGGCGCTTCGGGCGCCCCCGCGCTGCTCGCCGACTGGATCGGCCGGCCGGTCGTCAACGCCGGCGACGGCACCCACGAGCACCCGACGCAGGCGCTCCTCGACGCGTTCGCCCTCAGGCGCCGCATCCACGGGCCGGATGCGGCGCGCGGCAAGGCGCTCGACGGCGTGCGCGTCGCGATCGTCGGCGACATCGCCCACTCGCGGGTCGCGCGGTCGAACGCGCTGCTGCTGCCCGCGCTCGGCGCCGAGGTCACGCTCGTCGGCCCCGCGGCGCTCCTGCCGCCCGCCGGCGCCGACGGCAGCCGGCTCGGCGTGCGGGCGACGACCGACCTCGACGCGGTGCTCGCCGAGCGCCCCGACGCGCTCATGCTGCTGCGCGTGCAGCTCGAGCGCCAGGCGGGCCGGGTGAGCCTCAGCCCCGCCGAGTACGTCACCGGCTGGTCGCTCACCGACGAGCGCCTCGCACGCATCCCCGGCACCCGCATCATGCACCCGGGCCCGATGAACCGCGGCCTCGAGCTCTCGAGCCGCGCCGCCGACGACGACGCGTCGACCGTGCTCGAGCAGGTCACCGCGGGTGTCTCGGTGCGCATGGCCGTGCTCTACGCGCTGCTCGCATCCGACCAGGGAGGCTCCCGATGACCGCCCCGACAGCGCACACCCGCGCCACGCTCATCACCGGCGCCGCGATCCTCGGCGGCGAGCGCCGCGACCTCGCGATCGTCGACGGCGCCCTGGTCGACCCGACGACCATCGACCGCGACTCGGCCGACGTCGTCGACGCATCCGGCCTCATCGCGCTGCCCGGGCTCGTCGACCTGCACACGCACCTGCGGCAGCCCGGCGGCGAGCAGGCCGAGACCGTCGCGACGGGCGTCCGCGCAGCGGCCGCCGGCGGCTACACGTGCGTGTTCGCGATGGCCAACACGAATCCCGTCGCCGACACGCGGGCGGTCGTCGAGCAGGTGCACCGGCTCGGCCAGGAGGCCGGGCTCGCGACCGTGCGCCCGATCGGCGCCGTCACGGTCGGCCTCGCGGGGGAGCGTCTCGCCGACATGACGATGCTCGCGCGCAGCGCCGCCCGAGTGACGGTGTTCAGCGACGACGGGAAGTGCGTCGCCGACGCCGAGCTCATGCGCCGCGCGCTCGAGCACGCCGCGTCGCTCGGCGCGGTCGTGGCGCAGCACGCGCAGGATCCCGACCTCACGCGCGGCGCCGTCATGCACGAGGGGCCGCTGTCGGCCGAGCTCGGCCTCGCCGGCTGGCCGTCGGTCGCCGAGTCGTCGATCGTCGCGCGCGACGCGATGCTCGCCGAGCTCACCGGCGCGCGCCTCCACGTGTGCCACGTCTCGACCGCCGGGACCGTCGAGGTCGTGCGCGCGGCGAAGGCGCGGGGCATCGCGATCACCGCAGAGGTCACGCCCCACCACCTGCTGCTCACCGAGCAGCTCGTGCGCGGCTACGACGCGCGCTTCAAGGTCAACCCGCCGCTGCGCACCGACGCCGACGTGCAGGCGCTCCGCGAGGCGCTCGCCGACGGCACGATCGACATCGTCGCGACCGACCACGCGCCGCACGCGCCCGAGGCGAAGCAGACGGCGTTCGCGGATGCGGCCTTCGGCATGGTGGGCCTGGAGACCGCGCTCGGCGCGGTGCAGGAGGCGATGGTCGAGACGGGGCTCCTCGACTGGGCCGGCGTCGCGCGCGTGATGTCGACCGCGCCCGCCGCGATCGGCCAGGAGGCCGGCTACGACGCGCCGCTCGAGATCGGCTCGCCCGCGCACGTCGTGCTCGTCGACCCGGCCGCCCGCACGACGATCGACACCGGCAGCCTGCGCGGCCGCTCGGCGAACTCGCCGTTCCTCGGGATCGAGCTGCCGGGCAGCGTGCGGCACGTCTGGCGCGGGGGGCGCCGCACCGTCGCCGACGCCGTGGTCGTCGAAGCCGTCGTCGAAGCCGCCGTCGGAGCCGCCGTCGGAGCCGCCGTCGGAGCCGCCCCTCTCGAGGGGCAGGTGCGCGCATGACCAAGGAGCTCTTCGCGCTGCTGTGCGCGGCGTTCGTCGCGCTCGTCGCCGTGCTCGTGTGGCTCGGCATCCGCTCGCGCCGACGACGCCAGGGCGATGTGGACGAACCGCTCGGCTGGATCGACGCCGCGCCGACGCTCGTCGTCGACGCGCTCTACGTCGCCACGACGCGCGCCGGCGACCCGTACGACCGCATCTTCGCGCACGGCCTCGGCTTCCGCGGCCGCACGAGCCTCGCGGTCGACGCCGACGGCGTGCAGCTGCTCGCCGACCGGCGGGAGGTGCGCATCCCGGCCGAGCGCATCCGCGCCGTCGAGCGCGCCACCTGGACCATCGACCGCGTCGTCGAGCCCGGCGGGATCATCGTGATCGCGCACGAGCTCGGCGCCGACGTCGACACCTACATCCGCGTCATCGGCGATGACGCGGCCGCCTTCGAGGCCCTCACGGGGCTCGTCCGCGGCACCACCAGCACGCCCGCAGGGGAAGGAACGACCGCATGACCGCATCCGCAGCCCACGCCCTGGACGCCGCCCTCGTGCTCGAGGACGGCACCATCTACCGCGGCAGCGCGTACGGCGCCGTCGGCCAGGCGCTCGGCGAGGCCGTCTTCGCGACCGGCATGACCGGCTACCAGGAGACGCTCACCGACCCGAGCTACGCCGGGCAGATCGTCGTGCAGACCGCGCCGCACATCGGCAACACCGGCGTCAACCGCGAGGACGACGAGTCGACGCGCATGTGGCCCGCCGGCTACGTCGTGCGCGCCGCGAGCCGCGTGACGTCGAACTGGCGCTCGGAGGAGCCGCTGCCCGCGCAGCTCGCGCGCGACGGCGTCGTCGGCATCGCCGGCGTCGACACCCGCGCGATCACGCGCCGGCTGCGCGACGCGGGCGTCATGCGCGCGGGTGTCTTCTCGGGCGACGCGCTCGTCGACGACGACGCGATGCTCGCGATCGTGCGCGAGAGCCCGCAGATGGCCGGACGCAGCCTCGCCGCGACGGTCAGCACGGCCGAGGCGTACCGCCTCGAGGCGATCGGCGAGTCGATCGGCACGCTCGCCGTGCTCGACCTCGGCGTCAAGGCCTCGACGCTGCGCTACCTGCGCGAGCAGGGCTTCGACCTCGTCGTGCTGCCGCAGGACGCGACGCTCGACGAGGTGCTCGCCCACGAGCCCGTCGCCGCGTTCTACTCGAACGGCCCCGGCGACCCGGCCGCATCCGACGCCCAGGTCGAGCTGCTGCAGGGGCTGCTGCGCGAGGAGCTGCCGTTCTTCGGCATCTGCTTCGGCAACCAGCTGCTCGGCCGCGCGCTCGGCTTCGGCACCTACAAGCTGCCGTTCGGCCACCGCGGCATCAACCAGCCCGTGCTCGACGTCGCGACCGGCCGGGTCGAGATCACGAGCCAGAACCACGGCTTCGCCGTCGACGCGCCGCTCGGCGAGGAGCTCACGAGCCCCGCGGGCTTCGGCCGCGTCGAGGTGAGCCACTACTCGCTCAACGACAACGTCGTCGAGGGCCTGCGCGCGCTCGACATCCCGGCGTTCAGCGTGCAGTACCACCCGGAGTCGGCGGCGGGCCCGAACGATGCCCACCACATGTTCGAAGAGTTCCGCCAGCTGGTGCTGGCGAAGAAGAAGGGGGCGCAGGCCTGATGCCCAAGCGCGACGACATCAACTCCGTCCTCGTCATCGGCTCCGGCCCGATCGTCATCGGGCAGGCCGCCGAGTTCGACTACTCGGGCACCCAGGCGTGCCGCGTGCTGCGCGAGGAGGGCGTGCGCGTCATCCTCGTCAACTCCAACCCGGCGACGATCATGACCGACCCCGACTTCGCCGACGCGACCTACATCGAGCCGATCACCCCCGAGGTGATCGAGACGATCATCATGAAGGAGCGCCCCGACGCGATCCTGCCGACGCTCGGCGGCCAGACGGCGCTCAACGCCGCGATGGCGCTCCACGAGCAGGGCATCCTCACGAAGCACGGCGTCGAGCTCATCGGTGCCCGCCCGGACGCGATCCAGCGCGGCGAGGACCGCCAGATCTTCAAGCAGCTCGTGCTCGACGCGGGCGCCGACGTCGCCTCGAGCGCGATCGCGAAGAGCGTCAACGAGGCGGTCGCCTTCGCCGAGGAGTACGGCTACCCGGTGGTCGTGCGCCCGTCGTTCACCATGGGCGGCCTCGGCAGCGGCTTCGCGCACGACGAGGCCGAGCTGCGCCGCTTCGTCGGCGACGGCATCCACTCGTCGACGATCGGCGAGGTGCTGCTCGAGGAGTCGATCCTCGGGTGGAAGGAGTACGAGCTCGAGCTCATGCGCGACGTGGCCGACAACACGGTCGTCATCTGCTCGATCGAGAACGTCGACGCCGTCGGCGTGCACACGGGCGACTCCATCACCGTCGCCCCGGCGCTGACCCTCACCGACCGCGAGTACCAGCGGATGCGCGACATCGCCATCCGCATCATCCGCGACGTCGGCGTCGACACCGGCGGCTGCAACATCCAGTTCGCGGTCGAGCCGGCGACCGGCCGCATCATCGTCATCGAGATGAACCCGCGCGTCTCGCGCTCGTCGGCGCTCGCCTCGAAGGCGACGGGCTTCCCGATCGCCAAGATCGCGGCGAAGCTCGCGCTCGGCTACCGCCTCGACGAGATCCCCAACGACATCACGAAGGTCACGCCCGCGTCGTTCGAGCCCGCGCTCGACTACGTCGTCGTGAAGGTGCCGCGGTTCAACTTCGAGAAGTTCCCGGCGGCGGATGCGACGCTCACCACGACCATGAAGTCGGTCGGTGAGGCGATGGCGATCGGCCGCACCTACGCCCAGGCCCTGCAGAAGGCGCTCCGCTCGCTCGAGAAGCGCGGCTCGTCGTTCCACTGGGAGGGCGAGCCGGGCGACGCCGCGGCGCTGCTCAAGATCGCGCGCACGCCCACCGACGGCCGCATCGTGACGCTGCAGCAGGCGCTGCGCGCCGGCGCGACGGTCGAGCAGGCGTTCGAGGCCACCGGCATCGACCCGTGGTTCCTCGACCAGATCGTGCTCATCAACGAGGTCGCCGAGGAGATCGGGGCAGCTGCCGAGCTCGACGAGGCGACCCTCCGGCTCGCGAAGGAGCACGGCTTCTCCGACGCGCAGATCGCGCAGCTGCGCGGCATGACCGAGGCCGAGGTGCGCGAGGCGCGCTGGGCGATCGGGCTGCGGCCGGTCTACAAGACGGTCGACACGTGCGCGGGGGAGTTCCCCGCCGAGACGCCGTACCACTACTCGAGCTACGACCTCGAGACCGAGGTCGCGCCCTCCGACCGCCGGAAGGTCATCATCCTGGGCTCGGGCCCCAACCGCATCGGCCAGGGCATCGAGTTCGACTACTCGTGCGTCCACGCGTCGTTCGCGCTCGCCGACGCGGGCTTCGAGACGATCATGGTCAACTGCAACCCGGAGACCGTCTCGACCGACTACGACACGAGCGACCGGCTCTACTTCGAGCCGCTCACGCTCGAGGACGTGCTCGAGATCGTGCATGCAGAGTCGGCCTCCGGCGAGCTCGTCGGCGTCATCGTGCAGCTCGGCGGCCAGACGCCGCTCGGGCTCGCGCGCGGCCTCGAGGCGGCCGGCGTGCCGATCCTCGGCACGACCCCGGATGCGATCGACGCGGCCGAGGAGCGCGGCCTGTTCCAGCGCATCCTCGACGAGGCCGGCCTCATCGCCCCGAAGAACGGCACCGCGACGACCGAGGACGAGGCGGTCGCGATCGCGGAGCGCATCGGCTACCCCGTGCTCGTGCGCCCGTCGTTCGTGCTCGGCGGCCGCGGCATGGAGATCGTCTACGACACGCCGAGCCTGCACGGCTACTTCGACCGCATCGCCGGCCACGGCATCGTCGGCCCGGGCGCCCCGCTGCTCGTCGACCACTTCCTCGACGACGCGATCGAGATCGACGTCGACGGCATCTTCGACGGCACCGAGCTCTACGTCGGCGGCATCCTCGAGCACATCGAGGAGGCCGGCATCCACTCGGGCGACTCGTCGTGCACGCTGCCGCCCGTCGGGCTCGGCCGCGCGCAGCTCGAGGAGATCCGCGAGGCGACGCTGCGCATCGCCCAGGGCCTCGACGTGCGCGGCCCCATCAACGTGCAGTTCGCCTACGCTACGGGCGTGCTGCACGTGATCGAAGCGAACCCGCGCGCGAGCCGCACGGTGCCGTTCGTCGCGAAGGCCATCGGCACGCCGATCGCCCGCGCGAACGCGCGCGTGCTCGCCGGCAGCACGATCGCCGAGCTCGTCGCCGAGGGGCTGCTCCCCGAGCGGGACGGCACGATCCTGCCGGTCGACGCGCCCGTCGCGGTCAAGGAGGCCGTGCTGCCGTTCCGCCGCTTCCGCACCGCCGACGGTCGCATGGTCGACTCGCTGCTCGGGCCCGAGATGCGCTCGACCGGCGAGGTCATGGGCATCGACCGCGACTTCCCGACCGCGTTCGCCAAGAGCCAGGTCGCCGCGTACGGCGGCATGCCGACCTCGGGCACCGTGTTCGTCTCGCTCTCCGACCGCGACAAGCGCCAGGCCGTGCTGCCCATCCACCGGCTCCAGCAGCTCGGCTTCCGCATCGTCGCGACAGCGGGCACCGCCGAGGTGCTCGCGCGCAACGGCATCCGTGTCGAGCAGGTGCGCAAGCACTCCGAGGCGGGCGACGAGCCCTCGATCGTCGACCTCATCGACGCGGGCGAGATCGACATCATCATCAACACGCCCTCCGGCGGCGTCGCCCGCGCCGACGGCTACGAGATCCGCGCTGCGACGGTCGCGTCCGACAAGGCGCTCTTCACGACGGTCTCGCAGCTCGGCGCCGCGGTCACCGCGATCGAGGCGGCGCGCGACGCGTTCGAGGTGACGAGCCTGCAGGAGTACCACGCGCGGCGGTCGGCGTGACCTCGCAGCGCCCGACCTTCCTGGGGCACCTCACCGCATCCGTCGCCGCGCACGGGCCGCTGTGCGTCGGCATCGACCCGCACCCCGCGCTGCTCGACGCGTGGGGCGCGGGGGCGGATGCGGCGGGCCTCGAGCGCTTCGGCCGCACGGCCGTCGAGGCGGCCGCCGGCCGCGTCGCGGTCGTGAAGCCGCAGGTGGCGCTCTTCGAGGCCCACGGGTCCGCCGGGCTCGGCGCGCTCGAGCGGGTGCTCGCGGATGCGCGGGCGGCCGGCCTGCTCGTCATCGCCGACGCCAAGCGCGGCGACATCGGCTCGACGAACACCGGCTACGCCGCGGCGTGGCTGACGCCGGGCTCGCCGCTCGAGGCCGACGCGCTCACGGTGAGCCCATACCTCGGCGTCGACGCGCTCGACGGCGCGTTCGCGGCCGCCGAGGCGGCGGGCAAGGCGCTCTTCGTGCTCGCCGCGACCTCGAACCCCGAGGCCCGCGCGCTGCAGAGCGCCCGGCTGCCCGACGGCCGCACGGTCGCCGCGGCGGTCGCCGAGGCGGTGACGGCGCGCAGCGTCGCGACCGGCGCCGGCCACGGCCTCGTCATCGGCGCGACCGTCGATCGCGCCGACTACGGCCTCGCGACCCACCCGTCGACACCCGTGCTCGTACCTGGCTTCGGCGCGCAGGGCGCGAGCCTCGGCGCGCTCCGCACCCTCTTCCCAGCCGACGCGGTCGTGCTCGCGAGCGCGAGCCGCAGCATCCTGCGGGCCGGCCCCGACGCGCTCGCCGCCGCGATCGACGCGGCGAAGGCCGAGCTGCCGGCGTGAGCGCCGGGGAGCGCTCCGCGGTCCCGGATCCGGCCGCGGCGGGCCGAGCGGCCATCGAGGCGCGTCGCGCGCGCGCCGCGGTGAAGCGCGCGCTCGCCGCGGGGGAGCGCGGGCCCCGCGACGTCGCGGAGCGGGCATGGCAGGAGCCGGGCGGCCCCGAGGGCCGCCTCCGGGTCGCCGAGTACCTCACGAGCCTGCGCGGCATCGGACCCGCACGGGCCGCATCCGTCATGGAGAGCCTCGGCATCGCGGGCTCGAAGCGGCTCGGGGGACTGGGCGGTTTGCAGCGCGAGCGCGTTCGCGGTTGGCTGGACGACGTGGATCCCTCGCGCCGCCCCCGCCTCATCGTGCTCGCCGGACCGACGGCGGTCGGCAAGGGCACCGTCGCGCAGTACGTGCGCGAGCACTTCCCGCAGATCCGGCACTCGGTGAGCGCCACGACGCGCTCGCCGCGCCCGGGCGAGATCGACGGCGTGCACTACGCGTTCGTCTCCGACGCCGACTTCGACCGCATGATCGAGGAGGACGACTTCCTCGAGTGGGCGAAGGTGCACAACCAGTCCCGGTACGGCACGCCGCGCTCGAGCGTGCAGGCCGCGCTCGACGAGGGCTCGTCGGTGCTGCTCGAGATCGACCTGCAGGGCGCGCGCCAGGTGCGCGAGTCGTTCCCGGATGCGGTGCTGCTGTTCCTCGCGCCGCCGTCGTGGGACGAGCTCGTCCGCCGCCTCGTCGGCCGCGGCACCGAGACCGAGGACGAGCGGGAGCGCCGCCTCGAGACCGCGAAGGTCGAGCTCGCGAGCCAGCCGGAGTTCGACGCGACGATCGTCAACACCGACGTCGCCGAGGCCGCGCGCGAGGTCGTCGAGCGGATCCTCGCCGCCGAGGCCGACGAGGCACGGTAGAATCGTCCATTGCGCCCATCGGCGCACGAGCTTGCGCGGGCCCCGACCCGCATCCATCACGACTGCAGGAGGCACCCATGGCCAGCCAGGGCATCATCAACCCGCCGATCGACGAGCTGCTCGAGAAGGCCGACTCCAAGTACCAGCTCGTGATCTTCGCGTCGAAGCGCGCGCGCCAGATCAACGACTACTACACCGACATCCACGAGGGCTCGATGTTCGACAACGTCGGCCCGCTCGTCGACGCCACGGTCGAGGACAAGCCGCTCTCGGTGGCGCTGCACGAGATCCACCAGGACAAGCTCGTCCTGACCAAGGACGAGACCGCCTCCGCCTGATGCGCGTCGTCGTCGGGATCTCCGGCGGGATCGCGGCGTACAAGGCTGCGCTCGCCATCCGCGAGCTGGTCAAGGCGGGCCACGACGTGCACGTCGTGCCCACCGCATCCGCCCTGCGCTTCATCGGCCGCCCGACGCTCGAGGCGCTGAGCCGCAACCCCGTCACCGACGAGGTCTTCGACGACGTCGCGAGCGTGCGGCACGTCGCGCTCGGCCAGCAGGCCGACCTCATCGTCGTGCTGCCGGCGACCGCGAACACGATCGCGAAGCTCGCCCACGGCCTCGCCGACGACCTGCTCGGCACGACCGTGCTCGCGTCGCGCGCACCGCTCGTCATCGCGCCGGCGATGCACACCGAGATGTGGGAGCAGCCGGCGGTGCAGGCGAACGTCGCGACGCTCGCCGCGCGCGGCGCGACGATCGTCGGGCCCGTCGCGGGACAGCTGACGGGGGACGACTCGGGACTCGGTCGCATGGCGGAGCCGGCGGAGGTCGTGGCCGCCGCGCTCGCCGTCGTCGCGCAGGCGCCCACCGAGCGCGCCGACGCGACGCCGCTCGCCGGCCGGACGCTCGTCGTGAGCGCCGGCGGCACCCGCGAGCCCATCGACCCGGTGCGCTTCCTCGGCAACCGCTCGAGCGGCGCGATGGGCGTCGCGCTCGCCGAGGCGGCCCGCGACGCCGGTGCAGCGGTGACGCTCGTCGGCGCCAACCTGCACGTGCCGGCGCCCGACGGCGTCGCGCTCGTCGAGGTCGAGACCACGGCGCAGCTCGCCGAGGCGATGGAGGCGCACGCCGACGCCGACGTCGTCGTGATGGCCGCCGCGGTCGCCGACTACCGCGTCGACGGCGTCTCCGACGGCAAGCGCTCGAAGGAGGAGTGGGGCTCGCAGCCGACCCTCACCCTCACGGAGAACCCCGACATCCTCGCTGGCCTCGCGCACCGCGCGCGCCAGAACCTCGTCGTCGGCTTCGCCGCCGAGACCGAGCCCGACGACACCGCGCTCATCCACCGAGGCCGCGCGAAGCTCGCGCGCAAGGGCGCCGACCTGCTCGTGGTCAACCGCGTCGGCCACGCCGAGGGCTTCGGCGACGTGACGACGCGCGTGAGCGTCCTCGACGCATCCGGCGTCATCGCCGAGAGCGCCGGCGCCAAGGCGTCAGTGGCCCGCGACATCATCGACGCCATCGCGGAGCACCTGGCCCCGCGCGAGGAGGGAGCCGAGTGAGCCTTCGGCTGTTCACGTCCGAGTCCGTCACCGAGGGGCACCCCGACAAGATCTCCGACCAGATCTCGGATGCCGTGCTCGACGCGATGCTCGCCCAGGACCCGGAGGCGCGGGTCGCCGTCGAGACGCTCGTCACCACGGGCCTCGTGCACGTCGCGGGCGAGGTGCGGACGACCGGCTACGTCGACATCGCGTCGCTCGCGCGGAAGACGATCGTCGACATCGGCTACGACTCGAGCGAGGTCTCGTTCGACGGGCACTCGTGCGGCGTCACCGTCTCGATCGGGGAGCAGTCGAGCGAGATCGCGACGGGCGTCGACACCGCGATCGAGGCGCGAGGCGGCTCGGTCGACCCGCTCGACCGCGACGGCGCCGGCGACCAGGGCATCATGTTCGGCTTCGCGACCGACGAGACGCCCACCTTCATGCCCGCGACCGCGTGGGCGGCGCACCGCCTCGCCGAGCGCCTCGCCGCCGTGCGTCGCTCGGGCGAGATCCCGTGGCTTCGCCCCGACGGCAAGACCCAGGTGACGATCGGCTACGACGGCTTCACGCCCGTGACCGTCGACGCCGTGCTCGTCTCGACGCAGCACGCGCCCGGGGTGACGGGCGACGAGATCCGGGACGCCGTCTCCGAGCACGTCATCGAGCCGGTCGTGTCGCAGCTCGGCCTCGACGCGAGCGCGATGCGCACGATCGTCAACCCCTCGGGCTCGTTCCTCACGGGCGGCCCGAAGGGCGACGCGGGCCTCACGGGACGCAAGATCATCGTCGACACCTACGGGGGCGCCGCGCGCCACGGCGGCGGCGCGTTCAGCGGCAAGGACCCGTCGAAGGTCGACCGCTCGGCCGCGTACGCGCTGCGCTGGGTCGCGAAGAACGCCGTCGCCGCAGGCCTCGCGTCGCGGCTCGAGGTGCAGGCGGCGTACGCGATCGGCATGGCGCAGCCCGTCGGCATCTACGTCGAGTCGTTCGGCACCGGCGCCGTCTCCGACGAGGCGATCCAGGCCGCGATCCTCGAGGTCTTCGACCTGCGCCCCGGCGCGATCGTGCGCGACCTCGACCTGCGCCGCCCGATCTACCGCCAGACGGCCGCCTACGGCCACTTCGGCCGCGAGCTGCCCGGCTTCACCTGGGAACGGCTCGACCGCGTCGACGCGCTGCGCACCGCCGCGGGGCTCTGAGCCTTGCCGGCCCGGTACGCGCGGGTCGTCGTCGACTCGCGGCTGCCGCAGCTCGACCGGCTCTTCGAGTACCGGGTGCCGCCGGGCATGGAGGGCGTCGGGCCAGGCGTGCGCGTGCGCGTGCCGCTGCGGGGCGACCGGCTCGCGACGGGCTGGGTCGTCGAGGTCGCGGATGCGCGGGCCTGGGAGGGCGAGGTCGCGGACATCGAGCAGGTCGTCTCGGCGGTGCCCGTGCTGCAGCCCGAGGTGTGGGCGCTCGCGCGCGCCGTCGCCGACCGGGCGGCGGGCGGGGCCGCCGACGTGCTGCGCGTCGCGATCCCCGGGAGGCAGGCGCGCGTCGAGAAGCAGTGGCTCGCGGGGGAGCGGGCGGCGCTGCCCACGCTGCCGGAGCTGCCTGAGTCCGCCGCCGTGCTGCCCGGGCTCGTCGCCGACCGTCGCCGGGTGGCGATGGAGTGCGCGGGCGGCGTCGTCGAGGTCGCCGGCGGCGCGGAGGCCGGCGAGGACGGCCCGCAGTGGATCGGGCGCTGGGCGGTCGCGCTCGCCGCGCTCGTGAGGCAGGCGCTCGAGCGCGGCGAGCAGGCGATCGTCGTCGTGCCCGACCACCGCGACCAGCGGCAGCTCCGCCTCGCCCTCGCCACCGCCGTCGGCGCCGAGCGCGTCGTCGAGCTCGACGCGCGGCAGAAGAACCCCGAGCGCTACCGAGGGTTCCTGCGCTGCCTCGAGGGCGAGCCGCTCGCGATCATCGGCCCGCGCTCGGCCGTCTACGCACCGGCTGCGCGGCTCGGGCTGCTGGTCGTCTGGGAGGACGGCGACCCGCTCCTGGCCGAGCCGCTCTCGCCATGGGTGCACGCGCGCGACGCGGCGCTCGTGCGGCAGGCGCAGACCGGCTGCGCGCTCGTCATCGCCGGCCACGCCCGCTCGAGCGACGCCGAGCGGCTCGTCGAGCTGGGCTTCCTCGAGCACGAGCGGGTCGGCGCGCACCGCCGCCGCGTGCTGCCCACCGCGCTCGCCGACGACGGCCGGCGCGTGCCCGCCGCCGCGTTCCGCGCGGCGTCCGAGGCGCTCGCCGAGCGGCCCGTGCTCGTGCAGGTCGCGCGCCCAGGGCACGCGCCGGGCCTCCGCTGCGGCGACTGCGGCACGCGAGCGCGCTGCGCGGCGTGCGGCGGTCCCCTCGGCCGGCGCTCGCGCGGCGCCGCCCCGTCGTGCCGGCTGTGCGGTCGGCTCGCCGCAGGCTGGCAGTGCCCCTCGTGCCACGGCACCGCGCTCACTGAGGTGGGCCGCGGCTCGACACGCATCGCCGAGGAGCTCGGGCGCGCCTTCCCCGGCGTGCCGGTCGTCGTCGCCGACGGCGACCACGAGCGCCTGCGGGTCGACGGCAGGCCGCGGCTGGTGATCGCCACGCGCGGCGCCGAGCCGATCGCCGATGGCGGCTACGGCGCGGTCATCCTGCTCGACGGCGACACGCTGCTCGCGCGCGAGGGCCTGCGCGTGGGGGAGGAGGCCGTGCGGCAGTGGGCGACCGCGACCGCGCTCGCCGCCGACGGCGCCACGATCGTGCTCGCGGGCGTCGCGGGCATCGCCGTGACGGCGCTCACGGGCGACACGACCGTGCCGTTCGCGAAGGCCGAGCTCGCCGAGCGCCGCGCGCTCCGGTTCCCGCCCGCCGTGCGCACCGCATCCGTCGTCGGGCACCCCGACGCCGTCGCCGAGGCGCTCGAGGCGCTCGGCGAGGTCGAGCACCTCGACGTGCTCGGGCCTGTACCGGCCGAGGGCGCGCGCGACGGCGACCTCGAGCGCGCGATCGCCCGCTTCGCCTACGCCGACGGCGCGCGCGTCGCGGGCATCGCGCGCGGCCGCGTGCTCGCCGAGGCCACCCGGCCGCGGAAGCCCTCGGCGCCGGCCCGGCTCCGCATCCGCTTCGACGACCCGGAGCCCTTCGAGGGCCTCTGATCGCCGAGGGTCGAGCCCGGATGCGGGAGGATGGAGGCACCATGCGCATCGTCTTCGCCGGCAGTCCGGCCGCCGCCGTCCCCAGCCTCGAGGCGCTCGCCGCGCGGCACGAGATCGCGGCCGTCGTCACGCGCGCGGCGTCGCCCCAGGGGCGCAAGCGCGTGCTGACGCCGACGCCCGTCGCGGCGGCCGCCGAGGCGCTCGGTCTGCCCGTCATCGAGGCGAACCGGCTCGACGCCGAGGCGACCGCGCGCATCGCGGCGCTCGAGCCCGAGCTCGCCGTCGTCGTCGCCTACGGCGGCCTCGTGCGCGAGCCGCTGCTGTCGATGCCGCCGCACGGCTGGATCAACCTGCACTTCTCGCTGCTGCCCGACTACCGCGGCGCCGCGCCCGTGCAGCGCGCGCTCATCGACGGGCACGGCGTCACGGGCGTGTCGGTCTTCCGGCTCGTGCCCGAGCTCGATGCGGGGCCGGTGGTGCGGATGCGCGAGGCCGAGATCCCGGAGGGCGCGACCGCGGGCGCACTGCTCGCGCACCTCGCCGAGGTCGGCGCGCGCGAGCTCGTCGAGGCGGTCGACGCGATCGCCGACGGCACGGCGGTCTTCGAGGAGCAGTCGGGCGCGCCGACGTTCGCGCCCAAGCTCACGCTCGCCGACGGCGCCCTCGACTTCACGCGCACCGCGCCGGCGCTGCTCGCGCGCTTCCGGGGCGTCACGCCCGAGCCCGGCGCGCACGCGATGCTGCAGACCTCCGAGAGCGAGGGCGAGCGGGTGAAGCTGCTGGCGCTCGCGCGCTCCGGCGCCGAGCCGCTCGCGCCGGGCGAGGTCGCCCTCGCCGGCCGCACCGCCGTCGTCGGGACCGGCAGCACCCCGCTCGAGCTCATCGAGGTGCAGCCAGCGGGCAAGCGCCCGATGGCGGGCGCTGACTGGCTGCGGGGCCGCGGCGGCACGGCGAGATTCGACGTAGGTCGAGGAGCGCCCGCCGAAGGCGGACGCGGTTCCGTAGGTCGAGGAGCGCCCGCCGAAGGCGGACTCGGTTCTGTGGGTCGAGGAGCGCCCGCCGAAGGCGGACGCGGTTCCGTGGGTCGAGGAGCGCCCGCCGAAGGCGGACGCGGTTCCGTAGGTCGAGGAGCGCCCGCCGAAGGCGGACGCGTCACGAGACCGGAGCCCCGCGCATGACCGCCAACCCTCGCCAGCTCGCCCGCGACGTCGTCCTCGACGTCGCCCGCGACGACGCCTACGCCAACCTGCTGCTGCCGAAGCGCATCCGCGAGGCCCATCTCAGCGCCGCCGACGCGGGCTTCGCGACCGAGCTCGCCTACGGCACGCTCCGCTGGCAGGGGCAGCACGACGCACTCATCGCCGACGCCGCGGGTCGCCCGATCACGGAGATCGACCCCGAGACCCTCGCGACGCTGCGCATCGGCTCGCACCAGCTCGCGCACATGCGGGTGCCCTCGCACGCGGCCGTGCACGAGACGGTCGCGCTGCTGGGCCGCCACAAGGGCCGCGCCGGCTTCGCCAACGCGGTGCTGCGACGGCTGAGCGAGGTGCCCGCCGACGAGCGCCTCGCGCGGATCGCCGCCGACCTCCCCGCCGACGAGCGGCTCGCCCTCGAGACCGGGCACCCCACGTGGGTGCTGCGCGCACTCCGTCGCACCCTCGAGCGCGAGGGCGCCGCCGACGAGCTGCCCGAGCTGCTCGCGGCCGACAACGACCCGCCTGCTGTGCAGCTCGTGGCGCTGCCGGGCCTCGCGCGCCCCGACGAGCTCGCGCTCGAGGCGACAGCGAGCCCGATCGGCCGCATCGCGCCCGCCGGCGACCCCGCGCGCCTGCCGCAGGTCGCGGGCGGCAGCTGGCGCGTGCAGGACGCCGGCAGCCAACTCGCCGCGCTCGCGCTCACCCGCGCGCGGCCGGTCGCGGCCGGGGAGCGGTGGCTCGACGTCTGCGCGGGCCCCGGCGGCAAGGCGGCGCTCATGGCGGCCGAGGCCGCGATCGGCGGCGCGCAGCTCGAGGCCAACGAGGTCGCGCCCCACCGCGCGAAGCTCGTGCGGCAGGCGGTGCGCGCAGTCGGCGAGCGCTTCCCGGATGCTCGAGCACGCGTCGTCACGGGCGACGGCCGCCGCTACGGCGAGGGCGACACCGAGGCCGCGTTCGACCGCATCCTGCTCGATGCCCCGTGCACGGGGCTCGGGGCGCTCCGCCGCCGGCCGGAGGCGCGCTGGCGCAAGGAGCCCTCCGACGTGCCCGCGCTCGCGACCCTGCAGGCCGAGCTGCTCGCCGCATCCGCCCGCGCCCTCAAGCCCGGCGGGCTGCTCGCCTACGTCACGTGCTCGCCGCACCTCGCCGAGACGCGCGCGATCGTCGACCGCGCCGCTGCGCTCGGCCTCGAGCCGGTCGACACCGGCGCGGTGGTCGCCGAGCTCTCGCCGGGGATCGCGCTGGGGGAGACGGGCGCGGCCGTGCAGCTGTGGCCGCACCGCAACGGCACCGACGCGATGTTCATCCAGCTGCTCACGACGGCCGACCGATAGGCCACGCACAGCCGGATAGGCTGGAACCCATGGTCAGGATCCACCCCAGCATCCTGTCGGCCGACTTCGTCAACCTCGAGCGCGACCTCGGGAAGATCGCGAGCGCCGACGGCGTGCACGTCGACGTCATGGATGCGCACTTCGTGCCCAACCTCACGTTCGGGCTGCCGATGGTCGAGCGCATCGCCGAGGTCACCGAGCTGCCGATCGACGTGCACCTCATGATCGACGACCCCGACACGTGGGCGCCGCAGTACGCGATCGACCGCGTCGACTCGGTCACCTTCCACGCCGAGGCGACGCGCGACGCCGTCTCGCTCGCACGCGAGCTGCGCGCCCGCGGCACGCGCGCCGCGATCGCGCTCAAGCCCGGCACGCTCGTCGACGCCGTCATCGAGCACCTGCCCGAGTTCGACATGGTGCTCGTCATGACGGTCGAGCCCGGCTTCGGCGGCCAGGCGTTCATGCCCGACATGCTGCCGAAGGTCGAGGCGCTCCGCACCAAGGCGGAGGAGCTCGGCATCGAGCTCGCGCTGCAGGTCGACGGCGGCATCACGGCCGACACGCTGCCCATCGCCGCAGCCTCGGGCGCCGACGTCTTCGTCGCCGGCAGCGCCGTCTACGGCCACGCCTCGCCCGCCGAGCGCATCGCGACGCTGCGCGACGCCGGCCGCGGCGCGTTCGACACCGGGCGCATCGACCTCTCGGCCATCCACCGCGGCACCGCCGGCAAGGGCCTCGGCGCCGACGCCGACGACGCGGCCGGTAGCCTGGACCGGTGAAGACCTTCGACGAGCTGCACGCCGAGCTCGAGCGCACCCTCGCCGAGCGCCGAGAGGGCTCCCGCACCGTCGAGCTCGTCGACGCCGGCGTGCACGCGATCGGCAAGAAGATCGTCGAGGAGGCCGCTGAGGTGTGGATGGCGGCCGAGCACGAGACCGATGAGGACACGGCGCTCGAGATCTCGCAGCTGCTGTACCACCTGCAGGTGCTCATGCTGGCGAAGGGCATCAGCCTGCAGGACGTCTACCGACATCTCTGACGCGCTGTCCCCACATCCGTCAGACCTGCAAGGGAACCCATGCTGAAGATCGCCGTGCCCAACAAGGGCTCGCTGGCCGAGACGGCCGCCTGGATGCTCGACGAGGCCGGCTACCGCGGCCGCCGCGACGGCAAGGAGCTCATCGTCGTCGACGCGCGCAACGAGGTGGAGTTCTTCTTCCTCCGCCCGCGCGACATCGCGACCTACGTCGGCTCGGGCGCGCTCGACGTCGGCATCACCGGCCGCGACCTGCTGCTCGACTCCGGCTCCGACGCCCACGAGGTCGAGGGGCTCGGCTTCGCGCGCTCCACGTTCCGCTTCGCCGGCCCCGCCGGCCGCTTCCAGAGCGCCGCCGACCTGCAGGGCGTGCGGATCGCCTCGAGCTACACGCTGCTCGTCGAGCAGCACCTCGCCTCGCTCGGCGTCACCGCGCAGCTCGTGCGCCTCGACGGCGCCGTCGAGTCGGCCGTGCGGCTCGGGGTCGCGGATGCGGTGGCCGACGTCGTCGAGACCGGTGCGACGCTGCGCGCCCAGGGCCTCGAGGTCTTCGGCGACCCGATCCTCACGAGCGAGGCCGTGCTCATCTCGAACGGCAGCAACCCGCCCGGCCTGTCGCGCCTGAAGCGCCGACTCGACGGCGTCATGGTCGCGCGCGACTACGTGCTCGTCGACTACGACATCGAGCGCACCCACCTCGACGCCGCGATCGCGATCGCGCACGGCTTCGAGAGCGCGACCGTGAGCCCCCTGCAGAAGGAGGGCTGGGTCGCCGTGCGCGTCATGGTGCGCCGCGACGACACCAACCACATCATGGACGCGCTCGACGACGTCGGCGCGAAGGCGATCATCGTCTCGCGCATCCACGCAGCCCGCCTCTGAGGCGCCCGAACCGAGGAGGTCCACGATGCTCGCGACCCGCGTCATCCCGTGCCTCGACGTCGCGCACGGCCGCGTCGTCAAGGGCGTGAAGTTCCAGGGGCTCACCGATCAGGGCGACCCCGTCGAGCTCGCCGCGCGCTACGCCGAGCAGGGCGCCGACGAGCTGACGTTCCTCGACGTCAAGGCGACCGTCGAGGATGCCGGCACGATGCTCGAGGTCGTCGAGCGCACCGCCGAGCAGATCTTCATCCCGCTGACCGTCGGCGGCGGCGTGCGCTCGCGCGACGACGTCGCGCGCCTGCTCGCGCACGGTGCCGACAAGGTGGGCGTCAACTCCGCCGCGATCCGCGACCCCGAGCTCATCGACCGCATCGTGGCCGACTTCGGCTCGCAGGTGCTCGTCCTCTCGCTCGACGTGCGGCGCGAGGCGTCGATGCCGAGCGGCTTCGAGGTGACGACCCACGGCGGCAGCCGCGGCGCCGGCCTCGACGCCATCGCGTGGGCGCGCGAGGGCGTCTCCCGCGGCGTCGGAGAGCTGCTCGTCAACTCGATCGACGCCGACGGCACGAAGGAGGGCTTCGACCTCGAGCTGCTGCGGGCCGTGCGCGAAGCCGCGACGACCCCCGTGATCGCCTCGGGCGGCGCGGGGGAGCCGGCGCACTTCGCGCCGGCGGTCGAGGCGGGGGCGGATGCCGTGCTCGCCGCGAGCATCTTCCACAGCGGGCAGTGCACGATCGGCGAGGTGAAGGCCGCGATGCGGGAGGCCGGGGTGACGGTGCGATGAAGGCCGGTGACGGTGCGATGACGGATGGCTCGATGCCACTGCTCAAGAAGGACGCCGACGGCCTCGTCGCCGCGGTCATCCAGGACGACGCGACGGGCGATGTGCTCATGGTCGGCTACATGGACGACGAGGCGCTGCGCCGCACGGCGACCGAGGGCCGCGTGACGTTCTGGTCGCGCTCGCGCCAGGAGTACTGGCGGAAGGGCGACACCTCCGGCAACATCCAGGTGCCGCGCTCGATCGCGCTCGACTGCGACGGCGACGCGCTGCTGATCCGCGTCGACCAGACCGGCCCCGCGTGCCACACGGGCGCCCGCTCGTGCTTCTTCACGCCCGTGCCCGTGGCCGACGGGAGCGACGCGTGACCACCGGCACCGACCGCGCGGCGTTCGACGCGCTCCTCGAGGGCCACCGCGTCGTGCCGGTCGTGCGCGAGGTCTTCCTCGACGGCGAGACGCCCGTGGGCGTCTACCGGCGCCTCGCCCTCGACGCCGACGGCGCCGCGCGCCCGGGCAGCTTCCTGCTCGAGTCGGCCGAGCAGGGCGTCTGGAACCGCTACTCCTTCGTCGGCGTCGCCTCGTTCGGGCAGCTCACCGCCGACCGCGGCCGCGTCGTGTGGCGCTCCGAGCACGTGGGCGCCGAGCGCCTCCTCGGTGACGACGCGCCGGAGGGCGGCCTCGCCGCGCTCGAGCACGTGCTCCGCCGCTGGGCGACCCCGCGCATCCCCGGCCTGCCGCGCCTGACGACCGGCATGGTCGGCCACATCGGCTGGGAGGTCGTGCGCGAGCTCGAGCGGCTGCCCGACGCGCCCGAGCGCGACGTCGACGTGCCCGCGATCGCGATGTCGCTCGTGTCGGCCCTCGTGGTGCTCGACCACCGCACCGGCGCCGCGCACCTCGTCGCGAACGCCCTCAACGACGGGGCAGAGACGGCGGATGCGCTGTGGCGCGACGCGCAGGCGCGGCTCGACGCGCTCGAGGCGGCGCTCGTCGCGCCCGCCCCCGGCGCGATCGCCGCGCTCGACCGCGAGGCCCAGCCCGACCCGACCTCTCGGCTGAGCGCAGAGGACTTCCGCGGCATGGTCGAGTCGTCGAAGCGGCACATCGTCGACGGCGACGTCTTCCAGGTCGTGCTCTCGGCGCGCTTCGACCTGCCGACCGACGCCGACCCGCTCGAGGTCTACCGCGTGCTGCGCATGCTGAACCCCTCGCCCTACCTCTACCTGCTGAGCCTCGAGACGGCCGACGGCGAGCCGTACGCGGTCGTCGGCTCGAGCCCCGAGGCGCTCGTCACCGTCCACGAGGGCCGGGCGACCATGCACCCGATCGCGGGCTCCCGCCCGCGCGGCGCCGACGCATCCGCCGACCGCGACCTCGCCGAGGAGCTGCTCGCCGACCCCAAGGAGCGCAGCGAGCACGTCATGCTCGTCGACCTCGCCCGCAACGACCTCGCGAAGGTGTGCGTGCCGGGCACGGTCGCCGTGACCGAGCTCATGGCGATCGAGCGCTTCAGCCACATCATGCACATCGTCTCGACCGTCGAGGGCGACATGCGATCGGATGCGTCGGCCGTCGACGCGTTCCGCGCGACGTTCCCCGCCGGCACGCTCTCGGGTGCGCCGAAGCCGCGCGCGCTCGAGCTCATCGACGAGCTCGAGCCCGCCCAGCGCGGCGTCTACGGCGGGGTCGTCGGATGGTTCGACCTCGACGGGGATGCGGATCTCGCGATCGCGATCCGCACCGTCACGATGCGGGCAGGGGTCGCGCACGTGCAGTCGGGCGCGGGCCTCGTCGCCGACAGCGACCCGGAGACGGAGCTGCGGGAGGTGCGGAGCAAGGCCGCCGCGCCGCTGCGCGCCGTCGCCGTCGCCTCGTCGATGCGGGGGAGGCCGTGAGCCGGCTGCTCGCGCGCGGCCGCACGGTCGCGTCGGCGCTGCTGCTGCTCGCCGCGGCGCTCGGCCTGCTCTCGGCGACGCAGCCCTGGGCGAGCGTCGTGCTCGTCGACGGCCGCGAGCTCGCCGCGACCGGCCAGCAGCTCGCGGGGGCGCTCACGGTCATGGCGCTCGCCTGCGCGGTGCTCGCGCTCGTGCTGCCGCTCGCGGGCCGCGCGTGGCGCGTCGTGCTCGGGGTGCTCGCCCTCGCGCTCGGCGCCGGCCTCATCGCGCACGTCTCGGCGGCGCAGGGCGGCATCGGGCGCGCGCTCGACGTGCTCGTCGCCGACGCGACGGGCATCGCCGGCAGCGCGCAGGCGGCCGAGGTCGCGAGCCTCGTCGCCGACGGCTGGCAGGGCGCAGGCTTCGCCGCGGGCGCCGTCGCCGCGATCGCGGGCGCGTGGACGCTCGCGACGGGGCACCGCTGGCCCGCGCGGGCGAAGCGCGCGGCGCGCTACGAGCGCACCGGCTCGGGACTCGCCTGGGACGCGATGGACGACGGCGAGGATCCGACTCGATAGACTGGCCCCGAGGCGCATTCCGCGCGCCCTGGATCGACCCGAGGAGCACCGTGAAGGCACGCAGCAACGGCATCAGCGACGAGCACGCCGAGGAGCTGCACGTCGCCGACTACGACCCCGCGTTCGTCGACCCCGGCCACGGCAACTCGCGCGCCGGCTGGACGAGCGTCGTCGTCATGCTCGTCGCCATCCTCCTCGGCACGCTCTTCTTCTTCCTCGACATGCCCGTGCTGGTGTGGGCGAGCGCGGGCCTGCTGCTCGTCGGCGCCCTCCTCTGGCCGATCCTTGCCAAGGCCGGCTTCGGCGCGCAGGGCCACTGACCGTGCTCGACGCGCTCACCGCGGGCGCGCTCGAGGATGCGGCGCAGCGGCGCGAGTCGCTGCCGACCGCGCGCCTCGAGTCGATCGCGCTCGCCACGCCGCAGCCCCGTGACGCCGCCGCGATCCTCGGCACGCCGAAGGCCGACTCCGACGGCCCGCACATCATCGCCGAGGTGAAGCGCGCGAGCCCGTCGAAGGGCCCGCTCGCCGACATCCCCGAGCCCGCGGCGCTCGCCGCCCGCTACGAGGCCGGCGGCGCGAGCGCGATCAGCGTGCTCACCGAGGGGCGCCGCTTCCTCGGCTCGCTCGAGGATCTGCAGGCCGTGCGCGCCGCCGTGTCGCTGCCGGTGCTGCGCAAGGACTTCATCGCCGACGAGTACCAGCTGCTCGAGGCGCGCGCCTTCGGCGCCGACCTCGCCCTGCTGATCGTCGCGTCGCTCGAGCCGGCGCGGCTCGAGCAGCTGCACCGCTTCGCGACCGACCTCGGCTTGTCGGTGCTCGTCGAGGTGCACGACGAGCGCGAGATCGACGCGGCCCTCGCGGTCGACGCCCGCATCCTGGGCGTCAACACGCGCGACCTCAAGACCTTCACGATGCACCCCGAGCGCTTCGCCGAGCTGCGCGAGCGCATCCCCGCCGGCACCGTCGCGGTCGCCGAGTCGGGCGTCCGCGAGGCCGCCGACGTCGCGCGCTACCGCCGTGACGGGGCGGATGCGGTGCTCGTCGGCGAGGCACTGGTGACGCACGGCGACCCGGAGGCCCGCGTCGCCGAGTTCGGGAGGGCATCATGAGCGAGACCCGGCTGCGCGAGCAGCACGGCCCCTGGTTCGGCGCGTTCGGCGGGGTCTTCATGCCCGAGCCGCTCATGGCGGCGATCGACGAGCTCGCCGCGTGCTACGCCGAGTGCAAGGCCGACCCGGCGTTCCAGGCCGAGTTCGCCAGGCTCTCGCGCGACTACACCGGCCGCCCGTCGATGCTCACCGAGGCGACGCGCCTGAGCGAGCGCGCGGGCGCGCGCATCCTGCTCAAGCGCGAGGACCTCAACCACACCGGCAGCCACAAGATCAACAACGTGCTCGGCCAGGCCCTCGTCGCCCAGCGGCTCGGCAAGACGCGCCTCATCGCCGAGACCGGCGCCGGCCAGCACGGCGTCGCGACCGCGACGGCCGCTGCGCTCTTCGGCATGGAGTGCGTCATCTACATGGGCGAGGTCGACACCGAGCGCCAGGCGCTCAACGTCGCCCGGATGCGGCTGCTCGGCGCGAAGGTCGTGCCCGTCACGAGCGGCTCGCGCACCCTCAAGGACGCCATCAACGAGGGCCTGCGCGACTGGGTCGCGAACGTCGACACCACCCACTACCTCATGGGCACGGTCGCGGGCCCGCATCCGTTCCCCGAGATGGTGCGCGACTTCCACCGCGCGATCGGCGAGGAGGCGCGCGAGCAGACGATCGCGATGACGGGCGGCCTGCCGGACGCCGTGCTCGCGTGCGTCGGCGGCGGGTCGAACGCGATGGGCATCTTCCACGCGTTCCTCGACGACGAGGGCGTGCGCCTCATCGGCCTCGAGGCCGCGGGCGACGGCGCCGAGACGCCGCGCCACGCGCTCTCGATCGGGCGCGGCGAGCCGGGGCTCCTCCACGGCATGCGCACGTTCCTGCTGCAGGACGCCGACGGCCAGACGCTCGAGTCGCACTCGATCTCCGCCGGCCTCGACTACCCGGGCGTCGGCCCGGAGCACGCGTGGCTGCACGACATCGGCCGCGCCGAGTACTGGCCGGTGAGCGACACCGAGGCGATGGATGCGTTCCTCGCCCTCACGCGCGCGGAGGGCATCATCCCGGCGATCGAGTCGGCGCACGCCGTCGCGGGCGCGATGCGCCTCGCGCAGGAGGCGCCCGGCTCGACGCTCGTCGTCTCCCTCTCGGGGCGCGGCGACAAGGACGTCGCGACCGCCGGGCGCTGGTTCGACATGCTCGACGAGGGAGCGCAGCAGCTGTGAGCGCCATGCGTGCAGGGCGCCGCACCGAGGACGCCATCCGCGACAGCGGCAACCGGGCGCTCATCGGCTACCTCCCGGTCGGCTTCCCCGACCTCGCCACGAGCATCGAGGCGGCCGTCGCGATCGCCGAGGCCGGCTGCACGGCCATCGAGCTCGGCGTGCCCTACTCCGACCCCGGCATGGACGGCCCCGTCATCCAGGCCGCGACGCAGGCGACGCTCGAGCGCGGCTTCCGCCTCGACGAGCTCTTCGAGGCGATCGCGGCCATCACCGCTCGCACCGACGTGCCCGTGCTCGTGATGACCTACTGGAACCCGGTGCTCCGCTACGGCGTCGAGCGCTTCGCCGAGCAGCTCGCGGCTGCGGGCGGCGCCGGCCTCATCACGCCCGACCTCACGCCCGAGAACGCCGCCGAGTGGCTCGACGCCGCCGAGCGGCACGACCTCGACCGCGTCTTCCTCGCCGCACCCTCGTCGTCCGCCGCGCGGCTCGACGCCGCGATCGCCGCCTCCCGCGGCTTCGTCTACACCGTCTCGACGATGGGCACGACGGGCGCGCGCCAGGATGTCGACGCGGCCGCCCGCACGCTCTCCGACCGCATCGCGGCCCGCGCCGCCGCATCCGGCACCGAGGTGCTGCGCTGCGTCGGCCTCGGCGTCTCGACCGCCGAGCAGGTGCGCGACGTGCTCGCCTACGCCGACGGCGCGATCGTCGGATCGGCGCTCGTGCGCGCGCTCGGCGACGGGGGCGTGCCGGCGGTGCGCGAGCTCGCCGCCTCCCTCGCCGCCGGTACACTCGACGGCGGTCCGGCGACGTCGTCGCAGTCCTCCGCACCGAAGGCATCAGCACAGAAGGGCGCCACCGCGTGACCAACGTCTTCCAGAGCATCCCCAGCCCCAGTCCCGAGTGGCAGCAGGTGCCGATCGGGCGGTGGCTCGAGGCCATCGGCGTGATGGACCTCGTGCAGGGCTCGGTGCTCGGCGCGGTCGTCGCGGGCCTCGTCCTCGGGCTCGTCGTCACGCTCATCGTGCTCGCCGTCTGGCTCGTCGCCGGTCGGCTCACCCGCAAGGACGCCGCCTGGACGCTGCTGATGAGCCTGCTGTTCGGCGTCGCGGTCGCCTTCCTGCTGCGCATGGTCGGCCCCTCGTGGGGCATCCAGACCTACGCGCTGTGCATCCTCGCGGGCATCGTCGTCGCGACGCTGCTCACCGGCTACCGCCTGCGGCAGCGCGGCGTCGACGCCGGCTACGTCATCGACATCGCCGTGTGGGCGGTGCTGCTCGGCATCGCCGCCGCGCGCCTGTTCCATGTCGTCACGCACCCCGACGACTACTTCGGCCCCGGCCGCGACCCGATGACGGCGTTCTACGTCTGGGAGGGCGGCATCGCGATCTTCGGCGCCCTCATCGGCGGCGCGATCGGCATCTGGATCGGCTGCCGCACGACGGGCCTGCGCTTCTCGACGTTCGTCGACGCGCTCGCGCCCGGCCTGCTGCTCGCGCAGGCCTTCGGCCGCCTCGGCAACTGGTTCAATCACGAGCTGTTCGGGCAGCCGACGGGCCTGCCGTGGGGCCTCGAGATCGAGGCCGACAACCCCGCGTTCCCGATCGGCCTGCCACCCGAGACGCTCTTCCACCCGACCTTCGCCTACGAGATCGTCTGGAACGTCGCCGGCGCCGTGCTGCTGCTGTGGCTCGACCGCAAGCGCGACGTGCAGTGGGGCCGCCTCATCGCGCTCTACCTCATCTGGTACGGCATCGGCCGCTCGGTGTTCGAGACGATCCGCGTCGACCCCTCGGAGCTCTTCCTCGGCATCCGCACCAACGTCTGGATGGCGTTCCTCGCGATCGCGATCGGCATCGTCGTCTGGGTGGTCCAGACACGCCGCCACCCGGGCCTCGAGCCCTCGCCGTGGGAGCCCGGTCGCGACCCGGACGCCGAAGAGGGTGTAGATTCTTCCCGCTACACCGAGCTCCCCGAGCCCCGCACCCAGGACGACCCGGAGCCCGCCGCAGAACCCGCGGCCGCGCAGCACTGACATCGCGCGCTCCTCTGCGCGCTGCGGGCCGACGGCGTCCCGCTCCTTCCGCCCGAGCACATAGGAGCGACATGCACACGTCCAGCGATCTCACGAACGGGGCCTTCACCTCGCGGGGCCTCGGCCTGCCGGCCGCCTCAGGGCTCTACGACCCGAGGCACGAGCGGGACTCCTGCGGATTGGCGATGGTCGCCACGACGCGGGGCACGGCAGGCCATGACATCGTCGCGCTGGCGCTCGATGCGCTGCGCAACCTGGAGCACCGCGGCGCGGTCGGCTCCGACGCGGGGACGGGCGACGGCGCGGGCATCCTGACCCAGATGCCGGATGCGTTCCTGCGGGCCGTGGTGGGCTTCGACCTCCCGGCCGCCGGCAGCTACGCCGCGGGTCTCGCGTTCCTCCCCACCGACGCCGCAGAGCGCGAGCGGGTGCAGGAGCGCATCTGGGAGCTCGCCGGCCAGGAGCGCCTGCGGGTGCTCGGCTGGCGCGAGGTGCCGACGGATCCCTCGGCGCTCGGCAAGCTCGCGAGGGCAGCGATGCCCTCCATCCACCAGCTGTTCGTCATGGGGGCGAACGGCCCCACCTCCGGCATCGAGCTCGACCGGCTCACGTGGCGCCTCCGCAAGCGCATCGAGCGCGAGGTGGGGGAGTACCTGCCCTCGCTGTCGAGCCGCACCATCACCTACAAGGGCATGGTGACGACGCTCCAGCTCGAGCCCTTCTACCCCGACCTGTCGGACTCTCGCTTCGAGACCAAGCTCGCGATCGTCCACTCCCGCTACTCGACGAACACGTTCCCGTCGTGGCCGCTCGCGCAGCCGCTGCGCATGATCGCCCACAACGGCGAGATCAACACCGTCGAGGGCAACCGCAACTGGATGCGCGCGCGCGAGTCGCAGCTCGCCTCCGAGCTGCTCGGCGACCTGCGGCCGCTGCGGCCGATCGTGACGCCCGGCATGAGCGACTCCGCCTCGTTCGACGAGGTGCTCGAGCTGCTGACGCTCGCGGGCCGCTCGCTGCCGCACGCCGTCATGATGATGGTGCCGCCGGCGTGGGAGAACCAGCCCGACATGCCCCAGGAGCTCCGCGACTTCGCCGAGTACCACTCGCTGCTCATGGAGCCGTGGGACGGCCCCGCGGCGATCTCGTTCACCGACGGCACCCTCGTCGGCGCGACCCTCGACCGCAACGGCCTGCGCCCGGGGCGCTGGCTCGAGACCTCCGACGGCCTCGTCGTGCTCGCGAGCGAGACGGGCGTGCTCCCGATCGAGCCGAGCCGGGTCGTCCGGCGCGGTCGCCTGCAGCCGGGTGTGCTCTTCCTCGTCGACACCGCCGCGGGCCGCATCGTGCCCGATGCCGAGGTCAAGCGCGAGCTCGCGTCGATGGAGCCGTGGGGCGAGTGGCTCGACTCGAGCCGCATCCACCTCACCGACCTCCCGGACCGCGAGCACGTCGCGCACACCCCCGCATCCGTCACCCGCCGCCAGCGCACGTTCGGCTACACCGAGGAGGAGGTGCGGATCCTCATCGCGCCGATGGCCAAGACCGGCGCCGAGCCGCTCGGCGCGATGGGCTCGGACACGCCCGTGGCGGTGCTCGCCGAGCGGCCGCGGCTGCTGTTCGACTACTTCACGCAGGCGTTCGCGCAGGTGACGAACCCGCCGCTCGACAGCCTGCGGGAGTCGATCGTCACGAGCATGACGATGGGGCTCGGGCCCGTGCGCAACCTGCTGACGGCGACGCCGTCGCACGCGAGCCAGATCATCCTCGACTTCCCCGTGATCGACAACGACGAGCTCGCGAAGATCCGCGCGATCGACCGCACGCCAGGATCGCGCCGCACGGTCGTCATCAAGGGGCTCTACCGCGTCGAGGACGGCCACGAGGGCATGGAGCGGCGGCTCGACGAGATGTGCCGCGAGGTCGACGAGGCGATCGTCGAGGGCGCGCAGTACGTCATCCTCTCCGACCGCGACTCGACCGACCAGCTCGCGCCCATCCCGACCCTGCTCATGACGAGCGCCGTGCACCACCACCTGATCAGCGCATCCACGCGCATGCGCGTCGGCATCGTCGTCGAGGCGGGCGACGTGCGCGAGGTGCACCACGTGGCGCTGCTCATCGGCTACGGCGCGAGCGCCGTCAACCCCTACCTCGCGATGGAGACCGCCGAGCAGCTCGCCCTCACCGGCCAGCTCGGCGCCGACGTCGACACCGCGGTGCGCAACCTCAACAAGGCGCTCGGCAAGGGCGTGACGAAGATCATGTCGAAGATGGGCATCTCGACCGTCGGCTCGTACGGCGGCGCGCAGGCCTTCGAGGCCGTCGGCCTCTCGCAGGCCCTCGTCGACCGCTACTTCACCGGGACCCACTCGCCGCTCGGCGGCGTCGGGCTCGAGGTGATCGCCGAGGAGAACCGCCTCCGCCACCGCGCTGCCTACCCGGACGAGCGGGCGCCGCTCGCGCACGAGCGGCTCGCGACGGGCGGCGAGTACCAGTGGCGCCGCGACGGCGCCCCGCACCTGTTCAGCCCGGAGACGGTCTTCAAGCTGCAGCACGCGACCCGCACCGGCCGCTACGAGGTCTTCGAGGAGTACACCCGGCTCGTCGACGACCAGGCCGAGCAGCTCAAGACGCTCCGCGGCCTCATGCGCTTCAAGACGGATGCGGTGACGCCCGTGCCGATCGACGAGGTCGAGCCGGTCTCCGAGATCGTCAAGCGCTTCTCGACCGGCGCGATGAGCTACGGCTCGATCTCGAAGGAGGCGCACGAGACGCTGGCGATCGCGATGAACCGGCTCGGCGCGAAGTCGAACACCGGGGAGGGCGGCGAGGACGTCGAGCGGCTCCTCGACCCCGAGCGGCGCAGCGCGATCAAGCAGGTCGCGTCGGGCCGCTTCGGCGTCACGAGCATGTACCTCACCCACGCCGACGACCTGCAGATCAAGATGGCGCAGGGCGCGAAGCCCGGCGAGGGCGGCCAGCTGCCGCCGGGCAAGGTCTACCCGTGGGTCGCGCGCACGCGGCACGCGACCGCGGGCGTCGGGCTCATCTCGCCCCCGCCGCACCACGACATCTACTCGATCGAGGATCTCAAGCAGCTCATCTTCGACCTCAAGCGCGCCAACGCATCCGCCCGGGTGCACGTGAAGCTCGTCTCGCAGTCGGGCATCGGCGCGGTCGCGGCGGGCGTCGCGAAGGCGAAGGCCGACGTCGTGCTCGTCTCCGGCCACGACGGCGGCACGGGCGCGAGCCCGCTCAACTCCCTCAAGCACGCGGGCACCCCGTGGGAGATCGGCCTCGCCGAGACGCAGCACACCCTGATGGTCAACGGGCTGCGCGAGCGCGTGAGCGTGCAGGTCGACGGGCAGCTGAAGACGGGCCGCGACGTCCTGATCGGCGCGCTCCTCGGCGCCGAGGAGTTCGGCTTCGCGACCGCACCCCTCGTCGTCTCCGGCTGCATCATGATGCGCGTCTGCCACCTCGACACGTGCCCCGTGGGCGTCGCGACGCAGAACCCGGTGCTGCGCGAGCGCTTCACCGGGAAGCCCGAGTTCGTCGTGCAGTTCTTCGAGTTCCTCGCCCAGCAGGTGCGCGAGCTGCTCGCGTCGCTCGGGCTCCGCTCGATCGACGAGGCGATCGGCCGCGCCGACCTGCTCGACGTCGACCCGGCGGTGCGCCACTGGAAGGCGTCGGGGCTCGACCTCGCGCCTGTGCTCACGGCCCCCGCCGGCGTGCAGGGCGCGCCGCGGAAGACGGTCGAGCAGGATCACGAGCTCGAGCAGCAGCTCGACACGCACCTGCTGCCGCAGCTCGCCGCCGCGCTCGACGCGGGCGAGCGGCTCGTGCTCGACCTCGAGATCGCCAACACCGACCGCGCCGTCGGCACGATGCTCGGCCACGCGGTGACGAAGCGCGCCGGGGAGGCGGGGCTCGAGCCGGGCACCGTCGACCTGACGCTGCGCGGCTCCGCAGGGCAGTCGCTCGGCGCGTTCATCCCGCGCGGCATCGCGCTGCGGCTCGTGGGCGACGCGAACGACTACGTCGGCAAGGGACTCTCGGGCGGCCTCATCACGGTGCGCCCGCCCGAGGACGCGGCGCTCGTCGCCGAGCGGAACGTCATCGCCGGGAACGTCATCGGCTACGGCGCGACCGCCGGAGAGCTCTACCTGCGCGGCGTCGTGGGCGAGCGCTTCCTCGTGCGCAACTCGGGCGCGACGGCGGTGTGCGAGGGCGTCGGCGACCACGCGCTCGAGTACATGACCGGTGGCACCGCCGTCATCCTCGGCGCGACGGGCCGCAACATCGGCGCGGGCATGTCGGGCGGCTGCGCCTACATCCTCGACCTCGACCGGCGGCTCCTCAACCAGGACTCGTTCCACCAGGGCGAGCTGCGCATCGATCCGCTGCGCGACGAGGATCGCATCGAGCTGCGCGCGATCCTCGCGCGGCACGTCGAGCTCACGGGCTCCGCTGTCGCCGAGCGGCTACTCGCGACCGACTTCGAGCGCTTCTCGAAGCTCGTGCCGCGCGACTGGGCGATGGTGCGCGACATCCGCCTCGATGCCGAGCGGCAGGGCGTCGATCCCGATTCCGACAACATCTGGCGCAAGATCCTGGAGGTGACCGGTGGCTGATCCTCGTGGATTCCTGAAGGTGACGGAGCGCGAGCTCCCGAAGAAGCGACCCGTGCCGGTCCGCATCCTCGACTGGCGCGAGATCGGCGAGCCGGGGGACCGCGCGGTGCTGCAGCGCCAGGCCGGGCGCTGCATGGACTGCGGCGTGCCGTTCTGCCACCAGGGCTGCCCGCTCGGCAACCTCATCCCCGAGTGGAACGACCTCACGTGGCGCGGCGAGGGGCGCGCCGCGAGCGACCGGCTGCACGCGACGAACAACTTCCCCGAGCTCACCGGGCGGCTGTGCCCGGCGCCGTGCGAGTCGTCGTGCGTGCTCGGCATCAACCAGCCCGCGGTGACGATCAAGTCGATCGAGCAGTCGATCGCCGACGAGGCGTTCGCGAACGGCTGGACGGAGCCGCATCCGCCCGCACGCCTCACCGGCAAGACGGTCGCGGTCGTCGGCTCGGGCCCCGCGGGGCTCGCCGCCGCGCAGCAGCTCACGCGCGCGGGGCACACCGTGGCCGTGTACGAGCGCGACGACCGCATCGGCGGCCTGCTGCGCTACGGCATCCCCGACTTCAAGCTCGAGAAGCGCACGATCGACGCGCGCCTCGCGCAGATGCAGGCGGAGGGCACGCGCTTCCGCGCGGGCGTCGAGATCGGCCGCGACCTCAGCTGGGACGACCTGTACGACCGCTTCGACGCGGTCGTCGTCGCGACCGGCGCTCCCGTCGCGCGCGAGCTCGACATCCCGGGCCGCGGCCTCGACGGCGTGCACCTCGCGATGGACTACCTCGTGCAGCAGAACCGCGCGGTCGCCGGCGCCACCCGCGCCGACCAGATCTCGGCGGCGGGCAAGCACGTCGTCGTGCTCGGCGGCGGCGACACCGGCTCCGACTGCATCGGCACCGCGCACCGCCAGGGCGCGCTCTCGGTCACGAACCTCGCGATCGGCGTGCAGCCGCCCGCTGAGCGGCCCGCGCACCAGCCGTGGCCCGTGCACCCGAACCTCTTCGAGGTGCAGACGAGCCACGAGGAGGGCGGCGCGCGCGAGTACCTCGTCTCGACCGTCGAGTTCCTCGCGAACGGGGCCGGCGAGGTGCGGGCGCTCCGCATCGCCGACACCGAGATCGTCGACGGCGTGCGGCGGCCCAAGGCCGGCACCGAGCGCGAGCTCCCCGCCGACCTCGTGCTGCTCGCGCTCGGCTTCACGGGTGCGGATGCGTCGATCGGCGACGCGCTCGGCGTCCCGTTCGAGCGCGGCCTGCCGCAGCGGCGGGCCGACTTCTCGACCGACCGCCCGGGCGTCTTCGTGGCCGGCGACGCCGGACGCGGCGCATCCCTCATCGTGTGGGCGATCGCCGAGGGCCGCGCGACGGCCGCGGCGGTCGACGCCTACCTCGAGGGATCGAGCGAGCTGCCGTCGCCGGTGCGAGCGACCGACCGCCCCTTCGCGGCGTGAGCGAGGGCGCCCGGGTGAGTCCCGGGCGCCCTTGCTGGCAGGATGGAAGACGATCGTGCCGATCCCACCCAGGCGGCGCGAGGACGAAAGCGAGTGACTTGTGAAGAGAGCCAAGATCGTCGCGACGTGGGGGCCGGCCCTTGCCGGCTACGAGACCACGAAGGCCGCCATCGCAGCCGGAGTGAACGTCGCGCGCATGAACCTGAGCCATGGCGACCGCAGCGTCCACGAGGAGGTGTACGCCGACATCCGCCGCGCCTCCGACGAGCTCGGCAAGCCCGTCGGCATCCTCGTCGACCTGCAGGGGCCGAAGATCCGCCTCGGCAGGATCCCGGGCGGCCCGTACGACCTCGCCGAGGGCGACCGGTTCGTGATCACGACCGACGAGGTCGAGGGCGACGGCCAGCGCGCCGGCACGACGTTCGCGGGCCTCCCCGCCGACGTGCGGCCCGGCGACCCGCTGCTCATCGACGACGGCCGCATCGTGCTGCGCGCCGTCGAGGTGACCGAGACCGATGTCGTGACCGAGGTCGTCGTGGGCGGCCCGGTGTCGTCGAACAAGGGCATCAACCTGCCCGGCGTCGCCGTCAACGTGCCGGCGCTGAGCGAGAAGGACGAGTCCGACCTGCGCTGGGCGCTCGACCTCGGCGCCGACATCATCGCGCTCTCGTTCGTGCGCGACGCGAAGGACATCGAGCGCGTCCACGCGATCATGGCGGAGGAGGGCCGCAAGCTCCCCGTCGTCGCGAAGATCGAGAAGCCGCAGGCGGTCGAGAACCTCGCCGACATCATCGACGCGTTCGACGCGATCATGGTCGCGCGCGGCGACCTCGGCGTCGAGCTGCCCCTCGAGCAGGTCCCGCTCGTGCAGAAGCGCGCGATCGAGATGGCGCGCCGCTGGGCCAAGCCCGTGATCGTCGCGACCCAGGTGCTCGAGTCGATGATCGAGAACCCGCGCCCCACGCGCGCCGAGGCGAGCGACTGCGCGAACGCGATCCTCGACGGCGCGGATGCGGTGATGCTCTCGGGCGAGACGAGCGTCGGCAAGCACGCGATCACGACGATCGAGACGATGTCGCGCATCATCGGGGCGGCGGAGGAGCAGGGGCTCGGCCGCATCCCTCCGCTCGGCACGAAGCCGCGCACGCAGGGCGGCGCGATCACGCTCGCCGCGCTCGAGGTGGCGGAGTTCGTCGACGCGAAGGCGATCGTCGTCTTCACGGAGTCGGGCGACTCTGCGCGCCGCATGTCGCGCCTGCGCCCGGCGATCCCCATGTTCGGCTTCACGCCCGACCCCGAGGTCGAGTGCCGCATGCAGATGATCTGGGGCATGACGACGCACCTCGTCGACCGCGTGATGCACACCGACGACATGATCGCCCAGGTCGACGACATCCTCATCGGCAAGCGCCTCGCTGCGACGGGCGACAAGGTCGTCGTGGTCTCCGGCATGCCGCCGGGCATCTCGGGCTCCACCAACGACCTGCGCGTGCACCGCGTCGGCGACGTGCACGCCGAGGCGGCGCCCGCGTACCACGGCAAGCGCCGCATCGAGGTCGTGCACTCCGCACCGCATCCCGACGAGGCCTGACGCCCTCGCTGGTCGAGTAGGCGGCGCAGCCGCCGTATCGAGACCACTCGCCCTCGCTGGTCGAGTAGGCCCGTTCGCCGGTCGAGGAGGCCCGTTCGCTGGTCGAGTAGGCGGCGCAGCCGCCGTATCGAGACCACTCGCCCTCGCTGGTCGAGTAGGCCCGCAGGGTCGTATCGAGACCACTCGCTCCGCTGAGCGATGCGGTCTCGGTACGCGGCCCTCGGGGCCGCTACTCGACCTTGACGACTCCGGGCTCAAGCCGGCTGCGCCGACTTGAGCCCTCCGTCGTCAAGTGCCGGTGGTGGGACTCGAACCCACATTCCTCGCGGAAGCGCAGTTTGAGTGCGCCGCGTCTGCCAATTCCGCCACACCGGCTCGGACTGCGGGCGAAGCCGCGCGCTGCCGAACACTAGGCTAGTGGTCATGACCGATGACCTCTTCGCCGAGCCGCAGCTCGACTCCGCAGCCGACACGACGCCCAGCACGGCGCGCACCGTCCTCGTCGCCGAGGACGAGTCGCTCATCCGCCTCGACATCGTCGAGACGCTGCAGGCCGCGGGCTACGAGGTCATCGGCGAGGCCGGCGACGGCGAGCGCGCCGTCGAGCTCGCGACCGAGCTGCAGCCCGACCTCATCGTCATGGACGTGAAGATGCCGAAGATGGACGGCATCTCGGCCGCCGAGAAGATCGGCGAGGCGAAGATCGCCCCCGTCGTGCTGCTGACGGCCTTCAGCCAGAAGGAGCTCGTCGAGCGCGCCGGCGAGGCCGGGGCGCTCGCCTACGTCGTCAAGCCCTTCACGCAGAACGACCTGCTGCCCGCGATCGAGATCGCGCTCGCGCGCTGGGACCAGATCCGCGCGCTCGAGTCGGAGGTCGCCGACCTCGCCGACCGCTTCGAGACCCGCAAGCTCGTCGACCGCGCGAAGGGCCTGCTGAACCAGAAGATGGGCCTCGCCGAGCCCGAGGCGTTCCGCTGGATCCAGAAGGCGTCGATGGACCGCCGCCTCACGATGGCCGAGGTCGCGCAGGCCGTCATCGAGCAGCTCTCCGCCAAGAAGTAGCGCCTCGCCCGCCGGTCGAGCCCGCGCACCAGCGCCCGCCCGCCCGCCGCGTGCGCTCCTGCCCCGAGCGGTCGCTTCCGCGTCCGAGCGGTCGCTTCCGCGTCCGAGCGGTCAGTCCCGCGCTTGAGCGGTCGCTTCCGCGCCCGAGCGGTCAGTGCCGCTCTTGAACGGTCAGTCCCGCGCTTGAACGGTCGCTTCCGCTCTTGAACGGTCACTTCCGCTCTTGATTGGTCGGTTGCGCGCCTGATCGGCCAGCCCGGTGTTGAGGACGGCCGCGCGCGTCCGCGCCGTCGGGCCCTGTCCACACCCCGGCGCATCGCGCAGCGCGGGACAGCCGCGGCGCGTGCATCATCCCGCGTATGCGGAGTCCACACGGTCTGACCATCCGCCAGGGCCTCGAGCGCGGCTACACCGAAGCCGAGCTGCGCTCGATGGCGTTCACGCGCCCCGCTCGCGGCGCTCGCATCACGGCAGCGATCGGCGACGAGGCGCGAGCGCTCTTCGAGGCCGTGCGCGTCCTCGCCCGCGATGATCACTTCTTCTGCCTCACCACCGCCGCGCGCATCCACGGCATGCCTCTGCCCATGCGGCTCGAGAACGAGGCGACGGTGCACCTCGCGGCTCCGACTGACGGCTCTCGCATGCGCCGCAAGGGAGTCGCCGGGCACCGGCTGAAGTCCGAGGTGGTCGAGGTCGACGGGACGCGGGTGGAAGCGAGAGCGGACACCTTCGTGCACCTGGCGACCATGCTCACCGTCGAGGAGCTCGTCGCGGCAGGTGACTGGCTGGTGTCGACGAAGCGACGTGATCCGCTGTTGTGGAGGACTTGACGGATGCGCTGCGACGCTACGCGGGAGCGCGCGGGCTCCATCGGGCCCGGCGCGCGCTGGCGCTCGTCCGCGTCGGCGCCGAGTCGCCGCGCGAATCGCTGGTGCGGTTGCTCATCGTCGGGGCGCTGCCCGAGCCTGTGCTGCAGCACGAGGTGTTCGACGCGACCGGGCTCTTGGTCGCTCGCCTCGACATCAGCTGGCCGCTCCTGAAGCTCGGCGTCGAGTACGACGGCGAGCACCACGACGATCCCGCCCAACACGAGCGCGACCGCGTCCGGCGCGAGCGGCTGCGCGCACTCGGGTGGAACGTCATCGTGGTGACGAGAGATGATCTGCGGGACGGAGGAGCGAGAATCCTCCAGCAGATCGTGGCCGCGCACCGGCGCTACGCGTCGTGGACCGCGGCCTGAGCAACCGCTCGTGGGCGGAGGTGACCTTTCGGACGCGGGCGTGACCGTTCGGACGCGGAGGTGACCGCTCGGACGCGGAGGTGACCGCTCGGACGCGGAGGTGACCGCTCGAGCGCTGAAGCGACCGCTCGGACGCGGAGGTGACCGCTCGGACGCGGAGGTGACCGCTCGAGCGCTGAAGCGACCGCTCGGTCGCGGGGCTGACCGCTCGGACGTGGACGTGCCCGACGCGAAGGTGACCGCTCGGATGCGGAAGTGACCGCTCGGACGCGGAAGTGACCGCTCGGACGCGGAAGTGACCGCTCGGATGCGGAAGTGACCGCTCAGGGAGCAGGCACGCGGGCGCGGAGCGTGGCGCGACCCGCGCGTCAGCGGGACTTGATGAAGTTCGTGATGCGGAGGGTCGAGGCGCGGCGGCCCTCGTCGTCGGTGCAGACGACCTCGTGCACCGTCATCGAGCGCCCGAGGTGGATGGCGCGGCACTCGGCCGTCACCCATCCGCTCGTGATCGAGCGCGTGTGCGTGGCATTGATGTCCGTGCCGACTGCGTAGCGGCCCTCGCCCGCGTGGATGTTGGCGCTCACCGAGCCGAGCGTCTCGGCGATCACGCAGTAGGCGCCGCCGTGCACGAAGCCCACGGGCTGCCGGTTGCCCTCCGCGGGCATGCGCGCGACGGAGTGCTCCGCCGAGAGCCGCAGGAACTCGATCCCCATCCGCTCGGCGAGCTCACCGCCCGGCCGGCCCTCACGTCGTGCGAGGAGCGCGGCGGTCGCCTCGTCGACGTCGGCGCCGTCGTGCTCGCTGGGCAGGGTCATCGCAGCTCCGCTCGGAAGGGGGTGTCGGCAGCGGCCACTAGGCTGGCCGACGTGTCGGATCCGAAGCCTACCCTCATGGTCATCGACGGGCATTCGCTCGCATTCCGGGCGTTCTTCGCCCTCCCGCTCGAGAACTTCGTGAACTCGCAGGGGCAGCACACGAACGCGATCCACGGCTTCCTGTCGATGCTCCTGAAGCTGCTCGCCGACCACAAGCCGACCCACCTCGCCGTCGCGTTCGACATCTCCCGCTTCTCGTTCCGCACCCGCGAGTACGCCGAGTACAAGGGCACGCGCGACGAGACGCCCAAGGAGTTCAAGGGCCAGGTGCCGCTGCTCGAGGAGGCGCTGCACGCGATGGGCGTGCGCACCCTCTCGAAGGAGGACTACGAGGCCGACGACATCCTCGCCACGCTCTCGGTCGAGGGCCCGAAGGCGGGCATGGACGTCTTCGTCGTCTCGGGCGACCGCGACACGATCCAGCTCGTCAACGACCGCGTGACGCTGCTCTACCCCGCGGTGCGCGGCGTCTCCGAGCTCAAGCACTACACGCCCGAGACGGTGCGCGAGCGCTACGGCATCGAGCCGCACCAGTACCCCGAGATCGCGGCGCTCATCGGCGAGACGAGCGACAACCTCACCGGCATCGACAAGGTGGGCGAGAAGACCGCCGTCAAGTGGATCCAGCAGTACGGCACCGTTGAGAACCTCCTCGCGCACGCCGACGAGATCAAGGGCGTCGTCGGCAACAACCTCCGCGAGCAGCGCGAGCGCGCCGAGCGCAACCGACGGCTCAACAAGCTCCTGACCGACGTCGACCTCGGCGTGCGCCCCGAGGAGCTCGCCCGCGGCCCCATCGACGAGGCGGCGCTGCGCGACGTCTTCCAGCGGCTGCAGTTCCGCACGCTGCTCGACCGGGTGCTCAAGCAGGAGGGCAGCGGCGAGCAGGCGGCGGCGCTCGAGCCGACCGTGCAGTCGCCCGCGGTGCAGAAGCTCGTCGACGAGGAGCTCGACCTCTGGCTCGAGCGCGCGACCGGCACGGTCGCCGTCGCGATCGCGCCCGACGGGGTGGGCGGCATCGCCGGCTTCGGCGTCGCGACCGAGGGCGCGAGCGCCTACGTGCCCTACAAGGCCGGCACGGCCGACTACGACGGATTCGTCGCGTGGCTCGCGTCGGACGCCCCGAAGGTGCTCCACGACGTCAAGCGCTCCATCAAGGTGCTCGAAGAGGCAGGGCTCGCGCTCGGCGGCGCCGTGCACGACACGCGGGTCGCCGCGTGGCTCGCGACCCCGACCGCGCCGCCGAAGACGTTCGAGCTCGACTGGCAGACCGAGGCGCTGCTCGGCGCGACGCTGCCGGCGCCCGACCCGAACCAGCTCGTCCCCGAGATCGCGCCGGAGGAGCTCGGCACCGTCGCGTGGCTCACGGGCGAGCTCGCCCGCGCGCAGCGCCCGCGCCTCGACGAGGGAACGCAGGGCGTGCTCGACCGCATCGAGCTGCCGCTCATGCCCGTGCTGCACCGCATGGAGCGCCAGGGCGTCGCGATGGACCGCGACGTGCTGCAGCGCATCCACGACACCATGCGGGAGCAGGCCGCCGGCCACGCGGAGGCCGCGTACGCGGAGATCGGCCACGAGGTGAACCTCGGCAGCCCCAAGCAGCTGCAGACGGTGCTCTTCGAAGAGCTCGACATGCCGAAGACGCGCGCGACGAAGACGGGCTACTCGACCGACGCGCAGTCGCTCGCCGACCTGCAGGAGACGAATCCGCATCCGTTCCTCGGCCTGCTGCTGCAGCACCGGGAGACGACGAAGCTCGCGCAGATCATCGAGTCGCTCCTCAAGGCCATCCAGGACGACGGGCGCATCCGCACCCGCTACGACCAGACGGGCTCCGCCTCCGGCCGCCTCTCGTCGAACGACCCCAACCTGCAGAACATCCCGGTGCGCACCGAGGTGAGCCGCGAGATCCGCTCGGCGTTCGTGCACGGGGCCGAGTTCGAGACGATGCTCACCGCCGACTACTCGCAGATCGAGATGCGCATCATGGCGCACCTCTCGGGCGACGCGGGCCTCATCGAGGCGTTCCTCTCGGGCGAGGACCTGCACCGCTTCGTCGGCAGCCGCATCTTCGGCGTCGACCCGAGCGAGGTGACGCCGCTGCAGCGCGTCAAGGTCAAGGCGATGAGCTACGGCCTCGCGTACGGGCTGAGCGCCTTCGGCCTCTCGAAGCAGCTGCGCATCTCGCAGGCCGAGGCGAAGCAGCTCATGCTCGACTACTTCCAGCGCTTCGGCGGCATCCGCGACTACCTGCGCGGCGTCGTGCAGCAGGCGAAGGACGACGGCTACACGACGACGATCTTCGGCCGCCGCCGCCCGTTCCCCGACCTCACGTCGTCGAACCGGGTGCTGCGCGAGAACGCCGAGCGCCAGGCGCTCAACTCGCCGATCCAGGGCTCCGCCGCCGACATCATCAAGCGCGCGATGCTCGGCATCGACCGGCGCATCATCGACGAGGGCCTCGGCTCGCGGATGCTGCTGCAGGTGCACGACGAGCTCGTCTTCGAGGTCGCGACCGGCGAGCGCGAGGCGCTCGAGGCGATCGTGCGCGAGGAGATGGGCGGCGCCGCCGACCTCTCCGTGCCGCTCGAGGTGCAGGTGGGCGTGGGTCCCAACTGGGATGCCGCGGCGCACTAGCCTGATGCGATGAGCGATCCGCTGCAGTTCGGCCTCTTCATCCCGCAGGGCTGGCGCCTCGACCTCGTCGGCATCGACCCCGCAGACCAGTGGCAGCGGATGCTGTCGGTCGCCGAGGCCGCGGATGCCGGCCCGTGGGCGTCGGTGTGGGTCTACGACCACTTCCACACCACCCCGCAGCCCACGCACGAGGCGACGCACGAGGCGTGGTCGCTCATGGCCGCGCTCGCGGCGAGCACCTCGCGCGTGCGGCTCGGGCAGATGTGCACGTGCATGGGCTACCGCAACCCCGCCTACCTCGCGAAGGTCGCCGCGACCGTCGACGTGATCTCCGGCGGTCGGCTCGAGTTCGGCATCGGCGCCGGCTGGTACGAGCACGAGTGGCGCGCGTACGGGTATGGCTTCCCGGGCGTCGGGGAGCGCATCTCGGCCCTGCGCGACGGCGTGCAGATCATCCAGCGGCTCTGGGCCGAGGGGGAGGCGTCGATCGAGTCGGAGACCTTCACCGTCGACGGCGCGATCTGCCGGCCCCAGCCGCTGCAGACGGGCCGCGACGGCCGGCCGCGCGTCCCCACCTGGATCGCGGGCGGGGGCGAGCAGCGCACGCTCCGCTACGCGGCCAAGTGGGCCGACGCGACCAACTTCGGCGGCGGCCCCGAGCAGTTCGCGCGCAAGCGCGACATCCTGCGCACGCACCTCGACCGCGAGGGGCGCGACCCGGCGCACGTGCGGCTGACCTCCAACCTCAACATCGTGGTGCGCGAGACGGAGGCGGAGGCCCGGCGCGTGGTGGAGGAGGTCAACGCGCGCGCCGACTCGGCGCTGCGCCCCGAGCACGCGGGCACCGGCTTCTCGAGCAGGGGCGCCGTGATCGGCACGCCGCAGCAGGTGATCGACCACGTCGGCGCGCTGCGGGACGCGGGCCTCGGCACGCTCATCGCGTACATGCCTGACGTCGCCTACGACCGCACCGGCATGGAGCTCTTCGAGCGCGACGTCATGCCGGCCCTGTGACTTCGCCGTAGGCTGTCGGCATGACAGACGAGACCGTCGGCGCATCGTCGCGCCCGCAGACCGACATCGACCGCATCGCCGAGGACTACGTGCACCGCGCGGCCGTCCTGAACCCCGAGCTCAACGTCTGGACGGGCCTCGAGGGCGACAAGGCCGGCTACGGCGACTACTCGCCCGAGGGCCGCGCCGCGATGGCCGAGCTCGCGCGCGACGTGCTCGCCCAGCTCGAGCAGGCCGAGCCCGCCGACGACATCGACTGGGTCACGAAGACCGACCTCGCGCGCGAGCTCCGGCTCGAGCTCGACATCGACGCCGCCGGCTGGGGCGACCGCGACCTCAACAACCTGGCGAGCCCCGCGTCGTCGATCCGCGACATCTTCGACCTCATGCCCACCGCATCCGAGCAGCACTGGGACGACATCGCGCAGCGCATGCGCAACGTGCCGGGCGCGATCGACGGCTACATCGCGTCGCTGCGCGCGGGCATCGCGAGCGGCAACACCCCCGCGGCCCGCCAGATCGACAACGTGCTCGAGCAGTACGCCGACTACGCGGCCGGCACCGGCTTCTTCCACGAGTTCGCCGCCGGCGCGAAGGCGGGCGACGCCGAGCTGCCCGAGTCGCTGCGCCGCGACCTCGCGGTCGCCGCGGGCGAGGCCACCACGGCGCACGAGCGGTTCGCGGCCTTCCTCCGCGACGAGCTCGCCGCATCCGCCAACCCCGTCGACGCCGTCGGGCGCGAGTTCTACTCGCTCATGTCGCGGCGCTTCCTCGGCGCCGAGGTCGACCTCGACGAGACCTACGCGTGGGGCATCGAGGAGCTCGACCGGATGCGCTCCGAGCAGGAGGCCATCGCGAACGAGATCAAGCCCGGCGCGAGCGTGCAGGAGGCGATCGAGTTCCTCGACGGCGACGCGAGCCGCAAGCTGCACGGCACCGAGGCCCTCAAGGCGTGGATGCAGCGCACGAGCGACCAGGCGATCGAGGAGCTCGGACGCACCCACTTCGACATCGCCGAGCCGATCAAGGCGCTCGAGTGCATGATCGCGCCCACCGAGACGGGCGGCATCTACTACACCGGCCCCGCCGACGACTTCTCGCGGCCCGGCCGCATGTGGTGGTCGGTGCCCAAGGGCATCACCGAGTTCGACACGTGGCGCGAGCTCACGACCGTCTACCACGAGGGCGTCCCGGGCCACCACCTGCAGATCGCGCAGCAGACCTACAACCGGGGCGAGCTGAACCTCTGGCGGCGCGCGTTCGCGGGCACGTCGGGCCACGCGGAGGGCTGGGCGCTCTACGCCGAGCGCCTCATGGAGTCGCTCGGCTACCTCGACGACCCGGCGGACCGCCTCGGCATGCTCGACGGGCAGCGGATGCGCGCGGCCCGCGTCGTGCTCGACATCGGCGTGCACCTCGGCAAGCCGCGCCTCGACGGCACGGGGGAGTGGGACTTCGACTACGCCTTCGAGTTCATGAAGCAGAACGTGAACATGAACGAGCCGTTCGTGCGCTTCGAGGTCAACCGCTACTTCGGCTGGCCGGGCCAGGCGCCGTCGTACAAGATCGGCCAGCGCATCTTCGAGCAGATCCGCGACGAGGCGAAGGAGGCCGAGGGCGACGCGTTCGACCTCAAGCGCTTCCACATGCGCGTGCTCAACATCGGCGGCGTCGGCCTCGACACGCTGCGCGAGGCGGTGCTCCGCCGCTGATCCCGCAGCGCCTGCACCCCGGTTGTCGCGTCTCATAGCCGGGGTGTAGGATTGTGCGGTCACTCGTGTGACGCACGAACAATCCGTATCGCCGCAGCGCATCCGCATGCCCTTCGGCCCGACATCCCCCACCAAAGGCAACTTGAACTCTATGACCACTGCAACGACCACGGCTCCCAAGCAGGTCGCTGTGAACGACATCGGCTCGGCCGATGACTTCATGGCCGCCGTTGAGAAGACCCTGAAGTTCTTCAACGACGGCGACCTCATCGAGGGCACCGTCGTCAAGATCGACCGCGACGAGGTCCTTCTCGACGTCGGCTACAAGACCGAGGGCGTCATCCCCTCGCGCGAGCTCTCCATCAAGCACGACGTCGACCCGACCGAGGTCGTCGAGGTCGGCGACACCGTCGAGGCGCTCGTCCTCCAGAAGGAGGACAAGGAGGGTCGCCTGATCCTCTCGAAGAAGCGCGCGCAGTACGAGCGCGCCTGGGGCGATGTCGAGCGCATCAAGGACGAGGACGGCGTCGTCACCGGCACCGTCATCGAGGTCGTCAAGGGCGGTCTCATCGTCGACATCGGCCTGCGCGGCTTCCTGCCGGCGTCGCTCATCGAGCTGCGCCGCGTCCGGGACCTCACGCCGTACCTCGGCCAGGAGATCGAGGCGAAGATCCTCGAGCTCGACAAGAACCGCAACAACGTCGTGCTCTCGCGCCGCGCCCTCCTCGAGGAGACGCAGTCGGCATCGCGCGGCGCCTTCCTGCAGTCGCTGCAGAAGGGCCAGGTCCGCAAGGGCGTCGTCTCGTCGATCGTCAACTTCGGCGCGTTCGTCGACCTGGGCGGCGTGGACGGCCTCGTGCACGTCTCCGAGCTCTCGTGGAAGCACATCGAGCACGCCTCCGAGGTCGTCGAGGTGGGCCAGGAGGTCACCGTCGAGATCCTCACCGTCGAGCTCGACCGCGAGCGCGTCTCGCTGTCGCTCAAGGCGACGCAGGAGGACCCGTGGCAGATCTTCGCCCGCACCCACGCGATCGGCCAGGTCGCGCCGGGCAAGGTCACGAAGCTCGTCACGTTCGGCGCGTTCGTGCGCGTCGCGGACGGCATCGAGGGCCTCGTGCACATCTCGGAGCTGTCGTCGAAGCACGTCGAGACCGCTGACCAGGTCGTCTCGGTGGGCGACGAGGTCTTCGTGAAGATCATCGACATCGACCTCGAGCGCCGCCGCATCTCGCTCTCGCTCAAGCAGGCGAACGAGGGCGTCGACCCCGAGGGCACCGACTTCGACCCGGCGCTCTACGGCATGCTCGCCGAGTACGACGAGCAGGGCAACTACAAGTTCCCGGAGGGCTTCGACCCCGAGACGAACGAGTGGAAGGAAGGCTTCGACGCCGAGCGCGAGGCCTGGGAGGCCGAGTACGCCGCAGCGCAGTCGCGCTGGGAGGCGCACAAGGCGCAGGTCGCGTCGGCTCGCGACGCCGAGCTGCTCTCGAACGACGTGCCCTCGGGTGCGTCCTCGTTCGGCGGCAGCACGGAGGAGTCGGGCGCGGGCACCCTCGCCGACGACGAGGCGCTCGCCGCGCTCCGTGAGAAGCTCACGGGCGCCAGCGAGTAGCAGTCCCCCCCCTGAAGCGGGTCGCACCACATGCGGTGCGGCCCGCTTCGGCGTTCCGGGCGTGCGGGCGAGCTCAGCCGGGCGCGCCGCGGTCCGTCGCCGGCCGGAGGTCGGCGTTCCTACGGCGGCGCGCGCTGCGCACGATCGACCAGGCGAGCAGCCCCAGCAGCGCGAGGCCCACGAGCACGAGCACGGGCGCGACGATCGCCAGCAGCGACATCCCGACCGCGCCGACGTCCTCGATCGTCGAGACGACGGGGGCTGCGACGCCCGCGGTCGCGGCGTTCGCGGTCGGCCGCAGCGCCGTCTTGCCCGCGTGCACCCCGAGCGCGATGACCGCGCCCACCACGATCGGCACCCACTGGTTGCTCGCGAAGAACTCCGCGGGGTCGGTGACGGCGACGGTGGATGCGGTGGAGGAGGATCCGAAGACGAGGCCGCCAGCCGCCGGGCGCACGAGCGTCTGCACGACATCGTTGACACTGTCGACCGCGGGGATCTTGTCGGCGACGACCTCGATCACGAGCAGCACCGCGAGGATGCCGAGCACCCATCCGTTCGACAGCCACGCCCAGCCGTCGGGGAGGGCGAGCGCGCCGGGGAAGAAGCGATCGGCGAGGCCGACGATGAGCAGCGGGATGTAGGCGTTCATGCCCGCGGCGGCGGCGAGCCCGGAACCGGTCAGGAGCTCGAGCATGGGCCCTCCCTCGGGGGCGGCGCGGGCGGCCGCCTGCCGGGATGCTAGCCCCACGGCCTGGGCGCCGCGCCGATGCCTGCGCGCACGGTAGGTTCAGTGCATGATCGCGACGGCCTCGCGGGTGCGCACGGGCACGGTGCGGCCCGACCGCACGCGCGAGCGCGCGACCGCCGTCAACCAGCTGCTGCTCGCGGCAGCGGCGCTCGCAGCCGCGGGCCTCGTCGTGGTGCTCGCCGACATCGAGCACGGCGACATCCTCTTCCTCGGGGTGCTGTCGATCTTCGGGCTCACGGTCGCTGCGCTCGTCGTGCCGTGGAACCGCATCCACCCCCGTTGGGTCGGGGCGATCCCGATCGGCGACATGGCCGCGATCTTCTTCCTGCAGCGCGGCGAGCCCGACGCGCAGCTGTGGCTGCTGTGGATGGTGCCCGCGACGTGGCTCGCCACGATCGGCGGCTGGCGCGGGCTCGTGATCGGCGCAGCCGGCTCGAGCGTGCTGTTCTGGATCGCGACGGCGCTGCACGGCGAGGCGACGACACCCGTGCAGATGGTGCTCGGCCCGCTCGCGATCTCGGTCGCCGCGATCGTCGCGTTCGTCGCCTCGCGGCGCGCGGCGGCCCAGCGCGCCCTGCTCGACGAGCAGGCGGAGTACCTCGACCACGCCGTCGAGCGCGCCCGCCGCCAGGAGGACGCCGTGAGCGAGCTGCTCGACGCGGTCGACTTCGGCGTCGTGCGCATCAGCGCCGACGGCTCCATCTCGATCGAGAACGACGCCCACTCGCGGCTGCACGCGATCGAGAGCGAGGGCCAGCTCTACGAGGCCGACGGCGTGACGCGGATGGACGCCTCGCAGGCCCCGCTCGCGCGCGCACGCCGCGGAGCCACGTTCGAGAACGTCCTCTACTGGCAGGGCCCGCCGGGGGAGGACCGTCGCGCGCTGCAGGCGACCGCGCGGCGGCTCATCGACGTCGACGGCACCGACGTCGGCGTGATCCTCGTCACGCGCGACGTGACCGCAGAGCGGCTCGCCGTCGCGATGCGCGACGAGCTCGTCGCATCGGTCTCGCACGAGCTGCGCACGCCGCTCACGAGCGTGCTCGGGCACCTCGACCTCGCGCTCGAGGACCCGGACGTCGGCGGTGCCGCCCGTCGCAGCCTCGAGATCGCCGAGCGCAACGCCTCGCGGCTGCTCGTCATCATCGGCGACGTGCTCGCGGCCACCGCCGAGGGCCCGGGCCGCTTCGACGTCCGTCCGGTCGAGGAGGACCTCGCGAGCGTCGTCCTCGCCTCGGTCGAGGCGCTCGAGCACAAGGCCGAGGCGCGCGGCATCCGCATCGACGCCTCGGGCGTCGAGCCGGCCGTCGCGCACATCGATCCCATCCGCATCCGCCAGGTCGTCGACAACCTCGTGGGCAACGCCGTGAGCTACCACACGGGCGACGGCCTCATCGAGGTCGGCGTCACGTGCGACGACAAGCACGCGTGGCTCGTGGTGCGCGACGACGGCCCCGGCATCGCCGAGGACGTGCTGCCGCACCTGTTCGAGCGGCGCTTCCGCGCGGAGTCGGCGCAGCGCAGCCGTCCGCACGGGAACGGCCTCGGGCTCGCGATCAGCCGCGACCTCGTCCGCGCCCACGGCGGCGAGATCACCGTGCAGAGCGAGCCGGCCGCCGGCGCCACCTTCGTCGTGCGGCTGCCGCTGCGCAGAGCAGGAGCCACCGCATGACCCTCGACGCCGACACCGTCAAGCTCATCACCGCGCTCGTCGTGCACGTCGCGGGCGGCATGTTCGTGCTCGAGACGATGCTGCGCAAGGACGACCGCGCGGGACGCGTGTGGGCGCTCGGCTTCATCGCGGCGATGATCGCGACGGAGGCCTACCTGCTCGACGCCGTGACGGATGCGGGCTGGTGGCCGATCGCGATCGGCAACGCGTCGTGGGTGACGGCGATCGGCCTGCTGTGGATCGGCTGCCGCGTGTTCAACGGCCGGCAGGCGCGAGGCGCCGCGATCGTCGTCGGGGCAGCAGCGGTCGCCGCCGTCGTCGCGGTGCTGCTCGAGCTCGCGAGCGGAGCGCCCGTCGGCGACGGGCCCGGCAGCGCGCGCTGGTCGGGTGCGTGGGTCATGTTCGCGGCGAACGCCGCCTTCGCGGGGCTCGGTGCGGCCGAGACGGTGCGCGGCGCCATGCGGCGCACCCGCACCGCGCTCGGCCTCGGCGTCGTGATGCTGCTCGCGTCGGTCTTCCAGGCGGCGCGGCTCGTGAGCGCGATCGTGCTCGGCACCGACGATGAGGGCTTCCGCACGTGGATCAGCAGCGGCGTCGCGGGCGTCGCGACCATCTGCCTCGTGATCGTCGCGGTGCTCGCGGCGTCGGTGCTCCGCGCGGAGCAGGTGCGCATGCGCGGCACCGAGGACTCGTCGCTCATGGCGATCGCGCCCGACGGCGTGCTGCTCGCGCCGTCGTTCGTGCGCGTGCTCGGCGGGCGGCTGATGCGCGCCAACCGCCGTGCCGAGCTGTTCGCCGTGCTCGTCATCCGCATCGACGCGCTCGCGCGCATCGCGACGGCGTTCGGCGCCGACGAGGCCGAGCACGTGCGGCAGGCCGTGCGCGCCGCGGCCCGGCGGCTCTCGCCCACGACCGCCGCGCTCGGCACCGACGACCGCGGCACGCTCATGCTCGCGTTCCAGCCGGCGACTCCCGCCGAGGCGCGGCAGCTCGCCGCGCGCATGCACCGGGCCATGCTCGACCAGCTGAGCACCGCGGGGGTGCCGGTCGTGCCGCCGATCGGCATGGGCGTGAGCCTCACGAGCATCACGGGCTACGACCGCGACACGCTCCTCGACGCCGCGAAGGCGGCCGCGAAGCGCGCGATCGCGAGCGACGACGTGACGGTCGCGGTCGCGGGCGAGGACGACGAGGCCGAGGGCCCGAGCGTCGGTCAGGCGGTGCGGCGGTAGCCGACCCCTCGCACGGTCTCGATCCAGCGGGGCTCGGAGGGCGACTCGCCGAGCTTGCGGCGGAGGTTCGCGACGTGCACCTCGATCGCGCGCGCGTCGTGCTCGCTCAGGTAGTGGTCGGGCTCGCCGCGCTCGCCGCGCAGCATGCCGGCGAGCTGCATCTTGCTCACGACGCGGCGGCCGGAGCCGAGCAGCATCCGCAGGATGTCGAACTCGCTGCGGGTGAGCTCGACCTCGGAGCCCTCGAGCTCGACGACGCGCGCACCGGGCTCGAGCCGCAGCCCGCGGTGCTCGAGCGGCGCGAACTCCGCGTCGACCTCGCTCCACTGCTCCGCCGGGGCCTCGGCCGACGCCGCCGCGGCCGCAGGCCCGGGGTGGCTCTCGGCCGCGACGGTCGGCGCAGGGCCCGTCGGGAGCGGGGGAGAGGGATGCGTCGACGCGAGCACGCGGGGACGCCGCATCATGGCCTCGATGCGGGCGCGGAGCTCGCGGGGGCGGAACGGCTTCACGATGTAGTCGTCCGCGCCGGTCTGCAGCCCCACGAGCGTGTCGATCTCGTCGCCGCGCGCGGTGATCATCACGATGTAGGCCGTGCTGATCGCGCGCACCTGGCGTGCGGTCTCGAAGCCGTCGATGCCCGGCATGTTCACATCGACCGTCACGACGATCGGGTCGTGCTCCCGCACGAGCTCAACCCCGGTGACGCCGTCCGCGGCGACGTGCACCGTGAACCCGCCCTGGGTGAGCACCTGCGCCAGCAGCTCCCGGATGTCCTCGCCGTCCTCGATGACGACCGCGACGTCCTCGTCCATGGGTGTCTCCGCATCCGCACCGCGTGACCCGGTGCATTCGCGATCGATAGTAGTGCGCACCGCCGACGGGCGGGGCGCGATCACGCGGCTCTGGTCACGGGAGCCGCTGGAGTCCTTCCGACGAGCACGACGGCGAGCAGCAGCAGCACGCCCGCCGCGATCGGGATGGCGTAGGCGGGGCTCGCGGCCGCCGCGACCGCGGTCCCGACGACGGGGATCCGCAGGGTGGGCGCCCACGCCTCCGCACCGATGCGGTGGGCGGTGCCCTCGCGCTCGGCCGAGACCGCCGTCGTCATGCTCCACGCGCCGTCCGGCGCGCGCTCCATCGAGACGATCCGCTCGAGGTGCGTGGCACCGGTGCCGCCCGCGGGCACGCTCACGACGTCGCCCGGCTCGAGCCGCTCGGCGGGGACGCGCGTGACGACGAGCAGGTCGCCCGCCGCGTACTGCGGCGCCATCGCGTCGGTGCCGGCGACCTCGGCCCGGGCGAGCCCCGCGAGCGAGCCGCTCCACAGGACCGCGGCCGCGGCGCCGACGAGCCCCAGGCAGCCGAGCAGGATGAGGGCGGCGGTGCGCAGAGCGCGCATGCTTGCTCCTTCGGTCAAGATCTCGTGGATCGTGCCCGACGCTACGGCGGCAGGCTCAGCGGCGCGGTGCCGAGCGCCAAGCCCCCGCTTGAGGCTTCCTCAGGAGTTCCCGTGCGAGACTCGGTGCATGCCACTCGTCGCGCTCACCGGAGGCATCGCCTCGGGCAAGTCCACGATCGCGGACCGGCTCGCGCAGCACGGCGCGGTCGTCGTCGACGCCGACGCGATCGTGCGCGAGCTGCAGGAGCCCGGCCAGCCCGTGCTCGCCGCGATCGCCGAGGAGTTCGGCGCGCACCTGCTGCGGGCAGACGGCTCGCTCGACCGCGCGGCGCTCGGCGCCGAGGTGTTCGCCGACCACGACGCGCGCCACCGCCTCAACGCCATCGTGCACCCGGCGGTGGGGCGGGAGTCCGCGCGCCGGTTCCGCGCCGCGCTCGAGGCCGATCCGCGCGCCGTCGTCGTCTACGACGTGCCGCTGCTGGTCGAGGCGCGGCCCGACGACCCGTGGGACCTGGTGGTCGTCGCGCACGCGCCGGCCGAGACGCGCATCCGCCGCCTGGTCGAGCTGCGCGGGATGGATGAGGCGGATGCGCGGGCCCGCGTCGCGGCGCAGGCGAGCGACGAGCGCCGGCTCGCCATCGCGGACGTCGTGATCGAGACCGCGGGGTCGCTCGAGGAGACCCTCGCGCAGGTCGACCGGCTCTGGGAGCGGCTCGTCCAGGGGGATGTGGGCGGCCGCTCGTAGGCTGGTCGCATGGAACCGACGCGTGCCGTGCGGCCGTTCGAGGTCGTGAGCGAGTACCAGCCCTCTGGCGATCAGCCCAAGGCGATCCGCGAGCTGGCCGCCGCGGTCGACCGGGGCGAGACCGACGTGGTGCTGCTCGGGGCGACGGGCACCGGCAAGAGCGCAACGACGGCGTGGCTCATCGAGCAGGTGCAGCGGCCCACGCTCGTCATGGCGCACAACAAGACGCTCGCGGCGCAGCTCGCGAACGAGTTCCGGGAGCTGCTGCCGAACAACGCGGTCGAGTACTTCGTCTCGTACTACGACTACTACCAGCCCGAGGCATACGTGCCGCAGACGGACACCTTCATCGAGAAGGACTCCTCGCTCAACGCCGAGGTCGAGCGGCTGCGGCACTCCGCGACCAACTCGCTGCTCTCGCGTCGCGACGTCGTCGTCGTCTCGACCGTCTCGTGCATCTACGGCCTCGGCACGCCCGAGGAGTACCTCGAGGCGATGGTGGCGCTCCAGGTGGGGATGCGGATCGACCGGCAGGCGCTGCTGCGCCGGTTCGTCGCCATGCAGTACCAGCGCAACGACGTCGCCTTCGCGCGCGGCACGTTCCGGGTGCGCGGCGACACGATCGAGATCATCCCGATGTACGAGGAGCACGCGATCCGCATCGAGCTCTTCGGCGACGAGATCGAGGCGCTGTCGACGCTGCACCCGCTCACCGGCCAGGTGCTCGAGACGCACCAGTCGATCTCGATCTTCCCCGGCAGCCACTACGTCGCCGGCACCGACCGCATGCACGCCGCGATGGAGCGCATCCGCACCGAGCTCGAGGAGCGGCTCAAGGTGCTCGAGCGCGAGGGCAAGCTGCTCGAGGCGCAGCGGCTGCGCATGCGCACGACGTTCGACCTCGAGATGATGGAGCAGATCGGCTTCTGCTCCGGCATCGAGAACTACTCGCGCCACATCGACGGCCGCGAGCAGGGCGAGCCGCCGCACTGCCTGCTCGACTACTTCCCCGACGACTTCCTCGTCGTCATCGACGAGTCGCACGTCACGGTGCCGCAGATCGGCGCGATGTACGAGGGCGACGCGAGCCGCAAGCGCACGCTCGTCGAGCACGGGTTCCGGCTGCCGAGCGCCCTCGACAACCGCCCGCTCAAGTTCGACGAGTTCCTCGAGCGCACGCCGCAGAAGGTCTACCTCTCGGCGACGCCCGGCAACTACGAGATGGGGCTCGCCGACACGGTCGTCGAGCAGATCATCCGCCCGACGGGCCTCGTCGACCCGCAGCTCGTCGTGAAGCCCACGAAGGGCCAGATCGACGACCTGCTCGAGGAGATCCGGGTGCGCGCCGAGCGCGACGAGCGCGTGCTCGTGACGACGCTCACGAAGAAGATGGCGGAGGAGCTCACCGAGTACTTCACCGAGGCGGGGGTGCGGGTGCGCTACCTGCACTCCGACGTCGACACGCTGCGGCGCGTCGAGCTGCTCACGCAGCTGCGGCAGGGCGTGTTCGACGTGCTCGTCGGCATCAACCTGCTGCGCGAGGGCCTCGATCTGCCTGAGGTGTCGCTCGTGTCGATCCTCGACGCCGACAAGGAGGGGTTCCTGCGCTCGTCGCGGTCGCTCATCCAGACGATCGGGCGCGCGGCGCGCAACGTCTCGGGCGAGGTGCACCTCTACGCCGACACGATCACCGACTCGATGCGGCTCGCGATCGACGAGACCGAGCGGCGGCGCGAGATCCAGATCGCGTACAACACCGAGCACGGCATCGACCCGAAGCCGCTGCGCAAGCGCATCGCCGACATCACCGAGGTGCTCGCGCGCGAGCAGGCCGACACCGACGACCTGCTCGAGGGCACGCGGCGCGGCGCGCCCACGCCGCGCCTCGCGAAGGACCGCTCGGAGCTCGACGGCCCCGCGCAGCTCGAGGCGATCATCGCCGACCTCACGGCGCAGATGACGGAGGCTGCGGGCGAGCTGAAGTTCGAGCTCGCCGCACGCATCCGCGACGAGCTGCACGACCTCAAGCGCGACCTGCGCCAAATGCGTCAGGCGAGTTAGCGGCGGCCATTTCTGGCCGCCGCTCGCCTGACGCCGACGCCCGTCCCGGGCGGAGGAGGCGAGCGAGGAGAGCCCATTTCTGGCCTCTCCTCGCCGCGCGCCGAGGCCCGTCTCGGGCCGAGGGGGCGAGTGAGCGGCGGCCATTACTGGCCGCGCGCCGAGGAGCAGCGTGGCGCGGGATGATGCTGTCGTGACGACGATCGACCTGAACTCCGACCTGGGCGAGAACGTGCCCGACCGGATCGTCGGCGACGACGAGGCCATGCTGCGCGTGGTGTCGAGCGCCAATGTCTCCTGCGGCTTCCACGCGGGCAGCCCCGAGGGCATCCGCGCGACCCTGCGCGCGGCAGTCGCCCAGGGCGTCGCGATCGGCGCGCACCCCGGCTACCGCGACTACGAGGGGTTCGGGCGCCGCGCGACGGACGTCGACTCCGCGACGCTCCAGGCGCACGTCGAGTACCAGCTGGGAGCGCTGCAGGGCCTCGCCGCCGCCGTGGGCGGGAGCGTCGTGTATGTGAAGCCGCACGGCGCCCTCTACAACACCATCGCGCGCGACGAGCGGCAGGCGCGCGCCGTCGTCGCGGCGATCCGCGCCGTCGACCGGTCGCTCGTGCTGCTGGGCCTCGCCGGCGGCGTCGTGCTCGACATCGCGGAGCACGCGGGCCTCGCCACCGCATCCGAGGCGTTCGCCGATCGCGCGTACACGCCCGAGGGCCTGCTGGTCTCGCGCAGCGAGGAGGGCTCGGTGCTGCACGACCCACAGCTCGTCGCCGCGCGGATGGTCCGGCTGGCGCAGGAGGGCGTGGTGCGGGCGGTCGACGGCACCGACGTCGCGGTGCGCGCGGAGTCGATCTGCGTGCACGGCGACAGCGCGGGTGCGATCGCGATGGCCGAGGCGACGCGAGCTGCGCTCGAGGCCGCCGAGGTGACGATCGCGCCGTTCGCCGGGCCGCGCGCGTGACGGGTGCCGCATGACCCGCGTGCTGACCGTGGCCGACACCGCGCTGCTGCTCGAGGCGGGCGACCTCGACGAGACGATGCGCCTGCTGCCGGCGCTGCGGGCCGCCGCGCTCGAGGGCGTCACCGAGCTCGTCCCCGCCGCCCGCACGATCCTGGTGCGGTTCGACCCGAGCGTCGTGCACCCCACCAACCTCGCCGAGCGACTGCTCGCCGTCGCGCCGGCCGAGCACCGGGCCGCCGCGGGCGACGTCGTCACGATTCCGGTGCGCTACGACGGGGAGGACCTCGCCGAGGTCGCCGAGCTCCTGGGCCTCGACGCCGAGGCGCTGATCGCCCGGCACCAGGCGGCGGCCTGGACGGTCGCGTTCACCGGGTTCGCGCCTGGCTTCGGCTACCTCGTCGGCGACGACCCGGTGTTCGACGTGCCGCGCCGGCCCTCGCCGCGCACGCGCATCCCCGCAGGGTCCGTCGCGCTCGCCGGGCGCTTCTCCGGCGTCTACCCGACGCAGAGCCCGGGCGGCTGGCAGCTCATCGGCCGCACCGATCTCGCGATGTGGGACCTCGATCGCGACCCGCCCGCGCTGCTCGCGCCCGGCACCGCCGTGCGCTTCGAGCGCGTGGAGCGCGAGCTCATCGAGACCGCGCGGCCCGCGAGCGCGGTGGCGGGCACGGTTGCGAGCGCGGCGGCGGGTGCGACGCACGCCATCGAGGTCGTGCGGCCCGGGCTGCAGCTGCTCGTGCAGGATCTCGGCAGGCCCGGCATGGCGGCGCAGGGCGTCTCGGCCGCGGGCGCCGCCGATCGGGCTGCGCTGCGCGAGGCGAACCGCGCGGTGGGCAACGCGCCCGGCGAAGCGGGGCTCGAGCTCGCCGGTGGCGGAGCCACGCTGCGCTTCCGCGGCTCGGGCGTCATCGCGCTCACGGGGGCGGGGGCGGATGCGGCGCTGCACGCGGGCGATGCGGTCCACGTCGTCGAGTCCGGGCGTCCCGCCGCCGTCGAGGACGGCGACGAGCTGCGCATCGGCGGCGTGCGCGACGGGCTGCGCGTCGTGCTCGCCGTGCGCGGCGGGCTCTCGATCGATCCGGTGCTCGGCAGCCGCTCCACCGACACGCTCGCGCAGCTCGGCCCCGCGCCGCTCGCGGCCGGCGACGTCGTGCCGCTGCACGGGCCGGGGCGCGCGATCCGCGCGGTCGAGCGCACCCGGGCTCCGCGCATCCCCCTGCCCGCGCCCGGCGAGGAGGTCGAGCTCGGCATCGTGCTCGGTCCGCGCGACGACTGGTTCACCCCGGCGGCCCTCGCCTCGCTCGTCGCGCAGTCGTGGGCGGTGACGCCGCGCTCCGATCGGGTCGGCGTGCGGCTCTCCGGCGAGCCCCTCGAGCGCGCGCGGCACGGCGAGCTCGAGAGCGAGGGCGCGGTGACCGGCGCCATCCAGGTGCCGCCCGACGGGCAGCCCGTGCTCTTCCTGCCCGACCACCCGCTCACCGGCGGCTACCCGATCATCGGCGCCGTCGTCGACCGCGACCTCGACCTCGCCGGCCAGCTGCCGCCGGGGTCGCGCGTCCGCTTCCGCATCGTCGCCGCCGACGGCGCCGCGACCGACTGACCAGGAGACCACCGTGCAGAAGATCCTCATCGCCAACCGCGGCGAGATCGCGGTCCGCATCGCGCGCGCCTGCGCCGAGGCGGGGTATCGCTCGGTCGCCGTCTACGCCGACCAGGATGTCGACGCGATGCACGTGCGCCTCGCCGACGAGGCCTTCGCGCTCGGCGGCACCACCGCATCCGAGACCTACCTGAGCATCCCCTCGCTGCTCGCCGCCGCCCGCGCGAGCGGCGCCGACGCCGTGCACCCCGGCTACGGCTTCCTCTCGGAGAGCGCCGACTTCGCGCAGGCGGTCGAGGAGGCGGGGCTCACCTGGATCGGCCCGACGCCCGAGAGCATCGAGGCCCTCGGCGACAAGGTGACCGCGCGCCGCATCGCGCAGCAGGCGGGCGCGCCGCTCGCCGCAGGCACCGACCGGCCGCTCGCAGGCGCCGACGACGCCGTCGCCTTCGCGCGCGAGCACGGGCTGCCGGTCGTCGTGAAGGCGGCGTTCGGCGGCGGCGGCCGCGGGCTCAAGGTCGCGCGGACGATCGACGAGGTGGCGGATGCGTTCGGCTCGTCGACGCGGGAGGCCATCGCGGCGTTCGGCCGCGGCGAGTGCTTCATCGAGCGCTACCTCGAGCGGCCGCGGCACGTCGAGGTGCAGGTGCTCGGGGACGGCCGAGGCCGGGTCGTGGTGGTGGGGGACCGCGACTGCTCGCTGCAGCGTCGCAGCCAGAAGCTCGTCGAGGAGGCGCCCGCGCCGGGCCTCACCGCGGCACAGCGTGACCGCATCCACGCCGCTGCCCGCGACATCTGCGCCGCGGTCGACTACCGGGGCGCGGGCACGGTGGAGTTCCTGCTGGGCGCCGACGGCACCATCTCGTTCCTCGAGGTGAACACGCGCCTGCAGGTCGAGCATCCGGTCACCGAGGCCGTCACGGGCGTCGACCTCGTGCGCGAGCAGCTGCGCATCGCCGAGGGGGAGGGGCCCTCGATCGGCGGCACGCCGCCGCCCGTCGGCCACGCGATCGAGCTGCGCCTCAACGCCGAGGATCCGGGCCGCGGCTTCCTGCCCAGCCCGGGCCGAATCACCGCGCTGCGCGTGCCCGGCGGTCCCGGCGTGCGATGGGATGCGGGGGTCGAGGCGGGCGACCGCGTGGAGGCCGCGTTCGACTCGCTCGCCGCCAAGCTCATCGTGCACGGCGCGGATCGCGATGCGGCACTCGTGCGGCTGCGGCGGGCGCTGCGGGAGCTCGAGGTGACGGGCATCGCGACGGTGGCGCCGTTCGCCGAGGCGCTGCTCGACGAGCCCGACTTCTCGACAGCGGGCTTCGCCGTCTCGACGCAGTGGATCGAGGCCGAGCTCATGCCGCGGCTCGCGCTCCAGGATCGTCCCGCGCCAGCGCCCGCCGAAGCGCTGCGGCGCGTGCCGATCGAGATCGACGGGCGCCGGGTCGTGCTGGGCCTGCCGCCCGGGGCGCTCGCGGCGGCCGCGGGCGTCTCCCCGTCGGCTCCGCGCGTGCAGGACGCAGCGGATGCGCTGGGCGCGACGGATCCGGAGGCGGTCGCGGCCCCCGTGCCAGGCACCCTCGTGCGCTGGCTCGTCGCCGACGGCGCCCGCGTCGAGGCCGGCGACGAGCTCGCGGTGCTCGACGCGATGAAGATGGAGACGCGCGCGCTCGCGCACCGGGGCGGAACGCTCGAGCACCGGGCCGCGGAGGGCGACGCCGTGGCGGTCGACGAGGCGATCGGCCGCATCGCGGGGTGAGCCGAGCGCGAACGCCCGGGGGACGTGTGGGTGGTCGAACGTAGACTTGTTCGGTGACGATCACCACCACCAGCACCCCCGAGCTGCACGTGCGCGGCGCGCGCGAGCACAACCTCAAGGACGTCGATCTGCGCATCCCGCGCGACGCGCTGGTGGTCTTCACGGGGCTCTCGGGCTCGGGCAAGTCGTCGCTCGCGTTCGACACGATCTTCGCCGAGGGGCAGCGCCGCTACGTCGAGTCGCTCTCGGCCTACGCGCGGCAGTTCCTCGGCCAGGTCGACCGGCCCGACGTCGACTTCATCGAGGGGCTGAGCCCCGCGGTCTCGATCGACCAGAAGTCCACGAACCGCAACCCGCGCTCCACCGTCGGCACGATCACCGAGGTGTTCGACTACATGCGCCTGCTGTGGGCGCGCATCGGCGTGCCGCACTGCCACGTGTGCGGCGAGCGCATCCAGCGGCAGACCGTGCAGCAGATCGCCGACGAGCTCATGGAGCTGCCCGAGCGCACGCGGTTCCAGATCCTCGCGCCCGTCGTGCAGCAGAAGAAGGGCGAGTTCGCCGACCTGCTCCGCAACCTCGTCGCCACCGGCTATTCGCGCGCCGTCATCGACGGCGAGCTCGTGCAGCTCGCCGAAGCCCCGGCGCTCAAGAAGCAGGTCAAGCACGACATCTCGGTCGTCGTCGACCGCCTCGTCGCGGAGCCCGGGATGCTCTCGCGCCTCACCGACTCGCTCGAGACGGCGCTGCGGCTCGCCGACGGGCTCGTCACGATCGACTACGTCGACCTCGACGAGGCCGACCCGGAGCGCCGCCGCACCTTCAGCGAGAAGCTCTCGTGCCCCAACCGGCACCCCGTCGCGCTCACCGAGATCGAGCCGCGGACGTTCTCGTTCAACGCCCCCTTCGGCGCGTGCCCCGAGTGCACCGGCATCGGCACGCGCATGGCCGCCGACCCCGACCTCGTGATCGCCGACGAGGCGCTCTCGATCCGCGACGGCGCGATCCTGCCGTGGACGCAGTCGGGCAAGGGCCTCTACACGTACTTCGAGCGCCTGCTGACGGGCCTCGCGAAGGAGATGGGCTTCTCGCTCGACACCCCGTGGAACGAGCTCGACGCCGACGTGCAGCAGGTCGTGCTGCACGGCACCGAGGGCAACGTCATGGTGCAGTGGCGCAACCGGTACGGGCGCACCCTCAAGTACGCCTCCGGGTACGAGGGCGTCATGCCCTACATCCAGCGCAAGCACGCCGAGGCCGACAGCGACTGGGTGCGCTCGAAGCACGCCGAGTTCCTGCGCGAGGTGCCGTGCCCGGAGTGCGGCGGCGCACGGCTCAAGCCCGAGGTGCTCGCCGTGCTCGTGCACGGCATGTCCATCTCGACCGTCGCCGAGATGAGCCTCACCGACGCGCAGGCGTACATGCACGGGCTCGAGCTCGATGAGCGCGAGGCGACGATCGCGGCGGCCGTGCTGCGCGAGATCCGCGCACGGCTCGACTTCCTCATCCGGGTTGGGCTCGGCTACCTCACGCTCGCGCGCGCGGCCGCGACCCTCTCAGGCGGCGAGGCGCAGCGCATCCGCCTCGCCACGCAGATCGGCGCGGGGCTCACGGGCGTGCTCTACGTGCTCGACGAGCCCTCGATCGGCCTGCACCAGCGCGACAACCGCAAGCTCATCTCGACGCTCGAGGCGCTGCGCGACCTCGGCAACACGCTCATCGTCGTCGAGCACGACGAGGACACCATCCGCACCGCCGACTGGATCGTCGACATCGGTCCGGGCGCCGGTGAGCACGGCGGCGAGGTCGTGCACTCCGGCAGCTACGACGAGCTCATCGAGAACCAGGCGTCCCTGACGGGCGCCTACCTCGCGGGCCGCGAGCGCATCCCGGTGCCCGCCGAGCGGCGCCCGATCGACCCCGAGCGGATGCTGCGGATCGAGGGCGCGCGCGCCAACAACCTCCAGTCGATCGACGTCGACATCCCGCTCGGCGTCTTCGTCGCCGTCACGGGCGTGTCGGGCTCCGGTAAGTCGACGCTCGTGAACGACATCCTGCACAAGGTGCTCGCGAACGCGCTCAACGGCGCCCGCCAGGTGCCGGCGAAGCACACGCGCGTCACCGGTCTGCACCACCTCGACAAGGTCGTGCACGTCGACCAGGGCCCGATCGGCCGCACCCCGCGCTCGAACCCCGCGACGTACACGGGCGTGTTCGACAAGATCCGCAACCTCTTCGCCGAGACGGCGGAGGCGAAGGCGCGCGGCTACCTCGCCGGGCGGTTCTCGTTCAACGTCAAGGGCGGGCGCTGCGAGGCGTGCCAGGGCGACGGCACGCTCAAGATCGAGATGAACTTCCTGCCCGACGTGTACGTCGAGTGCGAGGTCTGCCACGGGCAGCGCTACAACCGCGACACGCTCTCGGTGCACTACAAGGGCAAGTCGATCGCCGACGTGCTCGCGATGCCGATCGAGGAGGCCGCCGAGTTCTTCGCACCCATCTCGTCGATCCACCGCTACCTCAAGACGCTCGTCGACGTGGGGCTCGGCTACGTGCGGCTCGGGCAGTCCGCGACGACGCTCTCGGGCGGCGAGGCCCAGCGCGTGAAGCTCGCGACCGAGCTGCAGCGGCGCACGTCGGGGCGCGCGATCTACGTGCTCGACGAGCCCACGACCGGTCTCCACTTCGACGACGTGCGCAAGCTGCTCGAGGTGCTCGACGGGCTCGTGCAGAAGGGCAACACCGTCCTCACGATCGAGCACGCCCTCGACGTCATCAAGAGCGCCGACTGGATCATCGACCTCGGCCCGGAGGGCGGCTCGGGCGGCGGCACGATCGTCGCGACGGGCACGCCCGAGGAGGTCGCGGAGGTGCCGGAGAGCTTCACCGGCGGCTTCCTGAAGGAGATCCTGGGCGCAGGCGTGCGATGAGCCGCCCGGCGGGCTCCCGCACGGTGCCGTACAAGCCGGCGCCCGGCACCATCCCGACCGCTCCGGGCGTCTACCGGTTCCGCGATGAGCACGAGCGCGTGCTCTACGTCGGCAAGGCGAAGAACCTGCGACAGCGGCTCTCGAACTACTTCCAGCCGCTCGAGACGCTGCACGAGCGCACCCGGCGCATGGTGCTCACCGCCGTGCGCGTCGAGTGGACGATCGTCGCGAGCGAGTTCGAGGCGCTGCAGCTCGAGTTCACCTGGATCAAGGAGTACGAGCCGCCGTTCAACGTGCAGTTCCGGGACGACAAGTCCTACCCGTACCTCGCGGTGACGATGGGCGACGACGTGCCGCGCGCGATGATCACGCGCAATCGCGGCATCCGGGGCGCGCGCTACTTCGGGCCGTACACGAAGGTCTGGGCCATCCGCGAGACCCTCGACCTGCTGCTCAAGGCGTTCCCGATGCGGTCGTGCAGCCAATCCGTCTACGATCGCGCCGAGCGCACCGGGCGGCCGTGCCTGCTCGGCGACATCGGCAAGTGCTCGGCGCCGTGCGTCGGCCGCGTCACGCTCGACGAGCACCGGGCGACGGCCCGCGACCTCGTCGCGTTCATGAACGGCGGCGACCAGGAGTTCGTCGACCGCGTGCGGGAGGAGATGCAGCGGGCGAGCGCCCGGCTCGAGTTCGAGCGGGCCGCGCGGCTCCGCGACCAGCTCGCCGCGCTCGAGTCGGTGCTCGAGCGCACGAGCGTCGTGCTCTCCGACCACGTCGACGCCGACGTCTTCGGCCTCGTGCACGACGAGCTGAGCGCCGCCGTGCACCTGTTCGCGGTGCGCGGGGGCCGCATCCGCGGCACGAAGTCGTGGGTCGTCGACACCGAGATCGATCTCACCGACGGCGAGCTCGCCACGCAGATCATGCGCATCGCCTACGAGGCGGGCGATCCGCCGGCCCGCGAGGTGCTGCTGCCGCGCCAGCCGGACTCGGTGCACGAGGTCGAGACGTGGCTCACCGAGCGCCGAGGCGAGCACGGCCTCCCGGGCCGCGTCGTCGTGCGGGTGCCGCAGCGCGGGGAGAAGCGCAAGCTCGCCGACTCGGCGACGGTGAACGCCGCGCACGCGCTGCAGGTCGCGCGCACGAAGCGCACGAGCGACTACGTCACGCGCTCGCAGGCCCTCGCCGACCTGCAGGAGGCGCTCGGCATGGCCGAGGCGCCGCTGCGCATCGAGTGCTTCGACGTCTCGCACCTCGGCGGCACGGGCGTGGTCGCCTCGATGGTCGTCTTCGAGGACGGCCTGCCGCGCAAGGACCAGTACCGCAAGTTCGCGATCGCGCAGACGACCGACGACACCGACTCCATCCACCAGGTGATCACCCGGCGGGCGCGGTACATCGTCGAGGGAGACCCCGAGGACTCCGGCACCCGATTCGCCTATACGCCCCAGTTGCTGCTCGTCGACGGCGGACGGCCGCAGGTGCAGGCGGCGAAGCGGGCGCTCGACGAGGCGGGCGTGCGCGGCATCGCGCTCGCCGGCATCGCGAAGCGGCTCGAGGAGCTCTGGCTCCCCGACGACGAGTACCCGGTGATCCTGCCGCGCACGAGCGAGGCCCTCTACCTCGTGCAGCGGCTGCGCGACGAGGCCCACCGGGTGGCGATCAGCTACCAGCGCGTCAAGCGCTCGAGCGCGATCGAGTCGCAGCTGAGCGGCATCCCGGGCCTCGGGCCGGCGCGCGTGCGCGCGCTGCTGCGGCACTTCGGCTCCGCGAAGCGCGTGCGCGCCGCCGCCCCGGAGGAGCTCGCGGAGGTGCCCGGCATCGGGCCGGCGCTCGCACAGGCCGTCGCGCGACGACTGGGCGCCGATACGATGGGCGCACCAGCCGAGGGACAGGGATCGCAGTCGTGAACGCCAGAGAGATCGTCATCATCACCGGGATGTCCGGTGCGGGCCGCACGACCGTCGCCAACGCGCTGGAGGATCTCGGCTGGTTCGTCGTCGACAACCTGCCTCCGACGATGCTCCGGGCGCTCGTGCGCACGGCGGCGGGGAACGCGAGCACCGAGCCGAAGCTCGCCATCGTCGTCGACGTCCGCGGCGGCGCCCTCTTCGACGACGCGCGCCGCTTCGTCGAGATGCTCCGCGCCGAGCACCAGGTGCGCGTGCTCTTCCTCGAGGCGAGCGACGCCGAGCTCGTGCGCCGCTACGAGCAGGTGCGCCGCCCGCACCCGCTACAGGGCGACGGCACGATCCTCGACGGCATCCGCATGGAGCGCACGCGCCTCGAGTCGTTGCGCGGCATGGCCGACGACCTGCTCGACACCACGGGGCTCAACCCGCACCAGCTCACCACCCGCGTGGGGGAGCGCTTCGCGCCCGGGGGCGAGCTCGAGGTGACGCTCACGGTGATGAGCTTCGGCTTCAAGTACGGGCTGCCGGTCGACGCCGACCTCATCGCCGACATGCGCTTCCTCCCGAACCCCTTCTGGATGCCCGAGCTGCGCGGCCACGACGGCACCGAGGCCGTCGTGCGCGACTACGTGCTGCAGCAGGAGGGCGCGGCCGAGTTCGCCGATCGCTACATCGAGGCGCTGGGGCCCGTGCTCGCGGGTTTCGCCCGCGAGAACAAGCTGCACGCCGTCCTGGGCGTAGGGTGCACCGGTGGCAAGCACCGCTCGGTCGCGATGGCCGAGCACCTGGCGGGGCGCCTCAACGGCACCCCCGGCCTGCGCGTCGCGGTGAAGCACCGGGATCTGGGGCGCGAATGACGAGAGGAGCTGGCGTGGCACTGACCGACGACGTCAAGGAGGAGCTCGCGCGGGTGCGCGTGACGCGACCCCAGACGAAGGCGGCAGAGGTGGCGACGCTGCTGCGCTTCGCCGGGGGCCTGCACGTGATCTCGAACCGCGTCGCGGTCGAGAGCGAGCTCGACTCCGCCGCGGCCGCGCGGCGACTCGCGCGGAGCATCCTCGAGCTCTACGGCGTGCGCGCCGAGATCGCGAAGATCTCCTCGGGCTCGAACCGCCAGAGCGGCGCGTACCTCGTGCGCGTCATCGCCGAGGGCGAGACGCTCGCGCGGCAGACCGGGCTCATGGATGCGCGGCGCCGGCCCGTGCGCGGCCTGCCGAACAAGGTCACGACCGGCTCGCTCGAGGACCTCGCCGGCATCTGGCGGGGCGCGTTCCTCGCGAACGGCTCGCTCTCGGACCCGGGGCGCTCGGCGGCGCTCGAGGTCGTCTGCCCGGGCAACGAGGCCGCGATGGCCCTCGTCGGCGCGGCCAGCCGGCTCGGCGTGCCCGCGAAGTCGCGCGAGGTGCGCGGCGCGCACCGCGTCGTGATCCGCGAGGGCGAGCCCATCTCGCGCATGCTCACGACCATGGGCGCCCACGAGACGGTGCAGGCGTGGGCCGAGCTGCGGCAGCGCCGCGAGGTGCGCGCGACCGCCAACCGGCTCGTCAACTTCGACGACGCCAACCTGCGGCGCAGCGCCCAGGCCGCCGTGGCCGCGTGCGCCCGCATCGAGCGCGCCCTCGAGATCCTCGGGCCGGAGGTGCCCGAGCACCTCGCGTACGCCGGGAGGCTCCGCCTCGAGCACCGCGATGCGAGCCTCGACGAGCTCGGCCACCTCGCCCAGCCGACGATGACGAAGGACGCCGTCGCCGGCCGCATCCGCCGCCTGCTCGCGATGGCCGACCGCGCCGCGCAGGACCGCGGGATCCCCAGCACCGAGGCCGCGGTCCCGGAGGACATCGACGTCTGAGCGACCAGCCTCGGCGGAGGTCGCCGTGGATAGGATCGAAGCGACCAATCGGCGCGTTCCGCGCGAGAGAGGAGAGCCAGCCATGGCCGTCTACACCCTTCCCGAGCTGCCGTACGACTACGCAGCGCTCGAGCCCCACATCTCCGCCAAGATCATGGAGCTGCACCACGACAAGCACCACAAGGCGTACGTCGACGGCGCGAACACCGCGCTCGAGAAGCTGCAGGCCGCTCGCGACGCCGACGACTTCGCGAACGTGAACAAGCTCGAGAAGGACCTCGCGTTCAACCTCGGCGGGCACACCAACCACACCGTCTTCTGGAACAACCTCTCGGGCGACGGCGGCGGCGAGCCCGAGGGCGAGCTGCAGGCCGCGATCGGCGAGTTCTTCGGCGACTTCGCGAAGTTCAAGGCGCACTTCACGGCGAACGCGACGGGCATCCAGGGCTCCGGCTGGTCGGTGCTCGCTTGGGACTCGATCGCTGCGCGCCTCAACGTGTTCCAGCTCTTCGACCAGCAGGGCAACGTGCCCGTCGGCGCGCACCCCATCCTCATGCTCGACATGTGGGAGCACGCGTTCTACCTCGACTACCTCAACGTCAAGGCCGACTACGTCAAGGCGTTCTGGAACATCGTCAACTGGCAGGACGCCCAGGCCCGCTTCGACGCGGCGAAGGCGCAGACCGCGGGGCTCATCACCCGCTGACCACCGTCACCATGTGACCGGGGCCCCGGGCACCGCGCCCGGGGCCCTTCCATCCCGACAGTCAGGAAGACCATCCCATGACTCTGAAGGTAGCCATCAACGGCTTCGGTCGGATCGGCCGCAACTTCGTCCGTGCAGCGCTTGCCCAGGGCGCTGACATCGACATCGTCGCGGTCAACGATCTCACCGACAACAAGACGCTCGCCCACCTGCTCAAGTACGACTCGGTCGCGGGCGTGATCGACGCGCCCGTCACGTTCGACGAGGGCACGATCAGCGTCGGCGACGACCAGTTCCGCGCCCTCGAGGAGAAGGACCCGAGCAAGCTCCCGTGGGGCGAGCTCGACGTCGACGTCGTCATCGAGTCGACCGGCCGCTTCACGAAGGTCGACGCCGCCTCGGCGCACCTCGAGGCCGGCGCGAAGAAGGTCATCCTCTCCGCTCCCGCGAAGGGCCCGGCCCCGACGTTCGTGATGGGCGTCAACCACGAGGACTACGACCCCGAGACCGACCACGTCATCTCGAACGCGTCGTGCACCACGAACTGCCTCGCGCCGCTCGCGAAGGTGTTCCACGAGTCGTTCGGCATCGAGCGCGGCCTCATGACGACCGTGCACGCCTACACGGCGGACCAGAACCTGCAGGACGGGCCCCACAGCGACCTGCGCCGCGCCCGCGCGGCCGCGCTGTCGATCATCCCGACCTCGACCGGCGCCGCGAAGGCGATCGGCCTCGTGCTGCCCGAGCTCAACGGCCTGCTCGACGGCTACGCGCTGCGGGTGCCGACGCCGACGGGCTCGATCACCGACCTCACCGTCACGACCCGCGACGGACTCACGGTCGACGAGGTGAACGCCGCCTACCGCGCAGCCGCCGAGTCGGGTCCGCTCAAGGGCTTCCTGCAGTACACGGAGGACGAGATCGTCTCGGCCGACATCGTCGGCAACCCGCACTCGTCGATCTTCGACTCGGGCCTGACCCGCGTGATGGGCGACCAGGTGAAGATCTCGTCGTGGTACGACAACGAGTGGGGCTACTCCTGCCGCCTCGTCGACCTCGCGGCGCACGTCGGCGCGAAGCTCTGATCCCGATGGCGATCCGCACCCTCGACTCGCTCGGCGACCTCGCCGGGAAGACCGTCCTCATCCGCTGCGACTTCAACGTGCCGCTGCAGGATGCGCGCATCACCGACGAGGGGCGGATCGTCGCCTCGCTGCCCACCCTTCGCGCCCTGCTCGAGCAGGGCGCGAAGGTGGTGGCGATGTCGCACCTCGGCCGCCCGAAGGGCGCGCCCGAGGCGCAGTACTCGCTCGCGCCCGTCGCGGAGCGGCTCGGCGAGCTGCTCGGCGCCGAGGTCGCGTTCGCGACCGACACCGTCGGCGACGACGCGGCACGCGTGCGCGCCGCGCTGCAGGACGGGCAGCTCGCGCTGCTCGAGAACCTGCGCTTCGACCCCCGCGAGACGAGCAAGGACGCCGCGGAGCGCGAGGCGTTCGCCGCCGAGCTCGCCGCCGGCGCCGACGCGTTCGTCTCCGACGGCTTCGGCGTCGTCCACCGCGAGCAGGCGAGCGTGTTCGAGGTGGCCGCGGCGCTCCCGAGCGCCGCGGGCCTGCTCGTCGAGCGCGAGCTCGACGTGCTCTCCCGCCTGACCGAGACGCCCGAGCGCCCCTACGCCGTCGTGCTCGGCGGCTCCAAGGTGAGCGACAAGCTCGGCGTCATCGAGCACCTGCTGCCGCGCGTCGACCGCCTGCTCATCGGCGGCGGCATGCTCTTCACGTTCCTCGCCGCGCAGGGCCACGGCGTCGCCGCGAGCCTCCTCGAGGAGGACCAGCTCGAGCGGGTGCGCGGCTACCTGCAGCGCGCCGACGAGCTGGGCGTGCAGCTGCTGCTGCCGACCGACGTCGTCGTCGCGGCCGCGTTCGACGCCGACGCCGAGCACGAGACGGTCGCGGCCGACGCGATCGAGTCGTCGCGCTTCGGCGCCTCCGGCATCGGCCTCGACATCGGCCCGGCCTCCGCCGCAGCGTTCGCGGACGCGATCCGCGACGCGCGCACCGTCTTCTGGAACGGCCCGATGGGCGTGTTCGAGATGCCGGCGTTCGCGGCCGGCACGCGCTCGGTCGCGCAGGCGCTCACCGAGGTCGACGGCCTCGCGGTGGTGGGCGGCGGCGACTCCGCGGCCGCCGTGCGCCAGCTCGGCTTCGCCGACGACGACTTCGGGCACATCTCCACCGGCGGCGGCGCGAGCCTCGAGTTCCTCGAGGGCGCACGGCTGCCGGGACTCGAGGCACTCGGCTGGGAAGGACACTGATGGCAGACCGCATCCCGCTCATCGCGGGCAACTGGAAGCTCAACCAGGATCACCTGCAGGCGATCGCGCTCGTGCAGAAGCTCGCGTGGACCCTGCAGGACGGCAAGCACGACCACTCGCAGGTCGAGGTGGCGGTCTTCCCGCCGTTCACCGACCTGCGCAGCGTGCAGACCCTCATCTCCGCCGAGCGCTTCGAGCTGCGCTTCGGCGCGCAGGACGTCTCGCAGCACGACTCGGGCGCCCACACCGGCGAGGTGTCGGCGGCGATGCTCGCGAAGCTCGAGTGCTCGTACGCGATCGTCGGGCACTCCGAGCGCCGGCAGGACCACGGCGAGACGGATGCGCTCATCGGCAAGAAGGCCGCCGCCGCCATGCGGCACGGGGTCACGCCGGTGATCTGCGTGGGGGAGACGGCCGAGGACCTCGAGCAGCACGGCGCGAGCGCCGTGCCCGTGCAGCAGCTGCGCGACGTGCTCGCCGAGCTCCCCGAGGCGGGCGAGATCGTCGTCGCCTACGAGCCGGTCTGGGCGATCGGCTCCGGCCAGGCTGCCACGAGCGAGCAGGCGCAGCAGGTGTGCCAGGCGCTGCGGCGGGTGCTCGCCGAGGTGCGCGGCGACGAGGCTGCGGCGGCGACCCGGATCCTGTACGGCGGCAGCGTCAAGTCGGGCAACATCGCCGGCTTCATGCGCGAGGCCGACATCGACGGCGCCCTCGTGGGCGGCGCGAGCCTCGACGCGGCGGAGTTCGCGGCGATCGCCCGCTTCCGCCAGCACGTCGGTACCTGACCTCCGCAGCCGCGGGGAAGACCTGCGGTAGGATGGACGTTGCACTCCGCACGGCCCTGTTCGGTCGTGCCCGCATTCGGAAAGAGAGCCCTGTGGAGATTCTCCAGATCATCATGCAGGTGATCCTCGGCATCACGTCGGTGCTGCTGACGCTGTTCATCCTGCTGCACAAGGGTCGCGGCGGCGGCCTGAGCGACATGTTCGGCGGCGGCGTCGGCTCGTCGATCGGCTCGTCGGGTGTCGCTGAGCGCAACCTCAACACGATCACGGTCGTCGTGAGCCTCGCATGGGTCGCCTCGATCGTCGTGCTCGGCCTCATCACGAAGTTCGCGAGCCTCTGATGGCGTCGGGAGGCAGTGCGATCCGCGGCTCGCGCGTCGGCGCGGGCCCCATGGGCGAGCAGGACCGCGGCTTCCACGCCGAGCGCGTGGCGGTCTCGTACTGGGACGCGATGGGCAACGAGACGGTCCGCTACTTCGCGGCCGACCTGCCCGAGGATGAGATCCCCGAGGTCATCGACTCGCCGTCGACCGGTCTGCCGGCCGGCCGCGACAAGGACAACCCGCCGCAGGTGGCGAAGAACGAGCCGTACAAGACGCACCTCGCGTACGTGAAGGAGCGCCGCACGCCCGAGGAGGCCGCCGAGCTGCTCGAGGAGGCGCTGCAGAAGCTGCGCTCCGCCGAGGGCCGCGGCTGAGGCGACCCCGACCGAGCCGCTAGCGGCCGTCCTCCTCCAGGAGGGCGGCCGCTTCGGCGTCGAGCAGCATGAGCGTCTCGCGGCGGCCCGCTGCGGTGACCGCGGGTGCCGCCTCCGGCGCCGCGCCGCCGCGCACGAGCGAGACGGCCTCGGCCTTGTCGCCGCCGGCGACGACGAGCCAGACGCGGTCCGAGGCGGTGATCGCACCGACGGTGAAGCTGATGCGCTCGGGCGGGGGCTTGGGGGAGTCGCGCACGGCGATGACCCCGACGCCCGGCTCGTGCACGCCCGGGTGGCCCGGGAAGAGCGACGCGATGTGCGCATCCGGCCCCATGCCGAGGAGCGTCAGGTCGATCTGCCCGAGCTCCGCGAGCATCGCGCTCGCCGCCGCGGCGGCGTCGTCGAGGCCGGCGTCACCGACGCCAGGACCGGCGGCGGCGGGCAGCTCGTGCACGTTGCCCGCGGGGATCGGCACGCGGTCGAGCAGCGCCTCGCGCGCCTGCCGGGCGTTGCGGTCGGGGGAGTCGGCCGGCACGAAGCGCTCGTCGCTCCACGTCACGTGCACGCGCTCCCAGTCGACAGCGCGGTCGGCGAGCGCGGCGAGCAGCTCGATGCCGACCGAGCCGCCCGTCAGGGCGATCGTCGCCCTGCCCTGGGCCTCGGTGAGCTCGGCCAGCAGCGCGGCGAGCCGGTCGGCGGTCTGCCCGACGAGGCTCGCGCGGTCGGGGTGGACGATGACGGTCATCTCGGCTCCTCTGCGATCGACTGCAGCACCTGACGGTACATGTCGTCGGGATCGAGCTTCCGCAGCTCCTCGGCGAGCTGATCCTGGAGCGCGCGCGTCGACAGCGCCACGTGGTGCGCCGGCTGGCCGGGCTGCTCGAGCACGCCGACCGAGTCGCGCACGCGCGTGAGAGACGAGTCGCCGCTCGTGCGCCGCAGCTGCACCGCGTGCAGGCCGCTCGAGCCGGTCGGGGTGTCGCCGGCCTCGAGCTTCTCGACCGGCACCTGCAGGCGCAGCCGCAGCCACGCCGCCATGAGGTGCACGCTCGGGTTGGCCAGGTCGCCGCTTACCGCGACCGAGCTCACCGGCTCGTACGGCGGCTGGTCGAGCAGCGCCGCGAGGTGCGCCCGCCAGTTCGTCAGCCGCGTCCACGCGAGGTCGGTGTCGCCCGGCGTGTAGCAGCCGGCGAGCGTGAGGATCGCCGCGTGCGGATCCGCCTGCTTGCCGGAATCGGTGATGCGGCGCTGCGAGATCTGCCCGAGCTGCGACGCCGAGGGCGTCTCGGGCATGAACGTCGGCCACCAGGCCACGACCGGCGCGTCGGGCAGCAGCAGCCCCTGCACGATGCCGAGCAGGTGCGAGCCGAGCTCGCCGTAGCACTGCAGCAGCACGACCTCGCTCGCGCCCGCGTCGGCGCCCACGCGCAGCTCGGCGTCGAGCCGCGCCTCCTCGCGGGCGTTGATGTGATCGGGGTTGCGGGAGACGACCAGCACGCGCATCGGGTGCTCGCGAGAGGCCTGGTTGGCCGCCCGGATCGCCTCCTCCTCGTGCCCGATCTGCGTGTGGACGACGAGCGTCAGCACGCGGCCGAGCGCGACGACGCCGCCCTCCTCGCGGATCTCGAGCATGCGCCGCTGCACCTCAGCGGTCGTGGTGCGGGAGAGTCGGATGATCACGGGCGCCTCCAGTGCCTGCCGTCGCGCGCGAGCAGCTCGTGGGCGCTGCGCGGGCCCCACGATCCGGGCTGGTACTGCTCGACGGGGCCGCCCTCGGCCTCCCAGTGCTCCTCGATCGGGTCGAGGATCCTCCAGGAGAGCTCGACCTCCTCGTGGCGGGGGAAGAGCGGCGGGTCGCCGAGCAGCACGTCGAGGATGAGCCGCTCGTACGCCTCGGGGCTCTCCTCGGTGAAGGCGTGGCCGTAGCCGAAGTCCATCGTCACGTCGCGCACGTGCATGCCGGGGCCCGGCACCTTCGAGCCGAAGCGCATCGAGACGCCCTCGTCGGGCTGCACGCGGATCACGAGCGCGTTCTCGCTCATGGTGCGCAGGTCGGAGGCCTCGAAGAGGTACTGCGACGCGCGCTTGAAGACGATCGCGATCTCGGTGACGCGGCGCCCGAGCCGCTTGCCGGCGCGCAGGTAGAACGGCACGCCCGACCAGCGGCGCGTGTCGACCTCGAGCTTGATCGCCGCATAGGTCTCGGTCGCGGAGTCGGGGCGCATGCCCTCCTCGTCGAGGAAGCCGAGCACCTGCCCGCCGCCGTGCCAGCCGCCGCCGTACTGCCCGCGGGCCGTCGAGTGCTCGAGGGGGAGCGGCACGCGCGCGGCGCGCAGCACCTTCTCCTTCTCGACCCGCAGGTCGGCGGCGTCGAACGACACCGGCTCCTCCATCGCCGTGAGGGCGAAGAGCTGCAGCAGGTGGTTCTGGATCACGTCGCGCGCGGCGCCGATGCCGTCGTAGTAGCCGGCGCGGCCGCCGACGCCGATGTCCTCGGCCATCGTGATCTGGACGTGGTCGATGTGGTTGGCGTTCCAGATCGGCTCCCACAGCGCGTTCGCGAAGCGCAGCGCGAGGATGTTCTGCACCGTCTCCTTGCCGAGGTAGTGGTCGATGCGGAAGACGCTGTCGGCGGGGAAGACCGACTCGACGACGTCGTTGAGCTCGCGCGCGGAGGCGAGGTCGTGGCCGAACGGCTTCTCGATCACCACGCGGCGCCAGCGGTCGCCGTCGCCCTCGGCGAGCCCGGAGCGCTTGAGCTGCTGGGTCACGAGCGGGAAGGCGTTCGGCGGGATCGACAGGTAGAAGGCGTGGTTGCCCATCGTGCCGCGCGTGCGGTCGAGCTCGGCGAGCACCTCGGCGAGCCGGTCGAAGGCCGCGTCGTCGTCGAAGTCGCCCTGCACGAACCGGATGCCCTCGGCGAGCTGCCGCCACACCGACTCGCGGAACGAGGTGCGGGCGTGCTGCTGCACCGCCTCGCGCACGACGTCGGCGAACTGCTCGTGGCTCCAGTCGCGGCGGCCGAAGCCGACGAGCCCGAAGCCCGGCGGCAGCAGGCCCCGGTTGGCGAGGTCGTAGACCGCCGGCAGCAGCTTCTTGCGCGCGAGGTCGCCCGTGACGCCGAAGAACGTCATCGCGTTGGGTCCGGGGATGCGCGTGAGGCGCTGGTCGCTCGGGTCGCGCAGCGGGTTGCTGCCGGCCGCGATCACCGCACCCGCGCCCGCGCCCGCGACCGGGGCCGGCTGCGCGGCCCCGGTCGAGGTGCCGGTCATCGCGATGCGGCGGCGAGGAGCCGGTCGAGGCCCTCGTCGAGGTCGTCGAGCGTGAGCGTCAGCACGGGGCGGCCGTGCTCGGCGAGCACGCTCGCGTCGCCGGACGCCTGCGCCTGGATCAGCTGGCCGAACGTGAACGGGCGGCCCGGGATCGCGAGGTCCTCGTGCGGCTGGCCGAGCAGCTGCAGGAAGACGCCGTTCGGCGTGCCGCCCTTGTGGTACTGCCCGGTCGAGTGCAGGAAGCGCGGTCCCCAGCCGAACGTCACCGGCCGGCCGGTGCGAGCGGCGAACGCCGCGCGCAGGCGCTCGAAGCGCGGCTGCCCGATCCGGTCGAGGTAGGCGTGGATCGCGAGGTAGCCGCCCTCGCCCAGCTGGGCGAGGAGGGCGTCGATGGATGCGTCGACCGTGTCGAGCGCGACGCCGTCGGTGCCGCGCACCTCGATGCCCGCATCCGTCGCCACGGGCGCAGCGGCGGGCTCGAGCGAGTCGAGCAGACCGCGCGCCGCGACCTTGGCCGACTCGACGTCGGGCTGGTCGAACGGGTTGATGCCGAGGAGGCGGCCCGCGACGGCGACCGCGAACTCCCACACGAGCAGCTGCGCGCCGAGCGTGCCCGCGACCTCGACCTCGCCCTCGGCGACCTCGCGCGCGTCGCGGGCCGAGCCCACGAGCCGCACGACCTGCAGGTCGTCGAGACCTGCGGAGAGCTCGGGCGCTCGCTTCTCGAGCACGATCGGCAGCAGGCCGAGGCCCTCCTTGCCGGTCGACTCGGCGATGAGCTGCTCGGCCCAGTCGCCGAGGCCCACGATGTGCGTGCCGTCGGCGACGATGCCCGTCTTGTCGCGCAGCGGCCGCGTGCCCGCGATCGCCGCCGCGAGCCGCAGGCCCGGGTTGTGCTCGGCATCCTCGCTGATCTCCGGCAGCACGGCGATCGCCTCGTCGATGAGCTCGCGCACGTCGACGCCGGCGAGCGCCGACGGCACGATGCCGAACGCGGTGAGCGCCGAGTAGCGGCCGCCGACGTTGGGGTCGGCGTTGAAGACGCGGTAGCCCGCGCGGCGGGCGTCGGCGTCGAGCGGCGAGCCGGGGTCGGTGACGACGATGATCCGCTCGGCGGGGTCGATGCCCGCGTCGCGGTACGCCGCCTCGAAGGCGCGCCGCTGGCTGTCGGTCTCGAGCGTCGAGCCCGACTTCGAGGAGACGACGAGCGCGGTGCGGTCGAGCCCGTCGCGGAGCGCGCGGCGCACCTGGTCGGGGTCGGTCGAGTCGAGCACCGTGAGGTCGACGCCCTCGGTGCGCGTGATCACCTCGGGCGCGAGCGACGAGCCGCCCATGCCCGCGAGGGCGATGCGGTCGACGCCGCGCTCGCGCAGCTGCCTGCGGAGCGCCTCGACGTCGTCGACGAGCCCGCGCGAGCCCGCGGCAGCCTCGACCCAGCCGAGCCGGATCGAGGCCTCGGCCTCGGCGGCCTCGCCCCAGAGCGTCGCGTCGCCGGCGACGAGCCGCCCCGCGACGCCGTCGGCGACGAGCTGCGGCACGACGCGGTCGATCGCCTCGGCGGCGGCCCCGGAGGCCGCGATGATGAACGTCATGCCTGGGCTCCCGCGGGGCTCATGTGCTCGCGCACGGTCTGGACGAGCTCGCCCCAGGAGGCGTCGAACTTCTCGAGGCCCTCGGTCTCGAGCAGCTCGACGACCTCGGTGTAGGAGACGCCGACGGCCTCGAGCGCGTCGAGCACGGCCTCGGCCTCCTCGAACGTGCCGGCGATGGCGTCGCCGGCGATCCGGCCGTGGTCGGCGACCGCCTCGAGCGTCTTCTCGGGCATCGTGTTGACCGTCTGCGGCGCGACGAGCTCGGTGACGTAGAGCGTGTCGGGCAGCGCCGGGTCCTTGACCCCTGTCGACGCCCACAGCGGGCGCTGCGTGTTGGCACCGGCCTCGAGCAGCGTGAGCGCGCGCTCGGTGCTGAACGCCTCGAGCCACACGCGGTACGCGAGGCGCGCGTTGGCGATGCCCGCCTTGCCCCGCAGCGCCGTCGCCTCCTCGGTGCCGATCGCGTCGAGCCGCTTGTCGATCTCGGTGTCGACGCGCGAGACGAAGAACGACGCGACCGAGTGGATCTTCGAGAGGTCGTGCCCCGCCTGCTGCGCCCGCTCGAGCCCCGTGAGGTAGGCGTTGATGACGTCGCGGTACCGGTCGAGCGAGAAGATGAGCGTCACGTTGACGCTCATGCCCGCCGCCGTCGTCGCCGCGATCGCCTCGAGGCCCTCCTGGGTCGCGGGGATCTTGATGAGCACGTTCTCGCGGCCGACGCGCTCGTGCAGCATCGCGGCCTGCGCGATCGTGCCCTCGGTGTCGCGGGCGAGGCCCGGCTCGACCTCGATCGAGACGCGGCCGTCGACGCCGCCGGTGGATGCGTAGACGTCGGCGAAGAGATCGCACGCCTGCGCGACGTCCTCGGTCGTGAGGGCCGTGATGACCTCGTCGACCTCCGCGCCGCTCGCCGCGAGCTCCTGCACCGCGGCCTCGTAGGACTCCCCGGCGGCGATCGCGTTGGCGAAGATCGTCGGGTTCGTCGTGACGCCCACGACGTCCCGCTCGGCGATGAGCTCGGCGAGGTTGCCGCTCGTGATGCGCTGCCGCGACAGGTCGTCGAGCCAGATGCTGACGCCGGCGTCGCTCAGGGCCCGGGTGTTCTCGTTCATTCTCTGCCTCCTGCCCGGCCCGCTCAGCGGGCCGCCTCGATGGATGCGCGAGCCGCCTCGACCACGGCCTCCGCCGTGAAGCCGAACTCGCGGAAGAGCGTCTGCCAGTCGGCGCTCGCGCCGAAGTGGTCGATCGCGACCGATCGGCCGGCGTCGCCGACGATCCCGTGCCACGAGAGCGCCGAGCCGGCCTCGACCGAGACGCGCGCGCGCACGGCGGCCGGGAGCACCGACTCGCGGTACTCGTCGGACTGCTCGGCGAACCACTCGAGCGACGGCGCCGCGACGACGCGGGCGGCGATGCCGTCGGCGCGCAGCTGCTCGCGCGCGGCGAGCGCGAGCTGCACCTCGGAGCCCGTCGCGATGAGCAGCACGTCGGGCGTGCCGCCGTCGGCCTCGGCGAGCACGTAGGCGCCCTTGGCCACGTTCGACGCGTGGGCGAGCGTGTCGCCCGTCGCGTCGCCATCGCCGCGCTCGAGCACCGGGATGTTCTGGCGGGTGAGGGCGATGCCGACCGGCCGGTCGCGGCGCTCGAGGATCGTCTTCCACGCCCACGCGGTCTCGTTCGCGTCGGAGGGGCGCACGATCTCGAAGCCCGGGATCGCGCGGAGCGTCGCGAGCTGCTCGATCGGCTGGTGCGTCGGGCCGTCCTCGCCGAGCGCGACGGAGTCGTGCGTCCACACGTGGACGGGGTGCACGCCCATGAGCGCCGCGAGCCGCAGCGCCGGGCGCTGGTAGTCGCTGAAGATCAGGAACGTGCCGCCGTAGGGGCGCGTCGGCCCGTGCAGCACGATGCCGTTCAGGATCGCGGCCATGGCGTGCTCGCGGATGCCGAAGTGCATCGTGCGGCCGGCGGCGGATGCGTCGGGCCACGCCTTCGTGCCGTGCTCGGCCGGGGCGAACGACCCCTTGCCCTCGAGCGTCGTGTTGTTCGACTCGGCGAGGTCGGCCGAGCCGCCCCAGAGCTCGGGCACGACGTCGGCGAGCGCGTTGAGCGCCTTGCCGGACGCCGCGCGGGTCGAGACCTCGGTGCCGGCCTCGAACACGGGCAGCGCGTCCTCCACGCCCTCGGGCAGCGCGCCCGAGAGGAGGCGGTCGAGCAGCGCCTTGCGCTCGGGGTTCGCGGCGGCCCAAGCGTCGAAGCGCTCCTGCCACGCACCGCGCGCCTCCGCGGCGCGCTCCTGCGCGTTGCGGCGCGTGTACGCGATGACGGCGTCGTCGACCTGGAAGGTCTGCTCGGGGTCGAAGCCGAGCACCTCCTTGACGGCCGCGACCTCGTCGGCGCCGAGCTTCGAGCCGTGGATCTTGCCCGTGCCCTGCTTGTTCGGCGCCGGCCAGCCGATGATCGTCTTGAGCACGATGAGGGTGGGCCTCGCGGTCTCGGCCTTGCCCTGCTCGATCGCCGCGTGGAGCGCCTCGACGTCCTCGACGTACTCCGAGCCGAGGGGGCCGTCGCCCTTGCGCCACGAGACCTCGAGCACCTGCCAGCCGTACGCCTCGTAGCGCGCCTGGACGTCCTCGGTGAACGCGATGTCGACGTCGTCCTCGATCGAGATCGCGTTGGAGTCGTAGATCGCGATGAGGCGGCCGAGCTGCTGGTGGCCCGCGAGCGAGCCGGCCTCGCTCGTGACGCCCTCCTGCAGGTCGCCGTCGCCGGCGATCACGTAGGTGTAGTGGTCGAACGGGCTCTCGCCGTCCGGGGTGTCGGGGTCGAGCAGCTGGCGCTCGAAGCGCTGCGCGTACGCGAAGCCGACGGCCGAGGCGAGCCCCTGGCCGAGCGGGCCGGTCGTGATCTCGACGCCCTTCGTGTGCCCGTACTCGGGGTGGCCGGGGGTCAGCGAGCCCCAGGTGCGCAGCGACTCGATGTCGTGCTTCTCGAGGCCGGACCCCGTGAGGTACAGCTGGATGTACTGCGTGAGCGACGAGTGCCCGACCGACAGGATGAAGCGGTCGCGGCCGAGCCACCGCTCGTCGGCGGGGTCGCGGTCCATCACCTTCTGGAAGAGCAGGTGCGCGACGGGCGCCAGGCTCATCGCGGTGCCGGGGTGGCCGTTGCCGACCTTCTCGACGGCGTCGGCGGCCAGCACGCGTGCTGTGTCGACGGCCTGCTGGTCGTTGGTGGTCCAATCGAGTGCCAAAGAGGCTCCTTCTTCGGGCGATCGCGCGCACAGCGGGACCGCGACGGGGCGGACGGATGCGACCCGTCCAGCATAGTGAGGCAGCGCATCCGCCCCCGGTGCGATTCCCGCATGCGCTCCGCGGACGTCGGCTAGGATGGTGGCTGGCCTCCGGCCCCCTCGCCGGCCCCGTCCTGATCGGATCTCCCTGCATGTCCACTGCGACCACTCCTGGCGTCAGCACGCCGACGGATGCGGGGCGACGGGGGACGAGGCTCGCGGTCAAGGCGAAGGCGTACGTCGCGCTCACGAAGCCGCGCGTGATCGAGCTGCTGCTCGTCACCGCGCTCCCGACGATGTTCCTCGCGGCCGGCGGCGTGCCGCCGATCGGCGCGCTCGTCGCGACGCTCGTCGGCGGCTTCCTGAGCGCAGGCAGCGCGAACGCGTTCAACATGATCCTCGATCGCGACATCGACCGCGTGATGCACCGCACGCAGCAGCGCCCGCTCGTCACCGGCACCCTGTCGGTGACCGAGGCGCGCGTGTTCGCGTGGAGCATGGCGGTCGTCTCGACGGTCGTGCTCGGCGTGTTCGCGACATGGCTCGCGGCGGCGCTCTCGGTCGCGGCGATCGCCTTCTACGTGCTGATCTACACGATGCTGCTCAAGCGCCGCACCGAGCAGAACATCGTGTGGGGCGGCATCGCGGGATGCTTCCCGGTCGTGATCGGCTGGGCGGGCGTCACGGGCACGCTCGACTGGCCCGCCTGGATCCTCTTCACCCTCGTCTTCCTCTGGACCCCGGCGCACTACTGGCCGCTGTCGATGAAGTACCGCGACGACTACGAGGCCGCCGACGTGCCGATGCTCGGCGTGCTGCGCGGCAAGCCGATGGTGGGCATCCAGGTGATCCTGTACGCGTGGGCGTCGCTCGCGTGCACGCTCCTGCTGATCCCGGTGGGCGGCATGGGACTGCTGTACTCGGCCGTCGCGCTCCTCGCGGGCGGCTGGTTCGTCGCCGAGGCGCACGCGCTCTACAGCCGCGCGATCCGGGGCGTGCGCGAGCTGCGCGCGATGCGGGTCTTCCACGCGTCGAACACGTACCTCACGCTCGTCTTCCTCGCGGTGGGCGTCGACGCGCTGCTGCCGCTCTGACGTCCTGCTGCCGCTCTGGCTCGCTGAGCCTCGGCTGACGGCCTCCTGAGCGGCCGCTGACGGGACGCCGCGCGCCGCGGCGCTAGAGTCGCGCGCATCGTCCCCTGCAGAGTCGAGGCCCGATGCTCCTGATGGCCGTGTGCGCCGTGCTCCTGCTCGCCGGCGTCGCCGCGGTCGTCGCGTGGGGCGGCGAGCGCCTGCTCGAGCCAGCGCCCCCGATCGGCGCGCCGCCGTCCCGGCGCGCGGCGCTCGGGCACTACGGGCGCTGGCTCATGCTCCTCGCTGCCGCGGTCGTCGGCCCCGGGGTGCTCGTCGCGGGCGCCGGCGGACGGCTGGCGATGCGGCTACTCGCGATCACGTCGCACGGGTCGCGCGGGCGCCGCACCGAGGGGCAGGCGCTCATCGGCGAGATCACGCTCGAGGGCACCGCGGCGTTCGTCGTCTTCGGCGCGATGCCGCTCGCGCTCATCGCCGGCGCGCTGTTCCTGCTCGTCGCGCCCTGGCTGCCGCAGGGCCGGCTCGGGGGCCTCGCGTACGGCGGCCTGCTGCTCGTGCTCGGCGCGCCGTTCCTCGACCCGCTGCGCGCCGACAACCTCGACTTCGACCTGCTCGGGCCGGGCTGGCTCTCGGTGCTCGTGCTCGGCGGCCTCGTCGTGCTCCACGGCGCGGCGGTCGCGGCGATCGCGGGACGGGTGAGCCGCGCGCTGCGATCACCGACGTGGCGCACGTGGCTGCTGCTCGCGGTGCCGATCGTGGCGGCCGCGCCGCTCGTGCCGCTCGCGGCGATCATGGCGGCGCTGCCCGTGGTCGTCGGCGCGCTCGTCGTGCTCGCGGCCCCGCGCCTCCTGCCATGGTTCCTCGCGCTGCGCTCATCGCCGCGCGGCACGCTCGTCGGCAGGGTCGTCCTGGGCGTCGCCGCCGCCGTGGCGCTCCCCGCGCTCATCTGGGCCGTCGTCTCGATCGTGTCGCGCTGACCGCGACGGCTGACGTCAGACGCGGTCGAGCATCTGCAGCAGGCGGCCCTCGCGGAGCGCCCACGGGCTCACGTCGAGCTCCTTGACGCCGAACGCGCGCATCGTCTCCGACAGCACGATGCCGCCCGCGACGATCTGGAACGTGCGGTCGGGCGTGATGCCCGGGAGCGCGGTGCGGGAGCGCGCATCCATCTTCGCGAGCCGCGGCACCCAGTCGTCGAGCTGCGCACGGCTCAGCACCGCGCGGTCGGCGTCGCCGACGCCCGGCAGCACGTTGCCGGCGAGGCGGGCGAGCGAGCGGATGGTCTTCGACGAGCCGATGACGTGGTCGGGGCGGCCGTGCGGCTTGACGCGCGCGACCGCGTCGTCGAGCACGCCCTTCGCGTAGAGGCGCAGCGCCCGCTGGTCGACCGCCGACGGCGGATCGGCGTGGAAGAAGCCGACGGTGCTGCGACCGGCGCCGAGCGGCACCGAGAGCGCGACATCGGGCTCCTCGTCCTGGCCCATCGCGATCTCGAGCGAGCCGCCGCCGATGTCGAGCAGCAGGATGCGGCCGGCCGACCAGCCGAACCAGCGGCGCACCGCGAGGAACGTCAGCCGGGCCTCGTCGGGGCCGGAGAGGATGTCGAGGGTCACGCCGGCCTTCCGCTCGACGCGCGCGACGACCTCCTCGCCGTTCGTCGCCTCGCGGATCGCGCTCGTCGCCATCACGACGAAGTCGTCGAGCTGCTCCTCGCGCGCGATGGCAGCGCACTCGCCGATCGCCTCGAGGAGGGCGTCGACGCCCTCGCGGCTGATCGCGCCGTCCTCCTGCAGGTAGCGCATGAGGCGGAGCGTGCGCTTGTGCGACCGCTGCGGCACCGGGCGGCCGCCGAGCCGCACGTCGACGATGAGCAGGTGCACGGTGTTCGAGCCGATGTCGAGCACGCCGAGGCGCGCGCCGTGCCGCACGTCGCCGAGCGAGCCGTCCTCCGGGCGTGCTCCGGCGGGGGAGTCGGGGGCGCTCGTCATGCGCCCGATCCTGCCATCAGCCCGCGGCGACCGCATTCGCACCGCGCCGCGCGCGCGGCGCCGCGCCCGACGCATCCGTGCCCGCGCCGACGCGCTGCGCGGGCCGCAGCGACAGCACGACCGCCGCGCCGATCGCGGTCGTCACGACCGAGAGCACCATGTGGATGCCGACGAGCAGGATGGGCAGGCCCGTGTTGGACTGCACGATGCCCACGAGGATCTGCACGAGCACGATGCCGAGCAGCGCGAGGGACCAGCGCAGGTGCAGGCGGGGCCCGCGCGCCGCTGCCGCGACGACGACCGCGAGCACGAGCGCGAGCAGCACGTAGCCGGGCACGGCGTGCACGTGCTGCATGATCGCGGGGTCGAGGCCGTTGCGCGCCGCGCCGCCGTCGCCCGCGTGCGGCCCGGAGCCGGTCGTGAGCACGCCCACGACCACCACGACGGCGAGCGCGAGCGTCATCGCGTGCACGAGGATCGACTGCCAGCGCGGGGCGGTGCGCGGCCCCGACGGGCCGACGACGACCTTCCAGGCGAGCACGGCCGAGAGCGCGACGAGCACGACCGAGAGCAGGAAGTGCACGCCGACGGTGTCGGGCCGCAGCTGCATCCACACGACCACGGCGCCGATGAGCGCCTGGGCGACCGTGAGGCCGAGCACGAGCGCGGCGAGCGTCACGACGAGGCGCCCCGCGCGCCGGCGGATGGCGAGCACGAGCATCACGACCGCGACGACGACGACGATGCCGCCCCACACGCGGTTGCCGAACTCGATGAGGCCGTGGATGCCCTGCTCGGGCACGGGCGTGAAGGACTCGGGGGTGCAGTTGGGCCACTCGGAGCAGCCGAGCCCCGAACCGGTCAGCCGCACGGCGCCGCCGGTGCCGACGATGATGATCTGCGACAGCAGGGTCATCCAGGCCGCGACGACCAGGCTGCGCGAGCGCGTGAGCAAGATGCACCTCTCCTGCCGGTCGCGGTAGGATCGTGGGGAGCCCATCGGCTCCGAATCCCCGTGCCGCTGAACGCGGTGAGGCATGTGCGACGGCCACTCCATTATGGCCCGATCGCGACCGTGCCTCGGCCGGAGGTGCGGAGGCCGCGCGGAATGCCGAGGAGCACCGCCGGGTTGCAACAGATGCGTGAAAAGGGGGAGCGATGTCCGATGTCCTGATCGACCGGCCCGAGCTCGAGAGCTTGGGGCAGTACGAGTTCGGCTGGCATGACTCCGACGAGGCCGGTGCGACTGCGAAGCGCGGCCTGAGCGAGGCGGTCGTGCGCGACATCTCGCGGCTGAAGAGCGAGTCCGACTGGATGCTCGAGCGGCGCCTCAAGGGGCTCCAGCTGTTCGAGCGCAAGCCGATGCCGACGTGGGGTGCCGACATCTCGGGCATCGACTTCGACAACATCAAGTACTTCGTGCGCTCGACCGAGCGCCAGGCGCAGACGTGGGAGGACCTGCCGGAGGACATCCGGAACACCTACGACCGCCTCGGCATCCCCGAGGCCGAGCGCGCCAGGCTCGTCGCGGGCGTCGCCGCGCAGTACGAGTCCGAGGTCGTCTACCACCAGATCCAGGAGGACCTGGAGCGGCAGGGCGTCATCTTCATGGACACCGACACGGCGCTGCGCGAGCACCCCGAGTTCTTCGAGGAGTACTTCGGCACCGTCATCCCGGCCGGCGACAACAAGTTCGCGGCGCTCAACACGGCGGTGTGGTCCGGCGGCTCGTTCGTCTACGTCCCGAAGGGCGTCCACGTAGAGATCCCGCTGCAGGCCTACTTCCGCATCAACACCGAGAACATGGGCCAGTTCGAGCGCACGCTCATCATCGCCGACGAGGGCTCGTACGTGCACTACATCGAGGGCTGCACGGCCCCGATCTACTCGAGCGACTCGCTGCACTCGGCCGTCGTCGAGATCATCGTGAAGAAGAACGCCCGCGTGCGCTACACGACGATCCAGAACTGGTCGAACAACGTCTACAACCTCGTCACGAAGCGCGCCATCGCCGAGGAGGGCGCGACGATGGAGTGGATCGACGGCAACATTGGCTCCAAGGTGACGATGAAGTACCCGTCGATCTACCTCGTGGGCGAGCGCGCCAAGGGCGAGACGCTCTCGGTCGCGTTCGCAGGCCCCGGCCAGCACCAGGACGCCGGCGCGAAGATGATCCACATGGCGCCGTACACGACGTCGTCGATCGTCTCGAAGTCGATCGCGCGCGGGGGCGGCCGCTCGGGCTACCGCGGCGAGGTGCGCGTGGATGCGAACGCGCACCACTCGGCGAACAGCGTCGTCTGCGACGCGCTGCTCGTCGACACGATCTCGCGCTCCGACACCTACCCGGCGATCGACATCCGCGTCGACGACGTGGTGCTCGGGCACGAGGCCACCGTGTCGAAGGTGAGCGAGGAGCAGCTGTTCTACCTCATGTCCCGCGGCCTCGAGGAGACCGAGGCGATGGCCATGATCGTCCGCGGCTTCATCGAGCCGATCGCCCGCGAGCTGCCGATGGAGTACGCGCTCGAGCTCAACAAGCTCATCGAGATGAGCATGGAAGGATCCGTCGGCTGACATGACCGCCACCGAGACCACTCCTGCCCACCTGACCACCGCCGAGCGCTTCGTCCCGATCCAGACGCGCTCCGAGCGGCCCACGTCGTTCGACCCGGCCGACTTCGGCACGCCCACCGGCCGCGAGGTCAACTGGCGCCTCAGCGACCTGAAGCGCCTCGCGCCGCTGCTCGTCGACGAGGAGACCGAGACCGGCGAGACGAACGCGATCGAGTACGACGTCGCGGCGCTCGAGGCGGCGGGCCTGCTCGTCGAGTCGAGCGGGCACGACGCCGCGCCGCGCGGCGAGATCTTCCGCCCCGAGGACGTCGTGAGCGCGATCGCGTGGAAGCGCTGCGAGAACGCGCTGCACGTGCGCCTGCCGGAGGGCCGCGAGCTCTCCGAGCCGATCATCGCTCGCCTGCACGGCACGGGCGCCGACCGCCACGGCAACGCCCACATCGTCATCGAGGCGATGCCCGGCTCGGTCGGCACGCTCGTGCTGCACCACTCGGGCTCGGCGCAGTACGCGCAGAACGTCGAGATCATCGTCCGCGACGGCGCGCGCCTCACGCTCGTGTCGGTGCAGGACTGGGAGGACGACGCCGTGCATGCGGCCGCCCACCAGGCGGTCGTCGGCGACGGCGCCTACCTCAAGCACATGGTCGTCTCGTTCGGCGGCGGTGTCGTGCGCGTCAACCCGTCGCTGCGCCTCGCCGGCCACCGCGCCGAGGGGGAGATGTACGGCCTCTCGTTCTCGGACAGCGGCCAGCACATCGAGAGCCAGGTGTTCCTCCACCACGAGGGCGTCGAGACCCGCGGCGACGTGCTCTACAAGGGCGCGCTCCAGGGCACCGGCGCGCGCTCGGTGTGGATCGGCGATGTGCTCATCGGGCAGGGCGCCACGGGCACCGACAGCTACGAGAAGAACCAGAACCTCGTGCTGACCGACGGCGCCCGCGCCGACAGCATCCCGAACCTCGAGATCAAGACCGGCGACATCGCCGGCGCCGGGCACGCATCCGCCACCGGCCGCTTCGACGACGAGCAGCTCTTCTACCTCGAGTCGCGAGGCATCGAGGAGGAGGAGGCCCGTCGCCTCGTCGTGATCGGCTTCCTCATGGAGATCGTGCAGAAGATCGGCGTGCCCGAGATCGAGGAGCGGCTCGCCGAGGCGATCGAGGAGGAGCTGCGCCGCGGCGCCGGCCTCGCGCCCGCCTCGAAGGCGGGGGCATGACGGCACAGCGCGCGTGCGGCGTCGACGACGTCGCGGTGAGCGCAGCCGTGAAGGTCGAGCTCGACGGCATCGCGGTCGCGATCGTCAAGCAGTCGGACGGCACGATCCACGCCATCGGCGACACGTGCACCCACGGCGAGATCTCGCTGTCGGAGGGGTTCGTCGAGGACGACACGATCGAGTGCTGGGCGCACGGCTCGCAGTTCGCGCTGCGCACCGGCAAGCCGCTCAACCTGCCGGCGTACGAGCCGGTGCCGGTGTTCCCCGTGACCATCGACGGCGACGACGTGCTCGTCGACGTCGCGAACCCATTGACCCAGAATTCGTAGAGAGGGAAGCACGATGAGCGTCCTGGACATCAAGGACCTGCGGGTCTCGATCGAGACCGAGCAGGGCAAGAAGGAGATCCTGCGCGGCGTCGATCTCACGATCAACTCGGATGAGATCCACGCGGTGATGGGCCCCAACGGCTCGGGCAAGTCGACCCTCGCGTACACGATCGCGGGCCACCCGCGCTACGAGGTCGACGGCGGCTCGATCACGCTCGACGGCGAGGACGTCCTCGAGATGAGCGTCGACGAGCGGGCCCGCGCCGGCCTCTTCCTCGCGATGCAGTACCCGGTGGAGATCCCCGGCGTCACGGTCTCGAACTTCCTCCGCACCGCGAAGACCGCGATCGACGGCGAGGCACCGCGCGTGCGCCAGTGGATCGGCGACGTGCGCGGCGCCATGGAGAAGCTGCGCATGGACCCGTCGTTCGGCGAGCGCAACGTCAACGAGGGCTTCTCGGGCGGCGAGAAGAAGCGCCACGAGATCCTCCAGATGGAGCTCCTGCGCCCCCGCTTCGCGGTGCTCGACGAGACCGACTCCGGCCTCGACGTCGACGCGCTGCGGGTCGTCTCCGAGGGCGTCAACCGCATCAAGGGCGAGACGGGCCTCGGCGTGCTCCTCATCACGCACTACACGCGCATCCTGCGCTACATCGAGCCGGACCACGTGCACGTGTTCGTCAACGGGCGCGTGGCCGAGCAGGGCGGTCCCGAGCTCGCGCACCGCCTCGAGGAGGAGGGCTACGATCGGTACCTGAAGGCAGGTGTGTGATGGCGCTGATCGAGGTCGACGCGGCGAAGTTCGACGAGGCGACCGAGGCGCTCAAGGACGTCGTCGACCCGGAGCTCGACGTCAACATCGTCGACCTCGGGCTCGTCTACGACCTCGCGTGGGACGACGAGCAGGATGCGCTCGTCATCTCGATGACGCTCACCTCGGCCGGCTGCCCGCTCACCGACGTGATCGAGACCGAGATCGCCGAGAAGCTCGACGGCGTCGTCGAGCGGTTCCGCATCAACTGGGTCTGGATGCCGCCGTGGGGCCCCGAGCGCATCACGGAGGACGGCCGCGAGATGATGAGGGCGCTGGGCTTCACGATCTGACGCCGTCAGATCGCGGAAGGCCCGGTGGGCCTTCCGGCCCAGCGCCGTCACGAGCGCAAGCGAGTGAGCTGGGCTTCACGATCTGACGCCGTCAGATCGCGGAAGGCCCAGTGGGCCTTCCGGCCCAGCGCCGTCACGAGCGCAAGCGAGTGAGCTGGGCTTCACGATCTGACGCCGTGAGATCGCGGAAGGCCCAGTGGGCCTTCCGGCCCAGCGCCGTCACGAGCGCAAGCGAGTGAACTCGGGTTCACGCCCACCGAGGAGAGCAGCCACGCATGGACCCCGCTTCCTGGCTCTTCGACCTCTACGGCGCCACGATCCCGGTCGGCGGCGGCCAGGAGCTGCTGCTGCGCGAGGTCGTCGGCAACGCCTTCGGCCTCGCGAGCGCGCTCGGCGGCATGCTGCGCCGCGTCTGGGCGTGGCCCGTCGGCATCGTCGGCAACCTGCTGCTGCTGACGGTCTTCCTCGGCGCCCTCCTCGATCCGTCGCACACGCTGCCCGCGCTGCTCGGCCAGGCCGGCAGGCAGGTGATGTTCATCGCCGTCGCGATCTACGGATGGGTGCGGTGGCGCCAGGCGCGCGGCCCGCAGGGCACGATCGTGCCGCGCTGGGCGAGCGGCCGGCAGCGCATCGGCCTCGCGGTCGCGATGGTCGTCGGCACGGTCGCGCTCACACCGATCTTCCGCGCGCTCGGCTCGTTCGAGCCCGTGTGGGCGGATGCGTGGACGTTCGTCGGATCGCTCCTGGCGACCTACGGGATGGCCCGCGGGTGGACGGAGTTCTGGCTCATCTGGGTCGCCGTCGACCTCGTGGGCGTGCCGCTGCTGGTCGCCGCCGGCTATTGGGCGACGGCCGGGATGTACGCCTTCTACGGCGCGTTCACCGTCGCGGGCTTCATCGTGTGGGCGCGCGCCCGCCACAAGCCCGTCGTCTCGACGCTCCTGCCGGATCCGCGGGTCGAGCGCAAGGACGATCCGCGCTGACGAGGGGTGCGAGGATGTCGCCATGAGCTCCGTCTCGACGACTCGCCGCAACCGCGCCGCCGTGCTCGCGGCCGCTCGCGCCGCCGGCGAGTCGTCCCGCGCCGAGCTCGCCGAGGCGACCGGCCTCAGCATCGCGACAGTCTCCCGCGCCGCGGCCGCGCTGATCGACGCGGGCCTCCTCGTCGAGCACGCCACGGTCGGCCCGGCGGGCGGCCGCCCGCTCGGGCGCGTGCGCGTCGCGGCCGGCGCGGCGCTCGTGCTCGCGGTCGACGTCGCCGACCACCACACGACCCTCTCGCTCGTCGACCTCGACGGCGCGGTGCGCTGGAGCGAACGGCTCGACGACCCGCCCGAGGGGCCCGAGGAGCGCCTCGCGCACACCCTCGAGGCCACGACCGGCGCCTTCCTCGTCGACCGGGACGGCCGGATGCCCGTCGCCGTCGGCGTCGCGATCCCCGGTCCCGTGCAGACCGACGGCACCGTCGACTTCGCGCCCGCCCTGCACTGGCACGGCGTGCGGCTCGGCGAGCTGCTGCGCGAGCGCCTCGGCGCGCCCGTGGCGGTCGGCAACGACGCCAACCTCATCGCCGTCGCCGAGTCGCGCTGGGGCGCGCAGCGCGGCGCGTCGAGCCTCATGGCGCTCGCCGTGTTCGAGGGCGTCGGCGCGGGCATCGTCGAGGCTGGCCGGATCGTGGAGGGCAGCCGCGGCTTCGCCGGGCAGATCGGCCGCATGCTCGTCGGGCCCGACTCGATCGACCGGCAGCAGGACGACTTCGGCGACCTCGAGTCGCAGCTGGGCTCCGCGGGCCTCGTGCGCCGCGCCGCAGAGGCCGGGGTCGCGCTGCCCCCAGACGCGGAGCCGTTCGCGGCGCTGTTCGCGCACTTGGGGGACCGCTCCGCCGCGGGTGCGCTCGCGGAGCGGGTGCTCGACGAGTTCGCCGTCGCGCTCGCCAACGTGTGCGCGCTGCTCGATCCCGAGGCGATCGTGCTCGCGGGCCGCTTCGCGCCGCTCGCGGGCGTCGTCGGGCCCGAGCTCGAGCGGCGCCTGACGGGCCGCGTGCTGCACCTCCCGGCGCTCGTGCCGGCGTCGACGCCGGTCGACGGCGCGCTGCTCGGCGCCGCCGCCATCGCGATCGACGCGTTCGGGCCGCTCGAGCAGCTGCTCGACCGCGAGGTCACGATTCGGCCACGGCGCTAGCCGCGTCGCCTCCGGCGTGCCAGACTGTCCCCATCATTTCTCGCAGTCTGCGTGAAAGTGCAGGCTCAGATGCAAGGAGGCATCGACATGCGACAGCGCGCACTCGGTCTCGCAGCGGTGGCGACGGCGGCTCTCGTCGTCGCGGGCTGCTCGACCGTCTCGAACGAGCCCGCCCCCAGCGGCTCCGAGGGGGAGGCGGCCGGCCCCTTCACGATCGGCGTCAGCAACGGCTTCGTCGGCTCGGAGTACCGCACCCAGATGATCGCCGACATCGAGGAGGCCGCGTCCGAGTACCAGGACGAGGGCCTGCTCGAGGACCTCGTGCTCGAGAACGCCGACACCGACGTCAACGGCCAGATCCAGCAGGTCCGCAACCTCATCAACGCCGGCGTCGACGCCATCATCGTCGACCCGAACTCCGGCTCTGCGCTCGACCAGGTGTTCCAGGAGGCGACTGACCAGGGCATCCACGTCTTCGCGATCGACCAGGCCGTCACGGCCGAGAGCGTCATCAACGTCGGCATCGACCAGGCCCTCTGGGCGGAGACGAGCGCCGAGTGGCTCGCCGAGCAGGTGGGCGAGGGCGGCAGCATCGTCGCCGTCAACGGCATCTCGGGCCACCCGGCCAACGAGGCGCGCTGGGGCGCGGCCGAGGCGGTGTTCGAAGACGCGGGCGTCGAGGTGCTCACGACCGCCGACGGCGGCTGGGACCAGGCCACAGGCCAGCAGCAGATGGCGAACCTGCTCGCGACCTACCCCGACATCGACGGCGTGTGGACGCAGGACGGCATGGCCCTCGGTGTGCTCCAGGCGCTCATCGCCGCCGAGAAGCAGGACGAGATCGTGATGTCGGGCGAGGCCCGCAACGGGTTCCTGCGGCTGTGGAGCGAGCAGGGCGACGGCTTCGAGTCGATCGGCGTCGTGAACCCTCCCGGCACCGGCGCGACGGCGCTGCACATCGCGATGGCGATGCTGCAGGGCCAGGAGCTCGACGAGGCGCAGCTCGAGAACGGGCACGACATCGTGCTCGAGCTCGAAGAGCCCGTCACGAGCGCGAACTTCGACGAGGTCTGGGCCGAGGTCGAGGGCGAGCCCGACACCTACGTGCTCGACTCCGTGCTCTCGCGCGACGACGTGCAGCGCTTCTTCCAGTAGGAGACCGACGATGACCGAGACCTCGCCGCTCGTGCGCCTCACGGGCGTGCGCAAGCGCTACGGCGGTGTGCGCGCGCTCCAGGGTGCGAGCCTGACGGCCGCGGGCGGCGAGGTCCACGGGCTGCTGGGGCCGAACGGCTCCGGCAAGTCCACGCTCGGCAAGGTGCTCGCGGGCTCGGTGCGCCCTGACGCCGCAGAGATCGAGATCGACGGCGCTCCGGTGCGCATCGGCTCGCCGCGGGCGGCCGCGCGGCTCGGCATCGCCGCCGTCTACCAGCAGCTGAGCCTCATCCCCGAGCTCACGGTGGGGGAGAACCTCGTGCTCGGGCAGGAGCCGGGCCGCGCCGGCTTCCTCTCCGACCGCGCGGCGCGCCGCCGGGTGGGCCCGGTGCTCGAGCGGCTCGGGCCGGCGCTCGGTGACGTGCGCGCCGACCAGCCCGTGCGCGAGCTCGCGCCCGGCCAGCAGCAGCTCGTCGAGATCGGCAAGGCGCTGCTGCGCGAGCCGCGCATCCTGCTGCTCGACGAGGCGACCGCGTCGCTGCACCGCGACCAGGTGGCCGTCGTCTTCGAGATCGTGCGCGAGCTGCGCCACGCCGGCGCGAGCATCCTGTTCGTCTCCCACCGGCTCGACGAGATCACCGACCTGTGCGACCGCGCGACGATCCTGCGCTCGGGCGAGACGGTCGCCGAGACCCCGATCGCGGGCGTGCAGCCCGACGCGCTCGTGCGCCTCATGGTCGGCGACGTGCAGGCCGTCGAGCGCGACCACGGCGAGCGACCCTCCGGGCGCGTCCGCCTCGAGGTCCGCGACCTCGCGGGCGGCCGCCTGCGGGGGGTGCGGATGCAGGCGCGCGCAGGCGAGATCGTGGGCCTCGGCGGCCTCCAGGGCCAGGGGCAGTCGGAGCTGCTGCTCGCGCTGTTCGGCGCGACCGCGGCGACGGGCGAGGTCGAGGTCGACGGCGCCCCCGTGCGCCTCGCCTCCCCGCGCGCGGCCGCCGCGCGAGGCATCGCGCTCGTGCCCGGCGACCGCGGCACCCAGGGCACGCTCCCGCCGCGCTCGATCCAGGAGAACCTCGCGATCGCGAGCATCGGCCGTCGCAGCCGCGCGGGTGTGCTGCGCGCCGCCGGGGAGCGCGCCGCCGCCCGCTCGATGGTCGACGCGCTCGCCATCAAGCTCGGCGATCTCGGCGATCCCGTCTCGAGCCTCTCGGGCGGCAACGCGCAGAAGGTCGTCTTCGGCAAGTGGCTGCTCACCGAGCCCGGCGTCGTGCTGCTCGACGACCCGACGAAGGGCGTCGACGTCGGCGCGAAGGCGGAGATCTACCGCATCATCCGGCGCCTCGCCGACGAGGGCGCGACCGTCGTCATCAACTCGAGCGAGGATCGCGAGCTCGTGACCGTGTGCGACCGCGTGCTCGTCATGTTCGAGGGCGCGATCCACGCCGAGCTCGTCGGCGACGAGATCACCGAGCAGCGGCTCGTCGAGGCCGCGCTGCGGATCGGCGCGGGCTCGCAGCACGCGCCGGGGGAGCGCACCGCGGAGGACGCCGCATGACCGCCACCGCGCCCCCGCCCGTCGACGAGCGCACGCCCATCGGCGAGCGCCTCGGACGGGTCCGCGTCGCCTCGTGGGCGACCGCCGGCCTGCTCGTCGCCGCGGTCGTGCTCGCGGTCGTGCTGCAGCCGGGCATCACCACCCCCTACGGCATCGCGTCGACGTTCGCGACCTTCCTGCCGCTCGTGCTCGTCGCGGTCGCGCAGGCGGTCGTCGTGATCGGCGGCGGGCTCGACCTCTCCGCGGGCGCGATCGTCGCGCTCTCGAGCGTCGTCGCCGTGCAGGTCATGCAGGGCAGCGACGGGCTCGCGCTCGTCGGGTTCGCCGCGGCGATCGGCACCGGCCTCGCGTGCGGCATCGTCAACGGCCTCATCGTGAGCCGGCTGCGACTGCAGCCGCTCATCGCGACCTTCGCCACCGCATCCGTCTTCTCGGGCCTCGCGCTCCTCGTGCTGCCGACCCCCGGCGGCACGGTGCCCGCGGTGCTCACCGGCACGTTCCGGCAGGCCGTCGCCACGGTGCCGGTCTCGCTGCTGCTCGTCGTCGCCGTCGCGCTCGGCTGGCTCGTCGTGCGCCGGCTGCGCATCATGCGGCACATCCGCGCGACAGGCGGCGGGCCCGCGGCCGCCTTCGCGTCGCTCGTGCCCGTCGCCGGCGCGCAGCTCGCCTCCTACGCGATCTGCGGCGGCGTGTGCGGCATCGCGGCGATGGCGGTGCTCGGCAACGCGGGCTCCGGCGACCCGTTCATCGGCGGCGACCTCGCGCTCAACAGCATCGCGGCGGTCGTCATCGGCGGCATCGCGCTGCGCGGCGGCATCGGCTCGCCGATCGGCGCGATCGCGGGCGCCATCACGCTCTCGCTCGCCTCGACCATCCTCTTCTCGATCGGCCTGCCCACCTCGTGGCGAGCGCTCGCCTCCGGGCTCGTCGTCATCCTCGCGCTCGCCCTGAGCGCCCTCGGCGCACCGAGGAGGCAGCGATGAGCCGCACCGACCTCGCGACCGCGCCCGTCGCGAGCCGCGCCGCGCGCCTGCTCCGCGACCCCGTCGTCATCGCGGCGCTCATCGCCGTCCTCCTGGTCGTCATCGGCGGCGTGCTGAAGCCCGGCTTCGCCGCTCCCGACCAGATCGTGAACATGCTGCGGGTCGCCTCGTTCCTCGGCATCATCGCCATCGGGCAGACGATCGTCGTGCTCTCGGGCGGCGAGGGCATCGACCTCTCGGTCGGCGTGACCGCGACGCTCGCCGCGATCCTCGCGAGCCGCACGATGAACGGGTCGGATGCGCTGCTCGTGCCGGGCGTGCTGCTCGCCATCGGGGTCGCGGCCCTCATCGGCCTGACGAACGGCCTCGGCATCGTGCTGCTGCGCATCCCGCCCTTCGTCATGACGCTCGGCATGCTCGGCGTCGTGAGCGGGCTCGTGCTCGTCGTCACCGGCGGCGTCGCGGACGGCCGCGCCGCCCCGGCGCTCGTGCAGCTCGTCAACGGGCGCGACGTGCTCGGCGTCCCCGGCATCCTGCTCGTCTGGGCGGTGCTCGCCGTGCTCGTGACGCTCCTGCTGCGCCGCACGACCTTCGGCGCCCAGCTCTACGCCGTCGGCTCGAGCCGCGAGGCGTCGCGCCTCTCGGGCGTGCCGGTCGGGCGCACGCTCGTCGTCGCCTACGTCCTGTGCTCGGTCTTCGCGGCCCTCGGCGGCATCGCGATGGTCGGCTACTCGCAGCAGGTGTTCCTGAGCCTCGCCGACGACCTCACGCTCCCGTCGATCGCCGCGGTCATCATCGGCGGCACGCTCGTCTCGGGCGGCGTCGGCGGCTACCTCGGCAGCGCGATCGGGGCGATCGTGCTCACCGTCCTCACCAGCCTCCTCACGACCCTCAGCATGCCCGAGTGGGCGCGCACCGTCGTGCAGGGCGTCGTGCTCATCGCGCTGCTGGCCGTCTACGGCCGCCAGCGCCGGCTGCGGGCCTGACGGCGCCGCTCACCTGATCGAAGGGATCCCCACCATGGCTCAGCGCTCCGTGCTCGGCGTCGGCATCGTCGGCGCCGGCTTCATCGGCGAGTTCCACGTGCGATCGTTCGCGGGCGTGCGCGACGGCGACGTCGTCGCGGTCGCCTCCCGCACCTCCGAGAGCGCGACGCGGCTCGCGGGCATCGCCGAGGAGCTCGGTGTCGGGCGCGACGTCGCGGTGCACGCCGACGTGCGCGCGCTCGTGCGCGACGACCGCGTCGACGCGGTGTGGGTGCTCGCGCCCAACGACTCCCGCCTCGAGGTCGTGCGGGCGATCGTCGAGGAGGTGCGCGCCGGCGCACGCCTGACCGGCATCGCGATCGAGAAGCCGCTCGGCCGCACCGTCGCCGAGGCGCGCGAGATCCTCGAGCTCGTCGAGTCGGCGGGGCTCCTGCACGCCTACCTCGAGAACCAGGTCTACTCGCCGTCGATCACGCGCGCGCACGAGCTCGTGTGGCGCCGAGGCGCCGAGGCCGCCGGCACGCCCTACCTCGCGCGCTGCGCCGAGGAGCACTCCGGACCGCACAAGGCGTGGTTCTGGGACGGCGCGAAGCAGGGCGGCGGCGTGCTGAGCGACATGATGTGCCACTCGGTCGAGGCGGGCCGCTACCTGCTGACGCCGCCCGGCGTGGACCCCTCCGACTGGCTCACGCCCGTCTCCGTGACCGCGAGCATCCAGAGCCTCAAGTGGGGCCGACCCGCCTACGCCGAGCGGCTCATGGAGCTCTACCCCGGCGCGCCCGACTACCGCGAGCGGCCGAGCGAGGACTACGCGCGCGCCGCGTGGGAGTTCGTGAACGGCGACGGCGAGACGGTCATCGCCGAGGGCACGACCTCGTGGAGCTACGTGGGCGCGGGCCTGCGCCTCTCGTTCGAGCTGCTCGGCCCCGAGTACTCGATGCAGTCGGACACGCTCGCGACCGAGTCGCGCGTCTTCCTCTCGCGAGCGCTCGGGCAGGCGCAGGGCGAGGACATGCTCGAGAAGCAGAACGCCGAGCAGGGCCTCATGCCGATCGTCTCCGACGAGGCCGTCTCCTACGGCTACACGGGGGAGAACCGCCACGTGACGAGCTGCTTCCTGCGGGGCGAGCAGCCGCTCGAGTCGCTGCGCAACGGCCTCGCGGTCGCCGAGCTGCTCATGGCGGCGTACCAGTCGGCCCAGACGGGGCAGACTGTGCGCTGGCCCGTCGACGTCGAGGGCTTCGTGCCCGACGTCGCGCAGGGCGCCTGGAACCCGCGCCGCGCGACGGCCTAGCTCCGGCGGTCGCGGCCCGGGCGATCGCGGCCCGGGCGGTCGCGGTCGGACCGGTCGCGATCGGGCCGAGCGCGCTGCGGCCGATCGCGGCCGTCGCGGTCGCCCCGGCGCTGCCGGTCCTGCCGCCCGCGCTCGCCGGGCTCGCGGCGCCCCGTGTCGACGCGGATGTCGATGGGCACGCCGAGGATGCGGGTCTGCGAGAGCCGCTCGAGCTGCGCGCGGTCGAGCTCGGGCAGCTCGACGAGCGTGAAGTCGAAGCGGATCTGGATGCGGCCGAAGTCGTCGCGCCCGAGCCCGCCCTCGTTCGCGAGCGCGCCGACGATCTGCCGGGGTTCGACGCCGCGCTTGCTGCCGACCGCGAGGCGGTAGGTCGTCACGTCCGCGGGCCCGCGGCGCGGGCGCCGCTCGCCGCCGTCGGCGCGCTCGCGCTCGGGCCGCGGCGCGCGCGAGGCCTGGAGCGCCCGGTCGGCCTCCTCGTCGAGCAGCAGCGGGGTCTCGCCCTGCGCGACGACGGCGAGGGCCGCCGCGACGTCCTCCTGCTCGGCGTCGTGGTGGGCGACGTAGTGGGCGACGATGTCGCGGAACGCCTCGATGCGGTCGGTCTGCTCGAGCGCCGCGGTGATCGCGTCGTCGAAGCGCGTGAGCCGCGTCTGGTTGACCTCGCCCGCGCTCGGCATCGGCATGATCGCGAGCGTGCCGCGCGTCGCCTTCTCGATCGCCGAGAGCATCCGCCGCTCGCGCGCGGTCACGAAGCTGATCGCGTCGCCCGTGCGGCCCGCGCGGCCCGTGCGGCCGATCCGATGCACGTACGACTCCGTGTCGATCGGCAGGTCGTAGTTGATGACGTGGCTGATGCGCTCGACGTCGAGGCCGCGGGCGGCGACATCGGTCGCGACGAGCACGTCGAGCTCGCCCGAGCGGAGCTGCTCGATGATGCGCTCGCGCTGCGGCTGGGCGACGTCGCCCGAGATCGCGGCGGCGGCGTGGCCCCGCGCCCGCAGCCGCTCGGCGACCGTCTCGGTCTCGCCGCGGGTGCGCGTGAAGACGATCGCGGCCTCGAACGGCTCGACCTCGAGCACGCGGGTGAGCGCCTCGAGCTTCTGCTGGTAGCTCACCATGAGCGCGCGCTGGGTGATGCTCGGCGAGGTCTGCGCGCCGCCGCGCACCGTCACCTCGGCGGGCTCGCGCAGGTGCTGCTGCGAGATGGCGCGGATCTGCCGCGGCATCGTTGCCGAGAAGAGCGCGACCTGCTTGTCCTCCGGCGTCTGCTGCAGGATCTCGTCGACGTCCTCCGCGAAGCCCATCCGCAGCATCTCGTCGGCCTCGTCGAGCACGACGTGCGTGAGGCCCGAGAGGTCGAGGGTGCCCTTCGCGAGGTGGTCCATGATGCGGCCCGGCGTGCCGACCACGACGTGCACGCCGCGGCGCAGCGCCGAGAGCTGCACGCCGTAGCCCTGCCCGCCGTAGATCGGCAGCACGTGCACGCCGCCGAGGTGCGCCGCGTAGCGCTCGAACGCCTCGCACACCTGTACCGCGAGCTCACGGGTCGGCGTGAGCACGAGCGCCTGCGGCTCGCGCCGCGCGACGTCGATCGCGGCGAGCACCGGCAGCGCGAACGCCGCGGTCTTGCCCGTCCCCGTCTGCGCGAGGCCGATGATGTCGCGCCCCTCGAGCAGCAGCGGGATCGTCTCGGCCTGGATCGCCGACGGCGTCTCGTAGCCGACATCGTCGAGCGCGCGGAGGATCTCGGGCGGCAGGCCCAGGCTCGCGAACGCGCTGCCCTCGCCGTCGCGGTCGCCGGCAGGGTCGCGGTCGTCGCCAGGGGCGCCGTGTTCGTCGGTCATGGTCCCCACGCTACGCGCTGCCGGGTCGGCGGCGGTGCACGAGCGGATGCGGGGCGGACGACGAGGGGCCCGCGCTCGAGCGCGGGCCCCTCACGGGTCGGTCGTGGGGCTCAGCGCGCGCGGCGCTCGAACGCGCGCACGCCCGCCCACGCGGCGGGGAGCACCGCGGCGGCGATCGCCCACTTCACGAGGCCGCCGACGATGAACGGCACGAAGCCCACGGCGAGCGCGCCCGCGAGGTCGACCGGCGCGCCCATCGCGGCGAGCACGGCGGCCATGTAGGGGATGCCGAAGGCGAAGGGGATGAGGCTCGCGAGGCCGAAGAGCGCGATCGCGAGCACGGGGCGGCGGTCCCAGCGGCGCTCGGCGAGCCAGCCGACGACGGCGGCCGTGGCGATGAAGCCGATGATGAAGCCGAACGACGGCTTGCCGATCGCGGCGATGCTCCCCGTGAAGCCCGCGAAGACGGGCGCGCCGGCGAGGCCGAGCGCCATGTAGCCGCCCATCGCCGCGATGCCGCGACGCATGCCGAGCGTCGCGGCCACGAGCATGACGCCGAGCGTCTGGCCGGTGATCGGCACGGGCCACATCGGGATCTCGACCTGCGCGAGCGCCGCGACGACGGCGATGCCGGCGGCGACGAGGAGCAGGTCCTTCACGAGCGTGCGGTGCCCGACGAGCGCGTCGGCGAGCACGGTGCGGCGGGGCAGGGGCAGGGCGGCTGCAGTCATGGCGACAGCCTAGGCGGGCCCGCGGACCGCGCCGGCATCCGCTCGGCATCCGCCGCGGCGCATCGCCCGCGCTGATAGGCTGGGCGGCTGGCCCGCCTCCGTCCGGGCCGCCCCGCACCCCGTCGAGAGAGGCTCCCGCGCGTCATGATCGCCGTGTCCGGCTTCGAGCTCTCCGTCGGCCCCCGCACGCTCATGAGCGACGTGTCGTTCCGCATCGCCGCGGGCGACAAGATCGGGCTCGTCGGGCGCAACGGCGCGGGCAAGACGACGATGACGAAGGTGCTCGCGGGCGTGAGCGACGACCGCGACGGCCACACGTTCTCGGGCACCGTCGAGCGCACCGGCGAGATCGGCTACCTGCCGCAGGACCCGCGCTCGGGCGACCCGAAGCAGACCGCGCGCCGACGCATCCTCGACGCCCGAGGCATCGGCGAGCTCGTCGAGGGCATGCGCCTCGCGACCGAGCAGATGGGGGAGGGCGGCGCCGTCGCCGACGAGGCGATGCGCCGGTACAGCCGCCTCGAGGATCGCTTCCTCGCGCTCGGCGGCTACGCGGCCGAGGCCGAGGGCGCCGCGATCGCGTCGAACCTGCAGCTGCCCGACCGCATCCTCGACCAGCCGCTCGAGACGCTCTCGGGCGGCCAGCGCCGCCGCATCGAGCTCGCCCGCATCCTCTTCTCGGGCGCCGACACGATGCTGCTCGACGAGCCGACGAACCACCTGGACGCCGACTCCGTCGTGTGGCTGCGCGAGTTCCTCAAGGGCTACCAGGGCGGCCTCATGGTCATCAGCCACGACGTCGAGCTCGTCGAGGAGACGGTGAACCGCGTCTTCTACCTCGACGCGAACCGCCAGGTGATCGACATCTACAACACCGGGTGGAAGCTCTACCTGCGCCAGCGCGAGGCCGACGCCGAGCGCCGCAAGCGCGAGCGCGCCAACGTCGAGAAGCAGGCGAGCCAGCTCGAGCTGCAGGCGGCCAAGATGGGCGCGAAGGCGACGAAGGCCGTCGCGGCGAAGCAGATGGCGCGCCGAGCGGAGCGGATGCGGTCGGGGCTCGAGGAGGAGCGCGCGGTCGACCGGGTCGCGAAGCTGCGCTTCCCGAAGCCGGCGCCCGTGGGGAAGACCCCGATCATGGCGCGCGACCTGTCGAAGTCGTACGGCTCGCTCGAGATCTTCACGGCCGTCGACCTCGCGGTCGACCGCGGCTCGCGCGTCGTCGTGCTCGGGCTCAACGGCGCGGGGAAGACCACGCTCCTGCGCATCCTCGCCGGGGTCGCCGAGAGCGACACCGGCGAGATCGAGCGCGGCCACGGCCTGCGGATCGGCTACTACGCGCAGGAGCACGAGACCCTCGACGTCGACCGCACCGTGCTGCAGAACATGCTGACCGCATCCCCGGACATCGCGCCCACCGAGGCGCGCCGGGTGCTCGGCTCGTTCCTCTTCACCGGCGACGACGCCGACAAGCCCGCCCGCGTGCTCTCGGGCGGGGAGAAGACGCGCCTCTCGCTCGCGATGCTCGTCGTCTCGAGCGCCAACCTGCTGCTGCTCGACGAGCCGACGAACAACCTCGACCCCGCGAGCCGCGAGGAGATCCTCGGCGCGCTCGGCGCCTACGAGGGCGCCGTCATCCTCGTGAGCCACGACGAGGGCGCCGTCGAGGCGCTCGACCCCGAGCGCGTGCTCATCATGCCCGACGGCACCGAGGACCTCTGGAACCCGGAGTACCTCGAGCTGATCGGGCTCGCCTAGCCTCGGAAGTCGGAGAGGAGCGGCCATGGATGCGCTGACCGGCCCGGTGCTGGTGGTCTGGCTGTCGTTCCACGCCGTCGGCGTGCTCGCCTTCGCGATCTCGGGCGCGCTGCTCGCGGTCGAGAAGCGGATGGACCTCGTCGGCATCGCCGGGCTCGCCGTCGTCACGGCGACCGGCGGCGGCATGGCGCGCGACGTGCTGATCGGCGCCACCCCGGTGGCGGCCCTCACCGACTGGTGGATGCTCGCGGTGGCGCTCGGCGGCGCGGCGGTCGTGTTCCTGCTGCACCGCTGGATGCGCCGGCTCGACAAGGCGGTGCTCGTGTTCGACGCGATCGGGCTCGGCGTCTTCGTCGTCGCCGGCGCGTCGAAGGCGATGCAGCTGGGCGTCGGCCCGGTCGGTGCCGCGTTCGCCGGCATGCTCACCGGCATCGGCGGCGGCGTGCTGCGCGACGCCCTCGCCAACGACATCCCCGCCGTGTTCCGGCGCGACTCGCGCCTCTACCTGCTGCCGGCGCTGCTCGGGTCGAGCGCCGCCGCCGCGGCGATCGCGCTCGGCGCGGGCCACTGGCTGCTCATCATGGGGATCGCCGCGCTCGTGACGACGCTGCGCATCGCGAGCGAGCTGCTCGGATGGCGGCTGCCGTCCGTGCGCACCGAGGCGATCCCGACGGTCGGCGGCTGACTCAGCCGCGATCGAGGATGTCGTCCTCGACGTCGGCGTCGGTGCGGCGCGCGCGCACGGGGCGCTCCGTCGGCCGCTCGCCGCGCAGCTCATCGCGCATGCCCCACGCGAGCGCCGCGAAGCCGCCGAGCGCGAAGACGAACCACTGCAGCGTGTACGACAGGTGCGGCCCCTCGTCGAGCACGGGGCGCGTCGCGACCGCGACATCGTCGGGCACGCCGCCGCCCTCGCTCGCGAGCAGCCCGTAGGCGCCCGTGTACGTCGGCTCGCCGAGGTCGGCGGCGATCGCGTCGAGGTCGACGGATGCGATCTGCCCCTCCGGCGCTCCGCGGCCGGGGATCGCTCCCTCGTCGGGGCGCAGGCGCGCGACGACGACCGTCTGCCCCGCGGGGGTCTCCGGCTCGGTCACCGGCCGCTCGGCCCCCGACGCCTGGTCGATCCAGCCGCGGTCGACGAGGAAGACGGCGCCGTCGGTCGTGCGGAACGGCGCGATGACGTCGAAGCCGACCTGCCCGCCCTGCCAGCGGCCGCGCAGCAGCAGCTGCTCGTCGAGCAGGTACTCGCCCTCGAGGCGCACGGGCGTCCACTGCTGGTCGGCGTCGTACGCGTCGAGCGCGGGCAGCGCATCCGCCACCGCGACCGGCTCGCGGTCGTAGTTGCTCGCGAGCCGATCGATCGCGGCGAGCGCCTCCTCCCGCCGGTTCCACTGCCACACGCCGAGCGCGCAGCAGACGATCGCGAACACGACGGCCGCGGCGAGGTAGCCGAGCCAGCGAGGCTCGCGCAGGAGGCGCAGCATCAGGCGATCCGCTCCACGGTCTCGCCGAAGGCCGTCGCCGTCACCGGGAAGCCGCGCGAGCGCAGCCACGCCGCGAGCGTCTCGCGGTGCTCGTCGCACGCCGCCCACGTCTTGACCCGGTCGGCCGAGTGGATGCGGGGGTTGCGCCAGTGCAACGCGTGGGCGGCCGTCGCGCCGCAGCCGGACGCCGAGCAGCGGGCCTCGCCCGAGCCGCCGTCGAGCATCGAGAGCAGGCTCACTCGGCGTCCCCCTTGCCCGGCGGCAGCGCGTTCGGCGGCGTGAGGCCCTGCGTGACGTGCCGGGTCGAGACGTTCGCGATCACGACCGCGAAGTAGGGGATGAAGACGGCGAAGAACGCCGGCACGAGCTTCCACCACCCCGGCACGACGAAGAAGATGCCGAAGCACGCGACGCGCACGAGCATGAGGTAGAAGTACATGCGGAAGCGCCTCTGACGATCCTCGTCAGGGGACATCGGGAGGTCGGTGATCGACCCGGAGCGCTCTCGCATGGCTCCACCGAGTCTACGCCCGCGCGCCCGGCGCCCACCCTGTGCGAACCGCATGGATCGGGCGACGTAGGCTTCTCGGCATGACCTCTCGCACCGTCCTCGTCACCGGCGGCAACCGCGGCATCGGCCGCGCCATCGCCCAGGCCTTCCTCGACGCCGGCCACCGCGTCGCGATCACCTCGCGCGACGGCTCCGGGCCCGAGGGCCCCCTCGCCGTCGCCGCCGACGTGACCGACAGCGCCTCGGTCGACGCCGCGTTCACGCGCATCGAGGCCGAGCTCGGCCCGGTGGAGGTCGTCGTCGCGAACGCCGGCATCACGCGGGACACGCTGCTCATGCGCATGAGCGAGCAGGACTTCGTCGACGTCGTCGACACGAACCTCACGGGCGCCTTCCGCGTCGTGCAGCGCGCGTCGAAGGGCATGCTGCGCGCGAAGTGGGGGAGGGTCGTGCTCATCTCGAGCGTCGTCGGCCTCTACGGCGGCCCGGGCCAGGTCAACTACGCCGCGTCGAAGGCGGGCCTCGTGGGCATCGCCCGCTCGATCACGCGCGAGCTCGGCGCGCGCGGCATCACCGCGAACGTCGTCGCACCCGGCTTCATCGAGACCGACATGACGGCCGAGCTCGACGACGCGACGCAGGCGGAGTACAAGAAGGCGATCCCGGCCGGCCGCTACGCGACTCCCGAGGAGGTCGCCGCCGTCGTGCGCTGGATCGCCGGCGACGAGGCCGCGTACATCTCGGGCGCCGTCATCCCCGTCGACGGCGGCCTCGGCATGGGGCACTGACGCGCGAGCCGAGGAGGGGGCGATGGAGAGCCGGCACGTGAGCGTCGTCATCCGGCGCGCGCCGCGCGAGGTCGCGGCCTTCGCCGGCGATCCCTCGCACCTGCCCGCGTGGGCCGCGGGGCTCGCGCAGGGCGAGCTGCGCACCGAGGCCGACGCGCTCGTCGTCGACTCGCCGATGGGCCGCGTGCGGGTGCGCTTCGCGCCGCCCAACGACCTCGGCGTGCTCGACCACGACGTGACGCTGCCCGACGGCACGGTCGTGCACAACCCCATGCGCGTCGTCGCGCATCCGCTCGGCGCCGAGGTCGTCTTCACGCTGCGGCGCCTCGAGGGCGTCGGGGCGGATGCGTTCGAGGCCGACGCGCAGGCGGTCGCGGCCGACCTCGAGCGGCTGCGGGCGCTGCTCGAGGGCTGAGGTCAGCGGGTCGGGACGCCCGGCAGCAGCGCGAGGAGCTCGCGGAAGTCGGGCACGTCGACCACGTGGCTCGCGCGCTCCCGCACCGCCGGCTTCGCGCAGAAGGCCACCGAGACGCCCGCGGCGCCCATCATGAGCAGGTCGTTCGCGCCGTCGCCGACCGCCATCACGGCCTCGCGCGCCACGCCGAGGTTCGCGCGCAGCGACTCGAGCGTGTCGCGCTTCGCCGCGCCGTCGATGATCGGGCCGGTCGAGCGGCCCGTGAGCCGACCGCCTGCGACCTCGAGCCGGTTGGCGCGCGCGTGGTCGATGCCGAGTTCTGCCGCGAGCGGATCGAGCACCTCGTGGAAGCCGCCGGAGACCGCGGCGATCCGACCGCCGCGCGCGTGCACCTCGGCGATGAGCTCTGGGACGCCGTCGGTCACCGTCACCTGCGCCCGAGCGTCGTCGACGACGGAGGCGGGGAGGCCCTCGAGGATGAGCAGGCGCTCGGCGAGGGACGCCGCGAAGTCGAGCTCGCCCTGCATCGCGCGCTCGGTGACCGCGGCGACGTGCCGCTCGGCGTCCGGGCCGACGGCGCGCGCGAGCAGCTCGATGACCTCATCGCGGATGAGCGTGGAGTCGACGTCGGTGACGACGAGCAGCGAGGCGCGCGTCACTGGTCGATCTTCGCGCCCTTGGGCACCGTGACGATGCCCGAGGCCGAGACGGCGAAGCCCCGCGCGCGGTCGTGGTCGTGGTCGACGCCGACCTGCACGCCGGGACCGATCTCGACCGACTTGTCGATGATCGCGCGGCGCACGACGGCGCCCGCGCCCACGTGCACCCCGTCGAACAGGATCGCGTCGGAGACGGTCGCGCCCGCGTCGACCGTGCACCAGGGCGCGACGACGCTGCGCACGATCGAGGCGCCCTGCACGACCGAGCCCGAGCCCACGATCGCCTCGTTGACGTCGGCGGCGCGGCCCCACGCGTCACGCGTGAACTTCGCCGGCGGGGCGTTGACGATCTGCGTGTAGATCGGCCACTCGCGGTTGTAGAGGTTGAAGATCGGCAGCGCCGAGATGAGGTCCATGTGCGCGTCGAAGAACGACTCGATCGTGCCGACGTCGCGCCAGTAGTACTTGTCGCGCTCGGTCGCGCCCGGCACGGTGTTGTGCTTGAGGTCGTACATGCCGGCCTCGCCGCGCTGCACGAACCAGGGGATGAGGTCGCCGCCCATGTCGTGGTCGGAGTCCTCGATCGCGTTGTCGGCCGTCACGGCCTCGACGAGCGCATCCGCGTCGAAGACGTAGTTGCCCATCGAGGCGAGCACCTCGCCGGGCGCGACGACGAGGTCGGATGCGTCGGCGGGCTTCTCGTGGAACGCGCGGATGAAGCCGCTGCGCTCGGCGTCCTCCTCGATGACGCCGAACTGGTTGGCCAGCTCGAGCGGCTGGCGGATGCCCGCGACGGTCGCGCGCGCGCCCGAGGCGATGTGCGCGTCGATCATGTCGCGGAAGTCCATGCGGTAGACGTGGTCGGCGCCGACCACGACGACGATGTCGGGGCGCTCGTCGGCGATGAGGTTGAGCGACTGGAAGATCGCGTCGGCGCTGCCGGCGAACCAGTGCTTGCCCGTGCGCTGCTGCGCGGGCACCGACGTCACGTAGGAGTTGAGCATGTTCGACATGCGCCACACCTGCGAGATGTGCCGGTCGAGCGAGTGCGACTTGTACTGCGTGAGCACGACGATCTGCCGCAGGCCCGAGTTGATGAGGTTCGAGATGGCGAAGTCGATGAGGCGATAGGCGCCGCCGAACGGCACGGCCGGCTTCGCCCGGTCGGCGGTGAGCGGCATCAGCCGCTTGCCCTCGCCGCCGGCGAGCACGATCCCGAAGACCTTCTTGTCCATGCCCATCACCCTATGCGCCGCCCGCTGGACGCGACCAGGGACGCGCACAGACTCCCGTGCCCTCCTGGCGTACGGTGAAGCCATGCGCGTCGACCTGCTGACCAAGGAGTACCCGCCGGCCGTCTACGGCGGCGCCGGAGTGCACGTGACCGAGCTCGTGCGGGCGCTGCGGCGCTCGATCGAGGTGCAGGTGCGCTGCTTCGGCGCGCCTCGCGACGAGGCCGACGTCACGGCCTACGACGTGCCGGCCGAGCTCGCGGAGGCGAACGCCGCGCTGCAGACGCTCGCGGTCGACCTGCAGATCGCCGATGCCGTCGCCGGCACCGACCTCGTGCACTCCCACACCTGGTACGCGAACGAGGCCGGCCGCCTCGCGCAGCAGCTCCACGGTGTGCCGCACGTCGTGAGCGCGCACTCGCTCGAGCCGCTGCGCCCCTGGAAGGCCGAGCAGCTCGGCGGCGGCTACCGCATCTCGAGCGACGTCGAGCGGCGCGCCTACGAGGCCGCCGATCGCGTCATCGCGGTCTCCGACGGCATGCGCGCCGACATCCTGCGCAGCTACCCCGCGCTCGACCCCGAGCGGGTCGTCACGGTCTACAACGGCATCGACCTCGAGGCGTGGGCGCCGAACCCCGACGCCGACCGCGCGCGCGCCCTCGGGCTCGACCCCGACCATCCGTCGGTCGTCTTCGTCGGCCGCATCACGCGCCAGAAGGGCCTGCCGCACCTGCTGCGCGCCGCGCGCGAGCTGCCCGAGGGGGTGCAGCTCATCCTGTGCGCCGGCGCCCCCGACACGGCCGAGATCATGGGCGAGGTGCGCGGCCTCGTGGAGGAGCTGCAGTCGACGCGCGAGGGCGTCGTGTGGATCGACGACGTGCTGCCGCGCGACGACCTGCGCGCGCTCCTCACGCACGCGACGACCTTCGTCTGCCCGAGCGTGTACGAGCCGCTCGGCATCGTGAACCTCGAGGCCATGGCGTGCGGCGCGCCCGTCGTCGGCAGCGCGACCGGCGGCATCCCCGAGGTGGTCGACGACGGCGTCACGGGCTTCCTCGTGCCGATCGACCAGGTGCAGGACGGCACGGGCACGCCGACCGACCCCGCCCGCTACGAGGCCGACCTCGCCGACGCGCTCACGCGCATGCTCGCCGATCCCGAGGCGGCCCGCCGCATGGGCGCCGCGGGCCGGGAGCGCGCGCGCGAGCGCTTCGACTGGGGCCGCATCGCCGAGCAGACGCGCGGCATCTACGAGGCGGTGCTCGCCGAGCGCTCGGCATGAGGCGCCCCGCGCGGCGGCGCGGGAGGGCCTCGCGCGCTCGATAGGCTCGCACCCATGGCCAGCGTCCTCGAGCTCTCCGACGTGTCGTTCGTGCGGAACGGCAACCGCATCCTCGACTCCATCACCTGGACCGTCGGCGAGGCCGACCGCTGGGTGATCCTGGGGCCGAACGGCGCGGGCAAGTCGACCATCCTGCAGCTCGCCGCCGCCACGACCCACCCGTCGTCCGGCACCGTCGACGTGCTGGGGGAGCGGGTGGGGAAGGTCGACGTCTTCGACCTGCGCACGCGCATCGGCCTCGCCGCCACGGGCCTCGCCCGCCGCATCCCGGCGTGGGAGCGCGTCGGCGACGTCGTGCTCACCGCGGCCTACGCCGTCACGGGCCGCTGGCGCGAGCGGTACGAGTCGGAGGACCTCGAGCGCGCCGCCGAGGTCATGGACGCGTGGGACCTCACCGAGCTCTCCACCCGCACCTTCGGCACGCTCTCCGACGGCGAGCGCAAGCGCGTCCAGATCGCGCGCGCGGTGATGACCGACCCCGAGCTCATGCTGCTCGACGAGCCCGCCGGCAGCCTCGACCTCGGCGCGCGCGAGTCGCTCCTCGAGTCGCTCGAGGAGTACGCGTCGAGCTCCCTCGCCCCCGCGATCGTCATGGTGACGCACCACGTCGAGGAGATCCCGCCGGGCTTCACCCACGCGCTGCTGCTCTCGGCCGGACGCGTGACCGCGGCAGGCCCGCTCGCCGAGGTGCTCACCGACGACAACCTCACGACCGCGTTCGGCGTGCCCCTGCAGGTGCGCCACGAGGACGGCCGCTGGCGGGCCCAGGCTCGCCGCTGAGCGCGCCGACCTGATACACTCGTCCGTCGGCCCCCGATGCATCTGCACCGCAGCCGAAGACTTTCCGCGCCCGAGCGACCAAGGACTGCCATGAAGACCGAGATCCACCCCGACTACAAGCCGATCGTGTTCCGCGACCTCGCCTCGGGCGAGACGTTCCTGACGCGCTCGACCGTGACGAGCGACAAGACGATCGAGCTCGACGGCGAGACCTACCCCGTCATCGACGTCGAGATCTCGTCGGCCTCGCACCCGTTCTACACGGGCAAGCAGCGCATCATGGACTCGGCCGGCCGCGTCGAGAAGTTCAAGAACCGCTACAAGGGCTTCGGCGGCTGATCCTCAGCCACCACGAGAGGGCGACGGGCTTCGGCTCGTCGCCCTCTGTCGTGTGCGGTCCGGGTTCGCTCGTGCGGGCTCGCGCGCACGCGCACGCACGGGTGCGACGGGTCTCGTGACGCGTGCGGCTGCGCCGCGCGCTCCTCGACCTTGACGTCTCCGGGCTCACGATGGTGAGCCCTCCGCCGTCAACGCCTCAGCGGCCAGCCGCGGCCCGCGCTGAACGACGGGTCGGTGCGGCGCCGGAACTGCTCGAAGTCGGCCGCCTGCTCGTCGGCCCAGCGCATCGTGAGCTCGTGCAGCGAGATCGGGTCGATGCGCAGCTCGGGGTGCCGCGCCGTCATGGCCTGGGCGATCCGGCCCGCGGCGATCGCGTCGGCGCTCGCGTCGTGCGCGTCGACGAGCTCGACCCCGTAGACCTCGGCAGCGACCGTCAGCGTGCGCTTGCCGCGGCGGTAGCGGTCGAGCCGGCGGTCGAGCACCATCGGGTCGATGACCGGGCGCGCATCGAGCGGCTCGTGGCCGTGGCGGCGGCACTCGGCGTCGAGCAGCGAGATGTCGTAGGCGGCGTTGAACGCGCACACCGCGAGGCCCTGCGCGAGGTAGCCGGCGAGCAGGTCGCGGATCTCGCACACCGAGGCCGACGCCTCGGCGCCCTCGGCCCGCGCGCGCTCGGTCGTGATGCCGTGCACGGCGATCGAGCCCTCCGGGATCTCGACGCCGGGGTCGACGATCCAGTGGCGCTCCTCGACGACCGAGCCCGACGCATCCAGCACGCCGACGTAGGCGGTGACGATGCGCGCCTCGAGCGGGTCGACGCCCGTCGTCTCGAGGTCGAACACCACGAGCCGGTCGATCCAGCGGTCGGGCGCGGAGGCGCTCACCTCGAGGATCGGGCGGCGCAGCTGCGTGTCGGTCATGGCCCCACGGTAACCGCGGCCTCCCACAGCCGCCGGTAGGCTCGGCGGGTGCCTGAGGAACCCGCCCCGATCGCGTCGCCCTACCGCGCGCTGCTCGAGGCGCTCCCGCAGCGCCGCCGGGAGGTCGACGTCGCCGGCACGCGCACCGCGCTCGTCGAGTACGGCGCGCCGGATGCGCCGCCGATCGTCTTCGTGCACGGCTTCCGCGGCGACCACCACGGGCTCGAGCCCGTCGCCGCCCACCTGCCCGGCATGCGCATCCTCATCCCCGACCTCCCCGGCTTCGGCGCCTCGGATGCGCTGCCGCGCGCGACGATCGAGGCGTACGCCGCGTGGCTGCGGGCGCTCGTCGCCGCGGAGGCGCCCGGCGCGCCGGTGCTCGGCCACTCGTTCGGCTCGATCGTCGTCGCGCACGCGGCCGCGAGCGGGCTCGACGCGAGCCGGATCGTGCTCGTCAACCCCATCGCGACGCCAGCGCTTTCCGGCGTCAACCGCGTCGGGTCGCTGCTCGCGCTCGCCTACTACCGCGCCGCCGCGGCGCTCCCGGAGCGCGCGGGGCTCGCGCTGCTCGGTGCACCGCCGATCGTGCGCGGCATGAGCGCCTTCATGGCGAAGACGCGCGACCGAGCGCTGCTGCGCTGGATCCACGACCAGCACGACCGCTACTTCTCGCGCTACGCGTCCCGCGCGTCCGTGCTCGAGGCCTTCGACGCCTCGATCCGCCACACCGTCGGCGAGGTCGCCGAGCGCGTCGCGCAGCCCGTGCAGCTCATCGCCGCCGACCGCGACGACATCACGCCGCTCGCGCAGCAGCACCGCTTGCGCACGCGCTTCCCCGACGCGCGGCTCTCGGTGCTCACCGGCGTCGGCCACCTCGTGCACTACGAGCGCCCGCGGGAGGCCGCGGCGATCATCCGCCGGTTCCTGGCGGAGGCGGGCTGACGTGCGGGTGCTGTTCGACTGCCGCTACGTGCGGCACGAGCGCCACGACGGGATCTCGCGCTTCTCGGCCGAGCTCGTCGCCGAGCTCGCGCGCGACCACGACGTCACGATGCTCGTGAGCGACCGGCGCCAGCTCGCGATGCTGCCGCCGCTGCCGCACGTGCTCGGACCGTCGCCGACCGGCCCGCTCGAGCCGCTCACCGCGTGGCGCCTGCGCCGCGTGGCCGCCGACGTCGCGTTCTCGCCCATGCAGACGATCGGCTCGATCGGCCGCGCCTGGCCGCTCGTGACGACCGTGCACGACCTCATCTACTACCGCCACCCCGAGCCGCCGCGGAACCTGCCGGCACCCGTGCGGCTGCTGTGGCGGCTGTACCACCGCGCGTTCTGGCCGCAGCGGCTGCTGCTGAACGGGGTCGACGGCGTCGCGACGGTCTCCGAGACCACGCGCGGGCTCATCACCGAGCACCGGCTGACGCGACGGCCCGTCGCGGTCGTGCCCAACGCCGTCACGCGCCTCGGGGAGCCCGTCGCGCACGCGGCCCCGCCTACGCGCCGGCTCGTCTACATGGGCTCGTTCATGCCCTACAAGGACGTCGAGACGCTCGTGCGGGCGACCGCCCTGCTGCCGGGCCACGAGCTGCACCTGTGCAGCCGGGTCGACCCCGCGACGCGAGAGTGGCTCGCACGGGTCGCGCCGGGCGCATCCGTCGTCTTCCACGACGGCGTCTCGGACGCCGAGTACGCCGACCTGCTGCGCAGCGCGACCGCGCTCGTCCACGCCTCGCACGACGAGGGCTTCGGCATCCCGCTGCTCGAGGCGATGAGCCTCGGCGTGCCCGTCGTCGTGAGCGACATCCCGATCTTCCGCGAGGTGGGGGGCGACGCCGCCGTGACGTTCCCCGTGGGCGATGCGGATGCGCTCGCGCGCGCCGTGCGATCGCTCGAGGGGGAGTGGGCGGCCCGGTCGCGCGCCTCGAGGCAGCAGGCCGCGCGCTTCAGCTGGCGCGCGTCGGCCGAGCGGCTGGGGGCGTTCCTCGAGGAGGTCGTCGCGAGGGCGGGGCGCAGGGTCTCGTGACGCGTGCGCCTGCGGCGCGCTGCAGAGTTGCGGCGTGTGGGGCCGCACGAACGGTGAGAGGCCCGACACGCCGCAACCCTTCGCCGCGCTTGCGGCGCGCTCCTCGACCGGCGGGCTAGAAGGGCGCGACGAGGGCGTCGGCGATCGCCGTGAGCGTCTCGCTCGTGCCGTCCTCCACGCGCACGGCGGCCCGCGCATCCCACTTCGTCTCGCCCCGGTTGACGATCACGATCGGCACGTCGGCGCGCCGCGCGACCTCGAGCAGCCGCGTGCCCGAGTTCACGACGAGCGACGAGCCGGCCACGAGCACCGCGTCGCCAGCGGCGATCACGTCGCGCGCGGCGGCGAAGACCGCGGTCGGCACGAGCTCGCCGAAGAACACGACGTCGGGCTTGAGCATGCCGCCGCACACCGGGCAGACGGGCGCGCGGAAGTCCTGCGAGGCGTCGATCTCGACGTCGCCGTCGGGCTGCAGGCGCACCTGCTCCGGCACCCGGATCCACGGGTTGTCGGCCTCGATCTGCTCGGCGATGCGCTCGCGGTCGAACGTGCGGCCGCACTGCAGGCACGAGACGGTGTGCATGCGGCCGTGCACGTGCACCACCTCGCGCGAGCCCGCGCGCTCGTGCAGGTCGTCGACGTTCTGCGTCGCGATGCCGGTGATGAGGCCCGCCTCCTCCATGCGCGCGAGGGCGCGATGGCCGTCGTTCGGATGCACGCCGGTGAAGCGCCGCCAGCCGAGGTGGCTGCCCGCCCAGTAGCGGCGCCGCGCGGCCTCGCTGCTGCGGAACGCCGCGAAGTCCATCGGGGTGCGGCGCGGGGCGCCCTCGCCGCGGTAGTCGGGGATGCCCGAATCGGTCGAGATGCCCGCGCCCGTGAGCACGGCGACCCGGCGGCCGCGGAGCAGGTCGATCGCAGTGTCGAGCACGCGCCCACCCTACTCGCGCCGCTACCCTGGAGCACGGTGCGCCGACGGGGCGGCGCCCGAGGGGAGCACGCATGCCGGTCATCGGGATCGACGCGCTCGACGACCCCCGGCTCACCGACTACGTCGCGCTCACCGACGTCGCGCTCCGGCGTCGCACCGAGCCCGAGCGCGGCCTCTACATCGCCGAGTCGCAGACGGTGCTCGAGCGCGCGCTGCGCGCCGGCCACCGACCGCGCTCGGTGCTCGTGGCGCCCCGCTGGCTCCCGCACGTCGAGGCGGTGCTCGCCGAGGCGGCGCCGGGCCTCGACGTGCCCGTCTTCGTGGGCGAGGAGCCCGTGCTCGAGGCGCTCACCGGCTTCCACCTGCACCGCGGCGCGCTCGCCGCGATGCAGCGGCCCGAGCTGCCGGATGCGGCGGCGCTGCTCGCGCGCGCCCGCCGCGTCGTCGTGCTCGACGGCCTCGTCGACCACACGAACGTCGGCGCCGCGTTCCGCTCGGTCGCGGGCATCGGGGCGGATGCGGTGCTCGTGACGCAGACGTGCGCCGACCCGCTCTACCGGCGCAGCGTGCGGGTGTCGATGGGCACCGTGCTGCAGGTGCCGTGGACCCGCATCGATTCGCTCGAGGCCGCCGCGCCCGTCTTCCGCGAGGCCGGCTTCGAGACCGTCGCGATGGCGCTCCGCGACGACGCCGTCGACCTCGACGACTACGCGACGGATGCGCCCGAGCGCGTCGCGCTCGTGTTCGGCTCCGAGGGTCCAGGGCTCTCGGCCCGCGCGCTCGCCGCGGCCGACCGCGTCGTGCGCATCCCCATGCACCACGGGGTCGACTCGCTCAACGTCGCCGCGTCGGCCGCCGTGGCGATGTGGGCGCTGCGGAGCCGCGCGTGAGCGCCGCTGTCACCGCGGTGACGCAGCGGCGCAGCCGGCCGCATCCGCTCGTCGTCCTGCTGCGCGCGCTCGTCGTGCTCGCACTCGTCGCCGCGCTGCTGCTCGGCCTCGCCGTCGCCTTCGCGCCCGCGCCGTCCGTCGCCCCGCGCGCCGTCGCGGCGCCCCAGCCCGAGGCCGCGCCGGTCGCCGTCGCGTGGCCGGAGGGCGCGCGATCGGCGGGCTACGCCGTCGCCGGCTTCGAGGGCGCCATCGAGTCGTGGGGGAGCGAGGAGGCGCATCCGATGGCGAGCGTCACGAAGCTCGCCACCGTGCTCATCGTGCTCGAGGCGCATCCGATCGAGGGCGACAGCCGCGGTGCCGAGATCGCGCTCGACGCCGACGACGTGCGCGCCCAGGGCCGCGCGATCGCCGACAACGCGCCGATCGCGCCGGTCTACGACGGCATGGTCGTGACGCAGCGCGACCTCATCGAGTGGTCGCTCGTCGACTCGGCCGGCAACGCCGTGTGGTCGCTCGCCAACTGGGCGTTCGGCTCGATCGACGGCTTCCTCGCCGCCGCCGACGCGTGGGCCGACCGGCACGACCTCGCGCACACCTCGCTCGCCGATCCCGCCGGGCTCTCGGCGCAGAGCGTCTCGAGCGCCGCCGACCTCACGCGCATCGGCCTCATGGCGGTCGACGACCCCGTGGTGCTCGCGACCCTGCAGCTCGAGTCGGTCACGATCCCCGGCATCGGCTACGCGCCGAACACCAACCGCATCCTCGGCGAGGGCGACGTCGACGGCGGCAAGACGGGCACCCTCAAGGTGTGGGGCCGGAACCTCCTCGTCACCGCCGAGCGGCTCGTCGACGGCGAGCGCCGGCGCGTCGTCGCCGTCGTGATGGGCACCATCACCGCCGAGGAGATCGACGCGCAGATGCTCGCGCTCGTCGAGAGCCTCTGGACGGGCTTCGCGCGGCGCGAGGTGCTGCCCGAGGGCACGGTCGTCGCGGAGTACGTCGCGCCGTGGGGCGCGCGCGTCGAGGCGAGGACGCAGACGGCGCTCGAGGCCGACGCGTTCGGCGAGGTCGTGCCCAGCGCGACCGTCGCGGTCGACGAGGCGATCGAGCCCGGCCGGCCGCGCGGCGAGGTGGGCAGCGCATCCGTCACCGAGCTCTCGGGGGAGACCCGAACCACGAGCGTGCGGACGACCGGGATGCTCGCCGAGCCCGACCTCGCGTGGCGGGCGGCGCATCCGCTCGACGCGCTCGCCTGGTACCTCGACTAGGCGCCCTCCGGCGGCTCCGGCGGCAGCTCGTGCGGCGGCGCGGGCGGCAGCTCGTGCGGCAGCACGGGGCCGGGCGTGGGCCGCTTCGGCAGGATCGCATCGCCCGACGAGCGGCCGCGCAGCCGCCGCAGCACCCACGGCGCGAGGTGCTCGCGCGCCCAGTGGAGGTCCTCGAGGCGCGTCTGCTGCCACGACCGCGCGGGCAGCGGCTCGGGCTCCATGTGCGTGAGCGCGTGCGCGACGCCGAGCGCGTCGAGCACGAGCATCGCGATCTCGTGGTGGCCGTAGGCCGAGAAGTGCAGCCGATCCGGCGCCCACATCTGCGGCTGCTGCAGGTGGCGCGCCGACCACATGTCGGCCATGACCGCGCCGTGCTTCGCCGCGACGCCCCACAGGTTGGCGTTGTAGATGCCGACCTTGCCGCGGATGGAGCGGAGCACGGGCGTCATCGCGATGTCCGGGCCGTTGAACAGCACGACCTCGGCACCCGTCGCGCGCAGCCGCCCGACGACGTCGTCGAGCCGCGCCGCGAGCGCATCGGGGTCGCCGCCCGGGCGGATGAGGTCGTTGCCGCCCGCCGAGATCGTCACGAGGTCGGGCTGCAGGGCGATCGCGGGCTCGAGCTGCTCGTCGACGATCTGGCCGAGGAGCCGGCCACGGATCGCGAGGTTGGCGTACTCGAAGCCGGGGTTCGTGCGGGCGAGCTCCTCGGCGACGCGGTCGGCCCAGCCGCGCACGCCGTTCGGGAGGTCCGGCTCCTCGTCGCCGACCCCCTCGGTGAAGCTGTCGCCGAGGGCGACGTAGCGCGTGTAGGGGTGCTCCATGCCGGGGTGCTGCATGCCTCCCATCCTGCCCGCTCCCGCCAAGCGCGGCTCCCGGTCGCGTGGGCGCGCCGTGGGACGATGGATGCGTGAGCAAGCAGGACGGCTCGAACCGCCTCGTCTCGGGTCCCGAGGTCGACGACGCGACCGCGACGATCCTGCACGTCGACCTCGACGCGTTCTTCGCATCGGCGTCGCTGCTCGCGCGCCCCGACCTCGTGGGGCTGCCCGTCGTGATCGGCCACGACTCGTCGCGCTCGGTCGTGACGGCCGCGACGTACGAGGCGCGCAAGTACGGCGTGCACTCGGCGATGCCGATGGCGCGCGCGCTCCGGCTGTGCCCCCGCGCGGTCGTGCTCGAGCCCGACTTCCGGCTCTACGCCCGGCTGTCCGCGCACGTCATGGGGATCCTCGACGACACGTCGCCCGACGTCGAGCGGCTCGGCATCGACGAGGCGTTCGTCGGCATCGCAGGTCTGCGGCGCCTCGCGGGCGGGGCGAACCGCATCGGCCCCGCGCTCCGGGCGCGCATCCGCGCCGAGACGGGCCTCGTCGCCTCGATCGGCGCCGCCGGCACGAAGTACGTCGCGAAGCTCGCCTCCTCGCGCGCGAAGCCCGACGGGATGCTCGTCGTGCCCGACGACGCGGTCGTCGGCTTCCTGCACCCGCAGCCCGTCTCGGCGCTGTGGGGCGTGGGCCCGAAGCAGCAGGAGCGGCTCGCCCGCTACGGGCTGCACACGGTCGCCGACGTCGCGCACACGCCCGAGGAGCGGCTCCAGGCGTGGTTCGGCGAGGCGACCGGCCGCCACCTCGCCGCGCTCGCGTGGGGCCGGGACGCGCGCTCGGTCGAGGAGCGCGGGCACGAGCAGTCCTTCGGCCACAACCACACCTTCTTCCGCGACGTGACCGATCCCGCCGAGCTGCGCGGCGAGATCCTGCGGCTCGGCACGGGCGTCGGCCGACGGCTGCGCGACGCGGGCGTGCAGGGCCGCACCGTCACGCTCACGGTGCGCTTCCACGACTTCCGCACGATCACGCGCTCGCGCACCCTGCCCGAGGCGACCGACGTCACGCGCGTGATCGTGGAGACGGCGTGGTCGCTGCTCGACCAGCTCGGCCCCATCGGCCCGGTGCGGCTCGTCGGCGTGCGGGCGAGCTCGGTGCAGGACGCCGCCGACCACGGCCTGCTGTGGGACGACAGCGAGACGTGGGGGAGCGCGGAGCGTGCGATGGATGCGGTGCACGACCGCTTCGGCGCGGCCGCGGTCGCCCCGGCGAGCATGCTGCGGCGCGAGCGGAAGCGCGAGGACACGGGGCCCTCGGGCGGGGACTGAGGTCGGGTGGGGTGCGTCAGCGCCGCCCGCGACCGAGCCAGCGCTCGAGCGGGATCGAGCCGGACTGGTTCGGCGTCAGGATCCAGACGACGGCGTAGACGCCCCAGCCGAGCACGGGGAGCGCGAAGAGCAGGAGGGTGACGAGGCGGACGATCCACACGTTGATGCCCGTCTTCGCTGCGATGCCGCCGCAGATGCCGGCGAGCAGTCGGGCGGGGCCGCGGCGGAAGCCGGCGCGGCGGATGCTGTCGAAGACCATGGCGGCAGGCTAGCCGCGCGAGCCGGGAGCGCGCTGGGGAGTGCCGACCGCAACCGCCCGGGAACGGCTCGAGGCCCGGGAGCATCTGCTTCCGGGCCTCGATCTGTGCGCGAGGGGGGACTTGAACCCCCACGCCCTAATACGGGCACTAGCACCTCAAGCTAGCGCGTCTGCCAATTCCGCCACCCGCGCAAGGTGTCGGACCACTTGGTGGGCCGATCAACGACTCTAGCACGGCCCGAGCGCGCTCGATGACCACGCCGGGCGGCTAGCCTTGCCTGGTGACCGACGGACTGACTCGAACTGCGCGCATCGCGAGGGACCTCATCCGGATCGACACCCAGAACTGGGGCGGCGGCCGCTCGAGCGGCGAGGCGGAGGCCGCGGCCTACGTCGTCGAGGCGCTCGCAGCGATGGGCGTCGCGAGCGAGACGTTCGAGGCCGCGCCCGGCCGCACGAGCGTCGTCGCGCGCATCGAGGGCACCGATCCGTCGCTGCCGCTGCTCGTCGTGCACGGGCACCTCGACGTCGTGCCGGCCGACGCGAGCGAGTGGAGCGTCGACCCCTTCGAGGGCGTCGTGCGCGACGGCATGCTGTGGGGCCGCGGAGCGGTCGACATGAAGCAGATGGACGCGATGATCCTCGCCGCCCTCGAGCGCATCCTGACCTCCGGCCGGCGCCCGCGTCGCGGCCTCGTGGTGGCGTTCTTCGCCGACGAGGAGGCCGGCGGCGCGTTCGGCTCGCAGTGGCTCGTGCGCAACCACCCCGACCTCTTCGCGGGCGCGACCGAGGCGATCAGCGAGGTCGGCGGCTACTCGATCGAGATCGAGGGCCGCCGCGCCTACCTGCTGCAGACCGCGGAGAAGGCGCTGCAGTGGATCCTGCTGCGAGCGCGCGGCACCGCGGCGCACGGATCGCAGCACATGCGCGACAACGCCGTCACCGCCCTCGCGCGCGCCGTCGCCGCGGTGGGCGAGCACGAGTTCCCGGTCGAGCTCACCGACACCACCCGCGAGCTCATCGCCCGCGTCGCCGAGCTGCTCGGCGCCGAGGACGACGACCCGGATGCGGTGGCTGAGCGCACGGGCACGGTCGCGCGCTTCCTGCGCTCGAGCCTGCGCCACACCGCCAACCCCACGCAGCTCGACGCGGGCTACAAGCACAACGTCATCCCCTCGGTCGCCGAGGCCCGGATCGACGTCCGGCCGCTGCCGGGCCGCGAGCGCGAGGCGATCGACGGCATCCGCGCCCTCGTGGGCGACGCGATCGAGGTCGAGCTCGTGCACGGCGACGTCGGCCTCGAGCAGCCCTTCTCGGGCCCGCTCGTCGAGGCGATGACCGCGGCGCTCGGCCGCCACGACCCGGGGGCGGCGGTGCTGCCGTACATGCTCTCGGGCGGCACCGACAACAAGGCGCTCTCCGAGCTCGGCATCGCCGGCTACGGGTTCGCGCCGCTGCGGCTCACGCCCGAGCTCGACTTCGCCGCCATGTTCCACGGCGTCGACGAGCGCGTGCCGCTCGACGCCCTCGACTTCGGCACCGACGTGCTCGAGGACCTGCTGCTCACCTACTGAGAGACCCATGGACTGGCTGATCGCGATCTTCCTCGGGGCCCTGCAGGGCGCCACCGAGTTCCTGCCCATCTCCTCGAGCGCGCACCTGCGCATCGCGGGCATCTTCCTGCCCGGCGCCGAGGACCCGGGCGCGACGTTCACCGCGATCACCCAGATCGGCACCGAGCTCGCGGTGGTGATCTTCTTCTGGAAGGACATCACCCGCATCATCGGCAAGTGGTTCCAGCAGTTCTCGGGCAAGGCCGACCGCCAGGACCCCGACGTGAAGATGGGCTGGCTCGTGATCATCGGCACGATCCCGATCGTGCTCGCGGGCGTGCTGTTCCAGGACCTCATCCGCGACCAGCTGCGGAGCCTCTGGATCACCGCGACCGTCCTGATCGTCTTCGGCCTCGTCCTCGGCGCCGCCGACCTCCTGGGGCGCCGCATCAAGACCCTCGAGACGACGACCTACCGCGACGGTCTGCTGATCGGCGTCGCCCAGGTGCTCGCGCTCATCCCGGGCGTCTCGCGCTCGGGCGCGACCGTCACGATGGGCCGCGCGCTCGGCTACCAGCGCCCCGCGGCCGCGAAGTACGCGTTCTTCCTCGCCGTGCCCGCCGTCTTCGGCGCCGGCATCTACGAGACCATCCAGGCGCTTCGCGAGCCGACCTCGGTCGGGCTCGGGATGGGTCCCACGATCCTCGCGACCGTCGTCGCGTTCGTCGTCGGCATCGCCGTCATCAAGTGGCTCATGGCGTGGATCTCGCGGCGGAGCTTCCTGCCGTTCGTCGTCTACCGCATCGTGCTCGGCACGCTCCTGCTCGTCGCGCTCGCCGCCGGCTGGATCGACGCGCTGTGAGGTCGTGGGAGCGGCCGTCGGTGCCGTCGCTCGCCGAGCTCGGCCACGGCGAGGGGCAGCTGCCGAGCGTGCACGACGTGCGCACCGACGCGCGCGTCGTGCTGCCCGACGGACCCGTCGCATCCATGTACACGTGCGGCATCACGCCCTACGACGCGACGCACCTCGGGCACGCGTTCACCTACCTCGCGTTCGACACGCTCACGCGCGTGTGGCTCGACGCGGGCGTCGAGGTGCGCACGGCGATGAACTCGACCGACGTCGACGACCCGTTGCTCGAGCGCGCTGCGCGCGACGGCGTCGACTGGCGGCGGCTCGCCGAGCAGCAGCAGGAGCTCTACCGGCAGGACATGGCGGCGCTGCGCATCCTGCCGCCGGATCGCTGGATCGCCGTGACCGAGCGCATCGCGCCGATCGCGCAGGCGGTGCAGCGGCTGCTCGAGACGGGCGACGCCTACCGGCTCCCCGCACCCGACGCCGAGGGCGGGGGCGAGGACGTGCTCTTCGACACGACCCGCGAGCGCGCGTTCCGCATGGGCGCGGGCAGCCGCACCGACGAGGCCGAGATGCTCGAGCTGACCCGCGAGTTCGGCGGCGACCCCGACCGCCCCGGGAAGCGGTCGCCGCTCGACCCGCTGCTGTGGCGCGCCGAGCGGCCGGGGGAGCCCGCGTGGGACTCGCCGGTCGGCCGCGGGCGCCCCGGCTGGCACGTCGAGTGCACCGTCATCGCGATGGACGAGCTCGGCGCGCCGTTCACGGTCGCCGCGGGCGGCCGCGACCTGCGCTTCCCGCACCAGGAGATGCAGGGCCACCACGCGATCGCGCTCGGCGCACCGCTCTTCAGCCGCGCGCGGCTCAACGCGGGCCTCGTCGCGTTCGAGGGCGAGAAGATGTCGAAGTCGCTCGGCAACCTCGTGCTCGTCTCGGCGCTGCTGCGGGCCGGTGCGCGCCCCGCGGCGCTGCGGCTCGCGCTGCTGGCGCACCACTGGCGCGACGACTGGGAGTGGTTCCCGCACGAGCTCGAGGAGGCCGAGCGCCGCCTCGACCGCTGGCTCGCGTGGTCCGTGACGCCCGATGACGACCCGTCGCACGCGGACTCGGTCGTCCCGTGGCTGCGCGTGACCCTCGCCGACGACCTCAACACCCCCGCGGCGCTGCAGGCGGTCGACGCCTTCATCGCGCGCGCGCCGGCCGACGAGGCGAGCATCGCCGCGATCGACGCGCTGCTCGGCATCGACCTGCGGAGCGTGCCCGCACGCTGAGGCGGCTCAGACGGGCGGCGCGTCGTCCTCGGGCTGCTCGCCCGGCTCCTCCGGGTCCTCGCCGCGCGGCGCGTCGGGGCGCTGCGGCTCGGTGCCGCGCACCGGGCCCTGGCGCGGAGAGGGCTGGGAGCGCAGGAACCGCTCGAACTCGTGGGCGAGCGCCTCGCCGGAGGCCTCGGGGCTCTCGACCGCGTCGCGCTGCTCCTCGAGCTTGCCGATGTAGGCGCGCATGTCGTCGTCGCGCTCGGTGATCTCGTCGATCCCGCGCTCCCACTCGCCCGCCTGCTCGGGCAGGTCGCCGAGCGGGATCGTCACGTCGAGCATCTCGGAGAGCCGGTCGAGCAGCGCGATGACGGCCTTCGGCGCGGGCGCGTTGTGCACGTAGTGCGGCACCGATGCCCACAGCGACGCGGTCTCGATGCCCGCCTCCTGCGCGAGGAGCGACAGGACGCTCATGATGCCGGTCGGGCCCTCGTACTCGCTCTGCAGCACGCCCAGGCGCGACTGCAGCACGCGGCTGTCGCTCGAGACCGCGGTCGAGATCGGCCGCGAGTGCGGCACGTCGGCGAGCATCGCCCCGACGAACACGATCGCGTCGATCTCGCAGCCGCGCGCGATCTCGAGGAACTCCGCGGCGAACGCCGTCCAGTTGCGGCTCGGCTCGGCGCCGACGACCGCGAAGAGCTCGCCCTCGTTGCCCGTCGAGACGTCGAGGCCCGCGTCGTCCGCGAGCGACGTGCGGCCGGAGGGCCGGGTCGGCGCGTAGGCGATCGTCGCGGGCCACTGCAGCGCGCGCGTGCCGTCGTCGAGCGTGCGGATGACCGGGCGGTGGAGCGCGAAGTCGACGTACTCGTCGGGCTCGATCTCGTCGAACGCCTCGAGCTCGCACGCCTCGATGAGCCGGCGCACCGCGCTGCTGGCCGCGTCGCCCGCGTCGGTCCAGCCCTCGAACGCGACGACCATGATCCGGCCCTCGATGGGTCCTCGTGCCACCCCCGGCACCTCCTCACGTCGAACGCCCACTCTACGCCGCCGACCCCCGGCCGTCCGCTGGTCCGGGGCGGGGCGGATGCGCGCCGCCGCTAGGCTTCTGCGGTGACCTCCCGAGCCCCTGCCGCCGTGCTGTTCGACATGGACGGCACCCTCATCGACACCGAGCCGCTGTGGATGGCGGCGGAGGCGCGCCTCGCCGCCGAGCACGGCATCCCGTGGGGCCCCGAGCAGGCCGAGGCGCTCGTCGGCGTCGACCTGTGGGACGGCGCCCGCGTCTTCCAGTCGCTCGGGGTGCCCATGCACGAGGACGCGATCGTCGAGCGGCTCGTCGGCGAGGTGCTCGCCGGCATCGGCGACGACCTGCCGGCGCGGCCGGGCGCCATCGAGCTGCTGCACGAGCTGCTCGAGCACGACGTGCCGGTCGCCCTCGTCACGATGTCGACGCGCGACCTCGTCGACCGCGTCGAGGCCTCGCTCGCGGCGCGCCTCGGACGCGCGCCCTTCCAGGCGACGGTCGCGGGCGACGAGTGCCGCCAGGGCAAGCCCCACCCCGAGCCCTACCTGCGCGGCCTCGAGCTGCTCGGCGTCGAGGCCGCGGGCTCGATCGCGATCGAGGACTCGTTCCACGGCGCCCGGAGCGCCCTCGCCGCCGGGCTCACGACGATCGGCGTGCCGCACGCTGTCGACGTCTCGCAGCTGCCCGGCGTCGTGCACTGGCCCACGCTCGCGGGGCGCACGGTCGCCGAGCTCGCGGATGCCGTGCTCGAGGTGCGCGCATGATGGGCAGGACCGGCCCCCTCCAGTGGGGCGACGTCGTGCAGCTCACCGGGCCGAAGCAGCGCATGTACACGATCGTCCTCACCGAGGGGAAGCAGTTCGGCACGCAGCACGGCGCCGTGCCGCACGCCGAGCTCGTCGGGCTCGAGGACGGCTCGCTCGTGACGGTCGGGGAGGCCGGCTACCTCGCGATCCGCCCGCTGCTGCACGACTACGTCATGTCGATGCCCCGCGGCGCCGCGATCATCTACCCGAAGGACGCGTCCCACATCGTGGGCTTCGCCGACATCCACCCCGACCTCACCGTCGTCGAGGCGGGCGTCGGCTCGGGCGCGCTCTCGCTGTGGCTGCTGCGGGCGCTGCACGGCACGGGCAGGCTCGTCTCCTTCGAGCGGCGCGAGGAGTTCCGGGATGTCGCGGAGGCGAACGTCACCGGCTTCTTCGGCGAGCGGCCCGCCAACTGGGAGACGGTGCTCGGCGACCTCGCCGACGAGCTCGACCAGCACGTGCCCGACGGCGGGGCCGACCGGGTGCTGCTCGACATGCTCGCGCCGTGGGAGTGCGTCGACGCGACCGCCCGCGCGCTGCGACCCGGCGGGCTCGTGCTCTGCTACGTCGCGACGGTGACCCAGCTCTCGCGCACCGTCGAGGCGATCCGCGCCGACGGGCGCTTCACCGCGCCGAAGTCGACCGAGACGCTCGTGCGCGGCTGGCACGTCGAGGGCCTCGCCGTCCGGCCCGACCACCGCATGGTCGCGCACACCGGCTTCCTCATGACGGCGCGCCGCGTCGCCGACGGGGTCGAGCTGCCCTCCTTCCGCCGCCGCGCGGCGAAGGCCGACTTCGCCGAGGCCGACATCGAGGCGTGGACCCCGGGCGCGCTCGGCGACCGCGTGCCGAGCGACAAGCGCGCGCGGCGCGCCCGGCGCGACGCCCAGCGGCAGGCCGACGCCATCGCTGCCGGCGGGCGCGACGCGGCCGCCGAGCCGAGCGCCGCCGGGCCGGACGCCGCCGGCGCGCCGATAGACTGACCGCGCATCCCGACCCCGAAAGGCAATGCTGTGCGCACACGCCCTCTCACGATCGCCGCGCTCGTCGTCGCGGCGGCCGGCCTCACCGCCTGCCAGGCGCCCGCGACCAGCCTCGACGGCTGCACGCCGCAGCTGCAGCCGGGCGCCGCATCCGAGCAGGTCTCCGTCGAGCGGGGCGAGGGTGCACCGACGGTCGAGTTCGAGCGCCCGCTCGTGAGCGAGGGCGACCAGGTCTCGCACCTCGGCGGTGCGGGCGAGCGCGTCGACGAGGGCGACATCGTCGACGCCGACTACGTCGTCTACTCGGGCAAGACCGGCGATGAGATCACGAGCTCGTACGCCACGAGCGACGAGCAGCGCCCCGCCGAGCCGCTGCGGCTCGCGGCCGGCGGCGAGACCGCGCTCAGCCAGGCGGTCGAGTGCGCCGCGCCGGGCTCGAGCGTCGTGCTCACGACGACCGTCGAGACGCTGTTCGGCCCGAGCGCGTCGTCGCCGATGCTCGACATCGCGCCCGCCGACACCGCGGTCGTCGTGCTCGACGTCACCGGCGTGCACCCCGGCCGCGCCGAGGGCAACGCGCGCCCCGGCCAGCAGGGCATGCCGGCGATCGCCCTCGCGACCGACGGGCGACCCGGCGTGACGTTCCCCGGCAGCCCCGCCCCCGAGGACCTCACCGTCATGCAGAGCATCGAGGGCACGGGCGAGGAGGTCGCCGAGGGCGACACGATGCTGCTGCACTACACGGGCATCGTCTGGGAGACCGAGGAGGTCTTCGACTCGTCCTGGGAGCGAGGCACGCCCACCGTCATGACGGTCGACGACGCCAACCTGATCCCGGGCTTCGTCGACGCCGTCGTCGGCCAGCCGATCGGCAGCCAGGTCGTCGTCTCGATCCCGCAGGAGCTCGGCTACAACGACCCCGCGACGCGCCCCGCGTCCATCGGCGAGGGCGAGCACCTGCTGTTCGTCATCGACATCCTCGACCGCATCGAGCCCGCCGCCGGCTGAGCCGTCGGCGTCACGGCGGCGTCCTGATGGCCAGGATCGAGGCGGAGGAGCGGCAGTTCTCGCTGCTGCTCGCGCTCGTCGACACCCGGGCGGGCGTCACGAAGCAGGAGCTCTTCGAGCGCGTCGCCGGCTACCAGGGCCAGCCCGCGGGCGACGCGCTCGAGCGCATGTTCGAGCGCGACAAGGACGCCCTGCGCGAGCTCGGCATCGTGATCGACGTCGTGCAGCCGCCCGGCGACGACAGCAACCACGACGCGCGCTACCGCGTGCTCGACGGCGTGCTCGGCGATCCGGCCGAGCTGCAGTTCGACGCCGACGAGCGCGACCTGCTCGACCTCGCGCTGCGCGTGTGGCACGAGGGCGGCCTCACCGAGGAGGCGCAGCGCGCGGCGCTCAAGCTGCGCGCCGACCCGGAGTTCCGCGGCGGGCTGCCGCTCGAGCGCACGCCCGGGCGCAGCGTCGAGCCGGCGCCGACCGCGAGCCCAGCCGCCATCCTGCAGCCGCGCCAGCGCCCGCGCGAGAGCGCGTTCCAGGCGCTCAAGCGGGCCGCCGACCGCAGACGCGAGGTGGTCTTCGACTACCTCAAGCCCGGCGAGCGCGAGCCCCGTACCCGCACGGTGCAGCCGTGGGCGACGGTGCTCTTCCGCGGGCGATGGATGCTCGTCGGGCACGACCTCGGCGCGGACGCCCCCCGCACGTTCCTCATGCAGCGCATCGTCTCGCCCGTCAAGGACCGCGCGGCGAAGCGCCCTTTCGAGGCGCCCGCCGATGCGGCGGCGACGGCCCTCGCGAAGCTCGAGGAGATCTGGGCCTCGGCGACCGTCGGCGTCCACGCCGTGCCGGGCAGCGACGCCGACATCCGGCTGCGCCACCGGCCGGGCACCGCGGAGGAGGACGGCCTGCTCGTCATCCACCACGCCGACCGCCACCTCATCGCCGACGAGCTCGCCGGCTTCGGCGCCGACGTGGCCGTCGCGTGGCCCGACGAGCAGCGCGAGCTCGTGCGCGAGCGCCTCGAGCGCATCCGCGACGCGCACGCCGAGGAGGAGCCCCGATGAGCACCGGCCGCGTGGAGCGGGGCATCGGCCTGCTGCTCTCGCTCATCCAGTACGCCACCGCATCCGGGTCGGTCTCGGTGCAGGAGGCAGCGGCGCACTTCGACGTGCCCGAGGCGCGCATCCGCGAGGCCGTGCAGCGGGTGTTCATGTCGGGCGTGCCCGACGGCGCGGGCGACTTCATCCGCTTCGACATCGACTTCGACGCGTTCGAGGAGCAGGACCTCATCTCGGTCACGCAGCGCCCGGCGTTCGAGGACGAGTCGGTGCGGCTCTCGCCGCGCGAGGCGAGCGCCCTCATCGCGGGGCTCTCCCTCGTCGCCGGCTACACGGGCGCCGATCCCGCGCGCGTCGAGACGCTGCGCGACAAGCTGCGCCGCGCCACGACCCACGGCGCGGAGACCGTCGCGGTCGACGCCCTCGCGGTGCCGCGCGCCGCGCAGCTCGTCCGCGACGCGATCCGCGATCGGCGCGTGCTCACGATCGACTACCGCAAGCCCGACGAGGGCTCGCAGCGACGCCGCGTCGCGCCGCTGCGGCTCGACCTGCGCGAGGGCCAGGTCTTCGTCGAGGGCGTCGACCTCGACCGGCAGGGGCTCCGCACCTACCGCCTCGACCGCATCGAGTCGGTCGAGCCCTCGACCGACGCGTGGCCGGATGCGCTGCCCGAGCGGGAGCGCACGGTCGCGGGACGCGCCCACGTCGTCGCGACGCTTGCCGCGGCCGCGATGCTGCGCGACTACGCGGCCTCCGAGCCCGTCGCGCTGGGCGACGGCCGCGTGCGGCTCGAGATCGAGGTGTGGAGCGAGGCGAGCGTGCTGCGCGCGGTCGCCTCGTGCGGCGGCGACGCCGAGATCGTCGCGCCCGCGAGCCTGCGCCGCGCGATGCACCGGTTCGCCGTCGAGGCGCTCGGCGCGGCCGAGCGCGCGGCCGCCCCCGGCGCCTGACCGCCCGGCGCCTGACCCTCCCGGCGCCCGTGCACGACTGAGCGCGCGCCTGAGCGGATGCGCTCATCGGCGCGGTAGGATGGACGACGACCGAGGCACTGGCCGGCCGAGACACTGGCCGACCGAGAACGGGCGAGGGGCGATCATGGGTGGATTCTTTGGCAATGCGGCATCGCATTGGTGGATCATCCTGCTCATCGTCATCCTCATCTTCGGGGCGGCGAAGCTGCCGGCGCTCGCGCGCAGCATCGGCCAGTCGGTCAACATCCTGAAGAAGGAAGTCAAGGACGGCTCGAAGGACGAGGCGACGGCGCCGGAGTCGGACGACCCCGCCTCGAGCACCGACCGGAAGTAGCCGATGGCCCGCAAGGGGCGCACGGCTGATCGCGACGGCCGGATGCGGCTCGGCGAGCACCTCCGCGAGTTCAAGCGCCGCTTCTACATCTCCGCCGCGGCGATCGTCGCGGCGGCGATCGGCGGCTTCTTCCTCGCGAAGCCCGTGCTCTACCTGCTGAGCGCGCCGCTCGACGACCTCAAGGCCGCGGGGCTCGAGGTCGACCTCAACTTCACGAACATCACGCAGGCGTTCGACGTGCAGATGCGCATCGGCTTCATGCTCGGCCTCATCATCGCGAGCCCCGTGTGGATCTGGCAGCTGCTCGCCTTCGTCGTCCCGGCGCTGCGCACGGTCGAGCGGCGCTACGTCTTCGGCTTCATCGCCGCCGCGGTGCCGCTGTTCGCCGGCGGCTGCGCGACGGGCTGGTTCGTGCTGCCGCGCATCATCCGCCTCTTCGTCGGCTTCGCGCCCGACGGCTTCACGGCCTTCCTCGGCGCATCCGACTACTGGGACTTCTCGCTCAAGCTCGTCTTCGCGGTCGGCGTCGCCTACGTGCTGCCGCTCGTGGTGGTCTTCCTCAACCTCGCGGGCATCGTCGAGGGGCGCACGATCCTGGGGGGCTGGCGCTGGGCCGTGCTGGTCGCGACCCTCTTCGGCGCCTTCGTCACCCCTGCGGGCGAGGTGCTGAGCATGTTCATCATCGCGGTGCCGATGGTCGTGCTCTACTTCGCCGCGACGGGCATCGCGCTCCTCGTCGACCGACGCCGGGCCAAGCGCGAGCGCCGCGCCGCCGAGGTGCGGGCATGAGCGCGGAGGCGCGCGCGACGATCGCGACCGACGCGTTCGCCCGCGCGATGCCGTTCGGGCTCGACCCGTTCCAGCGCGAGGCGTGCGAGGCGATCGAGGCGGGCTCGAGCGTGCTCGTCGCGGCCCCGACCGGCGCCGGCAAGACCGTCGTCGCCGAGTTCGCGATCCACCTCACGATGCAGGCGCCCACGGGCCGCGTCGTCTACACGACGCCGATGAAGGCGCTCTCGAACCAGAAGTTCCGAGAGCTCACCGAGGTCTACGGCGCGGCCGACGTCGGGCTCCTCACCGGCGACACGTCGATCAACGGCGACGCGCGCATCGTCGTCATGACGACCGAGGTGCTGCGCAACATGCTCTACGAGGGGCGCGACCTCTCGCAGCTCGAGTACGTCGTGATGGATGAGGTGCACTACCTCGCCGACCGGTTCCGCGGAGCGGTGTGGGAGGAGGTCATCATCCACCTGCCGAGGCACGTGAGGCTCGTCTCGCTCTCGGCGACCGTCTCGAATGCCGAGGAGTTCGGCGCGTGGCTCGACGCCGTGCGCGGCGACACGAAGGTGATCGTGAGCGAGCACCGGCCCGTGCCGCTCGACGCGCACGTGCACATCCGCGACCGCCTCGTCGACCTCTTCGACTCGAAGGCGGGGGAGGAGTCGCACCGGCCGAGCCGCGAGCTGATGGAGCTCGCCCGCGGCACCGACATCGCCGACTCCGCGGCTCGGGGCCACCGCGACCGCGGCGGACACAACCGCTACCGCTCGCGCCGCCCGCAGCGCGGCGGCCGGCGACCCGGCGGCGGCTTCGGCGGCCCGCCGCGCGTCGACCGCGTCGAGCTCATCGACCTGCTCGACCGCAACGAGATGCTCCCGGCGATCGACTTCATCTTCTCGCGCGCCGGATGCGACGCGGCGGTGCGGCAGGTCGTCGACGGCGGCGTGCGCCTCACGACGCCCGAGGACCGCGCCGAAATCCGCGCGATCGTCGACGAGCGCACGCGGCTGCTCGACGACGCCGACCTCGGCGTGCTCGGCTACTTCGACTGGCGCGACGGCCTCGAGCGGGGCGTCGCCGCCCACCACGCGGGCCTCCTGCCCGTGTTCAAGGAGGTCGTCGAGGAGCTCTTCCGCGCGCGCCTGCTCAAGGTCGTGTTCGCGACGGAGACCCTCGCGCTCGGCATCAACATGCCGGCCCGCACCGTCGTGCTCGAGCAGCTCGAGAAGTTCAACGGCGAGGCGCGCGTGCGCATCACGCCGGGGGAGTACACCCAGCTCACCGGCCGCGCCGGCCGACGGGGCATCGACACCGAGGGCCACGCGGTCGTGATCTGGAACGGCCGGCTGCAGCCCGTCGAGGTCGCCTCGCTCGCGTCGCGCCGCACCTACCCGCTGCACTCGAGCTTCAGCCCCACCTACAACATGGCGGTCAACCTCGTCGACCGCCTCGGCGTCGCGGGCACGCGCGAGGTGCTCGAGACGTCGTTCGCGCAGTTCCAGGCCGACCGCTCGGTCGTGCAGCTCGCGCGCCGCGTCGTCGACCAGCGCGCGAGCCTCGCCGGCTACGCCTCGTCGATGACGTGCCACCTGGGCGACTTCACCGAGTACGCGGCGCTCCGCCGAGAGGCGAGCGACCTCGAGCGCGACGCGCAGCGCAAGGACCTCGGCCACGGCGAGCACGACGCGCTCCAGCGGCAGCTGCAGTCGCTGCGGCGCCGCATGCGGCAGCACCCCTGCCACGCGTGCCCCGACCGCGAGCAGCACGCGCGCTGGGGCGAGCGCTACTGGCGCCTGCGCCGCGACATCGAGAAGGCCGAGCGGCAGATCGACCGCCGCACCGGCGCGATCGCGCAGACCTTCGACCGCATCACCGAGGTGCTGCGCGAGCTCGACTACCTCGAGGAGACCGAGGACGGCACGCACGTCACGGCCGCCGGCGAGGTGCTGCGCCGCATCTACGGCGAGCGCGACCTGCTGACGGCCGAGAGCATCCGCCGCGGGCTGTGGACGGGGCTCGACGCCGCCGGGCTCGCCGCGCTCGCGTGCGCGCTCGTCTTCGAGGGGCGCCGCGACGAGGGCATGCTGCCCGAGCGGATGCTGCCGAAGGGCCCCTTCCTCGACGCCCTCGACGCGACCCAGACGCTCTGGGCGAGGCTCGACGACCTCGAGCAGGCGCACCGCATGCCCGGCACCGAGCCCCTGCAGACGGGGCTCACCCTCGCGATGCACCGATGGGCGCGCGGCTACCCGCTCGACGGCGTGCTGCGCGACACCGAGCTCGCCGCGGGCGACTTCGTGCGCTGGACGAAGCAGACGATCGACCTGCTCGAGCAGATCGAGCAGGTCGCGCCAAAGCGCCTCGCGCGCACGGCTCGGGATGCGGTGGACGCGATCCGCCGCGGCGTCGTGGAGTCGTCGGGATCGGCCCAGTGACCGCACCCTCCAACCCCATCAGCGGGGCCGGCATCCAGCCGCGCCCCGCGCGCACGCGCGCCCGCGCGCCGCTGCCGACGGCGTACGCGTGGGCCGCGGCGATCCTCGCCGGCGCCATCATGCCCTTCGCCTTCCAGCCCGTGGGTTGGTGGCCGCTCATCGTGCCCGCCGTCGCCCTCGCGATGCTCGCGCTGCGGGGCCGTCGGCTCGGCGCGGCGTTCGCCCTGGGCCTCACGACCGGCGGCCTCTTCTTCCTGCTCCACATCCAGTGGATCACCGTGTACCTCGGCCCCGTGCCGCTCATCGCCCTCACCGCCTGGATGGCGATCTGGTGGGGGTTCGGCGGCGTCGTGCTCGCGCTCGCGTGGCGATGGGCGGAGCCGCGCGCCCGCGGTCCCCTCGGCGCGTTCGCCGCGATGCCGCTGCTGCTCGCGGGGCTCTGGACCCTCCGCGAGTCGCTCTCCTCGACCGTGCCGTGGGGCGGGTTCGCGTGGGGCAGGCTCGCGCACTCGCAAGCGGCCAGCCCGCTCGCCGACACGACGAGCTGGGTCGGCTTCACGGGCCTGACGTTCCTCGTCGCGGCGCTCTCGGCGCTGACCGTGCAGCTCGTGCTGCACCACCGCACGATGCTGCGCCGCCGCCTCACGCTCGGCGCCGCCGCGGTGATCCTCGCGGTCGCGATCCCGGCGTTCCCCGTCGAGCAGACCGGCACGATCCGCGTCGGCGCGGTGCAGGGCGACAGCGAGGCGGGCCTGCTCGCGCCCTACACGCCGGGCGAGATCCTGCAGCAGCACGTCGACGCGACGGCCGCGCTCGAGGGCGAGCAGCTCGACCTGCTGGTGTGGCCCGAGAACGCGGCGGAGTTCTACGCCGACGAGTCGCCGGCGACGATGGCCGTGCTCGACCGGGTCGCGAGCGAGTTCGACGCGCCCCTCGTCGTCGGCACCGTCACGCGCGACGGCGAGGACACCTACAACGCCCTGCTGCAGGTCGAGCCCGGCGAGGGCGTCGTCGCCGAGTACCGGAAGCGGCATCCCGTGCCGTTCGCCGAGTACCTGCCCTCGCGCGCCTTCTTCGAGCCGGTGCTCGACGCGCTCGGCTTCCTCGAGCTCATCCCGCGCGACTTCTCGATCGACCCCTCGAGCGCGAACGCCTTCGACGTCGCGGGCGTGCACGCCGGGCTCGCGATCTGCTTCGACATCATCGACGACTCGCTCGCCCGCGAGATGGTGCTCGACCACGGCGCCGAGATCATCCTCGCGCCCACCAACAACGCCGACTTCGGCGAGGGCTCGCCCGAGAACGTGCAGCAGCTCGCCATCGCCCAGCTGCGCGCCGCCGAGGCCGGGCGCGCCGTGGTCAACATCTCGACCGTGGGCACGAGCGCCATGATCGGGCCCGACGGCGCGATCATCGACCGCCTGCCGCAGTATGCGCCCGGTGCCATGCTGGAGGACCTCCCGCTGTCGTCGACGGTCACGCCGGGCATCCGGCTGGGAGGATGGATCGAGTGGGCGCTGTGCGTCGGCAGCGCTCTCGCGCTGGCCGGCTTCGGCATCGCCCGCGCCCGACAGCGGAAGGATGCGGATGCCTGACGTCATGATCGTCGTGCCGACCTACGACGAGATCGAGGGTCTCGAGCGCACGGTCGGCCGCCTGCGGCAGTCGGTGCCGCACGCCGAGCTGGTGATCATCGACGACGGCAGCCCCGACGGCACGGGCGAGCTCGCCGACCGCCTCGCGAAGGCCGACGCCGGCACGCTCGTCATCCACCGCACCGAGCGCGGCTACCGCTCGGCGGTCATCGAGGGGATGCGCTTCGCGATGTCGCGCGGAGCCACGCGGGTCGTCGTCACCGACGCAGACGGCTCCTACGACGCCGACGGCCTGCCCGAGCTGCTCGCGGTCTCGCAATCCGGCGTCGACCTCGTGATCGGCTCGCGATTCGTCGAGGGCAGCGACGTGCGGAACATGGGCCCGCGTCGCCGCTGGGCCGCGCAGATCGGCAACGCCTACGCGCGCGCGATGCTCTCGACGGGCGTCAAGGACCTCACGAGCAGCCTGCGCGTCTACCGCACGCGCATCCTCGAGCGGATCGACCTCGACGCGATCGAGGTCGACGCCTACGCATTCCAGATCGCGATGGCCGTGCGGGTCGCGCAGGCGGGCGGCACGATCGCAGAGGTGCCGATCGGCTTCATCGAGCGCGCGGTCGGGTCGTCGAAGATGCGCGTGTTCGAGGAGCTCGCGACGCTCGGCGCCGTCACCAAGTGGGGCCTCTCGGGCGTGCGCGCGCTGCCGAAGCCGCCGCGCTGAGCAGCCGCTGACGGGCACCGCCCGACGTCGGCCGCCGCCGCTCAGCGCCGGTCGACGAGCGGCAGCGCGAGGTCGCAGCGGTCGGTGACGATGCCGTCGACGCCGATCTCGAGCAGCTCCTCCATCTCGGCGAGGTCGTTGATCGTCCACACGTGCACCTCGACGCCCGCGCGGCGGAACGCGGCGACGCTGCGCTCGGTCACGAGCTCGATCCCGCGGTGCCGTCGCGGCACCTGCAGCGCGACGACCGGCGCGAGGACGCGCTCGAGCGGCCCGCGGAGGCCGAGCCGCTGCGCGGCGAGCGCGCGCACGACGATCGCCTGCGATGCGCTCGTCGCGACCTCCGGCAGCAGCTGCTGGGCCTGACGGCGGCGGCGCTCCGAGAAGGAGGTCACGAGCACGCGGTCGACCGCCTTCGCCTCGACGATCGCGCGCACGGCCGGCGCGACCGCCGCATCCGACTTGAGGTCGATGTTCCACTTCGCATCCGGCAGCGCGAGCAGCGCCTCGCGCAGGCCGGGCACCGTCGCGCCCTGGCCGAGGTCGATGCCCTGCAGGTCGCGCCACAGCGTCTGCTCGATCACGACGTCGCGGCCCGCGACGCGGTCGAGGCTCGGGTCGTGCGCGATGACCGCGACGCCGTCGGCGGTCGCGTGCACGTCGGTCTCGAGGAACGTCGCGCCCGCGTCGACGGCGGCGATGAACGCGAGCATCGTGTTCTCGGGTGCGCCGACGGCGAGCCCCCGGTGTGCGAGCACACGCGGGGGCGTCGGCGTCAGGAAGGGGGTCACGCGTGCCGCGGCCCGCCCTCGGGGCTGTCGAAGCTGCCCTGGCCGTAGCCGGGCTCGGCGGGCGGCACGTCGACGTCGGGCGCGTCGGCCTTGGCCTCGCGGGCCGAGTCGAGCGCGTCGCCCAGGTCGGTGTCGGGCACCTCGTCGGCGAGCGACGTCTGCGACGAGACCTGCTCGGTCGAGCCGGCGCCCTGGGGGTCGATGCCGCTCGCCTGGAGCGTCTCGGCGATCGAGGGCACCTCGACGTCGGAGACCGAGTCGGCCTGGAACGTCTCGTCGAGGATCGACGGCTCGGCCGAGTCGTCCTCGCGCTTCGGCTTCTGGAACGGCACCTGGGCGCGGCCCTCGAAGAACCCGCGGCCGACGCCCTGCAGCGCATCCGTGAGCTCCGACGGGATGATCCAGAGCTTGTTCGCGTCGCCCTCGGCGAGCTTCGGGAGGGTCTGGAGGTACTGGTACGCCAGCAGCTTGTCGTCGGCGTCGCCCTCGTGGATGGCGGCGAACACGCGCTCGATCGCCTCCGACTCGCCCTTGGCGAGCAGCACCTGCGCCTCGGCGTCACCCTTGGCGCGCAGCACCTGGGCCTTGGCCTGGCCCTCGGCGCGGAGGATCTCCGACTGGCGGAGTCCCTCGGCCTCGAGGATCTGCGACTGCTTCGAGCCCTCGGCGGTGAGGATCGCGGCGCGGCGGTCGCGCTCGGCGCGCATCTGCTTCTCCATCGAGTCCTGGATGGAGTGGGGCGGGTCGATCGCCTTGAGCTCGACGCGGCTCACGCGCAGGCCCCACTTGCCGGTGGCCTGGTCGAGCACCTGGCGCAGCTGGCCGTTGATCGTGTCGCGGCTCGTGAGCGCCTCCTCGAGGTTCATGCCGCCGACGACGTTGCGGAGCGTCGTCGTCGTGAGCTGCTCGACGGCCGAGAGGTAGTCGGCGATCTCGTAGGTCGCGGCGCGAGCGTCGGTGACCTGGAAGTAGACGACCGTGTCGATCGAGACGACCAGGTTGTCCTCGGTGATGACCGGCTGCGGCGGGAACGACCGCACCTGCTCGCGCATGTCGACGTGGTACGCGACCCGGTCGATGAAGGGGACGAGGAAGTTGAGGCCGGGCTGCAGCACCTTGTGGAAGCGGCCGAGCCGCTCGACCACGCCGGTGAATCCCTGCTTGATGATCCTGATCGACCTGAAGAGCGTGACGAGCACGAACAGGACGACCAGGGCCACGACGACGAGCAGGAAGGCTCCGAGGATGAATCCTCCGTCGAGGGGCATGAGGGGCTCCTTCGGTTATCGCTGGGCGGGGACGACGATGGCCGTCGCCCCCTCGATGGCGGTGACGACGATGCGCTCGCCGACGTCGGGATCCCGCGGCGGCACCGCGGGGGAGAGGCGGGCGGTCCAGACGTCGCCGTTGGCGAGGGTGACCTCGCCGGCGCCGCGCTCGAACGAGCGGGTGACCTCGCCGGCCATGCCCATGAGCGCCTCGATGCCCTGCTTGTTGATCTCGCCGGAGTCGTGCAGCCGGTGCAGCAGCTTGGGCCGCACGAGGAACAGCAGCAGCAGCGCCGCCGCGGCGGCGATCAGGATCTGCGCCCACCACGGCAGCCCGGTGATGCTCGAGACGAGCCCGACGACCGACGAGAGCCCGATCATGAGGAACGTGAACTCGAGCGTCACCATCTCGATGATGAAGCACACGAGCGCCACGACGAGCCACGCGATCCAGGCGTATTGGACGAGATCCACACGCCCAGCATATGGAGCGGCGGCTGGAGGGGTCGCGGGACGCGCCCACGGGTGCCGTCTCCGCACGACACGCCGGGCGCAGTAGTGTCGACGGGAACGTAAGGAGCCCCCGTGTCGAACCCCGCGTCGAACCCCGCGCCGAACGCCGAGCCGGACGCCCAGCCGAACCCCGCATCCGCCGCCCTCCAGCCCGGATCCCTCGCAGGGCGCACCGCCCTCGTGACGGGATCGAGCCGCGGCATCGGCGCCGCCACCGTCGCGCTGCTCGCGGGCGCGGGAGCCGACGTCGTCGTGAACTACCGCGCGAAGGCGCCGCGCGCCGAGAAGGTCGTCGCCGCCGCGAAGGAGCAGGGCGTCGAGGCGATCGCCGTGCAGGCCGACCTCACCGACCCAGCGAGCCTCGAGGCGATGTTCGCCGAGGCGGCCGCGCGCTTCGGCGGCCTCGACATCCTCGTGATGAACGCATCCGGCGGCATGGAGTCGGGCATGGGCGAGGACTACGCGATGCGCCTCAACCGCGACGCGCAGGTCGCGCTGCTCGAGGCGGCCCTGCCGGTGCTGCGCGACGGCGCGCGCGTCGTGTTCGTCACGAGCCACCAGGCGCACTTCATCCGCTCGACGCCGACGATGCCCGAGTACGAGCCGGTCGCGCTGTCGAAGCGCGCGGGCGAGGACGCGCTGCGCGAGCGCATCCCGCAGCTCGCGGAGCGCGGCATCGAGCTCGTCGTCGTCTCGGGCGACATGATCGAGGGCACGATCACCGCGACGCTCCTCGAGCGCGCGAACCCGGGCGCCATCGCCGGTCGTCGCGAGGACGCCGGCCGCCTCTACAACGTCGAGGAGTTCGCGCACGAGGTCGCGCTCGCAGCCGTCGAGCCCGTGCCCGCCGACAACACCCGCCTCGTGGGCGACGTCTCGGGCTTCGGCGACGCCGAGGGCAGGCGCGGCTGATGCGCGCCGAGGACATCGAGCAGCTCGTCACGCTCTCGCGCCCCGCGGTCGACCCGGCCGGCGAGTGGGCGATCGTCGCCGCCTCGCGGCCGAGCCTGCGGGCCAACCGCGCCGTGGGGCAGCTCTGGAAGGTCTCCCTCTCGGACGGCGCTCGGCGCCGGCTCACGGGCGGCGTCGCGGACTCCGCGCCGCGCCTCACGCCGGACGGCGCCACGGTCCTGTTCCTCCGCGCCGACGCCGACGACAAGGCGCAGGTGTGGGCGATGCGCGTCGACGGCGGCGAGCCCGCGCAGGCGACGGCGGCGCCCGGCGGCGTGCTCGAGTTCGCCGTCTCGCCGACGGGCGACCGCATCGCGTTCATCGCCTCGGTCGTCGAGCCCGGCCGCTACGGCTCCGTCGAGGGCGTGAGCCCCGCGCAGGAGCCCGCGCGCCTCATCACGCGCAACCGCAGCCTCGCGAACGGCGTCGGCAGCCTCGTGGGCCGGCACACCCACGTCTTCAGCGCCGAGCTGCCCGACCTCGACGCCGAGCCGCGCTACCGCCGTGCCGCGCATCCGCACGACGACGCCCGCACCGCCGACGACGCCCCCCACGCGCCCGCCGCCGTGCAGCTGAGCCACGGCGAGTTCGACCACTCCGCGCCCGTGTTCTCCATCGACGGCGAGCGCGTCCTGTGCGTCACCGCGCGGCACGACACGCGCGACGAGGATCTGCGCACCGCGGTCGTGGAGTTCGACGCGACGACCGCCTCCGGCGAGCCGCACACGATCCTCTCGTCGCGCGCCGGCCTCTCGGTCGACGAGGTGCTGCCGACCCCGGACGGCGGCTTCGTGCTGCTCGCGGGCAAGGTGGGGGAGTCGGGCCGCGACTTCGTCGCGCGCCACGTGCAGCTGTTCGTGCTCGAGCAAGCGGGCGCCCACCCCGAGGAGGTCACCGACGAGGCGACCGTCGACCTCGGCGAGGTCGGCAGCCACGCGACGGTCGTCGACGACGGCGTGCTCGTGCAGGAGCGCCGGCGCGGGCGCGTGCGCCTCATGCACGTCACCGGCGGCGGCTCGGACGAGCTCATCGGCGGCGACCTCGAGGTGCTCGGCCACGGCGTCGGGGCGGGCGTCACCGTCGCGACGGTGCGCACGCCGACGTCGATGGGCGAGGTCGCGGTGCTCGACGCGCAGGGCGTGCGCGTGCTCACCGACTTCGGCGCGCCGCTCCAGGCGACCGGCATCGTCGAGCCGACCGAGCACGAGTTCGCGGGCCGCGACGGCAGCCCCGTGCACGGCTGGGTGTGGGTGCCCGAGGGCGAGGGCCCGCATCCCGTACTCCTCAACATCCACGGCGGCCCGTTCGCGCAGTACGGCGTGGGCGTGTTCGACGAGGCGCAGGTCGCGGTCGCCGCCGGGTACGCGGTCGTGCAGTGCAACCCGCGCGGCTCGGCCGGCTACGGCCGCGAGCACGGCCTCGCGATCAAGCAGGCGATGGGCAGCGTCGACATGCACGACGTGCTCGACTTCCTCGACGCCGCGCTCGACGCGCATCCGCAGCTCGACCGCGAGCGGCTCGGCATCATGGGCGGCTCGTACGGCGGCTACCTCACGGCGTGGACGATCGCGCACGACCACCGCTTCGCCGCGGCGGTCGTCGAGCGCGGCTTCCTCGACCCCGAGTCGTTCGTCGGCACGAGCGACATCGGCTGGTTCTTCTCCGAGGAGTACACCGGCGCCGACGCGGATGCGATGCGAGCGCAGTCGCCGATGGCGCACGTCGGGCAGGTGCAGACCCCCACGCTCGTCGTGCACTCCGAGCAGGATTGGCGCTGCCCGCCCGAGCAGGCCCAGCGCTACTTCTCGGCGCTCAAGCGGGCGGGCGTCGAGACCGCGCTGCTGCTCTTCCCCGGCGAGGACCACGAGCTCACGCGCTCGGGCCAGCCCCGTCACCGCGTGGAGCGCTTCGAGCACATCCTCGCGTGGTGGGCGAAGCACCTGCCCACGCCCCAGAACCACCAGTAGGGGGCACCCGATGACGCTCGTGCAGGTCGCGCAGCGGGCGGTCGACCTCGACCGGGCGTCGCGCTGGTACGCGCGGCTGCTCGGCATCGATCCCGCCGCATCCTTCGACCCGCCGGGGCTCGTCTTCTTCGTGCTCGGCGACGTGCGGCTGCTGCTCGACCGCGGCGCGCCGTCGGCGCTCGTCTACCTGCGGGTCGACGACCTCGACGCGACGGTCGAGCGGCTGCGGGCGGACGGCGTGCCCGTCGTCACCGAGCCGCACGTCATCTTCACGCACGAGGATGCGACGCTCGGACCGGCCGGCACCGACGAGCGCATGGCGTTCGTGACCGACAGCGAGGGCAACACCGTCGGCCTCGTCGAGCACCGGCCGCGCACCGACGCCGCGTAGGCCTCGGGCGCCCACGCACGCCTCACGTCATCAAGCCGCTGGCCTCGTCGACGGCGCGCACGACCGCATCCCGCCCCTCGCGGTCGATGAGGCCGAGCTCGTGCGCGTGCCGCGCCGCGTCGTCGTAGGAGCTGTGGAAGCGGATGCCGGCAGCCTCGAGCCGCGAGCGCTCGTCGCCGACGACCTCGACGACCTCGTGGATGAGCACGGTCGTGACGAAGTCGGGGCCGCGGCGCAGCATCTCGGCGCCCACGTGCGCGTCGGCCTGGCCGCTGTCGCCGAGGAACAGGAAGCGGCACTCCGGGAACAGCGAGCGCTCGCGCTCGAAGTTCTGCAGCTTCCGCGCCTTGATCGACTTCTTCGTGAAGAGGTTGAGGAGCGACCCGCCGAGCACGGAGTGCGGCGGCAGCCCGAGCCCCGCGAGCGCGTTCCGCGTGTACTGCTCGATGAGGCCGCGCGGCCCCTCGGGGCGGGCGGTGACGAACGTCAGGTCGCCCGGTCGCGACGGCTCAGCGGCGCGGCCGCGGTCGAGCGCGTGCAGCAGCTCGACGACGCCCGGGTAGACGGTGCCGCGCGGGAAGCGGCGCTCGTGCAGCATCGCCTTGAGCGTGTCGTCGATGTCGCACAGGATGCGCAGGTCGTGGGAGGGCGCGTCGGCCGCCTCCGCGGCGATGTGCGCGAGCACCGCGTCGCGATCGGCGGGCACGAGCCGCTCGTAGACGACGTGCTCGAGGTCGTGCCGATCGCCCGTGGCGTTCAGCAGGTACTTCATGTCGCGGAACGGCTCGCCCGTGAGCGACAGGAGCATCGCGCGGATGCCGGAGGAGAGGATCGCGCTCAGCGGCAGGCGCCGCAGGGCGTGGATGACGCGCGCGCGCATCGCGGGGCTCAGCTCGTCGGCGCGCTCGACGCAGAGCAGCTGCACGAGCTCGCGCCGCTCGGCGCCGCGGAACAGGCCGACGACCGCGCTCCCGGCGATCGCCTCGACGGTGCGGTCGAGGTCGACGCGCTCGAGCACGCCCTCGAGCTCGCCGACGGGCGTCTCGCGCAGCTGGTGCAGTGCTTCGCTCGGCCTCACGACATCGATCCTGGCACTCGCACCCTGAGCGCCGCGCGATCGATGCGCGCGTCGAGCCGCGTGACGCGCCCCGCGGCATCCCCGTCGAGCTGCACGGGCAGCAGGTCGTCGACGCGCCCGAGCGTCACCCGCTCGGCGTCGCGGTGGCGCAGGATCCCCTCCGCGCGGGCGACGCCGGCGCCCGCCGCCGCGATGCGCCCCCAGTGCGCGAGATGGCGCGGGCTCACGGTCGCGACGTGCAGGAGGCCGTCGTCGAGCCGGGTGCCTGGCACGACCTGCAGCCCCGCGGGGATGCGCGCGGCGTTGTGCACGAGCACGCTCCACGCGTGCGCCGTCTCGACCGGGCCGCCGTCGAACCGGCCGCGCACGGCGAAGCTCGGCCCGCCCAGGCGCCGGGCGCCGAGCGCGATGTACGAGACCCAGCCGAGCCGCCGCTTGTGGCGCAGCGACGCGGCCTCGACGGCGAGCGCGTCGTGGCCGACGCCCGCGACCACGAGGAAGACGCGCTCCGGATCGCGGCTCCCGTCCGCGCGCGTCAGTGCGACGCGGCCGAGGTCGACGGATGCGTCACGGCCGCCGAGCGCGATGCGCGCGGCCGCGGCGGGGTCGCGCAGCGGCAGGTCGAGGTTCCGCGCGAAGAGGTTGGCGGTGCCGGCCGGCACGATGCCGAGCGCGGGACCGCCGCCGGCGAGCTCGGTCGCGACCTCCCGCACGGTGCCGTCGCCGCCGATCGCGACCACCGCATCCGCCCCCGAGGCGCGCGCCGCGCGTGCCTGCGGGCCGCCCGGCTCGGCGAGCGTCGTGGGCAGCACGTGCGCGTCGGCGCCGACCGCCGCGACCTCGCGCAGCACGGCGTCGACCGCGCGGGGGAAGCCGCGCGCCGACGGGTTGCCGATGATCGCGACCTGGAGCACGGCGCCAGCGTAGCCGCGCGGGGTTCGCACCACGGGCCGGGGCGACGCAGATCAGGGCAGGGCGGGACGCAGCGCGAGGAACGCCGCGAGCCGCTCGATCTCGTCGTGCACGGCGGCCCGCAGCCGGGCGTCGGGCTCGACATCCCAGTGGATGCGGTGCACGCGCAGCGCGCCCGCCTCGCGGTCGGCCTTCGCGTCGACCTTCCCGACGAGCGCGTCGCCGTCGAGGATGGGCAGCGCGAAGGCGCCCCAGCGGCGCTTCGCCGCAGGCGTGTACTGCTCGAGCGCGTACTCGAAGCCCCACAGCTGCGTCATCCGGCGGCGGTCGGAGAGCAGCCGGTCGAGGGGCGAGAGCAGCGCGACGCGACCCGCGAACCCGTCGGCTGCCGCGCCCGGGTCGAGCCGCCACTCGCCGCGCACGCCGTCGATGCACACCGGCTCGCCGACGTCGCCGAGGTGCGTCGGGCGAGCGATGCCGCATGCGCGCAGCCAGCGCTCGCGCCAGGTGCGCTCGGCGTCCTCGACCGGCACGGGCTCGACGGGCGGCAGCACGCGCTCGGCGAGGTCCCAGACGCGCGCGGTGCCGACGCGCTCGGCGACGACGACCTCGCCGCGGATCTGCAGCACCTCGAGCAGCATCGCGACGTTCCGATCGGTGTTCCAGCCGCTCGAGCGGTACGGCACGTCGGCGGCGTCGTCGATCTCGCCCTGGGGGAGCGGGCCGTCCTGGCGCAGCTGCTCGAGCACGCGGTCGCGGAACCCGGCGTTGGCCTCGAGCCACGCCGCGGCGCTCGGATGGAGCGCGCTGGGGGAGCGGCCGATCGCGGTGAGCCACGGCAGGTCGGCCGTCGCGCGCACGCCGATCACCCATGCCTCCATGGGATGGCGGTGGGGCCCGAGGTGCTCGACGAGCGACTGCTCGACCTCGACGGCGCGCCGCACGTCGTCGTAGGCGAGCGACGGGATGCGCGTGTGGGCGATGTGCTCGGCGGAGGGGCACACGATGTCGGTCGGGTTGAGCGGCAGGAGCGTGAGCCGCTCGACGACGTCGGGGAGGTCGCCCGCGTCGCGCTCCGGACCCGCGTCGAGCAGCTGCGCGCGCACCGCGATGCGGCGCGCCTCCTCGAGCGCGAGCGTGCGCGCCGGTGCGGGATCGCGTGCCATGCGCCGACGCTAGCGCCGACCGCCCACGCGCGGGCGGGCCCGCATGCCGGCAGTGCCAGGATGAACGCATGTCGGACACGCCCCGCCGCCTCGAGACCGTCGCCGTCGCCGCCGGGCGCCCGCCCCATCGGCCGGGCGCCCCCTTCAACGAGCCGGTGACGTTCGCGAGCGCGTTCGTCGCGGGCGGCGAGCTCGAGTACGCGCGCTACGGCAACCCCACGTGGACGGCGCTCGAAGAGGCCCTCGGGGCGCTCGAGGGCGGCGAGTGCGTCTCGTTCGCGAGCGGCATGGCCGCGGTGAGCGCCGTGCTGCACCTGGTGCCGAGCGGGGGAGCGGTCGTCGTCGCGCGGCACTCCTACCAGCACACGCTCGCGCTGCTCGACGACGGCGCCCGCACGGGGAGCTTCGAGGTGCGCCGGGTCGACGTCGCCGATGCCGACGCGGTCGAGGCGGCGATGCCGGGCGCGGCGATGGTGTGGCTCGAGTCGCCGACGAACCCCGCGCTGGAGCTCGCCGACATCCCGCGGCTCACGGCCGCCGCGCGCGCCGCGGGCGCCATGAGCGTCGTCGACAGCACGTTCGCCTCGCCCATGCTGCAGCGGCCGCTCGAGCTCGGCGCCGACATCGTCGTGCACTCGGCGACCAAGCTCATCGCCGGCCACAGCGACGTCGTGCTCGGCGCGGTCGTGACCGGTGCGGCCGAGGCGGCCGAGCGCATCCGGCACCACCGGGGCCTGCACGGCGCGATCCCCGGCCCCATGGAGGCGTTCCTCGCCCTGCGGGGGCTGCGCACGCTCTCGGTGCGGCTCGAGCGCGCCGAGGCCAACGCGCGCGAGCTGACGCGCAGGCTCGCGGATGCGCCGGGGGTCGTCGAGGTGCGCGACCCGGGCTTCGGCACCGTGCTCGCGATCGTGCTCGAGGACGCCGCGGCCGCCGACCGGGTCGTCGAGCGCGTGCGGCTGTGGATCCCCGCGACGAGCCTCGGCGGCGTCGAGTCGACGCTCGAGCGGCGGCGCCGGTGGGCGACCGAGGCGCCGACGATCCCGGAGGGCCTCATCCGCCTCTCGGTCGGCATCGAGCACATCGACGACCTCGCCGACGACCTGCTCGCCGCCCTTGGCGACGGTCGCGTCGACTAGCCTGCTGGCATGAGCCGCACCGCATGGGCCGTCGTCTGCGCCATCCTCGCCGTCATCATCGCCTGGGTGCTCGTCGACGTCGTCTTCAGCGTGCTGTGGTTCGTCGTCAAGCTCGCGATCGTCGCGATCGTGGCGGTGGTCGTGTTCCTGGTGCTGCGCGCGCTCATCGGGCGCGGCGGCGATCGGCCCTCAGCGCGCTGACACGCGGCGCGCCGGCCGGCGGTGGCGCTGCGCTGCGCTGCGACAGCCTGGCCGGCTGGCCTGGTCGGTGCAGCGCGGCGGCTCAGCCGAAGCGGAGGCGCGAGGGTGCGACGAGCCGTGCGCCCACATCTGCCCAGCGGGCCGTGCGGGTCGTCAGCGCAGGGGAGGGGCTGCCGGCCGCGAACGACCCCTGCGCGGCGCGCAGGTCGGGGAAGCGGCCGAGCGAGGCGCCCGCTCCGTCGACGGCGACGAACTCCCCGAGCGTCTCCTCGACGAAGCCGAGGAACGTGACGCCGTCGCGCGCGGTGCGGCTCGCGACCCACAGCCCGTCGCCGGGGGAGGCCCACGCGATCACGCCCGTGGCGGAGTCCGGAGCGGCAGCCGAGGCATCGGGGCGAGCCAGCGTGTCGGTCATGTCCTGCTCCTTCGTCACGATTGTTAGTTCGTCGATCGAAATGTATCACGGTCGAACGGTAGAGTGGTGCGCATGATCCGACGGATCAGGGGAGGAACGCGATGACGCAGGTCGAACGACGCGAGCACGGCAGCTCCGGGTACTGGTATCCCGAGCACCGCCGGCCGACGAGCGTCGACGTGCTCAACCTGCTGCGCCGGTACCGGGCGGCGGAGGCGCAGATGCGCGCGCGCACGCGCTCGTCGATGGGCATGGGCGAGACCGATCTGCTCGCGCTGCGGCTGCTGCTGCAGGCGCAGCGGCGCGGCGAGCTCGTGCGCCAGCGCGACCTCGCGTCGGCGCTCGGCCTCGCGTCGCCCTCGGTCACCGCGCTCGTCGACCGGCTCATGAAGAGCGGGCACGTGCGCCGCGAACCGCACCCGGATGACCGGCGCGCCACGATCGTCGTGCCGACGACCGACACCGACAGCGAGGTGCGGGCGACGCTCGGGGCCATGCACCGGCGCATGATCGAGGTCATCGACGCGATGGACGACGCGCAGACCGACGCGGTGGCGAGCTTCCTCGAGCGCATGGTCGCGGCTGTGGAGCACATCGACGAGCACGCCGATGCGCACGGTGACGCGCACGCCGCGCCGTAGGCTCGCACGGTGACGACTCGAGAGTTGCCCGAGGGCGCGCGGCTGCGACGCGCCCGGCCCGGCGACGAGCCCGGCATCCTCGCGCTCATCCGCGCCCTCGCCGTCTACGAGCGCGAACCGGATGCGGTCGAGAACACCGAGGAGCGGCTCACGGCGATGCTCTTCGGCGACGAGGCGAAGGTCTTCGCGCACGTCGTCGAGCGCGACGGCGAGATCGTGGGCATCGCGATCTGGTTCCTGACGTACTCGACGTGGACGGGCGAGCACGGCATCTGGCTCGAGGACCTCTACGTCGACGAACCGCACCGCGGCCGCGGCTACGGGCTCGCGCTCATGGCGGCGCTCGCTGCGGAGTGCGTCGAGCGCGGCTACCGGCGGTTCGAGTGGACGGTGCTCGATTGGAACGAGCCGTCGATCGGGTTCTACCGCGCGATCGGCGCGGCGCCGCTCGACGAGTGGACGACGCAGCGGCTCACCGGCGAGGAGCTCGCGGGGCTCGCAGCGCGCGCAGAGGAGTCGACAACGCCTCTTCCGCCCGCCAGCACTGAACGCCGATAATGCACATTATGTCGGATAAGCGATGGGCGACGCTCCCCGCGTGACCGGCTCCGTCTGGTGGGATCTCCTGCTCGGCATCGGCATCGCCGTGCTCGTGACGTGGCTCGCGCTCGTCGTCGCGCTGATCGCCATGCGGCCGAGCGGCCCGGTGCTCCGTGAAGCGCTGCGCATCCTGCCCGACGTGCTCCGCCTGCTGCGCCGGCTCGCGGCCGACCGCTCACTCCCGCGCGGCGTCCGCATCCGCCTGTGGCTGCTGCTCGCCTACCTCGCGATGCCGATCGACCCGATCCCCGACTTCATCCCGGTGCTCGGCTACGCCGACGACGCGATCGTCGCGGCGGCGGTGCTGCGCAGCGTCGTGCGCCGCGCGGGACTCGACGCCGTGCGGGCGCACTGGCCCGGTACGGACGACGGGTTCGCCGCCGTCGTCCGCCTCGCGGGCCTTGACCGCCCCGCGCGCTGACGGGCAGCGCGGGCGTAGCATCCGGCCATGCTGCGCGAGATCGCCGAGGGCGTGTGGGTGCACACGAGCGCGTTCATCGAGAGCAACGCGGTCGTCGTCCGCGGCGACCGCGGGGCGCTGCTCGTGGATCCCGGCATCACCGAGGACGAGCTCGTGTGCATCGCCGACGACCTGGGCGCGCTCGGCCTGCCGGTCGTGGTCGGCTTCGCGACGCATCCCGACTGGGACCACGTGCTGTGGCATCCGCGGCTCGGTGAGGCGCCCCGCTACGGCACCGCGCGGTGCGTCGAGACGATGCGCGCGTTCCTCGCGCAACCCGACTGGCGCGCGCAGCTCGCCGAGGCGCTCCCGCCCGAGCACGCCGACGAGATCCCGCTCGCGCTCCTCGGCGAGCTCACCCCGCTCCCCCGCGGGGCCGAGCAGATCCCGTGGGCGGGGCCGGCCGTGCGGGTCGTCGAGCACCGCGCGCACGCGCCGGGCCACGCGGCGCTCGTGATCGAGCACGCCGGCGTGCTCGTCGCGGGCGACATGCTCTCCGACACGCTCATGCCCTTCCTCGACCTCGACGCCGAGCATCCGCTCGACGAGCACCTCGCGGCGCTCGATCGCCTCGAGGCGCTCGCGGGCGGCGTGCGCGCCGTCGTGCCCGGCCACGGCTCGATCGGCGACGCCGCAGCCCTCGCGAGCCGCATCGCCCTCGACCGCGCCTACGTCGAGGATCTGCGCGACGGGCGCGACTCCCCCGACCCGAGGGTGGGCGCCGCTGCGCCGCTCGACTGGATCCCCGAGGTGCACCGCTTCCAGGTGCAGCGCTGGCGCGAGCGAACCGCGAGCTGATCCCCACCGGACTCGCAGGATCACAGGGTTACGCTTGCCGCGACCATTGGGGGACGTCCTGCGCGCAGTCGAGATGCTCGAGCCGGGGAGCCTGCTCGCCGATCGCTATCGGATCGGCGAGGTGCTCGGAGCGGGCGGCAGCGGATCGGTGCACCGAGCGACCGACGAGGCGCTCGGGCGCGACGTCGCGGTCAAGGTGCTGCTGCGCGACGACGCCGACGACATCGAGCTGCGCCGCGAGCAGGCCGAGCTCGACCTCCTCGCGCGCCTGAGCCACCGCTCGCTCGTGACGCTCTACGACGCGGGAGCCACGACGATCGGCGGCGCTGCCCTCACCTACCTCGTGATGGAGCTCGTCGAGGGGCCCACGCTCGCCGCCCGCCTCGCGCAGGGCAACATCCATCCCTCCGACGTGCAGCGCATGGGCCGCGACCTCGCGGACGCGCTCGCGCTCGTGCACACGGATGGCGCGGTGCACCGCGACGTGAAGCCCGCGAACATCCTGCTCGCGCGACCCGCGATCGCCGACCACGAGTTCGACGCGAAGCTCGCCGACTTCGGCATCGCCGCGGCGGTCGGCGCGACCCGCCTGACGGCGACGGGCGCGGTCGTCGGCACCGCCGCCTACCTGAGCCCCGAGCAGGCGACCGGCTCTCGGGTCGAGCCCTCCTCCGACATCTACTCGCTCGGGCTCGTGCTGCTCGAGTCGCTCACCGGCGAGCGCGAGTACCCGGGCACGCTCGCCGAGTCGCTGAGCGCCCGGCTCGCGCGCGACCCGAACATTCCGGGCTGGGTGGGCTACGACTGGAAGTCGCTCCTCACGGCGATGACGGCCCGCGACCCCGCGTCGCGTCCCACGGCAGCCGAGGTGCGCGAGCGGCTCGCCGAGCCGTTCGCGACGGATGCGGCGGGTCCCGCGGGCGCAGCGGCGGACGATGCGACCGCGGCGGTCGCGGCGGCGGGCGCCGCTGCCGCGGGCGCGGCGCTCGCTCCGACCGGATCGCTCGCGGCGACCGGCGCCGCCACGCCGACCGAGGCCCTCACTCCGACCGAGGCGCTCACGCCGACCGAGGCGCTCACGCCGACCGGATCGCTCGCCCCGACGGGCGCGCTGGGCGCAGCCAGCGCTGTCGCCGCCGTCGACGACGCGCCGGCCACGGCACCCATCGGCACGGCTTCCCTCGGGACGGCGCCGGGCGATCCGGCCGCGGAGCCCCATGCGCGCGGCCGGGGCCGCCGCCGCGCCGCTCTCGTCGCCGCGGGCGTCGCGATTGCCGCCGCGACCGCCGCCGCGGTCGCGGTGCCCTCGATGCTCCCGCAGCCGACGGCGGCCGATCCGGCGCCCGGCGTCCCCTCGATCGCGGGGCCCTCGGACACAACCGCTCCCGAGGCGCCGGCACCCACGCGGGCGGGCGAGCCTGCGCAGACGGGCCAGCTCGCCGGCTCGACCGACACGTCCCCCTCGCCGACACCGCCCCCCGAGCCGACACCGACGCCGACGCCCACGCCCGAGCCGTCGGAGGAGCCGGCGCCCGCCGCGCCCGAGCCGGAACCCTCGGCACCGGTGCCGGCACCGGCACCCGTGCCGAGCGAGCCCGCCCCGCAGCCGGACTCCGAGCCCACGCCGGAGCCCGTGCCGAGCGGCGCATCGCTGCCGCAGCCGCCCGCCGAGACGCAGCAGCCCTGAGCCCGGCGCCGGCCCGGGACGAGCCGGCCTGAGACGAGCCCGCCCGAGCCGCGGGCTTCCGGGCTGGCCACGGCGCGGCTAGCCTGGCCGCGACCCGAGGAGCCCGCCATGATCCGCACCCGCACGACCGCCGCCGCGCTGCTCATCGCCGCGGCGCTCGCCCTCACCGGTTGCGCCGGAGTCGCGCAGGACACCGACGACGACGCCGTGCCGGCGACCCCATCCGCGGCGACCGCAGGCCCGGCGAGCCCGGGCGCGAGCGACGACGACGGCGACGACGACGGCGATGATGACGTGACCGAGCTCGTCGCGATGGTCGGCACCGAGCAGGATCCCGAGGCGTACGAGATCGCGCTGCTCGACGACGACGGCCGCGCCGTCACGACGCTGCCGGCCGGCGACTACGAGCTCACGTTCCGCGACCGCTCGCGGATGCACAACTTCCACCTCACGGGCCCCGGCGACGTCGACGTCGCGACCGACGTCGCGGGCAGCGACGAGTCGACGATCGAGATCACGCTCGAGCCGGGCACCTACGCGTTCGTGTGCGACCCGCACCAGGGATCGATGAGCGGCAGCCTCGAGGTCACCGGCTGACGCGCGACCTCACTCGGTGACGCGCCCCTCCCCCGCGTCGACGTCGAGCGTCATGCCGAGCGGGTCGGCGGTCGCGGCGCGGAACCCGAGCTCCTCGTAGACCGAGACGGCCTCGGGGCTCGAGAAGAGCCCGACGACCGCGGCCGCTGGCGCCTGCGTGCGCACGTGGTCGAGCAGCCGCTCGACGATCGCCGTCGCGATGCCCTGCTCGGCGGCGTCGGGGTGCACCATCACGTCCTGCACGTACCAGTAGCGCGCGCCGTCCCCGACGAGCCGCCCGACGCCCACCACCGCATCCGCGTCGGTGACGACGACGCCGTGCAGCGAGCGCTCCAGGCCCGCGCCGACGGAGGGCCAGTCGAAGTGGTCGAGCCAGCCCACCGCATCCGCCACCGCGTGCAGCTCGTCGACCGTGGGCACGCGCTCCTCGAACCTCGCCATGCCGCCACGCTAGCCGCCGCGCCTGGAGCCGCGCCGGGCAGACTGTCTGCATGAGCGCGCGACTGCTGCTGCTGAGCGACACCCACGTGCCCGCGCGGGCGAAGGGCCTGCAGGAGCAGGTGTGGCGGATGGTCGACGAGGCGGATGTCGTCGTCCACGCGGGCGATTGGATCGAGGAAGCGCTGCTCGACGAGCTCGAGGCGCGGGCGCGGCGGCTCGTGGGGGTCGCGGGCAACAACGACGGGCCGGAGCTCTGGTCGCGGCTCGGCGAGGTCGCCCGCGTCGAGGTCGAGGGTGTGCGGATCGCGGTGGTCCACGAGACCGGCGCCGCCGCGGGCCGCGAGCGGCGGTGCGACGCGAGGTTCGGCCCGGATGCCGACGAACCCGCCGACGTGCTCGTCTTCGGCCACTCGCACATCCCGTGGGACTCGACGAGCCCGCAGGGCGTGCGGCTCCTCAACCCTGGCTCCCCGACCGACCGCCGGCGGCAGCCGGTCGGCACCGTCATGACCGCGACCGCGCGCGACGGCGCCCTCGACGATGTCGCACTCGTGCCCACGCCCCGCTGAGGCAGCGCTCAGCCGTCCCGCAGGCGGCGGTGCCACGCTGGCGCCCATGACCCACGACCAGCTGCAGACCGTCACCGACATCATGCGCTCGACCCGCATCGCCGCGCTCACCTACGTCTCGGCCCAGGGCCGCCTCGTCTCGACCCCCATGGGCACGCAGGACTTCGAACACCCCGGGACCGTCTGGTTCCTCACGCAGCGCGACACCGACAAGGTCGCGGCGATCGCGGCCGACCCGCGCGTGAACGTGCACTACGCCGGCAAGGAGGGCTGGGTCTCGCTCGCCGGCACCGCGCGCTACGTCGACGACCGCGCCAAGCTGCGCGAGCTGTGGGACGCCTCGGCCGACGCCTTCATGGAGGGCGGCCCCGACGACCCGGACACGGGGCTCATCGAGGTGACCGCCGACTCCGCCGAGTACTGGGACTCCCCCGGCGCGATCGCGACCGCCGTCCAGCTCGTGAAGGGCCTCGTCTCCGACGAGCCGGCCGAGCCGGGCGACAGCGGCCTCGTGCAGCTCTGAGCGCCCCGGCAGGAGGAGCGATGACGCGCGGCGACGGCGCCGAGGCCGCGGACGGCGCAGGCGCCGTCTCCGCCGAGGACGCCGCGGCCGTCGAGCGGGCGCGCGCGCTGCTGACCGCCATGGCCGCGCGGCTCGCCGCGGCAGGCGCGCGCGACGAGGCGCTCGCGCGCTACGAGGAGCCGAAGCCGGCGCTCGGCGTCATCCCCCGCCGACCCACGATGCGCCCGCTCGGCCGCGCATGGCGGCTCGGCGCGCTGCTGCTGCAGGCCGACGGCTCGGTGTGGGCGACGGGGATCTCGACGCGCGTCGCCGAGCCCGGGCGGCCGCAGCACCACAGCGCATCCGTCGAGACCCGCCGCGCCTACCGCGCCGCCGCGATCCAGGGCGGGTTCCCGATGGGCGAGACCGTGAACCACTCGGTGGCGCCCATCGCGCTCGACGCGACCCTCATCGGCGGCCCCGGCCCGCTCGTCGTGCGGGACGGCGAGGTGTGGGTGCGCTGGGGCAGCGACGCGCCCGTGCCGCTCGCGCGCTACCTCGACGACCTCGCCGATCTGCTGCTGCACCCGCCCCAGGGCGCGTAGCCGAGGAGTCGCGGCAGCCTGGCAGGATCGGAGGCATGCCTGCCGATGCCACCCACGAGCCCTACTTCGTCGCCCTGGGCGACGGCCGCTACCGCCCCACCGAGCGGGCGAGCGGCGCGTGGCAGCCGGGCGAGATGCACTTCGCACCCCTCGGCGGCCTGCTCACGCACGCGATCGAGCGGCACCGCGGCGCACGCCACGCGAGCGAGGCCGCTCCCCTGCTGCTCGCGCGCATGACGTTCGACATCCTCGGCTTCCTCGCCCTCGACGAGACGGCGGTGCGGGTCGAGACGCGGCGCCCGGGACGCACGATCGAGCTCACCGAGGCCGTCGCATCCATCGCCGGCCGCGACGTCGCTGTCGCCCGCGCGTGGCACAGCGTCGCGCTCGACACCGCTGCCGTCGAGGGCGGGGCCGCCGCCCCGCTCCCCTCGCCGAGCGCCATGCGCCCCGCGGAGTTCGCGGGCGAGTGGGGCGGCGGCTACGTGCGCTCGATCGAGCTGCGCGACGACGGCGACCGCGCGCCCGGCCGGGGCCGCGCGTGGCAGCGCACCGCGCATCCGCTCGTCGAGGGCGAAGCGGTCGCACCCGTCGCTCGCTGGATCGGGCTCATCGACGCCGCGAACGGGATCGCGGTGCGCGAGGCGCCGGATGCGTGGGGGTTCCCCAACCTCGACCTCACCGTGCACCTGCACCGCGAGCCCGAGGGCGCGTGGGTCGGCTTCGACACGACGGTGTCGTTCGGCCCGAGCGGGCAGGGCATCACGCACACGGCGCTGCACGACGAGCGCGGCCACGTGGGCTTCTCGTCGCAGACGCTCACGGTGCGGCCCGCGCCGGCCGCAGGCTAGCTCGCCGGGCCGTCCGCGTGCTCGGGCGGCCAGACGACCGCGAAGCGCTCGAAGACGATCTCCTCGTCCTCCGACCACGTCGCGCCGCGCGCGGCGGCGGTGCGCTCCCAGTAGCGGCGGTGCTCGCGCCGCCATGACTCGAGCGAGCGGTCGTCCTCGCCCTCGTCGTAGGCGAAGTCGGCGGTCGCGCTCGCGAAGTCGCCGAGCCGCAGCTCGGTGCTGCGGATGATGATGCGCGGCACGCCGCGGCCGTCGCACGCGATCCAGTGCGAGCCGACGCGCGGCAGCGGCTCGCCGTCGGCGAGGAACTGCGCGGCGAGCTCGGAGGTCGCGCGCTTGCGGCCCGAGAGCACCTCGTCGAGCAGGGCGTCGGCGAGCCGCGCCGAGTCGCCGAAGTGCTCGACGGTGTGCTCGGGGCCCGCCGCGACGGCTGCGGGGTGGGCGGCGGCGTAGTCGCGCCACATGGCGGCGGCCGCCTCGAGGTCGGGGGCGGATGCGGGCTGCGGCTCGGTGGCGTCGGTCACCGGTCGATCCTGGCACGGCGCGGCACGGCACGGGCTGCGGTGCGGCGCGACGGCACGGGCGGCGGCTCGGGCAAGCGGACCGGGCGGCCGCGTCACCCCAGCGCCCGGCAGCGCTCGACGGCCCAGTCGAGGAGCGCGTCGCGCTGCTCGACCGGCGAGACGAGCACGAGCTCGATCGGCTCGCCGCCCATCGTGCCGAGCACGCGGAAGATCGTGCCCTGCTTGTCCTCGGCGATCGCGTGGAGGTCGCAGCGGCCCGGCTCGAGCGGCACCTCGACGACCGTCGGGCGGTCGCCGCGCCGCAGCTCGACGCCGATCGGCAGCGGGTCGGCGCGCGCGCCCGAGCCGTCGACGGGCGCGAGCAGCGGCGTCGCGAGGATCGCCTCGACCGTGCCCCGCTGCGGCGACGGCTCGGCGAGCGGCGTGAACCGCAGCCGCAGCACCGCGGGCCCCGAGCCGTCCAGCGGGATCTCCGGCGGGAGCCACGCGACCTCGGCGACCGCCGTCTCGAAGTCGTGCAGCTCGCACGCGTCGGCGCCGAGCGAGTCGAGCTGCCCGAGCGGATCCTCGGGCGCGCCCTCGATCACGGTGCCGTCGGCGAGCTCGAGCGTCGCGAGGTGCTCGAGCGGCGCCCGGTCGCACGTCGGCTCGGGCAGCGCGAGCCGCAGGTTCCGCCGGGCGCCGGCGGGGATCTCGGCGTCGTCGTCGCGCACCATCGGCGACGACCACCGGCTCGAGGTGTAGGTCGCCCGCACGACCGTCAGCGGCGCATCCGTCTCGTTCGTGACTCTCAGCTCGATGTGCCCGGAGGCGACGTCGCCGCGCAGCTGCACGATCTCGAGCAGCACGGCGGATGCGGCGGGCGCGCTCGGGGACGGACCCGCGGTCGCGCTCGGCGCCGCGCTCAGGGGCGCGGCGGTCGCCGGCGTGGGGGTGGCGGCACCGGGTGCCGGGATGGCGCAGCCGCCGAGAAGCGCCGCGCCGACGAGCGCGGCGCCGGCCAGCAGGGCCGCGCCGCTGCTCCTCCGCCGCGACATGCCGCCATCCTGCGCGACGGCCCAGCCGGGCGCAACGAGCCCGGGCGAACCGGTACTGTCTGACATCGTGCCCGCCGGCGCGGGGACAGCCCGAACGACGCTGTACGGAACCGGAGAGACGATGGACCTGACGCCGCTGCTGGATGCGCTCGATGCCGTGAGCGGCGTGATCTGGGGGCCGTTCCTGCTCATCCCCCTGCTCGTCGGCACGGGCATCTACCTCACCGTGCGCCTCGGCGGCCTGCAGTTCCGGAAGCTCGGCGCGGGGCTGCGCCTCGGCCTCTTGAAGCGCAAGGACGACGGCGCAGAGGGCGACATCTCGCAGTTCCAGGCGCTCACGACCGCGCTCGCGGCGACCGTCGGCACGGGCAACATCGTCGGCGTCGCGACCGCGATCGGCATCGGCGGGCCCGGGGCGCTCTTCTGGATGTGGGTCACCGGCCTCGTGGGCATGGCGCTCAAGTACTCGGAGGCCTACCTCGCGGTGCGCTTCCGCACGACCGACGACGCCGGCGAGAAGTCGGGCGGGCCGCAGTTCTACCTGCAGAAGGGCATCCGCGGGCCGCTCGGCAAGGTGCTCGCGCTCGCGTTCGCCATCTTCGCGGTCGTCGCGTGCTTCGGCATCGGCAACATGACCCAGGGCAACTCGATCGCCTCCAACGTCGAGCACACGTGGAGCATCCCGACCTGGGTCACGGGCGCCGTCCTGACCGTCATGACGCTCGTGGTGCTCGTCGGCGGCATCAAGTCGATCGGGCGCGTGACGGCGGGGTTCGTGCCGATCATGATCGTCTTCTACGTGCTCGGCGGGCTCTACATCCTGCTCGCGAACCTCGGCGCGCTGCCCGCCGCCCTCGCGCAGATCTTCACGGATGCGTTCACGGGCACCGCCGCCGCCGGCGGCTTCGCGGGTTCGGTGCTGATCATCGCGGTGCAGATGGGCGTCGCGCGCGGGCTCTTCTCGAACGAGTCGGGCCTCGGCTCCGCAGCGATCGCCGCCGCCGCCGCGCGCACGACGCACCCCGTGCGCCAGGGCCTCGTGTCGATGACCCAGACCTTCATCGACACGCTCATCGTCGTCTCGATCACGGGCCTGACGATCATCGTGACCGGCGTGTGGGACGACGTGGACGCGGCGACGGGCGAGCAGATCAGCGCTGCGCTCATGACCGGCGAGGCCTTCACGAACGGGCTGCCGGGCGAGTGGGGCCACTGGATCGTGACGATCGGCCTCGTGATGTTCGCCTACTCGACGATCCTCGGCTGGTCGTACTACGGCGAGCGCAACGTCGAGCGGCTCTTCGGCCGGCGGCTGGTCATGCCCTTCCGCGTGCTGTTCGCGCTCGTCGTCTTCATCGGCTGCACGACCGAGCTCGACCTCGTGTGGAAGTTCTCCGACATCGCGAACGGCCTCATGGCGCTGCCCAACCTCATCGGCCTCATCATCCTGTCGGGCCTCGTGGCCCGCGAGACGCGGCACTACCTGCGGCACGACCCCGACCTCGAGGCGACGCGCGAGGAGATCGAGGCGTTCATGGCCGACGAGCCCGGCTGGGCCGACTGGAAGGCCGGCGACGAGATCGGCACGTCCCGCATCGACCTGCAGGCGGTGCGCGACGAGCGCCGCTAGCGGCTACTCGGCGAGCGCCGCCTCGATCGCCGTCTCGACGTCGGCGTAGTCGCGCAGCTCGAGCTGCTCGCCGTCGACGAAGAACGTCGGCGTCGACTGCACGCCCGCGTCGACCCCGGCCTGGTAGTCGAACGCGATGCGCTCGGCGGTCTCCTGCGCGCCGACCGCCTCGTCGTACGCCGCCATGTCGAGCCCGAGCTCCTCGGCGTAGCCGCGGAACGTCGCCGCCGCGTCCTCGGTGCCGGCCCACTCGGCCTGCGTCTCGAACAGGCGCGCGTGCATCGCCTCGAACTCGCCCTGCTGCGCGGCGGCCTCGGCTGCCGCTGCGGCGGGCACGGCGTTCGGGTGGCCCTGCAGCGGGAAGTAGCGCACGGCGAAGGTCACCTGGCCCTCGTAGCGCTCGCGCAGATCCTCGACGATCGGGTGGAACTGCCCGCACGCCGGGCACTCGTAGTCGAAGAACTCCACCACGACGGGCGCGCGCTCCCCCGCGTCGTCGAGCACGTGCGTGCTCTCGGCGACGAGCTCGACCGGCGCGCCGCTGGCGGCCTGGTGCTGCTGGCTCTCCCACGGGCGCACCACGAGCAGGGCGACGGCGACGATCAGGACGATCGCTCCGACGACGGCGGCGATGCTGACGGCTGCGTTCTTCGACATGGGTACCAGGCTACCGAGGGCACGGCCCTTACCTCCGCGAGCCGGAGGCGAGCGCGCCGGCGGCGGCGCGCCCGGCAGGCTGTCGGCGGGGGCCGCTACCCTCGCCGCGTGGAGCTCGAGTACACCGCGGTCGCCATCGAGTGGCGGGGGCCTGCGCCCTTCGTCTTCCTCCCCGTGCCGCCCGACGGGTCGGCGATGATCGCCGAGCTCGCGCCCGAGCTCACCTACGGGTGGGGTGCGATCCCCGCCGAGGCGACGATCGGCGGCACGACCTTCACGACGTCGCTCTTCCCGCGCGACGGCGCCTACCTGCTGCCCATCAAGGTCGCCGTGCAGCGGGCCGAGGGCGTGGGCGTCGGCGACCGGGTCACGGCACGGATGCGGCTGGGCCGATGAGCGGGCCGGTGTCAGGGTCGGCGTCGGGGTCGGCGTCGGTGCTGGGCGGGCGCCTCGGCGCCCTCGCCGCGCGCGCGGCGACGACGGCGGAGCGCACGGTCCATCGCCTCGCGAAGCCCGCCGCGATCGCGCTCGCGCCCGTGCTGCTGCGGCAGGCGAAGCAGCTGCAGGCCGGGCTCGTGTGGCTCCCGGAGCCGAAGGGTCAGCGGCACGGCGTGATCGCCGCCCCCGAGGGCGCGGGCGCGGGGACCGCCGACGGAGCAGAGCCGCTGCGGCTCCTCGCGATCGGCGACTCGACGGCGACGGGGGTCGGCGCCGACCGCCTCGACGACGGTCTCGTGGTGCAGACCGCGCAGCGGCTCGCGGTGCTGCAGCGCCGCCCGGTCGCGTGGCGGATCATCGGCCTCGAGGGCTCGACCGCGGCGCAGGTGCTCGAGCGGTTCCTGCCCGAGGTCGACGAGGGGCCGTGGGACGCGATCCTGCTGCTCGTGGGCGCGAACGACGCGCTGCAGCTCGTCGGCAGGCGCCCGTTCGCGCGCGCGGTGCGCGCCCTCGTCGCCGGGCTCCGTGCGCGGCTCGCGCCCGGCGGCGTCATCGGCGTGACCGGCACGCCCCAGATCGACACGTTCGCCTGGCTGCCGCAGCCCATCCGCTCGCTCATGGGCGGCCACGCCCGCACGCTCGACGACGTGCAGCAGCGCATCGCGGCCGAGCAGCCGGGCGTCATCCACCTGCCCACGCCCGCGATCGTCGAGCCGCAGCAGCACGCCGCCGACGGCTTCCACCCCTCCGCCGAGGGCTACCGGCTCTGGGCGGGCGTCGTCGCGCCGCGCCTGTCGCAGGCCCTCGACCGCCACCGCGCCCCGGGGCGCCCGCACGAAGGAGCGAGCCGACGATGAGCGAGCCGCGCACCGCACCCGTCCGCCACGGCATCGTGCCGCCGTACCTGCTCGAGCAGCTCGCGGCCTCCGGCGCACCGACCGCGTCCCTCGTGGCCGAGCGCACGCTCGGGCTCGACCGCGGGATCCGCGCCGAGCGGCTCGCGAGCCCGCCGCCGGCGCCTCGCGTGCGGTCGGCGCTGCCCGAGCGCGTGCCCGGCGAACGCGCGCCGCAGCGCGTGATCAGCGACGCGCACCGGGGCACGACGCTCCCGGGCACGCAGGTGCGCGCCGAGGGCGAGCCCCCGACGGGCGACATCGCCGCCGACCAGGCGTTCGACGGGCTCGGCGCGGCGTGGCGCATGCTCCACGACGCCTTCGGCCGCGACTCGCTCGACGGCGCCGGCATGCCGCTGCTCGCGACCGTGCACTACGGCGACCGCTACGCGAACGCGTTCTGGGACGGCACGCGCATGGTCTTCGGCGACGGCGACGGCGAGGTCTTCGCGGGCTTCACGAGCGCGATCGACGTCATCGGGCACGAGCTCGGCCACGGCGTCATCGCGTCGACCGCCGACCTCGTCTACCGCGATCAGCCGGGCGCCCTCAACGAGTCGATCGCCGACGTGCTCGGCGCCCTCGTGAAGCAGCACGCGCTCGGGCAGACCGCCGACGAGGCCGACTGGCTCATCGGCGCGGGCGTCTTCACCGACGCCGTGCGCGGCGTGGCGCTGCGCTCGATGGCGGCGCCCGGCACCGCCTACGACGACCCCGCGCTCGGCAAGGACCCCCAGCCGGCGCACATGCGCGACTTCGTCGTCACGAGCGACGACCTCGGCGGCGTGCACATCAACTCCGGCATCCCCAACAAGGCCTTCCACCTCGTCGCCACGACGATCGGCGGGCATGCGTGGGAGGCGCCCGGCCGCATCTGGATCGACGCGCTCACGGGAGGCCTCTCCCCCACCGCCGACTTCGCGGCGTTCGCGGCCGCGACCGTCGCCGCATCCGTCGCCCGCTTCGGCGACGACGCCGCCGAGACGCGAGCGGTGCGCGCGGCGTGGGCTGCGGTGGGCGTTGCCGAGGCGCCAGGGGCGGGTGCGGATGCGACGGCGGACGAGGCCGTGCGGGTCGCGCGGACGGGCGGCACGCTCGGGCGCACGCGCGCGGCGGTGCTCGAGCTCGAGGCGATCCCGTCGGGCGATCGCGAACAGCTCGACACGCTCGTCGCCTCCGGCCGGCTCGCGGAGCTCGAGGAGCAGACGCTGCCCGACGCGCCGCTGTGGCGCGTGACGATCGAGACGAAGTGCGACGTCACGGTCGCCGAGCCGCTGCTGCCAGAGGAGGTCGTCGCCCTCTTCCGCCGGCTGCTCGAGCTCGGCGACGAGCCCACGGGCTGAGCGCCGCCGGCTCCTCCCTTCCGCAGAGTGTCGGAAGAACGCAGCAACCGGCGGCGCAGACCGCATCGTCCCGGCACTCTGTTCAGGCGGTCCTGGTTCGCAGCACCGCGGCGAGGTCGGCGAGCCATCGGTCGGGGCTGGGCCAGAGGTCGCGGTGCGTCGCGCGCACGACGTGGAGCCCGATCCGGGTGAAGTCGCGGTACTTCTCGATATCGCGGTCCCACCGGCCGGCTTCGCGGTGACCGGAGCCTTCTACTCCTCGACCACGCGTGCGTCGCGGTGCAGCAGGTCGCACCGCCCGAGGAAGCGGCCGGTGACAGGGTCGTGGATGCGCGCCTGCACCTCGGCTCCGGCATCCCGGCGTCGACGATGCTCAGCCGCATGTCGGTCTCCCTGGGCGACTCGACACCCAGCCGGATGCGGGGCAGCGCCGCGCGCAGCGCTCCCGCTCCGGCGCAGCGCGCCCAGCGCCGCGCGACGTCGCCGAGCTCCACGAGCGTCGCCAGCGGTCCGGGCAACCTGCGGCTCGGATAGTTCTCGGCACGAGCCACGATCGCGTCGCCGACCATGACGAGCTCGTGCTCGGTGCACGTCGCGGCGAGCTGCGCCCAGAGGGCAGCGGGAGCGAGCACGCGCGATCCGCCGACTTCCCACGTCTCGAGTCGACCGGCCGCGATGCGCGTCGCACGCACGCCTTCGCGCACCGGGTGCCCGCGGCCGATCGCCGAGACGATCGCGACCGTCGAGGACCGGGCGAGCCTCCACGGGACCGGCAGCCCTAGCACGGCGAGCGCGGACACGCCCGCGAGCGCCTGCCACGGTCGCAGCAGCGGCGCGTATGCCTCTGCTTGCGCGAGCGAGGACCCCGGCGGCTCCATGGCACGCGCGCCGTGGAAGGTCCTTGCGAACGAGGGGCCGCGGAGCCTGCCGGCCGACACCCCCTCGGCGCGCGCCTGGGTGACGGTGAACCCCGCCCTCCGCAGCCCGCTCGGCACCGCATCCATGGCCCGGAACCTGCCATACCGCCGCACCGCGTCGTGCCTGCTCTCCACCGCGCCGCCCTCCCCGCACGCCGCCCGGCGAGGTGGGTCATGGAGAGTGTCAGCAACATGCAGGAACCGACGCGCCGCGCTGCGATCTGCCGACACACTGCCGGCGTCCGCGCCTGCGCGTCAGCGCTCGGCGGCGCGCATCGCGGCCTCGCGGATCTCCACGATGTACGGCGCGACGACCTGCTGGCTCACGCGGCAGTCGGCGACGAACACGCCCTCGGCGCCCGAGGCGAGCCAGCGCTCGAGCTCGGCGAGGTCGTCGAGCGAGGCGATGACCGCCGCCTCGGCCCCGAGCCCGCGGCCGAGCGCGGCGAAGTCGACCTGCTCGATGAGCATCGGCTCCTCCGCGACGCCGCGCACCGCGTACTGGTGCACCTCGGCACCGTAGGCCGCGTCGTTCACGATCACGACGACGCCGCGCCGCACCGTCCGCACGACGCTGTCGAGGTCGGCGAGCCCCATGAGCGCGCCGCCGTCGCCCGACACGAGCACGACGGTCGACTCGGGCCGCGCGACGCCCGCGCCGACCGCGCTCGGCAGGCCGAGCCCGATCGTCTGGAACGCGGTGCCCACCATGAGCAGCCGCTCCGGATCGGCGACCGAGAGGTGCGTCGGCGCCCAGCCGATGAAGTGCCCGCCGTCCTGTACGATCACGCGATCCTCGGGCAGGATGCGCTCGAGCGCGTGGAAGAGGCTCCGCGGGTCGAGCCGGCCGTCGGGCGCCGCGGCGTCGCCCGGCTCGCGGTCGAAGTGCACGCCCGTGACGTCCCCGAAGCCGGCGGCCTCCCAGCCCGCGTCGCCGCTCGCGTAGCCGCTGCTATCCACGTCGCCGCTCGCGGGGGCGCCGCCATCCGCCTGGCCGCCTGCGGCATCCGCCCCCAGCAGCGCGAGCAGCGCCTCGGCCACGAGCCGCGCGTCGCCGCGCACCAGCTCGTCGACGCGCGGGTTGGTCGCGGTCGCGGCGAGGTCGACCTGCAGCACGCGCGCGTCGGCGCCGAACGCGTCGCCGAAGCGCGTCTGGAACTGGTTGAGCCCCGCGCCGACGACGAGCACGACGTCGGCCTGCTCGATGGCCGCCGCGGCCCGCTCCGATGCGAAGCCGCCGGTGATGCCGAGGTGCCGGTGGTCGGGCGCGAAGACGCCGCTGCCGAGGGCGCTCGAGGCGGTGCGCGCGCCGAGCCGGGCGGCGAGGGCCCGCAGCGCCGTCGCCGCGCCCGCGAGGTGGGCGCCGCGGCCGGCGATGAGCAGCGGGCGGCGCGCACCGTCGAGCAGCTCGGCCACGCCCGCGAGCTGCTCGGCGTCGATCGAGACGAACGGCTCCTCGACGGTGCCCGCCGCGCTCGGCGGCTTCTCGTCGCCGGCGAGCTCGACGTGCCCGAGGTCGTACGGGATCGCGAGCACGACGGGCCGCCGCTCGGCGAGCGCGGTCTCGACCGCCAGCCGCGTCGCCGCGCGCGCGTTGCCCGCGCCGACGACGACGGTCGGTGCGCCGACGGCCGAGGCAAGCGCCGCCTGGTCGACGTCCCACGGGCGCGGCCCGCCGGTCGGCTGGTCGCCGACGACCATGACGAGCGGCACGCGGGCCTGCGCGGCCTCGGCGAGCGGAGTGATCGCGTTCGTGAAGCCCGGGCCGTACGTGGTCGTCGCGATCGCGAGCCGGCCGCTCGCGCGGTGGTAGGCGTCGGCGGCCGCGACGGTCGCGGCCTCGTGGCGCACGGCCGTCAGGCGCATGGCGCCGCGCCGCACCACGGCGTCGAGGAACCAGGCGTTGCCGTTGCCCATGAGGGCGAAGACGTCGTCGGCGTGCTGCTCGAGCTCGGCGGCGACGGCGGCAGAGACGGTCGAGACGGCAGTGGCAGTGGCAGGCATGGGCGCTCCGGGGATGCTGGAGGCTCGGCGGCGCTCGGCGACACCGCACGGAACCTCGACGATGAGATCCATGTGTGTCGCGCGCGCCAGCGCGTGGTCCCATTTGTCGAGACCGGCCCGGGCTGCCGCCCGTGCCTGACGCCGCCCATGCTAGCCGACGCGCCGCCGGATTCGAGCGGTGGAGGCGAGCGGCGGATGCGAGCGGCGGATGCGGAGGCGGGCTCAGTCGCGGAAGGTCTCGCGGGCGGCGGTCGGCAGCCCGAGCTGGCCGTCGTGCGGGTGCGCCCGCAGGTGCTCGCGCATGAGCGGGATCGCGAAGTCGACGAGCCCCCGCTCGGGCGCGAGCACGATGCCGCCGTCGAGCAGCCGCAGCCGCTGCTTGCCGGCGTTCCCCGCGCTCACGCCCATGCGCTCGGCCACGGCGGTCGTCGAGGCAGGGCCGTCGTCCTCGGCCATCGCGATGAGGTAGTCGCGGTCGCGGGCGGAGAGCCCCCGCAGCGCTGGCACGATGACGCTCTCGCCCATCGCCGCGAACGCGACCTCGACGGCGTGCCGCACCGCATCCGTCGTGATCTCGTGCGCCTCGGGCGCGTGCTCCCACGCGCGCGCGCCGATCGACTGCACGAGGTACGGGTAGCCGCGGCTCGCGCGCGCCGCCTGCTCGAGCGCCGCCTCGCCGATCGAGCGGCCGCGGCTGCGCACCGGCTCGGCGATCGCGGCGCGCGACTCGGCGAGCGTGAGGGTGTCGAGCCGCACCTGCTGCGCGCGCCGGAAGAACGTGAGGCCGTCGGCGTCGAGCGCCGCGGCGATCGAGGCGGGCACGCCCGCCGCGACGACCGCGATGCGGCGATCCTCGCGCAGCAGGTGCTGCACGGCGATCGCGATGCGCCGCAGCGCCTCGAGCGACTCCTTCGCGACCTCGTCGAGCGAGACCAGGACCCCCGCGCCCCGCGCCTCGGCGAGCTCGACGAGCCGCGTGAGCATGCTCTCGAGCCGCGGTTCGCGCTCGTAGCGCTGCGCGACCGCCGTCGTCACCCCGCCCACCTGCGAGACCGTCAGCCCGGTGACCTCGCGCGTGAACGCCTCCGGATCCGTCTCCTGCAGGAGCGCCGGAAGCCGATCGCGCTCGAGCGTGTCGACGAGCCCCGCGTGCAGCGTGCCGTGCAGCACCGTCCAGCCGCGGGCGCGCGCCTCGTCCTCGACGGCGTTGAGCAGCACGGTCTTGCCGACCCCGCGCATGCCGGTGACGAGCGCCGCGCGGTACGGCGACCACGCGCCGAGCGCGAAGACCTCGCGCCACTCGTCGAGCAGCGCGTCGCGCCCCGCGAGCATCGGGGGCGAGATGCCGAAGCCGGGCCGGAACGGGTTGTCGTGCACGCGCCCACTCTGCCACCGCGCGCCGACACGGCGAGCCAGCGCGCCGCATCCGCCGCGCGCCGTGGAACCATGGTGGCCATGCCCGCGATGACGCTGCCCCGCGCCCTGCGCACGGGCCTGCTCGTCTCGGCCGCCGCGCTCGCGGCCAACCTGCTCGCCGTCGTGCTCATCGGGCTCGGCGTGGGCGACGCCGCCGTGCTCAACGGCGTGCGCACCGCGCTCATGTGGCTCCTGACCCCCTCGATCGCGGTCGCGCTCGTCGTCATGGGCGCCCTGCGCCACGGACCGGGCCGCTGGCACGTCGCGGCGATCGCGCTGTGCTGGCTCGGCGACGGGCTCGGCGCGACCACCGGGCTCACCGTCGTGCTGCTCGGGCTCTTCCTGCTCGGTCACCTCGCATACATCGGCGCGCTGTGGCGCACGCGCAAGCGCTCGCTCGCATGGAGCCCCGCTGCGATCGGCTACGCCGTCGTCGCCCTCATCGCGGGCATCATCACGGCGGCGGGGGCCGGCTCGCTCGCGGTCCCCGTGCTGCTCTACGCGCTCGTGCTCGCCGCGCTCGCCGCGTTCGCCGCCGTCGACACCCCGGGCCTGCTCGGCGGGCTCCTGTTCATGACGAGCGACCTCGTCAACGGCCTCAGCATGTTCGCGATCGGCATCCCGGATCCGCTGCGCTCGATCGTCGTGCTCTCGGGGTACGTCGGCGCGACCGCGCTCCTGGCGGTCAGCCTGCAGCGCCGGCTCGGGCTCACCGATCCCGAGCGGCGGCAGCGCACGTCACGGGCCGCCGCTCGCACGACCTCGGGCTATTACCGCACCGACTAGCGATCATCATCGACACAGGCTGGACTTCTGTCCGGGCAGCCGCTGGGATCGAAGCATGCAGCGCATCGCAGACAGCCGGCCCGATCCCGCGCGCGACGAGCGGCCCGGTCCCCTCGGCATCCTCGGCGGCATGAGCTGGCACTCGACCCTCGAGTACTACCGCGCCGTCAACGAGCGCGTCGCGCGCGCCCGCGGCGGCCACGCATCCGCCCGCATCCTGCTCTCGAGCCTCGACTTCGCCGAGGTGCGCGACTGCCAGGTGCGCGGCGACTGGGACGCCGCGGGAGCGCTGCTCGCGCGCGAGGCGTCCGCGCTCGAGCGCGCGGGCGCCGGCTCGATCGCGATCGCGACGAACCTCATGCACAAGGTCGCGCCCGCGGTCGAGGCCCGCATCGGGGTGCCGCTCGTGCACATCGGCGACGCGGTCGCGGCTGCGGCCCGCGCCGCGGGGGCGCGCACGCTCGGCATCGTGGGCACCCGGTGGGTCATGGCCGAGCGCTTCTACGCCGACCGGCTCGCGGCGCACGGCATCGCCGCCGTCGTGCCGCCCGAGGCCGTGCAGGCCGAGCTCGACCGCATCGTCTTCGACGAGCTGACGCAGGGGGTCATGACGGATGCGTCGCGCGCGGTGTTCCGCGACGCGTTCGCCGCGCTCGTGGCCGACGGCGCAGAGGCGATCGTGCTCGGGTGCACCGAGATCATGCTGCTCGTGCGGGCCGAGGACGCAGCGGTGCCGCTCATCGACTCGTGCGACGCCCACGCCGACGCGCTCGCGCGCATCGCGCTCGGCGAGGCTGCGCCCCATGCGCTCGCGCCCGCTGCGCCGACGCCGGCCGCACCCGCGCCGGCCGCCGCCTCAGCCGGTCTGCTCGCCCCATAGCGCGCGCATCGCGTCGAGCACGGTGCTCACCGCGGGCACGCGCTCGGCGCCGTGCCGGTAGCGCAGCGACACCGTGCGGCCCGAGCCGTCGGCGAGCGCCGCGACCACGACGTCGTCGCGCGTGAGCACGCGCAGGGCCATCGCCGGCAGGAGCGTGACCGAGCCCGTCGCCGCGACGAAGGCCTGCGACGCGACGAAGTCGTCGGTCTCGAACTGGATCTTCGGCGCGAAGCCGGCGTCGCCCGCGAGCGACTCGAGGTGCGCGCGGCAGCGCTCGCACCCGCCGACCCAGTCGTCGCCGGCGAGCGCCGCGATGTCGATCGGCGCCCCCGTCGCGAGCTCGTGCTCGAGCGGCAGCACGATGCGCGAGGGGTCGGGGCCGAGCTCGAGCCTCGCGAGCTGCACGTCGTCGTGCAGCTCGTCGTACTCGAAGGCGACCGCGACGTCGGCATCGCCCGCGAGCACGGCCTCGATCGCCTCCGGCGGCTCGAGCTCGATCACGCGGGCGGTGAGCTCGGGCACGGCGAGGCGGGCGGATGCGATGGCGCGCGGCACGAAGTCGGCGAGCGCCGAGGGGAAGGCCGCGATCGTCACGGTGCCCGCGCCCTCGGCGAGCGAGGTCAGCTCGGCCTCCGCCGAGCCGAGGAGGCCCGCGATCGCGTCCGCGTGCCGCAGCAGGCGCTCGCCGGCCTCGGTGAGCGTGACGCCGGTCGACGAGCGCAGCAGCAGCGCCTGCCCGACCTCGTCCTCGAGGAGGCGGATGTGCTGGCTCACCGCGGGCTGCGTCCAGCCGAGCGCGCGGGCGCCGCCGGAGACGGAGCCCTCGCGCGCGACCGTGCGGAAGATGAGGATGCGACGCGGGTCGAGCTGCATGCGTCCAGCATGCCGCACGCCGCAGGGCATCGCGCGCAGCTCGCTCGGTGCCGCGCTCACTCCCCCGGCATGCGCACGGGCGCGTCGATCGCTCCGGTCGGCGGCTCCTCGCGCGGCCGCGGGCGCCGCGCCGCGAGCAGCTCGACGGCGTACATCGCGCCGAGGATCATGCCGCCGCCGACGAGCAGGCGCCACGAGAGCTCCTCTCCGCCGAGCGCCACCGCGAACGCCGTCGCCCACACCGGCTCGGCCGTCATGATGACCGCGGCGCGCGTCGCGCTCAGCTGCGCCTGCGCCCACGTCTGCACCCACATCGCCGCGATGGAGGCGAACACGACCATGTAGAGCATCGAGGCCCACTGGCCGGCCGTCGCGGGCAGCGTGACGCCGTCGGGCGCCCCGGCGGCCAGGCACACGATGCCGATGACCCACAGCTGCACGATCGAGATGCCGAGCGCGTGCTCGACGCGCGCCCACCGCGCGGTCGCGATGATGTGCAGCGCGTAGGCGAGCGCTCCGCCGAGCGTGAGCGCGGCGCCCGGCCCGAGGTCGATGCCGGTGAGCGTGAGCACGACGAGGCCCGCCGACGCGACGCCGACCGCGATCCACGTGCCGCGGTCGATGCGGTGCCGGAAGGCGGTCGCGGCGATCAGCGGCGTCAGCACGACGTAGAGGCCCGTGAGGAAGCCGCTCACCGATGCGGGCGTCGTCTCGAGCCCGACGGTCTGGAGGATCTGCGCGGCGGTGTAGAGGAGTCCGAGGACGGCGGATCGCAGCAGCAGCGCGCGCCCGAGGCGCGCGACGCGGCGCCACGCGATGGCGGTCATGATGCCCGCGGCCAGGAGGAAGCGGACGCCGAGGAAGTCGAGGGACGGGACGTGCGCGACGAGGTCCTTGATGAGGAAGAACGTCGATCCCCACACGATGGTGAGCCCCACGAGCAGCAGCGTCGCCAGTCGCGCCGTGCTCCGCTCCACCACCCGCTCAGCCTAGGCGGGTAGCGTCGCCGGCATGACCGACTCCCAGATCGCCATCACCGAGAACCCCGAGGCGCACCGCTACGAGGCGCACGTCGACGGCGAGCTCGCCGGCTTCGCCGACTACCGCGACGCCGAGTCGGTGCGTTCGTTCGTGCACACCGAGGTCGACCCGTCGTTCGGCGGCCGCGGCGTCGGCTCGCGGCTCGTCGACGAGGCGCTGCGCTCGACGATCGCGCAGGGCCGTCGCATCCGCCCGCTGTGCTCGTTCGTCGTCGCGCGCTCGGGCGCCGACGAGTTCGCCGCGCACGTCGTGCACTAGGCCCGCTCGCCGAACCCCTCCGCGGCGAGCCGCTCGATCGCCGCGATCGCCTCGGCCGCCTGCGGCCCCGTCGCCTCGAAGCGCACCGTCGCGCCGCGGTCGAGCCCGAGCGAGAGCACGCGCAGCATGCTCGTGGCATCGACGCCGTCGACGGTCACCTGGGCGTCGAACGCGCTCGCGGTGCGCACGAGCTCGGCCGCGGGCCGCGCGTGCAGCCCGTGCTCGTTCGCGAGCTCGACCTCGAGCACGGCGCCGCCCTCGCCGGCGGGCTGGGGCGCCGGCGCCGGCGCGCCGGCCGACCGGTCCTCCGCCGCGGCGAGCACCTGCTCGAGCGTGGCGCCCGATTCGGCGGCGACCGCCGCGGCGACCGCTCCCTCGACGATCGGTGCGTCGGCGATGCGGATGCGCTCGGGCGCGTCGTGCAGCTCGAGCGCGGTCTCGGCGGTCAGCACCGCCGAGCCGAGATCGCACAGCACGACGACGCCGTCGCCGGAATCGGCCGATGCGAGACCCGCCTGCACCTTGTCGAAGCTCGTGCCGATGCTGCCGTCGTCGGTGCCGCCTGCCGCGACGATCGCGACCGACGCGGCCATCTGCGCCGCGAGCTCGACGACGCCCTCGGCGATGCGCGCCGAGTGCGAGACGATCAGGAGCCCGACGCTCACGCGGTCTCCGCAGCCGCCCGCAGGATGAGCGAGGTCGACTCGGCGCCCGGGTCCCGGTGCCCGATCGCCCGCTCGCCGAGGTAGGAGGCGCGGCCCTTGTGGGCGACGAGCGGCTCCGTCGCGACAGCGCCCTCGGCCGCGGCCGCCGCGGCCGCCTCGAGCACCGCGCGCACGTCGTCGCCCGCGGTCGCGGCGGCGTCGACCGCCGGGCTCCACGCATCCACCATCGTCTTGTCGCGCAGCTCGGCCTTGCCGCGCGCGACGATGCCGTCGCGCGCGGCCGTGAGCACCTCGACGAGCGCGGGGGCGTCGAGCTCGGCGCGGTCTCCCGACGCCATCGCCGCCTTCAGGAACGCCGTGCCGTAGAGCGGCCCCGCGGCCCCGCCGACGGTCGAGATGAGCGTCGTCGCGACGAGCTTGAGCACCGCGCCCGGCGTCGCGTCGGCGTCGAGCCCGTCGAGCCTGCCGAGCACGGCCTGGAAGCCGCGGTCGAGGTTCTCGCCGTGATCGGCGTCGCCGATCGCGCGGTCGAGGGCGGTGAGCTCGGCCTTCCGCGCGGCCACCCGCTCGGCGACGGCCTCGATCCAGCGGCGCGCCCAGGCTCCGTCGAGCGCGCTCACCGGCCCCACCGCAGCGCGGCGGTGTGCACCGGCGCGTCGTAGAGGTCGAGCAGCTCGTCGTCGACCTTGAGCACGCTGATCGACACCCCCTGCATCTCGAGGCTCGTGACGTACGACCCCACGAGCGAGCGAGCCAGCTCGATGCCGCGCTCGGCGAGCACCTCGGCGGCGCGGCGGAAGACGATGTAGAGCTCCGAGAGCGGCGTGCCGCCCATCCCGTTGACGAGCAGCACGACCCGGTCGCCCTGCTGGAACGGGAGGTCCTCGAGGATCGGCTCGATGAGGCGGTCGACGAGGCGGTCGGCGGGCTCGAGGGCGATGCGCTCGCGGCCCGGCTCCCCGTGGATGCCGATGCCGATCTCCACCTCGTCCTCGCCGAGCTCGAAGCTCGGCTCCCCCGCGTGCGGCACCGTGCACGGCGCGAGCGCGAGGCCCATCGACCGCACCTGGCTGTTGACGCGCCGGGCGACCTCGGCGACCCGGTCGAGCGAGTCGCCGCGCTCGGCCGCCGCGCCCGCGATCTTCTCGACGAGCAGGGTGCCCGCGACGCCGCGGCGTCCCGCGGTGTAGAGCGAGTCCTTCACCGCGACGTCGTCGTCGACGACGACCGACTGCACCTCGATGCCCTCGGCGAGCGCGAGGTCGGCGGCGGTCTCGAAGTTGAGCACGTCGCCCGTGTAGTTCTTGACGATGTGGAGCACGCCGGCTCCGCCGTCCACCTGCTTCGTCGCCTCGAGGATGGGGTCGGGCGTGGGCGAGGTGAACATCGCGCCGGGCACCGCCGCGTCGAGCATGCCGACGCCGACGTAGCCGGCGTGCAGCGGCTCGTGGCCGGAGCCGCCGCCCGAGACGATGCCGACCTTGCCGGCGACCGGCGCGTCCGCGCGCACGACGGCGAACGGCGGGTCGACGACGACGCGCACGAGGTCGGGGTGTGCCGCCGCGAAGCCCGCGACGCCTTCGTCGACGGTCTTGGCAGGGTCGTTGATGAGCTTCTTCACGGTGCGCCTCTCCTCGGGTCGGCTGACGCTGTTCGTGCCCACGCTACGCCGCGGCGGCTGGAATCTCGACGGTCGGGAGACGAATCCTCAGAGACACCTGTGCGGGAGAGATGAGGATGGTTATTGTGGCGGTACCGCTCGAGCGGGCGGTGCGGGCGAGGGTGCCCGCGGAACCAGAAAGCAGGGACCTGTGGATCTGAACATCGGTCTGGTATTCCTCTCGGAGCTGGTCGGCACCGCGATGCTCCTGCTGCTCGGCTGCGGCGTGGTCGCCAACGCCGTGCTCGCGGGCACCAAGGGCTTCGGCGGCGGCTTCCTCATGATCAACTTCGGCTGGGGCCTCGCCGTCTTCGCGGGCGTCGTCGTCTCCATCTACTCGGGTGCGCACATCAACCCGGCGGTCACGCTCGGGCTCATGGCGCGCGACCTCTCCACCGGCGTGGAGTACAACTGGGCGCTGCTGCCGGTCTACCTGATCGCGCAGCTGCTCGGCGCCTTCCTCGGCGCGGTGCTGTGCTGGCTCGCCTACAAGCAGCACTTCGACGCCGAGGAGGACCCGGGCGCCAAGCTCGGCACCTTCTCGACCGGTCCCGGCATCCGGAGCACGGGCTGGAACCTCACCACCGAGATCATCGGCACGTTCGTGCTCGTCTTCGTCGTGATCGCCTTCGGCGCGCAGGGCGCCGACGACACGCTCGGCGTCCCTGCGGGCCTCGCCTCGCTCGGCGCGCTCCCGGTGGCGCTCCTCGTGGTCGGCATCGGCGCCTCGCTCGGTGGTCCGACGGGCTACGCCATCAACCCGGCGCGCGACCTGGGCCCCCGCATCGCACACGCGGTGCTGCCCATCCGCGGCAAGGGCTCGAGCGACTGGAGCTACTCCTGGATCCCGGTCGTCGGTCCCATCATCGGCGGCGTGCTCGCGGGCCTCACGGCACCGCTGCTCGTCGCGGTCACCGTCGCGGCCTGATCGGGCGGAGGAGGGGGTCGACGATCCCCTCCTCCTCTCGCGTGCACCGCATCCATCCCACCCAACACCCCAACGAAGGAGTTCCCCGTGAACGACTACGTCATCGCCATCGACCAGGGCACGACCTCGACCCGCGCCATCCTCTTCGACCACGCCGGCAGCATCGTCTCGACCGGTCAGCTCGAGCACGAGCAGATCTTCCCGCAGGCCGGCTGGGTCGAGCACGACCCGATGGAGATCTGGAACAACACGCGCGAGGTCATCGGCCAGGCCCTCTCGAAGGCCAACGTCACGCGCCACAACGTCAAGGCCATCGGCATCACCAACCAGCGCGAGACCGCGGTCGTCTGGAACAAGAAGACGGGCGAGCCCGTCTACAACGCGATCGTCTGGCAGGACACGCGCACGCAGAAGATCGTCGACCGCCTCGCCGACGGCGACACCGACCGCTACAAGCAGAAGGTCGGGCTGCCGCTCGCGACCTACTTCTCGGGCACCAAGATCGTGTGGATCCTCGAGAACGTCGACGGCGCGCGCGAGGCGGCCGAGGCGGGCGACCTGCTCTTCGGCACGACCGACTGCTGGGTGCTGTGGAACCTCACCGGGGGCGTCAACGGCGGCGTGCACGCGACCGACGTGACGAACGCGTCGCGCACCCTGTTCATGGATCTCGAGTCGCTCACGTGGGACGACGCGATCCTCGCGGACTTCGGCGTGCCGCGCTCGATGCTGCCGGAGATCAAGCCGTCGTCGGGCGAGTTCGGCATCGCCGCGTCGGAGTCGCTGCTGCGCGAGACGCCCATCACCGGCATCCTCGGCGACCAGCAGGCCGCGACGTTCGGGCAGGCCGCGTTCGACACCGGCGAGGCGAAGAACACCTACGGCACGGGCAACTTCCTCATCTTCAACACCGGCGAGGAGATCGTCCACTCGAAGAACGGCCTGCTCACGACCGTCGGTTACAAGATCGGCGACGAGCCCACGCACTACGCGCTCGAGGGCTCGATCGCCGTGACCGGCTCGCTCATCCAGTGGCTGCGCGACAACCTCGGGCTCATCCCCGACGCGCCCTCGGTCGAGCAGCTCGCGAAGACGGTCGACGACAACGGCGGCGCGTACTTCGTGCCCGCGTTCTCGGGCCTGTTCGCGCCCTACTGGCGGCCGGATGCGCGCGGCGCGCTCGTGGGCCTCACCCGGTACGTGAACAAGGGCCACCTCGCGCGGGCCGCGCTCGAGGCGACGGCGTTCCAGACCGCCGAGGTCGTCGACGCGGTCAACGCCGACTCGGGCGTCGACCTGACCGAGCTCAAGGTCGACGGCGGCATGATCGCCAACGACACGCTCATGCAGTTCCAGGCCGACATCCTGCAGGTGCCCGTGGTGCGGCCGGTCGTCGCCGAGACGACGGCGCTCGGCGCCGCCTACGCGGCCGGCCTCGCGGTCGGCTTCTGGGGTTCGCTCGACGAGCTGCGCCAGCAGTGGCAGGAGGACCGCCGCTGGGAGCCGCAGATGGACAAGGAGGCGCGCGACCGCACCTACCGCAACTGGAAGAAGGCGGTGCAGAAGACGCTCGACTGGGTCGACGAGGACGTCGACTAGGCGCTCGGAGTGCACAGGGACGGGGCGGCCGCGGCCGCCCCGTCCGGCGTTCCTAGGTCGCGCGCTGCTCGGGGTTCGACAGCCAGATGATCGCGCCGGCGATCGCGACGAGCACCATCGTCGTGCGCGCGGTCGAGACGGCGAGCACGATCGAGATCCACCAGTCGTCCTCGGCCGAGAGCCGTCCGCGGGCGACCGGCTGCTTCGCCGAGATGGCGACGGCGATCGCGATGAGGTCGAGCCCGACGAGCATCGTCACGAGCGCGTAGCGCCGCCGCGGCAGCTCCCCCGTGCGCGACGCGCGGCCCGAGCCGTGCGGCTCCGCGACGTTCGCGACCGGTAGCAGCGCGCGCATCCAGCCGTCGAGCCACCAGCCGAGCAGCACGAGCCCGAGCACGAGCGCGAGCAGCACGGAGCGCACGACCAGCTCGTCAGTGGCGCTGCCCGCCTCGGCCCACGCGTTCGGGGCGAGCCGCGCTCGCACGACGGGCAGCGCGCGGGCGAAGAACGCGGCGCCGGCGATGGCGTAGCCGAGCACGACGACGAGGATCGTGAGCGGATGCCGCATGCGCACGAGCATCCAGCCGACGACGAGCGCCGCGCCGGAGGCGAAGGTCACCGCATCGAGCGCGCCGTACGTCGTCGCGCCGAGGAGCGTCGTCGACTGCATGAGCACGATCGCGGTCTCGCCGGCTGCGTAGAGCACGATGCAGTAGAGCGCGCCGAGCCGGTAGCCGCGCGAGGCCGGCGCGACGAACGCGGCGAGCAGCAGCAGCAGCACGCCGATCGTGCGCAGCGTCACCGAGGGCGCGAGGCTCGGCGGGCGGTGCAGCAGCAGCGTGAGTCCGTAGCTCGCGAGCAGGCCGCCGACGGCGAGCGCGACGAGCAGCAGCGATCGCGAGGCGCGGTCGGCCCATGTGAGGGGCCAGTGCTGCCACACCTCCTCGCGCGACCAGCTGCCCTGCCGCTGGGCGCGCGGCTGCTCGAGCGCGCTCACGCCCGCATCAGGCCGCGGCACGCCGCCACGCGTCGAGCGTGCGGGTCGCGGCACCCGAGTCGATGGCGGCGGTCGCGACGGCGAGCTCCTCGGCGAGGCGCTCCTTGAGCGGGCGGTCCTTCTGCCGCGGGTCGCCGTCGAGGCGCCAGGCGACGAGCGCCGCTGCGGCGTTGAGCAGCACGACGTCGCGCACGGGACCGGGCTCCCCCGCGAGCGTGCGGCGCAGCACGTCGGCGTTGTGCTCGGGCGAGCCGCCGCGCAGGTCGTCGAGGCTCGCCCGGCGGATGCCGAGCTCGCGCGGATCGATGTCGTGCTCGACGACGTCGCCGCGCGCGACCTCCCAGAGCTCAGAGTGGCCCGTCGTCGTCAGCTCGTCGAGGCCGTCCTCGCCGCGCACGACGAGCGCGGTCGCGCCGCGGGTGGCGAACACGCCGACGAACTGCTCGATGACGTGCTTGTCGGCGACGCCGACGAGCGAGACCTCGGGCCTGGCGGGGTTGACGAGCGGGCCGAGGTAGTTGAAGACGGTGGGCACGCCGAGCTCGGCGCGCACGGGGCCCGCGTGGCGGAAGCCCGGGTGGAAGCGCGTCGCCCACGCGAACGAGATCCCCGCCTCGTCGAGGATGCGCCGCACGCGGGCGGGGTCGTCGTCCGCGGGGACGACGCCGAGCACGTCGAGCACGTCCGAGGCGCCGGACGACGAGGAGACGGCGCGGTTGCCGTGCTTGAGCACCGGCACGCCTGCCGCGGCGACCACGATGCTCGCGGTCGTCGAGATGTTCACCGTGTGCTGGCGATCCCCGCCTGTGCCGACGATGTCGACGACCTTCGCGTCGCCCGGCAGCGGCACCGCGGCCTCGAGGATCGCGTCGCGGAAGCCCACGAGCTCCTCGGCCACGACGCCCTTCGCGCGGAGGGCCACGAGGAAGCCGGCGATCTGCGATGCGGTGGCCTCGCCGGCCACCACCTGGGCCATCGCCCACTCCGCCTGGCGGATCGCCAGATCCTCCCCCTCCAGCAGCGTCTCGAGCACGACTGGCCAGGTGAAGAGGCGATCCATACCTCCAGCCTATCTTTTTGCGGCACGCTGGCCGGTCGGGTCGAGACCGGGGCCGCAACTGTCACTAGGATGGCTTCCGTGTCCACTACTGCGCTCCCCACATCGCCGTCCTCGGCACCGCTGATCAGGCGGCCGAACTCCGTTGCGGTCGGCACCATCGTCTGGCTCGGCAGCGAGGTCATGTTCTTCGCCGGCCTGTTCGCGATCTACTTCACGCTCCGCTCGATGTCCGGCGACCTCTTCGCCACCGAGGCCGAGAAGCTGAACGTCGTCTTCGCGACCATCAACACGCTGATCCTGCTCTCCTCGAGCTTCACGTGCCAGGCGGGCGCGAACGCCGCAGAGCACCACCAGGCGCGGCGCACGGGCGGGATCTTCGAGTTCGCCAAGTGGGGCATGATCGAGTGGTTCTACCTCACGTACGTGCTGGGCGCGATCTTCGTCACGCTCCAGGTGTTCGAGTACCTCGAGCTGATCCACCACGGCGTGACGCTGTCGTCCAACTCGTACGGCTCGGCCTTCTACATCACCACCGGCTTCCACGGCCTCCACGTGACGGGCGGCCTGTTCGCCTTCCTGTTCGTGATCGGCCGCGCGTACGCGGTGAAGCGCTTCGCTCGCAAGGAGGCGACGAGCGCCCACGTGATCTCGTACTACTGGCACTTCGTCGACGTGGTCTGGATCGGCCTGTACCTCGTCATCTACTGGCTCAAGTAAACGGTTGGGGCTGAACACCTTGGCATCACGCAAGAAGACCGGTCGCAGGCATCCGCTGGCGAGCGCTGCCCTGCTCATCATCGGGCTCGTCGCCGCCGGCGGCGCATCCGCCGCGGTGGGCACCGTCGCGAACGCGCAGCCCGCGCAGTCGTCGCCGCACGCGCAGCAGCTGACGGAGCAGGACGGGGCGGAGCTCTTCCGCGCCAACTGCGCCTCGTGCCACGGCATGAACGCGGAGGGCACGGAGCACGGCACGAGCCTCATCGGCGTCGGCGCGGCGTCCGTCGACTTCCAGGTCATGACCGGCCGCATGCCCATGGCCTTCCAGGGCCCGCAGGCGCTGCAGCGCGAGCCGCAGTTCACGCAGGAGCAGTCGGACGCGATGGGCGACTGGATCGCCTCGCTCGCCCCCGGCCCCGAGCGGCCGGCCGAGGAGTGGCTCGACACCTCGCAGGTGACCGACGAGGAGCTCGCCGAGGGCGGCGCGCTCTTCCGCATCAACTGCGCGATGTGCCACAACGTCGCAGGCGCCGGCGGCGCCCTGACCGAGGGCAAGTTCGCGCCGCACCTGCGCGACATCGACGCCGCGCACATCTACGAGGCCATGCAGACCGGCCCGCAGAACATGCCGGTCTTCAACGACAACAACATCTCGCCCGAGCAGAAGCGCCAGATCATCGCGTACCTGCACTACCTGGATGAGAACCCGTCGGTCGGCGGCTTCGACCTCGGGGCCCTCGGCCCCGTGTCGGAGGGCCTGTTCATCTGGATCTTCGGGCTCGGCGGTCTCGTCGGGGTCGCGGTCTGGCTGACGTCGAGGCCGAACTGATCCATGGCGCAGGACACAGAGAGGAACCCCATGTCGGCTGAGGACCAGTCGGCTCCCCACGAGCCCAGCACCGAGAGCGTCGTCGTGTACGACCGCGGTGCCGCGATCGAGCAGTCGGACGCGTTCGAGAACCCGGGGCTGCCCCCGCACCGCCCGCGCCAGACCGATCTGCACCCGCACAAGGAGCGTCGCGCCGAGCGCCAGGTCGTCGGCTGGTTCCTGGTCTCGATGATCGGCTCCGTGCTCGCGATCGTCGCCTACATCGCCCTGCCGATCACGCCGGGCGACATGGCGAGCGTCCGCATGAACAACCTGTTCCTGGGCCTCGCGATCGCGCTCGCGCTGCTGAGCATCGGCATCGGCGGCATGCACTGGGCGCGCCAGCTCATGAGCGGCCACGAGGTCGTCGAGGAGCGCCACCACACCCGCGGCTCGGTCGCGAGCCGCGAGCGATCGGTCGAGATCTTCCGCCTCGGCGACGAGGAGTCCGGCTTCTCGCGCCGCACGCTCATCCGCAACACGCTCATCGGCGCGGTGGCCCTCGTGCCGCTGCCCGCGATCGTGCTGTTCCGCGACCTGGCGCCCGCCGAGGACGCCGTCGAGGCGATCGCCCACACGATGTGGGAGCCGGGCATGCGCCTGGCCCTCGACCCCTCGGGCACGCCCATCAAGGCGACCGACGTCACGATCGGCTCCGCCTTCCACGTCATCCCCGAGGACCTCAAGGGGATCGGCCACAACGAGGGCTACCTCGACCAGAAGGCGCTCGCCGCCGTGCTGCTCGTGCGCGTGCCCACCGACCGCCTCAAGGAGGCGCCGGGCCGCGAGGGATGGTCCTACGACGGCATCGTCGCCTACTCCAAGATCTGCACGCACGTCGGCTGCCCCGTGGCGCTGTACGAGCAGCAGACCCACCACCTCCTGTGCCCGTGCCACCAGTCGACCTTCGACGTGACCGAGCACGCCAAGGTGGTCTTCGGTCCCGCGAAGCGCCCGCTCCCCCAGCTGCCGATCACCGTCGACAGCGAGGGCTACCTCGTGGCGCAGCGCGACTTCACCGAGCCGATCGGCGCGTCGTTCTTCGAGCGCCTGCACCACGTCGACCCCGAGCACGTGCAGGTGTCGGCGCCTGAGATGGAGACCCGCGCATGACCTCCACTGCGACTCGCCCCACGTTCACCGCGAAGGCGTCCAACTACCTCGACGAGCGCACGAGCATCTCGACGATGGTCGCGGCGCTCGGCCGCAAGGTGTTCCCCGACCACTGGTCGTTCATGCTCGGCGAGGTCATCCTCTACTCGTTCGTGGCGATCCTGCTCTCGGGCACCTTCCTGACGTTCTTCTTCGAGCCGTCGATGACGGCCGTGCACTACGAGGGCTCGTACGTGCCGCTCAAGGGCATGGAGATGTCGGCGGCGTACGCCTCGACGCTCGACCTGTCGTTCGACATCCGCGGCGGCCTGCTCATGCGCCAGCTGCACCACTGGTCGGCGCTGCTGTTCATCGCCGCGATCGGCCTGCACATGCTGCGCGTGTTCTTCACGGGCGCGTTCCGCAAGCCCCGCGAGCTCAACTGGGTCGTCGGCTTCATCCTCTTCATCCTCGCGATGGCGGAGGGCTTCACGGGCTACTCGCTCCCCGACGACCTGCTCTCGGGCAACGGCCTCGCGATCATCAACGGCATGGTCAAGGGCATCCCGATCGTCGGCACCTGGATCTCGTACCTGCTCTTCGGCGGCATCTTCCCGGGCACCGACATCGTGCCGAGGCTGTTCGTGCTGCACATCATGCTGCTGCCGGCGCTCGTCATCGCCCTCATCGGCGTGCACCTCGTGCTCATGGTCATCAACAAGCACACGCAGTTCGCCGGCCCCGGCCGCACGAACGACAACGTCGTGGGCGCGCCGATCATGCCGCTGTTCGCCGCGAAGGCCGGCTCGTTCTTCTTCATCGTGTTCGGCTTCCTCGTCGCGATCGCCTCGACGTTCACGATCCTGCCGGTGTGGGACTACGGGCCCTACGACCCATCCCCCGTCTCGGCCGGGACGCAGCCCGACTGGTACATCGGCTTCGCCGACGGGGCACTGCGACTGGCGCCGGGTCTCGAGTCCGAGATCTTCGGGCTCACGCTGTCGTGGAACATCCTGATCCCGATGGCGGTGCTCGGGCTCTTCATCGTGCTGGTCATGTTCTACCCCTTCATCGAGGCGTGGATCACGGGCGACAAGCGCGAGCACCACATCGCCGAGCGTCCCCGCAACAACCCGACGCGCACCGCGATCGGCGCTGCCGGCGTCTGGTTCTACGCGATCATGTGGGCCGCCGCCTCCTCCGACCTCATCGCCACGCACTTCCACCTCAACGTGTTCCAGGTCACCTGGGCGCTGCAGGCGATGATCACCATCGGCACGGTCATCGTGTACTGGCTGACGAAGCGCATCGCGCTCGGCCTGCAGAAGAAGGATCGCGAGATCCTGCTGCACGGCTACGAGTCGGGCAACATCCGCCGGCTCCCCGGTGGCGAGTACGTCGAGGTGCACGAGCCCGTCGACGAGTACTCGGCCTGGCGGCTCAAGAGCTTCGACACGTACGAGCCCGTCATGGTGCGCCCGAACGCCGAGGGCAGGATCACGCCCGCGACGCACCTGCGCGCCGCGCTGTCGCGCTGGTTCTTCGAGGACCGCATCGCGCCGGTCACGAAGGGCGAGATCGAGGCTGCGAAGCACGACCACCACTGATCCCCGCAGCACGAATGAGGCCCGGAGCACTGCGCTCCGGGCCTCGCTCGTTGCAATTCGAAGGAATGCCGGGCGGGCAGATGCGTTGACCTGCGTTGGATCGACCTGCCGGATCCGCTCGACCCGGCCCGGTCGGATCGACCCGTCCTGAGAGGATCACCATGCCCATCGAGTTCGGCGCCCACACCTTCGCCGCAGTCCCCGTCGTCGACGGCCGCCCGCTCTCCCACGCGCAGGTGCTGCGCGACGCCGTCGCGGAGGGCGTCGCCGCCGACCGCGCGGGCCTCGCGTTCTTCGGCGTCGGCGAGCACCACCGCGAGGACTTCGCGGCGAGCGCGCCCGAGATCCTGCTGGGCGCGCTCGCGACCGCGACCGAGCGCATCCGCCTCGGGACGGCCGTGACGGTGCTCTCGTCGAACGACCCGGTGCGCGTCTTCGAGCAGTTCTCGACCATCGACGGCATCTCGAGCGGTCGCGCCGAGATGATCGTCGGCCGGGGCTCGTTCGTCGAGTCGTTCCCGCTGTTCGGCTACCGCCTCGAGGACTACGAGGAGCTCTTCGAGGAGCGCCTCGAGCTGCTCGCCGCGCTCGTGCGCGAGGAGCCGGTGACGTGGAGCGGCCGGCTGCGCTCGCCGCTCAAGGACCAGACGGTGCACCCGCGCTCGCACGCCGCCGAGCACGGCGGCCGCATGCCCGTGTGGGTCGGCGTGGGCGGCAGCCCGGAGTCGGTCATCCGCACGGCGCGCCACGGCTTCGACATGATGCTCGCCATCATCGGCGGGAGCCCGGCGCAGTTCGCGCCGTTCGCGGGGCTGTACCGGAAGGCGATGGAGCAGTTCGGGCACACGGATGCGTCGGGCGCGCCGCTCGGACGCGTCGGCATGCACTCCCCCGGCCTCATCGCCGAGTCGGACGCCGAGGCCAAGCGCATCCTCATGCCGCAGTGGATGGTCTACCGCAATCGCATCGGCCGGGAGCGCGGCTGGGGCGACGCGACCGAGCGCGAGTTCGACGCGCAGGTCGCCGAGCACGGCGCGATGTTCGCCGGGAGCCCCGAGACCGTCGCGCAGAAGATCGTCTGGGCGGTCGAGACGCTCGGCATCGAGCGCTTCGACCTGAAGTACGACTCGGGCACGAGCCACGAGGACAACCTGCGCTCGATCGAGCTCTTCGGCAGCGAGGTCATCCCGCGCGTGCGCGCCCTCATGGGCGAGTGACGCAGCGCTAGGCGAGCACTGCGGCGGCGCGCTCGAGCAGCCGCTGCGCGGCCGACGCCCCGCGGTCGTCGCCGCGCCCCGCGTTGGCGAGGGCGTGGCCGAGCAGGTGCGTCGCGGCGATCGACGTGACGCGGGGATCGTTCGCCCACCCGGCCTGCAGCTCGTCGGCGAACGCGGCGAGCGCGCTCCCGGCGGCCGTGCCGGGCGTGCGCTCGATCGCCGAGACGACGACGTGCCCGAAGAGCGCGCCGCGGTCGTCGGCCGGGTCGCCGAGGCCCGCCGTGTCGATGTCGAGGATGCCCGTGATGGTCGAGGGGTCCTGCTCGTCGACGAAGACCTGACCGAGGTGCAGGTCGCCGTGGATCGTGACGGGGCGCGGCACCGCGGTGCGCGCGTAGCGCTCGTGGACGCGCTGCGCGAGCGCCGTGGTCTCGCGGGCGAACACGGGAGCGGTCTCCTCCATGCGCTCGGCGTACCAGTCGACCCGGCGCGCGAGCGACTCCCGCGCGCCGATCGCGACGGGCACCGCCGCGATGTGCGCGGAGAGCTCGTCGAGCGCGAGCGCGAAGCGGTGCCGGTCGATGCGCTCGAACACGTCGATCGCCGGCACGCCCGGCAGCTCGCGCAGCAGCACGAGGCCGGCCTCCGAGTAGCCCAGCGACGGCGGCACGTGCACGCCGGCGCTCAGGAACCGCTGGTGCAGGTCGTGGATCGTCGCGGCGAGGGACGGGTGCACGACCTTGGCGAACCAGCGCTCGGTCGCCGTCTCGACCCGCAGCACCGCGCGCTTGCCCGGCCGGTATGCCTCCATGCGCAGGCTCGCCCCGGAGGCCTCGATCCCGAACTTCGCGAGCACGACGCCCGCGGCCTCCGGGTAGGAGACGGCGGGCAGCGACGGCAGCGCCGGATCCTGCGGGTACACCCACGCGGTCAGGCGGCGGCCGGATGCGTCGGTGAGCTCGACCGTGTGCTCGTCGGTGGGCGCGCTCGGCGAGGTGCTGACGTAGATCGTGACGCGCTCCACGGCGTCCTGCGGCGTGCGCACCCCGCACGAGTAGCCGACGATGAAGCCCTCGTTGACGGGCTCGACGTCCTTCTGGGTGAAGTCGACGAGCTCGCGGCCGCTGGCCGCGAGGAGCCGCATGAGCACCGCAGCCGCGTTGTCGAGCATGGCCCCCATCCAACACCGCCGCGCCCGAGAATCCCCTGCGTCCCGCGTATCGTGGAGCCATGCGCTGGCTGGGACGCGTCACCGCCGAGCAGCAGGCGACCTGGCTGCAGGTGCTCAAGGTGCTCGTCGCGATCGCCGTCTCGTGGTTCGCGAGCCTGCTGCTCGTGGGCGCCGAGCTGCCCATCTTCGCGGCGATCGCGGCGCTGCTCGTCGTCGCGCCGAGCGTCAACCAGTCGCTCGGCAAGGGCATCGAGCGCTCGGTGGGCACGCTCGGCGGCGTCGTGCTCGCGTGGCTCGCGAGCCTCGTGCTGCCGCCGGGGCCGCTCATGGTGCTCGCGGTCACGATGCTCGCCGTCGTCGTCGCGCGCGGCCTGCGGCTCGCGCCGATGGCGGCGAACCAGCTGCCGATCAGCGCGATGATCCTCCTCGCCCTCGGCGCGGGCTCCGGGCCGCTGTTCGGCTTCGAGCGCATCGTCGAGACCCTCATCGGCGCGGTGTGCGCGCTGCTCATCAACCTCGCCGTGGTGCCGCCGGTGCAGCACGAGCCCGCGGAGCGGGTGATGCGCGAGCTCGCGCACGCGATCGCCGACGCCTACGACCGCGTGGGCGGTGCGCTCGCCGCAGGCGCCGAGCGCGAGGACCTGCTGCCCGAGGCCCGGGCGCTGCGCGAGCGCATCCAGGCCACCCGCGCGGCGATGGACGACCTCGAGGATTCGACCCGGCTGAACCCCCGCGCGCGGCTGCTGCGCGACCGCCTCGAGCGCGACGAGCGGCTGCTGCTGACCCTCACCGTGCTCGCGAACCGCGTGATCGGCATGTCGCGCACGATCGCCGACCGCGAGGAGGCGTTCGCCGACCCGGCCCTCACCCGCGACCCCACCGTGCGCCGCATCGCCTCCGAATCGCGGCGCATCGCGCACGAGGTGCGCGCGCTCGTCGACCAGCACGCGCTCGACGACGGCCGCACGACGTCGATGCCTCGGCTCGACGGTCCGATGCTCACCGAGCCGATCGCGGTGCCCACGCCCGATCCCGTGCACTGGGTGCTGATCGGCGCGCTGCTCGAGGACGTGCGTCAGGCGAGGGAGTCGCTCGAGGCCGGTTCCGAGGGCGTGTAGGGCGCGAGCCACTGCAGCCGCCAGAACTCCTCGGCGGAGAGCTCGAACGAGTGCGTGTCGATCGAGACCGACCGGCGCACCGCATCCGGGTCGAGGTGCTGGCGCGCGAGGATCGACACGGCGCTCTGGCGCAGCAGCGCCGACTTGCCGTAGTGGATCGCGATGATGTCGGGCGTCGCGGGGGTGTCGGAGACGACGAACGCGCTCGAGAGCAGGCGCGAGCGGCCGAGCATGCGCCACGAGAAGTGGCGCCCCGCCCACGCGGCCTCGGCGATCACCTCGCGGTCGCCCTTGTCGGGCCGGTGGTATTCGTAGACCTCGCGCAGCTGCAGGGGCGAGCTCTGCACGAGCTCGAACGTCACCCTCGGGTTCTTGCGCTCGACGTGGGTCCAGTACGGGAAGGTCGTGGCGCGGATCGCCCACGTGCCCCGCAGCAGGCGGGCCAGCTCGGCGGGGTCTGCGACACGGGGCATGGGATCAGGATAGCCACCGATACGCTTCACGTCATGGCGAACGGCGAGCTCCAGCACGCGATCCTCGTCGCGGCCCGCGCGTACCAGGGCCGCACCGACCGGCAGGGGGAGCCCTACGTCGCCCACGCGGTCCGCGTCATGCTCGACGTCGAGGGCGACGACGCCCGCGCGGTCGCGATCCTGCACGACGCGATCGAGTGGGGCACGATGACGCCGCAGTCGCTGCTCGGCGAGCACTTCTCCCCCGCGGTCGTCGCCGCGGTCGACGCGCTCACGAAGCGCGACGACGAGCCGCTCGAGCAGGCCATGGCGCGCATCCGGGCCGACGCCCTCGCCGCGCGCGTCAAGCGGGCCGACCTGCGCGACAACGCGCAGCAGTGGCGGCTCGACGCGATGCCCGACCCCGAGACCCGCGACCGCATGCTCGCGCACTACCGCCGGGCGGCCGAGCTGCTCGGCACGACCCTCGACGAGATCTGCGGCCGCGCGGTCGGCTGACTACCAGATGCCCCACGGCCGGCGCCGGACGCGCCGCTCGATGGGCAGCAGCAGCCGCATGAAGAGCCGGTAGCGGCGCGCGTCGAGCACGAGGTCGTGGCTCGGCAGGTGGTCGACGATCGGGCCGAAGACCTGCTTGAAGACGCCCGGCCCGTGCAGCCGGTGCGAGCGGTCGTCGGCCTGCCACGACGGCGGCGTCGCGTACGCGTCGTACACCTCGGCGCCGTCCTCCTTGAACCACTGCATCGCCTGCCAGCGGATCAGGTGCGCGCCGCCGCGGATCGCGCGGTCGGGCACCGAGCCGCCGTCCTTCGCGAGGGCGTAGCGGCCGAAGCGGATCATGAAGGCGGATGCCTGGGGCCCGTCGTGCGCGCCGTCGTACCCGAACCAGAAGTGGCCGCTGCCCTGCGCGACGGCCGAGCTCCAGAGCGTGCGGTAGTACTCGTAGGGCTTCATGCCCTCGACGCCCTTGCCGCCCGAGACCGTCTGCATGAGCTCGTACATCGTGCGGTAGGTCGCCTCGCCCGGCTCGACCTTCTCGACGCGGTAGCCGTGCTTCTCGGCGTAGCGGATGTGGTTGCGCAGGCTCTTCTTGAAGCCGGCGAAGATCTCGTCGACGTCGCGCGTGAGGTCGACGAGCACCGTGTAGGTGTTCTGCTGGATGGGGTTCGCGGCGCGGAACCCCGCGTCGCGCAGCACCGCGCGGCGCTCGGGCGTGTCGACCTCGAACGGCTCGACCTTCACCGCGTACACGCCCTTCGCGGCGCCGCCGCGCGCGGCGCGGATCGCGGCGGCGAAGTCGCCGAACCGCTCGAACGGGATGCCGGGGCCGGTCGGGAAGTACCAGAAGCGGCCGGCGAGCGAGCGGTGCTCGAGCGCGAGCGCGTGGACGGTCGGCGAGCCCTCGAGCACGAGGTATCGCGGGTGCAGCCGCTCGGTGCGCTTGAGGTCGGCGTAGGCGGTGCTCTGCACCCACTGGCCGCCGTCCGGGTTCTGCCGCACGAGGTCGTCCCACGCGCCGACCTCGGCCGCCGTCGCGTCCCGGAGCGTCCAGCCGCCTGCCGTCGTCACGATCGCTTCTCCCTCATCCGTCACCTGCGCACCATCGCCCACCACGCGCGGCTCACCAGAGCCCGGTGTAGCGCTGCTTCACGCGCCACTCGATCGGGCGCACGGCCTTCCGCCACACGCGCTGCGCGGTGGGCCGCAGCAGCAGGTCGTGGCTCGGCGCGAAGTCGACGATCTCGCCGAACTGCTGCTTGAAGCGCGCGAGCCCCGCCATCCAGTGGTCGGGGTCGTCCTTCGCCCACGTCGGCGGCGCGCCCATCATGTCCATGCCGGTGAAGCCGCGCTCGCGGTAGTGCTTCGCTCGCGTCCAGCGCCCGAGGTGCGCGCCGCCCTCGATGAGGCGCTCCGGGCGCGAGCCCTCGTCCTTGTCGATCACGGTGCGGCCGAACGGGATCGTGAACGTCACCGTCTGCGGCCCGTCGCCGCCGTCATGGCCGAGCCACCAGTCGGCCTGGCCGCGCTTCGTGAACGCGCGCCAGATCGTCTTGTAGTAGGCCTCGTCGCGCATGCCGGCGAGGCCGCGGCCCCCGCGGATCGTCTGCATCCGCTGCCACGCGAGGTCGAACAGCGCCTCGTCGCCCTCGACGCGCTCGATCGTGAACCCGTCGCGCTCGGCACGGCGGATGAGCTTGCGCGCGGTCTTCGAGAACGACGCGAGGATCTCCTCCTCGGTGCGCTCGAGGTCGATGACGACGGTGTGCGTGTGCAGCTGCACGTCCTCGGCCTGGGTGAGCCCGGCATCCGCCAGCAGCGCCATGCTCGCGGCATCGCGAGGGAGCCTCGGCTCGAGCTTGACCGAGATGAGGCGCGGATGCTCGCGGCGCACGTAGGTGCGGATCGCGTCGACGACCGCCCGCATGTCGGGGTGCCACGGCGCGCACGGGAAGTACCAGAAGCGGCCGATCCACCCGTTCCGCTCGAGTGCGAGCGCGTAGACGGGCTGCTCGGCGTCGAGGACGAGGTGGTGCGTGGTGAAGCCGTCCCAGCGCTTGAGCTCGGCGAACGCGAGCGTCTGGGTGAACTGGCCGCCGTCGGGGTTCTGCAGCACGAGGTCGTCCCAGTCGCGCAGCTCCTCGGCGGTCGCGGGGCGCAGCCGCATGGGCGTCGTCGGTCGTGAGTCGGTCATCGCAGCGTGTCCGGGCCCTTCTTGATGCGCCACTCGACGCGGCGCACGACGCGCTCCCACAGCCGGTGCCGCACGGGGTGCAGCACGAGGTCGAACGACGGGAGGTAGCTCGTGATGGGGCCGAAGCGCAGCTTGAACTGCGCGAGGCCGTGGAACGGGTGCGTCGGGTCGTCGGCGCGCTCGGGCGGCGGCGTGCCGGCGAGGTCGAACGCGAGCTTGCCCTCGGCGATGCAGTCCTGCATCGCGGTCCACAGCAGCAGCGCCGAGCCGCCGTTGATCTTGCGGTCGGGGCGCGAGCCGCCGTCCTTGTAGACCGCCGTCCGGCCGGCGGTCGTGACGAAGATGCCGGCCTGCGGCTCGCCCGAGTCGTCGTCGTAGCCGAAGTAGAAGCGCCCGGTGCCCTCGCGCGTGAAGCGGCCCCAGAACTCGTCATAGTACGCGCGCTCGCGCATGCCCGCCATGCCCTTGCCGCCGGCGACCGTCAGCATCATCGCGTGCATGCGGTCGAAGGTCTCCTGCGTCGGCTCGGGGCGCTCGACGCGGTAGCCCTTCTTCGTCGCGCCGCGCACCTGGCGGCGGATCATCTGCGAGAACGAGGCGAACAGCGCCTCCTCCCCCACCGTCAGGTCGAGCACGACCGTGTGCGTCATGACCTGCATGTCGCGGCTCGGCTCGAGGCCCATCGCGGCGAGCTCGGCGATGCGCTCGGGCGTGCGCTCGAGGTGCGGCTCGATCTTCACGACGAGCAGGCCTCGCTCGCCCTCGGCGAAGGCGCGCAGGCCCTCGACGACGGGCGCCATCTCGGTCGCGGTCGGGCCCATCGGCAGGTACCAGTAGCGCCCGAGCGACACCCTGCCCTCGAGGGCGAGGGCGTGGATGCGCTCGGTCGCGCCGCCCGGGAGTGGGGCGTCGATGACGAGGTGGACGGGCTCGAGGCCGTCGAAGCGCTTGGTCTCGGCGAACGCGCGCGACTGCACCATGTGGCCGCCGTCGGGGTTCGTCTCGATGAGCGCATCCCACTCGGCGATCTCGGTGGGCGAGGCGCGGCGGACGGAAGCTGCGATGGGCATGGAACCTCTCGGGCTGGCGGGCGGCTCCAGTCTAGGAGACAGCCGCACCGGGGTCGTCGGTGCGCGGCCCGGCGCCGGTCCGGCGCTGGTCGGGGCGCGGCTCGGTGCCACGCTCGCTGATCGGCTCCCCGCGCAGGTCGCGCACGAGCAGCGTCGCGCCCACGACCGCGACGGGCGTCGCGACGACGGCCACGCCCGGCACGAGTAGCAGCAGGTAGGCGACCATGCCGAACCCGAGCGTGCGCCAGGGGCGCGAGCGCAGCAGCGCGCGCCGCTCGGCGAGGGTGAGGCCGCGCGCGTCCCCCGCGTAGCCAGTGAGCTCGCGGGCGAGCGCGCGACCGCCGAGCACGGCGCCCGTGACGAGGCCGAGCACCGTGCCGACGAGCGGCACGAGGCCGACGAGGAACACGACGACCGCCGTGCCGATCGCCATGCCGATGAGCACGGCCGCGTCGCGCAGCCCGCGCGCGAGAGAGGCCCAGAACCCGCGCTCCTCGACCGGCGCGAAGCCGCCGAGGCGACGCTCGACCGAGCGCGAGATGCGCTCGTAGAAGGGGTCGCCGACCGCGAGCGTGATGGCGGCGAACGTCAGCACGCACAGCACGACGGCGCCGACGAGGATCCCGAGCGCGAGCGCGCCGCGCAGCAGGTCGGCCCACACCGCATCCCACGTGTCGGCGAACGGCGTGAGCGCCGCAGCCCATCCGCCCACCTGGAAGCTCAGCACCACGAGCAGCGCGAGCATCGCGAGCCCGACGATGAGCGCCGGCACGGCGCCGAGAGCCATGAGGCCGGGTCGGCGCGCCCATGTGCCGAAGCCGCGCAGCAGCAGGCCCGCGCCGGCGAGCATCTCAGAGATCCGGTGCCGCATGCCGCCATGCTGGCACGAGCGCCCGAACCCGCGCCGAGAGCGCGCCGCCGAACGGCCACCGCTGCCGGCCGCCGCCGTAGGATCGCCGCGTGACGACTCCCGCCGCGCCGCGCCCGGCCCACGCGGTCGCGGTGCTCCTCGCGGCGGTGCTGTGGGGCACGACCGGCACCGTCGCGCACTTCGCGCCCGCGGGCGCCTCGCCGCTCGCGATCGGGCTCGCGACCTTCGCCATCGGCGGCGCCGTGCTCGCGCTCGTCTCGGCGCGCCGCGTGCTCAGGGTGCTGCGGCAGCGTCGGCACCTCGGATGGGTGCTCGCGGGCGCCGTCGGGGTGGTCGCGTATCCCGCCGCCTACTACCCGTCGATGGCGCTCGCGGGCGTCGCGGTCGGCAACGTCGTCGCGCTCGGCTCCGGCCCGATCTTCGCGGCGCTCCTCGAATGGGCGATCGATCGCCGCAGGCCCGATGCGCGCTGGGCGCTCGCGACGGGCGTCGCCGTCGTCGGCATCGCGCTGCTCGCGGTCGGCGGCCACGCCGAAGCGGGCACGGACCGGTCGGGCACGGATGCGGCGCTCGCGCCCGCGGGCGTCGCGCTCGCGCTCGTGGCGGGCCTCGGCTACGCCCTCTACGCGTACGCCGGTGCGAGGCTCATCGCGCGCGGCGCGCCCTCGACGGGCGCGATGGGCGCGCTCTTCCTCGTCGGCGGCGGCGTGTGCGCCGCGTGGCTCGCGATCGTCGGCCTCGGCCCGCTCACGGCACCCGCGGGCCTCGCGACGATCGGCTACCTCGGGCTCGTGCCGATGGCGCTCGCCTACCTGCTGTTCGGCTTCGGCCTGCGGGTGCTGCCCTCGTCGAGCGCGACGACGATCGCGCTCGCCGAGCCGGTCGTCGCGACCCTGCTCGCCGTCGCGGTCGTCGGCGAGCGGCCGGATGCGCTCGGCTGGACGGGCCTCGCGATCGTCGCGATCGGCATCGGCGTGCTCGCCGCGCCTCGTCCACCGGATTCCAGGCCTTCGGGGGTACGGTTCGGGGCACACCGGAGGAAGGGGGACGCGATGCCCGATCCGAGCATCAAGGACGAGAGCTCTACGAGAAGCTGCGCGACGAGGGCAACTCCAAGGAGAAGGCCGCCCGCATCGCGAACGCCGCGGCCCGCGACGGCCGCTCCGCGGTCGGCGAGCGCGGCGGCGAGGCGGACTCCTACGAGGACCGCACGGTCGACGAGCTGCGCGAGCGCGCGAAGGAGCTCGGCATGGAGGGCTACTCGCACCTCAAGAAGGCCGAGCTCATCGACAGGCTCCGGAACCACTAGCCGGCGGTGGACGAGCAGCAGCGCGGGCGCGACGAGACGCCCGAGGAGCGGGCCGACCGCAACTTCAGCGACATCCTGCAGGAGCTGCGGGTCGTGCTCACGGGCACGCAGCTCATCTCGGGCTTCCTGCTCGCCGTCGCCTTCCAGTCGCGGTTCGAGGATCTCGGCGAGCAGGAGATCCAGCACTACCTCGTGCTCGTCGTGCTCGCCGCGGTCGCGACGCTCCTTGGCCTGACGCCCGTCACGCTGCACCGACTGCACTTCGCCAAGCGGCTCAAGGCGCAGATCGTGCGGCGCGCGAACGGCCTGCTGATCGCGACCCTCGCTGTCGTCTCGGTGCTCGTCGTGGGCGTCACCGCCTTCATCTTCGAGGTCGTCGTCTCCCCCGCGGCCGGCCTCTGGGCGGCGAACGGGGCCGCGGCGGCCGTGCTGCTGCTGTGGCTCTTCGCGCTGCTCTCGGGCAGGCGAGCCGCGCCGATCGACGCGCCCGACTGACGGTCGGCCGCGTGTTGCGCCGCGTTACCGCGGGGCGTGCCCGGTGCCGAGCCCGGTGCGAGCATGGCGGCCACGGCACTGAGGGAGGCCATCGATGACGGAGCACTGTCGCGACGAGCACGCGTGGGACGCGATCCGGCGGGTCGACCTCGAGCGGCCGTCGAGCCGCAAGTGGAGCCTGCACCCCGGCACCATCGGCGCCTGGGTCGCCGAGATGGACTTCGGCACCGCGCCCGCGGTGCGCGACGCGCTGCGCCGCGCCGTGGCCGACGACGTGCTCGGCTACCTCTCCCCCGCGACCGCGGCCGAGCTCGGCGAGGCGACCGCGGCCTGGCAGGCGCGCGACTTCGGCTGGCACGTCGACCCCGAGCGCGTCCACGCCGTCTCCGACGTCATGGCGGCGCTCCGCGTCGCCGTCGAGGAGTACTCGCCCGAGGGCTCGGCGGTCATCGTGCCGACGCCCGCGTACATGCCGTTCCTCACCTACCTCGAGGCGCTCGGGCGCCCCGTCGTGCAGGTGCCCGGCGTCGTCGTCGACGGCCGCTGGCAGCACGACCTGGACGGGATCGACCGCGCGCTCGCGGCCGGCGCGGGCACGCTCGTGCTCTGCAACCCGCACAACCCCACGGGCACGGTGCTGCCGCGTGCCGAGCTCGAGCGCATCGCCGACCTCGTCGACCGGCACGGCGCGCGCGTGTTCGCCGACGAGATCCACGCGTCGATCCGCTTCGACGGTCGCGAGCACGTGCCCTACGCCTCCGTCTCGGACGCCGCGGCGGCGCACACCATCACGGGCACGAGCGCCTCGAAGGCCTGGAACATCCCGGGGCTCAAGGCGGCGCAGCTCATCACCGCGAACGACGCCGACGAGGCCGCCTACCGCCGCTTCGGCTTCTCCGTCGTCCACGGGGCCTCGACGCTCGGCGTGATCGCCTCGACGGCCGCCTACCGCGACGGCGGCGGCTGGCTCGCCGGGGCCGTCGGCTACCTCGAGCGCAACCGCGACCTGCTCGGCCGCCTGCTCGCCGAGCGGCTGCCCGACGTGCGCTGGCATCCGCCGGAGGCGACGTACCTCGCGTGGCTCGACGTGGGCGCGCTGGGCCTCGACGGCTCGCCCGCCGAGCTGCTGCGCGAGCGCGCGGGCGTCACGCTCACCGACGGCGCGCTGTGCGGGGCGGGCTCCGAGCAGCACGTGCGGCTCGTCTTCGCGACCCCGGCCCCCGTGCTCGCCGAGGCGGTCGACCGCATCGCCGGGGCGCTCGCGCCCGTCGCCGCCGGAGCCGCCCGATGAGCGCCGCGTGGGGGTTCGACACCCGCCAGGTGCACGCCGGCGCGATCGTCGACGCCGAAGCCGGCGCCCGCATCACCCCGATCTACCAGAGCGCCGGCTACGTCTTCGACGACTTCGACGACGGCGAGGAGCGCTTCGCGGGCCGCAGCGCCCGCCGCGCCTACTCGCGCAACGACAACCCGACGAACGTCGTCGCCGCGCGCCGCATCGCCGACCTCGAGGGCGGCGTCGACGGCGTGCTCGTCGCGAGCGGCCAGGCGGCGATCGCCGCCGCGCTCGGGGCGCTCGCGCAGGCGGGCGATCACATCCTCACGACCGACCGGCTCTACGAGGGCACCCGCGAGATGGCAAGGGGCGCGCTCCGCCGCATGGGGCTCGAGCTCGAGGCGGTGCCGATCGACGCCGACGAGGATGCGTGGGCCGCAGCGGTGGGCCCCGAGACCCGCGCCATCTACGCCGAGTCGATCGCGAACCCGCTCGGCGAGGTCGCCGACCTCGACCTGCTCGGCCGCGTCTCGAAGCGCACGGGCGTGCCGCTCGTGGTCGACAACACGGTGGCGACCCCCTACCTCTGCCGCCCGTTCGAGCACGGCGCGGCCGTCGTCATCCACTCGACCTCGAAGTGGCTGAGCGGGCACGGCTCGGTCATCGGCGGGGCCATCGTCGACGGCGGCACGTTCGACTGGGATGCGGCTGCCGCGCGGTTCCCGCACCTGCACGCGCCGCGCCCGCACGGCGCTCCGTCGTTCGCCGAGCGCTACGGCGCCGCGGCGTACGCCGCCTACCTCCGCGCCGTCGTGGTGCTCGAGCACGGCCCGAGCTTCCCGCCGACGAGCGCCTTCCTCCTGCTGCACGGCATCGAGACGCTCTCGCTCCGCATGGAGCGGCACGTCGCGAACGCCCGCGTCGTCGCCGAGGCGCTCACCCGGCACCCCGCCGTCGCGCGCGTCCACTACCCCGGGAGCGACGACGATCCGCGCCGTGCCGTCGTGGCGCGCATGCTGCCGCGGGGCGTCGGCTCGATCGTCTCGATCGACCTCGGCACGCGCGACGCCGCCCACGCGTTCCTCGACCGCTTGCGGCTCGTGAGCCAGATGACGCACATCGGCGACGTGCGCACCCTCGCGATCCACACCGGCTCGACCATCCACGGCAAGCTCGACGAGGCCGAGCGCCTCGCGCTCGGGATCACGCCCGGGCTCGTCCGCATCTCGGTCGGCATCGAGGAGGCCCAGGACATCGTCGACGACCTGCTGCAGGCGCTCGACGTCCTCGCGCCGCGCTCCGCCGCCGAGTGTGACGCCGTGTTGCAGCCCGAGGTGCACTGACCGCATCCATCGGTTTTGCTATGGGAAGCACCAAGCAAGACTTATGGAGGTCACCGTGGTCCGCTTCCCCTCTCGACGCTCGACGGCGATCGCCGCCGCCGCCATCGCCGCCCTCGCGCTCTCCGCCTGCTCGACGAGCCAGGCGGCATCGCCCGCGGCGCAGGGCGGCGAGCCCGTCGACGGCGGCACGCTCACCTACCTCGAGCACCAGGCCTACACGTCGCTCTACCCGCCGGCCGCAGGCTTCTACCCGAACGGCGCGCTCGTCAACAACCTCACGGCGCGCCTGCTGCACCAGGATCCCGAGACGCTCGAGCTCGAGCCCTGGATCGCGACCGCCCTGCCCGAGGTCAGCGACGACGCGACCGAGTACACCTTCGACGTCCGCACCGACGTCACCTACTCCGACGGCACGCCGCTCACGGCCGAGAACGTCGTCGCCAACATCGACCTCTTCGGGCTCGGCGACACCGACCGCGCGCTCATCGTGAGCGAGGCGATCAACAACTACGAGCGCGGCGAGGTCGTCGACGACGACACCGTGCGCTTCCACTTCAGCGCGCCCGCACCGGGGTTCGCGCAGGCGGTCTCGACGATCAACTCGGGGCTGCTGGCGGATGCGTCGCTCGAGCTCGACTCGGAGGGCTTCGGTCCCGGCAACGCCGAGCGGGTCATCGGCGCGGGGCCCTTCGTCGTGGAGTCGGAGCAGCTGGGCACGAGCATCCGCCTCGCCGCCCGCGAGGACTACGCGTGGGCACCGCCCTCCGCCGAGAACCAGGCGCGACCGCACGTCGACGCGGTCGACATCGTCATCGCGCCGGAGGACAGCGTGCGCATCGGCTCGCTCACCTCCGGCCAGGCCCACATCGCCCGCCAGGTCGAGCCCCAGCACGAGGAGCAGGTCACCGCCGCGGGCCTCGAGCTCGTCGCCGCGCAGACGAACGGCGTCAACAACGGCCTGAGCTTCCGCTTCGACCACCCGCTGCTCTCGGACATCCGGGTGCGCCAGGCCCTGATCGCCGGCATCGACCGCCAGGAGGTCGTCGACTCGATCTTCTCGGACGGCTACCCGCTCGCCACCTCGTCGCTCAGCCGGACGGCACTCGGCTATGAGCAGCAGACGGATGCCTACGCCTTCGATCCCGACCGCGCGAACGCGCTGCTCGACGAGGCCGGCTGGGAGACGGGACCGGACGGCATCCGCAGTCGCGACGGCGTGCGCCTCCACCTGGTGGTCAACGAGGCGCTCCCGCAGCCCCGCTCGCGCGACGTCATCACGCTCGTCTCCCAGCAGCTGCGCGAGATCGGCGTCGAGCTCGAGCTCTTCCAGGGCGACCAGGCCGCGCAGACCGCCGCCTCCTCCGACATCGATCAGATCCAGATCTACCACTCGATGGTCGGCCGTGCCGACTTCGACGTCATCAAGAGCCAGTACTCGATCGACAACCGCAACACGCTCGCGAACCGCGACGCCGTGGGCGAGCCGATCGATGCAGAGCTCGAGTCGCTGCTGCGCCAGGTGGCGTCCGAGCCCACCACCGAGGGGCGCGTCGCCGCGGCGGCAGCGGTGCAGGCGCACCTGACCGAGCACGCCTACGTGCTGCCCTTCTTCGAGGAGCCGCAGGTCTACGGCGTGCAGCCGATCGTGCAGGGATTCGAGACCGAGTCGGTCGGCCGCCCCAGCTTCGCGAACGTCTGGCTCGAGGGCTGAGATGGCCGTGCCCTACCCGCTCCGCCGCACCGGCCAGGCCGCACTGGTCGTGCTCGCCACCTTCGTGCTCGCGTTCCTGCTGCTGCAGGCGCTCCCGGGCGACGCCATCGTCGCCCGGTACGCGAGCCCGGAGCTGGGACTGAGCGCGGCGCAGCTCGAGGAGCTGCGCGCGGCCTACGGCGCCGACCAGCCGATCTGGCTGCAACTGTGGCAGTCTGCGGTCGGCTTCCTCACGGGCGACCTCGGCACTTCGCTGCAGAACGGCGCCGACGTCGAGGCGCTCATCGCGACGGCACTGCCCTCCACGCTCCTGCTCGCCTCCCTCGGCTTCGTCGCGGCGGTGCTGCTCGCGGTGGCCATCGCCGTCGTCGCGACCTTCGGCCGTGCCGAGTGGCTGCGCCGCGCGTTCCGCTCGCTGCCGCCGCTGTTCGTCTCGATCCCCGTGTTCTGGCTCGGCATCGTGCTGCTGCAGGGCGTCTCGTTCCAGCTCGGGCTGATCCCGGTCATCAACGCCGACCCGGTGGAGGCGCTCGTGCTGCCCGTGCTCACGATCGCGGTGCCGATCGCGGCGCCGCTGGCCCAGGTGCTCATCCGCAGCATCGACGACACGGTCGCCGAGCCCTTCATCGCCGTCGCGAAGGCCCGCGGCGCGAGCTCCGGATGGCTGCTCTCGCGCGAGGTGGCACGCAACGCACTGCTGCCGACGCTCACGATCGCGGGGGTGCTCTTCGGCGAGCTGATCGCCGGCGCGGTCGTCACCGAGACGGTCTTCGCGCGCACCGGGCTGGGCAGGCTCACCCAGGAGGCCGTCGCGACGCGCGACATCCCCGTGCTGCAGGCGATCGTCGTCATCTCGGCGATCGGCTTCGTCGCGATCAACCTGGCTGTCGACCTCATCGCCCCGGCGATCGACCCCCGGCTGCGGAAGGCGGTGCACGCATGAGCGCCATCACATCGACGCTGCTCCCACGGAGCCGCGCAGCGGCGCCTGCGCGCAAGCGGCCGGCGCTCACGCTCGCGCTCTCGGTCGCCGTGCTCGTGATCGCGCTCGCCTGGGCGATCGTGCCGGGGCTCTTCACAGCCCAGGACCCGATCGCCGGCGTCGCCCTCGACGCCCTGCAGGCGCCGAGCGCCGCGCACCCCTTCGGCACCGACGCCACCGGCCGCGACCTGCTCGCGCGCGTCATCTTCGGCGCCGGCAACTCGCTCTCGGGCGCAGCCCTCGCGGTGCTCGTCGGCCTCGTCGCGGGCACCGGCATCGGCGTGCTCGCGGGTTCGCTCGGCGGTGTCGTCGAGGAGATCCTCATGCGCGTCGTCGACGTGCTGCTGGCGATCCCCGGGCTGCTGCTCTCGCTCAGCGTCATCGTGCTGCTCGGCTTCGGCGTCTGGAACGCCGCGATCGCCGTCGGCGTCACCTCGATCGCGGTCTTCGCCCGGCTCGCCCGGTCGCAGGTCGTGAAGGTGCGGCGCAGCGACTACGTCGAGGCGGCCTTCGGCTCTGGCGGCTCCTTCCTGAGCGTGCTGCGGCGCCACGTGCTCCCCAACTCGCTCGGCCCGGTGCTCGCGCTCGCTGCCCTGCAGTTCGGCAGCGCCATCCTGCAGATCTCCACGCTCGGCTTCCTCGGCTACGGCGCCCCGCCGCCCACCCCCGAGTGGGGCCTCCTCATCGCGGAGAGCCGCGACTACGTCGCCACTGCCTGGTGGCTCACCACCCTGCCCGGACTCGTGGTCGCAGCCGTCGTGCTCGCGGCCAACCGCGTCGCAGCAGCAATCAGAGAGGCAACAGCATGAGCGCACTCCTCACGATCGACGACCTCGCCGTCTCCTACCACGCCCGGGGCGAGCGCCGCACGGCCGTGCACGGCGTCAGCCTCGAGCTGCAGCGCGGCGAAGTGCTCGCGCTCGTCGGTGAGTCGGGCTCCGGCAAGACCACGATCGGCCAGTCGATCATCGGCCTGCTCGCCGGCGGCGGCCGCGTCGATCGCGGCTCCGTGCAGCTGCAGCTCTCCGGCGGGCCGGTCGAGCTCACGCGGCTGCCCGGCCGCGCGCTGCAGCAGATCCGCGGAGCGCGCGTCGCGCTCGTGCCGCAGGACCCCGGCACCTCGCTCAACCCCGTGCAGACGATCGGCGACTCGGTCGCCGCTCCCCTGCGCATCCACCGCTGGGGCACGAGGGAGGCGATCCGCCGTCGCGCGCTCGACCTGCTCGACCGCGTCGGCCTCGACGACCCCGAGCGCCGCGCGAAGCAGTACCCGCACGAGCTCTCCGGCGGCATGCGGCAGCGGGCGCTCATCGCCGCCGCCGTGGCGCTCGAGCCCGACCTCATCATCGCCGACGAGCCGACGAGCGCGCTCGACGTGACGGTGCAGCGACGCATCCTCGACCTGCTCGACTCGCTCCGCGACGAGCTCGGCTCGAGCGTGCTGCTCATCACCCACGACCTCGCCGTCGCGGCCGAGCGCGCCGACAGCCTCGCGGTGCTGCGCGGCGGCCGGCTCGAGGAGGCCGGCCCCGCGCGCGACGTGCTCGAGGCACCCACGAGCGCGTACACCGCGGCGCTGCTGGCCGACGCGCCCGCGCTCGACGACGCACCGCCCCGCGCGCCTCGGCCGGCCGACGCGCTCGACGACGAGCCGCTCGTCGCGATCGACGGGCTCGTCCACGAGTACGGACGGGGGCGGGATGCGTTCCGCGCCGTCGACGAGGTGAGCCTCCGGATCGAGCGCGGCGCGACGCACGCGCTCGTCGGCGAGTCGGGCTCGGGCAAGACGACGATCGGGCGCGCGCTCGCCGGCTTCCACCGGCCGACGTCCGGCAGCATCGGCATCGGCGACCTCGACGTCGTCGCCGAGCGCGGCAGCCGCCGGCTGCGGCACCGCGTGCAGCTCGTCTCGCAGAACCCGTTCGCGTCGCTCGACCCCCGCCGCACGATCGGTCAGACCGTCGGCGAGCCGCTGCAGAACCTCCCGGTCGCGCACGGCGGCGAGCGCGACCGGAAGCGCCTGGCCGAGCGGGTCGCGACGGCGCTCGAGCAGGTCGCGCTCCCGGCCGAGGTCGCCGAGCGGCTGCCGCGCGAGCTCTCCGGCGGCCAGCGCCAGCGCGTCGCGATCGCCCGCGCGCTCATCATCGAGCCCGAGGTCGTCGTGCTCGACGAGGCCGTGTCGGCGCTCGACGTGACGGTGCAGGCGCAGATCCTCGCGCTCCTCGAGCGGCTGCAGCGCGACCTCGGCCTCACCTACCTCTTCATCACCCACGACCTCGCGGTCGTGCGACGCATCGCCGACACCGCCACGGTGCTGCGCGGCGGCCGCGCGGTGGAGACGGGCACGGCGCACCAGGTGCTGACCGACCCGCAGCACGACTACACGAGGGCGCTGCTCGACGCGGTGCCCGCGCCCGACTGGCTGCGGGACGCCCGCCGCGGCCTCGGGCGACACGCATCGACCGGGCAGCTGGAGGTGGCGTGATGGCGCCGACGATCGGATTCTTCACCCGCGTGCTCGACGACGCGGGCGCGAGCGAGCGGTACCGCATCGCGCTCGACCACATCGAGCTCGCCGAGCGGATGGGCTTCGCCTCGGCGTGGGTCGCGCAACACCACCTCGACGGCGCCGAGGGCGGGCTCCCCTCCCCCTTCGTGCTGCTCGCGGCGGCGGCGCAGCGCACCGACCGCATCCGCCTCGGCACCGCGATCCTCACGCTCGCGCACGAGCATCCGGCGCGCGCGGCCGAGGACGCCGCGGTGCTCGACGCGCTCTCGGGCGGCCGCACCGAGCTCGGCCTCGGCACGGGCGGCGGCCCCCGCACGCTCAGCGCGTTCGGCGAGGATCCGCAGCAGCGGCGCGCGATCTACGACGCGAAGCTCGTGCGGCTGCGCGCGCTGCTCGACGGCAGCGCCGACGAGACCCTCTACCCGGATGCGTCCGGGGTGCACCGCGCCGGCGCCGGGCTCGCGGACCGGATCTGGCAGGCGACGTTCTCGCCCGAGGGCGCGAGCGCGATCGGGGCGCAGGGCGACGGGCTCATGCTCTCGCGCGTGCAGCCGGTGCCGCCCGGGCACGACGGACCGCGCCCGCCGCGCGTGTGGGAGGTGCAGCGGCGGGTCGTCGACGCCTACCTCGAGGCGCTCCCCGCGGGCGTCGAGCCGCGCATCCTCGCCTCCCGCAGCGTCGTCGTCGTCGACCGCGACGAGCGGGACGCCGTGCGCGAGCACGCCGGCGCGGGACTGCGCGCGCAGGCCGCCGGCCTCGCGCTCGGCACCCACGACACGACGCTCGACGAGCTGCTCGTGCGCACCGAGACGCACCTCGGCACGCCTGACGAGGTCGTCGAGTCGCTCGGCGCCGACCCGATCGCGGCCGCTGCGACCGAGGTCTCGATCCAGGTGCACTCGGTCGACCCCCACCACACCATCACCGCCCGCTCGCTCGAGCTCTTCGCGACCGAGGTCGCGCCCGCGCTCGGATGGGCGGTCCAGCGCCAGCAGGAGGAGCAGCGCCATGTCGCATGACGACGTCATCGATCACCTCGCCGAGATCGCCCCCGGATCGCCGCTCGACGCGATCCGGCGCGCCCGGCCCGACGCGCGGGAGCACGCGCAGCAGAGCTTCCTCGCGCTGCTCGAGCCGGCCGAGCCCGGCGAGCTCGCCCTCGAGCAGCGCTACGCCATCGCCGCCTACGTCGCGCTGCTGCACGAGCGGGAGGCCGAGCCGACCCGGTTGTCCGCGTTCTACCTCGAGCTGCTGGCCGATGCCGCGGAGCCCGCGGTCGTCGACGCCGTGCGCGACGCGGCGGCCGCCGGGCGCGCATCCGGCCCCTACGGCGGCTACCGCGAGTCGGCGCTGCAGGACGAGACGCTGCTCGGCCCGAGCGCGCGCGTCGAGCGCGGCGTGCTCGGCGAGCCGCTCGCGGCGGCGCTCGAGCACGCGCACCTGCTCGTGCTGCACCCGCGCGACGCGCGTCCCGAGTCGCTGCGCGCACTCGTCGACGCCGGCTGGCACGCCGACGCGATGGTCTCGCTCAGCCAGCTCGTCGCATTCCTCGCGTTCCAGCTGCGGCTCGTCCACGGCCTGCGCGCCCTCGCCGCCGCGCCCGCATCCGCGTCCGCGCCCGCATCCGCATCCACCCCGGCCGAGCTGCAGGAGGCCCGAGCGTGACCGAGATCCGCGACTACCCCGCGCTCCGACGCCCCGAGTCGTTCACGCAGCGCAGCCTCGGCTGGGTGCCGTGGGCGCCGCCCGTGGCCGAGGAGGCGCTCACCGGCGCGCAGCGCGACGCGCTCGTCGAGCCCGCTCGGGCCCGCAGCCCCTACTTCCGGCTGCTCGCGCGGGATCCCGAGGCGCTGCGGGCGCGCACGCTCACCGACCTCGACATCTTCGGCAACGAGCAGGGCGGCATCCCACGCTGGGAGCGCGAGCTCGCCGCGACCGCCGCCTCGCGCGTCAACGGCTGCGTCTTCTGCGCCTCGGTGCACTCGGCCGCGGCCTCGCGCCTCTCGGGTCGCACCGACGACGTGCAGCGACTGCTCGACGAGGGCGTCGGCGCGCGCCTCGACGAGCGCTGGGATGCGATCGCGGATGCCTCGGCGGCGCTCACCGCGACGCCCGCGGGCTTCGACGGCTCGCACGTCGAGCGCCTGCGCGACGCCGGTCTCGACGATGCGGGGATCGTGGACCTCGTCAGCAGCGCCGCCTTCTTCAACTGGGCCAACCGCCTCATGCTCACGCTCGGCGAGCCCGAGGTCGTGCGCTGATGGGGGCTCCCGCGGTGCTCGACCACGCCGTACTCGCCGGCCCGGACCTCGCCGCGGTCGTCGACGACGTCGAGCGCCGCACGGGCGTGCGCGCCGCCCCGGGCGGCCGCCACCCGAGCGGCACCGCGAACGCGCTCATCGCCTTCACCCGGCGCGGCGAGCGCGTGCGCCAGTACCTCGAGCTCATCGGGCCGGATGCGGCGGGCGGCTGGAGCGCGGACCGAGTGCCGCGCTTCGGCATCGACGCGCTCACCGCGCCGCGCGTCGCCTCCTTCGCGATCGCCCCGCGCGACCTCGACGCGACGATCCGCGAGGCGCGAGGCGCAGGGCTCGACTACCGCGACGCCGAGCCGCTCTCGCGCGAGACGCCCGACGGGCGCCTGCTCGAGTGGCGCCTCGGCCTGCCGGGCCCCGAGTCGCAGCCCCCGTTCCTCATCGACTGGGGCGGGACACCGCATCCGGCGCTCGAGGGCCTGCCGGTGCTCGAGCTCGTCGCGCTGCGGCGGCTCGCGCGCGACCCGCACGCGGAGTCGGCTCGCTTCGCCGCGCTCGGCATCGAGGTCGGCGACGGCCCCGACGCGCTGCAGGTCGTCGCGGCCGACGCCGACGGGTTCGAGCTCGAGGTCGAGGCGCACGGGCGCACGGCGCTGCTGCGCTGAGCGCACCGCCGCCGGTGCACGGGCAGGCGGAAGGGCGGGCACGCGGAAGGGCGGGCACGCGGAAGGGCGGGCACGCGGAAGGGCGGGCACGCGGAAGGGCGGGCAGCCGATCGTGGCTGCCCGCCCTTCGCCGCGCGTGCCGGCCGCTCAGACGATCGAGACCGCCGCACCGAGGCGCTGCTCGGCGAGGCGAGCGCCCTGACCGAGCGACTCGAGCTTCGCGATCGCGATCGAGGGGTGGATGCGGCCGCCGAGCCCGCAGTCGGTCGAGGCGATGACGCGCTCGGGCCCGACGATCCGCGCGAACCGCTCGATGCGGTCGGCGACGAGCTCGGGGTGCTCGACGACGTTGGTCGCGTGGCCGATGACGCCCGGCGCGATGCGCTTGCCCTCGGGCAGCTCGACCTGCTCCCACACGCGCCACTCGTGCTCGTGGCGGGCGTTCGCCGCCTCGAACGAGTAGCTGCCGGCGTTCACCTCGAGCACGAGCGGCGCGATGTCGCCGAACGCGACGTCGGTCGTGTGCGGGCCGTGCCAGGAGCCCCAGCAGAGGTGCAGGCGAACGAGCTCCTCCGGGAGCCCGGCGATCGCGTGGTTGAGCGCCTCGACGCGGATGCGCGTGAACGCGAGGTAGTCCTCGATCGAGGGCTCGGGGTTGATCTGGTCGAAGTTCTCGGCGAGCGACGGGTCGTCGATCTGCACGATGAACCCCGCATCCGTGATCGCCTTGTACTCCTCGCGCAGCACCTCGGCCCACGCCCAGATGTGCGCCTCCTCGTCGGCGTAGTGGCGGTTGGCGATGCGGGCTGCGGAGCCGGGCGAGAGCGCGGTGAGGAAGCCCTCCTCGGCCCCGGCCGCGTCGAGCCCGGCGCGCAGGTTGGCGATGTCGATCGCGAGGGCCTCCTGGCCGATGTAGCGCAGCTCGCCCGTGGTGGCCGGGAACGCCGTCGCGGGCTGCTGCTGCAGCACCGGCTGGTCGGGGTCCTGGTAGGCGTCGCGGAACCGCACCCAGTCGCGGCGATCGGGGAACGACGTGAGCCGCACGTCGCCGGGCGCCGAGCGCACCGGCGGCTCGGTGAAGATGTCCTCGCCGGTGATCTCGAGGCCCGCGACGCGCTGGAAGACGTACGTCCACCACGCGGCGTAGTCGGAGGGGTTCGACATCGCCTTGCCGTACTCGCCGTCGCCGATGATCGTGATGCCGAGGTCGCGCTGGCGGCGGACGAGATCGGCGACCGCGGTGCTGAGGAGCTCCTCGAACTCGGGCGTGCGCTGCAGCGTGAGGCCGTCGTCGGCGAACGCCCGCGCCCTGTTGGCGGCGATGAGCTCAGGGGTGCGCGGCAGGCTGCCGGCGTGGGAGACGTCGATGCGAGTCATGGTGTGCCTTCCGGTGTGGGTGCCTCGCACGCTATTGACCCCGCGCCGGCCGGCGATAGCCCGCCGCGTCACGCTTCGTCATACGTCCCTTCCGGCGCCCAGACAGTCCCGTCACAGATATCTGATACCGTCGAGAGGAGCCGTTGGCCCGCCGCACGATGCGTCGCTCGGGCCGCACCGCAAGGGCACGGAATCCGCACTCCTCCCCCGCCGCCCACAGCGCTACAGTCGCGTTGTCGCCGCGTGTGCGCGCCGCATGCCCGTGATGGAGGGATGTGTGAACGCTGATGCCTGAGGATGACCAGCGGAACGACGACCGCTCGAGCCGGGCCCCGCATCCGCCGCTCGAGCGCAGCAGGTTCGGCGGCACCGAGCGCCGCCCGGAGCGACCGCGCGACGAGGCGCCGGTCTCGCGCAGCGACCTCAGCAAGGGGCCGGCCGAGCTCATGGAGCACCGCGAGGCGCGCGTGCACTGGCGGGTCCTGCTCATCGCATCCGCCGTGATCATCGCGTTCTCGATCTGGGCGATCGCCATGCCCGGCAACGCGCGCGACACGATGCAGGACGTCGTCGCGTGGATCGCCACGAACCTCGGCTGGTACTACGTGCTCACCGTCACCCTCGTGATCGGGTTCGTGCTGTGGGTCGCGCTCTCGAAGGAGGGCAAGGTGCGGCTCGGGCCCGACCACTCGCGCCCCCAGTACGGCCTCTTCACGTGGGTCGCGATGCTCTTCGCCGCGGGCGTCGGCATCGACATGCTCTTCTACTCGGTCACGGGCCCCGTCGTGCAGTACCTCGACCCGCCGAGCGGCGAGGGGCGCACGATGGCCGCCACGCAGGACGCGGTCGTGTGGACGATGTTCCACTACGGCATCGCCGGCTGGTCGATGTACGCGCTGCTCGGCATGGCCATGGGCTACTTCGCCTACCGCTGGGGCATGCCGCTGTCGATCCGCGCCGCCCTCTACCCGCTGCTCGGCAAGCGCGTGCGGGGACCGCTCGGCGACAGCATCTCGACGGTCGCGCTCGTCGGCACGGTCTTCGGCGTCGCGACGTCGATGGGCATCGGCGTCGTGCTGCTCGGCGTGGGCTTCTCGCTCATCTTCGGTCTGCCGCAGGGCATCGCGCTGCAGATCGGGCTCGTGATCGTCGCCGTCGTGCTCACGATCGCCGCCACCACCTCGGGCGTCGACAAGGGCATCCGCTGGATCTCGGAGCTGAACCTCTGGAGCGCGGCCGCGATGATGCTCTACATCCTCGTGACCGGCCAGACGGCCTACCTGCTCAACGCGCTCGTCGAGAACATCGGGCGCTTCCTCGTGACGCTGCCCGAGCGCACGCTGCAGACGTTCGCCTACGAGCCCGACGGCGCCGAGTGGATGGGGGGCTGGACGCTCTTCTTCTGGGCGTTCTGGCTCGCGTGGGGCCCGTTCGTGGGCGTCTTCCTCGCGCGCATCTCGCGCGGCCGCACGCTGCGCGAGTTCGTGATCGCCGCGATCACGGCGCCCGTGCTGTGCGACTTCATCATGGTGTCGCTCTTCGGCAACTCGGCGCTCTACGAGGTGATCGTCAACGGCAACGAGGCGTTCGCCCAGCTCGCCGTCGACAGCCCGGAGCAGGGCTGGTACGCGCTGCTCGACATGTTCCCCGGCGCGATGTTCCTCATCGGCCTCGCGACCCTCTCGGGCCTGCTGTTCTACCTGACGAGCGCCAACTCGGGCGCGATGGTGATGTCGAACTTCTCGTCGTCGATCCCCGAGCCCTCGCAGGACGGCCCGAAGTGGCTGCGCATCTACTGGGCGCTGCTCACGGCGCTCCTGACGATCGCGATGCTGCTCGCGGGCGGCGTCACGACCATGGAGTACGCGACGCTCATCTTCGCGCTGCCGGTGACGATCATCGCCTACCTCGTCATGTTCTCGTTCTCGAAGGTGCTGCGCATGGAGCGGGCGGAGCGGCAGGGCGAGGTGCTGCGGCGGCGCAGCGTCGCCTCGAGCGGCGGCAGCGTGCCCGAGCGCTCGTGGCGGCAGCGGCTCGAGCGCATGCGCGCCTTCCCGTCGCAGCGGCAGGTCGCCCAGTTCCTCGACCGCACGGTGCGGCCGGCGCTCGCCGACGTCGCCGCCGAGTTCCGGGCGCAGGGCTACGAGGTCGAGACCGACCGGATGGCCAACACGACGACCGGCATCGACGAGCCGTACCTGCGCGTCTCGATGGATGAGTTCCGCGACTTCCACTACCAGGTCGCCCTCGTCGAGGCTCCGGTGCCGATGTTCGGCGGCCGCATGTCGCGCGAGACGGACGTCTACTGGCGGCTGGAGGTCTTCACGCAGACCGGCTCGGGCGGCTACGACCTCATGGGCCTCACGAAGCAGCAGATCATCGACGACGTGCTCGACCGCTACGAGGCGCACCTCGCGTTCCTCGCCGCGACCGAGGAGTCGGACGTCGCATCGGTGCTCACCCCGCGCATGCCGCATGCGACGGGCACGCTGCCGGCGCTGCCGAAGGGCGCCGACGACGTGCAGGACCTCGACGACCCCGGGAAGCCGCGCGACTGATCCGGGGGTTCCCAAGCGCCGGCTTCCGCGATTGGGTGGCGGAGCGAGGGGCATCCTCGCACTACCCGACGACGAGGAGGACCGATGGCTTCCATCGCGAGGATCACCACCATCAGCGCACGCTCGGAGCAGAGCTTCGAGGATGCGGTCAAGCAGGGCATCGCGCGCGCAGGCGAGACACTGCGCGGCATCGAGGGCGCGTGGGTCAAGGACCACGTCGTCAACATCAAGGACGGCACGATCACCTCGTGGCAGGTGACGCTCGAGGTGACGTTCGTGCTCGACGACGCCGGCGCGCCCGTCGACGCCAGCAGCGACTGAGCCCGCGCGGTTCGGGTCGGGGAGGTCGGCGCTCGCCGGCCTCCCCGTTGCGACCGATCGGTCGGCGTCAGCGCGGCGCTCCGGGGCGGGCGTGCACCGACCGGCAGGTCGACGCCTCCATCGCGAGGGGCTTCGCCCCGCGTTCGGCTCAGAACGGCAGGAGGTCTCCGGCGCCGGCCTCGTCCGGGAGCCCCCATTCCTCCGCCTTGTCCCCTGAACTCTCCACGAACACCGGTCCCACGCTCGACGGCTCGTCGACGTAGATCGCGCCGGTGGGCGAGGTCCAGGTCAGCACGCCCGGGCTCGTCTGCCCGACCTTCCATCGCCTGGCGTGGGAGAGCTGGGCGCCTTTGAGGGTGTGGTGGCGTCTGCAGAGGTGGGCGAGGTTGTCGTGGCAGGTCGTGCCGCCCTCGGCCCACGGCTTGGTGTGGTCGATGTCGCAGCGGCGGGCGCGCTGCCCGCAGCCTGGCCATCGGCAGTGCTGGTCGCGGGCACGCAGCAGCCGCTTGAGCTGGCTGGAGGGCGTGTAGGAGTCGACGGCGAGCACCTGGCCGGTGAGCGGGTCGGTGAACAGCCGCGCCCAGCTGCTGGCGCGCTCGGCGAGGATGCGGGCGGTCTCCGGATCCAGCGGTGCGCCGTTCGCGAGCCGCGCGACCGCCGCCTCGAGGCCCGCCATGGGCTCCCCGTCACCGTTGTCGCCGGTGAGGACGGGCGCGGGGATGAGCACGCTGACCTCGGCGCGGATGCCGTGCAGGCCGGTGTCGGTGGGGTCGGCGGTCAGCAGCAGGTCGGCCAGCAGGTCGGCGCGCAGCAGGTCGGCGCGCAGCTGGTCGAAGGTGCGCCGGTCGCGGCCGCCGTCGGCACCGACCGGCGCCTCACCGACGGCATCGGCGCCGTTCCCGGGCGTGTCGGCGGCATCGGCAGCCCGGTCCGGCGCGCCCGCGCGCGCCCGAACCGACGCCTTGGCCATCTGGGTGAGGCGGTCGTGGATGCCGTGCGCGAGCGCGGTCGGCAGCAGCGCGCGCAGCATCGACATGCCGTCGTCGAGGTCGCTCACCCACACGCCGCGCTGCTCGCGGGCGGTGCGGTGCCGCTCGACGAGCGGCTCCGCCAGGTGCTGCTCGAGCTCGCGCCGCGCGATCGCCCGCAGTCGGCCCGGGGTGGTCTGCTCGGCGTGCGGCAGCAGCGCCGCTTCGAACGCCTCCCGCGCCGCCGGATCCTGGATCGGCGCGCCGATCTCCGCGATCACGGCGACGTGGCCGCGGTGGATGCGCGCCTGTCCCCACGCCTCCACGGTCGCGGGCCAGCGGCCGGTGTCGGCCATCGCGGCGTTGAGCTCGGCCTCGACGGTGCGGTCGGAGCGGCGCTGCCGCAGCCCGAGCTCGCACGCGGCATCCCGCAGCCCCACCGCCGGGTCGAGGCGCTCCTCGAGCGCATCATCGACCGCGACGTGGCCGATGCCGGCGAGCAGGTGCGTGCGCATCGCCTGCAGGCCCGCGATCGCGGCGTCGATCTCGACGACCGCGCGCATCGCCGTCTCGGACACGTCGCGCGGCGTGGGGCCGTCGGCGCCGGAGCCGCGCACGGGCTCGGGCTCCTGCCCGTCCCGCGGCGTCGCGTCCGTCGTCATGCAGGCATGCAACCACGGGCCACCCACGCGGCCCGACCGGTGGGGACAACCCGCCCGGGCCGACGGCAGGTCTCGAGACGCGAGCGCCTCCGGCGCGCGCTCCTCGACCGGCGAGGGAGCGGCGAGCGCAACGGGCGCGGTCTCGAGACGCGAGCGCCTCCGGCGCACGCTCCTCGACCGGCGAGGGAGCGACGAGCACCACGGGAGCGGGCGCGGGTCTCGTGACGCGAGCGCCTCCGGCGCGCGCTCCCCGACCAGCGAGGGAACGGCGACGGGCGCGGGTCTCGTGACGCGTGCGCCTTCGGCGCGCGCTCCTCGACCGACGAGGGAGGAGCGAGCGCCTCAGGGTCTCGAGACGCGTGCGCCTTCGGCGCGCGCTCCTCGACCGGCGAGGGAGCGGCCGCTCGGGAGCCCATGAGCGGATCTCAGCGCTCCGTACCCCAGAGGCGCATGTGCGTGGGCTGGGAGTAAGGTTGACGGCTGACGAATCCGCATGCACGACTGAAGAGACTGAAGAGAGACGACGATGTCCGACATCACATTCCAGCTGCTCGCGATCGCGGTGTACTTCGCCGCGATGATCGCGATCGGGATCTACGCCGCGCGGAAGACCAAGAGCCACGAGGACTACATGCTCGCGGGGCGCGACCTGAACCCGTTCACGGCAGCCCTGTCGGCCGGCGCATCGGACATGTCCGGCTGGCTCATGATGGGTCTTCCCGGTGCCATCTACGCCGCGGGCCTCATCGAGGCGTGGATCGCGATCGGCCTCACGATCGGCGCCTTCCTCAACTGGCAGTTCGTCGCGCCGCGCCTGCGCGCCTACACGGAGGTCGCGCGCAACTCCATCACGATCCCGAGCTTCTTCGAGAACCGCCTCCGCGACCGCACGCGCCTGCTGCGCCTCGTCTCCGGCGTCATCATCCTCGTCTTCTTCACCTTCTACGTCTCCTCGGGCATGGTCGCCGGCGGCGTCTTCTTCGAGTCGTCCTTCGGCTCCGAGTACATCTGGGGCATGCTGCTCGTGAGCGGCGTCACGCTGCTCTACACGCTCTTCGGCGGGTTCCTCGGTGCTTCGCTGACGGATGTGGTGCAGGGCCTGATGATGTTCCTCGCGCTCATCATCATCCCGGTCATGGCCTTCGTGACGGTCGGCGGCCTCGGCGGCGTGCAGCAGGGCATCGCCGACTCGGGCGCCGAGCTCACCGGCCTCTTCCCGGCCGACATGAACGGCATGGTCGTGCTCGGCATCGTCTCGGCCCTCGCATGGGGCCTCGGCTACGTCGGCCAGCCGCACATCATCGTGCGCTTCATGGCGCTCAAGGACGTGCGCTCGGCCAAGGCCGGCCGCAACATCGGCATCAGCTGGATGGTCATCTCGCTCGTCGGCGCCGTCGTCTCGGGCTTCATCGGCATCGCCTACGTCCAGCAGCAGGGCATCGCGCTCGACAACCCCGAGACGGTCGTGCTGCTCATGTCGCAGGCGCTCCTGCACCCGTTCGTGGCCGGCCTCGTGCTCGCCGCCGTCCTCGCCGCGATCATGTCGACGCTCTCGAGCCAGCTCATCGTCTGCTCGTCGGCGCTCGTCGAGGACCTCTTCCAGGTGTTCGTGAAGCGCCAGCCCTCGCAGAAGGTGCTCGTGCTCCTCGGCCGCGCGTGCGTGCTGCTCGTCGCCGTCATCGCGGCGATCCTCGCCATCACGCCGAACGACACGATCCTCGGCCTCGTCGGCTTCGCCTGGGCGGGCTTCGGCGCCGCCTTCGGCCCGATCGTGCTCTTGAGCCTCTACTGGCGCAAGCTCACCAACTGGGGCGCGCTCGCCGGCATGATCGTCGGCGCCGCGACCGTCTTCATCTGGGACGCCATCGAGAAGGCGAACACGGTGGAGGGCGTGATCGCGCCCGGCTTCGAGGCGTTCACCCTCTACGAGAGAGTCCCGGGCTTCGTGCTCAACCTCGTCGTCGCCATCGTGATCAGCCTCTTCACGCACCGCCACGACGAGGAGGTCGACGAGGAGTTCACGCGCACCGGCTCGATCGTCATCTCGGGCGGCACCGCCGAGTCGCACGTGAGCCGCGCGGCCGCCGCCGACCGCAACGTGCTCCCCTGACGTCGGCGGGGATGCATCCCCGCTGATCCGCGGATGCCTACGACGACCGCGCGGCCCCGAGCCGCGCGGTCGTCGCCGTCCGGCGGGGCATCCCGTCACCGGGTGTGGCTACCCTGGGCGCAGTCGGCCGGCGCAGGCCGGCGGAGCCATCGCGACCTGGGGCGGGTGATCGAGATGACGGCAGTGCCGCGCGCCGCGCTCGAGCACGCACACGCATCCGCCTCCCACGCATCCGCCTACCCCGCATCCGCATCCCCCGCATCCCGGCCCCCCGCATCCGGCGACCCGACCTGGAGCGCGCAGCACTACGACCTCGAGCTGCACTGCGACGTGGCCGTCAACCGGCTCGAGGGCGTGGCCCGCATCGTCGGGCGCGCAGCGGGCGATCTCGACGCCCTCGAGCTCGACCTCGTGGGCCTCGCCGCGACCGCGGTCACGATCGACGGCGCCCCCGCCGCCTGGACGCAGCATCCCGAGCGGCTCGAGCTCCGCCCGGCCGCGCCCATCCCCGCGGGTGCGTCGTTCGCCATCGAGGTCGCGTACGGCGGCTCCCCCGCGCCCCGAGCCACACCGTGGGGCGAGGTCGGCTGGCGGCATCGCGGCGAGGGGGCGATCGCCGCGGCCGATGCCGGAGCGGCTCCCACGTGGTACCCGTGCAACGACCGGCTCTCGGATCGCGCCACGCTCCGCATCCGCATCACCGCCGAGCAGCGCTGCCGCGCGATCGCGACCGGCGCGCTCGTGGAGGAGACGACGGATGCGGGCCGCACCGCCCGCACGTTCGTCACGCGGGCGCCCACCGCCCCCGCGCGCACGTCGCTGCACCTCGGCCGCTACCTCCGGGGCGCCGCCACCCGGGCGGCCGTGCCGCTCGTCGCCTACGTGCCGTCGGCGCTCGGGCCGCGCGCGCTCGGCGACCTCGCCGTGGTGCCGCGCATGCTCGCGTGCTTCGTCGAGCGCTTCGGCCGGTACCCGTTCGACGACTACACGATCGTCGTCGCTCCCGACGCGCTCGAGCGGCCGCGGGAGTCGCTCGCGGGCGCGGTGCTGCGCGCCGACCGCGTCGACGGCTCGCCCGCCGCCGAGCGCCCGCTCGCGCACCTGCTCGCCCACCAGTGGTTCGGCGCCGGGGTCGGCGGGGCCGACCTGCAGCACCGCTGGCTCGACGACGGCCTGGCCCGCTACGCCGAGTGGCTGTGGTCCGAAGCGGCGGGCGATGCCTCGACCGACGCGCTCGCGCACGAGCACCACGAGCTCCTCGCCGATTCGCCCCAGGACTTCGCGCTCACGGATCCCCCGCCCGAGCTGCTCGTCGACGACCGCATCGGGCACCGGGGCGCGCTCCTCGTCCACGCGCTGCGGGTGGCGCTCGGCGACCTCCCCTTCTTCGCGCTGCTGCAGGCGTGGGCCGCGCAGCACGCGCACGGCCCGGTGACGACCGACGACTTCCGACGGCTCGCGGGTGCGCACGCCCGCGCGGGCACGTCGCTCGACGCCCTGCTCGACGCCTGGCTGCTCGACCCCGCGCTCCCGCCGCTCCCCTCTCGCGCGCGGCGCGGCCGGGGCGAGCGCGCTCGACTCCGCGGCCGCTGACCGCAGCGGCGCTACGCTCCAGTCGGAGGACGCATGCTCGAATCGCTGCTGTGGGGCGGCATCGCCGCGAGCTCGCTGCTGGTGGGCGCGCTGCTCGCCGCGGTGCGCAGCTGGTCGGAGCGCGCGGTAGGCCTCGTGCTCGCCTTCGGCGCCGGCGCGCTCATCGCCTCGGTCGCGTTCGAGCTCGCCGAGGCAGGCCTCGCCGAGGGCGGCCCACTCCCCGTGGGCCTCGGCCTCGCTGCCGGCGCCGTCGCGTACGTCGCGGCGGACCGCGCCGTCGAGCGCTGGTCCGGGCGGCGCGGCGGCGGCGCCGGCGGCGTCCCGCTCGCGGTCGGTGCGCTGCTCGACGGCGTGCCCGAGCAGGCGGTGCTCGGCATCGGCATCGGCGCGGGCGACACCGTGAGCCTCGCGCTCCTCGTGTCGATCTTCGTCTCGAACCTGCCCGAGTCGATCGGCTCGTCGAGCGACATGCTGCGCGCGGGCCGCTCCCGCCGCTTCGTGGTGCTGCTCTGGTCGGGCGTCGCGCTCGTGAGCGTCGCCGCCGCGGCCACCGGCACGGCGCTGGCGGATGCGGCGTCGGGCCCCGCGGTCGGGTTCGTCGACGGCATCGCTGCCGGCGCGCTGCTCGTGATGCTCATCGACGCGATGATCCCGGAGGCGCAGTCGAAGGCGAAGGACCTCGCGGGGCTCGCGACGGTCGTCGGCTTCGCGGTCGCTGCGGGCCTGTCGCTGCTCGGCGAGGGCTGAGCGAGCACGCCGACCGAGCACGCCGACCGAGCACGCCGCCCGGGCACGCCGAGGATCGCTGGAGCAGGCGCCTCAGGGCTCCCGGGAGCGCGAGCGGCCGATGACGCCCGCGAGCACCGCGTGCGCGAGCGGCACGACCGACGCGACCATGAGCACGGTGCCGAGCACCGCATCCGTCGACCGCACGATCGCGCCGGCGACCAGCAGGCCGGTGAAGAGCAGCGCGGAGACGACGCGGCCGGTCGCGCGCTCGAGCCGCGCGACGCGGCGCTCGAGGCGCGGCGACTCGACCGCGAGCCGGCCCTCCTCGGCGCGAGTCGCGAGGCGGTCGAGACGGCGCGGGAGCCCGACGACGAGCCGCGCGAGCGCGAGCGCCTCGTCGACCGCAGCGCGCGCGAGGTTGCCGCGCCCGTCGCGCACGAGGCCCGCGGCGTAGGGCTCGACGGCGTCCCACAGGTTGAAGCGCGGGTCGAGCGAGCTGCACACGCCGGAGGTGAGCGACATCGCGCGGATGACGAGCAGGAAGTGCTCGGGCAGCTGGAACGGCAGCGAGCGCATGAGCTCCTGGAACTCGAGCGCGAAGTCGCGGAACTCCCGCGGGTCGACCTCGCGCAGCTCGGCGAAGCCCATGCCGCCGAAGCGCGCGAACGCCTTCGTCATCGCCCGCTCGAGCTCTGCGGTGTCGGCCGAGGGCAGGAGCGCTCCCACCTCCTGGATCGCGGCGACGAGGCCGCGGCCGTCGCGCGCGGCCGCCGCGATGAGCAGCGAGCGCAGCCCGCTGCGCGTGCTCGCCGGGATCTCGCCCATCATCCCGAAGTCGATGAAGGTCAGACGCCACCGCGGCTCGCCGGGAGCCGCGTCCGGGGTCGGCGTGACGAAGAGGTTGCCGGGGTGCGGATCGGCGTGGAAGAAGCCGTGCACGAACAGCTGGTCGAACATGACGGATGCGAAGGCCTGCGCGACCTCGGACGGGTCGATGCCCGCTGCCCGCAGGGCGTCGACGTCGGTGAGCTTGATCGCCGTGACGTCGGCGAGCGTCAGCACCTGGCGGGTCGTGCGCTCCCACACGACGTGCGGCACGGCGACGCGCGGGTCGTCCTCGAAGGCCGCGGCGAAGCGCTCGGCGCTCGCCGCCTCGTGCAGGTAGTCGACCTCCTCGAGGCTCGTCTGCGCGAACTCCTCGACGAGCGCCTGCGTGTCGACGCGCCGGGCGACGATGCGCACGCGGCTCAGCCAGCGCGCGACGACGCGCAGCGCCTCGAGGTCGGTGTCGACGATCGCCCGGATGCCGGGCCGCTGCACCTTCACCACCGCATCCGCCCCGCCCACCATCGCGGCGTCGACGTCGGTGAGGGTCGCGCGATGGGCCTGCCCGAGCGACGCGGCGGCGAGCGGCCCGGGGTCGATCGCCGCGTACGCGCGCTCGAGCGGCATGCCGAGGTCGCGCTCGATCGCGGCGCGCAGCGGCGCGAACGGCACGGGCGGCGCCTCGTCCTGCAGGCCCTCGAGCTCGCGCGTGATCTCGGGCGGCAGCACGTCGAGCCGCGACGAGAGGAACTGGCCGACCTTGATCATGAGGCCGCCGAGCTCGACCGCGAGCCCGTGGAAGCGGCGCGCGAGGCGCGTGAGCCGCGCGGCGCGGCCGCGCGCTGCGAGGCCGGCGAGCCCGAGCCTGGGCAGCAGCACCTCGAACCACCACATCGTCGCGAGGTGTCGGGCGGCGAAGCGCAGGATGCGGCGATAGCGGGCGCGCGTCGGGGCGGCGTTCGTCATCGGCTCTCCTCGCCCCCGGCGAGCCCGCGACGACCGGCGCCGCGCGGCGCGAGGACCGCCTCGATCGTACGGCCGCGGGCCGTCGCGCGCGCGGGCAGGGCTCAGCCCTGCGCGAGGATCGCGTAGATCTTGCGGCGCGCCTCATCCAGCAGCGCCACCGCCTGCTGCACCTGCTCGGGCTTGCCGGTGCGGCCGACCTGCGCGGCCGCCTGCGCGAGCTCGACACCCGCCTTGGCGAGCGCCCCAGGGCCGGCGCTCTCTCGCTCGCTCGACGCGTGCCACGGCGCCTTGCCCTCCGCCGCATCCGCCTCGGCCCTGCCGCCCTCGGTGAGCGAGTAGGTCTTGCGGCCCTCCGACTCGTGGGCGTCGATGAGGCCCTCGTCGGCGAGCAGCTGCAGCGTCGGGTAGACCGACCCGGGGCTCGGGCGCCAGCTGCCGCCGCTGCGCTCCTCGATCTCGCGGATGATCTGGTAGCCGTGCATGGGCCGCTCGGCGAGCAGCGCGAGCACGGCGGCGCGCACGTCGCCGCGCCCCATCCTCGGGGTCGCCCGGCGGTCGAACGCCGCCCGCAGCTGGTCCATCGCCTCCCATACGTTGGGGCCGTTCGGCCGGCCGGGGCCGAATCCGTGGCCCTCGCCGAAGCCCGCTCCTGCGAATGATCCGTGCATGATGCCCTCCGCTCCATCGCGTCCTGACGACTGTCAACGATATGTCGTTGGCGCGGCGCGCGGAAGAGGTGACTTCGCGGTGCACGGATGCGAGGGATGCGCTTGCCATGCTGGCGCCATGGCGAAGTCCGCAGACCTCCTGGCCGTCCTCATCGACGCCGACAACGTCTCCTCGGCGAGGATCGGTGCCGTGCTCGGCGAGATCGCGCAGTACGGCACCGCGTCGGTCAAGCGCGTCTACGGCGACTGGACGACGTCGAACCTCAGCGGCTGGAAGGCCGCAGCGAGCGAGCACGTGATCCAGCCGATCCAGCAGTTCGCCAATACGACCGGCAAGAACGCCACCGACAGCGCCCTCATCATCGATGCGATGGACCTGCTGTACACGGGACGCTTCGACGCGTTCTGCATCGTGTCGTCCGACAGCGACTTGACGCGGCTCGCCTCGCGCATCCGCGAAGCGGGCGTCACGGTGCACGGCTTCGGCGAGCGGAAGACCCCGCCCGCGTTCCGCAACGCGTGCGATCAGTTCACCTACCTCGACCTGCTCGCGGAGCCCGACACAGAGACGGCCGTGCCGACGGTGCGGGAGCGAACGCCGACGAAGCAGCTGCGCGCCGACACGAAGCTCGTCGCCGGTCTGCGAGCGAGCACCTACGCGGCATCCGGCGAGGATGGATGGGCGAACCTCGGCGCGATCGGTGCCCTGATGCGCAAGCACCAGCCCGACTTCGACTCGCGTGATTGGGGCTACGCGAAGCTGTCGGACCTCGTGCGGGCGACCGAGCTCTTCGAGGTCGCGCCCCGGCCGGGCGGCGGGGTGCAGGTGCGCGACCGCAAGGCCGCTGCGGCGTAAGGCGCCGCCCCGCCCGGGACCTACACCCGCTCGAGCACGACCACGGGAGTGTGGTGCCGGCGCTGCGACAGCGACTCGACCTCGCCCCAGCCGGTCGCGCGCTCGAAGCGCGCCCACAGCTGCTCCCGCTCGTCGCCCGTCGCCTCGCGGCCGCGCACGCGCACCGGTCCGTCGACCGTGTCGACGGTCGTCTCCGGCTGCGCCTTGAGGTTGAGCCACCACGCCGGGTCGGCCTCGGCCCAGCCGTTCATCGCGAGGGTCGCGAAGCCGCCGTCGTGGTCGAGGTAGCCCACGATCGCGACGCGCGGCTCCCCCGACTTGCGTCCCACCGTGTGCAGGCGCAGCATGCCCATCTTGCCGTCGCGACGGGGCCGCGCGAGCCCCTTGCCGGTGGTGCGGTAGAGCAGGCGGTGGCCGATCCAGGCGCCGCGCACGAACCAGCGCGGCGGCACCTTCGGCGTGGTCGGTGTCGCAGCCATGATGCCTCCAGGATCCGCCTGTCCCTCGCCTCAGCGTAGACGTGGACGTCGCGATGCGGCAGTGCTGATGCCGCGGTGCGCGAGGCGCCGTCGGAGCCTCCGGCGCGCCCGGCGCCCCGTTGAGCCACCCACGCACCGGCGCTAGCGTCGACGCATGGCAGGCGGCGAGCCATCCGAGCACGACCGCATCGCGGATGCGGTGCGGCGCCTCGAGCGGGCGGAGGAGGCCGAGCGCGACGCCGACGACCGCGCCCGCCTGCGCCGCGAGGCCGCGGCGGCGCGCCGCTCCGAGCTCGAGCGCGCCGCGATCGTCGACACCGCGATCCAGCAGGCCATCCGGCGCGGCGAGTTCGACGACCTGCCGGGCACCGGCAAGCCCATCCCGGGACTCGACCGCCCCTACGACCCCGACTGGTGGATCAAGCGCAAGATCGAGCGCGAGCAGCTGCAGGGCCTCGGCCCGGCGGCGCTCACGCTGCGCGTCGAGGACGCCGAGCTCGAGCAGCGGCTCGACGCGCTCGGCAGCGAGGCGGATGCGCGCGAGCTGCTCGAGGACTTCAACGCGCGGGTCGTCGAGGCACGCAGGCAGCTGCTCGGCGGTCCGCCCGTCATCACGGCGACGCGCGACGTCGAGGCCGAGCTGAGCGCGTGGCGCGAGCGCCGTGCCGCGCGGCTCGCGGAGCAGCGCGAGCGCGACGCGGCCGAGCGTGACGCCGCCCGCCCGCGCCGGCGCTGGTGGCGGCGCCGCTGACGATCGAGACCCGCTCGACCCTCGCAGGTGCATGGGCCAAGGTGGAGCCATGAGCCGCACCGCAGGTGTCTACCGCAACCCGACCGCGCGCGATTGGCGCTGCGAGCCCGTCACCGGCATCGCCGAGTTCCACGCGAGCCTGCCGAGCTACGCCCCCACGCCGCTCGTCGAGCTGCCGGAGCTCGCGCGCGAGCTCGGCGTCGGCCGCGTGTTCGTCAAGGACGAGTCGGCGCGCATGGGCCTGCCCGCCTTCAAGGCGCTCGGCGTCTCGTACGCGATCGTGCGCGCGCTCACCGAGCGCCTCTCCCCCGGTGCCGAGCCGCTGCCCGTCCACGAGCTGCGCGAGCGGCTGCACGGCAGCGGCGTGACCCTCATCGCCGCGACCGACGGCAACCACGGCCGCGCCGTCGCCCACCTCGCGGCCATGCTCGGCGTCGCCGCCGAGATCTTCGTGCCGTCGACCGTCACCGAGACGGCTCGGCATGCGATCGAGGGCGAGGGCGCGACGGTGCGCGTGCTCGGGGCGCCCTACGACGAGGTCGTCGCGGCCGCGGCGGATGCGGCGGCCGACGACCCGGATGCGCTCCACATCCAGGACACCGCGTGGCCCGGCTACCACGAGGTGCCGCAGTGGATCGTCGACGGCTACGAGACGCTCTGCGCCGAGGCCGACGAGCAGCTCGCCGAAGCGGGCGCCGAGCGCCTCGACCTCGTCGCGGTGCCCGTCGGCGTCGGCTCGCTCGCGCAGGCCGTCGTGCGCCACTGGCGCTCCGCATCCGTGCCCGACGGGCGGCGGCAGCCGACGATGCTCTCGGTCGAGCCCGAGCTCGCGCCGACGCTCATCGCCTCGCTCGAGGCGGGCGAGCCCGTCGGCGTCGAGACGGGCGGCACGATGATGCTCGGGCTCGACTGCGGCACGCTCTCGGAGCTCGCGTGGCCGATCCTGCGCGACGGGGTGGATGCGGCGGTGACGGTGACCGAGGACGACGCGGCGCGCGCGGTGCACGACCTGCAGCGGCTCGGCGTCGACGCCGGGCCGTGCGGCGCGGCGTCGCTCGCGGGGCTCCGGGCGCTGCGCGCGGCCGAGCACGAGACCGGCGACGCCGCCGAGCTGCTGCCGGCCGACGCCGTCGTGCTGCTGCTCTCGACCGAGGGCTCGGCCGCGAACCCGCTGCCGGAGCGCTACCGCTGACCGCCGGCCGTCACGGCAGCCGCGGGTCGACGATCGTGATGCCCGTCGCCGACGAGTGGTCGAAGCCCGGCAGCAGCGCGCCCGCCTCGGCGAGCCCGACGGTGCGCTCGACGAGCCGCTGCGGCTCGAGCACGCCCTGCTCGATGAGCGCGAGCATCCCGGGGTAGTCGCGCGCCGCCATGCCGTGGCTGCCGAGCACGTCGAGCTCCCACGCGATCACGCGGTCGAGCGGCACCCGCGGGTGGCCGTCGACCGGCGGCACGAGGCCGACCTGCACGTGCCGGCCGCGGCGACGCAGGCTCAGCACCGCATCCGACGCCGTCTGCTCGCTGCCGACCGCGTCGACCGACACGTGGCTGCCGCCGTCCGTGAGCGCCGCGACGGCCGCCGGCACGTCGCGCCCGTCGACGAGCACGGTCGCCTCGGCCCCGAGCCGCGCGGCGAGCTCGAGCGCCGCCGGGTTGCGATCGACGGCGATCGGCCGCGCGCCGAGCGCCCGCGCGATCATGACGGCGCTGAGCCCCACGCCGCCCGCGCCGACGACGGTCACCCACTCGTCCGCCGCGACGCGCGCGCGGCCGACGAGCGCCCGGTAGGCGGTCACGAAGCGGCAGCCGAGGCTCGCCGCGGTGGCGAAGTCGACGCCGTCGGGGATCGCGACGAGGTTGGCGTCGGCCGCGTGCAGCGCGACGTGCTCGGCGAACGAGCCCCAGTGGGTGAAGCCCGGCTGCTGCTGCTCGGGGCACACCTGCGCGTCGCCCGCGAGGCACCACGCGCAGCGCCCGCAGCCGCACACGAAGGGCACGGTCACGCGATCGCCGACGCTCCAGCGCTCGACGCCCTCGCCGACCGCCGACACGACTCCGGCGAGCTCGTGCCCGGGCACGTGCGGGAATGCGACGCCGTCGTCGTGCCCGGCCCACGCGTGCCAGTCGCTGCGGCAGAGCCCGGTCGCGCGCACCTCGACGACGACGCCCCCGGGCGGCGGCGACGGATGCGCGACGTCGCGGACGGCGGGCACGGCACGGGCGGCGTCGAGCAGGAGGGCGCGCATGGAGCGATCCTCGCAGGCCGCAGCCGCCGGCGCGGTCAGGCGTCGCCGGTGATCGTGCGCGACTCGAGCGGCTCGCCCGGCGCCCGCACCGTGCGGTGCGTGTCGATCGCGATGACGGCGCCGACGATCACGAGCGACAGTGCGACCGACGCGGCGGTGTCGCTCACGTAGTGGTAGCCGAGGTAGATGCGGCCAGCCGCCTGCGCGACGACCATGACGATCGCGACGGTCACCGCGAGCACCGTGAACCACGTGCGCGAGCGGCGGCTCGCGAGCAGGAAGGCGAGCAGCAGGAAGAAGTCGGCGGCGCCGAGCACGTGCCCGGAGGGGAACGAGAACGTGTGGTCGGGGCCGAGCAGCATCTCGGCGACCGGGGGCCGCGGGTGCTGCACGATCGGCGCGATGATGAGCGCGAGCGCGACGCCCGTGAGCATGCCGGCGGCGAGCAGCAGCGGCCGCCACAGGTGCTTCGCGGTGAGCCCCCAGACGACGACGACCGCGAGCACGATGACCGGCAGCGCGACCGGCCCGAAGACGAACGCGAGCACGGCCATGAAGGCGGTCGTGTCGGGTGTGCGCCGGTCGTCGACCCAGTCTTCGACAGGCGCGTCGAACGACGCGAGCCCGGAGCCGGTGACGACGCCGACGAGCAGCGCGACGAAGAGGACGAGGCCCACCGCGATCATCGTCGCCGCCGTGGCATAGAAGCGTCGTCGGGCCGCGGGCTCGAGATGCCGCTCCTCCACGAGGAAGCGGTCGTGCCACCGGCGTGCGCGCTCGCGCCGTGAGAGCTGCGTCATGGGCGATCATCCTGCGGGAGCCGGGCGAGGGACGACCGATCCTCTCACGCACGGCGCCCATCCGCGCCCGTCGGCGCCCGCTGGAGCATGATGGATGGGTGAGCACCGCAGGAGACGAGGCGTCGGCCACAGCGAAGCAGCGCCGCGTCTGGGATCGCGCTGCCGCCGGCTACGACCGGATGATGACCCGCAACGAGCGGTGGCTCGCGGCCGACCGCGCGTGGCTCGGCCGTCGCGCGACCGGGAGCGTGCTCGAGGTGGCGATCGGCTCCGGTGCGAGCCTGCCCCACTACCCGGTCGGCGCGCGCATCACGGGCATCGACCTCAGCCCCGCGATGCTCGGCCTGTCCCGCGCCCGCGCCGCCCGGCTCGGCATGAGCGTCGACCTCGTCGAGGGGGATGCGGAGCGGCTGCCGTTCCCGGACGCCTCCTTCGAGACGGTCGCGTGCGCGCTCGCGCTCTGCAGCATCCCCTCCCCCGAGCGCGCCATCGCCGAGATGCGCCGTGTGCTCGTGCCGGGCGGCCGCCTGCTGCTGCTCGACCACGTGCCGAGCACGTGGCCGCCGATCCGGGCGGTCCAGTGGCTCGCCGAGCGCTGCTCGATCCCGCTCGCGGGCGAGCACTTCACGCGGCGACCGCTGCCGCTCGTCGAGGCGCACGGCTTCGAGATCGACGAATCGGCGCGACGCATCGCGGGCATCGTCGAGCGCCTCTCCGCGACGAAGCGGTAGCCGCGCTCGCGACGCCGCGCGGCGCGGCGCCCGAGCGGCGCGCGGTCAGCGGATGCGGTGGCCCGTCGTGGGCTCGAAGGCGAGCACGCTCGATGTGCGTACGGCGAAGGCGAGCCGCTCGCCGATCGCGGGCCTCGCACCCTTCGGCAGGCGTGCGGTCCAGCGCGCGCCGTGCCCGGTGCCGTAGACGTAGGTGTCGGAGCCGTGCTCCTCGACGAGGTCGACCACCAGCCGCACGAGCGCGGGGTCGTCGCCCGGGTGCGGCACGAGCTCGAGGTCCTCGGGGCGGATGCCGTAGGTGAGCGCGGTGCCCGCGTGCGGCGCTGCGGCCCGGAACGGCAGCGCGAGATCCTCGACGTGCGCGCCCGACGCATCCGACCACGACCCCTCGACGAGGTTCATCTGCGGCGAGCCGATGAAGCCGGCGACGAAGAGCGTCTCGGGCTCGTCGTAGAGCTCGCGCGGCGTGCCGACCTGCTCGATGCGCCCCTGGTGCATGACGACGACGCGATCGCCCATCGTCATCGCCTCGGTCTGATCGTGCGTGACGTACACGGTCGTGACGTCGAGCGTGCGCTGGAGCGCGGCGATCTGCCCGCGCGTCTGCACGCGCAGCTTCGCGTCGAGGTTCGACAGCGGCTCGTCCATCAGGAAGACGGAGGGGCGGCGCACGATCGCGCGACCCATCGCCACGCGCTGGCGCTGGCCGCCGGAGAGCTCGCGTGGCTTGCGGTCGAGCAGCTGGTCGAGCTCGAGCAGCGCGGCCGCCTCGCTGACGAGCCGCTGCCGCTCGGCGGCCGGCACCTTGGTGTTCTTGAGCGAGAACTCCATGTTGCCGGCCACCGTCATGTGCGGGTAGAGCGCGTAGCTCTGGAACACCATGGCGACGTCTCGCTGGCTGCCGTCGACGCCCGTGACGTCGCGATCGCCGAACGCGATCGTGCCCGACTCGGGGAACTCGAGACCGGCGAGCGCGCGGAGCGTCGTCGACTTGCCGCACCCCGAGGGGCCGACCAGCACGAGCAGCTCGCCGTGCTCGATCTCGAGGTCGATGCCGTCGATCGACGGCCGCGAGGCCCCGGGGTAGGTGAGCGTGACGTCAGTCAGCGAGACGTTGACCATGGTGTGTGCTTCCTCCTCAGGTGGTGCGTCAGCCCTCGAGCTGCGAGGCCAGGTTGTCCTCGTAGAGGCCCTCGAGCTCTGCCTGCAGGGCCGCGAGCGACTCGGCGACATCCGCATCCGTCGTCAGGATCTGCTGCAGCGCCGTCGCGAGGGCGAGGTCGCCGCCGGGCAGGAAGACGCGCATGAAGTCCTGCGTGCGGGTGCGGGTGTTGAGCTGGTCGACGGCCACCTGGAAGTTGGGGTTGGCCTCGTAGAGCGACGACGCGTCGGCGTCGGTGCGCACCGGCACGTAGCCGGTCTCGGCAGAGAACGCAACGGTGCTCTCGGCGCTCGTCAGGTGGTCGGCGAGCATCGCGGCGGCGAGCTGCTCCTCAGGCGTCGATGCCGCCGAGATGGCGATGCCGGCGCCGCCGGTGGGCACGACGAGCTCCTGCTCGACGGGGCCGCCGGGGAGGAACGCGACGCCCACCTCGAACGAGGCCGCCTCGGTGACGCCGCCGAGCGAGCCGGTCGAGCCGATGAACTGGCTCGTGGCGCCAGCCGCGAAGTCATCCGCGGGCGAGTTGCTCGAGACGTTGGCCCAGCCGTCCTGCACGGCGTCCTGCGCGAACTGCACGGCCTCGACGGTGCCCTCGCCCGTGATGGCGCTCGCGTCCCACTCGTCGGACCATCCGCCGCCGTAGCCCCAGACGAGGTTGTTCATCATCCACGCGGGGTAGTCGGATGCGGGCGGGAAGCTGAAGGCGATGTCGGTCACGCCGGCCTCGACGAGCGCCTGCGAGTTCTCGCGCACCTCGTCCCAGGTCGTCGGCGCCTCGGTCAGGCCCGCCTCGGCGTAGTGGTCCTTGTTGTAGTAGTAGATCGTCGTGGAGCGCGCGTACGGCACCGCGAAGTGCGCGTCCTCGTAGAGGTAGTCGTCGAAGAGGGTCTCGTTGTAGGTGCTGCTGTCGCCGCCGGCTGCCGCGAACACGTCGTCGAGCGCGAGCAGCGAGTCGTTGACGTAGTTGGTGAACCACGTGGCGTCCGACATCACGACGAGGTCGCCGACGTCGCCCGAGGTCTGCGCGGTCTGGAAGCGCTGCGAGACCTCCTCGTAGTTGGCGCCGGCCGTCACGATCTCGACCTCGATGCCGGTCTCCTCGGTGAACGCCTCGACGAGCTGCTGCTCGATCTCCTGCGAACCGCCGGGGTGGTTGGTCCAGAAGCTGATCGACTCGGCCGGCTCGACCGAGGCCCAGTCGACCTCGGACGCGGCGTCGGCGGTGCCGGCGCCGACGGTCGGGCCGCACGCGGTGAGGGCGAGGGTCGCGACGCCGAGCGCCGCGACGGCGGTGGTGATGCGCTTCGCGTGCGTCGGGCGGATGCGGTGGGACATGGTGCTCCTTGGTGAGGGTGGGGTGGGGATGGGGTCAGGGGTCGTTCGGGGCGAGGTCACTTCACGGCGCCCTGCGTGAGGCCGCTCACGATGAAGCGCTGCAGGGCGGCGAAGACGACGAGCACGGGCAGGATGACGAGCACGGCGCCGGCCATGAGGTAGCCGTAGCTGCCGGTCTGCCCCTCGATCGTCTGCAGCAGGTTGAGCCCCACCGGGAGCGTCATCGTGTGCACCGAGTCGGTGATGATGAGCGGCCACATGAAGCTGTTCCACTCCCCCACGATCGTCACGAGCGCGACGGTCGCGATGGTGGGCGCCGAGACGGGCACGACGATGCGCCAGAGCCGCTTGAGGTGGCCGGCGCCATCGAGCTTGGCCGCCTCGAGGAGCTCCTTCGGGAGGGTCTTGAACTGCTGCCGCAGGAGGAACGTGCCGAACGCCGTGCCGAGGCCGGGCAGGATGATGCCCCAGAGTGTATTGCGGCCGCCGAGCGCCGAGATGGTCAGGTAGTTCGGCAGCAGCGCGGCCTCCGGCGGCACCATGAGCGCGACGAGCACCGCGAGGAAGACGGCGTTCTTGAAGCGGAAGTCGACGAAGACGAGCGCGTACGCGGTCGTGATCGCGAGCACGACCTTGATGGCCGAGCCGACGATCGTGACGATGAGGCTGTTGCCGAGCACGGTCAGCAGCGGCACGGTGTCGGCGACGTGGCGGTAGTTGTCGAGCGTCGGCGCCTGCGGCCAGAGGGTCGGCTGCGTCGTGATGATCTCGGGGATCGGCTTGAACGATGCGATGACCATCCACGCGAGCGGCAGGACGATGATCGCCATCGCGATGAGGATCGGCAGGTAGCCGCCGAGCACGGTCGCCGCGAGGTTGCGGCGCGAGAAGGCCTGGCGCCATTGGGTGCGGAGGGAGGCGGTGCGGGTGGTGGAGCTCATGCGTAGTGCACCCGCTTCTCGACGAACCGCATCTGGAAGGCGGTGATGGCGAAGAGCACGACGAAGAGCACGACCGAGATCGCGGCGGCGTAGCCGGCGTTCTGGTACGGCCCGAAGCCCTGCAGGTACAGCTCGAACACGATCGTGTTCGTGCCGTTGCCCGACGGCGTCATGATCTTCAGGATGTCGAACGCCTGCATCGAGCTGAGGATGGTCGTGACGGTGAGGAAGAACACCGTCGGCGACAGCAGCGGCAGCGTGAGGCGGAAGAAGCGCGTGAGGGCGCCCGCGCGGTCGATGCGCGCCGCTTCGATGAGGTCGCTCGGGATCGACTGCAGGCCCGCGAGGAAGACGACCGCGCAGAAGCCGAGGTTCTTCCAGACGTAGACGATCATCACCATGACGAGCGCGAGGTCGCCGTCGAGGTACCACTCGGGCGAGCGCGCGCCGAGCGCCCGCAGCACGTGGCCGAGCAGGCCGATCTGCGGGTCGAAGATGAAGTTCCAGACCATGCCGACGCCCACGCCCGAGAGCACGTAGGGCGCGAAGATCGCCGTCCGCCCACCCGTGACCCCCGGGATGCGGTGGTTGAGCGCGAGCGCGACGAGCAGCCCGAGCACCATGGAGGCGAGCACCGTGACGACCGTGAACGTGATCGTCACGCGCCACATCTCGGCGCCGGCGGGCGAGGTGAAGAGCCGGACGTAGTTGTCGAGGCCGGCGCTCGTGGCGCTCGTCGACCCCATCCGCCAATTGAGCGTCGAGTAGTAGACGTTGCTCAGCAGGGGGTAGTAGATGAACGCGGCGATCAGCAGCAGGTTGGGTCCCGCGAAGGCGAGGAACACCAGCGCATCGCGGCGCCGCTGGCGTCGGCGATGCGGGTTCTGGACGGGCACCCGACGAGCCTGTTGAGCCGCGCTGAACCGGAACTGTCGCCCCGGCGACCGCCCGGGGCGCTTCCGGTGAACCGCAGGTTATCCGACAGCGTTCGCGCGGTGTCCGCGATCAGGTGTCCCCCGAAGCGCGCAAGACGGCCCGCCCCCGACTGCGAGCATCGGGAGCGGGCCGTCGGTCAGTCGCGGCCGGATTCCGGAACTACGAGCGATGCCCAGCGGAACTTCGGGGTACAGCGAGCGAATGCTGCGCGTCTGGCTCTGGACCGCCTTCCGGCGGCGGATCGGGCGCGCTCGGCGACAATGGGACGGTGACGAGGAGCGATCGATGAGCGACACGGTCCCCGAAGGTCGCGTGCCCGCGCGGGTGCTGCTGGTCGGATGCGGGAAGCTCGGCACGCGGCTCGGCGAGCGTCTGGTGCGCAAGGGCGCCGAGGTGGTCGCGCTCCGCCGAGACCCATCGGCGCTGCCGGAGTCGTTCACCCGGATCGCGGCCGACCTCACCGCCCCTTTGGCCGAGCCGCTGCCGCAGGCCGACGCGATGGTCATCACGCTGCCGCCGGGCGACGGCTACCGGCTGCCGCTCGAGCACCTCGCCCAGGCGTTGCCAGCGATCCCCAGCCGCGTCGTCTTCGTCTCGTCGACGCGCGTGTTCGACGGCATGCAGGGCCCGGACCCGATCACCGAGGCGGACGAGCCGCGTCCGGGCTCCGAGCGAGCGCGCGTCCTGCGGGAGGGCGAGCTGCTCGCGATCGAGCGCTTCGGCGCGCACATCGTGCGCCCCGCTGGCATCTACGGCCCGGGCCGCGACTTCCTCATCCGCCAGGTCGCGGCGGGCACCCCGATCCAGCGCGCTCGGCGCACGAACCGCATCCACGAGACCGACCTCGTGCGAGCCCTGCACGCGATGCTGACGGTGGACGCGCCGCCCGCCGCGCTGCACGCGGTCGACCAGGCGCCGGCGCCGCTCGGGGACGTGGCCTCGTACCTGGCCGACCTGCTCGGCGTCGCCGACCCTCCGGCGATCGAGCCCGCCGAGCCGAGCGGCACCGTCCTGGACGGCACGCTGCTGCTCGAGCTGCTCGGATCTCTGACGCATCCCCACTACCGATCGGGCTACGACTCGATGGTCGTCGACGGCTGAGAGCGTGCATCTCGCGCGCCCCGACCGCCTGCTGATGGGACGATGCGCCGCCCCTACGATCGGTAGGTGCTCTCCACCTACCTCGCTGCGTACGTCTGGCTCGCGCCGGCGATCCTCGCAGCGGAGGCGATCGTCGGACTGCTGCTCGCGTGGATGCTGGCAAGCAGGCCCCGTGTTGCCTGGGCGCTGGCCGCGGTCGCCCTCGTCGCGGTAGTTGCCGCGACGCTCTACCCCACCGGCCGTGCACTCGAGGTCGGCTGCACGTTCGAGCTCGAGCTGCAGGTGTTCGCGCCCGAACCGCTGGCGAACGTCGCGCTCTTCGTGCTCCCGACGCTCTTCGTCGCGGTCGCGAAGCAGTCGCCCGCTTGGGGCGCCGCAACAGGCGTCGCACTGTCTGCCGCGATCGAGATGGTGCAGGCGTTCGTCCCTGAGATCGGCCGCTCATGCGCCGTCGACGACTGGGTCGCGAACTCCATCGGCGCTGTGCTCGGCGCTCTGCTCGCCGCGTTCGCCTTGCTGCTCAGGAGGCGCCGTGCTGAGCGTCAGGCGGATGCGCAGATCGCTGCGGCCACGCATCGCTGACCGCTGCTGGCCACTGCCACGGGCCGCGCGCAGTCGGCAGCTGCTCGAGCCGAGCCGATGAGATCAAGAGACGGAAAACCCCCTCCTCAGGAGGGGGTTTTGGTGGACCTCCGTAGAGAGTTTGAGAACCCCTGCCCACACCTGAAAACTCTGTCTTTGCGCAGGTCACGGGGCTTCTACGACCACGACCAGCGTTCCTCCGAGCCTACCGTTTCCGACTCCAGGGGTCGGATGGTGCGATCACTTGGGATGGCTCAAACCCTCCTTCGCCCGGAGCAGGTCGACGATTTGGTAGCGCAGTATCGCGAGGGCGCGACGCTCGTCGAGTTGGCATCCCGCTTCGGAGTGAACCGCCGCACGGTCGCCATGCACCTCACCCGTCGGGAGGTGACGATCCGCCGCGGGCGGTTCGATCCTGCCCGCATCCACGAAGCAGCCGACCTCTACCTCAGCGGGTTGACGCTGGTAGAGGTCGGCGTGAAGGTTGGGGTGGGGCCTCAGGCAGTCCGGCAAGCGCTCGCTTCGCACGGTGTCGTGATCCGGCCTGGCGGGCGCCGTGGTTCTAGCATCACAGCATCCGCTGCCGTGGGCGGTTGAGCCTAGGAACGAAGGACCGGCACACGAGTGTCTGCTTCGGCGACCGCTTCGCGGCGCTGGTGACGACGGTTCGCGGCCTCGCGCAGGCGCGCGCGGATGAGCAAGACGACGCTCACGGGTCCCATGATGATGAACTTCAGTGCGTTCCAGCAGGCCCACAGCACGATTAGGTGGAGCCAGCCGGGGCCGCCGTCGGCTGCCGCGCCAGAGCAGACGCTGGCGATCAGGATGTACGGAAGCGCGACCAGCATCGCGGGTATCCCCCACTTGAGTCCGCGACGGGTGCGGATGGCAGCGAGCAGCCGGTTGCTCGGCATGTAGCGGTGCAGATAGTCGCGAGTGTGAACGCTGAGCGTCCAGATAAGGCGGAACATGACGGCCTCTCGTCACACGTGTTACTCCGTCGAGGAGGCAGAACGTGTGTGAGTGCCCGAAGGCCGTCCCGGAGGACCCGCAATATGAGGAGAACCTGCCTCACCATCCACTGTACGCCGGGGTCGGCGTTCATGGAACCCTCGCCCTCGGGCTCCCCGCGTCGCCGCGCGCACCTCTCTATACGAGTGAGAGGACCTGACGATGACGACGACCCTGAGCCAGGTAGTCCAGGACGAGCGCACAGCACGGATGCTGCTGTCGATGATCGTCGAGCCAGACGACGCCGTGACAGGCCGTCTCCTGGGCGACCTGGGAGCGCTTGAGGTGCTCCGACTCGCCGAGCGTGATGACGCCGTGACAGGCCTCAGTGCTGTTGACGCTCAGGTGTGGCGCGCCCAGTTCGAGCGCTCAGACGCTCAGACACTTGAGCAGCGCATCGTCGACGCCGAGCGCGCCGGTATCGGCACGCTGATCCCCGGCGACAAGGAATGGCCCTCTGCGCTCGACGAGCTTGGCGACCGACGGCCATACGTCCTGTGGACTCGTGGCACGACATCTTTCCTCGCGCGACCGCTCAATGATCTCGACTGGCAACCTGCGCTGTAGCAACTTGACGCTATAGCTCCGGACTCGGTCAGATTCGAGGCTCTCGTTCCGGGGTATTTCAGGGCGACGGAGCTTCCCTCAGTGGTCCGTCTCCGGGGCCAGGCAAAGCTCCTGGAGGATGGGCCAGCGGCGTCATCGCTCTCCAGCGTTCAAAGCGGCCTCGGCTGGCGCGCTCGGCGCCGCGTCGGTGGAGTTCGTGCCGCTAGGAGGTGGACCGCGGCGCGTGCTCGGGACGCATTCGCTTGCCATTGGCCGCCAGGATCACGCACAGCGCCAAGCCAGCAAAGACGAAGACGTCTGCGACGTTTCCGATGAACCAGTCGGCATAGGCGATGAAGTCAACGACGTGGCCCCTACCCGGACCAGGGGCTCGTGTCAGGCGATCGACCACGTTCCCGAAGGCGCCACCGAGGATCAGTCCGAGTCCCACCGCCCAGGGCAGCGACGTCGTCCTCCCGATGAGCCAAGCAGCGACCGCGGAGCCGGCAATGGCTATGACCGTGATGATCGGGGTGGCGCTGGCGCCCAGCGAGAACGCCGCGCCGGGGTTGAAGGCAAGCTGAATGGCGAGCAGGTCGCCGAGCAAGGGCTGCCGCTCTCCTAGGGCGAGCGTCGCCTCCGCCCAGACCTTGGTGAGCTGATCGACCGAACCCGCGACGAGGGCCACAACGAATCCCAGCATGGCCGCTCGACGACGTGGTCGGCCGTCCCATCGCGAGGCGGTAGCGCCGGCCGCCGCCGAGGGCGCGCTCGCATCGGTGGCCTGGGTCACATCGCCATCCGCGATCAGTGCGCGCGGCAAGTCCGGGTCCGCGGCCTCTGACGGCATCTGGTCCGCATTCAATGGATGTACATCCTTCGCCGTTTCGATTGTGTGGTGCCGCACGGGTCATGCGCACCTTGGTGCAGCATCCCCGGTCGAGTCAGAGCCCGAAGGCTCCGCCGCTGACCAGGATGAAGATGCCGAGGCCGATGAGGACGAGCGGGAACAGGATGTGCTCCCAGCGCTCCAGCGCCTCCGCGATCGGTCGGCGGGTGGCAACGAACTTGGCCAAGCCCACGAGCACCGCCACCAGCACGAGGAACACGACGCAGTAGGCGATCACGGCGGCCGTGCCCACGCTAAGGAACACTGGGACGTAGACGCCGATGTTATCTCCGCCGTTGGCGAAGGTCACCGCGGCGACGGTCCACACGGCGACCTTCTTGCCTTCGATCTTCGCGTCGTCGTCGTCGTCGTCGCCCCCGCGCCAAGCCTGCCAGGCGGCCCACAACCCCAGGCCCAGCGGGATGAGGCCGAAGTACGGGATGACCTCCGGGGGCAGGAACGCCCCGGCTCCCAGGGCCACCAGCACGGCCGCACCGAGGATGCCGATGAACCCGAGGTACTGCCCGATGAGGATGCGGGCGGTGGTGCCGCGCTCACCGGCGCCTCGGGCGAAGAACAGCGAGAGGATGATGATGTCGTCGATGTTGGTGGCGAGGAACAAGCCGATCGCTTGCAGGACCGAGGACAGGATCATGCGCCCGCACCCGTCTCGCAGCAACCGGGCACCGAGCAGGCCGGGTCGAGGCAGGGTGCGTCCTCGTTGACCGCCAGGGTGGTGTCGACCAGGGCGGTCAGTGCCCGCGACAGGTGCGGGTCGGCGATCTCATATCGCGTCTGCCGGCCCTCGGGTATGGCGACCGCAATGCCGCAGTCGCGCAGGCACGCCAGATGGTTCGACACGTTCGAGCGCGTCAACCCCAGAGCTTCGGCAAGCTCCGCGGGGTGAGCCGGCGCCTCGAGCAGCGTCAGTAGTATCCGGGATCGCGTCGGGTCGGACATGGCGCGCCCCAACCGGTTCATCACATCCACACGAGAAGCAATAATCAGCATATGCTGAACTATACAGCACTCACTGAACTGCGATCGGCACTCGCGCCGTCCGATTCGTCGTCGACATGGCGAGGGTGTCAGGCCCCGGAGTGCGCTGCGTCGGCGCCCCAAGCGCTTCGGCATCCTCCGCTCCCAAGGAGCGGATCATCCTCGGCTGCAGGCGCGAACCAGAGCGGCGCAGGTAGGCCGGGGCTCGGCAAACAGTCTAAGGGCCGCCATCGTCGAAGAGGCCGGTGCGGGCGGCGTAGCGGCCGTCGCTGACGGCGACTGCCTGCGCCCAGGACGTCGCGGTCGAGAGGCCGGTGAGCCGCGCCACGACCGGCGCCGGGAGTTCCTGCACGAGCGAGACCACCGCGCCGGTTCGGGCAGCACGCACGCGCACACCGACCGCGTTGAGGCGGTCGGTGAGGGCGTCCGTAGAGATCGAGGTGCCGTGGTATTGGCCGGGGAACAGCCAGTCATCCTCACCTGCGTCGGAGAGAAGCCGCGGCGCTTCTCGATGTCCTCTAGCCTCTACCGCCAGCTCGCCTATCGCGCCGTGCAGATCGAGTGGGTCGGCACCGAGCCGGATGGCAACTCGCCCAGCTTCCCCGGTGATGTCGGTGACGCGCAGTCGCCGCAGCTGCACGACCCGAGTGCCGTAGAGCAGCACGAGCACGCCGGCGAGACGAGTCCGCGGGTCGATGGCCCGTTCGTGGAGCAGGCGTTCGAGCAGCTCCCATCGCTCCTCAACGCTCGAGCCGGTCGGCGTGAGGGTCGACTTGCGCTGCGGCGGCACCCTGAGTCGGGGGCACAGCTGGTTGCGCGCTGCCCAGCGCAGGAATGCGGCGGTTCGAACCCGGCGGGTCGTGCCCGTCGAGAGCCAGAGGTCGAGTCTGGCTTGGTCGAGCTGGGTGATGGACTCGGACCGGTCGGTGAGCCAGGCGAGCAGACTCAAGACCTGCCGCAGCTCGTCGCGTCGGCCGGAGGTCTGCCCCGGTGTGACTGGGCGGTCCTGCTCGTGCAACTGTCGTAGCGGTCGCCAGCGCGCGAATCTCTCGAAGGCGCGGCGGTGCGCAGCGTTCGTGATGCCGGCTGCCGTTTCGGCGCACCATCGCTCGAAGCGGACGAGGTGCTCGTCACGTGGCGGCAGGAGCTCGTTCTCAACGAGGAGCGAGCGCACCGGTGCGACCTCGTCGAGACTGCCGAGGCTGTCGAGGAGCTCGTGGCTTAGCGTGTCCGTCCTCGAGAGGGCCAGGGCAAGCTTTGCTGTGGTGGTGTTGCGTCGGAAGGCGCGCAGGGTGCGGCGCGCATCGGCGGCGAGGCAGCGCTCCCGAAGTCGAGCCAGGGCGGGTCGGGCCGCGATGAGTTCATCGGGCAGCAGTCGATAGAGCTTGTCGTCGGCGTAGCAGCGACTGCACCACTTTCGCAGGTGGAGGCGCGCTCGAGTTCCACATCGCTTGCAATCTCGATGCATCAGCGGGCTGTTGGTCGAGCAGCTGAGGCACAGCGGTCCGACGGTCGTGCGCGCGTTCACCCGCTTGGGCAGCGCGCAGTTGATGCACCGCTCGATGTTCTGGGGGACGCATGCCCAGCAGATCGGTGCGCCATCGGCGTCTCGAGCTCTCGGCACGGTGAGTCGGGCGCAGAGCGAGCACGGCTCGGGACGGCGGTCGCACGGCAGGCATATCGCCTTGTCCGTGGCTGCGAACTTGCACTCGCCCCTCGATCCGCACCGGGTGCAGGTGTCCATCCGTGCGGCGGCGTAGCACGCGAGGCAGGTCGCCCTATCAGTGCCTTGGAACCGGCACTCGGCCTCGGTGCCGCATCGGGTGCAGACGTCCGGGACCGGGACGGCCCGGCAGCGCCAGCACATGAACACGCCACAGGTCTATGACCGGACCGGCGACGAACTGGATATCCGGCTCCGACCCTCTGTTCATGAGCGGCTTCCGAGCGTCGGCGGGCTCCAAGACCTCAAGGACACCATCGGTCTCCTCCCCGATGCAGTGACCCGTTCTGGGGCACATCGCCTACGTGTCGCTGGAGGGGCTCATCTCTCCGTGGCCTTCGCAGTCGGGGCTGCCCTGCCATCGTCTCGTATCGGATACATGGACGTGATTGACCAACAGGGCGCCACCTGGGCGAGCGATGGTGAGGCGCGGTTCATCGCCCAACCACAAGTACAAGTCGCAGGAGAGGGGCGAAGTCCTTCGGCGATCACAGCCGGCCGGCCCTCCGTAGCCGTCTACGTCGATCTCCTGCCGCAACGCAGCGACACCGCCTTCGTTCGGTACATCGAAGCCCACGAACCGTTTCTCGCGGCTTGGCGTCATCTCACAAGTGCGAGCGGCACGCTACTCGACCCCTCTGATGCAGGCCTGATCGCCGCAGACGTTGCCGCGCACATTCGTGCCCTGTCGAACGACAACTCCAACGCCGAGGTGCACCTCCTGCTACGGTGCCCGTTCCCACTTGCGCTGCTCATCGGGAGGCTCACCAATACCCTGCGCGTGGTCGTCCACGAGTGGGATGACTCCGATCCCATCACTGGTGAAGATCACCGCGCAAGGTACGTGCCTACCCTTCGTGTACGTACGTCCGCTAGCGCAGGGGTGATCGAAGAGGTGCTTCTCCCGGATGCGTGTTGACTACGGCAGTCGGCGCGCTTCACAGTGAGCGCTCGGCGCCATAGCGTCCCTGTGAATGCTGCGGTACTTCGCTCACCTCAGCGATGAAGCCACGAACTCGATCGAGGGCAGTTCGTGCTCGTGCGGCGTCGATCTTCTGCGCGGCGGACTCGGGCGGGGTGCCGAGGGGTGCGTCGTCGGTGACGCGGTAGCGGTCGCGGTATGCGGCGATCACGCGTGCGGCCTTGCGCCACGCTGTGGCTCGTCGTCGGTCGGCGGGAGGCGCTCCAAGGGCGTTCGTCCACGGTGCACTCTCGGTCAGCGCAGCTTCGAGTACGGCGTCGGCACGGGCCTCGATCAGCGCTTCTCGCTGGTCAAGGGCTGCTCGCATCTCGGCGTCGATGATACCATGCGCCTGCGGGATGAGGCCGGCGATGAGTCGCGCTGGCTTGCGTGTCCTGCCGGAGCGTGCGGGACGCGCGGTCGCCCGGTCGACCCGGTAGTGGAGAACGGCGGCGATGTCGTCGGCGTCGCCGAATCCGCGCGCGGCCACGAGGCGCGGGAGGAGCGCCTCGACATTGTGATGGTTGGCTTCGGCACGACGGAGTTCAGCCGCGAGCGGGCCGAACGCATCGGACTCGACGGCGCTCTCGGCCTGTTCCGCGGTAAGCCCGGAGCCGCGGACGAGAGCGGCCCAACGGTCGTGCTGGGCTGCGGCGACGATGGTCTCGTACTCGGCGGCGAGCTGCGCGATGGAGCCCCACTGCTCCTGCTCGGTCACGATGGTCTCGTGCGCAGAGAGTTCGGCCGCGCTGTGCTGCAGAACGCCGTAGAGCACGCTTCGCGCAGTGGCATGCGGGTCGTCGCCCGGGTGTGGCTGGCCGTGGTCTTCGGCGCGGTCGAGAGTCACGTAGGCGTGGTTCGCGTGCCGCCCTCGTGTCATCGCGACGTAGAAGGTCTCCCTCGTCGAGGTCGGTTCGACCAACACGTGCGCCGTGTCCGTAGTGATGCCCTGCGCACGGTAGGCGGTGACTGCGTAGCCGAGATCGACATGCTCACCTACGTACGAGGCTGGAAGCACGATGCTGCCACCGAACCTGCGGCCACGCCTGCGAGACGTGATGGTTCCGTCTTCCTTGACCGCTGTGCCGGCCCCGTAGTCGCGTGCGATGGCGACGGTCCCGTCGTCGCCGACGGCGGTGATGGTCCAGATGTCGCCGTTGCGCACCCAGTCCCGCCCGGCCAGGGTGCGGAGGTTCCCGTTGTTGCGTCGGGTGATGATGGTGTCGCCGACGCCTGCGGCGGTGCCGTCGCGCAGCTCGACTTCGCGGTCGGGGTTCAGCGTCTTGCTGAGGATCAGGTCGGCGCGGGCGCGACCGTTCAGCGTGGTCACGTCTTCGTGGGTCTCGGCGATCAGCACAGAGACGAGCCCGGCGTCCCGGTCGGCACGCCAGGCGTTGTAGGCCGTGTCGGCCATCGCCTCGCCGTCGCCCTCCGCGATGCGCTCGTGGGCGAGGTAGGTGTCGATAGCCGCCGTGCGTCCGTGGCGTAGCTCCAGCGAGGCGGTCTTCTCCCAGGTGTGGGTGAAGCGGTGAACGTCGACCAGTTCGGGGGTGTCGGCCCGGTCCCTGGCGATCAGCGCGAACGCGCCGCCGGCGTCTACGGATTGCAGTTGGGCATAGTCGCCGACCAGCAGCACCTTCGCGCCAGCGTCTTGAGCGATGTGTGTGATGCGGTCCAGTGACAGGGTGCCGGCGAGGGAGGCTTCGTCGATGATGACGAGCTGTCCCGCCTCGAACGTGGTGCCGTGGACGAGGTGGTTCTGCCACCACTTCGCGGTGTTCTCAGTCTCGATTCCAAGGTCGTCGGCGAGGACCTGGGCGGCGACCGCTGATGGCGCGAGCCCGACGACGGCCCCGGAGCCGTGCTCGGCTTCCCACGCGCGGCGGAGCGCGTTCATAGCGGTTGTCTTGCCCGCCCCCGCGGGACCGACGAGGATATCGAGCATCCGACCCGACACCGCGATCCGGGTCAAGGCATCGGCTTGGTCATCGCCGAGCATCCGACCGTCCGCGTCGGGTCTGTACGTGATCTTCTCGACCGTGGCAAGCGTCACCGTCGACCCGCCGAGGTTGGCCGCTCGTTCGAGGAGTCTGTCCTCGGCCGCGAGCTGGGACTCGGAGGTGAATACGGTCGAGCTCTTCGGACGGAACACCGAGGTGCCGTCGGGGCGACGGAACACGACCGGCGAGGTGGCGAGCTCAGGTGGCGTCAGCCGCAGCGAGACGAGCTCGGCGGCGTCGGCGATCATCGCGACGATCGCTTCCCGGTCCTGCATGGTGGCGAACCGCCACCCCATCGTCTGCCGGGATGCCTCGGCCATGAGATTCCATCGCCGCCAGGTCGACCGTTTCTCACCGACCACCGCGACGACCGTACGCCCCAGCTCGCTGATCACGTCGAGCGGCACGTCGTCGGCACGCAGGAGCATCGGCTTGTCGTTGTCGGTGACCTCGCGCGCCCACAACGTCGCGTCCTGGCCCAGGGTCTTGCTCGCTCGCGTTCGCCACTCGGCGGTCAGGTCAGCAAGGGATCGGACCTGCTTCTCGGGGCGGGTCGCGAGTGTGGCTTGGGCTCGCAGTTTGAGGATCGTCGCGTTCGATGGTTGGCGTCCGTGCTGGGCGACGTACTCGGCGATGAGCCGGTTCTTCTCGGCGTCGATGTGGCGGGCGCGGGTAGAGAACTCTGTGACCAGCCCTTCCGGAACTCCCGTGATCGCCCATGCTGGGTTCCGGTCGCGGCCCATCTCGCGCGCTTCCCAGGAGACGCCGAATGTTCGGGTCATCTGGTCGGCGAACACGGCTTCGTGTAGTTCGGAGAGCGCGACGACGGCGGCGTGCATCGGTCTGCCGTCGAGCGAGCGCCACTTGCCATCGAGGACGGTCTTGGCCTTGTTGCTGATGACGACGTGCGTGTGGAGGTGGGGGTCGCCGGCGCGGGAGTCGAAGTGATCGAATGCGGTCGCGATGAGCCCGGTGACATCGACCTGTGCAACCGCGCCGTCCCCGGCGGTTGCGCCGGTACGGGTGGCTGCAACCTCGCGCTCCATGAACGCAACCACCTCCGCAACCGCGCGATGATGCGCCTCCGCGATCAGCGCTTGGACCCCGGCATCGGCGACCGCCCACAACACTGACGCGGACTTCGGGATCGAGAAGGTGAAGTCGAAGCCCGCCACCGCACGCCGTGTGCTCCGGGTAGTCTCCTCGGCCACGATCTGCGCGACAGCCTCGCCCTTGGCGCCGGGCGTCGTCGTCGGTTCGAGGTCAGCGATCCGCGCCTCGATCCGCTCTTCCGGGCTCTTGTAGTTCGGGAACGCTCGCCCGAGCGGCTCGTCGGTGATCGGATCATGGCCGGTCCCCATCAGGAGCTGGAGCTGGTGTTCCGATACTCGGTCGCCCACATGAATCTCGCCCTTGCCGAGGGCCGCTACTCCCGCGCCGATCCAGCGACCAGGAGGTGTGTCCTCCTTCATGTAGTAGCGAGTGAGCGGCGTCGAGAGCGGCCTGTTGCCGTCGGCAGCCGCGACCGTCTTGAGCAGGTACTTGTAGCCGTCGCCCGCCGACATCACACGCATCGAAACCGTCATGCTCACCTCCGCTCCTGCCGGGTAGGTGAGCACCCGCACCCGGTGATCTCGGACGCGGTAGTGCCCGCACCACCTCGATCTGCAAGACGCGTGTGACCTCGGGCGGTGGTCGGAGCGAAGACCGGAAAGGGCGGCTCCGGGCGGTGCCGCCCGTACCGACGAGGGCGGGCTCTGGGCGGGTGTCGGAGTCGTGCACCTGGCAGGTGACCAGCTCGCCATCAATGGGTCGGCCTACCGACCTCCCTTGTCGGCGCTCCCCACCAACGCTTCCGCATCTTCACCCTCGCCCGGTGCACCGTTCCGCACCCCGCTGGCGACAGATTCCTCACGCGGCGGGGGAACCCTCGACCATGTGCGAGCGAGACGAGGGACGATCGCGCTCTCGCACACCAGATCATCGACTTCGCGCTCCACAGACCGGCTGGCTCACCGAACAGGAGCGGCGAGCCGGAGACCCTGTAGTCCCTGATCGATGGACTGCTCAGCGCTGGGGACGCTACGCCGATGCCATAACTCGCTGGGAACACATCACGGGGCGACCCGCGCCCGCGCCAGCACTCCTGAACGACGCCGACGGCCCTCGCCCAGATCCAACTAGGTGGTCGTAATCCCACGTTCTTGTCGCACGTGTGTCGCAACCTGTCCACGAACTTGTCGTAGCGCACACTCGAAGGCATGAGCGGCGCTGGACGGCCATGATCGGTGACGGGATCAACGTCACCCCGGCACTCGCCGAAGCGACCGTGGGGATTGCGACGGGCGCGACAGGGTCAGTTGCCGCGATCGAGTCCGCGCACGTCGCCTTCACCGGCCGCGACCAGCGACTGATCCCCGCCGCCATCCGCCATGCGCGTCACGGCCGACTCATCAGGGCCGCGAACATCGTCCTCGCGTTGCTCATCGCCGTGATCCACTTCCCGCGCGCGCTCTCCCGCGTGCTCGGGTTCGGCGGTGTCGTGCTGGTCCAGGAGGTCGCGGAGGCCATCGTGATCCTCAACGGCGTGCTCGCCGCCCGGCGGCCAGCGATCCTCTCGGCATCCGTCACGCCCGCGGTCCGGACGCTCGCATCCGCGTGAGCGGCCACGATCGGGTTGCCGCCACTCTCGGCCAGGACGACCGGGCGCGTGTCCATCTCGCACGGGTACTGTTGGCGGCCGGCGGCGGGTTAGCAATAGCCGCGTCCGGGTCGCCGTACGACCTGTGGCCATTCGCCCCGGTCGGGGTCGCCCTGGCACTCCTGGCCGTCCGCGGCCGCACCCCGGGAGCCGCATTTGCGTTGGGGTTCATCACGGGCGCGACCCAGTACGCCGTCCACATCTCATGGATCACGGTCTACCTCGGACCCGCGCCGCTGCTCGGCCTCACCATCGTCATGGCGACGTGGTTCGGGCTCGGCGGCATCGCGAGCGCCTCCGTGTGGCGACTCGTCCGTGCAGCCAGGTGGCTCTCGACGGTGCTCGCCACCATCGGACTCGCCGCCGTGTGGACGACGCGCGAGCTGCTCGCATCCACCATCCCCTGGGGTGGGTTCTCCTGGGGGCGGCTCGCCTACTCCCAGGCGGACAGCCCCTTCGGACCTGTCGTCGGTTGGGCGGGGATCGCGGGCCTGACGTTCGCGATCGCCCTGCTCGGCGCCACAGCCGCAGTGACGGTGAGGTCCGCTTCCCGGGCCCACGTGACCCGCCGCGCCGTCGCACCCGTAGCCGTCGCAGCCATCCTCGCGCTCGTGCCCGCCGTCCCCGTCGAGTACGACGGGACCATCCGGGTGGGGGCTGCTCAGGGGGCGTCGGAGGCAGGACTGCTCGCCCCCTACGAGCCAGGCCAGATCATCGCCGAGCATGCCGCCGCGACCACGCTCCTCGACGGCGAGAATCTCGATCTGCTCGTCTGGCCCGAGAACGCAGGCGAACGCGAGCCGCAGACGAACCCCCAGACCATCGCGCTGCTGGAAGACCTGCAGCGGCAGTTCACGGCCCCCATCATCCTGGGAGCGGTGACGACCGAGGGCACGCGGACGTACAACTCGCTGCTGCTCTGGGATGAAGGCGTCGACGCGGTGTATCACAAGCGACACCCGGTCCCGTTTGCCGAATACCTCCCGAGCCGTGCCGTGCTCGCCCCCGTGCTGGATGCGTTCGGTTTCCTCGATCTGATCCCCCGGGACTTCTCGATCGACCCCGCCAGCGCGAACGTCTTCGATGTCGGCGGCGTCCGCGCGGGCCTGGCCATCTGCTTCGACGTCGTCGATGATGCACTCGCCCGCGAGATGGTCCTCGATCGTGGCGCGCAACTGATCCTGGTTCCGTCGAACAACGCCGACTTCGGCGAGGGCAGTGCGCAGAACGTGCAGCAGCTCGCGATCGCGCGACTGCGTGCGATGGAGAGTGGACGGTCGCTCGTCATGATCTCCACCGTCGGCACGAGCGCGATCGTGCTCGCGGACGGCAGCATCCTGCAACGCCTGCCGCAGTACGAGCCGGGCGCGATGGTCGCCACGCTACCGCTGTCCGCCACGGTCACGCCCGCCATCCGTTTCGGCCGCGGGATCGAGGTCGCCATCGCGATCGCAGCGCTGCTCACCGTGCTCGCTGGTGCTGGCGCCTCGCCCGCCCGTCGCGCATTTCGGTGAGCACCAGAGGAGGAACGTGGTGGACGCGAAGTGTGACGTCGCACCCACCCGTATCCAATGCATAGGTCGCTCGAGACACCGGTCAGCGCCGAATCTTTTCGCAGCGTGCGACGAGGCTCATCGCTGAATCCTCGGCAGCGTGCGACGCGGCTCAGCGCGTCACGACGGGTGCCGCCATTGGCGGCCGCGGCTGTGACACGAGCAAGTCGGCAGCAGGCGCCCCCGTCGTAAACCGCTGCGCCCCGCGCATGGCAAAGTGCACCGCGAGGTACGCGAGGCCGAGCGCCAGCGCGGTGATACCGAAAGAGAGCCAGTCCTCGCCGGCGACCGGCTGCGCGGATGAGAACGCTGAGACACCGGTGAGCGCGAGCGGAACCATGATGAAGACGTTGTTGGCGGTGTGCAGCACCGACGCCGCCTCGAGCCCACCCGTGCGGTAGGTGAGCATCGAGCAGGTGAAGCCGACCAGCGAGAGCTGCAGCGTCGCCGCGATCGACGGGTGCGTGTGCATCGCGCCGAACAGCAGCCCGGTCGCAAGGCCGGTCCAGACCGCGTTCCCCAGCGGTCCACGCAGCACCCATGGCCCGACCGCCGCGGCGACCAGCGCGAGCAGCGAGAGGTACCAGGTCGCTGGCTGCAGCACGATCACAGTCAGCACCGGCAGCAGCATGACGAGCGCGGGCACGTAGCGGTGGCGCAGCCAGCCGCCCATCAGCTGCGGCAGCAGCCCGCGGAATGTGAACTCCTCGCCGGTCGCCTGCAGCGGCGTGGTCAGCAACACCACCGCGACGAGGCCCCAGTTGGGATCCCACTGCCACTCGACACTCGGGTCCATCCAGAGCGAGACGCCGATGTAGATCGCGAAGATGGGGAGGATCAGCAGCGCCGAGCGGCCGACAGCGCCCCAGCGCCAGCGACCGACGACACTCGAGGCGTACCCGGCCGCGCCCTTGCCGAACGCCGCCAACGCGACGATGACGCCCGGGATCATCGCGGCCCAGGCCATGTTCACCCCGGCCATGCCCAGCGGCGAGCCGATCACCTCGGCGAGCAGGTCGGCCGTGAGCTCGGCCTCGTCGGTCGGCGCCGCGGTCGGGTCGAGCTGCAGGAAGAAGGCGACCATGCCCGGCATCAGTAGTGCGAGCGAGATGATCTGGCCCCCGAAGAAGAAGCCGATCGCGATCGCCCATGCCAGGAACCAGCGACCGACGCGCTGCTCGAGCGGCTGAAGCACCAGCGCGAAGGACTTCCCCGCCATCGGCAGCGTGGCAGCCAGCAGTGCCGGCTTCTTGGGCGGATGCATCGCAAAGCCCAGCTGCCGCGGGAAGGCGTCCCTGTCTTGCGGCTGACCGTAGGGCGCCCGCCCATGGGGCGATTGGCCTTCGCCGGAGTATCCGTAACCGAGCGCTGCTGAGCCGACGGGAGCATCGCCGTAAGGCGGCTGCCGGCCGCACGGCGGTTGCGTCTCAGCGGGCTGCTGGCCGTGCGGCATCCGCCGATTGGAGGAAGGCCGAGGCTGCTGCGCCTGCTGCGAGTGATCCCAGGGCTGGGCGGACTGATCGGTCACCATGCTCCTCGCGTGTGTCGCCCCGAGGCTATCGATCTCAGCCTTGAGTTCCGTGAGCGTCGACCGAGAACAGGGCACACGACTGGCACCCGAGCGATCGTGGCTCCGCTCGGCAAGCAGTTTGTCGAGTCGTCAGTGTGGGCACGAGAGGTCCTCCGCTACGAGCATTAGGTTTAGGTACGTGGGTGCCTGCTGGTTGACGCGCGGAACACGTTCGCGCACATTCGCGCGAGCCGGTGTTGTTGTAGAGGTCGCCGAGCACTCCGGCCCACTCGCCAGATGACGAGTAGCACGCCGACGTTCGCGTCATGGATGGAACGCCAGCAAGTCCTCTTCTACCTCGCCGCGATCGTCACCGGTATCGCGCTTGGCTTGCTGGCACCGGGCTCCGAGCGGCTCGCGGTCGCGATCAACCCGGCCATCGCCGCGCTGCTGTTCGTCACCTTCCTCGGGGTGCCTTTTGCGGAGATCGCGCGCGGGTTCCGCGACGTGCGATTCCTGACCGCGCTGCTGGTGCTGAACTTCGTCATCGTGCCCGTCGTGGCCGTCGGCCTTTCCCGCTTCGTGGCGCACGATGATGCGCTCCTGGTCGGCGTGCTGCTCGTGCTGCTGACCCCGTGTGTCGACTACGTGATCGTGTTCGCCGGCGCAGCCGGCGGCGCGCATGAGCGGCTGCTCGCTGCCACTCCCCTGCTGATGGTGGTGCAGCTGCTTCTCTTGCCGCTCTACCTGTTCATCATCGCGGGCCCCGTTGCGACCGAGAGCGTGGAGCCGGGACCGTTCATGGAGGCGATGGTGCTCCTCATCCTGATCCCGCTCGGCGCTGCAACGCTCACCCAGTGGGCCGCGCGGCGCGTGCGTCTCGCCGCCGCAGCCACGGCCAGCGCGCTGCACGCGATGGTGCCGCTGACGATGCTCGTGCTGCTCGTCGTCATCGCGTCGCAGACGCCGGCGATCGCCCGCGACCTAGTCCTGCTGGTTGAGCTCGTGCCGATCTACATCGCGTTCCTTGCGGTCATGGCCGCCCTCGGTGTCGGCGTCGCGCGGCTTGCACGCCTCGACGTCCCTCGTAGCAGGGCGCTCGTGTTCAGCGGTGCGACCAGAAATTCGCTTGTCGTCCTCCCACTCGCCCTCGCGCTTCCGCCAGACCTCCGGCTCGCGGCTGCCGCCATCGTGACGCAGACCCTCGTCGAACTCATCGGCATGGCCATCTACGTCAAGCTGATCCCCCGACTGCTCCCGCCGCAAGCAGCAAGGCCCTGAACCTCGGCGCACTGATCCGGTCGCACCGTCATGTGCCGGAAGCGACCAGCCAGAGCAGCATCGCGTTCAGTGCGATGAGAGCGACGGATGCCACGATCCCGGCTGCGGTCGTCACCGCGCGGTTGCGGAACTCGCCGAGCACTTCGTGTTTGGCGGTGAGGGCGACGAGCGGGATGAGCGCGAAGGGGATGCCGAACGAGAGCACGACCTGGCTCAGCACCAGCGCGAGGGTGGGGTCGACGCCGAGCGCGAGGATCACGAGCGCAGGGATGAGGGTGACGAGGCGTCGAGCGATAAGCGGAATGCGCACGTGCAACAGTCCATGCATGATCTCAGCACCGGCGTACGCCCCCACTGAGGTGCTCGCGAGGCCGCTGGCGAGCAGGCCGACTGCGAAGAGGGTCGCGACGAGAGGCCCGATTCCATCCCGTAGTGCGGCATAGGCGCCCTCGAGGGTGTCGGTGCCCGGAACGCCAGCGAGGTTGGCGGCCGCCAGCAACAGGATGCAGAGATTGACGGTGCCAGCGATCAGCATCGCGACGCTGACGTCCCAGCGCGTCGCACGCAGGAGGCGTCGGGTCGAGATGCCTCGCAGCTCCTCCAGGGGAACGTTGAAGCGCACCTGCGGCTGCGATGGAGCGAAGCGATCTCGAGCCAGGGCGCTGTGCGCGTAGATCGCGTGCGGCATGATCGTGGCACCGAGAATGGATGCCGCGAGCAGCACGGAGTCGGTGCCCTCGAACCGAGGCAGGAGGCCGGCTGCGACACCGCCCGGGTCCGGGGGCGCGACGAACACTCCGAACGAGAAGCCGATGGCGATGATCACGACCAGTCCGATGACGACGAATTCGAAGCTGCGTGCGCCTCGCCGGGACTGGACCACGAGCAACACCAGCGACACGGTTCCGGTGATCATTCCTCCCCACAGCAGCGGGATGCCGAACAGCAGATTCAGCGCGACGGCACCACCGATCACCTCGGCGATATCGGTCGCCATGGCGACCAACTCGGCCTGCAACCAGTACGCACGGCGCACATACGGATTGCGGATGCGTGCCCTGAGCATCTCCGGCAGGCTGCTGCCGGTGACGATGCCGAGCTTGGCCGAGAGGTACTGGATGAGCCACGCCATGACATTGCCGAGCACCACCACCCAGACCAGAAGATACCCGTAGCGCGCGCCGGCCGTCATATTGCTGGCCACGTTGCCGGGGTCGAGATAGGCGACCCCCGCCACCAGCGCGGGTCCCAACAGCCATGCCAGCCGGGGCGCTGATGATCTTTGCCGCGTTGTACGCGTCACGGGTTGTGCTTGTCGTTCTTCGCGCACGATTTTCGGCATACCGAAATCCTATGCTCATTCTGCGTCACGCGGAAGCAGAGGTCGCGCAGATCGAGGACATGCAGCGGATCCCTGGCCCGGCCCACCGTCGGCGCAGCCCGGTTGCTCGTTGCGCCGGCGGTACGCTTGTCGGGTGGCTCGGACTGTGCCGCGCTCGGCGCTGCAGCGCCGTTGCGTGCGGTGCCGGCCGTCGGTGCCTGTGGGGCCTGTTCATCTCGTTCCATCTCCGCTTCGAGTTGTGCGCAGATCTGGGAGAGTGGCATCGCTAATCGGCTCGCTGCTCATCCCGCGTCGCCGCCTGTGGGTCAAGGCGGCACCAGCCGGGCTCGAACTCGCAGGGCTTGCCCGCGGCGAGGATCCCGCGCTCGAGCGAGCAGTCGACGACCTCGCACGGCGACTTGATTCAGAACCACTTGGGTAGCGTTCAGGCGCAGCAGGAGGTGGGGAGTTCGTTGCGGAAGAGGTTCGCGGTGAGGCGGATTCCCTCGGCCATGGTGAGGTACGGGGCCCAGATGTCGGCGAGTTGGGCGACGGTGAATCCGGCGGTGATGGCGTAGGTCGCGGCGAGCATCATCTCGCCGGCGGTCTCGGCGAGGGCGTGGACGCCGAGGACTCGGCCGGTGTCAGCGTCGGCGACGATCTTGATGCCGCCGCGGGTGTTGTGGTTGGTGATGGCTCGGGGCACTTCGGACAGTCGCAGGTAACGGCAGGTGCACCGGTATCCCGCGGCGAGGGCTTCGGCTTCGGTCATCCCGGCGGAGGCGAGCTGAGGTGAGGTGAACAACACCGAGGGCATCCCGGTGTAGTCGACCTGCTCGTGGCGGCCGAGCGCGTTGCGGGCTGCGATCTTCCCGGCCATCGCGGCGACGTACACGTACTGCGGCACATCGGTCACGTCGCCGGCGGCGAACACGGTCGGGTTCGTCGTCCGCTGGTCCTTGTCGACGATGATGAAGCCACGGCCGTCCCTCGCGACGCCCGCCGCAGCGAGGTCGAGCCCGTCAGTGCGTGGTGCGCGTCCGGTGGCGATGAGGATTCGTCCACCGGTGGCCGCCTTGCCGGTGCGGGTGATCGCCTGCACCAGGTCGCCGTTCCGGGTAATCGTCACGGCTCGGTCGTTGATGACGGCGATTCCCTCGGCGAGGAAGGCATTGTGGAGTTCGGAGGAGAGTTCGGGTTCGGCGTGCGGAGCGAGCCGGCCGACGATGGTGACCTCGACCCCGAGGCGGGCGAAGAGCTGCGCCTGTTCGAGGCCGACGAAGCCGCCGCCGATCACCACGAGCGAAGCGGGCAACTCGGTCAGCTCCATGGCCGTGGTCGAGGTGAGGTAGTCCACCTGCTCGAGACCGGGGATGGCCGGGGCGTGCGGTTCGGCTCCGGTGGCGACCAGATACGACCTAGCACGAACTCGTCGGCCGTCGACGAGGAGTGTTGCAGCGTCAGTGAACGTCGCGGCGCCGGACTGAATGTCGAACCCGTAGGCGGCGGCGATGTCAGCGTATTTGGTCTGGCGAAGTATGCCGATCAACTCGTCCTTCTGCTGCATGAGCGCGCTCAGGTCAACCTCGCCGGCGGATGTGGGGGTGCCTGGGAACGGGTTCGATCGGGCGGCATGTCGAGTGTGCGCGGCGGCGAGGAGTGTCTTGGAGGGCACGCAGCCGACGTTCACGCAGGTGCCACCGAGCGTTCCCGACTCGATGGCGACCACGCTCGCCCCTTCGAGTCGAGCGTGGATCGCCGCGGACATCGCCGCACCGCCCGTGCCGATCACTGCAAGGTCAAACTCGCCGTGCCGTGCCATGTTGCCTCCTCTGGGAACCGGGTCGTTCATGCCGCCTCATCCGACAGAATGGACCTTCAAGCATGCTTGAAGGTCAAGCGGGCGGCGGAAGGCGTAGTCACGATGCGGATCGGGGAGCTCGCGGAGAAGGCGAGGACGAGACCGTCGACGCTGCGGTACTACGAGGAGCGAGGGCTGCTTCAGCCTCCGGAGCGCACGACCGCCGGATACCGCAACTATGGCGACGAGACAGTGCAGCGGCTCGAGTTCATCGGTCGGGCCCGAGCGGCAGGACTCACCCTCGCACAGGCCGCGGCGATCCTCGATGTTCGTGACGCTGGCGGTTCACCATGCGGTCATGTTCGGGATCTCCTCGACCGACGGCTGGTTGAGATCGATGAACAGCTCGCGAAGCTCAGCCTCCTGCGGGCGAGTGTCGCCGAGCTCCGCGGGCATGCGGCACAGACACCGCCAGAGGCGTGCACACCCGAAACGATCTGCGAATATCTCTGAGTCCGAGTATCACGAGCGCTGAGGGTCCCACCTTGCGGTGGTCACGGAATTCCGGACATGAAACCGGAAGTGCCTACTGCGGCATCGCTGCTTGGATCGCCGTCTCGATGTCGCTCAGCTGCGATAGCTCCAGCCGCTCGCCGTCGACGAAGATCGTCGGCGTCCGGTCGACGCCGAGCTCGGCGCCGGCCTGGAAGTCCTGCTCGACGCGGGCCAGCGTCGCAGGGTCCGAAACGGCGGCGTCGTAGGCCGCCACGTCGAGGCCCAGGCCCTCGGCGTAGCTGCGGAATCGGTCGGCTTCCGAGGCCTGTCTCTCTCCCCACTCGGATTGCGTCTCGAACATCCGCTGATACATCGCCTCGAACGCGCCCTGTTGTGCAGCAGCTTCGACGGCGAGGGCCGCATTGACAGAGTTCGAGTGCCCCGGCAGCGGGAAATAGCGGACAGCGAAGGTCACCTCGCCGTCGTACTTCTCACGGAGCTCTTCCATCGTGGGGTACACGGCGCCGCAGGCCTCGCACTCGAAGTCGAGGAATTCGACCACGACAGGAGCGCCGGGGCCCGCGTTGTTCAGGATGTGCGTCGATTCGTCCACGAGTGGTGGCAGTGCAGCGGGGGAAGCAAGAGCGTCGACCGGTTCTTCGCGTGCGACCGGCGAGCCGTTCCCCTCCCAGGGCCGTACGACCAGCAGCAAAGCGATGATGACGACGGCTGCGGCTGCAGCGATGATCGAGAAAGCAACAACGGGTCGAGTACGCACTCTCCTCACTCTACCTTCCGCCCGTGCTCGCCCGAAGCGCAGGACGCTGCTGCGTCTTCCTCGCCTGCCTCGGCGCCACGCCACGAAGACGCGAAATCGGCCAAGCCTGCAACGCCTAGTCGAAGCTGCCTACCGCTCCCTGCCTGGCCACGCTGGCCCCCAGGACACGACACAGATCAGCTCGCGGTGGAGGTGATTGCTGACCGTCAAAGCCCGCTATACGCGTGCAGGCCGGTGAAGAATTGGTTGACGATCGTGAAGTTGAAGATGATCGCTGCGAAGCCGATGATCTGCAGCCACGCCGAACGAGAGCCGCGCCAGCCGCGCGTCGCACGCGCGTGGATGTAGCCCGCGTACACGACCCAGATCACGAAGGTCCACACCTCCTTCGTGTCCCAGCCCCAGTAGCGGCCCCAGGCGTGCTCCGCCCAGATCGCGCCCGCGATGAGCGTGAAGGTCCAGAAGATGAACCCGATCACGCCGACCCGGTAGGCGAGATCCTCGAGCTGCACCGGGCTCGGCAGCGACCGCAGGAAGCCGTTGTCGCGCTTCTCCTTGATGAGCTGCAGGATGCTCAGGCCCGTGCCGAGGCCCATGAAGCCGGTCGCGAGCGTCGCGACGAAGACGTGAATGACGAGCCAGTACGTCTGCAGGGCGGGCGGTAGCGGTGTGGGCGCTACGTAGTAGTTGACCGTCGCAACGCCCAGGAACACGGTCGCAAGCCCGGTGAAGAACACCCCTAGGAAGTTCAGGTCTTTCCACAGCCGCGACAGCACGAACACGCCGACGATGACGGCGACGCCGGTGAGGGCGAACTCGTACATGTTCGCCCACGGCACCCGTCCGGCAGCCAGCCCGCGCAGCAGTGTCGCGCCCAGGTGGAGCGCCCATGCGAGCACGGTCAGCGTGAAACCGATGCGGGCGCCGCGCCCGGCTGCCGCGCCCGGGGTGCCGGCCACCGTCGGCTCGGCCGCGGACGTTGGCGCGCCAGCGCCGACGGGCATGCGCGCTTCGGCGGGCACGATCTTTGTCGCCGAGCGGCGCGCGACGTCGATCGCGTAGGCGATGAACGCGAGCGTGTACACCGCCATCGCTGAGTAGACGAGCAGCAGCGAGTAGGAGTCGAGATCAGCTACGGGCACGGGTCGATTGTACCCTTCCGTGTTGAGGGCCCCATGAACCCCAACACTTGCAGCGACGCATCGTGGAGCGTCTCCAATCCTGCTTGGGACGGACGATGGCGGTCACGCCGGACCAGCCGCCACGACCGCAGCCGCGACTTGAGACCCAGCGAGAGCGGCTCTCGGCGCAATCTGGTGCCGTCCAGTCCCCCAGCTATCGGAGTTCGCTGCCTCTCGTCAGGAGAGTGCGCGGTCGTCAGATGGATGCCTCGCGGCGACGGCTTGCCTGAGCCGACTACGCTGGGCCCAGAAGCGCGCAGACCTGCTGCCAGCTGCGTGAGATCAGCCGCGGATGGACAGCAGCGCGCGCTCGGTGCGCTCGTGAAGGCGCACCGGGACAGTGCTGCGGCAACACGCGGCCAGCGAACCAGGAGTGGACCATGTCGCAGTTGTGGTGGGTGTCGTGAGCCACCCACGATGCACTCAGCACCGGCATCGAACTGCGTGTGATCGCCGGGCCGTCGCAGCAGATCGCGACCTTCGGCGATGAGCGCCGCCGACGCCGTCGGTCTGACGCCCCCGAGCTTCGACCAGTTCCTGCTCCCGGTCTCTTCGTCCGCGCTTGTGTTGCCGACGATCTCCATTCTGCTCGCCATCGTTTACGTGGCGGGGGTCGTGCGATTGCTACGGCACGGACATCGTTGGCCGTGGCTGCGCACCGCCTGCTTCCTGCTCGCCTGCCTGCTGGTGGCGGTGGTCACGGGCGCAGGCGTCGACGCCTATGGCCGGCTGATGTTCTCCATATTCATGTTCCAGCAGCTCGCCTTGATGGTGGTGATCGCCCCGTTGCTCGTTCTCGGATCCCCGGGAACCCTGCTCCTGCGCGCCACACCGCATCGTGGCCTGGGCAACACCGTGCTCCGAGTCGCGCTGTGTGGATTGCGTTCGAGAGCGGCTCGATTCGCGCTGCATCCGGCGCTCGTCATCCCGTTGATGCTGCTGTCCTTTTTCGGACTCTACTTCGGTGGCGTCGCGGATGTGGTGCTGCGATTCTGGTTCGGCCACATCCTTCTTGAAGTCGTGTTCCTCATCGTGGGGATCCTGATCACCGCGCCGCTGGTGTCTTCGGATCCGCTCCCGCGCCGGACCTCGTATCCGAGCCGGATGTTCGATGTGTTTCTCGAGATGCAGGTTCATGCCGCGTTCGGGCTCGTGATGCTGTTCTCGGCGACGCCGGTCGTCCCCTACTTCGCCGCCGCTGCTCCGGAAGCGTGGGAGGTCGACCCGGTTCGCGACCAGGGGATTGCCGGGATTCTGGCATGGACGTTCGGAGAGTTGCCGCTGCTCGCGATGCTGATCGTGACGCTCGCACGATGGCGACGCCAAGACACGAGGCAAGCCGGGCGGGACCAGCGCCGCGCCGATGAAGACGCGGAGGCATACAACGAGTACCTGCGGCGGCTGCAGCAGCGGGCCCAGGGCAGCGACGCGGACCGGCAGAGCTGAACAGCCCAGCTCGGGAGCGATCGCCACCGCACTGCCGCCAAGCCTGCGCTCGAGCGGCGCGCCAGTGCGTCAGCAGTCGTGCTGACCCCGTGCCCATCGCTCGACGCTGCCGGACTACGTCCAATCCGAGCTCGAGGCCTCTTCGTCTCCTCAATCCGAGCATTGCGGCCGATGTCTCCTCGGCGCTGGTGGTTCGCAACAGTCTCCGACTCCAAGGCTTCAAGAGGCCCCCGAGACCGCGGCACTTTCGCGCTTGACCCGGTGCACAGCGGTCGTCCGGGAACCTTTGGCGATGCCCGCCCGCCCACCGGTCAATTCGTACAGTTAGTCGATCCTCCGGCCAACACCGGCGACAGCGTCGCCCCCAATGCGTCTTGCGAGGTCTTCGACCGCCCGCTCGAGCGTCGGGTCCTCGCCGCGCGCGAGCCCAGCGAGCTCGAGCCGCCCTTCCGCAGCCTTCACCCACATGCGGCGGCGCGGGATGAGCAGCGAACCCAGCATGGAGAGGAACAGCACCACCGTAATCCAGAGCACCGGCGTCTGCGTGTGGTCGACGTGCACTTCAATCACGCCGTAGCGCCGCACATCCTCGAACGTGATCGTGCCGAGCCCACCGGGGATGTCCACCGTCTGCCCCGGCGCGATCGTCAGCGCATCGGTGCCCGACTCCCCACCCGCGATCTGCGTCATCTCGTCGGTCTCCAGCGCGTACACCGAGCGCGGGATGCCCGCGTCGAGCCCAAGGTCGCCCGTAAACGCCTGCAGCGACAGCACGGGGTTGGCGATGTCTGGGTACGCGGACGCGAGCGCACCGGTGTCGAGCTCCACGGCGGTCGGGTAGAAGAAGCCACGCAGCCCCAGCTGCTCCTCCAGGCCGTCCGGCAACTTCATCACGCCCAGGCTCGTCATCAGGTCGTCCTGCGCCAGGAATGGGGTGTACTCGTCGTAGACGAGCTCACCCTCGGCATCGCGCACCGAGATGCGCGGTGCATAGCCGTTGGAGATCAGGTAGAGGTCAGCGCCCGCGACGTCCAGCGGCTCGTTCACCTTGATCTGCGCGTCGCGCGCCTCCCCGCCCTCAGTGACCGACACGTGTGCCGTGAAATCGAGCGGCGCGCCCACGGCGTTCGGATTCCTCGTCTCGTAGACGACATCGAGGTCATCGAGCTGCACCGCGAACGGCGGCAGGGTCGCGTCGTCGAACCACTGCCCTTCCGTGAACGTGTCGTAGCTCGAGAGCGTGTTCGCGAACCCGCGCCCCTCCACCAGCAGCCGCTGGCCGTTGTAGCCGAAGCCCGAGCCGAGCCCCACCACCAGGATCAGCGCGAGCATCGCGATGTGGAACAGCAGGTTGCCCGTCTCGCGCAGGTAGCCGCGCTCGGCAGAGACCGAGTCGCCGTAGCGCGTCGTGCGGTACCCGAGCTTCTTGAGCACCCCATCCGCACGGTCGAGGTCGGATGCGTCGCCCGCCACGGTCTGGAAGCCGACGAGGCGAGACAGGCGGGCGGGCGTGCGCGGCGGCAGCGCGCGCATGGCCTTCCAGTGGTGCATGAGGCGCGGGATGACGCAGCCGACCAAGGAGGTGAACAGCAGGATGTAGATGGCCGAGAACCACGGGCTCGAGTAGACGTCGTGCAACGAGAGCGCGTCGTAGAACCAGACGAGCTCGGGGTTGTCGGCGCGCACCTGGATGACGCCGTTCGGGTCGCTCGAGCGCTGCGGCACGAGGCTGCCAGGAATCGCTGCCACGGCGAGCAGCAGCAGCAGCACGATCGCGGTGCGCATCGAGGTGAGCTGCCGCCACATGAACCGCAGCCAGCCGAGGACGCCGAGCTTCGGCCCGCTACCGAAGGCGAGCTCGTCGCGCTCTGGCTCATCGACGTGGTCGACCGGGCGCAGCGGGTCGGTGGCGGCCGCGTGATCGCGGCTAGATGATCGTGACATACGAGGGGATCCACCCCTGCATCTCGTTCATGATCGCGTCCCAGACACCGGTCACCATCAGTAGGCCGATGATCATCAGAGTGACACCTCCGCCGATGTTGATTGCCCGGATGTGCCGTCGCATCCACGCCATCGCCGAGCCCATCCAGCCAAGCCCCATCGCGAGCAGCAGGAACGGTATGCCCAGCCCCAGGGCGTAGGCGAAGCCGAGGAGGGCGCCTTGCCAGGCGCTACCGGTGGTGACGGTGAGAGCGCTGATGGCGGCTAGGGTCGGGCCCGAGCACGGGGTCCAGCCGAGCGCGAAGATGATCCCCACAATTGGCGCTGTCCACATTCCGCCGCCCTTCAGTTGCGGCGGCTTCCATACGCGTTGGAGGACCCGGAACTGCCCGACGAACACCATCCCCAGCAGGATCAGCAGCACGCCGAGAACGCGCACGAGCACCGCGGACCAAACGAGCAGGAACGAGCTGATGGTGCCGACGAGGGCGGTGCCGAGCACGAACACGGCGGTCAAGCCGCCGACGAAGAGCGCCACGCCGGTGATGAGCCTGGCACGGCCGCCCTCCTCCCCGACCAGCGATCCCATCAGGCCCAGATAACCCGGGACCAGCGGCAGGATGCAGGGACTCGCGAAGGAGACGATGCCCGCAAGCAGCGCGATCGGGACGGAGAGCAGCAGTTGCCCGCTGAGCACGGCCCCGCCTGGGTCCAGGGCACCGCTCAGCACGAGCAGCCGGCTCATCGCTCCAGTTCCTCCTGCAGCAGGGTCGCGAGAATGCTGGTGTCCGTGACGGCACCGGAGACGCGCGCAGCGACACGACCCTCGGCGTCGAGGATGATCGTCGATGGCACCGCGTTGGGGGCGACGATGCCTGCGAACGCAAGCTGGCCCTGAGCGGATTGGTCGTCGAGCACCGAAGGGTATTCGATGCCGAACTCCTCCTCGAAGGCCAGCGCCTGGGCGGCGCCATCGCGCACGTTGATCCCGATGAAGTCGACTCGGTCACCATACTCGGCGTGCAGGTCCGCGAGCACGGGCGCCTCGACGCGGCAGGGCGGGCAGGCGGCGTACCAGAAGTTGACGAGCGCGACCCCGTCGAGCGTTGCGGAGTCGAACTCGCCGCCGGTGGCCAAGGGGCCGGTGAACGATCCGGGAGCGGCGCGCGCTTCCGGCGCGATCTCCGTGACGATACCGTCGCCCGCGATGTAGCCGGCATCGCCGCCCTGGCCGTCGACACCTGCTGCGCTGCCGCAGCCGGTGAGCACCAGCGCACTCACCGTGACCGCCGGGATCAAGAGACCACGGACCGTGGAGCGGCTGCTGCGGCCAGGGAAGCTCTGTGTCGAGAGCTTGGACCCACGCTGGGATCGATCAGCGCGCTCGGCAGCGCCAGCCATGGAGTACCGGGTGAGCATCACTTGGAGCGTACTGGTCGCTCCTATGAATGGTGCGAGCAAGCTATCGCATGCGGCACGCCGCCAACTCTGCGCGGAAGGTGACAGGTAGGTAACGGATTGGTAACGTCGACTTCTGTGCCGCTGGCACCCGAACCTACGGAGAAACTGCCTGTGCCAAGCCCGATCCACAACACCAATTCCACCGACTCGCGCAACGGGCCGCGCATGACCCGAGCCTCCATCGGTCTGGGCGTACGCCGCGTCGGCGTGATCGCCATCGCCGCTGCCCTCGCAACACCTCTCGCGGCGCCGGCCCTCGCCGCCGACCCCGGCTCCGGGCAGCCGCTCCCGAACATGGTTATCGACGCACAGGCGGTGTCGGGCGTCGTGACCGCCGGCGACAACGGCCTCAGCGACGACCGCCTCGATGTCCAGGCCACGACCGCCGAAGAGCTTTCCCAGATCCGGGCAGAACTGGAAGCAGCGCTGGAACGCGAGGAAACGCTAGAACGCGAGGAAGCGCTGGAGCGACAGGAACGGGCAGGACAGGCGGCCGCGACCGGTACCGCAGGCAACGGTGCCGGAGCTCCGAGCGCCACGCAGGCGGAGCCCGTGACTGCAGCCGGAGCCACCGGCAGCGTCATCGCGGATGCCGCAATCGCGCAGGTCGGCGTCTCCCAGGACTGCGTCGCCATGGTGCGCCGCGCAATCGGGGCCGCGGGACTGCCGTACTCGGGAATGAGCTCGCTGTTCAATCTCGGTCCGACGATCCCGATGTCAGCTGCTTCGCCCGGCGACGTCATCTACTACGCAGACGGCGGGGTGGGTCGCGCGCACATCGGCATCTACATCGGCGGTGGACGCGCCGTACATGGCGGTTGGTCAGGCTTCAACACCGTGATCGCCGGTGTCGACATCGGAGGTTCAGCACCGGTGTTCATCGACATCACCTGAGTAGAAGAGCCCGCGCCGCCGCGACAGCGGACCTCGATGACACGTGACCCGACTCCACGCCGCGGCCACTTCCACCGCCATCGTTTGTGGACGTGGCAGGACGTCGACGGTGATCGGATCGACACCGCTGCCGTCGCGTGACCCGAAGAGGTGCGACCTGAATTCACCGATAACTGTATAGTCATTGCATGCTGACTATTGTTCCGCGTCTCGGCGTCATGAACCGGCTCGGCCGGGCGATGGCCGATCCGACGCGCTCCCGGATTTTGATGGCGCTGCTCGAGGGCCCGAACTACCCCGCCGAGCTCTCGCGACAGTTGGAGTTGACGCGGTCGAACGTGTCGAACCACCTGACGTGTCTGCGCGACTGCGGCATCGTGGTCGCCGAGCCCGAGGGCAGGCAGACCCGCTACGAGATCACCGACCCTCACCTTGCGGCGGCGCTGACCTCGCTCGTGGACGTGACGCTGGCCGTGAATGAAAAAGCGCCGTGCGTGGACGCCTCGTGCACCGTGCCGGGCTGCTGCGCGCGAGCGGACGCATGAGGTCCGTGACGAAGTCCCGAGTGGATGGGCCCGCAATCGACGAGGATGACGACCACAACGGGCCTTGGTGGACGGATCGAGGGATCCTCGTCCCAGTCTTATCCGGCCTCGCGTTCCTCGCAGGGCTGCTCTGCGAATGGTCGGGGGCGACGATCCCGGCCCTGGTGCTGTTCTGGATCGGCTTGCTGCTGGGCGCGTCGACGTTCACCCCCGGCGCGATCCGGAAGCTGCTCAAAGGCAAGCTCGGTATCGGGCTTCTGATGACGATCAGCGCGGTCGGCGCGGTCATCCTCGGATACGTCGAGGAAGCCGCAGCGCTGGCGTTCCTGTACTCGATCGCGGAGGCGCTGGAGGACAAGGCGATGGACCGTGCCCGCGGCGGGTTGCGGGCACTGCTGAAGCTCATCCCCGACACCGCGACCATCCGCCGCGGTGGGGCCTCTGCCGAGATCGCGGCGCAGGACCTGACCGTCGGGCAGATCTTGCTGGTCCGTCCAGGGGAGCGGATCGCGACGGACGGGATCGTCCGCTCGGGACGCAGCAGCCTGGATGCCTCCGCGATCACCGGCGAGTCGATCCCGGTCGAGGTCGAGCCCGGCGACGCCGTGTCGGCCGGGGCGATCAACACCGCTGGTGCGCTCGAGGTGGAGACGACCGCGGCGGGGACGGACAACTCGCTGACCACGATCGTGGGACTGGTCGAGCAAGCGCAGGCCGAGAAGGGCGACCGTGCCCGCCTCGCCGATCGGATCGCCCGCCCGCTGGTTCCCGGTGTGCTGATCCTCGCCGCCCTGGTCGCACTCCTCGGCTCCCTGCTCGGCGACCCCGAGCTGTGGATCACCCGCGCCCTCGTCGTGCTCGTCGCCGCTTCCCCGTGCGCGCTGGCCATCTCCGTACCGCTCACGGTTGTCGCCGCGATCGGTGCTGCCAGCAAGTTCGGCGTGATCATCAAGTCCGGCGCGGCCTTCGAGCGCTTCGGCACGATCCGCCACGTCGCCGTCGACAAGACCGGCACCCTTACCCGCAACGAGCCCGCCGTCACCGCGGTCCTCACCGCCGACGGCGTGTCAGAGGACCAGGCGCTGGAGTGGGCGGCCGCGCTGGAGCAGCGCAGCACGCACCCCCTCGCCGCAGCGATCACCGCCGCAGCGCCCGGAGCCCGCGCGGCGCTCGATGTGACCGAGCAAGCCGGACACGGCATCGAAGGCACCGTCGAAGGGGCGAGGATCACCGTCGGCAGCCCCCGCTGGCTCAATGCGGGCCCGCTCGCCAGCCGGGTCGCTGGACTGGAGGAGCAGGGCATGACGGTCGTGATCGTCCACCGCGACGGGACGCCGGTCGCCGCAATCGGCGTCCGCGACGAGCTGCGCCCCGAAGTTCCAGAGGCCGTCCGCACGCTCGCCGGCCAGGCCGTCGGCGTGACCATGCTCACCGGCGACAACGCCCGAACCGCGCACGCCCTCGCCGCGCACGCTGGAATCGACGACGTACGCGCCGAGCTCCGCCCCGAAGACAAGACGACGGCGATCCGCGAGCTGTCCCGCAAGGCAAGCACAGCGATGATCGGCGACGGCATCAACGATGCCCCCGCCCTCGCCGCCGCAGACATCGGAATCGCGATGGGAGCGACCGGGTCAGACGCTGCGATCGAGTCCGCGGATGTCGCCTTCACCGGCCACGACCTGCGCCTCATCCCGCGCGCGTTCGACCACGCTCGCCGTGGGCGCCACATCATCAATCAGAACATCATCCTGTCGCTGCTGATCATCGCCGCTCTGCTCCCACTCGCACTCTTCGGCGTTCTCGGACTCGCCGCCGTCGTCCTGGTGCACGAGATCGCAGAGGTCATAGTGATCCTCAACGGGCTCCGCGCCGCGCGCACACGGAAGGCGGCCTAATGATCGCGCGAGAGGACGGGACAAGCGCCGCGAAGTCAACCGTGGCGCACGACGGACCGCCAGCTCGGGACAGGTCCAGGGCCACCCCGCCGCGCGCGCTCGGCATCGCCGTCGCCGTCGCTGGAGCCGGGCTGATCCTCGACCAGGGGACGAAAGCGCTCGCATTGGCCCAGTTGCAGCCGGGCCATCGCGTCCCGCTCGTCGGCGACCTGTTGGGCCTGTCGTTGGTCTCCAACCCCGGAGCCGCGTTCTCGATCGGCTCCGGCGCCACATGGGTGTTCACCGTCGCCGCCGTCATCGCGGTTATCGTGACGCTCGGTTTCGCCACGCGACTGCGCGGCGCTCGATGGGGCATCACCCTGGGGCTGATCCTCGGCGGTGCGGCCGGCAATCTCGTCGACCGGCTCGTGAACCCGCCCTCCTTCGGGCACGGGCACGTCACGGACTTCATCGCGTACGGGAACCTCTTCGTCGGGAACGTCGCAGACATCCTCGTCCTCGCCGGGGTCGCACTGCTCTGCCTGCTTCTCGTGAATTCGGACGAGGCAGGAATCCCGCAGCAGCGGGAACGCCGGAGCCGCCCTCAGCTCGCCGCCCACGAAGGGCGGCCATTCCCGAGGAACGAGCGGGAGGCTTGACTGCGTGAAAGTGCAGCTGCTGCATCTCGACGACTGCCCGAACACTGCGGACGCCGAAGCACGTACGCGCAGGGCGTTGGACACGCTAGCTGTCACCGACGTACCCGTCGAGTCGGTGACGATTCGCACCGAAGCAGAGGCTACGAGCAACCGGTTTGGAGGCTCTCCCACGATCCAGGTCAATGAGGCCGATCTGTTCCCGGCGACACCGGTCCGCGGGTTGGCGTGCCAGATCTACGCGACGGAGAAGGGCTTCGCTGGGGCACCGACGCAAGAGCAGCTCGAGGAGGCAATGCGCGATCGTCTCTAGGCGCGAGTTCGTCGGCTCCGCGCACATCAGACGACCCACTTGTCGAAGAACCCGCCGCAGCCACGGACCAAGCCCGGTCAGGCAGCCATGCCAACGTGGCCGCAGCGCCTACATCTCAGCGCAGGGAGACGCCGCGCGAGTTCAAGAACGACTCCGGGTTGGTGAGCGTGCCGCCGACGCGCAGCTGGAAGTGCAGGTGACAGCCTGTCGAGTAGCCCGTCGAGCCCTCGTAGGCGACCACCTGTCCAGCGCTCACGCGCTGCCCGGGGTAGACGTTCGCGGGGCGGATCATGTGGAAGTACTCGCTCTGCACGCCGCCGCCGTGGTTGATGTAGAGCATGTTCGCGCCATAGGTGTCGCGCGAGCGCAGCGCGACGGTGCCGTCGGCGACCGCGTAGATCGGGGTACCGCAGCCGGCGGCGATATCCACGCCGGCGTGCAACTTGCGGCCCAGCTGTCCGAGCGGGTCGTTACGCCAACCATACGCAGAAGTGAAGCGGCCGTAGTGCGGCGTAACCCAGCCGCTGCTGCTCGGGCCAGTCGGCGGCACGGAGCTGCCGCCACCGGACCCGCCACCGTTCTGAGCGGCCTGCTCGGCGAGCCGTCGCTGCTCCTCGAGCGCGCGTTGGCGGGCCTCCTCGCGCTCACGCGCCTCACGTTCAAGCCGCAGCTGCTCCTGCTCGGCTAGCCACGCGCGGTGGCGCTGCCCTGCCTGGTAGTCGTCCTCGGTCGCGGCACGGTCCTCGACCAGCACCTCGAGCTGCGCTTCGAGCTCGACCCGCCGCTCCTGCTGGGCCTCGACGGCCTCTTGCGCCGCGATCGCCGAAGCCTGTGCCACTGCGTAGGCCTCATCAGCGGTGACCTTGAGCGCCTGGAGCTCGTCGCGGGCGACCGCGGCCTGGTCCTGCAGCGCCTGCGCGGCGTTGGCATCTTGCTGCGCCTGCTCGTAGAGCGTGTCTGCAGTGCCGGCGGCACGATCCATCATGTCGAGGCGGTGGAGCCAGGTGTCGGCGGAGCCGGGGTTGGCGAAGAGTTCGGCGCTCATGTCGCCCGTGCCACCGGAGCGCGCGAGCTGCGCAGCGAGCTGGCCAGCAGCGAGCTGTGACTGTTCGGCACTCACCGTGGCCTCGTCGGCCTGGCCCTGCAGCCGCTCGGCGACCGCGACGGCCTCGTCGTAGACGCGCTGGGCCTCGATCGCCTCGGCAGCGCGCTGGTCGGAGAGGGCCTGCGCATCCACCGCGTCAGTCTCCAATTGCGCGATGAGGGCGCGGATCTCGCTGATTTGCTGGTTCTTGGCGCTCACACTGCCGCGGGCGGCCTCGACCTCCGCCCAGGTCGGGAAGCCGTACTCGTCGACAGCATCGGCCTGCGGCACACCCGGCACGATCAACGTCGCAAGCATGGCACCGACGGCGACGGTCGCGGCCATGCCGAATCGGAGGCTGCTCCAGCGCGAACGCGCGCCGAGTGCCCGCCCATCAGACTGTGCCATCTCTTCCCGTCCGGCAGCACTAGCGCTGCACTACCCGCTGACTCAAGCCAAGCCCGGCCAAGCCGAGCCTGGCCAAGGTATCAACATTCATGTTCCACCTGAGAGTCGAGATCGGCGGAGGCCTGCGGGGCGTGTCTGGAATCAGCCCTGGCGCCGGCGCCTCCCTTGCAGGCGCGCAGTCAAGACTTGCCCGTCCGTTACCGTTCCGTTACTTTAGAAGGAGGATTGCGCTGGCGACACTGGTTGCACGCGCGACGACGGCATGAGCATGACCTGCTACATGCCTTGTCTCGAATGTCGACACTTATCGTTCCCAACCCAAGGACCAAGCTACGCGTGACACCAGAACCCGACCGGTCAGCTGGCGCACTCCATGAAAGCGCGTCGCCAGACACGCCTCAGGTCTTGACTCGTAAGTCGATGCGCGAGCGCGAGCGTGCTGCTGCGAAGATCGCGCAGACCGCGGCGGAAGCTCGCGCTAGCGCGCGTGCCACCGTGGCGGAGGGCTCGCCACCGATCTACACGAGCCGCCGCGCCATCCGCGAAGCCGCCACGCGCACGGCGCGCGCCATCCCTGTCCGGCTGGCCGAGCCGACGCGCGCATCTTCGCACATCGTCGTCGACGCCGCGGCGCTGGGCAATGGCGGCGAGCATGTTCCCACCATTCGGGCCGCTCGCGTATCGCCGCTCCGGCCCGCCCCTCCTGCCTCGCCCACGCGCCCATCCGACACGGCGACCCGACGCCTCCGCCGAATCGCGCGGAAGACGACCGCCGGTGCCGCCCTGCTGTTCATCGGCTCGCTCGTCGTCGTCACGTCCTTGCCCGCTCAAGCGATGCAACTGCCCGCCGAGTCAGACCCGCGGTCGCGCAGATCGAACCGGATGTGCAAGCGCTGGATCCCGTCACCGCGGAGGCGACGACCCTCTTCGCCCGCGACGAGATCGTCGTCAACGACCCCCTCGAAGCGGCGCTGATGTCGCCCGAGGAACGAGCCGCAGTCCAGGTGGTCGCGGACAGGGAGCGCGCGGGACTTACTACGGCGGGAGCCCCGCCTTTCCCAATGCCTGGTCGATGCTCGAGACCGACTATGTGCAGACTCCGTTTCCGCAGATTTCTCAGCTACCGATCTCGAGTGGCTTCGGATACCGGCCCGGTGGGATGCACGGTGGCACCGACATCCCGCTTCCCCCTGGGCAGGAGATCCGCCCGATTGCTAACGGCGTCGTCTCAGCCGTCTGGCAGGGCAACAACCCGGGCGGCGGCGGCTATGCCGTCTTCGTCGACCACAACATCAACGGTCAATTCGTGCAGTCCTGGTACCCGCACATGCAGGCGGGGTCCATCCGAGTCGAAGTCGGTCAGGTCGTCGATGTGTCGACTGTCGTCGGTCAGGTCGGCAGCACCGGCAGATCCACCGGACCGCACCTGCACCTCGAGTTTGAAGAACAGCGACTATGTGTCCTTCGACCCCCTGCTCTGGTTGCAGACCCGCGAAACGCGGCTCGAGATCCCTTAGCTCGGGTCGGCTCCGCCGGCCTCGGCGCCAGAGCGGCGCTTGATCGCGAAGACGATCCCCGCGGCCAAGACGACGGCCGCGACCCCTCCGGCGACCAACAGCGGCAGGTTGCCTCCCTCTGCCGTCTGGTCCTCAGCACCCGTATCAGGCGCCGCGATAGCCTCCGGCGAGCTCGATGAACTACTGTCGCCCGTCTCCCGTGAAGCGGGCGCCGACGACGCGGGAGCGCTTTCTCCACACACTGGTGCGGCTTCACCGCCCCTCGCACCTTCAGCACCCGATGCCGGTTCGAACGCGAACTCGATGACACCGTCGACCGCGTGTCCGTCGGCCGACACGAGCTGATACGTCAAGGCGTAGTCGCCAGCTCCACCGAGTTCGGCGTCGAGCGCGATGGTTCCGCCCTCTACGGCGATGCAGCCATCGCCGTAGAACAACCCGTCGGCGTCCGTCAACTGCATCACGTTGGCTCCGCTCGCCCTTCGATCGCAAGGATCTCCTCGTTCATCACGACGCTGAACGTGCCCGGCTGCTCCACGACCACGTCTCCGTTGGCCGGAGTCGAGCCGGTGACGGATGCGTGGGAAGGCAGGAGGATGACAGCCGCAGCGCGGCAACGATAAGCAGCATGCTCCCATGCTAGGCCGACACCAGGATGCTGCAGCGCGAGTCGGCGTCGCCACCACCTACGGATGCCTGACGCCAGTCGCCTCCTGCTCACTGATCGCGCGGTCTCAATCTGGAAGGTCGAATGCGGCACCGCGATCGGAAAGTGCCCGGCGACACACTGTTGGATGTCCTGTAGGACTTCGGCTGCGTGCCCGTCGGTAAAGCACTCGTCGTCGACCACCACGTGCGCGCTGATCGTCGGCAATCCTGTCGCAACGGTGGAGGCGTGCAGGTCGTGGACAGCGACCACGTGCTCGAGCTCGAGGATGTGGCGACGGACCTCGTCCAGGTCGAGCCCCTTCGGGGTGAACTCCATGAGTACACCCGCGGTCTCCTTCATCAGGAGGAACGCTCGCGGCGCGATGAGCGCGGCGATGAAGAGGCCGGCGATCGCGTCCGCCTGCTGGAAGCCGGTCGTCCAGATGATGATTGCCGCGGCGATGACGCCGAGGGAACCGAGCGCATCGTTCAGCACCTCTAGGAACGCGGCCCGCATGTTGAAGTTCGCGCCGCGATTCGCGGAGAGCACCACGATCGCGATGATGTTCACGACGAGTCCGACCACGCCGAACACGATCAACTCGGATGCTGGGATCTCGGGAGGCTCGAAGAGCCGACGAACCCCTTCGACAGCCGCATACACGCCTACGGCGAGCAGCAGCGTTGCCTGCCCTAGTGCAGCGATTACCTCGACGCGCCTGAATCCCCATGTTCGCTTTGACGTTGACGGTTGCCGCATGAGGGTCGCCGCGATCAGCGCGACCAACAGCCCTGAGGCGTCAGTAAAGGCGTGCGCCGTGTCGGTGAGAAGCGCGAGGCTCCCCGTCACGATAGAGCCGATCAACTGCGCAATAACGATAGTGACTGTGAGTCCGAAAGCGATGCCGAGCCGCACTCGGAAGTCACCCGCCTCCCAGTGCCACCACTTGACCCGTGGCTATGCGTCGTTTCCATGCATATCCTCCTGAACCGTCCCCGGTTCTCTGCCGCTCCTATGCGGGTGCCAGCACCGGGTGTGATGGCGTTTCGAGGTCAGCGTAGTACGCGGCCTCGAACTCCTCGGGAGGGACGTCGCCGAGGGTGGAATGCAGGCGCCTGGCGTTGTACCAGTCGACCCATTCAGCGGTGACCCATTCGACGTCCTCCAGCTGCTTGAGCGGACCGGTCCGGAAGGGCGAGTCGTCGCGAATCGCTTCGGTCTTGAACAGCCCGATCGTCGACTCGGCGAGGGCATTGTCA